>NZ_FQVN01000003.1 GCF_900129375.1 Streptoalloteichus hindustanus | reverse complement strand
TCACGCCCGGTCCCATTCCGAACCCGGAAGCTAAGTCCTCCAGCGCCGATGGTACTGCACTCGTGGGGGTGTGGGAGAGTAGGACGCCGCCGAACTTTTGTTGGGGTTGTGGCCCGCACCGTGTGGTGCGGGCCACAATCTTTTGTGGGGTGTGTGTGGGGGGTTCCTTGTGGGGCCCCCCTTTTTTTTGTTGGTGTGGTGTTTCAGGGGTGGATGAGGGCGGGGTGCGCGGGGTTGTCCCAGCGGACCACCAGGTCGGCGGAGTCGAGCGGCTTGGCCTCGGCGAGATAGCGGCTGTGGGCGGGGAGCGTCCACGCGTCGGTGGAGGGTGTCTGGCGGGCCAACGCGGCCGGTGAGAGCCAGAGGTGGACCGCGAAGTCGAACGGTAGTCCGTGCGCCAGGAGAAGCTCTCCGTCGAGAAGAACGACACCGCGTGGTGGAAGCGAGACGTAGTCAGCGCGGGTGGCGCGGTCGGTCTCGCTGTTCCACAGGGAGGGCAGCACTCGCCCGCTGCCCCGCGCGCCCGCGGGATCGAGCACCTCGCGCCGCAGGCCGTCCACGTCGAGCCAGTCCTCGTAGAAGGAGTCCGGGTCCTCCCGGCCCCGTTCGAACCGGAGGGACGCGGGGCGGAGGAAATCCTGGGCGGACACGCGGAGCACGGGGAGGCCCAGTAGCCGGAGCGGCGTGACGAGCGCGTCGGCGAGGCGTTCGGGGTGGGCCGCGGCGGGCCCGTCGATCGCGACCCGGACCCGGGTGCGGTTCGCCAGGACGCCGAGCCGCTGGGCCAACTCCTCGACGAGGTTCTCCGGTGAGATCGGACGAGCCCGCATGCATCGATCCTGCCCGACTCCAAGAAGCTCTCAGCGCGGTCCCGGTGCGTTCGGTTCGGGACTGAGGTCCGGAGAAGACCCCGGGAAGCCCCGGAATGGGGGTTGAGCGGGCCGCTGGAGCGACTTTCCCCCAGAGACAGGGAATTCCCTCATGCGCCCAGTACCGGGCGCTGTCCTCGGTAGGCTGCGCCGCGTGAGCGGAGTCCGGGTCCTCGTGGTGCAGCCGTCCGACCTCGACCCGTTGGGCCCGCTGGAAGAGTGGCTGCGCGGCGCGGGCGCGGAGCTCGTTCTCGCCCAGCCGGGTCGGGAGCCCCTGCCACCACTGGCAAACCACCAGGCGGTGGTGTGCCTGGGGGGCGAGATGTCCGTCATGGATGACGAGGGCCACCCCTGGCTCGTCGAGGTGCGCCGGCTCCTGGCGGAGGCGGTGTCCGCCCGCAAGCCCGTGTTGGGGATTTGCCTGGGGGCGCAGCTGCTCGCCCTCGCCACCGGCGGGCAGGTCCGTCCCGCGGCGCACGGCCCCGAAGTGGGGCCGTCGCTCGTGGCGAAGCGGGACGTCGCGGCGGACGACCCGCTGTTCGCCGACCTGCCCTTCACCCCCGATGTGCTGCAGTTCCACGGCGACGAAATTCACGTGCTGCCCCCGTCGGCAGTGCTCCTGGCATCGTCGCCGCGCTACCCGAACCAGGCCTTCCGAGTCGGGGACTGCGCCTACGCCCTCCAGTTCCACATCGAGACGTCGGCCGAGCTGGTCGCCCGATGGCGTGACGCCCAGCCGGCGGCCGCGGCCGCCGCGCGGCCCGGAGACCTCGACGACGAACGGCTGACGGTGGTGCACGAGGACATGGCGGAGGTGTGGAAACCCTTCGCGGAACGGTTCGTCCGGCTTGCCTCGCGATACGCCGGGTTGCTCCCCGGTGACCCACCGCCACCGCGGTCCCTGCCCTTGGCCTGAGTCACACCCTGCCCTGACGTTTCCTTGATGACGCGGAGGTAGTGTCAACCCTGTTTGGCCTGGACCGGGAGGGTTGGCGTGGAGGCCTCACTACTCGTCGTCGTGGTGGTGGCGACGGCTTTGATCTTCGACTTCACCAACGGCTTCCACGACACGGCCAACGCGATGGCGTCGTCCATCGCGACCGGGGCGCTCAAGCCGCGCACCGCGGTGGCGTTGTCGGCGGTGCTGAACCTGGTGGGCGCGTTCCTGTCCGTGGAGGTCGCGAAAACGATCTCCGGGGGGCTGGTGGACGACGCCCGGATCACCCCTGCCGTGGTGTTCGGGGGGTTGGTCGGCGCGATCGTCTGGAACCTGGTGACCTGGTTCGTCGGCCTGCCCTCCAGCTCCTCGCACGCCCTGTTCGGCGGGCTGATCGGAGCTACCTGGATCTCGGCCGGCGCGGACGCGGTGCACTTCGCGAAGCTGGTCGACAAGATCCTGGTGCCCGCGGTGGCCGCGCCGCTGGTCGCCGGCGTGATCGCGATGACCGGCAGCTTCCTCACCTACCGCCTGGTGCGTCGCGCCCGGCAGGACGTGGTGGGCCGGGGGTTCCGGGCCGGGCAGGTCGTCTCGGCGTCGCTGGTCTCGCTGGCGCACGGCACGAACGACGCGCAGAAGACCATGGGCATCATCACCCTCACGATGATCACCGCCGGGATGCTGCCGGCCCAGGCCGGCCCGCCGACCTGGGTGGTGGTCAGCGCCGCGCTGGCGATCGCGCTGGGCACCTACGTGGGCGGGTGGCGCATCATCCGCACCCTGGGCAAGGGGCTGACCAGCATCGAGGCGCCGCAGGGGTTCGCGTCCGACGCGAGCGCGGCCACGGTCATCCTGGCCTCGTCCCACCTGGGCTTCCCGCTGTCGACCACGCACGTGTGCTCCGGCAGCATCGTGGGCGCCGGGGTCGGCCGCCGCGCGCCGGACGTGCGGTGGGGGGTGGCCGGCCGGATGGTGCTGGCCTGGCTGGTGACCCTGCCGGCGTCCGCGGGCGTCGGCGCGGTGGCCGGCAAGCTCAGCTCGACCGGTGTCGTGGGCACCGTGGCCGTGGCGGCCATGGGCCTGGCGGTCGGCGCCTGGATCTACCGCGCCTCGCGGCGCAACCCGGTCAACGCCGAGACCGTCGCCAGGGCCGAGCAGGCCGACGAGCCCGAGTCGCCGGTGGAGCCCGCCTCCGCCCCGGTGACCGTGTGACCCGCGGGGAGCGGTCGTGCAGGTGAAGTGGGCCGCGCTCGGCGAGGTGTTCCTCGTCGGCTTCGGGGTCGCGGTCAGCGTGGTGCTGCTGTTCACGCTCGGGGTGTTGGGGCTGTCCGCCCGGGCCACGGCCAGGGAGCGCGGCGCGGGCGGCGGCGTGGGGCAGGCGCTGGCCGGCGTGTGCTTCACCGCGTGCGGCGGGGTCGTGCTCTACGGGGTGTATCTGATCGCCTTCGGCTGACGTCCGGGCCGCGGACTACCGTTGGCGGGCATGGCGCTCAGCAGCAGGGGGCCGGTGTTCTCCCCGGCGCGGTTCGGTCTGACCGACCCGAGGGCCGAGCGGGAGCTGCGTGCCCTCGGCTGGTGGTCCGAGGACGGGCCGGCGCCGGGTGCGGAGCGGCTGTTGGCGGCGCTGTCCCGCAGTCCTGATCCGGACATGGCCCTGCGGGGTCTGGAGCGGTTGAGGGCCGCTCTCGGCGACGGGTGGGCGGAGTTGGCCGCCGCGCTCGGCGACGACACCGCCCTGCGGGGTCGGCTCCTGGCTGTCCTGGGCAGCTCGACCGCCCTCACCGACTACCTGGTGGTGCGGCCGGCGGAGTGGCGTCGGCTGGCGGGTGCGGACCGGCTGGCGGACGCCGAGCGGTTCACCGCGACGCTCCTGGCCGCGGTCGGGGCCGACGTCGAGGTCGATGACGCGGGCTCGGCGGGCACGTCCGAGGGCGTCCGGGCGCGGTCGAGCGGTCCGGAGGCGGTGCGGGAGCTGCGCGCGGCGTACCGGGGCCTGCTGCTCGACGTCGCGGCCGCTGATCTGGCGCCCGTGGTCGAGCCCTCGCTGCCCGTGCTGGGGTACGACGAGGTGGCCGGGGCGTTGTCCGACCTGGCGGTCGCGGCGTTGCGGTCCGCGCTGGCGGTCGCCGTGGCCGAGGTCGCGGGGCCGGGTGAGCCGCTGCCGGTGCGCCTGGCCGTGGTCGCCATGGGCAAGTGCGGTGGTCGGGAGCTGAACTACGTCAGTGACGTCGACGTGGTGTTCGTGGCCGAGCCCGAGGGTGAGCTGGGCGTCGCCACCCGGGTGGCCAGCGCGATGATGCGGGTCGCCGGGGCGGCGTGTTTCGAGGTGGACGCCGCGTTGCGCCCGGAGGGGAAGGCCGGCGCCCTGGTGCGCACCCTGGACGGCTACCTGTCCTACTACCGCCGGTGGGCGCGCACCTGGGAGTTCCAGGCGCTGTTGAAGGCGCGTCCGGTCGCGGGGGACCTGGAGCTGGGCGAGCGCTACGTGGCCGCGGTGCGGCCGTTGGTGTGGGCGGCGGCCGACCGGGAGGGTTTCGTCGCCGACGTGCAGGCGATGCGCCGCCGGGTCGAGAACAACGTGCCGTCGGAGTTGGCCGAGCGGGAGCTGAAGCTGGGTCGCGGTGGCCTGCGGGACGTCGAGTTCGCGGTGCAGTTGCTGCAACTCGTGCACGGTCGCACCGACGAGGAGCTGCGCTCGGCCACGACGATCGACGCGTTGGCCGCGTTGGGACGCGGGGGCTACGTCGGGCGGGAGGACGCGGCGGACCTGGGGGAGTCCTACCGGTTCCTGAGGCTGCTGGAGCACCGGTTGCAGCTGCGGCAGCTTCGGCGGACGCACCTGTTCCCCGCCGATGACGACCAGGCCGGGTTGCGGTGGCTGGCCCGGGCGGCGGGGATGCGGCCGGACGGGCGCCGGTCGGCGGCCGAGGCGCTGCTCGCGGAGTTCCGCCGGCACAACAACCGCGTCCGGCGGTTGCACGAGAAGCTGTTCTACCGGCCGCTGTTGGAGGCCGTGGCCAGGGTGCCCAGCGAGGCGCTCCGGTTGACGCCGGTCGCGGCGCGTCAGCGGCTCTCCGCGCTCGGCTACACCTCCCCGGAGGGGGCGTTGCGGCACATCCAGGCGCTGAACTCCGGGGTGTCGCGGCGGGCCGCGATCCAGGGCGCGTTGCTGCCGGTGTTGCTGGACCTGCTGGCGCGCACGCCGGACCCGGACGGGGGCCTGCTGGCCTACCGCCGGGTGTCCGAGGCGCTCGCCGAGACCCCCTGGTACCTGCGCCTGCTGCGGGACGAGGGCGCGGTCGCGGAGCGGTTGGCGACGCTGCTCGGCACCTCGCGGTACGTGCCCGACCTGTTGGTGCGCGCGCCGGAGGTGTTGCGGTGGCTGGGGGACACGGCGGTGCTGGCCGGCCGGGACCCCGACGAGGCGGCGGGCTCGCTGTGCAGCGCCGTCGCCCGGCACACCGATCCGGCGCAGGCGGTGCTCGCGGCGCGGTCGCTGCGGCGGCACGAGCTGCTGCGGGTGGCCTGCGCCGACCTGCTGGGTCTGCTGGAGCTGCCCGGGGTGTGCGCGGCGCTGAGCACGGTCTGGGCGGCGGTGTTGCGGGCCGCGCTCGACGCGGCCCAGCGGGCGGTCTCGGCGGGCGCGTCGCCGGCGGCGCGGATCGCCGTGATCGGGATGGGTCGGCTCGGGGGCGGTGAGCTGGGGTACGGGTCGGACGCCGACGTGCTGTTCGTCTGCGAGCCCGCGCCCGGGTCGGACGAACGGACCGCGCTGCGATACGCGACGGCCGTCGCCGAGCTGGTCCGGCGGTTGCTCAGCGCGCCGAGCCTCGACCCGCCGCTGCAGGTCGACGCCGACCTGCGGCCGGAGGGCCGGTCCGGCCCGCTGGTCCGCACGCTCGACTCGTACCGCGCCTACTACGCCCAGTGGGCGGAGGTGTGGGAGGCGCAGGCGTTGCTGCGGGCCCGGTTCGTCGCCGGGGACGAGGAGCTGGGGGCGCGGTTCGTCGCGCTCGTCGACCCCGTGCGGTACCCGGAGGGCGGCCTGGACGCCGCGCTGGCGCGGGAGATCCGCCGGATCAAGGCGCGGGTGGACGCGGAGCGGCTGCCGAGGGGCGCCGACCCGGCCACCCACACCAAGCTCGGTCGCGGCGGGTTGGCGGACGTCGAGTGGACCGTGCAGTTGCTCCAGCTCCGACACGCGCACGCGCACCCGGCGTTGCGGACCACGGCGACGTTGGCGGGTTTGTCGGCGGCCGCGGACGCCGGGGTGCTGGACCCGGCGGACGCGGAGGCGCTGGCGGCCGGGTGGCGGATGGCGACGAGGGCGCGGAACGCGGTCACGCTGGTGCGGGGCAAGCCGGTGGACCAGCTCCCGGGGTCCGGGCGGGAGCTCGCGGCGGTGGCGCGGGCGCTGGGGTACCCGCCGTCCGCCGACCCCGGCGAGTTCGTCGACGACTACCGGCGGACCACGCGGCGGGCTCGGGGTGTCGTCGAGCGGGTGTTCTACGGGGAGTGAGTTCGGGACTCGGCGCGATGCGGCGCGGGCGGGACTGATCTGACCGTGAGCGGGACCTCTCGAACCGGCCCGGAGCGCCAAGGCGCGACGGAGCCCCGTTCGGGGTGTCACTTTCGGGCAGTGTCACCTGTGGGTGGTGACACATCCGGGTGGAAGGTGTGCGCCCGAGCGGGGAGTCGTCCTCACCGCGAGCGCGTGCCCACCCGTTGGCGCGGATGGGGAGGTGGGCGAGGGCCGGGTGACGCGCGTCGCCCGGCCCGTCCCGGCTCAGGCCTCGTCCGGGCCCTCGCCGACGCCGTTCTCCTCCTCGTCGATCTGCAGCTCGGGGGCGGAGTCGAACAACTCCACCACCCACTCCTCGATGTAGCCCTCGCCGTCCTCGTCGGGAACGATCTGGTTGTACAGCCGCACGCCGAGGTTGAGCCGGTCGGCCGCCACGACGGCCTCCGCTGCCTCCTCCCCGGTGGGGAACACGTGCGTGACGATCAGCTTCGGGGCATCGTCCTCAGGGTTGGTCACGATCACTCACGCTAGTGCGCCGAGGGGTGACGCGCCGCACCTGTCACCCCGAACGGGGATTCAGGCGCTCCGGAGGTACAGCAGGGACTCGGTGGTCCGGCCCGACGGGGTGACCGAGAGGGTGGCCTCGCCCTGCCGGTGGAAGCCCGCGCGCTCCAGCGTGCGCTGGGAGGCGGTGTTGGCGACCTCGGTGCGGGCCCGCAGCTCGATGAGCCCCAGGCGGTCGAAGCACCAGGCGGTGACGAGGTCGACGGCGCGGACCGCGGCTCCGCGCCCGCGCGCGGTCGGCGTGAGCAGGAAGCCGACCTCGGCCGAGGCGGCGTCCCGGTCGACGTCGAACAGCACGATGGAGCCGAGGTAGTCGTCGGAGACGGCGTCGGCGATGGCGAGCACGGCGAACGTGCCGGCGCGCAGCCCGTCGGCGATGGTGGTGCGGATGTCCTCGCGCACCAGTTCGGAGGTGTAGGAAGGGCGGGGCAGGTGGCCGAAGCGGACGACCGCGGGGTCCTCCGTCGCGGCGGCGTACGCGTCGGCGTCGCCCTCGGCGAGGTGGCGCACGCGGATCACGCCGTCGGACAGTCCCTGGGGGCCGAGCGAGAAGTGGTCTTCCATGACAGGGCCAGCCTGCCAGAAGATTGTTGACTGTACGTTCCACAAATGGTCGAATCAGGTCGTGGCACGGGTTCGGGAGTTCGACACCGACGTCGCCGTGCGGCGGGCGATGGAGTTGTTCTGGCGGCAGGGGTACGAGGCCACCTCGGTGCAGGACCTCGTCGACGCCACCGGGGTGGGGCGTGGCTCGCTGTACGCCGCGTTCGGCTGCAAGGAGGGGCTGTACGAGGCCGCGTTGCGGCGCTACGTCGAGGGGAGCACGCACGAGCTGCTCCTGCGGGACGCTCCGGTGCGGGAGGTGGTCAGGGACTACCTGCTCGCGCTCGTGGACGAGGCGGTGGACGACCACGAGCGGCGCGGGTGCCTCGTGACCAACGCGGCGGTGGAGCGTCTGCCCCACAGCGGGGTGACCGGGCGCATCGTGCGTGACGCGCTCGACGCGGTGCGGGACTGCGTGCTCGCGGTCCTGCGCCGCGCGGCGGACCGCGGCGAGCTGTCCCCCGAGATCGACCTGGTCGCGACGGCCGACTTCGTGGTCACCGCGGTGCAGGGGCTCCGGGTGATGGGCAAGGCGTACCCGGACCGTCGGACGCTGACCGGCGTGGTCGACACGGCGGTGCGGGTCCTCGGTTAGTTCACCCCCGCTCGGCGGGGGTTTCCGCGTGTCGCAAATATGGAATGAACGGTAAAGAAAGAGGTGGTCGCATGACGAGCGATGACATGACGAGCGGTGGCACCACGGCGGGCCGGCCGGTGGTGGCCGTCCTCGGGCTGGGCATCATGGGCCGGGCCATGGCGGGCAACCTGCTGCGGCGCGGACTGCCGGTGCGGGTCTGGAACCGGACGCCGGACCGGGCGGCGGCCCTGGCGGACCAGGGCGCCGTGGTCGCGTCCTCGCCGGCCGAGGCGGTGTCCGGCGCGGACGTCGTGCTCACCATGCTGACCGACGGCCCGGCGGTGGCCGAGGTGATGCGGGCCGCCGCGCCCGGACTGCGGGCGGGTCAGGTGTGGGCGCAGACCACCACCGTGGGGCTCACGGCGGTCTCCGAGCTCGCGGAGCTGGCCCAGCGACACGGGCTGGTGTTCGTCGACGCACCGGTGCAGGGCACCCGGCAGCCCGCGGAGGCTGGTCAGCTCGTCGTGCTGGCGGCCGGGCCGACGGCGGTCCGGGAGGCGCTGCGGCCGGTGTTCGAGGCCGTGGGCTGGCACACGGAGTGGCTGGACGAGGACGGCGCGACCGGGGTGGCCAGCCGGCTCAAGCTGGTGCTCAACAGCTGGGCGCTCACCATGACCAACGGGGTGGCCGAGGCGGTCGCGCTGGCCAGGGGCCTGGGGGTGGACCCGGCCCTGTTCGGCCGGATGATCGCGGGCGGCCCGATGGACAGCCCGTACCTCCAGGCCAAGGCCGCCGCCGTCCTGGCCGACGACTTCACGCCCAGCTTCACCGTGCGCAACGCCGAGAAGGACGCGCGGTTGGTGGCCGAGGCCGCCGAGACGGCCGGTGTGCGGCTGGACCTGGCGCTGGCCGCGGGCGAGCGGTTCCGGCGGGCGCGGGAGCTCGGCCACGGCGAGGAGGACATGGTCGCCAACTACTTCGGCAGCTTCCCGCAGTGATCGCCTACTGGTGATCGCGCCCCGGTGATCAACCACTGAGGACACTCGGTGGACAGCCCCCACCCGCCCTGGGGGGCGAGCCCTGCTCCAGCCTATCCGCCCGGCGAGGAGCGCCCAAGGCCGTCACCTGGGCCTGTGGACAACCCGAGGTCCTGTGGACAACTCCGGGGGTAGCTGACCAAAGCGCTTGACAGCTCCTGTCCGAACGCTTCCGGGAAACACGGCGGTGGGCCGCGCGCGACCGGCCCACCGCCTACTCCCCGCGCGGCGGAAGCCGGTGCAACACGAGTTCGGTCAACGCGCCATCCCGCGCCTCGGCCGTCATGTACGTGTGGAACGGCTGACGGCGGCGGTCCGTCGGCGACCCCGGGTTCAGCAGGCGCAGGCCCGTCTCCGCCGTGGTGTCCCAGGGGATGTGGCTGTGCCCGAACACGAGCACGTCGGTGTCCGGGAACCGCGCGGCGCACCGCTTCTCCCGGCCCGCCGCCGCGCCGGTCTCGTGGACGACCGCGACGCGCAGCCCCGCCAGCTCCACGCGGGCGATCTCGGGCAGCCGGGCGCGCAACTCCGGCCCGTCGTTGTTGCCGTGCACGCCCACCAGTCGGCGGGACCGGGCCTCCAGGTCGTCCAGCAACGCGACCGACACCCAGTCACCGGCGTGGATGACGACGTCGGCCGCGGCCACCTCCTCCCAGAGCCGCGCCGGCAGGTCCCTCGCCCGCTTCGGCACGTGGGTGTCGGCCATCAGCACCAGGCGCACGGCCACCCCACCTCAGTCCTCAGTGGACAGAAGTCGCCGGTCCCGCACGACCGGCAGCGACAGTGTGCGGTAACCGCTGTCGTCGAACAGCACGACCACGATGTCGTCCTCCACTGTCTGCACCGTCCCGGACCCCCACTCCTGGTGCCGGACCCGGGTTCCCGGCCGTGGTTCACCGTCGCGTCGTTCGTGCGCGCGGCCCCGGTCGCAGTTGTCGCAGCGGCCGCACGGCTCGTCCCGGACCTCGCCGAGCATCTCCAACAGCACGCGCCGCCGGCAGTCGGTGGTCTCGGCGTACCGGCGCATCGTCTCCACCCGGCTGCGCTGGAGCTCGTGGCGTCGGCGGAGCGACTCCGCGGCGGCCTCGGCCAACCGGCCCACCGGGGTGTCGGTGTCCACGGCGGCCAGGCGGCGCCGGGCCACCTCCCGGACGGCCCCCGCGCGGACCAACGGCGGCACGATCCGGCCGAGGGCGTGCCGGGACAGCCCGAGGCGCTCCCCGAGCGGGCCGCGGGCGCTCGGACCGGACCGGCGCAGTTCCCGCACCAGGGCGGCGAACTGGTCGGGGCTCGGGTCCCCGCCGGAGGACAGGTACCGGGCCAGCCCGAAGTCCCGTGGCCCGTGGTGCAGGACCGCCGTCGCCGCCGCGCCGTCCCGACCGGCCCGCCCGATCTCCTGGTAGTAGGCGTCGACCGACGGCGGCGGGTCGGCGTGCAGCACGAACCGGACGTCCGGCTTGTCCACCCCCATGCCGAACGCGTTGGTCGCCACCACCACGCGCAGAGCGTCGCCCATGAAGGCGTCCTGCACCTCGTCACGCTCCTGCCTGCGCAGCGTGCCGTGATACGCCGCCGCGTCCTCCCCGGCGGAGCGCAGCGCCTCGGCCAGTTCGTCGGCGTGCCGGCGGGTGGCCACGTAGACGATGCCGCTACCGGTGCGGTCCAGCACGTCCGCGACGACGGCGTCGTCCTTGGCGTCCTTGCCGTGCAGTTGGACGGCGAGGTGGATGTTGGGCCGATCCACGTCGCGCACCACCACGGCCGGCTCCCGCATGCCCAGCCGGTCGACGATCTCCTCGCGCACGCTCTGCGAGGCCGTCGCGGTCAGGGCGAGCACCCGGGGACGCCCCAACTCCTCGATCACCCCGGTCAGGGCCAGGTAGTCCGGGCGGAAGTCGTGGCCCCACTCGCTGACGCAGTGCGCCTCGTCCACGACGAACAACGACGGTCGCGCCGCGCGCAACTCGTCGACGACGTCCCGCCGGGCGAGCTGCTCCGGAGCGAGGAGCAGGAACTCCAACTCGTGCCGGCGGAAGCCGGCGAAGGCGGCGGCGTGGTCCCCTGCCGACATGCGCGAGTTCGCGCAGGCCGCCGCGAGTCCCGCGGCGCGCAGGGACTCGACCTGGTCTCGCTGCAGGGACAGGGTGGGGGAGACCACGACGGTGGGCCCGGGCAGGGATCGGCCGGCGATCGCGTAGATCGCGGTCTTGCCGGCTCCCGCCGCCAGCACCACCAACGTGTCCCGGCGCCCGAGCTCGCGGAGCGCGTCGACCTGTTCCTCGTGCAACCGCGCGTCGTCCCCGAGGACCTGGCGGACCGCGTCCTCGGTGGCCACCGACTGTTCCCGCGCCATGGCTCCCCGTTCCCTCGCCGACTGGGGCTACCCCGCGGCGCGGAGCGGAAACGGACAGGCATGGGCGTGCGGCGCCGGGGTACGTCTATCGGCGACGCACACCAGACGTGGGGAGGCCGCGGTGGCACGACCGGGCGGAACGGCGCCGCTCGCCCAGGGAGCCGCACGGGGTGTGGTGGCGGCGATGGCGATGAGCGGGCTGCGGACTCTCAGCGGAGCTCTGGGGGTGGTGCGGGAGACGCCACCGGAGGCCATCGTCCGCGAGCGCGGCCCGAGCCTGCTGCGTGCCGTCCCGGAGCGAGGCGAACGGGGCGTCATCGAGCTGATGCACTGGGCCTACGGCGCGGTGGGCGGCGCCGCGTACTCGGCGCTTCCCCGGCGGCTGCGGCGCCGCTGGTCGACAGGACCGCTCTACGGGGTGCTGTTGTGGGGGCTCTTCGAGGCCGTGATGGCGCCCCTGCTCGGCCTGCGGCGAACCCGGCAGCCACGCCCCGCCGAACGGGTGGCCCTGCTCGTGGACCACGTCCTGTACGGCTGGATCGTGGGCGCCGGGTCACCGCTGCGCGACCAGCGACGCTGACACCGGCGGCGTGTCAGCGCAGGAGGCAGAACTCGTTGCCCTCGGGGTCGGCCAGCACGACGTGCCCGTCCGCGGGGCGGGCGAGCACCGTCGCGCCGAGACCGACGAGCCGCTCGACCTCGGCGTCTGAATCGGGATCGGCGCACCTGATGTCCAGGTGCACGCGGTTCTTCGCGACCTTCGGCTCGGGAACCAGGGTGAAGAACAGGCGAAGGCCGTGCCCGTCGGTCGGCTCGACCAGGACGGACGGATCGTCCTCGGGGTCGTCGACGCCCATGGCCCGCAGGCGACGCAGTTCCGCCTCGTCGTACGGAGCGACGGCGTAGCCGCCCAGGGCGGACGCCCAGAACCGGGCCAGCGCCGCCGGGCGCCGGCAGTCGAAGACCACGTCACGCAGTCGGGCCACCGGCCCATCCTGACGTGAATCCCCGCTCCGGACGAGACCCCGTCGTGCCCGGGAGGTGCACCCGAACGCGGAAGGGGCCGAGCGGTCCCGACGACCACTCGGCCTGCTCCGCTATGCCTGACCTGCTGGTTTCTGCTCGATGTTCACCGCGTTGACCGACACTGACCCACGTCTGACGGCCTCGAGACGGCCTGATCACGCGTCTGTTACGCTGAGTACTCGACCAGTTGCAGCATGCACAGAGAAGGGTTACGCATGCTCGACTATGCATAGGAGAAGCCCGTGCAGGACGAACGTCTTGATGCAAGTGACCACAGCGCGATCGCCCGTCGGGAGGCTCCAGCAAGATGGGGGGATGACGTAAAGCAGGCCACACATGCTGGCGACTTCCAGATTGGAGATCGGGTCATCACGTGTGCGGTCCTGGATGACGGAACGCGCTTGGTGAGTCAGGCAACCTTGCTTGCATCACTGGGGCGGAACCCGCGGGCGAAGACGAACAATGGTGAGACGATTCTTTTTGCCGCAAACTTGATTCCCTACCTGAAGCCCGAGGTAGTTCAGGAGCTGAGTGAGCCGATTCAATATCGGTCGCCACAAGGGCGGAAGGCGTCTGGTTATCGAGCTCTTCTTCTGCCGGAAATCTGTGAGGCTTACCTGCGTGCCCGGGCTGACGGTAAGCTCACGCCGAACCAGCTCACTGCAGCTCAAGCTGCCGAGGTCCTTGTTCGAGGGCTCGCCAGGGTAGGTATCGTCGCGCTTGTCGACGAGGCTACCGGATATCAAGAGGTACGAGCTCGTCAAGAACTTCAGAAAATTCTCGAAGCTTACGTTCAAGCCGAACTTCGAAGCTGGCTGAAAACTTTTCCAGACGAGTTTTTCAAAGAAATCTACCGCTTGCAGGGCTGGGAGTACAAGCCTGGCACTTCCAAGCGTACCCCTTACGTTGGCAAACTTATTAACAAGTATATCTACGAAGCTCTTCCCGAGGGTGTTCTCGAAGAGTTGCAGAGGAAGAACCCTCGAACGGAAAAAGGTTACCGCCGGTACCGTCACTTTCAGTTCCTGTCCGCTGATACTGGTCACCCCCATCTCGACAAGCAGATTTCAACGGTAACCACACTAATGAGAATCTCAAAAACGAAGTTAGAGTTCGAAGAGCTTTTCGAGCGCGCTTTCCCGCCGATGCAGCCTAAACTGTCGATCGTAATTGATGATAACGGTGATCACGACTAGGGTGTGAGAGTGTCGTTCGATCAATCGTTTATCGGGGCCGGGTAACGCATTTCATTTATGAACGTCTACGCCAGATCGGGATTGTTCGTGCGGAGATGATCTCCGCTCCGTCGAAGCACGGCAAGACTCACGACATGTCACTCGCTGCAAGCGTGGCGGGTGCCATCAAGGCGCATCTGGAGAAGTACGAACCGCCGGTCACGCTTCTGCCACTGATGATCTAGACGCGGGAGTCGAAGCAGCTCTACCGGCACTCGTTCAACCACCACGCGTGGAAGCCGGCCCTGCGGGCGGCGGGGGTCAAGACCACTGCACTGGGCGCGCCAAGGGGTTCCATGCGCGGAGGCACGCGGACCCGCGGTCACCCTTCGGGGGTACACGCACCTGATGCCAGCCAGTCACGAGTGAACGCGGGCGGCGGTGAACAAGGTGTTCAGGGGGAAGACGGCGGAAGCGGCATGAACGCCGGAACGGTCGAGGGCCGGACGACTGACTCAGTCGTCCGGCCCTCGACCTGTGGAGGATCCGGCGGCCTCTCCAGTTCACGCGGCCCGGAGACGGCCTGGGCGGCGTTCCTTCCCGCTCGACCGCGGGTCAGGGCCGCGACCGGATCACACGTCGTAGTACAGGGCGAACTCGTAGGGGTGCGGGCGGAGCCGGATCGGGTCGATCTCCTGCTCGCGCTTGAGCGCGATCCAGGTCTCGATCACGTCCGGGGTGAACACGCCACCCTCCAGCAGGTAGTCGTGGTCGCGCTCCAGGTTGTCGAGCACCTCGGGCAGCGAGCCGGGAACCTGCTTGACGTCCCTGGCCTCCTCGGGCGGCAGCTCGTAGAGGTCCTTGTCGATCGGGTCCGCCGGCTCGATCTTGTTGCGGATGCCGTCGAGGCCGGCCATGAGCATGGCGGAGAAGGCCAGGTACGGGTTGCCGGAGGCGTCCGGGCAGCGGAACTCGATGCGCTTGGCCTTGGGGTTGTCGCCGGTGATCGGGATCCGGACGCAGGCGGAGCGGTTCCGCTGCGAGTAGACCAGGCTCACCGGGGCCTCGTAGCCCGGCACCAGGCGGTGGTAGGAGTTCACCGTCGGGTTGGTGAAGGCCAGCAGGCTCGGCGCGTGGTGCAGGATGCCGCCGATGTAGTGCCGCGCGGTGTCCGACAGGCCGGCGTAGCCGGTCTCGTCGTGGAACAGCGGCGCGCCGTCCTTCCACAGCGACTGGTGGGTGTGCATGCCCGAACCGTTGTCGCCGAACAGCGGCTTCGGCATGAAGGTGGCGGTCTTGCCGGCCTGCCACGCCGTGTTCTTCACGATGTACTTGAACAGCTGCAGGTCGTCGGCGGAGTGCAGCAGCGTGTTGAACCGGTAGTTGATCTCGGTCTGGCCGGCGGTGCCCACCTCGTGGTGCGCGCGCTCCACCTGGAAACCGGTCTTCATCAGGTTGAGCGTGATCCTGTCGCGCAGGTCGGCGAAGTGGTCGGTGGGCGAGACCGGGAAGTAGCCGCCCTTGAACCGGACCTTGTAGCCCTTGTTGCCGCCCTCCTCGTCGGCGCCGGTGTTCCACCAGCCGGCGATCGAGTCGATCTCGTGGAAGGAGGCGTTCTCGGTGCTGTCGAAGCGCACCGAGTCGAAGAGGTAGAACTCCGCCTCGGGGGCGAAGTAGGCCAGGTCGGCGATGCCGGACTCGGCGATGTACTGCTCCGCCTTGCGCGCGATGTTGCGCGGGTCCCGGCTGTACGGCTCGCGGGTGAACGGGTCGTGCACGAAGAAGTTGACGATGAGCGTCTTCTCGACGCGGAAGGGGTCGATCCGCGCGGTCGCCAGGTCGGGCAGCAGCAGCATGTCCGACTCGTGGATCGACTGGAAGCCACGCACCGACGAGCCGTCGAAGGCCAGGCCCTCGGCGATCATGTCCGCGTCGAACGTTTCGGCCGGCACCGTGAAGTGCTGCATGATGCCCGGCAGGTCACTGAACCGGACGTCGACGAACTTCACACCCTCGTCGGTGATGAAGCGCACGACCTCGTCGGGATTGGTGAACACCCTCGTTGGCTCCTCACGCACTCGGTCGCCAGGCCGGTGCGGGCTCGCGACCGGCTCAGGGGTGACGCTAGGGAAGGGGTGTTGCCCGACCATCACCCCGATGTTTCACCGGTGTTAACGGTCGCCCACCCGGGCGGGCTGTATCACCTGCTCGGGGGCTGGCGACGCCGGCCGCCTACCCTGGTGCCGTGGCGAACAGGTGGACGGGGAGCTGGCTGTCCGGACCGGGCGCCGCGCGGGAGCCCGAGGCGGACGAGCAGCAGCGCTGGCGCGGCGAGCGGCTGGGACTGCCGCAGGACGGGCCGGACGCGGTGGCCGGGTGGGGACGGCGCGCGGCCGCGCTGGTCATCGACTGGGTGCCGTGCGCGCTGGTCGCCGAGTTCCTCACCCAGAACCCGGCCACGTCGGCGCTGGCGTTGTTCGCCGTCTACGTGGCGCTGGCGGTGGCGCTCACCGGCCGCACCGTCGGCAAGGCGATCGTGGGCCTGCGTGTGGCCCGGCTGGACAACCGCGCTCGCCCCCCGATCGGGGCGGCCGTGCTCCGCGCCGTGCTGACGTGCCTGGTCATCCCACCCGTGGTCTACGACAAGGACGGCCGCGGCCTGCACGACAAGGCGCTGCGGACCGTGGTGCTGCGCACGCGTTAGGCCGTCGCGTCGGTCAGGTGCACGGCGGTGGCGGCCCGCCGGAAGCCGATGCGCTGGTAGACGCGGCTCGCCGCGTCGTCGGCGGCGGTGAGCCAGCACAGGTCCGCGCCCGCGCGTGCGGCCGCCAGGACGGCGTGTGCCGTCACCACCGAGCCCAGGCCCTGGCGTCGGTGCTCGGCCACCGTGGCCACTCCCGCGATCTCGGTGACGCCCCCGGCGATGGCGGTCCACTCCGCCGTCGCGACCGGCACGCCGCCCAGGAGGGCCACGACCGCGCCGCCGTCGTACGGGTCGCCCGGCGGCTTCGCCGCGGACCCGGGCAGCCCGAACGCGGCGTCGGAGATCTTCTTCGCCCGCCGCGCCTCGTCCAGGGTGCCGACCTGGGCCACCTCGACCCCGGGCGGGACGGCGGGCACGCCGAGGTCGGCGGGGTCGAGGACGAGGAGCGGGAAGCGGTCGTCCTCGGCGAACCCGGCCGCGCGCACCGCGGCGACGAGCCCGGGGTTGGCCTCGTCGACCAGCTCGGCCCGCGGCCGTCTCCCCTCCACGGCGAAGGCCGCCCTGAGCACGCGCAGCGCGCCTGGGACGGCCTCGGTCGGGACCGGGACGCCCGGACGGGCGGCGGTCACGTAGGAGAGGTACTCGACCGGCTCCTCGTGCAGCAGTCCGACGAGCGGCCCGGCGGGAACCCGCCGTCGAGAGCGGGCCGCGCTCGCCAGGTTGGCGACGGCCACGCGCGCCGCTAACGCGCTGTCGACGGCGGTCACGGTCAGCGCCGGCGGATCGCCCGCTGGACGCTGCGCATCTTCGCGCCCTGCGGCAGCGGGCCCTTTGGCATCCCGACGCCCTTGCTGCGCAGCGCGGCGAGCCGGTTCTCCAGGCTGTCCATCTGCGCGCCGGTGATGTTGCGCGGCAGCCTCGCCAGGTGCGACTGGAGCTTGCTCAGCGGCACCTGGCCCTGCTCGTTGCCGACCATCACGTCGTAGATCGGGGTGTCGCCGACCAGCCGGGAGATGCGCTTCTTCTCCTGTGCCAGCAACGCCTTGGTGCGGTGGGCCGACCCCTCGGCGACCAGCACGACACCCGGGCGGCCGATCACGCGGTGCACGGTGTCGAGCTGCGTGGTGGCCGCCACCGCGGTGGTCACCCGCCAGCGGCCCTTCATGTTCTCCAACGCCCACGCGGCGGCCCCGGGCTGGCCCTCCGCCTTGGCGTAGACGTTGCGCTGCACGCGCCGGCCGAACACGATCACCGCGGCCAGCGCGCCGAAGGCCAGGCCGACCGGCAGGAAGACCCACTGCAGGCCCCAGATCCAGCCCAGCCCGAACACTACGGCCGCGACACCGAGGAGCGCGACGAGCATCCACGGCACGAGCGCCTTGTCCTCGCGGCGCTGCATCCGGAACGCCTCGAAGATCTGCTGGCGACGCTCACGGGACGCCTGCTTGCGGGCGCGCGCCGCTTCCTTCGCCGCCGCCTTGTCCTGCTTGGGGGCCATGGTTGTCAGGATACGGCGACCGGGTGGCCGCTTCGCCCCCGACCAGGTAACTCCCCCGACGCACGGTGTCCGTCGACGCCGTGCGGCCCGGGTCGGGGCGCCGCCCCCCGGCGCGACCGGATGACGATCACCAGTGCGTCGTCCTGAACGGGCAAAGAGCCTTTGTGGTGCGCATATGTCCTTGCTGCGTGCTCTGTCCCGCGCGTTCTGATTGTCCTCTGAGCTGCTCCGAAAGAGTGAAACAGGATCGCGGTGACAACCCGCTTCCGGCTTTCCCCGTGCAACACCCGGCGTCACCTGTGGAGGTACGACGCCTGCTTCCACTACGAGGGGGATTTCTGTGGGAAGGATTGTGTCGAGAGCTCTGGTCCCGCTGCTCGCTGCGGTTCTGGGGGTCGCGTTGGCGGGCGCTCCCGCGCTCGCGGCGGGGCCGTCCGCCGCGCCGGCCGCGCAGCCCCGCATCCTCGGCCCGGACGGGTACAAGACGTTGAAGCTGGGCATGTCCGAGCAGGACGCGGTTGCCACCGGCCTGCTCGAGAACAAGAGGCCGTTCGGCGACACCTGCGTCATCTACAGCATCGTTCGGAGTGAGGGGACGCACCCGAACCGCTCGGGCGTGATCATCTCGCCGAAGTTCGGTGTCTGGTCCATTCCGGCCACGTCCAAAATGCGCACTCCCCAGGAGATCTGGCAAGGTTCCCGGTTCTCCGACGTCCAGGACGCCTACCCTGACCTCACCCGACACCCCCAGTTCGACTACATCTACACGGCTGGGGTGCCGGGCAATCCGAAGGCAGAGTATGACTTCACTTTTCCGGACGGCCCGCTCGTTTTCGAGATGGGGCTCGGCCTGAAAGGCATGACGTCCGAGAGCGCCTGCTCCTGAACCCGGAAACAGAGAGGTGGGGCCGTTCCGGACGGAACGGCCCCACCTCTCGTTCTTCGCGTTGGGGAGTCAGCGGGCCAGCAGGGCGCCGATCTCCTGGGACGACGGGCCGGCCTCGGCCAGGTGCCGCAGGTTCTCCGGCAGCTCCTCGCCGCGGGCCTGCACCGTCTGGGCGTAGAGCCGGCCGGCGCGGTAGGAGGACCGCACCAGCGGGCCGGCCATCACGCCGGGGAAGCCGATGCGCTCGGCAGTCGCCTTGTGCTCCAGGAACTCCTCCGGCTTGACCCACCGGTCGATCGGGTGGTGCCGCAGGCTGGGCCGCAGGTACTGGGTGATCGTGATGATCTCGCAGCCGGCGTCGAAGAGGTCCTGGAGCGCGGTCGTGACCTCCTCGGGCGTCTCGCCCATGCCGAGGATGAGGTTCGACTTGGTCACCAGGCCGGCCTCGCGGGCCTTCGTGATGACCTCCAGCGACCGCTCGTAGCGGAACGCCGGCCGGATCCGCTTGAAGATCCGCGGCACCGTCTCCAGGTTGTGCGCCAGCACCTCGGGCCGCGAGCCGAAGACCTCGGCGAGCTGGTCGGGCTCGGCGTTGAAGTCGGGGATCAGCAGCTCCACGCCGGTGCCCGGGTTGAGCGCGTGGATCTGGCGGACGGTCTCGGCGTACAGCCAGGCGCCGCCGTCGGGCAGGTCGTCGCGCGCCACCCCGGTGACGGTGGAGTAGCGCAGGCCCATGGCCTGCACGGACTCGGCGACGCGCCGGGGCTCGTCCCGGTCGAAGTCGGCCGGCTTGCCGGTGTCGATCTGGCAGAAGTCACAGCGTCGGGTGCACTGCTCGCCGCCGATGAGGAAGGTGGCCTCCCGGTCCTCCCAACACTCGTAGATGTTGGGGCAGCCGGCCTCCTCGCAGACGGTGTGCAGGCCCTCCCGGCGCACCAAGCCCTTCAGCTCGCGGTACTCCGGCCCCATCTTGGCCCGGGTCTTGATCCACGGCGGCTTCTTCTCGATCGGCGTCTGGCTGTTGCGAACCTCCAGCCGCAGCAGCTTGCGCCCCTCGGGTGCGACGGTCACCGGTTCACCCTACGCCCCGGCCGGCACCCCTTCGACCCCCGCGACCTGCGGCGAGGTCGGCCAGGGGGAGATCCGCGTCACGCGGGGAACGGCTCGACGCCGGTCAGCTCCGCCGTCCGCGTCCACAGGCGGGCGGCGAGGGCGGCGTCGCGGGCCGCGCGACTGGGGCGAACGCGGGTCGGCGCGCCCCGGAACTCGGCGAACCCGTCGGGTCCGTAGTACTCGCCGCCGCGCACGTCGGGCGCGGTGGCGGCGTAGAGCTGGGGGAGCGCGCCCTGGTCCGCGGTCTGGGAGAACAGCCGGTTGACCACCCGGCCGGAGGCCGCGACCACGCTGCTGCGGCGCGAGCGGGCCATGTTCGGCGCCAGTTCGGTGTCGCTGATCCCGGGGTGCGCGGCGACGCTGAGCAGGGGGAGGCCGGCGGCGCGCGCCCTGCGGTCGAGTTCGAGGGCGAACAGCAGGTTGGCCAGCTTCGACTGGCCGTAGGCGCGCGGGGACAGGTAGGGGCGGCGCTGGAAGTCCGGGTCGGTCACGTCGAGGCCGCCCAGGCGGTGCGCCAGGCTCGACACGGTGACGACGCGCGGCGCGGCGGCGGCCGCGAGCGCCGGGCCGAGCAGCCAGGTCAGCGCCGCGTGGCCGAGGTGGTTGGTGCCGAACTGGAGTTCGTGGCCGTCGGCGGTGACGCGACGCGGCGTGGCCATCACGCCGGCGTTGTTGACGAGCAGGTCCAGGACGCCGTCGGTGCGGTCCCGCACCTCGTCGGCGGCCCGCCGGACCGAGGCGAGGTCGGCCAGGTCCAGCGTGACGAGCTCGGCGTCCCCGTGCCGGCCCACCCGCTCCAGCGCGGCGCGGCCGCGTTCCGGCGACCGGCAGGCCATGAGGACCAGGGCGCCGTGCTCGGCCAGCCGGGCCGCGGTCTCCAGGCCGAGGCCCGAGTTGGCGCCGGTGACGAGCGCGGCGCGGCCGGACAGGTCGGGGATGTCCTGGGCGGTCCATGAGGCCATGACCAACACCTACCGTCCGGTAGGGGAGCGTGGCCAGCCCTTCGTCGGGTGAGGTTCAGTCGATGGAGACGAGCCGGCGGAGCAACGCACCCACGGTGGTGCGACGTCGGGGCTGCTCGGCGGGCGCCGCTCTGAGGAGGGTCAGGAACCGCGCGCCGATCCGCGCGATCTCCTCGTCCGGCTCGTCCGGCTCGGCGAGGCCGGCGGCCAGGGCGAGCAACCGGTGCTCGGCGGCGAAGGCCGTGCGCAGCGCCTCGCCCTCCAGGGGCTCGTGGACGTCCAGCGCCTGGCGCAGGGCCCGTTCCCGGCGGGCCAGGCGCCGCCAGGCGGTGGCGACGACGCTCACCCGGTCGGCGTCCGGGTGGCGGGCGGCCTCGTCCAGCGCGAGCTCCACCCGGGGCGCGAGGAGCAGCAGCCACCGGCAGTGCAGGGCGCGCACCACCTCCGCGCGGGTGGGGAAGCCGGCGGCGACCTCGGGCAGGTCGGCGAGGGGGAGGGGCTGGCCGGGGTGCCGGGCCGACCAGTCGAGGGCGGCCAGCGTGGCGTTGCGCCGGCGGTAGAAGTCGCTCCAGCTCATCGCTGCCTCCTCCCGACCGGCGGGTGGCGCCCGAGATCGGGACATACCGCCGGTACGGACCGATGCCGTGAACGTACCAGCGGTACGTACCGGCGGTATGTCGTACTGTTGTGATCGTGGTGACAGTGCGGTCGCGGCGGCTCGACCACGCGGAGCCGACCCGAAGAGCCCTGGTCGACAGCGCGGTCGAGCTGTTCACCGAGCGGGGTTACGCCGGCGCCGCGCTGGACGAGGTCGCGCGCAGGGCGCGGGTCACCAAGGGCGCGCTGTACCACCACTTCGGCGGCAAGCAGGCGTTGTTCGAGGCCGCCTTCGAGGCGGTGGAGACCGACGTCGTCGCCCGGCTCGGCCGGGCCATGGGCGAGGCCGGCAGCCCGTGGGAGACGGCGAAGGCCGGGCTGCGCGCCTTCCTGGAGGTCTGCCTCGAACCCGCCTACCAGCGGATCGTGGTCCACGAGGCGCCCGCGGTGATGGGCAGGAACCGCTCCCGCGAGGCCGACGAGCGGTTCACCTTCGGCGTCGTGCGGCAGGCGATCGCCGGCCTCGTCGAGACCGGCGAGCTCGCCGACCTGCCGGTCGACGCCCTGGCCAGGGTGGTGTTCGGCGCGCTCTCCGCCGGCGCCACGACGATCGCCGACTCGCCGGAGCCGCACTCCGCCAAGATCGACGTCGAGCGCTGCGTGGAGTACGTCCTGGAGGGGCTGCGCCGACGCTGAGCGCGGCGCGCCGGCGTCTCCCGGTCTCTCCCGGCGCCCTCCCTGCCTCCCGGTTCCCCGCTGTCTCCCGCCGCTTCCCGGAGACCGCCCACGACACCCGCGCCCCGACAGGTCGACACCCGGGAAGCGGGTCCGGACGGCGGCGGGCCGGACGGGCACATAGCCTTGGCCCACGTGACTGAAGCGTTGAAGTTCCGGATCTTCACCGAGCCCCAGCAGGGGGCGACGTACGAGGACCTGCTGCGTGTGGCGCGGTGCGCCGAGGACGCCGGGTACGACGCCTTCTTCCGGTCGGACCACTACCTGAAGATGGGCTCGGTGACCGGGGAGCCAGGCCCCACCGACGCCTGGACCACCCTCGCCGGCCTCGCCAGGGAGACCACCCGGCTGCGGCTGGGCACCCTGATGACCGCCGCGACCTTCCGGTACCCCGGCCCGCTGGCCGTCACCGTCGCCCAGGTGGACCAGATGTCCGGCGGCCGCGTCGAGTTCGGCCTCGGCGCCGGCTGGTACACCGAGGAGCACACCGCCTACGGCATCCCGTTCCCCGCGACGCGGGAGCGGTTCGACCGCTACGCGGAGCAGCTGGAGATCATCACCGGCCTGTGGGCGACCCCGGTCGGGCAGACCTACACCTTCCGCGGCCGGCACTACGAGCTGGTGGACGCGCCCGCGCTGCCCAAGCCCGCGCAGCGGCCGCGGCCCCCGGTGCTCGTCGGCGGGCTCGGGGCGAAGCGGACCCCCGCCCTGGCCGCGCGGTTCGCCGACGAGTTCAACCTGCCGTTCGTGGACGTCGAGACCGCGGTGACCCAGTTCGACCGGGTGACGGCGGCCTGCGCCGAGATCGGCAGGGACGCCACCGAGATCACCCGGTCCGCCGCGCTGGTCGTCTGCGTCGGCAGGGACGAGGCCGAGGTGGCGCGGCGCGCCGGGGCCATCGGGCGGGAGGTGGAGGAGTTGCGCCTCAACGGGTTGTGCGGCACTCCGGCCGAGGTGGCCGACAAGCTCGGCTCCTACCGGGAGCGCACCGGCCTCCAGCGGGTGTACCTCCAGGTGCTCGACCTGTCCGACCTGGACCACGTCGAGCTGATCGCCGCCGAGGTCGCCCCCCAGCTCGGCTGAGACGGGACGTCCGGCGTCGACCGCCGGCGGAACGCGAAAGGCGCGTTCGGGTTCTCCGAACGCGCCTTTCGGTGTTCTGACCGGTGTTCCCGTCCGTGGTCCCGCCCGCGGGAGCCCGGAGGGGCCGAGTTCGGCTGTCAGCGGGTTCGGGCTGTCAGCGGGCTCGGCTCATTGGGCGAGGGCGAAGGTGACGCCCGGGGCCGCCGGCTGGTCGCGCCGCAGGTCCCGGTCGGTGACCGGCAGCTCGCCCTCCAGCGCGGCGAGGACGGCGCGCTCCGCGACCGGCAGCACCTCGGCGACGGTCACGTCCCGCCCGAGCTCGTCCGACAGCGACGCCACACCCGCGTCCCGGATGCCGCACGGGACGATGTGGCCCCACGCCGCCATGTCGGGGTCGCAGTTGATCGCGAAGCCGTGCATCGTCACGCCGCGCTGCACGCGCACCCCGATGGCGGCCACCTTGCGCTCCGGCCGGCGGTCGTCGGCGGGCAGCCAGACGCCGCTGCGGCCCTCGACCCGACCGGCGCCGACCACGCCCAGCTCGTCGCAGGCGGCGATCAGCCCCTGCTCCAGCCGGCGGACGTAGTCCACGACGTCGACCGGCTCGGCCAGCCCGACGATCGGGTAGCCGACGAGCTGCCCCGGACCGTGCCAGGTGATCCTGCCGCCGCGGTCGACGTCGACCACCGGCGTGCCGTCGTCGGGCCGGTCCTCCGGGCGGGTGCGCTTGCCCGCCGTGTAGACCGAGAAGTGCTCCAGCAGCAGCAGCGTGTCCGGGCCCCGGGACTCGGCGCGGGCCTGGTTGAGCTCGCGCTGCAGGTCCCAGGCCGCCACGTAGTCGATCGTGCCGAGATGCCGCACCTCGACCGGGTCGGTCGACAGGCGGCAGGAGATGTCAGGACGGCTCACGGACGCCGACACTACGCCGCCGTCGACGGCCCCTGCCAAGGGACGTGACCAGGACAGACCGCCGGATGGGACGCCGCGGGGGCCGCGGGTTCACTCCCGGGGGAGGCAGGCGCGCAGCGCCGCGCCCACCGAGGGGTGCAGGAACGCGTAGCCGTGGCGCTCCAGGGCGGCGGGGACCACGCGCTGCCCGGTGAGCAGGGTCTCCGCCACCTCGCCGAGCGCGGCGCGCAGCGCGAACCCCGGAACCACCCACGGCGCGGGACGGCCGAGCGCGTCGCCCAGCGCGTGGGTGAACTCGGCGTTGGTGACGGGCGCCGGGGCCGTGAGGTTCACCGGCCCGGCCAGGGAGTCGTGGCCCAGCACGTGCTGGACCGCGCCGAGCGCGTCGTCCAGCGAGATCCACGACAGGTACTGCCGGCCGTCGCCGAGCCGGGCGCCGAGGAACGCGGAGAACAGGGGGCGCAGCCGCCCGAGCAGACCGCCCGAGGGCGACAGCACGACGCCGGTGCGCAGCCGGGCGACCCGGACCCCGGCCTCGACCGCCGGGGAGGTCGCGTCCTCCCAGCGCTGGCACAGCTCGGCCAGGAACCCGAGGCCCCCGGCGGCGGCCTCGGTGACGACCTCGTCCCGGGTGTCGCCGTAGTAGCCGGCGGCCGAGGCGTTGACCAGCACCGGAACCCCGTGCTCGACCACAGCGCCGGCGAGCACCTCGGTGGGCACGATCCGGGTGTCGACCAGGAGCTGCTTGCGGGCCGCCGACCAGCGCTCGTCGCCGAGGCGCGCGCCGCAGAGGTTGACCACGGCGTCGACGCCGTCGAGCGCGCCGGGCTGGAGCTCCCCGGCCGGCGGGTCCCAGCTCCGCTCGTCCGGCGCGGTCGCCCGTCGGCGCACCAGCCGCACCACCTCGTGCCCGGCCGCGCGCAGGGCGGGGACCAGGGCGGTGCCGATCAGGCCGGATGAGCCGGCGACCACGACGCGCATGACGCCGATCGTGGCCGAGGGCGGCACCGAGCGCGACCCCATCGGGGTGTGATCACCATCCCGAGCCGGCCGCTCCGGCACCCTCGGTCGCCGTTCACCGTCCGCATCGCCGGACAGCCCCCACCCGCCCTGGGGGGCGAGCCCTGCTCCAGCCTATCGCCGCCGGACACCGCCCCCAAGCCGATCACCGCAGGCTGTGGACAACGACGGGGGTTGTGGACAACCTGGTCACCCGGCAGGTGCACGCCCCGGCGAGGGTGGGACAACGGTGCGATCCTGAGGGGTTCTGCGCCACCGTGAGCGCCGCGAAAGCGGGGACTGCGGAACGGCGCCGACGGAAGGTCGACAGAAGCCCGAAGGCCCCCGCCGCGGTGCGCGGCGGGGGCCTTCCGGTGTCGGATCGGCGTCAGAGACCGAGGTCGGCCTCGAACGCGCCCTCCTCCAGGCGGTTCTTGATGGTGGTGAGGAACCGGCCGGCGTCGGCGCCGTCGACCAGGCGGTGGTCGTAGGTCAGCGCCAGGTACATCATCGAGCGGACCGCGATGGTGTCGTCGCCGTTCTCGTCGGTCACCACGACCGGGCGCTTCTTCACCACGCCGACGCCCAGGATGCCGACCTGCGGCTGGACGATGATCGGGGTGTCGAACAGCGCGCCGTTGCTGCCGAGGTTGGTCAGCGAGAAGGTGCCGCCGGCCAGCTCGTCCGGGGTCACCTTGTTCGCCCTGGTGCGGGCGGCCAGGTCGGCGATCTTGTGCGCCAGGCCGGCCAGGTTGAGGTCACCGGCGTTGTGGATCACCGCGTTGAGCAGGCCGCGCTCGGTGTCGATCGCGATGCCCAGGTGCTCGGCGCCGTGGTACGTGACCTCCTTGGCCTCCTCGTTGATCGAGGCGTTCAGCTTCGGGTGCTGCTTGAGCGCCTCGACGGCCGCCTTCGCGAAGAACGGCAGGAAGGTCAGCTTCACGCCCTCGCGGGCCTCGAACGCGGCCTTCGCCCGCGCCCGCAGCCGGGCGATCCTGGTGACGTCGACCTCGAACACCTGGGTGAGCTGGGCCGACACCGCCAGCGACTCACGGGTGCGCTGGGCGACGATCTGCCGCAGTCGGGGCAGCTTCTCGGTGCGGCCCCGCAGCGCCTGGGCCTCGGCCGACGGCTGGGCCTCGGCCGACGGCTGGGCCTCGGCCGACGGCTGGGCCGGGGCGGCGGCGCGCGGAGCGGCGGCCGGAGCCGGCGCCGCCGCCGGAGCGGCGGCCTTGGCCTTCGCGGCCTCGACCGCGGCCAGCACGTCCTGCTTGCGGATGCGGCCGCCCACACCGGTGCCGGTGATCGCGTTGAGGTCGACCCCGTGCTCGGCGGCCAGCTTGCGCACCAGCGGCGTCACGTACGGGGCGCCACCCTCGCCCTGGGGCTCGGCCGGCGCGGCGGGAGCCGGGGCGGCCGGAGCGGGCTGGGCAGGGGCGGCCGGCGCCGCCGGCTGCGGGGCGGGAGCCGGAGCGGGCTGCGGGGCCGGCGCGGGCGCCGGAGCCGCAGCCGCCGGGGCGGCGGGCTGCTGGGCCGGAGCCGGAGCCGGAGCGGCCGGAGCGGACGCCGCGGCGCCCGGCTGACCCACGATGGCCAGCTCGGCGCCGACCTCGACGGTCTGGTCCTCGCCGACCTTGATCTCCAGCAGGGTGCCGGCGACCGGCGACGGGATCTCGGTGTCCACCTTGTCGGTGGAGACCTCCAGCAGCGGCTCGTCCACCTCGACGGTGTCGCCGACCTGCTTGAGCCACCGGGTCACGGTGCCCTCGGTGACGCTCTCACCGAGCGCGGGCATGGTCACCGGGGAGCCCTGGGCCGCGCCGGCGGGCGCGGCGGCCGGGGCGGCCGGCTGCTCGGCGGGGGCGGACTGGGCGGGCGCCGCCGGGGCGGCGGGCTGCTCGGCCGGGGCGGGGGCCGCCGGGGCCGCGGGGGCCGAGGGGGCGGGCTCGGCGGCCGCCTCGCCCTCCTCACCGATCACCGCGAGCTCGGCGCCGACCTCGACGGTCTCGTCCTCGTTGACGACGATGCGCTGCAGCACACCGGCGGCCGGGGACGGGATCTCGGTGTCCACCTTGTCGGTCGAGACTTCGAGCAACGGCTCGTCCACCTCGACCCGGTCGCCGACCTGCTTCAGCCACCGGGTGACCGTGCCCTCCGTGACGCTCTCACCGAGCGCCGGCATCTGGACGGAGAAGGCCATCTTTCGCTGACTCCTCGTGCTTCGTGCTGGCTTGGCTGGTCTCGCGCTGGCCTGGCTCAGCCGTGCGCGTGCAGCGGCTTGCCGGCCAGGGCGAGGTGGGCCTCGCCGAGGGCTTCGTTCTGGGTGGGGTGCGCGTGCACCAGCGGGGCGACGTCGTCGGCGGTGGCCTCCCAGTTGTAGATCAGCTGGGCCTCGCCGATCAGCTCGCCGACCCGGGCGCCGACCATGTGCACGCCGACCACCGGGCCGTCAGCGGCCTTCACCAGCTTGATCGCGCCGGCGGTCTTGAGGATCTGGCTCTTGCCGTTGCCGGCCAGGTCGTAGGTGACGGTCTGGACCTCGCCGTACCGCTCCTTGGCCTGGGCCTCGGTCAGCCCGACGGAGGCGACCTCCGGCTCGCAGTAGGTCACCCGCGGGATGCCGCTCTCGTCGACCGGCCTCGGGTTCAGCCCGGCGATCTCCTCGGCGAGGAAGATGCCCTGCTGGAAGCCGCGGTGCGCGAGCTGCAGGCCGGGGACCAGGTCGCCGACCGCGAAGACGTTCGGCAGGTTGGTGCGCAGCCGCTCGTCGGTGAGGACGAAGCCGCGCTCCATGCGGACGCCGGCCTCCTCGTAGCCGTGACCGGCGCTGTTCGGGCCGCGGCCGACGGCGACCAGCAGCAGGTCGGCCTCCAGCTGCTCGCCCGACTCCAGGCTGACCGTGACGCCCGCGCCGGACTGGGTGGCGCCGGTGAACCGGACGCCGGTCTTGAACTTGATGCCGCGCTTGCGGAAGGCCCGCTCCAGCTGCTTGGAGCTGAACTCGTCCTCCGCGGGGACCAGGCGGGGCAGGGCCTCGACGATGGTCACGTCGGCGCCGAAGGAACGCCACACGCTGGCGAACTCGACGCCGATCACGCCGCCGCCCAGCACCACGACCCGCTCCGGGACGAAGTCCAGGTTCAGGGCCTGGTCGCTGGTGACGATCCGGCCGCCGATCTCCAGACCCGGCAGGCTGCGCGAGTAGGAGCCGGTGGCCAGCACGACGTTGCGGCCGGTGTAGCGCTGCCCGTTGACCTCGACGGCGTTCGGCCCGACGAACCGGCCGGTGCCCTCGACGTAGGTGATGCCCCTGGACTTCACCAGGCCCTGCAGGCCCTTGTGGAGCCGGCCGACGACGCCGTCCTTGTAGGAGTTCACCCCGGCGATGTCGATGCCCTCCAGGGAGGACTTCACACCGAACTGGTCGCCCTCGCGGGCCGAGTCGGCGACCTCCGCCGCGTGCAGCAGAGCCTTGGTCGGGATGCACCCGCGGTGCAGGCAGGTGCCCCCGAGCTTGTCCTTCTCCACCAGGACGACGGACAGGCCGAGCTGTGCCGCGCGAAGGGCGCAGGCGTAGCCGCCCGAGCCGCCGCCGAGGATCACGAGGTCGGCGGAGGTGTCGGTCACGGGATCTCCTCGACAGGCAACATTGGCTATTCAGGTCTGGCGTGCCTTCGCGCGGGTGGGCGCGCGGCACCCGCCATCTTGTCACCTGTTCGGCAGCGTCGGCGACGCGGGTTGGCGCATGTCGGGCGGATCGCCGGCGCGCTCCGGCCACTGTTCGACGGACGGTTGACCGTCGGTTGACGGACGGTTGACGGGGCGTCGGGGTGACCTCCTCCGTGCGCTCGGCGCGCCCCCTGGCAAGATCACCCGACGCGCTGTCGCGTATGTCGGGATATCACCCCCACCGAACCGGGTGAACTGGCACGATCGCGTGAGGACCGGCAGGGGTGTAGGGGGCGAGATGGGCTTGTTCGACCGGTTCCGCCGGAGTCGTGGATCCGCTCCGGCGCGTGGCGCCACTGACGCGGACATCACCCACCTCACCGAGTGGGCGAGGTCGCGGCGCGGCGTGGAGGCGTACGTGGAGCCGCGCACGACCGTGACGGAGACCACCGTGGTGTTGATCGCACACGACGGCGAGTGGACCCGTCGGCGGGTCGCCGGGCCGGAGGCGGCGGCCAAGTGGGCGCGCAAGTTGGCGATTCCGCTCTACGACGTGCAGAAAGTCGGCTATCCGCAACGGATGCGCGACTACACCGCGCGGCAGCGGGCGCGGCGGACGGACTAGCGCCCGCTCCGCTGGTTGGTTCGGGCCGCAGGACGGATGTCGGATCGACTCGACGGCCGGACGGCCGAGTGGCCCCGATTCAACCGGTCATCGCGAACAGTCACGGATGATCACCACGGCGTGATGTTCGCCCATCGCGAAAACGCCGCTGTGCCAACCGGATTCGCCCGCTTCTGATGTCACGCGTCCGGCTGAGGGACCCGAGGGCCGTTGCGCCGCCTGGTGATCCCGTGCCGGGCGCGTCCCGCGACGCACCCGGCACGCGACGCGGTCGACTCAGCGGCTCAGCTCTGGAAGCCGTAGGAGCGCTCGACCTTCGCGACGCGCACCTCGTACGCCTCGTACCACTGCGAGCGCCCGCGGTCCTGCGCGGCGATGTGCTCCACGTCGCGGCGCCAGTTCCGGATGGACTCCTCGTCCCGCCAGTACGACACGGTGATCCCGAGCTCGGCGTCGCGGGCGTGCTCCACCCCGAGGTAGCCCGGCTGCCGCGCGGCCAGCTCCAGCATGCGTCGCGCCGTCTCCTGGTACCCGTCGTCGACGGCGGTGCGCCGGGAGCTGAAGATCACCGCGTAGTAGGGCGGCCGGGGAAGGTTGGCCAGGGCGGACGTCTCCATGCCGCGATGTGCCTCTCGTCGGGATGGGATGGCGGAGCGGAAAGCGATCGGGAAACGCCTTGGTCCCCGCACCGGGGCGCGGGGACCAAGGCGTCACTGGTGGTCAGCCGTTCGCGGCGATGTCCGCGAGCACCGCGGCGACGGTGCGCACCGGCGCGCCGGTGCCGCCCTTCGGCGTGTAGCCGTAGGGGCCGCCGGCGTTGTAGGCGGGGCCGGCGACGTCGATGTGCGCCCACTGGACGCCCTCGGCCACGAACTCGCGCAGGAACAGGCCCGCCGAGAGCATGCCGCCCCAGCGGTGCCCGGTGACGTTGGCGATGTCGGCCAGCTTCGAGTCCAGGTCGGCCCGCAGCTCCTCCGGCAGCGGCATGGCCCATGCGCTCTCACCGGTCTCGGTGCCCAGCCGGGCCACGCGGTCCCGGAACTCGTCCGAGCCCATGACGCCGGCGGTCCGCTTGCCCAGCGCGACCAGCGCGGCGCCGGTCAGCGTGGAGGTCTCGATCAGGTAGTCGGGCCCGTCCTCGCAGGCCCGCACGATCGCGTCGGACAGGATGAGCCGGCCCTCGGCGTCGGTGTTGAGCACCTCGACGGTCTTGCCGCCGTACATCGTCAGCACGTCGCCCGGACGGTAGGCGGTGCCGGAGGGCATGTTCTCCGCCATCGGGACCGTGGCCACGACCTCCAGCGGCAGCTTCAGCTTCGCCGCGAGCACCACGGCCGCGACCATGACGGCCGCGCCGGACATGTCCGAGGTCATCTCGTCCATGTTGGCGGCCGGCTTGATCGAGATGCCGCCGGTGTCGAAGGTGATGCCCTTGCCCACCAGGGCGACCTTCTTCTTCGCCTTGGCCGACCGGTAGGTCATCCGGACCAGGCGCGGCGGGCGGGCGGAGCCGACGCCGACGCCGAGGACGCCGCCGAAGCCGCCCTTGCGCAGGGCCTTCTCGTCGAGCACCTCCACCTCCAGGCCGGCGTCGCGGCCCAGCTCGGCGGCGCGCTCGGCGAACGAGGCCGGGTACAGGTCGTTCGGCGCGGTGTTGATGAAGTCGCGGGCGACGCACACCGCCTCGGCCACCAGGGTGGCGGTCTTGACCGCGGCCTTGTGCGCCCGCCCGGCGCCCTCGGCCGGTGTCACCAGCTCGACCCGGCCGAGCGCGGCCTCGCCCTTCTCCGACTTGTAGCTGGTGAAGGAGTAGGCGCCGAGCAGGCTGCCCTCGGCGGCCGCGGACAGGTCGATCGCGGACAGCGTGCTGACGGCCTTGGCGGTGCCGGTCAGCGCCCGCGCGGCCGCGCCCGAGGCCCGGCGGACCTGCTCGGCGGTGGGCTGGCCGTCCGCCACGCGGCCGAGGCCGACCGCGACGAGCAGGTCGGCGGCCACGGCGCCCCTGGTGGGGACCTTGACGACCTCGTCGGCCCGACCGCTGGCGCCGACCAGCCGCAGCAGCTCCAGCAGGCCGCCGTCGAAGGCGGCGTCGATCGGCTCCGCACCCGGCGCCAGCTCGAGCCCGTCCGCTCCCTGGACGGTGCCGATGACGACGGCGTCGACGGCGAGTCCGGCCGGGTCGCTGTCGGTGAGGGCGAGCTTGGGCAAGGTCACGGTTGCTCCTCTGGTTGTGCCGGGCCCGCCTGCCGGGCCGGCGGCAGCGAGCGGCGGAACGGGATGTCGCTCAGGGTCGCCTCCTCGGGAACGCGGACCGCCATCCGGGACGACACCGCCCGTTGCCAAGGGTGCGCTACGGACGGTGAGGAATGTGCCGCATGCTAATGCTCGTGTGGGCGATATCAGCCGTCAGGGCGTTTCCGAAGCGGACTCGTGTCTGTCACCGTGTCGTTGGCCGGGGCGCGTTGATCGCGGTTTCCGGGGACAGCGGGCGCGCGGGTGCGCGGCGCCCGGGGCGTCCGACGAGCGGGGGAGCGTTCCCGCCGCCGGCGGACGCGTGCCCGCCCCGCCACCCGTCCCAGACCGTTCGCACGCCGGGAGACCGCGGGTGAGAGAGCAGGACTCCGTCGACCTCCAGCACGCCGAGGGGGAGGACGGGCCACCGCCCTCCGCCGACGGCCACGGCTCCGCTCCCGGCCACGGTGCCGCTTCCGTCCGGGGCATCGCTTCCGCCCGGGGCGCCGACCGGCCGGGCAGCCCCGCCGGCGACCGCGGCACGCCCCGGACCCCGAACCGGGGCGACCGGCCCCGCGCGCCGAGGACCGTGCCGACCGCGGTCCTGCTGGGCGTGGCCGGGATGCTCGGCGCCGGCGTGTTCCTCGGACCGGCCCCGGCCGCCGCGCTGGCCGGCCGCTGGTACCTGCCCGCGCTGCTGCTGACCGCGTTGGCCACCACCTGCTTCGTCGTCGGCAGCGCCGGCGCGTCGGCCTGGCACGCGGAGCCCGCCGGCAGCTACGCCTACATCCGCGACCAGCTCGGCCCCGTCCCGGGACGCATGGCCGCCGCGCTGGTGCTCGCCGGCCGGTGCGCGGCGGCGGCCGCGATCGCGGGGGCGCTGGCCAACTACCTGCTGCCCGCCCAGCCCACGGTCGCGGCCGTCGCGTTGGTCGCGCTGGGCACCGCGTTCAACGCCAGCGGCCGGCGACTGGGCCGGTGGAGCCGGCTCCCCGTGCTCCTCGTGGTGGTGGTGCTCGGCCTCGTCGTCGTGACCGCCTTCGCGATCGATCCCCCCGCCATGACGCCGGTGGCCCCGCCCGGCGAGCCCGGCGCGGACGACGTGCGGGGGATGGCCGCTGCGGCGGCCGTCGCCTTCTTCCACTTCGCCGGCTTCGAGCGGCTGACCTCGCCCCTGGCGCTGGCCGGCCGGTTCCCGCAGCGGGTGCTGCGGATCGCGTTGCCGCTCGTGGTGCTGGTCGCGTTGGCGGCCCAACTCGTGGTGGGCGCCGCCCTGCTGCGCCAGCTCGGGCCCGCCCGGCTGGCGATCTCCCCGGCGCCGCTGCGCGACCTGCTGGTCGCCGCCGACGCCACCGCGCTGGAGCCGCTGGTCGTGCTGGCCGCGGTCGCGGCGATGGCGCCGATGCTCGTCGTGGCCCTCGCCGGGGTCCGGGCCAGCGCGTCCTCGGTGATCAGGGGCCGCGACGTGCCGCTGCGGATCAGCCTCGTCACCGGGCCGGGCGGCCCCTGGCGGCTGGACGTGGTGGGCGGCGGCGTCGCGGCCGCGCTCGCCGTCGCCCTCGGCCCCACCCACGCCCTCCAGCTCGCGGCGTGCTGCCTGCTCTTCTACTACGCCTTCGCCAGCGCGGGCGCCCGGCTCGTGCTGCTGGACGGCCCCTCGTGGCCGATGCGCTCGGCCTGCCTGGGCATGGGGCTGGCGGTGATCCTCGCGATGAGCTCGCCCGCGCCCTACCTCGTGGCCACGTTGGCGATCGCGGCCTCCGGTGTCGCCCTCGGCGCCCTGATGACCCGTTGGTGGCGGTAGCGTCGGCGGACGTGAGCGAGACAGCCCTGCGGCACAGTCCCCTGCACGCCTCCCACGCGGACCTGGGCGCCACCTTCGCCCCGTTCGGCGGTTGGGAGATGCCGATCCAGTACGCCGGGGGCGGGGTGGTCGCCGAGCACACCGCTGTCCGGGAGGCGGTCGGCGTCTTCGACGTCTCGCACCTGGGCAAGGCCGTGGTCTCGGGGCCGGGTGCCGCGGAGTTCGTCAACGCCTGTCTCACCAACGACCTGCGCCGGATCTCGCAGGGGCAGGCGCAGTACACGCTGTGCTGCACCGAGACCGGCGGGGTGGTGGACGACCTGATCGCCTACCTGGTGGGTGACGACGAGGTCTTCCTCGTGCCCAACGCCGCCAACACCGCCGCGGTGTGCGAGTTGCTCGCCGCGGCCGCGCCGAGCGGGATCACCGTGGCGAACCTGCACACCGAGTACGGCGTCCTCGCGGTGCAGGGGCCGCGCTCCGCCGACGTGCTCGCGGCGCTGGGCCTACCCGCGGACCTGGACTACATGGCGTTCGCCGACGCCGAGTGGGCCGGCCGGCCCGTCCGGGTCTGCCGCACCGGCTACACCGGCGAGCACGGCTACGAGCTGCTGCCCCGCTGGGCGGACGCGGCGGCGCTGTGGGCGGCCCTGCTCCAGGCGGCGCGGGACCACGGCGGCCGGGCCTGCGGGCTCGGCGCGAGGGACACCCTGCGCACCGAGATGGGCTACCCCCTGCACGGCCAGGACCTCTCGCCGGAGATCAGCCCGGTGCAGGCCGGCGCCACCTGGGCCGTGGGCTGGAAGAAGCCCGTGTTCTGGGGCCGGGACGCCCTGCGAGCGGAGAAGGCGCAGGGGCCGGCGCGGCGCCTGCGCGGGCTGCGCGCGCTGGAGCGGGGCGTGCCGCGCCCGGGCATGGCGGTGCTCGACGCGGAGGGCGAGCGGATCGGGGTGACCACGTCCGGGACGTTCTCCCCGACCCTCGGCGCCGGCGTCGCGCTCGCGCTCGTCGACGCCGGTGCCGGCGTCGAACCCGGCGCCGAGGTGCTCCTTGACGTGCGGGGCCGGCGCCTGCGCTGCGAGGTCGTGAAGCCGCCGTTCGTCCAGGCGCACGTGCGATGAGCCGGGAGACGACGACGCCGGCCGGCGGCCCGACCTGGCGGCCGGGGGACGAGGTGCTCTACCGCCTGCCCCGGCTAGACGACCCGCTCGGCCCGATCCACCCGGCCCGGGTGGTCGCCGACGACGGCCGGGAGCTCGTGTGCTGGGTGCCGGGCGGGACCGAGGTCGTGGCGATGCGCCTGCCCGACGGCAAGCAGCAGCGGGACGTCCCGCTGCACGAGCGGTTCACCACGCCCCGCAGGGCGGTGCGCTCCCAGTGGTTCGGCGGCGGCACCCTGCGCCTGGTCTTCGAGGAGCGCTGGTCGTCGGTGTGGTGGTTCTTCGAGCCGGACGGGACGTTCCGGAACTGGTACGTGAACCTGGAGATCCCGCTCGGCAGGGACGCCACCGGGGTGCGGCGCGTGGACGGCGCACTGGACGTCGCCGTCGCGCCGGACGGCCGCTGGGAGTGGAAGGACGAGGACGAGGCCGAGGCGATCGTCGACGCGGGCCTGGTGAGCCGGGCCCAGATGGGCCTGCTGCGCGCGGAGGGCGAGCGGATGATCGCGCTGGCCGAGGCCGCGCGGTACCCGTTCGACGGGACCTGGTGCGACTTCCGACCCGATCCCGCGTGGCCGGTGCCCACGCTGCCGGAGGGGCTGGTGCCCGATGTCCGCACCGGCTGACTCCCGCCCGGGGTGGCGGCCCGGCGACGAGCTGCTCTACCGGTTCCGCCGGGCCGACGGCAGCACCGGGCAGATCCACCCGGCCCGGGTGGTCGTCGACGACGGCAGGGGACTGGTCTGCTGGGTCCCCGCCGGGACGGCGATCGTGGGCACCCGGCTGCCCGACGGCCGGCGCATCCGCGACGTGCCGCTGGCCGAGCGGTTCGCCACCCGCCGCGTCCACGTGCGCGACCAGTGGCGCCGCGTCTCCACCCTGCGCCTGGTCTTCGAGGAGTGCTGGTCGTCGGTGTGGTGGTTCTTCGAGCCGGACGGGACGTTCCGGAACTGGTACGTGAACCTGGAGATCCCGCTCGGCCGCTGGCGGGGCGGGGTGGACCGGATGGACGGCGTCCTGGACCTGGTCGTGGGCCCGGACCGGCGGTGGACGTGGAAGGACGAGGACGAGGCCGCCGAGGCGCTCGCCGCGGGCCGGCTCAGCGCGGACCAGCTCGACCGCCTGCGCGCGGAGGGTGAGCGGATGATCGCGCTGGCCGAGGCCGCGCGGTTCCCGTTCGACGGGACCTGGTGCGACTTCCGACCCGATCCGACGTGGCCGACGCCCAGCCTGCCCGACCTCGCCGAGGTGCGGTGATGGACCCCGAGGCGTTCCGCGGCCATGCCCGGTCGCTGCCAGGGGCCGAGGAGGTCGAGACGTGGGGGAAACCCACGTTCCGGGTGCGCGGCAAAATCTTCGCGATGGCCGCCCCCGACCTGACCTCGGCCAGTGTGAAGACCGGGTTCGACGAGCAGGCCGCGCTCACCGGCGCCCAGCCGGACGTGTACTCGGTCGCGGCCTACGTCGGTCGGTTCGGCTGGGTCGCCGTCGACGTCCGGGCGGCGGACGCCGGTGAGCTGCTGGACCTGCTCACCGAGGCGTGGCGGCGCACCGCGCCCAAGCGGCTCGTCGCCGCCTTCGACGCTGCGGCCGCCTTGGCGGGCGTAGCTGCCTTGGACGGCGCAGCTGCCTTGGACGGCGCAGCCGACTTCGATGCCGCGGCCACCGATCGCGTCGCCGAGGAAGACCGGTAGCCGCGCCGACCGGGGACGGACCGGCCGTGCCTCCCGCGACGGCACCGTCGCCGGAGGAGGCGTTGCCGACGGCAGCGTTGTCAGCCGACCTGAACGGTGGCCAGCCCGTCAGTGACTCGTGCCAGCGGTGGACGACCGGGTGAGGCGACCCGGCGGTAGGAGAACTGGCGGCAGGAGAGCCCGGCGGCAGGAGAGCGGCGGCCTACAGCATCGCCGAGGCGAGGATGGCGAGCAGGCCGACGAGCAACACGAGACCGACCAGCCCGCCCGTCGACAGCTCGCGCGGGAACCACCGCCCGCGCCGGCGCCGCCACCAGACCAGGGCGCCGGCGGAGACGAGCACCGCCAGGACCACGCCGAACACGTCCAGCGCGAGGTAGCCGTCCAGGACGAGGAGGCCGACCGCCAGCGGCGTCAACGCGGCCAGGGCGGCCGCGCGCAGGTCCTGCGACAGCAGCGTGGGCTCAGGGGTGCGCTCGGGACCGGTCTGACGGCTCACGGCCCGCATCGTAGGTCGCGCCCGCCGCCGAGGGGGGCGTTCCGACCGGAATGATCGGAAGGCCGACAGGCGGGAACAAGACTTTCGGAATCCTGATGGTGGACTACGGTGCATCCATGACGACTGCGTTGCCGTTCTCCCGGACGCCGAACCCGCAGCCGGCCACGCCGGAGCGGCGGGCGGAGATCCTGGCCAGGCCGAGCTTCGGCCAGCACTTCACCGACCACATGGTCACCATCCGCTGGAATCCGCAGCAGGGCTGGCACGACGCGCAGGTGCGGCCCTACGGCGGCTTCGCCCTCGACCCCGCCGCCATGGTGCTGCACTACGGCCAGGCGATCTTCGAGGGGCTCAAGGCGTACCGGCAGCCCGACGGCTCCGTGGCCACGTTCCGCCCGGAGGCCAACGCGGCGCGGTTCCGCGCGTCGGCCCACCGGCTGGCCATGCCGGAGCTGCCGGACGAGCTGTTCCTGGGCTCGCTGCGGGAGCTGCTCGACGTCGACCGCGAGTGGGTCCCGGCGGCCGGCGGCGAGGAGTCGCTGTACCTGCGGCCGTACATGATCTCCACCGAGGCGAGCCTCGGCGTGCGGCCGGCCAGGGAGTACCTGTACGTGCTCATCGCCTCGCCGGCCGGGTCGTACTTCGCCGGCGGCGTGCGGCCGGTGAGCGTGTGGCTGTCGACCGAGTACGTGCGGGCGTGCCCGGGCGGCACCGGCGCGGCGAAGTTCGCCGGCAACTACGCGGCGTCGCTGCTGGCGCAGGCGCAGGCCGCGGAGCAGGGCTGCGACCAGGTCGTCTGGCTGGACGCGACCGAGCGCCGGTTCGTCGAGGAGATGGGCGGGATGAACCTGTTCTTCGTCCTCGGCTCGGGCTCCGACGCCCGCCTGGTCACCCCGGAGCTGAGCGGCGCGCTGCTGCCTGGCGTCACGAGGGACTCGCTGCTCCAGCTCGGCCGCGACCGCGGGATGGCGGTGGAGGAGCGGAAGATCTCCACCGAGGAGTGGGAGAAGGGCGCGGCCTCCGGCGAGATCAGCGAGGTGTTCGCCTGCGGCACCGCGGCCGTGATCACCCCGGTGGGCCGGGTCAAGCACGCGCGCGGCGAGTTCCTGGTCAACGGGGGCGAGGCCGGCGAGGTGACGATGGCGCTGCGGCGGCAGCTCACCGACCTCCAGCGCGGCGTGACGCCGGACCCGCACGGCTGGATGCACCAGCTCGGCTGACGCCGGGTCCGAGCGGACCGGACGGCCCTTCTCCCCGGTTTCGGGGAGGAGGGCCGTTCTGCTGTCCTGTCAAGGGTTTCGCCCGGGCGGGGGACGGAGTTGTGCACAGGTGCGGGAGTTGTCCACAGAGGACTCGTCGGGGGTTGGGCCGTGGGGTGGGCGCCGATAGGCTGGAGCAGGGCTCGCCCCCCGGAGAGGGTGGGGGCTGCACTCAGGACTGAGGGGTGATCAGCCCAGGCAGGTGGTCACCAGCACGGCTGTCGTGGCTACCTCGCAGCCCGCGCCCAGCACGTCCCCGGTGATCCCGCCGAACCGGCGCACCGCGTGCCGCGTGAGCAGGGTGACCAGTCCGGCCGCCACCAGCACCGCCAGCGGACCCTGCCACGGGCGACCGGGCACGGCGACCACGGCGAACGCCCCCAGCGCCAGCCACCACAGCGCCGGCACCAGCGGGGGTTGTGAACCGGCGACCAACGCCCCCATGCCCTCGGGCCGCGCCGCCGGCACCCCGCGCCGGCACGACCACGCGAACGCGGCGCGACCGGCGGCCACCGCCAGCACCACCGCGGCCCACCGCCCGTCCCCGGCCAGCGAGGCCAGCGCGCTGGCCTGCCCCACCAGCACCAGGACCAGCGCCACCACCGCGAACGGCCCGGCGCCCCCGTCCTTCATCACGGCGAGCGCCCGCTCCGGCGGGCCGTAGCAGCCCAGCCCGTCCACCACGTCGGCCAAACCGTCGACGTGCATCCCCCGGGTGAGCAGCACCAGCAGCCCCACCACGGCGACCCCGGCGAGCAGCCCCGGCGCGCCCGCAGCGGCCAGCCCGGCCAGGACCGCGGCGCCGACGCCGCCGAGCAACACCCCGACCAGCGGCGCCCACGCGATCGCCCGCCGACAGGTGGGCGGGTCGAACCGGCCCGCCGGCACGGGGAGCACGGTGAGCCAGGTCAGCGCCAGCCGCAGCCCGTACACGCGCGCCCGCCCGCTCAGCCTTCGGCGTTGGCGGTCAGCCCGGCCGGCCGATCGGACACCCCGGCGTCCTCGAAGGTGGCCATCTCGCCGAGCACCCGCACGGCCATGGCGAGCAGCGGCAGCGCGGCCACGGCGCCGGAGCCCTCGCCCAGCCGCATGTCCATCTCCAGCAGCGGCCGCAGTTCCAGGTGGTCGAGCACCATCGTGTGCGCCGGCTCCGCCGAGCGGTGTCCGGCGACCCACCACTCCCGCGCGCCCGGCGCCAGCTCCTCGGCGACCAGCGCCGCCGCGCCGACCACGACACCGTCCAGCACCACCGGCGTGCGCCGCACGGCGGCCTGCGCCAGGAAACCGGCCATCGCGGCGATGTCCGCGCCCGAGGAGGTCCGCAGCAACGCCACCGGGTCGTGGACGACCTTGCGGGCCCGCCGCAGCGCGTCGCGGATCGCGGCGCACTTGCGCATCCAGCCCGCGTCGTCGACGCCGGTGCCCCTGCCGATCACCGCCACCGGCTCCGCGCCGGTCAGCGCGGCGACCAGCACGGCCGACGGCGTGGTGTTGCCGATGCCCATGTCCCCGGCGACGAGCAGGTCCGCACCGCCGTCGATCTCCTCGTCGGCGACGGCCCTGCCGGCCGCCACCGCGGCGCGCACCTCGGCCTCGCTGAGCGCGTCCTCGCGGTCGATCACGCCGGAGCCGCGCCGCACCTTGTGGGTGCGCACGTGCTCGGGGGTGTCGGCGTCGACGGCGAGGTCCACCACGCGCACGCCCGCGCCGGCCGCGTTGGCCAGCACGTTCACCGCGGCGCCACCGGCGAGGAAGTTGGCCACCATCTGCCCGGTGACCTCGGTCGGGTAGGCGGACACGCCGTGCCGGGCGATCCCGTGGTCGCCGGCGAACACCACGACCCGCGACGTCAGGGGGCGGGGCGGGCAGACGCCCTGGCAGGCCGCCAGCCACACGCCCAGCTCCTCGATCCGGCCCAGCGAGCCGGAGGGCTTGGTGAGCCGCGCGTGGCGGGCCAGCGCCGCCTGGCGGGCCTGCTCGTCCGGCGGGGCCACCGGCGGGAACGTGACCAGCTCCGGCCCAACCAGGCTGCCAGACCCGACCAGGCTGCCCGGGGCGCCCGCGGGCTGCCCGACCAGGCTGCCCGGGGCGCCCGCGGGCTGCCCGGCCGGCAGCGCGGCCCCGGCGTCGCCCGAGCCGTTGGTCGTCCCAGGAGAGGGCATCGCGTACCTCCGTGCTCCACCGCTGCGCAACGTCAGCGGGATCCCCGCGACGAGCAACAGGACCTCGTCGCACTCGGTGGCCAGCGCGGCGTTGAGCGCGCCCAGCTCGTCCCGGAAGAGCCTGCCAGAGCGGGTCGCCGGCACCACGCCGAGTCCGACCTCGGCGGAGACCAGCACCACCCGCGCCGGGCAGTCGCGCACCGCCGCGACCAGCTCGGCCCAGCGCCCGCGCACCCGGTCGAGCCCGTCGCCCTCCCACGCGCCGGCGTCGTCCAGCTCGCCGGTCAGCCAGGTGGCGACGTCGTCGACGAGGAACGGGCCGTCGTCCGGCGCGGCGGAGCGCAGCAGCTCGGCCACCTCCGGCGTCTCCACCGTGCGCCAGCCCGGCGGCCGACGTCGCACGTGCTCCTCGACGCGGGCGCGCCACTCGGCGTCGTCCCGGTCGACGCGCGCCGTCGCCACGTAGACCACCGACTCCTCCGCCGCGACCAGGCCCTCGGCGTGCGCGGACTTGCCGGAGCGCGCCCCACCGAGAACGAGAGTGCGCTGCGCCACTCCGACCTCCTTGATCGACCTTCCGGGCTGCCCGCCGGCGGCACAACGCTACCGTTTGGCCAACCGGCGGAAGGGAGCCCGAGGTGGTCTACCGGTGGCGGTACCAGGACTCGGCGGGTGGCGAGGTCGTCGGGCCGGACGAGCGGTTCGACGACCAGGGCTCGGCCGAGCTCTGGCTGGAGGAGAACTGGCCCGACCTCCTCGACGGCGGCGTCGAGCAGGTGACGCTGCTGCACGACGACGCCGAGGTCTACGGGCCGATGAGCCTGAACCCGCCGGGGGAGTAGGGGCGGGCCGGGCTCCGGGGGCGGCCACCGCGGTCGGCGGCCACCCCCGGACGCGTCAGGCCTCTGGAAGAGGCCGGATCCCGGACCGCTGGAAGGGATCGGGCCGCTGGAAGGGGTCGGACCTCCGGCGTCAGGGGGAGACGGTGAGCCGGGGGTCGTAGGTGATGACGCCTTCAAGCGTCTCGTCGATCCGCCGCAGCACCTCGTCGTCCAGCTTCACGCCGGCCGCCTTGACGTTCTCCGCGACCTGCTCGGGGCGGGACGCGCCGATGATCGCCGAGGCGACGTTGGGGTTCTGCAGCACCCAGGCCACCGCGAGCTGGGCCATGGACAGCCCGCACTCCTCGGCGATCGGCCGGAGCTTCTGCACCCGGGTGAGCACCTCGTCGTCGAGGAACCGGCCGATGAAGTTCTTCCCGGACTCGTCGGTGGCCCGCGAGCCCTCGGGCGCCGGCTGCCCCGGCTGGTACTTGCCGGTGAGCACGCCCTGCGCGATCGGCGACCACACGATCTGGCTCATGCCCTCGCGCTCGGCCGCGGGCACGACCTGGGACTCGATGACCCGCCACAGCATCGAGTACTGCGGCTGGTTGGAGACGAACGGGATCTTCAGCTCGCGAGCCAGCGCCGCGCCCCGGGTGATCTCCTCGGCGGTCCACTCGGAGACGCCGACGTAGAGCACCTTGCCCTGCCGCACGAGGTCGGCGAAGGCGAGCATCGTCTCCTCCAGCGGCACCGTGCGGTCGAACCGGTGCGCCTGGTAGAGGTCGACGTAGTCGGTCTGAAGCCGCCGCAGCGAGGCGTTGCAGGACTCCAAGATGTGCTTGCGGCCCAGCCCCCGGTCGTTCTCCCCGGGCCCGGTCGGCCAGAAGACCTTGGTGAAGATCTCCAGGCCCTCGCGGCGCTGGCCGTGCAGCGCCCTGCCGAGGACGGACTCGGCCTTGGTCTGCGCGTAGACGTCGGCGGTGTCGAAGGTCGTGATGCCGGCGTCCAGCGCGGCGTTCACGCACGCGGTGGCCTGCTCCTCCTCGACCTGGGAGCCGTGGGTGAGCCAGTTGCCGTAGGAGATGGCGCTGACGGACAGGCCGCTGCGGCCGAGACGACGGAATTCCATGTCGCCGATCCTAGGTCCTTAGCTGGACAAAGGACCTGGCTCGGAGCGGAGTTCCGGGATCAGGGCTGGTCGCCGTAGGTGACCCTGGGCCGGGGCACCCGCAGCTTGCGGAGCTGGGTGGCCCTGGTGAAGGCGTACCAGCCGAGCCCGAGGCCGCGGTCGGTGGCGTCCGGGAACCGCTGCCGCACCTTCTTGGTCACCTGCCGGCCGAGCAGGATGCCCTCGAAGATCATCGCGAGCATCATGAACATCACCACGATGCTGGCGTACTGCTGCACCTGCACCGAGGGCACCAGCAGCGCGACGAAGACCAGCACCGCCATCGGCATGAACAGGCCGACCAGGTTGCGCCGGGAGTCCACCAGGTCGCGGACGTAGGCCCGCACCGGGCCCCGGTCGCGCGGCAGCAGGTAGCGGTCGTCGCCGGCCATCATCCGCTCGCGGCGCTCCGCGGCGGCCTTGCGGCGCTCCTCCTTGTTGCCCCGCGTGCGGCGCAACGCCTCGCGCTGGCTGCGCGGCGGCGGGGGAACCGGGCCGCGACGCCGGCCCTCGGCCTCGCGGCGCTTCGGCGTCGGCCGGCCCTTGCCCGGAGTGCGGCCCCGGCCGTGCTCCTTCGCGTCATCGAGCCCCGGCGCCACCTCGGCACTGCTCTGGGTGGCCTCGGCGTCGTCGGTCTGGCTGCGGCGAAGGAACCTCACGCACAACAGAGTAGGACAAGGGCGTTTCGTGCCCTGTTGCCCTCCTCCACCGGCTCGGTACCGTCCGGCGGGTGCGTGTCCTCGTCGCCCCCGACTGCTTCGGCGGAACCCTCACCGCGCGCGCCGCCGCCCACGCCGTGGCCGAGGGCTGGCGCGCCGCCGCTCCAGCCGACGAACTCCTGCTCCGCCCGCTCGCCGACGGCGGGCCGGGTTTCGTCGACGTGCTCCACTCGGCGCTGGGCGGAACCCTCCGCGAGCGGACCGTCACCGGCCCGCTCGGCGAGCCGGTCCGGGCGGTCTGGCTGGAGCACGAGGGCACCGCGTACGTCGAGTCCGCGCAGGCGTGCGGCCTGCACCTCGCGCCGGCCGACCGCCGTCGGCCCGAGGAGGCGACCAGCCGGGGCGTCGGCGAGCTGCTCGCCGCAGCGCGGGACGCGGGCGCGCGGACGGCCGTGGTCGGCCTCGGCGGCTCGGCGACCACCGACGGGGGCGCCGGCGCGCTGGCCGCGCTGGGCGCCACCCCGGTCGACGCCGCCGGCCGGCCCCTGCCCGCCGGCGGCGGCTCGCTGGCCCGGTGCGCCGGGCTCGCCGGCCGGCCCGACCTCGGCGGGCTCCAGCTCGTGGCCGCCGCCGACGTGGAGAACCCCTTGCTGGGCCGGCACGGCGCCGCGCACGTGTTCGGGCCGCAGAAGGGCGCCGACGACGCGGCCGTGCGCCGGCTGGAGGCCGGCATGGCCCACTGGGCCGAGGTCCTCGCGGCGGCGACCGGCCGCGAGGTCCGGGACGAGCCGGGCGCGGGCGCCGCCGGCGGCCTGGGGGCGGCCCTGCTCGCCCTCGGCGCCCGGCGGGAGTCCGGCGCCGACCTGGTCCGCCGGCTCACCGGCCTGGACGCCGCCATGGACCGCGCCGACCTGGTGGTCACGGGCGAGGGCAGCTTCGACTGGCAGTCGCTGCGCGGCAAGCTCGTCACCGCCGTCGCGCGCGGCGCCGCCGAGCGCGGCGTGCCGTGCCTGGTGCTCGCCGGCCAGGTCAGCGTGGGCCGGCGGGAGGCCGCCGCCGCGGGCGTGGCCACCGCCTACTCGGTGGCCGAGCACGTGGGCTCGGTCGCCGCGTCCCTCGCCGACCCCACGGGAACGCTCACCGCGTTGGCGGCCGACGTCGCCGCCCAGTGGAGCCGCTGACCACAGACCGGACACGCGCCGAACGGAGAGCTCGGGCCAGCGTGGGACGAGGGCCAGCGCCCGCCCGCGCGTGCGCCGCCGGGACGGCAGTCCGGCCGGCGGGACGACTGTCACAGCGGTCGGGTCCCGGCGGGCGATGTGCCACCATGGGAGGTGGGACTCGCAGTCCGGGAGAACCCGGGAATAAGCCCGACCGCCGGCGGTGTTGCCGCGAGGAGAACGGGCGCACACCTTCGAGGGAGAGCCATGAGCGTGGAGAACACCACGGCGACCACGACCGAGGCGCCGACCCACGGTGTCGAGCTGAGCGAGGCCGCCGCGGGCAAGGCCAAGGCCCTGCTCGACCAGGAGGGCCGGGACGACATGTACCTGCGCATCGCCGTCCAGCCCGGCGGCTGCGCGGGCCTGCGTTACCAGCTCTTCTTCGACGAGCGCACGCTGGACGGCGACGCCTTCCGCGACTTCGGCGGCCTGAAGGTCGTCGTGGACCGGATGAGCGCGCCGTACGTGCAGGGCGCCGTGATCGACTTCGTCGACACGATCGAGAAGCAGGGGTTCACCATCGAGAACCCGAACGCCACGGGCTCCTGCGCCTGCGGCGACTCGTTCCACTGATCGACACCGGTCGGACCTGACCGTTCGGGACCACGTGCGGCGCCCGCGAGCCACCGGCTCGCGGGCGCCGACGTGTCAGCGGTGGCGATGCCGCCGTGGCGATGTCGGTGGTGGTGTCCCGGAGGCCGTGTCCCAGCGACGGCGGCTCCGTCGCGGCTTCGCCTGTTGGCGTGGCTCGCGCCCCCGCGCCCCCGGCGCCCCGGTCAACTCCCGTAGTCGTCGAGTCCGGCGACCCTGGCCGCGCACGAGTCGTCCACCAGCCAGCTCGCCGGAACCCACGGTGTCGCGGCGCCCGCGCTCCCGTCGTGGTCGGCGAGCAGCGTGGTCGGCAGCTCGGCGCAGTCGGCGATGAGTTCGGCCAGGCACCCAGGCTCCGCAACGCGCACGAGTTGACGTTATGCCCCGGCGGCGGGGCACACCACGGGTACCAGCGGGTAATCTGCGGCGCTGCCAGTGAATGTGGGAGACCCGCACGAGGACACCGGGGCGACCGCGCCGGAGGACAGGGGCCGGCCCGCATCGAGGACGCCCCGCGCCCCGGGGACACCGCGCCCCGGGGACACCGCACTCCAGCGACCCCGCACTCCAGGGACACCGAGCCGCCACGAGGGAGAACACCGTGCCTGTCGCCGTCACCGGCAGCATCGCCACCGACCACCTCATGCACTTCCCGGGGCGGTTCGCCGAGCAGCTCGTCGCCGAGCGGCTCGACCGCGTGTCGCTGAGCTTCCTGGTCGACGACCTCGTCGTCCGGCGCGGCGGCATCGGCGCCAACATCGCCTTCGGCATGGGCGTGCTGGGCGCCCGGCCCGTGCTGGTCGGCGCGGTTGGCGCCGACTTCGCCGACTACCGGTCCTGGCTGGAGCGGCACGGCGTGGACTGCTCGGGCGTGCACGTCTCCGAGATCGCGCACACCGCGCGCTTCGTGTGCACCACCGACGACGAGATGTGCCAGATCGCCTCGTTCTACGCGGGCGCGATGGCCGAGGCGCGGCAGATCGAGCTGCGGCCGCTCGCCGACCGGTTCGGCGGCCTCGACCTGGTGCTGGTCAGCCCGAACGACCCCGAGGCCATGCTGCGCCACGCCGAGGAGTCGCGGCAGCGCGGCTACACCTTCGCCGTCGACCCGTCGCAGCAGCTCGCCAGGATGGACGGCGGGCAGGTGCGGCGCTTCGTCGAGGGCGCCGCCTACCTGTTCAGCAACGACTACGAGTGGGAGTTGTTGCTGCGCAAGACCGGCTGGTCCGAGGCGCAGGTGCTGGAGCGGGTGGGCATGCGGGTCACCACGCTCGGCGAGAAGGGCGTCGAGATCGTCGGCCGAGAGGTGGCCCCGCTGCACGTCTCGGCGGTGCCCGAGGTCGCCAAGGTCGACCCCACCGGCGTCGGCGACGGCTTCCGGGCCGGTTTCCTGGCCGGGCTGTCCGGCGGCCTGTCGCTGGAGCGCGCGGCGCAGCTCGGCTCGTTGATCGCCGTGCTGGTCCTGGAGACCGTCGGCCCGCAGGAGTGGACCTTCGACCGGGAGGTCGCCCTCCGCCGGCTCGCCGGGGCCTACGGCGACGCGGCCGCGGCCGAGATCGCGCCCCTGCTGCCCTGACGCCTGATGGTCTGATGGTCTGACCACTTGACGGCGACCCCGACGCGGGAGCCGAACACGACGAGGCCCGGGAAACCTCCGCCGACAGCGGTGTTTCCCGGGCCTCGTGGTCACCAGCGGCGGGCGGAGAGCACCCGCCCGCGCGCGGTCAGAGCTTGACCGGGTACTGCGGCTCGGGGATCTCGGGCCGCAGCCGGCGCTCGACGAAGATGCCGTGCCACAGCATGAAGACCAGCAGCGCCCAGATGCGCCGGCTGTGGTCGCGCACGTCGGTCCGGTGCTCCTCCAGCACCTGGAGCACGGCGTTCTTGTCGATCAGGTGGTCGGTCTGCGACTGGATCACGATGTCCCGAGCCCAGTCGTGCAGCTCGTCCTTGAGCCAGTGCCGGATGGGCACCGGGAAGCCGAGCTTCTTCCGGTTCAGCACGTGCGGCGGCACGATCTCGCGCAACGCCCTGCGCAGCGCGAACTTCGTGGTCTCCTTGGTGATCTTCAGGTGGTACGGCAGCTGCGCCGCCACCCGGAACACCTCCGGGTCCAGGAACGGGACCCGCAGCTCCAGCGAGTTCGCCATGGTCATCTTGTCGGCCTTGACCAGGATGTCGCCGCGCAGCCAGGTGAACAGGTCGACGTGCTGCATGCGGGCCACCGGGTCCCAGCCGCGCGACTCCCGGTAGGGGCGGGCGGTGACGTCGGCGTGCGTGACCCGCGGGTCGTGGGTGCGCAGCACCCGGCGCAGCTCGTCGTCCATGAAGATCCGGGCGTTGCCGTAGTAGCGCTGCTCCAACGTCAGCGCGCCCCGGCGCAGCAGGTCCTTGCCGCGCACGCCGTGCGGGATGCGCTCCGAGACCTTGCCCATCACCTGGCGCAGCGCGCCGGGCACCTTCTCGAACGGCGCCAGCGACAACGGCTCGCGGTAGATCGTGTAGCCGCCGAACAGCTCGTCGGCGCCCTCGCCGGACAGCACCGCCTTGCAGTACTGCCGCGCCTCGCGCGCGACGTAGTACAGCGGGACCAGCGACGGGTCGGCCACCGGGTCGTCCAGGTACCAGACGATGAGCGGCAGCGCGTCCATCATCTCCTGCGGCGACACGGTCTTCACCACGTGCTTCACGCCGATCGCGGCGGCGGTCTCGGCGGCGACGTCGACCTCGGAGTAGCCCTGCCGCTCGAACCCGGTGGTGAACGCGATCAGGTCCGGGTTGTGCTCCTTGGCCAGGCACGCCGTGGCGCTGGAGTCGATCCCGCCGGACAGGAACGCGCCGACGGTGACGTCGGAGCGCATGTGCTTGGCCACCGAGTCGCGCAGCACCTCGGCGATCTCGTGGTACAGCCGCGAGGCGTCGGCCTCGCCGTGCACCGCGCGCGGCCGGAAGGTGGGGGAGAAGTACCGCTCGGTCACCACGTGGCCGCCCGGCGAGACGGTGAACGAGGTGCCCGACTCGATCCGCCGGACGCCCGTGTGCAGGGTCTCCGGCTCCGGCACGTACTGCAGGATCAGGTAGTGCTGCAGCGCGGTGCGGTCCAGCTCCGGGTTCAGCCCCAGCGCGTCGCCCAGCTCCAGCAGGCTCTTCTTCTCGCTGGAGAACGCCACGCCGTGCGGGCCGGCCGCGTAGTACAGCGGCTTGATGCCGAACGGGTCCCGCGCGCCGAAGATCACACGCTTCTCGGCGTCCCAGATCAGGAACGCGAACATGCCGCGCAGCCGGCCCACCATGGACGGGCCCAGGTAGTGGTACGCCGCGACGATCGCCTCGGTGTCGCCGTCGGTGGCGAACTCCGCGCCGTGCTTCTCGATCAGCTCGGCGCGCAGCTCCAGGTAGTTGTAGATCTCGCCGTTGAAGATGATCGTGTACCGGCCGTCGGCGTAGTGCAGCGGCTGGTGCGAGTGCTCCAGGTCGATGAACGCGAGCCGGTTGAACCCGAACACCACCTCGTTCTGGTGCCAGGTGTCACTCTCGTCGGGCCCCCGGTGCCGTTGGCACCGCAGAGCTCCGGCGACGGCCGCCCTGGCCGCAGCGGCTTCGGTCGTGGAGGGGCTCACCAGCCCAAGCAGGCCGCACACGCGTCTCGCGCACCTTCCGTTCCGTCTTCCTGAAACCGGCTTCCGGCCGTCAGGCTCCCCGGCAGTCTCCTGGTTGCCCAGTATGCCCGTCGGACCCGGTCCGCCCCCGGCGACGCCGACGGCCGGCCGCGGTGTCGCTGACCACTCGAAGGAGTGATGTACGCGGCACCCTTTGTGAATCACCCCCGAGCGGTAGCACCGCTGTTGCTGGGCTACGCTTCCCCGCGACTCCGGCGGTGTGCCGTCACCGCACGTCGGCCCCTGCGGAACGGGGGCCGGCGGCGATCGACAGACGACCGCCGCGAGGAGTGCGGATCAGTCAGCGAGGAGGCGTCGAGCAGTGGGCCTGAAGGTGGGCACCCGGGCAGCGCGGCTGGCCAAGATCTCCGGCCTGGTGGGCCTGGTTGGCGTGGCGGCCACCGGCTGCTCCGCGGAGGAGGTCCTGCGCTTCGGATGGCCGCAGAGCGTCACTCCGCAGGCCGAGCGGATGCGCGATCTGTGGACCTGGTCGGTCGTCGCCGCGCTCGTGGTCGGCGTGATCGTGTGGGCGTTGATCCTCTGGCCGGTGGTCTTCCACCGCAAGAAGTCGGAGGAGATGCCGCGGCAGACGCAGTACAACGTGCCGCTGGAGTTCATCTACACCGCGCTCCCCCTGGTCATCGTGGTCGTGCTCTTCTACTTCACGGCGACGACGCAGACCTTCGTCCTGGACAAGGAGAAGGAGCCGAGCACCACGGTCGACGTGGTGTCGTTCAAGTGGAACTGGGAGTTCAGCTACCCGGGCTACAAGACCCCGGACGGCAACCCGGTCCGCACCGTCGGCACCAGCCAGGAGATCCCGTTGCTGGTCGTGCCGGCCAACGAGGTCGTGCGGTACCAGCTCTCGTCGAAGGACGTCATCCACTCCTTCTTCGTGCCGCAGTGGCACTTCAAGCGGGACACGCTGCCCCGGCCGGAGAAGAACAGCCAGGACAACGTCTTCCAGAACACCATCGACCGCGAGGGCTCCTTCGTGGGCCGGTGCGCCGAGCTCTGCGGCACGTACCACTCGATGATGAACTTCGAGGTGCGGGCGCTGTCCCCCGACAAGTTCAGGAACTACATGGACCTGCGGACCAGGAACAACCCGCAGACGGGCAGGGCCTACACCGCCGCCGAGGCGCTGACCGCGATGAACTGCGGCGAGCTGTGCGCGGGGCAGGCGGTCACCACCAAGCCGTTCGACACCAACCGCACCGTCCGCGAGGCGTCCGGTAACGGACGCTGACGGACCCCCGAACGAAGCGGCGACGGACGGCGAGAGCGAGGACAGCAACCATGAAGGTCGAAGCGCGGCTCTTCGAGGTCATCACGATCTTCTTCTTCGGGGCGGCGATCGTCTACGGGTTCCTGGCCAAGGAGCCGGTGGGCATCACCGCGATCACCCTCACCGGCGGCCTGTCGCTGATCATCGGCACGTACTTCCGGTTCGTCGCCCGCCGCGTGGAGACGCGGCCGGAGGACAACCCGGACGCCGAGATCAGCGACGGCGCGGGCGAGCTGGGCTTCTTCAGCCCCGGCAGCTACTGGCCGGTGGGCCTGGCCGCCGCGGCGGCGCTGGGCGGTGTCGCGGTCGCCTTCTTCCACGTGTGGATGCTCGTGATCGCGGTGCCGATCATCCTGATCATGGTCGCCGGCCTGGTGTTCGAGTACCACGTGGGCCCCGGCCACGAGTGAGTCGACGACCCCGAGTCGTGTGAAAGGGCGGCACCCGCACGGGTGCCGCCCTTTCCGCTTCCTGTCGTCGGCCCCGCGGATCGATGGTGATCTCCGGCACGCGTCCCGACATCTCTGCCGGGCGGAAGCTCGTGCCCCGTCGGTGGTTGCTGGAGCGGATCTCGCTGTCCCTGGACGAGATCTCGCTGTCCCTGAATGAGGTCGCGGTGGCCTGCGGCCACGGCTTCGGGCGTTCCCGCGTCGCCGGTTCGCGCGTCGGCCGGGGCACCGGCCCCAGCGCGTGTCGCAGGACCTTCCAGAGCGCGTCCTGAGACGCCTGGCCACACAGGACAGTTCAGGGATGCCCCGGGGCTGGTCAGGGCGCGCAGAAGCGCGCTGAGAAGCCGGGAGAGCGCGGGAGCGCCCTGCCGTGGGCAGCGGCGTCGCGGCTTGGTGCCCGGCGTCGCCGCCCGAGCCCGTATCGCTCAGACGAGTTCGTGTCGCTCAGGCGAGTTCGGAGCGCAGCGCCGTGGACAGCTCCGCCCACCGGTCGAGCAGGTCCGCGGCGGCACCGCTGTCCACCGCCTCCGCCGCCCGGCCCAGACCGGCCCGCAGGTCCTCGGTCAGGTCGGCGCCGAAGCCCCGGTGCGCGGCCAGCGCGCCCGCGGCGTTGAGCAGCACCGCGTCCCGCACCGGCCCGGGCTTGCCCGCCACGAGCTCCCGCACGGCCTCGGCGTTCACCAGCGCGTCCCCGCCCAGCAGGTCCTCCGGCCGGGCCGGGGCCACCCCGAGGTCGGCCGCGTCCACGACGGTCCGCCGCACCGCGCCGTCCCGCACCACCCAGGCGGTGGTCGTGCTGGTCGTGGTGATCTCGTCCAGCCCGTCGTCGCCCCGCACCAGCAGCACGCTGGCGCCGCGCGCGGCGAACACCTCGGCCATCACCGGCGCCATCCGCGGGTCGGCGCACCCGATCAGCCCCACCTCGGCCCCCGCCGGGTTGGTCAGCGGACCGAGGAAGTTGAACGCGGTGGGGATGCCCAGCTCGCGGCGCGGACCCGCCGCGTACCGCATCGTCGGGTGGAAGACCGGCGCGAAGCAGAAACCGACACCCAGCTCGGTGACGCACCGGCGCACGCCCTCCGGTGGCAGGTCGATCGCCACGCCGAGCGCCTCCAGCACGTCGGCGGTGCCGCACTTCGACGAGGCCGCGCGGTTGCCGTGCTTGACGACCGGCGCTCCGGCGGCGGCCGTCACCAGGGCGGCCATCGTGGAGATGTTCACGGTGCCGGCGCGGTCGCCGCCGGTGCCGACCACGTCCACGGCGCGGACGTCCAGCTCCACCCGACGGGCGTGCCGCAGCATCGCGGCGGCCATGCCGCCGATCTCCCCGGGGGTCTCGCCCTTGGCGCGCAACGCCACCGCGAACCCGGCGACCTGCGCCGGGGTGGCCACACCGGACATCACCTGGTCCATCGCCCACGCGGTGTCCTCTGCCGAGAGGTCCTCCCCGCCGACCAGGCGGTTCAGCAACGCTGACCAGCCGCGGGCCGGCGCGGGAGCGGAACGGGGGGGCGGCGGGGTCCGGTCAGCCATCGCCACCGCCTCAGCCGCGCAGCGCTGGCGACCGGTGCGACCGCAGCACCTCGGCCACGGTCTCGGCGGCGGCCAGCGGGTCCAGCGGGTGCACGATCACGGCGTCGGCCTGCGACCAGGTGGCCAGCCACCGGTCGTCCCTGCGGCGCACCGCCACCACGATCGGGGGGCAGTCCGCCAGCTCGTTCTTCAGCTGCCGGGACAGCCCCATGCCACCGGTGGGCTGGGCCTCGCCGTCGAGGATCGCCAGGTCGACGCCGCCGGCGTCGACGACCCCCAGCACCTCGGCGATCGTCGCGGCCTCGACGTAGTGCACGCGGCCGAGGTCGGCCGCCGGCCGCCGACCCACGGCGGTGATGATCGCCTCACGCACCTCCGGCCGGTGGCTGAACACCAGGATCGTCAGCATCTGCGTGCTCATGGGCGCCTCCCGCTCTGCGCTGTCGGGCCGTTGGATGCTATCGGGCGTCACCGGGGTAGCTGTAGTGCGTCCCAACCCAGCGCGTCCCCGCCCAGCCGCTGGGCGAGGCTGGCCATGCGCGAGCGCTCCTGCGCGCAGTGCAGGGCGTCCAGCTTCTGCACGCGAACCGCGACCAACCGGGCCGTCCCCGGCGCGCTGTCCCCGGTGTTCTCCCGGATGTTCCCGCCGGTGGTCTCCCGGGTGGTCTCCGGACGGGGCCCGGGTCCGGGTTCGTGGTCGGCGTCCGACCTCGGCGCGACCTCCGCGCCCGGGATGTCGTTGCCGGCAACGGGATCGTGGGCCTCGTCGAACTCGTCCAGCCGCCAGTCGTCCTGCGCGAGCAACTCGCGGGCCCGCTCCACCGCCTCCTGCGGCAGCACGAGGTGGTGCCGCAACACCGCCGGCTCGTCGGCCCGCCACCGCTCGGCGCGGGCCAGCGCCGCCGAGGCCGCCTCGGTGTCGTCGAACGCCGTCGCCACGACCACCAGCGCGGGATCGTCGACGTCGAGCCCCGGCGATCGCCCGGCCCGCCAGCGGTCCCGCAACCGGCCCAGTAGTCCCACCAGTGCTCCTCACCCTCTGTGATACCCCGCACGATCACCCGCAACGGCCGGACCCGACCGGGCGGCCTGGATATCCGCAAGCCATAATGCGTCGCGTGACAACGGCAGCGCCCTCCATCGGCCAGCGCGTGCACTCGCTGAACCGGCCCAACATGGTCAGCGTCGGCACCATCGTCTGGCTGTCCAGCGAGCTGATGTTCTTCGCCGGGCTGTTCGCCATGTTCTTCACGGTGAAGGCCCAGAACGAGGGCCACTGGCCGCCGGAGCCGACCGAGCTGAACCTGGCGTACGCCCTCCCGTTCACGATCATCCTGGTGGCGTCCTCGTTCACCTGCCAGTGGGGCGTGTTCAAGGCGGAGCAGGGTGACGTCTTCGGGCTGCGGCTCTGGTACACGATCACGCTGGTGCTCGGCCTCATCTTCGTGGCCGGCCAGGCTGGCGAGTACTACCAGATGGTCACCCACCACGGGACGACGATCTCCTCGTCGGCCTACGGCACGGTGTTCTACCTGACCACTGGTTTCCACGGCCTGCACGTCGTCGGCGGCCTCATCGCGTTCGTGTACCTGCTCGTCCGGACGAAGCTGAGCAAGTTCACGCCGGCCCAGGCCACCGCCGCGATCGTCGTGTCGTACTACTGGCACTTCGTCGACATCGTGTGGATCGGCCTGTTCGCCACCATCTACCTGGTTCCCTGAGCCCTCGGCGCGTCCGAGCCCGAACTCGACCAGCAAGGGTTGCCGCACACCATGACCACCAACAAGCAACGGACCCGCCCGCGCTCAAAGCTGCGGCGGCGGGTCGCCGGCCTGCTCGCGCTGGGCATCGCGTTGCTCAGCGCGGGCGCGCTGTACGCCGTGTTCACCCCGAAGCCGCAGATGGCCAACGCCGCCGAGGACCCCGCGCTGATCCGGCAGGGTGAGCAGATCTACAACACCTCCTGCATCAGCTGCCACGGCGCGAACCTGCAGGGCGAGAAGGACCGGGGCACCAGCCTGATCGGTGTCGGCGGCGCCGCCGTCTACTTCCAGGTCTCCTCCGGCCGCATGCCCATGGTCCGCCAGGAGGCCCAGGCCGAGCGCAAGCCGGCCAAGTTCAGCCCCGAGGAGATCGACGCGCTCGTCGCGTTCGTCCAGTCCCGCGGCGGCGGCCCCAACCGGCCCGAGGAGCGCGGCGAGGCGCTGCGCGGCGCCAACGCGGCCCGCGGCGGCGAGCTGTTCCGGCTGAACTGCGCCTCCTGCCACAACTTCACCGGCCGCGGCGGCGCGCTGTCCTCCGGCAAGTTCGCCCCGACGCTGGACGGCGTGACCGAGGACCAGCTCTACACGGCCATGCTCACCGGCCCGCAGAACATGCCGAAGTTCTCCGACCGGCAGCTCTCGCCGGAGGAGAAGAAGGACATCATCGCCTACGTCAAGTCGGTCACCGACGGCCGCAACAACCCGGGCGGCAACGCCCTGGGCGGCTACGGTCCTGGCCCCGAGGGCCTGATCGCGTGGATCGTGGGCATCGCCGCGCTGGTCGGCGTGACCCTGTGGATCGGGAGCAAGGCATGAGCGAGCAGCGCAAGGACCTGCCCGGCGAGGCAGAGCTCGCCGACATGAGCCGCGACGACCTGGTCAAGCTCGGCACCAACCTGGACGGCGTGGAGCTCGTGCACTACGCCGACCGGTGGCCGGTCAAGGGCACCAGGGCCGAGCGGCGCGCGGAGCGCGGCGTCGCCGCCTGGTTCGTCCTCTCCGGCCTGGCCGGCCTGGCCTTCGTCGCCGTCTACCTCTTCTGGCCCTGGCGGTACAAGGGTCCGTTCACCGACGGCGAGCTGCTCTACTCGCTCTACACCCCGATGCTGGGCCTGACCCTGGGCGTGTGCATCCTCGCGCTGGGCATCGGCGTGCTGGCGCACGCGAAGCGCTTCTTCAACGAGGAGATCGCGGTCCAGCAGCGGCACGACGGCCCGTCCGAGGCGGTCGACCAGAAGACCATCGGCGCGCTGCTCGGCGACGCGGCCGCGACCTCCGGCCTCGGCCGGCGGTCGGTGATCAAGCGCTCGCTGGGCTTCGCCGGCGGCATGTTCGCCGTGGGCGCCGGCCTGTTCACCCTGGGCGGCCTGGTCCGCGACCCGTGGGCCAAGAGCGACGACAAGGACTCGCTGTGGCACACCGGCTGGAAGCCGGAGAGCGGCGAGAAGATCTACCTGCGGCGCGACACCGGTGACCCGCACGAGGTCGTGCTGGTGCGGCCGGAGGACCTCGACGCCGGCGGCTTCGAGACGGTCTTCCCGTTCCGCGAGTCCGAGCGCCACGACCCGGAGAAGCTGGTCAAGGCCCTCCGCCGGTCGGACAACCCGGTCATGCTGATCCGGTTGCGGTCCAACCAGCACGTGGTCAAGCGCAAGGGCCAGGAGGACTTCAACTACGGCGACTACTACGCCTACTCGAAGATCTGCACGCACCTGGGCTGCCCGACCTCGCTGTACGAGCAGCAGACGGGCCGCCTGCTGTGCCCGTGCCACCAGTCGCAGTTCGACGTGTTCACCTACGGCAAGCCGATGTTCGGCCCGGCGACGCGCGCGCTGCCGCAGCTTCCGATCACGGTGGACGAGGACGGGTACTTCGTCGCCCGCGGCGACTTCATCGAGCCGATCGGTCCTGGCTTCTGGGAGCGCAAGTCATGAGTGCCATCACCACGCCTGCCAAGGCGTCGGGCGGCCGTGTGGTCAACGCCGCGAGGGAGGCCGACGAGCGCTTCCGCATGGCGGCGGGGCTGCGTCGGCAGTTCAACAAGGTGTTCCCGACGCACTGGTCGTTCATGCTGGGCGAGATCGCCCTGTACAGCTTCGTCGTCCTGCTGCTGTCGGGCATCTACCTGACGCTGTTCTTCGACCCGTCGATGGCCGAGGTGCAGTACCAGGGCCCGTTCGACAACCTGCGCGGCGTGCACATGTCGCGGGCGTTCGAGTCCTCGCTGCACATCACCTTCGAGGTGCGGGGCGGCCTGTTCGCGCGGCAGCTCCACCACTGGGCGGCGCTGCTGTTCATGGCCTCGCTCGTCGCGCACATGTTCCGCGTGTTCTTCACCGGCGCGTTCCGCAAGCCGCGTGAGATCAACTGGCTGATCGGCGTGCTGCTGTTCATCGTCGGCATGTTCGAGGGCTTCACCGGCTACTCGCTGCCGGACGACCTGCTCTCCGGCACCGGTCTGCGGATCATGTCCGGCATCGTGCTGTCGGTCCCGATCCTGGGCACCTGGGTGCACTGGGCGCTGTTCGGCGGCGAGTTCCCGGGCACCGAGATCATCCCGCGGCTCTACACGGTGCACATCCTGCTGCTGCCGGGCATCATCCTGGCGCTGGTGGCCGCACACCTGGCGATCGTCTGGTACCAGAAGCACACCCAGTTCCCCGGCGTGGGCCGCAAGGAGACCAACGTCGTCGGCGTCCGGATCATGCCGGTGTTCGCCGCCAAGGCGGGCGCGTTCTTCTTCGTCACCCTCGGCGTGCTGGTGCTGATGGCGGGTCTGTTCCAGATCAACCCGATCTGGAACATCGGCCCGTACAACGCGGCGCAGGTGTCCGCGGCGACCCAGCCCGACTGGTACGTGGCCTGGTCGGACGGCTTCCTGCGGCTGTGGCCCGCGTGGGAGGTCTACCTCGGCAACTGGATGATCCCGGCGACCTTCTTCCCGGCCGTCGGCGGCATGACGTTCGTCTTCGTGATGGCGTTGGCCTACCCGGCGATCGAGCGGAAGCTCACCAAGGACACCGCGCACCACAACCTGCTCCAGCGGCCGCGCGACGTTCCGGTCCGCACCGGCCTGGGCATGATGGCGATCACCTTCATCGGTGTCGGCATGGTGTCGGCGTTCAACGACATCGTCGCGGACAAGTTCAACATCTCGCTGAACGCGATGACCTGGGCCGGCCGCATCGGCCTGCTCCTGCTGCCGCCGATCGCGTACTACTTCACCTACCGGATCTGCATCGGCCTGCAGCGGTCGGACCGCGAGGTGCTGGAGCACGGCGTCGAGACCGGCATCATCAAGCGCCTGCCGCACGGTGAGTTCATCGAGGTGCACCAGCCGCTGGGCGGCGTGGACGCGCACGGCCACGCGGTGCCGCTGGAGTACCAGGGCGCCTCGGTGCCGAAGAAGATGAACAAGCTCGGCTCCGCGGGCCACCCGGTCCGGGGCAGCTTCCTGCGGCCCGACCCGGCCGAGGAGACCACGGCCCTGGAGCGGGCCCGGCACGAGCAGGAGGCCGGCAAGGAGCGCCTTGGCGCCGAGGGCGTGGAGCCCCCGGTCGGGCACAAGGAGCTGACCGAGACCCAGCACTGATCCGGCGCTGCCGTCACGTCACCTCAGGGGCCCGGAGCCGCACCATGCGGTTCCGGGCCCCTGTGCGTGCGGCGCGCCCAGCGTCCGCTTCCCGTGTGGTGACGAGGACGCGGGACCGACAGGCCGGGAGTGCCGGCCTCGGGCGGGGAGAAGCGCCCTCCGGCCACCCGGGCGGGGGTTTCTCGAACCTCTGCCCCTGTGGGTGACGCGGCGAGGCCCTGTTCTGTCAGCCCCGGATGCGACGTTTGAAGTGGGGGGTTCCACCCCTAGACAACGGGGGAGTAGACAACGTGCGGTGCTGAGCGACGCGGGAGCCGTCCACGCCCTGGCAGATCCGGGACTGGGAAGACGAACCCGCAGTGATCGGGAAGACGAACCCGCGGTGATCTCCGCGCGGGCGGGCGCTTGCTCACGTCGCTGACAAGGAGTGCCGGTGGCCAGGAAGCACGCCGTGGCCGTGATCCCAGTGCGGGCGCGACAGCTCGAAGGTTCCGCGGGCGCGCCCGTCTTCTGAGGACAGACGCCACAACGCCCGCCGCGAGTTCGGGGCGGGCCGTCGGGAACGGGCGGAGCGCGCCTCAGTCGGCGTCGTCGAGGCCGATCGCGAAGGTGGCCTCGGTGTCGCGGCGGGAGTAGGAGCGGAAGGCGATGTGGGTGTCGGTGCCCAGGACACCGGGCACCTTGCTGATCCGACCGGGGACCAGCGCGGCGAGGTCCTCGTGCTCGGCCACCCGGACCAGGGCGATGAGGTCGACGTCGCCCGCGCACGAGTAGACCTCGGTCACGCCCTCGATGTCGGCGATCGCCTGCGCCGTCTCCGGGATGCGGTCGGCGGCGGCGTGGATCAGCACGATCGCGTTGATCACCTGGGACCTCCTGGGACGGCGGTGTCCGGTCGGTGGGACCTGCGGTGCGGTGATCCTAGACCGCGCCGACTCGGTGCCGCATCGACGCAGCGCATCGACGCAGCGCAGCGGCGCCTGCGCAGCGGCGCCCGCTCAGTCGGCGGCGGCGTAACCGGCGGCGCCCGCCGTCGCCCGATCCAGCCAGTCCTGCCAGGCCGCCGCGCCCCTGGCCGGCTCCCGCCACGGCTCGCCGCACCGCACCAGCCGCGTCCCCGGGCGGACCAGCCAGCGGCGGACCACCGCGACCTCGTCGGCCGGCGCGCCCCGCAGCGGCCCGTCGCCGGGCAGGACGGTCTCGGCGCCGGCCTGGAGGGCGTCGACGACGGGCATCGGGGGAACACCCCGCCGGGCCACGCCGGCCGCGGCGAGCCGCCCGTGGCGCACCACCGCCAGCTCCCACCCGCCCTCGCCGTCCGGGCGGGCCGCGACCAACTCGGGCACGGCGGCCACCGCGGCGAGCCGCTGGCCCCGGGTCAGCGCCCGGAGCAGGCCCACCAGGCGGTCCCGCCGGGCGCTGGCGTCCTCGAATCGTTCGGCCTCGGCGAGGTGTTCGACCTGCCGCCGCAACCGGACCAGGGGTTCGTCGGACCGGCCGGCGAGCAGGTCGGCCAGCAGTCGCACGGCCGGCGAGTACTCCTCGACGCTCTGCCTCCCCGCGCACGGTGCGCCGCAACGGCCGAGTTCGGCCAGCGCGCAGGGCCGGCCGTCGGGCCGCCGCGCGGAGATCCGCGTCGTGCAGCGCCGGACCGGGACCACGTCCTGCAACGCCTCCACGGCCTCGGTCGCGGCGTTGCGGGAGGAGAACGGGCCGAGCGCGGTCGGCCGGGGCGCGCGCACCACGGACAGCCGGGGGAACGCCTCGTCGGTCAACACGACCCACCAGGCCCGGTGCGGGAACTTCGACCGCCGGTTGTACCGGGGCTGGTGCGCGGCGAGCAGGCGGAGTTCCCGGACCTCGGCCTCCAGCGCGTGCGCGCACTCCACCGCGTCGACCCGTTCGGCGATGCCGACCATCTCCCGCACGCGCCGCCGGCCCTCGCTCGCCGTGAAGTACTGGCGCACCCGCCGCCGCAGGTCGGACGCGGTCCCGACGTACAGGACCTCCTCGCGCGGCCCACGGAAGAGGTAGACGCCGGGGGAGTTCGGGAGGTGGGCGGCCAGTTCCCGCTTGCGGCGCTGGGCCGGGGTGACCTCGGGCAGGAAGGCGAGCAACTCCTCCAGGGAGTGCACGCCGAGCGGCCCCACGCGTTCCAGCAGGCCGTGCAGGACGTCCACCGTGGCACGGGCGTCGGCCAACGCCCGGTGCACGGGCTCGGTCCCCGCGCGGAACAGCCGGGCCAGGGCGGAGAGCTTGCAACTCGGGGCCTCGTCCCTGGTCAACACGCGACGGGCCAGCCGGACCGTGCACAGCACCGGGGGCTTCGGCCACGGGTAGCCGAGCCGTTCGCAGGCCGCGCGCAGGAAGGTCACGTCGAAGCCCGCGTTGTGCGCGACCAGCACCGCGCCGGCGGCGAACTCCAGGAAGGCCGGCAGGACCGTGTCCATCGTCGGCGCGTCGGCGACCATCGCCTGGGTGATCCCGGTCAGCGCCACGATCGTCGGCGGGATGCCGCGCCCGGGGTCGACCAGGGTGGCGAACTCGCCGACCACCTCGCCGCCCCGCACCTTCACCGCGCCGATCTCGGTGATCGCGTCCTCGTCGGCGCGCCCACCGGTGGTTTCCAGGTCGACCACGACGAAGGTCGTCTCGCGCAGCGGCGAGCCGAGTTCGTCGAAGGAGAGCTGGGCGGCGGTGGTCGGGGACGGGTCCATGGCGGCCACACCCTAGGCCGGGGCACCGACACCACGACGCTCGCCGGATCGCTCGGCCAGGTCAGCGCGCACTAGCCTGGGAGGGTGATACCCCAGTCACCGGAACCCGGCTCGGCACGGCCGTCGGAGAGCGCGGGTCCGTCCAGCGAGGACAGTGCGCCCGCCCCGGCCTCCCCTGTGGCCGGTGCGGTGGAGGACGCTGGGGACCGGTCGGCGGCGCCGGGCGGACGGACCGCACGGGAGCCGGTGGGGGAGACGGCGGAGGGGCAGGCGGAGGGGCACGGCCTGGACTGGGCCGCGCTGCCGGAGCAGGTGCGGGCCCGGCTGGCCGAGATCGCCGCGGCCGCCGTCGGTGGCATGGCGCGTGCGGACGTGCCCGCGTCGGTGCGACCGGTGGCCCGGTTCGCGCCGGCCAAGCGGGCCCGGCTGGGCGCCGGGCCGCTGCTGAACGCGTTGCGGGAGTCCTCCGCGTTCCGCGTCGCCGTGACGGAGTGGGCCAGGGAGCACCGCCCCGAGGCGTTGGACGCCGCCGCGCCCGATCCGGTGGCCGCGGCCGCCGCCGGCGTGTTGTCGGGCGACCGCGCGGCCCTGAACCACGTCGAGGTGGTCGCCCGGCGCGCCGAGGACGCCCAGCTGCGGGCCGAGCGGGACTCCGCCGTGGCGCGGGCGGACAAGCTCGCGGCGGAGGTGGACCGGCTGCGGGCCGAGCTCGCCGAGGCGCGGGGCGCCGCGGAGCGGGTGCGCGCGGAGGGGGAGACCGAGCTGGAGCGGCTGCGCCGGCGGCTGCGGGAGCAGGGCGTGCGGCTGCGGCAGGCCAGGGACGACGCCGAGGCGGCCCGCGCGGAGCTGGACCGGGCGCAGGCCGCGGCGGCGGCCACCGAGCGGGCGTTGGCCGCCGAGCGGGATCGGGAGCGGGAACGCGCCGAGGTCGAGCGGGCCAGGGCGGCCAGGGCCGAGGTGGACGCCGAGGTGGCCCGCCAGTCGGCCCGGGAGGCGCGCCAGGCCGACGAGGTGCGGTTGGCGTTGCTGGTGGACACGTTGGCCGGCGCGGTCACCGGGCTGCGGCGGGAACTGGCGCTCGGCGGCAGTGGGCCGCGGCCGGCGGACCTGGTGCGGGGGGCCACGGCGGCCCAGGGCACGGTGGGGCGCGTCGAGGACCCGGCCGCGCTCGACCGGTTGCTCGCGTTGCCGTCGGTGCACGTGGTGGTCGACGGCTACAACGTGACCAAGACGGGTTATCCGGAGCTGACGCTGGCGGACCAGCGGGAGCGGCTGGCGAACCAGCTCGCGGCGTTGGCCGCGCGCACCGGGGCCGAGGTGACCGTCGTGTTCGACGGCGCCGGCGTGGTGGCCGTGCCGGCCGCGGGGCCGCGGGGGGTGCGGGTGTTGTTCAGCGACCCGGGTGTGCTGGCCGACGACGTGATCCGCGCGTTGGTGACGGCGGAGCCGGAGGGCCGGCCGGTCGTGGTGGTGACCTCGGACCGCGCCGTGGCGGACTCGGTGCGCCGCCGGGGCGCCCACCCGGTTCCGTCCTCGGTGCTGCTCGCTCGCCTGGGCCGCGTCTGACTCCGGCGGCCGTGGATCGGCGCCCCGCACCGGGTTCCCGATCGTCCACTTCTGACTGTCCACTGTGGCCTTGGGGGCGTGTGTCCAACCTGGACGCGACTGCGCCGGCCCCGGTTCCGCGACCAGCTCAACGCCCCGCCCGGTCCGCCGGTCCTCTCTCGGAGCCCCCACCCGCCCTGGGGGGCGAGCCCCGCTCCAGCCTACTGCCGATCTTGCGCGGGATCACGCCGTCACCCGTTCCCTGTGGAGGAAAACGGGTGACTGTGGATAGTCACACGCAGTCGCAGATAGACGCGGATACCCGCGGACAGACACGGGCAGTTGGGGAGAGTCACCCGAAAACGGGTGGGCGCAACCACTCCATCGGTGACGCGAGCACTGTGGTCGCACCGGAAACGGGGCGCCGAGACCCGGAAGGGCGCCGAACGGAGGAAGTGCGGCGGCCCGGTGATCGGCGTTGGCTTCGACTGGCACCTGAATGGCGGCCAGCCGGTCTGGCTTTCCGGCGGATCTCCCTGCGCGAATGGGTCGGCATCCCCCCTTTGACGTGGGTAAACCCATTCCGGCGCCCGGTCGGTGGCGCTCGCGGTTCGAACAGGTGTGCGATAGGTTGGCCGCGTCCGTGCCGGCGCCACCCGGATCGCCCGCCCGTGGAGAGGAGTCAGCGGTGATCGTCGACTGCGACACGTGTGTGGTGCGGGGGGACGCCTGCCGGGGCTGCGTGATCACCCTGCTGCTCGGCGCGCCACCCGTCGGTGCGGTCGCGGCCGACGACCCGGGTCGGGCCGGTGGTGTTCCGACGCCGCAGGCGAAGGCGCCCCACCTCCGGTTGATCGCCCGGTCGGAGGGCGAGATCGGGGCATCGTCGGACGGTCACCGGCCAAGCGCCGAACGGTCGGCCGGAAGCGCCGAGCGGTCACAACAGCAGGTGAGCTGAGTCCCAAAACCAGACACAGTCCGGAGTCGCCAGTACCCCGAACGATGTCTCGGCCACGTTTTCGCGATTTTTCGACCCCCGGTGGTGGACGGGGAGGCTCACGTTTCGTAACCTAGCCGAGACCTCGCGGCGAGCAGTCGATCATGGTGGTCGACGACGCGAGTCACCGCCGAATCGGCTAGTCGGGGAGCCGAACCGGGGACCCAAACCCCCAGGGGTGAATCCGGTCCGGGCGTGTCGACCACGTCCTGCTGGTAGGGCGTGTCCGGCCCGAACCCGTCAGCTAACCCGGTAGGCGGTCGCGGAGGACGAAGGAGTTACGCGCGACGTGGCGTCGCAACGACTGAAGCGCACTCTGCGCGGGGCACTGACGGCCACGGCGGTGGCGGCCGCCGCGAGTCTCGTGGCACCCGTGGCCCATGCCGACCCCCAGCCGACCCCGAACAACAACGCCTCGGAGGCGGTCAAGAAGCTCAACGAGCTGAGCAAGGAGGCCGAGGCCGCCGCGGAGCAGTGGCACAAGGCCAAGGACGACCTCGGCGCCAGGAAGGCCGAGCAGGAGAAGGCGACCGCCGACGTCCAGCAGCTCGGCAAGGACGTCGAGCAGGCCAAGGCCAAGGAGGCGGAGTTCCGCGTCCAGGTCGACAAGCTGACCAACGCCTCGTTCCAGGGCGCCCGGTTCAACCAGCTGTCGGCGCTGCTGGTCAGCGACTCGCCGCAGGACTTCCTCGACCAGATGTCCGCGCTGGAGCTGTTGGCCAACGACAACAAGCAGGCGTTGGACAAGCTCGCCGGCGTGAAGGCGCAGAGCGAGGAGGCCGAGCGGAAGGCCAAGGAGGCGCAGACCAAGGCGACCAAGGCCGCCGAGGACGCCGCCAAGATCGAGGCCGACCTGGCCAAGCGCAAGCAGGAGCTGGACGCCAAGGTCAACCAGGCCAAGGAGCAGGCCAACCGGCTCACCTCCGCCGAGAAGGCCGCGCGGAGGAGCACCGGCGAAGAGGTCAACGTCGGCCCGGGCAGCGGCAAGGGTTACGAGGCCCTCCAGGTCGCCCTGAGGCAGCGCGGCAAGTCCTACGTGTGGGGTGCCACCGGTCCGGACACCTTCGACTGCTCCGGCCTGGTCGTCTACGCCTTCCGCCAGGTGGGCGTGCAGCTCAAGAACCGCGCCACCTACGGCCTGATCAACGAGGGCTCGCCGGTCTCCCGCAGCCAGCTGCAGCCGGGCGACATGGTGTTCACGAACAACAACAACCACATGGGCATCTATGTGGGCGACAACAAGTTCGTCCACGCGCCCACCGAGGGCGACGTGGTCAAGGTCTCCTCGCTGGACACCCAGCAGTTCTACGCCGCGCGGCGCGTCTGACGACCAGCGGAACGCCACGCCGATCGCTCGCGACCGGGCCGGCATCCCTCCCCGGGATGCCGGCCCGTCGTGTCATCGAGCCCTGGGTCGCGATGCCGGTGGGGGGCGGGTGACCCCATGGGGTGCCCGTGGACCTTTACGATGCGGCAATGGCCGACATGGGCCGGTTCCGGGGATGGCTGGTGGCGCTCGTCGCGCTGACGCTGCTGGCCGGCCTCGTCCTGGTCTCGGTGCCCTCGGCGGGCACGTCCACCCCCGGCCCCGGGGACACCGCGCTGACGAGTGGGCGTCCGGCCCCCTGGGAAGCTCTCGGCGGAGCCTCCCACGCGCCCTCGATCGGGCGCGACGAACGCGCCGACGCCGTCCGCGAGCTGTTGGAACGGCGGTCCAGCGCGGTGCTGCGCCGCGACGAGGCGGCGTTCCTCAACACGGTGGACCCCGTGGGGGAGGCCGGTTTCCGCGCCGCGCAACGCGCCATGTTCGACAACCTCGGCGATCTGGTGTTCGGCGAGTGGCGCTACACCCTCGACGCGGGGCAGTCGCTGCCGCCGCCCGCGTTGCCGGCCGGTGTTCCCGCCGCCGACGAGTTGTGGGCGCCGAAGGTGGAGTTGCGCTACGCCTTCGAGGGTGTGGACACCACCCCGACGACCCGGTCCCTGGGGTACCTGTTCGCGCGGCGGGGCTCCGACTGGTTCCTCGTCTCCGACACCGCCCTGGAGCCGCAGGGCCGGCGCACCTGGCGTGGGCCGTGGGACTTCGGTCCCTGCCGCTGGCTGCGGACGCGGCACGGGCTGGTGGTCGGGCATCCGGGCAACGAGGCGTTGGCCGCGGCCGTGGGCAGGGAGCTCGACGGAGCCGTCGCCGCGGTGAGCGAGGTGTGGGGCGCCGCCTGGCCGGAGCAGGTGGTCGTGCTGCTGCCGGAGTCGCCGGCGGAGCTGCAGGCCATGGTGGGGCCGGACTTCTCGCTCGACGGCATCGCGGCGGTCGCGGTGGCCGACCGGGTGGACACCCGCGCCGGAACGGTGGAGGGCGCCCGCGTGGTCATCAACCCGCGCACGGCCGCGAGGCTGTCCCCGACCCCGCTCCGGGTCGTGCTCCGGCACGAGATCACGCACGTCGCCGCACGCGGCGTCACCGTCGACGGCGCGCCGATGTGGTTGACGGAGGGATTCGCCGACTACGTCGGGTACCGCGACAGCGGGCTCTCGCCGGCGCAGGCCGCGCCCGCGCTGGCCCGCGGCGTCCGGGCCGGCGCCCTGCCCGACGACCTGCCGGCCAACCGGGACTTCCAGGCCGGCGGCGACCAGCTCGACCTGGCCTACCAGCGGGCCTGGTCGTTCGCGGTCCACCTGACCACGCGGTTCGGGGAGCAGCAGTTGGTGCGGCTGTACCGGAGGATCGCCGCCGCCGGCCCGACTGGTACGTCCACAATGGACAGTATCTTGACGGAGGAACTCGGCGTCCGGCGCGCCGACCTGCTCGACAGCTGGCGCCGGCACCTGGTGGCCGCCTTCCGCTGACCGGCCCAACGACCCGGGCGTTACGCTCGCCCAGATGGGCCGCACGCTGCTCGTGACCAACGACTTTCCGCCGCGTCCTGGTGGGATTCAGGCGTATCTGCACGCGTTGGCCCGTCGACTCCCGGCGGACGACCTGGTGGTGTACGCGCCGTCGTGGGAGGGCGTGTCCGGCGCGCACCCGGAGTTCGACGCCGAGCAGCCGTTCCCCGTGGTGCGGCATCCAGGGCCGCTGATGTTGCCCACGACCGAGGTGTTGCGGCGTGCGCGTGAGGTGCTGCGGAGCGAGCGGTGCACGACGGTGTGGTTCGGCGCGGCGGCCCCGTTGGCGTTGCTCGCCGCGCCGTTGCGTCGGGCGGGCGCGGCGCACGTCGTGTCGTGCACCCACGGCCACGAGGTCGGGTGGTCCATGGTGCCGGGCGCGCGGCGGGCCCTGCGCCACATCGGCGAGACCTCGGACGTCGTGACCTTCGTCAGCCGGTACACGCGGTCCCGGTTCGCCGCCGCCTTCGGCCCGATGACGGCGTTGGAGCACCTGCCGTCCGGTGTGGACACCGACGTGTTCCGGCCCGACGACGCCGCGCGGGCGGAGCTGCGGCGCCGGTACGGGCTCGCGGACCGGCCGGTGGTCGTGTGCGTTTCCCGTCTGGTGCCCAGGAAGGGGCAGGACGCGTTGGTGCGGGCGCTGCCGCTCATCCGGCGGGAGGTGCCGGGCGCCGTTCTGCTGCTCGTCGGCGGCGGGCGGTACCGGAACCGGTTGGAGCGGATGGCGGAACAGTCCAATGTGGACGATGCTGTCGTGTTCACCGGCCCCGTCCCGTGGTCCGAGCTCCCCGCGCACTACGCGACGGGGGACGTGTTCGCCATGCCGTGCCGCACGCGGGGCGGGGGACTGGACGTCGAGGGGCTCGGGATCGTCTTCCTGGAGGCGTCGGCGACGGGTCTGCCGGTGGTCGCCGGGCGCTCCGGCGGAGCGCCCGAGACGGTGCGCGACGGGGTGACCGGTCACGTGGTCGACGGGTGTTCGGTGGTGGAGGTGGCCGAGGCGGTGGGCGGCCTGCTGTCCGACCCCGAACGGGCGCGCGGCATGGGGGCCGCCGGTCGGGAGTGGGTGTCGACCCGGTGGCGCTGGGCGGACCACGCTGACCGGCTGGCGCGTCTGCTCAGGTGATCGAGCTGTCCGAGGGGCGTTCCGATCGGGAGCCTCCTGGAGCCTCCGGGGTGGCAACGGCCGTGCAAGCAGATCGGGAGCGCCGGGTCAAGTCGTTCCCTCGTGCGGGCGACAGGGTTGTCCACAGGTGACGGAGTTGTCCCCAGCGCGGGCTCGTGGGGTGGGGCCGGCGGGTGGGGCTCGGTAGGCTGGAGCAGGGCTCGCCCCCCAGGGAGGGTGGGGGCTGTAGCCGGAGCGGGATGGCGGGAAACCGCAGGTCAGAGGGTAGGTGTCCCCGAACGGGGGAACCCGCTGGCGGTGGGGCCCCGCGTCGTTTGGCAGACTCCCCGCCGTGCGCGTCTACCTGGGAGCTGACCACGCGGGCTTCGAGCTCAAGGCCCACCTCGTCGAGCACCTCACCGGCCAGGGCCACGAGGTGATCGACGTGGGACCGGCGGCCTTCGACCCGCTCGACGACTACCCGCCGTTCTGCGTCGAGACCGCGCGGCGCGTCGTCGCCGACGAGGGCAGCCTCGGGGTCGTCATCGGCGGCTCCGGCAACGGCGAGCAGATCGCCGCCAACAAGGTTCCCGGCTGCCGGGCCGCCCTGGCCTGGAGCCCGCAGACGGCCGCCCTGGCGCGCGAGCACAACAACGCCCAGGTGATCGGCCTCGGCTCCCGCATGCACTCGGTCGAGGAGGCCACGGCCATCGTGGAGTCCTTCCTCGCCACCCCGTTCTCCGGCGACGAGCGGCACGTCCGGCGGATCGACATGCTCAGCGAGTACGAGCGGACGGGCCAGCCGCCGGCACTGCCGCGGGGCTGACCCCCGACCGCCATGACGCGGCAGGCCGCGCTCGCCTGGCTGCTCACCCCGCTGGTGGCGGTGTTCGGCACGCTGCTCGGCGTGCTGGCGCTGTTCTACGGCCAGGCCCGGTTGGTGCCCCGGTTGGCCGGCGGGGTCGAGCAGGTCTGCGGCACCGTCGACTGCGGACTCGGCGTCGGCGTCCTGCTGGTCCTCTTCGGGTTCCTCGCGGTCTGCCTGGCGATGACGGCCGGCTGCGTCGTGGCGTTGCGGTGCCGCGAGGACCAGGACAACCGCCGGGCGGTGTGGCGCGGCGCGTGGGTCGCCGGGTGGTGCCTGGTGGCGTACGCGGCGCTGTCCGTTATCGCCTGGTGGCCCAAGGTGTAGGAGGACACCCGTGCCCGAAGGCCACACGCTGCACCGGCTCGCCCTGCTCCACCAGCGGCGTTACGAGGGAACGCCGGTGGCGGTCTCCAGCCCGCAGGGGCGGTTCGCCAAGGACGCGTCCCTCGTGGACGGTCGGGTGCTGGAACGCGCGGAGGCGTACGGGAAGCACCTGTTCCACGTCTACGGCCCGGATCTCGTCGTGCACGTGCACCTCGGGCTCTACGGCACGTTCACCGAGGAGCCGCTGCCGGTGGCCGAGCCGCGCGGACAGGTGCGGATGCGCCTCGTCGGCCCCACGCACTGGACCGACCTGCGCGGGCCCAACGCCTGCCGGCTGCTCAACGACGCCGAGGTCGACGCCCTGCGGGACCGGCTGGGTCCGGACCCGCTGCGCGCCGACGCGGACCCGGACCTGGCGTGGGCGCGGATCTCCCGCTCCCGCACGCCGGTCGCCGTGTCGCTGCTGGACCAGTCGGTGATCGCCGGCGCGGGCAACGTGTACCGGGCGGAGGTGCTGTTCCGGCACGGCGTGCACCCCCTGCTGCCCGGCCGCGCCCTCGACCGGGGGCGGTGGGAGGCGATCTGGGCCGACCTCGTCGTGCTGATGCGGGAGGGCGTGCGGACCGGGCGCATCGACACCGTGCGGCCCGAGCACGACCCCGAGGTCACCGGGCGGGAGCCCCGCCGCGACCGGCACGGCGGCGAGGTCTACGTGTACCGGCGGGCCGGGCTGCCGTGCCTGGTCTGCGGCACGCCGGTGTCCTGGTCCGAGCTGTCCGGCCGCAAGCTCTACTGGTGCTCCACCTGCCAACCCGAGTGACCTCGCGGGAGAACCACGCGGGAGAACCACGCGGAAAAGGGCCGGCGCCTCTCCCGAGGCGCCGGCCCTTTTCCACATGTCGTTGACGATTCCTTCGGTCAGAAGTCGAAGTCGCCGCCACCGCCGCTGTCGCCGCCGAGGCCGAACCCGCCGAAGTCGAAGCCCTGGTCGCCGCCCGCGTCCAGCGCGTGCCCGTCGGCCAGGCCCTCGGCGTAGGCGGCCGACGCGATCGCGTCCGCGCTCACGCCGTGCATGCCGGAGAACATCGCGTCGAACAGCAGGAACGACCCCACACCCCAGGCGCCGGCCACCAGCGCCGGCTTCCACCACGGCTCGCTGTACCAGCCCTGCGGCACCGGCCGGCCGGCGACCATGCCGCCCGGGTAGTAGTGCGGCGTGCCGGAGGTCGGCTGCGGCGAGGCCGAGTAGTCGTGCCCCTGGACCGAGACCTTGCGCTCCTCGGTGACCTTGCCGGCGTTGCGCTGACCCGACAGGTCCGGCAGCTCCGGGCCCGGGTCGAGGTCCATCGCGACGCGCGCCGCGCGCACGTAGTACAGGCCCTCCAACGCCGTCTGGGTCACCAGCTGGCACTGCTGCGCGGTCTGGGCCTGCTCCATCTGCGACCCGGCCGCCGTGTAGCGCTCGGACGCGTCGGCCAGGGCCTGCTTGGCGGCCTCGTTGGTGCCGACGAGGTTCATCACCTGACCGCCGAGCCGCTCCACCCACCGCCGGGCCTCGGCCTTGGCGTCGTCCAGCGCCCGCCGCTTCGCGGCGGCCTGCTGCCGGAACCACAGGAACCCGCCGACCGCCACGAGCACGAGCACGACCAGCACGACGATCACGAAGTCCTCCACGAGCCGCGTCCGCGGCCGCGCCGCGGGACGACGAAGTGGGCCGCGTCGACGTCGCCGCCGTTCCGACCCCGATCCACCGCCTCCAACGTACGACCAGGAGCCGGAGTTCCGGCGCCCGGGTCGGACCAGCCCCCGGGGGCTGGTCCGACCCGGACAGATGCTCCCGAGGCAGAACGCCCCCGGGCAGAAGGCTCTCGGTCAGAAGGTTTCCGGGCAGTGCGGGGCGCGGTCTCCGGCGAAGGCGCGGCTGACCGGCGTGAGCGTCCCCGGCCGCAGCTCGCGCACCCGACCCGCGGCGGCGAGGCTCGTCAACGTGGGTCCGCCCAGGAACACGGAGCCGAGCATCGCCACGTCCAGCGCGATGTCGGGGTCGTCGTCGGTCCGCAGCACCTCGGCGGCACCGCTCCCGTCGACCCGCAACCGCCACCGGCCCGCGTTCCACGGGCACAGGGTGTCGGTGAGCTCCATCACGACGTTCACGGGCGCCGGGTAGCGCCGGGCCGCCAGGCCGCGCTCGACGTCCACCACCCGCATCCAGACCGAGTCGACGAGGCTGCGCTCGGCCAGCCGGGGGTTGGCCAGCAGGAGCGGCAACGGGTCGTCGGCCCTGGCGAAGGAGTAGTGGACTTCGCCGACGAGGTCGAGGTCCAACAGGTGTCGCCACAGCGCCGCGTGGGCGGTGGGCGTCGTGGCCGCGATCTCGCGCACCCGCAGGAAGTGGCGGGGGCCGCGGTCGGTCCAGTTCTCCCGCACGTCGTAGGCGGCGTAGCCGTCCGGGTGGATGGCGAACCGCAGCTTGGAGTAGTCCTCGTCCCCCGACTCGCTGTCGTCGTACCACCAGCGCCAGGACGCCGGGGGGCGGGTGACCCAGCCGACGCTGGTCGCCGCCACCCTGGCGTGCAGGTCGCGGAACAGCGGCATCGCCCGCTCCCTGGGCAGCTCCCTGATCCGCGCGTCGCCCACGTCCACGCTCGGGTGGAACTCGGCGCCCCTGGGCACGGTCAGCTGCGCCCGCCACGCGGCCGGCCCGTAGCCGAAGCGGCCGTAGATGCCGCCCTCCGAGGCCCACAGCGCCGCGAGGGGCTCCGCGCCGGACTCGTACAGGCCGTGCAGCTGCGTGCGCATCAACGCGGCGAGCACCCCGCGGCGGCGCTGGTCGACGGCGACCACGACACCGGTGACGCCGGCCACGGGGCTCGGCCCCGTACCGGGCAGTGTCATGTCACGGGTCAGGATGAAAGCGCCACCCAGCATGGTGCCGTCGGGGTCGAAGGCCCCCAGTGAGCGGGAGACCTCGATCCGGCCGGCCTCCCGCCGGACCGCCTCCGGTGACGTGTCGACCAGGAAGGCGTTGTGGTCGAGGCGGACGTAGTCCTTGATCTCATCCCTGGCTAACGGCCGAACGATCGGCGCGTGCTCCGGCATAGTCCGCTTGGTACTCCGCCCCGGCTGCCCGATCCAGCCAATTTCGGCCGCCGTGCGGGGAATCACGGTGTGCGGTCGGTCCGCCGGCCGACGCCGACGAGGACGTCGGCGACGCTTTCCGGGCGCGCGACGTGCGGGCAGTGCCCGCCGAGCAGCTCCACGCACGCCGCGCCCAGCCGTTCGTGCGCCGCCCGGCGCATCCAGTCCGGGCGCAGGACGCGGTCGTCGACCGGGAGCAGGTAGGTCGACGGGACCGCCCTCGGGTCGGCGGAGGGGCGGTGCCGGTGGACCGCCTCGGCGGGGAACGGGCGCAACGTCCCCAGCGCCCAGCGCAGGGTGGCCAGATCGCAGTCGTGGAACAGGAAGTGCGCGGCGATCACCGGGTCGGCGAACGGGTCCTGGCCGACCCACTCGGGGTTGACCACGGCCTCCGGCTCGACGCCGACGTCCTCCACGAGGCACGCGCCGCCGTCGAAGTCCGGCACGTAGGCCGCCAGCCACACCTGGTGGCTGGCGTGGAGGGCCTGGGCGAGCGCTGGGAGCAGCGCGCCGCCGCCGGAGTGCGCGACCACCACGGGAGTCGGGGCGCGGTCAGCCCACCAGCGCAGGGCGTGTTCCGCGTACGCGGTGGCCGGGGCGGCCGGCGGCACTCCGGCCAGGTCGAGGCAGTGGGCCCGGTGGCCGCGCCGGGCCAGTGCCTCGACCAACCGGTCCCAGCCGCTGGGCGCCTGCGTGGTGCCGTGCACGAGCACGAAGTCCACGTGCGCCTCCGAAACCCGGTGCAGGTTCGAGATCCGCTCGCAGCGTAGCCCCGCCTGCTCGCCGATCCTGCGGCTTCACCGGGGAAGGGGCGGCTTGGGCCGCGTGAACGCCCGTGTCGGCCTCAACTCAACGGAGCAGCAGGCCACCGGGATCGACTGAAAGAGGGATAGGCCCTGGAAGGGTGACAACCGTTCCGGCACCGGCGCGCATGACCAGCGCATAGGCAGCGTCGGACAACATGTGGGCGAACACGACCGGAGGACGCTCTCCCGGAAGCTGCTCTCGGAAACCGATCAGTTCCACGCGCCAGAAGTGCGGGACACCGGCCTCGGCCAACACCATCGGCTTGAGGGTGCGATCCTGCTTCCTGGAACCAGGGGAAACGATCTCCACGGCGAGAACCACCTGCTCGGGCCGCAGGAGGTTGGTGTCGGCTGATCTTGATGCCGACTGCTTCCAGCACTTCCAGCTCCGGGGGAGCCGCGTCTTCCAGGCGGCGTGAGAGCCGGCGGGACAAGCGCTGGTGACCGACACCAGGAGGCGGGTTCGCGATGAGGGCGCCCTCGATCACTTCGTGGCGGTAACCGTCGGCGGGGAGCGCCATCACGTCGGCGACGAACCACGGCCGTGGACCGTGATGCCCCGGCAGGGGCACGGCCATCAGCGCTCACCTCCTCCGAGTACCAGCGTCCTACACGAGGCCCCATAGTGAATGCGGGCCTCCGCTCCGGCATCAGCGGACGCGACGGGCGACGACGGAGCGGGGGTGCCTGGTGCCAGCGGGCTGACAGCACGCTCGTCACACGAGGCTCCCAGACACGTCCAGATACGTCAGAGGGGGTGGACCCGGCTGCCGGGTCCACCCCCTCTGACGTGCTCTTCTCCTGTGGAGCGGGTGACGGGAATCGAACCCGCACAACCAGCTTGGAAGGCTGGGGCTCTGCCATTGAGCTACACCCGCTGGGCTCCCGGATCACCGGGCGCGTTCAACAGCCTAGCGCGTCACGCTAGGCTGCTTGTGCACCACCGGTCGGAAAGCCCGGACGGCGAGGTCGGACGGCACGTCGGACAGCGTTGGCGGCGGCGGACGGCCGGAGGTGCGACGGGGTGTGGCGCAGCTTGGTAGCGCACTCGCTTTGGGTGCGAGGGGCCGTGGGTTCGAATCCCGCCACCCCGACGGTGTCGAGCAGGAGCGGAGGGCGCGCTGACGGACCGGCTCCGGTACCGGTTGATCACCGGACCGGATGACGCCGCGTCCTGCCGCCGGATCAGCGCCCTGCTCGACGAGGGGTACCGCCCGCACGGCTCCCCCGCCGTCGCGTTCGGCGGCGAGCGGGTCGTCGCCGCCCAGGCCCTGGTGTGGCCGCACGCCCCCGCCGGCTCCGAGCCCGGCGCGGCGGGCGGGGTGGCGGAGGCCGCGCGCGGCTAGGGCCGCGAGGGTCAGCTTCGGGTGTACCCCCTGACGGCCTAGACTTGGCCGGACGTCCACGCGCCGCCGTCGGGCGAGGCGCGGGACCCACACTGCACGCCCTGTTCCACGAGGAGACCACGTGAAGAGCACCGTCGAGCAGCTCAGCCCGACGCGCGTCCGGATCAACGTCGAGGTGCCGTTCGACGAGCTCAAGCCGAGCTTCGACCGCGCCTACCGGAAGCTCGCCCAGCAGGTCCGCATCCCCGGCTTCCGCCCGGGCAAGGCGCCGGCCCGCGTGCTGGAGAGCCGGATCGGCCGCGCCCCGGTGCTCGACGAGGTGGTCAACGAGGCCATCCCGGCCAAGTACGGCGAGGCCGTGACCGCCGGTGAGGTGCGCCCGCTCGGCCAGCCGGACATCGAGGTGACCAAGCTGGAGGACGGCGAGCTGCTCGCCTTCACCGCCGAGGTCGACGTCCGGCCGGCGATCGAGCTGCCCGCCTTCGACGGCATCACCGTGGCCGTCGACGACGTCGAGGTGACCGACGAGGACGTGGCGAAGCAGCTCGACGAGCTGCGCGCCCGGTTCGGCACCCTGGTCGGCGTCGAGCGCCCGGTCCAGCAGGGCGACTTCGTCGTCGTCGACCTGTCCGCCACCGTGGGCGGCGAGGACGTCGCGGACGCCCGCACCACCGGCCTGTCCTACGAGGTCGGCTCCGGCCAGCTCGTCGAGGGCATCGACGACGCCCTGGTCGGTGCCGCAGCCGGCGAGACCCGCGCCTTCACCACCACCCTGGTGGCCGGCGAGCACGCCGGCAAGGAGGCCGAGGTCAGCGTCGTGGTCACCTCGGTGAAGGAGCGGCAGCTCCCCGAGGCCGACGACGAGTTCGCCCAGCTCGCCAGCGAGTTCGACACCCTGGACGAGCTGAAGGCCGACCTGCGCGAGCGGCTGGGCCGCGTGAAGCGCATGCAGCAGGCCATGCAGGCCCGCGACAAGGTGCTGGAGGCCCTGCTGGAGGCGGCCGAGGTGCCGCTGCCGGAGAAGGTCGTCGAGTCCGAGGTGGGCGTGCGCAAGCACGACGCCGTGCACCCGTTCGACCACGACGAGGCGCGCTTCGCCCAGTGGCTGGAGTCGCAGGGCCAGACCCTGGAGGACTTCGAGAAGGAGGCGCGCGAGGACGCCGAGCGCGCGGTGAAGACCCAGCTGCTGCTCGACGCCATCGCCGACGCCGAGGAGCTCGGGGTCACCGACCAGGAGCTGACCGAGCGCATCGTCTACCAGGCGCAGCGGTTCGGCATCAGCCCGGACGAGTACGTGCAGCGGGCCCAGCAGGCCGGCCAGCTCGGCGTGATCTTCGCCGACGTGCGGCGCGGCAAGGCGCTGGGCGTCGTGGTCCGGCAGGCGACCGTGACCGACGGCTCGGGCGCGACCGTGGACCTGTCCGACCTGTTCGGCGACGAGCAGGGCGAGCCGGCGGCCGAGGCCGAGGCGCGGACCGAGCAGGAGTGATCACGCGGCGTGTCGGAACCGCCTTCCGACACGCTCTCAGCGAACGCGGGCGGTGTCGGGAAGTCGGCGCCGCCCGCCTTCGTTAGGGTCGGTTGGGACGGTCCGCGGCAGCGGACCCCACGGCTTCACCGCAAGACCAACGAAGGATCACCGGCGGAGCGGAGGGCGGCGTGGCCGCCTCGCTCGTCCGCCGACCACCTGGGAGAAAGCAGGCAGACGTGACGCAGCACCTCACCGTCCCCGGGGGCGGTCCCGCGCTTCCGCAGATGCGGGCCGGCGGGGGCATGTCGCTGAACGACTCGGTGTTCGAGCGGCTGCTCCGTGAGCGGATCATCTTCCTCGGCCAGCAGGTCGACGACTCGATCGCGAACCAGATCTGCGCGCAGCTCCTGCTGCTGGCCGCGGAGGACCCGGAGCGGGACATCACGCTCCACATCAACTCGCCGGGTGGCTCGGTCACCGCGGGCATGGCGATCTACGACACCATGCAGTACGTCGAGTGCGACATCAAGACGGTGGGGATGGGCCTGGCGGCCTCGATGGGGCAGTTCCTCCTCTGCGCCGGCACCCCCGGCAAGCGGTACGCCCTGCCGCACGCGCGGATCATGATGCACCAGCCGTCGGCTGGCGTCGGGGGCACCGCCTCGGACATCAAGATCCAGGCCGAGGTCTTCGCCAAGCACAAGCGGGAGATGGCCGAGCTCATCGCCCAGCACACCGGGCAGCCCGTTGACAAGATCGTCGAGGACTCCGACCGGGACCGCTGGTTCACCGCCCACGAGGCCCTGGAGTACGGCTTCATCGACCACGTCGTCACCCGGGCGACGCAGATCGCCGACGGCAACTGACCCGCACCACGAGGAGACACCAGTGAGCCTCTTCCTCACCCCCAACTCCCGGCTCGTGACGCCGCAGTCGCGGTACGTGCTGCCCTCCTTCGTCGAGCGGACCAGCTACGGGATCAAGGAGTCGAACCCGTACAACAAGCTCTTCGAGGAGCGGATCATCTTCCTCGGGGTGCAGATCGACGACGCGTCGGCCAACGACGTGATGGCGCAGCTGCTCTACCTCGAGGGCGACGACCCCGACCGCGAGATCACGATGTACATCAACTCGCCGGGCGGCTCGTTCACGGCGCTGATGGCCATCTACGACACCATGCAGCATGTCCGGCCGGACATCACCACGTTCTGCCTCGGCCAGGCCGCCTCCGCGGCCGCCGTGCTGCTGGCGGCCGGCACCCCCGGCAAGCGCTTCGCGCTGCCCAACGCCCGGGTGATGATCCACCAGCCGTCCACCGAGGGCGCCTACGGCCAGGTGTCCGACCTGGAGATCCAGGCCGCCGAGATCCAGCGGGTGCGCACCCTGCTGGAGACCACCCTGGCCAGGCACACGAACAAGGGCGTCGAGCAGGTCCGGCTCGACATCGAGCGGGACAAGATCCTGACGGCCGACGAGGCCAAGGAGTACGGGATCATCGACGACGTCCTGACCAGCAAGAAGCCGGTTCCGTCGAAGCACTGACGCGGTGGCCGGCCCCTCCCCCGGCCAGGGGCCGGGGGAGGGGCCGGCCGGCGCGACACGCCGTCGTGACCTGCCCTTCCCGGGTTGTCCGCGCGTGTCGGGGCAGGCTGGTGCTCCCGCTCACACGGGGTGGGCGGGTACCGTCGAGCAAGGAAGCCAGGCGCACCGGTGGGGGTGCGCCGGAGGGGACAGAGGTCAGCGGCCATGGCGCGTATCGGTGACGGCGGCGACCTGCTGAAGTGCTCCTTCTGCGGGAAGAGCCAGAAGCAGGTCAAGAAGCTCATCGCCGGCCCCGGTGTGTACATCTGCGACGAGTGCATCGACCTCTGCAACGAGATCATCGAGGAGGAGCTGGCCGAGGCGGGCGACGTCAAGCTCGACGAGCTGCCCAAGCCGGCCGAGATCCACGAGTTCCTCGACCAGTACGTGATCGGCCAGGACGACGCCAAGCGCATCCTGTCGGTGGCGGTCTACAACCACTACAAGCGCACGCAGGCCGGGGAGAAGAACCGCGGCGACGACGGCGTCGAGCTGGCCAAGTCGAACATCCTGATGCTCGGCCCGACCGGCTGCGGCAAGACCTACCTGGCGCAGACGCTGGCGAAGATGCTCAACGTCCCGTTCGCCATCGCCGACGCCACCGCCCTCACCGAGGCCGGCTACGTCGGCGAGGACGTCGAGAACATCCTGCTGAAGCTGATCCAGGCCGCGGACTACGACGTCAAGCGGGCCGAGACCGGCATCATCTACATCGACGAGGTCGACAAGATCGCCCGCAAGAGCGAGAACCCGTCGATCACCAGGGACGTCTCCGGCGAGGGCGTGCAGCAGGCGTTGCTGAAGATCCTGGAGGGCACGACCGCGAGCGTGCCGCCGCAGGGCGGGCGCAAGCACCCGCACCAGGAGTTCATCCAGATCGACACGACGAACGTGCTGTTCATCGTGGCCGGCGCGTTCGCGGGTCTGGAGCGGATCGTGCAGGACCGGGTGGGCAAGCGCAGCCTCGGCTTCGGCGCGGACATCCGGTCCAAGCAGGAGCTCGACAACGCCGACATCTTCGCGGACGTCATGCCGGAGGACCTGATCAAGTTCGGGCTCATCCCGGAGTTCATCGGCCGGCTCCCGATGGTCGCCACCGTGACCAACCTGGACAAGCCGTCGCTGGTGCAGATCCTCACCGAGCCGCGCAACGCGCTGGTGAAGCAGTACCAGAAGCTGTTCGAGATGGACGGCGTCGAGCTGGAGTTCACGCACAGCGCCATGGAGGCGGTGGCCGACCAGGCCATCCTGCGCGGCACCGGCGCCCGCGGTCTGCGGGCCATCATGGAGGAGGTGCTGCTGCCGGTGATGTACGACATCCCCAGCCGCACCGACGTCGCCAAGGTCGTGATCACGGAGCAGACGGTGCGGGAGAACGTGAACCCGACCATCGTCGCCCGGCAGGCGGCCCGCAGGGAGCGGCGGGAGAAGTCGGCCTGAGCCGACCACGAACAACGCGGCGGAGGCCCCCGAGGAGATCCTCGGGGGCCTCCGGCGTTTCGGGGAACGCGATGCGCCGAACGGGCACCGCTCCCGCCGGACGAATCACCCGGCTCTTTTCGGTGAATGGTGGATTGACATTCCGGCCGGCGAATTCTCGCGGTGATCATCCCCACCGGGTGGTGCCCCGAACGGAGGTGTCCGGAACGGCGGCGGCGCAAAGAGGATCTTGTTGGGCGGAACCCGCCCGACGAGCGACGGAAGGGATCCTTTCGTGAAGACCATCTACCGTTTCGTGTTGGCGTTCGCCCTGCTGCTGGGCGTCACCGGTGTGGCGGCCGCGCAGGCGGCCCCGGTCGGGACCGCCGAGGGCCGGGGTGGGGTGAGCTCGGTGACGCTGACGACGACCGGCGGCTACGCCGGCGTGCACGAGACCGTCACCGTGACGCCGACGACGTCCTTCCCGAAGAAGGACCAGCTGTTCTCCCTGGTCACGCGGGCCGACTTCCGCGCGCTCGGCGACAGGTACATGCCCGTGCACACCTGTTGCGACCGGTTCAACTACGTCCTTGAGGTGACCTACGCCGACGGGAAGCGCAAGAAGGTCGAGACCATGGACGGCGCCACCGCGCCGCGGGTCCTCTTCGACGTGATCGAGCTGCTGCGCTCCACGCGCTGACGCCGTCGTTTCCCGGCGCCGGCGGTCGTTTTCGCGACCGCCGGCTTCCGGCCGTCAGAGATGGCGTCCGAGGAATCGCACGGCTTCGGGAAGAACGCGTCGGTAGTAGTCGTCGTTGTGGCCGCCGGGGCCGGTCGAGGCGATGACGGGTTTGGCGTCCCTGATGAATCGCCGGGTCCCGTGAATGAACTGGTCCTCGGTTCCGCACCACACGGCGACGGGAACGTCCCCGAGTTTGTCGACGTTGCGCAGCGGGTCCGAGGCGGCCCAGTCGGAGGCGTCCGGGAACGCGTCGCGCTTGCGCATCTCGCGCCAGGACAGCAGCAGCGCGGGGGAGACCGCCGCGACGGCCCGGACGGGGTCCCGGCGCTCCCGGCGGCGCCGGGCGTAGAGCAGGGCGCCGAAACCGCCCATCGAGATCCCGGCGACCGCGAACGGCTGGTGCCGGCGGCCGCCGAGGTTCCGCCGGGCCAGCCACTGGGGGATCTCCTCCAGCAGCATGGTCATCGGGTCGTCGTCCCGGTTGCGGTGCCAGTACCCGTTCCCGCCGTCCACGGTGACGAAGGCGTAGGGCGGGATCTCGCCGCCGGCCACCGCGGCGGAGAGCAGGGCGGGCAGCGTGCCGACGGCGCGCGCGTTGCCGAACCGGCCGTGCAGCATCAGGCAGACGGGCAGGTTGGCCCGGGCCGCGTTCTCCGGGGAGACGGTGACGATGTCGATATCCCGGCGTCGGGCCGCCGAGTACACGCGGTCCACCACGACCTGGCCCCGGCCGGCGTCGGGGCCGGTGGTGGCGGCGCGGCGGGCCACGGCGGGCGGGTCGCCCTGCCGGGTGGCGCTGGTGAGGACCAGGCCGGCGAGCGCGGTGGTTCCCGCGGCGGCGGAGGCGCCGAGCAGCACGCGTCGGCTGACGCGGCGCCGGGTGGCGTCGCCTCGCTCCCGCATCCGCACCTCCGAGCTGTTGTCCGGCACATCGTGCGACACCGGCAGGGCACGAATCCAGCCGTGGTCGCCCGTGGCGCCCAGTTATGACCAAAGGGCGGGAAGAACCGCGGAGGGGTGAGCCGAAAAACCGGCTAACCGGCCGATGTGGCGCGCAGTTCCCGGATCTCCTCGGCGGTGTAGCCCAGCCAGGTGAGGATCGCGTCGGTGTGCTCACCGAGCGCCGGGACGGCGGCGGGGTCCCACTCCCACGCCTCGGCCGAGACCGGGGGCGTCAACATCGGGACCGGCTCCGCCCCGGGCACCGGGACCCGCCGCCAGCGGTCCCTGGCGGCGAGCTGGGGGTGCTCGGCCAGACCGAGGACGTCGCGGGTGCGGGAGGCCGGCACGTCGGCGGCGTCCAGCGCCGCGAGCAGCGCCTCGGCGGTCATCCGGTCGAACACCGGCTGGAGCTCGGCGTGGAGGGCGGGTCGGTTGGCGACCCGGTCGGTCACCGCGCGGAAGCGGGGGTCGTCGGCCAGCTCCGGCCGACCCAGCACGTCGACGCACAACCTGCGCCACTGCGGCTCGTTCTGGACGGCGAGGTGCACCGTCCCGCCGTCGGCGCAGCGGAACGGACCGTACGGGGCGATGCTCGCGTGGTGGGCGCCGCTGCGCGGGGCCGGAGCCCCCGTTCCCAACGCGTAGAGCAGGGGTTGGTGCATCCACTCCGCCAACGCCTCCAGCAGGGAGAGCCGCAGTGTCGCGCCCTCGCCGGTGCGTTCCCGGTGTAAGAGCGCGGCGAGGACGGCGGAGTGCATCTGGACCCCGGCCGCGATGTCCGCCACCGAGATGCCCGTCCGCGCGGTCACCTCGCCCGCGCCGGTCAGCTCGATGAGCCCGGCCTCGGACTGCACCAGGGCGTCGAACGCCTTCCTGGCGTCGTACGGCCCGCCCTCGCCGTAGCCGGACAGCTCGCCGACGACGAGCTCCGGGCGGGCGGCCCGCAGCGTCCCCGCGTCCACGCCCAGCCGTCGGGCCGCCGCCGGCGAGTAGTTGCACAGCACCACGTCGGCCCTGGCCAGGAGGCGGTCCAGCACCCGCCGGCCGGCGGGGTGCCGCACGTCGAGCGCGATCGACTCCTTGCCCGCGTTCGTCCAGGCGAAGTAGGACGACACCGTGCCGCACGCGCGGTCGTAGTCCCGGGCGAAGTCCCCCGTCCCGCGCCGCTCGACCTTGATCACCCGCGCGCCCAGGTCGGCCAGCAGGCGGGAGGCGTACGGCACCGCCACCGCGTGCTCCAACCCGACGACCACGATCCCGGCCAGGGGCCTCACCCGACCACCTCCGACTCGCGCTCCGCGCCGACCCCGGCGTCGAGCTCGATCCGCTCCGCGCCGGTGTAGACGTTCATGGTCTCGCCGCGCAGGAAGCCGACCAGGGTCATGCCCTGCTCCTCGGCCAGCTCCACGGCCAGCGAGGACGGTGCCGACACGGCGGCCAGCACCGGCACGCCGGCCATCGCGGCCTTCTGCACCAGCTCGAACGAGGCCCGGCCGGACACCAGCAGGACGCAGCCGGCCAACGGCGTCAGCCCGTGGAGCAACGCCCAGCCGAGCACCTTGTCCACCGCGTTGTGCCGACCGACGTCCTCCCGGACGGCGAGCGGCGAGCCGTCGGCGCGGAAGAGCCCGGCGGCGTGCAGGCCGCCGGTGCTGGCGAACACGCGCTGCGCCTCCCGCAGGGCCGCGGGCAGGCCGGACAGCGTCGCCGCGCTCACCCGCGCGGGGTCGCCCGAGGGGGAGAACCGGGTGCGCAGCCGGACGGCGTCGAGCGCGGCCTTGCCGCACACCCCGCAGGAGGACGTCGTGTAGAAGTTGCGCTCCACGCCGGGGTCGGGCGGCGGAACGCCGGCCGCCAACGCGACGTCGAGGACGTTGTAGGTGTTGCGCCCGTCCGGCCCCTTGCCGTCGCAGTAGCGCGCCACCGCGACGTCCGCCGCCGCCTGGATCACCCCTTCGGTGAGCAGGAACCCGTGCGCCAGCTCGACGTCGTGGCCGGGCGTGCGCATGGTCACCGCCAGCGCCCGGCCGTCCACCCGCAGCTCCAGGGGCTCCTCCACGGTCAACGTGTCGGACCGGCGCGCGACGCGGCCCCCGTCGAGGCGGAGCACCGGACGGTGCGTCGTGACCCGACCCATGGCGTTCTCCTTCGGTGGTTCGTCACCCGGACGGGGCCGGGCGCTACGGACGATCACGGTGCGCTGGACGCTGCCCGGGGCCTCGGCCACGGGCACCAACCTCTTGCCAACCTCTGTTGTGATCGTTTAGGGGGTGGGGAGCGCGCAGGCCCCCCGACGCGCTCCCCAACACAGAACCGGTACTACCCGGCCGCCGCCAGCAGTCGGGTGGAGCCCGCTACGGTGCGGTAGCGGGCTCCAACCGGACCACGACCGACTTCGACGTCGGGGTGTTCGACACCTCCGCCGTGGAGTCCAGCGGCACCAGGGGGTTCGCCTCGGGGAAGTAGGTGGCCGCGCACCCCCGCGCGGTGGGGTAGGCGACGGCCCGGAACCGCTCCGCCCGCCGCTCGGAGATCGCACCGCCCGCCGCGCCGTCCGTTCCGCCGGCGCCGTCAGCGGGCCACTCGCTCACCAGGTCCACCAGAGCGCCGTCGGCGACGCCGAGTTCCGCGAGGTCGTCCGGGTGCACGAACACGACCCGGCGGCCGCCGGAGACGCCCCGGTAGCGGTCGTCCAGCCCGTAGATCGTGGTGTTGTACTGGTCGTGGCTGCGCAGGGACTGCAACAGCAGCCGGCCCGGCGGGACCTTCGGCGCGTAGAGCGCGTTGGCCGTGAAGTTCGCCTTCCCCGTGGCGGTCGGGAACCGCCGCTCGTCCCGGGGCGGGTGGGGGAGGACGAAGCCGTCCGGCTGCCGAACCTTCCGGTTGTAGCCCTCGCAGCCCGGGACCACGCGCGCGATGCTCTCCCGGATCAGGTCGTAGTCGCGTTCGAAGTCCTCCCACGGCACCGGGTGGTCGTCGCCGAACAGGGCCCGCGCCAGCCGGCTGATGATCGCGACCTCGGACAGCAGGTGCGGGCTCGCCGGCCGCAGCCGACCCCGCGACGCGTGCACGATCGACATCGAGTCCTCGACCGTGACGAACTGCTCGCCGGTGGCCTGCTCGTCGCGGTCGGTGCGACCCAGCGTCGGCAGGATCAACGCGGTGCGGCCGTGCACGACGTGGGAGCGGTTGAGCTTCGTCGACACGTGGACGGTCAACGAGCAGGACCGCAGGGCCTCCTCCACGACCTCGGTGTCCGGGGTCGCGGAGACGAAGTTGCCGCCGACCGCGAAGAACACGCGCGCCCGCCCGTCGCGCATCGCGCGGAGCGCCTCGACGGTGTCGAACCCGTGCTCGCGGGGGACTGCGATGTCGAACTCGGCCTCCAACGCGGCCAGGAACGACTCCGGCATCTTCTCCCAGATGCCCATGGTGCGGTCGCCCTGCACGTTGGAGTGGCCCCGCACCGGGCACACCCCGGCACCCGGCTTGCCGATCATGCCCCGGAACAGCAGCAGGTTCACGACCTCTCGGATGGTGGGCACCGCGTGCCGGTGCTGCGTCAGACCCATCGCCCAGCACACGATCGTCCGCTTCGACTCGGCGAGCATCCGGCCGACCCTGGCCACCTGCTCCCGCGCCAGCCCGGTCGCCGCGTCCACCTCGGCCCAGTCCACCGACCGCACGTGCTCGGCCCACTCCTGGTAGCCGTGCGTGTGCCGCTCGACGAACTCCCGGTCCATCACCGTGCCGGGCGCCGCGTCCTCCGCCGCCAGCAGGAGGTGGCCCAGCGCCTGGAAGAACGCCTGGTCGCCACCCAGGCGGATCTGGCAGAACTCGTCGGCCAGCGGCGTGCCCCCGCCGACGACGCCGGAGGGGCGCTGCGGGTTCTTGAACCGCATGAGCCCCGCCTCGGGCAGCGGGTTGACCGCCACGATGCGCGCGCCGTTGCGCTTGGCCTCCTCCAACGCCGACAGCATGCGCGGGTGGTTGGTGCCGGGGTTCTGGCCGACGACCAGGATCAGGTCCGCCGCCAGCAGGTCGTCCAGGCTGACCGACCCCTTGCCGACGCCGATCGTCTCCGACAGCGCGGCGCCGGACGACTCGTGGCACATGTTCGAGCAGTCCGGCAGGTTGTTCGTCCCGAAAGCGCGGACGAGGAGCTGGTAGAGGAACGCGGCCTCGTTGCTGGTCCGACCCGAGGTGTAGAAGACCGCCTCGTGCGGGCTGGCCAGGCCGCGCAGCTCGTCGGCGATCAGCCCGAACGCCTCCGACCAGGCGATGGGCTGGTAGTGGGTCGCCCCGGGGCGCAGCACCATCGGGTGCGTGAGCCGGCCCTGCTGGCCCAGCCAGTAGTCGGTGCGCTCGGCGAGCTCGGCCACCGGGTGCTCGGCGAAGAACTCCGGGCCGACCCGGCGCAGCGTGGCCTCCTCGGCGACCGCCTTGACCCCGTTCTCGCAGAACTCGATGGCCTTGCGGTGCCCCGGCCGCTCCGGCCACGCGCAACCGGGGCAGTCGAACCCCTCGCGCTGGTTGAGCAGCCGCAGGGTGCGCACGGTGCGCGTGGCGCCCATCTGCTCGAACCCGCGCTGCGCCGAGACCACCACGCCGGTGACCCCGGCCGCCCAGTCCTTGGGCTCGCTGATCTCCAGCTCGGCCTCGTCGATGTCCCGTTCCGGTGGCTTGCGGCTCATACCGCCATCCTCCGCCCGCCCCCACCCCCAACACCAGCAAGCCCGCCGCTCCACCTCCCGCGTCCGGGGTGAGCACGTCGTCGGGATCCGGTGTGACCGCTCTCATAATTGCCGAGGGCCGGACGGGTGCGTTCTGGAAGGTGAGGCGCGACCGCTATTCGCCATTCATGGAAGAAGGCGGTTACCGACTTCTTCACACTGATGGCCCACAACGAAAGGATTGTCGTCGAGGTCACGGTGTGGTTGCTCCGGACAGAGCATCAAGTCGGGGACGTCCCGCACTTTGTCCCTGTCGCCTTTCTGCTCTGGACTCGGTCTGTTGGGTGGGTTAGGGTCGGCAATTGGGGACGCCGGGGGTCGGGGAAGGTGTGCCCTGAGTTGTGGGTCAGGGTTCCTTTCGACGTTACGGGGGATTTCTGTGCGCAGGGGTCTGACTGTTGCCGCCCTTCTTCTGGTGATTTCGGCGAATGGCGCTCTCGTGATGCCGCCTTTCGGAGTCGCGCTCGCCGCGGGGCCCGTTGGTGGGGTCGCGCGGTCGTTCGCTGCGGACGAGGAGTCGGCGACGCGGAAGTTCGTGTGGTGGGTCGCTCTTCGGGACCCGCGCTCGGTGGTGCGGGCGGCGGCGCAGCACGCTCTGGCGACGTCCGACGGTGACGCAGGGCTGCTCGCGTTCCTGGAGACCGACTACCCGGCGGCGAAGCGGTACGCCGAGGAGCGGAAGGCGATGAACGCCGACTTCGCCCGGCGGGTGTTGGAGACGCACACCGCGGAGTTCTCCCCAGAGGTTCACGCCGCGGCCCGGCGTGCGGTGAACGGGACCGACGCTGACCGGGAGTGGTTCGCCCGAACGGGTTTCGCGGAGGCGAAGGAGCGGGACCGGCGGGCCAGGGAAAGCTCCGGTGAGCAGGCCCGTGCCCTGGTGGAGGCCGACCGGAACTACGTGCGCACACTCGCCACACACGACCCGGGAACCCAGGTGCGGGCGGCCGCGGCGTACGCGGTGCGGCCGGCAGCCACGGACAACGACATCGTGGAGTTCTTCGCCCACGACTGGGCCAGCGCCGCGAAACTCGACCTGGAGTCGTATCGGCTGCGGTTGCTGGACAACGAGGTCGCGTGGCGAGCCGCGGTGAACCGCTTGGTCGCCGACGCCCAGGCGGCGGAGAAGGCGGCCGCGGAGGCGGCGGAGGAGGCCAAGGAGCAGGCCCGCGCCGCTGCGGCACGGGCGTGGCGGGCGGCCGCGGAGCGAACCGCCGCTCCGCGTTCGGCATGGGCGGAGGCGCAGGAGGTCTCTGCTCGACAGGCGGCGAACTGGCGGCAGGTGGCGGCGGCCGCCCAGGCGGCCACCGGACCGAACTGGGCCGCGGTCGCCAACTTCTCCACCAGCACTGAGGCGCAGTGGAAGTCCGAGCAGGAAGTCGTCGCCGAGCAGGCCCGGTTCTGGAACGCCCTGCTGCAGCAGGCGCTGGCCGGTGAGCAGCGCGTGCAGTCCGGCAAGAGCTGACCGGGCACCGCTTTCGGGCATTCACGGGAACACCTCACATACGGAGTGGGGTGTTCCCTTTCTTCTCGCGAAGAAGAGGAGGTTCTGGTGCGCTTACTTCAACGCGCCCGAAGATTAACGGTATTACTTCTGGGATTCGCGCTCTTCGCGGGTCTGCTGGATCCGCTGGGTCGGCCGTCGTCTCCGTTCCTTCCCGCTGCGGCCGCGGCGGAGGAACCCCGGCAGTCCTCGCCGGCACGGCCGATGCCACCCTCCGAGTACCAGGACTGGGACGGCAAGACGGGGATTCCGAACTTCGATCCGCGTCTTCGGCAGTTGGTGGCCGACATCGCCGAGTTGGCCGAGGACGTCGAGGTCCGCGACGCCGCGCGGGCTGCATTGGACGCCCAGACCGACGAAGCCGTGATGGCCTTCCTGGCCACCGGTGAGCCGGAGGCGCAGAAGAGGGCCAAGGCCCGGAAGGAGGAGACGGCCCGGCGCAACCGGGAGGCCATCGAGAAGATGGCCGGCACCGGCGGCCCGATCTTCAACGCCGAGGTCCAGCGGGTGCTGGCCGGTTCGGACTACGACCGGGCCGCGTTCCTCGACTACGGCGCCGCGCTGGCTCGGGCGCGGGATGAGCAGAACACCAAGGCTGAGCGCGAGCGCATGGACGTGCTCCGCTCGCGGGTGCAGATGCTGGCGGGCGCGGGTGGGCCCGAGGTCAAGAAGACGGCCCAGGCGGCGCTGGACGCCGGCACTGACGCGGCGATCGTGGAGTACCTGCAGAAGGGCTACCTCGCCGCCGCCGAGAAGGACGCCGCGGCGTTCGAGGAGCACCTGCGTCAGCAGCGGGAGCGGGACAAGGCCGCCGAGGAGCTCAGCGAGCTGGCCAAGAAGGCGGCCCGGGCCGCGGAGGCACGCAAGAACCTGCTCAACGCGCACGGCGAGGGTGTGCGTTCCCTGCAGCGCGCGGCCAACGCGCTGGTGTCGGGGTCGAACGAGGCCCGGAAGGCCGCGGAGATCCTGGCCTCCAACACCGCGGGTGGGCACCACAACGGTTCCTTCGCCGAGGTCAAGCGGGAGGTCGCCCGCCAGCTCGACTCGGCGCGGCAGGCCGCTGAGGGCGCGGAGAAAGCGGCGGTGCGGGCCGAGGGCGAGGCGAAGATCCTCGTCGAGACCGGCCTGACCTACGGCGCCGACTGGGCCAAGATCGCGCGGGGCATGGCTGGGGCCGCGCGGTCGGCGGTGGGCGCGGTGGAGACCTCCCAGCACGCCATCGACGCCACCGAGGCCACCGACAAAGCGCAGGAGGGCCAGCAGAAGGCCGAGGCGCACGCGGAGCAGGCCCGCCGGTGGCGGGTTCAGGCCGAGGAGCACGCACGGTCCGCGGCGAACCTGGCCGAGGCGGCGAAGACGCAGGCGGCCGCTGCTCGTGACGCGGCGAACCGGGCCAAGCAGGCCCGGGAACAGGCCGAGGACGCCGAGCGTCGCGCCTGGGCCGCCGCGGAGCGCACGCGTCAGGCCCGGTTGACGGCGGAGGCCGAGCAGCGCAAGGCCGCCGAGGCCCGGGCGCGGGCCGAGAAGGAACGCGCCAACGCGGCTGCGGCGCGGCAGCGTGCGCAGCAGCAGGCTGCGGTCGCCGCGAGCGCCCGGGCTCAGGCCCAGTACCAGGCCAGCATCGCCGCCGGCGCCCGCTCCCGCGCCGAGGAGCAGGAACGCATCGCGGGCGGGGCGGCGGACAAGGCCCGCACCGAGGAAACCAACGCCAAGGCCGCGCGGGAACGCGCCTACACCGCCGAGCAGGACCGGCAGGCCGCTGTGGCGAAGGCGGAAGCCTTGGAAGCCACTCTCGCGGCCGCGCGGGGCACTGAGCATGAAGGCGTCGCCCGGGAGGCCGCAGGGCAAGCGCGTAACGAAGCGAACACCGCAACTGGTGCTGCTCGCGCGGCGGGACATGCGGCTCAAGTCGCCTCTGGTGCGGCGGCGAATGCTCGTGCTGCCGCGAACGAGGCGACCCGAGCGGCCGCGCGAGCGCGAGCGGCGGCCCGTGAGGCCGAGGCCGCGGCCGCGCGGGCGGACGCGGCGGCGAACAAGGCGGAAGCCGAAGCCGCCACCACGCACGCTGCGGCTGTCGAGGCCGACGCCAAGGCCGCTGAGGCGATCATGGCCGAAGCGCAGGCGGCTGAGCACGCCCGCAACGCCGGGGAACTCGCCCGTCAGGCCGCCGACGAAGCGATGCACGCGCTGTGGTCGGCGCAGCGAACCAAGGCCGAGTCAGAGGCCGCCGCGAACGAGGCGGTCTCGGCGGCGACCCAGGCCGGGATCGCGGTGCGCGCCTCCCTGGCGGCCAGAACGTCGTCGCAGGGCATTGCCGAGCCGGCCAACACCGCGATCAAGGTCGTGGCCCCGTTCGAGGGCAAGGACCTCGACGCCGACTTCGCCAAGGAGGTCGCCGAACAGGCCAAGACCGTCGGCGCGGAGCAGGCCAAGGCGGCCCAGGACCGGGCGACCGAAGCCGTGGCCGCCGCCAAGAAGGCACAGGAGGCCGCCGACCGTGCAGCTGCCGAGGTCAAGCCTGCCTTCGAGGCGGCCAGCCGGGCTGCTCACTCCGCAGCTGAAGCCGCGCAGGCCGCCGCTGAGGCCCAGCGGGGGGCCGCCGACGCCGCTGCGGAGCGGGTGAAGGCCCAGGAGGCGGCCGGTCGTGCCAACCAGGCCGACGCGCAAGCCCAGGAGGACGCCCGCAAGGCGCGCGCCGCGGCCAACGATGCCGCCCGCTCAGCCACTCTCGCCGGCAAGGCCGCCTCAGCCGCCGAGAAGGAGGCGGCCACCGCCCGAGCCGCGGCCAGCGCTGCCGAGCGGGACGCGGCAGCGGCCAGAGCAGCAGCGGCCAAGGCCGAACAGGACGCCGCCGCGGCCCGCACCGCCGCCGACAACGCCCAGAAACACGCCGAAGAAGCCGCCAAATCCGCGGAGAAAGCCCGGGAACACGCCGCCGAGGCCGTCAAGTCCGCTGAACGCGCCGAAGCCGCCGCCCGCGAAGAAGAACGCAAACGCCGCGAAGGCACGGCTTCACAAGCTGGCGGCGGCCATCCGGACCTGACGGCCGAGGAGGAAGCAAAGCTCCTCGCGGAGGGTGGGCCCGAACTCGTTGAGGAGTTCCGCAAGGCGCGCGAGAACGCCAACAAGGGCATCGTCGACTTCGTCAAGGAGAACGGTGCTGACATCCTCCTGGAGCTCCTGGGTGTCGACAACATCCGGCGTTGCCTCGGTTCGGGCAATGTTGAGAGCTGCCTGTGGAGCCTTCTCGACATTGGATCGCTTGCTGTCGCTGTAGGAAAAATCCCTGCGGTCGGCAAGGCGATTTACCGGGTCGTCACAGGAGCTCGAAAATTCCTTGAAGGCGTAGATGTCGCCGCAAAGTCCTTGGACAAGGCTCGCGATCTGATCAAGAAGTTTCAGAAGGCGTGCAACTGCTTCCCGGCTGGCACGATGGTCGCGACCGCTGTCGGACCTAAGCCAATCGAGAACATTGCCGTCGGCGACCAGGTGTGGGCGCGCGATCTCGACACCGGTCGTTCTCACCTCCGCCCGGTAACGGGGCTCTTCAGCAAATCGGCTGTGGAGATCCTTACGGTCAGAACTGCCCGGGTAGAGGTCCGCGTGACTCCCCAACACCCGTTCTGGGTGGGAGGGCGTGGATGGGTTGAGGCCGCCGACCTCAGGGTTGGAGATTCTCTGTCCACCCTCCAAGGTGAAGAGCTGGCGATCGTTGACATCTCCAGACAAAATATTCAGACGATCGTCTACAGCTTTGAGGTTGCTGGTGACCACAACTATTACATCACGGAAGCTCAGCTTCTCGTTCACAACTGTTTGGTTCCACCGGCGGCGTGGATCAGTGAGCGAAAACTGGCTCACTCCTTCGACAGGCACGCCGCTCAGTGGTTCGGCAGAGATGTGCCGAAGTCGACGCACCTGAAGGAGTGGCGGGATTTGCTCGAGCGCGGCTTGAAGAGTAAGGATGTGGTTCCCTGGAAATCGGGTGAAACGAAAACGTTTGCCTATTTAAGCAGGTTTGATGGGAAGTGGTTCGCTGTGCAGATCGACCGTGTCACGGGGGAACTTGTCACCGCGATCGTTCCCAAGCAAGGTCAAGTGGCTGCGATGCTGAGAATACTTGGGAAATAAAATGGAAAACTTGTCTCCGGAGGCACCTCATCTCTCGATCGCGGTATACCCTTCGATAGGAGAGGATCAGGCGCTGCGAGAGGTGTACGCGACACTCTGTGAGGCGAACGAGGTTCTGCATTCACGTATTTCATTGGTTCCTGTCGAGGCGAGGTTCGAGTCGGTGTCCGACCTTGCGGATTCGCTCCATGTGATCGATGTCTCTGGCGCGAATGTCTCGCGACTTTTTGAGGAGAAGGAGGGCGAGGGTTTTCGCGCGGTCCGTGTACAACTTCTGGAAAAAACCCTGGGCGTTGTGGTGGCGGAGCTCTCCCGCGCGGAGCCGGGCGAGATACATCCTGTCTCGGTGGCACTTTCGGCGGACGTTCTCGGCTTCCCCGAGTTTTTGTGGGAAAGGGAGGGTGGCTATCGAGCCTTTCTGCTCGGAGAGTGGGCGCGGAAGACGCTCCAATCCATCTGTGACAGGTTGGATCCGCTATACGGGCACCTGGGGGTGGAGGAGACTCTGCCCTCTCCGTCCGGGTTCCGGGAAGTGTGCGACCGTGTTCGCGGCGAGTTCTATCTTTCCAAGCGACTCGTAGGGGTGAGGAAGGATTTTCTCGACGCTCTGACACTGGATTATGGCAGTGGTCTGGTGTCAACGTGGCACAAGGGGTTTTTTATTTGCAGTTGGCCGCCCTTCGGTGGTCTGGGGCTTTCGGATGAAGAAGCGCGCTCGCTGGAGGTCAAGGTCACGAAATTCGTGGCGGAGATGCTGGGGGTGGGCCGCTTGGGGCAATAATTGTTTTCCGTTGCCTGTCTGCGTCTTTCTCTTGGCTGTTGTGACGTGGTCCTCTGTGGGGCGGTCGATCCAGCACCTCACCTGAGACAGGAGTGGTTGGCGCGTCTGGTGCCTCCCAGGCCACGCTTGATCGGCTTCGGCTGAAGAACGGGAAATCAGAATGATTTCACCTGAAAGGACAAGTGGGGTGTCGATTCGAAGGACATTCGGGAGTGCTCGACGGCTGGGACATGCGGCGCCCCGTGCGCTGTGCCTCGTGACTCTGGCGGTGGCTGCTGGAGTGCTGGCACCGGTTGCCATGGCGGCACCAGTTCCCGGTGTGATGGTGAAGGCGGAGCAGCCGAAGGCGGCGGCTGGGGCGACGCTGGATGACAAGCTCCGGGCTGCCTCGGCGTTAGGCATTGTCGCCAGCAACGAACTGCTGGTGCTGAGCGACCGGAACTTCGTGTTCGCATTGTGGCGGCAGGCCAAGGGCGCGGAGGTGCGTGCCTCGGCGGAGCTGGCGCTCGGAGGCACGGACGCGGACTGCACGACGTGGATCAAGCTGGGCATCCACGACGCGGTGAAGCGGGACCAGGCCAAGGAGCAGCGGGACGCGGAGGCGGCGCGCATCGCGCGCGAGCTGAAGCGCAACGCCGCCATGATGGTCGGCATCGAGCCCACGGCGGAGATGCTGGTCCTGGGCTACAAGGACTTCGTCTACGACCTGTGGAAGCGGGTGTCGGGGCCGAAGGTGAAGGCTGCGGCGCTGGAGGCGTTCGGCAAGGACGAGGCCGCGCAGAAGGCGTTCCTCGCCGAGGGCATCCGCAAGGCGCACGAGCAGGACCAGCTCGACGCCATCGAGAAGAACCAGCAGGCCACCGAGGCGGAGAAGGCCCGGCAGAAGGCGCGTGCCGCCAAGCAGCGGGCGATGCGCCAGGTGCTCGGGGTCGAGCCCACCGAGGGCATGCTGGAGTTGTCGGACGACAACTTCATCCGTGAGGTGTGGAACCGGGCCAAGCCGGACACCGAGGTGCAGACCGCGTCCGTGGCCGCACTGCGCAGTTCCGACCCCGCGGTGTGGAAGCGGTTCATCGACACCGGCATCTACGAGGCCAACAACCGGGACAAGGCCAACGAGCTGCGCAAGCAGGAGGAGGCGGACAAGCGCCGTCTGCTGGAGATCCAGACCAAGGCGGAGAAGAGCCTGGTCCACCCCGAGTTGGTGGACGCCGCCAAGGCGGCTCTGGCCGCTGGCCCGGAGGGCGTCTCCTGGTTCCTGCGTATCGGGCAGTACGGGGCGGCGCTCATTCAGTCTCTGCAGTCGGACACGCTGGGTGTTCGAGGCTGGTATATCCGCAATGGCTCTGATGGGCATGCTCGCATCGAGCCGGGCAAACCGGTGCCCGGCCCCGGTGTGGGAGCGGACGCGAACTGGCGGGTCGTGCCCGGCCTCGCCGACACGAACTGCCACTCGCTGGAGGCGGCCGACCGGCCGGGTGTCTACCTCCGCCAGGAGAACCTGCGCGTCCTGGTGGCGCAGAGCGACGGTAGCGAGCAGTTCCGTCGCGATGCCACCTGGTGTTCGCACCCGGGGCTGCAGGGTGCGGGTGTCTCGTTGGAGTCCCTGAGCGCCAAGGGCCGTTTCCTGCGCCACATCAATTCCGAGCTGTGGGCGGCGAACAAGAGCGGGGAGAACTGGTTCGACAATCCGAACGTGTTCGAGCCGGACGCTTCCTGGCGCATGCATGGTTCCAACCCGGTGTCCACCGGCATCCTCCTTCGTTGGTTGAACGACGAGTCCCTGCGGGGTCGCGTGGGCAACCCGGTTGAGGAGGAGAAGGCGGACGGCGACGTGCGGTGGCGCAACTACCAGCAGGCGCGGCTCTACTGGACCGGTGCCACTGGTGCGCAGGAGATCCGGGGCGCGATCAGGGAGAGGTACGACGCGCTGGGCGCCCACAAATCGGGGCTCGGAGTACCGATCACGGACGAGCTGACCACCCCGGACGGCATCGGGCGCTTCAATCACCTGAACCGGCACGACGGCGCCTCGATCTACTGGTCACCTGAGACCGGTGCTCGCGCGGTCTACGGGACCATCCGGGAGAGGTGGGCTTCACTCGGCTGGGAGCGGTCGTACCTGGGCTACCCGACCGGCGAGGAGAAGAAGGTCGGCGACCTGGTCGTCCAGGAGTTCCAGAACGGTCGGATCGAGCACGATCCGAGGACCGGCAGGACGACCGACATTCGCAAGTGAGCGGTTCACTCTCGCCGTGCGACGTGATTTGAGCTCGAGCGGGAGATGAAGCACTAGGGGCGGCCACCTCGACAAAAACGTCGCGGTGGCCGCCCCCTCGGTGTTAGTGCAGCCCTTGGAAGCTACTTCAGTAGAGCGTGGCTGCTGCAACTTGCGGCTCTGTCGTGTCACTGTCGGCCAAGGGGGAGTGGATTGCCGTTGCTGTTCGTGTCGTTTCTCGTGACTGGAGCGCCCGCCCATTGCGGACGGGCATGTTGGTCCAGGAGTTCAAAGGAGTTCTCGTCGTTGCCGACGCGTCGAAGAGCACAAACGTCTTTGATTCTTCGACGAGAAGGTCGACCTGCCCATCCGCGTGGTACTCCCCGAGACTGAAGGAGGAACCCTGCGTCAGGGTGCTGTGTCGGCGATCGATGCTGTGTTGGAACTACCGGCGAGAGCGCGGAAAAGGGAGTCGCCCTGATATGGGGTGAGGGCAGGCCGAGGGGCGGTTGTCTCGACGGGAAACTGTCGAGACAACCGCCCCCCTTGTGTGTCTCGGGCGGAGCGTGACAGGAGTTAGTTGCCGCAGGCGTTCTCGTCGCCCATGGGGTTGGCGGGGTCGAAGTAGTAGGCCGAGTCGTGTTTGGCCGGCTTGCCGTCGAGGCGGCGCTCGGAGATCGACGGGGCGAGGAAGCCCTTCTTGGCCTCCCCGCAGGCGATCGAGTAGGTGAAGCCCTGGGCCTTGCCGGGCCAGAGGCCCTTGATGTCGTTCCCGACGAGGTAGGTCGCCTCCCACCGTTCGAGGGCCACGATGTCCATCGGCCCGATCGGCTTCTTGTCGCCGGGGTCGAAGGCGTAGGCGATGACGTAGTTCGTGTGGACGGCGAGTGTGCCGTGCTCGCCCGACTCGACCCACATCCGGCCGTTGACCTTCGGCTCGACCGGGAGGAGCCGCTGGCCCTTGCTGACCCGGGTGAGGATCCAGGAGGTCCCGGCCACGTCGCCCCCGGCGAGCTTCGCGCGGATTGTGGTCAGGCTCTCCGGATCGAGCTGCGCGAGGACGGGGTCGGGTGTGTGGTTCTCCAGGACCTGGCGGTCCAGGCGCGCGGCGGTGAGGAACCGCCGCACCTTCTCCGTCGCCTCGGCGACCTGCTCCGGTGAGTAGCCGGCGACGGGTGCGGGCGGCGGGGCGACGAAGCCGGCGGTGCCGTCGGCCCATCCCTCGGCCGGGGTGCCGGCGAAGGGGCGGGCGAGGTCGACCTTGCGCATCGCCTCGACAGTGGACGGGGCGGTCGTTGAGGTGTGTGCCGTCGAGGTGCTCGGAGCGCTGTCGGCGAGGAGGCTGTCGAGCCGACCGGACTGGTGGAGTGCCAGCCCGCCGGCGAGGGCCACGGCGGACAGGATGGCGATGGTCTTGGGAAGGTGACGGCGGAACCGCGCACGGCGGCGGAGCCGGCGCGCGTCGCGGTGGGCGCGCCGAGTGGCCGCGCGTTGCCACCGTTCGTCGCGCAGGTCGGGGTGCTGCTCGATATCCACTTGTCCCCCAGATGAGGCGAAGAGCCGGCAAACCATAAGCGGCGGCGCCGACGAAGATCGGAAGGGGTCGCGGCTCTGGTGCCGGAACTGCCGTGCGGGCCACAATCGGGGGTTCGTAAACTCTCCGCGTGACCGAGACCCTCCCGCACCAGGCCCGTGCCGACCTCCCGCCCCAGTGGAACCCGGCGGAGGTAGAGGGCGAGCTCTACGAGCGGTGGGTCGAGCGCGGCTACTTCACCGCCGACGCGAGCAGCGACAAGCCGCCCTACACGATCGTGATCCCGCCGCCGAACGTCACCGGCACCCTGCACATGGGCCACGCGCTGGACCACACCCTGATGGACTCGCTGACCCGGCGTCGGCGCATGCAGGGCTACGAGGTCCTCTGGCTGCCCGGCATGGACCACGCCGGCATCGCCACGCAGAACGTGGTCGAGCGGGAGCTGGCCAAGGAGGGCCGGTCCCGGCACGACCTGGGCCGGGAGGCCTTCGTCGAGCGCGTGTGGGACTGGAAGGCCGAGTACGGCGGCCGCATCCTCGGCCAGATGCGCCGGCTCGGCGACGGCGTCGACTGGAGCCGCGAGCGCTTCACGATGGACGAGGGCCTGTCCCGCGCCGTCCAGACGATCTTCAAGCGGCTGTTCGACGACGGCCTGATCTACCGCGCCGAGCGCATCATCAACTGGTGCCCGCGCTGCCGGACGGCGCTGTCGGACATCGAGGTGGAGCACAGCGAGGACGAGGGCGAGCTCGTCTCGATCCGCTACGGCGACGGCGAGAACGCGATCGTCGTGGCCACCACCCGCGCGGAGACCATGCTCGGCGACACCGCCGTCGCGGTGCACCCGGACGACGAGCGCTACCGGCACCTGGTCGGCACCGAGGTGGAGCTGCCGCTGACCGGCCGGCGCATCCCGGTCGTGGCCGACGCGCACGTCGACCCGGAGTTCGGTACCGGCGCGGTCAAGGTGACCCCGGCGCACGACCCGAACGACTTCGAGATCGGCCAGCGGCACGACCTGCCGTCGCTCACCGTGATGGACGAGCGCGGCAACATCACCGTGCACGGCCCGTTCGAGGGACTGGACCGGTTCGAGGCCCGCCCGGCGATCGTCGCCGCCCTGCGGCAGCAGGGGCGGATCGTCGCCGAGAAGCGCCCCTACGTGCACTCGGTCGGCCACTGCTCGCGGTGCGACACGGTGGTCGAGCCCCGGCTGTCCATGCAGTGGTGGGTCAAGGTCGAGCCGCTGGCGAAGGCGGCCGGGGACGCGGTGCGCGACGGTCGCACCACCATCCACCCGCCGGAGCTGGCCAAGCGGTACTTCGACTGGGTCGACGACATGCACGACTGGTGCATCTCGCGGCAGCTGTGGTGGGGGCACCGCATCCCGGTCTGGTACGGCCCGGACGGCGAGGTCGTCTGCGTCGGCCCCGACGAGCAGCCGCCGACCGGCGAGGGCTGGCGGCAGGACCCGGACGTCCTGGACACCTGGTTCTCCTCCGGGCTGTGGCCGTTCTCCACGCTCGGCTGGCCGGACCGCACCGAGGACCTGGCCCGGTTCTACCCGACCAGCGTGCTGGTCACCGGCTACGACATCCTGTTCTTCTGGGTCGCCCGGATGATGTTGTTCGGGCTGTACGCCATGGACGGCCGGCAGCCGTTCGACAACGTCTTCCTGCACGGCCTGATCCGCGACGCGCAGGGCAAGAAGATGTCCAAGTCGCGGGGCAACGTCATCGACCCGCTGGACTGGCTGGACCGCTACGGCGCGGACGCGCTGCGGTTCACCCTGGCCCGCGGCGCCAACCCCGGCTCGGACATGGCGCTGGCCGAGGAGTGGGCGGCCGGCTCCCGCAACTTCTGCACGAAGCTGTGGAACGCCAGCCGGTTCGCGATGATGAACGGCGCGACGGTCGAGCGCGCGGTGCCCGAGCGCGACCGGCTCACCGACGCCGACCGGTGGATCCTGGACCGGCTCGACGCCACGGTCGGCGAGGTGGACGCCCTGTTCGAGGGCTTCCAGTTCGCCAAGCTGTGCGACGCGCTCTACCACTTCACGTGGGACGAGTTCTGCGACTGGTACCTGGAGCTGGCGAAGGTCCAGATCGCCGAGGGCGGCGAGCGGGCCGAGGCCACCAGGGCCGTGCTCGGCCGGGTGCTCGACGTGCTGCTGCGGCTGCTGCACCCGGTGATCCCGTTCGTCACCGAGGTGCTGTGGACGGCGCTGACCGGCGGCGAGTCGCTGGTCGTCGCCGAGTGGCCGGCCCGCGCCGGCGCGCCGGCCGACGCCGACGCCGAGCGCCGGGTCATTGGCGCGCAGAAGCTGATCACCGAGATCCGCCGGTTCCGCTCCGACCAGGGCCTCAAGCCCGGTCAGCGGGTCGCCGCCCGGCTCGTCGGCCTGGCCGAGGCCGAGCAGGGCGGGCACGAGGCCGCGGTCCGCTCCCTGGCCCGGCTGGACGCCCCGGCCGACGGCTTCACCGCGTCGGCCTCGCTGGAGGTCGGCCTGCCCGGCGGCACGGTCGTGGTCGAGCTGGACCTGTCCGGCGCGGTCGACGTCGTCGCCGAGCGCAAGCGGCTGGCCAAGGACCTCGCCGCGGCCGAGAAGGAGCTGGCCGGCTGCGAGGCCAAGCTGGGTAACCCGAAGTTCACCGACAAGGCGCCGGCGGACGTGGTCGCCAAGATCAGGGACCGGCGGGACGCCGCCGCGGCCGACATCGACCGTCTCAGGGCGCGGCTGGCCGCGCTCCCGGAGGGCTGAGCCCCATGGCGAAGGTGGACCCCGAGGACCTCGCGGAGCTGCGCTCCGTCGAGGCCGAGCTGGACCAGCGGTGGCCGGAGACGAGGATCGCGCCGTCGCTGGACCGCATCCGCCTGCTCACCGAGGTGCTCGGCGACCCGCAGCGCAGCTACCCCGTGCTGCACGTCGCCGGCACCAACGGCAAGACCTCGACCTCGCGGATGATCGACGCCCTGCTCACCAGGATCGGGTTGCGCACCGGGCGGTACACCAGCCCGCACCTGCAGCTCGCCACCGAGCGGATCAACATCGACAACCAGCCGATCAGCCCGGGGCGCTACGTCGAGGTCTACCGCGACGTCGAGCCCTACATCGGGATGGTGGACGAGCGCAGCGACGTCCGGATGAGCAAGTTCGAGGTGCTCACCGGCATGGCGTTCGCCGCGTTCGCCGACGCCCCGGTGGAGGCGGCGGTGGTGGAGGTCGGCCTCGGCGGCTCGTGGGACGCCACCAACGTCGCCGATGGCAAGATCGCGGTGATCTGCCCGATCGGCGTCGACCACGTCGAGTACCTCGGCCCGGAGATCACCGGCATCGCCAGGGAGAAGGCCGGGATCATCAAGCCCGGCTCCGTCGCGGTGCTGGCGGCCCAGGAGCCCGAGGTGGCCCAGGTGCTGCTGGAGCGCTGCGTCGAGGTCGGCGCCACCGTCGCCCGGGAGGGCATGGAGTTCGGCGTGCTGGACCGCCGGCTGGCCGTCGGCGGCCAGATGGTGCGGCTGCAGGGTCTCGGCGGTGTCTACGACGAGATCTTCCTGCCGCTGCACGGCGAGCACCAGGGCCGCAACGCCGCGCTCGCGTTGGCCGCGGTGGAGGCGTTCTTCGGCGCGGGGGAGGGGCGGCAGCTCGACGTCGGGGCGGTGCGCGACGCGTTCTCCTCGGTGCTCTCGCCCGGCCGGATGGAGCGGGTCCGGGCCGCGCCGACCGTGCTGGTGGACGCCGCGCACAACCCGCACGGCGCCCGCGCGCTGGCCGCGGCGCTGAGCGACGAGTTCGCCTTCCGCCGCCTCGTGGCCGTTGTCGGCGTGATGGCCGACAAGGACGCGCGCGGCATCCTGGAGGCGCTGGAGCCGGTGGTCACCGAGGTGGTGCTCACCAGGAACTCCTCACCCCGCGCGATGGACCCCGACGACCTCGCGGTGCTGGCGCGGGAGATCTACGCCGACGACCGGATCGTGGTGGAGACCCGGCTCGACGACGCGATCGAGACCGCGGTGCGGTTGGCCGAGGAGACCGACGACCCGGACGAGCCGATCTCCGGCGCGGGGGTCGTGGTGACCGGGTCGGTGGTCACCGCGGGCGAGGCGCGCGCGTTGTTCGGCAAGGAACCGGCGTGAGCGGGGAGGCCCCGAGGTGAGCGAGCAGTCCGCCCCCCATCCGCCGGTGAAGGACCCGTGGAAGGGGCTGCGCGGCGTTATGGCCGGCACCCTGGTCATGGAGGCCATCGTCGTGGGGCTGGCGTTGCCGGTGGTGCACCGCTTCGGTGGCGGGCTGTCCTCCACGAACGGTCTGCTCGTCGGCGGGCTGGCGGTGGCGATGGTGCTGGCCAGCGGGTTCGTCGGTCGCTCGTGGGGACTGGGCCTCGCGCTGGCGCTGCAGGCGCTGATGGTGCTCACGTTCTTCATCGCCCCGGCGCTGGGCGCGCTCGGCGTGCTGTTCGCGCTGGTGTGGGCGTGCATCCTGTGGCTGCGCCGGGACGTCGCGCGGCGGCTGGCCCAGCTGTCGTCACCGGACCAGCGCTGACGCGACGAGCCCTGGGGCGATTGAGCACCGGGGCAATGAGCCCTGGGGCGACGAGCACCGGGGTGACCGGCGGCTCGGCGGGCTCGCGGACGAGGTCCGTCAGGCCCGCAGGTGCGACGGTGGGTGCTCGCGGTAGCGGGAGGAGACGACGAGCGTGATCATCACGCCGACGGCCGCGTAGATGGCGAGCACCCACAGCGGCAGGGCCAGCGCGGCGCCGTCGAAGTAGGCGACGTTGCGGGTGGCGCTGGTGCCCGCCCCGGTCGGCAGGTACGGCCCGATGACCCGCCAGAAGGTGGGCAGGAGCGCCTGCGGGAAGGGGCCGCCGGAGCTGGGGTTGCCCAGCACCACGAAGAACAGGATCGCGACGCCGATCCCGACCAGCCCGGCGAGGACCTGCAGCGCCATCGTCGCCGCCGCCGTGGCGAAGACGATGAGCGCGCCCAACGCCCACAGGCCGAAGAAGCCGTCCGGCAGCGCGTCGAGCATCGGACCGACGATCAGCGCCCCACCCAGTCCGGAGATGATCGCGTAGAGCGCCAGCGCGGACAGCCGGATGACGGCCCGACTGGTGTTGGCCGGGCGGGTGCCGCTGCTGAGCCCGAGGATCGCCGCGACCAGGTAGCCGCCGACGATCCAGCCCACGACCAGGTAGAACGCGGACAGGCCTCGGCCGTCTCCCGAGGCGACCGGCTTCACGTCGGTGACCGCGAGCCGCCGCCCCTGCTCGGTGTAGACGCGGCCGACGATCGCGCCGACCACGTCCGCGAGCGCCGGGCCGCCGGCCCCGGCGACCAGCAGCCGGTCGGCGTCCCTGTCCGGCTCGACGATCAGCGCCGCGTCGACCTCCCTGCGGTTGATCTGTCGGCGGGCCGCGCTCTCGTCGAGCACGCTGCGCGCGTCGAGCGGCTCGTCGGGCAGCCCGTTGAACCGGCCGACGACGTCGACCGAGTTCTGCCCGGGCGCGACGATGGCGAGCGGGATGTGGTGCGGCTGCGGGTGATGCAGCGCGCCCACGTAGGACACGATGAACGACAGTTGCAGCAGGAGGACGCCGATCACGAGCAGGACGGCGCGCAGGGTGACCGCGTCCCGCAGCCGCGCCGACACCCCGGGTGTCACGGCCGTCTCGTTGAGCTCCGTCACCGGCGCCTCCTCCCGTTGCCCGGATAGTGGGCGACCTCGGGCGACGCGCCAACCGACACGCATGGCCGGCGGTCCGGCTCCACGCGAACGGGTGATACGCGTTCACCTCGGCGTCGCCTCCCGGTCGCCCGGCCCGGCTAGGAACGCCGGCTATGGAGAACATGCGTTCCCTCGACCGCCGGTCGCTGCTGCGCGCCAGCGCCGTCGGCGCCGGCGTGCTGGCCTCCGGCCTGGCCGTCCCGGCCGCCGCGCTCGCCGGTCCGGCCAACCCGTCCGGACCCGCCCTGGTGCGGGGGGACCGCCCCCGGCTCACCCACGGCGTGCAGTCCGGCGACGTCACCACCGACGGCGCGCTGGTGTGGGCGCGCGCCGACCGCCCGTCGCGCATGCTCGTCGACGTCTCGTTCGACCCGTCCTTCCGGGTGGCGCGCACCTACCGCGGCCCGCTGCTGACCCCGGACACCGACGGCACGGGCAAGCTCCGGGTCGGCCACCTGCCGCCCGGCCACCGCGTGCACTACCGGGTGCGGGCCGAGGACCTCGACGGCCGGACCTGCGGCGAGCCGGTGGTCGGCACGTTCCGCACCGCCCCGATCGGCAGGGAGGGGGTGCGGTTCGTCTGGTCGGGCGACATCGTGGGCCAGGGCTGGGGCATCAACCCGGACGTCGGCGGCATGACGATCTTCTCCGCGATGGCGGCCCGCCGGCCCGACTTCTTCCTGTGCAGCGGGGACACCGTCTACGCGGACGGGCCGCTCGCCGAGACCGTCACCCTGCCCGACGGGCGGCGCTGGCGGAACCTGGTCACCCCGGAGAAGTCCAAGGTGGCCGAGACGCTCACCGAGTTCCGCGGCCAGTTCGCCTACAACCTCCTCGACGAGCACTACCGCCGGTTCGCCGCCGCCGTGCCGCAGATCAACCAGTGGGACGACCACGAGGTGACCAACAACTGGTACCCGGGCGAGGTGCTGACCGACGACCGGTACACCGAGAAGCGCGTTGACGTGCTCGCCGCCCGCGCGTTCCAGGCGTTCCACGAGTGGGTGCCGCTGGACCCGAAGCGCGCGGTCGACCGCCGGGTGTACCGCAACTTCACGTTCGGCCGGCACGTGGAGGTCTTCGTCCTCGACATGCGCACCTACCGGGACGCCAACTCGCCCGGCACCGCCCCGTTCGAGCGCATCCTCGGCGAGGCGCAGGCGCGTTGGCTGGTGGACGCGTTGGCCCGCAGCCGCGCCACCTGGAAGGTGATCGCGGCGGACCTGCCCCTGGGGTTGGTGGTGCCGGACGGCACGGCCAACGAGGGCGTGGCCAACGGCCGGCCCGGCGTGCCCGCCGGCCGGGAGGCGGAGATCGCGTGGGTGCTGCGGGAGATCGCCCGGCGCCGCGTGCGCGACGTCGTCTGGCTGACCGCCGACGTCCACTACACCGCCGCGCACCACTACTCGCCGGACCGCGCCGCCGTGCGGGACTTCGACCCGTTCTGGGAGTTCGTGTCGGGTCCGCTGCACGCGGGGGCGTTCGGGCCGAACAAGCTGGACCCCACGTTCGGGCCGGAGGCGGTCTTCGTGCACGCGCCGCCGGCGGCCAACACCTCGCCGCTGGACAACTTCCAGCACTTCGGCGAGATCGAGGTGGACGGGTGGAGCGGGGACCTGACTGTGCACCTGCGGGACGCCCGGGGCGCGTCGCTCTGGTCGAAGACCCTGCGGCCCCGGCGCTGAGCGCTGGCCCCGGGCGCGTCCGCCCCGGGCGCACCCGGGGACGACCCCGAGTAGTCCAAAGTGGACAGTTCTCCGGCTGTGCCACTCGCCACGGCCGTCACGACGCACCTCGTTATCGCGGGTGGAGTGGGTGTTGTGACGGCAAGGGCGTTGCCCCTGACACAGGCACGGGGGTTCGTGCCGGAAGTCCGGCACACTCGTGCGTGAAGGCGCACAACACTGGCGTGCCGGCGCGGAGCACGGCGGCCATGGTCCGGTGACCTGGCGCACGCCTCCGCCAGCTACGCTGCGCACACTGTTTTCGTACGACCCCTCACGAAGGAGTTAGGACCCCGTGACCGAGCGCACCCTGGTCCTGGTCAAGCCGGACGGCGTCAGCCGCGGTCTGACCGGCGAGGTCATCTCCCGGATCGAGCGGAAGGGCCTGAAGCTGGTCGCGCTCGAACTCCGCACCGTCGACCGCGCGCTGGCCGAGCAGCACTACGCGGAGCACGACGGCAGGCCGTTCTTCGAGTCGCTGCTGGAGTTCATCACCTCCGGCCCGCTGGTCGCGGCCGTGGTGGAGGGGCCGCGGGCCATCGCCGCGTTCCGGCAGCTCGCCGGCGGCACCGACCCGGTGGAGAAGGCCACCCCGGGCACCATCCGCGGCGACTTCGCCCTGGAGACCCAGTTCAACCTGGTGCACGGCTCGGACTCGACCGAGTCCGCCGCGCGCGAGATCAAGCTGTGGTTCCCCGACCTGTGAGCCGCTGAGGGCCGCGACCCGCGGATCTCGATCGGACCCGCGAGGGCCCGGCGACGAGGAGCTCCTCGTTACCCGGGCCCTCGCGGTCGTTCCGGCGACGGCCCCGCCGAGTCGCCGGGGCGGAAACTCGTTCGGGATTGTCGGGGGAGAGGGCTACCTTCGATCATGTGATCGAGGACACCGCTCTGGTGCGCGCACGCGGGCTGGTGAAGCGCTTCGGCGACTTCGAGGCCGTCCGCGGGATCGACGTCGAGGTGCGGCGGGGCGAGGCGTTCGGCTTCCTCGGCCCCAACGGCGCCGGCAAGTCCTCCACGATGCGGATGATCGCCTGCGTGTCCCCGCGCTCCGCCGGCGAGCTGCGGGTCCTGGGCGAGGACCCGGACCGCCACGGCCCCCGCATCCGGGCCCGGCTCGGCGTGGTCCCGCAGCAGGACAACCTGGACAACGAGCTCACCGTCCGGCAGAACCTGCACGTCTACGGCCGCTACTTCGGCCTGCCCCGCGCCAGGGTCCGCGCGAAGGCGGAGGAGCTGCTGGAGTTCGCCCAGCTCACCGACCGCGCCGACGACGAGGTCGAGCCGCTGTCCGGCGGGATGAAGCGGCGGCTGACCATCGCCCGCTCCCTGGTCAACGACCCCGAGCTGCTGCTGCTCGACGAGCCGACGACCGGCCTGGACCCGCAGGCCAGGCACCTGCTGTGGGACCGGCTGTTCCGGCTCAAGCAGAGCGGCGTCACGCTGCTCGTGACGACCCACTACATGGACGAGGCGGAGCAGCTCTGCGACCGGCTGGTCGTGATGGACGGCGGTCGAGTCGTCGCGGAGGGGTCGCCGGCCGAGCTGATCCGGTCCCACGCCACCCGTGAGGTCCTCGAACTGCGCTTCGCCCCGGGCGGCCAGGACGCCGCGGTGCCCCTGGCCAGGGAACTCGCCGACCGCGTGGAGGTGCTGCCCGACCGGCTGCTGCTCTACACCGGGGACGGGGAGGCCGCGCTCGCCGCCGTCCAGCGGCGGGGCGTCCAGCCGGTGGCCACCCTGGTCCGCCGCAGCACGCTGGAGGACGTCTTCCTCCACCTCACCGGCCGCAGCCTGGTGGACTGACGATGACCGCCACCGTCCGCGCCCCCGCGCAGTCCACCGGCCAGGTTCCCGGACCGGTCCGCGCGACCCTGCTCGTGGTCGAAGGCCTGTGGACCTGGTACCGCCGGCACTGGCGCAGCACCCTGGTCTCCAGTGTCCTCCAGCCGCTGCTCTACCTCGTCGCGATGGGCGTCGGCCTCGGCACCTTCGTGGACGCCGGCGGCCGGGGCGCGCGGACGGTGCCCGAGCTGGCGGGCGCGTCGTACCTGCAGTACATCGCCCCGGCGCTGCTCGTCGCCGCCGCGCTGCAGAACGCGGCGGGCGAGGCCACCTACCCGGTGCTGTCCGGGTTCAAGTGGCAGAAGAACTACTGGGCGGTGACCGCCACCCCGATCACCCCGCACCAGCTCGCGCACGGCTCGCTCCTGTGGATCGCGATCCGGGTGGCCGTCTCCGGCGCGGCCTACCTGCTCGTCGCCGCGCTGCTCGGCGCGGTCGCCGGACCCGGGGCGCTCCTGGCCCTGCCGGTCGCCGTGCTCACCGCGATGGCCTTCGCCGCGCCGCTCGCCGCGTTCGCCGCGACGACGCGCTCCGGGGGCGAGGGGTTCAACGTCATCATCCGGTTCGTCGTGCTGCCGATGACCCTGTTCGCCGGCACGTTCTTCCCGGTGGAGCAGCTCCCGGCGCTGGTGCGGCCCCTGGCCTGGGTCACGCCGCTGTGGCACGGCACCGAGCTGGCGCGGGGGCTGTCCCTGACCGGGGTCCCGCCCCTGGCCGCCCTCGGCCACGTCGGCTACCTGGTGGTCTGGCTGGCCGTCGGAGTGGTGGTGACCCGATGGCGGTTCCGCGTCCGGCTGACGACGTGAGGGGGAGCCGGTGACCCAGGACCTGCTGACCAGACCGGCCGGGGAACCGGCCCCGCCGGCGCGGACCGGCCTGCTGCTGCGCGTGCTGCCCCCGGGCCTGTACGCGGGCCGGGCCCGGATGCTCGTGGAACGGTCGCTGCTGGTGAACCGCCGCATGTGGCTGGTGGTGTTCACCGGGTTCTTCGAGCCGCTGTTCTTCCTGCTCGCGCTGGGCCAGGGACTGGGCGCGCTCGTCGGGGGCGTCACCGGCCCCGGCGGCGAGTCGCTGACCTACGCCGAGTTCGTGGCCCCCGGGCTGCTGGCCGCCTCGGCCATGAACGGCGCGGTCTACGACGCCACCTTCAACATCTTCTTCAAGCTCCGCTACGCCAAGCTCTACGACGCGGTGCTGGCCACCCCGCTCGGTCCGATGGACGTGGCGATCGGCGAGGTGACCTGGGCGTTGTTGCGCGGCGGCCTGTACTCGGCCGGCTTCCTCGCGATCATGCTCGGGATGGGTCTGGTCGGCTCTGCCTGGGCGCTGCTCGCGTTACCGGCGGCGCTGCTCGTCGCCTTCGCCTTCGCCGCCGTCGGGATGGCCGCGACCACCTGGCTGCGCTCCTGGCAGGACTTCGAGTACGTCCAGCTCGTGCTCCTGCCGATGTTCCTGTTCTCCACGACCTTCTACCCGCTGAGCGTCTACCCGGGCCCGCTCCGGGTGGCCGTCGAGGCGTTCCCGCTCTACCACGCGATCGAGCTGATGCGGGGCCTGACCACGGGCGCCGTGCACTGGGGCGTGCTCGGGCACGCCGCGTACTTCGTGGTCCTCGCGGTGCTGGGCGTCGCGGTGGCCGCCCGGCGGCTCGGCCGGTTGCTGCTGCGCTGAGGGGCGGCGCCTCCCCGGTCGGTACCCTGGGGTGTTGTGAGTGTCGAGTCCGTGTTCCCCAGGCTTGAGCCGCTGCTGCCGCTCGTGTCCAAGCCGGTCCAGTACGTCGGCGGGGAGCTCAACGCGACCGTCAAGGACTGGGACGCCACCACCGTGCGCTGGTGCCTCATGTACCCGGACGCGTACGAGGTCGGCCTGCCCAACCAGGGCGTCATGATCCTGTACGAGATCCTGAACGAGCAGCCGGACGTGCTCGCCGAGCGCACCTACGCGGTGTGGCCCGATCTCGAACGGCTCATGCGCGAGCACGACGTGCCCCAGTTCACCGTCGACGCCCACCGCCCGGTCGGCGCGTTCGACCTGTTCGGCGTGAGCTTCGCCACCGAGCTGGGCTACACCAACATGCTCACGGCGCTGGACCTGGCGGGCATCCCACTGCACGCCGCGGACCGGACCGAGGACCACCCGGTCGTCGTCGCCGGCGGGCACGCGGCGTTCAACCCGGAGCCCATCGCCGACTTCCTCGACGCCGCCGTGCTCGGCGACGGCGAGGAGGCGGTGCTGGAGATCACCGACATCACCCGGCGCTGGAAGGCCGAGGGCAGCCCCGGCGGGCGCGACGAGCTGCTGCTGCGGCTCGCCGAGACCGGTGGCATCTACGTGCCGCGGTTCCACGACGTGGAGTACCTGCCCGACGGCCGCATCCAGCGGGTCGTGCCGAACCGGGACCGCGTGCCCTACCGCGTGTTCAAGCGCACCACGATGGACCTCGACGCGTGGCCGTACCCGAAGCAGCCGCTGGTGCCGCTGGCCGAGAGCGTCCACGAGCGGATGAGCGTGGAGATCTTCCGCGGCTGCACCCGGGGCTGCCGGTTCTGCCAGGCCGGCATGATCACCCGGCCGGTGCGGGAGCGCTCGATCGAGGGCATCGGCGCGATGGTGCAGCGCGGTCTCGCGGCCACCGGCTTCGAGGAGGTCGGCCTGCTCTCGCTCAGCTCGGCCGACCACTCCGAGATCGGCGACATCACCAAGGGCCTGGCCGACCGCTACCAGGGCACCAACACCAGCCTCAGCCTGCCCAGCACCCGGGTGGACGCGTTCAACGTCGACCTGGCCAACGAGCTGTCCCGCAACGGCCGCCGCTCCGGCCTGACCTTCGCCCCCGAGGGCGGCAGCGAGCGCATCCGCCGCGTGATCAACAAGATGGTGTCGGAGGAGGACCTCATCCGCACCGTCACCACCGCCTACGCCAACGGCTGGCGGCAGGTGAAGCTCTACTTCATGTGCGGTCTGCCCACGGAGACCGACGAGGACGTGCTGCAGATCGCCGAGATGGCCAAGGAGGTCATCCGCGCCGGCCGCGAGGCGTCGGGTCGCAAGGACATCCGCTGCACGATCTCCATTGGCGGTTTCGTGCCCAAGCCGCACACGCCGTTCCAGTGGGCCTCGCAGTGCGATCCCGACACCGTCGACGCCCGGCTGCGCAAGCTGCGCGAGGCCGTCAACTCCGACCGCAACCTCGGCCGCAACATCGGCATGCGGTACCACGACGGCAAGCCCAGCCTGATCGAGGGACTGCTCTCCCGGGGCGACCGGCGCGTCGGCCGGGTCATCGAGCGCGTGTGGCGCGAGGGCGGCCGGTTCGACGGCTGGAGCGAGCACTTCTCCTACCAGCGCTGGGTGGACGCCTGCGCCGCCGAGCTGGAGCCGCTGGGGGTGAGCCTGGACTGGTTCACCACCCGCGAGCGCGAGGAGACCGAGGTCCTGCCCTGGGACCACCTCGACTCCGGTCTGGACAAGGAGTGGCTCTGGGCGGACTGGCAGGACGCCCTCGACGAGCGCGAGCAGGACGACTGCCGCTGGACGCCGTGCTTCGACTGCGGTGTGTGCCCGGCGATGGGCACCGACATCCAGGTCGGCCCGACCGGCCGCAAGCTCCTGCCGATCTCCCCGGTCGGCCAGGGCTCCCCGGTGCGCAACCCGGCCCTGACCGCCGGCGACTGACCGGTCCTCTTGATCCGCGACGGGCGGTGGGAGCGTCTGCTCCCGCCGCCCGTCGCTTTCTGACCCGACGGCCGCGGTGGTCGGCCCCGCACGCACCCGCACGTTTTGACACCCCACCGCCCGCAGAGCGCCGTGACCCGTCAGATCGGGCTACCCTCGACCCTCATTTCGTCCAAAACGGTGTTATCGGGGGGAACCCCTGTTTTTATTATCGCGGGTGGGGCTGACATTGCGAGTGGTTGGGGAGTGGTTCGATCGGATGAACCCGGCGCGCTGTGGATTCCCTGGTCGCTAGTCATCGTTGCAGTTAGTAGACATGTTGATCTACGTGTTTCATAGCAGGGAAACGTGCGTGTTGGCACATAAGAGGACACAAAAGGGTGATCGACCGGTTTTGTCTCGGTGAAAATGTCAGACCCTCGTGGAACTCTGGAAATGGGGGGTCCCCCACGAAATGTGGTAGTCGAGTGGGTGTGGGGCGACTGCTCGGGGCATCGACCAGCCGGAGGCGTGCGGTCGAAGCCAGGATTGTCAGTCCCGGCCGTTCGTCACTGCCGCCAGGGCGTCGACCATCCCGTGCCCGTAGAAGCCGTTGTACGAGGTGGCGCCGTGGCACACCGCGTCCTGGGCCCCGTCGCCGTTCAGGTCGTAGTCGGCAGGGCAGGCCACCGACCGGGCCTGGGCGTTCAGGAGCCGCGCGAGCTGGGGGGCGGTGGCCGACGGGTGGGTCGACGCCAGCAGCGCGGCGACACCGCTCACGTGGGGCGTGGCCATCGACGTGCCGCAGGAGTAGTCATAGCCGCCGGGCACCGTGGAGAGCACGCAGCCCTCCCTGCCCGGTCCGGGCTCCTGCCGGTAGTCGCCGCCCGGGGCGGTCACCTGAACCACGCCCAGCCCGTACGAGCTGTACCCGGCCTTGAGCCGCTTCGCGCCCACCGACGACACGGCGACCACGCCACGCACCCTGGCCGGCAGCACGTCACAGCTGCTGTCCACCCGGTGGCCGTCCTCGTCGACGCTACCTCCGCGGCCGGGCCGGCTGAGATCGACGCCCGCGTTGCCGGTGGCCGCCACGACCAGCACTCCACGCTCGTTCGCGTACTCCACCGCCCGGCGCACGGCCTCGTGGACCACGCGCTCGCCGTCGCGGTTGCGGCAGGTCAACATCCACGGGTCGACGTAGTAGCTGTTGTTCACCACGCGCATCCCGGACTCCGCGGCCCACAGGAGCCCGCACACCGCGTACTCGGGGAAGATGTATCCCTGGTCGTCGACGACCTTCACCGACGCCAGTCGCACACCTGGAGCGACCCCGGTGATGCCGCGGCCGTCGTCGGCCGCCGCGATCGTGCCGGCCACGTGGGTGCCGTGCACGGAGGTGGTCGGCGCCCACGCCTTCGGGGCCGGGTTGGGGCGACCGGTCAGGCAGCCGACCGACAACGACGGATCCACGGCCCGCGCGAGGTCCGGGTGCGTGGCGTCGATCCCCGAGTCGAGCACGCCGACCACCACGTCCCGGCTGCCGGGGTTCACGCGCCGGGCGCGGTCCGCCCTGATCATCGCCATGTCCCACTGCTCGGCCGTGCGGTCGGCCGCGCTCTGCCCGCCGCCGCGCGACCGGCTGTCACCGCGGGGCGCGGTCTCGTCCTGGCGTCGGGTGCGCTCCCGGCGGGCGAGCACCGTGCCCTGGGCGCTGAAGGCCCTGGCCGGGCCGAACCGCTCGCCGAAGGCGGGGTCGGGCGACGTGGCCACCGCCACCGCCACCTGCGGGTAGTACACCGTGGTCGTGCCGCACTTGGCCGTGATCTCCGCCTCGGCGGTCTCCGGCGCGGTGCCGCGGGGGAAGAGCACGACGTAGCGCAGCACCGGTCCCGGTTGGACGCAGTTCGTGGCCTGCTGCTCGGACGTCGGGACGGGTCGGGCCGTGGCCACGGGGGTCGGGACCAGCCAGCCGACGGCCAGCAGGGCGGCGCCGGCCACGGCGCCCCGCGCGTGGTGGGCCAGTGGCACGGGGACCTCCCTGATCGGGCAGCTCGGGCGGGCGCGTTCGGGCGGACCGGCGGGACCGCTGCGCCGGACGGTAACCAGAGGGCCACCCGCAGACAAGCCACTCCGCCGTGAGCGCACCGGGAGGTACCGTCCTGGTGGACACGTGGAGACGTCCATGAGGAGCAAGCCCTGAGCCGTCAGCACCAGCCGAACCCGTCCGCCCCGGCGGTCCAGCGGATCCGCATCCGCTACGCCAAACGCGGGCGGCTGCGCTTCACCTCGCACCGAGACGTGGCCAGGACGTTCGAGCGCGCCTTGCGGCGCGCCGGCGTGCCGATGGCGTACTCGCAGGGCTTCAGTCCTCACCCGAAGGTGTCGTGGGTGGGCGCCGCCCCGACCGGCGTGGCCAGCGAGGCCGAGTACGTCGAGATCCAGGTCGTGCGGGAGCTGGATCCCGAGGCGCTGCGTCGGGAGCTGGACGCGGCGCTGCCTCCCGGTCTGGACGTGCTGGAGGCGGTCACCGGCGGCCCCGGGTCGCTGGCGGAGCGCATCGAGGCGAGCCTGTGGCGCGTCGAGCTCCCCGGCGTCGAACCGGCGGAACTGGCCGAGGCGGTGCGCCGGCTGTTGGCCGCGGAGCGGGTCGATGTGGAGCGGCTCACCAAGGACGGCCGGCGGACGTTGGACGCCAGGGCGGCCGTGGTGAGCGCCGAGGTGGTGACGGAGAGCACCGGGGACACGTCGAGGGGCACCGGGGGCACTTCGCGCACCGCGCACATTTTGGACACGTCGGACCAGGTGGAGCCCGCCGCCTTGGCCGACGCGAACGGGCTGGTCACCGACAGTGATCAAGAGAGTGGGGAGGCAACCGCCCAGGTGGCCGATTGGCCGGAGCGGGCGCGGCCGTGTGGGATACTCGTTGCGGTCGTACGGCAGACCACACCTGCGGTGCGACCCGACGACGTGCTGAGCGCGCTCCGCGTCGTCGCCGACCTGGTGCCGCCAGTACCCGCGAAGGCGACCCGGATGGCCCAGGGCCGGCTCGACGACAGTGGGGTTCTCGGAACCCTCGTCGACCCGCTCGCCGCGGACCGCGCGGCGTCGCCGACGACCACCCCGTCCGGGGTGGACGACCCGGCGGTTCGGTAGGGATGGGAGGCCCTACCCGTAGGCGGGGAGCGGGGAACGGGTCAGCACGTCGTTGAGGGACCGCCGTCTGCGCGCCCGGACACCATCCAGTGCCCGGGGACCGGGCGGCTCGAAGGATTCCCGCCGCGTCCGCGCGGCGGAGACTGGACGAAGGAAGAAGGCCCCCGCGCGGCCGCGTCCGCACCGGACGCGCCCGGGGGCGGAGGAGCTGCATGTCGAACAACGACGTGCCCGCCGCGAACGTCGGCGGGCATTCGACCACATCCACCGGCGGTGACCGGGTCACAGCGGCCACGGCGGCCGTGCCGACGGAGTCGGCAGGGGACCGTGTCAGCGTCCCCGAGCTGCCGCCGAAGCTGCGGGTCCACGCCCTGGCGAAACTGCTCGGCACGAGCAGTCGCGAGGTGCTCGCCGCGCTGACCGAGCTGGGCGCGGAGGTGCGCAGCCCGCAGTCGAGCATCACCAGGGACGTGGCGCTGCGCGTCGCCGAGGTCCTGCTGCCCGAGCCCGAGGAGCCCGGCGAGGAGCCGGGGGCGGTGTACGAGCCGGCCGAGCCGTCGGCCCAGGAGCCGGCGCCGCAGCCCGTGGCGCCGCTGAGTCCGGTGTTCGCCCCGCCGCCCGCGGTGTTCCTGCCGCCGACTCCGGCCGAGCGCGCCGAGCCGGCCGAACGGGTCGTGGAGCCGTCCCGGCCCGAGTCTCGCGAGGAGGCGGAGGAGACCGCCGCCGACACGGCGGTCGTGGCCGGCGAGGAGACCGACGAGGGCGACGCCGGCGGTCGTCGTCGCCGCCGTCGCGGGCGTCGCGGCCGTGGTCGCGGACGCGGTGGCCAGGGCGACGAGTTCGCCGCTGACGAGGCCGAGGGCGAGGCCGGCGAGGAGACCGCGGACGCCGAGGCCGAGCAGCCCGTCGAGGACGTCGAGGCCGGCGAGGAGCGGGCCGAGCCCGCGGAGGAGGAGGCCGAGGGCGAGGAGGCGGCCACCCGCCGCCGTCGTCGTCGCCGGCGGCGCAAGGGCGCGGCCGACGACGAGGTGACTCCGCGCGAGGACGACCCGGTCAACACCGTGGTGCACGTCCGCGAGGCTCGCCCCGAGCCCACCAGCTCGGACGACGAGGTGCGCGCGGTCAAGGGCTCGACGCGGCTGGAGGCCAAGCGCCAGCGCCGCAGGGACGGCCGGGAGGCCGGCCGCCGGCGCGTGCCGGTGCTGTCCGAGGCGGAGTTCCTCGCCCGCCGCGAGGCCGTGGACCGCAAGATGGTGATCCGCGAGCGCGGCGAGATGACCCAGATCGCGGTTTTGGAGGACGGCGTGCTCGTCGAGCACTTCGTGACCTCCTCCGGCGCCGGGTCGATGGTCGGCAACGTCTACCTCGGCCGGGTGCAGAACGTGCTGCCCAGCATGGAGGCGGCGTTCGTCGACATCGGTCGCGGCCGCAACGCCGTGCTCTACGCCGGCGAGGTGGACTGGGACGCCGCCGGCCTGGAGGGCAAGGCCCGCCGGATCGAGCAGGCGCTCAGGACCGGCGACAGCGTGCTCGTGCAGGTCACCAAGGACCCGATCGGCCACAAGGGCGCGCGGCTGACCACCCAGATCAGCCTGCCCGGCCGGTTCCTCGTCTACGTGCCGGGCGGCGGCGCCACCGGCATCAGCCGGAAGCTGCCGGACACCGAGCGCAAGCGGCTCAAGGAGATCCTCAAGCGGATCGTCCCCGACAACGCGGGCGTGATCATCCGCACCGCCTCGGAGGGCATCAGCGAGGACGAGCTGGCCCGCGACGTGCGGCGGCTGCAGGCGCAGTGGGAGGTCATCAAGGAGCGGGCCGACCAGCCCAACGCCGCGGCCCCGCAGCTCCTCTACGAGGAGCCGGACCTGCTGGTCAAGGTCATCCGCGACCTGTTCACCGAGGACTTCTCCGGCCTGGTCGTCCAGGGCGGCGACGCGTGGGACACCATCGAGGCGTACGTGCGGCACGTGGCGCCCGACCTGGTGTCGCGGCTGCGGCGGCACGTCGCGAACACCGACGCGTTCACCGAGCACCGCGTCGACGAGCAGATCACCAAGGCGCTGGACCGCAAGGTCTGGCTGCCCTCGGGCGGGTACCTGGTGATCGACCGCACCGAGGCGATGACGGTCATCGACGTCAACACCGGCAAGTTCACCGGTTCGGGCGGCAACCTGGAGGAGACCGTCACCCGCAACAACCTGGAGGCGGCGGAGGAGATCGTCCGCCAGCTCCGGCTGCGGGACGTAGGCGGCATCATCGTCATCGACTTCATCGACATGGTGCTGGAGTCCAACCGGGACCTGGTGCTGCGTCGGCTCACCGAGTGCCTCGGCCGGGACCGCACCCGGCACCAGGTGGCCGAGGTGACCTCGCTCGGCCTGGTGCAGATGACCCGCAAGCGGGTCGGCACCGGGCTGCTGGAGGCGTTCAGCAGCACCTGTGAGCACTGCCGCGGGCGCGGTCTGGTCGTCTCGACCGAGCCGGTGCACCAGCACAACGGGAACGCCAAGAACGGCGCGGCCGAGGGCGGCCGTCGCCGGGGCAAGGGCCGGGGCCAGGAGCAGGCCGCGCAGCCGGAGCCGGCGACGCAGCCGGAGCCGGCGGTGCGCCCGGAGGAGCCGGTGGCGCGTGTCGAGGCCGAGCCCAGCGCCGAACCCGTCGTCGAGGTGGTGGCCGAGGAGCCGAAGGCCCAGGTCGTCAGCGCCGGCGGTGACGGCGGGCGTCGCCAGGCCAGGCGGGCCGCCACCAGGCGGACCGAGGTCGACGGGCGGGTCGAGGCCGAGCCGGCGGCGGAGAAGCCAGCGGCGGAGAAGCCGGCGGCGGTGGCGTCGGTGACGCGGTCGGAGGAGACCGTCCGCGAGGCGGAGCCGGTCGTTCCCGTCCAGTCCGGGACCGGGCAGACCACGGGCGCCGCGCCGGCGGCCGCGGCCCAGCCGCAGGAGCGGCGGGAGGCGGCTCCGGTGGGAGCGGTGACCACCCGGACCCGCCGGCGGCGGGCCGCCGCGCGTCCCGCCGGCCCGCCGACCAGCGCCATCCAGGAGGGCTGAGCCCTCGCCGGCGTCGCGCCTGACGTCGACAACGACCGAGAGTGGCTCTCGGGGCGTCCACACGCCCCGAGAGCCACTTTTCGTTGGTAGGGCGGCCCTATTGGGTGTTCCGGGCGGCTCGTGGCGGCTCAGGGCTCGTCGGGCTGGGTTTTGGGACGCGAAGCCGCGCGGGCTCAGGCTCGGTGTGGGGAGGACCTCCCATGCCCTCCGAGGGCCGTCGTCCTCCCGGTGGCCTTGATGCCCTGGCGCCTTGATGCCTGCCTTGACGCCGCTCACGTTTCCCGCGCATCGGACAGCGCGACGCTCTTCGCCGCAGGTCATCCTGATCTTTCGCGCGGCGCGCTCGGGGTTTCTCCTCCCGGGACTGGGCAAACGCCCGTCGTTGTCGTCGCCCGGCGGCCGGAACTCGGCGTTCCTGCTGGTCAGCGCGGTGGCCGGGAGCGGTGTCCTCGCCCGGAAGACGATCAGACGGGCACGCCGGCTACGATCTGGACGGGAGCGCCGCACGCGCTGCGCTGCCTGCCTCACCTGACGGCTCCCGTCGTGCCGAGCGCGCGGGGACCCCGGTTTGACCCCGTTCGACGCGGCCCCGTAACCTGTAGTTCGGCCCGCTGTTCGGCGGGCCGCGTTGTGCGCCGTGCGACGCACCGGCCGTCCGCGGGCCAGCCCGGTGAGGCAGCCAGTGGGTCAGCGCGCGCGTCGATCGCAACGATCATCGCAACGCCGAGCAGCAGGAGACTTCCGGACCGATGTACGCCATCGTCAAGACGGGCGGCAAGCAGTACAAGGTTGCTGTCGGAGACGTCGTCCAGGTCGAGAAGCTCGACGGCGAGCCGGGCACGGAGGTCACCTTCCCCGCGCTGCTCGTCGTCGACGGCTCCGACGTCATCGCGGACGCCGCCGCCCTCGGGAAGGTCTCGGTGACCGGCAAGGTCGTCGAGCACACCAAGGGCCCGAAGATCCGCATCCACAAGTTCAAGAACAAGACCGGCTACCACAAGCGGCAGGGTCACCGTCAGCCCCTGACCCGCGTCGAGGTCACCGGCATCACCAAGTGAGGATCTGACCAGCCATGGCACACAAGAAGGGCGCGTCCAGCTCCCGCAACGGCCGTGACTCCAACGCCAAGCGTCTGGGTGTGAAGCGCTTCGGCGGTCAGGTCGTCAGCGCCGGCGAGATCCTCGTCCGGCAGCGGGGCACCAAGTTCCACCCGGGCGACAACGTCGGCCGCGGCGGCGACGACACGCTGTTCGCACTGGCCGCGGGTGCGGTCCAGTTCGGCATCAAGCGGGGTCGCAAGACCGTGAACATCGTCCCGGCGCAGGCCTGAGAGCCCGCCCGAGACGGTCAACGAGCAACCCCGGCGAGGGGCGGGTCCGGATTCCGGCCCGCCCCTCGCCGCGTTTCTGGCATCGGGATCAGCGGGTCCGGACGCCGTGAGAAGGGAGGACCGCCGTGTCGCGGTTCGTCGACCGCGTGGTCATCCACGTGGCGGCCGGTGACGGCGGGAACGGCTGCGCCTCCGTGCACCGGGAGAAGTTCAAGCCCCTGGGCGGGCCGGACGGGGGCAACGGTGGCAAGGGCGGCGACGTCGTCCTGGTCGTCGACGCCAACGTCCACACCCTGCTCGACTTCCACTACCGGCCGCACGCCAGCGCCGGCAACGGTCGTCAGGGCCAGGGCGGCAACCGGGACGGGGCGGCCGGCGAGGACCTGGAGCTGAAGGTCCCCGACGGCACGGTGGTGCTCACCGAGGACGGCGAGGTGGTGGCCGACCTGGTCGGGCACGGCACCCGCCTGGTGGCCGCGCAGGGCGGCCGGGGCGGCCTGGGCAACGCCTCGCTGGCCTCCAAGGCCCGCAGGGCGCCGGGCTTCGCGCTGCTCGGGGAGCCCGGCGAGCAGCGGGACCTCGTGCTGGAGCTGAAGTCGGTGGCCGACGTCGGCCTGCTCGGCTTCCCCTCGGCGGGCAAGTCCTCGCTCATCGCGGTGCTGTCCGCGGCCCGCCCCAAGATCGCCGACTACCCGTTCACCACCCTGGTGCCCAACCTCGGCGTGGTGACCGCGGGTGAGACGGTGTTCACCGTGGCCGACGTGCCCGGCCTGATCCCCGGCGCGAGCCAGGGCCGCGGCCTCGGCCTGGACTTCCTGCGCCACATCGAGCGGTGCGCGGTGCTCGTGCACGTCGTGGACTGCGCGACCTACGAGCCGGGCCGCGACCCGCTGTCCGACATCGACGCGCTGGAGGCCGAGCTCGCCCAGTACACGCCGTCGCTGGGCGGCGAGCTGGCCGACCGGCCGCGGGTGGTCGTGCTCAACAAGGTCGACGTGCCCGAGGGGCGCGACCTCGCCGAGATCGTGCGCCCGGAGATCGAGGCCAGGGGCCTGCCGGTGTTCGAGGTCTCGACCGCGACCCGCGAGGGCCTGCGCGAGCTGACCTACGCCCTCGGCCGGGTCGTCGAGGAGTACCGGGCGGCGCTGCCCGCGCCCGAGCCCACCAGGGTCGTGCTGCGGCCCCAGGCCGTCGACGACGCCGGGTTCACCGTCGAGCCGGACCCCGAGCGGGCCGGTGGCTTCGTCGTGCGCGGCGAGCGCCCCGAGCGGTGGGTGCGGCAGACCAACTTCGACAACGACGAGGCCGTCGGCTACCTGGGCGACCGGTTGGCCCGGCTCGGCGTCGAGGACGCGTTGGCCAAGATGGGCGCGGTGCCCGGCTGCCCGGTCACCATCGGTCGGATGACCTTCGACTGGGAGCCGTCGACACCGGCCGGCATCGCCACGGTCATGACCGGCCGGGGCACCGACCCGCGGTTGGAGCGCACCGACCGGGTGAGCGCCGGCGAGCGGAAGGCGGCCAAGCGGGCCCGTCGCGGCCTGTCGCCGCTGGCGGACTCGGACGAGTTCGACGACGAGGAGTAGTGATCGGCGGCGTGGCGACGCTGGCAGCGCCCTCGGCGACCAGGCGCGCGGTGGCCTCGGCCGGCCGGGTCGTGGTCAAGGTCGGGTCCTCCTCGCTGACGACCGCGGCCGGCGGCCTCGACCCGGCCCGGCTGGCCGCGCTGGTCGACGCCGTCGCCGGTCGGCGGTCGGCGGGCAGCCAGGTGGTGTTGGTGTCCTCGGGCGCCATCGCCGCCGGCCTGGCCCCGCTGGGCGTGCGGCGTCGACCACGCGACCTCGCCACCCAGCAGGCCGCCGCCAGCGTCGGCCAGCTCCAGCTCGCCCACGCCTACGCCGCCTCGTTCGCCCGGCACCAGCTCACAGTCGGTCAGGTGTTGCTGACCGCCGACGACGTCTGGCGCCGGGCGCACTACCGCAACGCGCAACGCACGTTCTCACGGCTGCTCGCGCTCGGCGCGGTGCCCGTGGTGAACGAGAACGACACGGTCGCCACCGAGGAGATCCGGTTCGGCGACAACGACCGGCTCGCCGCGCTGGTGGCGCACCTGGTCGGCGCCGACGCGCTCGTGCTGCTGTCCGACGTGGACGCCCTCTACGACGGGGACCCGAGACGGGGCGGCGCGCGGCGGATCAGCGAGGTCAACGGCGAGGCCGACGTGGACGGCGTCGACGCGGGCGCCGCCGGCGCCTCGGGGGTGGGCACCGGGGGGATGGCCTCCAAGCTCGCCGCGGCCCGGCTCGCCGCCTCCGCCGGCATCCCCGTCCTGCTGGCCTCGGCCGCCGACGCGGCGCGGGCGCTCGGCCCGGCTGACGTGGGCACCGCCTTCGCCGCGACCGGCTCCCGGCTGTCGGCCCGCAAGTTCTGGCTCGGGCACGCCGCCGGCGCGTCCGGGCGGCTGCACCTGGACGCCGGGGCGGTGGCCGCGGTGGTCGGCCGTCGGCGCTCGCTGCTGGCCGCCGGCATCACCGGGGTCGCGGGCGACTTCGACGCCGGCGACGTCGTGGAGCTGCTGGACCCGGCGGGCCGGGTCGTGGGGCGGGGGGTCGTCGCCTTCGACGCGGCCGAGCTGCCCGACCTGATCGGCCGCTCCAGCCACCAGCTCCCGGCCGAGCAGCGGCGTGAGGTGGTCCACGCCGACGACCTGGTGCCCCTCATGGCTCGCTAGTCCTCGACCGGGCCAGAGTCTCCGCAGGTCATCCGTGGTCGTCTCGCCTGCCGGCGCCCTGGGGATCCCTGAGCGTGACCTGCCCGGCTCTTCCCAGGGCCGTCGCGGCACAGCCAACCCCTGACCACCCTGGAGGACAGCCCCCACCCGTCCCGGGGGGCGAGCCCCGCTCCAGCCTATCGCCGATCATGACGCGAGTCACACCGTCACCGTTTGCCTGTGGAGGAAAACGGGTGACTGTGGATAAACACGGATAAACACGGCGAAAACAAGGCCAATCCTGGGGATAAGGGAGACCGTCATCCCCTAACGGGTGATTTCTAACCACTTTCGTGGGAGTCGGACCTGGGCGCGTGACCGCGAGGCCACCGGCCGACCCGGGCGCCTCAGGGACGGCGACCCTGGGCCAGCCTGAATCACCCAGAAGTGGGAATCAGCTCGTGGTGGCGAGGGCGAAGGGCAGCACGGCGGGTGCGCCCGCACCCCGCAGCAGACGGGCGGCCACGGTCATCGTCCACCCGGTGTCCACGCGGTCGTCCACCAGCAACACCGGCCCGCCCACCTCCCGCACGGCCTCGGCGACGTCCTCCGGCAACGACAGGGTCGCGTGCAGGGACGCGAGCCGCTGCGCGCTGTTGGCGTTCGACCGGGCGCCACCCTGGCTGGCGATCCGCCCCAGGAACGGCAGGCGCCCGATGCTGGCCAGGCGTTGGGCGAGGCTGCCCACCAACCGCGGCCGGCGGTGCGACTCGATCACGACCACACCGGCCGGACGCTGGTCCCAGTTCCACGCCGCCAACACCTGCACGCACGCCTGGAAGACGTCGTCCGGCACCGGCTGGTCGTCGCTGTGGGTTCCCAGCAGCTCCCGGAGGCGGTTGCCCCAGCCGATGTCGGTCAGCCGACCCAACGCGCGCCCGACCGCCGCCGACTCCGCCGCGGCGATGCGTCCCGACAGGCTGACACCCAGCGCGGCCATGCCCGTCGGCCACTGCTTGCGGGGCGCCAGCTCCACGCCCGGCCGGCGCAGCCGTTCCCGCGCGGCCCCGACCTCCGCGTCGCCCACCCGTGCCGAGCGGTGCTGACCCGTGCAGTTGTCACACCGCCCGCAGGGGCCGGCGTGCGGGTCGTCCAGCTGCCGCAGCAGGAACTCCATGCGGCATCCCTCGGTGGCCTGGTAGTCGAGCATGGCCCGCTGCTCCCGGCTCCGGGCCTCCGCCACCCGCGCGTACCGGTCCGCGTCGTATTCCCACGGCTGGCCGGTGGCCTCCCAGCCCCCGCGCACGCGGCGCACCGCCCCGTCGACGTCGAGGACCTTGAGCACGACCTCCAGCCGGGTGCGGCTGAGCTCCACCCGGGGTTCGAGCGCCGCCGTCGACAGCGGCCCCGGGGCCTCGGCCAGCGCCGCGAGCAGGTGGCGCACGACCGGCTCCGGCGGGAAGGCCAGCGACGCGAAGTAGTTCCAGATGTCCCGGTCCTCGCGGCCGGGGAGCAGCAGCACCTCGGCGCGCCGCACACCGCGCCCGGCGCGGCCGATCTGCTGGTAGTAGGCGATCGGGGAGGCCGGAGCGCCCAGGTGCACCACGAACCCCAGGTCGGGCTTGTCGAAGCCCATGCCGAGCGCCGAGGTCGCCACCAGGGCCTTGACCCGGTTCGCGAGCAGGTCCGCCTCGGCCTGCTGGCGCTCCGCCGGGTCGCTGCGCCCGGAGTAGGGGACCACCGCGTGGCCGCGTTCCCGCAGGTAGGAGGACACGTCGTCGGCCGAGGCCACGGTGAGGGTGTAGATGATCCCCGAGCCGGGCAGCTCTGGCAGCTTCTCGGCCAGCCACGCGAGTCGCTGTTCGGCCGGCATCGGCGTGCCGTCGTCGCGGCGCACCACGCCCAGGTGCAGGCTCTCCCGGTCCAGCGCGCCCCGCAGCACCAGCGCGGCCTGGTCGCCCAGGTCGAGCTGCTCGGCGACGTCGCGCACCACGCGGTCGTTGGCGGTCGCGGTGGTGGCCAGCACTGGGACGTCGGCGGGCAGCTCCGCGATGAGCGTGCGCAGCCGACGGTAGTCGGGGCGGAAGTCGTGGCCCCAGTCGGAGATGCAGTGCGCCTCGTCGACGACCAGCAGCCCGGCCGCCGCGCTGAGCTGGGGGAGCACCGCGTCGCGGAAGTCGGGGTTGTTCAGCCGTTCGGGGCTGACCAGCAGGACGTCGACCTCGCCGGCCGCGACCTGGGCCTCGACCTCGTCCCACTCCTCCTGGTTCGCCGAGTTGATCGTGGCGGCGCGCACGCCGGCCCTGGCGGCGGCGTCGACCTGGTTGCGCATCAGCGCGAGCAGCGGCGACACGATGACCGTCGGCCCCTCGCCCAGCTCGCGCAGCAGCGCGGTCGCCACGAAGTAGACCGCGGACTTGCCCCAGCCGGTCCGCTGCACGACCAGCGCCCGCCGGCGCTCGACCACCAGCGCCCGGATCGCCGTCCACTGGTCCTCGCGCAGCCGGGCCGTCTCGCCGGCCAGCGCGCGCAGCCGTTCCTCGGCGAGTTCCCGCAGAGCGTGCTCGTCCACGCGCACTGCCTACCGCATCCCCCCGACACCTCCGCAAACCGGGCGGTCCGTCGGACTAGGCTGGCCGGCGTGACCACGCTCACCACCGCCGACTCCACCGTGGACCACGACGACCTGCGGGAACAGGTGCACGCCGCGGCCGGCAGGGCCAGGGCCGCAGCCGCGGGGCTGGCCCCGCTCACCCGGCAGCGTAAGGACGAGGCCCTGCGGGCGATGGCCGACGCGTTGGACGCGCGCGCGGCCGAGGTGCTGGCGGCCAACGCCGAGGACCTCGACCTCGGTCGCGCTGCGGGGCTGACCGACGCGCTGCTGGACCGGCTCGCGCTGGACGAGGGCCGGGTCGCAGGAATCGCCGAGGGGTTGCGGCTGGTCGCCGGGCTGCCGGACCCGGTCGGCGACGTCGTGCGCGGCGGCGTGCTGCCCAACGGGCTGGAGCTGCGCCAGGTGCGGGTGCCGATGGGGGTCATCGGCATCGTCTACGAGGCGCGGCCCAACGTCACCGTGGACGCCGCCGGGCTCGCGCTGAAGGCGGGCAACGCGGTGCTGCTGCGCGGCTCGTCGTCGGCGGAGCGGTCCAACACCGCGTTGGTTCGGGTGCTGCGCGACGCGTTGTCCCAGGTGGGGCTGCCGGCCGACGCCGTGCAGCTGCTGCCATGCCACGACCGGGCGAGCGTGCGGCACCTGATCACCGCCAGGGGGCTGGTGGACCTGGTCATCCCGCGCGGCGGCGCCGGGCTGATCGACGCGGTGGTGCGCGGCGCGACCGTCCCCACAGTGGAGACCGGCGTGGGCAACTGCCACGTCTACGTGGACGCCGGCGCCGACCCCGAGATCGCCGAGCGCGTCGTGGTCAACGCCAAGGCCCGCCGGCCGAGTGTCTGCAACGCCGCCGAGACGTTGCTCGTGCACGCCGACCTGGCCCCGGAGTTCGTGCCGCGGATCGTGCGGGCGCTCGCCGGGGCGGGCGTCACCGTGCACGCCGACGAGCGGTTCGCGGCCCTCGCGGGCGACGCCGGCGCGGTGGTGCCGGCCGAGGCGGGCGACTGGGACGCGGAGTACCTGTCGCTGGACATCGCCGCCCGCGTGGTCGACTCGCTCGACGAGGCGGTCCGGCACATCGCGGCGCACGGCACCGGCCACACCGAGGCGATCGTGACCGGCGACGTCCGGGCCGCGCGGGAGTTCACGACCCGGGTGGACGCCGCCGCCGTGATGGTCAACGCCTCCACCGCCTTCACCGACGGGTTCGAGTTCGGCATGGGCGCCGAGATCGGCATCTCCACCCAGAAGCTGCACGCCAGGGGGCCGATGGGGCTCCAGGAGCTGACCTCCACGAAGTGGTTGGTGTGGGGGGAGGGGCACGTCCGCCCCGGCTCGTGAGACCGCGGGCGGACGGGGGCCGGCGGTGAGCGGGCCGACACGGCGCAGGGACGCCGGAGCGACCAGGGCGGCCCTGCTGGAGGCGGCGGCCGGCCTGTTCGCCGAGCAGGGCTACGAGCGCACGACCGTGCGGGAGGTGGCGGCGCGGGCCGGCGTGAACCAGGCGCTGCTGTTCCGCTACTTCGGCTCCAAGGAGGAGCTGTTCGCCGAGGTGCTGGCGGTCCAGAGCGACGAGCTGCTGGCCGGCCCGGTCGAGACGCTGTTGGAGCGGGTGCTCGCTGACCTGTTGTGGGACGCCGACGCGGATCGGGTGCGGCAGTCGCTGCGGGCGTTGTTGCGGTCCGTGGGGCACGCCGGGGCCGCGGAGCTGTTGCGGGACCGGCTGGGGACCGCGTACGTGCGCCGGCTGGCCACCCTCAGCGACGCGCCGGACGCCGAGCTGCGGGCCGACCTGCTGGTCGCCTGGCTGCTGGGCATCGGTCTGCTCCGGTCGGTGGTGGGCAAGCAGCCCCTCGCCGGAGCCGATCCCGCCGAGGTGAGCGCGCTCGTGCTGCGGACGGCTCGCCACCTCCTGGAGGAGCGGCCCGCCACCGGTTCGGGCGATTGAAGGCCATCGTGCGCCGCCCTACGTTGCCCGTTAGTAAGCGCTTGCTTACATCCTGTGCGGCCGACGAGGGGGACTGGCGATGACCGAGGCCACCACCGACGGACAACCCCTGCCCTATCCCTTCGGGGACGGGCGGCAGATCGACCTGGAGCAGCGGTACGCCGAGCTCCGGGACACCCCCGGGCTGGTGAAGGTGCAGCTCCCGTACGGCAGGGACTGCTGGCTGGCCACGCGCTACGAGGACGCCAGGACGGTGCTCGGCGATCCGCGGTTCAGCCGGGCCGCCGCCGTCGGCCCGGACGTCCCCCGCCCCAACCCGGAGCAGCCCGGCGACGGCGGCATCCTCATGCTCGACCCGCCCGAGCACACCCGCATCCGGGGCGTGGCCAGCCGGGCCTTCACCGCGCGGCGCGTGGAGGAGATGCGGGAGCGCACCAGGGCCCTCGTCGAGCGGCTGGTGGACGAGATGGTCGGGCACGGCGCGCCCGCCGACCTCGTCGCGCACGTCGCGCTGCCGCTGCCGGTGTTGGTGATCTGCGAGATGCTCGGCGTGCCCTTCGCCGACCGGGACGACTTCCAGCGCTGGTCGAGCGCGTTCCTGTCCACCACCCTGCTGCCGCCGGAGACGGTCGTCGAGTACGGCGGCGCGCTGCGCGACTACATGTCCGAGCTGGTGGAGCAGCGGCGCGCGGAGCCCGCCGACGACCTGATCAGCGCCATGCTGCGCGCCAGCGACGAGCAGGGCCGGATCACGCGGGACGAGCTGGTGACCCTCGCGATCGGGATCCTCGTCGCCGGTCACGAGACCACCGCGACCCAGCTGCCGAACTTCGTCTACGTCCTCGACCGCGAGCGCGACCAGTGGGACCTGCTCCGCGAGCGGCCCGACCTGGTGCCGCGCGCGGTGGAGGAGCTCGTGCGGTGGGTTCCGCTCGGCGTGTCCTCCGCGTTCCCGCGCTACGCGAAGGAGGACGTGGAGGTCGGCGGCGTGCTGGTGCGCGCGGGGGAGCCGGTGCTCGCGGCCATCGGGTCGGCCAACCGGGACGAACGCGTCTTCCCGGACGCCGACCGGGTCGACGTCCTCCGCGAGAGCAACCCGCACATCGGGTTCGGCCACGGCCCGCACCACTGCCTCGGCGCGCAGTTGGCGCGGATGGAGCTGCAGGAGGGGCTCCGCGCGTTGGTCACCCGGTTGCCGGACCTGCGGGTCGCGGTGGCCGACGACGAGCTGGACTGGAAGAGCGGCATGTTCGTGCGGGGGTTCCGCGAGCTGCCGGTGACGTGGTGAGGAGGGCCGCCCATGAGCGGACAGCGGTGGTCGGTCGAGGTGGACCGGGAGGCCTGCATCGGCAGCGGGATGTGCGCGGGCTCGGCCCCGGCGTTCTTCGAGCTGGTCGACGGGCGGTCGCGGCCGCTGCGGGCCGAGGTCGACGCGGACGACGAGGTGCTGGGCGTTGCCGAGTCCTGCCCGGTGGAGGCCATCCTGGTGCGCGACGTGGCGACCGGCGCCCAGCTCGCTCCGGAGGAGTGAGCCGCGCGGGGGCGTGAGCGGGGCGGCGCCTTCGCCGCGGGCGACGGCCCGGCGAAGGCGCCGTGCCGCTCTCACACCCGGACGACGACCTGGTCGAGGGTCTTGCGCACGAGGTCGGGGACGACGGCGTCGGGCGCCGGGTAGCCGACGGGGATGACCGCGAAGGCCTTCTCGTTGCGCGGCCGGCCGAGCACCTCGGACAGGAACCGCATGGGGCTGGGCGTGTGCACCAGCGCGGCCAGTCCGGACAGGTGCAGCGCGGTGATCAGCATGCCGACGGCGATGCCCACCGACTCGTCGACGTAGTAGTGCTTGTAGCTGCTGCCGTCCGGGCGGAGCGCGAACCGCTGCTGGAACACCACGACGAGGTGGGGCGCGTCGGTGATGTGTGGCTTGTTCTCGTCGGTGCCCAGTGGCCTCAGCGCCGACAGCCACTCCTCGCCCAGCCGGCCGGAGTAGGACAGGCGTTCCTCCTCCTCGGCGGCCTCGCGGATGCGCCGGCGCACCTCGGGGTCCTGCACGAGCACGAACGTCCAGGGCTGCTGGTGCGCGCCGGAGGGGGCGGTGTTGGCCACGGCGATCGCGTCGAGCACCACCTGCTCGGGCACGGGGTCGGGCGCGAACATGCGGACCGTGCGGCGTTCGTCCATGCGCTCGCGCAGCTCGCGCGCCCGAACCAACGACTCGTCGGCCGACATGCGGGAGGGTCGGTAGGGGACGGGCTGGTAGGGCTGACCGTGCATCGGCGTCCAGGTCCTCATGGCGGTGAGTATGGTCGTGGTCACACTGCGGCATCACATCCGAAAGAGTGAGGTCTGGACCACGTGCCGGGGGCGGACGCCGGGTCGGGCCGGGCGGGCGCGGGTCCGGATGTCGGGTGCGCGCGCGGGCGTCTCGTAGGCTGACCGGTCATGTCGGAGCCAACGACCGAGTCGGTCCGCCCCTGCGGCGACGCCCCGCGGCGGCTCGGTGTGATGGGCGGCACCTTCGACCCGGTCCACCACGGGCACCTGGTGGCGGCCAGCGAGGTGCAGGCGCGTTTCCACCTCGACGAAGTGATCTTCGTGCCGTCCGGGCAGCCGTGGCAGAAGGCCGAGCTCGTGGTCAGCGCCCCCGAGGACCGCTACCTCATGACGGTCATCGCGACCGCCTCCAACCCGCGCTTCTCCGTCAGTCGGGTGGACATCGACCGGAAGGGTGACACCTACACGGTCGACACCCTGGCTGACCTCCGCGCCCAGCACCCGAACGACGAGCTGTTCTTCATCACCGGCGCGGACGCCCTGGAGCAGATCCTGTCCTGGCGCCGGGCGGACGAGCTGTTCGACCTCGCGCACTTCATCGGGGTCACCCGACCCGGCTACGACCTGAACGACCACCACCTGCCGCGCGGCGCCGTGAGCCTGATCGAGGTCCCCGCGATGGCGATCTCCTCCACCGACTGCCGGGCGCGGGTCGCCGCCGGCCTGCCCGTGTGGTACCTGGTCCCCGACGGGGTGGTGCAGTACATCTCGAAGCGGCGCCTCTACCGGTCGTGCTAACCGGCGAGTCCAGGTGAGCGGGTACCCTGGGTAACTCGTCCGGACCAGTCAACCCCGCGGGCACCCGCGCCGAGGTCCGGACGGGGAGGAGAGACGTGGCAGCGACCGAGGAGGCGCGTCGGCTCGCGCTGGTCGCCGCGCAGGCGGCAGCGGACAAGAAGGCCAGCGACATCGTCGTGCTCGACGTGTCCGACCAGCTCGTGATCACCGACTGCTTCGTGATCGCCTCGGCGCCGAACGAGCGGCAGGTCCAGGCGATCGTGGACAACGTCGAGGAGAAGATGCGCGGCGCCGGCACCAAGCCGGTGCGGCGCGAGGGCGCCCAGGAGGGGCGCTGGGTGCTGCTCGACTTCGTCGACGTCGTCGTGCACGTGCAGCACGCCGAGGAACGCACCTTCTACGGCCTTGAGCGGCTGTGGAAGGACTGCCCGCGGGTGGAGTTCACCGACGCGGCGCTGGCCGCGCGGTCGGACGAGCCGGCGGACGAGGACACGACGGCGTGACGCTCACGCGGTTGGTGCTCTGGCGCCACGGGGAGACCGACTACAACGCGACCGGCCGGCTCCAGGGGCACTTCGACTCGCACCTGACCGACGTGGGCCTGGCCCAGGCGAGGCGGGCCGTCCCGGTGCTCGTCGGCTTCGCCCCGAGCATCGTGGTGAGCTCCGACCTGACCCGCGCGGTGGACACGGCCGGGGTGTACGCCGAGGAGGCGGGTGTCCGGGTCCGGCTGGACAAGCGCCTGCGGGAGACCCACCTCGGTGAGTGGCAGGGGCTGACCCAGGCGCAGGTGGAGGCCGGCTGGCCGGGCGCGCTGCGGACCTGGCGGAACGACCCGCGCTGGGCGCCGCCGGGCGGCGAGGCCAGGGTCGAGGTGGCCACCCGCGGCGCGGAGGTCGTGGCCGAGCTGGACACCGAGGTGGACGGCACCGCGTTGCTGTGCGCGCACGGCGGTCTGATCAGCGCGGTGACCGGGCGGCTGCTGGGCCTTCCGCTGGAGGCGTGGCCGCTGCTCGGTGGCATCACCAACTGTCACTGGACCGTGCTCAGCCGTCGGGGTGATGGCGATGCCCGGTGGCGACTGACCGCGTACAACGCGGGGTTGGGCGGTTGAGGGCTGGGCGGTTGAGGGTGGGCGGTTGACCGGAGCTGGGCGGCCGACGGGTCCCCGCCTGTTGGTCATGGGCGACTCGTTGGCCTTCCACGGCCCCGGCGGGCCGCTGCCCGCCGACGACACCCGGCTGTGGCCGAACGTCGCGGCGGCGGCCCTGGACGGCCGGGCCGAACTGGTCGCCGGGATCGGTTGGACCGCCAGGGACGCCTGGTGGTCCCTCACCAGGGACCCCCGGGTGTGGGCGCTGCTGCCGTCGATCGACGTGTTCGTCCTGGCGGTCGGCAGCATGGACACCCTGCCCTCGCCGTTGCCCACCGCGTTGCGCGAGGGCATCCGCTACCTGCGGCCCGACCGGCTCCGCCGGTGGGTGCGGCGTGCCTACGTCACCGCCCAACCGCACCTGGCGCGCGTGCTGCGCGGGAGGCCGGTCGCGTTGCCGCCCGCCCTGACTGTGCGTTACCTGGACCGTTGTTGGCGCGCGGTGCGCGCCCTCCGACCCGACCTGCCAGTTGTCGGCATCGTTCCCTCGGTGCACCGCTCCGCCGCCTACGCCTACGTCCACACCGGGCACGCGGCCGCCGTCGCCGCTGTTCGCGCCTGGTCCGCCCGCCGCGCCGTCCCCCTGCTCGACCTGCCGACCCTGGTCCGTCCCCACCTCGGGGGAACGGAGGCCAACCCGGACGGGTTGCACTGGGGATGGCCGGCACACCGCGTCGTCGGGCGCGCGTTGGCCGAGACGATCACCCGGGTGCCGCCGGGCCGTTAGCCCGGAGGGTTGGTACCCGGTCGTAGGCTCGGTGACCATGCCTGTAGCCGTCGTCACCGACTCGACCGCGTACCTGCCCGAGGGCCTGGCCCAGCGCTACCACGTCCGGGTGGTGCCCCTGCACGTGACCGTGGACGACCGGGCCCGGTTGGAGGGGGTGGACCTCGGGCCCGTCGAGCTGGCGGAGGCGATGGCCCGCCGCCGTCCCGTGAGCACGTCCATGGCCACCCCCGCCGAGTTCGCCGCGACCTACCGCCGGGTGCTGGCGGAGGGCGCGGACGGCGTCGTCTCGGTCCACCTCTCCGGCGCGCTCTCCGGCACCTGCGAGTCCGCCCGGGCCGCCGCCGAACAGGTGTCCCCGGACCGGGTGCGCGTCGTTGACTCCCGGTCCACCGCGATGGGGCTCGGGTTCGCCGTCGTGGCCGCCGCGATCGCGGCCGGCGCGGGCGCCGACCCCCGGCGGGCGGCCGGGGTGGCGGCCGACGTCGCGGCCAGGACCCGCACGCTGTTCTGCCTGGAGACCCTGGAGTGGCTGCGGCGGGGCGGCCGGATCGGGGCGGCCCAGGCGTTGCTCGGCACCGCCCTGTCGATCAAGCCGTTGCTGCACGTGCAGGACGGCCGGATCGTGCCGCTGGAGAAGGTCCGCACGTCCAGCAGGGCGGAGGCCCGGCTGGTCGACCGCGCGGCGGCGGCCGCGGGGGACGGACCGGTGACGGTGGCCGTGCACCACCTCGGCGCGCCGGAGCGGGCCGAGCGGATCGCGAGCCAGCTGCGGGGCCGACTGCCGGGGTTGCGGGACTGCTACGTCTCGGAGGTGGGCGCGGTCGTCGGCGCGCACACCGGCCCGGGCGCGTTGGGCGTCGTCGTCCTGCCCGGCGGGCTGTGACCACCACGCGTGCCGCGCCCTCCCGTGAGCGGCCCCCTCCCCGAACCCTCCATACTCGCGAACCGGACTGACACTTCCCGGCGCCATCACCCGTCCGAGACGCGAGTTGTCCACAGGTGCCCCCGGCATCCACATCTTGATCTTCACTGAGTGCCAGCGCCGCCGCCCCTCCCTAACGTCGGCGCCATGTTGGACACGCTCCGCTCCCGCGGCGACGACGCGGACACCACCCGCGCCCGGCTGGCCACCCTGACCGGTCGCACAGGACTGGACGCGCGACGGATGCCCGTCGCGGACGACGAACCAAGCCGAGGACCCGACCCGCCCGCGACGACCGCCCCCACCGAGCCACCACGCGTGCGACGGGACCGGGTTGGCCGCTGGATCGAGCACTGGATCCCGGTCGGGCTGCGCACGGCCCGATGGGCGCCGGGGCGGCGCTCCGCGCTGGTGCTCTGCGCCGCCCTGGGAGTGGTCGCGATCGTGGTCGGCGTGGCCCTGTGGACGCGCCGCCCGGTCGTCGAGGCCGCTCCCGCGTTGCCGTCGGCCGCGAGCACCCCTCCGCGGTCGTCATCACCTCCACCGTCCACTTCGGACCAATCCATCGTCGTGAGCGTGGTGGGGGAGGTGAACCACCCCGGGTTGCTCACGTTGCGGGAGGGCGCGCGGGTGGCCGACGCCGTGGCAGCGGCGGGCGGGGTGTTGCCGGAGACCGACGTCAGTGGGTTGAACCTCGCCCGCCGTCTTGCCGACGGCGAACAGGTCCACGTCGGCGTACCACCGCCCCCGGTACCGATGGCGGACGGTGGGGTGATCGGACCCGGGACGGGAGCCTCCGGTGGTCTCGGCGGCGGTGGCAAGGTCAATCTCAACACCGCCGGCGCACAACAACTCGACGCGCTGCCCGGAGTCGGTCTCGTGACCGCCCAACGCATCGTGGACTGGCGTGCGAAGCACGGTCCTTTTCGGACAGTCGAGCAGTTGCGACAGGTCGAGGGAATCGGCGAGACCCGGTTCACGCGGCTCAGGGAACTGGTGACGTTGTGATGACCGGAGCGACACCGCGCGATCCGCCTCGCGTCGGGCCAATCCTGTTCTGGGCGAAGGAGAACGACGAGACACCGCAGGTTCTCGACCTGCGCCTGGTACCTGCCGCCGCGGCCGCGTGGGCGGTGACCCTGGTGGGACTCCGCGTCGACTGGCGTGCTGCGGCGTGGTGTGGCGTCGTCGCCCTGATGGTCGCGATGGGGCTGTGGGCACGCCGACGAGGTCGCCGGGGAGTGAGGGGAGTGTTGGTGGTGTGTGGGGTGTCGGCCGCCTTCGCGGCGGTGGTGTCCGTCCGGGTCAGGCATGTGGCCGAACACCCGTTGCGCTCGGCCGCGCACGAGGGCCTCACGGCGGTGCTGAGAGTCGAACTCGACGACGATCCGACCGCGCTGCGCGTGCCGGGGTACGGCGAGCGGCCGGCAGGAACTGACCGGGTGGCGGTGGCGGTGGGGTTACGCGCGGCCGAGATCACCAGCCGAAGCGGGCGAACAGCGTCCATCGCCGGCAATGGAGAGCGAGTTCTGCTCCTGGCCCCAGGTGACTGGGGAGGGCTGCTGCCCGGCCAACAAGCGGTGGCACAGGGGCAGTTGGCGCCGGCGACACACGGGGACCTGACCGTCACGGTCCTGCGGGTCCGGGGACCACCTCTGGAAGTGACCTCGCCACCCTGGTGGCAGAACGCGGCGGGGACGTTGCGGGACGGCCTGCGACACGCGGCGCGGCGCCTCGATCCGGAGCCGGCGGGACTGGTGCCGGCCCTGGTGGTCGGGGACACCACGGGACTGCCGGAGCGGGTGGTCGGAGAGTTCCGCGCGGCCGGGCTCACCCACCTGTTGGCGGTGAGCGGGGCGAACCTCGCGATCGTCTGCGGCGCGGTGCTCCTGGTGTGTCGGCTGCTCCACCTCGGCCCGCGCGCCCGCGGCGTGCTGGCGGGACTGGCAGTGGTCGGGTTCGTCGTGCTCGCCCGCCCGGAGCCGAGCGTGCTGCGTGCGGCGGTCATGGCGGGCGTCGCCCTGCTGGCTCTGACTGTCGGGCGGCCCAGGTCCGCGTTGCCGGCCCTGGCCGGGTCGGTGCTGGTCCTGCTGTTGGTCGACTCGGGTCTGGCGGCGGCTCCGGGGTTCGCCCTGTCGGTGCTCGCGACCGGGGCGCTCGTCCTGGTCGCTCCGTGGTGGGTGGCAGCGCTCCACCGGCGGGGCGTGCCAGCCGGACTGGCGGAGGCGCTCGCGGTTCCGGCCGCGGCGCACCTGGTCACTGCGCCACTGGTGGTCGCGCTGTCCGGGAAGGTCAGCCTGGTCGCCGTCGTGGCCAATCTGCTGGCGGCTCCGGCGGTGCCACCGGTGACGCTCCTCGGGGTGTTGGCGGCGGTGGTGGCACCGGCGCACCGGCCCACGGCGGAGTTGATCGTGATGGTCGCCGGCCCACCAGCCGACTGGTTGGTCCTGGTTGGTCGGCGGGCGGCGGCGGTGCCGGGAGCGGAGTTCGACTGGCCGTCCGGAGCGCTCGGCGGGCTGGCACTGGCAGTGGTCGCGGTCGCGGTCCTGGTCGCGCTGCGGTTCCCGCGCACTCGCGCGCTGTTGGGTGTGTTGCTGGTTGGTGTCGTGCTCGCTGTGGTGCCGACCGGCGTGATCCGGCGGGGTTGGCCCGTGTCGGGGTGGGTGGTGGTGGCGTGTGACGTGGGTCAGGGCGACGCGCTCGTGTTGGCGACGGCCGACGCGGGTCGCGCGGTCGTCGTGGACAGCGGCCCCGAGCCAGGCGCGGTCGACGGGTGTCTCCGTCGTCTCGGAGTGCGGCGCATCCCGCTCGTCGTGCTCTCCCACCTGCACGCGGACCACGTGGGTGGTCTGTCCGCGGTGCTCGACGGCCGGGAGGTGGGCGCGATCGCGCTCGGCCCGCTCCACTACCCGGAGTGGGCGGCGCGCGAGGTTCGGCAGACGGCGGCACGCGCCAACGTCCCGCTCCTGGCGCTCACCGCCGGCGACCGACTGGAGTGGCCGGGCCTGCGGCTGGAAGTACTCGGTCCGCCGCGAGCACCCACCGGGCCGCCACCGGACGCGGACGCGGGCACGCCGGTCAACGACGCGTCCCTGGTGCTGCGGGCCAGCACCCCGGCCGGGCGCGTCCTGTTGACCGGAGACGTCGAACTGGCCGGTCAGAGCGCGTTGCTCTCGAACGGATCCGATCTCGCAGCGGAGGTGCTCAAGGTCCCACACCACGGGTCCCGGTCGACACTGCCGGTGTTCCTGGCCGCGGTCCGCCCACGCGTGGCGCTGATCAGCGTCGGAGCCGGCAACCGCTACGGCCACCCCAGTCGCCTGGTCGTCGACGCGTTGACTTCATCAGGAACCCGCGTGCTCCGCACGGATCAGGACGGCGACATCGCGGTGCTGGCCGGCCAGGAAGGCCCGGCCACAGCCTGGCGTGGCGACCCACGCGCTCCGCCGCGCTGAGCACCCACGCGACGCGTGGCCGCCGTCGCGCAGCGGCGGCGGCCACGCGCCCACAAACCAACATCCACGAGGCGGCGGGGAGGGGCGGGGTGGGCGGGGGGGGGGGGGGGCCCCCCGGGGGGGGGGGGGGGGGGGGGGGGGGGGGGGGGGGGGGGGGGGGGGGGGGGGGGGAGCCCCCAGGCTGTGCTCACGATGGTGCTGGGCGGGTGGCGGAGTGGGGAGATCTGTGGGGAAAGGGGATTGGTGTGGGGGATGACTTGCGCCGCGGGCCGGGGTGGGTGTCCTGGTGTTGTTCACTGCGCCCACACCCGCTCTCTGGGGCCTGGGCTTCGGGCGCTCCGCAAGCCGAGAGGGGCGGGGTCAGAGGTTCAGGGCGTGGATTTGGCGTTGTTCCTGGAAGCCCTTGACGCGCCAGACGAGGAGCGCGAGCGAGGTGGCGGCGACGAGGCCGATGGGGGTGGCGTTGGCTTCGATGATCGCCGCGAGGCGGAGGGACTCCAGCGACTCCGAGCGGAGGAGCCGGCTGACCACGCGGTCCAGGGCCAGGTGGAGGAGCCAGGCGGCCCACCAGGCGTAGCCCAGGCCGGGGCGGTTGGTGAGGTTGAGGTCGTAGCAGGTCGACGGGGTGTTCGGGTGGCTGGCGCGCCAGATGTCGTCCATGATCCGCTTGGGGAACCAGAGGCTCACCACCGGCACCAGCCAGCCGATCACGAGCCAGGTCCGTCCCAGGTGGTGCGGTGCGGGGACCATGGCCTCCGCGTTGGCCCGCGCCCGGAACAACCACACGACGAGCACCACCCCGGTGGCGATCAACGTGGCGAACTGCAGTAGCGAGGTCAGGGCGTGCAGCGTGTCGTTGCGGTCGACCGCGAGGGAGTCGACCGCGGCGTTCTCGTCGAACACCTTGCCGACGAGGGAGATCCGCTGGATGTTGACGACCATGCGGGCCAGGGCGACGAAAGCCCAGACGCCGAGCAGGGAGATCACGGCGACGGTGAGGCCGCGGAGCGGGAGCATTCGCACCGACGGGGCGCTCTCCACGGCGCGGAGCGGGGGCGCCATTCCCGTGATGGTCGGGTAGATGGCGGGAGCGGGGGAGATCGGCGCGGGCGAGACCGGGGCCGGTGTGGGAGCGGGCGTCGGCGGTGTGCCCGCGCTGGCGGTGCCGCAGCCCTCGCAGGTGGTGGACTGCGGAGACAGGGGTCTTCCGCAGAGGGCGCAGACCATGACGAACTCCCGGATCCGAGTGAGGGGAAGCGCTCGAAGATCCTAGTGCCGGTGGTCTGGACCGGCCGGCGCGCGTGGTGTGACGGAGGTTTCCGCCGCGGGAGGGACGTCGGGCGGAGAACACCCGCGCCGGCCGTCGACCACGTCGACGGCCGGCGCGGGCCCGGGAGGGCTGGAGAAGCTCAGAAGCCGAGGGCGGCGCGCACGGCCGCCGCGGACGGCGCGACGGTGGCGCGGGGGCCGACCCGGTCGGCGACCGCGTCCAGGGTCTTGAGGCCGTCGCCGGTGATGAGCAGGACGGTCTCGGCGTCCGGGTCGAGCTGGCCGGTCTCGATCAGCTTCTTCGCGGTCGCGACGGTGACCCCGCCGGCGGTCTCGGCGAAGATGCCCTCGGTGCGGGCCAGCAGCCGGATGCCCTCGACGACCTCCTCGTCGGTCACGTCCTCGACGGCGCCGTTGGTGCGGCGCACCGCGTCGAGCACGTACGGCCCGTCCGCCGGCGCGCCGATCGCGAGCGAGCGGGCGATCGTGCTCGGCCGCACCGGCGCCACGACGTCCTGGCCCGCCTTGAAGGCGGCCGAGACCGGCGCGCAGCCGGTGGCCTGGGCGCCGAACACGCGGTAGGGGGTGGGCTCGACCAGGCCCAGCTCGCCGAGTTCGCGGAACGCCTTGTCGACCTTGGTGAGCTGGGAGCCGGACGCGACCGGCACCACGACCTGGCTCGGCAGCCGCCAGCCCAGCTGCTCGGCGATCTCGTAGCCGAGCGTCTTGGAGCCCTCGGCGTAGTACGGGCGCACGTTGACGTTGACGAACGCCCAGTCCTCGTGCTCGGCGGCCAGCTCGGTCGCGAGCCGGTTGACGTCGTCGTAGTTGCCGTCGACGGCGATCAACGCGCCCTCGTAGACGGCGGTGGTGAGCACCTTGGCCCGCTCCAGGCTGGACGGGATGAGCACGACCGACTCCCACCCGGCGCGCGCGGCGGCGGCGGCCACGGCGTTGGCCAGGTTCCCGGTGGACGGGCAGGCCAGCACGGTGAAGCCGAGCGTGCGGGCCGCGGCGAGGGCCACGGCGACCACGCGGTCCTTGAAGGAGTGGGTGGGGTTGCCGGTGTCGTCCTTGACCCACAGGCGCCGCACGCCGAGCTCGGCGGCCAGCCGGTCGGCGCGCACCAGCCGGGTGCAGCCCGGGTCGGTGTTCGGGTGGCTGTCCACGTCGGACGGAACGGGCAGGAGGCGGCGGTAGCGCCAGATCGAGCGGGGGCCGGCCTCGATGTCCTCGCGCCGCACGGCGCCGAAGTCGTAGGACACCTCGAGCGGGCCGAAGCACTCGCCACACGCGAACTCGGCGGCGAGCGGGACGCGGTGGCCGCACTCACGACAGGACAGGCCGGTGGCCGGGCCGAGGTCCAGGGTGGTGGGCGTACCGACGGAGGTCGTCATCGCGAGGTCTCTCCCTCATCTTCCCCGCGCGGTGGCGGGCCGGAATTGGCACCGTGGGCGCCGGTCGGCCTCGCGGTGGTCGCGACTGGCCGGCGCTGGTTGCCGGGGCTTCTTCGGGCCGATCCCTCTGCCCCTCTGGATGAGCTGCCATGTTCGGTTGTGGCGCTCACGCTACGACAGCTCCCGATCACCGGCCAGGGACTCGTCCACATGGCGGGAGCACCCAGCGTGGTCGGGGTCGCGTGGCAGGATGCGGGGGTGAGTTCGCCCTCCGTCACGCCCGACCCGCTGCACCTGGTGCTCGGCGAGGAGGAGCTCCTCGCCGAACGCGCGGTGCGCGCCGCGTTGGAGGCGGCCCGCCTGGCCGACCCCTCGGCGGAGCTGCGCCGGGTGCGGATCACCGAGCTGGCTCCGCCCGAGCTCGTCGAGATGCTCAGCCCGTCGCTGTTCGCCGAGGGCCGGGTGATCGTGCTGGAGGCCGTGCAGGAGGCGGGCAAGGACATCGCCGAGGCGGTCGCGGCCTACGCGAAGCAGCCCGCCGAGGGCGTGAGCCTGGTGGTGCTGCACAACGGGGGTGGCCGCAAGCCGGGCAAGGACCTCGTCGAGGCGCTGCGCAGGGCGGGGGCGCGGGTCACCCAGTGCTCGAAGATCACCAGGCCGGCGGAGCGGGACGCCTTCGTCAAGGAGGAGGTGCGCCGGGCGGGTGGTCGGATCGACGCCGCCGGCGTGGCCGCCCTGGTGGAGGCGGTCGGCTCGGACCTGCGGGAGTTGGCGGCGGCGGCCAGCCAGCTCGTGGCCGACACCGACGGCCGGATCGACGAGGCGGCGGTGCGGCGCTACCACCGGGGGCGCGCCGAGGTGACCGGGTTCGCGGTCGCGGAGAAGGCCGTCACGGGCGACCGCGCGGGCGCGTTGGAGGCGCTGCGCTGGGCGATGCACCTCGGGGTCGCGCACGTCCTGGTCGCTGACGCGTTGGCCGACGCGGTCCGCACCGTCGCCAGGGTGGCGGCGGTGGGCCGGGCGGACCCGGTCCGGTTGGCGGGGGAGCTGGGCATGCCGCCGTGGAAGGTGAAGAAGGCGCAGGCGCAGTCCCGGGGCTGGACGCCGGAGGGCCTGGCGATCGCGATGGGGTTGGTGGCCGACCTCAACGCCGACGTCAAGGGCGCGGCCGCCGACGCCGACTACGCGCTGGAGCGGGCTGTGATGCGCGTCATCGACGCCCGCCAGCGGTCCTGACGCGTCGGATCGACGGCTTTCACTCCGTCACACCCGGGTGGGCCGGCTGGAAGGGCTCCGGGTCCGTGGTTCGCTGACAGCCTCGTACCCGCCGTTCGGGGGAACTTCGGTCCGCGCGGGACCGGAAGGCGCCGAATTCGCGAGGTGTGGTCGCAAATTGGGCGTGGGTCGACGTCGGATTCGTCCAAAACGGTGTTATGTCGGGGGAACCCCCAAATTTCATGGTGCGCTGGGGGAAGTCGGGCGGGCAAGGCCCCGACCCGGTGGATCTTCGGGTCGGGGGTGCGGGCGCGGCCGAATCAGGGATGGCGCGCGTGTTTTCCCTCGGATAACCACCTGTCGAGGTGTTGACTCGCGGGTGTTTCGACGTCGTGCCGGGGGAAGCCTGGGAAAGCCGGTGCCACGGGAAGTATGTCCACCGCCGTTCGGGTGATAGCCCGAATGGCCGCCTTGGGTGGCACGGCGGCGGAACAGTGACAGAGCGTTGCCGGGAGGTGTGCGCGCGATGTGTGAAAGCGGGGAGAAAGGCGTGGCCACCGGGAGGTGGCGCTGCCCCGGGCGGCGAATCGGGGCAGCGCCACCGGATAGTGGTCGTGACCGGGTCCGATCAGAAGCGGAAGACCGATCCGGTCATGACGTTGAGCACGCACTCGTTCGGGAAGGTCTCCTGGTAGGAGACCGGGCGACCCCGCCAGAAGCCGTGCGCGGTCACCGTGACCGGCGCGTAGATCAACGTGCACGCCTGGTCCTGCCGCGTGTTCAGGTCGCGGAAGTCACCGTTGACCTGGGCGAGCTGGGTGCAGGCCTGCTCGGGGTCCGGGTGGCTGCCTCCGGTCGGCTCGCAGGTGAGCACCACGTGCCGGGCGGAGGGCGAGGGCCGCTCGCCGGGGTTCGCGCTGAGCACCAGGGTGGAGGCCGCCACTCCGGGTTGGGCGGTGGGGTCCGGCGCCGCGGCGCTGGCGGGGGACGCCAGGCCGAACAGCAGGGCGCCACCGGCGACGAGCGCGAATCCGACAAGCCGGTTTCTCACCATCATGGTTCCTTTCCGGAAACGGTTTGACCTACCGGGAGCCGAGGCGCCTCGTGAGCGCCTCCACCCGTAATACGGGCCAGTCGGCGCCCCACTCGCGGTGAGCATTCTCATAGCGAGGTCTACGGAGCCGTTCCGGTCTCGGTCAACCAGTTCGGATCTCAATCACCTGATTGTGAAAATTGCTTTCGGTCGCAACCAACACTTGCCGTCCGCGAGTTGCACTCTGTGCAATGAAGGGGCAATGTGGGCTGTTCGTGGCCGGGTAGGCCATGGGCGCGCGCGGGACCCGGGCCAGCGGGTTGCGTCGCGTTTAACTTCACTGAAACAGGGGATGGACATGCGTGAGGGTGCTTCGGCACGGAGTGCGGAAGCCAGTTTTTGGCAGGCATGTGTGGAACTGCGTCCGCTCTTGGTCCAAATGGCGACGCACTACTGCGGGAGTGGGTATGAGGCTGAGGACGTCGTCCACGACGCGTTGGTGCGGGCGGCGGAATTTCCGAGACTGGACCGGACCCGGATGCGGCAGTTCCTCGTGGCCGTGGTGCGCCGGTTGTGCGTGGACCGCTTCCGGCGGCGCAGCGTCGCCCGCCAGTTGGGCGAGCACCCGCGGCTGCTGCCGTGCGCGGTCGAGGACCCCGCGGAGCTGGTCAGCGACCGGGCCGAGGCCCGGTGGCTGCTGCACCGCTGCGGTCCGATGAGCAGCAGGGAGCGGCGGATCCTGCTCTCCCTGGCCAGCGGGCGCGGTCACCGGGAGATCGCCAGGGAACTGGGGATCACCACCAGGGCCAGCGAGTCGGCGGCGAGCCGGGCCCGCTGCCGTGCCCGACGACGCGTCCGACACACCGGCTGACGACCCCGGCGGCCGCGCGCGGACGGGCCCCGCGCGAGGACGCCCAGTTCCCTCCCCTGCGCCAGACGACGAAGGCGCCGCCCCCGACCCGGGGGCGGCGCCTTCGCGGCGTTCGGGTGCGAACGCTCAGAGCTTGTTCGCGCGCTGGGCCAGCGCCGACTTCTTGTTGGCGGCCTGGTTCGGGTGGATGACACCCTTGCTGGCGGCCTTGTCCAGCTTCTTGCCCGCGTCGCGCAGCAGCTCCAGGGCCTTGTCCTTGTCCCCGGCCTCGGCGGCCTCGCGGAACTTGCGGATGGCGGTCTTCACCGCCGACTTGACGGACTTGTTGCGCAGACGCCGCTCCTCGTTCTGGCGGTTGCGCTTCATCTGCGACTTGATGTTGGCCACGCGAAGCCCCTCGGTCTCGGTCGACAGTGGTCGTGCCGCGCTGGTTCGGCGCCCTCGGGAGAACTGACGTCGACGGGAGTCGGCGGCTGCGCCCCGGGGGGTTTCCTCCACGGCGGAATGCCGCACGGCACGGCTGACCATCGTAGCAGCGCCGATCGGGGCACCCAACTCGCCGCCGCCCGGACCAGTCGGGCCGCGCCGCAGGCCCGGCGGCGTGACCTGGGTCATGTGCGCGCCTGGGGAGTGACGCACGCCCCATAGGGTGATCGGCGTGTTGACCTCACTGGGCTGGCCTGGGTTCGCCGACGTCTCGCTGGTGGGGTTGTTGTTCCTCTGCGCCGCGGCCTTCGCGGCCGGCGCGGTCGACGCCGTCGTCGGTGGCGGCGGTCTCATCCAGCTCCCGGCGTTGATGCTGCTCGCGCCGGGTGGTCACCCGATCTACTCGCTGGCGACGAACAAGGTCTCGTCGGTGGTCGGCACGACGGCGGCCATGCGCACCTACGCCCGCCGCACCCGCGTCGAGTGGCGGCCCGCCCTGCTGATGGCCGGGGCCGCGTTCGCCGGCGCCCTCGGGGGCGCGAAGGTGGCCGACCGGCTCTCGCCGGGCGCGCTCAACGGGATCGTGCTGGTCGCCATGGTCGGCGTCGGGTACTACACCTGGCGCCGCCGGGAACTGGGCGCGAGCGAGAACGGCCGGTTCGGCCGGGTCCAGGAGACCGCCCTGATGGCGGTGGGCGGCGCCGTCCTCGGCTTCTACGACGGCATGACCGGTCCCGGCACCGGGTCGTTCCTGGTGTTCCTGATGGTGGGTCTGCTCGGGTTCGCGTTCCTGCGCGCCTCGGCCACGGCCAAGCTCGTCAACATCGCCACGAACCTGGGCGCGCTGGTCTACTTCGTGCCCGCCGGCAAGGTGCTGTGGGGGCTGGGGTTGACCATGGCCGTCTGCAACGTCGCGGGCGCGGTGATCGGCGCCTCGGTGGCGGTGAACCGCGGTTCGGCGTTCGTCCGCCGGGTGTTCCTCGGGGTGGTGGCCGCGCTGGTGGTCACCATCGGCTGGAAGTTCGCGGTCGGGGCCTGACCCCGGGGGTCCGGCGCGCCCGGCGTGGGGACGCCGACGGGGCCAGCGGCCAGCGGCGGCGGGGACCCGGCGACGCCGGGTGTGTCACGACCGCGCCCTCGTCACCCAGCGCTGGTGGTCTCCGGTGTCATCCGGACGGCGGATTGCGGGGGTCGGTGGCGGGAACGACGCCGCGCGGGCTGTCGGCGCGCCGCCCGATGATCACATACTCACAGTGACCATCGATTACTTCTCGTGATGAGCTGTGGGAGACGTGGTGACGGGTGCGGCGGACGGGTCCGGGCGGGCGACGGGGCGCGGTGTGGGCGAGCTGTTGGTGGGCGCGTCCCTGGGAGCCCTGGTCGCGGGGCTGCTGGAGATGCTGATCAGGCACGCTCTCGTCGGCCGGCTCGCTGCGGCGCTGGGGCACGCCGACCTTCGACGGCTGAGCCTGCGCCTGGGCGACTGGGATGTCGCCTACGGAGCGCCGCTGGTGGCCGCTGCTGGCCTCGTCCTCTTCGCGTTGGTCACGCTCGGTGCGATCCGGGTGGTGCGCCGGGTGGCGCGCGCGTTGTCCGTCGCCGGGGCTTCGGCCGAGGCCGCTTCGCCCCCGAACTGACCGGCCGCTGACCGGCCACTGCCCGGCCGCGGTGGTCGCCTCGCCCGCTGACCTGCGGCGGCGCTGGCATCGGCATCGCCATAAGAGAAACGGGTGGGTGGCACGTCCGACAGCGGACGTGCCACCCACCCGTCTGGTCGCCGGGGTCATTCGGGGGACCCGTTCTTCCGGTCGGCCGCCGGCGGGTCCGGGCTCTCGGGGCGCTTGCGGGGGCGTCCCCGGCGGGCGGGGCGGCCGGCGTCGGCCGGCAGGCGGCCCGCCTCGGCCAGCGCCTTGCGGAGCACGAACTCGACCTGCGCGTTCGTGCTCCGCAGCTCGTCGGCCGCCCACCGCGCCAGCGCGTCGTGGACCACCGGGTCCAGACGGAGCAGGAAGCTCTTGCGCTCGACCACGGGGCGTCAGTGGTAGAGGGACCCCGTGTTGACCACCGGTTGCGTCGACCGGTCGCCGCACAGGACCACGAGCAGGTTGCTCACCATCGCCGCCTTCCGCTCCTCGTCCAGCTCCACGACGTCGTGCTCGGCCAGCCGGTCGAGCGCCATCTCGACCATGCCCACCGCGCCCTCGACGATCCGCGCCCTGGCCGAGACGACCGCGCTGGCCTGCTGGCGCTGCAACATCGCGTGCGCGATCTCGGGAGCGTAGGCCAGGTGCGTGAACCGGGACTCGATCACCCGGACGCCGGCGGCGGCGACCCGGTCCGCGATCTCGGCGGAGAGCCGCTCGGTGATCTCCTCGGCGTTCTCCCGCAGCGACAGGCCGGTCTCCCCGTGCGCGTCGTACGGGTAGCTGTTGGCGATGTGCCGCACGGCCGTCTCGGTCTGCACCTCGACGAAGGTGACGAAGTCGTCCACGTCGAAGACCGCCTGGGCGGTGTCGGCCACCTGCCAGACCACCACCGCGGCGATCTCGATCGGGTTGCCGTCGCCGTCGTTGACCTTCAGCACCGCGCTCTCGTGGTTGCGGATGCGAGTGGAGACCATCTTCTTGGTGGTCAGCGGGTTCACCCAGTAGAGGCCGGAGTCGCGCAGAGTGCCGACGTAGCGGCCGAGGAACTGGAGCACCTTGGCCTCGCCGGGTGACACGGTCACCAGGCCGGCGAGGGTGAGGAGGCCGGCGAGGCCGAGGACCACCGCGATCGGCACCCCGACCGCGGCGTTCCGCTCTCCCAGCGCCACGCCCATGGCCACGCCGCCCAGGAGCAGGGCGAGCCCGACGCCGCCTCCCGCCAGGCCGTTCGGCGCGAACGCCCGTTGCTCCCGCACCGAACCGTGACCGCGCGCGACCTCCGGCATCGGCGCTGACGGCGTTTTCGGCATCGCCCCTCGACCTCCCCGTCCCGGGCGGGCCCGTTGCCGCCCATCTAGCAAAGTGATATCACTTTTTTCGTCGGGCGGCGAGGGCGCCGGCCGACGGCGAGGGGAGGACGCGTGGACGTGACGCGGGAAGCGGCCGGAGCGCAGGAGGGCGTCCGCGCCGAGGGGGCCGAGGACGCGGGGGGCGTCCCGGCCCTGCGGCTGTCCGGCCTGGTCAAGGCGTTCGACGGCAGGACGGCGGTGGACCGGGTGTCGCTCGCCGTGCCCCGGGGGTCGTTCTTCGGCCTGGTCGGCCCGAACGGGGCCGGCAAGACCACGACGTTGTCCATGGCGGTCGGCCTGCTGCGCCCCGACGCGGGGCGGGCGCACATCCTCGGGGCCGACGTCTGGGCCGACCCGGCCCGCGCCAAGGAGCTCGTCGGCGTCCTCCCGGACGGCCTGACGTTGCCCGAACGGTTGACCGGGCGTGAGCTGCTCACCTACACCGGCCTGTTGCGGGGCCTGCCGCCCGACACGGTGGCGCGCCGGACCGAGGAGCTGCTCGCGGTGCTGGAGCTGGCCGAGGCCGACCGCACCCTGGTGGTCGACTACTCGGCCGGCATGCGCAAGAAGATCGGGCTGGCCACGGCGCTGCTGCACGCGCCGAAGCTGCTGGTGCTCGACGAGCCCTTCGAGGCGGTCGACCCGGTTTCCGCCGCCACGATCCGCACGATCCTGCGCCGGTTCGTGGACTCCGGCGGGGCGGTCGTGCTGTCCAGCCACGTCATGACGCTGGTCGAGCAGCTCTGCGACCACGTGGCGGTGATCGCGGGCGGGCGCGTGGTGGCCAGCGGGCCGGTGGAGCTGGTGCGGGGCGGGCAGAGCCTGGAGGCGGCGTTCGTGCACCTCGTCGGCGGCCGCACCGGTGGGGCGGAGGGGTTGTCGTGGTTGGCGTCCTGATCCGGATGCGCCTGCGGGTGCTGCGGCACGGGCTGCGCGGGTCGGCCAGGGCGGCGCCGTTCCTGGTCGGGTCGGTGTTCGGCCTGGTCGGCGGGCTGTTCACGGCGGTCGTGCTGGCGGTGGGCGGGCCCGGCGGCGCGGCGGGGGAGTCGCTGGCGATCGGCACCGACGTCGCCGCCGCCCTGCTGGCCGCGTGGACGCTCGGCTGGGTCGTGGGCCCGGTGCTGCTCTCCGGCAGCGACGAGACCCTGCAGCCCGAGCACTTCCGCCTGCTGCCGATCGGCCCCCGCCGCCTCGCCGGCGGGCTGCTGGTCTCCGCCGTCGTCGGCGTGCCGCCGCTGGTGAGCCTGGTCGCCTTCGCCGGGCTGGTGGTCCGCGGGGCGACCCTGGGCGTCGGCCCGCTGGTCGTCGCCCTGGTGGTCGTGCCGTTGCAGCTCGCGCTGGTGCTGGCGTTGTCCCGGGTGGTCGTCGGCGCCCTGGGCGCGGTCCTGCGCTCGCGCCGGGGCCGTGATCTCGGCGTGCTGCTGGCCGCGGGCACCGCCCTGCTGATCGTGCCCGCCCAGTACGCGGTCAAGGCGATCGCGCCGATCCTGGTCGAGCGGCGCTCACCGGGTTTCGTGGCGGTCCTGCGGGCGCTGCCCTCGGGCTGGGCCCCGGTCGCGGTGGAGGCGGCGGCGCGGGCCGACTGGTGGCGGGTCGTCGGCGCGGTGGGCGGGCTGGCCGCGCTCGTCGCGGTGTTGGCCTGGGCCTGGTCGGCGCTGCTGGTGCGCCGGATGACCACGCCGCCGTCGGCGACCGGGCCGACGCGGGCGGGCCGGAAGGGCGCCGCCGCCGGCGGCGGCCTGTGGGCGCTCGTGCCGGCCACCCCGGTCGGCGCGGTCGCCGCCAAGGAGGTGCGGACGTGGTGGCGGGACGCCCGTCGCCGGTCGGTCCTGGTGCCGGGGCTGGTGCTCGGCCTGGCGCTGCCGGCCCTGCCGGCGGTGCTGGAGGACGACCGGGGCCACCTCGGCGTCGGGGTGCTCGCCTACGCCCCGCTGTTCGTGATCTTCATCTCCACCATGAACACCGGCAACCTCTACGGCTTCGACGGCACCGCCCTGTGGCACACGCTCGTGCAGCCCGCGGCCGCGGGGGCGGACGTGCGGGGCCGCCAACTCGCCTGGCTGGTCTACGTCGCGCCGGTGGCGGTGGTGGCCGCGTTCGCGCTGCCGGCGCTGTCCGGGCAGACCGGGGCCTACCCCTGGTTGCTGTCCCTGGTCCCGGCGCTGCTCGGCGGCGGTTCCGGCGTGCTCGCGGTGATGTCGGTCTTCGCCGCCTACCCGGTGCCCGTCCAGCGGTCCAACCCGTTCGCCGCCGGCGGCATGCCGGGCTGCTCCAAGGCGTTGCTCCAGGTCGCGATCAGCCTGCTGATGCTCGTCGTGGCGTTGCCGGAGGTCGCGCTCGTGGCCGCCGGGTCGGTCGTCGACTCCGCCGCGCTGCGCTGGCTGGCGACGCCGGTGGGAGTCGGGGTCGGCCTGCTGAGCGCGTGGGCGTTCGGCCGGATCGCGGTCCGACGCCTTGAGGAGCGGGGGCCCGAGCTGCTGGCGGCAGTGCGCCCCCGCTGAACGAACCCGAAGTCGGGCTCTTGGCCAACCCCGGGGGCGCGGCGGGTGCGACGAACTCCACGGTCGTCGCACCCGCCGCTGGCGTTAGGGTCGAGATCGACAGCGCCTAGGGTTCCGCTCCCACCCGCCACGACCACCCCACAACCAGGGCCGGGAGGACTGGACCGAGCGGCGCCACCGGCCCGCCCGGACGGCGGCCGGCCATCTGACGGGACGAAAAGCCTGGAGGAACCCGGCTCCCGCGCGCCCACGCGCGGGCCAGAGGGGTTTCGCGATGGGTCCCGTGACCGTCCTGCTGGTGCTGGCCGCCGCCGTGGCGCACGCCGGCTGGAACTTCTTCGCCAAACGCGCCGCCACCGCGGCCGGGCTGCCTTTCACCTGGCTCAACTCCGCGGTCAGCGCGGTCCTGTTGCTCCCGTTCGCGGTGGTCGGCGTCGTGGTGGGTGGGCAGGACGCCGTCCGGTTCGGCTGGGCGGGGCTGCTCGCGACCGCGGCGAGCGGCGCCCTCCACACCGGCTACTCGCTGCTGTTGCAACGCGGCTACGCGGTGGGGGACCTGTCGGTGGTCTACCCGCTCGCGCGGGGCATCGGGCCGCTCGTCGCGGTGACGGCCAGCGTGCTCGTGTTCGACGAACGGCCCGGTCTCCTGGGGCTGCTCGGCGCGGGGGCGGTGGTCCTCGGCGTCCTCGTCATCGGCTCGGGTCGCGCGCCGGCGGTCGCCGGTGGCGACAGCGGTTCCGGCGGCAGTGCCGGTGACAGCGCTGTCGCGCGCGCCGCCGGTCCGCGCCGCCCGCTGGGCGTCGGCTATGGCGTGCTGACCGGGGTCATGATCGCCGGCTACACCCTCTGGGACGCGCACGCCGTCACCGCGCTCGCGATCTCCCCGTTGCTGTTCAACTGGGGCAACAACGTGGTGCGGGTGCTGTTGCTCGCGCCGTGGGTGGCCGGGGACCGGGCCGTGGTGATCGACGTGTGGCGACAGCACCGGACCGCGGTCGTCGCCGTCGCGGCGCTGTCCTCGCTGGCCTACGGCCTGGTGCTGTTCGCGATGCGGCTCGCCCCGGTGAGCCTGGTCGCCCCCGCGCGGGAGCTGAGCATCGTGGTGAGCGCGGTCGTCGCCTGGCGGGTGCTGGGCGAGCCGCGACCCGGTCGGCGGCTGGGCGGCGCGCTGGTGGTGCTGCTCGGCGTCGCCGCCCTGGCCGTCGCGTGAGGGGCGGTCAGGGGTGGCGGGCGGTCATGTCGACCGCCGCGCCCCACGCGCTGGCCCCGGCCCGCTCGCGGACCACGACCTCGGTCAGCCCGGCGCCCTCGGCGTCGGCCCGCAGGTCCTCCGCCGAGTAGCCCTCGGCGTCCATCGCGGTCCGGTGCATGGACAGCACCAGCAGGCCGCCCGGTCGCAGCACCCGGCGCAGCTCGGCGAACCCGGCGGGCCGGTCCGGCCAGAACACGACGTTGTTCACGCTGAGCACGACGTCGAACGAGGCGGCCGGCGCCCCGGTGTCCTGCGCCGTCCCCTGGCGCAGCTCCACCCGGCCGGCCCGGACCAGGTCGGCGCACAGCTCCCGGCAGCGCCGCAGCATCTCCGGCGAGGGGTCCACGCCGACCACGTGGCCGCGGTTGGTCACGCGGGCGACCTCGGCCAGTCCCACGCCCGGTCCCGGGCCCACGACCAGCACGGAGTCGGTCGGGCGCGGGGCGGCCAGCGCGACCAGGTGCCGTTCGCTCGCCGCGTTGGACCGGGCCATCACCGCCCCGCCCAACCGCCCGCGCAACCCCGTCGGGCGGCCGAAGAAGGGGTCGAGGATCCGCAGCAGCACATCACGCATACGCCCATTCCAGCGGCCCCCGGGGACGGGCGCATCGGGGACTGCCCGGATACGTGTGCGTGGCACCCCCGGTCTCGTGGGACGATGAGACGTCACCCATTCGCTTGCGAGGGACCCTGAGTGAGCACGTTCGCCGACACCACGTTCACGCCGCCGGAGCGCATCCGGAACTTCTGCATCATCGCGCACATCGACCACGGCAAGTCGACGTTGGCCGACCGGATGCTGCAGCTCACCGGCGTGGTGGATGAGCGCGCCATGCGCGCCCAGTACCTCGACCGGATGGACATCGAGCGGGAGCGCGGGATCACGATCAAGGCCCAGAACGTCCGGCTGCCGTGGGTGGCCAAGGACGACACGGGCAGTGACGTCGAGTACGTGCTGCACCTGATCGACACGCCCGGTCACGTCGACTTCACCTACGAGGTGTCCCGCTCGCTGGCCGCGTGCGAGGGCGCGATCCTGCTGGTCGACGCCGCGCAGGGCATCGAGGCGCAGACCCTGGCCAACCTGTACCTGGCGATGGAGAACGACCTGACCATCGTCCCGGTGCTGAACAAGATCGACCTGCCGGCCGCCGACCCGGACAAGTACGCCGCCGAGCTCGCGCACATCATCGGCTGCGACCCCGGTGACGTGCTGCGCGTCTCGGCCAAGACCGGCGTGGGCGTGCGGGAGCTGCTCGACGAGGTCGTGCGCCAGGTGCCGCCGCCGACCGGCCAGGCCGACGCGCCGGCGCGGGCGATGATCTTCGACTCGGTGTACGACACCTACCGCGGCGTCATCACCTACATCCGGGTGGTCGACGGGAAGATCACGCCGCGGGAGCGGATCAAGATGATGTCCACCGGCGCCACGCACGAGCTGCTGGAGGTGGGCATCATCTCGCCGGAGCCGAAGCCGTGCGTCGGCCTCGGGGTCGGCGAGGTGGGCTACCTGATCACCGGGGTGAAGGACGTCCGCCAGTCCCGGGTGGGCGACACCGTCACCGCGGAGCGCAAGGGCGCCACCGAGGCGCTCGGCGGCTACCGCGACCCCAAGCCGATGGTCTACGCCGGTCTCTACCCGGTCGACGGCTCGGAGTACCCCGAGCTGCGCGAGGCGCTGGACAAGCTGCGGCTCAACGACGCGGCGCTGACCTACGAGCCGGAGACCTCGGCGGCGCTGGGCTTCGGCTTCCGCTGCGGCTTCCTCGGCCTGCTGCACCTGGAGATCACCCGGGACCGGCTGGAGCGCGAGTTCGGCCTGGACCTGATCTCCACCGCCCCCAACGTGGTCTACCGGGTGGTGATGGACGACGGCGCCGAGCTGGTCGTCACCAACCCCTCGGACTGGCCGGAGGGCAAGATCGGCGAGGTGCACGAGCCGATCGTCAAGTGCACGATCATCGCCCCGTCGGACTTCGTCGGCGCGATCATGGAGCTGTGCCAGAGCCGGCGCGGCCAGCTCGGCGGCATGGACTACCTGTCCGAGGACCGGGTCGAGCTGCGGTACACCATGCCGCTCGCCGAGATCATCTTCGACTTCTTCGACGCGTTGAAGTCGCGGACCCGCGGCTACGCCTCGCTGGACTACGAGGAGGCCGGCACCCAGACCGCGAACCTGGTCAAGGTCGACATCCTGCTCCAGGGCGAGGCGGTGGACGCGTTCAGCGCGATCGTGCACCGGGACAGCGCCTACGCCTACGGCACCCGGATGGCCAGCAAGCTGCGCGAGCTGATCCCGAGGCAGCAGTTCGAGGTGCCGATCCAGGCCGCCATCGGCTCCCGGGTCATCGCCAGGGAGACCATCCGCGCGCTGCGCAAGGACGTCCTCGCCAAGTGCTACGGCGGTGACATCTCGCGGAAGCGCAAGCTGCTGGAGAAGCAGAAGGAAGGCAAGAAGCGGATGAAGACCATCGGCCGCGTCGAGGTGCCGCAGGAGGCGTTCGTCGCCGCCCTGTCCACCGACGAGGCCGGTGACAAGGCCAAGGGCGGCAAGAAGTAGGCCCGAGACCACCCCGGCGGCGGGTCGCTCCCTCCCAGGAGCGGCCCGCCGCCGGCGTTTCCGGGCGGTTCGGCGGGCTTCGGCCGCATCGGTATGAGCACGACAACGGGATGCGCCGTGCGCAGTACCTTGAGCGGCACGAGCAGGCGGACGACGTTCAAGGACGTGGACGAAGCGCTCCTGGCGTCGTTCGCTGATCCCGGGCGGGCGGAGCACGTCGCCTTGGTGGCATGGGCCGCTGGGCAGGGGGGCCGCGAGCCGAACTCCGGGGCGAGCGTGAACCGTACCCTCCTGCGGGCTGGTGCACGTGCGCGCTACGAGCGGGCCTGGGAACGGGGATACGCCGAGCTGGCAAAGGAAATGTCCGCTGACGAGCACGCGGAGCGTCGTTGCCCGCGTTCTCGCTACGCCGATCTCGCTGACCGCGGGGGCGCCTGGATGACGGCGCCCCCGCGCCGTGGGCTTTCCCTGACTGTCCATTGTGGACGCTTTGAGGTGGCCGACGGGTTGGGTTCCCTTGTGCCCCGGGGAAGTCAGGGGCGGGTGGTGAGACGACGGGCGGCGACGCGGACGGCGGCGCGGAGGCGGTCCCGCTGGTCGGGGCCGTCCGGGCCGAGCAGCATGCGGCGGACCTGGGGGACCGCGTTCGGCCAGCCGACCAGGCCGAGCAGGAGCAGGGTGAGCACGTCGGGCGCGAGCGCGTCGCCGGTTCGGTCGGCCGTGGCCATCGCGTCGACCTTGTCCTGGTAGTGGGCGGTGCGCTCGGGCTCGGAGGGGACCGGGCGGTCGCCGTACTCCAGCGCCTCCCACAGCAGCAGGCGGCACACCTCGGGGTGCTCGGCGTGGTAGTCGAACAGCCGGTCCACGTAGTCCTCGACGTCGCCGCCGCTGGCGGGCACCGCGTCGGCGAGCTCCCGCAGCGCGTGCTGCAGGACCGCGTTGAACAGCCCCTCCTTGTCGCCGAAGTAGGCGTAGATGAGCTGCTTGTTGGCGTTCGCGGCGCGGGCGATCCGCTCGACGCGGGCGCCGGCGACGCCGTGCGCGGCGAACTCGGCTGAGGCCGCGGCGAAGATCCGCGCCTTGGTGGCTTCGGCGTCCCTGGGCACGCCGGCGATGCTAGCCGAGAAGTAACCAACCGTCTGGTTGACATTGGGCGCGCTCGCGATCTAGCTTCTAACCAACCGGTTGGTTAGAAGAAGGGATACGTCATGCTGCTCCCCTCCGCCGTCGAGCGCTTCTTCACCGCCTCCCGCGTCGCGGACGTCGACGCCTGGGCGGCCGCCTTCGCGCCGGACGCGGCGTTCCACCACCCCGTCGACACCCCGCCGGTCAGGGGGCGCGCCGCGATCCACGCGCTGATCAGCGGGGCCCTCGCCGGCTTCGGGCGGTTCGACGGCCTCACCCCGGTCGAGGCGCACCGGACCGGGAAGCGGATCGCGGTCGTGTGGCGGGGCAACGGGGCCAACCCCGCCGGCGCCGAGGTCCGCTGGTCCGGCATCACGGTCTTCACCCTCGACGCCGAGGGCCTGGTCGGCGAGGCGGTGGTCTACGGGGACCTGGACAGCCTGGGCCGGCAGCTCGCCGGGGAGACGGCGTGACGGGCGCGACGCCACCCGTCCCGCGCGGCGGTCGCGGGCTGGTCGTCGCGTCGGCGCTGTGCGCCGGTGTCACGGTCGGCAACGTCTACCTGGCCCAGCCGGTGCTCGGCGTCGTCGCCGCCGACCTCGGCGTGCCGGCCGGCGCGGCCGGCGGGGTGGCCACCACGGCGCTGTTCGGCTACGCCGTCGGCATCCTGTCGCTCGTGCCGCTGGGCGACCTGGTCTCCCGGCGTCGGCTCGTCACCTGGCTCGGCGCGGCGACCGTGGCGCTGCTGGCGGGGGCGGCCGCCGCGCCGTCCCTGCCGGTGCTGTCGGCGTTCGTCGGGCTGGCCGCCGCGACGACGGTCATCCCGCAGGTGCTCGTCCCGCTCGTGAGCGAGGTGAGCGCGCCGGAGCGGCGCGGGGTCGCGCTGGCCTGGGTCCAGGCCGGCCTGGTCACCGGGATGATGGGCTCGCGCGTCCTGAGCGGCGCTCTCGGGGACGCCCTCGGCTGGCGCGTGGTCTACCTCGTCGCGGCGGCGCTGACCGCGATCGTGTGCGCCCTCACCGTGCGGGTCCTGCCCGTCGACGGGCCGCGGCCGAGTCAGCACTACCGCGACCTCCTCGCGGTGCTGCCCGGACTGGCGCGACGGCCCGACGTGCGGGGGCCGAGCCTCGCGCAGGCGGCGGTGTTCGCCGGCTTCAACGCCGTCTGGACGACGCTCGCCCTGGCGCTCACCAGCGCGCCGCACGGCCTGAGCGCGTCCACGGCCGGTCTGGTCGGCCTGCTCGGTCTGGCCGGAGCGGTGGCCGCGCCGGCCGCGGGCCGGGCGGTCGACCGCGTGGGCGCTCGGGTCGTGGCGGGCAGCGGCCTGCTGGCGCTGCTCGTCGCGTCACCGCTGCTGTTCCTCGGCGGGAGCTGGTTGCCCGCGCTGGTGCCCGGCGTGCTGCTGCTCGCGGTCGGCATGCAGGTGAGCCAGGTGGCCCACCAGGCGCGGGTCATGGCGGGCGCGGCGGAGACGCGGAGCCGGCGCAACGCGGTGTACATGGTGGGGACGTTCCTGGGCGGCGCGGTGGGCGCCGCCGGTGGTTCCGCGGCCTACTCCGCCGCCGGATGGAGCGCGTCCTGCGCCGTGGCGGCGTGCTGCTTCGCGGCCGGTGGCCTCGTGTGGTGGGCGGGAGCGCGGCGGGCGCCGGAGCCGGTGGCCGTGTGACGGGGGTGGGGAGGACCGGCGTCGCGGGCCCTCCCCACCGCACGTCCGGCTCAGGGCTTCTCGAAGTGCTGGTAGTCCAGCGGCGTGGTCCAGTGACCGCCCCAGGTCCAGCCGCGCTGGGTGAAGGCCAGCACCGCCGGGTCGCCGTCGTGCAGCATGCCCGGGTCCCGGCGGGTGCGGTCCAGCCACGGGCCGCCGTTGGCCGGCTGCACGCCCTTGTCGTCCAGGTACGGGTTGATCTTCGGGTTGATGTCGATCGCCCGGCCGTAGGCGTGGTAGGACCAGCGACCGCTGCCCCCGATGCCCCGGCAGTTGTAGGCCGAGGTGTTGTTGTCCCGCATGGACAGCTCGTCGTCGGCGTTCGGGTAGTTGTCGGGAGTCCGCATCTTCTCGATGGGGAACCGCATCCGGTACAGCTCGCCGAAGAGCGTGATCGTCTCGGTCACCCGGTCCTGGTTGACCACCAGGCGGCCGGTGTGCGCCCGGCCGTCCATGCCGACGTGCCGGAGCGTGACCAGCCGCAGCTCGTCCGGGCGCACCGGGCACTCCGGCCGCCAGGTGGTGCCGAGCTGCTCGGCCGTGACCGGACGGGCGACCGCGAAGTAGGGCGGCAACGAGGTGTCCTCCCCGGCGCCCGCCGCGGCCGGTGCCACGGCGGCGAGGGGCAGGACCAGGCTCACCAGTGAGGCCAACAACACGGAGCGCATTCGGCCAGTCTCGATCGGGAGGCCCGGATCGCCAAGGGTGGTCACCCGATCTGAGCAGTGGGACGTCCGACGGTCGGACGCTCCGGGGGTGGGCGTTGGGAGATCACCCGAACGGGGTGATCTGGACGAGGGTGCGGGCGCCGCTGTGGCCTTGGCTGCATTGCCCCGGCGGCCCCCGACGGCGCTCACTAGGGTCCGGATGTGATCAGTGACCTGCGCATCCCGGTCATCGCCGCCCCCATGGCGGGCGGCGTGTCCACCCCCGAACTGGTGGCCGCGGTGACCGAGGCCGGCGCGTTCGGCTTCCTCGCCGCGGGCTACCTCGGCGCCGACGCGCTCGCCGACCAGATCGCCCGCACCCGCGCGCTGCTGGGCGCCGGCGGGAGCGGCCGGCCGGCGCCGTTCGGGGTGAACCTTTTCGTGCCGGGGGCCGACACCCACCCCAGGCTCGACGGGTACCGGGAGCGGCTCGGCGCCGAGGCCCGCAGGTACGGGGTGGAGCTGGGCGAGCCCCGGTGGGAGGACGACGACTACCCGGCGAAGCTGGAGCTGGTCGTGGCCGAGCGGATCCCGGTGGTGTCGTTCACCTTCGGCTGTCCGGACGCCGACGTGGTTCGGCGGGTGCGCGGGGCGGGCGGCCAGGTCGTGGTCACGGTGACCACGCCGGCCGAGGCCAGGACGGCCGTGCGGGCCGGGGCAAACGTGGTCTGCGTGCAGGGCTCGGAGGCCGGTGGGCACCGGGCGGTGTTCCGGGACGACGGCGTCTCGCCCGGCGGTGGCGAGCTGCTCGGCACGGTCGCGGCGCTGCGCCTGGTGCTCGCCGCCGTGGACGTGCCCGTGATCGCGGCCGGCGGGCTGGCCACCGGCGCGGACGTGGCGGCGGTGCTGGCCGCCGGCGCCACCGCCGCCCAGCTCGGCACGGCGTTCCTGCGCTGCCCGGAGGCGGGCACCCAGCCCACGCACCGCGCCGCCCTCGGCGACGCCGCCAGGGGAACCGCCCTGACCAGGGCGTTCACCGGGCGTCCCGCGCGTGGCCTGGTGAACCGGGTGTTGTTGGAGCACAGCGGCCGCGCTCCGGCGGCCTACCCGCAGGTGCACCACATGACCAAGCCGTTGCGCGCGGCGGCGGGCCGGGCCGACGACCCCGAGGCGATGTCGCTGTGGGCGGGGCAGACCTACTCGCTGACCGAGGCGTTGCCGGCCGGGGAGCTGGTGGCCCGGCTGCACCAGGACGCGCGGCGGGCGCTGGCCGCTGCCGCCGACCGTCTTGGCAGGGACTGAGCACGGGGTCTGGGCGCGGGTCCGGCCGGACACCACCGTGGCGTCCGGCGGCCCCTCACCGCCGTTTGGACCGTCCGGTCCAGGCCAGCTCGGAGTGCCGGTAGGAGTAGGCGAAGTAGACGACCAGGCCCAGGAGGAACCAGACGCCGAACCGGAGCCAGGTCGTCGCGGTCAGCTCGGTGATCAGCCACAACGAGAAGACGATGCCGACGAGCGGCACCACGGGCACGCCCGGGCAGCGGAAGGTGCGGGGCAGGTCCGGCCGCCGTTAGCGCAGCACGACGACGGCGACGGACACCACGACGAACGCCAGCAGGATGCCGATGTTGGTCAGCTCCGCCGCCTCCCGGATGGGCAGGAAGCCGGCGATCAGGGCGGAGGCGGCGCCGGCGATCCAGGTGACCCGGCTGGGCACCTTGCGCACGGGGTGGGTCCTGGCGAACCATTTGGGCAGCAGGCCGTCGCGGCTCATGGAGAACCACACGCGGGTCACGCCGAGCATGAACGTGAACAGCACGGTGACGATGCCGACGATGGCGCCCACCGCGATCACCGTGGCCAACGCCGGCAGGCCCACGTCGGCGAAGGCGTTGGCGAACGCGCTCTCGCTGTCGATGGCGCGGTAGTCCTGCATGCCGGTGAGGACCAGGCAGGCGAGCACGTAGAGCACCATCGAGATGGCCAGCGAGTACAGGATGGCCTTCGGCATGTGCTTCTGGGCGTCCTTGGACTCCTCGGCCGCGGTGCTCATCGCGTCGTAGCCGAAGACGGCGAAGAACACGGTGGCCGCGCCGGTGATCGCCCCGCCGAAGCCGAACGGGAAGAACGGCGTGTAGTTGTCCGCGTTGATGTGCGCCGCGCCGACGACGATCACCAGCAGCACCAGGCCGACCTTGAGCCACACCAGGAAGGTCTCGAACCGCGCCGCGTTCCTGATGCCGAGGTTGAGCAGGTAGGCGATCAGCAGGCACAGCAGCGCGGCGAACAGGTCGACCTTGTGGCCCTCGCCAGTGCCGGGCGCGCCCAGCATCCACGCCGGCAACGTCACGCCGATCTTGTTCACGAAGAAGGCGAAGTACCCGGAGATGCCGATCGCGACCACGGCGACGATGGCGATGTACTCCAGGAGCAGGTCCCAGCCGATGAACCAGCCGACGATCTCGCCGAGGACCGCGTAGCCGTAGGTGTAGGCGGAGCCGGCCTTGGGGATCAGGCCGGCGAACTCCGCGTAGGCGAACGCGGCGGCGGCGCTGGCCACGCCGGCGACCAGGAACGAGATCAGCACGGCCGGACCGGCGGTCCTGTTGGCCACGGCCCCGGCCAGGGAGAAGATGCCGGCGCCGATGATGCCGCCGACGCCGATCGCGGTGAGCTGCCACAACCCCAGCGTCCGGGTCAGCTCGCCCTCGTGTTCGCTCGCGATCTGCTCCACGGGCTTGCGCCGGAAGATCCCGGAGCCGCCTCCCAGCCGTCGGTGCATGGCACTCCCTCCGACCGCGCTCGCCGTCGATCCGGTGCGCCTCGTAGTAGACCAGCGCGTGAGGCGCGTCACGTGAACCGTCACCGAGGTGTTGTCGAACTCGACGGGGGAACAGGGGCAACGCGCGGGGCAGCGCGGTTCACGGCGATCGGCGGCGGTGTGTCGGAGGAGGTGTTCGGCGCGGTCTTCCGCTCCTGCGCCGTCACGGGGGTCTGATGCCTGCCCGAGGTCCCGCGATCTTCGGCCTTCCCCGTGAGGAGCGGACGTCGACTTTCGTATACGAACACCGTGGTCCTTCGTATACGAACGTCATCGTCTTTCGTATACGACCGACATGGTCCTTCGTATACGAAAGACGACCCTTCACGGACGGGGAGATCCTCCGCGGGTCGCGGGAGAGGGGAGGCCGGAGCCCCCGGGAGCCCCAGGTCAGTCCTGGAGCAGTCCCGGATCAGTCCCGGGTGAAGACGATCTTGCCGGCGGTCTCGCCGTCGAGCATCGCCCGCACGCCCTCGGCCGCCCGCTCCATCGGCAGTTCGCTGCCGATCCGCGGCCGCAGCCCCGTCAGGTCCAGGAAGGACAGCAGGTCGGCGAGCTCCTGCCGGGTGCCCATCGTCGAGCCGACCACGCGGAGCTGGAGGAAGAAGACGCGCTGCAGCTCCGCCGCGGTGGCGTCCCCCGTGGTGGCCCCGGACACCACGATGGTGCCGCCGGGGCGGAGGCACTTCACCGAGTGCGACCAGGTGGCCCGGCCGACCGTCTCGAACACCGCGTCCACCCGCTCGGGCAGCCGCGCGCCCGGCTCGAACGTCCGGTGCGCGCCCAACTCCTCGGCCAGCGCCCGCTTGGCCTCGCTGCGTCCGGTGGCCCACACCCGGAACCCGGCGGACCGGCCGAGCTGGACCAGCGCGGTCGCCACCCCGCCGGAGGCGCCCTGCACCAGCATGGTCTGCCCCGGCCGGAGGCCCGAGTTCACGAACAGCATCCGGTAGGCGGTCAGCCAGGCGGTGCCGGTGCACGCGGCCTCGGCGAACGACAGCGACGCGGGCTTGGGCAGCGCGTTGCGGCGCGGCACCACGACCACGTCCGCGAACGTGCCCTGGTGCAGCTCGGTGAGCAGCGTGCGCTTCGGGTCGAGGGTCTCCTCACCGGTCCAGTCCGGGTCGCCCACCACCGAGTGGATCACCACCTCGGTGCCGTCCGGCAGCGTGCCCGCGCCGTCGCAGCCGAGGGTCATCGGGAAGCGCTCGGGCTTGATGCCCACGCCGCGCAGCGTCCACAGGTCGTGCATGTTGAGGCTGGCGGCGCGGACCCGGACCGGCACCCAGCCCTCCGGGGCGCTCGGCTCGGGGCGCTCGCCGACCACCAGCGCGGCCAACGGGTCGTCGGGCTTGGGCTCAGCGGCGTAGACGGCGAACATGCCGGCAACCTACCGGCCGACCTCCGGGGTGGCGCGTGACGCCGGTCACGCGGCGCGGTGGCGCGTACCCTCTCCGTCGTGCTGGCCTGGTTGACCGAGTGGTGGGACGACGTCGAGCTGTGGCTCGCCCAGCTCTGGTACCCGTTCCAGATCACCGTGGTCCTGGCGGTGTTGCTGCCGGCCTGCTGGGCGGTGGCCTGGCTGATCGACCGCGTGGTCGACCGGGCGTCGGCGCGCCTGACCCCGGTGCGGGACGTGGAGCCGCCGCTGGGCGGGCGGTACGACGAGCCGCCGGCGACGACCCCCCGGGGCGGGGCGGTCGCGCCCGAGGCGCGTCCGTAGGCTCGGCTCGTGACACCCCACAAACGGATCCTGGCCGGCCTGCTCGGGCTGATCGCGCTGGTCCTCGTGGTGTGGCTGGTGCGGGGCCAGGGCGGCGACCCGAAGCCGGCCCCCACCAGCGGCGCCGTCGTCGGCACGGGCACATCGGCCGCCGGCGGGCGGGTGCCCGGCGCGGACTCCGGGCTGCCGGTCAAGCCGCTGACGCAGCTGCCGAAGGAGGCCGGGCAGACCTGGCACCTGATCGAGCGCGGTGGCCCCTTCCCGTACCCGGAGAAGGACGGCAGCGTCTTCGGCAACTTCGAGCGGCGCCTGCCGAGCAGGAACTCCGGGTACTACAAGGAGTACACGGTGCCCACGCCCGGGGAACGCGACCGGGGCGCGCGTCGGCTGGTGGCCGGTGGTGGCGGCGAGGTCTACTACACGGGTGACCACTACGGCTCCTTCGTCGTGGTCGACACCAAGCACTAGGGGGGCTTGCGGTGAGTGCTGACGGTGCTTTCGTGGAGGCGCCGCGAGGGACGACCGCGCGCGAGGTGGAGCGCGAGGCGCGGCAGCGCGGCGCCGTTCCCCACGTGGTCGACGCGGCGGCGGCGGAGAGCAAGGCGGGCGCGCTCGGCGCGTTCGGCAGCGCGTTGTCCTTCCCGTCCTGGTACGGCCGGAACCTCGACGCCCTCTTCGACTGCCTGACCGACCTGTCCTGGCTGCCGGCCGGGGACCACGTCCTGGTCTGGCCGGGGCACCGCGCGCTGGCCGCGAAGGACCGGACCGCCTACGACGGGATCCGGACGGTGCTGTCCGACGCCGTGGAGACCAACCCCCGGCTCTCGGTCGTGCTCACCGACGCCTGAGACCGTCCGGTTCGGCTGCGGGGGCGCGCCCGCCGGGTCGCCGGCGGGCGCGCCGTCCGGTCAGCCCTTCGGCACCCAGGACGGGGAGCGCTTCTCCGCGAACGCGCGGATGCCCTCCTGTCCCTCCTCGCTGGCGAAGTGCCGGGCGGACAGCTCCAGCATGTCGGCGAAGTCCTCGGCCAGGCCGGTGGCCCGCTCGCGGCGCAGCATCGCCTTGGTCGCGGCCAGCGCCCGCGGGCCGCCCAGCGCGAGCATGTCGGTGTACCGGCGCACCTCGGCGTCCAGCGCGTCGGCGGCCACGGCCGCGTTGACCAGGCCGATCTCCACGGCCCGGCGCGCGTCGAACTTCTCGCCGGTGAGGAACAGCTCGTGCGCCGCGCGCGGCAGCAGGCGGGGCAGCACCGTCACCGAGATCACCGCCGGGACCACGCCCAGGCGGACCTCGGTGAAGGCGAACGTGGCGTCGGCGACGGCCACCGCGATGTCGCAGGCGGCGACGATGCCGACGCCGCCGGCGCGGGCCGGGCCGGCCAGCCGGGCCACCACCGGCTTCGGGCTGGTCCAGATCTGCTCCAGGATCGCCGGGAACTCGTTGACCCCCTGCTGCTGCGCGTTGGCGCCGCGCGACTCCTTGAGGTCCATGCCGGAGCAGAAGACCGGGCCGGTGTGGGTCAGCACGACGACGCGCACCGCGGGGTCGTCGACCGCGTGGGTCAGGTGGTCCCGCAGCTGCCCGCGCAGGGCGCTCGACAGGGCGTTGCGGTTGTGCGGCGAGTCCAACGTGATCGTCGCGACGCCGCGCTCCACGGCGTAGTGCACCAGCTCCTCGGCCATGTGCCGGGACCCTAACGGTTCTCCCGCCCCACCGGCACCCGGTCGTTGGTCGTGAGCGGCCGGCTCCCGGCGCCGGCCTCGACGTCAGGGCTGGTCCGACGGGGTTTTCCTGGCCGCTGCGCGGAGTTCGGCATTGGTGTCGATCGCGTCGGCGAGGACGTGGAGGGCCAGCTCGACGGTCTTCGGCAGATCGCCGGAACCTTGTCGGAAGGTTCGCCACAGCGCGAGCAGCCGTTCCTCCTCGGCTGGTGTGTCCTCGCCTGACGAGTCGTTGGCGAGCTCTGGTGCCGAGCTGGCCGGGTCCGGCGCGGGGTGCGGCGCGGCGTGCGGCTCCTGGGCGGGCTGGGGCACGTGGCTGACGCCGACGGGGTAGCGGCGCAGGTGCTCCTCGTCGGTGGGCGGGGTGGGGCCGAACTCGGCCAGGGCGTCCAGGGTCAGGCGCTCGATGACCTCGCGCAGCTCCAGGCGGTCGAGCCAGCGGCGGGGGAGCCGGCGCACGCCGAGCGCCGCGCCCAGGATGTTGCCGCAGACGGCCCCGACGGAGTCGCTGTCGCCGCTGTGGTTGACCGCGATCCGCAGGGCCAGTTCGACGTCGTCGCCGGCGACCAGCGCGGCGCACACCGCCATCGCCAGGGTCTCCTCGCCCACCCAGCCCAGACCGAGGCGGGCCTCCACCTCCTCCGGCGTCGGCACTCCGCCGGCCGCCACGCGCAGCGCGTTCCCCAGCGCGCGCGTCGTTTCCTCGTGACCGTCCCAATCCTCCAGTTCGGACAGTGCACTGTGGACGGAGTCGGTCAGGGGGACGCCCCGGAGCAGCTCCCACACGATGACCGCGAGCGCGCCGGCGGACAGGTAGCCGCTGGGATGGGTGTGGGTGAGCGCCGCGAGGTCGGCCCCGAGGCGGAACGCGGAGCTCCGGTCGGTGGCCACGAACGCGGCCGGCGCCGCGCGCATGACACCGCCGCAACCCTTGGAGTCGTTGATTTTGTTCGTGACCGAGCCCGGTTCGTTGCCCGCGGCGAAGCGCTGCAACGCGTTGACGCAGGTGTGGCCGGGCGCGCGCCGCTGGAACAACGCCCTGGTGGCGACAAGCCACCCGTCCGGTTCCGGATGTGTGGCCAGGAACGGTCCGGCGACCTCGGCCCACTCCTGTCCCTGGGTGTGCAACCACCGCTGGTAGGCGTGCTGGATCTCGTGCGTCGTGCGGTCCTCGCCGGTCAGTCGCTTCCGCAGGTGCGCCCGGATCAGACCTTCCAGCGTGAACAACGACATCTGGGTGTCGTCGCTGATCGACCCCGCCGGGCGGTAGGCGTCCACGAAGTCCGTCAGGCCCTGGTCGCCGTGCTTCTGCCGGATCTTGGGCAGGGGGTCGAACTCGACCGCGTAGCCGAGGGCGTCCCCGACCGCGCCGCCGAGGACGCAGCCGAGCACGCGCTCTGCCCGCCCCGGCGCGTCTCCGGCGCCCGATCCGTCCACAGTGGACAGAATGTGCGTGGGCGCCTCGGTGTCGGGAGCCGGCGTGAACCCGTCGTACCAGGCGGGATAGCGGCGCAGCCACTCCTCGTCGCGGGGCGGGGTGCTGCCGAACTCGGCGGCGGCGTCCCCGGCCAGCTCCTCGATGACCGACCGCAGCTCCAACCCGGCGAGCCAACGGGCCGGCAACCGGCTCGCGCCGAGCGTCGCCCCGACGATGTTGCCGCAGATCGCGCCGGTGGAGTCGCTGTCGCCGCTGTGGTTGACCGCGATCCGCAGGGCCAGTTCGACGTCGTCGTCGGCGACCAGCGCGGCGCACAGCGCGATGGCGAGCGCCTCCTCGCCGACCCAGCCCCCGCCGAGGTGCCGCTCGACCTCCTCCGGCGCGGGCGCACCGCGTTGGGCGAGCTGGAAGGCGCGGTGGAGGGCGGTCTCGGTCTCCTCGTGCCGGGGCCAGCGGCGCAGCTCGGCCATGGCCGACCACAGCGCGCGCTCCAGCGGTTGGTCCCACAGCAACTGGCGGACGATGACGGCGAGCGCGCCCGCCGGCAGGAAACCGCTGGGGTGGCTGTGGGTCAGGGCGGCGATGGTCGCGCCGACGCGGAAGACCTCGCTGAGGTCGGTGCTCCACAGCGCGGCCGGCGCGGCCCGCATGACCCCGCCGCAGCCCTTGGAGTCGTTGATCCGGTGGGCGAAGGTGGCCGGCGTTCCGGTGCGGGCGAAGGTGTCCAGGGACCGCAGGCAGGTCTTGCCCGGCGCGCGGCGGTCGAACAGCTCGGGGACGCGCACCAGCCAGCCGTCGGGCTCGGGGCAGTCGGCGAGGAACGGCCCCGCCGCCTCCTCCCACGGCACACCCTGGGTGTGCAGCCACCGCTGGTAGGCGTGCTGGACCGGGAGCAGGGGGTCGCGCTCGCCGCGGAACCGGCGGGCGACGCCCGCGCGGACGAGACCGTCCACTGTGAACAGTGTCATCTGGGTGTCGTCGGTGATCGCGCCCCGCCGGCCGAACGCCTCGGCGGGCGCGTCGGGGCCGTGCGGGCCGAACCGCGCCCGGATCTCGTCGAGCGCGGCGAACTCGACCGGCGCGCCGAGGGCGTCGCCGAGCGCGCCGCCCAACAGGCAGCCGAGAACCCTGTCCGCCCAGTTCGTCGTCATCACCAACCCGGGTAGCGGTGGAACCAGTCGTCGGTCGTGGGGGGCTGCGGGCCGAACTCGCGCAGGGCGTCCTGGGCCAGGGTCTCGATCACGTCCCGCAGCTCCAGGTTCTCCAGCATGGCGGGCGGAACTCCCGCCGTCCCGTGCACGGCCCCGACGATGTTGCCGCAGATCGCGCCGGTGGAGTCGCTGTCGCCGGAGTGGTTCACCGCGACCACGAGGGCGTCGGCGGCGGAGTCGGTGGCCAGCGCCGCGCACAGGCCGATCGCCAGCGCCTCCTCCCCGACCCAGCCGCCGCCGAGCCGCTCGGCGAGCAGCTCGGGGGTCGGCCGGCCCCGGCCGGCGAGCTCCACCGCCCGGTCCAGCAGCTGGAGCTGCTCGTCGTGCCCCTCCCTGGTCACGAGCAGCGAGCGGGCCAGCTCGACCGCCGGGGGCAGCTCCGCGCCGCGCACGAGCTGGTGCACGATCGCGGCGAGGACCCCGGCGGACAGGTAGCCGCTCGGGTGGCTGTGGGTCAGCGCCGCCGCCCGCGCGGCGAGGTCGAACACCTCGGCGGGGTCCTCCGACCACAGCGCGACCGGGGCGACGCGCATGACGCCGCCGCAGCCCTTGGAGTCGTTGAGCCGGTGCTCGAAGGTGCCCGGCTCGTCGGTGCGGGTGAACAGGTTCAACGCGGCGAGGCAGGTGCTGCCCGGCGCGCGGACCGCGAACAGCCCCCGCTGGTGGACGAGCCAGCCGTCCGGCTGCTCGGCGTGCCGGGCGAAGGACCCGCCGGCGGTGGGCCAGTCGGCGCCCTGGGTGTGCAGCCACCGCTGGTAGGCGTGCTGGAGCACGCGGACGTCGTCGGCGGGTTCCCCCCGGCGTCGCCGGACGTGTGCCCGGATCAGGCCCTCCAGCGTGAACAACGTCATCTGGGTGTCGTCGGAGATCTCCCCGCCCCGGCCGTGCGACAGGTCGAACGCCGTGATGCCCGCGTCGCCGTAGCGCTGCCGGATCTGGCCGATGTCGAGGAACTCCACGCCGAAACCCAGCGCGTCGCCGACCGCCCCGGCCAGGACGCTCCCGAGGAACCGCTCGTCCCGGTCGAGGGCGGGGCGGGGCGCGGGGGAGTCCGGGGGCGGGGGCGCGGCTTCGGGGGGCAGCTTCTCGATGATCTCCGTCGGCGCGTCCCGGGGTGGGGGGCCGTCGCCGGCCGGCTCCGACGACCCCGACGGCTCTGACGACTCCGACGACTCCGACGACCGCGCGGCGGGGTGCGGAACGCGTTCGGTGGCGTCGCCGGCCGGAGTCGGGGCGGGCCCGGGCTGCCCGGGGTGGTCGGCCTGCCCGGGGTGGTCGGGGCGGGCGGGTGGTTGCGGCCGGTGCTCGGCCACCGCCTGGTCGTGGGCGGCGACGAGCTCCGGGCCGGACACCCGGTACGTCGCCGGGTGGTCCGGGTTGAGCCGCAGGTCCACGCCCTGGAGCAGGTCGCGGATCTCGCCGACCGAGACCTCCTGGGAACCGGGCGCGTCAGGGGGCAGGAGGCCCGCCGAGGTGAACGCGGACATGACGGGCAGGTCGGTGCCCTCCTCCTGCCCGGCGAAGAACCGGCGCGTGGTCTCGGACGTGCGCTCCGCCAGCAGGAGGAAACGGTGCCGCAGCAGGGCGTTGACGAGCGCCGACGGGTGGAGGTAGGCGGTGGCGACGAGCTGGAGCGCCTCCTCCAGCTCGTTCTCGGCCGGCGGCCAGCCCAGGCTCCGCGGCGAGGGGCGGTAGTCCGGGTTGGGGTGGAAGTCCCTCGTGACCTCGCCGTGCTCGTCGACCCGGTAGCCGCCGACGTAGCCCCAGGTGGGGATCTCCTCGGTGTAGCCGTCGAAGAACGGGTCGGCGACGTACAGCCAGCCGTTCGGCGCCTGGCGGGCCTGCTCCCTGGCCTCGTCGCTGAGCTCGGGCCCGGCGGCCGACGACCGCGCCTCCACCGCCGCGACGACCTGGGCGCCGCGGACCACGACCGAGGGCTCGTAGCCGGGGTTGAGCCGGAGGTCGGCGCGGCGGAACAGGTCGACGAACTCGGTGACCTGGCACCGGTAGACCCCGGCGCCGGCGGGTGGGCGGAGGTACGACGTGTACGCCTGGACCACCGGCGGTTCGGCCGGGTTCTCCGTCACCACCGCCGCGACCAGGCCGCCCCGCTGGCTCTGCCCCCTGATGAGCACCAGGATCTCGTGGTCGAGCAGCGCCTCGACCAACGCCGACTCCGGGCTCGCCCCGGTGGCGACCGCCTGGATGACCCGCTCCAGGTCGTTGGTCGGCGACATCCTGGGCGGCGGGGTCGACGACGGGCGTTCGGCCCGGGTGTCCGGGAGCGGCTGGTAGCGGGGGTTGGCGACGTACTCGCCGGTGATCTCGCCGCGCGCGTCGACCCGGTAGCGGCCGATCACCGCCTCCGCCGGGACGCCGCGCGTGGTGTCGTAGCCGGGGTCGGTGACGAGCAGCCAGTTGTTGGGCACGGCGCGGGCGCGCCGTCGCATCTCCGGAGTGATCTCCGGCTTTCCGTGCTGCCGCATCTCCACTTCCCCTGCGCCGACCGGCCTGGCCACCAAACACTAGGCACTGCCGACCCGGCGGTCGACGTGTGGTGCCCAGCCCCGGGGCCGCTCCGCCCGACGCGCCGGCCCGCCGGTCGGCGGGTTCCGGTGGCACGTCGGGAAACCCCATGATCGGGCTCGGGACAGTCCACTGTCGATGATCGTCTTCTGCTTGTGACGTTGCGGTTCCGCGCGGACTGGTCGACGGCGTTCCCGGCGGGGTCCGGAGACCTCGGGGTGGCGGTCGCCGGGGTGACGACCCGCCCCCCGAGTGCTGTCCGGGTAGGACAGTGCGGAGCGGGATCGACGCCGCCTCCTCGTTTCCGTCGGGCTGATCCGCGTGCCCCGGGTGCTTCCTCGTCGGCTGCTCGACCACACGCGGAGCGCGAGAAAGAGTGTCCATAGTGGACAGATATGGCGGAAGGGGTGCGACGGCGCCGTGATCAGGCGGCGGTCGAGCTGTTTCGCGTGGGGCAGAAGGAGTTCCGGTGAGCCGTGGCCCGCGCCGGCGGCGAGGGCGCCGTGGGCGGGCGGCGCGGGCCACACAGGGGTGGTGGCCCGCGCCGGTGCGGCTCAGCCGATGGTCGTCGACGTGAGGGTGGGGCTGGGGTTGGGGTAGCACGTCGTCGGGGCGTTGACCGGGAAGACCCCGACCTGGATGGTCGCGGTGAAGGTCAGCCCGGGGTTGTCGTGGTCGCTGCCGGTGAGCCGGGTCTCGATGACGCCCCGGTCGCCGGCGGTGAGGTCGAGGCTCAGGGTGGGCAGCTCGATGTCCGCCCCGCCCTTGATCGGCCCGGGAATGGTGACCACGACGTCGCCGTCCTCGTGGTCGACCGACGGCGTGCTGTTCAGCCCGGAGCCGCCGGAGAGGCTGGCCGAGGCGTAGCTCGCGTTCGCCGGCACGGCGACCTGGAGCTTGACGTTCCTGACCTCCTTGACCTTGTGGCCGCCGACGACGCCCGGGATCCTGATGGGCGCGGGGTCCAGCACGACGGTCAGCGCGCCGCCCGGGGCGACGGTGGCCGGCGCGCTGGTCTCCAGCGGCTGGTTGAGCTCGAAGTCGGCGGTCTGGCCGGCGGCGCTGCCCCGGCACTGGTAGGTCACGGTCGTCCCGGGCGCGGCCGCGGTGGCCGGCACGGCCAGCGCGGCGACCGGGACGAGGGTGAGCGCGGTGGTGAGAAGGCCGCGCAGGGCGGCCGTGGTGGTTCGGTTCATGGTTCCGCTCCGTGGTGTCCCCAACGAGCGCGGCGGCGACCCCGAGTGTTACCAGCAGGTAACCCCTGAACAATCGTCCGTTGTCCGCAAAGCGGACAGTGCGGGGTGCGCGGTCGGCCCAACCCCGGGTCCGCCAAGCGGGGCAGTGTCGAAGAACCGCGGCGTCGACGGAACCACAGCGGGAGCGAACCACAGCGGGGAGCGAACCGCGTGTCGACGGAGGGAGATGCCGTACGCGGGCGCGGGATTCGGGCTGGGGTGAGCCCGCGCCCGCGTACGGCGAACTAGCGGATCAGCGGATCAGCGGATCAGCGGTCGGACCGGTGGTCAGGCGTAGCGCGCGGTCGAGGCCGGCTCGGCCGTCAGGTAGCGCTGCACCACCAGTTCGGCGACCTCCGGGTCAGGACCGAGCGGGTCCGCGAGCAGCGCCCCCGGCGCCACGGCCCGCGCCTGCGCGCGGACCCGGTCCGGGAGCAGCCCCGGCGCCAGGAACCACGAGCCGAGCGCGACGCGCCGGGCGCCGCGGGCCCGCAGCCGGGCGACCGCGCTGGCGACGTCCGGCTCGGCCGCCGCGAAGGCGACCTCGACGCCCGCCCAGCCCGCGCCCGCCGCCCACCGCCGCGCCACGTCGGCGACGGCGGCGTTGGCCGGCGGGTGCGACGAGCCCGCCGCGGCGAGCACGACGCCGATCCCCGGGTCTCCGGGGTGGGCGCCGGCCGCGGCCAGCCGGCGCAGCGCCGCCGACTCCAGCCGGGGGTCCGGCCCGAGCACGTCGGAGACCAGCACCTCCAGCCGGGGGTGGCGGCCGGTCGCCTCGGCCACCGCGCCGGGCACGTCGACCCGGGCGTGGTAGGCGTCGCCCAGCAGCAGAGGCACGACGACGGCCCGCCGGTGCCCCTCGCCGGCGACGCCCGCGAGCACGTCGGTCAGCCGGGGCGCGGACAGGTCGAGGAACGACAGCCGCACGTCCAGCCCCGGCCGCAGCGCCCGGACCACCTCCAGCAGCGCCGCGACGCTGGCCGCCGAGCGCGGGTCGCGGCTGCCGTGGGCCACCGCGACGAGGGGAGCCGCGCACGGCGGCGGGGACGCCCCCGCGAGCGACTCCCCGAACGACCCCGGGGACGTCCCCGGAGCTGACACCGTCGTCACAGCACCCCCACCAGGCCGCGGGCCCGCAGGACCCGCCGCTCCACCGGCCGGAAGGCCAGCAGCTCGACCCCGATCCCCACCAGCAGGATGAGCAGGATCGCCGCGATCACCTGCGTCATGTCGCTGAGCGCCTGCCCGTGCTGCAGGAACGCGCCCAGGCCGAGGCCGAGCTGGGGGGAGACGGCGATCAGCTCGGCGGCCATCAGCGACCGCCAGGAGAACGCCCACCCCTGCTTGAGCCCCGCGAGGTAGCCCGGCAGCGCCGCCGGCAGCAGGATGTGCCGGGCGGACTCCCACCGGTTCGCGCCCAGCGCGGCGCCCACCCTCGGCAGGATCGGCGGGATCTGCTCGATCCCGGCGACCAGCCCGTTGGTGATCGAGGGCACCGCGCCGAGCAGCACCACGAAGTAGATCGCCGCGTCGTTCAGGCCGAACCACAGCACGGCAGCCGGGACCCAGGCCACCGACGGCAGGCTCTGCAGCCCGGTGACCAGCGGGCCGATCGCCGAGCGCACCGGCCGGACCCTGGCCACCAGCAACCCGAACGGCGTGGCCACGACCACCGCCACCAGGAAGCCGATCACCGCGCGGTGCACCGATGTCCACAGGATGCCCAGGGCCTCGCCCTCGCGGAAGGCCTCCCACACGACGTTCCACACCGCCAGCGGCGCCGGCAGCTTGTACTCCGGCCACAGCGCCGAGGCCCACAGCGCCTGCCACACGGCGACGAAGGCGACCAGGGCCAGCAGCGGGGGTAGCGCCGCCGAGAGCGTCCGGCGCCACCCCCGCCGCCCCTGCGAGGCGGGTGCCGGCGCGTCCAGCGCGTCCAGCCCGGCCTCGACGGCGGCCAGTCCGGGGTCCCGCCCGCCGCCCGTCGGGGCGCCGGGCTCGTTCACCAGGTCAGGCCGCGGCATGGGTGCTGATCACCTCCCGGAGCCGGGCGTTGATCTCCTCGACCGCCGCCAGCTCCTCCGCGCCGCGCAGCCCGTCGACGGGCCACTCCTGCACCACGCGGCCCGGCCGCGAGGACAGCAGCACCACCCGCTGCCCCAGCCGGACCGCCTCCCGCACGTCGTGCGTCACGAACAGCACGGCGGTGCCGGTGGCGCGCCAGATCCGCAGCAGCTCCGCCTGGAGCACGTCGCGGGTGATCGCGTCGAGGGCCGCGAACGGCTCGTCCATCAGCAGCAGACCCGGCGCGTCCTCGTCCGCCGCGCCGAGCGTCGAGGCCAGCGCGCGGGCCAGCGCCACCCGCTGCCGCATGCCGCCGGACAGCTCGTGCGGCCGCTTGTCGCCGACCTCGCGCAGCCGCACGAGCTCCAGCAGCTCGCTCGCCTTGGCGCGCCGGCGGTCCCTCCTGACGCCGGCGAGCCGCAGCGGCAGCTCCACGTTGCGGGCCGCGGTGAGCCAGGGCAGCAGCGCGGCCTCCTGGAACATCACGGCCGGACGCGCCGTGTGCGTCACGACGTCGCCCGCGCTGGGCTCGTCGAGCCCGGCGACCAGGTTGAGCAGGGTGGTCTTGCCGCAGCCCGACGCCCCGAGCAGGCAGACGAACTCCCCCAGACCGACCCGCAGGTCGACTCCCTCCAGGGCGGTGACGGCCTGCGGGCCGTGCCCGAAGGACTTGTGGACGTCGGTCAGCCGCACGGCCACGCTCGCGGGGGACTGCGGTGGTGCTATCTCCAGTGTGGCGGTCATCTCGGCCTGCCTTCCTGCAGTGTTGCTGGTCCCTGCGGCTACTTCTGGAGTCCGGCGGCGTCGGCGAGCGGCCTCCCACCCGCGGCCAACACCGTGTTGAGCGGCCGGAGGTCGACGAACCCGGCCAGGTCGGGCGCGCTCCTGACCACGCCCGCGGTCACCGCGTCCTTCGCCAGCCGGGGGAAGGTGCGGGCCAGCGGGTCGGTGGTGAGCTGGATCCCGGCGAACGCGCGGTCGAGCACGGGCTGGCTCAGCGCCTTGCCGGTGAGCTTCTCCAGCTGCCGGTTGACCACGGCCCGCGCCTCGGCCCCGTTCGCGGCGGCCCAGTCGGTCGCGGCGAGCTGCCCGCGCAGCAACGCCTCGACCGTCCTCGGGTGCTCGCGCAGGAACCGCGTGCGGACGATCAGCACGGTGGACGGGAACTGGCCGCCCTCCCACAGGTGGCGCTCGTCCACCAGCACCTGGGCGCCGGCCTCCAGCACCAGCCGGGACGCCCACGGCTCGGGCAGCCAGGCGGCGTCGACCTCGCCGCCCCGGAACGCCTCCAGCGTGCGGGGGTTGTCGGCGTTGGTGACCCGGACCTTGTCCGACCCGTCGCCGATGGCCAACCCCTTCTCCGCCAACCACTTCTTCAACGCGACGTCCTGCGTGTTGCCGAGCTGCGGCGTGGCGATCACCCGGCCCCGGAGCCCGTCCGGCGCGGTGATGCCCGGCCGCACCACGAGCTGGGCGCCGCCGGAGGTGGCCCCGGCGACCAGCCGCACCGTCTCGCCCTGCGACTTCGCGAAGGCGTTGATGGCCGGGCCGGAGCCGATGAAGCCGGCGTCCAGCGAGCCGCCGAGCAGCGCGCTGACCTCGTCCGGACCCGCGTTGAAGGACTGCGTGGTCAGCTTGGTCGAGCCCAGTTCCTTGGCCAGGAACCCCTTGTCCACGCCGATGAGCGCGGACGCGTGCGTGACGTTCGGGAAGTAGCCCAGCCGCAGTTCGGCGGCGGGGCCCTTGTCCGTGGCGGCGTCGGCGTCGGCCCCCCGGTCGGCGCGGGTGCACGCGCCGAGCGCCACGAGCAGGGGAACGACGACGAGCAGGGTCAGGACGCGACCGTGACGGGGGTGACGGGCAGCGGCGGCGAGACGCACTGCGATCTCCTTCGCGGGGTTACGGGCCAGGGGAGACGAGGGCGCGACGGGTCTCCAGCACCGGCAGCGGCGCGCCGACGAGGCCGGCGGCGACCGTGCCGCCGTCGGCCTGGTCGACCACCAGGAACGCTCCGGTGCGGGGCAACGCGGTGTAGGGGTCCACGGGCAGCGGCTCGGCGGTCCGGAGCTGGACGCGGCCGATCTCGTTGAGGGACAACGCCTGCGGGGTCTCCGACACCGACAGGCTCTGCTCGTCGAACAGCGCGGACAGCTCGGTGACGATCGCCGGGACCGTGCGGGTGCCGTGCTTGACGAGCACCCGCGCGCCGGCGCGCAACGGCTTCTCGCTGAGCCAGCACAGCGTCGCGTCGAGCTCGTCGGTCACCTGGGGCGCCTCCCCGGCGCCGACCAGGTCCCCGCGCGCGATGTCCAGGTCGTCCGCAAGCAGCAGGGTGACCGACTGGCCGGCGCGTGCCTCGGCGAGCGGGCCGTCCGGGGTGTCGATCCGCGTGACCCGGCTGCGCAGGCCGGACGGGTAGAGGGTGATCTCCTGTCCCGGTCGCACGACGCCGGAGGCGACCTGGCCCGCGTAGCCGCGGTAGTCCGGGTGCTCGGCGGTGCGGGGCCGGATCACGTACTGCACGGGGAACCGGAACGGCGCGTCGTCCGGGTCCTCCCGCACCGGCACGGTCTCCAGGTGCTCCAACAGGGTCGGGCCGTCGTACCAGGGCGTGTGCCCGGAGCGCTCCACCACGTTGTCGCCGAGCAGGGCCGACACCGGCACCGCCAGCACCGCGCTCTCCTCGTAGCCCAGCGCCGTGACGTGCGCGGTGAACTCCTTGGCGATCAACGCGAACGTGGTCTCGTCGTAGCCGGTGAGGTCGATCTTGTTGACGGCGAGCACCAGCCGGGGCACGCCGAGCAGCGCGAGCACCGCGGCGTGCCGCCGGGTCTGCTCCACCACGCCCTTGCGCGCGTCCACGAGCAGGATCGCGAGCTGCGCCGTCGAGGCGCCGGTGACGGTGTTGCGGGTGTACTGCACGTGCCCCGGCGTGTCCGCGAGCACGAAGGACCTGCGGGGCGTGGCGAAGTAGCGGTAGGCGACATCGATGGTGATGCCCTGCTCGCGCTCCGAGCGCAGGCCGTCGACCAGCAGCGACAGGTCCGGGGTCGCCAGGCCCCTGTCCACGCTGGCCCGGTGGACCGCGTCGAGCTGGTCGGCGAGCACCGACTTGGTGTCGTACAGCAGCCGGCCGACCAGGGTCGACTTCCCGTCGTCCACGCTGCCGGCCGTCGCCAGCCGCAGCAGGTCGACGGTGCTGTGTGATCGCTCCCGCGTCATCAGAAGTAGCCCTCTCGCTTCCGGTCCTCCATGGCGGCCTCGGACAGCCGGTCGTCGGCGCGCGTCGCGCCCCGCTCGGTGAGCCGGCTGGCCTGCACCTCGGCGATCACGTCGGCGATGGTCCGCGCCTCGGACTCCACGGCCCCGGTGCAGGAGCCGTCGCCCACCGTGCGGTAGCGGACCGTCCGCTCCGCGACCGCCTCGCCCTCGCGCGGCCCGCCCCACGGGCCGGAGGTCAGCAACATGCCGTCGCGGCGGTACACCTCGCGCCGGTGCGCGTAGTAGATCGACGGGAGCTGGATGTTCTCGCGCGCGATGTAGCGCCACACGTCCAGCTCGGTCCAGTTCGACAGCGGGAACACCCGCACGTGCTCGCCGGGCCGGTGCCGGCCGTTGTAGAGGTTCCACAGCTCCGGCCGCTGCCGGCGCGGGTCCCACTGGCCGAAGGCGTTGCGCAGGCTGAAGACGCGCTCCTTGGCGCGCGCCCGCTCCTCGTCGCGGCGGCCGCCGCCGAACACCGCGTCGAACCGGTGCTCGGTGATGCTGTCCAGCAGCGGCACGGTCTGCAGCGGGTTGCGGGTGCCGTCGGGCCGCTCGGTCAGCCGGCCGTCGTCGATCCAGTCCTGCACCCTGGCCACCACCAGCCGGACGCCGAGCTCGGCGACCAGGGCGTCGCGGAACTCCAGCACCTCGGGGAAGTTGTGCCCGGTGTCCACGTGCAGCAGGGGGAACGGGACGGGCGCCGGCCAGAACGCCTTGCGCGCCAGGTGGACCAGCACGGTGGAGTCCTTGCCGCCGGAGAACAGGATCACCGGTCGGTCGAACTCGCCGGCCACCTCGCGGAAGATGTGGACGGCCTCGGACTCCAGCGCGTCGAGGGCGGCCTCCGCCGGGCGACCGCCCCCCGGCAGGTCCGGTGGAGTGTCCGGCAACGTCTCTGTGCTCATGGGTGCCCCTCTCACTCTCAGCCGTGCAGGCCGCACTCGGTCTTGGCCCGGCCCGCCCAGCGCCCGCTGCGCGGGTCGGCGCCCGGCGCCGGCTTCGCGGTGCACGGGGCGCAGCCGATCGACGGGTATCCGGCGGACACCAGCGGGTTGACCAGCACGTTGTGCCGCTCGACGTAGGCGTCCAGGTCCTCGTCGCTCCACGCGGCCAACGGGTTGACCTTCACCAGCCCGTTGCGCTCGTCCCACGTGACGACCGGGGTGTTCGCCCTGGTCGGCGCGTCGACCCTGCGCACGCCGGTGACCCAGGCGTCGTAGCCGGCCAGCGTCCGCCGCAACGGGATCACCTTGCGCAGGAAGCAACAGCGGTCCGGGTCGCGCTCGTACAGGCGCGGCCCCTCGGCCGCGTCCTGCTCGGCCACCGTCCGGTCCGGCAGCGCGTTGACGATCGGCACGTCGTACACGGTGGCCACCGCGTCCCGGGTGCCGACGGTCTCGGCGAAGTGGTAGCCGGTCTCCAGGAACAGCACCGGGACGCCGGGCCGCGCGCGCACGGCCAGGTCGACCAGCACCGCGTCCTGGAAGTTGGAGGCCACGATCCAGCGGTCGCCGAACGTGGCCGCGGTCCAGGCCAGCACCTCCTCGGCGGAGGCGTCGGCCAGCTCGTGGCCGGCGCGCTCGGCCAGCCGCCGCAGGTCGCTCTCGGGTGGGGTGATCATCCGGACACCTCCGTCGTGACCAGGCCGACCAGCTTCACGGCGAACACGCGGCGGCAGGCGGCGCACCGCCACGCGCCGTGGGGTTCCGGTTCCGGCCGCAGGTCCTCGTCGCCGCAGTAGGGGCAGTAGTAGGGGGTGGCGCGCTCGCTCATCGCAGGTCGTCCTCCTCGGCCCTGGCGACCCACTGGGCGAACCGCTCGTCCTCGGCGCGCTGCGCCGCGAACCGGCGCACGACCCGCTCCACGTAGTCGGGCAGCTCGTCGGCGGTGACCTTCAGGCCGCGCAGCTTGCGGCCGAACCCGGCGTCCAGGCCGAGCCCGCCGCCCAGGTGCACCTGGAAGCCCTCCACCTGGTCGCCCCCGGCGTCGGTGACGATCTGGCCCTTCAGCCCGATGTCGGCGACCTGCACCCGGGCGCAGGAGTTCGGGCAGCCGTTGAGGTGCACGCTCACCGGCGGGTCCAGGGTGGCGTTGACGTCGGCCAGCCGGCGCTCCAGCTCCTCGACGAGGGTGGCCGCGCGCGCCTTGGTCTCGACGATCGCGAGCTTGCAGAACTCGATGCCGGTGCAGGCCATGGTCGCGCGCCGCCACGGCGAGGGCTCGGCGACCAGGCCCAGGGTCGCCAGCTCCTCGGTCAGACCGTCCACATCGGACTTGTTGACGTCGAGCACCACCAGCTTCTGCTGCGCGGTGAACCGGACCCGGCGGGAGCCGACCCGCTCCACCGCCTTGGCCACCGCGACCAGGGTCGAGCCGGAGACCCGCCCGGCGACCGGGGCCACGCCGACGAAGTAGCGCCCGTCCTTCTGCCGGTGCACGCCCACGTGGTCCGGCGGCGAGGCCGGGACCTCCGGCGCCGGCCCGTCCAGCAGCGGCCGGCCCAGGTACTCGGTCTCCAGCACCTCGCGGAACCGCGCGACGCCCCAGTCGCCGACCAGGAACTTGATCCGCGCCCGGTGCCGCAGCCGGCGGTAGCCGTAGTCCCGGAAGATCCCGATGATCCCGGCCCACACCTCGGGCACCTCGGCCAGCGGCACCCACGCGCCCAGCCGCTGGGCGATCATCGGGTTGGTGGACAGGCCACCGCCCACCCACACGTCGAAGCCCGGCCCGTGCTCGGGGTGGCGCACGCCGACGAACGACACGTCGTTCACCTCGTGCGCGACGTCCTGCAGCCCGGAGATCGCGGTCTTGAACTTGCGCGGCAGGTTGGAGAACGCCGGGTCACCGATGTAGCGGCGGGTGATCTCCCTGATGGCCGGGGTGCCGTCGAGGACCTCGTCCTCGGCGATGCCGGCCACCGGGGAGCCCAGCACCACGCGGGGGGTGTCGCCGCACGCCTCGGTGGTGGACAGGCCCACCGCCTCCAGGCGCTCCCAGATCGCCGGCACGTCCTCGATCCGGATCCAGTGGTACTGGATGTTCTGCCGGTCGGTGATGTCGGCGGTGTCCCGCGCGTAGGTCTGGGAGAGCTCCCCGACCACGCGCAGCTGCTCGGTGGTGAGCTGCCCGCCGTCGACCCGGACGCGCAGCATGAAGTAGCGGTCGTCCAGCTCCTCGGGGGCCAGCACGGCGGTCCGCCCGCCGTCGATCCCGGGGCGGCGCTGCGTGTACAGCCCCCACCAGCGGAAACGTCCCCGCAGGTCGGCGGGGTCGATCGAGTCGAAGCCCTGCTGGGCGTAGATCGTCTCGATCCGGGCGCGGACGTTGAGCCCGTCGTCGTCCTTCTTCGTGCGCTCGTTCGGGTTGAGCGGTTCGCGGTAGCCGAGCGCCCACTGGCCCTCGCCGCGACGGCGCCTCACGCGGGCCGGCGCTGCCGTCGTAGGGGGAACCATCTGGCGACCTCCGGAGACTCCTGGCACCGGGCGGCGGCGTGGTTCCCCTGGGCGCATGGCTCATGGGACTTGCTCCAGCCGACGCTCCCGGCGCCGGCTGGTGGTGATGTGGACGCGCGGCGGCGGGTTAACCCGTCCGCCGGCACATTGCGCTGGACACCCGCCGGTAGTCGATGTGGCGGCGGGCCACGAGGCGAGTGTCGAGAGCGTTCACGGGGGTCAGAGTGCCACCGGGTCCAGGGGTCGTCTAGCACCGTTCGGATGCTGGGACACTGGTCGTGTGCCCTCTACACTCCCGCCGGGCGACCCGGCTCCGCCGAACGGCGCACTGCCGACCCCCGCCCTCGCCGGCCTCGGAAACAGGCCGTTCGGGGTGTATGTCCACGTACCCTTCTGCGCTACCCGATGCGGGTATTGCGACTTCAACACGTACACGCCCGGTGAGCTCGGCTCGTCGGCCTCACCGCAGTCCTGGATGGAGGGGCTGCGGCGCGAGCTCGACCTGGCCGCGCGCGTGCTCGGCGCCCCGCCGGCCGCCGACACCGTGTTCGTCGGCGGCGGCACCCCGTCGCTGCTCGGCGCGGACGGGCTGGCCGCCGTGCTCGACGCCGTCCGGTCCGCGTTCGGCCTGGCGCCGGACGCCGAGGTGACCACCGAGGCCAACCCCGAGTCCACCTCGCCCGAGTTCTTCGCCGGCATCCGCGACGCCGGCTACACCCGGGTCTCGCTCGGCATGCAGTCGGCCGCGCGGCACGTGCTGGCCGTGCTCGACCGGAAGCACACCCCCGGCCGGGCGGCCGCCGCGGCCAGGGAGGCGGCCGCGGCCGGCTTCGAGCACCTCAACCTGGACCTGATCTACGGGACGCCCGGGGAGACCGAGGACGACCTGCGGGCCTCGCTCGACGCGGTGCTGGCCGCCGGCGTCGACCACGTCTCGGCGTACTCGCTGATCTTGGAGGAGGGCACGGCCCTGGCCCGCCGGGTCCACCGCGGCGAGCTGCCCGCCCCGGACGACGACGTGCTGGCCGACCGGTACGAGCTGGTCGACGACACCCTGACCGCCGCCGGACTGGGGTGGTACGAGGTGTCCAACTGGGCCGCCTCCACCGCCGCCCGCTGCCGGCACAACCTCGGCTACTGGCTGGGCGGCGACTGGTGGGGCGCCGGCCCCGGCGCGCACAGCCACGTGGGCGGCGTCCGGTGGTGGAACGTCAAGCACCCCGCGCGCTACGCGGCGCTGCTCGCCGAGGGGACCTCGCCCGCGGCCGGGCGCGAGGTGCTCGGTGACGTCGAGCGGTACGAGGAGCGGGTCCTGCTGGAGCTGCGGCTGGCCGAGGGCCTGCCGCTCGCGGCCCTGGCCGAGGAGGGCGTCGCCGAGGCCGGCCAGGCCGCCCGCGACGGCCTGCTCGACCCGGACGCCCTCGCCGCCGGTCGGTGCGTCCTGACCCGCCCCGGCCGGCTCCTCGCCGACGCGCTCGTCCGCCGGCTGCTGCCCTGACCCCGACGCCGGCGGTCCGCGCCCTCCCCCCGGCGGGGCAGGGAGGGCCGGACGGCCGGCGGCCGGTGGGCGGATTGTCGTGATGTTGACGGGATGCCGGGAACTCCTCGCCGCCGACGTCAGTTGATCTGGCGGAACGGCGCGCCCGTCGCGGCGTTCCGGGGCCGACAGGTCAGGGCGCGACGCGCCAGCCCCTCCGGCGCTGGCGCCGGCCCCCGTGGCGTGATGCGCAGTGGAGTGAGGAGTACATCGGTGGTCTTCAAACGGATGTTGCGCGCGTTCGGTGTGGGCGGGCCGACCGTCGACACCGTGCTGCCCAACCCGAACGTCCGGCCCGGCGAGCTGCTCACCGGGGAGGTGCGCGTCCAGGGCGGCGACCACGAGGTCGACATCGAGCACATCGCGCTCGGCCTGGTCACCCGCGTCGAGCGGGAGCACGGCGACCGGGAGCGGGAGGGCGTGGTCGAGTTCCACCGCGCCGTCGTCTCCGGCCGCTTCCAGCTGGCCGCGCGCGAGGCGCGGGCGATCCCGTTCCAGATCCCGCTGCCGTGGGAGACCCCGATCACCACGGTCTCCGGCCACCACCTGCACGGGATGACGGTGGGCCTGCGCACGGAGCTGGCGGTGGCCAAGGCCGTCGACAAGGGCGACATGGACCCGGTGTTCGTCCACCCGCTGCCCGCGCAGGACCGGGTGCTGGACGCCTTCGGGCAGCTCGGCTTCCAGTTCCGCCGCGCCGACCTGGAGATGGGGCACCTGCACGGCGTCGCCCAGCAGCTGCCGTTCTACCAGGAGATCGAGTTCTTCCCGCCCGGCCAGTACGCGGGGCGGATCAACGAGGTGGAGCTCACCCTCGTCACCGGTGCCGGCGGCCTCGACGTCGTGCTGGAGGCCGACAAGCGGGGTGGGATGTTCCACTCCGGCGGCGACGCCTTCGGCCGGTTCCACGCCTCGCACGAGGAGGCGCTGACCGTGGACTGGTCCGCCCACCTGCACGCCTGGCTGGAGCAGGTCGCGTCCCGGCACGGGGCGGCCCACCACGGGTTCGCGGGCCACGGGCACCCGGGCCACGACCCGTACGGCCACGGGAGCCACCACGGGCACCCGGAGCAGCACCGCCACCGGCGGGGCGGGATGGGCGCCGGGGCCGTCGTGGCCGGTGCGGCGGCGGGCTTCGTCGGCGGCATGATCGCCGGCGAGGTCATCGACGAGGTGGGCGACGCCTTCTTCGACGAGGAGGGCTGAGCGGGATGACGTCCCCGCCGCCGCGCCGGTTCTGCCGCGCGGCGGCGGGACGTCGGCGGAGCCGGCCGGTCACTCGACCGGCGCGGCGGGCGCCCCGCCCGGTTGGAGGGCGTCGAGCTCCAGGACGCGCACGTGGATGACCAGGCGTTGCTGGAGCGCGGCGCGGACCGCCCGGTGCAGCCCGTCCTCCAGGAACAGCTCGCCGCGCCAGGCCACCGCGTGCGGGAACAGGTCGCCGAAGAACGTGGAGTCGGAGCTGAGCAGCCGGTCCAGCTCCAGCACCTTCTTGGTGGTGACCAGCTGGTCCAGCCGGACCTGGCGGGGCGGGATGCGCGTCCAGTCCCGCGCGGAGAGCCCGTGCTCGGGGTAGGGGCGGCCGTCCCGCACGTCCTTGAAGATCACTGGCTGGCGACCCCTCCCCGTCGGCGGGCCGCCGAACGACCCCGTCGCCGGTGAAGCGTAGAGGCAGCGCGGCGGCCACGACGCGGTCCGGGTCCGACACCCACCGTCACCACCGTCCCGGGGTTCCCCCGGGCGGCTCAGGTGGCGGCGGCCACGCGAACGCGGTCCGGGGTCCGCGCGGCTCACTAGACTGGCCGGTAGGTCCGAACGGCTACGGTGCGCGGGGAGGTGACGCGGGTGAACGCCGAGGAGCGGCGCTTCGAGGTGCTGCGAGCCATCGTCGCCGACTACGTCTCCTCACACGAGCCCGTGGGCTCGAAGGCCATCGTCGAGCGGCACAACCTCGGCGTGTCCAGCGCCACCGTCCGCAACGACATGGCCGCGCTGGAGGAGGAGGGCTACATCACCCAGCCGCACACCAGTGCCGGCCGGGTGCCCACCGACAAGGGCTACCGGGTCTTCGTCGACCGGCTCAGCCAGCTCAAGCCGCTGTCGTCGGCGGAGCGCCGCGCGATCCAGTCCTTCCTGGACGGCGCGCTGGACCTCGACGACGTGCTGCGGCGCAGCGTGCGGCTGCTGGCCCAGCTCACCCGGCAGGTCGCCGTCGTGCAGTACCCGACGCTGACCCGCTCGACGGTCCGCCACCTGGAGGTGGTGATGATCACGCCGGCCCGGCTGATGCTGGTGCTGATCACCGACACCGGCCGGGTGGACCAGAAGATCGCCGACCTCGGGGACGTGGTGAGCGAGGAGGACGTGGCCCGGCTGCGCACCTCGCTCAACGCCGCCATGGTCGGGCAGCGGCTGGCCGAGGCCTCCGCGCGCGTCTCCGAGCTACCCGACCAGGCGCCGGCCGAGCTGCGGGACGCCATGACCAGGGTGTGCACCGTGCTCATCGAGTCGCTCGTCGAGCACCCGGAGGAGCGCCTGGTGCTGGGCGGCACCGCCAACCTGACCCGCAACGCCGCCGACTTCCCGCACTCGCTGCGGCAGGTGCTGGAGGCGTTGGAGGAGCAGGTCGTGGTGCTCAAGCTGCTCGCCGCCGCGCGCGACGCCGCCCACGTGGTCGTCCGCATCGGCGGGGAGAACGAGGCCGAGGACCTGCGCAGCACCTCGGTGGTCTCCATCGGCTACGGGCGTTCCGGCGACGTCCTGGGCGGGATGGGGGTCGTCGGACCGACCCGGATGGACTATCCGGGAACCATGGCGGCCGTGCACGCGGTCGCCGCGTACGTGGGGGAGATCCTCGCCGGGCGGTAGCGCCCGGCGGGTTGACGGATTCGGACGCGCCGCACCACGCGGTCGGGTGCGGCAGGAGGACTGGAACGTGGCGAGGGACTACTACGGCACGCTCGGGGTGGGGCGCGACGCCACGCCCGAGGAGATCAAGCGCGCCTACCGGAAGCTGGCGCGCGAGCTGCACCCCGACGTGAACCCGTCGCCGGACGCCCAGGACCGGTTCAAGGAGGTGTCGGCCGCCTACGAGGTCCTGTCGGACCCGAAGAAGCGGCAGATCGTCGACCTGGGCGGCGACCCGCTGGAGCCGGGCGGCGGCATGGGCGGCGGCGCGGGCATGCGCGACCCGTTCTCCGGCTTCGGCCTCGGCGACATCATGGACGCCTTCTTCGGCGGCACCGCCGGGCGCGGCCCGCGCAGCCGGGTGCAGCCGGGCGCGGACGCGTTGATCCGGCTGGAGCTGACCCTGGAGGAGTGCGCCTTCGGCGTCAGCAAGGAGATCACCGTCGACACGGCGGTGCTGTGCGACACCTGCTCCGGCTCCGGCTGCTCGGAGGGCTCCAGCCCGGTCTCCTGCGACACCTGCGGCGGCCGCGGCGAGGTGCAGTCGGTGCAGCGGTCCTTCCTCGGCCAGGTGGTCACCGCCCGGCCCTGCCCCGTCTGCCGCGGCTACGGCGAGGTCATCCCCGAGCCGTGCCGGCAGTGCCAGGGCGACGGCCGGGTGCGGTCCCGGCGCACCATCAACGTCAAGATCCCGGCCGGGGTCGGCGACGGGATGCGGGTCCGGCTGGCCAGCCAGGGCGAGGTCGGCCCGGGCGGCGGCCCGGCCGGCGACCTCTACGTCGAGGTCGAGGAGCTGCCACACGAGATGTTCACCAGGGAGGGCGCCGACCTGCACTGCCGGCTGCGGGTCCCGATGACCTCGGCCGCCCTGGGCGCGACGCTGCCGCTGGAGACGCTGGACGGCGCCGAGGAGCTCCAGCTCGACCCGGGCACGCAGCCCGGCGCCGAGCTGCTGCTGACCGGCAGGGGCATGCCGCGGCTGCGCTCCTCCGGCCGGGTCGACGGCCGGGGCGACCTGCACGTCCACGTGGAGGTCGTGGTGCCGACGAAGCTCGACGCGCGGCAGACCGAGCTGCTGCGCGAGCTGGCGGCGCTGCGCGGCGAGGAGCAGCCCGAGGTGACCGCGAACGGGAAGTCGCGGGGCGGCGGGCTGTTCTCCCGGCTGCGCGGCCGCTGACCCGGACCGGTCGATATGTCGACATTGCCGGTCTTCCTGGTCGACGCGCTGCCGGCCGGCGCGCACGCCGTGCTGGACGGCCCGGAGGGCCGGCACGCGGCCACGGTGCGCCGCCTCCGCCCCGGGGAGGAGCTCCTGCTCTCCGACGGGCGGGGCGGGCTCACCCGCTGCGTGGTGAGCGAGGCCGACCGCGACTCGCTGCGGCTGGACGTGCGGGAGAGCTGGACCGAGCCCGCGCCCCAGCCGCGGGTCGTGCTCGCCCAGGCCCTGGTCAAGGGCGACCGCGGCGAACTCGCCGTCGAACTCGCCACCGAGGCCGGCGTGGACGTCGTCCGACCGTGGCGGGCCGCGCGCTGCGTGGCGCGCTGGGACGAGGGACCCCGAGGCGCGAAGGCGCTCGCCCGCTGGCGCAGCACCGCCAGGGAGGCCGGCAAACAGGCCCGGCGCGCCCGCCTGCCCGAGGTCACCGAGCCGGTGAGCACGAAGCAGCTCGCCGCCCTGGTGCGGGAGGCCGCCGGCGCGCTCGTGCTCCACGAGTCCGCCACCGCGCCCATCACCACCGCCGACCTGCCTACGCAGGGTGACCTCGTTCTCGTTGTCGGGCCCGAGGGCGGCATCACCGACGACGAGCTCGCCGTCCTCGCCGAGGCCGGCGCCCAGCCGGTCCGACTCGGCCCGACCGTGCTCCGCGCCTCCACCGCGGCCGCCGTCGCGTTGGGCGCGCTCGGTGTGCTCACCCCCAGGTGGGGGCCTTGAGGCAGCGGCAGGGTGGCGTCCGGCGACCCACGGTCCACCCCCGCGCCGGGGCCGGTCGCCCGGCGGCGTCCTCGCGGTCCTCGATGGCCTGATGATGCTCTGATCAGGGCGGACGGCGTGGCGCGCGTCACGGAACAGGGGCTACGCTCTGTTGCCAACGGTGGAACCAGGTCCGATCACCCGCGCGGCCCGCGTTCCCGGCCAACCCGGTCGACGGCGCCTCGTCGACCCGGCCGGTGACCCGGCCGCCGGCCCGGTCCCACCGGCGCAGAGCCTCGGGTGACGGGCACCCGAAGGACCGCTGGACACCTCCCCCCTCGGTCCGGCGGATCCGCGCCGCGGCGGGGTGACCCCCAGGCCCCGTCGCGGCGCCTCGGCATGTCGGCGGGCACGCCTTCCCGGTGTTCCTCATTTCCTTTTTGGGGCCGAGCCCCCCAACCCCCCACGGTGCGAGCTCCTCGCCCTGGCACCGGGCTTCTTCTCGTTTTCACCAGCCTCTTCGTTCTTCTGGTCGCTTCGGGCCTGCGGCCCTCGCGGCTGCGCCAGTCCCTTTGGGATTTCCGATGGCTCGCGGGGCCGGCGCTTCGCGCGGCTCGATGCGGATACGACTCGCCGTCCCTGCTTTTCTCGACGCGTCAGGAGAGTCGGACTGCTGGTGGAGATTCGTGGCGCATCGAGGTGTCCGTGCTGGTACGCGACCCTGAGCTGAGAGGGGCTCGTTGCTCGGCTCCGTCCACTGTGGACGCGAGTTGGTGCCGTGATCCTTGCTCATCCTGGGATGTCAGTGGTGCCAGACGTCAAGAAGGTTGCGAGACAACAAGAAGTTGGACCGGCACGTGGGTGTGTTGCGCTTCGTGTCGGGCAGTGTGTCGTCGCCATTACCGCGTACGTCGCTGTTCGTCGGGCGGCGAGCGATCTTCACTCGGTTTCGGGATCGGCGGTGCTGCACGGCCGTCCTGACTTGCGGGTGTGGCGGGGTTTGTTGCGGTCTTCTCTGGGCTCGGACAGTTCTGGGCTCGGACAGACCGCTTTGCTGGGGTAGCGGTGATCTCCGAGTCCTCTGGACCGTTGTGATTCTCGCTGGAGTTGAGGGCGACTGCCCTCGATGGCCGGAGGGGGTGGGGCGGCTTCCCGGGGTGGAGACGGGTCCGTGGGTCAGCGGGTGAGGGCGAGCTTGATGGTGGGGATGAGGGCCTCGACGAGGTCGACCACCAGGACGACGGTCCAGATGGCCATGCCGCCGAAGAGGGCGGCCGAGCGGGCCTGGTCGAAGTCGGCGAGGGCCGCGCCGCCGGTGAGCAGGGCCATGGCGACCGCCCACTCCGCGGCGCGGAGGGCGAAGTCGCGGCGCTTCTGGCGGGCGTGGGCGCGCGGCGGGAGCGGGGGCGCCGGGGCCTCCTGGTCGCGGCCCAGCCTGCGGCGGACCCAGCGGTCGGCGGTGTGCAGGTGGTGGCGGCCCGAGACCGCGGCGATGGCGACCGCCACGGCCGCGATGACGTGGGCGATCGACGCGGTGCTGCCGCCGGCCAGGTCGACGGCCCCGGTGACGAGCAGGACGACCTGGGTGCCGGCGGCGAGCAGCAGCAGGGCCGCGCCGACCCGCGGCGCCCTGAGCAGGTAGCGGGTGAGCAGTCCGGCGAGCAGCAGCACCCAGAAGCCGACCTCGCAGCCGATGACGACGGCCAGGAACACGACGCCCCCCCTGTTTCAACACGGTCGTGTTATTTACGGGTCCTGGATAGCACGCGGCCCCGGTGGTTGGCAACACGAATGTGTTAGAAAGAAACCATGCCGAAGGTCGTGGACCACGATGAACGCCGCAAGGAACTCGCGGAGGCCGTGTGGCGCATCGTCCTGCGCGACGGCGTCGAGCACGCGTCCGTGCGCACGGTCGCGACCGAGGCGGGCTGGTCCACCGGGTCGTTGCGGCACTACTTCCCCACCCAGGACGCCCTGGTCACCTTCGCGGCGGAGCTGGCGGCCGACAAGGTCGTCGCCCGCATCCAGCAGCGGGTCGACGTCAAGCACGGTCCCAGGAGGGTGATGCGGGCCATCGCACTGGAGCTGCTCCCGCTGGACGAGCAGCGCAGGGCCGAGATCGCCGTCTGGCTGTCGTTCGTCGACAGGTCCCGGGTCGACGCCTCGCTGCGCGAGGTCGAGCGCAGGATCAACGGCGAGGCGGTCGAGGGGTACGAGCGGATCTTCGACTGGGCCGGGAAGGTCGGGGTGCTGCGGCCGGGCCTGGACCCGAAGCGGGAGTCCAGGGCCCTGCAGGGGCTGGTCGACGGGCTCGCCGTGCACGCCTTGCTGCGGCCCGACCAGTACGACAACGACGTCCTGGTCGCCGTCCTCGACGACTACCTCGACCGGGTGTTCACCGAGCAAGATCCCGCAGCCCCGGCCGCCACCGGGACGCACTAGCCTGCGCTCATGAGCGCGAGCGCGTCCGACTGCCTGTTCTGCCGGATCGTCGCCGGTGAGATCCCCGCGACGATCGTGCACTCCAACGAGCTCACGGTCTCCTTCCGCGACATCCACCCGCAGGCCCCGACGCACGTCCTCGTCGTGCCCAGGGCGCACCACCCCAACGCCGCCGCGCTGGCCGCCGCCGACCCCGACCTGCTGGTCGAGGTGATGCGCGCGGGCGCGGCGGTGGCCGAGCGCGAGGGCGTGGCCGCCAGCGGCTACCGGCTGCTGTTCAACACCGGGCGGGACGCCGGGCAGACCGTCTTCCACGCCCACCTGCACGTCCTCGGCGGCGAGCCGCTGGGCGGACTGGCCCAGGTCGGCTGAGCCGTCCCGGTCGGCCTCGCGCCCGCCCGCGCCAATGTCGCTGGGGCGGGCGCCCCGTCGCGGTCTAGCATCAAGGGGCACCGAGTACCGATCGCAGCGCGAACGCGCAGAAAGCAGGCCCGAGAGCTGGTGGCGGGGACCGCGCCGGGTGGAGCCGCCCGATCTGGAGCAGGCCGCAACGGAACGCAGAACGCAGGCCCCGGGGGCGTGACCCCGGGGGAGGCGACGCAGTCGAGGATCGCCGTTCCCGACAGCGCGGTGCTGGCGCTGCTCGGCTCGCGGGACGAGAACCTGCGAACGGCCGAGGAGCTGCTGGCGGCCGACGTGCACGTGCGGGGGAACGAGATCACGCTGACCGGGCAGCCGGCCGACGTGGCCTTCGCCGAACGCGTGTTCGCCGAGCTGGTCACGCTGGCCAACCGCGGGCAGGACGTCGGCCCGGACGCCGTGCGCCGCACGGTGTCGATGCTGTCGGCCGGCGCCGAGGAGTCGCCGGCGGAGGTGCTCAGCCTGGACATCCTGTCCCGGCGCGGGCGCACCATCCGCCCCAAGACGCTCAACCAGAAGCACTACGTCGACGCCATCGACGAGCACACCGTCGTCTTCGGCATCGGACCCGCCGGCACCGGCAAGACCTACCTGGCCATGGCCAAGGCGGTGCAGGCGCTGCAGGCCAAGCAGGTGACCCGGATCATCCTCACCCGACCGGCGGTCGAGGCGGGGGAGCGGCTGGGCTACCTGCCGGGCACCCTCTACGAGAAGATCGACCCGTACCTGCGGCCGCTCTACGACGCGCTGCACGACATGGTCGACCCGGAGTCGATCCCCCGGCTGACGCAGGCCGGCACGATCGAGGTGGCCCCGCTGGCCTACATGCGCGGGCGCACCCTCAACGACGCCTTCATCATCCTCGACGAGGCGCAGAACACCACGCCCGAGCAGATGAAGATGTTCCTGACCCGGCTCGGGTTCGGCTCCAAGATCGTGGTCACCGGCGACGTCACCCAGATCGACCTGCCCAGCGGCCAGGTCTCCGGGCTGCGGGTGGTCCAGCAGATCCTCGACGGGGTGGATGACGTCCACTTCGCCGAGCTCACCAGCCAGGACGTCGTGCGGCACCGGCTGGTCGGGGACATCGTGGACGCGTACGCCCGCTGGGACGCCAGTCGGCAGGACCGGCCGACGCCGGCCGCGGCCGGCCAGTCCCGGCGGCCCCACCCGCCCGGCCGACGGGGCCGGCAGGCGTGAGGCGTCGGCGGACGCCGCCACCGGCGCCCGGCCGCTGACCCGGCCGGGCGCGAGCACCACAGCAAGCGACGAGAACGACGGGACAACGTGAGCATCGAGATCGCCAACGAGTCCGGGGTGTCGGTCGACGAGGCGTCGATCGTGGCCGCGGCCCGCTACGCGCTGGACCGGATGGGCGTCAGCCCGCTGGCCGAGCTGAGCGTGCTGCTGGTCGACCTGGACGTGATGGCCGACCTGCACGAGCGGTGGATGGACCTGCCCGGCCCCACCGACGTGATGGCCTTCCCCATGGACGAGCTGGACTCGGCCCGGCGGCCGGATGCCGCCGGGCTCGGGCCGGCGCTGTTGGGCGACATCGTGCTGTGCCCGGCCTTCGCCAGGGAGCAGGCCCGCAAGGCCGGCCACGGGCTGCTGGACGAGCTGCACCTGCTCACCGTGCACGGCGTGCTGCACCTGCTCGGCTACGACCACGCGGAGCCGGCCGAGGAGCGGGAGATGTTCTCCCTGCAGAACCGCATCCTGGCCGACTTCCGCACCGCGCGGTCCGAGGCCGAGCGCCTGGCCGCGCAGCGCGACGCCGACGACCGGGTGCTCGGCGCGGTCGGGCTCACCCCCGAGCCGGCGGCCCCGGAGGCCGTGACCGGCGAGGCACCGACCGGCGAGGCACCGACTGGCGAGGCCCCTGCCGCTGATGCTCCGGCCACTGGGGCTCCGGCCGAGGCGGAGCCGGGCGGGGCGGACGAGGCCGGGGGCGGAGCCGGCCGACCCGGCGGCCAGACCGGCTGAGGACGGGGGCCGTGATCACCGGGTCGACGTCGTTGCTGGTGCTCGCGGTGCTGCTCGTGCTGGCGGCGGGCGCCTTCGCGGCGGCCGACGCGGCGCTGGGCGCCACCTCCCGGGCCCGGGTCGACGAGCTGGTCCGGCAGGGCCGCACCGGCGCCGGTCAGCTCCAGCTCGTGGTGGCCGACCGGCCCCGGCACGTCAACCTGCTCCTGCTGCTGCGGCTGGGCTGCGAGCTGGCGGCCACCGTGCTGGTCACCGTGGTCGCGCTGCGGTGGATCGACCCGGACTGGCTGGCGCTGCTCGTGGCCGGGCTGACCATGCTCGTCGTGTCCTACGTGCTGGTGGGCGTCGGCCCGCGCACGGTCGGCCGGCAGCACCCCTACGGCGTGGGGCTCATCGCGGCCGGGCCGGTGCGGGTGCTCGCCGGGCTGCTCGGTCCGCTCACCCGGCTGCTGATCCTCGTCGGCAACGCCATCACCCCGGGCCGCGGTTTCCGCGAGGGCCCGTTCTCCTCCGAGGTCGAGCTGCGCGAGCTGGTCGACATGGCGCAGGAGCGGGGCGTGGTCGCCGCCGGCGAGCGCGAGATGATCCACTCGGTGTTCGAGCTGGGGGACACCATCGCCCGCGAGGTGATGGTCCCGCGGACCGAGCTGGTGTGGATCGAGCAGGGCAAGTCGGTGCGGCAGGCGCTCGCGCTGTGCCTGCGCACCGGGTTCTCCCGCATCCCGGTGATCGGCGAGACCGTCGACGACGTCGTCGGCGTGGTCAACCTCAAGGACCTCGTGCGGGTGGCCGTCGAGTTCGGCGGGTTCGACCAGCTCCGGGAGCGCGGGCCGACGGTGGGCGAGCTGATGCGCCCCGCGAGCTTCGTCCCCGACTCCAAGCGGCTGGACGAGCTGCTCAGGGAGATGCAGCTCTCCCGCAACCACCTGGCCATCGTCGTCGACGAGTACGGCGGCACGGCCGGCCTGCTCACCATCGAGGACATCCTGGAGGAGATCGTCGGGGAGATCACCGACGAGTACGACCTCGCCGAGCGCCCCCCGGTGGAGCGGCTGGACGACGGCTCGGTGCGGGTCAGCGCCCGGCTGGCCGTGGAGGACCTCGGCGCGGTGTTCGACCTCGAGCTCGACCACCAGGACGTGGAGACCGTGGGCGGCCTGCTCGCCCAGCGCCTCGGGCGGGTGCCGCTGCCCGGCGCGGAGGCCGAGATCGCCGGCCTGAGGCTGCGCGCCGAGGGCGGCAAGGACAGCCGGGGCCGGATGCGGATCACCACGGTGTTGGTGCGCCGCGCCGGGGCGCCGGCCGCACGCCAGGACGGCGGGACCCGACCCGACCGCACCGACCAGGAGGAGGGGGGCGACAGCCGTGGCTGAGCCGACCGCTGTGGACCCGGAGGACGCCAAGATCGTCACGCTGGCCCGATCGGCCCGCGCCCGCACCGGCGCCGCGGAGGGCGCCGCCGTGCGGGACACCGACGGCCGCACCTACGCCGCGTGCACCGTGGCGCTGCCGTCGCTGCGGCTGACCGCGTTGCAGGCGGCGGTCGCCGCCGCGGTGGCCAGCGGCGCGGAGGGCCTGGAGGCCGCGGCGGTGGTGACCGAGGCCGACGAGGTGGACGGCGCGTCCCTGGCGGCCGTGCGCGACCTGACCGGCGACGCGCCGGTGCTGCGGGCCGACACCGCCGGCAAGGTGCTGGACGTCGTCAGCTGACCTGGTTCCGCGCTCCCCGTGGCGGCGGGTTCGTCGCTGTCGCGGGGAGCGTGCTCCCTGGCCGGCCGGTTCTCGCGGGATCGGTCGATGCGGCGTGCTCGTCCGCTGCGGCCGCAGGATTTCCCGGTCACGACCTGATCAGGTCGGGGAAACCACCAGGACGGTGTCTTGCGCGCCGCACTTTTTTCGCGCCACCCTGGAATCAGGGGTTCCCCCCAGTAACACTGTTTTGGACGAAAACAGAGGCACGGGGTGCTCTCGGGGCGGGCTGACCCAGCGCGATTGACGGGTTCTTGTCGGAACGTGCGGTGTCGTGCGGGGGCGTTTCTCGTCGTTAGGCTGGCGCGTCGTGTCGGAAAAACCGGTTCGGGTGACGGTCTGCCGTGGTTGTTGTTGCGGTACGCGACGGAAACACCCCGAGGTCGACCACGAGTGGCAGCTCCAGCGGCTGCGGGCGCTGGCCGCGTCCGTCCGGACCCGGGTCGAGGTGCGGACCTCGGACTGCCTCGACGCGTGCGAGCACTCGAACCTCCTCGTCGTGCACGCCGCCGGGGCGAAACCGGTGTGGCTCGGGTTCGTGCTCGACGACGCCGTGCTGGACGACCTGGAGCGGTGGCTGGCCGCCGGCGGGCCCGCCCGCGCGCCCCTCCCCGACGCGCTCGAACTGCACCGCGTCACCCCACCGGCGCAGCGGTCGTGACGGCAGCGGCGACAATGGACGGATGACCAGCACGCCTGAGGGGTACCGGTCCGGGTTCGCCTGCTTCGTCGGCCGGCCCAACGCCGGCAAGTCGACGCTGACCAACGCCCTGGTCGGCACCAAGGTGGCGATCACCTCCAGCAAGCCGCAGACCACTCGGCACACCATCCGGGGCATCGTGCACCGCCCGGACGCCCAGCTCGTGATCGTCGACACGCCGGGCCTGCACCGACCGCGCACCCTGCTCGGCCAGCGGCTCAACGACCTGGTCCGGGAGACCTGGTCCGAGGTGGACGTGGTCGGGTTCTGCGTGCCGGCCGACCAGAAGGTCGGCCCCGGCGACAAGTTCATCGCCGCCGAGCTGGAGAAGGTCGCCCAGCGCACCCCGGTGGTGGGGATCGTGACCAAGACTGACCTGGTGCCCAGGGAGCGGGTCGCCGAGCAGCTCCTGGCGCTGCAGCAGGTGATGGCGTTCGCCGACCTGGTCCCGGTGTCCGCCGTGGACGGGTTCCAGGTCAACGTGCTTGCCGACCTGCTGGTCGACCGCCTGCCGCACGGCCAGCCGCTCTACCCGGACGGCGAGCTGACCGACGAGCCGGAGGCCACCCTGGTGGCCGAGCTGATCCGCGAGGCGGCGCTGGAGGGCGTCCGCGACGAGCTGCCGCACTCGATCGCGGTGGTGGTCGAGGAGATGCTGCCCAGAGAGGACCGCGCGGACCTCCTCGACGTGCACGCCAACATCTACATCGAGCGGCCCAGCCAGAAACCGATCATCATCGGTCGGGGCGGGGAACGCCTGCGCCAGGTCGGGGGCACCGCGCGCCGGCACATCGAGAAGCTGCTCGGCTGCCGCATCTACCTCGACCTGCACGTGAAGGTGGCCAAGGACTGGCAGCGGGACCCGAAACAGCTCCGCCGGCTGGGTTTCTGAGGCTCGTCGGCGGTTCCCGGCGTGCGTTCCGGTGGGATTTCCCGGTTTCCACCCGCGCGTGTTCACCCGTTCGGTACATTGTCCGCCGCTTGTCGACGGCGTCGCCGGCGGCGGCATTCCCTCGACCGCACGTCATCCGGGAGTTTGTGTGACTAACCCCTATGGCCAGCAGCCGGGCCCCTACGGCCAGCAGCCCGGCCAGTACGGCCAGCCCGGCCCCGGCACGCCGCCCGGTGGCTACCAGCAGCAGCCCGGGTACGGCCAGGCCCCCTACGGCGCCCAGCCGGGCTACCCGCCGGCCACCCCGCCCGACAACAACCTGATGTGGGGCATCCTGACCACGATCCTGTGCTGCCTCCCGCTGGGCGTGGTCTCGATCGTCAAGGCCAACCAGGTCAACAACCTGTGGGCGCAGGGCCAGTACGACGAGGCCCGCAAGGCCGCCGACGACGCCAAGAAGTTCGCCATGTGGTCGGCGATCGTGCAGGGCATCCTGATCGTCGCGATCATCATCTTCTACGTCGTCGTGATCGCGACCGCGGTCTCCTCCAGCCGCTACTGAGCGGGAACCGAGCGTGACCGGGATTCCCCCGCCGGGCGCCCCGAGCCCGGCTCCCGGGTGTGGGGCGGGCCGCCGCGCCGACCGGCGCGGCGGCCCGCTCTCCCGGCTCACCGCCCTGGCCCCGCCGCTGGGCGTGGCCGCGCTGGCGGCCGTCGGCTGCGGGGTGGTGCTGTGGGCCGACCCGACCGCCCCCGGCAACCCCCTGCCCACCTGCCCCACCAAGGCGTGGCTCGGCCTGGTCTGCCCCGGCTGCGGGGCGCTGCGCATGACCTACAGCCTGCTGCACGGCGACCTCCTGGCCGCCGCGCACTACAACGCGGTCGCCCTGGCCGCCCTGCCGCTGCTCGCCTGGACGTGGGTCGCCTGGCTGCGGGCCCGGCTGGACCGGCGGCCCCGGCGCTCCTGGCAGCACCACCGGTGGGCGCCGATGGCGGTGCTCGGCGTGCTGCTCGTCTGGTGGGTGATCCGGAACATCCCGGTGTCGCCGTTCCTGGCCCTGCGCGTCTGACCAGCGGGGACGGGTGACAGGATGGACGGGTGAGCCTGTACCGGGACACCGGCGTCGTGCTGCGCGTGCAGAAGCTCGGTGAGGCCGACCGGATCATCACCCTGCTGACCCGCCGGCACGGGAAGGTGCGCGCCGTCGCCAAGGGGGTGCGGCGCACCACCTCGCGCTTCGGGGCGCGCCTGGAGCCCTTCGGGCACGTCGACGCGCAGTTCTACACCGGCCGCACCCTCGACGTCGTGACGCAGGTGCAGACGCTGGACGCCTTCGGCGCGGGGTTGGTCGCCGACTACTCCCACTACACCGCGGCCTGCGCCGTCCTGGAGACCGCCGACCGCCTCACGCTCGACGAGGGCGAGCCGGTGCTGCGGCTCTACCTGCTCGTCGTCGGCGCGTTGCGGGCGTTGGCCGACCGGGAGCGCGACCCCTCGCTGGTGCTGGACGCCTTCCTGCTGCGGGCGATGGCCTTCGCCGGGTGGGCGCCCGCGTTGGCGGAGTGCGCCCGCTGCGGCCTGCCCGGACCGCACCGGTCGTTCAGCGTGCCGGCCGGCGGGTCCGTGTGCCCGGGGTGCCGCCCCGCCGGTTCGGCCAAGCCCACGCACGAGACCCTGCGCCTGCTCGACGCGCTGCTGCACGGCGACTGGGAGACCGCCGAGGCCGCCGGCCAGCCCGCCCGCCGGGAGGGCAGCGGCCTGGTGGCCGCGCACCTCCAGTGGCACATGGAGCGGCAGCTCCGGTCGTTGCCGCTGGTGGAGCGGCGCGCCGTCGCGACGGGCGGGCGACGGCCCGTCGACCACGTCGCCACCGGTGATCGGACGCCGTCGGCCGACATGGTCTGATAGGTCCGCCACGGCACGAGAGCGACGCCAGGAGGACCAGATGTTGCGACGTCGGCTGCGCGGGCGCGGAGATCCGAGCGTCCGGCCACCCGACCCGCACCCCTCGGGGGCCAGGCCCCCGGCCATCCCCCCGGAGCTGGTACCCCGGCACGTCGCCCTGGTGATGGACGGCAACGGGCGGTGGGCCAACCAGCGGGGGCTGCCGCGCACCGAGGGGCACCGCCGCGGCGAGGCCGTGGTCCTCGACGTGCTGCAGGGCGCGATCGAGCTGGGCGTGAAGTGGCTGTCCCTGTACGCGTTCTCCACCGAGAACTGGAAGCGCAGCCCGGACGAGGTGCGCTTCCTGATGGGCTTCAACCGGGACGTGATCCACCGCCGCGTCGACCAGTTCGACGAGCTCGGCGTGCGGGTGCGCTGGGCCGGCCGGCACCCCAGGCTGTGGCGCAGCGTCGTGAAGGAGCTCGAGGTCGCCGAGGAGCGCACGAAGAACAACGACGTGCTGACCCTCACCATGTGCGTCAACTACGGCGGGCGCGCGGAGATCGCGGACGCGGCCAAGGAGATCGCCAGGCTGGCCGCCGCCGGGAAGATCAACCCCGAGCGGGTCGACGAGAAGATGCTGGCCAGGTACCTGGACGAGCCGGACATGCCGGACGTGGACCTGTTCATCCGGCCCTCCGGCGAGCAGCGCACCTCGAACTTCCTGATCTGGCAGTCCGCCTACGCGGAGATGGTGTTCCAGGACGTGCTCTTCCCGGACTTCGACCGGGTCAGGTTCTGGGAGGCCTGTGAGACCTACGCCCGGCGGGACCGCCGGTTCGGCGGCGCGGTCGACGCGGTCGCCGGGGCCGAGGACGCCGGACGGACCGGGGGAGGAACGCGATGACCCACGACGAGACGGCCCGCGGCGAGACGGCCCGCGGCGAGGCGGCTCACGGCGGGGCGACCCGCGGCGCGGCGACCAGCCAGGAGGCCAGCACCACAGCCCGCCTGCTCGCGGCGGCGCGGGAGGCGCTGGAGCTCTACCACGACGTGCGCGTCGACGACGACGGGGCGCTCAGCTTCCGGCACGGCGAGGTGCCGTGCGCCGTGCAGGCGATGCAGCTCGCCGAGGGCCTGGTCGTGCTCAGCCTGACCTGCGTGGTGGCCTGGGACCTGCCCTCCGACGACCGGCTGGCGCAGTCCGCCGCCGAGCGGGCGGGGCAGGGCCTGTTCGGCACGCTCGGCGTGGTCCGCGAGGAGCGCGGCATGGACGTGCTGCTGCGGTACGCGTTCCCCGCGGAGGGCCTGAGCCCGGCGGCGTTGAGCACGCTGCTGATGCTCGTCGTCTCGACCGCCTCCCAGCTCCGCTCGGAGCTGCTGAGCGAGGCGGCCGGCCAGTAGCGGTGACCCCCGGTGGGACCGGCCACGCCGCGCTGTGCCGCGCCGGCTCGACGCGGCGCGGCCGGTCCCACCGCCGAGGCCGGCTCGCGCGCGATCGGCACGCTGAGCAGCGGGTTCGTCGCTGTGATGGATACCCGTAACGGTTATCGGTAGCGAACTGGCAGCATGGTCCGGGTGACGACCACCCCGACGACGGACGGTGAGCCGACGAGCGCGCCCGCGCGGCGCGGCCGGATCGACTCCCTGGTCGTGCTCTGCGTGCTCCTGCTCGTCGCGATGCTCGCGCAGGACCAGTTGGTCAGCGCGTTCGACGCGCCGGCCGTCCGGACCGGCTCGACCGTGTTCGTCGCGGTCTGCGTGCAGGCGATGCCGTTCCTCGTGCTCGGCGTGCTGATCAGCGGGCTGATCGCCGCGTTCGTGCCGGCCAGCCTGCTGCGGCGGGTGTTGCCCCGCAACACGGCGGCTGCGGTCGGCGTGGCCGGCGTGGCCGGACTCGCGCTGCCGGGGTGCGAGTGCGCCTCCGTGCCCGTGGCCCGCCGGCTGATGCAGCAGGGCGTGCCCCCGGCCGTGGCGCTGGCGTTCCTGCTCGCCGCCCCCGCGGTGAACCCGATCGTGCTGGTGGCCACGGCGGTCGCCTTCCCCGGCGAGCCGATGATGGTGCTCGCCCGGTTCCTCGCCTCGCTCGCCACGGCCGTGGTGACCGGCTGGCTGTGGGCCAGGCTCGGCCGGGCCGAGTGGATCGCCGAGCGGGCGTTGCGCCGGATCACCCCCCGCCCCGGCGCCTCCCGGTGGGCGGTCTTCGCCGAGACGGCGCGGCACGACCTGGTGGAGGCCGGCGGCTTCCTGGTCCTGGGCGGCCTCACCGCCGCCGTGCTCAACGTCGCCGTGCCGGCGGCCTGGCTGACCTCGCTGGGCGGGCAGCTCGTGCTCGGCGTGATCGTGATGGCGCTGCTCGCGGTCGTGCTCGCGCTGTGCAGCGAGGCCGACGCGTTCGTCGCCGCCTCGCTGTCGGCCCTGCCGCTGCTGCCCCGACTGGTGTTCCTGGTCGTCGGGCCGGCCGTCGACGTGAAGCTGGTGGCGTTGCAGGCCGGCACGTTCGGCCGCGCCTTCGCCGTGCGCTTCGCCCCCCTGACCTTCCTGGTGGCCGTGGTGTGCGCGGTCGTCACCGGCCTGCTCGTCCTGGGAGGCGCCCGATGAGGCGGGAGACGCAGAACCTGGTGCTGGCGCTGCTCGGCGGCGCCCTGCTGAAGATCGCGTGGAACGGCACCTACCTGCGTTACGTCAAGCCCGGCCTGCTGCCGTGGCTGGTGGCGACCGGCGTCGTCATGGTGGCGCTGGCGGTCGTGGCGATCGTGCGGGACCTGCGCGCGGCCAGGACCGGCGGCGCCGTGCCCGCCCCGGCCTGCGCCGACGGCGGGGAGCACGGGCAGGAGGCCGGGGCGGCGCACGAGGAGCGCGCGACGGCTGGGGAGCCCCACCCGACCGCGGACGGCCACGGGCAGGGGCACGGTCATGACCACGGGCACCGGGAGCCGCGCAGCCCGTGGCTCCTGCTCCTCCCGGTGCTGGCGATCTTCCTCGTCGCGCCGCCGGCGCTCGGCGCCGACGCGGTCAACCGCGCGGGCGCCGGCAACGACCCCGGCACGCGGCAGGAGGCCAGGGGCAGCGCGGTGTTCCCGCCCCTGCCCGAGGGCGAGGCGATCCCGATGCCGATCGGCGAGGTCGTCACGCGCACCGTGTGGGACGACTCGGGCACGCTGGACAACCGCACGATCAAGATCACCGGCTTCCTGGTGCGGCGCGACGACGGCCGGCGGGTGCTGGCCCGGATGGTGATCCGCTGCTGCGCGGCCGACGCCTCGCCCCGCACCATCGTCCTCGCGGGCAGGGACGCCGAGCTCGCCGCGTACTCGCCGGACACCTGGCTGGAGGTGGTCGGCCGCGTCGTGCCGGGCAGCGGCCGGACCTCCGCCGACCACACCCCGACCCTCACGGTCGAGTCGGCCCGCCCGGTCGCCGCCCCGGCCGACCCCTACGAGTAGGACCGGCCGCGCCCGCCCCGCAGCTCAGGACGCGCCGCGTTCAGTCGCGGCTGGGCTCATGGCACCGCGTTCAGGTGGCGGTGAGCTCAGGTGACACCTTGTTCGGATGGCGCTGTGTTCAGATGGCGCTGTGTTCAGATGGCGCTGGGGTCAGGAGGCGCTGGGCTCCGGAGCGCTGCCGCAGTCCGCGCAGGTGCCGAAGATCTCGACGGTGTGGCTGACGTGGGTGAACCCGTTCTCGGCCGCCACGCGGTCGGCCCACTTCTCCACCGCGGGGCCCTCCACCTCGACGGTGCGCCCACAGCCGCGGCACACCAGGTGATGGTGGTGGTGGGCCGAGCACCGGCGATAGATCGCCTCGCCGGTGCCGGTGCGCAGCACGTCCACCTCGCCGGCGTCGGCCAGCGTCTGCAGCGTGCGGTAGACCGTGGTGAGGCCGATGCCCTCGCCCCGCCGCCGCAGCTCCTCGTGGATCTCCTGCGCGGAGCGGAAGTCGTCGAGCTGGTCGAGCAGCCGGGAGACGGCGGCCCGCTGCCGGGTGGCCCGCAGGCCGGGAACGGCCGTCGTGCTCCGCTGGCCGGTCGTCGGGTGCTCCGTGCTCACTCCGCCTCCTCCACGTGCGCGACGGCGTCCACCACGATGTGCGCCAGGTGCTCGTCGACCAGGCGGTAGACCACCTCGCGCCCGTGCCGCTCGCCGTGCACCACTCCGGCCGACTTCAGCACCCGCAGGTGCTGGCTGATCAGCGGTTGGGCGACGCCGAGCGCGTCCACGAGCTCGTGCACGCACCGCTCGGAGGCGCGGAGCTGGAGCACGATCGCGATCCGCACCGGCGCGGCCAGGGCGCGCAGCAGGTCGCCGGCGGCGGCCAGGGTCCTCGGGTCCCGAGGGGGGACCGGACGCGCCGCGCCGCGGGCGTGGTCGTGGGATGGGACCTGCTCGTCGGCGCCCGCGTCCGCGCGCTGCCGCGCGGCATCGGGGCTTGCGGTCGGCATTTCGTCTCCAACGCTCCGGCGTGGTGGCCGCCCGCCGGGGCGACCAGGCTCTCCCGCCATCCTACGGGCCACCTGACCAAGGACCGGCCGCGCGCGGACGCCACCGCCACGGCGATCGGTGGCTCCGGCCGACGTCAACCCACCCGACCAGCCGAGATCAACACGCTTCTCCGCCCCACCGCGCCGACCGCGCGGGGACCGTGCCTGCCTGGCCTGAACTGACGTGGGGCGCGTCGCGGACCTCGAACCGCGATCTCGAACCGCTCGCGGACGTCCGACGGCTGCTTCCGACGAAGGAGCGCCGAACCGCGCCGCGCCGTCGGCCCCAACCCCTCAGGACAGCCCCCACCCGCCCTGGGGGGCGAGCCCCGCTCCAGCCTATCCGCGCAGGTCCGGCCCGGACCAGAGCGAATCCGCGACCTGTGGACAACTGCCGCCGCCACCGTCCGTTGTTCACCCGACGATGGTGTTGCTGTGGACAGCTGCCCGACCCTGTGGACAGCCACTTGACAAGGTGGGCACATGGGGTAAGGGGGCTCGGCGGTCGCCCGGCCAAAGCGTCGAGACGGCGTTCGGACCGGCCCGGAGGGGCTAGAAGAGGACTGACACGGCCACGGCCGCCAGCACCGCGATGACCACGATCCGCCCCACCCGCTCGACAGGGCGGAGTCGCGACCAGGTGGCGACCAGCAGGACGACCACGAGCAGGGTCAGCAGCCCGAGCAGCGCCGCCCCCACCGCCCCGCGCAGCCACACCCCGAGCGCGAAGAGCCCGAACACGACGAGGAAGGCGACCACCGGGGGAACGCGGGAGAGCGGGCCGTCGCCCGGCAGCAGCGGGGCCCTCGTGGGACGACGTCGATCCATGCGGGCAGGATGCCAGGGTGCTGTTGGTCTGCCGGTTCGCCGTGCCCCCGGCGGGGACCGAGCGGTTCGCCGCCCGAGCCCGCACCGCGCTGGAACTGCTCACCGCCCAGCCGGGCTGCCTCGGCGGGCGGCTGGGCCGGGCCGCCGAGGACCCGGACCGCTGGGTGCTGGTGGTGGAGTTCGAGTCGGTGGTCGCCTACCGCCGCGCGTTGTCGCCCTTCCCGGTGCGCGAGCACGTCGTCCCGTTCCTCGCCGAGGCGCTGACCGACGAGACGTCCGTCCTGGAGGTGCTGGCGAGCGCGTCCGGCGGCGTCGTCGAGCAGCGGGTCAGCCTGCTGGCCGCCGACTCCGGCTCGGTGCGGGTCGGGGAGGCCGCCGGCCCGGAGGTGCCGCCGCGCTGACGGCGTCGGCGGCCGGAGCCCGTCGGCGCCGACACCGAAGCCGACACCGAAGCCGACACTGACGGGTGGCTGAACGACTCGTCAGGCGGCGTGCTGGCAGGTCGCGCAGGTGCACTCGGCGCAGGAGCAGTGCGCGCACGAGTCCGAGCACGACTCGCACTGGCACCTGGCGTGGTTGCAGGTCGGACACGTGCAGTCCGCGCAGTTGCACACCGCGCACGCGTCGGCGCAGTGCTCGCACTGGCAGTCGGTGCACTCGTCGTAGTGCACGCCCTCGTCGGTGCGGTGCTCGCGGTGGACGTGGCCGGCGTGCAGGTAGTCGACGTGGTCGCCGTGGATCACGGAGTCGTGGCCGCAGCCGGGTCCGTGCGTGTGGTGGTGGCTCTCGGCGGGCCGGTGGTCGAGCATGCTGGGCATGGCCCCTCCTGTGCTGGGGACCGCGGGGATGGCGCCGGGCGCGTCGCCGCCGCGTCCGGTCGGGTGACGGTCTCGGAGCGGCCCTGCTGTCGGAGGCCGTCGACAGCAGTGTCGCCCCGTGGGGCCGGACCGGGATCGGGCCTGCTCGCGGACTGCCCCGAACGGATTACGTTGCCGTGCGCTTCCCGCAACCACTCCCGGGTGATCCCCGCCCGGACTACCGTTCGCTCTGTCGTGCTGCTGTCACTGAATGTGACGGCGAGAGGTGAGCGGGACGTGGCGGACGGCCCCGCGCGGCGCCACCAGGGAAAGGCGGAACGAGCGCAGTGAGCAGTGTGAACGGGGACGACTCGTTAGGCAGTGGCCGTCCGGCGCGCCCGAGGCGTCGTGGGATCTGGATCGGCGTCGCCGTGGTGGCGGTGCTGGTGGTGGGCAGCGCGGTGACGTTCGCGCTGGTGAGTCGGACGGACGAGCCGCTGGTCGCGCCCGCGCCCCCGGCGGACACCGCCGTTCCGGCTCCCGCGACCATGAGCGCCACCCCGCAGGGGCAGCCCCCGGGCACCATCCGCCTGCCCGGGGGCGGCACCGCCCGACTGGTGCGGCGGGAGCTCACCGCCGACGGCACGCTGCCGATCCCCGAGGGACTGGACGAGGCCACCTGGTGGGGAGCCGGCCTCGGCGCGCCCGCCGGGGCCTCGGTGCTGGCCGGGCACGTCAACTGGAAGGGCGTGAAGGGGCCGTTCGACGAGCTGTGGCGCGCCGCGAAGGGGCAGGTCGTCGAGGTGGTCGACCAGGCGGGCGGGCGGTGGTCCTACCGGGTGACCGAGATCGTGACCGTGCACAAGAACGACCTGCCCGGCCGGGCCGAGGCGTTGTTCGGCCAGGACGGCGGGCACCGGCTGGTGCTCGTCACGTGCGGTGGCGACTACGTCGGCGGCACCGACGGCTACCGGGACAACCGCGTGGTCGTCGCCGCGCCCACGTCCTGACCCGTTCGGGTGGTAGCGGGGAGCCGGTGGGCGCGCGCCCGTCCGGTGTGTCGGCGACGGGCGGGCCCGCGTCGGGGCCGGACCGTACCCGGTAGGCTGTCCTCCTCGTATGTCAACCCCTGGACCTGCGTCCGCGCGACCTGACCGCACCGCCGAGTCGAGTCATCACCACAGGAGCGTCCGTGCCCGCCGATCGGATCGAGACAGTCGTCAGCCTCTGCAAGCGCCGTGGCTTCGTCTACCCGTGCGGGGAGATCTACGGCGGTACCAGGTCGGCCTGGGACTACGGCCCGCTGGGCGTCGAGCTGAAGGACAACATCAAGCGGCAGTGGTGGAAGACCGTGGTGCAGGGCCGCGACGACGTCGTCGGCCTGGACTCCTCGGTGATCCTGCCCCGTGACGTGTGGGTCGCCTCCGGCCACGTCGAGGCGTTCGTCGACCCGCTGGTGGAGTGCACCTCCTGCCACCGGCGCTTCCGCGCCGACCACCTGGGCGAGGAGTACGCGGAGCGCACCGGCAAGGAGATCGCCGAGGGCGACCTGTCCGACGTGCCGTGCCCCAACTGCGGCAACCGCGGCCAGTACACCGAGCCGAAGATGTTCAACGGCATGCTGAAGACCTTCCTCGGCCCGGTGGAGTCCGAGGAGGGCCTGCACTACCTGCGGCCGGAGACCGCCCAGGGCATCTTCGTCAACTTCCTCAACGTGCTCACCACCGCGCGCCGCAAGCCGCCGTTCGGCATCGGCCAGGTCGGCAAGTCCTTCCGCAACGAGATCACCCCGGGCAACTTCATCTTCCGCACCCGGGAGTTCGAGCAGATGGAGATGGAGTTCTTCGTCGAGCCGGGCACGGACGAGGAGTGGCACCAGTACTGGATCGACGAGCGCACTCGTTGGTACCTGGACCTGGGCATGAACAAGGACAACCTGCGGCACTACGAGCACCCCAAGGAGAAGCTGTCGCACTACTCCAAGCGGACCGTCGACCTGGAGTACCGCTTCCAGTTCGGCGGCCAGGAGTGGGGTGAGCTGGAGGGTGTCGCCAACCGCACCGATTACGACCTGACGACGCACTCGAACCACTCGGGCGTCGACCTGTCGTTCTTCGACCAGGCCACCAACTCGCGCTACCGCCCCTTCGTCATCGAGCCGGCGGCCGGCGTCGGCCGCGCCATGATGGCGTTCCTCCTCGACGCCTACGCCGAGGACGAGGCGCCCAACGCCAAGGGCGGCGTGGACAAGCGCGTCGTGCTGCGCCTGGACCGGCGGCTCGCCCCGGTGAAGGCGGCGGTGCTGCCGCTGTCCCGCAACGCGGAGCTGTCGCCGAAGGCCAGGGACCTGGCGCAGCGGCTGCGGCGGAACTGGAACGTCGAGTTCGACGACGCCGGTGCGATCGGCCGCCGCTACCGCCGCCAGGACGAGATCGGCACGCCGTTCTGCGTCACCGTGGACTTCGACTCGCTCACCGACCACGCCGTCACGGTGCGGGAGCGCGACACGATGACCCAGGAGCGGGTGGCCATGGACCAGATCGAGCGCTACCTCGGCGAGCGCCTGCTGGGCTGCTGACGACCGTCGACCGCGGAGGGGGCCCGGCACCGGGTCCCCTCCGTCGTCGTCCCGACGGAGCGCCGACGGGGAAGGAGCGGGCGGGGTGGACCCGACCAGGCTGATCGACAAGGTGGCGTGGGTGCGGCTGGAGGGCGGCCGGGTCCTGGCCGCGCGCTCCCACGGCAAGGACGTCTTCTACTTCCCCGGCGGCAAGCGCGAGCCGGGGGAGAGCGATCTGGACACGCTGGTGCGGGAGGTCCGCGAGGAGCTGGCGGTGGAGATCGACCCGACCACCGCGGCCCCCTTCGGCACCTTCGAGGCGCAGGCCCACGGCCAGCGGTCCGGCGTGGTGGTGCGGATGACCTGCTACACCGCCGACTACCGCGGCGACCTGACGCCGAGCGGCGAGATCGCGGAGCTGGCCTGGCTCGACCACACCGACCGCGATCGCGTGTCGCCGGTGAACCAGGTCATCCTGGACCACCTGCTGGCCACCGGCCGGGTGCGCGGCGCCTAGCTCGGCCCTAGCTCGGCGCGTTGAGCCAGAACCGCTCCAGCACCACGAAGGCGATCAGCAGGTACCAGAGGCCGAGCACGGCCCAGTGCAGCCGCACGGGGACCGTCCCGACCTCCCGCACGGTGCGCGACCGGCTGGTGCCCACGACGTGCAGCAGGGTATACCAGAAGATCGGGATGGTCACGACCCAGACGACCATGCAGTACGGGCACAACGCCCCGATGTCGTAGACGCTCTGCACCATCAGCCAGTGCACGAACACCGTGCCGGCAGCGGAGCCGGCGAGCAGGCCCGCCCAGAACCAGCGGGGGAACCGCACCCCGCCGAGCGCGGCGACGCCGATCGTCGTGACCACCGCGAACGCGGCGATGCCGATGAGCGGGTTGGGGAACCCGAAGGCGGCCGCCTGCGGGCTCTGCATCACCGACCCGCAGCTGAGCACGGTGTTGATCGTGCAGGTCGGGATGTAGTTCGGGTTCCGCAGCAGCTCCAGCCGCTCCAGGGTGAGCACGAACGAGGCGACCCACCCGACGAGCCCGCCCACGGCCAGCACCCACGGCACGATCCGGCTCGGCGCCGGCGTCACCCCGTCGTCCGTCACGTCCTCGCGCTCGGTCACAGCTGTGTCCTCCACGTTCGCCACCCCACCATCCTCCCCCCACCCCCGAAAAGCCCCCGTGTGTCGGCCTTCTGGTCCGCGCCCGGCTCGCCTCCCCGCCTGTCCGGAGGGCGGCGGCCCCCCTCGGGGCGGTGACGCACCGGGGCGGGGACGGGGAACGCGGATCGGGTCTGGAACGATGCGCGCTGTGACCGGTACCGGCCCTTCTCGTCCGTTGATCTTGCGTCGGATGCTGCTGCGCGTGCTCTTCGGCGCCGCGTTGGTGGCGGCGCTCGTCGTCGGGGGCACCGCCTTCCGGGTGTGGCAGGTGGCCAGGACCGAGGACCGGAGCAAGGCGGACATCGTGGTCGTGCTCGGCGCCGCGCAGTACAACGGCCGGCCCACGCCGGTGCTGGAGGCCCGCCTGGAGCACGCCAGGGCGCTCTACCGGCGGGGGGTGGCCCAGCAGATCGTGACCGTGGGCGGCGGGCTGCCCGGCGACAACTTCACCGAGGGCGAGGCCGGCCGGCGCTGGCTGATCGACCACGACGTCCCGGCGGCCAACGTCACCGCCGTCGGCGAGGGCGGTGACACCCTGGGCAGCATGAAGGCGGTCGCGGCGGTGGCGCGGGACCGGGGCTGGCGGACCGCGGTGATCGTCAGCGATCCGTGGCACTCGCTGCGGGCGCGCACCATGGCGCGGGACGCGGGCCTGGACTCGTGGACCTCGCCGACCCGCCACGGCCCGATCGTGCAGACCAGGGAGACGCAGGGCCGCTACATCATTCGGGAAACCGGCGCGCTGCTCTACTACCGGCTGACCCACGCCCCGGCCGGCGACAACAGCACCAGCCTCGACTGAGCTCCCGCGCCCCTTCTCCCAGGTCAGCCCCCACCCGCCCTGGGGGGGGGGCGAGCCCTGCTCCAGCCTATCGGCCACCCCAACCCCGCCGCACCCCACAGGCGCGCCCCTGTGGATAACCCCGGCAAAACACATCGCCCACCCGGTGGCTCACCGGAGTGATGTGGACAACTCCGCCGCGCCGCCGCAAAACCGGTCGGCCGCGAGCCCGCCCCGGGGTACGAGCCGGAGGTCACGACACGGACACGCCGGCCGCCCCCGCCGATGGGCCGGACACATACCCTCGTCAGGGTGAGGCCCGGCTACTCCGACCACGACGCGGCGAGGTTGCTGCCCGAACCGCCCAAGCGCGGCGCTCCGCCGGACGCGCGCACCGAGCGGCGCAGCCCGTTCGCCAGGGACCGGGCCCGCGTGCTGCACTGCGCGGCGCTCCGCCGGCTGGCCGGCAAGACCCAGGTCGTCGGTCCCGGCGAGGGCGACGTGCCGCGCACCCGGCTCACCCACTCGTTGGAGGTCGCCCAGATCGGCAGGGGCATCGGCGAGGAGCTGGGCTGCGACCCGGACGTCGTCGACACCGCCGGTCTGGCCCACGACATCGGCCACCCGCCGTTCGGGCACAACGGCGAACGGGCCCTGGACGAGATCGCCCAGCCCTGCGGCGGGTTCGAGGGCAACGCCCAGACGCTGCGCATCCTGACCCGCCTGGAGCCCAAGGTGCTCGGCCCGGACGGCGGCAGCCTCGGGCTCAACCTGACCCGCGCCTCGCTGGACGCCGCCACCAAGTACCCGTGGCCGCGCCGGGACGGCCAGCCCAAGTACGGCGTCTACGCGGACGACCTGCCGACCTTCACCTGGCTGCGGGCCGGCGCGCCCGGCGACCGCCGCTGCCTGGAGGCGCAGATCATGGACTGGGCCGACGACGTCGCCTACTCGGTGCACGACGTCGAGGACGGGGTGCTGTCCGGCCGGATCTCGCTGCGCTCGCTGACCGACCGGGACGAGCGCGCGGCGATCGCGGAGCTGGCCGCCGCGCACTTCAGCCCCGAACCCGTGGCCGCGCTGGCCGAGGCCGCGGCCGAGCTGGTGGCGCTGCCGGCCGTCGCCGAGCTCGTCGCGCGCGACCACGACGGCTCGTTCGCCGCCCAGGTCGCGTTGAAGCGCCTCACCAGCGAGCTGGTCGGCCGGTTCGCGGCGGCCGCCGTGACCGGGACCCGGCGCAGCCACGGCGACGGTCCGTTGCGCCGGTACACCGCCGACCTCGTCGTGCTGCCGCGCGTCGCCGCCGAGGTGGCGGTGCTCAAGGCGATGGCCCTGCGGTACGTGATGAGCGACCCGCGCCGGTTGGCGATGCAGCGGACCCAGCGCGAGCAGCTCGCCGAGCTCGTCGCGGCGCTGGCCGACCGCGCGCCGGACGCGCTGGACCCGCTCTTCCACCCCGCCTGGCACGCGGCGACCTCGGACGCCGACCGGCTGCGCGTCGTCATCGACCAGGCCGCCCTCCTGACGGACGCGCAGGCGCTGGAATGGCACGCGCGGCTGACGGGCGTCCGCTGACGGGTGGCCGCCGACGAGCGTCCGCTGACGGTGAATGCCGGACCGGGCCACGCGTGATCGGTGGCACACTCGGGCCATGGGCATTCGAGCGTGGATACGACGGTTAGGCCGCAAGCGCGTCCCTGCCGGGGTCGGCGCACGCGAGCGGGGCTACGGCGACGGTCGGCGAGGTGGCCTGGGCGAGGGCGGCTCGGGCGTGCGGGAACCCCGACGCCCCCGACCGCACGGTCCCGTCAGCGGCGCGGGAGCGGCGACTCCGCCCTCTCCGCCCCGGGTCGCCACGTTGCCGGACGCGCGCCGCTGACACCGGCGACGACACGGTGACCTCCCGAGCTCTCGGCGAGCACCTGGCGTTCGCCCTCGCGGCGCACCGGGCGCTGAACCCCGACGCCACGCGGGAGAGCTGCCTCTCCCCGCTCTCACTGGCCAGCGCGCTCGGCCTCCTCGCGTCCGGCGCCCGTGCGCAGACCAGGGCCGAACTGGCGACGGCGCTCACCGGCGCCCCGGACGGCGAGCTGGCGGCCCACGCCCGTCTTCTCGCTTCGGCCACGACGCTCGCCGAGAGCTTCGCGGACGAGCGGCCGGTGCTCGCGGTGGCCAACACCCTCTGGACCGACGAAAGCGTCCACGTCGAGCCGGCCTTCGTCGAGGAACTGCGGCGCTGGCCCGCCGGCGCGGTCCGGACGGCCGCGTTCCGCCCCGATCCCGAGCCCGCCCGCCAGAAGATCAACAGTGCCGTCGCGGAGACGACCCGGGGGCTGGTCCCCGAGCTGCTGCGCCCCGGAGCCGTCCACGCCAACACCCTCGCGGCGCTGGTCAACGCGCTGTACCTCCGCGCGGGATGGCGGCACGCCTTCAGCCGGGGCGACACCACGCCTGCGCTGTTCCACACACCGCGCGGCACGCACGAGGTCCCGACGATGCGCCAGACCCACCGGATGGGGCACACGGCGACCCGGGGCTGGACCGTCGTGCGCCTGCCGGCCGACGGCGGAGTGGACGTCGACGTCCTGCTCCCGGACGGTGATCTCGCCGAGGCCGAGCGCGGGCTCGACGCGCGCCACCTCGGCGCGCTCCTCGCCGCGGTCGCGGGACGCGAGGTCGAACTCCACCTCCCCGTCACGCGGGTGCGCGCGGCGTTCCGGCTGGAGCAGGCCCTGGCGGCGCTCGGCGTGCGCGCCGCCTTCGGTGCGGCGGCCGACCTGTCGGGGATCAGCGTCGAGCCGCCGTTGCGCGTGGGGTCGGCGGCGCACGAGGCCGTGCTCCGGCTCGACGAGCGGGGCCTGGAGGGGGCGGCGGCCACCGCCGTGACCTTCGCCCCGCTGTCGCTGGCGGAGCCGGAGGAGCCGGTCGTGGTGCGGGTCGACCGCCCGTTCCTGCTGCTCGTCCGGCACCGGGACACCGGCGTCGTGCTGTTCCTGGCCAGGGTGACCGACCCGGCCGGCGGCTGATCACCGCGCTCTGCCGCGTCCTCCGGGGATCGTGTTGTCCTCCCGGTGAAGGCTCCGCGCCCGGCGGGCCCGCCGCGAGGAGGACGTGGTGCAGCGCGTCCCCGGAGTGCCCACCCGCCAGGCCGACTGAGCGACCCGGCTCGTCTACCGGTTGACCCCGGCGCGGCCTCGGCACCGACGAGCGGGTCGCGGAGCCGGAGCGGCGGCGGTGCCGGCCGACGCGCCGGCTACCACGGCACGCGGGTGAGCTTGTCCGGGTTCGCCACGTCGAAGACCGCGGCCAACCGGCCGTCCCGCACCGCGAAGGTGAGGACCCGGCGGGCCGCGGTCTCCCGGCCCTCCGCGTCGAGGCTGGGCGGGACGACCAGCCCGAAGTCGCCGTTGACCAGCACCGGGCGCGCCTCGGCGAAGGCGGCCTCGCTGTAGTAGCGCCGCCACAGCCCGAGCGCGAAGCGCGCGACCTTCTCCGCCCCGGCGACCGTGCGCAGCGTCGTGCGGATCCGCCCGCCGCCGTCGCCGGTGACCACCACGTCCGGGTGCAGCAGCCGCACCATGAGCGGCACGTCGCCGGTGGACAGCGCGGTGAGGAACGTCTCGACGACCTGCTGCTGCTCGGCCAGGGCGGTCCTGGGCGGCGGGTCGCCGTCGGCGACGGCCCTGCGCCCGCGCGAGGCGTGCTGCCGGGCGGCCGCCACCGAGCAGCCCAGCACCTCGGCGATCTCCGCGAACGGCAGCCCCAGGCCGTCGTGCAGCACGAACGCCACCCGTTGCTCCGGGGTGAGCCGGTGCAGCACGGCCAGCGCCGCCATCCGCACGCCGTCGTCGCGGACGACCACGTCCAGCGGGTCCTCGCCCGGCGCTCCGCCGATCGGCGTCACCACGGGCTCGGGCAGCCACGGGCCGACGTAGCGCTCCCGCCGCGACGCCGCCGAGCGCAGCCGGTCCAGGCAGATCCGGCCGACCACGGTGGTCAGCCACGCGCGCAGGTCCTCGATGCCCTCCCGGCTGGCCCCGTCCAGCCGGGACAGCCGCAGCCACGCCTCCTGCACCGCGTCCTCGGCGTCGGCCAGCAGCCCGGTGAGCCGGTAGGCCACCCCGAGCAGGTGGGACCGGTGCTCGGTGAAGCGGGTGGCGAGGAGGTCGTCGGGGACGGGCATGGCGATCAGCAAAGCACATCCCGGCCGGCCGCCTGCCGGTGAGCGCGAGGTCACCTCCGGCGGGTCACTAGACTCGGGTCCGTGGCAGGGAGGATCCGGGAGAGCGACATCGCCGCGGTACGGGAGCGGAACCGGATCGACGAGGTGGTGGGGGAGTACGTCGCCCTGCGGCGGGCCGGCGGCGGCGCGCTCAAGGGCCTGTGCCCGTTCCACGACGAGAAGACCCCGTCGTTCAACGTGCGGCCCAGCCACGGCACCTTCCACTGCTTCGGCTGCGGCGAGGGCGGCGACGTCATCGCCTTCGTCATGAAGATGGAGCACCTGGAGTTCCGGGAGGCGGTCGAGCGGCTCGCCGAGCAGGCCGGGCTCCAGCTGACCTATGAGGGCGGCGGTCCCAGCGTGCAGCGGGACCGGGGCACCCGCTCCCGCCTGGTGGAGGCGCTGCGCGCCGCCGCGGAGTTCTACGCCGAGCAGCTGCGCTCGCCCGAGGCGCTGCCGGCGCGGGAGTTCCTGGCCCAGCGCGGCTTCGACGAGGCGGCCGCGGCCAGCTTCGGCTGCGGCTTCGCCCCCTCCGGGTGGGACCGGCTGACCAGGTACCTGCAGGGCCGCGGCTTCGAGTTCGCGGAGCTGGAGCGGGCCGGGCTGTCCCGGTCGGGCCGCCAGGGACCGATCGACCGGTTCCACCGCCGGCTGCTGTGGCCGATCAGGGACCTGGGCGGCGACGTGGTGGGCTTCGGCGCCCGGCGGATCTTCCCGGACGACCCGATCGAGGCCAAGTACGTCAACACGCCGGAGACCCCGGTCTACAAGAAGTCGCAGGTGCTGTTCGGCCTCGACCGCGCCAAGCGGGAGATCTCGAAGCGGCGGCAGGCGGTCGTCGTCGAGGGCTACACCGACGTCATGGCCATGCACCTGGCCGGGGTGCCCACCGCGGTCGCCTCCTGCGGCACGGCCTTCGGCGAGGAGCACGTCGTGCTGCTGCGCCGGCTGCTCATGGACGACGACGCCCTGCGCGGCGAGGTGATCTTCACCTTCGACGGGGACGCGGCCGGGCAGAAGGCGGCCATGAAGGCGTTCGAGGGGGAGCAGGAGTTCGCCGCGCAGACCTACGTCGCGGTCGCGCCGGACGGGATGGACCCCTGCGAGCTGCGGCAGAACAAGGGCGACGCGGCCGTGCAGGACCTGGTGGCCCGCCGGCAGCCGCTGTTCGAGTTCGCCATCCGCAGCCTGCTGGAGGAGTACGACCTGGACTCGGTCGACGGCCAGGTGGCGGCGCTCAAGCGCACGGTCCCGCTGGTCGCCCAGATCAAGGACCGCGCCCGCCGGGACGGCTACGCCACCAAGCTCGCCTACTGGGTCGGGTGGCCGGACGAGTCGACGGTGGTGCGCCGGGTGCGCGAGGAGGCCGGCGCGCCGACCGGGACGCCCGCGCGGCGGACCCGGCGCCCGGCCCCGGCCGACCCGAACCAGGGCGCGTTGGCGGTCGAGGTGGGGGGTCCGCCGCGGCCGGACCCCCGGGAGCCGAGGCTGCGGGTGGAGCGGGAGGCGCTCAAGGTCGCGTTGCAGCTCCCGGGGCTGACCGGGCCGATGTACGACGCGATCCCGGAGGAGGCGTTCACCCAGCCCGCCTACCAGGCGCTGCACCGCGCGGTGCTCGCGGCGGGCGGCACGTCCGCGGGGCTCGCCGGTTCCTCGTTCGTCGACGCCGTGGGTCAGCACTGCGACGCCGCGGTGGTGCGCTCGCTGCTGACCGAACTGGCCGTCGAGCCGCTGCAGGTCAAGTCGGAGGAGGACACCCGCTACGTCTCGGGGGTGCTCGCCGGCCTGCAGGCCGGGATGGTGGCCCGGCAGGTCGCGGAGATCAAGTCGCGGTTGCAGCGCCTGTCGCCGCTGGAGCACGCTGACGAGTACCACGCGCAGTTCGGCGACCTGGTGGCGTTGGAGCAGTACCACAAGGTCCTGCGAGAGCAGGCGATGGGCGGGATGGACTGATGGGGCGGCTGCGTCGGTTGTGGGCCCGGCTGTCCGGCGCGGGACAGCTGCCCGAGGGCTTCGCCGGCGCGCTGGCCGCGGAGGAGAACGTGCTCGCCGTGGCCGGGGTCCGCGACGGCGGTCACCTCGTGGCGACCTCGCTCGGGCTGTGGCTGCCGGAGGGGGAGACGACGCGGCGGGTCGGCTGGCACCTGGTCAGCAAGGCGACCTGGGGCGAGGGGGCGCTCACCCTGGTCGAGGCGGACGAGGTCGAGCCGGCCGGCGAGGCGGTGGTGCTGGCCGACCGGCCGGCGCGGCGGTTCGCGCTGCCCGAGCCCGGTCGGCTGCCCGAGGTCGTGCACACCAGGGTGACGGGGTCGATCAGGTCGCGGCACCGGCAGGAGTTCCCCGGCGGGGGCGCGTGGTTCGTGCAGCGGCGCGTGCCGGGCCGGGACGGGGTCGTGCTCCAGGTGCGGCCGGACCCGGGAGCCGATCGGGTGGTCCTCGTCGACACGGCGGCCGAAGTGGCGCAGCGGCTCCGCCAACTGCGTGAAATCCGGCCCTGAGGACCTACCGCACGCCTACGTATGGCATCAGGGGACTGTCGAGGGGCCTCGCCCCCTGGTGTGATGTGGCTTGATCGACAAGCCCGCTTCCCATACCGTACGGTCGTACTGTTTTAGAGGAGCCTGGGGAGGCAACTCCATGTGGGATCCCGACGTCTACCTCACCTTCGCCGACTACCGGGGCCGGCCGTTCCACGACCTGGTCGCGCGGGTCGCGGCCAAGGACCCCCGGCGGGTGGTGGACCTTGGCTGCGGCGCGGGGAACCTGACCAGACTGCTGATCGAACGATTCCCCACCGCGGTCGTCGAGGCGTTCGACTCCTCCCCGGAGATGGTGGCGAAGGCCAGGGCGCACGGGGTGGACGCGCGGGTCGCGGACGTGCGGGACTGGACGCCCGAGCCGGACACCGACGTGGTGGTCACCAGCGCGGTGCTCCAGTGGGTGCCCGAGCACGTCGAGCTGATCCGGCGGTGGCTGGCCGCCCTGCCCAGCGGCGCCTGGTTCGCCATGCAGGTCCCCGGCAACTTCCGGGCTCCCTCGCACCACGCGCTCGTCGAGCTCGCCGACGCCGAGCACTGGCGCGGTGAGCTGGACGGGGTCCACCTGCTGCGGCCCGGCTGCGTGCTCGACCCGACCGGCTACGCCCAGGTGTTCGCCGAGTCCGGCTGCGAGGTCGACGCGTGGGAGACGACCTACGCGCACCAGCTCGCCGGCGAGGACCCGGTGCTGGAGTGGGTGAGCGGCACCGCCCTGCGTCCGGTGCGCGCCCGTCTGGGCGGCGGAGAGCGTTGGGAGCGGTTCCGCGCCGAACTGGCGCCCCGGTTGCGCGCGGCGTACCCGCGTCAGGCCGACGGGATCACCTGGGTGCCGTTCCGACGGGTCTTCGCGGTCGCCCACAAGCGCTGAACGCCGCTGGACGCCGTTGGGCGCCGCTAGACCGATTGCGGCACGTGCGAAACGCCGGTGGCCCGCCCCAGTCGATCTCGGGGCGGGCCACCGGCGTTCCGGCTCGTTCTGCTACGGCCGGTCCACACCGCTCAGGTGCTGCACCGGCGGCCGCTGGGCGGACCGGGGCGGTGGCGGCTGACGCCGCGTACCCGCCGCGGACCACCTCGAACCTGTGATCTCACTCACCTTCGCTCGGACGACGCCGGCCAGTCCCTGGACCGTCGGGTGGTCGACGAACCGGCGGTACGTGCTGGCGATCTGCTCGTAACGCTCCCGTCCGGCCCGCGCGCCAAGCACGTAACCTGCGGCAACGCCGAGCAGGAACCCCTTCATGACGACACTCCTCGGGCGATCTCGGGTCTCGGGTGGACTGCGTGCTCCCCGGCCCATCCTCCCGCAGGCGGACCCGCCCCGCAGGGGGGTGTGCGCGAGCACCCTTCGGCATGCGCTAGAGTTACTTCCTGTCGGGCGGCGCTCGGCGAAAACCGAAGAACGGTCCTCCGTAGCTCAATTGGCAGAGCATTCGGCTGTTAACCGAAGGGTTGTTGGTTCGAGTCCAACCGGAGGAGCGCGTGAGGCGGTGGGGCCGGTCCGGAGGACCGGCCCCACCGCGTTTTTCGGGGCAGTAGCTCAGCCGGTCAGAGCAGCGGACTCATAATCCGTCAGGTCGTGGGTTCAAGTCCCACCTGCCCCACTCGTCGGGCGGGCGCGGGTTCGCGAGATCGTGGGCCCCTTCGCTCCTCACCTCTCCCGGTGGCCGCCCCGTGTCCGAGGGTTGGTTTCCGTTCTTCCGGATGTGCTGGCCCCGCCGGTTGGCTGCTTTCTTCGGCTTCACTGCTCGTGTTCGCCGCCGCGCGCGTCCGTGATCGCGTTCCGCCGCCCCCCTGGCAGGCAATCGGAGTATTGGCGGTCGAGCGCGGGCGTATAACTCGGCGCGGGATTTCGTCGTGGAGCGGGGAAACCGGGCGGCCGACGTGCTCGCATCGAATTTCCTCCGGTGTTGTTGACCACACCGGGGTGGCCCGGCACCGTTCCCGCTCGGAACAGATCCTTCCGGCTTCACGGAGGTGGCGAATGCGCGTGCGTTCCGTGCTCGTGTCCGGACTGGTGGCGATGTCCGCTCTGGTCCTGTCGATGACGCCGGCCGCGGCCGTGGGTCCGGTGACGGAATCCGGCGGTGCGGTGGCCAACGGCCCGACCGCGCGGGAGTTGCTGGCCAAGGTGAACGGCTGCGAGCAGATCTCCCAAGGCAAGTACGCCAAGGATGCCGGCGGCACGGCCGACATCCCGGTGTGCGGCAAGAAGGGCGCGGTGTTCTGGAAGGCCGACATGGACATCGACTGCGACGGGCAGGCCACCGCCGAGTGCAACGGGAGGACCGACCCGTCGTTCCAGCCCCAGACCGCCTGCGTGCGGTCCGACGGCCGACCGCTGGTCGCCAGCAGGCTGCCCTACATCGTCGTGCCCGGCGTGAGCAGTCGGTGGAGCTACAAGGAAAGCGGGATCGGTTGCGGCACCGTCGGCGCGGTGGTCCACAAGGACAAGGTGGTCTACGGCGTCATCGGGGACGTCGGCCCGAAGAGCATCATCGGCGAGGCGTCCTACGCGCTGGCGAAGAAGTTGGGCGTCAATCCGGACCCGAGGACCGGGGGAGTCGGCTCCGGGGTGACCTACATCGTCTTCAACGGCGGCGGGAAGGCCGAACCTGTCGAGGACTCGGGCGCCGCCGACCGGTTGGGCAGGGAGCTGGCGCGGAAGTTCGTCGCGAACAACTGAGTGCGCCGATCGGCCGTTCCGGTGACCGCCGAACGGCCGAGAAGTCCTGAGTGGACAAAGGGGCCGTCGCCGGTCGGTCTCCCGTTCTTCGTTCGGCCGCCACCTTTCTGTCGCCTCGGTGTGGTCGGCTGTCCGTGCTACACCGATGGGCCGTCTGACGGAATTCTCGGTATTCGTTGCGAGCGTCGCCGAATACGGGTGCAGACTCGCGGCACGCGGCCGGGCAACCCGACTTACAGGGGGAGGTGGGGCCCGTGACCACGGGCGTCGATGTGTCCTCGTGGCAGGGCGAACCGGACTGGGGTGCGGTCCGCAGAGCCGGCGTCGAGTTCGCCTACGTCAAGACAACGGAGGGCACCGGTTACCTGAACCCCGTCCGTGACGCGCAGTTCCGAGGCGCGCGGGACGCGGGACTGGTGGTCGGCGTCTACCACTACGGCCGTCCGGACTACGGCAACTCGCCGCAGGCCGAGGCCGACTACTACGTCAGGGAGGTGCTCCGGCTGGGCGCCAGCGGTCCCGGGCTGCTGCCGCCCTGCCTGGACATCGAGGAGGCCGCGCCGCGCGTCGCCGACTGGTGCACGGCGTTCGTGGCGCGGGTCCGGGAGCGGTTGGGCCGGCACCCGGTGCTGGTCTACGCCTCGACCTCCTACATCAACGGCCACCTCGGCGAGGGGTGGGCCAACGCCACCGACATCCGGTGGTGGGTGGCGCACTACGACCGCTCCCCCGGTGACCCGGGCTACAAGTCGCCCCGGGTGGTCATGCACCAGTACACGCGGCACGGGCGGGTGGCCGGGGTCGCCGGCGACGTGGACATGAACCGCGCGATGCGGGCACTGCAGGACATCACGGGTTCGGAGGACGACGTGAGCTACGAGGACGCCTACAACGCGATCCGCGACTTCGTTTTCAACAACCGCTTCGAGTCCCTTGTGGACGGTCAGAACCGCAACATCGTGGACTACCTGCGGGAGACCGAGAAGATCAGCGCGGAGACCAGGGCGAAGACGCTGGAGAGCAACGCCGTGCTCGGCGACGCCTACGCCATCTCCGGCGGCAAGAGCATCGGCCGGCTGGTCGCCGAGCTGCGGGCGGTGGACCCGAAGGCCGTGGCGGAGGCGCTCAAGCCGGACCTCGCGGCGGTGATCCGGGAGGTGCTGGGCGACGACAACGCCAAGCAGGCTGACGAGATCGTGAACAAGCTCGCCGAGCGCCTGGGCCGCAAGCCCGCCCCCGCGCAGGAGCAGGACGGGGCCGGGGCCCCACCGCAGGAGGGGCAGCGGACGGAGCAGCCGAGCGCCTGACGCGGGTTGGTGGCCAGGGGGAGCGCCTCCCCCCGGGCCACCGCCGCCGGCCCGACCTCGCCCGGCCACCCCGCGGTGGCCGGGCGAGTGCGCCATCCGAACTAACGAAGCGGCAACGAAGAGATCACCGCCCGCACCCTTCCGCGACGTCGCTCATTAGCGGGTTGGAAAGCTTCCCCGGGATCCCGCCGGATCTCCTCCCCCGACCCCTGGAGTTCGTCGCATGCAGCACCGCCCCGTGCTGTCCGTCCTCGGCCGCGCGCTGGGCGCGGCCGGTCTCGTGCTCGCCGCGCTGGTCCCCGCCGGCACGGCCGCGGCCGCCGGCCGGGAGGAACCCCCCGCCTCCGGCGACCCGCGCGCGGTCGCCTCGTCCGGCAACGCCGTCAAGTGCTCCGACGTGAGCCTCGCCGGCGAGCTGGTGGACCTGGGCCACACCGTGGACGAGTCCCGCGCCTCCCTCGACGTCACCAGCCTCCCCGAGGGCCTCACGGTGACCGGGGTCGTGGTCAAGGGCGGCCCGGCCTACAACAGCTACCTGCCGTCGGCGCTGGGCCCGCTGCCGTGGCGGGGCCTGCACGCCCCGGTCAACCCGAGCGGCAAGCCGGCCCAGATCAGCCACTGGTTCGCCTGCGCGCAGCGGACCGCCCCGCCCACCGGCGTCCCCCCGACCTCCGGCGCCGTCGTCCCGACACCCGTCGCGCCGGCGCCGAGGAGCCGGGTGGTCACCCCCGCGCCGGCGCGGACCACGTCGCCGCCCCCCGCGGTCACCCCCGGCGCCGCCGGCGGCTCCGCCCAGGGCCGGATCGACCCCGGCCCGCCGTCCTCCCCGGCCCAGGCGGCCCCGGCCGCGAAGGACCCCGCGCCGAAGGAGCCCGGCGACCTGGCGTCGACCGGGTTCGACGGCGGCTGGCTGGTCGCGGTCGGCGGGGTGTTGCTGCTTGGCGGCGGCGCGCTGCTGGCCTCGCCGAGAATTCGCGCGGCGCTGCGCCGCCGGAGCTGACCGGCGCGGCAACCCCGCACCTACCCCGGCGCCGTGAGGGTGGTTCCTCGGGCTCCTCTGGTTCCTCGGGGCACCTGGTGTCGCGCGGCGCTCCTTCGTCACTCTGTCGCCGCCGTGCCGATCCCCTGGGTGACCGGCAGACTGCGACGAGTGGTCGCCGGGGTTCCGGCGGCGATGCGGTCGGGGGTGGCGCGTGGGGTGGTCCGGGCGGCGGGGCCGGGTCGAACCGGGCCGGGTTGAACTGGGTTGGGCGGAGTGGATCGAGCTCGCCCGCGACGCCCGCTCCGCGCCCCGGTGGCAGCTCGCCGTGGCCGGCCTGCTCTCGGTGCTCTGGCTGTGCTGGCTGGTGGACCAGGCCGGCGACGCGCGCAGCCCGCTCGGTGTCCTGCGGGCCGGGCTGACCTGGGCCGATCTGCCGGGCGCGTGGCTCGACGGGACCAGGGCCTGGTTGGCGGCGCCCCACCGCCGGACCGTCGTGGGAGTGGCCGCGTGGGCTGCGGGCGTCCTGTGGGCCGCCACGGCCCGCCGGCGGGTGCTTCCGGCCGTCGTTGGCTGGGTGCTGCTGCTGACGGTGGCCGACGCCCTCGGCTACCAGGCCGCCGCGCGCAGTGCGGGGCTCGGCTTCGCGGTGGTGGTCGGCGTGCTGCTGGCGCTCTCGGTGCCGCTGCGCCGGCGGCCGGTGGTGCGCAGGGCCAGGTTGTTGCCCAGGGACGTCTTCGTCGCCGGTGCGCGTGCGGCGGCCCTCACCGTGCTGGTGCCGTTGTCGGCCCCGCTACTCGTGGTGGCCGCCGTGTGCCACCCGTACCTCACCAGGCCGCCCCGGCGTCTCCCGGTGCGGCTGCCCGCCCCGAGGGCGGACGCGGACGCGCCGCTCCGGCGGGACGTGAAGCGCCGCTGACGGAGGGCAGAACGCCGAACGGGGCCAACGCCGTGGCGCTGGCCCCGTTCGGGTGGTGCGGCGGCGCGGACTCAGCCGGCGAGGACGTCCTCGACGGTGGTCAGCGGCAGGCCGTGCGCCTCGGCGACGGGGGCGTTGGTGAGCACGCCGTCGTGGGTGTTGAGGCCCAGGGCCAGCGCCTGGTCGTCGCGCAGGGCGTCGCGCCAGCCCTTGTTCGCCAGGGCGATGGCGTAGGGCAGCGTGACGTTGGTCAGCGCGAAGGTCGAGGTGCGGGGCACCGCGCCCGGCATGTTGGCCACGCAGTAGAACACGGTGTCGTGCACGGCGAAGGTCGGCTCGGCGTGCGTGGTGGGCCGCGAGTCCTCGAAGCAGCCGCCCTGGTCGATGGCGATGTCGACGAGCACGCTGCCCGGCTTCATCCGCTTGACCAGGTCGTTGCTCACCAGCTTCGGCGCCTTGGCGCCCGGCACCAGCACGGCGCCGATCACCAGGTCGGCCTCCAGCACGGCCTGCTCGACCTCGAACGAGTTGGACGCGACGGTGCGCAGCCGGCCCTGGTACTGGGCGTCGGCGGCGCGCAGCTTGTCCACCGACAGGTCCAGCACGGTCACGTCGGCGCCCATGCCGACGGCGATCATCGCGGCGTTCATGCCGGAGACGCCGGCGCCGAGGATGGTGACCTTGGCGGGGTGCACGCCGGGCACGCCGCCGAGCAGCACGCCCCGGCCGCCGCGGGACTTCATCAGGGTCTCGCCGCCGACCTGGGTCGCCAGCCGGCCGGCGACCTCGCTCATCGGGGCGAGCAGCGGCAGCGCGCGGTTGGGCAGCTGCACCGTCTCGTAGGCGATGCCGGTGACCTTGCGCTCCAGCAGCGCGTCGGTGCACTCGCGGGACGCGGCGAGGTGGAGGTAGGTGAACAGGGTCTGGCCGGCGCGCATCCGGCCGTACTCCTCGGCGATCGGCTCCTTGACCTTGAGGATCAGGTCCGCGGTCGCCCACACCTCGTCGGCGGTGGGCAGGATCCGCGCGCCGGCGGCGACGTACTCGGCGTCGGTGATCGACGAGCCCAGGCCGGCGCCCTGCTCGACGTACACCTCGTGGCCGTTGCGCACGAACTCGAGCACGCCGGCCGGGGTGATGGCCACCCGGTACTCGTGGTTCTTGACTTCGCGGGGGACGCCGACCTTCATCACGGACTCCTCGGGGGACAACGCTGTTGGCAGCCGATGGTCGGTCCTGCTCCGAACAGGTGTCATCGGCGTGACCGCACCAAGCTGCCCGGAGGCGTTGGTGCAGCGTGCACAGGTGCGCCGGTCAGCGGCCTGGACCGGGGCGGGCCGGGTCGGCGGGTTCAGCGCCCCGCGCCCAGCGCGACGAGCTGGAGCTGGAGCGCCAGCCGCACGTCCGGGTCGTCCAGCCGGGCCGGGGCGATCTCGGCGATCCGCCGCATCCGGTAGCGCAGGGTGTTGCGGTGCACGTGCAGCCGGCGCGCCACGGCGGCCTGGTCGCCGGCGTGGGTCAGCCAGACGGCCAGCGTCTCCACGTACCGGGTGCCGTGCGCGGCGTCGTGGTCCCGCAGCAGCCGCACCGGCCCGGACTCCAGCAGCTCGGCCAGGGCGTCCGAGCCGGCGACGCGGCGCACCACGAGCCGGGCCCAGACCTCCTCGAACCGGGCCCACCGCCCCAGCCCCGGCGACGAGTGCAGCAGGGCGTGCACCTCGTCGGCCTGGGTCCTGGCCCTGGCCAGGTCGCCGAACCCGGCGGCCGGCGCGCTGATCCCGGCGATCACCTGGACCCCGGGGGCGAGCTCGGCCAGCGCCCGCGAGAGCCACTCCCACCGGGGGACGACGTCGGTGGGCTGGTCGCACTCGACCACCGCGTAGACGGCGCCGCCGACCTCGGCCAGCGGGGTCCGCGCCGGCAGGCCGCTGGCCGAGCGCAGCCGTTCCCACAGGGCCAGCCGCAGCGCCTCGGCCCGCTCCGGCGCGGACTCGCCGTCGACGGTCCTGCGCAGGCCGAACGCGACGACGCGGTGCGGGACGGCGCGCAGCCCGAGCCGGGCCGCGGCCGAGGCCACGTCGCCGGAGCCGTGCAGGACGGTGGCGACGAGGTCGCGCAGGAGCCGCCGCTCCACGTCGGTGCCGGCCCGCAACCGCAGCAGGTGCAGCGCGACCACGGCGGCGGTGTCGGCGAACGCGGCGGCGCGCTCGGCGGACACCGGGCCCGGCACCACCGCCCAGATCGAGCCCAGCAGCTCGGCGCCGACCTTCACCGGCATGATCAGCCGGGGCAGGGTGCCGTCCTCCAGGCTGGGCACGAACACCGGCTCGGCCCCCTTGCCCACCTCGCGCAGCACGCCCCGCCGCCGGAACTGCTGGAGCGTGGCGTCCGGCACCCGGCGGCCGATGATCGTGGCCACCCGCGCCGGGTCGGCCCGGTCCTGCCGGGAGGAGTAGGCCAGCACGCGGGAGCCCGCGTCCTCGATCGTCACCGGCGCGTCGATCACCGCGGCGATCGCGTCGGCCAGCGTGAACAGGTCGCTGAACTCGCCGCCGCCGGACAGGTCGGGCGCGGCCGTGGACTCCAGGTCCAGCACCGAGCGCAGCAGCCACAGCACCTGGGTCCACGCCGCCCGCCGGGTGACCGACAGCAGGCCGAGGCCGGCGTCGGCGGCGGCCCTGCGCACCGACTCGTCGGCGCAGACCGGCTCCTTGAGCACGAGCGCGCCGGCGGTGGCGCACTGCTCCACCAGGCGGGTGGCCTGCTCGACCGCGGTGACCGCGACGCCGAGCACGAGGTCGCCGGGGTGCGCCTCGGGGGCGACCCCCGGTTCGGCGATCACCAGATCGCCGACCGGGGCGTCCAGGTCCGCCGGCTCGACCAGCACCGTGGCCAGCGGCGGCCCCACCGACTCCAGCACTCGCCGCAGCGCAACCACGGGCTCCAGTGTGGACCACGTCGGGCGTGGTCAACGGCCGTTCGCCGCCGGCGCGGTCAGTCCCTGGCGACGAGCACCCGCAGCGGAGCGCGGAACGACAGCAGGTCGAGCATGGGCGGGTCGGCCTCGACCAGCCGGACGTCGGGCAGCCGGGCGGCGGCGGTCCGCAGGACGACCGCCGCCTCGGTCCTGGCCAGCTCGGCGCCCAGGCACAGGTGCCGGCCGAGGCCGAAGGCCAGGTGCCGGCGGCCCTCCGCGCGGCCGGGGCAGAACCGCTCCGGCTCCGCGTACGCGTCCGGGTCGGTGTTGGCGCTGTTGAGCATCAGCAGCAGGTGCGCGCCGCCCGGCAGGTCCACCCCGCCCAGCCGGGCGGGCCGCGCCGCGACCCGCCGCCAGGTCGGCAGCGGCGGCTCGTGCCGCAGGATCTCCTCCACGCAGGCGGCGGTCAGCTCGGCGTCGTCGGCCAGCCGCCGCCACAGCTCGGGGCGGGCGACCAGCCGGCGCAGCGCGGTGGACAGCAGTTGGGTCGTGGTCTCCTGCCCGGCGATCAGCAGGAAGTAGCAGACGCCGACGGCCTCGTCGACGTCGAGCGGCTCGCCGTCGGGCCGGCGGTGCGCCACCAGCGCGGAGAACAGGTCCTCGCCGTCCGGGCGGGCGGCGCGCACCTGGTCGGCGAGCCAGCGGTGGAACTCGCCGGCCGACCGCGCCAGCTCCTCCTGCCGGTCGGGCCCGGGGTTGCCCCAGAACAGCTCCAGCGAGGCGGTGCTCCACCCCTTGAGCGTCGGCACGTCCACGTCGGGCAGGCCGAGCATCGCCAGCAGCAGCCGGCACGGCAGGTCGCGGGCGACGGCGGCGACGAGGTCGGTCCGGCCGGTCGCGGCGAGCTCGGCCTCGGCGACCGCGACGTGCTCGTCGGCGAGCCGCTCGACCAGCGGCACCGCCTCGGCGACGCGGCGCGCGGTGAAGAACCGCGTGACCAGGCGGCGCAGTCCGGGGTGGGTGGGGGTGCCGTTGTTGGCGAGCGTGGGCGGCAGGGCGAAGCCGGCGCGGGCGAGCACCCGCAGCGCCCGGATCGGCAGCGGCGTGACCGCGGTCAGCGCGTTGTCCGGGTGGTAGGTCTCGGCGTCGAGCAGGACCTCGCGGACGTCCGCGTGCCGGCTGACCAGCCACAGCCCCGTGGTCGGGTCGTGGTGCGCCGCAGACCGCTCCCGCAGCGCGCGCAGGGTCGGGTGCGGGTCGCGGACGTAGTCGTCGCCGAAGAGATCGACAGCCAGCTCCGTGGTCCGCACGGCAGGGACGGTAACCCGGTCCCCGGCGGCTCCGGCCGTGACACCCGACACGCCACGGCGACTTCGTGGGGTGCGAGACTGCCGGGCGTGACCGCGACCAGGCCCCCCGCCGACCCGGCCGGCGTCTTCGACTGGCTCGACGTGCGGTCGGCGGCCAGGGCCCGCGCCGGCCTCACCCGGCGGCTGCGCCCCCGCGCCGCGACCACCGGCGCGCTGGACCTGGCCAGCAACGACTACCTCGGCCTCGCCCGGCACCCGCTGGTCCGCGCGGCCGCCGCCGACGCCGCCCACCGCTGGGGCGCGGGGGCCACCGGGTCCCGGCTCGTCACCGGCTCCACCGAGCTGCACGCCGAGCTGGAGGACGAGCTGGCCGCGTTCTGCGGGGTGGAGGCCGCGCTGGTCTTCTCCTCGGGCTGGGCGGCCAACCTCGGCGCGCTGGCGGCGTTGAGCGGCCCCGGCACCCTCGTGGTCGCCGACGAGTCCAACCACGCCTCCCTGATCGACGGCTGCCGGCTCGCCAGGGGGGAGACCGAGGTCGTCCCGCACGCCGACCCGACCGCGGTGCGGGCGGCGCTGGCCGACCGCACCCGGCGCCGCGCCCTCGTGGTCACCGACGCGGTGTTCTCCGTCGACGGCGACCTCGCGCCGCTGGCCGAGCTGGCCGGGGCCGCCAGGGAGCACGGGGCCGGCCTGGTGGTGGACGACGCGCACGGGCTGGGCGTCGTGGGGGAGGGCGGTCGGGGCTCGGTCGCGGCCGCCGGCCTCGCGGGCGCGCCGGACGTGGTGGTGACCACGACCCTGTCGAAGTCCCTGGGCGCGCAGGGCGGCGCGGTGCTCGGCCCCCGCCGGGTGATCGACCACCTGGTGGACACCGCCCGCAGCTTCATCTTCGACACCGGCCTGGCCCCCGCCGCCGCGGCCGGGGCGCTGGCCGCGCTCCGGCTGGTGCGGGAGCGCCCCGAGCTGCCGGGCCGCGCCCGCGCCGTGGCGCGCGAGCTGGCCGCCCGGCTGCGCGCGGCCGGCCTGACGGCGAGCGAGCCGGCGGCGGCCGTCGTCTCGGTGCGCGCGCCCTCGCCGGGGGAGGCCGTGGACTGGGCGGCGGCCTGCCGGGCCGAGGAGGTCGCCGTCGGCTGCTTCCGCCCGCCGTCGGTGCCCGACCGGTTCTCCCGCCTGCGCCTCACCGCGCGCGCCGACCTCACGCCCGCCGAGATCGACCGCGCCGTCGAGGTCGTCGCCAGGACGGCCCCGGCCGCCGCTGTCGGCCGCTGACCGCCCGGACCGCCCGGCGCCTCCTGGGAACACGACTCAGGCCAACTGTCCACATCGGACAGTGCTGGCTGCTGCCGACCGGGGTGGGATCAGCGGGGGGCGCGGCGCCGGCGGGCGGCGCCCTGGCGGGCCGACGGGACGGTGAGGGCGCTGGTGCGCACCCGTTCCAGCACGATCGAGCTGGTCAGGTTCCGCACCTCGGGCCGGCTGGAGACCTTGTCCACCAGGAACCGCTGGAGGTGCCGGCTGTCCTCCACCGCGATGTGGATGAGGAAGTCGGCCTGCCCGCTGACGTGGAACAGGGCCCGGGTCTCCGGCAGCGACAGCACGAAGGTGCGGAACGGGTCGACCACCTCCCGCGAGTGCGGGCGGACGTTCACCGCCACGATCGCCTCCAGGCCGAGGCCGACCACCCTGGGGTCGATCTCGGCGCGGTAGGCGGTGATCACCCCGGTCGCCCGCAGCCGGCGCACCCGGTCCAGGCAGGTCGACGGCGCGAGCCCGACCCGCGCGGCCAGCTCCTTGTTCGGGACCGACGCGTCGTTCTGCAACTCCTCCAGGATTCGCCAGTCGACCGAATCCAGTTCGACGAACTCGCTCATATCCGTTCACGATACGGCGGAAGCGGCGTTCCGCCGGTTCTCCCTCGCATCCTTCCCGCGCGGCGTGCGACACGAGCGGAGGCGTGGGAAGCGATGTGGGGGGACATCCACTGGGGCTCGTTCCTGGTGGCGATCGTGGTGATCCTGGTGGTGCCGGGACCCGACTTCGTGCTGGTCACGAGCAACGCGGTGGTGGACCGCCGCGCCGGGTGGTGGACGGCGGCGGGGTGCACCAGCGGTCTGCTCGTGCACGCGGTCGCGGCGACCGCCGGGCTGTCGGCGGTGCTCGTGGCGATGCCGGCGGCGTTCGTCGTGGTCAAGGTTCTGGGCGCGGCCTACCTGGTCTACCTCGGGATCAGCTCGATCGTGAAGGCCGGCAGGGGCGCCGCGCCGGAGGAGTCCGCCGCCGCGCCGGTGACGGTCCGCTCCCCCTGGGCGGCCTTCGTCAGGGGCGTGGCCAACAACGTGCTGAACCCCAAGGTCATGCTGCTGTTCCTCACGGTCGTGCCGCAGGCCATGGACCCGGCGGCCGACCCGGTGCCGCAGGCGATGGTGCTGAGCGCCACCGTGATCGGCCTGTTCGGGTTGTTCTGGGTGCTGGTCGTGCCGTCGGTGCGGCTGCTCACCGGGTGGCTGTCGCGGCCGCGGCCGCGTCGGCTGTTCGAGCGGGGCTGCGGCGCCGCCCTGATCGCGATGGCGGCCACCCTCGCCACTGCGTGAGCGACGGGCGCTCCGGCGCCACGGGGTCGCGCCCCGGCCCCCCGACGGGCTGTCACCCGTTCGTCGGCGGATCGTGGTCCGTGTGGTCGACCCGGTCCTGACCTCGCGGTTCGGCGTGCCCGGTTCGGCGTGCGCGGCGCGGCCGGAGCGGGTATCCCGCTGGCATGGCGAGGGGCAGGCGCAGGCTCACGCGGGAGGACTACCGGCGCGGGTTGTACGACTACCACGACCCGACGGCCCGGGTCGGCGGCGCGTCCCCGGCGCTGAGCGCCCTGACGTTGCGGTTGTGGCTGGCCGCCTTCGGGGTCCTGTTCTGCGTCGGCGCGGCCGTGCTGGCCTTCGCCGCCGGCCTGGCCTGGCTGGGGTGGGTCCTGGTGGCGCTGGCGGTCATCGGGGTCGTGGACTTCGCTTGGGTGGTGCACCGCAAGCGCCGGGGCGAGCCCGGTTAGGGCGCGCCCCGGCGCCTGCCCGCCGCTCCCGGCGGGAGAGGTGGGCGCGGCGGCCGGTGGGCCGAGTCCGGCGGCGGCGTGGACGACGCGGCGCGTCGCCACGGGCAGGGCGGTCGCCGCCGGAGCGGAACGGGCGGACGGGAACGTGCCCTCACTCGTTCCCCATACGCCGTTCCGGTGGCCTCGGACCGGGTGTGAGGACGGTAAGTAACGATCTGGGCTCGGCAATACCTACGTGCGTCGGTTCGATGTCCTACTTTCGTCGGTAGACGTTCACCCCGCGTATCCGGATCCTTGTGGATCAACGAGGGGCTTCGGCGAGAACCGGGGTCCCTCGCGCCACGTCCGGGGGTCGATCGCCGCGAGGCCGCTCAGGCCACCGTGAACACCCGGCTGGCGCCGTGGAACGCGGTGATCCGACCGCTCACGCCCCGCGCGTCGCCGTGGTAGGTCACGCGGTACTCGCCCGGCCGGGCGCGCGGCGGAACGTCCCAGCTCACCTCGATCCGCGACGCGGCGAGGCCCCACCGGGACCAGCGGAACCGGGTCGACCAGTCGCCGTCGTCGGCCACCGTGCGCCAGCCGTCGCCCTCCCTGCGCTGGACCTCCAGGTAGGTGCCGCCCCGGTGCAGGTCGTTGTTGGGGTGCGCGCCGACGAACTCGACGCGGACCCGTTGCCCTGGGCGGTACCGCGCCGCCGGCTCCCGGACCACCTCGCCGAACCGGCGGCCGGGAGGCGGGGCGTCGAGCACCACGTCCGGCCGCAGCCGGACCTGCTCGCCGGAGCGGTCCGGCAGCGCCGGCCCCCGGTCGCTGGGCCGGCCGGCCAGCAGGTCGGCCGCGAGCCGCGCGAACTCCTGCTGGTAGGCGGGGAGCTGCCAGCGGCCGTACATCGTGTGCCCGCCCTCGTAGTCCTGCTGGTCGTACTCCTCGGGCGTGGTCAGGTACCCGGCGTAGGAGTTGGCGTAGCCGGCGACCAGCACGTCCTCCGGCGACACGCCGAGCGCGTCGGCGACCGTCCGGCGCAGCCGGAGCCCGGCGACGGCCGTCACCTCGTGCGGGACGCCCACCAGGTGCAGCGACCCGAGCCGGACCAGGTGCAGCGGGAGCACCTTCGGCGTCCAGCCGAGCAGACCGGGGGTGAGCAGCACGTCCTTGGGGGCCTGCCGTCGGCGCAGGTCCGGGCAGGCCCGGTAGAGCAGCCGGCTGACCGCCCGGACGGCCGGGTTGGCGTCCACCCCCTCGCCGAAGACCGGCAGCCCGCCGCCGCCGTCCTCGGTGCTGCCGGCCGCGAAGCTGGCGCCCAGCGTGGCGGCGCCGGTGTGCTCGACCCGGCCGGAGCCGGTGAACTCGGGGCGCACCGCGAGCGCGCTCATGTCCACGTTCGCCCGCCGGGTCGCGACGCCGCCGGCGAGCGGCCGTCGGGGGCCCGCCCACAGCCGGCGGGCCGCCTCGAACTGCCGCAGCCCGATGATCCGGGTGTTCTCGACCTCGTCCTCGGTCGGCCCGCTGCCCGGCCGGAGGTGGAGGTTGGGGGAGGCGTCGCCCGCGTTGGTCTGGGCGAAGGCCGCGACGAAGCCGGGCGCGTCGGCGCGGTAGTCCACCCCCGCCACCTCGCGCTCCCAGTGGTAGGCCGCGTACCCCTTGTTGTCCCCGCTGATCAGGGTGTTGCGCACCGTCATGCTGGTGTTGTGGGTGGCGAACCAGTTGATCATCCCGACCGGCCGCCCTGCCCGGTCCACCCTGAGCACGGTGGTGGTCGGGTCGATCCCGGTCGGGAAGGCCGCCCGGTCCGCGGCGGGGTTGCGCTCGAAGGCCCGCCGCGAGCGGTTGACGCTGGCGTCGGTCAGCTCGCCCCTGGCGATCGACACCGTGGCCGGCGCGAGGTCCCGGTCGGCCAGCGCGACCGACTCGACGACGCCGGCGACGATCGCGTCGAAGGTTCTCGGGCGGAACCCCAGCGACGTGATGTTGTAGAGGGTGTGGTGCGCGAAGCCGCCGGGGCCCGCGTGCGTGTGGGTGGCGGCGATCAGCAGGCTGTCGTCGTCGTAGCGGTCGCCGAAGCGCCGCGCGAGCGCTTCGAGGACCGCGTGGCGGACGCCGGCGAAGACCATCGCCAGGTCGACCGTCACCAGCGCGACCCGCTGGCCGCTCTCCCGGTCGACGAAGACGAAGGCGCGGGAGCGCTGACGCAGGTGGATCCCGCTCGTGCGCTGGCCGGGGCTCGCGTACCCCATCATGCCGACCTCGGCGGGCTCGCCGGTGATGTCGGCGATGCCGCGTCCGACCAGGAAGCCGTGCCCGTCCAGAACGTCGCGCCTGGTCAGCGACCCGCGCCCGACCGGGAGCGGGGGTCTGACCGGGGTGGCGGGCGGACGGTCCACGGGTTCGGGCATCGCGTCCACCTCCCCGCCGACGGTAACCGGGGCCGGCGGAAAACGTGAAGCGCGTTCGGGTAGTTCCGCCCCGGATGGCCTACTCGCCGGTAGGCGTGGTCGGGATCACCGGAGACCCGATCAGCCGTTGCGCCCTGCGCACCCGTCGGTACGGTGGTCGGCGACCTTCGAGATCACGACGATGGGACGCGATGGCTGCACGGGGCGGGCGGAAGGAGACCCTGCGCTGGCTGGTGCCGGCCGTCGTGGTGGTGGTCGCGGTGACGCTGGCCTACCTGGGCGCGGGCCGCGGCGACCGGAACGCCGACGGCGGGGGCGCGGCCACCGCGACGCCGCGCGCGTCGGCCTCCGCCACCGAGGGGCCGGCCAGGGGGCTCGCCCGCCGCAAGGCCGACGACCCGTACGCCGTGGGCCGGGTCGACGCGCCGGTGGTCCTCGTCGAGTACGCCGACTACCGCTGCCCCTTCTGCGCCAAGTTCAGCACCGACACCAAGCCGGAGCTGGTCCGCCGCTACGTCGACAGCGGCGTGCTGCGCATCGAGTGGCGGGACATGCCGATCTTCGGCGAGGAGTCTGAGGCCGCCGCCGTCGCCGCGAGGGCGGCCGGCCGGCAGGGCCGGTTCTGGGACTACCACAACCTGGCCTTCGCCGAGGCGCCCCGCAGCGGGCACGGCGACTTCCCGAAGGAGCGGCTGCTCGACCTCGCGCGCCGCTCCGGCGTGCCCGACCTCGCCCGGTTCGAGGCCGACCTCGCCGACCGGGCCCTGCTGGCCGGCGTGCGCGCCGACGCGGCCGAGGCCCAGGACATCGGCGCGAGCAGCACCCCGACCTTCGTGATCAACGGCTTCCCGCTGCTCGGCGCCCAGCCCCTCGACGAGTTCGTCGCGCTCATCGAGCGGTCCCGGGGCGGGCGTTGACCGGGATCGGCTACCTCGGCGCGTTCCTCGGGGGCGTGCTGGCCCTGGTCAGCCCGTGCTCGGCGCTGCTCCTGCCGGCCTTCTTCGCCTACGCCTTCGACCACCCGGTCCGGCTCGCCGCCCGCACCGGCATGTTCTACCTGGGCCTGGCGACCACCCTCGTCCCGCTCGGCGCCGCGGCCTCGGCCGTGGGCGGGCTGCTCGCCAGGAACCGCGACGTCGTGGTCCTCGTCGGCGGCGTCGCGCTGGTCCTGTTCGGACTGATGACGATCCTCGGCCGGGGTTTCGGCGTGGGCGGTGGCCTGGCGCAACGCGTGGCCGGCCGGTTCCGCGTCGCCTCGGCGGCCTCCGTGTACGCGCTCGGCGCCGTCTACGGGCTCGCCGGGTTCTGCTCCGGCCCCGTGCTCGGCAGCGTGCTCACCCTCTCCGCGACCGGCGGCGACCCGCTCTACGGCGCGGTGCTGCTGGCCGTCTACGCGCTGGGCATGGCGGTCCCGCTGTTCCTGCTGGCCGCGCTGTGGGACCGGTTCCAGCTCGGCCGGCGGCGCTGGCTGCGCGGGACCGAGCTGCGCCTCGGCCCGCTCCGGGCGCACAGCACCTCCCTGGTCTCGGGTCTGCTGTTCGTCGGCATCGGCCTGGTGTTCCTGCTCACCGACGGCACCGGCGGCCTCGGCGGGCTGTTCGACGTCGACCAGCAGTACGCCGCGCAGGTCTGGGTCCGTCGCGTCGCCGACGCGGTGCCGCAGACGGCCGTGCTGCTCGGTGTCGCCGCGGTGGCCGCGATCGTGCTGGTGTGGCGGTTGCGGCGCGGGCCGGCCCCGGGGCGCGGCGGCGACGACGAGCCCGGACCGGCGGGAGACCGGCCGGCGGACGGGTCAGCGCCCCGCGACTGACCCCGCCCCACTCCCCGTCCTGGACACGACCCCGCTCTGGAGAACGATGTCGCCCCGGTTCCGCACGGTCCTGGCCTGCGTCCTCGCCGCCGTCGCCGTGTCCGCCTGCGCCCACGTCGACCGCCGCGGCGGGTCGCTGGTCGCGCCCACCCCGCAGAGCTCGGCGCCCGCCGTCGGGCCGGTGGTGCCCCCGACGCTGCGCGCCGAGCCGCTGTGGACCGCGCCGTTCGTCGCCGCGCCGGAGGTCGCCGGCCAGGTCTTCGTCGGCGTGGTCGCCGCGCCCGACGGGTCGCGGGCGGTAGCCGCCGTCGACGACACCGGCCACAGCCGCTGGTCCGTCCCCCTCCAGCGGGAGCCCAGCCGGTTCGCGGTGACCAGGGTGGGCGACCGCGACGTGGTCGTCGTCCTGGACACCGCCGCCGACCGCACCAGCGCGTCCGCCTACGAGGCCGCGTCCGGCGACCGCCTCTGGGGGCCGACGGACGTGCCCGGCGCGTGGGTCGGGCCGGGGCTGGTCCTGGCCGGCCCGTCCGGCCGGGTCGCCCTCGACGCGGGCAGCGGCCGGGTCGCGGTCCGCGAGGAGCCGGGCGCACGCGTGCTCCAGGAGCACGACGGCACCGTGGTGCTGGAACGGGACGGCCGGCTGCTCGCGGTCGACGCGGCGACCGGGGTCGAGCGCTGGAGCCCGGCCGCGTTGGTCGCCCCGGACCGGCTCGGCGGCACCGGGGCGGAACCGCGCTACCGCGCCGAGCCGGGCGACGACGCGGTGCTCTTCGTGGAGTGGACCGTGGGGACCCCGGGCGCGCCGAGGGCCCTCGGCTACAGCGCGCACGACGTGCGCACGGGCGCCCTGGTCGGCGACGTCCCGCACGGCGGCGCCGCCGCCAGGGCGATGGTGGACCGGACGACGGGCGTGACGCTGCTCTTCGGCCCGACCGCCGACACCCTGGTCACGGCGGTGGACGGGGAGAGCCGCCGGACGTTGTGGCGGCGCCCGGCCGGGCAGGAGCCGGTCCGCTTCACCTTCGCCGCGGGCGGCGTGGCCTACGGGACGGTGGGCGCGCGCACGGTGGCCGTCGACGAGCGGACGGGCGAGATCAGGGGCGGGGGACGGTGGCGGCTCCCGGTGGCCGCGGTGCGCTCCGGCGTCACCCTGGTTCCGGTCGCCGACCCCAGCGGCCGCGACCGCTTCCTCGCGTTCCGGCGCGGCTGAGCCCCCGCCGCCGCTCAGTCGGGCAGGGGAACCCGCAGGGCCCGCTCGGCCAGCGCGCGCAGCCGGGCGTCGTCCGGGCGGGACCGCTCGTCCAGCCAGACGGCCTGCGCCAGCCGCACGCGCTCGCCGTCGCGGGCGGTGGCCAACGCCGCTCCGGAGAAGGACTTCGGCCCGCCGTCCCATCCCCGGCCCTCCCGGACCAGGTCGGACACGCCGCCGGTGCCCGGCGCTCCGGCCACGCCCCGGAACTGCTCGGCCGTCGCCGCCTGCGGGAAGGTGAGCACGGCGACCGACACGGCGGCCCGGCCGCCGGGCCCGTCCACCTCGAACAGCGCCCTGCGCAGTCCGGAGCAGCGGTTCTGGGTCAGCCAGACCTGGACGTCGCCGAAGGACCTGGCGGCGCAGTCCGCGTCGGCGGCGGTGGCCCGCCGCGCGAACCGGACACCGTCCACAGTGGACGCGGGAGCGCTCGTGGTTGGCGTCGCCCTCGGGGCCGGCTCGTCGTCGCCGGTCGCGACCGTCACCACCAGCGCCACCAGCAACAGGCCGGCCAGGGCGATCGACGCGATCGGCAGCCACCGGGGAATCCGGCGCTGCCCGGCCTTCGCCGGCGTCGCGGGCGTCGTGGACGGCGGGGGAGCGTCGGCGGTGTCGAGGACCCGCGGGATCAGCACCGTGCTGCTGGTGGCCAGGTCCGGGCTGACCGCGTCCGCGAAGCCCTCCCCGGTGAGCGCGGCCACGCCCAGCTCGTCGAAGGGCATCCCCAGCGCGGTCAGCAGCCGCTGGACCTGGTCGACGCCGCACGGCCGGTCCGCGGTGGACAGCTCCCTGGCGGCGGCCAGCAGTGCCGACGCCGACGGGTACAGCACGCGCACGCCCCGGTGGAGGTCGGCGCTGGGCTGGACGACCCGCTCGACGTACGGGCCCACCGCGACGATCGTGCTGACCGGCAGGGGCTCGGCGCGCAGCTTCTGCAACCGCTGGGAGACCGCGGCGGCGGCGGTCAGCGCCTCGCTGGCCGGGTTCACCGCGCCGTCGGGTCGCACCAGCTCCCAGCCGTCCACCCGCCACGAGCCCTGCAGCGGCGCCTCCAGGCGCAGCGCGGGGTTGGGCAGGTCGGCCCCGCAGACCACCAGCACGCCCCGGGGCAGCACGAGCACGGCGTCCAACGGCCGGGGGCAGTCCGGCGGCGTGACGCCCAGGAGGGCCACCCCGCCGAGCACCCCGCTCCCGGGGCCGCAGGCCGCCAGCGTCGCGCGGAGGTCCGCGCCGACGTCGGACGTCTCGGCACCCAGCCGGACCAACCGCACCCGTCCTACCTCCCGGCTCGCCGTTCGCCCTTGTCGGCGGGCAACGGTAGCGCGCGTCCCCCGATCGTGCGCGGCTGTCGGCGCCTCTCACCCGATGTGACCCACGTCACCGAACGTCGGCTGGCTCGTTGGGGGAGGGGACAGAGCCGTTCAGCGGCGTCCGTCCGGCCCGCACGGGCGCGCCGACGGGGTGCGGGCGCCGGAGCGGGCGACCGGCGGCGAGGTGGGGGGACGAGGGCATGCGCGGTGTTCGTCGACCAGCCGGCCGGCGGCGTCGGGGCGCGGGGCGCGAGGTCCGCGAGCCCCCGGCCCACCCCGGGTTTCCCCCGACCGGGGCCGTCCGGTGCGCGTCCCGCTCACCGGTCCGACGGAGGCGCGGGGCGTGCCGGTCACGGCGCGCGACCACCCGGGCAGAGCAGTGGGGGATCACGGCTCGTGATCGGCTCCGCCGGTCGGCGCGGTGATCACGCGCGGTCACCGCCACGGTCGTGTGATGTTCGTTCTTGTGGCGCAACGCCAGGCAGCCGGGCAGAATTGCCCCGCGGGTGATCGCCGATCACGACGGCCGCGGCGGCGAGGCGTAGGGGAAGACGTCCCTCGTCGAGTAGCGGAGGTCAGCAGTGAGCACCCGTGGCAGCACCAGTGGCGTGGTTTACGTCCACTCGTCGCCGTCTGCGGTCTGTCCGCACGTCGAGTGGGCGATCTCGGGAACCCTCGGGACGCGCGCCGAGTTGCGCTGGACCGCGCAACCGGCGGCTCCGGGGCAGTTGCGCACGGAGTGCGCGTGGACCGGTGACGCCGGCACCGCCGGCAAGCTGGTCGCGGCGCTGCGCGCGTGGCCGATGATCCGGTTCGAGGTCACCGAGGACCCGAGTCCCGGCGTGGACGGCGAGCGGTTCTGCTACGTCCCCGGCATGGGGTTGTGGCGGGCCCGCACCAGCGCGAACGGCGACATCGTGGTGACCGAGGACCAGTTGCGGGCCCTGGCCGCGAGCAGCCGGGGCGGTGAGACGTTCGCCCACCGGGTCGAGGAGTTGCTCGGCGCGGCGTGGGACGACGCGTTGGAGCCGTTCCGCCGGGCCGGCGACGGAGTTCCGGTGACCTGGCTGCACCGCGTGGGCTGAGTGGGGCGGGTTGGGCCGGCCGGGCTGGGCTGGGATGGGCCGGGGCACCCGCCTCGCCCGCCGGACGCCTCCCGCGCCGGGCCGCCGTCGTCGCGGCCTCGGCGCGTTCCGTCCGGTTCGGACGGTCGGTTGTGGCACCCTCCCAGGAGTGCGGGCACGCAGATTCCCTCGACCGACCGCGCGCTGGTTGGTGCCGGTGCTCGCCATCGCCGCGGTGCTCGCGGTCAACGCGGGCCTGCTCGCCAGGAACGCCTACCAGAACGCCGACGATCCGCACCGGGTCGCGGACAGCGACGCCGCGGGGCGGCCCGGCGACGCCCTGGTCCAGCTCAGCCCGGACGCGTACCAGCACCCGGACGGCCAGGCCGTGCGGGATCTCCTCGACCGCCACTTCCGGGCGATCAACGACCGGAACTACCCGGCGTGGCGGGACACGGTCGTGGACCGGCGGGCGTGGGCCGAGCCGGAGCACCAGTGGCGGGCGGCCTACCGCAGCACCCGCGACAGCGCGGTGGTGGTCCGGCGCATCGAGACCGGGCCAGCGGACGGCGTGCGGGTGCTGCTGACCTTCACCAGCAACCAGGACCCCGCCGACGCCCCGGCCGGCACCCAGCTGTCCTGCCTGCGGTGGCGGGTCGTCTACCCGGTCGCCTTCGACGACGGCCGGGCCAGGGTGGACCTCCCGATCAACGGCAGCACCCAGCGCGAGCCCTGCTGATCCCGGAAGTGCGAAGCCTCCCGGGCGAGATCACCGCTGTGGTCGACGAGACTTCGGACCTGGGGACGCGGGAGCCCGGCGCGAGTCGTCGCGCCGGGCTCCCGTGAGTTCGACCGCCTGAACGACGGGCTCAGAGCGGGATGTTGCCGTGCGCGCCCCGCCCGGCCGGCGCGGCCGCCAGGGCCTCGGCCAGGCGGTAGCGGGTGTGCGCGGGGTCGATGACCTCGTCCACCACGCCGATCGCCAGCGCGCGGTTCACCCCGCCGGCGATCCGCTCGTGCTCCTCGGCGAGCTGGTCGTGCAGGGCCGCGCGCTCGTCCTCCGGCGCGGCGGCCAGCTTCTTGCGGTGCAGGATCCCCACCGCGGCCCTGGCGCCCATGACCGCCACCTCCGCGTCGGGCCAGGCGAAGACCGCGGTGGCCCCGAGGCAGCGGCCGTTCATCGCGATGTAGGCGCCGCCGTAGGCCTTCCTGGTCACCAGCGTCACCCTCGGCACGATGGCCTCGGCGAACGCGTGCAGCAGCTTCGCGCCGCGCCGCACCACGCCGTCCCACTCCTGGCCCACGCCGGGCAGGTAGCCGGGCACGTCGGTGAGGACCAGCATCGGCACGCCGAAGGCGTCGCACATCCGCACGAACCGGGACGCCTTCTCCGCGCTCGCCGAGTCCAGGCAGCCGCCCATGCGCAGCGGGTTGTTGGCGATCACGCCGACCGTCCGGCCGGCCAGCCGGCCCAGGCCGACCACGATGTTGGCCGCCCACCGGGGCTGCAGCTCCTCGAAGCTGGAGCCGGCCCCGTCGTGGTCCACGATGCGCCGGACCAGCGGGCGCACGTCGTAGGCGCGGCGCGGGGACTCCGGCAGCATCGCCCTGAGGTCCTCGACGTCCTCGCGCACCGCGTGCAGGTCGAACACGCCCGGCCGGGCGAACAGGGAGGTCAGCCGGCGGGCGCGGGCGTAGGCGTCGGCCTCGTCGTCGGCCACGACGTGCACCACGCCGGAGCGCCTGCCGTGGGCCTCCGGCCCGCCGAGGCCCTCCATGTCGATCTGCTCGCCGGTGACCGAGCGCACCACGTCGGGTCCGGTCACGAACACCCGGCCGGCCGGAGCCATGACCACCACGTCGGTCAGCGCCGGGCCGTAGGCCGCGCCGCCGGCCGCCGGGCCGAGCACGACCGAGATCTGCGGGACCCGGCCGGAGGCCCTGGTCATGGCCGCGAACACCTGGCCGACCGCGTCGAGCGCCTCGACGCCCTCGGCCAGCCGCGCGCCGCCGGAGTGCCACAGACCGATCACCGGCACCCGCTCGCGCACCGCGGTGTCGATGGCCTCGACGATGCGCTGGCACCCCTCGGTGCCCATCGCGCCACCCATCCTGGTGGCGTCTGTGCAGTAGGCGAGCACCTTCGCGCCGCCGATCCGCCCCCGCACCGCGTACACGCCGCTGGAGTCCGCGGGCCGCAGCGGCGCCACCGAGTCCGGGTCCAGCAGGTGGGCCAGCCGCACCTCGGGATCACGGGGATCGGGCTCGCCGTCGGCGTTCTGGGTGCCGGGCCGGGTGGCAAGGGCGGTCATCGTGGCTCCTCCCGAGACGGTGTCAGGGCCTCGGCGGCGCGCTGGTGGGGGAGGGGACGTGCCCGGTGGACCACCGGGCACGTCCCGCTCACGCCGAGGTGAAGGCGAGCGCCACGTTGTGCCCACCGAAGCCGAACGAGTCGTTCACGGCGGCGGTCAGCTCGACGCGACGTGCCTCGCCGGCCACGACGTCCAGTCGAACCGCCGGGTCGAGGTTCTCCAGGTTCAGCGTGGGCGGCACCACGCCGTCGCGCACCGCGAGCAGCGTGGCGATGGCCTCCACCGCGCCGGCCGCGCCCAGCAGGTGGCCGAGGGCCGACTTGGGCGCGGTCACGACCGGGTGATCGCCGACGGCCGAGCGGATCGCCGCGGCCTCGGCGACGTCGCCGACCGGGGTGGAGGTGGCGTGGGCGTTGACGTGCCCCACGTCCTTCGGGTCGATGCCGCCGGTGCGCAGGGCCGCCGCGATCGCGCGCGCCGCCCCCTTGCCCTCCGGCTCGGGCCCGGTGATGTGGTAGGCGTCGGCGCTGGTGCCGACACCGGCCAGCCGGCCGTGGACGCGCGCGCCGCGCGCCCTGGCGAACTCGGCCCGTTCCAGCACCATCAGCCCGGCGCCCTCACCGAGCACGAAGCCGTCCCGCGCCGCGTCGAACGGCCGCGACGCGCGCTCCGGCTCGTCGTTGCGCGTGCTCATCGTGCGGGCCTGGGCGAAGCCGGCCAGCGGCAACGCCGTGATGCAGGCCTCGGCGCCACCGGCGACGACGACGTCCACCTCGCCCGCCCGCAGCATCCGCCACGCCCAGGCCAGGGCCTCGGCGCCGGAGGCGCACGCCGAGACGGGGGCGTGCACGCCGCCCCGCGAACCCAGGTCCAGGCCCACCCACGCGGCGGGGCCGTTGGGCATCAGCATCGGCACGGTCAGCGGCGAGACCTTGCGCAGGCCGGCGGTCTCCAGCAGGTCGTCCTGCTGGAGCATGGTCATCGCGCCGCCGATGCCGGTGCCGACGACCACGGCCAGCCGCTCCGGCTCGACCTGCGGCTCCTCGCCGGCCAGGCCGGCGTCGGCCCAGGCCTGCCGCGCGGCGACCATCGCGACCTGTTCGCAGCGGTCCATCCGCCGGGCCTCGACCCGGGCGAGCACCTCGGTGGGCTCCACGGCGAGCTGCGCCGCGATCCGCACCGGGAGGTCGAACCGGTCGAGCCAGTCGGCTTCGAGCCGCCCCACGCCGCTGCGGCCGTCGAGCAGCGCCTGCCAGGTCGTGGTGACGTCGCCACCGAGCGGCGTGGTGGCGCCCAACCCGGTGACGACGACGTCGTTCGCAGTGCTCACTTGTTGGTGGCGATGTAGCTCACCGCATCGCCCACGGTCTTGAGGTTGGCGAGCTGGTCGTCCGGGATCTTGACCCCGAACTTGTCCTCGGCCTGCACCGCGATCTCGACCATGGACAGCGAGTCGACGTCCAGGTCGTCCACGAAGGACTTCTCCTCCGTGACCTCCTCGGGGTCCACGCCGGCGACCTCCTCGACGATCGCCTTGAGCTCCTTGAGGATGTCCTCGTTCGGCACGGTGATTCCTTTCTCGTTTCGCTTCCGACCGGACCGGCCCCCTGCCCGCCCGGCGAGTCCTCACCTAGGGACAGATCACGACCTGGGCCGAGTACGACAACCCGGCGCCGAAGCCGACCAGCAACATCACGTCGCCGCTGGAGACGCGCCCCTCGGCGATCATGTGGTCCAGCGCCAACGGGATGGAGCCGGAGGACGTGTTGCCCGAGTGGACGATGTCGTTGGCCACGACGAGGTCCTCGCGGGCGCCCCTGGCGCGCAGCCGCTTGGCGATCGCCTCCACGATCCGCAGGTTCGCCTGGTGCGGCACGAGCACGTCGATGTCGGACAGCTCAAGGCCGGCCAGCTCCACGGCCTGCTCGGCGACCGGCGCGATCTGGGTGGTGGCCCACCGGAAGACCGTGCGCCCCTCCTGGTAGACGTAGCGGCCGTCGCGCAGGTAGATCAGGTCCACCTGGTCGCCGGCGCTGCCCCAGGCCACCGGGCCGATGCCCGGCTCGTCGGCGGGACCGACCACGGCCGCGCCGGCGCCGTCCGCGAAGATGATGCAGTTGGCCCGGTCGTCCCAGTCGATCCAGTCGGTGAACCGCTCCGCGCCGATCACCAGCACCCGGCCGGCCGACCCGCCGCGGATCAGCTCCGAGGCCACGGTCAGCGCGTAGGAGAAGCCGGCGCAGGCGGCGTTGAGGTCGAAGGCCGCGGCGGCCTTGACGCCGATCCGGTCCGCGGTCTGGGCCGCGGCGTTGGGGATCTGGCCCGGCATCGTGCAGGTGGCCACGATCACGGTGTCGACGTCGGCCGGGGTGAGCCCGGCGTTGGCCAGCGCCTTGGAGCCGGCCTCCACCGCCATGTCCACCAGGGACTGGTCGGGGTCGGCCAGCCGGCGCTCGACGATGCCGACCCGCTGCCGGATCCACTCGTCGGAGGTGTCGACGCGCTGGGCGAGGTCGTCGTTGGTGACGACCCGGTTGCCCTGGGCGCTGCCGAAGCCCAGCAGGCGGGTGGCGGCGGGGCCGCTGTTCTGTCGCAGACGCGGCCGGCTCACGCGGCGCCCTCCTCGGCCACCAGCTCGACCACCCGGTCCAGGTCGGCGGGGCTGTTCACGGTCACCGTGGCGGTGCCCTTGATCGCGCGCTTGACCAGGCCGGTCAGCGCCTTGGCCGGGGTGAGCTCGACGGTCGCGGTGACGCCGCGCTCGGCCATGGCGGCCATGCACAGGTCCCAGCGGACCGGGCGGGTCACCTGGCCGACCAGGCGGCGCAGCACCTCCGCGCCGTCGGCGACCACGGCGCCGTCGGCGTTGGACAGCAGCGGGCGGGTCGCGTCGGCGACCCGCACCGAGGCCGCGCGCTCCCGCATCGCCGTCTCGGCCGGGGCCATGAAGTGGGTGTGGAACGCGCCGGCGACCTTGAGGGCGATGACCTTGGTGCTCGCCGGCGGCTCGGCGGCCAGCTTCTCCAGCGCGGCGACCGGGCCGGCGGCCACGATCTGCCCGGCGCCGTTGCGGTTGGCCGGGACCAGGTCGAGCTCGGCGAGCCGGGTCAGCACCGGCTCCTCGTCGCCGCGCAGCACCATCACCGCGGCCATGCCGGTCGGCTCCAGCGCGCAGGCGGCGGCCATCTCCCGGCCCCGCACCGCGGCGAGCGCGACGGCGTCGTCGGTGGTCAGCACGCCGGCCATGGCGGCGGCGGCGAGCTCGCCGACGGAGTGCCCGGCGACCGGCAGGTCGGCCGGCAGCTCGGCCCGGCGGGTCAGCTCCTCGAACGCCAGCAGCGCCGAGGCCACCACGAGGGGCTGGGTGACCGCGGTGTCCTTGATCTCCTCGGCGTCGGCGGTGGTGCCCAGGCGGACGAGGTCCAGGCCGGTCGCCTCGGACCAGGCGGCGAGCCGTTCGGCGGCGCCGTCCAACTCCAGCCAGGGGGCGAGCATGCCGGGGGTCTGCGAACCCTGCCCCGGCGCGAGTAGGGCGATCACCCGTTCACTGAACACGGTCGCCCGTGGTGGTCGGGATGCCGACACGGACGAAGTCCGGCGGGCGACGTTGTGGAGTGTCTACAAGCCGCGCCCCGAATCCCGGGCCAGGGCGGGGAAATCGTTGTGGCGCCGTCGCCCGTTCCGTCCTGTTGCTCCGGTCACATCGGCGGGTTCCGAGCGCGACGATCACCCGGTTGTGCCGTGGTCCACGTCACTTGGGGCGGTTAACCTGGACAGTGCTCCGGCCGCTCGGGTCGGGGAAGTGAGCCCGGGAAGGGGCCGTCGGACGGCGGCCGCCCGGGCTTCGCGTTGTCCGGGTAGTTCCCTGTGGTCGGCGTTGTCCGTGCTCGTTCGGGGAAGGCGCCGGGACTCCACCTGATCACGGTTCCGGCGCTCGCCGGTCCCGGGGATCTCGGACCGGGCCACGAGTGGCGCTGGCCGGACCCCGGCTCCGACCAGCTCCCGTCGGCTCGGGTGATCGTCCGGTGGTCCCGTCCCCGGCCCGCGCGGTCACCGGGAACCGCGCCGCGCGCCCCACAGCCGCAGGTCGCCCCACCACGGCCGACCCCGGGAGTCGTGCCCGGAACCGCCGACGTCGAGCACCTGCTCGATGATCGGCGCGACGCGCCGCCGCCAGCCGCCGCCGGCGCCGTGGCACCACGCCACCGCGTCGCTGATCCACAGCGACGGCTCCTCGTGCGGGCGCAGGTGCTCGTAGACCAGCCGGCCGTCCCCGCCGGCGCGGCGCAGCAGCGGTCCGATCGTCCTGCGGTCGCGGCGGTCCTCCTCGCGCCCGCGCGCCTCCAGCACCAGCCGCCGCGCGTCCAGCTTGATCAGGTCGTCCACCAGGTGGGCCAGGCACGAGCGGCGGACGCCCTCGGTCCCGCCGCGGCCGGTGTAGACGCGGGTGCGGACGCCGCTCTGGGCGAGCCGCGCGGCGATCATCCGCTTCACCGCGTCGCTCTCGTGCTTGAAGTGGAGCCGCCGCTCGCCGCCGACCCGCATGCTGCGCAGCAACCTGCGGGTGCGTTCCAGCTCGGTGGGCTTCAGCAGCGTCACCACCAGCAGGTAGGCGCCCCGGTGGGACTCGTCGACGAAGGCGTGCACGCTCACCCAGCGATCGTGACCACGCCACCGCCCCGCCACGCGCCGTGCCGACGATTCCCACTCGCGCGGGCGATCAGGAGCCCCACCCCCGGGCGACCACGGCCGCCCCGGGACGCGGGCTGTCACCAGCCGCCGCGATCGGCTCCCGGGCGGCGCGGCGCGGCGGACCAGCGCGGCCGACGGGTCACCAGAAGCCGCGCGAGCGGGCGAGCCGGCCGACGGCGAGGGCCACCCGCAGGACGAGGGCGTCCCGGGGGTCGGACGCGTTGCGGCCGGTCAGCTCGGTGACCCTGCGGAGCCGGTACCGCACGGTGTTGGGGTGGACGAAGAGCTGCCGGGCGCAGCTCTCCAGCACGCCGCCCACCTCCAGGTAGGCGTCCACCGTCTCCAGCAGCGAGCCGCCGGCGTCCACCAGCGGCCGCACCACGTTGTCCACGAGCTGACGCTCGGCCTCCGGGTCGCCGGCCAACGCGCGCTCCGGCAGCAGGTCGGTGGAGCGCACCGGGCGCGGCGCCGCCGGCCAGGCGACCACCGCCCGCAGCCCGGACAACGCGTCCTGGGCGCTGCGGTGCGCCTCGGCCAGGCTGGACAACGTGGGCCCCGCCACCACCGGGCCGGCGCCGAACGCGGCGGCCATCCTGGTCAGCACGTCGGCGCCGGCCGGCCCGTCGACCGGTCCGGCCAGCACGACCACCAGCCGGGAGCCCTGCACGCCGATCAGCACCGGGCGCCCGGCCCTGGCCGCGCGGCTGCGCACCTCGTAGAGGACCGCCGGCGGGTCGTCCGACGTCGGGTTGCCGACCAGCACGGTGGCCTCCGCGGCCGGGTCCCAGCCGAGCGCCGCCGCGCGGGACAACAGGGACTCCTCGGCGTCGCCGCGGACGATGCCGTCCACGACCAGCGCCTCCAGCCGCGCGTCCCACGCGCCGCGCGCCTCGGCGGCGGCCGCGTAGGAGGTCGCGGCGGCGAAGGCGATCTCGCGCCCGTAGCGGAGCACGGCCTCGGTGAGCACCGCGCGCTCGGCGTCGTCGGCGGCCAGGGTCGGCAACTGCTGCTCGAACACCTCGATCGCGATCCGCACCAGCTCGACGGTCTGCCGCAGGCTCACCCACCGGGCCAGGTCCCTGGGCGCGCCCCGGAACGCCTCGGCGGTGAGCCGGAGCGCCTGCTGCGGGTCGCGCAGCCACGCCACGAAGCCGGCGACGCCGTTCTGCGTCACCAGCAGGACGCCGGAACGCTGGTCGGCCGACAGCCGGCGGAACCACGGGAGCTGCCGCTCCATCGCCGTGATGCTGGCCGCGGCCATGCCACCCGAGGCCCGCTCCAGCTTGCGCAGAGTCGTGGCGGACAGGTCGGGGTGGTCGCTGCTCCGTTCGTGGGCAGCCGCGCTGCTCATGACGGCCAGCATCGCACGTCGCGGGGGCGGTCCCGCGCAGGTGCCGGCCGGTAGTCGGCGTCGTCCCGAGTCGTCCGGTGTTGTCTGTAGCTTGTCTCCACTTGTCGCCACATGCCGGCTCGGGAAGAATCCGCCCCCCTCGCCGGCCGCCGCGCTCCACCTGCCCGCACGCGCCCGCCGCCCGCGATGGCTGGGGCCCACCGGACTCGCTCGCGGGGGAGATCAGTGGGTATTGGGAATGTCGTGCAACCGATTGGCGCCGACTCCCCGTCGTGGTCTTCGACGGGACCTGTTGGGGTCGCGGTTGCGTCACCGAGGCGTTCCGCGCGTGGACGAGCTATTTGTCCGCCATTGTGGACAACGCGGACGCGCTCCGAACGGACTACGACGCGTGCTCCGGCGATCCGGCGGTGGTCGTGGCGGGGTCGGCGGCTCGGTTCCGGGGCGGGGGAGCGGCTCGACCGCCGCGGCGAGCGCCCTGGACACGGGTAGTGCTCGACGCGCGAGCCGCGCCGTCACCCCGCTACCCGCATGTCCCAGCCCGATGGTCGGAAACCTGTCGAATTGCCTCTGTTTCGTGGCGGAGGGTGTCGACAGATTTGCTTGATTTTCCGAGTGACCGCACCCCGAAATAGCACATAGATTGCGTCCGCACGGATCCCGTGCATTCCCTGCCAGAGAGGGAGGTCCGTTTTGCGGACTGGCTTCGGATCATCCGGGTTCAGGCGCGGCGCGGCGGTGGTCGCGGGTCTCGCGGCGTTAGTGGGGACACAGCTCTCGGTCGGGACCGCGGCGGCGGAGCCGTCGTCGACGCCGGCCGGGTTGGAGGAGTTCTACGGCCAGAAGGTGTCGTGGGCGGCGTGTGACCGGCCCTACGCCACGCTGGAGTGCGCGACGATCTCGGTCCCGCTGGACTACCGCGCCCCCGACGGGGAGCGGATCGCGGTCACGATCAGCAGGAAGAAGGCGGCGGACCAGGCCAACCGGCGCGGCGTCCTGCTGCTCAACCCCGGCGGGCCCGGCGGCTCCGGCCTGCAGTGGCCGGACATCCTGGGCAAGACCCCGGTCGGCAAGGTCTACGACCTGATCGGCTTCGACCCGCGCGGCGTCGGCAAGTCGACCGCGCTGCTGTGCGAGGTGGCGCCGGCGCTGGTCCGGCTCAACACCCGCCCCGGCGACGCGGAGCTGGCGGGCTGGGCGGCCGACGCGCGGGCCAGCGAGGCCGGCTGCGAGCGGTCGGCCGGCGGGCTGCGGCCGCACGTCAACACCCCGAACACCGCGCGGGACATGGACGTCATCCGGGGCGTCCTGGGCGAGAAGAAGATCAACTACCTGGGCTACTCGTACGGCACCTACCTGGGCGCGGTCTACGGCAGCCTCTTCCCGAAGAACCTGCACCGCAGCGTCCTCGACTCCGCGGTGCACCCCGAGTGGATCTGGCACGAGCAGTTCAAGCAGCAGGCGGTCGCCCTGCGCCAGAACGTGGACCTGTGGGCCGGCTGGGTCGGCCAGCGCAACGCCACCTTCCGCCTCGGCAAGACCCAGGCCGAGGTGCTGGCCACGGTCGAGGACCTGGCGGCGAAGCTCGCCAAGAAGCCGGTCGGGGGCTTCGACCGCAACTCGCTGGACCTGGTCGTCGGCACGGGCGCCCGGTACCGGCAGCTCTGGGACGACCTCGGGTACATCCTGCTCGACGTCAAGAACAGCGCGACGACCGACAAGCCGGTCCCGACGCCGTCCGACGCGCTGACCGCCGCCGGGCTGATCCGCGAGCTGGGCATCGCCGAGACGCGCAGCGGCGTCTTCGACACCGTCACCTGCGAGGCCGACTGGCAGCGCGACCTGAACGGCTACTACAGCGACATGAAGCTGTTCCGCGAGAAGTACCCGTACGGCTTCGGTGTGCTGCGTGCCGCTCCGACGACGTGCACCTTCCGCTCGTTCACGCCGCCGGAGCGCCCGGTGGACCTCAAGCGTGACGGCTACCAGACGGGCCTGGTGATCCAGGCCGATGGCGACACGCAGACCCAGTACGACGGTGGCCCGGCGATGGCGGAGCGCCTGCGCGGCCACCTGATCTCCGTGGCGGACGAGGGCACCCACGGCTTCTACGGCTTCGGCAACGCCTGCGTGAACCGGCACGTCGAGCGGTACCTGATCGACGGTGTGCTGCCGCCGACCCGCGTCACCTGCGCGGGCGAGGCGCGGCCGAACGTGCCGGCCGGGCTGGAGGCCGTCGACGCCACCGCGGCCACCACGCAGGGCCTGGCGGTCGGCGCGGAGCGCGGCTCCCTCGCCGACTCGGTCCGGCAGTACATCGCCGCCAACCGGCTGATGGAGAAGGTCGCGGGCTGACCTGACACCCGCTCAGGGAGGCTGTCCTCCCCGTCGCCGCCGCGTTCCCGTTCCCCGGGGCGCGGCGGCGACGCCGTGCGGGGTTCCGGGGCTCCGGCCGGGGCGCCGGTCACGGGCCTCGCCACTCGTCCGCATGATCAGTTCCCCGATCGCCCGCCCCGATCGGGAACCCCTGGCTGAACCGATCACGGCGAGTGGTCGCCAACCATGCCATCGCGGGACTGACCACGGCCGTCACCACGGCATACGTTCGCAGAGCACCCTCCCCGTGGGCGGCAAGGAGGTCCGCTGTGCGTTCCCACCCCTCGTCCCGGAGGCCACGTCGCTCCCTGACCCTCGGCGCCGCCGGCCTGGCCGTGTTCGCGGCGACGTTCTCACTCGTGCCCGGGGCGGTTCCGGCCGGCTCACCCTCGTCGACCGGCGCGAACGCGGTGCTCGCCGGCGTATCCCGGGCGTCCGCCACCGACCCCGACCTCGGGAGCCCGTCGGAGACGACGAGCCCGCCGCCGGCCCGTCCGCCCGCCGACGGCGACGCCGCCCACGACCCGCTCGCGCAGTTCCGCCGGCAGCAGCCGACCTGGGCGCCGTGCTCGTTCAACGGGGCGCTGGAGTGCGCGACGGTCATGGCGCCGATGGACTACCGGCACCCGGAGGCGGAGCGGATCACGCTGGCGGTCAGCCGACGCCGGGCCGCCGACCCCGCCCGACGGCGGGGCGTGCTGCTGCTCAACCCGGGCGGCCCCGGCGGCAGCGGGCTGCAGATGCCCAAGCTGCTCCTCGACCAACCCACCGCGCAGGTCTACGACCTGGTCGGGTTCGACCCGCGCGGGGTGGGGCGCTCCACGGCGCTGGCGTGCGAGCAGACGCCGATGCTGTACAAGCCGGAGTCCCGGCCCACCGACGACGTCTTCCCGTGGTGGGTGGCCTCGGCCAGGGAGTCCGAGGAGGCGTGCGCGCGGGCGGGCGGCGCCCTGCGCCCGCACGTGAACACCCCGAACACCGCCAGGGACATGGACCTCATCCGGTCGGTGCTCGGCGAGGAGAAGATCAACTACGTCGGGTACTCGTACGGCACCTACCTGGGGGCGGTGTACGGCAGCCTGTTCCCGGAGCGGCTGGACCGCAGCGTGCTCGACTCCTCGGTGCACCCGGACTGGATCTGGCGCGAGCAGTTCAAGCGCCAGGGCACGGCCTACCGGGACAACGTCGACCTGTGGGCCGAGTGGGCCGCGAAGCGGAACGCCACCCTCGGCCTCGGCGACTCCAGGGACGCGGTGCTGGGCACGGTGGAGCAGCTCGCCAGGAAGCTGTCCGGCCAGCCGGTGGCCGGCTACGACCGCTCGTCGCTGGACGGCGCCGTCGGCGTCGGCGCCCGGTACCGCCCGCTGTGGGCGGACCTGGCCAAGGTGGTCCGGTCGCTGCGGGACGGCAACTCGCTGGCGGCCACCCAGGACGCCGTGCGGGCCGGCCAGCTGATGACCGACGTGGCGCTGGCCGAGCTGCGCGCCGGGGTGTTCGACACCGTGACCTGCGAGGCGGACTGGCCGCAGGACACCGCCGCCTACCTGGAGGACATGCGGGTCTTCCGCGAGCGCTACCCCTACGGCTACGGCGTGATGCGGGCCGTGCCGTGGCCGTGCACGTTCCGCAGCTTCGCCCCGCCGGAGCGCCCGGTGCCGCTGCGGCGCGCCGGCTACCCGGTCGGCCTGGTCGTGCAGGCGGCGGGGGACACGCAGACCCAGTACGCCGGCGGCCCGGCGATGGCCGCGCGCCTGGCCCACCACCTGATCACGGTGTCCGACGAGGGCGAGCACGGCATGTACGGGTTCGGCAACGCCTGTGTCGACCAGCAGGTCAACGCCTACCTGGTGGATGGCATGCTCCCGCCGACGAGGTCGGAGTGCCCGGGGCGGGCGCGGCCGGAGGTGCCGGAGGACCCGCCGCAGGGCGGGCAGCCGCCCAAGCCCGCCACCGAGCTGACGCCGGAGGGGTCGATCGAGGAGTCGGTGCGGAACTACCTGGACGCCGGCCGCATCGTCGAACGCGCCTTCTGACCGCCCGCCGGAGCGAGTGGCCCGCTCCCCGTCGCCGCCCACCGGGCAGGCGACGGGGAGCTGTGCCGTTCCGGGCCGGGAGCGGGTCCACTGTGGACACTCACCGGAGGTTTCGCCCGTTTGTGGCACCCACTTCGAATTGCCGGCTCACCGGGCCTGAGAAACGATCAAACGTGAGGACGGACACATCTGCCTGGTGAGGAGCGCACCGTGGGCGAGGAACTGCGCCGGGGCTTCGGCGACGCGTGGTCCGCCGTGATCACGTTCGTCCCGAAGCTGATCGGCTTCCTGCTGGTCCTGCTCATCGGCTGGCTGGTCGCCAAGGGGCTGTCCAAGGCGGTCCACGTGCTGCTGACCAGGACCGGGTTCCCCCGGCTCGTCGAGCGGTCCGGCCTGGGCACGGTGCTGGCGCGCTCCCGGCTCGACGTCACGACGCTGATCGTCAAGCTGGTCTACTACTTCATCCTGCTGATCGCGCTGCAGGTCGCCTTCGGCGCCTTCGGGCCCAACCCGGTGAGCGACCTGCTCAACGACATCGTCGGCTACCTGCCGAGGATCGTCGTCGCGATCATCCTGGTGCTGATCGCCGCCGCGGTGGCCGGCGCCGTGCGCGACCTGGTGACCCAGGCCCTGGGCGGGCGGCCGTTCGGCCGGTGGGTCGGCACCCTGACCTACGTCTTCCTGGTCGCGCTCGGCGTGATCGCGGCGCTCAACCAGCTCGGCATCGCCACCTCGGTCACCCTGCCGGTGCTGATCACCGTGCTGGCGACCGTCGGCGGGATCCTCGTCGTGGGCGTCGGCGGTGGGCTGATCCAGCCGATGCAGCAGCGGTGGGGGCGCTGGCTGGAGAACATCCAGGAGCAGGCGCGCGACGCCCGGCAGCAGGCCCAGAGCAGCGGCGCGCACCGGGCGGCGCCGCCACCGCCTCCGTCCCAGGGGCACCCCCAGGCGCAGCAGGGGTACCCGCAGGCCCAGCCCCCGGCGCCGCCCCACGCTCCGCCGCAGGCGCCGCCCCCGCCGCCGTCCGGCCCGCCGGGGCCACCGCCCCCGGGCGCCGGCCCCCTGGGCGGGCCGCCACCCCAGGGCTACTACTGACCTCCTGCTGACGCTGACGCATCCAGGCCACCATCACCCCGGGCCCGGCGGACCTCCAACCGCCGGGCCCTTTCCTGTCGCCGCCTCCTGTCACCGCGCGGGCGTTGTGCGCCGGGCGCCATCACCCACTCGGCGGGTTCCGATCACCACCCGTCCGGGTTGGCCGCGAGGGCCCGTTTCTGTCAGACCCGAACGAGACGATGAAATCGGGGGTCCCCCCAGCTCTCGCTCACAGCGGAAATGATCTTGCGGGCGCGCGTGGTCATCACGCGCGGGCGGCTGGAGACGTGGTCGCGGTTGACTCGACTGCCCCTCGACGGCGGCCGGCTCGTGACTGACGTCTCGCTCGACCGCGCTGGACGCGGTGCTGGTCGGCAACGCCGCTGGTCAGCTGTGGTGCAGTTCACCGGGCTGGACGCTGGGAGCGGAATGCGCGCCGGGCGGAGGATGTTGTGCGAACCAGGTGATCGTGCGCTCCGGGGCTCGGTGGAAGTCCGAACCGGCGGTGACAGCCCGCGACCCGTCAACGTCCAGTTGGCGGCTGACCCGGTGGAACTCCGGGGCCGACGGTGAAAGTCCGGATGGTAGGTGGCGCACGCGTGCCGGCGGTCGGTGCTGCGCGCCTTCCGCCGGCCGCGTCCTACCCCGCCCCGGTCGTCGGGAAGGGAGGACGCGGTGGAGGCTCTGCTCCAGCACGGGGTGGTGGTGTTCGGGCAGCGGGTGGCGTGGGCCGAGCTGATCGGCCAGCTCTGCGCCCTGGCGGTGGTCTTCCTCGCCGACCGGCGCACGCTGTGGACCTGGCCGGTCCAGGTGGGGGCGACCGTCCTGTTGTTCGCGGTCTACTCCTCCGCGCACCTCGGCGGGCTGGCGACCAGGCAGGTCGTCATCCTGGTGATCTCCGTCTACGGCTGGTGGGCGTGGACCCGGCGGCGTGATCCGGTCTACGGCGTCGTCGTGCGCCGGGCCAGCGGGGTGGAACGCGGGGTGCTGGTCGGGGCCATGGTGCTGGGCACAGCCGCCGTGGCGTGGCTGTTGACGGCGCTGGACGCCTCGTGGGCGCCGTGGCCGGACGCGTGGATCTTCGTCGGCACGCTGGTGGCGTTCGCCGCGCAGGGCATGGGGCTGGTCGAGTTCTGGCTGGTGTGGCTGGCGGTCGACGCGGTGGGCGTTCCCTTGCAGCTCGCGTCGGGCCTGTGGTTCAGCGCCGCCATCTACGTCGTCTTCGCCGTCCTGGTGCTGCGAGGCTGGAGCCACTGGACGCGCACCGCCGCGCTCGCCCGGTCGAGCCGGCCGGTGATCGACCCGGTGAGCGGCTGACGCCAGGCCCGCTTCCCCGCCGCCTCGTGATCGCGACGGCCCGCCGAAGGATTCGGCGGGCCGTCGTCGTGTTCTCGCTGGGCTTTCTCGCCGCACGGGCGGCGGGACGGGAGTGACCACTAGTCCGGTTAGCGGTTGACTGTGCAACGACCTACTGGTGAGTTCACCTGGTGATCATCCGCACGACGGGGTGATCACCGAAAGGAGATCACCAGTGACATCGTCACGTCGTCTCGTCACGCTCGCCCTGCTCACCTCGGTCGGGGCCGGCCTCCTCGGCGCGGTGACGCCCGCGGCGGCCGCGGCCGAGCCGGCCGAGCCCGCCGCCGCGGCGCCCGCGCTCCGCACGGGGTTCGAGCTGTCCCGGGGCACCCGCTGGACCAGCGCCGCCGAGGAGGACGAGTTCCTCCGGCGCGTCGACGCCGCCAGCGACCGGGTCGCGGTCGAGCGGATCGGGACCACGACCCGGGGTCGGCCGCTGCGCCTGGTGCGGATCGGCGCTCCCGCGCCCCGCCCGGCCGGCTCGGGGACCACGGTGCTGTTCGTCTGCTCCCAGCACGGCGACGAGCCCGCCGGCCGCGAGGGCTGCCTGTCCACCCTGCGCGACCTCGCCTTCGCCCGCGACCAGCGGACCACCCAGCTGCTGCGGCGCACGACCGTGCTGTTCGTGCCGACGGCCAACCCCGACGGCCGCGAGGCCAACACCCGCGAGAACGGCTCGGGCGTCGACCTCAACCGCGACCACCTCGCCCTGGCCACGCCCGAGACCCGGGCGCTCGCCGCGGTCATGCGCGACCACCGGCCGGACGTCATCCACGACCTGCACGAGTACAGCGCCACGCCGCACTACTACGAGAAGGACGTCACCGCGCTCTGGCCGAGGAACCGCAACGTGGCGGACGGCGTGCACGACGAGTCGGTCCGGCTGTCGCGGGAGTTCGTCAAGCCCGACGTGGAGCGCGCCGGCTACACCGTCGGTGACTACGGGATCTGGACGGACCCCGAGACCGGCGAGCCGACCAAGCAGGTTGCCGGGGACGGCCAGGAGCGCATCCTGCGCAACACCGTGGGCCTCAAGCACGCGGTCGGCATGCTGCTGGAGAGCAAGGTCGACCCGAGGGACGCCGCCGAGGAGGCCGACCCCGCGCTCAACGCCCGGCGCCGGGTGGACTCCCAGCTCATCACCCTGCGCAGCACCCTGCGGATGGTGGACGAGCGCCGGACCAGCATCGCGCTGGCGACCGGGCTGAGCCGCGCGTCGGCGGCGACCAACCGCGGGCCGATCTCGTTCGCCGGCGCGGACAACGAGCAGCCCGCCCCGGACCAGGTCGAGACGAACCCGCCGTGCGGCTACCGGCTCACCGGGGAGCAGGTCGCCGAGGTCGGCGACGAGCTGGAGCTGCACGGCGTGCGCAGCGTCCCGGCCGGCGGCGGCAGGCGGTTCGTGCCGATGCACCAGCCGGCCCGTCGACTGGTGCCGCTGCTGCTCGACGCCCGGGCCAAGTTCCACCTGACCGAGGCGGAGCTCGTCCGCTGCTGACCCCGCGCGCGGCGGCCTCGGGGCACGACTTCCCCGAGGCCGCCGCACCGCGGCGAAATCAGTTGGCGAAACCCGTCCGGCGCTTGGAATCGTCGCGTCCGTGACGGAACCGGACATCGCGGACCGGCTGCGCCTGACCGCCTATCCGCGCTCGGCGGGCTACGACCCGCAGTGGCAGCTCGACAACATGATGGGGCCGAACGCCCTCTGGCTCACCGAGGCGCTGGGCGAGGTCCTGACGTGGACGCCCGGGATGCGGGTGCTCGACCTCGGTTGCGGGCGGGCGATGTCCTCGGTCTTCCTGGCCAGGGAGTTCGGCGCGCGGGTGTGGGCGGCGGACCTGTGGGTCCGGCCGACGGAGAACTGGGAGCGCGTGCGCGAGGCCGGGCTGGCCGACAGCGTCTACCCGGTCCACGTCGAGGCCCACGATCTGCCCTTCCCGCACGGGTTCTTCGACGCGATCGTCAGCCTGGACGCCTACCAGTACTTCGGGACCGACGACCTGTACCTGGGGTACCTGCTCCAGTTCCTGCGGCCGGGCGGGCAGCTGGGCATCGTCGTCCCCGGGCTGACCGAGGAGCTGGAGACGGTGCCCGAGTGGCTCGAACCGCACTTCGAGCCCGACTTCTGGTGCTTCCACTCCCCGGAGTGGTGGCGGCGGCACTGGACGCGCGGCGGGCAGGTGGACGTGCGGCGGGCGGACATGCTCCCGGACGGCTGGCGGCACTGGCTCCGGTGGGCCGAGGTGTGCGTGGAGACCAACGCGGGCGTGCGGCCGGACCTCACCGGGCGTGAGGTGGAGATGTTGCGGGCCGACGCCGGCCGCACCTTCGGCTTCACGCGGGTGGTGGCCCACAAGCGCTAGTCGCGTTCCGGGGCCGTGCGGCAGCGACGTGCCGCACGGCCCGGCCGGGCGTCACCTCGTGTAGATCGCGGCGATGTCCTCGGCGTAGGTCGAGGCCACCACGTTGCGCCGCAGCTTCAGGCTGGGCGTGAGCTCCCCGCCGGTCTCGGTGAAGTCGACCGGCAGGATGCGGAACTTCTTGATCGACTCGGCGTGCGAGACGGCCTTGTTGGCCTCGTCCACCGCGGCCTGGATCTCCGCCCGCAGGTCGGGGTCGTCGACCAGGTCGGACACCTCGGCCTCGGCCGGTTTGCCGTGCTGGGCCTTCCACGCCGGGAAGAACTCCGGGTCGACGGTGATCAGCGCGCCGATGAAGGGCTGCTTGTCGCCGACGACCATGCACTGGCTGATCAGCGGGTGCACCCGCAGCCGGTCCTCCAGCACCGCGGGCGCGACGTTCTTGCCGCCGGCGGTGACGATGATCTCCTTCTTGCGACCGGTGATGCGCAGGAAGCCCTCGTCGTCCAGCTCCCCGAGGTCGCCGGTGTGGAACCAGCCGTCCTCCAGGGCGTCCCTGGTCGCCGCCTCGTTGTTGCGGTACGAGCGGAACACGACCTCGCCCTTGACCAGGACCTCGCCGTCCTCGGCGATGCGCACCGACGTGCCGGCGATCGGCCGGCCCACCGTCCCGATCCGCAGCGCGTCGGCGGTGTTCACGCAGGCCGCGGCGCTGGTCTCGGTCAGGCCGTAGCCCTCGAAGACGGTCACGCCCGCGCCGCGGAAGAAGTGCGCCAGCCGGTCGCCCAGCGGCGCGCCGCCGGAGACCGCCGCGATGCACCGGCCGCCCAGCGCCGCCCGCAGCTTGCTGAAGACGAGCTTGTCGAACAGCAGGTGCTTGAGCTTGAGGCCCAGGCCGACCGAGCCGCGGTCCCGCGCCTCGCTGTAGCCGACCGCGGTCTCCTCGGCGATGTCGAAGATCCGGCCCTTGCCGGTGGAGTGCGCCTTCTGCTTCGCGCCGTTGTAGACCTTCTCGAACACCCTCGGCACCGCGACGACGAAGTTGGGGCGGAAGGTGCTGAGGTCGGTGACCAGGTTCTTGATGTCGGGGGTGTGGCCGATCGTGGCCCTGGCGTAGACGCAGCAGATGGTGATCGCCCTGGCCAGGACGTGGGCCAGCGGCAGGAACATCAGCAGTGAGCTGCCCGGCGCCATGAGCTGCGGGAACGCCGCGACGTCGGAGCGGACCTCGCCCAGCAGGTTGCGGTGGCTCAGCTCGCAGCCCTTGGGGCGGCCGGTGGTGCCGGAGGTGTAGATGATCGTGGCGAGGTCGTCGGCGCGCACGGCGCGGCTGCGGGAGCGCACCTCGGCGTCGGGCAGCTCGGCGCCCAGCGCCCGCAGCTCCTCGACGGCGTCGTGGCGGTCCCCGCCCTCGATCTGCCAGACGTGCCGCACGTCGGGCAGCCGGTCCCGCACGCCGTCCAGCGTGGCGCGGTGCGCGTCCGTCTCGACCAGGACGGCCGAGGCCCCGGAGTCGGACAGGATCCACTGCACCTGCTCGGCGGAGGAGGTCTCGTAGACGGGGACGCTGGCGCAGCCCGCCGCCCAGATCGCGAAGTCGAGCAGCGTCCACTCGTAGCGGGTGCGGGCCATCAGCGCGATCCGCTCCCCGGGCGCGATCCCCGCCGCGACCAGGCCCTTCGCCACGGCGAGGACCTGGTCGGCGAACTCGCGGGCGGTGACGTCCACCCACGCGCCGTCGATCCGCCGGCGGAAGCTCACGGCGGTGCCGAAGCGTTCCGCGTTGGCCCACACCATGTCGGTGAGGTTCTCCTCGTCGGCCACCGGTGTGGTGGCCGGGACGCTGAACTCACGCACGTCAACCTCCGAGCGGTGGGTTACTGGCGGGAAACTTAGCGTGCGGGGACCCGCAGACGATAGGCCTCGCCAGGCATGGAAAGCGAGGGTGGCACCCTTCGCGCGTGCCTTCTGTCGACCTCATGGACGAGACGTTCGTCGCCGTGCCCCCGGCCGCGGTGGCCGCGGTGTTCGCGGATTCGGCCGCCTGCCGTCGTTTCTGGCCGGATCTGGTCCTGGAGGTCTACGCGGACCGGGGCGCCGAGGGCGTGCGCTGGGCGGTGCGGGGCGCGCTGGTCGGCACCATGGAGGTCTGGCTGGAGCCGGTGCTGGACGGCACCGTCCTGCACTACTTCCTGCGCGCCGACGGCGCCGGCCCCGGCGGTCAGCCGGCCCCGCTGCCGCCGAAGGCCGCCGCGCGCGAGGCGCGTCGCCGGCTGCTGGCGGCCAAGGCGGTCGCGTTCGAGGTCAAGGCCGCGCTGGAGGCCGGCCGCCCGGCCGGCTGCCCGCCCGCCGGGTCGGCGACGCCCGGGTCGGCGACGCCCGGGTCGGCGACGCCCGGGTCGGGGGCGGACGGCTGACCCGTCGCCGTCCCACCGGCGGGTGATCACTCCCCCGTCCGGCCCTAGGGTGGGGGAGTGCGGATCCATGTGGTGTCGGACGTGCACGGCAACGCCGAGGCGCTGGCCAGGGCGGGCGACGGCGCGGACGCCCTGCTCGTGCTGGGCGACCTGCTGGAGTTCGTCGACTACGAGGACCACTCGAAGGGCATCCTCGGCGCGGTGTTCGGCCCGGAGCGGGTGGCCCGGTTCGCCCACCTGCGCAACCACGGCGCGCCGGGGGAGGCCGGGCGGTACGCGCGGTCGCTGTGGGCCGAGCTGGACGACCCGGGCGCGGTGGTCGAGGCCGCGGCCCGCGAGCAGTACGCGGCGATGTTCGGCGCCCTGACCGCGCCCACCTACGCCACCCCGGGCAACGTCGACGCGCCGGCGCTGTGGCCGGAGTTCACCGACCACATCCACGTGCTCGACGGCGAGGTCACCGAGATCGGCGGCCTGCGGGTCGGCTTCGTCGGGGGCGCGCTGCTGCCGCCGGGCGGCCAGCTGTGGCGGCGGAACTCGCCGTGGGCGCCGCACCTGCGCACGGCGGAGGACTACGCGGAGGCCGTGGCCGGTCTGCACGCGGTCGACGTGCTGTGCAGCCACATCCCGCCGGCGGTCGCCGAACTGACCTACGACGTGCGGGCGCGCAAGGACGAGCTGGGCTCGACGCACCTGCTGGAGCTGATCCACCGGCAGCGGCCGCGGTGGTCGCTGTTCGGCCACGTGCACCAGCCGTTGGCCCGGCGGGTGCGGATCGGGCACACCGAGTGCGTCAACGTGGGGCACTTCCGCCGCAGCGGGGAGCCGTTCGTCCTGCACTGGTGAGCGCGGAGAACCGGCTCCGTGGCGTGCCTCGCCGCACGACTCCCGGGGCGGGAGCGGCGCGGTAGCCTGCGGACATGGCCGACCAGTCCACCCAGTCCATCGTCATCGACGCCGAGCCGGAGAAGATCATGGCGGTGATCGCGGACTTCGCGGCGTACCCGGAGTGGGCCAACGGCGTGCGGCGGACCGAGGTGCTGGAGACGGGCCCGGACGGCCGGCCGGCGCGGGTCCGGTTCGAGCTGGACGCCGGGGTGGTCAAGGACGAGTACGTGCTGGCCTACGAGTGGTCGGCCGACGGGCTGGCGGTGAGCTGGCAGCTGGTGAAGGGCCAGATGCAGAAGGCACAGCGGGGCAGTTACGTGCTGGAGCCGCAGGCCGGGGTGACCAGGGTGACCTACTCGCTGTCGGTCGAGCTGGCGATCCCGATGATCGGCCTGTTCAAGCGCAAGGCGGAAAAGATGATCATGGACTCCGCGCTCAGGGAGCTGCGCCGGCACGTCGAGCGGGCCGCCTGACCCCCGCCGCCGGCCCCGCCTGTCGGCCCTGCCTGTCAGCGGGGCCCGTCACGCGGGCCCGGTGATCGGTCCGACCGCCACCGGGGCGACCCGAATGGCACGGACGGGTGGCCGTGGCGGAAGATGCGACGCGTGCGCGTCCTGCTGTTCACCGGCAAGGGCGGCGTGGGCAAGACGACCCTCGCCGCCGCCACCGCCGCACACCTGGCCCGCTCCGGGCGCAAGGTCCTGGTCGTCTCCACCGACCCCGCGCACTCGCTGGCCGACGTCCTCGGGACGCCCGCCGGCCCCGAACCGTCCGAAGTGGACAGTGAGGCCGGCGGCGGCCTGTTCGTGTCCCATGTGGACACCCGGCGGCTGGTCGACGACGCGTGGCGCGAGCTGCGCCGCCACCTGGGCACCGTGCTCGCCGGCGCCGGCGTGGACGAGCTGGCCGCCGAGGAGCTGACCGTCCTGCCCGGCGTGGAGGAGCTGCTCGCCCTGGCCGAGGTGGAGCGGCTCAGCCGCGGCGGCCCGTGGGACACCGTGGTCGTGGACTGCGCGCCGACGGCCGAGACGGTGCGGCTGCTCGCCGTGCCCGAGGCGTTCGCCACCTACCTGGAGCGGCTGTTCCCCACCCACCGGCGGGTGGTGCGGGGCCTGCTCGCCGGCTTGGCCGGCGGCTCCGTCGAGCGGTGGGACGCCGCCGCGGACGCCCTCGGCCGCCTGGCGGGGCGGCTGGCCGAGCTGCGGGCCCTGCTCACCGAGCGCGAGGGCACGAGCGTGCGCCTGGTGCTCACGCCGGAGCGGGTGGTCGCGGCCGAGGCCCGCCGCACCCTGACCGCCCTGGCCCTGCACGGAATCCGGGTCGACGGGCTGGTCGTCAACCGACTGCTGCCCGACCCCGGCGCCGAGGACTCGCCGGCCGCCCGGTGGATGCGGACCCGGCGCGCCGAGCAGGACGCGGTGCTCGCCGAGCTGCGCGGCGCGGCGGAGCTGGCGGTCGTGGGCGACGCGCCGCTGCGCGTGGTGGAGCACCGGGCCGCGGAGCCCGTCGGTGTCCCCGCCCTGGTCGAGCTGGCCGCCCAGCTCTACGGCGACGACGACCCGTTGGCCGGGCCCGCCGGCCAGCCCCTGGTGTCGGTCACCGGCGGCGGCCGGGCGCTGGACTCCGAGTTCCACCTGCGGCTGGCGGTGCCGCTGCCGGCCGAGGCCGAGATCGACCTGGCCAGGGTCGGCGACGAACTGGCGGTGACCGTCGACGGCCGGCGCCGGCTCGTCGCGCTGCCGGCGGTGCTGCGCCGCTGCGAGGTCAGCGACGCCACCGCCGACGAGGCCGGCCTGCTGGTGTCCTTCCGGCCCGATCCCCGGCTGTGGATGCGGTGACGTCCGCCCCGACGCGGAGAGGGCGGGGGCGCGCGGCTCACCGACGTGGCGGAGGGAGGCGTGGGGTGGACTCGGCGTTTCGGGCACGCACTCCCGTCCCCGGCGCCAGCCTGCCGTTCCGCCAAACTCTGTCGCTGCCCAGCGCCGCCGCCAGCACCGCCGCCCTCCTGCGGCCGCCGGCCGTGGCCGCCCGCCGATTGGAGTGTCGATGAACGCGAACAGGAACCCGGGAGGGGAGCACGGGGACGCCGGCGGCCGGCTGGCCGAGGAGCTGCGCTCGTTGGTCGACGCCGTCGCCGAGCGCGCGGAGCCGTGGCTGGAGCGGATGCGCGCCGGCGCGGAGGCCGGCCACGACGCCGGGGCCTGCGGCTGGTGCCCGGTCTGCCAGGGCCTCGCGCTGCTGCGGGGCGAGCGCCCCGAGCTCGCCGGGCGGATCACCGAGCAGGTGACCGGCCTGGTGGCGACGCTGCGGGCCGTGGTCGAGCAGGGCGGCGGCACGGGGCAGCGGCGGGAGGAGCCGCCGACGCCAGCTGATCCGACGTCGGCCGACCCGGTGGCGGCTGACCCGACGCCGGCTGACCGGGCGCCGGCCGCCGACCAGGCCGCGGCGGAGCCCCGGGTGCGTCGGATCACCGTGCGCCGCGCCGCCCCGACCGGGGACGGAGGGGCCGAGTGCTGACTGTCGGCATCGACGTCGGCGGCACCAGCGTCCGCGCCGGCGTCGTCGACGCGCGGGGCGCCGTGCTCGACACGACCAGGGCGCCCACCCCGCCCGGCGCCGAGGCGTTGGAGGACGCCATCGTGCACGCCGTCGAGGAGCTGGCCGGGCGGCACGACGTGGCCGCCGTGGGCCTGGCCGTCGCCGGGTTCGTCACCGCCGACCGGCGGAGCGTCCGGTTCGCCCCGCACCTGGCCTGGCGGGGTGTGCCGGTGGCCGACCGCGTCTCGGCGCGGCTGGGGCTGCCGGCGGTGCTCGAACACGACGCGAACGCCGCGGCGCTCGCCGAGTACCGGTTCGGCGCGGCCCGCGGCGCGCACGTCGCCGTGCTGGTGGCCCTGGGCACCGGGATCGGCGGCGCGCTGCTGGTCGACGGGCGGGTGTTCCGGGGCGCGCACGGCGTCGCGCCCGAGCTGGGGCACCTCCGGCTGGTACCGGACGGCCGCGCCTGCGCGTGCGGCAAGCGGGGTTGCTGGGAGCGGTACTGCAGCGGCACGGCGTTGGCCGCGACCGCCGTCGAACTGCTCGCCGAGTACCCCGGATCGTCGACCGTGCTCGGCAGGGAGGCGGCCGGCGATCCGGGCGCGGTCACCGGTCGCCGCGTCGCCGGCGCGGCCAGGGACGGCGACCCGCTCGCCCAGCGCGCCGTCGCCGACCTCGCCCGCTGGCTGGGGGAGGGCCTGGCGCTGGTCGCCGACGTCTACGACCCGGAGGTCGTGGTGATCGGCGGCGGCGTCTCCGCGTCGGCCCCGCTGTTCCTCGACGACGCGCGGCAGCACTACGCCTCGGTGGTCACCGGGGCCGGGCACCGCCCGCTCGCCCGCATCCGCACCGCCCAGCTCGGCGACGACGCCGGCATCGTCGGCGCCGCGGCCATGGCCCACGACCTCGCCGTGGACGTCGTGCGCAACGGCCGCCCCGCGCGCTGACCTCCGCCGGCCGGGCCGGTGGCGGAGCGAGCCCGGAGCCGCGCCCTCAGACCTGGGCGCCGTCGTCCCATCCCGAGTCCGGGGGCGGCCCCTGGCGCATCCGCAGCACCAGCCAGGCGATGCCGCTGGTCAGGGCGATCAGCGCCAGCGGCATGGCGAGCTGGTGGCTCAGCCCGACGAGCGAGGGGACGACGAGCAGCAGCACCCCCACCACCAGCAGCGCCAACGCCCCCACGGTCGGCGCCCGCAGCGGCGGGAGGGGCGGCGGCTCCGGCGGCACGTAGTGGTCGTCCGGCGAGTCCGCCGGGGGCGACCCGGCTTCGGGGGACGCGCCCCGAGCCATCCCCTGACCGGACACAGTGGACGGAGCCGGTGGCTCCGGCGCCGTCCCCACGCCGCCCCCTGGCCGGTCGACCGCGCCCGCGGCGTCGGGCGAGGCGGCGTCGGGGCGGACGGGCCGGTCCGGGCGTTGGTCGAGCTCGGCCTCGTCGGGCCAGCGCAGGCCGCCCTCCCGTTCGAGGTCCGCGACGATCTCGGCGAACGCCGCGTCGACGTCCTCCGGGCCGTCCTGGCTGGGGGTGCGTCCGGTCATTCCCCCGGCCTCCCTTGCCTCGCGCCGAAAGGTGTCCCGCCATGATGGCAGGGGGTCCGGCCCCGCGGCACCGAGCGACCACCCGGATGCCGGCGGGCGGGGCCGCGTCACGCGGGCGGCTCACCCGCCTGCCGGGGCCGACGTTGTGCCGGCCGTCCGGCGCTCCGTACGCTGGTTACCGAGTGTGTGCTGGAGGGAGGCGCTCCGCGAGTGCTGTACTGGCTGATGAAGTACGTCCTGCTCGGTCCGCTGATGCGGGCTGCGTGCCGGCCGCGGATCGAGGGGCTGGAGCACATCCCGGGCACCGGTGGCGCCATCCTGGCCAGCAACCACGTCGCGGTCGCGGACTCGTTCTTCCTCCCGCTGATGGTGCCGCGCCGGGTCACCTTCCTGGCCAAGCGCGAGTACTTCACCGGGCGCGGCCTGAAGGGCCGGTTCAAGAAGTACTTCTTCTCCGGCGTCGGGCAGGTGCCGATCGACCGGTCCAGCGCGCTGGCCGCCCAGGCCGCGCTGGACACCGGGGTGCGGCTGCTGAGCGAGGGCCGGCTGCTCGGCATCTACCCGGAGGGCACGCGCTCCCCGGACGGCCGGCTGTACAAGGGCAAGACCGGCGTGGCCCGGATGGCACTGGAGGCCGGCGTCCCGGTCATCCCGGTGGCGATGTTCGGCACCGAGGAGGTCAACCCCATCGGGTCGCGGATGTGGCGGCCCCGCCCGGTGCGGATCGTCGTGGGCGAGCCGCTGGACTTCTCCCGGTACGAGGGGCTGGCCGGCGACCGGTTCGTCGAGCGGTCGATCACTGACGAGATCATGTACGCGCTGATGGAGCTGACCGGGCGCGAGTACGTCGACGTCTACGCCGCCAAGGTCAAGGACGAGCTCGCCGCGTCGGGCGGGGACGGCGGGGACTGGCGGGACCGCCCGGCGGCCTGACCGGCCGCCGTTCGGAGGCGTTCGGGTGGGCGTTGACAAGCCGCCGATCGGGGCCTTTTAGGCTTGGTCGGTGCGGTTCTTCTACGACTGCGAGTTCATCGAGGATGGTAGGACCATCGACCTGGTGTCGATCGGGGTCGTGGACGAGGAGGGCCGCGAGTTCTACGCCGTGTCCACCGAGTTCGACCCGGACCGGGCGGGGCCGTGGGTGCGGCAGCACGTCCTGCCCAAGCTCCCTCCACCGTCCGACCCGACCTGGCGCGGCCGCTCGCGCATCCGCGACGAGCTGTTCGAGTTCCTGACCGCCCACGGCGGCGAGGTCGAGCTGTGGGCCTGGTTCGCCGCCTACGACCACGTGGCGCTGGCCCAGCTCTGGGGCGCGATGCCCGCCCTGCCCCAGCCGATCCCCCGGTTCACCCGCGACCTGCGGCAGCGCTGGGAGGACACGGGCAAGCCGAAGCTGCCGCCGGCCCCGCTCGACGCGCACGACGCGCTGGCCGACGCGCGGCACAACCTCGCGCGCTGGCGGGTGATCGAGGAGCACCGGCGCCGCCTCGGCCAGCGCTGAGCCACCCGGCCGCCACCCGTTCGTCCCCGGGGCGTGCCCGGACCGCGTCCGGTCCGGGCACGCCCCGCCGTCCGCCGGCCGAATCCCGCTCGCCATGTGGGCAATTCGACACCCCCCGTTGCTGCACCGATCCAGAGCGTGGCAGGCTCGACCCCGTGGTATGCGACGCCGGTCACAGCGGCCGGCTCGGCGAACAGGAGCTGCCCGTGGGTGAGGCGCGGTGTTCCTCCGCCCGCGAGCGGCGGTCGGGCGCGGGTGTCCCGAAGTGATCTCGGGTGCGGGCGTCCCGCAGAACGGAGGCGAGCGAGCAGATGCGCATCGGCGTGCTCACGGGCGGCGGTGACTGCCCCGGCCTGAACGCGGTGATCAGGGCGGTCGTCCGCAAGGGCATCGAGGTGTACGGCCACGAGGTCGTCGGGTTCCTCAACGGCTGGCGCGGTCCGGTCGAGGGGCAGGTCCGCCCGCTGGGGCTCGACGACGTGGAGGACATCCTCACCAGGGGCGGCACCGTTCTCCGGTCGTCCCGGACCAACCCGTACAAGATCGACGGTGGGGTGGAGCGCATTCGGGAGAACCTGGCCAGGTACGGGGTGGACGCGCTGGTCGCCATCGGCGGCGAGGACACCCTCGGCGTGGCCAGGCGGCTGGTCGACGAGGGCATCGGCGTCGTCGGCGTGCCGAAGACGATCGACAACGACCTGTCCGCGACCGACTACACGTTCGGCTTCGACACCGCGGTGCACATCGCGACCGAGGCGATCGACCGCCTGCGGACCACGGCCGAGTCGCACCACCGGGCGCTGGTCGTCGAGGTGATGGGCCGGCACGCGGGGTGGATCGCGCTGCACTCCGGCCTGGCCGGCGGCGCGAACGTGATCCTCGTGCCGGAGCGGCCGTTCTCGGTGGCCAAGGTCTGCGAGTGGGTGCGGCGCCGGTTCGAGCGCGAGTACGCGCCGATCATCGTGGTCGCCGAGGGCGCGGTGCCCGAGGGCGGCGCCGAGGTGCTGCAGACCGGGGAGACGGACGCGTTCGGGCACGTCCGGCTGGGCGGCGTCGGCACCTGGCTGGCCGACGAGCTCGCGGCGCGCACCGGCAAGGAGTCCAGGGCGGTCGTGCTGGGCCACACCCAGCGCGGCGGCACCCCGACCGCCTACGACCGGGTACTGGCCACGCGGTTCGGCCTGCACGCGGTGGACGCGGTGCACGAGGGCGACTTCGGCGTGATGGTCGCGCTGCGCGGCACGGAGATCACGCGGGTCAAGCTGGCCGAGGCCACGGCGGAGCTGAAGACCGTGCCGCTGGAGCGCTACGCCGAGGCCGAGGTCTTCTTCGGTTGATCGGCTGATCCCGGCGTCCGGTCGGCCGGTCCGGCCGGTCGCCCGGGGGGAACGCTGGACGGGTGGGAGGTACCCATGCGGCGCGGAGGCAGGGGGCGCCGCATGGGTACCGGTCCGCACGTCAGCGCGTGGAGATGTCCAGCATCTCCTCGCGCGACACGACCTTGATCCGCTCGCGGCCCCTGGCCTCGCCCAGCGCCCGCTCGTGCTGGTCGAGCTGGTTCCAGCCGGTGAGCGTGGTGAACGCGACGCCCCGCTCGCGCAGCAGGTCGAGCACGGCGTCGGGGTCCGGCTCGGCCGGGGTGGGCAGCGTCGGCTGGTCGGCGAGCAGGCTGCCCACGGTCTCCAGCGCGTCGCCCTTGGTGTGGCCGATCAGGCCGACCGGGCCGCGCTTGATCCAGCCCGTCACGTAGACGCCCGGCATGTGCTGGCCGTCGAGGTCGAGCACGCGGCCGGCGTCGTGCGGCACGGTGCCGGCGTCGTGGTCGAACGGCAGGTCGGCCAGGTGGGTGCTGAGGTAGCCCACCGCGCGGTAGACGGCCTGGACGTCCCAGTCGTGGAACTCGCCGGTGCCGCGCGCGCCGCCGTCGCCGTCCAGCTCCATCCGCTCGGTGCGCAGGCCGGTGACCTCGGTCTCGCCGAGGATCTCGGCGGGGCTGTGCAGGAAGTGCAGGTGCAGCCGGCGCGGGCGGGTGCCCGGGTCGCGCAGCGCCCAGTCCTGGAGGGTCTTGACGACCATCTTCACCTGGTTGCTGCCGTTGATGGCGCGCATGCTGCCCTCGTCGAACTCGATGTCCTCCGGGTGGACGATCACCTCGACGTTGGGGGAGTGGTCCAGCTCCCGCAGCTCCAGCGGGGTGAACTTGGCCTGCGCGGGGCCGCGGCGGCCGAAGACGTGCACGTCGGTCACCTGGCTGGCGGCCAGACCCCGGTAGACGTTGTCCGGGATCTCGGTGGTCAGCATCTCGTCGGCGGTCTTGGCGAGGACGCGGGCGACGTCCAGCGCCACGTTCCCGGCGCCGATCACGGCCACGCTGCGCGCGGTCAGCGGCCAGTCGCGCGGCGCGTCGGGGTGCCCGTCGTACCAGGACACGAAGTCGGCGGCGCCGAAGCTGCCCGGCAGGTCGACGCCGGGCACCGCGAGGTCGCGGTCCCGGTCGGCCCCGGTGGCGAAGATGACCGCGTCGTAGTGCTGCCGCAGGTCCTCCAGCTTCAGGTCGACGCCGTAGTCGACGTTGCCGAGGAGGCGGATCTCCGGCCGCTCAAGCACCCGCTGGAGGGCGTTGACGATCTGCTTGATCCGCGGGTGGTCCGGTGCGACGCCGTAGCGGATCAGGCCGTAGGGTGCGGGCAGTCGCTCGATCAGGTCGATGCTCACCGGCGTGTCCGACTTGGTCAGGATGTCGGCCGCGTAGATGCCCGCGGGACCCGCGCCGACGACCGCCACCCGCAGCGGGCGACTCATAGACGTTCCTCCGTGTCTGGGGTGGTGCGCGCCCGCATCGGTCGGTCCCGGGGCGCGGGCAGGGAACTCCTCGTGAAGGTTAGCCTTGCCTAAGCGATCATGGGCTGATCGGGCGCTGTGGGCCTGCTCATATCGGCCCAGCCCCGCGGTGGTCCCCGCGGCGCGCCTCCCGTTCGTCGCGGTGAAAAACCGTTGGCGCGCAAGGAAGCTCCGCTGGCAACATCACCGGGGTGAAGAGCGGGGCTACTGCGAGAGCGTGTCGGCTCGGCCGGCGGTCTCCGGACTTGCCCATGCGTCCCTGACCGACCGGGACCGGCTCCCCGGGTGGGTTCCACCCGGTCGACGAGCCGGACGGCCGCGTCAGGGGCGGCCGGATCGGGGCGGTACGCCGACGAGGGCGGAATCTCGGGCAGCGGGTCGCGGGTTCGACTCCCGCCGGGCCCGGCCGCTGGCGGTGACGGCGCCGGGGCCCGTAGCTCAGCGGCAGAGCGGGCTGCGCCCTCGTCGACCTTGATCATTCTGCTTCGGTCCGGCTGACGGTCGGCCGGCCCACGGCGCGCGGTACGCCGGGGCCGGCCGGCTCGTCGCCCCCACCCCAGACCCGGGTTCCCGGCCGGTGTGGTCGGCACGGGAACCCCGCCGGGCGGGCCGGTCGCGCCGGGGAAGGCGCGGCCGGTCCGCGATCACCGACCGGGCGTCGCCCGGCCTTCGCCCGGCCCCAGCGCCCCCAGGTCCAGGTAGACCGCGAACGTGCCCAGCCAGTGCTCGGCGGCGTAGCCGTGACCGAACAGGTACGTCCGCCCCACCTGGGCGTGCTCGCGCCCCGCGGCCTCGGCCAGCGACCGGAACCGGTGGCCGGCGGGCAGGGCCCGCGCGATCCCCCACCAGCACCAGGCCCGGGACAACGCCAACCCGGCGAGGTGCGAGCCGTACGGGTTGCCCGGGTCGTCGACCGGCACCGGAGCCCGCAGCCCAGCCCAGCGCGGCTCGGCGAGGTCGGGCAGGAACCCGTCCAGCCACCCGGCGAACGCGGCCGGGTCGAGCACCCGGCGCATCAGGTCCGCCTCCGCGAGCGCGGGGGACAGGAAGTCGGCCGCGTCCGGCTCGTAGGCCCCGTAGTGCGTGTCCGAGCCGTACCAGCGGAGCGCCGTGCGCTCGCAGCACTCGGCCAGCTCGCTGTCGTCGACGGCGCGCGCCGCGTCGAGGATCAGCGACAGGGCGAACGCGGTGTTCCCGTGCGTGCCCGCCCGCACCGGGAACCGGGCGGAGGGGAGCCAGGCGAGCAGCCGGCCACGCAGCACCTCCGCCAGGGGGCGCAACGCCTCCGCCCACCGGCGGGCCGCGTCCCGGTCGCCGCCGCCAGCTTCGTTCAACGCGGCTTCGTTCAGCCCAGTCCCGTCGGCCCAGTTCCGCAGCTCGGCGACCAGCACCAACAGCCACGCCCAGCCGTACGGGCGCTCCCAGTGCTCGCCCTTCTCGGCGCGGAAGAAGTCCGCCTCCACCGCGCACGCCTCCGGCGTCACCAGCTCGTCCAGGGCGGCGCGGGCGTCGCCGACGCCGGGCAGCTCGGGGCGCAGTCGCAGCAGGCGGACCAGCAACCACGTCTGGTGCACGCAGGAGTGCCAGTCGTAGGACCCGGCGAAGACCGGGTGCAGCACGCGCTGCGGCGTGAGCTCGTCGGCGGAGTGGACGAGGTGCGTCCAGTGCACGGGGTAGTCACGGCGGACGTTGTCGACGGCCTTGGCCAGCAGTCCGGCTCTCTCGGTGTCGTCCAGGCGGGTCATGGCGGGCATCCTCTCCCGGGTGGGGCGCGCGGACAGCGCCCGTTCGGCAGCGCCGCGCTCCGCCCCGAGGGGCGGCCGGGGATCTGAATCGTGTCCCACCTGGCGGGAGGGGCCGCCCGGAGAACAGGAGACAACGGACACGCCCTACCCTGGTACCCGTGAACTGGACCGTGGACGTGCCCGTGGACACGCTCCCGGCGTTGCCGCCGCTCCCGCAGGAGCTGCGGGCCCGCCTCGACGACGCGCTCGCCCGGCCTGCCGCCCAGCAGCCGGACTGGCCCGACCCCGAGCAGGCCCGCAAGGTGCGGGCGGTGCTGGAGAGCGTCCCGCCGATCACCGTGCCCGCCGAGGTCGACCTCCTCAGGGAGCGCCTCGCCGCCGTCGCCAGGGGCGAGGCGTTTCTGCTGCAGGGCGGCGACTGCGCGGAGACGTTTGCCGACAACACCGAGCCGCACATCAGGGCGAACGTCCGGACGCTGCTCCAGATGGCCGTCGTGCTCACCTACGGCGCGAGCACGCCAGTCGTGAAGCTGGGCCGGATCGCCGGCCAGTACGCCAAGCCGCGCTCGGCCAACACCGACGCGCTGGGCCTGCCGTCCTACCGCGGCGACATGGTCAACTCACTGGTCGCCACGCCCGAGGCCCGGGTGCACGACCCGTCCCGCATGATCCGCGCCTACGCCAACGCGGGTGCGGCCATGAACCTGCTCCGCGCGCTCACCCACGCGGGCATGGCCGACCTGCACCGCGTGCACGACTGGAACAAGGACTTCGTGCGCACGTCGCCGGCCGGTGAGCGGTACGAGGCGCTGGCCAGCGAGATCGACCGCGGCCTGCGGTTCATGGGCGCGTGCGGCGTGCAGGACTCCAGCCTGCACAGCACCGAGTTCTACGCCAGCCACGAGGCGCTCGTGCTCGACTACGAGCGGGCCATGCTGCGGCTGGACGACGGTCAGCTCTACGACCTGTCCGCGCACTTCGTGTGGATCGGGGAGCGCACCCGGCAGCTCGACGGCGCGCACGTCGCCTTCGCCGAGCTGCTGGCCAACCCGATCGGCCTGAAGATCGGTCCGAGCACCACCCCGGAGATGGCGGTCGAGTACGTCGAGCGGCTCGACCCGCGCAACTCCCCCGGTCGGCTGACGCTGATCAGCCGGATGGGCAATCAGAAGGTGCGCGACGTGCTGCCCCCGATCATCGAGAAGGTGACCGCCTCCGGCCACCAGGTGATCTGGCAGTGCGACCCGATGCACGGCAACACGCACGAGGCCAGCACCGGCTACAAGACCCGGCACTTCGACCGGATCGTGGACGAGGTGCAGGGCTTCTTCGAGGTGCACCGCTCGCTGGGCACGCACCCGGGCGGCATCCACATCGAGCTGACCGGCGAGGACGTCACCGAGTGCCTGGGCGGCGCCCAGGAGATCTCCGACGCCGACCTGGCCGGCCGGTACGAGACCGCCTGCGACCCGCGCCTGAACACCCAGCAGTCGCTGGAGCTGGCGTTCCTGGTCGCGGAGATGCTGCGGTCCTGAGCGGTCTGGCCGTTTCCGGGAACGGGGTGACGGCAGGGCTCCGAAGCACGTGAAGGGGCGGGGTTGGCGTGTCACGCCGGCCCCGCCCTTCGCGTTGCCGGTCTCTCCCCGGTCCGGCCCGAGCGGTTCGAAGTATTTCGTATACGAAGTACGCCAACATCTTTGTCTGGTACTTCGTATACGAAGTGCGCGGTGCCGCTGTCCTGGATGGCACTTCGTATACGAAATGCAGGGTCGCGTACTGCTCCTAGAGGGCACTTCGTATACGAAAGTGCTTGTGCGATATGCAGGACCCGAGCCGCCGACGCCCCAGGAGGGTCAGGACGTGACGGCCGGTCCGGCCGGGCTCGGGATCAGGGGAAGGTCTCGACCTCGATCTCGGTGCCGGGCTTGACCTTGGTGCCCGGGTCCACCGACTGGTCCAGCACCAGGCTGTGCTTGTCCGGGCGCAGGCCCCGCGCCTTCAGCTTCAGCTTGAGCTCCTCCGCCGTCTTCTTGGCGTCCTGGAGCGTGGAGCCCTGGAACCTCGGCACGGTGACGGCGTTGGACACCACCACGCCCACGCGGCGGTTCTGCTTCGTCAGGGTCTCGCCGGGGCCGGGCTTGGTGGTGATGACCTTGCCGTTGTCGTGCTGCTCGGAGAACTCCGCGCCGGCGTCGTAGGGCTCGAAGCCCTCCTTGCGCAGCGCGGCGAACGCGTCGTCCCGGCTCATGCCCCTGACGTCGGGCACCGGGGTCGGCTTGGCGCCCTTGCTGAGGATGATCGTCACCGGGGTGCCGGCCGGCGCGGGCGTCCCCGGCTCCGGGTTGAGCCGGATCACCCTGCCCTCGGGCACGGACTCGTGGAACTCGTCCAGGCCCTTGTCGGTGCGGGGCTGGAGCTTGGCGTCGCGGATCGCGGTCTCGGCGTCCTGGAGCGCGGCGCCGGCGGGGACCTCCGGCACCTTCGGCCGGCCCTTGGACACCACGACCGTCACCTCGGCCCCGCGCAGCACCTGGACGCCGGTGTCCGGGTCGGTGCGCACGACCTTGCCCTGCTCGACCGAGTCGTCGTTCTCCTCCCGCACGCGCGGCACCAGGTCGGCCCCGCGCAGCACGTTCTCGGCGGTGGCGCGCTCGAAGTTGGCGACCTTCGGGATGGTGGCCCACCGCCCGCTGCCCAACCACCAGGCCACCCCGCCGACGAGCGAGGCCAGCACGAGCACGACGACGATCCACAGCGTGAACAGACGCCGGCTCGGCCGCCTGCGCGCGGCGGCCTTCGCCCCGCCCGGCTTCTTCCCGTTCCGCTCGGCGGCCCGGTCCGGCTGGACGGCGCCGGGCGCGGGTGTTCCACCCGGTGGTGTTCCGACCTGCGGTGTGGCGGCCGGAGCGAGGTCGGTGCGCGACATCGCCCTGGTGCCCTGCGGGCCGATCGGCTGGGGGCCGCTCTGCGCCGGCGCGGGGTGGACCATGGTCGCCGAGCTGACCGGCGCGATGCGCTGCGTCTCGTCGATGTCGCGGACGGCGGGAATGCGCTCGGTCGGCGGGTCGGCGGCCAGCGGCGCCGGCGGCGTGCTGGGGTGGCTCCCGTTGCTCGCGGCCGCGGCGGCCGGGACGGTCGTCGGCGTGGGCACGGTGACCCGGTCGATGTTCAGCGCGGCCCGCACCCGCTGGAGGGCGAGCAGGAACGCCGCCGCGTCCTGGGGGCGGGTCGCGGGGTCACGGCGGGTCGCCTGCACCACGAGCTCGTCCAGCGCGGGCGGGATGCCGGCCGCGGCCGTGCTGGGCGCCGGCACGTCGTCGTTGACGTGCCGATAGGCGACCGACAGCGCGGTGTCGCCGGTGTACGGCGGGACGCCGGTGAGCATCTCGTACAGCACGAGCCCGGCGGAGTAGACGTCGCTGCGCGCGTCGGCCGCGCCGGTGGCGACCTGCTCGGGGGCCAGGTACGCCACGGTGCCCAGGATGACGCTCGCGCTGGTGGTCCCGGCCTCCGCCACGGCGCGCACCAGCCCGAAGTCGGCGACCTTGACCACGCCGCCGCGCCCGATCAGCACGTTCTCCGGCTTGACGTCGCGGTGGACCAGCCCGGCGTTGTGCGCGGCGGCCAGCGCGGAGAGCACCGGCTCCAGCACGCTCAGCGCCAGCGGGACCGGCAGCGCGCCGTGCTCCCGCAGCAGGTCGCGCACGGTCCCGCCCTCGACCAGCTCCATCACCAGGAACACCCGGTCGCCGTCGACCCTGCGGTCGACGCCCTGGTCGTGGACGGCGACGATGCCGGGGTGGTGCAGCCGGGCGGCGGCGCGCGCCTCGCGCTCGAACCGGTCGGTGAACTTGCGGTCGCCGGAGAACCGGTCGTCCATCACCTTGATGGCGACCGGCCGGTCGAGGCGGGTGTCCAGGCCGCGGTAGACGACGGACATGCCACCTCGGGCGAGCAACGCGTCAACGCGGTAGCGGTGCTCCAGCACCGTGCCGATCAACTCAACCCCCCGGCGGTCCACAGGGCACGATGGTACGGACGGGTGTGCCCGCGGTCGTGGCCGGTCTTCGGCCCGGGGTGGGACGTAGTTGATCTTGTGATCGGCTCCCCCCGGTGACCCATCTCGCTCTGCGCCGGCCGGCCGCCGCCCGCTCGGGGGTGGGGACGCGCACGTCAGCCGGTCGGTGCACGGCATCGGGGGGTCGGTTGTGGCATCGTGACGCTGTGAGTGCGATCCCTGTCGCCCCGGATGTCCTTGGCCCCGAGGTGGCGGTGCTCCCGCTGCCCGACGTCGCCGAGCGACTCGGTCTCTCGATCTCCCGGGTGCACCAGTTGGTCCGTGATGGTCATCTTCTGGCGTTCCGCCGCGACGGAGTGTTGGTCGTCCCCGAGGACTTCCTCGGCGCCGAGGGCGTGGTGAAGGGCCTCGCCGGCACGATCACGCTGTTGCGCGACTCCGGTTACCGCGAGGACGAGATCCTGCGGTGGCTGTTCGGCGAGGACTCCACGCTGCCCGGCACCCCGATCAACGCGCTGCGGTCGGACCGGGGCCGCGAGGTCAAGCGGCGCGCCCAAGCGATGGGCTTCTAGCGCGCCCCCCGGCACGCGGGGGCTTCTAGCGCGCCTCCGGCGCGCGGGACGGAAGGTCGGCGTCCGCGTCGTGCGCCCGGTCCGCCGGGCGCACGACGCGGCTGAGCAGGGCCTGGCCGAACGCCGGCGCCGCCACCCGCAGCCGCCGCGCGGTCGGCACCACCACCCGCCGCCGCAGGACGGCGTAGTCGGCGGCCACGATCTCGTCGAGAATCCCCTGGTAGAGGGTGAACGCGGTGGTGACGCAGGGCCGCGCAGCCGGGGCCAGCATGGCCACGCCCGGCTCGGCCCCCCGGTACATCGACCGGGTGTAGGCCACGAGGTAGGCCAGGGCGCGGCGGACCCTGGGGTCGGTCCGGCCGGTCGTCCGGCACCAGCTCAGCAGCTCGCGGTCCACGCCGAACGCGGCCAGCTCCGCGCCGGGCAGGTACAGCCGGCCGCGGTCCAGGTCCTCGCCGACGTCCCGGAGGAAGTTGGTGAGCTGGAAGGCGGCGCCCACGGCGGCGGCGTGCGGCTCGGCCAGCTCCCCGGGCACGACGGTGCCGAACACCGGCAGGAGCTGGAGGCCGATCACCTCCGCCGAGCCGCGCACGTACTCCGCCAGTTCCGCCCAGGTGCCGTACTCGGTCCTGGTGAGGTCCATCCGCATCGAGCGGAGGAAGTCGTCGAACAACGCGGGGTCGATCCCGTGCCGCCGCGCGGTGTCGGCCAGCGCGACCAGCACCGGGGTCCGCCGCCCCCGACCCGGTCGGCCGCCGGCCAGCGCCCGGGCCAGGTCGGTGGCGAGCTGGTCCAGGGCGGCGGCCCGCTCGGGCACGCTCCGCCCGTCGGCCAGGTCGTCGACGATCTCGTCCGCCCAGCGCGCGAACCCGTACAGGGCGTGCACCGAGGGGCGGAGCGCGGGCGGCAGCAGCCGCGTCGCGAGGAAGAAGGTGCGCCCGTGGTGCGCGTTGAGCCGCCGGCAGCGGGCGTACGCGGCTCGGAGGCGCGGCTCGGTGATCCCGGCCGCGTCCAGTTCGGTCGCGCTCATCGGGGGAGCCCGCGCCCAGTGCTCGGGAGACCGCGTCCGGTGCTCAGGGGACCGCTCCCGGGGGTCCGCGCGGGACACCCGGACCGAGGGCGCCTCACGCCCGGGCCTCGCCCGTCGCCGGCCGGCTGGACAGGCCCAGTGGGTCGGGCCGCACGAGCGAGACGCCGGCCAGCACGGACACGAGCAGGGCGCCGGTCAGGAAGCCCCACGAGGTGAGCGCGCTGTCCCCGGACGGGTAGGTCACCAGCAGCAGCCACACCGACCCGCCGACGACCAGCGCCATCACCGGGAGCCGCCAGGTGAGGCCGGCGGCCAGCGCCAGCGCCCAGCTGAAGTACCACGGCAGGGTGGCCGGGGCGAGCGCGGCGACGGCCAGCAGCACCAGCGCGGCGCGGCGCACCACCTCGCGGGCGTCGCCGTCCCTGGCCGCCCACCACTGGCGGGCCGCCACGTAGGCGAGCAGCAGGGAGCCCAGCGTCCGCCCGACGTAGATGAACGGGTCGTGGGCCACGTCGGCGAACAGCCCCACGAACGAGTGGGCCAGCATGCCGAGGCCGGTGGGCAGCGACAGCCAGTTGATGATCGCCGAGGAGGTCTTCAGCCCGCTGATCCAGCCGAGGTCGACCCCGGCCAGCACGGTGCACAGGGTGAACAGGCCGGCGAACACCGCCAGCCCCGCGCCCGCCGATCGGGCGAACCGGGACCACGTCGAGCCGGGCAGCCGCGAGGCCCACACCCACACCAGGAACGGCAGCGCCACCACGGCGGTCGCCTTGACCGCCGCCGCGACGGTGACCAGGGCGATGCCCCTGACGTGCCGGCCGTCCAGCACGAACAGCGTGCCCAGCGCGAGCAGACCGATCATGAGCTGGTCGTTGTGCGCCCCGGCCACCAGGTGGACCAGGGTCAACGGGTTCGCCACCGCCAGCCACAACGCCAGCGACGTGCGCCCGCCGAGGTGCCGGACCAGGCCGGGCAGCGCCCAGCACAGCATGGCCAGGCCGGTCAGCATGAGCAGGCGCATGACGAGCACGCCGCTGATCACGCTGTTGCCGGTCACCGCGACCACGCCCTTGGCCACGAGCACGAACAGCGGCCCGTAGGGCGCGGTCGTGTTCTGCCACAGCCAGCTCACGTTGTCCGTCAGCGGCCCCGGCAGCACTGACGGCCCGACCGCGTACGGGTCGAAGCCCTGCAACGCGAGGTTGCCCTGCGCGAGGTAGCTGTAGACGTCCCGGCTGAACAGCGGCGGCGCGATCGCCAGCGGCGCGCACCACGCCGCGATGGTCGTGAGCACCCCGTGGGCGTTGGACCGCTCGGCGCGGACCTCGCGGCCCATCCGGACCCAGGCCCAGACCAGGAGCGCCACGCCGACGTAGACCACGCCGGTCGCCAGGTCGCGCCCGTGCCCATACCGCACCCACGAGAGCGCGCTGTCGACGATGAGCGGGTCCCGGACGAGCGTGCCGCCCGCGCCGACCCCGCCCAGGGCGAGCAGGGTGGTGCCGAGCAGGCCCAGCAGGAGCGTGCGCGGGTTCATGAGCGGACGCCGCCACACCAGCGGCGAGCGGACCGCGACCCGCGTCGGCGCCGACCCGGTGGTCGGCCGGGTCGGCGACCCGGCCGGCGTCGGTCCGGTGGTCAGCGGGGACGCGGCCCTCGACGGGGACGCGGGGGGCGAGGCGGGCTCGGCCGCCGTGCCGGTCCGCGAGTCAGCCCGGGCGCCGCCCGTCGGGAGATGCCGTAGTGTCGGCTCGGCACACGGGTTCTTGCGGGCAGGCGCGTCCGTCACCGGAGTCCGGCTGGTGCCGGAGTCGGTGCCGGGACGGGGCAGTGACGGAGTCGCGGGCATCGCGCCGAACATGGTCCCACAACGCCCGGACAGCCCGACGGGCAACGCCGTCGTGTCCCACGGGTGTGACGAGCTCCCCTTTCTCGCCGTCACATGTGTGACCCGTGTCACTTCGTTGCCGTCTGGGTCCGGGTGGGCGCTGGACGGTGCTCTCCTGCCGGGGCACGTCAGGAGAGCACCATCCACCGTGCATCCGGTTGTGCGACCGGCGCGGCGGTGGGTCGGCGGGGTCAGTGCGGAGTGAAGATCTTCGAGACGAACTCGGCGAGCTGCTCGTCGGTGATGTTGCGGGCCAGGTCCGACTCGCTGATCATCCCGACCAGCCGGTGACCGTTCTTCACGTCGATCACCGGGACTCGCTTGACCTGGTGGTTCTCCATCAGGTCGAGGACGTCGCGCAGGTCGGCGTCGGCGTCGATCCAGTGCAGCTCGCCGGCGAACTCGCCGGCCCGCGTGTTCCGCAGGTCGTGTCCCTCGGCGCAGCACCGCACGACGATGTCCCGATCGGTGATCATGCCCTTGAGCCGTTGGTCCTCCCCGCAGATCGGCAGGGCGCCCACGTCCAGGTCGCGCATCATCCGGGCGGCCTCGTACAGCGACCCGTTCTCACCGATGCACCGGGCCTCCCCGTGCATGATGTCGCGAGCCTTGAGGTTCTGGCGGGTGGTCACGGGTACCTCCTTCCTCCGGCGCCGACCCGGGCGGGCGGGGCGCCCGCGACCCGGGCCGACCGTGACTCGGCCGGCGGTCCGGGAAGTCGGTTGAGGTGGTTCCCCCGGCAGTCGGTCCCCGCCGGGGAATCCGGGTTCCGAACAGCCGGCCCCAGCATGCGCCGACGAGGGGGCGGCGGCCACACGGCGTCACCCACAGCGGTCGGCGCACGTCCCTGAGGTACCCACGACGAGCCGTTCGAACCCGCGCGACGCCACGGAACGTGCTGTCCCGGCCGGCGCCGGGCGCGTCGGCTCAGGCCTTCACCACGTCCGACAGGCGCACGAACCGGAAGCCGGCGGCGGTCAGCTTCGGCAGGGCCGCCGTGAGACCGGCGACGACGCCCCCGTTGGGCGTGTTCATCCGCGCCATGACGATGGACCCGGCCCTGGCGGCCTTCACGTTCCGCTCCACCTGCGCGGCCGGGGCCGTGCCCCGCTCGTCGGCGTTGACCTCGTAGCTGACCGCCTTCTCGCCGAGGTCGGCCAGCACGCGCACGGCGACGTCGTCGTAGTACCCGCCGTAGGAGCGGAAGAAGCGCGGCGCCCGGCCGGTCAGCGTCGTGATCTTCTCGTGGGTGCCGGCCACCTCGTCGATCACCTCGGCCACGCTCTGCGTGCCGTGCACCCCGAGCGCGGTCTGCCCGTTGACCGACAGCGGCCGGTGCGTCCTGCCGTGGTTGGCGATCTCGAACAGCGGGTCCTTGGCCAGCGCCTCGGCGACGGCGTGGTTGGCGTCGATCCACCGCGCGTTCAGGAACAGCGTCGCCGGGACCTGCCGCTGGCGCAGGAGCTCCAGGAGCCGCTGGTCGACCTCGTTGCCGTCGTCGCCGCCGCAGGCGTTGAACGTGAGCGCGACGACCTTCTCGTCGGTGTTCAACCGGGTGATGACGCCGGTGACGTCGGTTCCCCACGCCTTGGGCCGGTCGATCGCGTACCGCGAGATCAGGTCGTCCCGGAGCGGGCGGTAGCCCTGCGCGGGCGCCCCCGGCTTCGCCGAACTGGTCGCCCCGACCGGCTGGGTGTTCGGACTTCCACAGGCGACGAGCGCGGACCCGGCGAGCAGGGTCAGCAGTCCTCGTCGACTCAGCGTCCGCACGGGTCTGGGCACGCGATCAGCTCCTCGGTCGGGCCGGGTTCTGGTGCCCCGACACCGTACGGAGGCACCCCGTCGCGCGATGTTACGACTCTGTAAATGCCTACACCAGCGGCTTGTGGAGATCCGTCCACTCAAAGTTCACATCAGGCTCGTGACCTGCGACTTCGCCGCAAGAAAATGACCGACGAACTGATGTGGTGATCAGGTCGGTAGATAACGGAACGGCCAACCGGGGCACAGTGGTGACCCGTTCGGTGTGCACCCGGACCGGCCCGCGACGGGCGCGTTCGCGCCACGTCGCGGGCCGCCGACCGGGGGAGCGTCGCCGAGGAGAAGTGGAGCAGCCGAGGCGGCGGTCAGCCGAGACGCGCGAGGAAGGACCGCCACTGGCTGTGGGAGAAGGTCAGGGCCGGGCCGTCGGGGTTCTTCGAGTCCCGGACGGCGACGTCCCCGCTGGCCGGCGCCACCTCGACGCAGTCGTTGTTCAGCGCGCTGTAGCTGCTCTTCCGCCAGCACCGCCGGCTCTCGTGGATGGCGGTCACTTCAGCTTCCTGCTTCTTCGGCTTCGTCGGCCATCGAGGCGACGAAGCGGACGGATTCGTCGTGGCTGAGGCAGAGGCGCAACATCGTGTGCAGAAGTTTGCGGTAGACCGGCACCTCTTGGCGATCTTCGATGTAGACCGCCGTGGTCGGCGCCTCAAGGACGATGATCGAGGGATTCTCGGCGAAATCCATGATCACGAATGGGCTACTCGTAGGAAGATGCCCTGCGGCTAAGGGGGCGACCCGCAGGGTCACGGTCGGCCGCTGAGCCATCAGCACGATGTAGCGAAGTTGCTCGACGGCAACTGTTGGCATCCGCATCACGCGGCGCAGACCTGCCTCGTCGATCAACGCGGTGAACTGCGGTGGCTGGACCTTGCTCATGACGCTCTTCCTGGCAAGCCGGTGCGCTATGCGCTGCTCGACATCTTCTTTCGGGAGATGGCCATTCTCGAACACCAGGCGCATGTAATCAGGAGTTTGCAGTAGTCCTGGCACGAGCAGTGGCTGGAAATTGGTGATCCTGGTCGCTTCGGATTCGAACTGCGCGTAGGAGGACATTCCGTCCACAAAACGGTAGGAGCGTTGCCACCATCCACGTTCACCGGAGCCTCGGCACAGGTTCAGCAGATCGCTCCTCGTCGGCCTGTTGACGCGGTACAACGTCAGGAGCGCCGCGACGTCCTCGACCTGGATGCCGCGTCGGCCGTTCTCCAACCGGCTGACCTTGCTGGGAGACATGTCCAGGTAACCCGCTACCTGGGCTGCCGTATAGCCGGCCGCTTCTCGCAGTCGGCGCAACTCGGCGCCCACCTGCCGGGCCCGCACCGTGGGGGTCGGCTCCGCCATCGATCGCTCCTTCCGTCGGACTCGGCGAGGAAGGTAGGGGATCGATGAGGGTTTTCCGCCAGCCCATTCACGACCATTCACCCGAAAGTGCGGTTGCGTGTCGGCCTGACATTGACCGGAAATTTCCGGCGCCAGGGCGAATCCACGTCGAGGGAGGATCGGGATGGTGTCGACGGCGGTGGTCGCCGCGTTCGACGAGTTGGAGGATCGGCTGTACGAGTACCTGGACAACGTGGAACTGGTCGTGGGGGACGGGTCGGAGAAAGCCAGGCTGCGTCTCGCGGAAATCGAGGTGCCGACGATCGTCAGCCTGGTCCGGTCCCTGCTCCGGGAGCACCGGCCGGACGCGGCGGGGCACTGCGCGAGCTGCGGTCACCGGTGGCGGGGGTGGTGGCTGCTCCGCGAGCCGTGGCCGTGCGCGGTGGTGCGGAAGACGCACGAGTACCTGACCAATCCCGACCGGGTGCTCCTCGTGTGCGGGATGGAGGTGCCGGAGGCCCCGACGCTCGACCGCCGGAGCTGAGCCGAGGTCCACTTCGGACGATCCCGGAAAGCGACGACGCGCCAGCGGGCGGGGCCCACTGGCGCGTCGCGTCCTCTGTCGAGCTCGCGGCTCATGCGGCGGACTTGGCCACCCACATGTCCCACGGCACCGCCCAGATGTCGTTGCCGGTCGGCGGGATGTCGATCGCCGAGCCGGTGATCTCCACCGGGTCGCCGACCAGCGCGCCGTCGAAGTACTCCTTGGCCCGGGCGGTGGTCAGGTTGACGCAGCCGTGCGAGACGTTCTGGCTGCCCTGCGCCCATGCGGAGCTGTCGTAGGCGTGGACGTACTCGCCGTTGTAGGACAGCTGCACGCCCCAGTTGACCACGACGTCGTAGTTGTACTTGTCGTTCTTCATCCGCACGGTGTTCTGCCGCGACATGACCCAGTAGCGACCGTTGCGGGTCACGCGGCCCGGGTCGTTGTCGGCGCCGTAGCTCGCCGGGTAGTCGGCGATCTGCTGGCCGTCGCGGAGGACCACCATGCGGTGCGTCGACGTGTTGCCCTGCACCACCTGGGAGCGGCCGATGGTGAACGTGGACGTCACGTCCTGCGCGCCGTAGACGCCGTTGCCGTGCGGCACGCCGTAGAGCTTGATCTTCGCGGTGACCTGGGTGCCGGGCTTCCAGTACTCCTTCGGCCGCCACACCGCGGTCTTGTTGTCCATCCAGCCCCACGCGCCCTCGGTCGGCACCGAGGACTCCACCGTCATCGCCTTCTGCACCGCGGCCTTGTCCGGCACCGGGGCGGAGAAGTTGACCATGATCGGCATGGCGATGCCGTAGGTCTCGTGGTCACCGACGTTGACGCTGGCGCTGATCGTGCGCGCCGGCTTGACCGTGGTGAACGAGCCGGTGATCGGCGCCGGCTTGCCGTCGGCCCCGAGCGCGTTGCCCGTCCACGTGTAGCTCTTGCCGTAGCCGAGCGGTTCGCCGACCACCCAGCTCTTCTTGTCCGGCGCGAGCGTGCCCTTGACCTGCTTGCCCTCCTGGTTGGTCAGGGCGACCTCGGTGATCGTCCCGTCGACGACGTCCACCTTCACCGGCGCGACCGGCGCGACGTCCGCCGCCCCGTTGGCCGGCGCCACGGCGACCTTGGCCGGCTGCGGCGGTGGACTCGCCGGCGAGGCGTTGCCCTGCGCCTCGGCCCTGGGCGTGCTGCTCCCACTGCACGAGGTCATCGTCGCGGCCAGGGCGACCGCGGCCAGTGCGGTCGCGCCGACCGTCACCCAACGCCGGACCCGGCGTCGTTCCCCCAGCATGGGTTCCCCTTACTGTCGTTGCCCTCCGCCCCCCTTGACGCTCTGGCTCGCCCTGACGTTGGGCAATGACCAACGTGACCTCGGTCACGTTCGAGCGGGCCGTCATTCCCTTTCGGGGAGAGACGGCCACCGTGGGTGAGGACCTAGAGATAGCAGGTTCCCCTGTCGGCTGATCACCCGGAGGTGCGACTACCGCCCGGTGATCCGCGCCGCGGCGAGTCGGCCGGAGACCAGCGTGGTCGGGATGCCGACGCCGGGCGTGGTGCCGCTGCCGGCGAGCACCGCGTTCTCCGTGCCCCGCACCAGGTTCCGCGGCCGGAACGGGCCGGTCTGGGCGAAGGTGTGCGCCGCGCTGAACGGGGTGCCGGCGGCGTGGCCCTGCGCGGCCCAGTCCAGCGGCGTGGTCACGTGCAGGAGCTCGCCGTCGGCGGCGGGCAGGCCGCGCGCCGCGAGCACGTCCCGGAGCTCGTCGACGTAGGCCGGGGTGAGGCGCGCCCAGTCCAGCGGTCCGGCCTGGAGGTTCGGGCACGGCGCCAGGACGTAGTGCAGGTGCCGGCCGGCGGGGGCCAGCGCGGGGTCGACGCCGGTTGGCGTGGTGACCAGCAACGACGGGTCCGACATCAGCCGGCCGTCGCGGATGATCTCGCGGAAGGTGCCGCGCCAGGCCGCGCCGAACGAGATCGTGTGATGTGGGAAATTTTCGGCGCGGCGGTCGCTGGCCAGGTGCAGCACCACGGCGGAGGGGGACCAGCGAAGCCCGACCGGGCGGCGCGGCGCGCGGCCGAGCAGGCGGTAGGAGACGGGCAGGTCCGTCGTGAGGACCACGGCGTCGCAGGGGATGCGCTCGCCGGCGGCGGTGCGGACGGCCGTCACCCGGGAGCCCGCGCGTTCGAGGCCGGCGACGGTGGTGTCGTAGCGGAACTTCGCACCGGCCTCGGTCGCTGCGTCGGCGAGCGCTTGGGGGAGTTGCCGCAACCCGCCGCGCACCGCGTAGACACCGCGGATCGTGTCCATGTACGGGATGACGGCGTAGGCGGCCAGCGCCTGTTGCGGCGGCAGGCCCGCGTAGAGCGCCTGGAACGAGAACACGCGGCGCACCCGCTCGTCGCGGACGAACCGGCCAATCGCGTTGTCCAGGCGGCCGAACGCGCCCAGCGCCGCGACCTTCGCCAGCGACGGGTGCAGCAGGTCGAGCGGCGAGTCGAAGTTCGAGGCGACGAACCGGTCGAACTCCGCCTGGTACAGCTCGGTCAGCCAGGCGCGGAGCCGGCGGTAGCCCAGTGCCTCCTGGGGGCCAGCGAGACGGCGGATCTCGGTCTCCATGGCCTCCGGGTCGGTGTGTACGTCGAGGGTGCTGCCGTCGGCGAACCGGGCGTGGTAGGCGGGGTCGAGCTTGGTCAGCTCCAGGCGTTCCGCCAGCGAGGAGCCGACGGCGGCGAGGGCGTCGTCGACCAGCTCCGGCATGGTCATGACCGTCGGGCCGGTGTCGATGCGGAACCCGTCGACGTCCAGCCGGCCGGTGCGTCCGCCCGGGTGCGGCTCGCGCTCCAGCACCGTGACCGCGCGGCCGGCGCCGAGCAGGTGGAGGGCCGTCGACAGCCCGGACAGACCCGCGCCGACCACGACCACGTGATCGGTGCGGCCGGGCACGGTGGCGTGCGCAACTCGTCTCACGACTGGTTCTCCGAGGGGGAGGGAAGGGGCCGCTGGGCCGGGAGGACCTCGGCCGGGCGGCGAACCGGTGGGGGCGGGCCGGGTTGGCCTCGCTGGCTGTGTGCCGGGGAGATGATCGCCGGGCGGGCCGGGTCTTCGCTTCCCCGGCCCTTACCTCCGGACAGCCCCCACCCACCCTGGGGGGCGACCCCGCTCCAGCCTATCGACATCCCGCCCCCGGCCGCCCACCCAAAAACCAGCCTGTGGATAGCGACCCAAAGAGGGCACGAAAATTCACCCGGCAATGGTGTGATTGTGGATAACTACCGAGGCCTGTGGACAAACAACGACACGAAAACCACGAATCGTGTTTCCTGGTCCCGTCCGTCCCGTCCGTCCCGACCACCCCGAACGCGCCAACCAGGAGGCCCGAGATGCCCGAGATGCCGAAGCCAGAAGACCGAACCGCCGCCATCCGCCCGAAGCTCCGCCACTCAGTGCTTGCGTCGGGTCGCCGCGACGGCCAGCTCCGCCAGTCGGGTCGCCGCCGGCTCCGCGACCGGGGCGGCGGCGAGCGCGGCCAGCGCGTTCTCCCGCAGCTCCTCGATCCGCCGCTCCACCGCCGCCACCGCGCCGAGGTCGACCAGCAGCTCCCGCACGACCGCCACCCGCTCCTCGGACAACTCCGGGTCGCCCACCGCCGCCCGCAGCGCCCTGGCCGCGTCAGCACGCCCGCTTGCCTCGGCGTGCTCCAACCCGAGCGCGACGAGCAACGTGCGCTTGCCCTCGCGCAGGTCGTCCCCGGCCGGCTTGCCGGTGACCTCCGGGTCGCCGAACACGCCCAACATGTCGTCCCGGAGCTGGAACGCGATGCCGAGGTCCGCCCCGAACCGGCGGAACGCGTCGACCAGCGACCGGTCGGCGCCCGCGATCGCCGCGCCCAGGTGCAGCGGGCGCTCCACGGTGTAGGCGGCCGTCTTCATCCGGGGCACGCGCAGCGCCGCCTCCACGGACTCGTCTCCGCGCGCCTGGGTGAGCACGTCGAGGTACTGGCCGGCCAGGACCTCGGTGCGCATCGCGCGCCACGGCTCGGCGGCCCTGCGCAACGCCGCGCCGGGCAGATCCGCCTCGAACAGCATGTCGTCGGCCCACGCCAACGCCAGGTCGCCCAGCAGCACGGCCGCCGCCAGGCCGAACCGCTCCGGTGCTCCGCGCAACGCCTCGGTGCGGTGCCGCTCGCCGAAGGCGACGTGGATCGTGGGGGAGCCCCGCCGCATCGCGGAGTCGTCCATGAGGTCGTCGTGCACCAGCGCGCACGCCTGGATCAGCTCCAGCGCGCTGAGCGCGTGCAGCACTGCCGGCGCCTCCGGGCCGTCCGGGTCGCCGCCGGCGCCCCGCCACCCCCACCAGGCGAAGGTGGGGCGGATGCGCTTGCCGCCGCCGAGTACGAAGCCGGACAACGCGTCCACCGCCCGCGCGAAGGACTCGTCGATCCGCTCCGCCTCCTCCCGCCGCTCGGCGAGGAAGGCGGTCAGCTCCCGCTCGACGTGGCCCGGCAGGTCGACGTCGAGGCCGGAGTGGAGGCTGCTGTCTGGCGTTGCGGGCACGCCCCCATCCTCCAAGGGGGCTGTCGGCGACGTGTGCCGGGGTCATTTGACGATGTCTGTTCCCATTCCCTGAGACCCCGCTCTCGGCAATCGGTCCCGGAAGTACCCTCCGAAGCATGGTGGCGGTGGTCGATCGGGTGCGCTGCGGACGGCCCGTTTTCTCTGTGGAGTTCCTGGAACCGCGGGACTCCGAGGGCGAGCGGCAGCTCTGGCGCGCGGTCCGCTCGTTGGAGCCGCTCGATCCCGCCTTCGTGTCCGTTACCTACGGCGCCGGCGGCACGCGGCGGGACCGCACCATCCGGGTGACGGGGCGCATCGCGCAGGAGACGACGCTCGTGCCGGTCGCCCACCTGACGGCGGTCAACCACTCGGTGGCCGAGCTGCGCAACGTCATCGGCTGGTACGCGGCCGTCGGCGTGCACAACGTCCTCGCGCTGCGGGGCGACCCGCCCGGCGACGTGCACGGCGAGTGGATTCGGCACCCCCAGGGCCTCGCCTACGCGGAGGACCTGGTCCGGCTGGTCCGCGAACTGGGTGACTTCTGCGTCGGGGTCGCGGCCTTCCCCTACGGCCACCCCCGGTCGACCGACCTCGAGGCCGACACCACCTACCTGGTGCGCAAGATCCGAGCCGGCGCGCACTACGCGATCTCGCAGCTCTTCTTCGACGTCGAGGACTTCCTGCGGCTCCGCGATCGTGTTGCCGCGCAAGGGATCGACCTCGACGAGGTGCCGCTGCTGCCCGGCATGATGCCGATCAGCACCTTCCGCGGTGTCCAGAAGATGGCCCACCTCGCGGGCGCGCCCGTGCCCTCCACCATCACCTCGCGGATCGAGCGCTACGCCGACGACCCGAAGGCGCTGCGCGCCGAAGGCGTCGACATCGCGACGGAGATGGGGCAACGACTGCTCGACGAGGGCGTGAACGCGCTGCACTTCTACACCCTCAACCGCTCCCTGGCCACGAGCAAGGTCGTCTCCCGCCTCGGCCTCGTCCCCACCCGCGCCTGACCCCTTCTCCTGTCGGCCTCCCTACTCTCGCCGCCATGCGCGCGAAACGCTGAGGCGTTTGCAGTATCAGCTTGTTTGAGGCTGTAGGTAGAAAGGCGGTAGACCCCGCAACGTTCGTGAGAAGAGCGCACAGCGGACGCTCTCGCGGTTTCTTTCGTTACCTCCTCGTGCGGGCTCCCGCCGATCCGCATGTAGGGCAATAGCGGCAGAGCTTTTCGGAGCAATCGTCGGGTGACGTCGGTCACGCGGCGATGGTGCCGTTTCATCCATTTGACCCCTGTCGTCCGTGTCGGCGATTACTCAAGATCAACCCTGTTTGAGCGCGGGAGTCGGGGGCCCGCATCGATGCTCGTGAAGGGGGTTCTTGTCATGACGCGTGCCGACAGATTTCGGCATGCCCGCAGACGAGCGAGACGCATGGTCGCTCTCGCCCTGGCGGTCACATTAGGTGTGTCCGTGGCCCAGGCGACGGTGACCGCTTCGGTCTCGCTCGCCGAGTCGCCACAGCCCACGTCCGGAAAACCGACGGATATTCGGCCGTTGCGAAACGAGCCGGGGTCCTCGGTGCAACCGGAGTTTCCCAAGGGTGATTTCTCGCAGTCATCACCTGTGGGAGACACGAAGAAGCCGTCAACCGCTCCGGTGAAGGACTCTTCCGGTTACGTCGACGGTCAGTCCCAGCTCGTCGAACGGAAGCCCACCGCGAACGTCTTCCGCAACCCGGACGGGACGAGGGCGGTGAAGCTCTACCGGGATCTCGTCAACGTTTCCGGACGGTGGCGGCCAGATGGTGCCCGTAGACACCAAGCTGGAACGCAAGGACGGCGTGCTCAAACCAAAGGCGGCGGTCACCGACTCGCGAGTGCCTGAACGAAGCGGGCCAGGTGCCGTGATCCGGGCCCAGACGCGGGACGGAGCCTCGGCGGAGCTGGAGCCCATCGACTTCGCGGTGCGTGACGCGAAGAGGGACGGCTCCACCGCTGTCTATGAGGGTGTTCAGGACGGTGTGGACCTGAAGGTCCGCGTGCTGAACCGAGGATTCAAGCAGGACCTGGTCCTCCACAAGGCGCCGTCCAAGCCGGAGTGGAAGTACCGGCTGCGTGTCGCCGCCAACCTCGAACCGAAGCCGGAGAAGGACGGCTCGATCGCGGTCAAGGACGGGGCGGGCAAGGCCCGCTTGGTGATTCCGGCCCCCACAGTGTGGGACGCGAGCGGAATGGAGCCCGTGCGGGAACCGGTGTCGCAGCGGCTCGAGCGGGATGACAAGGGTTGGCTGGTCGTCCTGAGCGTTGACAGCAAGTGGCTGTCGACCCAGGGACGTAAGTACCCGGTCACGGTTGATCCCGCGCTCAGCGATCCGCATGGTTACGGACCGAACGTCTACACCAACACGTACGTGAGTGATGGCTGGCCTGATCAGAACTACAGCCGCCAGCTGTGTGCTGACTCCGCTGGCTGTGTGCTCAAAGTCGGCTATTACCCCGGCGCGGGAAACAACCGGGCGTATGTGAACTACAACATCGACCCGATCCGTGGCAAGCAGATCCTGCATGCCGAGTGGCGTGGTTACTGGATGTGGTCCAGTCAGCCGGGTCTGGCTCTGGGGTGCGAACATCGCGTGGGACGCGGCCACCATGACCTGGAACAACCAGCCGGGGCAGGCGACCGGCGGTAAGCAGGGTGAGGGCGCCGGTGGCAGCGAGTCCAGCGTGGACATCACGGACTGGATGGCGAACTACGCCAACGGATCCGCCGCCTGGCACGGTTTCATGGTCAACGACAACGGCCACAGCGACCCCGCGTACTGGAAGAAGCTGGCCGTGGACGAGGCCGCCCCGACCGCGTCGTACCTGTTGATCTCCTACAACGACTGGCCGTACGTCACCGGTCAGCCCGGCTGCGACGGATGCTCGTGGCACACCAGGGACATCGAAGTCGGGGTCGACACCGTGGACCCCAACGGAGACGACCGGTACGTCGAGTTCTACGTGGGAACGGACCCCGTCCACGTCTACGCCACTCAGATCGCGAGTTCCGGGACGATCACCAAGACCGGTGGGTCGAATCCCGCAGTGTGGAAGATCCCGGCCGCGGCACTCGAATGGAACAAGACCTACTACTGGTACGCCAGGGTTCGGGACGGCTATATGCCGGCCAACTCCTGGAACGTCTCACAGGTCTACAGCTTCTCCACGAAGAACGGCACCCCGGCGACCCCGTCACTCCAAGGTCCGTCTGATCGGGCGGTGGTGTCGACCAAGCAGCCGGTGCTGACGGTCGGGGCTGTGACTGACCCGGACAACGACACGGTTCAGTACGAGTTCTCCGTCGCCACGGGTTCCGACGGGCAGTCGGGGCTGGTGGCCAAGTCCGGGTGGCTCGACAGCCCGTCCTGGACCGTGCCGGTCGGAGTCCTCAAGGACGGCGTGAACTACACCTGGACGGCACGGGCCAGGGACAAGATGCCGGAGACGGTGTCGACGTTGGCCGCCTCCCGCAAGTTCAAGGTGGACCTGCGGCTGGGTGCTCAGGGCCCGGTGCCCGGTGACGCGGTAGGACCTGTGACGGTCAACCTCTCGACCGGAAACGTCATCACCAGGGCTTCGACTCCAGCGATGAAGACCGTTGGTGGCGACGTCTCCGTCCAGTTCACCTACAACTCCCAGGGCGTGGAGGAAACCGGCCTCGTCGGCTCCTACTACACGGGCACCTCGAACGACGGGATCAAGGACACGGACTCGCCGGTGCTGGTGCGCACCGATCCCCAGGTCTCGTACTGGTGGCCCGACGGCTCACCCTATGAGCCGGTGATTCCCAAGGACGGGTTCCGCATTCGCTGGTAGGGCTACGTGCGTGTGCCTGCCACCGGAAGCTACGTGTTCGGTGGCCAGCACGACGACGGCATGCGGGTGTGGATCGGCAATGACCTCGTGTTCGACGAGTGGTCGACCTGGATGGGCGGCACCGAGCCGCCCCGGTTCGGGACCGCCAAGCAACTGGAGGTCGGCAAGTACTACCCGATCCGGGTGGAGTACCAGGAACACCTCCGGGACGCCTTCGTCCGCCTCTGGGCGAAGAAGGACGTTGACGCTCCGGTGGAGGTCCCCTCGTCCTGGCTCTCGCCGACCGCGGCCACGATGCCGCCGGGGTGGTCGGTGTCCGCTGACCTCGACGGCACGGGCACGGGCTACACCAAGGCTGCCCTGACGGACAGCACGGTTGTGCTCACGGACACCACGGGCGCCGCGCACACCTACACCAAGCTCGCCGATGGTGGGTACGCCCCACCTGCCGGCGAGTACGGCACCCTGTCGCGCGACGGTGACGGCAAGCTCACGCTGATCGATTCTGACGGCACGACCTACGTGTTCGACTCCTCCGGGAACATCGTGTCGATTACGTCGCCCGTCGACGCGCGCAAGCCGGCCGCGGCTCGGATGGAGTGGACGACGCCGGACGCGTCGAATCCGATCCCTCGCCTGACCAAGATCATCGACCCGGTCTCCAACCGGGCGATCACCCTGCACTACTCGGGATCCCAGGAATGCCCGAAGTGGACCGGCTACGACTGGCCTCCGCCTCCCGGCTTCCTGTGCACGGTGGCACTTCCGGACGGCGCCAAGTCGCATCTCTACTACCTCAACGGCCGGCTGGCACAGCTCCAGAACCCGGGCGCGGAGCTCACGCAGTTCAGTTTCAACAGCGTTCACCTGCTCGACCAGATGCGAACCAGCGCCTCGATGGACTGGATCGTCGTCGACCCGCAGAAGCGCGACACGCAAGCCCCCAACCATCGGCTGGGGTACGACGGGCAGAAACGTGCTCTGTGGGTGGAGGCGCCGGAACCGACGGGAGTCGACCAGAAGCCGACGCAGCGCCCGAGGCACGACTACTCGTACGGACCGGACTGGACGGAAGTGGACGTTGCCGGAGTGAGTCCCGCCTCGGGTTACTCACGTCGGGTCACGCGTGACGCCGCCGGGCGGATGCTCGTTGACACGGACGCGACCGGAAAGGCCGGCAAACACGAGTGGGCTGACGCCGACAAGGAGTTGTCGAAGACGGACGCCGCCGGGCGGAAGACGACGACGATCTACGACGCGAAGGGCAACCCGGTCGAGACCTACGGACCCGCTCCGGAGGCGTGCTTCGGCGGTGACCGGCGACCCAAGAGCCCAGCCCCAGCGGGATGTGACAAGATCCCCAGCAAGCGGACGTCCTACGACGAGGGCATGACCGGTCTGTCGGCCGCGTGGTGGTCCAACGCCACCATGTCCGGCCCGGCGAACAGCTACAACACCAGTGGGCCGAACACTGACTGGAGCGCCAACGCCCCAGCCGAAGGACTGGACCTGAAGAGCGCCTACTCGGGACGCCTCACCGGTCAGCTCCAGGTGGACAGCGCGGGCTCCTACATGTTCGGCACGGCGGAAGATGGCGCGACGGATGGCATGCGGTTCTACGTCGACGACAACCTCGTGGTCGACCGCACCTATGCCCCCAACGTCGTGGAGTCGAAGCCACGTGGTTACTGGCGTCTCGGAGACAACGACGAGACCGCTAGGGACAGCTCTGGCAACGGTCGGAACGGCACTTACTCGGGATCGGTGGCTCGCCAGCGTGATGGTGCGATGCCGGATGACAACAGCAGAGCCGTCGACTTCTCCGGCGGGAAGGTGGAGATTCCGCACCACGACGCGCTCAACCTGACCGGGGCCATGTCCGTCGAGATGTGGGTCAAGCCGCGCGTGGTGGAGAACGCGCACCAGATGTTGATCAACAAGGTTGACAACGCCTCCGGCTGGAACGCCTCGTTCGACCTGGTGCTGCGGCCGGACTTCAAGCTGGACTTCCTCCAGGGCGCGGGCACCACCGCGGGGCCCGGCCTCTCGACGGAGACCTTGGCCCCCAACCACTGGAACCACGTGGTGGTGACCCGGGACTCCCAGGGGAAGGTGGCCTACTACATCAACGGCAAGAAGGCGGGCGAGGGAACTCCGGGTGCGAAGCCCGGGGCCAACGCCGCGCCCGTGCGCATCGGAGCCCGGGTTGACGGGAACACCGCGCAGACTCTGATCGACGAGGTCGCGGTCTACGACCGTCCCCTGAGCGAGAAGGAGGTCAGCAAGCACATGGGGGCGGCCGGTCGCGTGAACCAGGGGCGGCAGGCCATCGCCCTGTCCGCTGGCCCACACCGGTTACGCATCGACTACATCCGGCACGCACTGTCCGGAAACCAGACGCGGGGCAGCAACGGGATCGACTTCACCTGGCGGAAGGAGAACGGCTTCGACTGGGCCAAGGTGCCCGCGGACAAGCTCACTCCCGACTACGGCCTCACCACCTCAACGGTCGAGCTCGACTCCGACTCGGTCCCCGAGCACCGCAGTACGACCAACTACCGGGAGGGGCTGGACCCCGCCTACGGTCTGGCGGGTTCCTCGACCTCCGACCCGGGTGGCCTTCGTCTGACCACCAAGACCGCCTACGAGAAGCCGGGTAACGGCTACCTCAGACGAGTCGGCAAGCAGACGCCTTCTGGCGCGGCGACCGTCTACAGCCACTACGGGAACACCGAGACGCGCGACAACCCGTGCACATCTGCGGTGGATCCGATTCCGCAGTCGGGTCTGGCGAAGGGCTCGACCGGACCCAAGCCCGCGTCCGGCCCAGCGCGCACCGAAGAGCAGGTCTACGACCTGCGCGGCCGGGTGATCGCGGAAAGCGCCGGTGGCGGCGGTTGGATCTGTACCCGGTACGACGAGCGTGGTCGAGTCGTCGAGAAGACCTACCCGGCGAACTCCACTGCCGGTGAGCGGAAGGTTGTTCACGACTACAAGGTTGGCGGAGACCCGCTCACCACTTCGGTCGGTGACGTGCACGGCACGGCCACGACCAAGGCGGACCTGCTGGGCCGAACTGTCAGTTACACCGACGTGTGAGGGACCCGTACCGAGACCAGCTACGACCGAGCCGGCCGGGCTGTCTCGGAGAAGGTGACTCCGCCGAATCCCGCCGACCCGCCGCAGGTCAGCACGCCGACTTACGACGACGCGGGACGGGTGCTCAGCACCAAGCTCGGTGACACCGTGCTCGCCACCGTCTCCTACGACGCGGCTGGCGAGATCAGCTCGGTCAACTACAGCAACGGGACGTCGCTTTCCAAGCTCGGCAAGGACGGTGCGGGACGTGTCCTCTCGCTGACCTGGAAGACGGCTGACGGGCGGGAGATCACTTCCGCGGTGACCCGGTCGCGGTCGGGCACCATCATCGACGAGTCCCTCAACGGTGTCGATGCGCGCCCGAACGGTCCGAACTACGTCTACGACGCTGTGGGGCGACTGACCGAGGCGTGGGTGACAGGACACCACTACACCTACGACTTCACCTCTCAGGCGTCGGCGACCTGTCCGAGCGGCACCCAGGGGAATGCCGGCGCGAACACCAACCGTGTGCGGCTGATTGACGAAAGCCCAGGCGGCAGGGCCGAGACCGGCTACTGCTACGACGCCGCCGACCGGGTTCTCTCCACGCACGGGGCGGTCGCGGCAACCTTCAGCTACGACTCGGAGGGGAACACCACCGAGATCAAGCAGGGCGACCATTCGACCTTCCTCGGCTGGGACTCGGCCGGCCGGCACCAGACGCTGAGGGTGACCGGACCAGAGGCCGCCGATGTCGCCTACCTCAGGGACGTGACGGACCGGATCGTGCGACGTGACGTGCAGGGCGGCAAGGACACCACCGTCCTCTACGGGCACACGGGGACGGGTGACACTGCCGACTTCGCCCTCAGTGGTGACAAGCGGATGATCACGCGGTCGTTCTCTCTGCCTGGCGGTGTGCTGTTCACGCTCAAGGGTGGTGATGGCGCGACTCAGCCGACCTGGGATCACCCCTCTGTGCGTGGTGACCTGTCGCTGACGACCGGCCAGGACGGGAAACAGGTCGGCGAGCTGCGGACCTACAACCCGTACGGCGAGCCGCTCTCCAACTCCGGTTCCGTCAACTCGGACAACGTCCCTGACAACCAGCCGGGGCAGATGGACTACGGCTGGCTCGGCCAGCACCAACGTCCTTACGAGCACCTGGGCAGTCTCGCCGTGGTGCAGATGGGCGCCCGCCCCTACCTGCCCTCACTCGGTCGCTTCCTGTCAGTCGACCCGGTGGAAGGCGGCTCCGCCAACGACTACGACTACGTCAACGCCGATCCCATCAATGACAGGGACCTCGACGGACGTTGGAGTTGGGGCGGTCTTAAGAACCTGATTAAAAGGGGCCTGGACAACCACTGGGTGCGGGGCATTGCAACGGGCGTCGCGGTCGGGTTAGTTTGTGTTGGGTCAGCGGGAGTCGGCTGTGCCGTTGGTGTTGGCTTTGCAGTTGGCGCTGGCCTGGGTGCAGCAAACTGGTACGTCAATAGGCGCAGTGAAAACCCGTGGGCGCATGCCATCCTGGGGGGAGTAGGTGGCGCGTTTAAGGGATTCAAAGGCTGGGCTGTTGCGCGACACGTGGCATCGAAGTACCCGGTCGTGCAGAGCCATCGCTTGGTGGGGCGGTATGCTGGCAGATATTTCGCTGCGCGGCGAAGTTTTTCTCCGTCGTCATTGTGGGCTGCTAAGAGGTACGTGAAGTCGCGTAAACAGGCGGCCTACAGGGCGCGATGGAACTAGTTTGCGTTATTGATAGACTGGCCGGAGACCGGTGACACCACCGGTCTCCGGCCAGTCTTGAGAGGAGATTCTTTGGAAGACAAGAATGAAATTCTGCGCAGTCGTGTAATTAACTATTCAGCCCTGGCTGTACTCCTGCTTGGAGCGACAGTATTCCCTAAAGCGGAACTTGTTTCCGTGCCGTCTTGGGTGCCGCCCGGATTGTTGACCCTCTTTGCTTCCCTCCTGCCGCTGGAGCTTGTGTGGCGATCAGGCTTGCGGCCGAGGATCGTTTGGAATGTCGGTGGAATTACAATTGTGCGTTGGTTTACTGTCTCCGCGTACCCCTGGAGTGAGATCGTCAGAATCTATGAGGAGTCCAATCGTATTCACATCCTACTCAATAATAAAGATGAGGAAGTGTGGGAGTTTGACCACCTATGGTTGTGGTCGAAACTTTCGAAACGTTATGCTGCGCGTGCCGGAAAGATCGGGTCTCGGTTGAGTAAGGCACTGGAGGACGGGCGTCTGTACGGCGCTGCGGTGCCTCCGCCTGTGGATCTGCCACGCAGGCCGGCGGCCTTGTACTTGCTGGCGGTGCTCGCAGCTGTGTTCGGCCAATTGTTGACCTCACTTAGTTAGTGTCGCCATAGTCAGGGTGGAGAAGTTTGAGGACGTAACGCGTATTTGCCCGAAAGAGGAAATCATGAGAATCGACCTTGGATCGAGAGTCGAGCGCTGGATCGCCAGGGCGGTTTCCGACGAGCGCTGAGCAGCTCGACGTGCGATCGTACAGAACTGGGCAAGACCTCATGATGGATATCAATCTCAACGGCCTTGGGCGCCATCAACTCGGACTCCGAGTGATGGAGGGATTGGTCCTTCTTGATGTCGACGGTGGGCAGGTGATGGAGTTCGCCGAGTGCGACGACCGAGACATGTGGGGCCTGTTGAATATCGTCAACACTTAATTATCTTGGTGAGCTGAAGGTTCAGATAGGTTCTCGGAACGGCAGGTGCTACGCCTTGCGTGTGGGAGGGGGAGGAGTTACTCTTCTCTGTTCCGCTGTTCGCATCCAGATCCGGGCGCAGAGAGTGGCGACGTCTCGAATGAGCCGTGGCGGGCAGTCCTGGTTGGGCGAAGTCAAAGCCTGGTGGCTGGACAGTTGGGGAGTTTGCTGTGGAAGTCGGTTTCGTGGGGCTGGATCGGTGGAACTTCGATAGCGAGATCATCGGATGCGCGGGCACCGCTCTGGGATTCGTTGACCTCCATAATTCTTGTGACATCATGCGTGTGGAGTTCGGCTTGGGGCTGAGTGTGCCGAGCCTGTTCCTCCACTTCGAGACGATCGCCGCTCGCGAGAGGTTCGCCCTTGCCTTCCGGGAAGTTTCCACGATGGAGGCGTCCCAGAAGGACGCCAGCCCCGACGATGGGCAGGTGTTCCACGGTCTCGACTACTGGTATGACATCGAGCGTGACACCGCCCTGTTCAGGGTTGACCTGGAGATGATGGAGCTGCGCTTCGCGGCGCGCGAGGTGGCGTTTGTCGTCTGACTTCTCCCGCTGCCGCCGGGTGAGGGTGACGTGATCGGACCTGGAAGTTGACGGAGGGGTTGGTGAGGAAGAGGTCTCGTTTCCCGCGCATGTCCTTTCCCAGAGTGGCTACGCTGGCAGCGTGCGTCGATCTGTCGCTCTCGATTGTGTACCTGCTGGCGGGCGACTTGGGTGGTTCGGGCTTCGGTGCGGGCTCCCTGAGGTTCGTGTCCGGGACCGCGGCCCCCGGTTCTGTGCTGGCGCGCACTGTGGTCGTTCAGCACAAGGGTTGGGGTGAGTTCTACACCGAGGGTGGGGTCGTTGAGGCTGGATGCGGGATCCTCTCGTTCGGGGTGGTCTACGTCGACGTCCGGCTTGATGATTTTCGGGTTGTCGGCGTGTCCGGCTACTACGGGAGGGTTTGGGACGCTGATCCCTTGCTTGCTGTTCTTCCGGAGAGGAGTGAGCCGCGTGACGTCATGTTGTTGACTGATGCTGACCTGGCACCGGGCGTTGCAGTAGGCGAGGAAGCGTTCTTCGCTGTGCGGGCTGTTGGGCGCGGCGTTCTGTACGAAGGCCCTTGGCGGTCGAGTGACGTTGCGAAATGGGTTTTCTGCTCAGCGGGGTTCTGGGTCGGATGTGATGACGTCGACCGCCTGAACGCGATATATCTCCCCTCGGGCATGTGATGGGATACCTCCCATTCGGAGGGAAGATGCACAGGTACCTCAAGGTTGCTGTCCGGGCAGGACTACAGAGATGGTCCACGTGGCGGGAGGGGGAGCGGCGGCACAGGGTCGAGAAGGAGGCTTTGGAGGTGCGAGAGGCACACGAACAGTGGCTTGAGGGACGGGTCCGGTTATTGCCGTTGCTGGATCAGTGGCGCGAGTCGGTCGTGGATGTCCTGCCAGCCGGAAGTGAGCTGGAGATCGACGTTGATCTGGACGAAGCACCGAGCGGGCCGTGGCTCTGGTTCATCGAGTTCCGGGTCGGGGCGACTGAGTGGGAGGCGATTGCGCCTCCTCGGCTCGATCACCTCGCGTTCGCGGATGAGGCCGGGTACTTCGAGGTGGTGGTTGGGCTGGAGGAGGTGCCGGGGTTTCTTCGCCGGCGAGTCGCCTCGGCGCGGGGGCGGGAGTAGCTGAGGCGGGTCAGTGGGCTTCGCGGCGGACGTGGCGGCGGTGGGCGAGGAAGGCCAGTCCGATGACGAAGAGGGCCACGGCGACGCAGGTGGCGGCGACGAGGAGGGCCCAGCCGTGCCAGGAGCCGGAGGCGGCGCCGACGTAGCGGGCGGTGGCGGCGAGCTCGTTGACCTGCCCGGGTTTGGGCAGCCAGTTCACCGTGCCGGACGCCTCGTCGCCGTTGGTGGTCAGCACCTGGCCGGGGAAGCTGATCCGGACCTGCACGTCGGTGCGGTCCGGCGGCACCTGGGTCAGGTCGACCGATCCGGCCAGCGTGACGGTCTCGCCGGTGCGGCGCAGGGAGAACTGGTACCGGGAGTTGGTGGCGGAGGTGAGGCTCGTGAGCACGCGGAGTTCCTCGAAGCCCAGCTCGTTGAAGAACAGCTGCGAGCCCGCGTAGCCGTCGGTGGAGTAGGACTGCACCCGCACCCGGCTGCGGAGCGTGTCGGGGACCTGGAGCTGCGGCCCGGAGTCGCCCTCCCTGGTCGGCAGGGCGGCGACCACCAGTTCGCCGGAGACCCGGTCCTCCTCGTTGACGGCCATCGCGGCCTTCACCCGGACGCAGCCGCCGAGCAGGACCGCCAGGACCAGCACGAGCACCGGCAGCACCGTGACGGATGGCCGAGCACGGCGCCGGGCGGTCGGCTGCTCCACCCCAGAGCGCACCCGGTCATCGTGCCAGTCGGGTGACCGTCGGCGCGCCCCGAGCGGGCCGCGATCACGCGGACGCCGCGCCGAACGGAGGAACCCGGGGGTCGGCATCACCGTTTCGGGTGGATGAGTCGGTGGTGGCACAGGGCCAAACGGGGTGCGGAACACCCGGGGTGAACAGGTAGCGTCCCGCACATGGCATCCACCCCTACCGGTGTGCACGAGATCAGTGACCGGTACGTCGAGGACTACGCGGCCCTCGACCCGATCACTGCCACCTACCTGGGCGTTCCAGGTCATGACGAGAAGCTGACCGACTTCTCGCCCGAGGGCCACCAGGCCCGCGCCGAGCTGGCCCGCCGCGCCCTGGCCGACCTCGAGGCCGCGCGGCCCGCCGACGCCGACGAGGAGACCGCCAAGGCGGTGTTCCAGGAGCGGGTCGGCCTGAACGTGGAGATCCACGACGCCGGGCTGGACGAGTCGGCGCTCAACGTCATCGCCAGCCCGGTGCAGGACCTGCGTCAGGTGTTCGACCTGATGCCGACCGACAGCGCCGAGAACTGGACGGTGGTCGCCCGCCGGCTGACCGCGATGCCCGAGGCGGTCGCCCAGCTGCGCGCCTCGCTCGCGCGCGCCGCCGACCGGGGCAACGTCGCGGCGATCCGCCAGGTCACCAGGGTCGCCGAGCAGTGCGAGACCTGGGCCGGCCTGCGGGGTGGCAGGTCGTTCTTCGCCAACCTGATCGCCTCCGCCGAGGGCGCGGACGGGGTCGGCCCCGCCCTGCGCACCGACCTGGAGACCGGCGCGAAGGCCGCCGCCGAGGCCTACGCCGACCTGGCCCGCTTCCTGCGCGAGGACCTCGCGCCGAAGGCTCCGGCCAAGGACGCGGTCGGCGAGGACGTCTACCGGCTCTGGTCGCGGTACTTCACCGGCGCGAAGCTGGACCTGGCCGAGGCCTACGAGTGGGGCTGGGCCGAGTTCTCCCGCATCGAGGCCGAGATGAAGCGGGTCGCCGAGCGGATCAAGCCGGGTGCGACCCTGGCCGAGGCCGCCGCCGCGCTCGACGCCAACCCGCGCTACCAGGTGCACGGCCAGGACGCCTTCGCCGCGTGGATGCAGCAGCTGTCGGACAAGGCGCTGGTCGACCTGCGTGACGTGCACTTCGCGATCCCCGACGCGCTCATGAAGCTCGAGTGCAAGATCGCGCCCCCCGGTGGCGGCGTCGGCGCCTACTACACGGGCCCGACCGACGACTTCTCCCGCCCCGGCCGCATGTGGTGGTCGGTGCCGGCGGACAAGGAGGAGTTCAGCACCTGGCGCGAGGTCTCGACGGTCTACCACGAGGGCGTGCCCGGCCACCACCTCCAGATCGCGACCGCCGTCTACCAGCAGGCCCGGCTGAACCGGTTCCAGCGCCTGATGTGCTGGGTGTCCGGCTACGGCGAGGGCTGGGCGCTCTACGCCGAGCGGCTCATGCGCGAGCTGGGCTACCTCGAGGACGACGGCAACCTGCTGGGCATGCTCGACGCCCACCTGTTCCGCGCCGCCCGCGTGGTGGTGGACCTCGGCATGCACCTGGAGCTGGAGATCCCGGCCGGCACCGGGTTCCACGAGGGCGAGCGGTGGACGCCGGAGCTGGGCCTGGAGTTCATGCTCACCCGCACCATCACCGACCCGGGCCACGTGCGCGACGAGATCGACCGCTACCTGGGCTGGCCGGGGCAGGCCCCGTCCTACAAGCTCGGCGAGCGGCTGTGGCTCGCCGCGCGGGAGGAGGCGCGCCAGCGGCATGGCGACGCCTTCGACCTCAAGCGGTTCCACATGCAGGCGCTGGAGATGGGTGCCATGGGGCTGGACACGCTGCGGGAGCAGCTCGTCAAGCTCTGACCGGCTCGTGCCGACCTCGTGGTCCCGGGCGCTCATCGCTCGCCCGGGGCCACGAGGCCCGCCGTCTGCCGGTCCGGCGCCACGGTGAACGCCCACCGGTCCACGCCGGGCTTGCCGTCGTCCTTCCACCGCAGGTAGGCCATCTCGACCTCGTTCCACAGCCGGCGCGGCCCGCCCTGCCACACCGACTGGGGACCGGGCGCGGCCCCGTACCGGACGTGAGCCCAGGACGAGGTCACCGGGTCCAGCAACCACAACCCGTGCTCCCGGGCGCCGTCCCTCGGGGGTTCGTGCCGCCAGTGGCAGTCGGGCACCTGGGTCCCGATCGCCCACCGCGCGTCGAACCTCCTGGCCACGCGCCACAGGCTGAGCGTCGTCTGGGTGAGCTGCGCGCCGGGATCGCTGTGCGGCAGTGAGCCGGTGTCGACCCGCCGCGTCCGGTGTTGTCGCAGCGGCATCGCCGGCACGCGGCCCAGAGGGCGTCCGGTGGCGGTGCCGTCCTCGTGCACGGTGAAGGCGGTCAGGACGGAGCCGCCGGAGTAGTCCGTCCTCAGTGGAGCGACGATGCGGCCGCCCGGCCGGGTCTGCGCGACCCAGGCGTAGGGGAGCCGGCCCACGGTGACCGCCGCCGTGGACAGGACCCGGTCGTAGGGCGCCCGGGTCGGGTGGCCGAACGCCCCGTCGGCGCAGGCCACGGTCACGAGGTACCCGTGCGCGGCCAGCGCGGCGCGCGCCGTGGCCGCGAGGTAGGTGTCGATCTCGACGCTGGTCACCCGGGACGGCCCGAGCCGGTGGGCCAGCAGCGCCGTGGTGTACCCGGTGCCGGTGCCGACCTCCAGCACGCGGTTGCCGTCCTCGACCGCCAGCGCCGCCAACAGGGTCAGCACCAGGCTGGGCGGGGAGACCGAGCCCGTGCAGTGCCGGCCGTTGGTGTCGGGCCAGCGGGTCGCGCCGTCGTCGAACTGGGTCAGGACGGGCACGTCCGAGGCGACCACCTCGGCCCACCGGTCGGGATCGGTGTCCCTGGACACCGGTTTGGGCGGTCCCTGGCCCTCGCCGACCCAGACGTGGGCCGGCACGAACCCGGCCCGGTCGACGTGCCGGAACGCCTCCCGCCACGCGGCGCCGCCGGGGCCGGTGAGCGCGACCGCGCCCGCCAGCCCGGCCGGCAGGCCGTCACTCGCCGGCACCATCGCGGGTCAGCGCGCGCGTCGAGGTCGGGAAGGGGAACCGCTCGCCGTTCGTCTGCGTGCCCACCGCAAGCCTCTCGGACGTGACCGACACAGGAGCGAGGGTGAGTTTGCCTCGTTCAACAACATGTGCGGCTGAGGCGCGGCGCTGGTCCACCCCGAAGGTGTGGGTTCCGACCGACCACCGTGCGGCTCCGGCGGTCTCCTGCGATCAGTGGCCGGACTCGTCCGACGGCAGCGGAAGAGTGCGTCCCAGCACCGCGAACGGCCGGGGGTCGCCCGCGAAGAGGTAGTCGCGCAGCAGGTCCTCGAACCCGACGCGGCGGTACAGCCGCCACGCCTTGGTCGGTCCCTCGGGGGTGGAGAGCAGCACCCGTCCGGCGGGCACGCCGTCGAGGAGTCGGCGCAACACGTTCTCCCCGATCCGGTTCCCCTGGGCGTCCGGCCGCACGTGCAGCTCGGTCAGCTCGAAGTAGTCGGACATCCACTCCCTGGCGGCGCCCGTGCCGCGCACCGAGACCAGGCCCCGGCGCACCTGCTCGTGCCACCACTGGCCGGGCGCGCCGAGGTAGCCGTAGCCGATTCCCAGCAACGAGCCGTCCGCGCCGACCGCGGCCGTGCACCGCCAGCCCGGCCGCAACATGTGCGAGAGCCACATCGGCGCCCGCTGCTGCACCGTGCTCATCGGGTAGCGCATGGCCGTGACGTAGACCGTCAGCGCCTCGCCGAGCCGCGCCCGGAGCTGGTCGGATGTCCACTCGACGAGCTGGGCCGAGACCGGGGACCGTGCCGCTGTCACCGGACCGCGCTCCCGTCCGCGACCGCGACCGGGACCACCGCGCCGCCGGTCAGGGCGGCGAGCTCCGCGCAGGTGGTCGGGAAGACCGCTTTGGGGTGGCCGGCGGCCGCCCAGACCACCGGGTGGTCGGCCAACGCGCGGTCGACGAGGGTGCGCAGCGGCGCGGGGTGGCCGACCGGGGCGACGCCGCCGATGGCCTGACCGGTCGCCGTGCGGACGAAGTCGGGGTCGGCGCGGCGCACTCTGGCCACGTTCGCGAGCTCGGCGAGCAGCACCGGGTCGGCGCGGTGGGCGCCGGAGGTCAGCACGAGCAAGGGTTCGCCGTCGGCGTCGAACACCAGCGAGTTCGCGATCGCGCCGACCGGGACGCCCACGACCGCCGCGGCCTGTGCCGCGGTGCGCACCTCCTGGTCGAGAACCCGGACGCCGCGGGCGGCCGCCAGCAGGCCCGCCTCGCTCAGCGCCGTCGTGACCTTCCGGATCGCCGGGTGCGCCAGTGAACTCACCCACCCATGACACCACGCCGGGGCGGGCTCGCGTCGCCCCACCCCGCGGGTGCTTGAGGTTGTCGGTGCCCGGGGTTAACCTGAGCCTGTTCGAACGTTCGTTCGAATCGAACGGTCGAACCGGGTCCGCCAGGACGGACCCGACAAGCCGCCCGGTCGGCGGGGTGGGGGAAGCACCCCGCCGCCGGGTGCGCCGCCGGCTTCCCCACGGCGGAACACGTCCGCGCAGGCGACGTCGTGAGGAGGCCGTGATGGCTGTTCCGCTGGACTTTTCGATTCCCGCCCCGCGCCGAGGCGACCGGGCCGACGTGCGTCCCCGCCCCCTGACCAGGGACGAGCTGGCCGTGCGCCCGCTGCCCCCGCCGGCCGCGTTGGCCCTGCTGGCGCAGGCCCGCCGCGGCCTGGCCGAGGCCGGGAGCGCCGCCCGGGACGCCGACCGCTACACCACCGCGCACCTCGCGGCGCTGCGCGCCGCCGCCGCGGTGCTCGCCACCAGGGCCAGGCCGTTGGCCGAGGGGCGCAAGCCCACCAGCGTGTGGAAGCTGCTCACGTCGGTGGCGCCGGAGCTGCGGGAGTGGGCCGCGTTCTTCGCGGCCGGGGCGCGCACGCGCTCCCTGGTGCAGGCCGGGGTCACCCGGCTGGTGTCCCCGAGGGACGCCGACGACATGGTGCGCCAGGTCGGCCAGTTCGTGGACCTGGCCGAGCGCGCGGTGCACGGGGTGCGTCCTTGACGTCCGCTCGGCCGAATGCCGGAAGGACCTCGTCGCGGGTGGAGGAAAAGGGTTGAGGGTTACGGACGCACCGGGTTCCGGTGCGCCACAAGCAGGTTCGTTCGGTTCGCGTGCTGGCAATGCCTCACCCGGACCGCTGTCCGCCCGGGGGTCGGCTCCGGGGCGAGCGCGGGTTCGCCGGCCCGCTCCCCGCCCACGACCCACGCCGTGGCCCCACCGATCGGAGTTCGCGATGACCGCCTTGATCGACTACGGCCGGCTGCTCGACGTCCTGGCGGACGAGGGGCGGCTCCTTGCCGGGGCGGCGCGCGGCGCGGACCGCGTGCTGGCGGTGCCGGGCTGCCCGGGGTTGACCCTCGGGGAGACGGTGCGGCACGTGACCGAGATCTACCGCGCGGTCCTGGCCTGGCTGCGGAGCGGCGACGGGGGCGTCCCGCCTCCCGGCTCCGCGCCGGCAGCTTCGGCCGGGCCGGTCGGGCAGGCCGGGCCGGGCGCGGCTCCGGAGGACGCGCTGCTCGCGGCGTTGGTCGACCTGCTGGCCGAGCTGCGGCGGCACCGGCCGACCGATCCCTGCCGCACCTGGTGGCCGGCCGACCCGACCTGCGGCTTCTGGTGGCGGCGGCTCGCGCACGAGACCGTGGTGCACCGCGTGGACGTCCAGGGCGCCAGGGGGACGGAGGTGGCCGAGATCCCGGACGACATCGCCGTCGACGGGGTGGACGAGGCGCTGCTGTTGTGGTTCGGCCACCGCCTGGGCGCGCTCGGCGTCGCGGGCACCCGGGACGCCCGGGTCGGCGTCGTGCTGGGCGAACGGGCGTGGTTGGCCCGGGCCAGCGCGTCGGGCGCCCAGGCCCGTCGGGTGACGCCGGAGGAGGCGCGGACGGCGGACGCGCTCGTCACCGGCGACCCCGCCGCCGTCTACCTGTGGCTGTGGGGTCGGCTGCCGGACCGGGCGGTGGCGATGCGCGGGGACCAGGACGCGGTGGCGCAGTTGTGGGCGTTGCTGCGACTGGCCATGCGGTGATTCCTTGACCCCCACGAACAGCACTGGGAGCGTGTGCGGGCATGTCTCACATCGGCGGGGACGACCGGGTCCTGCTCCGCGACCGGGCGCTGACCGCGATCCGCGACGCGATCGTCGACGGGACCCTGCCGCCGGGCGAGCTGATCAGGGACGTCGACCTGGCCGAACACCTCGGGCTGTCCAGGACCCCGGTGCGGGAGGCCCTCGCGCGGCTGGCCGACGAGGGGTTGGTCGAGAGCAAACCGCACAGCTACACGCGGGTGACCCCGCTGGCGGGCGGCGCCGCGCGGGACGCGCAGGTCGTCGTCCAGGCCATGCACGGGCTCGCCGTGCGGGCGGCCGTGCCCCGGCTGACCGCGGGTGATCTCGTGGCGATGCGGGAGGCGAACGCGGAGTTCGCGGCGGCGCTGGAGGCCGGCGACGTCCTCGCGGCGCAACGGGCGGACGAGACCTTCCACGGGGTGGCCGTCACCGTCTGCGGCAACGCGGCGGTGGCGGCCACCATCGACCGGTACACGCCGTCGTTGCGCCGGCTCGTCCTGCTGCGCTTCTCCTCCGTGCTGGGCGGGGAGTCGGTGCGGGCGCACGACGACATCGTGTCCGCGTGCCAGGAACGGGACGCCGAGCGCGCCGGCCGTCTGGTGGAGCGGAACTGGGCCACGCTCGGGGCGTTGCTGGCCGACAGCGCCGTCCACGCCTGGGAGTGCTGACGGCGGCCCGCCGCGCGCCTCAGCGCTCCCGCGCGGCCTGGTTCCGAAAGGTGATCATCCGGTCGGGTTCGATCCGGGCCCAGGGCAGGGCGCTCATCCAGCTGTCCCACGCCGCGCGGCCGTACACCCCGACCAGGAACGATTCCAGGCCGTCGTCCTGCGCCGGGAACACCTCGCGGGCCCTGCCGTGGACCGTGATCTGCAACCGCTCCCCGTCGATGACCGAGGCGGAGACGGCGGGGCGGGCCCGGACGTGGCGGAACCGCAGGGAGTTGGCTCCCGAGCCGAAGTGGAGGCGCCCCCGGTAGAACAGGCCGTCGACCGGGCCGACCCGGGGCTCGCCCGTGGCCGTGGTGGTGGCGAGCGCCATCACGCGCATCGCCCCCATCTCGCTGACCGCGCCCGCGGCGTCGAGACGACGTTCCGGAGTGATGACCGAGCGGAGAGGGGAGCCCGCCGCGGCGTACGAGTCGTCGAGCAGGCGCTGCAACCACTCCAGGTCCTCGGGGGTTTCGTGCACCCGGTCAGCGTGGCAGAACGACAAATGATCACGGGCACCGAACTGGGACCCGCCCTCGGCGGCGCGCCCGGCGTCGCGCGCCGAAGGCGGGTCCCGTCATTCACGGTCCACTGTGGACAGTCTGGTTCCTTCGCCAGGAGAGGCGGGCGCGTCCCTCAACCCTCCACAGTGGAGGGACGCGCCCTTCGGTCAGTCCTGTCCCCGCGCGGCCCGCCGGCGGCGGAACAGGATCAGGGCACCGGCGCCCAGGGTCAGCACAGCCGCCCCGCCGACGGTCAGCGGGAACACGTCGGACGACGAACCGCCCGCGGCCTGCTCCTTGTCCGCGAGCGCCGCCGCCACGGCGGCCTGGTCGACGCCGTGGGCCTGGTGGCCGCCGCCGTGCCCGGCGTGGACGCCGCTCTTCGTCTGCTCCTCGATCTCCCTGGCGAACGCGGGGTTCACCTCGGCCGGCGCCGGGACCACGGCCCCGTCCCCGCCGAACTCCACGTCGGAGCAGGAGTAGAACGCCTCCGCGCTGTCCGAGCGCTGCCAGACCGCGTAGATCAGGTGCCGGCCGGACTTGCCCTCGGGGATCTGGCCCTTCAGTCGGTACATGCCGTTCTGCACCCGAGGGTTGCGGACGGTGAGGAACGGCTTGGCCTCCAGGTCCGACCACTTCAGCGGCTGGGTGGGGTCGTAGCCGTCCCGCGTCACGTACAGCTCGAAGGTGCCGGGGTGGGGCGCGGTGGCCCGGTAGTTGTAGGTGAACGGCCCGGACTGCGGCAGGGTGGTCGCCGGCCAGTCGGCGCGGGCCTGGTCGATCCCGCGGTACTTCGCCCGTCCGGCGCTGCACAGCTGGCCGTCCGGGATGATCTGGCGGTGGCGGCCGCCCGCGTTGCCGATGTTGACCTCGTGCCAGTCGTAGAACGGCTGGGTGCCGCCCATCCGGATGGCCTCCTTGCAGGCCTCGGACTTCGGCTCCTCGGGGCCCTCGTTGCGGCAGAGGAACGAGCGGCTGATCGGGTTCTCCATCGAGCCGTGCGCGGCGGCGGTCCCGGCCGACAGGAACGACAGCAGGACCGGAACGCTGGCGAGGACGGCAAGGGTCGCCGTCGTGCGTCGCTTCGTCACGGGAAACTCCCAGTGTGCGATTGCAGGGGACGGCGGCGGATCATGTTCCATTATGCGTGCCGGAGCAAGGATGGCGACCCGCTGACCCGGGAATTCCGCTGGCGGGAGCACAGCTGTTCCGCCATCTGGTCTAGACCAGTTTGGGATGGCGGTGTCGGCGGGGGTTGCGGCCATGGTCGGGTTATTCGACCGTTATTGAGAAAACGGGCGCGTACTTCCCTGCTCACGGGGGTTGTCAGGGAGGGGTGGAGAACGTAGGGTTACCGCCCCGTTATTCCCTGGAGGTGGGCTGACACGACGGAAATCTGTCCACTCCCACCGGCCGTGCCGACGGCTTCGTGACAACCTCGACGCGCCGCGGGAAGTCGTGCGCGGGACATCGGACTCAGGCTCGTAGGCGAAGGCCTTTGGGGGTGGCCCGGAATCCGACGTCCCGCAACACGTCGGCCAGGTGCGAGGCGAGGGCGCCCTCCCCGTCGGCGCGCTCCACGGCGAGCTGGTCCAGCCAGCCCGACCGCACCGCGCGGGCCAACGCCTCCGCGCCGGCCCGCAGCGCGTCCCCGTCCTCGGTGAACGACAGCAGCGACCGGCCGCCGCGTTCCACGTACAACGCCGGCACCCCGTCGACGAGCGCGACCAACGCGCCGGCCTTGCGGCCCGGCCGGTGTTTCGTCGCCCCCACGGGCTCCGGCCACGACAGCGCCGCGCCGTACGGCTGCGCCGGATCGGCCGCCGCCAGCAACACGGTCTCCGCGCCCTCGCGCGGGCCGTCCCCCTGGGCGCGCGACACCGCCCGCAGTCGGTCCACCGCGCCGCGCACCGCGAACTGCGCCGCGCCCAGCCCCTCCACCACGTACCCGCGCACGATCTGCCCGGACTCCTCCATCGCCCGGAGCACGCGGTAGATCCCGCTGAAACCGCCGCTGACCCGCTCGGTGTCCAGCGCCCCGCGCGTCAACACCCCGTGCCGCTCCAGGAAAGCCTCGGCGCGGGCGTGGGCGCGTCGGGTCGGATCGGTCTCCCTGGCGGGAACCAGCGACCAGCGCCCGGCGACGGTCGGTGGGCCGGTGCGACTGGGCATCGACGGACGGGGCGCCCGCAGACGGGCGTACCGACCGCGCGGAGCGGCCCGGCGCGGCTTGTGCGCCGCGCCGCGCCCGGACACCAGCGCCCGCACCGGGGCCAACGTGTCGTTGGTGACCAGACCGCCCCAGACCAGGTCCCAGATCGCGGTGATCAGCCCCTCGTCGTCCGGCGACGGCTCGCCCGCCGCGAGCAGCGCCGCGCCCGCCCGGTCGGCCAGCTCGCGGAAGAACAGCGCGCCACCCTCCAAAGTGGACAGAACGGCGCGGTGGAGCGGCGTGTCCGGCGTCGCCGCCGCGGACTCCTCGGGATCGGGCAGCAGCAGGTCGGCCAGGTCGGTCGGGGCGAGCGCGACCCAGCCGTCCCCGCCGGCCAGCGCCCCGCACCCGGTCCACGTCACCTCGCCGGCGGCGGTCAGCTCGTCCAGCATCGCGGGGGAGTAACCGGGCAGCCGGGACGGCAGGACCAGCGACTCCACCGCGCTCGCCGGCAGCGGCGCTCCGGCGAGCTGCTCGACCACGGCGAGCACGTCGTCGACCGTGGCCGTCGAGCGCGGCCCGCCGCGACCGCGGGCCATGCCGTGCCAGGAGGGCAGGAACCGGCCCAGCGCGGCCGGCTCCACCGGCTCCACCTCGGCCCGCAGCCGCGCCAGCGACGCCCGCCGCAGCCGGCGCAGCACCTCCGCGTCGCAGTACTCGGTGTGCGTGCCGCCGGGCCGCAACTCGCCCCGCACCAGCCGGCCGACGCCGGTCAGCCGCTCCAGCACCGAGGTCACCACGGCGATCCCGAGCCCGAACCGCGCGGCGGGGTCGGCCGGGGCGAACGGGCCGTGCGTCCGGGCGTAGCGGACCAACAGGTCGGCCAGCGGGTCGGGGACCGGCTCGGTGAACGCCTCGGGCACCCCCACCGGCAACGCCACGCCGAGCGCGTCCCGCACCCGGCCGGCGTCCTCGATCGCGATCCACCGCTGCTCACCGGCGATCCGCACCCGGATCGCCCGCCGCGTCGCCTCCAGCTCGGCCAACCACTCCGCCGACACGCCCCGGGCCTCAGCCTCCACAGTGGACAGATCGCCGAGGAAGCGCAGCAGGTCCGCCGCGTCCTCGACGTCGCGCGCCCGCCGGTCCGGGGTCAGCCGCAGCAACCCGGCCTCGACCTCGGCCAGCACCTCGGGGTCGAGCAGCTCCCGGATGGCCTCCGCGCCCAGCAACTCGGCCAACAACGCCGAGTCCAGCGACAGCGCCGCCGCCCTCCGCTCCGCCAGCGGCGCGTCCGTCTCGTACAGGAACATGCCCACGTAGCCGAACAGCAGACTGCGCGCGAACGGCGACGGCGCGGGCGTCTCCACCTCGACCACCCGCACCCGCCGCGCCCGCACGTCCGACATCAGCTCGCGCAGCCCCGGCAGGTCGTAGACGTCCTGGAGGCACTCGCGCATCGCCTCCAGCACCACCGGGAACTGCTCGTACTGGGCGGCCACCGACAACAACTGCGCCGCGCGCTGCCGTTGCTGCCACAGCGGCGTGCGCCGCTTCGGGTCGCGCCGGGGCAGCAACAGCGACCGCGCCGCGCACTCCCGGAACCGCGCCGCGAACAACGCCGAGCCGCCGACCTCCGCGACCACGACCTGCTCGACCTCGTCCGGCTCCAGCAGCACGTCCTCCGCCGTCGGGAGCACGTCCGCGCCCAGCTCGTCCAGGGCGTCCGGCAGCCGCACCACGATGCCGTCGTCCGAGTGCGCCACGTGCGCGTCCACGCCGCGCCGCTCGCGCAGCCGCGCGCCGATCGCCAACGCCCACGGCGCGTTCACCGGCGCGCCGAACGGGGAGTGCACGACCAGCCGCCAGTCGCCCAGCTCGTCCCGGAACCGCTCCACGACCACCGTGCGGTCGTCGGGCACGTGCCGCGTCGCCGCGCGCTGCTCCGCCAGGTAGCCGAGCAGGTTGTCGCACGCCCACTCGTCCAGCCCGGCCAGCCCGGCCCGCTCGCGCGCGGCCCGATCGTCCATTGTGGACATCTCGCGGACGAACCGGCCCAGCGCCCTGCCGAGCTCCAGCGGACGGCCGGGGGAGTCGCCGCGCCAGAACGGCATCCGCGCCGGCTGGCCCGGCGCCGGCGTCACCACGACCCGGTCGTGCGTGATGTCCTCCACCCGCCACGCCGAGGTGCCCAGCAGGAACGTGTCGCCGACCCGCGACTCGTAGACCATCTCCTCGTCCAGCTCGCCGACCCGGGACCCCGACGAGCCGTCCTCCCCGCCCGGCGTGACCACCGTGAACAGGCCGCGGTCCGGGATCGTGCCGCCGGAGGTCACCGCCAACCGCTGCGCGCCGGACCGGCCCCGCAGCTCCTGCGTCACCCGGTCCCACGTGATCCGCGCGCGCAGCTCCCCGAACTCCTCGCTCGGATACCGCCCGGCGAGCATGTCCAGCACCGCGTGCAGCGCCGAGTCCGGCAGGGACGCGAACGGCGCGGCGCGGCGGACCACCCCCGCCAGCTCGTCGACCGCCCACGGCTCCAACGCCACCATCGCGACGATCTGCTGCGCCAGCACGTCCAACGGGTTGCGCGGGTACCGCACCGCCTCGATGGCGCCGCCGGTCATCCGCTCGGCCACCACCGCGCACGCCACCAGGTCGCCCCGGAACTTCGGGAACACCACGCCCCGGGACACCGCGCCCACCTGGTGCCCGGCCCGGCCGACCCGTTGCAGCCCCGACGCCACGCTCGGCGGCGCCTCCACCTGCACCACCAGGTCCACCGCGCCCATGTCGATGCCCAGCTCCAGTGACGAGGTCGCCACGACGCACGGCAGCCGCCCGGACTTCAGCTCCTCCTCCACCGCGCTGCGCTGCTCCCGGGACATCGAGCCGTGGTGCGCCTTGGCGATCACCGGGGTGGTGCCCGTCGTCGTGCCCGACTGCCCGACCGCCTCGGCGGGGAACCGCTCCCGCGCCCGGTCGCCCCCGGCGACGGCGTTGTCCACGGCGCCGTCCAGGTCCCCGGCGAGCTCGGCCTCCTCCAGCGCCAGCTCGTTGAGCCGGGAGGTCATCCGCTCCGCCAGCCGCCGCGAGTTGGCGAAGACGATCGTCGACCGGTGCTCGCGCACCAGCGCCAGCACCCGCTGCTCCACGGCCGGCCAGATCGAGGTGCGCCGCTCGCCGCCGGCGGCCGAGCCGGTGACCTCCCCGGTCGGCTCGCCGAGGCTCGCCATGTCCTCGACCGGGACCTCGACCCGGACCTCCACCGTCTTGTGCGGCGCGGGCTGCACCACGCGCACCGGCCGGCCGCCGGCCAGGAACGCGCTGACCTCCTCCACCGGGCGCACCGTGGCCGACAGGCCGATGCGCTGCGCGGGCCGGGAGAGCAGCGCGTCCAGCCGCTCCAGCGAGAGCGCGAGATGCGCGCCCCGCTTGCTCCCGGCGACCGCGTGCACCTCGTCGACGATGACCGTCTCCACCCCGCGCAGCGACTCGCGCGCCGCCGAGGTCAGGATCAGGAACAGCGACTCCGGCGTCGTGACCAGCACGTCCGGCGGGGTGCGGGCGAACGCCCTCCGGTCCTCGGCCGGGGTGTCGCCGGTGCGCATCCCGACCCTGACCTGGGGCTCCGGCAGCCCGAGCCGGTGCGCGGCCTGCCGGATGCCGGCCAGCGGAGCGCGCAGGTTCCGCTCCACGTCCACCGCGAGCGCCTTCAACGGGGACACGTAGAGCACCCGGCACCGCCGCTTCGGCTCCGCCGGCGGCCCCTCGTGCGCCAGCCGGTCCAGCGCCCACAGGAACGCCGCGAGGGTCTTGCCCGAGCCGGTCGGGGCGACGACCAGGGCGTGCTCACCCGCCGCGACGGCCGCCCACGCCCCGACCTGCGCGTCGGTCGGCGCCGCGAACGCCCCGGCGAACCACGCCCGGGTCGCCGGCGAGAACGCGGCCAACACCTCGTCCCTGCTGGTCACGTCCCCATCCTCACCCAGGGCACCGACAACCACCCGCCCCCGCCGTCGCGGCGATCTCCTCCGTCCCGCCCCGCTGACCGGGCGTGACGTGGCAGCATCACTGCCCAGCAGCACTGCGCGACGCGGGGACACCGGGACCGGCGTGGCGACGGCGACGAGGGGAGAGCGGTGCGCGTCCTTTCGGTGGATCTGGGCACGTCCAACACCGTGGCGGTGTTGTCCGCCCACGGCCTTCCACCCCGGGTGATCGAGGTGGACGGCGCGGCGACCATGCCGTCGGCGGTGTTCGCCGCCGAGGACGGCACGCTGGTGGTCGGCAGGGACGCCGAGAGACGCGCCCGGCTCGACCCGGCGCGCTTCGAGCCCAACCCCAAGCGCCGGGTCGACGAGGGCAGCCTCCTGCTCGGCGACACGATCGTGCCGGTCAACGAGGCGCTGGCCGCCGTGCTGGCCAGGGTGGCCGAGGAGACCGCGCGCCAGCTCGGCGGCGCGGCCCCCGACGAGGTGCGGCTGACCCACCCGGCGCAGTGGGGGCCGGTGCGCCGCAACGTCCTGCTGGGCGCGGCGCGGCTGGCCGGCCTCGGCCCCAACCTCGTGCTCGTGCCGGAGCCGGTCGCGGCGGCGGCGCACTTCGCCTCCTTCCCCGACCGCTCGCTGGCGCCCGGCCAGGCCCTGGCCGTCTACGACCTGGGCGCGGGCACGTTCGACTGCGCGGTCGTCGGCGCGACGCAGAACGGCTTCGTCGTGCTCGCCGAGGACGGCCTGCCCGACCTCGGCGGCCTCGACGTCGACCAGGCGCTGCTGGAGCACGTCGGCCGGCAGGTGTCCCAGCGCGACCCGGCTGGCTGGCAGCGGCTGCTGCGCCCGGTCTCCACCGGCGACCGCCGCGCCCAGCGCGCGTTGCGGGAGGACGTCAAGGCCGGCAAGGAGGCGCTGTCCCGGCACCCGCAGACCGAGGTCCCGCTGCCGGAGCCGTTCGACGACGTGCTGGTGACCAGGCCCGAGCTGGAGGGGCTGATCCGGCCCAGCCTGCTGCGCAGCGTCGAGCTGCTGGCCGCCACCATCCGCTCCACCGGCATGACCCCGCAGTCCCTGGCCGGCATCTACCTGGTCGGCGGCTCCAGCCGCATCCCGCTGATCGCCACCCTGATCGCCGAACAGCTCCGCGTCGTGCCGAGCAGCCTGGACCAGCCGGAGACCGGCGTCGCGCTGGGCGCGCACCACGTGCCGCAGGACGGCACCAGCATGCGCACCCAGGACCTGTCGCAGATGACCCGCACCGGCCCGCCCACCGGCGGTTTCCCGGCCCAGGCGGCGACCCCGACCGCTCCCGGCCCCGCCAGCGGCGGCTTCCCCGCCGCCGGCTACCCGGCCGGCACCTCCCAGCAGGTGTCGGCCGCCGCGATCGCCGCCGCCACCCCGGCCCACGGCATCCCCGGCGCGAACCAGCCCTACCAGGGTTCCTACGGCACGCCGCCGATGAGCCCGACGCCCGCCAGGAAGTCGCGGCGCAAGCCGATCCTGATCGGCCTGGCCGGACTGCTGGTGGCGGCGATCGCCACGATCACCGGCGTCTACGTCGCCAACGGGTCGAGCCTCCCCACGGCCCAGGAGTGCCAGAAGCCGGGCGACAAGGACGAGAAGGGCTTCACCCCCTGCCTGCGCCAGCTCGCCGGCAAGGTCGCGGACGGCAACTGCTCGTCCGGCCTGGAGTACGGCGACCTGGTCAAGTTCACCGGCGTCGCCGTCACCTGCCAGGTCAAGGGCGCCGACGGCGTCGGCTACACCGTCGTCTACTCCCACTTCGAGTCGATGGAACTCGCCGAGCAGACGGCGGACACGGTCCTGGGCATGACCAAGGGCAACCGCGTCGAGGCCGACTGGGCCGGCAACGGCCTGCGCGGCCACTACCGCTCCGCCATGGGCACCGTCGGCGTGACGGTCTTCACCGTGAAGGACCGCCCGCTCGTCGGCTACCTCATCGGCGTGAAGGCGGGCCAGGGCACCCTGAACGCCGACTCCATGTCCGACTTCTTCGAGAAGAACGTCCAACCCGGCACCTGACCCCAGAACCCCGACGCCGACGACAGCCGTGCGCAGATTCCGCACCTGCCTACGGCTGTCGCCCTCCGGTCACACAGCCCGAGCAGTCGTTAGCGGTTCGGAACCCCAAGTGCGGCGCGAAACGCCGGGAGGTTCCGATCCTGCCTCCTGCTCATGGCCCTTGTCGTGACGGGTCAGGGGCCGAGGTCGGCGCGCAGTCGCTCCCACGGCACGCTGCCCTGTCGAGGGCGTCCGGCGCGTTGGACCTCGTCGGTGGTGGCCAGCATCCTCCGGACTGCGCCGGGGTCCTGGTTGGCCAGCAGCGCCATGCGTCGCCACGTCCGCAGCACGTGGCGCAGCTGGTCCAGGCGCAGAGACCGACGCGCGTCGGCGAGGGCGGCCTCACAGGCCGAGTCGAAGTCCGCCACTTGCTCGGGTACGAGCGCGGCGCGGATGGCCGCCGGTGAGCTGTACCTCGCCGCGGCCGTGGCGTCACCTGCCCATTGGACCGCTGGTTCGAGTCCCTCCGGGTCCCCGGCTGCGGGGACAGGGTGTTCCGGCTCGGGGTGCGGGGCCGCCACGCCGAACACGGTAGGGCCAATCTCCGACAGGAGCCGGCCCTGGAAGGTGCCCACGAGGTGATGTGGTTCCGGGTGAGAAGCCTGAGCACCTGAGGGTGGTCGCAGTACTGGCTTGCGTGTGCCGGTAACGAGTTACGCGAAAAACGAAATGTTTTGACTTTCGCGTAACGCGAAACTGTATGCCTCACGCCGGTCGAGGACCGCGAGTCACGCCCTGAGGCTGCTCCTGTGGGACGGACACGTCGTGCTGGAGCCCGTGGTCGGGGGGTTTCGTCATCAACTTCGCGGTACTTTGCGTTAGCTTTGCGGTGGAAGCGCCGGCCCGTCGGGGCCGGCGAGGACCGCGATCGAGAGGGATCGACCGTGGGACACTGGCCCGCACGCGAGCCAGGGAGGTGACGCTGGTGTCCGCTGCTACCGAACTCCAGCACCCCATCGGCCCGCATACGGTCGAGGAGTGGCGCAACGCCGAGCATCCGAGCGACGGCGGTCGCCTTGAGTTGATCTGGGGCTATTTCCACGTGTCTCCACCACCAGGCGGTCCTCACCAGTACGCCACCGGCGCTCTTTACCGGGCTTTGTGGGACGCGGTGCGTGCCGCTGGGCGGAAGGATCTGCACCCGGTCCTCGCGGTTGGCGTGGAGATCACGACGGCGCTCCGCACCGCGCTGATTCCGGACGTGGCCGTGCTCAATCGTCCGCCGACCGAGGTCAGCTATCCGGCTGAGGCCCTCGAACTGGTCGTGGAGGTCTGGAGTCCCGGCAACACGTCCAGGGAGCGGGAGACCAAGGTGGCTGCCTATGCGGCGGCTGGGGTGCCGTACCTGTGGACCGTGGAGCAGCGCGTGCGGGGTCGGATGGAGTACCGGGCGTACGAGCTGGTGGGCGGGGTCCACAAGGAGCGGGTGTGCGGGGCCGGGGATGACGTCCTGGTCGATGTGCCTGGTCCCGTGGCGCTCACGCTGGTCTGTGCCGATCTCGATCCGGAGCGTTGAGACGGCGTTTCATAAGGCCAGCTACGGAACGCATTGGTAGGCGACCCGGACGAGTGGGGCGTGCGACGATCGGGCGGTGATCGCGACGCCACCCCCCGAGACAGCCACCGCAAATGACGTCCGCCAGGTCCAGCGACGCGTTCTCGGAGCGTTGACGGTCACGCAGGTGCTTGGCGGGGCCGGCATGGCGACCGGCGTCGCGATCAGCACGCTGATCGCCGCGTCGCTGTCCGGGTCCGAGGCCGTGGGCGGGATCGCGCAGACGTGCGCCGTGCTCGGCGCGGGGGTGCTCGCGGTGCCGATGGCCCGGCTGGCCGCCCGCAGAGGTCGCCGGCCCGCCCTGCTGCTCGGTTACGGCACCGGCATGGTGGGCGCGGCGTTGGCGGCGGTCGCGGTGGCGCTCGGGTCGTGGCCCCTGTTGTTGGCGGCGCTGGTGTTGTTCGGCGGCGGGTCCACCGCCAACCTGGCCGCCAGGTACGCGGCCACCGACCTCGCCGAGCCGACGCGTCGCGCCCGCGCGTTGTCCGCGGTGGTGTGGTGCACGACGATCGGCGCGGTGGCCGGGCCGAACCTCGCGGACCCGGCGAGCCAGCTCGCCACGGCGTTGGGCGTGCCCGCCGGCGTAGGCCCGTTCCTGCTCGGCGTGGTGGCCTTCGGGCTCGCCGCGCTGGGGATCGCGGTCGGCCTGCGCCCGGACCCGCTGGTGCTCGCCCGCACGATGGAGGCGGAACCGGCGGCGAGCACGTCGGGCTCCGGAGGGCAGGTCGAGCGGGGCGGCGTGTGGCGGATGCTGAGCGGGTCGGCGCGGCTCGGGATGGTCGGCATCATGGTCTGCCACACCACGATGGTGGGTCTGATGTCGATGACCCCGGTGCACATGGGTCACGGCGGGGCCTCGCTGCGGATCGTCGGCGTCGTCATCAGCCTGCACATCGCGGGCATGTACGCGGCGAGCCCGCTGTTCGGCTGGCTCGCCGACCGGCTGGGCCGGGTGTGGGTGCTCGCCCTCGGCGCGGCCCTGACCGTGGCGTCGGCCGGGATCGCCGGCATGGCCCCCGCGCACGACGCGCCGCAGCTGGCCGTGGGCCTGGTGCTGCTCGGGCTGGGCTGGTCCGCCGGGCTGGTGGCCGGGTCGGCCCTGCTGACCGAGTCGGTGCCGCTGGCCCGGCGCCCCGCCGTGCAGGGGTTGAGCGACCTCGTGATGAACGTGGGTGGGGCGGTCGGCGGGCTGGCCGCCGGCGTGCTGGTGACCGCCGCGTCCTACGCGGTGCTGGGGCTCGTCGTCGGGTTCGTGGCGCTGCCCCTGCTCGTGGTGTGCGTGGCCCACGCGGCGCGCCGCGCGGAGTGAGTCCCGCGGGTTGCGGGAGCGGCAAAAAATGTCAGAAGAATTTCTGTGTGAATCGCCACGGCCCTCGGTGGACAGTGTTTCGTTGAGAAATAGATGTCAAGGGGTGGAACGGGCGCACCAGCGCGGCTGTTCGGATGACTGATGCCGGTTCCCGGCCCCGGACGTCTTTCCGTTGTATTTCCTCCCGCACGCCGGTCCCGCGCGGCGCGCGCTTGCCGGACCAGCGGCGACGTCGGCACGATCATGGTCACGAACGGTGCCGGCGCATTGGGGGTCTCGTGCGAGCAGGTTCTTCGTGGAGCCCGTGCCCCGGCGCGGCCGAGGAGGAACTGGGCCCTTTCGTGGCCCGGGTGTTCGCTTCGCTGTCCCGGTCCGACCAACGCCGGCGCGCGGAACGCTATGTGCGGGGTCTGCTCACGGTTCCCGGCCGCAAGTCGCTGCGGCGGATCGCCGGGGCGGACCTGACCGAGCCGGTCCTCCAGTCGTTGCAGCAGTTCGTCAACCAGAGCCCGTGGGACTGGCGGCCGGTCCGGCGCCGGCTGGCCGAGCACGTGGCCGAGGCGCTCCGGCCCGCCGCGTGGCTGTTGGCGGAGACGGTGATCCCGAAGAGCGGTCGCCACTCGGTGGGCGTGGCCCGGCGGTTCGTCCCGGCCCTGGGCCGGACGGTGAACTGCCAGCTCGGCATGGGGGTGTTCCTCGCCTCTCCCCGGGCGGCGATCCCGGTGGACTGGCGCCTGCTGCTCGCCGAGCCCTGGGGCAGCGACGCCACGCTGCGGCGCAGGGTGGGGTTACCGGAGGACGAGCGCGTGCGCGAGGACTGGGAGGTCGCGCTCGACCTCGTCGACGAGCTGCGCGCCCGACGCCTGGGCGAGCCCGTCCCGGTGCTGGCGGACGCCACCGGCGTGCGCGACCCGGCCCCGCTGCTCCTCGGCCTCGCCGCGCGCGGACTGCCCGCGCTGGTGGAGGTGGACGACAGGGTGGCGGTGGTCGACGCCAGGCACCTCGCGGCGGTCGAGCCGGTCCGGCCCGGTCAGGCGGGTCCCGAGGGTGCGCGGCCAGTCGCCGTGGGCCAGCTCGGGCGGGCGCGGGCGCCGCTGGCCCGGCGCACCCGGCTCGGCGTGGTGCCCGTCCAGCTCGTCGGGGCCTGCCGTCGCCCCGCGGCGGGCGCGCACCCCTTCCACGTGGTCGTCGAGCCGGGTGAGGACGGCGGGCGGCGCTGGATCGCCACCCCCGCGTTGCCGGCCGCCGACGCGCCCGCGCTGGTCCGGCTCCGCGACCGGGCGCTGGTCGACGTCGCCGCGGTGCGCGACGACTTCGGGCTGTGCGACTTCGAGGGCCGGTCGTTCCGGGGCTGGCACCACCACGCCACGCTGGTGTCCGCCGCCCACGCCTTCGCCGTCACCGCGTGGCGGGGGGAACTCGCCACCGCGCTGATCCCCGAGCTGACCGCCGTGCCGGCCGTCGAGGAGTCGGGCTGAGCGCCCTCACTTCCTGCGCTGCTGCCACCACCAGCGCAGCCCGACCACGACCGAGGCCACCAACCCCGCGACGATGACGATCTGCCCCAACGGGGAGGACAGACCGGTCGGGTCGGCCGAGTCCGTCATGTCGAACAGCGATGTCACACCGATCACACCCCGAGGTTACTGGGGCGCGCGGGGGAGCAGGACGCGCCGCGTAGCCTGGTCCCCGATGCGCAACACCGTTTTCCGCAGGCTGATGGCCGACGAGTTCGGCGAGATCCGGGCCGAGACGATCGCCCGCGACCACGTGTTGTCCTCCCTCGGCGGGCGCACGGTGGAGGAGGCGCTGGAGGCCGGGCAGGAGCCCAAGCAGGTCTGGCTGGCCATCTGCGACGCCTTCGAGGTCCCGTTCGAACGCCGGTAGGGCCGCCCGTGACCCTGCTCCGTCCCTGACCGGACACGGGTGCGCGACCGACACCCGTCGGTCGCGCACCCGTCCCCGTGCGGGTCAGTAGTAGGGGTTGTTCGCCGCGCCGGGCACCTCGGCGTTCTTGCGCCGGTAGGCGTCGGCCCTGGCCTCCCGGGCCCGGCGGGCCCGTTCGGCGCGCACCGTGAGCTCCTGCTCCGGGGTCGCCTTGCCCTCGGCCACGGCCAGCTCGGCCCTGGCCAGCTCGTCGATCTCGGCCAGCCGCCGGCGGTCGGCGGCCAGCTCGGCGCTGTGGTCGGCGTCCGGCGCCTCGTGGTGCCGGTACCGGACGAAGGGGTTGTCCTCGCCCAGGCCGCCGGTGACCCGGCCGTAGAGCCCGAGGAACGCCAGCAGCATGCCGGCGACCAGGCTGAACACCACGTTCTGGATCTTGAACGCCAGGATGTTGAACGACGAGTTGAGCACCGCCAGGTTGAGCAGCCCCGAGGCGAAGAACAACACGCCGATCACGGTCGTGGTGGTGGAGGCGGCGGCGCCGCCCCGCAGCGCGGCGATCACCAGGATCACCCCCACGATGATCGAGATGACCGCCAGCAGCCCGTTCGTCGCCAGCCCGAAGATCTCCACGCCGTTGGTGGTGATGAACGGCAGCCCCCGGACGAGGCCGAGCACGCCGAACACCGCCAGCCCGACGCCGAAGAGCACGGCGCCCCCGCGGTAGATCCGGCTCAGCGGGTGGTCCGGTGGCAGGTAGGGGTCGAGTTTCATGCGCACCTCCTCGCCGTGGGCGTGCGTCTCTCACACGGTCGAGTGTGCGCCTCGACGCGCGTCGCCGCCCTGGTCGTCGCACCCACGTGATGGGGCATCGGACGGGGGATACCCCGTCCGGGCGAGTTCCGATCTCGAACACGTGTTCGTTAGGGTGGCGGCGTCCTCCCCACCTGGGTGATTGCCGCCGTCGCCGGCGCACCGACCCCGGGAATGTCGGTGCCACGTCGTAGCGTCGGCCCCGACAGACGAACGACACACACGTTCGGCAGCACGACAGCAGCGCAAGCAGCACCGCGACAACACCACTACTTCGGGCCGCCCTTCGCGGGAGCCGGGAACTCCCCCGGACCCCGAACCGCGCGGCCCCAAGCGACCGAGGTGAGACTTCCCATGGCACCCGCACCCGACAGGGACAAGGCGCTCGAGCTGGCGCTGGCCCAGATCGAGAAGAACTTCGGCAAGGGGTCGGTGATGCGCCTCGGCGACGAGGGGCGCGCGCCGATCGAGGTGATCCCCACCGGCTCCATCTCGTTGGACGTCGCGCTCGGCATCGGCGGCCTGCCGCGCGGCCGGGTGGTCGAGATCTACGGCCCGGAGTCCTCCGGTAAGACCACGGTGGCGCTGCACGCGGTGGCCAACGCGCAGCGCGCCGGCGGCATCGCCGCGTTCATCGACGCCGAGCACGCGCTGGACCCCGAGTACGCCAAGGCGCTCGGCGTGGACACCGACGCGCTGCTGGTCTCCCAGCCGGACACCGGCGAGCAGGCGCTGGAGATCGCGGACATGCTGATCCGCTCCGGCGCGCTGGACATCATCGTCATCGACTCGGTGGCGGCGCTGGTGCCCCGCGCCGAGATCGAGGGCGAGATGGGCGACAGCCACGTCGGCCTCCAGGCCCGGCTGATGAGCCAGGCGCTGCGGAAGATCACCGGTGCGCTGAACGCCTCCAAGACCACCGCGGTCTTCATCAACCAGCTCCGCGAGAAGGTCGGCGTGATGTTCGGCAGCCCGGAGACGACCACCGGTGGTCGGGCGCTGAAGTTCTACGCCTCGGTCCGGCTGGACGTCCGCCGGATCGAGACCCTCAAGGACGGCACCGACCCGGTCGGCAACCGCACCCGGGTCAAGGTGGTCAAGAACAAGGTGGCCCCGCCGTTCAAGCAGGCCGAGTTCGACATCCTCTACGGCATGGGCATCAGCCGGGAGGGCTCGCTGCTGGACATGGGCGTCGAGCACGGCATCGTCCGCAAGTCCGGCGCCTGGTACACGTACGAGGGCGACCAGCTCGGCCAGGGCAAGGAGAACGCCCGCAAGTTCCTGCGGGAGAACCCGGACGTGGCCAACGAGATCGAGAAGCGGATCAAGGAGAAGCTCGGCATCGGGCCCCAGCTCGACGCCGAGAGCGACCCGGCGCCGGTCGACTTCTGACCGCCGTGACCGAGCGTGACCCGGCCGCCGGGAGGGGTGCCCGCCCCTCCCGGTCGGCCGCCGAACGCCACCAGCCCGAGGACCCGGAGGCCCGGGCGCGGGAGCTGTGCCTCCGCCTGCTCGCCGCCCGCCCGCGCACCCGGGCCGAGCTGCGCCGGGCGCTGGTGCGCAAGGCGGTCGACGAGGAGGTCGCCGAGCGGGTGCTGTCCCGGTTCGACGAGGTGGGGCTGATCGACGACGCCGCCTTCGCCGAGACCTGGGTGCGGTCCCGGCACACGTACCAGGGGCTGGGTCGCCGGGCGCTGACCGCCGAGCTGCGGCGCCGCGGCATCGCCGACGACGTGGTCGCCGCCGCCGTGTCCGAGGTGGACCCGGAGGCCGAGGAGGAGCGGGCCAGGGAGCTGGTGCGCCGCCGGCTGGGTTCGGTGCGGGGCAGGGACCAGGCGACCGCCGTCCGCCGGCTCGTCGGGATGCTCGCACGCAGGGGCTACGGCGAGGGGTTGGCCCTGCGGGTCGTGCGGGACGAGCTGCGCCGGGCCGGCGAGGAGACCGACCTGCTCGACGAGCTGTGAGCTCCCGCACAGCGCGGCGTCCCGCCGTCGTCATTCCGGTCGGGGAGCGGAAAACCGCTGGCTGCGGCCCTGGGAGCGGCACGTAGGGTGGTGCCTCGTGACTGGCTGGGGACTCGCGCGGGGCGCGCGGCACGTGGTCTGGGACTGGAACGGCACTCTGCTCGACGACAACCACGCGGTGCTGGAGGGCGTCAACGCCGTCTGCCGCTCCTACGGCCGCGAGCCGCTCACGCTCGACCAGTGGCGGGAGATGTTCAGCCGGCCGCTGCTGGCCTGCTACGAGCGGGTGCTCGACCGGTCGCTGACCCTGGAGGAGTGGGCCGACCTCGACCGGCGCTACCACGACACCTACCGCGGTCTGCTGTCCACCTGCGGCCTTGCGGCCGGTGTTCCCGACCATCTGCACGCGTGGTCGGCGGCGGGTGGGACGCAGTCCCTGCTGTCCATGTGGTTCCACGACGAGCTGGTGCCGCTGATCACCGAGATGGGGCTGGCCGAGCTGTTCGCCAGGGTCGACGGGCTCCGGGTCGACGTGGGCGGCGGCTCCAAGGCCGAGCACCTGGTGGAGCACCTGGACGCGCTGCGGCTCGACCCCGCCGACGTGGTCCTCATCGGTGACGTGGCCGACGACGCGCACGCCGCCCAGCAAGCCGGCGCGAGCTGCGTGCTGGTCAGCACGGGCATGATGAGCCGCTCCGCGCTGGAGGCGACCGGCGCGCCGGTCGCCGACTCGGTGGCCGAGGCGATGGCCCTGGTCCAGGGCGCGCGGGCCGCCTGACCCCGGCAGGCCGGGGTCAGGCGGTGCGGTTGCTCGCCGCCGTGGACCACTACGCTGCGCTCGGCCACCCGCTGTCGCTCGGCGCCTCGCACAAGATCTTTCTCGGAAGTCTTCCGGCCCGGACAGGCACGAGCGGGGATCGGCCAGCCTGGTGGCGGCGGTGGTCGGGCGATGCGTGGATGCCGGGTGCACGACGTGCGGCCGGCGCACCAGGCCGCGGATCTCGTCGCGGCCGTGTCCCGCGCCGACGTCGAGAACTCCGATCATCAGCCAGCGCGGACGACGGACGCCTGACCTCGGCGGGACGAGGCGGAGCCACCCGGTCCACCCGGTCCACCCGGTCCGGCCGGGCGGCTCAGTCGAAGGCCACCATGAGGTAGTCCGCCACCGGGCGGAAGCCCAACCGCTGGTAGAGGCGGTTGCTCGTGGGGTTGGCCTGGTCGGCGAACAGCAGCACGTCCCTGGCGCCGGCCTCGCGCGTGGCCACGCTGGCCGCCGCCGTCACCGCGCCCGCGTAGCCGCGCCCCCGGAACTCCGGCGGGGTGTAGACCGGGCCGATCCGGGACGTCCCCGCCACCGGCCGGCTGACGGCGGCCATGGATCTGACCACCCCGTCCGCCTCCCACAGCAGGAGGCCCCCGTAACTGACCCGGTAGTCCACCGCGACCGCGGGGACGCTGTCCGGGTCGCCGATCTCCCTGGCGAACGCCTCGTACCAGGGCACCAGCAGCGAGCGGTCCGCCGGCCCGGCCCGTCGGGCGGCCCCCGGCGGCCCCGGCGTCGGCGGTGTGAGCTCACCCAGCCGGTACAGCCGCTCGCGCCGGATCTCGCGCGGCGCGCCGGCGATCTCGCTCTGACCGGCGGCGAACGCCCCGACCAGGCCCGCCTCGCCGTGGACCTCGCCGAACCGGTGGCCGAGGCCGGCCAGGACCCCCGGCAGGGCCCGGGCCGCCTCGGGGGGCATGTGGCTGAGCACCACGCCCCGCGGCGGGGTGTGGAGGAACGCGCCGACCACCGCGCCCCCGGCGGAGCGGCACCAGCCGAACAGCGGTTCGTCCGCCCCGAAGCTGTGCCGGCCCCGCTCGTGGAGAGTGGTCGCGACGGTCAGCAGCACCGTGTTCTCCACCGGCCGCTCCCGCAGGAACGCGTCGGCGTTCGCGACGTGTTCCCGCAGGTCAGAACTCGTGTGCCAGCCCATCCGCCCCCGCCGTCCGATGCTCACCGGGCGCCCGGGCCCCGCCCTGTGCCCGTACGACCCGGTCTCCACGATCTTCCCGTGTCGCGGGGGCACAGGGCCAGCGGCCGCGGACATCCTGGGGACGTCCCGGAGACATCCCGGCGGTCGGACGCGGGCGGGTCAGCGGAGGGCGGCGGCGTCCCTGGCGAGCGCCTCGATCCGGGACCAGTCGCCCTCGGCCAACGCGTCGGCCGGCGTCAGCCACGAGCCGCCGACGCAGCCCACGTTGGGCAGCGACAGGTAGGCGCCCGCCCTGGCCGGGGTGATGCCCCCGGTCGGGCAGAACCGCAGGCCGGGCAGCGGGCCGGCGATCGAGCGCAGGTACGGCACCCCGCCGGCCGCCTCGGCCGGGAAGAACTTCAGCGCCGTCAGCCCGCGCTCCGCGGCTCGCATGGCCTCGGACACCGTGGCCACCCCGGGCAGGAACGGCAGGCCGGTCTGCTCCATCGCGTCGAGCACCCGGTCGGTGGCGCCCGGCGAGATCAGGAACTTCGCCCCGGACTTGGCCGCCTGCTCGGCCTGCTCCCCGGTCGTCACCGTGCCGGCGCCGACCACCACGTCCGGGACCTCGGCGCCGATCCGCTCGATCGCGGCCAGCGCGGCCGGGGTGCGCAGGGTCACCTCGATCACCCGGATGCCGCCGCGCAGCAGGGCGCGGGCGAGGGGCACGGCGTGCGCGGCCTCGTCCAGCACGACGACGGGTACCACCGGTCCGAGGTCGAACAGCTCCTGCGGATTGTTCACGCGGTCACCTCCTGTGCCTGTGCGGAACGTCCGCACCGGGTGGGCGTCGGGGGCGGCCCGGCCGGACCGGCGGGCCGCCCCCGACGCCGTTGACTTGTGCGGGACACCGGACCCGGTCGACGGGGCCGGTCAGCGTCCCTGCGTGGGCATCAGGGACGCGCTGGCCACGGCCGCCTCCGACGGGTCCGCCACGGGCGCGGAGCCCCCGGCGTCGACGGTGTCGCCGGTGTCCTGTCCGGACAGCGTGCCGAACACCGTCGCGCCCCGGTCAGCCGGCCCCACCCCGCGCCGCAGCACGGCGAAGAGCTCCCGGCCGGTGCCGACCCAGTCCGCGTCGGCGGCGGGCCCGTCCACCGCGGTCCGCCCGGCCAGCTCCGCGTCGGGCACCAGGACCTCCACCGTGCCCCGCTCGGCGTCCACCCGGACCACGTCGCCGTCGCGCACCAGGGACAGCGGCCCTCCCGCGGCCGCCTCCGGCGTGAGCTGGATGGCCGCCGGGATCTTGCCCGAGGCCCCGGACATCCGCCCGTCGGTCAGCAGCGCGACCCGGTGGCCGCGGTCCATCAGCACGCCGAGGGCGGGGGTGAGCCCGTGCAGCTCCGGCATGCCGTTGGCGCGCGGCCCCTGGTTGCGCAGGACGACCACCACGTCCTGGTCCAGCTCGCCGGCCCGGAACGCCGCGGTGAAGTCCGCCTGCGAGGTGAACACCCGCGCCGGCGCGAGCACCACGCGGTGCTCGGGCGCCACGGCGGACACCTTGATCACCGCCCGGCCCAGGTTGCCCTGCAGCAGGCGCAGGCCGCCGTCCGGGGCGAACGGCTCCGCGACGCCGCGCAGCACGTCGGTGTCCAGCGACCGCGTCGCGCCGTCCCGCCACACGAGCTGGTCGCCGTCCAGGAACGGCTGCTGGCGGTAGCGGTCGAGCCCGGGCCCGGCCACGGTGCGCACGTCGGGGTGCAGCAGTCCGGCGTCGAGCAGCTCGCCGACCAGGAACTGCACCCCGCCCGCGGCGTGGAAGTGGTTGATGTCCGCGCTGCCGTTCGGGTAGACGCGGGACAGCAGCGGGGTCACCGCCGACAGGTCGTCGAAGTCGTCCCAGGTCAGCTTGATGCCGGCCGCGGCGGCGATCGCCGGCAGGTGCAGGGTGTGGTTAGTGGAGCCGCCGGTGGCCAGCAACGCGACCACGCCGTTGACCACCGACTTCTCGTCGACGATCTGGGCGAGCGGGGTGTGCTCGCCCCCGCCGGACAGCTCGACCGCCCGACGGCCGGCATGCTCGGTCAGCGCGCGGCGCAGCGGGGTGCCGGGCTGCACGAAGCTCGCGCCCGGCAGGTGCAGGCCCATCACCTCGACCACGAGCTGGTTGGAGTTCGCGGTGCCGTAGAAGGTGCAGGTGCCCGGCGAGTGGTAGGAGGCGGCCTCGGCCTCCAGCAGGTCCTCCCTGGTGGCCCTGCCCTCGGCGAAGAGCTGCCGGATCCTGGCCTTCTCCTTGTTGGGCAGGCCGGAGGCCATCGGCCCGGCCGGCACCAGGATCGCCGGGAGGTGGCCGAAGGCCAGCGCGCCGATCAGCAGGCCCGGCACGATCTTGTCGCACACGCCGAGCAGCAGCGCGGCGTCGAACATCTCGTGCGACAGCGCCACGCCGGTGGCCATCGCGATGACCTCGCGGCTGAACAGGGACAGCTCCATGCCGGTGCGCCCCTGCGTGATGCCGTCGCACATGGCGGGGACGCCGCCGGCGAACTGGGCGACGCCGCCCGCCTCGCGGACCGCGGACTTCAGCCAGGCCGGGAACTCCAGGAACGGCTGGTGCGCGGAGAGCATGTCGTTGTAGGCGGACACGATCGCCACGCCGGGCTTGGTCGCGCCGCGCAGGGTCAGCTTGTCCTCGACGCCGCAGGCGGCGAAGCCGTGGGCGAGGTTGCTACACGGAAGCGCGGTGCGGGTGGGCTTGTCGCTGGCGGCCGCGGCCATCCGGTCCAGGTACGCCCGGCGGGTCCGCTCGCTCCGCGCGGCGACGCGCGCGGTGACCTCGGCGACCACGGGATGGAGCTGACTCATCCGACGTCTCCTCGTCGATCACTCGAACCTCGGCTGATCGGCGACGACGACGTTGGCGTCGCGAAGCGTTGCTCAGTTCACACGTTAGGGGCAGTGGGCCGCCAGCTCCAAACCGATACAGATGTCTAAACCAATTTGGGTTTCCCGGTCGGACGCCCCCCAACCGGGTGGTTCGGGGACGGCGCTGGTCGGAGCCGGAAACACCCGCTCGGAGCAGGTCCGGGGCCGGCGGGCGGGCCGCGCCCGACCCCGCCGGCGGCGGCTCCTTGCGATCACCGAGGGAATCTCGGCGTGTGGGGCTTGTCACACGCCGCGGGCGGGGGCAGAGTCGGCGCAGGCGCTGGAGAGGGGGTCGGCGCACGAACCGACTCGCGTCCCCAGGGACGCCACCACCGAGCCGGAGGTGTGCGACATGACCGTCACATCGGAGATGGCCGCCCTGCACCGGGCGATGGGCGAGTTGCGGCAGCGCGTGGGCGAGCTGCGCTCCCGGTACGGGGACGTGCCCCCGGTCCGCCGACTGGTCAACGACGTCGAGCGACTCGACATCGACGTGGCCGACCTCGGCGGGCTGCCCACCGCCCCCGCGCCCCGCACCGAGGGGAAGGGCCCGGAGATCGTGCACGTCCCGGACACCCCGTACGACCCGAAGCTGTGGCACGACGCCGACGACGAGGGCGTCGGCGGGTACCACCGGGAGTGACCCCGTCCCCCGCCCCTCGGCCCCTTCCCGCGGGACGCCCGCACCCGGTCGTCGCCCGCGGGTGGCGAACCGCTGCCTCCCGCGGACCGCTCCAGCGAACGAGGAGACCATGACCGCTCCCACCCAGGGCCCCGGCCGGGCGCGGATCGACGCGCGCACCCTGCGCACCGACCGGTGGTGGCTGCCGCCGCTGCTCACCTTCCTCGGCCTGACCACCTTCGTGATCTACGGCGTGATCCGCGCGTTCATGAACAAGTGGTACTGGGTGGGCGAGTACCAGTACCTCGCGCCCTTCTACTCGCCGTGCCTGAGCGAGGTCTGCGTGCCCGGCTCGGCGCACTGGGGGCGGTGGTTCCCCGACCTGGGGTTCCTGGTCACGCCGCCGCTGTTCGTGCTGCCGTTCGTGCTCGGGTTCCGGCTGACCTGCTACTACTACCGCAAGGCGTACTACCGGTCGTTCTGGTTGTCGCCCCCCGCGTGCGCGGTCGCCGAACCGCACCGCCGCTACACCGGAGAACGCCGGTTCCCGCTGATCCTGCAGAACGCGCACCGCTACTTCTTCTACACGGCGATCCCCGTCGCCGCGGTGCTCACCTACGACGTCGTGATCGCCTTCCACGGCGCGGACGGCGGGTTCGGCGTCGGGCTCGGCACGCTGGTCCTGCTGGCCAACGTGATCCTCATCTGGGCCTACACGCTGTCCTGCCACTCGTGCCGGCACATCGTGGGCGGCCGGCTCGCCCACTTCTCCCGGCACCCCGTCCGGTACTGGATGTGGACCAGGATCTCGTGGCTCAACGCCCGGCACATGCCGTTGGCCTGGCTGTCGCTGTTCTCGGTCGGCTTCGCCGACCTCTACGTGACCTTGGTGGCCAGCGGCGCCCTCGCCGATCCGCGCCTGTTCAACTGAGAACCGGTCAACTGAAAAGGGGATGGCCCGAGAATGACCGAGATCGAACGCCACGCCGTCGACGTCGTGGTGATCGGCGCTGGCGGGGCCGGGCTGCGGGCCGCCATCGAGGCACGCGCCAGGGGCATGCGCACGGCGGTGGTGTGCAAGTCGCTGTTCGGCAAGGCGCACACGGTCATGGCCGAGGGCGGCATCGCCGCCGCCATGGGCAACGTCAACCCGCACGACAACTGGCAGGTCCACTTCCGCGACACGATGCGCGGCGGCAAGTTCCTCAACAACTGGCGGATGGCGGAGCTGCACGCGCGGGAGGCGCCGGACCGGGTCTGGGAGCTGGAGACCTACGGCGCGTTGTTCGACCGCACCAAGGACGGTCGGATCAGCCAGCGCAACTTCGGCGGGCACGAGTACCCCCGCCTGGCGCACGTCGGCGACCGCACCGGCCTGGAGCTGATCCGGAGCCTCCAGCAGCAGGTGGTCTCCCTGCAGCAGGCCGACTTCCGGGAGTTCGGCGACTACGAGGCCGGACTGCGGGTCTTCGCCGAGTGCACGGTCACCGACCTGCTCATGGACGGGGGACGCGTCGCCGGGGCGTTCGGCTACTGGCGGGAGAGCGGCCGGTTCGTGGTGTTCGAGGCGCCGGCGGTCGTCCTGGCCACCGGCGGCATCGGCAAGTCCTTCAAAGTGACCTCGAACTCCTGGGAGTACACCGGCGACGGGCACGCGCTCGCCCTGCGCGCCGGCGCCCGCCTGATCAACATGGAGTTCGTCCAGTTCCACCCCACGGGCATGGTCTGGCCGCCCAGCGTCAAGGGAATCCTGGTCACCGAGTCGGTGCGCGGCGACGGCGGCGTGCTGCGCGACGCCGAGGGCCGGCGGTTCATGTTCGACTACGTCCCCGAGGTGTTCAAGGACAAGTACGCCGACAACGAGGCCGAGGCCGACCGCTGGTACACCGACCCCGACCACAACCGCCGGCCGCCCGAGCTGCTGCCCCGTGACGAGGTGGCCAGGGCGATCAACGCCGAGGTCAAGGCCGGGCGCGGGTCGCCGCACGGCGGGGTGTTCCTGGACGTGTCCAGCCGCCTGCCGGCCGCCGAGATCATCCGGCGGCTGCCGTCCATGCACCACCAGTTCCGCGAGCTGGCCGACGTGGACATCACGCGGGAGGCGATGGAGGTCGGGCCGACCTGCCACTACGTGATGGGCGGCGTCGAGGTCGACCCGGACACCGCCGGCTCGCGGGTGCCGGGGCTGTTCGCGGCCGGCGAGGTGGCCGGCGGCATGCACGGCTCCAACCGGCTCGGCGGCAACTCCCTGTCCGACCTCCTGGTGTTCGGGCGGCGGGCCGGCGTCGGCGCCGCCGCCTACGTGGCGTCGCTCGGCCAGCACAAGCCGGCGGTGGCGGCCCGCGACGTCGACGAGGCCCAGCGCCGCGCGTTGGCCCCGTTCGGCGGCTCCCCGGCGGACGGCCCACCCGAGAACCCCTACACGCTGCACGTGGAGTTGCAGCAGGTGATGAACGACCTGGTCGGGATCATCCGGCGCAGCGACGAGATGGAGCTGGCGGTCAAGAAGCTCGACGAGCTCAAGCGCCGGGCCCGCAACGTCGCCGTCGAGGGCCACCGGCAGTACAACCCCGGGTGGCACCTCGCCCTCGACCTGGCGAACATGCTCGCGGTCAGCGAGTGCGTGGCGCGGGCCGCCCTGGAGCGGACCGAGAGCCGCGGCGGGCACACCCGCGACGACTTCCCCCAGATGGACCCCGAGTGGCGTCGCGCCCTGCTCGGCTGCGAGCTGGTCGCCGACCCGGCCGGCGAGGTGCGCGTCTCCCGGCACGAGCAGCCGCTCCTGCGGCCCGACCTGTTGGCCCTGTTCGACCTGGCCGAGCTGCGGAAGTACTTCCTGGACGACGAGCTGACCGGCCACCCCGCCTGGCGGGCGTGACCCGACCCCCGACCCCGACGCGTGCCGGCGGCGGTCCCGCCGGGCGAGAGGACGACGAATGGGCTACGAGGCGCACTTCCGGGTGTGGCGGGGCGACGCCGGCGCCGGCGAGCTGCGTGACTTCCGGGTCGAGGTCAACGAGGGCGAGGTGGTGCTCGACGTCATCCACCGGCTCCAGGCCACCCAGTGCCCGGACCTGGCCGTGCGGTGGAACTGCAAGGCGGGCAAGTGCGGCTCCTGCTCGGCCGAGATCAACGGGCGCCCGCGGCTGCTGTGCATGACGCGGATGTCGGTCTTCGCCGAGGACGAGACGGTGACGGTGACCCCGATGCGCTCCTTCCCGGTCGTGCGCGACCTGGTGACGGACGTGTCGTTCAACTACGAGAAGGCCAGGGAGATCCCGTCCTTCCACCCGCCGACCGGCACCGCCCCCGGCGAGTACCGGATGCGCCAGGTGGACGTGGAGCGGTCCCAGGAGTTCCGCAAGTGCATCGAGTGCTTCCTGTGCCAGAACACCTGTCACGTCATCCGCGACCACGACGACAACAAGCGCGCCTTCTCCGGGCCCCGCTACCTGATGCGGGTGGCGGAGCTGGAGATGCACCCGCTCGACAGCCACGGCGAGACCGGCGGGGACCGGCGCGAGCTGGCCCAGGCCGAGCACGGCCTGGGCTTCTGCAACATCACCAAGTGCTGCACCGAGGTCTGCCCCGAGCACATCAGGATCACGGACAACGCGTTGATCCCGTTGAAGGAACGCGTCGTGGACCGCCACTACGACCCGCTGTTCGGGCTGTTCCGCCGGCGGAAGGACTAGCGGTGGCGGACCCCGTGCGTCGCGGGGGTTTCCGCTCAGCCGGCCCCGTCCGCGGCGCCGTCCTGCCCAGCGGCGCCGCGGCTGTGCTTGCCCTGCGGGTGGCCGCCCTTGGGGCGGTTGACGCTGGACGGCCGTTGCTCCTGGTCGGTCGGGGCGGAGGGCGAGGCCGCGAGGCTGGCGGCGCCGACGAGCACGCCCAGAAGGCCGGCGGCGGCCACCCAGCGCACCGACGGACGGCGAAGCCACCGGGCCACCGCACGGCGCGGTGTCGGTGACGGTGTCTGTGTCGAAGGAGCCTCGCTCGGGGTGCGGGTCGGGCGGGGCGGCATGGTCGGGGCCAGCGCCGAATCCGCCCGTCCCGCGTCGCCGGTCCCACCCTCGAACTGTCCACTGTGGACTGAGGATGGGCGGTCGTCGTGGCGCGCGACGAGGTCGGTGGTCGGTCGGTGTCCGTGGGGGGTGTCGTGCGGCATGGCGTGCTCCTCCGCTTCGCCATCGACCCGGTGATCTCCGTCCGGCTCCACCGTGCCCGCCCAACCTGAGCGCTGGCTGAGACGGCGCCGATGATCCCTGATCGGGTGGTGGGAGCGGAGCGAGGCGCGCCACCCGCCCCGGCCGCCCGCTGGACAGCGCGATCACGGCTGGGAACGATGCTGGCTCATGCGCAAGGCGTTGGTCACGCTGATCGCCGGGGTGGTCGCCGGCGTGTTCTTCCTGCTGTGGTGGGAGGGCGAGAAGAACGACCCACCGCCCCGGCCCCCGGCCCAGGCGTCCGCCGCGCCGCCGACGACCGCCACCACGACCCCGCCGCTGGTGCCCAACTCGCCGACCTACTCGCGGATCTCCCAGCGCGGCAAGCTGGTCGTCGGCGTGCGGGCCAACAAGCAGGGCTGGGCCTTCCGCGACCCCAACACCCAGGAGCACAGCGGCTTCGAGGTGGAGATCGCCCGCGTCCTGGCCGCCGGCCTGCGGGTGGACCCGGCGAAGATCGAGTTCAAGCCGCTGCCCGGCCCGCTCGGCGTCGGCGCGGTCGCCAGCCACGACCTCGACCTGCTGCTCGGCGGCGCGGGGGAGAGCGACGCCCAGCAGGGCCGGGTCGCCCTCGCCGGCCCCTACCTGGTCAGCGGCGGGCAGTCCCACTTCGTCGCGGTCTCCGCCAAGGACAAGCCGTTCCAGACCAAGATCGACGAACTGCTGCGCGCCGCGGTGCGCGACGGCCGGTGGCAGCGGGCGTTCGACGCGACGCTCGCCCCCCTCGGCGTGACCGGGACGCCGCCGGAGGTTTCGTCAACGACGGCAACGACCGGTGGAACGACTCCCGAGACGAGCGCCGGGAGCCCCACGCCGACCTCCCGGTGAGAAGCCGACGGGCCGGCCGGGAGAGTTCCCGACCGGCCCGTCGTGAGAGCGTGCGCGCCCGCCTCAGGCGCCGCTGGCGTCGCCGGTCTTCGTCTCGGCCAGGTGCACGTCCTGCTGCTCGATGTGATCTTCCCGCACTCCGGCCGGAGGCCGGCCCCGTCGCGACAGGCGCTTCTCCAGCCGGGCCGCGAGCTGGGTGAGGACCGTGTTGATGGCGATGTACAGCACCGCGATCACGATCAGCGTCGGGATCGTGTTGTTGTAGTTGTTCGCGATCAGCTTGTACTGGCTCAGCAGGTCCGGCAGCGTGAGCAGCGCGCCGCCGAGCGCGGTGTCCTTGAGCACCACGACGAGCTGGCTGACGATCGCCGGCAGCATCGCCGTGACCGCCTGCGGCAGCAGGATCAGCGTCATGGTCTGGGTCTTGCGGAAGCCCAGCGCCAGCGACGCCTCGCTCTGCCCCTTCGGCAGCGACTGGATGCCCGCCCGCACCACCTCGGCCAGCACCGAGCCGTTGTAGAGCACCAGCGCCGTCACCACCGCCCAGAACGGGCGGCTGTCCGCCGAGACGTCGGTGAACAGGAAGTAGAACTCGCTGGCGAAGATCATCAGGATCAGCACCGGGATGGCGCGGAAGAACTCCACCACCACACCGGCGACCGCCCGCACCCACGCGTGGTCGGACAACCGCGCGATGCCGAAGACCGCGCCGACCGGCAGGGCGATCACGATCGCGACCGCCGCGGCCTGGAGCGTGGTGCCCATGCCGGGCAGCAGGAACTCCGACCAGATGCGCGAGTCGGTGACGAACGGCTCCCACAGCTGCCCGTCGAGCTGGCCCTTGTCGTTGAGCCCGCTCAGCACGAACCAGGCCACCGCGACCAGCGCGAGGCAGAACGCGACGGTGTAACCGACGTTGCGGGCCCTGGCCCTGGGGCCGGGCGCGTCGTAGAGGACCGAGGGAGCGCTCACCGCTTCACCGCCACCTTCTTGGCCACCCAGCCCAGCAGCAGGCCGGTCGGCAGGGTCAGCACCACGAACCCGACCGCGATCGAGGCGAACACCAGGAACAGCTTGTCGCTCTCGTTCTCGATCATCTCGCTCATCAGCAGCGACGCCTCGGCGACGCCGATCGCGCTGGCCACCGTCGTGTTCTTGGTCAAGGCGATCAGCACGCTGGCCAGCGGGGCGATCACCGCCCGGAACGCCTGCGGCAGCACCACGATCCCCAGCGTCTGGCCGAACCGCAGGCCCAGCGCGCGGGCCGCCTCGGCCTGCCCGACCGGGACCGTGTTGATGCCGGCCCGCAGCGACTCGCAGACGAACGTCGCGGTGTAGGCGACGAAGCCGAGCACGGCGAGCCGGAAGTTGTTGTCCTTCAGGAAGGTGCCCGAGGTGTCGTCGGCCAGCGCCAGCCCGAGCGTGGAGTACAGCCCGAGCGAGGCGCCGATGATGATCAGCGTGAGCGGCGTGTTCCGGACCAGGTTGACGTAGGCGGTGCCGAAGGCCCGCATCACCGGCACCGGACTCACCCGCATCGCCGCCAGGACCGTGCCCCAGACGAGCGAGCCGATCGCGGAGAACACGGTGAGCTGCACGGTCACCCAGAAGGCGCCGAGCAAGTCGTACCTGCTCAGGAAGTCCACCAGAGCTCCTACGGGTCGAACGGCGACGGGCCGGCGCGCCGGGCGGGTGTCCCCGGGGGACACCCGCCCGGTGTCCTGCGGGGGACACTCACACCCGGAGCGACCGGCCCGTCGCCCTCAGCCGAATCGGGAAATCACTTCTCGGAGACGGTGGGCGGGTCCGGGATCTTGTACCCGGCCGGCCCGACGTGCTTCTCCAGCGACGCCTTCCACGCGCCGTCGGAGATCATCTTCTCGATGGCCTTGTTGATCGCGTCCCGGCCCTCGGCGTCGCCCTTCTTCAGACCGATGCCGTACTTCTCCTCGGTGAAGACCTTGCCGACGAGCTTGAACTTGCCCGGGTTCTGGGCGGCGTAGCCGGCCAGGATGACCGCGTCCGTGGTCAGCGCGTCGAGCTTGCCGGTGGACAGGCCGGTCAGGCACTCGGAGTAGCCGCCGTACTCCTGCAGCTCGGCCTGCTGGGAGAAGTCAGTCTTGATCTTCTGGGCCGGGGTGGAGCCCTTCACCGAGCACAGCTTCTTGCCGTTGAGGGCGTCCGGCCCGGTGATGTCGGTGTTGTCCGCGCGCACCAGGAGGTCCTGGCCGGTCACGAAGTACGGGCCGGCGAAGGAGACCTTCTCCTTGCGCTTGTCGTTGATCGAGTAGGTGCCGACGACGTAGTCGACCTCGCCCTTCTCGATCATGTTCTCGCGCTGGGCGGACTCGGCCTTCTTGAACTCGATGTTGCCCTCGTCGACGCCGAGCTGCTTGGCGACGTACCGGGCGACGTCGATGTCGAAGCCCTCGAACTTGCCGTCCGGCGTCTTCTGGCCGAGGCCCGGCTGGTCGAACTTGATGCCGACCGTCAGCTTCTTGGTGTCCTTGGCCCGCTGGGCCAGCGACTTGCCGCTCGTGCCGCCGCCACCGCCGCCACAGGCGGCGGCCAGCGCCAGCGCGGCCACGGCGGCGCCAACGCGCAGCATCCGGGTGAACCGCATTCTGCTGTTCCCTCCGATCGTTCGACACCGGGGCGCGCACGCCCCGTCCGGGTCCCTGGTGGGTGGACCTAGTGGGTGAGGATCTTGCCGAGGAAGTCCCTGGCCCGCGCCGACTTCGGCGCGCCGAAGAACTCCTCCGGGGTGGCGTCCTCGACCACCTCGCCGTCCGCCATGAAGAGCACGCGGTCGGCGGCCTTGCGGGCGAAGCCCATCTCGTGGGTGACGACGAGCATCGTCATGCCCTCCGCGGCCAGCGTGGTCATCACGTCCAGCACCTCCTGGACCATCTCCGGGTCCAGGGCGGAGGTCGGCTCGTCGAAGAGCATCACCTTCGGCCGCATGGCCAGCGCGCGGGCGATGGCCGCCCGCTGCTGCTGTCCGCCGGACAGCTGCGCCGGGTACTTGTCGGCCTGGGTCGCGATGCCGACCCGCTCCAGCAGCTCCAGCGCGGTGCGCCGGGCCTCGTCCTTGCCCACGCCGCGCACCCGCACCGGGGCGAGCATGACGTTCTCGACGATCGTCTTGTGCGCGAACAGGTTGAACTGCTGGAACACCATGCCGACCTCGGCGCGCAGCTTGGCGAGCGCGCGGCCCTCGGCGGGCAGCGGCTGGCCGTCGACCTCGATCGTGCCCTTGTCGATCGGCTCCAGCCGGTTGATGGTCCGGCACAGCGTCGACTTGCCCGAGCCCGATGGCCCGAGGACCACGACGACCTGGCCCTTCGGCACCTCGAGGTCGATGTTCCTGAGCACGTGCAGCGGCCCGAAGAACTTGTCCACCCCCGACATCCTGATCATGGGGGTGGCCGCGGCGGCTGCGGTCATCGAGATCCTCCCTGCGAGGGCGGCGGAGTCATCGGGTGGAATGTCGCGGGGACGTTAGGTGGCGTCGGACACAACAGTCCAGGCGACTTGAGCAAGACTTAGGGTTTCAACTGGGTCACAGCCGCGTCCCCCGATCGTTCGGCCAGCCGGCGTCGCACGGCGTCCGCGCTGGTCGCGGGGGTCGCGCTTCGTTCGGGAGGGGGTCCCTTGCGGGTGCTGTTGGTCGAGGACGACCACCGCGTGGCCGAGGCGCTGCAGCCCGCCCTGGCCAGGCAGGGCATGGCGGTGCGGTGGGTGGGCTCTGGGCGGGCCGCGCTGGACAACCTGGCCGACGTCGACGTGGTGCTGCTGGACCTGGGCCTGCCCGACCTGGACGGCCTGGAGGTCTGCCGGCGCATCCGGGTGGTCAGCGACGTCCCGGTGATCGTGGTGTCGGCCAGGGGCGAGGTGGACGACCGCATCCTGGGCCTGCACTCCGGCGCGGACGACTACCTGGTCAAGCCGTACGACGTGGGGGAGCTGGTGGCCCGCGTGCACGCGGTCAGCCGGCGGCGGCGGGCGGTCGACGCCGAGCCGGTCGGCCCGGTCCGGGTGGGCGACGTCGAGGTCCAGCTCGAACGGCACGAGGTGACGGTGGCCGGCGCGGCCGTCGTGCTGTCCCGCAAGGAGTTCCAGGTGCTGGCGATCCTGGCCGCGGCCAGGGGCGCGGTGTGCAGCCGGGAGCGGATCATCGCCGAGGTGTGGGGCAAGACCTGGCCGGGGGCGAACCGCACGCTCGACGTGCACGTGGCGACGCTGCGGACCAAGCTCGGCCGCCCCCAGCTCGTGCAGACCGTCCGGGGCGTCGGCTACCGCCTGGCGCTGGACTGACCGGGGGAGGCGCGGGTGCGCAGCCGGCTGCTCGCGATCGTGCTGACCCTGTTGGCGTTGGTGCTGGTCGGTCTGGGGGTCCCGTTGGCCGGCAGCATCGCCGGCGCGGCCCAGCAGGAGCTGTTCCTGGACCGGCAGGGCGACACGCTGCGCTTCGCCGCGATCGCGCAGCAACCGCTGGTCGAGGGCAGCGACGAGGTGACCGCGGGGCTGCGCGCGGAGCTGCAGCGCTACCAGCAGCTCTACGGCGTGGTCGCGGCGGTGGTGGACGCCGACCGCAAGCTGCTGGTGGCCTCGGGGGAGGGGTTCGACCCGAACCAGGAGGGCCTGCGGGAGCGGATCGACGTGGCGCTGGCCGGGCGGCCGTCCGAGCCCTACGGGCTGTTCCTGCCGTGGGACGAGCGGCCCATGGTGGTGGCCGAGCCGATCGTGGTCGGCAGCCGGCCCAGCGGCGCGGCGGTCACCATCTCGTCGACCAGCTCCCTGCGGCAGCGGGTCCTGGTGATCTGGCTGGTGCTGCTCGCGGCCGGGCTGCTCGTCCTCGCGGCGGCGGCGACCTCGTTCGCGGTGCCCGTCGTGCGGTGGCTGCTGCGGCCCGTGCAGCGGTTGGACGCCGCCACGCACCGCGTCGCCGAGAGCGTGGCCAGGGGGCGCCCGGCCGAGCCGGTCGGCGCGTCGTCGGGGCCGGTCGAACTGCGCCGGCTCACCAGGGCCTTCGACCGGATGGCCGCCTCGGTCGCCGACGCCATGGCGGCGCAACGCGCGTTCGTCGCCGACGCCTCGCACCAGCTCCGCAACCCGCTCACCGCGTTGCGGCTGCGGCTGCACAACCTCGACGGGCACGTGGACGCCGAGGCCGAGCCGCACTACGTGGGCGCCACGGAGGAGGTCGAGCGGCTGGCCACCGTGCTCGACGACCTGCTGGCGCTGGCGCGTGCCGAGGCCGCGGGCCGCGACGTGGAGCCGGTCGACGTCGACGCGGTGGTCGCCGACCGGCTGGAGTCCTGGCAGACGCTGGCCGAGGTGCGGGCGGTCCGGTTCCGGCGGGCCGGGGAGCTCGGCCTGGTGGCGCTCGCCCCCGCCGGGGTGCTGGACACCGTGTTGGACGCGGTGCTGGACAACGCGGTGAAGTTCACGCGCGAGGGCAGCGAGGTGGTCGTCTCGACCCGGCGGACGGAGGACGGTGTCGAGCTGGCGGTGCGGGACCACGGCCCGGGGCTGACCGCGGACGAGCTGGCGCGGGCGACCGACCGGTTCTGGCGCTCGCCCGCGCACCAGAACGTGCCCGGTTCGGGGCTGGGCCTGGCGATCGTGCGCACGCTCGTGGAGCGCGCGGGCGGCGGGCTCCGGCTGGAGCTGCCGGGCCCCGACGATCCGGACGGGCCTGGCGGCCTGCGGGTCGTGCTCCGCCTCCCCGAGCGGGTGCGTTGATCTTTGGTGACGCGGCCGTTGGCTCCGAGTCTCAGCGCGCTCGTGCGGGCGGACGGACGCCTCGCGCGCGACACCTCCTATGTATTGGGGGAACCCCCACTTCCAGTGTTTCAGGGCGGACTGACAGATTTCCCGGAGATTTGTCGACGCCGCAGGGAAAGCACTCCATCGAGTGGGTGTTGGCAGTGGGCTGAGTTCAACTGCCCCAAGAGGACAAAGCCTCGCGGGGAGAGCCGAACAGCCAGCGGCAGTACGACGGTGACTGCCGCGCGACGACGCAAACCTCGTGTTGTCGGGGAAAGCGGAGTCAAACCAGCGTTCCGACACCCAGTGCGTTCTCGGAGATCACCACGACCGCCGTGCGTGTCGGCGACCTGGCAAACGGTCGCCAGGCCCCGGTCCTGAGCCCGGCAGGTCCCTGCGCGAAGGGCGCCTCGATCTCCACCAGGCTCTGGCGCCGTCACCGCCGTCACCGCCGGCACCCGCAGGACCAGGCGATCTACGACCAGCCGGTTCTCATCCTGCTCTCAGCTTCCTGGTGCACGGTGGCTGCCATGGCACTTGGAGCACAAGGAGCGAGGCCGATGGTCAGGGGCGGCAGGTCCGGACGCCTGCGCCCCGACTGGCTGTGAACGACATGCGGGAGCTCGGTGCGCTCGACACCCAGCCCCTGCGGCCCGCCCAACACGCGCGAGCGGACACGAACACGGACACGAACACCCGGCGACCGAGACGGCGCCGACGCCTCGGCCCCTGGCATGGACGTGACGTGCTTCTCACGCTGGCCGCGCTGGCGGTCGCCGCGGCGCTGGCCGGCCACCGACTGGTCCCGGACGCCGGCGGCGTCGCCGTGCTGCTCGACAGCGGCCTGCCCTGGCTCGGGTTGCTCCTCCCGGTGCTCGCCGTCGTCGCGCTCGTGACGCGGGCGCGCCGCGGGCTCCTCGCGCTGGTGGCGCCCGTCCTCGTCTGGACCGTGATGTTCGGCACCGCGTTCCTGCCCGGCGCGGCCTCCGGCCCCGGCGACCTGAGCGTGATCACCCAGAACCTCTACGCCGGCAACCCCGACCCGCGGCGCACGCTCGCCGAGCTGGCCGACCGGGGCGCCGACCTCGTGGCCGTGCAGGAGATGGCGAACCGGTCCGCGGCGACCGCCCTGGACGAGGCGTACCCGCACCACGTCGTCGTCGGCACGGTCGGGCTGTGGAGCCGGCATCCCATCCGGGACCACCGCCCGCTGGACCTCGGCCTCGGCTGGCCGCGCGCCCTGCGCGCCCGGGTCGCGACACCGGGTGGCGACGTCGTCGTCCTGGTGGCGCACCTCGGCTCGGCCCGACCCGGCGCGACCACCGACCGGGACCGCAGCCTCGCCGGCCTCGCCGAGGCCGTCCGCGCGGAGGGGCCGCGCCTGCTCGTGCTCGGCGACCTCAACACCGCCAGCACCGACCGCCGGATGGGCAGCCTGACCGACGCCCTGCGCGACGCCCAGCGCGAGGCGGGCACCGGACTCGGGTTCACCTGGCCGGCCGCGTTCCCGGTCACCCGCCCCGACCACGTGCTGTTCCGGGGCCTCACCGCCGTCGACGCCGACGTGGTCCGCACCGACGGCAGCGACCACCGGGCGGCCACCGCCCGGTTCGCGCTCCGAGGCCCCACGTCCTAGTGCTTCTTCACGTCGCGGTAGTAGCGCTCGGCGCCGGGGTGCAGCGGCAGCGGGGCGGTGCCGATGGCCGCCCGCACCCCGATCGTCGCGGCCGCCGCGTTGGCCCTGGCCAGCCCGCCGAGCGAGGCGAACAACCCCCTGGTCAGCGCCTCGGCGAGATCGTCCGGCATGTCCGCCCGCACCAGCAGGAGGTTGCGCACCACCAGCGCGGTCACCGGCTCGCCGCGCCGGTAGGTCGACGCGGGGATGGTCCCCTGGTCGTACACGCGGTACTGCCGGCGCAGCCCGGGCAGCACCTCCCTCAGGTCCAGCAGCCGGACCGGCATCGCCTCGGCCAGCCGCCGCACCCCCAGCGTCGGCAGCCCGCCCGACCAGAAGAACCCGTCGATCCGGCCGGCCAGCATCTCCCGCACCGACTCGTCGATGCTCAGCCGCTCGATCGGCAGGTCCCGGTCGGGGTCCAGCTCGGCCTCCGCGAGCAGCCGGCGCGCGATCATCTGCACGCCCGAGCGCTCCGCGCCCATCGACAGCCGCATGCCCCGCAGCCCGGACAGCGTGGTGACGTTCGTGTCGCGGCGCACGACCACGTGCATGAAGTCGTCGTGCATCCGCGCGAGCGCGCACAGCGGCGGGTCGGGTGTGGGCTCGGCCGCCGCGTCGACCTGGCTGAACACCACGTCCACGCTCCGGTTGCGCAGCAGCTCGATGTTGGCCACCGAGCCGGCGGTCGTGCGCACCTCGGAGCGGACGCCCAACTGCTCGGCCCACGTGCCGGCCAGCGCCTGGCCCAGCGCGTAGTAGACGCCGTCGGCGCTGCCGGTGCCGATGGTCAGGCGGCTCGCCGGCGGGCGGGAGCCGGTGCAGCCCGCCGCGAGCAGCGGCAGGCCGCCCAACCCGGCCAATCCGGCCAGCGCGGCCAGCGCGGTTCGCCGCGGGATCGGGGGCACCAGGGCATTGTGCCCGCCCCGCGCCGTACCCTGGGAGGTCGGGAAGAAGGGGTTGAGGAGTGTCCCGGACCTACCAGATTCGCACCTACGGGTGTCAGATGAACGTGCACGACTCGGAGCGGCTGGCCGGGCTGCTTGAGGACGCCGGCTACGTCCGCGCGACCGACGAGGAGAACACGCCGGACGTCGTGGTCTTCAACACCTGCGCGGTCAGGGAGAACGCCGACAACCGCCTCTACGGCAACCTCGGCCACCTCCGCCCGGTGAAGAAGGACCACCCGGGCATGCAGATCGCCGTGGGCGGCTGCCTCGCGCAGAAGGACCGCGGCGAGATCGTCAGGCGCGCGCCGTGGGTGGACGTGGTGTTCGGCACGCACAACATCGGCTCGCTGCCGGTGCTGCTGGAGCGCGCCCGGCACAACGCCGAGGCGCAGGTCGAGATCCTGGAGTCGCTGGAGGTCTTCCCGTCCACGCTCCCCGCCCGCCGCGAGTCCTCCTACGCCGGCTGGGTGTCGATCTCCGTCGGGTGCAACAACAGCTGCACCTTCTGCATCGTGCCGTCGCTGCGCGGCCGGGAGAAGGACCGCCGGCCGGGCGACGTGCTCTCCGAGGTGCGGGCGCTGGTCGACGAGGGCGTGCTGGAGGTGACGCTGCTCGGCCAGAACGTCAACTCCTACGGCGTGGAGTTCGGCGACCGGTACGCCTTCGGCAAGCTCCTGCGGGCCTGCGGCGACGTCGACGGGCTGGAGCGGGTCCGCTTCACCTCGCCGCACCCCCGCGACTTCACCGACGACGTGATCGCCGCGATGGCGGAGACCCCCAACGTCTGCCACCAGCTCCACATGCCGCTGCAGTCCGGCTCCGACCGGCTCCTGCGGGTCATGCGCCGCTCCTACCGCTCCGACCGCTACCTGTCGATCATCGACAGGGTGCGCGCCGCGATGCCGGACGCGGCCATCACCACCGACATCATCGTGGGCTTCCCCGGCGAGACCGAGGAGGACTTCCAGGGCACCCTGGACGTCGTGCGCGCCGCGCGGTTCTCCAGCGCGTTCACGTTCCAGTACTCCAAGCGCCCCGGCACCCCGGCCGCCGACATGGACCAGCAGGTGCCGAAGGAGGTCGTCCAGGAGCGCTACGAGCGGCTGGTCGCCCTCCAGGACGAGATCGCCTGGGAGCTGAACCGGGAGCTGGTCGGGCGGACGGTGGAGGTGCTGGTGGCCGAGGGCGAGGGCCGCAAGGACGCCGAGACCCACCGGATGAGCGGCCGGGCGCGGGACGGCCGGCTGGTGCACTTCACGCCGGTGGGCGACGCCCTGTCCGGCGAGGTGCGCCCCGGCGACGTGGTGCGCACCGTGGTGACCTACGGCGCGCCGCACCACCTGGTCGCCGACGGCCCGCTCCTCGACCACCGCCGCACGCGGGCGGGTGACAACTGGGAGGCGGGGGTGCGGCCGAAGACGTCCGGCGTCACCCTCGGACTGCCCTCGTTCGGGCCGCCCGCGGCCCAACCAGCGCCGACAGGTGGGTGTTCGGTCCGATGAGCCACGCGTCCAGCCCCGGGGAGCCGACCGACCTGGCCCGGCTCCGCGCCGAGATCGACGCCGTCGAGCACGGCGTGCTGCGCCGGATCGAGCCGGGCGCGAAGGCGATGCTGGTGACGGTGTGCGTGGTCGCGCTGCTCGTCGCCGCGATCCTGCCCTGGGTCGGTGACACCACCGGCTGGCAGGTGCTGCTCGGCCAGGCCGCGCCGGGCCAGCGCGTCCACCTGGTGCCCGTGTTGTTCTCCGGGGCGGTCTTCCTGCTCGGCGGACTGCTCTCCGTGCTCACGCTCGCGACGCGCCGCTGGGCGCTGGCCTGGGCCAGCGCGTGGGGCTGCGCGTTCTCGACGGTGCTCGGCGCGCTCTCGGTGTGGACGCAGCAGACCGGGCGGATCCACGACCCGGGCCCCGGACCGGGCGCCGGCCTGATCGTCGCGGTGGCCGCGGTGTTCCTGCTGACGATCCAGTGGTTCCGCATCGCCTCGTCCCGCCCCACCGGCTGACCCCCTCGAACCGCCCGACGGACCCGGTCACGATCTCGTGGCCGGGTCCGTCGGCATTCGGGGCCGCTCCGCCGCGTGAATTCACCTGATTGCGTGTTTTTCGGCTCAGGTGCCCGCTCCGGCCGGAAAAAGTGTCAGACCCAGTCGGGGACACTGGAAATGGGGGGATCCCCCTAGCAAAGTCTGTAGTGCGGGTGCGGCCTAATTTTCGCAGGTCGTGAGGGGAGTGGGCCTCGCATGGCTCGCGCGGGAGTGCGGATTCACCTGATCTGGTTCTTCTGCCCCCTGTTGTCCTCGCCGGTGGACTTTTTGTCGGTGCCGGCCGGAACTCTGGAAATGGGGGGTTCACCCCTGGGGTAGATCCCTTGTAGGGAAGAAGAAGGCGGTGTTTCCGGGCCCGGGAAGGCTTGCGGCCCTGGGGGAGGATCGACCGGACGAACTCAAGACGGGGGCCCGGGACCGCAGCGCGGTCCCGGGCCCCCGTGGTGTCGTCGGTCAGCGGCTGCTGACGGCGGCCTCCGCTGCGGCCAGCCACTCCCGCCACTGCGCGGCCTGGGCCTCGGCCTGCTCGGCGCGGCGCCGGTCGCCGGCCGCGCGGGCCTTGGCCGCCTGCGACTCGAACTGCTCGACCCGCTCCCGGAACTGGGCGACCCTGGCCTCGGCCTCCGGGTCGGTGCGCCGCCAGTGGGCGTCCACCGCGGACCGCACCTTCTCCTCGACCGCGCGCAGCCGGCCCTCCAGCTCGCGGATCCGCTCCCTGGGCACCCGGCCGATCTGCTCCCACCGCTCCTGGACGCGGTACAGGTGCGCCCTGGCCGCCTCCAGGTCCGTCCTCGGGTCGATGTGCTCGGCCTCGGCGAGCAGCTCCTCCTTGAGCTTGGCGTTCTCGGAGAACTCCGCGTCCCGCTCGCTGAACGCCTCGGACCGGCGGGCGAAGAACCGGTCCTGGGCCGCCCGGAACTGCTGCCACAGGGCGTCGTCGGCGTCCTTCGGCGCCCGCCCCGCGGCCTTCCACTCCACCATCAGCTCCTTGTAGCGGCCCGCGGTGGGCCCCCACTCGGAGGACTCGGCCAGCTCCTCGGCCTCGGCGACGATCTCCTGCTTGCGGGCCCGCGCCGCGAGCCGCTGCCGGTCCAGCTCGGCGAAGTGCGAGCCCCGCCGCCGGTTGAACGCGTCCCTGGCCCGGGAGAAGCGCTTCCAGAGCTGCTCGTCGGTCTTGCGGTCGACGCCGCGGACCGCCTTCCACTCGTCCAGCATCCCGCGCAGCCGGTCGCCGGCCGCCTTCCACTGGGTGGCCTCGGCGGCGATCCGCTCGGCCTCCTCGACCAGTGCCTGCTTGCGGGCCACCGCCTCGGCGCGGGCGTGGTCGCGGGCGACCTTGGCGGCCTCGACCGCCTCCTCGGCCCTGATCACCAGGTAGTCGGCCTTGGCGGCCAGGGTGACCAGGTCGCCGACCACCGACGCGTCGGCCAGGCTGTCCCGCAGGTGCTTGGCGCTGTTCAGCGCCTGCTTCGGGTCGCCGGCCCCCGAGGCGAGCCGCGCCTGCAGCAGTTCGGCCTCGGTGCGGATGTCGTCGAACCGGCGCGCGTAGTGCGCCAGGCCCTCGGCCGGCTCGCCGGCCTGCCACGAGCCCACGGCCCGCTCGCCCTCCGCGGTCCGCACGTACACGGTGCCGTCGGCGTCCACCCGACCCCAGCGTCCGGGGTTGTCGGACGCGACCGGCACGTGGGGCGCCGGCTGCGCGGTGTCCCCTTGCGCCGGAGACCGCTGCTCCCCAGCCTGCTGAACGCCACCGTCCCGGTCCGTGGTCTCCGGGGCCGTGGTCTCCGGGGTCGTTCCGTGCTCGGTCATGCCGGCTTCCTCCTCGCCTGCCCACCTCGTGCCCGCGCGTCGCGGGCGCCCCGCGCCGCGGGGCCTGCGCCACCGGGGACACCGTGGGCGCCGTCTGCCCGAGTTGTCCCCGTGCGCGCATTCAAACAGGTCACAGCGCGCCCCGGTACTCCGATCCCGATTCCGGGTCCGATCTCGCGGCGGCGGCCCCCGGCGGTCGCCGGCTAGCCTGCCCGAGTGATCGTCGGAGCCGCGGCGCTGCCGCACCCGCCGTTGTTGGTGCCCGAACTGGTCGCGGGCGCGGCCGACCGGACCGAGCCGGTCCGCGCCGCCTGTCTGGCGGCCGCGCGCCGGCTGGCCGCGCGGTCACGCGACTGGGTGGCCGTGGCGGCCGACCTGGCCGGGCCGGTGGCGGTCGGGCCGACCACGCGCGGCACGTTCCGCGGGTTCGGGGTGGACGTGCCGGTCGCGCTCGGCCCCGAGGCCGGCGACGTCGACCCGGAACTGCCGCTGCCCGCCCTCGTCGCCGGCTGGCTGCGCGGTCGGGTGGACGCCGGGTCGGTGCGCGTCGAGCTGGTCCCGCCCGACCTGTCGGTCGACGAGTGCCGCCGGCTGGGCGCGGACCTGGCCGCGCGTCCCGAGCCGGTCGGCCTGCTCGTCCTGGGCGACGGGTCGGCCCGCCACCCGGACCGGGCGCCCGGCCGGCCGGACTCCCGCGCGCCCGAGTTCGACGGACGGGTGCGGGACGCGCTGGCGGCGGCGGACGCCCCCGCCCTGCTGGCGTTGGACGTCGCGACGGCCGACGAGCTGGTCGTCGGCGGTCGGGCCGCCTGGCAGGTGCTGGCCGGGGCGGTGCTGGCCGACGGCCGGCGCTGGCGGGGTGAGCTGCTGTACTCGGACGCGCCGCTCGGCGTCGGCTACCACGTCGCCGTGTGGGACCCGGAGGACTGAGCGGCGGCGGCGGGTGAGCACCGCGGCGGCCCGCGGCGGTGGCATCTCTGGAGGCCACCCGTACCCTGGCCCGTCGTGACGACCCGCCCGCTCCGTCCCGTCGCCGTCATCGGCCCCACCGCCACCGGCAAGTCCGACCTCGGCGTGGACCTGGCGATCCGACTGGGTGGCGAGGTGGTCAACGCCGACGCCATGCAGCTCTACCGGGGCATGGACATCGGCACCGCCAAGCTGGCGGTCGACGAGCGGCGCGGCGTGCCGCACCACCTGCTGGACGTCCTCGACGTCACCGAGACCGCGTCGGTCGCCGCCTACCAGCGGCAGACCCGGCGCACGGTCGAGGACCTGCTCGCCAGGGGCAGGGTGCCGGTGCTCGTCGGCGGGTCCGGCCTCTACGTCCAGGCGGTGCTGGACGAGCTGGAGTTCCCCGGCACCGACCCCGAGGTGCGGGCCCGGCTGGAGGCGGAGCTGACCGAGGTCGGCCCGGCCGCGCTGCACGCCCGGCTCGCCGCGGCGGACCCGGCCGCCGCCGCGGCCATCCTGCCCAGCAACGGCCGGCGCGTCGTCCGGGCCCTGGAGGTCATCGAGATCACCGGCCGGCCGTTCTCCGCGACGCTGCCGCGCCCGGGGCCCGCCCGGTACGGCACGGTCCTGGTCGGGCTGGACCGGGACGTCGCCGAGCTGGACGAGCGGGTGGACGAGCGGGTGCGCCGCATGTTCGCCGCCGGCCTGGTCGAGGAGGTCCGGGCGCTGGAGGCGGTCGGGCTGCGCGAGGGGCGCACCGCGTCCCGGGCGCTGGGCTACCAGCAGGTGTTGGCCGCGCTCGACGGCGAGTGCGACCTGGACACCGCCGCGTCCGAGACGGCCCGCGCCACCCGCCGGTTCGTGCGGCGGCAGCGCTCCTGGTTCCGGCGCGACCGGCGGATCACCTGGCTCGACGCGGCCCGTCCCGACCTGTTGGACGCCGCGCTGTCCCTGCTCTGATGTCGGGCCCCCGGCGCACGTACGCTGGCGGCGTGCGCGGAGTGGAGTTCGTGAAGGGGCACGGCACGGAGAACGACTTCGTCGTGCTGCCCGATCCCGAGGGCGTGTTGGAGCTGACCGACCGGCGGGTGCGCGCGCTGTGCGACCGACGGCGGGGGCTCGGCGCGGACGGCGTGCTCCGCGTGGTCCGGGCGGCGCACGTGGAGGATGCTCCGTCCACTGTGGACCCTTCGGGCTGGTTCATGGACTACCGCAACGCCGACGGCTCCGTGGTGGAGATGTGCGGCAACGGCGTGCGGGTGTTCGCCACCTACCTGGTGTCGGCCGGGCTGGCCGAGGCCGGCGAGGTCGTCGTCGGCACCCGCTCGGGCCCGCGCCCGACCAGGGTGCGCGCCGACGGCGTCGTCACGGTCGGCATGGGGCCGGCCACGGTGACCGGCCGGTCCACCGCCAACCTGGGCGGCACGTCCTTCCCCGGCTTCGCCGTGGACGTCGGCAACCCGCACCTCGCCTGCCTCACCGACTTCCCGGTCGACGAGTTCGACCTGACCACCCAGCCCGCCTACGACACCTCGGTCTTCCCGAAGGGGGTCAACGTCGAGCTGGTCAACACCGTCGACGCGGGGACCCTGCGGATGCGGGTGCACGAGCGGGGCGTGGGGGAGACCCGGTCCTGCGGCACCGGCACCGTCGCCGTCGTGGCCGCCGCCCTGCACGCCGAGGGGCAGCGCGCCGGACGCCGGACCGTGCACGTGCCCGGCGGCACGGTCCAGGTGGAGATCACCGAGGACGGCAGCACGCTCACCGGACCGGCCGTGCTGGTGGCCAGGGGCGAGCTGGACGCCGACTGGTGGGCCGCCGCCGATCGCTGACGCCGCGTCCGCTGCCGCCGCCGATAGCTGACCTCGCGCGTCGCTGGCCCGCGACCGCTGACGGCCGCGACCGACCACCGCGGCGGACGCCGGCAGGGGCGCGCCGGGGACCCGTCAGGCCCCGGGGACGTCCACCTCGACGACCTCCAGCCGGCCGAGCCGTCGGTCCGCGACCTCGCCAGGAAGGGACGACGGCGCGGTGCAGCACACCAGGGTGCGCCGGTCCGGGCCGGCCAGGCCGACCGCGAAGCAGTTCTGACTCGTCGTCACCCGGCCGTGGAGGTGGCCGCCCGCGCCCACCCGGACGGCGGACGGACTGATCCCCGCCGCCGCCCACACCCGGTCCTCGACGTCCACGCTGACGCCGTCCGGCGCCACGAGATGCTCGCGCAGGTCCGCCCAGACGCGGCGCGCGCCCAGCGAGCCGTCCTCGGCGACGTCGAAGGCGAGCAGGCGCGCCCCGAGGGTCTCCGCGAGCACCAGGGTGCCGTCGGAGAGCAGCACCATGCCGTTGGGGAACCGCAGGCCGCTCGCGGCGACCCGCACCTCGCCGTCCGGCTCGACCAGGGCGAGCGCCGCCGTGGGCGGGTCGGCCGCCAGCGCGGCCAGCGCCGCCATGCCGTGCTCGGTGAGCTGGGCGTGCAGGTCGAACCCGAAGTTGCCCACGTAGGCGCGCCCGCTCGGGTGCACGAGCATGTCGTTGGTGTGGAAGGTGGCCAGGCCGGACAGGTCCGCGTGGAGCGCCAGCCGGCCGTCGGGCTCCAGCCGCAGGACCGTGCGGTCGAGCATCGACACCACGAGCATCCGGCCGTCCGGCAGCCAGCCCAGCCCCGACGGCTGGCCGGGCACCTCGCACACCACCTCGCGGGCGCCGGTCGTCAGGTCGACGGCGAGCACCTGCCGGTCGTAGAAGTCGGACAGGTAGAGGCGGCCGTCCGGTCCCCGTCGGGGCGCCTCGCCGAACCGGAGGTCGGCGAGGAGCACCTCGGTGTCGCTCATGGTCGCCGACCGTACTGACCGGGGACTTCTCCGGGTACCACCCGAACCGGTCCGGGTGGCGCGGCGCCGGCGGAACACGCGCGGGTCGCGCGACGTTGGACGGGGCGAGAAGACGGCCGACGGGTCGGGCCGCTCGGCCCCGCTCCCGGCCTCCCCACCACCTCCGGTTGCCGAGCTGGGAAAACGGGTAGCCGGGAGTGGGAGCATGGAAGGCGTATGACGGATATCAAGCATGACCCCCTGTGGGTCCACGAAGACGAGCCGGACGCGGTCCCCTCGACGGGCGACCTGGAGCTGGCGGAGCGGGTGGCCCTGCGCCGCGTCTCCGGACTGTCCACCGAGCTCGCAGACATCTCCGAGGTCGAGTACCGGAAGCTCCGACTGGAGCGGGTCGTCCTGGTCGGTGTGTGGACCGAGGGCGACGGCACCGAGGCCGAGGCGTCGCTGGCCGAGCTCGCCCGGCTCGCCGAGACCGCCGGCTCGCAGGTGTTGGAGGGCCTGGTCCAGCGCCGCAACCGGCCGGACCCGGCCACCTACATCGGCGCGGGCAAGGCCAGGGAGCTGCGGGAGGTCGTGATCGCCTCCGGCGCCGACACCGTGATCTGCGACGGCGAGCTCTCGCCCGGTCAGCTGCGCCAGCTGGAGGAGCAGCTCAAGGTCAAGGTCATCGACCGGACCGCGCTGATCCTGGACATCTTCGCCCAGCACGCCCGGTCCCGGGAGGGCAAGGCGCAGGTGGAGCTCGCGCAGCTGCAGTACCTGCTGCCGCGGCTGCGCGGCTGGGGTGAGGCGATGTCCCGGCAGGCCGGCGGCCGGGCCGGCGGCGGCAACGGCGGCGTCGGCCTGCGCGGTCCCGGTGAGACGAAGCTGGAGACCGACCGGCGGCGCATCCACAAGCGGATCGCCAAGCTGCGTCGCGAGCTGACCGGGATGCGGACCGTGCGGGAGACCAAGCGGGGGCGGCGCACCGCCAACGCGGTGCCCAGCGTCGCGATCGTCGGCTACACCAACGCCGGCAAGTCCAGCCTGCTCAACGCCATCACCGGCGCGGGCGTGCTGGTCGAGGACGCCCTGTTCGCCACCCTGGACCCGACCACCCGCCGCTCGACCACGCCGGACGGATGGCCGTACACGCTGACCGACACCGTCGGCTTCGTGCGGCACCTGCCGCACCAGCTCGTGGAGGCGTTCCGCTCGACGCTGGAGGAGGTGGCCGACGCCGACCTGCTGCTGCACGTCGTCGACGGCTCCGACCCGGCGCCCGAGCGGCAGGTCACCGCGGTGCGCGACGTGCTCGCGGAGATCACCGAGGAGCGCGACGCGCCGATGCCGCCGGAGCTGCTGGTGGTGAACAAGGTCGACGCGGCCGACGACCTCGCGCTCGCCCGGCTGCGCCACCTGCTGCCGGACGCGGTGTTCGTCTCGGCCCGCACCGGCGTGGGCATCACGCGGCTGCACGAGCGCGTCGCCGAGCGGTTGCCGCACCCCGACGTGCTGGTCGACGTCCTGGTCCCCTACACCCGGGGCGACATGGTGGCCCGGGTGCACGCCGAGGGCGAGGTGCTGGCCGAGGAGCACACGGCCGAGGGCACCCAGCTCCGGGCGAAGGTGCGGCCGGACCTCGCGGGCGTGCTCGGGGAGTTCGACGTCCCCGCCGGCGCCCGCTGACGGACCGGGCGCGCCCGGTCCGACGGATCACCCGCGCGAGGGTGGTCGTGGGGGTCTCCCTCCACGACCACCCTCGCGTTCTGCTTGGGGGCTCCGCGTCGCCGACGTCGGTCGGCTGGTTGCGCCAGACTGGGTGGGGTGACTGCCCACCGAGCTCGTCCGTTCCTGTCGGTGTTGTCCGCCGCCCTCGCGGTCGTGGGGCTGGCGGTCGGGCCACTGGCGCCGACCGCGCTGGCCGAGCCGGGCACGCGCACGGCGTCGCCCCAGGTCAGTGAGGTCTGCCGGACTCGGGACCCGCGCCTGGCCGAGGTGTCGGGGCTCGCGTCGGACGGCGCCAACTGGTACGCCGTCACCGACGACGGGAGCCAGATCCAGGTCTTCGTGCTCAACCGGGAGTGCGCGGTGCGGCGGGTGATCACCGCGCCCATCGACCCGTTCGACGTCGAGGACATGGCCCGGGCCGCGGACGGCACCCTGTGGCTGGCCGACACGGGGGACAACCGGGCGAAGCGGGAAACCGTCGCGTTGCACGCCGTCTCGCCGAACGGCAAGGCCGTGCTGCACCGCCTCACCTACCCGGACCGGGCGCACGACGCCGAGGCCCTGCTCCTCGACCGCAAGGGCGTGCCGCACCTGGTGACGAAGGAGCCCCTCGGCTCGTCGGGCATCTACCGGCCGGTGGGGCCGCTGGCGGCGCCCGGCCCGACGGCGCTGGAGAAGGTGGGCACCGTCCGGCTCGGGCCGACCGACACCAAGGGCGGACCGCCGGCCGCCGGGAGTTTCGGGTCCGTCCTCGTGACCGGGGGAGCGGTCAGCGCCGACGGCACCGTGGTCGCGCTCCGCACCTACACCGACGCGTACCTGTTCAGCGCTCCTGACGGGGACGTGGTCGCCGCTCTCGGTCGGGAGCCGGTGCGGGTGCCGCTCCCCGACGAACCCCAGGGCGAGGCGCTCGCGTTCGAGCCGGACGGGACGTTGTTGGCGGGTGGTGAGTTCGGGGACGGCGGCTCCAGCGCGCCCATCCGCGCCATCCCCGGTGCGACCGGGCTGGTGGCGCGTGCGGCCGCTCCTCCGGCCACGGGCACGACACCGCGCCCGCAGGACGGCGGGGCGGACGCCGCCGCGAAGGACACCGGACAGGGCACGGAGTCGGGAACGCCCTGGTCAACCCTGGGCGTGGCCGGGGTGGCGGTGGCGCTGGTCGTGGTGGTGCTCGGCCGGCGACGCCGGGCTCGCTGACCTCCGGCGGCGGGCCGGCCGCCCAGCGACGCCGGAGTCGGTGCCGTCGGAACTGGTGCCGTCGGAACCGGTGCTACCCGAGCCGGTGCTGCCCGAGCGCCGGCGTCGTCAGAGGCGGCGGAGCACGGCCACCACGCGGCCCAGGATCGCGGCCTCGTCGCCGAGGATGGGTTCGTAGGCCGGGTTGTGCGGCATCAGCCACACGTGGCCGTCCCGGCGCTTCAGGGTCTTGACCGTGGCCTCGCCGTCGATCATGGCGGCCACGATGTCGCCGCTGTCGGCGTCCGGCTGCTGCCGGACCACCACCCAGTCCCCGTCGGTGATCGCCGCGTCCACCATCGAGTCGCCGACGACCCGCAGCAGGAACAGCGACCCCTCGCCGACGATCTCCTTGGGCAGCGGGAAGACGTCCTCGATGGCCTGCTCCGCCAGGATCGGGCCACCGGCGGCGATGCGGCCGACCACCGGGACGTAGGCGGGCTGGACGGCCGGGGACGACGCGGCCGGGGCGGCCTCCCCCGGCTCGGCGGGAGCGGTGGACGGCCCGCCGGGCCGCGCCCACACGCCGGCGCCGGGCACGGCGTCCGGCGGGAGCACGCCGACGGTGCGGGGTCGGCGCGGGTCGCGGCGCAGGTAGCCCTTGCGCTCCAGGGCGCGGAGCTGGTGGGCGACCGAGGAGGTGGAGGTCAGGCCGACCGCCTCGCCGATCTCCCGCACGCTCGGCGGGTAGCCGTTGCGCTCCAGGTGGTCGCGGATGACCTCCAGCACGCGGCGCTGGCGGGGGGTCAGCTCGTCGGTGTTGGCCGAGTTGTCGGCCGGCTCGGGGAACGGGTGCACCTCGGCCACGTCGGGAAGACCGGCGCCGGCGCTGGTGTCCGTGTCGACCCCGCCTCCGGGAGCTCCGGCCCCGGGCGCCCTGTCGATGGGGGCGCCGGTTGTCGGGGCGCTGGTTGTCGGGGCGCTGGGGGCTCTGTCCGCGAGGGCTCTGTCTCCAGGGGCTCCGTGGGCGGTCGGCCCGTCCCCGTCACGCCTGGGTGCCACGTCGCTGCCCTCCTGCCCGTTCGGGTCGCCGGTCACGTGCGCCACAGGACGACGCTAGCCCGGTTCCGCCCGGAGATCAAACACCTGTTCGAAGGATATCGCCCGGGTGGCTTCAGTTCGATCTTCGGCGGTGGTAGACAGTCGCACGGGAGTTCGATCGAACACTTGTTCGATCTTGCGGAGTGTCGCGCTGGTCCGGTGCGCGGAAGGAGGCTGATGGCCGTCCGTAAGCGGGAGAAGGCGCCGGCGTCGCAGGGGGAGTGGCGTCGCGAGGTTCCGGTCCTGGTGGGCGAGGTGGTGGCATCCCGCGGGTACGGCCCGCCTCGCGCGCGTCCTGTGGTGGACGGCACGCGGCGTCCGCCCGGCCGGCCCCAGCCGGTGGTGGCCCGGCCCTCCCTTCGGCTGTCCCCCTGTCGTGTGCGCCCGATCTCACACGTGTGGACCCTGGTGGTCCTCGTCGGCGCGGCCTGCCTGGCCGTCGTCCTGCTCGGCGTGAGCGGGCCGGACCGGCGTGACGCCGTGCCGACGGGCACCGAGACGGTCCACGTCGCTCCCGGGGAGTCGGTGTGGGACGTGGCGCGGCGGGTGGCGCCCCGGCACGACCCGGACGCGGTCGTCCGGCGCATTCGTGAGCTGAATCCCCTCGACGGGGTGGCGGTGCTCCCCGGACAGGCGCTCGTCGTTCCGGTGGACCGCTGAGCGGGCCCCTGCGGGCGGCCTCCGCGGCCGTGTGTCGGGGGTCGGCCACGCGGCCCCGGGGCGTTGGCGGGGCCACTGGAGGGGTGCTTCGGAGTGGGGTCCGGCGGGGTGTCCGGACTGGGACAGACGGGTGACGCGCGGGTGTCCAGGCCAATTTGCGCGTTGGGCTGCCGAGGCATAGATTCCCCAACATCTAGTGGTTACACCGCTGTAGTTAGTCCACAGGTTGGGTCTCGGAGCGTGCCGGACGGTCTACGGGCCGTGCTGGTGACGCGTTCCTGACGCACCCCTTCGTGGGCTCGCCGGGGCGGTCGGGGCGGAAAGGGGTGACGAAGATGCGGTGCCCGTTCTGCCGCAACTCCGACTCCCGGGTCGTGGACTCCCGTGAGGTCGACGAGGGTCAGGCCATCCGCCGCCGGCGGTCCTGCGCGCAGTGCGGCCGACGCTTCACCACGGTGGAGGAGGCCGTGCTCGCGGTGGTGAAGCGCTCCGGTGTGACCGAGCTGTTCAGCCGGGAGAAGGTGGTGCGCGGCGTGCGTCGCGCCTGCCAGGGCCGGCCGGTGGACGAGGACGCGTTGCAGCAGCTCGCGCACCGGGTCGAGGAGTCGATCCGGGCGACGGGGTGCGCCGAGATCCCGAGCCACGAGGTGGGGTTGGCCATCCTGGGCCCGCTGCGGGACCTGGACGAGGTCGCCTACCTGCGGTTCGCCAGCGTCTACCGGTCCTTCTCCTCGGTGGAGGACTTCGAGAAGGAGATCGCGGACCTCAGATCGGTGCGCACCGCCGAGACGCCGACGGCGTAGGCGGGAGACGCGGCGGCCGGGTCGGGCCGCCAGGCGCGCCCAGCGGGGCGAGCGGCGGGCCGGGAGGCCCGCGAACACGAACTCAACCGGTGTTCGGCGTGCGCCGAGCAGCGGTGAAGACACATTGCCAGGAATCAGACCGCTGAAGACAGATCGCTCCAGCAGTGGCGGTTCGGACCGCACCGGACGGGGAGACCGGACGGGGCCGATGCCGGTCGAGCGAGCAGCAGCAGAGGGAGAGAGACAGGTCATGACGGAGACCGTCGGGACCCCGGCAGCCGGCGCGGGGGAGTCAACGGCGTCGCCGAACGGCAAGCGCCGGGGCGGCAAGCGTCAGGGACTGCGCGTGCGGCGGGTCTACACGACCGAGGGTGTCCACCCGTACGACGAGGTCACCTGGGAGCGCCGTGACGTCGTGATGACCAACTGGCGCGACGGCTCGGTGAACTTCGAGCAGCGTGGCGTCGAGTTCCCCGACTTCTGGTCGGTGAACGCGGTCAACATCGTGACCAGCAAGTACTTCCGCGGCGCCGTGGGCACCCCGCAGCGGGAGAGCAGCCTGCGGCAGCTCATCGACCGCGTGGTGCGGACCTACACCGCGGCCGGCGTGGAGCACGGCTACTTCGCCGGGGACGCCGACGCCCAGATCTTCGAGCACGAGCTGACCTGGATGCTGCTGCACCAGGTGTTCAGCTTCAACTCGCCGGTGTGGTTCAACGTCGGCACCGCCTCGCCGCAGCAGGTCAGCGCCTGCTTCATCCTGTCGGTGGACGACACGATGGAGTCGATCCTCGACTGGTACAAGGAGGAGGGCCTGATCTTCAAGGGCGGCTCCGGGGCCGGGGTGAACCTGTCCCGCATCCGCTCCTCGAAGGAGCTGCTGTCCTCCGGCGGCAACGCCTCCGGCCCGGTGTCGTTCATGCGCGGCGCCGACGCCTCCGCCGGCACGATCAAGTCCGGTGGCGCCACCCGGCGCGCGGCCAAGATGGTCATCCTCGACGTCGACCACCCCGACGTGGAGGAGTTCGTCGAGACCAAGGCCCGCGAGGAGGAGAAGATCCGCGTCCTGCGGGACGCCGGCTTCGACATGGACCTGGGCGGCTCGGACATCACCAGCGTCCAGTACCAGAACGCCAACAACTCGGTCCGCGTCTCGGACGAGTTCATGCGCTCGGTGGAGGGCGGCGGCGAGTTCGCGCTGCGCGCCCGCACCACCGGCGAGGCGGTGCAGAAGGTCGACGCCAAGGGCCTGTTCCGCAAGATCGCCAAGGCGGCGTGGGAGTGCGCCGACCCCGGCATCCAGTACGACGACACGATCAACGACTGGCACACCTGCCCGGAGTCGGGCCGGATCACCGCGTCGAACCCGTGCAGCGAGTACATGCACCTGGACAACTCCAGCTGCAACCTGGCCTCGCTGAACCTGCTGAAGTTCCTCCGCGAGGACGGCACGTTCGACGGCGAGACCTTCGCGAAGGCCGTCGAGCTGATCATCACCGCGATGGACATCTCGATCTGCTTCGCGGACTTCCCGACCCCGTCGATCGGCGAGACCACCCGGAAGTTCCGCCAGCTCGGCATCGGCTACGCCAACCTGGGCGCCCTGCTGATGGCGACCGGCCACGCCTACGACTCCGACGGCGGTCGGGCGCTGGCCGCGGCGATCTCCTCGCTGATGACCGGCACCGCCTACAAGCGCTCGGCCGAGCTGGCCGGCGTGGTCGGCCCGTACGAGGGCTACGCCCGCAACGCCGACGCGCACCGCCGCGTCATGCGCAAGCACGCCGCCGCCAACGACCTGGTGCGCACCTACCACCGCAACGACGCCGCCGTGCAGGCGCTGGCGACGAAGGCGTGGCAGGAGGGCCTGGAGATCGGCGCCCGCAACGGCTGGCGCAACGCGCAGGCCAGCGTGCTCGCCCCCACCGGCACCATCGGCCTGATGATGGACTGCGACACCACCGGCATCGAGCCCGACCTGGCGCTGGTGAAGTTCAAGAAGCTGGTCGGCGGCGGCTCGATGCAGATCGTCAACCAGACCGTGCCGAGGGCGCTGAAGGCGCTGGGCTACGTCGACGAGCAGATCGAGGCGATCGTCGAGTTCATCTCCGAGCACGGCCACGTGGTGGACGCGCCGGGCCTGCGCACCGAGCACTACGAGGTGTTCGACTGCGCCATGGGCGAGCGCTCCATCGCGCCGATGGGCCACGTGCGGATGATGGCCGCGGTGCAGCCGTTCATCTCCGGCGCGATCTCCAAGACGGTGAACATGCCGGAGACGGCCACCGTCGAGGAGGTCGAGGAGATCTACTTCGAGGGCTGGAAGCTCGGCCTGAAGGCGCTGGCGATCTACCGCGACAACTGCAAGGTGGGCCAGCCGCTGTCGGCGGCCAAGTCCGCCCCGGCCAAGGCGGAGAAGGACGCGCCGGTGGTCGAGTACCGGCCGGTGCGCAAGCGCCTGCCGAAGAAGCGGCCGAGCCAGACCGTGTCGTTCACCGTGGGCGGCGCGGAGGGCTACCTGCACGCCGGCTCCTACCCGGACGACGGCCTCGGCGAGATCTTCGTCAAGCTGGGCAAGCAGGGCTCGACGCTGGCCGGCGTGATGGACGCCTTCTCCATGTCCATCTCGGTGGGCCTGCAGTACGGCATCCCGCTGGAGTTCTACGTCTCGAAGTTCATGAACCTGCGCTTCGAGCCGGCGGGCATGACCGACGACCCGGACGTCCGGTTCGCCACCAGCGTGCTGGACTACCTGTTCCGCCGGCTGGCGCTGGACTACCTGCCGTACGAGAAGCGGTCGCAGCTCGGCGTCTTCACGGCCGACGAGCGCGCGGCCCAGGTGGCGGGGGAGACGCCGACCGCGTCCGGCGGTGGCGACGAGGTGGACATCGAGGGCCTGCGGGCGACGGTGGACGCCAGCCCGCAGCCGCCGGTGCCCAACGGCGCCGACCGGGAGCGCAAGGTGGGCAGCTCGACCGAGCTGATCGAGCTGCACGCCGGCAAGGCGGCGGACGCCCCGCTGTGCCTGACCTGCGGCACGAAGATGCGCCCCGCCGGCTCCTGCTACGTCTGCGAGGGCTGCGGCTCGACCTCCGGCTGCAGCTGACCCCGGTTCGGGGTCCGCGGTAGCGGATGACGGATGACACGAGGTGGGGCCAGTCGTCGACTGGCCCCACCTCGTGTTTCTGTTTCAGGGCAAGGATTTCTGCGGCGCGGTCGGCGCGGGCTTCTGGTGGCGGGATCGGAGTCGAAAGCCCCAGACTGTGGCTGGGGTGTGTTGTCCTTGCAGGGCAAGGAAAAATGGTTAGTCCTTTGCGGACTGTTCCGGCGTGGTGGCCGGGTTCAGGGCGCCGAGCAGTGCGCCCACGCAGATGTCGCGGAGCTGGGCGCGGGAGAAGGTCTCGTGCGCCAGCCACTCGACGCAGATCGCGCGCACGAACACCAGCCACGCGTGCAGCGTGGCCGACATGACCTCGCGCTGGAGGCCGTCGGGGTCGGAGGCGTCGAGGACGCGTCGGCGGAGCTGGGTCAGCTCGTCGGCGATGATGGCCTGGATCGCCGGGTCGCCCGCCAGTTCCCGGTTCGCGGACAGCACGGTCCGCCGGTTCGCCACGAAGTAGTCGATGTGGGCGTCCAGGCCGGCCGACACCTGGTCGACCAGCGAGCCGGCCGAGTCGATCCGCGTCGCCGCCAGCAGGTCGTCCGCCGCGCGGCGGTAGATCGCGGCGAACAGGTCGCGCTTGCTCGCGAAGTAGCGGTACAGGTTGGCGCGGGACACGCCGGCGCGCTCGGCGACCTCCTCCATCAGCACGTCGTCGTAGGGGCGGGTCGCGAACATCTCCGCCCCGACGTCGAGCAGCTCGCCACGGCGCTGTTCCGGGGTGAGTCGCCGGCGTGGTCCCATGCCGCGAACACTAGTTGACGTGTGTCTCTTAGCGGTCGTACCTTCCTGTGAGACACGTGTCCAGTAGGGCTGGACGGTGGAAGGGGGGCGGCACGATGACTGGTGCCGGGCTGGCGGGGCGGCGGCGGGCGCGGAAGGTCGCGGTGCCCGACGTGGTCCGGTCGCACGCTGCCGTGGAGCGGGTCGACTACCAGGACGCCTTCGCCGTCCCCGTGGACACGTCCGCGCGGGACGGCGCCGAGCGGTGGGTCCGGGCGGTCCTCGACGACGCGCCGGCGCCCCTCCGGGCGTTCCTCCGGTTCGGGTGGTCGCTGTTCGGCGCGCGACTCGGCCCGTACCCGTCCCCGGCGCACGTGATGGGGTGGCGGATCGGCGAGAACGAGCCCGACCACGTCCGCCTTGAGGTCGAGTGGACGATCGGGCTGCGGGCCAACCTCGTGCTGCGCGCGCTCCCGACCTCGGTCGTGCTGGCCACCTTCGTCCAACTCGACACTCGCGCCAGCCGAGTCCTCTGGCCGGCGCTCATCCCGCTCCACCAACTGATCCTGCGTTACGTGCTCTCCCGCGCCGCGCGCTCCGACAGTTCGTTGGCCCCGCACGAGAGCGGCTGCTGAACTTCCCCCGTGATCCACGTGAGCTGGGAGCGGCCGCTCCACCAGCGCGGCTCGACCGCCGGGCTCGCGCTGGCTCCGGGGCACCTCGTCGTTCACGAGCGGAGCACCAGGCTCGTCAGCCTTGATCCGGTGGACGGGTCGGTGCGGTGGGACGCGGCCGTCGGCACGTGGCCGCGGGAGGTCGTCATCGCCGGGCAGCGCTGCCTGGTGATTCCCCAGAACACCAACCAGGTGCTCTGTCTGGACCTCGCGACCGGGGAGTGCGTCTGGAGTGCCGACGTCCCCTGTCTCACCGGGCATCTCGCGGTGGCGGCCGACGTGGTGCTCGTGGGTGGCTGGCGCGGGTACACCCCACTTCGCGCGCTGGACCTGGAATCCGGCCGGTCGCGGTGGGAAACGGGCCGTCGGGTTCACACGGTCCAGCCCTCGGCCGCAGGAGACGGTTTCCTGATCGGCCAGCCTGGTGACACCACCGTGCGCCTGATCGACCGGAACCACGGCCGCGAGCTCTTCTCCTGGGCGTTGCCGGAGCCTCTCGCGCATCACCATGACGACGCGGCCTTCCTGGGAATCGACCCGGATCGCTTTCTGGTGCGGTGCGGCGACCGTGTTGTCGCGGAGATCAGGTCCTCGGTCGAGCAGGGGCGGGAGTTCCTTCGGGCCGGGCACGATCTCCTCGCTGTGGCGCCGGAACACGCCGGTGGCCGGTTGTGGCTCAGGGAGCCGCGCGGCGGCTACACGGTGGGCGATCCGACGGACGGCCGGGTGCTGGGACGGATTGATCTCCGGAAGACCCTGGTCGATCAGGTGGTCCCGACCGGGGCCGGATTCCTCGTCGCCGGCAGTTCCGGCGTTCTGCACCACCTGGACGCCGAGGGACGGGTCGTGGAGCGCCTTCCGGTGACGCGGCGGTTCCGCGCCCTTCGGTCGCTCTCGCCCACCCGCCAGCTCCTGGTGACCAAGGGCACGCTGCTCGCCACCACTCTGCCGGCGGGCCTGGTCGCGGAGGCGGAGGCGACGTGGCCGGGTGCTGAGTAGGGCGGAGGCTCTGGCTGTGGTCAGGGGATGACGCGGTAGTGGGTCGTCAAGCGGCGGTCGTCGTCGAGGACGTGGAAGGCCAGCGCCGGCGGGAGGTTGTGGTCCAGGGTCCTGCCCGACTCCCACGGGAGGCGGAGCGTGGAGACCACGCCGGGCGCCACCAGGAGCGGTCGGCCGGCGAACGTCGACGCGGCGGCGGTGTGCGCGTGTCCGCAGAGGACGGCGACGACCTGGGGGTGGCGGGCGAGGACGGCGGCGAGCTGGTCCTCGCCGTACTGCCGGATCTCGTCGATGAACGGGCTGTGCAACCGGACGGGCGGGTGGTGGAAGCAGACGAACACCGGCTCGTCGGCCGCTTCGGTGAGGACCTCGTCGAGCCAGGAGAGCGTCTGGTCGGTGAGGACGCCGTCGTCGCGGGTGGGGATGGTGGAGTCGCAGAGCGCGAAGACCGCGCCGCCCGCCCGGTGGACCTGGTTCACCGGCTCGTCGCCGACCGGCTGGTCGAGGAGGTCCTGGCGGTAGGCGGAGCGCACGTCGTGGTTGCCGGGGCAGGTGAACACCGGGGCCGAGGTGGGGAGGATCTTGCTGGCCCGCTCGTACTCGGCGGCGAGACCGTGGTCGGCGATGTCCCCGGTGACCAGCACCGCGTCCACCGGGCGGGGGAGGGCGTCGAGGTAGGCGAACACCCGCTCGGCGCGTTCCGCGCTCCGCTCCCCGCCGTCGAGGTGGATGTCGCTCACGTGTGCCACCACGATCATGCTGTGCCTCCGTCCTGGTCACCGAGGAGGATGTCACTCCGACGAGGGAACTCGCCAGGGTGGGAGGCCGCCGACCGCCACCGGCGCTAGCCCTCGGCGAGGTTGCGGCGCAGCACGTCGAGCATCCGGACGAACTCCCGTCGCTCGTCGGCGTCGAGCCCGTGCAACGCGCGTTCGGAGAGCTTCCTGGCCTCCGCGTTCAGCGTCTCGCGCAGCGCCCACCCCCGTTCGGTGAGGTGGATCAGCACCAGTCGGGCGTCGGTGGGGTGCGGGCGGCGGGCGACCAGCCCGGCCGCCTCCATCCGGCTGGTCGTCCTGGTCACGGTGGGGGTGGCCAGGCCGAGGCGGCGGGCGATCTCCCCTGGCGGCAGGCCGTCCTCCCGCCACAGGCACAGCAGCACGAACTGCTGGCCCTCCCGCACGCCGTGGCCGGCGAACGCGGCCTCCGCCGCCTGGGTGAGGGCCCGTTTGGCGGCCCAGAACACGGGCTGGAAGTCGTCGGCCCACTCGCTGATCTCCCACTCCCGCACGGTGGCGCCCCTCCCCTTGACGACCTGATCGTTAGCCGCCTAACGTGTTTCGCGACCTGATCACTGCGCGGCTGACGATAGCGGGGAGTGAGCGACGGCGATGAGCATGGACGAGCGAGCCGGACGTCGGGACGCGGAGCCCGACGGCCGGTCGTGGGGCGGGGACCGGCTCGACCTGCCGGCGTACCTGGACCGCCTCGGCGACGACGGCCCCCAGGAGCCGACGCTGGAGACGCTGCGGCGACTGCACCGCGCCCACATCGCGGCGATCCCGTTCGAGAACCTGGACGTCATCCTCGGCCGCCCGGTCCTCGTCGACCTGGAGAGCGTGCAGGACAAACTGGTCCGACGCCGCAGGGGTGGCTACTGCTACGAGCAGAACACCCTGTTCGCGGCGGTGCTGGAACGGCTCGGGTACCCGGTGCGCGGGCTCGCCGCCCGGGTCCTCATGGGCAGTCGGAAGATCCGCCCGGCCACCCACGCGCTGCTGCGGATCGAGATCGACGGGCACTCGTGGCTGGCCGACGTCGGCTTCGGGGGCGGGGGCCTGCTGGAGCCGATCGAGCTGCGCGACGGGGCGGAGGCGCGCCAGGGCGGGTGGACCATCCGGCTCGACCGCGAGGACTCCGACGAGTGGGTGCTGCGCTCACTGACCCCGGACGGCTGGCTCGACCTCTACAGCTTCGGGCTCGACCGGCAGTACCACGCGGACTTCGGCGTGCGGAACCACTTCGTCTCCACCAGTCCCCGGTCGCCGTTCGTCACGCGGATCGTCGTGCAGCGGTATGACGAGCGGCGGCAACGGGCGCTGGACGGCGACACCCTGACGACCACCTTCGCGGACGGTGCTCGCGAGACCGCCGCGGTGACCCTGGACGAACTGCCCGCGCTGCTCACCGACGAGCTCGGGATCGTGCTCGACGTCGAGGAGCGGGAGGCGGTTCTTCGCTACGCCAGGGAGAAAGCGCAGAAGTCCTGAGTTCGCGCGCCGCCCCGAGAGGGCCGCCCCAGGGTGGTTCTCCTTCGGGGCGGCGGGTTTCGGCTGTCAGGTCGGGTCGGCGGTTCGGCTCAGGCCGGCAGCGCCTCGACCAGGTGGTACCTGCTCGACGTGGACAACGGGATCACCTCGCCGAGGACGAGGTCGGCGTCGCCGAGGAGGCGTGCGTAGTCGCTCACCGTCCGCTCGCGCCCGGTTGTCATGACCATCATCTCGATGTCTTGCAGCAACACGAAAAGCGCACCTTCAGGACTGTCCACTGTGTCCTCTGGAGATAAGGGGTCCACAGTGGATGGAGCTGGGGCCTGCCGTTGCTCCGGGAGGAGTGCGGAGAGCACGAGCACCCGACCGCCCGGGCTCATCGCGTTCCGGCAGTTGCGCAGGATCACCACGCACTCCTGGTCGTTCCAGTCGTGCAGGACGTTCTTCAACAGGTACGCGTCGCCGCCTTCGGGCACGGATGCGAAGAAGTCGCCGGCCACCAGTGAGCAGCGGTCGGCGACACCGAACTCGCTGAGCACGCTCGGCGCGTTCCGCAGGGCGGCCGTGCTGTCGAAGAGCGTGCCGCGTTGTTCGGGGTGCGCCGCCAGGACCGTGGCCAGCAGCGTGCCGTTCCCGCCGCCGACGTCGACGATCTGCTCGAAGCGGCCGAAGTCGTAGCTCCGCGCGATCACCGGGTTCTGCATCGCCGTCCCCGCCGCCATCGCGGCGTGGAACCGCGCGGCCAGCCGGTCGTCCGTCGGCAGGTGGTCGAACAGGGGCGTGCCGTGGACGAGGTCGAACGCGGGCTTCCCGGTGCGCACGGCGTCCTCCAGCGCTCCCCAGGCGCGCCACACGGCGGGATCGCCGTACAGCGTGAGGAAGCGGTGGAGCGGCCAGCCCGAGTCGGAGCGGAGCATTCGGCCGAGCGGGGTCGACACGACGCGGCCGTCGTCCCGGAACGCGAGAAGACCGGCCCCGACGCCGGCGCGCAGCAGTCGGGCCAACGGGTCGGGTTGGGCGCCGGTGGCCGCGGCCAGCTCCTCGACCGGCAGCGCGGAGTCGCCGAGCGCCTCGAAGACCCCCAGCCGGACCGCGGTTCCGGCGATCTGGGAGAGCGCGAAGCCGTAGACGATCGGGAGGAGCACCTGTCGGGTCGCCTGCTCGGAGCTGGGTCCGGTCACCTTGGTCTCCCGGGAGTTCGGCGAGTCCCTGTGCACGGGACTGTAACGACGCGGGTCGTGACGCGGTCCGGTTTCCGTCGGTTCTCCCGTTCCGGTCGGCTCGGGTGGCTGTCGTCGGGGTCTCGTCGGTGTGGGGGCTCCGTTCTTGACCGATCGGTCTCGAATCGGCTAGGGTGATCATGTGCCACGGAGCAAGGAGTTCGACCCGGACGTCGCCCTGGAGGCGGCGCTGGAGCTGTTCTGGGAGCGCGGCTACGAGGCGACCTCGATGGCGGACCTCGTGGAGCGCCTCGGGGTCGCCAAGGCCAGCATCTACGCCACCTTCGGGAGCAAGCACGACCTGTACCTGAAGGCGATCGACCGGTACATGGGGGCGAAGGACGCGGCGGTGGTCGAGTCGTTGTCCCAGCCGGGTCCCGCCCTGCCCGCGGTGCGCGCGCTGGTCGAGCGGTACGTCGCCGAGTCCGTCGCGGACGAGCGGTGCCGGGGGTGCCTCGTCGTCAACGCGGCGGTCGAGCGGTCGCCGGTGGACGCGCTGGTGGCGCGCAGGGTCGCGTCCAGCTGGGACACGCTGGAGGTGGCCATGACCACGGCTCTGGTCCGGGCCAGGGCACAGGGGGAGCTGGCGGCGGACAGCGAGCCGCGCGCGCTCGCCCGGCTGCTGTTGACCCTGCTCCAGGGTATCCGCGTCCTCGCGAGGGGCGCGTCCTCGGCCGAGCGGCTGCGGGACGCGACCACCCAGGCCTTCCGGTTGCTGCGGTAGCCGGTCCCGGTCGGCGGGGTTCGCCCCGCGTCAGTGGGCGTGGTGTGCCCACAAATAAGAACGATCAGTCTTGAATGAGGCGTGCTCTGGCCGCCTCGGACGTCGCGTGCCGTGCGGCGTCCACGAACAACAGGGCCCACGCGGTCAGCACAGGAGGAAGTCATGAGCACGTCGTTCGCCGGCAAGGTCGTCCTGGTCACCGGCGCCGGTTCGGGCATCGGTCGGCACATCGCGGTGTCGTTCGGCCGCGCCGGAGCGACCGTCGTCGTCGCCGGGCGGAGCGCCGAGCCGCTGGCCCGGACCGTCGAGCTCGTCGAGGCCGAGGGCGCGACCGGCTCGTACGTCACCGTGGACGTGACGAACGAGGCCGACGTGGCGCGCATGGTGGAGACGGCCGTCGCCCGGCACGGCGGCCTGCACGTGGCGGTGAACAACGCGGGGGTGCTCGGCACCCCCGCCCCGCTGGGCGAGCTGGCCGAGGCGGAGTGGAACGCCGTGCTGGCCACCAACCTCACCGGCGCCTGGTTGTCCATGAAGCACGAGATCGCGCACATGCGGGCCAACGGCGGCGGCGCCATCGTCAACGTCGCCTCGAACCTCGGCCCGCACATGGCCCGGCAGAACATGGGTGCGTACGGGGTCTCGAAGGCCGGTGTGGTCGTCATGACGAAGACCGCGGCGCTGGAGTACATCGGCGAGGGCGTGCGGATCAACGCGGTCAGCCTGGGCGCGGTGGACACGTCGATGTCGATGAAGCCGGGGGAGACCGAGGAGGACCGCGCCGCGCGCATGCGCGAGGCCGTCCCGGCCGGGCGGGTGGCCACCACGGAGGAGATCGCCGCGACCGTGCGGTGGCTGGCCTCGCCGGAGTCGAGCTTCCTGGTGGGGCACGACGTCGTCGTGGACGGCGGCGCGAGCCTGTAGCCGGCGGGCGGGCGGGCGGGGCGGGAGCGGGGGACGCTCCCGCCCCGCCGCCGTAGTAATTGACCTACAGTTACAAAACTGCGTAGGGTGCGGTCATGGGTCGTCCCAGGAAGTTCGATCCCGACGTCGCCGTCGACCAGGCGATGGAGGTGTTCTGGCGTCAGGGCTACGCCGGCACGTCCCCGCAGGACCTGGTCGACGCGCTGGGGATCGGGCGGGGCAGCCTCTACAACGCCTTCCAGGGCAAGAACCAGCTGTTCCACCGCGTCCTGCGGCGCTACCACGACCAGGAGTCCGTGCGCATGATCGAGCTGCTCGACCGTCCCGGTCCGGTGCGGCGGCGGCTGCGCCTCGCGCTGGAGACGATCATCGAGGAGGACTTCGCCGACCCGGACCGCCGAGGCTGTCTCGCCGTGAACACCGCGATGGAGCTCGCGGGGCGCGACGAGGAGGCCACGCGGCTGGTGCGGCGGATGTTCGACCGCCTGGAGCGGACGCTGCGCGCGCTGGTCGAGGAGGGGCAGCGCTCCGGGGAGATCGCCCCCGGTCGGGACGCCGGCGCCCTGGCCGGGTTCCTGCTGAGCGCCATCAACGGGATGCGGGTGCTCACCAAGACCGCCGAGCACCCCGACCAGCTGCGCCGCGTCGTCGACGCCACGCTCGACCTGCTCTGACCCCCCTTTCTCCTCGCGACGCCGGGCGCGTCGCGGGGTTTCGTCCACCGTTGTTTTGTAACTACAGGTCAAAAAGGAGTCCGTCGTGGACCTTCGCCTGTCCGGCCGCACCGCCGTCGTCACCGGAGCCAGCAAGGGGATCGGCCTGGCCATCGCCCGCCTGCTCCGCGCCGAGGGCATGCGCGTGGTCGGCGCCTCCCGCACCGTCACCCCCGAACTGGCCGCGCTCGACGTGGCCGCGTTCCCGGTCGACCTCACCGCGCCCGACGCCGGCGACCGGCTGGCCGCGTACGCGCTGGACCAGCTCGGCGGCATTGACCTGCTCGTGAACAACGCCGGCGGTGCGGAGAACGCCACCCACACCGACGGCTTCCTCGCCATCGACGACGCCGCGTGGCAGCGCACGCTCGACCTCAACCTGCTCAGCGCGGTGCGCGTGACCAGGGCCGCGCTGCCCAGCCTCGTCGAGCGCCGGGGGGCGATCGTCAACATCTCCTCGATCGGCGCGCGCTTCGCGCACCCGCCGGTCGACTACGGCGCGGCCAAGGCCGCCCTCACCAACCTGGGCAAGGCGCTGGCCGAGGAGTTCGGGCCCAGGGGCGTCCGGGTGAACACGGTCTCGCCGGGGCCGACCCTGACCCAGAACTGGCGGGACCCCGAGGGCTTCGCCGGCGACCTGGCCAGCGCGGCCGGCCTGGACCACGCGGAGTTCCTCGCCGGGCTGCCGGAGACCATGGGCATCACCACGGGCCGGCTCGCCGAGCCCGAGGAGATCGCCGCGCTGGTGGCCTTCCTGGCCTCGCCGCACGCCGCCAACATCACCGGGGTCGACTACCGGGTCGACGGCGGCGTGATCAAGACCGTGTGACTGGCCGGCGTCGCGGGCGGGGAGCCACCCCCAGTCGGCTCCCCGCCGCCCCGTCGCCGTCCCCAACGGCCCACCCAGCCTTCCCGCCCGGGCCACCCGACAGGTCCCGCTCACGCCCGATCCGCCTCCCTCTCGCGGGGGATCGTGGGGCTCCCGCGCGTGGGGGAGGTCACCCGACCGGGGGTCTGTCAGACTCTGCCGGTGTCCGGAGTCGTCGCGGCATGGACGCGCCCGCTGGTGCGTCCGTTCCTGAGCAGGTCCACCTACGGCCGCTGGGTGTTCCTGCTGCTCGGCGGCGTCTTCGTGATCCCCTACATCGCGCTGTACGCGATGTTGCTGCGACTGATGACCGTGGAGCTGGCCGACGGCGGCCGGCCGGTGGGCCTGGTGCTCACCGTCCTCGCGGTCGCGATCTCCTGGATGCCGGCGTTCATCCCCGGCGTCCGCGTGCTGGAGGCCGCCGCCGCCCGCGCGCTGCTCGACGCGGGGGTGCCCCCGCACGTCGGCGCGCCCCTCTCGTGGAGCGCGCGGTGGCGCGCGGCGGCGTGGTTCGTCCTGCACATGGCCGTCGGCGCGCTGCTGACGCTGCTCCTGCTGATGGCCCTGCCGATCGGCGTCACGCTGCTCGTCGGGCCCTTCTTCCTCTCCGGCGGCATGGAACTCGGCTGCGTCCGGTTCCCCACCAACGGCACGCTCGCCGCGGCCTGGGTGCCCCTGGTCGGCCTCGCCGTCATCGTCGGCACCTTCTACCTGGGCGCGGCGACCGGCGCGCTGCTCGGCCGGTGCGCGCCGGCGTTCCTGGGGCCCTCGGCGGCCGAGCGGCTGGCCGAGCTGGCGGAGCAGGCCGACCAGCTCGCCGAGCGGAACCGGTTGGCGCGCGAGCTGCACGACTCGGTGGGCCACGCCCTGACGATCACGACGCTCCAGGCCAGTGCGGCGCAGCGCGTGCTGGAGGCCGACCCGGAGTTCGTCCGCAACGCGTTGCTGGCCATCGAGGAGACCGGCCGCAGCGCGCTGGAGGACCTCGACCACGTGCTGGGCCTGTTGCGGGACGGCGCGAGCTCCACCAAACCGCAGCCCACCCTCGCCGACCTCGACCGGCTGCTCGCCAAGACCCGGTCCACCGGGGTGACGGTGGACGCCAGGCTGGACGGGGACGTGCACCGGATCCCGCTCGTGGTCTCGCGGGAGGCGTACCGGATCGTGCAGGAGGGCCTCACCAACGCGCTGCGCCACGCCGGGAAGGTCCCGGTGACCGTGCGCCTCGCGGTCAACGTCGACGAGCTGGAGCTGGAGATGACCAATCCCATCGACGCCGCGCCCCGCAGGCGCACCCGCCACGGCGGGGGCCGCGGCCTGAAGGGGATCAACGAACGGGTCGCGATCCTGCGCGGCGCGGCGAGCGCGGGCCAGGAGGACGACCGGTGGCGCGTCGCGGTCCGGCTCCCGCTGCGGGCCGCGCGATGAGCGTCCGGGTGCTGCTCGTCGACGACGAGGACCTCGTGCGGACCGGCCTGCGGGCGATCATCGACGCCGAGCCGGACCTGAGCGTGGTGGGCGAGGCCGCCGACGGCGCCGAGGTGGGGCCGCTGGTGCGGCGGCTCCGCCCGGACGTGGTGCTCATGGACGTGCGGATGCCCGCTGTGGACGGCATCCAGGCCACCCGGCACCTCCTGGACACCCTGGACGAGCCGCCGAAGATCCTGGTCGTCACCACGTTCGAGAACGACGACTACGTCTACGAGGCCCTGCGTGCCGGCGCGAGCGGTTTCCTGCTCAAGCGGGCGCGGCCGGCCGAGATCGTGCAGGCGGTGCGGGTGGTCGTGCAGGGCGACTCGCTGCTGTTCCCGACGGCCATCCGCGGGCTCGCCGAGCGCAGCCGCAGCCGGGAGGCCGCGGACGGGTTGCGGCGCGCCCAGCTCACCGAGCGGGAGGCCGAGGTGCTGCGGCTGATGGCGCGGGGCCTGTCGAACGCCGAGATCGCCGGCGAGCTGTTCGTCAGCGTGCAGACGGTGAAGACCCACGTCAGCAACGTGCTGGGCAAGCTCAGGGCCCGCGACCGGGTGCAGGCCGTGATCACCGCCTACGAGTCGGGGTTCATCGCTCCCCGGTGAACCCCGGCGGCGTCCAGCGGCTGCCCGCGCCGCTGGCGCGGTAGAGGTCGCGGAGCAGCGCGACCTCCCCTCCGTGGTGGTGCACCTCCCGGTTGACGTGCAGCACCAGCGCGGCGAGCGGGAGCTCGGCGTACGGTCCCTCGGCGGGCCCGCACGGGCGGGCGAGCTCGGCCACGTCGAGCGCCTCCAGCCCGGACCGCCACGCGGCGTACTGCCGGTCCAGGAAGTCGAGCCCGGCCGCGGCGGTGGCCGGCCACTCGACGGTGTCGAGGGTGAGCGAGCCGTCGCCGAAGTGCTGGCTCGCCCGGAACCCGAGCACCGGGCCGCCGATGTGCGCCACCCGCCAGGCGATCGTGGTCACCGGGGGCGGCTCCGGCGCTGGCCACTCCCAGTCCGGGACGGGCCGGCCGTCGGCCGCCGGGCGCACCGTCCAGCAGCCGGGAACGGGCTCCCACCGGTACTCGTCGTCGGTGAGGCCGGCCAGCCGGGGCCGGAACTGGTTCATCCAGTACCAGTCGAGCTGGCTGACGAGCTCGAAGCGCCAGTCCACGCCGCTGTCGGACATCGGGACCTCCCGAGGAGGGCCAACGCGTACCGGGGCGAGCGTACGGACGAGTCGGCGTGGTCGCCACGACAGGCGGCCGCCAGGACGGGCGCGCGGCGGCCGGCCGGCGGAGTCGGCGTGGTCGCCCAGGGAACCGGCCCCGGGGCGACCACGCCGTCCGCAGGTCAGGCCCCCGCGGCGACCTCGTCGATCTCGGTCAGCAGCCGGGTCCGCGTGGCCTCGTCGCAGAACGCGGCCCGCACCCCGGCCCGGGACAGCTCCGCCAGCTCGGCGGGGGACATCCCGAACTCGGTGTGGCACAGCAGGTACTCGCGGTTCAGGTCGGTGTCGAACATGCCGGGGTCGTCGGTGGCCAGGGTGACCGGCACGCCGGCGGCCAGCAGCCGGGGCAGCGGGTGCTCGGCCAGCGACCGCACCGCCCTGGTGCGCACGTTCGACGTCGGGCAGACCTCCAGCGGGATGCCGTGCTCGGCGAGGTGGTCGAGCAGGCGCGGGTCGTCCACCGCGTTGATGCCGTGCCCGATCCGCTCCGCGCCCAGGTCCCGCAGCGCCGACCACACGGTCTCCGGCCCGGTCGTCTCCCCGGCGTGCGGCAGGCTGCGCAGCCCGGCCGCCCTGGCCCGGTCGAACGCCTCCCGGAACAGCTCGCGCGGGAAGCCGTCCTCCGGGCCGCCGAGGCCGAAGCCGACGGTGCCCTCGGGCCGGTGCCGCAGGACCCAGTCGACGGTGTCCAGCCCGGCCTTCGGGCCCTTCTCGCCCGGGATGTCGAAGATCCAGGCCAGCTCCACGCCGTGCTCCTCGGCGGCGCGGCGGCGGCCGACCGCCAGCGCCTCGGCCAGCTCGTCCTGGTCGACGCCGGCCAGCAGGTGGTTGACCGGGGTGACGGTGACCTCGGAGTAGCGCACCCGCCGGCTGGCCAGGTCCCGCGCCAGCCCGACGACCAGCGTGGTCACGTCCTCGCCGGTGGTGACCAGCTCGCCGACGGCGAGGATCACCTCGATGAAGTGCGCGAAGTCGGTGAACTCGTAGAACGCCCGCAGGCGCTCGGGGTCGGTCGGCACGGCGAGGGCGCGGGGCGGGCCGTCCGCGTGCCGGCGGGCGAGGGTGAGGACGGTGTCGACGGAGGCCGATCCCACGAGGTGGACGTGGAGCTCGACCTTGGGCAGCGCGTCGACGAACGACGGGACGTCGGTGGGCATGACGGGTCCTTTCCGGGAGGGAGGCGGGGGCGTGGCGACGACGGGGCGTCTCACCAGGCCAGGTCCCCCCGGCAGTGGTCCTCGCCGTACAGCGGCAGCGGAAGAAGTCCGGCCAGATACGGGTCCACGTCGGCAGTCTCGCGGACGCGGCCGGGGCGGTGTCAACCGACTTTGGTGTCCACTGTGGACGACGAAAGAGGGATTGACATTGGCGTGCGCGCGCGGTGAGGGTGCCAGGAGCCGTTCGACCGGAGATCCCGGGGGTAAACATGAGATCCGCACGAGCCGCACTGCTCGCCGCCTTGGTGGCGTTGCCGTTGACCGGGGGGATCGCGTCCGCCGCGCCGCCGGGTCCGGTCTTCGCCGACGGCCAGGCGCAGCCCGTCTACGACCCGGCCGACGTGGTCCGGGAGGACGTGTGGGTGCGGGCCCCCGTCGACAGCGACGGCGACGGCAAGGACGACGAGGTCCACCTGGAGGTCGTGCGGCCGCGCGCCACCGACCAGGGTGTGCGGGTGCCGGTCGTGTACCAGGCCAGCCCCTACTTCTCCGGTGGCAACAAGGTCGCCAACCACAACGTCGACGTCGAGCTGCACGTGCCGGAGCGCCCCGGTCGACCGGGCGGGCGGAGCGGCCAGTCGCACGACACGCGCGGCGACGAGCGCGTCGCCGCCGCACTGGGCAGCGCCGGGCCGAACGCGCTGCCGATCGGTTGGCAGTACGAGCAGTTCTTCGTCTCCCGCGGCTACGCCGTCGTCTACGGCGAGTCGCTGGGCACCGGCAAGTCCACCGGCTGCCCGACGACCGGTGGCCGCAACGAGACCATCGGCGCGAAGTCGGTCGTCGACTGGCTCAACGGCCGCGCCAGCGCCAGGAACGCCAAGGGCGAGCAGGTGCGCGCCGGCTGGACCACCGGCAAGACCGGCATGATGGGCGTGTCGTACAACGGCACCCTGCCCAACGCCGTGGCCACCACCGGTGTCCGGGGCCTGGAGGCCATCGTGCCGATCGGCGCGATCTCCAGCTGGTACGACTACTACCGCGCCGACGGCGCCGTGGTCGCGCCGGGCGGGTACCAGGGCGAGGACGCCGACGTGCTCGCGGAGTACGTGCACACCCGCTCCGACCGCGCGGTCTGCAAGCCGGTGATCGAGAAGCTCGCCAAGGAGCAGGACCGGATCACCGGCGACTACAACCAGTTCTGGGACGAGCGGAACTACCTCAACGACGTCGGTCGCGTGCGCGCCGCGGTGCTCGCCGTGCACGGCCTCAACGACTGGAACGTCAAGACCAAGCAGGTCGCCCAGTGGTACGACGCGCTGAAGCGGCACGGCGTCCCGCACAAGATCTGGCTGCACCAGTCCGGCCACGTCGACCCGCTGAGCCTGCGGCGGGAGGAGTGGCTGCGCACCGTGAACCGGTGGTTCACCCGGTACCTGCACGGCCAGCACAACGGCGTGGAGTCCGAGCCGAAGGCCACCCTCCAGCGCGAGGACAAGTCCTGGGTCAACGAGCCCGAGTGGCCCGCCCCCGGCACCTTCGACGCCGAGCTGCGCCTGCGTCCGGGCGGCTCCGGCACCGGTGGGCTGAGCCCGTACGGCCGGCACCCCGGCGCTCCGGTCTCCGAGAAGCTCACCGACGACGCCACGAAGCGCGCCGAGGACCTGGCCTCGGCGGCGAACTCGGACCACCGGCTGGCCTACCTCTCCGAGCCGGCCAGGGCCGACCTGCGGGTCAGCGGCACCACCAAGGTCGACGCCCGGTTGTCCTTCGACCGGCCGGCGGCCAACGTCACCGCCCTGCTCGTGGACCGCGCGCCGGACGGCTCGACCCACGTGATCACGCGGGGCTGGGCCGACCCGCAGAACCGGCACGACGCCGGTCACACGCAGCCGATCCGCCCCGGCCAGTGGTACCGCGTCGGGGTCGAGATGCAGCCCGACGACTACGTGCTGAAGGCCGGCCACCGGCTCGGCCTGGTCGTGCTGTCCAGCGACCACGACTTCACGCTGCGGCCGAAGCCGGGCGCGGGCGTGACCGTGGACGTCTCCAGCACGCGCCTGGTGCTGCCGGTCGTCGGCGGGCCCTGGAAGCTGTTCCGCTCCGTCGGCTGATCCCCGCCTGATCCCCGCCTGTTCCCGGACAGGCCACCGCGCCCGCGTCGCCCCTTCCCCGCGACGCGGGCGCGGTCGTGCCCGGGTCTCGTTGTCCGGGCCCGGTTGTTCGAGCCCGGTTGTTCGAGCGCGGTTGTTCGGGTCCGGTCGTTCGGTCGGGGCGCGACGCGTGCTGGCGCGGGACCGTTCGGGTGCCGTTCACCTTCCCGGCTGGTCAGTCGTCACCCGGAGGCGGTCTGATCGGGTCAGCCGTTTTCGGGAGGTCGACCTCGTCTCGGGGAGGCGCTGATGTCGGGCCGGCTCGCCACACTCCTGCTCACCGCCCTCACGGCGTCGGCGCTGGTCGCCGCGCCGGCGCGGGCCGCCGACGCGCCGCTGGGGCCCCGTCCGGTCGAGGACGCCCCTGAGGGGTCCTCCGGCGAGCGCGCGTCGGTGCTCAGCGCGCCGACCCGGCTCCGGGCCGCCGCGGTCGCCCAGGACGGCATCGAGACCGGCCGCACCGAGTCGGCCGTCGCGCCCGGGCTCACCCTCACCCAGTTCGACCAGTTCGCGCCCCGGGGCTGGGTGCGCGGCGACGCGCTGGCCGTCGACCTGGGTCAGCCCGCGCTGCACGCCCGCTACCTCGGCCCGGCCGCGGTCTCCGCGCGGGCCCCGCTGTCGGAGCAGGCGGCGGCGTCGGGCGCGATCGCCGGGGTGAACGGCGACTTCTTCGACATCAACGCGACCGGCGCGCCGTTGGGCGTCGGCGTCGCGGACGGCCGCATGGTGCACGGGCCCGCGCAGGGACACAACGCGGTTGTCGCGGTGGACGACCACAAGCGGCTCGGCCGGCTGGCCGAGGTGTTCCTCCAGGGCGCGATCACCCTGCCCGACGGTCGTGAGGTGACCGCGACCAACCTCAACTCTCCGGTGGTGGCGGAGAACGGCGTCGGCCTCTACACGGCGCTGTGGGGGAGCGCGTCCCGGCGGACCAGCGTGGGCGACGCGCAGTCCACAGTGGAGCTCGAACTCCAGGACGACGTGGTGGTCGCGGTGCGCCGGCGGCCGGCGGAGGGGCCGGTCGCCGCCGGGCGAACGCTGGTCCTCGCGCGGGACGCCGGAGCCGAGGCGCTGGCGGCCGTCCGGGAGGGCGACCGCGTGCGGGTGCGGTACCAGCCCCGGACCGACGCGGCGACCGACGTGGCCGTGGGCGGCAGACAGGTCCTCCTGCGCGACGGGGTGGTGCAGCGGCTGGACGACACCGCGATGCACCCCCGAACCGCCGTGGGCTTCTCGGCGGACGGCCGGCGGATGACGATGGTGACCGTCGACGGGCGGCAGGCGGACAGCCGGGGGATGACCCTGCTGGAGCTGGCCCGCCTGATGCGGTCCCTCGGTGCGGCGACCGCGTTGAACCTCGACGGCGGCGGCTCGTCCACCCTGTTGGCGCGGCAGCCGGGCGACAGCGCGGTGACCGTCCACAACGCGCCGTCGGACGGAGGGGAACGGCCGGTCCCGAACGGGTTGGGGATCACCGCGAGCGGCAGCGGGCGCCTCGCTGGGTTCCGGGTGGCGCCGGCCGTGCCCGGCCCGGACTCCGAGCGGGTGCTCGCCGGCCTGACGCGTCGGATGGTGGCGCACGGCCACGACGAGGTCGGCGGGCCGGTGGTGACGGAGCCGCGCTGGCGGGTCGTCCCCGCGACGTCGACGGTGGAGCCCCACCACGAGACCGCGGTGTTCCGCGCCGGTAAGCCCGGCCGGTCGGCGGTCGTGGCGGGGCGGGGCCGCACCGAGGGGCGCGCCGAGCTGACGGTGTTGGGGCCGCCGGCCAGGATCGGTGTCGACACCGGGCGCGTGGCGCTGTCCGGGCCGGGGGCGCGGGGCCGGTTCCGCGTGCTCGGGCACGACGCGGACGGGTTCGGCACCTGGGTCGAGCCCGCCGACGTCGAACTCGACTACGACCAGAAGGTGGTGCGGATCAGCCCGGACCGCGACGGCTTCGTCGTGGACGCGGCGGCGGAGTCCGGCGCGACGGTGGTGACGGCCAGGGTCGGCGGTCTGGTCACGCGGTTCGGCGTCACCGTGGGCACCCGGCGACAGGTTGTGTCCACAATGGACAAACTCGCGGAGTGGCGGGCCAGCGTCTACCCGTCGGTCGTCGGCGCCCGACTGTCCACTGCGGACGGACGGGACGGCGGCGGGCTCGCCCTCGACTACCGGCTGACCGGAACCACGGCGACCAGGGCCGCCTACGTCAACGCCGAACCCGCGCTGGCCCTCCCGGCCGGAACCCAGCGGATCGGGGTGTGGGTGAACGGCGACGGGCGCGGGGCCTGGCTCCGGACGACCCTGGTCGACGCCACCGGCACCACCGCCACCGTCGACCTCGCGCGCGCCGTCGACTGGACGGGCTGGCGGTACGTCGACGCCCCCGTCCCCACCGGGCTCGCCGGCGCTCCGCGGCTCCAGCGCGTCTACGTCGTCGAGACCGACCGGAACCGGCAGTACGAGGGCCGGATCGTCCTGGACGACCTGACGGCCCACACGGCGCCGCCGCTGGACGTCCCGACCGACCCCGCGCCCCGCGACGCCGCGGTCGTCACCAACGGCGACCTGCCGCCCCGGCCGGAGGCGCTGCGGGTCGCCGTGGTCAGCGACGCCCAGTTCACCGCGGACGCCCCCGACGGCCCGCTCGTGGCCCAGGCCCGCCGCACCTTCCGGGAGGCGCTCGCCGCCCGGCCGGACGTCGTGCTGATCAACGGGGACCTGGTGGACCGGGGCACCGCCGCCGACTTCGCCCTGGCCAGGCGGGTGATCGACGAGGAACTGGGCGACCGGGTGCCGTGGCACTACCTGCCCGGCAACCACGAGACCTACGGCCCCGGCGACACCTCGGAGTTCCGCGCGAAGTTCGGCGACACGCACCGGGTCGTCGACCTGCGCGGCACCCGGCTGGTGCTGCTGGACTCCTCGCTCGGCTCCCTCCGCGCGGGCGGGTTCGACCAGGTCCGCATGCTCCGGGACGCCCTGGACCGCGCGCGCACGGACCCGGGCGTGCGGGGGCTCGTCGTGGCCATGCACCACCCGGTCGACGACCCCGGGCCGGCGGACTCCTCGGAGCTGAGCGACCCGAAGGAGGGGGAGCTGCTCACCCGGTGGCTGGCGGAGTTCCGGGCCGCGACGGGGAAGCCGACGGCGCTGGTCGCGGCGCACGCCGGGCTCTTCCACGCCAGCCGCGTCGACGGCGTCCCGCACCTGATCAACGGCAACTCCGGGAAGGCGCCGGCGGCGGCTCCCGAGGACGGCGGGTTCACCGGCTGGTCGCTGCTGCGCGTCGACCCGGCGGACGGCGTCCGGGTCGAGCAGCGCCCGCACGTCGACCGGCTGGAGCTGACCGCGCCCGGTCGCATGGCGGTCGGGGAGGGCGGCCACGCGCGGGCGGTGGTGACGCAGGGCGGGCGGCGGGTGCCGGTCGCCTACCCGGTGGCCGCGCGCTGGTCCGGGTCACCCGAGCTGCACGTCGGCCCGGCCACCGGGGCCACGCCCCGCCACGTCGCCGCGTTCGACCCGGCGACCGGCCGGCTGGTGGCCCTGCGCCACGGCAGGGCCGAGCTCACCGTCGAGGTGAACGGCGCGCGGGCCACGGCTCCGGTCGAGGTGCGCTGACGGGGCTGGCTGGCGGGGTGCGCTGACGGCCGGCGGCACCGCACGGGGCGCGGCACGGGGCGCGGCACTGTAGCAGCGGGGGCGGACAGGAACGCGGTTCGCGGCCCCGGAAGCGGGCCAGTTGTCCACATCGCCTGACCGGGCTACCGCGATCCGGCCGGCGCTCCCGAGTTGTCCACAGGCCCGACGCCGCCGGCTTGGCCCCGCCGGCGAGGACCGCGATCGTCGTGCCATGACCACGCCGCCGCACTCCCGCATCCAGCTCCGCGACCCCGGCGAACTCGTCGCCGCCGTGCCCCACCTGCTCGGGTTCCACCCCGAGGAATCACTCGTGCTGGTCACGATCGGCGGGGACGAGCCGAAACGCCTCGGCGTCTGCCTGCGTACCGACCTCGTCCCCGCCGAGCACCACCGCGACCTCGCGGAGCAACTGCTCCAGCCCCTGCTCAGCCACCGCACCCGGGCGGTGTTCCTCCTCGTCGTCGGGGGTGGCAGCGCCGACCCGCCGGTCCACCTGCCGGGTCGGGAACTGGTCGCGGTGGTCGACCGGGTCCTCGACGGCGGCGGCGTGCCCGTCCTGCACTCCCTGTGGACCCCGGAGATCAACGCGGGCGCGCCGTGGTGCTGCTACCACGAGCCGGCCTGCGCCGGCACGGTGCCCGACCCGGCCACCACCGCGACCGCGGCCGCTGCGGCGGTGGCCGGCTGGGTCACCTTCGGCACGAGGGAGGAGCTCGCCGCCCAGCTCGTCCCCGAGGACGCCGAGACGATGGCCCGGCGCTCGGCGCTGCTCACGGCCGCCGGCGAGCGGGCCGAACAGGACCGGGCGCTCTCGGGCTCGGCGGCGTCGCGCCGGGACCTCACGACCGTGCGCCAGGCCGTGCGCGCGTTCGCCGACGGGCGGCTGGCGCTCGACGACGAGACCGTGGTGCGCCTGGCCGTGGCCCTGTCCGACCCGAGGGTCCGCGACGCCTGCCTGTCCTGGGGCGCCGGCGACGAGGGCCTGGCCGCCGAACGGCTCTGGCTCGGGCTGGTCAGGGCGACCCCACCGCCGGAACGGGCCGAGCCGGCGAGCCTGCTCGCGATCTCCTCGTACGTGCGCGGGGACGGCGCGTTGGCCGGGATCGCGGTCGAGGTCGCCGAGGAGGCGTGCCCCGGCCACCGGGTCGCCACGCTGCTGCGGACGGCGCTGCAGATCGGCGTGCCGCCGGCCAGGGTCGCCGTCCTGGCCGCGGACGCCGCGACCGACGCCCGAACCCTGATCGAGGAGGACGACTCGTGGTGACTTCACCGCGCCGCAGCGGAGAACCACTGCTCACCAGCGTGCGACCAGCCCGACGTCGTGCCCGGTCCCGAAGTCCGTGAGCGCTTCGGCCGGAGGCCGACACGCGTCGCGGGCCTCTCCCGCCCCGGGGGACGAGAAGGCCCGCGACGTGCCGGACGTCCGCGCGGCGCTCAGGCGCCCTGTCGGGCGCGGGTGAACTCCCAGGCGTCGCGCACGATGTCGGTCAGGTCCGGGCGCTGCGGCTTCCAGCCGAGGTCCTGCTGGACCTGCTCGCTGGAGGCGACCAGCACCGCGGGGTCCCCGGCCCGGCGCGGGGCGACGGCGGCCGGCACCGGGTGGCCGGTGACCGCCCGGCAGGTCTCGATCACCTGCCGGACCGAGAAGCCGGTGCCGTTGCCCAGGTTGTAGATCCGGTGCCGGCCGGGCACCGAGGTCTCCAGCGCGAGCAGGTGCGCCTCGGCCAGGTCGAGCACGTGGATGTAGTCCCGCACGCAGGTGCCGTCCTCGGTCGGCCAGTCCTCGCCGTAGATCTGCACCTGCTCGCGCTGGCCCAGCGCGACCTGCAGGACGATCGGGATCAGGTGGGTCTCCACCGTGTGCCGCTCGCCGAACCGGCCGTACGCGCCGGCCACGTTGAAGTACCGCAGACTCGTCGCGGCCAGGCCGTGCGCCGCCGCGTAGGAGGTGATCGCCTGGTCGATGGCCAGCTTGGTGGCGCCGTAGGTGTTCGTCGGCCGGGTCGGCGCGGTCTCCCTGACCGGCGACTGCTCCGGCTCGCCGTAGGTCGCCGCCGTCGAGGAGAACACCAGCCGGTGCACGCCGTTCTCGTGCATGGCGTCGAGCAGCCGCAGCGACGTCACCACGTTGCCCTGCCAGTACTTGGCGGGGTCCTGCATGGACTCGCCCACCAGGGACTTGGCGGCGAAGTGCAGCACGCCGTCGAAGCCCTCCGCCAGCAGCGGCCCGGCCACGTCGCCGACGTCGCCCTGCACGAAGCGGCACCCCTCGGGCACCGCGTCGGCGTGGCCGGTGGACAGGTCGTCCAGCACGACCACCTCGTGCCCGGCTTCCAGCAGCCGCGCCGCGCACACACTGCCGACGTAGCCCGCCCCGCCCGTCACGAGCAGCTTCACGCCCGATTCCCGCCTTCCCCTGTCCTGGTTCCCTGTCGAGACCCTGTCGACCCCACCGCGTCGGTGGGCCGACGGGATTGTTCCCCTGCGCCGTCGGCGGGGCTCACGCGCCCCCGGGCGTCACTCGTCCCGGCCGGCGCCCGCCGAGGGCGCCGCGGTGAACAGCCGGGGCGCGGTGAACCCCCGCGCCGCGTACGCCTCGGTCACGGCCTGCTCGACGGCGTCGAGCTTGGCGGTGGACACCAGCGCGATCGCCGAGCCGCCGAACCCGCCGCCGGTCATCCGCGCGCCCAGCGCGCCCGTGCTCAGGGCGGTCTCGACCGCCAGGTCCAGCTCCGGGCACGAGACGCGGTAGTCGTCCCGCAGGCTCGCGTGCGAGGCGGTGAGCAGCGGGCCCACCTCGGCCAGTCGGCCGGCGCGCAGCGCGGCGACGGTGGTCAGCACCCGCTCGTTCTCGGTCACGACGTGCCGCACGAGCGGGCGCAGCTCCTCGGGCAGCCGGTCCGTCGCGGCCGGCAGCGCCTCGACGCTGACGTCCCGCAGGGCCGGCACGCCGAGCAGCTCGGCCGCCCGCTCGCAGCCCCGCCGGCGGTCGCCGTAGCCGGACTCGCTGAGCGAGTGGCTCGCCCTGGTGTCGATCACCAGCACCGCCAGCTCGTCGCGCGCGGCGTCGAACGGGACCTGGTCGCCGTGCCCGGACCGCACGTCCAGGAACAGCACGTGGTCGCTGGCGCACCGCAGCGACGCGGTCTGGTCCAGCAGGCCGGTCGGCGCGCCGACGAAGTCGTTCTCCGCGCGCTGCACCCAACGCGCGACCTGGTCCAGGTCGGGCGCGTCCGCTGTGCCCGCCGAGTCCGTCCCGCCCGGCGAGAGCCCGGCCAGGCCGAGCAGCGCCAGCGCGACCGCGCATTCCAGCGCGTGCGAGGAGGACAGGCCCGCGCCGGTGGGCACGTCGCTGGCGATCACGACGTCCGCGCCGGGCACCGGCACGCCGGCGGCGCGCAGCGCCCAGGCCACGCCCGCCGGGTAGGCGGCCCAGCCGCTCACCCCGCCGGGCGCCACCTCGGCCAGCGCGAGCGGCTCGGCCCGCCGGAGCTGACCGTCCTCGCCCAGGGTGGCCACCGTCAGCGTCCCGTCGTCCCGCCGGCGGACCGCCGCGGCGGTCCGGTGCGGCAACGCGAACGGCAGCACGAACCCGTCGTTGTAGTCGGTGTGCTCACCGATGAGGTTCACCCGGCCCGGGGCCGACCACACGCCGTCGGGCGCGTGGCCGTGCTCCGCGGCGAAGGCCGCCGCGGCCCGCTGGCCCGGCCTCACCGGGCGCGCACCAGGACGGCGTGCGCGATGTCGGGAGGAATCCGCGCGTCGTTCTCCTCGCCCCGGACGTCGACCGCGCTCGCCGGGTCGCCGTTGCCGGCGACGGTGACCCGCCCGCCCGGCACCACGCCGGCCTGCCTGAGCTGGGCCATCAGCTCGGGGTCGAGCTGCACGTGCTCGGCGATCCGGCAGATCTCCACCGGGCCGCCACCGCCCCGCGCCACCTCGTCCAGCCGGCGCAGCTCGGCGTCCAGCGGCGGAGCCGGCTCGCCGACGCCCAGTTCGTCCAGCCCCGGGATGGGGTTGCCGTACGGCGAGGTCGTGGGATGGCCGAGGAGCTGGACGAGCTTGCGCTCGACCGCCTCGCTCATCACGTGCTCCCACCGACACGCCTCGGTGTGCACGTGTTCCCACTCCAGTCCGATGACATCCACCAGCAGGCGCTCGGCCAGCCGGTGCTTGCGCATCACCGCGACCGCTCGGGCCCGGCCCGACTCGCTCAGCTCCAGGTGCCGGTCGTCGGCGACCACGAGCAGCCCGTCCCGCTCCATGCGCGCCACGGTCTGGCTCACGGTCGGCCCGCTCTGGCCCAGTCGCTCGGCGATCCGGGCGCGCAGCGGGACGACGCCTTCCTCCTCAAGCTCGTAGATCGTCTTGAGGTACATCTCAGTGGTGTCGATGAGGTCGTTCACAACCGGTTCCCCTTCGTCACCTGCGATGTTAGTCGCCTCCGCCGACAGCGTGACGCGCACCGCGTGACCAGCGGCGCAACGCTGGTGGGCAGGTCGGTGGCGGTGCGGGGAACGTCACTCGCCGACGGGTCGGCGACAAGGGGGTGACAGGGGTTGGGGGCGGCGGCGCGAGCCGGCAGGATGGCCCGCGTGGCTGCCCTGATCACTCCCGCCGAGCTGGCCGAGGCGCTGGCCGCCGGGCGTCCCCCCGTGCTGCTGGACGTGCGTTGGCGACTGGGCGGTCCGCCCGGGCGGGAGGACTACGAGCGCGGGCACCTGCCGGGCGCGGTGTTCGTCGACCTGGACACCGAGCTGGCCGCGCCGCCGGGACCGCGCTCCGGTCGCCACCCGCTGCCCGACCCCGCCGACCTCCAGGCGGTGCTGCGCCGGGCCGGGGTGCGCGAGAACCATCCGGTCGTGATCTACGACACGGCTGACGGCTCGGTGGCCGCCAGGGCGTGGTGGCTGCTGCGGTGGGCGGGCCACGAGCCGGTGGCGGTCCTCGACGGCGGCTACACCGCGTGGGTGGCCGAGGGGTGGCCGGTGACCACGGACGAGCCGCGTCCGGAGCCGGGCGACCTCGTGGTCCGGCCGGGAGCCCTGCCCGTGCTCGACGCCGACCAGGCGGCCGAGCTGGCCAGGCGGGGCGTTCTGCTCGACGCCCGCGCCCCCGAGCGCTACCGGGGCGACGTCGAGCCGGTCGACCCGCGCGCCGGGCACGTGCCCGGCGCCCGCAACGCCCCGTTCGGGCAGCACGTGGACGGGGAGACCGGGCGGTGGCGGTCCGCCGAGGAGCTGCGGGAGCGGTTCACGGCGCTGGGCGTCGGTGACGGCGACGAGGTCGGCGCGTACTGCGGCTCTGGCGTGACGGCCTGCTCGGTCCTGCTGGCGTTGGAGGTGGCCGGGCTGTCCACACCGGAGCGGCCGGCCGCGCTCTACGCCGGGTCGTGGTCGCACTGGTCCGCCGACCCGGACCGCCCCGCCGCCACCGGGGACCAACCCGGCTGACCCCCGCGGTCCCGTCCCCGACGCCGGGTCCCGTCACCTGCGCCGAAGTCCGAAAGTGCCCCGTGGTCCGGCGGCGCGCGGGTAGGTTCTCGCCATGGGTGCTCGGGCGGCGATCGTGTGGGACGCGGCGTTCCTCGACTACGACCTGGGCGGGGACCACCCGCTCGACCCGGTCCGGCTGGACCTGACCATGCGGATGGCCACGGCGTTCGGCCTGCTGGACGACGTGGAGCCGGTGTCGCCGCGGCCGGCGACCGACGACGAGCTGGAACGCGTCCACACCCCCGGCTACCTGGCCGCGGTGCGGGCGGCGCCCACGGCGGGCTGGGACCCCGGGCACGGGCTGGGCACGGGGGACAACCCCGTATTCGACCGGATGCACGAGGCGTCCGCGTTGATCGCCGGCGGCTCGATCGCCGCGGCTCGGCAGATCGTCTCCGGGGCGACGCGGCGCGCGGTGAACCTGGCCGGCGGCCTGCACCACGCCATGGCCGACCACGCCGCCGGGTTCTGCGTCTACAACGACTGCGCCGTGGCCATCGCCTGGCTGCTCGACCAGGGCGTGGAGCGGGTCGCCTACGTCGACGTCGACGTGCACCACGGCGACGGCGTGCAGGCGGCGTTCTTCGCCGATCCAAGGGTCCTCACCGTCTCGCTCCACCAGCACCCGATGACGCTCTGGCCGGGCACCGGCTACCCGACCGAGCTGGGCGCCGAGGGCGCGGAGGGCACCGCGGTCAACCTGGCGCTGCCCCCCGGCACGGGCGACGCCGGCTGGCTCCGCGCCTTCCACGCCGTCGTGCCCTCGCTGCTGGCCGCGTTCCGGCCGCAGGTGCTGGTCACGCAGTGCGGAGCGGACACCCACCGTGACGACCCGCTGGCCGACCTCGCCCTGTCGGTCGACGGACACCGGGCGATCTACCGGGCGCTGCGTGAGCTGGCCGACACCCACGCCGACGGGCGCTGGCTGGTGCTGGGCGGTGGCGGATACTCCCTGTTCCGGGTGGTCCCGAGGTCGTGGACCCACCTGCTGGCCACGGTGCTGGGCCGGGACCTGGACCCGAACCGGCCGGTTCCGGCGGACTGGATGGCGCACGCCGCGCCGCTGGCGCCGCACGTGCCGCTGCCGTCCGCCATGACCGACAGGGTGGGCGCGGGCAGTGCCAGCACGGGCAGTGCCGGCACGGACGGGGACCCCGGGTTCCAACCGTGGGACGGGAGCACCGGCACGCCGCTGGACAACGCCGTCCGGCAGACGCGGCGGGCGGTGTTCCCGCTGCACGGCCTCGACCCCGACGACCCGCGCGACTGAGCGCCGCGCGCAGACCTGGAGTCCGGTGTGGACGGTGTGACCGACAACGTCACGGACGCCGCGGCGCCGCCGGCGCCGCGGCCCGACCCGTACGACTACCCGAGGCACTGGGTGGCCGACGTCGTGCTGTCCGACGGCGGCACCGCCCACGTGCGGCCGATCACCCCGGACGACGCCGAGCGGCTGGTGGCCTTCCACGGGCGGCTCAGCGAGCGCACGCGCTACCTGCGGTACTTCGGCCCGTACCCGCGCATGCCCCAGCGGGACGTGCGGCGGTTCACCACCGTCGACCACCGCGACCGGGTCGCGCTGGTGGCCCTGCTGGGCGACGAGATCGTCGCGGTGGGGCGGTTCGACCGGCTCGGCGGCGGCGACTCGGCCGAGGTCGCGTTCGTGGTGGAGGACACCCACCAGGGGCGGGGCCTCGGGTCGATCCTGCTGGAGCACCTGGCCGCGGCGGCGCGGGAGCGCGGGCTCGGCCGGTTCGTGGCCGAGGTGCTGGCGGAGAACACCCAGATGGTGCGGGTGTTCCGGGACGCGGGCTACCAGGTCAGCCGGGCCATGGAGGAGGGCGTGGTGCACCTGGAGTTCGCCATCGACCCCACCGAGGAGTCGCTGGCGGTGGCCAGGGCCAGGGAGCAGGCGGCCGAGGCGCGCAGCGTGCACAACCTGCTGCACCCGCGCTCGGTCGCGGTGATCGGCGCCTCGACCGACCAGTCCAAGATCGGCCACGCGGTGCTGCGCAACCTGCTGGGCGCCAACTTCGCCGGGCCGGTCTACCCGGTCAACGCCGAACACCGGTCGGTGCGCGGCGTGCGGGCCTACCCGTCGGTGCTGGACATCCCGGACGCGGTGGACCTGGCGGTGGTCGCCGTGCCGGCGGCCGGGGTGGACGAGGTCATGGACGCCTGCCTGGCCAAGGGGGTCAAGGCGTTGGTCGTGGTCACCTCCGGGTTCGGGGAGACCGGCCCCGGCGGGCTGTCCGCGGAGCGCCGGATGGTCGCCGAGGCCAGGGCGCACGGCATGCGGGTGGTGGGGCCGAACGCGTTGGGGGTGGCCAACACCGACCCGGAGGTCCGGCTCAACGCCACGTTGGCGCCGGTGCTGCCGGGGCGCGGGCGGGTGGGCTTCTTCTCGCAGTCCGGCGCGCTGGGCATCGCGATCCTGGCCGCCGCCGCCGAGCGCGGCCTCGGCCTGTCCACGTTCGTCTCGGCCGGCAACCGGGCCGACGTCTCCGGCAACGACCTGTTGCAGTACTGGGAGACCGACCCGGCGACCGACGTGGTGCTGCTCTACCTGGAGTCCTTCGGCAACCCGCGCAAGTTCGCCCGGCTGGCCAGGCGGCTGGGCCGCAGCAAGCCGATCGTGGCGGTCAAGTCGGGCCGGCACGCGATCAGCCCGGCGCTCGCCGCGACCGGCGTGCCGGTCGACGAGGCCAGCGTGCAGGCGTTGTTCGAGCAGGCCGGCGTGATCAGGGTGGAGTCGCTGGCGCAGTTGTTCGACACCGCGCTGCTGTTGGCCCACCAGCCGCTGCCGGCCGGTCCGAGGGTGGCGATCGTGGGCAACTCCACCGCGTTGGGCGTGCTGGCCGCCGACGCCGCGTTGGCCGCCGACCTGGAGCTGGCCTGCGACCCGGTCGACGTCGGCTCCTCCGCCGGGCCCGAGGAGTTCGCCGCCGCCGTGCGCAGGGTCGCCAGCCGGGACGACGTCGACGCGCTCGTCGTCGTGTTCGTGCCGCCGCTGGCCGTGCCGGGCAAGGCGTACGCGCGCGCCCTGCGCGAGGCGTCGCGCGGCGGCTCCACCGTCGCGCACAAGCCGGTGGTCTCGACGTTCCTCGCCGCCGAGGGCGTGCCCGCCGAGCTGGCGGTGCCCGGCCCGGACGGCTCGCCCGGCCCGGGCTCGGTCCCGTCCTACCCGAGCCCGGAGCGGGCGGTGCTGGCCCTGGCGAGGGTGACCCGCTACGCCCGCTGGCGCTCCGCGCCGCAGGGGCACTTCGTGCGGCCGGACGGCGGCATCCGCGAGGCCGAGGCGCGCGCCCTGGTGGACGAGTGGATGACCGGGGTGCGGGGTGAGCGGCGGCTCACCGACGACGCGACGGTGCGGCTGCTGGCCTGCTACGGCATCGACGTCGTCCCGTTCCGCGTGGTGTCCACTGTGGACGACGCGCTGGCCGCGGCCGGCGAGCTGGGCTACCCGGTCGCGGTGAAGTCCACCAGCGCCCGGCTGCGGCACCGCAGCGACCTCGTCGGCGTGCGGCTGGACCTGAACTCGCCGGACGCCGTCCGCGCCGCCTACTCCGCGCTGCGCGAGGTGTCCGGTGTGGACGAGGTCTACGTGCAGACCATGGCCCCCAAGGGCCTGTCCTGCCTGATCGGCCTCCAGGACGACCCCTCGTTCGGCACGCTGGTCTCGTTCGGGCTCTCCGGGGTGGTCAGCGACCTGTTGGGCGACCGCGCCTACCGCGCGGTCCCGCTGTCCGACGTGGACGCCGCCGCGCTGGTCCGCGCGCCCAAGGCCGCGCCGCTGCTGACCGGGTACCGGGGCGCGGAGCCGGCCGACCTGGCCGCGTTGGAGGACCTGGTGCTGCGGGTGGCGACGTTGGCCGAGGACCTGCCCGAGGTCCGGTCGCTGGCGCTGGAGCCGGTGCTGGCCTCGCCGGCCGGCGCCGCCGTGACCAGCGCCCGCGTCACGCTCGGCCACCCGCCCTCGCGTCCGGACACCGGACCCCGCCGGCTGCGGTGACGTCGTGGGCCGTGCGCGGAAGGCCCGGCGACGCCGGGCGCGGGCGGTGGCGGCCCGCGCGCCCCGCCCGATGCTGCGCCGGACGGGATGGGCGTGGGTCGCGGTGCGGGTCGTCGGCCTGCTCGGGGCGCTGACCGCGCTCTACGTCGCGGTCGGGTTCGGGTTCGCGCTCGGCGGCTCCGGCTGGTGGGCGGCGGCGGGTCTGCTCGGTGTCGTCACGCCGGTCGGCGCCGCGCTCGCGTCGATGGCGATGGCGGAACGGCGCTGGCCGGTGCTCCCGGTGCTGCTGGCCGGAGTCGCCCTGCTCGTCGTCTGCCCCGAGGTCGCCCACGCGCGCCTGCGGGACCACGGCGCGCGGGTCACCGTGACCGTCGTGGAGTCGAGTTGCGAGCCGGGCCGCGCGAAGTGCGCGCCGCACTACCGCGTGCGGCGGCCGGACGGCAGCGAGCTCCCCCGACCGCTGTCCCCACCCGGCGGAGCCCGCCACGCGCCGGGGGACCGCGTGGAAGTGGTGGAGGACCCGGGCGGCGTCCTCGCGCCGCGGAGGGTGTCCGACCTGACGGACGACGCGGGGGAACGGCACGTCCTCCGATGGTCGGCGGGGGCGTTGGTGCTGTTGGTCGTGGCCGCTGGGCTGACCGGTGAACCCCGTCGCCGCCGTCTGGTGGCCGACGGCCCTCGGGGGTGGTGATCATGGAGTCACGTCGGGTGCCTACTGTGCGCGCTGTGGACGAGCGACCTTCGCGGCACCGCGCGGGCGAGCCGGTGCGCGCGGGGATTCCCGAACACGGGCGGATTCCGCGCTACTACGCCGTCAAGGCGCGACTGCTGGACCTGGTGGCGGAGCTGGGGGAGGGCGCGGCGCTGCCGGCGGAGCGGGAGCTCGCCGAACGGTTCGGGGTGTCGCGGGTGACCCTGCGGCAGGCGGTGGGCGAGCTGGTGCTGGAGGGCCGGCTGCGCCGCCGGCAGGGCAGCGGAACCTTCGTCGCGCCGCCCAAGCTCGTGCAGCCGCTGGCGCTGGTCAGCTACACCGAGGGCATGCGTCGACAGGGCGTGGCCCCCGGGCGCACGGCGATCACGATCGAGCGCCTCGCGGCCGACGACGGCCTGGCCGAGGAGCTGCGGATCGAGCGCGGGGACACCGTGGCGCACCTGGAGCGGGTGCTGCTCGCCGACGGCGCCCGCGTCGGCCTGGAGTCGACCTACCTGCCGGAGCGGCGGTTCCCCGGGCTGGTCGAGGAGTTCGACCCGACCACGTCGCTCTACGCGTACCTGCGGGAACGGCGGGGGGTGGTGTTCGCCGAGGCCGAGGAGCGCCTGGAGACCGTGCTCGCCACGCCCAGGGAGGCGTTGTTGATCGGCACGAACCCGGCGTTGCCGATGCTGCTGCTGCACCGGGTGTCGTTCGACCCGCACGGAGTCCCCATCGAGCGGGTGCGCTCCCTCTACCGCGGTGACCGCTTCAGTTTCGTCACCCGCCTGCGCGCCGACAGCTGAACGGGGCGTCACCTGACGGGCTCACTCCCCGGACCCGGGTGGGTCCGGGGCGTTGCCGGTGCTACCTCAACGTCGAACGAACGAACGCTGAGAGATATTGGGTCACTGAGTAGAACCGGTCGATGACGTGCGGTGATTACGGTCCGATTTGTTACGAGTACATAACACGTCTAGTCCAACTTTTCGCGCCGGTTCACCTGGCGTTCCGGTGGCGGACACGGGGCCGTCGCCGCGCCCGACGAGCGTTCCCGGCGTGCGAGTAGCGGTAGTGGGCGGCGGTGTCCTCGGCACCATGCACGCCTGGCAGGCGGTCCTGCGGGGCCACGAGGTCATCCACCTGGAACGGGAGCCCGAGGCGCGCGGCGCGTCGGTGCGCAACTTCGGCCTGGTCTGGGTCAGCGGCCGGGCGACCGGGCCCGAACTGGACACGGCTCTGCGGGCGCGCGAGCTGTGGTCCCAGCTCGGCGAGCGGGTCCCCGGGCTCGGGTTCCGCGCGAACGGGTCGCTGACCGTGCTGCGGACCCCGGCGGAGCTGGCGGTCGCCGAGGCGTTCGCGGCCCGGCCGGACGCGGCGGCCCGGGGGACCCGGCTGGTCGACGCGGGCGGGGCCCGGGTGCTGAACCCGGCGCTGCGCGGCGACTTCCTCGGCGCGCTGTGGTGCGAGCGCGACGCCGCGGTGGAGCCCAGGGTGGCGCAGCCGGCGTTGCGGGCGCACCTGGCGGAGAGCGGGCGCTACACGTGGCTGCCCGGCCGCGAGGCGCGGGCCGTGGACGGCCGCGGAGTGCGGGATGACCACGGCGACCACCACGGCGCCGACCTCGTCGTGCTGTGCACCGGCGCGACGCTGTCCGGCCTCGTCCGCGAGATCGCCGGCGAGGTGCCGGTGCGGCGGGTCCGCCTCCAGATGATGCAGACCGAGCCGCTGGGCGAGCGGCTGACCACGTCCGTCGCCGACGGCGACAGCCTCCGCTACTACCCCGCCTACCGCGGGGTCGAGCTGGACGCCCTCGCCGCGTCCCAGCCCCAGCCGGCCGTCGCAGCCGAGCACGCGATGCAGCTGCTGATGGTGCAGCGCGCCGACGGCGGCCTGACCGTGGGCGACACCCACGGCTACGCCGAGCCGTTCCCGTTCGACGTGGTCGAGGAGCCCTACGAGCACCTCCGGCGGGTCGCCGAGGACGTGCTCGGCCGCCCGCTGCCGCCGGTCCGCCACCGCTGGGCCGGGGTCTACGCGCAGTGCCTGGACACCGGTGAGGTCGTGCACCGCGAGCGCGTCGCGGACAACGCCTGGCTCGTCACCGGACCCGGCGGGCGGGGCATGACCTGCTCGCCCGCGATCGCCGAGCGGACCGCCGAGGAGGTCGGACTGTGAGCACCCCACCCGTCGAGCTCGTCGTGCTGGACATGGCGGGCACCACCGTGCTGGACGACGGCCTGGTCGAGCGGGCGGCGTCGCGCGCGCTGACCGAGGCCGGCGCGGCCGACCTCGACGCCGCGCTGGACTATGTCCGCCGCACCATGGGCCAGTCCAAGATCGAGGTGTTCCGCGCGGTGCTGCCCGACGAGGCCGCCGCGCAGCGCGCCAACACGGTGTTCGAGGCCGCCTACGCGGAGCTCGTGACCGCCGGGCACTGCGCCGAGGTGCCGGGGGCGGCCGAGACGATCAGGGCCCTGCGCGGTCGCGGGCTGAAGGTCGCCCTCACCACCGGGTTCGCCCGGCCCACCCAGGACGCGATTCTGGCCGCGCTGGGCTGGCGGGACCTCGCCGACCTCGCGCTCACCCCGGCCGACGCCGGCCGCGGCCGACCCCACCCCGACCTGGTGCTCACCGCCGTGCTGCGGCTGGGCGTCAGCGACGTGCGCGCCGTCGCCGTCGTCGGGGACACCCCGTCGGACGTGCTCAGCGCCCTGCGCGCCGGCGCGTCGCTCGCGGTCGGGGTGCTCACCGGCGCGGGCGTCGAGGCGGAGCTGACCGCCGCCGGCGCCACCCACGTCCTGGACTCGGTCCGGGACCTGCCCGCCCTGCTCGACCAGCGCCAGCGCTGACCGCCACCGATCAGACCGAACAGACCGAACAGTCAGACTCCGCGGAAAGGACTCCCATGCGACGTTGGTCGCGCATCGCCGTCGCCGCCGCGCTCACCGCCGTCGTCTCGCTCGTCGCCGGGTGCGGGGGCACCGCGGGCGGCGGCGGGGACGAGCGGAAGGTCGTGCTCTACACCGCCGACGGCCTGGCCGACTGGTACGGCAAGCGGTTCGCCGAGTTCCGCGAGCGGACCGGGATCACCGTGCAGGTCGTGGAGGCCGGCTCGGGCGAGGTCGTCTCCCGGCTGGAGAAGGAGCGGGCGAACCCCCAGGCGGACGTGGTCGTCACGTTGCCGCCGTTCGTCCAGCGCGCCGCCCAGCAGGGGCTGCTGGCCGAGTACCGGCCCCCGGGCGTCGAGCACGTCGCGCTCAGGGACCCGCAGGGCCGCTACGCCGCCGTGGTCAACAACTACCTCGCGTTCATCCACAACCCCGAGCTGGCGAACCCGGCGCCGCGGACCTGGGACGACCTGCTCGACCCCCGGTTCCGCAAGAAGGTCCAGTACTCCACGCCGGGCCAGGCGGGGGACGGCACCGCGGTGCTGCTCCAGCTCCAGCACGTGCTCGGCGAGCAGGGCGCGCTGGACTACCTGGCGAAGCTGGAGGCCAACAACGTCGGGCCGTCCTCGTCCACCGGCAAGCTCCAGCCGAAGGTGGCCAAGGGCGAGATCCTGGTGGCCAACGGCGACGTCCAGATGAACCTGGCCACGATCAACCGGGACCGGTCGAACTTCCGGATCTTCTTCCCGGCCGACGCGGCCGGGAAGCGCTCCACGTTCGCGCTGCCGTACGTCGCCGGCCTGGCCGGCAACGCCCCGCACGCGGACAACGGGCGGAAGCTGCTGGACTTCCTGTTCTCCGCCGAGGTGCAGAAGACGGTGGCCGAGGCGTACGGCCGGCCGGCCCGCGCCGACGTCAGGCCGGAGGGCGAGATCGCCGGCCAGCTCGACGAGGTGCTGCGCGACGTGGAGATCTGGCAGCCGGACTGGGACCGGGTGCTTGGCCGGCTGGACGCCGACCTGGCGGCCTACGCCAAGGCGGTCGGCCGGTGACCGCGCCCGCCGTCGAGCTGCGCGGGGTGTCCGTCCACTTCGGACGGACGGTGGCCCTGCGCGAGCTGGACCTGGTGGTCGGGCGGGGCGAGGCGCTCGCCCTGCTCGGCCCCTCCGGCTCGGGCAAGTCCACCGCGTTGAAGGCGGTCGCCGGGTTCGTGCGGCCGCACTCGGGGCGCGTGCTGCTGTCCGGTGTGGACGTCACCGACGCGCCACCGCACCGGCGTGGCCTCGGGGTCGTGGTGCAGAACTACGCGCTCTTCCCGCACATGCGGGTGGCCGACAACGTCGCGTTCGGCCTGCGCGCCCGCCGGATGCCCCGGCGCGAGGTGGAGCAGCGGGTGACCGAGGTGCTGGCGATGGTCGGCATGGCCGACTACCGGCGCCGCTACCCGCGCGAGTTGTCCGGTGGTCAGCAGCAACGGGTCGCGATCGCCAGGGCGCTGGCGATCCGCCCGCCCGTGTTGCTGCTCGACGAGCCGCTGTCCGCGCTCGACGCCGCGTTGCGCGAGGAGATGCTGGCCGAGCTGCTGCGGCTGCGGCGGGAGCTGCCCGACACCGCCATGGTGTACGTGACGCACGACCAGGGCGAGGCGTTGGCGCTGGCCGACCGGGTCGCGGTGATGCGGGACGCGCGGCTGGTGGAGGTCGGCCCCACGGCCCAGCTCTACCACCGGCCGCGTGCCGAGTTCACCGCGTCGTTCCTGGGCGCGGCCAACCTGTTGCCGGTCGAGCTGGTCGCGGCCGCGCCCGAGGGCAGTGACGGCAGCGACGGCACTGTCCGTGCCGATGGTTTGGCCACCGTGCGGCTGGCCGGCGCGGAGCTGCGGGCCGAGCCCACCGGCCCGCTGCCCGCCGGCACGCCGGTCGCCCTCGGCGTCCGCCCGCACCGGGTCGAGGTGCGGGCGGACGCGGGCCTGCCGGCCCGGCTGCTCGGGGTGCAGTGGCGGGGCACCGGCTTCCGCCTGGAGCTGGAGCTGGACGACGGGTCGCGCCTGCGCGCCGATGTGTCCACAGTGGACGGCCTCCCCGCGGTCGGCGAGCGGGTGGGAGTGTCCATTCCGGACGGTTGCCCGCTCGTGCCGGCGGGAGCGGGCGCATGACGGCCGTCGCCGCGCCCGTGGCCGCCACCGCGCCGCGGGAGCGGGAACGCCGCCGCTGGGCGCCCCTGCTGTGGCTGGCGCCGCCGATGCTCGTGGTGCTCGGCTTCTTCTGCTACCCGCTCGCGCTGGTGGTCCGGCAGTCGCTGGTGAGCGAGTCCGGCGAGGTCGGGCTCGCGGTCTGGCGCCACGTGGTGACCTCGCCGGAGTTCACCGCAGCCCTCGGCCGCACCGTGCTGCTGTCGGTCGGCGCCACGGCGGGGTGCGTGCTGCTCGGCACCTTTTTGGCTCTGGTGCTCGCGTTCACCCCGTTCCCCGGCGCCAGGGTCGTCTCCCGGGTGGTCGACGCGGTCCTCGCCTTCCCCTCGTTCCTGATCGCGTTGTCCTTCACGTTCCTCTACGGCAGCGCGGGCGTCCTCAACGCGGCGCTCGGCGGCGGGGCCGGCGGGCCGGTCGACTTCCTCTACGGCCCGTGGGGCGTGCTGCTCGCCGAGGTCACCTTCTACACGCCGTTCGTGATGCGCCCGGTGCTGGCCGCGTTCGCCCAGGTCCCGTCGGCGCAGCTGGACGTCGCGGCCAGCCTGGGCGCCCGGCCATGGCGGGTGCTGCGCCAGGTCGTGCTGCCCGAGGCGTGGCCGGCGCTGGCCTCCGGGACCTGCCTGACCCTGCTGATGACGATGAACGAGTTCGGCATCGTGCTGTTCGTCGGCGCCAAGGACGTGATCACGCTGCCGATGCTCGTGCACACCAAGGGGATCGTGACCTTCGACTACCCGGCGGCCTGTGTGGTCGCCGTCGTCAACGTCGTGCTGTCGGTGGCGCTCTACACCGTCCACCGGTGGGTGTTCCGCGTCCTGGGCACGAACCGCGCGGGGGAGGGGAGGGCCGGTGCTGGTCTGGACCCGGCGTAGCCGTCTGCTGCTGTGGCTCGCGTTCGGCGTGCTGTTCGGCGTGGTCATCGCCGCTCCGCTGGCGATGGTCGGCCTGGCCGCCGTCGCCGGCACGTGGAACGGGGTGCTGCCCGCCGAGTACACCACGGGGCACCTGGCCGACGCGGTCAGCGGCGACGCCCTCGCCAGCGCCCTGGTCAGCGTGCAGACCGGGCTGATCGCCTCGCTGGCCGCGGTGGTCTGCGGGGCATGGGCGGCCCTGGCCGCGCGGTCGGCGCCCGCGCCGGTGCGCCGCGTCGTCGACACCGTGCTGCACCTGCCCGTCGCGGTGCCGTCGGTCGTCGTCGGGCTGTCGTTGCTGGTGGCGTTCAGCCAGCCCCCGTTCCTCCTGAACGGCACGCGGTGGATCGTGCTGGTGGCGCACCTGGTCATCGTGCTGCCGTTCGGCTACGGCGTGGTCTCGGCCGCGCTGGACCGGGCCGACCCCGTGCTGGCCGACGTGGCGGCGAGCCTGGGCGCGTCGCCGGCCAGGGTGCTGCTGCGGGTGCGACTGCCCCTGCTGCTGCCCGCCCTGTCCGCGGCGGCCAGCCTGGCCCTCGCGCTGTCCATGGGGGAGGTCGGGGCCACGATCATGCTCTACCCGCCGGACTGGCGGACGCTGCCGGTCTCGGTCTTCGCCCAGACCGACCGGGGCGAGGTGTTCCTCGCCTCGGCCAGCACCGCGGTGCTCCTCGGGCTCACGCTGGTCGGCCTGCTCACGCTGGGCGCCGCCAGGGGAAGGGCCGCGGAGCGGTGAGCGTTATCCGTTCGGTTCCGTCCCCGAGGAATGGCTAGCGTCGCCCCATGCCCGTCCCCGAGTTGCTGACCCCGCGCCTGCGCCTGCGCCCGCTCACCCCGGCCGACGCCGACCCGCTGTACGAGCTGCTCCGGCACCCGGACGCCGCCCGGTTCCTGCCGTTCCCGGTGACCAGGGAGCTGGTGCGCGACCACGTCGAGGAGCTGCTCGCCGCGGACAACCCGGACGGGCTGGGCTCCTACTCGTGGGAGGACCGGGAAACCGGCGAGTTCGTCGGCCACGGCGACCTGCGGCCGTGCGAGGAGACCGGCGACGGCCGGGTGGAGATGGGCTGGTACCTGCTGAGCGCGCGCCAGGGGCGGGGCCTGGCCACCGAGGCCGCCCGCGCGGTGCTCGACCACGCCTACGGCACGGTCGGGGTGGACCAGGTGATCGCGCTGGTGCACGAGGAGAACGAGCCCTCGGTGCGGATCGCCCGGCGGCTCGGGTTCGTCGAGGAGTCGCGGGGCACCTACTACGGCGGCCCGCACATCCTCTTCGCCCGGTCCGGCGACGACTGACAACTGACGAGCCACCGAACGGGGCGCCCGGTCCACCGACCGGGCGCCCCGTCGTCAGTCGTGCACGATCAGTCGTGCGCTGTCAGTCCTGCGCTGTCAGTCCTGCGCTGTCAGTCCTGCGCGGTCAGCCCTTCACGCAGATGATCTGCCGCAGCTTCGCGACCACCTCGACGAGGTCGGACTGGTTCGCGATGACCTGCTCCAGGTCCTTGTACGCGGCCGGGATCTCGTCGACCACCCCGGCGTCCTTGCGGCACTCCACGCCCGCGGTCTGCTGGGCGAGGTCCTCGGCGGTGAACCGCTTCCGCGCCGCGTTCCGCGACATCCGCCGCCCGGCGCCGTGCGAGGCCGAGCAGAACGACTCCGGGTTGCCCAGCCCGCGCACGATGTACGAGCCGGTGCCCATCGAGCCCGGGATGATGCCCAGCTCGCCCCAGCCGGCCCGGATCGCGCCCTTCCGCGTCACGAGCAGCTCCTCGCCGAAGTGCTCCTCCTCCGCCACGTAGTTGTGGTGGCAGGAGATCGGCTCCTCGAAGCGCACCTGCGGGAAGTGCTGGCGCAGCACGTCGCAGAGCAGCCGCATCATGACGGCCCGGTTGCGCCGCGCGTACTCCTGCGCCCAGTACAGGTCGTGCCGGTACGCCGCCATCTGCGGGGTCCGCGCGAGGAACACGGCGAGGTCGGGGTCGGGCAGCTCCGCGTTGTGCGCGAGGCCGCGCGCCACCGCCATGTGGTGCTGCGCGAGCAGGTTCCCGATGCCGCGCGACCCGGAGTGCAGCATCAGCCACACCTGGCCGCCCTCGTCGAGGCAGACCTCGATGAAGTGATTGCCGCCGCCGAGCGTGCCCATCTGGTGCAGCGCCCGGTCCCGCTCGTTCCGCACGCTGGTGGTCAGCTCCTTGAACCGGGACCAGAACTGGTCCCAGTCCGCCGCGTCCCGGGTGTCGAACGCCAGGTCGCGGTGCTGACCGAACCCCACCGGCACCGCCCGCTCGACGGCGGAGCGCAGCCGGCGCAGGTCGTCGGGCAGGTCCTCGGCCCGCAGCGAGGTGCGGACCGCGCTCATGCCGCAGCCGATGTCGACGCCGACCGCCGCGGGGGACACCGCGTCCCGCATCGCGATGACCGAACCGACGGTCGCGCCCTTGCCGTAGTGCACGTCGGGCATGACGGCGACGTGCTTGACCACCCACGGCAACGCCGCGATGTTGCGGAGCTGCTGCATCGCCTGGGACTCGACGTCACCGGCGCGGGTCCACAGCCGGATGTCCACGTGCTCACCAGGGACGGTCTCGATCGCCATGTCACCCAGAGTAGGCGCGCTGTCGATCGAAATGCCGGGCCGGAAAGTCACTTCGTCCATCTGGGTTGGGTGCGGTAAACACGGCGCGTGACTGATCTGCCGACCCCCGCGACCGACCCGACGCCGCCCGCCGCGAGGCCGGGCCGGGTGGCGCGGGCGGCCCGGGGCTGGCGCCGCTGATCCACGCGCGGGAACCGACCCGTGCAACCCCGATCGGGCGCCGTCCCGTCTCCCGGGTATGAGACGGCTAGCGAGTGCGGTGAGTGTCGGGGCCGCGTTGGTGCTCGTGGGCGCCTGCGGCCAGGAGCAACCGAAGATCGGTTTCGGCGGGGCGCCCCCCGCCGTCGGCTCGTCGTCGGCGAGCGTGACGCCCGCGCCGACCGAGGACGAGACGACCCCGAAACCCCCCAACGGCGCGCGGGCCCTCCCCCCGGACCGGGTCGACGCCTCGGGGCTGCCCGAGGGCTACCCCCGCCTGGTGTGGTTCCAGGACGCGGACGGCAGAACCCTCGGCGCCTACGGCCAGGAGGGTGGTTGTGGCAGGGTGGAGGCCAAGGTCACCGAGCAGACCGCGCAGCGGGTCCGCATCCTGTTCACCGAGACCACGCCCACCGGCGCCCAGCAGTGCACCATGGACCTGCGGTACCCGCCGAAGACCGTGACGCTGGACGCGCCGCTGGGTGACCGCGCGGTCGTGCTGCAGGAGCAGCGGACCGAGAAGTAGGCCCCACCCGGCCGCGAGCAGGGCGCGGACGGGGAGGAGCCACGGCGTGCCGACCGCGAGCCCTCCTCCCGGTCCGCGCGGCCGTGGCGGGGACGCCCCGGTGGCCAGCCCTCGCGCCACCGGGGCGTCGCCCTGTTCGGACGACGCCCCGGTGTCGGGGAGGTCAGCGGCGGGGCCGGGACCTCAGCGGCGGAACGAGATCTGCAGCGTGGGCTGGCTGGTGCCGGCGAAGAAGTCGTTGCCCTTGTCGTCCACGACGACGAACGCGGGGAAGTCCTCGACCTCGATCCGCCAGACCGCCTCCATGCCCAGCTCGGCGTACTCCAGGACCTCGACCTTCCTGATGCAGTCCTGGGCCAGCCGGGCCGCCGGACCGCCGATCGAGCCGAGGTAGAAGCCGCCGTGCCGCTGGCAGGCGTCGGTGACCTGGCGGGAGCGGTTGCCCTTGGCCAGCATCACCATCGAGCCGCCGGCGGCCTGGAACTGCTCCACGTAGGAGTCCATCCGGCCGGCCGTGGTCGGGCCGAACGAGCCGGAGGCGAAGCCCTCCGGCGTCTTGGCCGGACCGGCGTAGTACACCGGGTGGTCCTTCATGTACTGCGGCATGGGCTCGCCGGCGTCCAGCCGCTCCTTGATCTTGGCGTGCGCGATGTCCCTGGCCACCACCAGCGGGCCGGTCAGCGACACCCGGGTCTTGACCGGGAGCTGGGACAGCGTCTGCCGGATCTCGGCCATCGGCCGGGTCAGGTCGATCCGCACGACCTCGTCGGAGAGCTGGTCGTCCCGCACGTCCGGCAGGAACCGGGCCGGGTCGCGCTCCAGCTGCTCCAGGAACACCCCGTCCGGCGTGATCTTCGCCTTGGCCTGGCGGTCGGCCGAGCAGGACACCGCGATCCCGACCGGGCAGGACGCGCCGTGCCGGGGCAGCCGGATCACCCGCACGTCGTGGCAGAAGTACTTGCCGCCGAACTGCGCGCCGATCCCGAACTGGCGCGTCATCTCCAGCACCTGCTGCTCCAGGTCCAGGTCCCGGAACGCGTGGCCCAGCGGCGAGCCCTCGGTCGGCAGCGCGTCCAGGTACCGCGCGGAGGCCAGCTTGGCGACCTTGAGGTTCTGCTCGGCGGACAACCCGCCCACGACGATCGCCAGGTGGTAGGGCGGGCAGGCGGCGGTGCCCAGGCTCCGCAGCTTCTCGTCCAGGAACCGGGCCAGCCGCGTCGGGTTCAGCAGGGCCTTGGTCTCCTGGTACAGGAACGTCTTGTTGGCGCTGCCGCCGCCCTTGGCCATGAACAGGAACTCGTACTTCGGCGCCGTGCCGGGGGCGCTGTAGAGCTCCACCTGGGCCGGCAGGTTCGTGCCGGTGTTGCGCTCATCCCAGAAGGTCACCGGAGCCATCTGCGAGTAGCGCAGGTTGAGCTGCTGGTAGGCGTCGAACACGCCGCGCGACAGCGCTTCCTCGTCCGCGCCGCCGGTGAGCACGGTCTCGCTGCGCTTGCCGATCACGATCGCGGTGCCGGTGTCCTGGCACATCGGCAGGACGCCGCCGGCGGAGATGCAGGCGTTGCGCAGCAGGTCCATCGCCACGAACCGGTCGTTCGGGCTGGCCTCCGGGTCGTCCACGATCGCCCGGAGCTGGCCGAGGTGCGAGGGCCGCAGCAGGTGCTGGATGTCCCGCACCGCCTCCCGCGCCAGCAGGGTGAGCACCTCCGGCTCCACCTCGAGGAAACGGCGGCCGGCGGCCTCGACCAGGCGCAGGCCCTCGGTGGTCACGAGGCGGTACTCGGTCTCGTCCTGGCCGAGCGGCAGCACGTCGGTGTGCTGGAACGTGGTGGTGGTGGCGGTCACGTCGCGGGCTCCCTTGCGCGCGTTCGGGTACCTGCTGGACCGTACCCCGGCCTCCCGACGCGACCGACCGGTGTCCGGTGTGATCCGCGTCGGGGCTACTCGTCGAGGTAGCGGTACCGGTCGCCGGCCGGGGCGGACTGGACGCCGCCGTCCCGGACGCGCCACTCGACGGCCCCGGTCACGTCGTCCTCCGGCGTGGCCAGGAAGAACCCGACGACCCGGTCGCCGTGATCCTCGGCGTCCTCGTCCTCGTCGGGGTCCTCGTCCTCGTCGTGCTCCGCCGGGTCCGGGTCGTCGCCGTGGTCCTCGTCGGGGTCGGTCAGCTCGTGGTCGTCCGCGAACAGTCCGCGCCGGGCGGCGGGAGCGCCCCCGAAGCCGGCGTTGTCCTCGAAGCCAGTGCCGTCCTCGAAGCCCGCGCCGTCCTCGGGATCAGCGCCGTCCTCCCCGTCGTCGGGGAGGGAGGCGGGCAGCGCCGCGATGGCCCGGAGCTGGTCGAGGAACCGGCCGATGTCCTCCGCCCGGACGTCCGCGCCGAAGAACGCGTAACTGGTCCAGCCGTAGGGGACGTCGGGGAACGCCCAGCCCGCCCCGTTCCGGTCGTCGTGGGGATCGGCGACGATCTCCCTGATCCGTTCGAGCTGGCGGTCGTCACATTCCAGCCAGCCCCTGACGGCGACGTACCTGCCCACGCTGTGATCCCCCTGTCGTGCGGGACGCGGCCCAGGGCCAGCAAACCGGAATCCCGGCCGGAAGGCACGCGGTTATCGTCGCCTGACCCGTGACACCGCACCGGAAGGGCCCGCATGACCGCCACCGACGCCCACCCCGTCCAGCGCCCCGACCGCCTGGTGAACCTGCGTGACCTCGGCGACCTGCCGACCGAGGACGGCGGACGCACCCGGCCCGGCGTGCTGTACCGCAGTGACGCGCCCCACGCCGGCGACGCGGCCCCCGACCACCTCCCGGAGTGGCCGCCCCGCGTGGTCGTGGACCTGAGGGCCCGGGTGGAGTACGACGGCGTTCCCCACCCGATGGACCGGGAGTCGGTGCGGGTGCACCGCGTCCCGCTGCTCGACGACCTGGCGGCCACGCCGCCGACGCTCCCGGTGACGCTGCCGACGTTGACCCAGATCTACGCCCATCTGTTGCACGGCTCGGGGGCCGATCTGGCGAAGGTGTTGCGCGTCGTGGCCGCCGCCGAAGGGCCCGCCCTCGTCCACTGCTCGGCGGGCAAGGACCGCACGGGCGTGTCCGTGGCGTTGCTCCTGCGCGCCGCCGGGGTGCGGCGGGACGCCGTCGTGGCGGACTACGTGCGCACCGACGCGAACATGCCGTTGGTGATGCGGCGGATGGTCGACAACCCGATGCTGCCGCCCGGGGTCGACCCGGAGGCGGTGCGCGAGCTCATGTCCGCCCCCGCGGTCGCGATCGAGACCGTGCTCGACCACGTCGACCAGCACCGGGGCGGTGTGCGCGGATGGTTGGTGGACCACGGCGCGGACGAGGCCGACCTGGCCCGGTGGACCGCCCGCATCCTCGGCTGAGCACCCTCGGCGAGGAACGGGGGAGCGGAGTTCCGCCCCGGGCGGCGGCCGGTCACACCGGCGACGCCACCCCGGGGCGACCCCGAAAAGGTCGGAAGGCCGGGCCGGCCCCCGACCGTCCCGACCTCCCGGGGGAAGCGACCGCGGAGGGTGGTGCACCGCCCGCGTCGCGTCGTCTGTCTCCAGGCCAACCTGCCGTGACCGCAGTCACAAGTCAACGCGGCCGTTCGGGTGAGTTCGCCGGCCGGTCAGCTCGCGTAGGCCCGCAGCCGCTCGGCGCGGTCGCCCTGGCGCAGCTTGGCCATGACCTCGCGCTCGATCTGGCGCACCCGCTCGCGGGAGAGCCCGAACCGCTTGCCGATCTGGTCCAGCGTCTTGGGCTGGCCGTCGTCCAGGCCGTACCGCATGCGGATCACGTGCTGCTCGCGCTCGTCGAGCGTGGCCAGCACCCGGCGCAGGTCGTCCTGGAGCAGGCCGGAGATCACCGCGTTCTCGGCGTCGGTGGCCTCGGCGTCCTCGATGAAGTCGCCCAGCGGGGCGTCCTCCTCGGCGCCGACCGGCATGTCCAGGCTCACCGGGTCCCTGGCGTGGTCGAGCAGGTCGGAGACCTTCTCCACCGCGATGCCCGACTCCCTGGCCAGCTCCTCGTGGGTGGCCTCCCTGCCGAGCTGCTGGTGCAGCTCGCGCTTGATGCGGGCGAGCTTGTTCACCTGCTCCACCAGGTGGACCGGCAGGCGGATGGTGCGGCCCTGGTCGGCCATCCCCCTGGTGATGGCCTGGCGGATCCACCACGTGGCGTACGTGGAGAACTTGTAGCCCTTGGTGTAGTCGAACTTCTCGACCGCGCGGATCAGGCCGAGGTTGCCCTCCTGGATGAGGTCCAGCAGGGGCATGCCGCGGCCGGTGTAGCGCTTGGCGAGGCTGACCACGAGCCGGAGGTTGGCCTCCAGCAGGTGGTTCTTCGCGACGCGACCGTCCCGGACGAGCTCCTCGAGCTCGGCCTGCCGCTTCGGCGGCAGCTTCCGCGCGGTCTCCAGCATGTGCTGGGCGAACACACCCGCCTCGATCCGCTTGGCCAGCTCGACCTCCTCCTCGGCGGACAGCAGCTTGGTGCGGCCGATACCGTTGAGGTAAACCCGCACCAGGTCGGCGGCGGGTCCCTGGGCGTCGAGGTCGACCTCGGCGGCGGGGTAGTCCGGGTCGAAGGCGGTGTGCGGGACGGTCATCGAGCTCCCTCCCCGAGTGCGGGCGGTAGGTGTGCGAGCGGGCGTCGCACACCGGCGCTTCGCTGCGCGGTGAGCTTCAGGCGACGCTCAACGCTGTTCGGCTGGTCATCAGGGGGAACGACCGCGATCGCGGTTTCGTTCCCGACTCTCTTTTTGCAGGACGTCGCAGCCATCACACGGGTTGCCCCACCAAGCTGAAGAAAACCTGAGAGTCGGGCCGGAGTGACTCAGACCTCCACCAGCACCGTGAACGGGCCGTCGTTCACGCTCTCCACCGCCATCATCGCGCCGAACCGCCCGGTCTCCACCCGCGCGCCGCGCAGCCGGAGCTCCGCCACCACCGCCTCGACCAGCGGTTCCGCCTCCTCCGGCCGGGCGGCCGCCGTCCACGATGGACGGCGGCCCTTCCTGGTCTCCCCGTAGAGCGTGAACTGGCTGACCACCAGGAGTGGCGCGCCGGTGGTGGCACAGGAACCCTCGTCGCGCAGCACGCGCAACTCGTGCAACTTGCGCGCCATGGTGTTCGCGTTTTCTTTGGTGTCCGAGTGAGTGACGCCGAGGAGAACGAGAAGTCCGGGTTCGTCAATCGCGCCCACCACCTCGTCGTCCACCGTCACTCTCGCGCGCGTCACGCGCGCGACCACCGCCCTCACCGCGGTTCCCCCGAGGTCGCCTCCAGCCACTCGGCGGGCACCACCATGCCGTGCCGCACCAGGTCCCGCACCGCCGTCACCGCCGCCGCGGCGAGCGCGTCCACGGGCTGGCCGTGGGCCACCGCGAGCAGCCCCACGAGGTCGGCGAGCGGGAACGCCCCGCGGCACCCCGCCAGCAACGCCGCGGCGAGTTCGTCGACCTCCTGCTGCCAGCCCGGCCCGTCCGCGCGGTGCAGGCGGCGCACCACCGTCGACCAGCCGTCGTCCGACGGCGTCGACACCTCCTCCAGCGCCACCGTCGGCGGCACCGCCAGCCGGGCGGCCAGCAGCGCGTCGTCGTCGTGCTCCCGCAACCAGCTCACCCGGTCCAGCCAGGCCACCGTCTCCGGGCCCAGCGGGTCGTCGAAGGCGTGCCGCAGGTCCTCGCAGAGCACCTCGCCGGTCGCGCCGCCGGTGCGCCGCAGCGTGACGAACCCGAACCCGACGCCCTCCACGTCGTGCTCGGCGAACCAGTCCAGCCAGGCGGCGGTCCTCGCCACCCCCTCCGGCGACCGCGGGTCCACGCCCGCGTCCCGCAGCCAGGTGCCCACGTAGAGCGCGGGGTCGGCCACGTCCCGTTGCACGAACCACGCGTCGACGCCGTCGGGAACCCAGGAGGCCACCCGCTCGCCCCAGTCCCGGCCCCGCACGTGCAGCCACGAGGCCAGCAGCTGGCCGTGCCCGCCGTCGTCGAGGTAGGCCGGGAGCTGCCGCACCACCAGCGCGCTGGCGTCGTCGCCGCCCAGCCCGGAGTCGCGGTAGACGTAGTCCACCCGCGCCGGCCCCACCACGAACGGCGGGTTGCACACGACCTGGTCGAACCGCCGGCCGCGGACCGGGCCGAACCACTCGCCCCGCAGCAGCTCCACGTCGAGCCGGTTCAGCCGGAACGTCGCGGCGGCCAGGGCGAGGGCGCGCTCGGAGACGTCGGTGGCGGTGACCCTGGCCGCGTGCCGGCTCGCGTGCAGCGCCTGCACGCCGCAGCCGGTGCCCAGGTCGAGCAGGGTGCCGACCGGGCGGCGCGCGGTGGCCCGCACCAGGCTCAGCGACGCCTGCCCGATGCCCAGCACGTGCTCGGCCGGCACCGGCCCGCCCCGCACCTCGCTGTCCAGGTCCGACACGACCCACCACGAGCCGTCGGCGTCGCCGTACGGCCGCACGTCCAGGCCCGCCCGCAGCCCGCCGTTCGCCGGGACGAGCAGGCCGGCGCTCACGGCGTCGTCGACGCCGAGCGGGACCAGCGCGGCGCGCACGGCGCTCTCCGGTTCGGTGTCGCCGAGCAGGAACAGCCGCACGAGGGTGCCCAGCGCGCCGGCGTCCCGGGAGGCCCTGCGCACCGGCTCGGGCTCGCCCCGGCTGAGGGCGGCCTGGTTCGCCGGGCCGAGCAGGTCCAGCACGCCGTCGGCGTCGTAGCCGGTGTTCTCGAACGCGTCGCGCAACCGGTCGCAGCGCTCACCGGTGAGTTGGGGCAGCATGCCGTGATCCTCACACGGGCCCGGCGAGGGCGCCGTCAGCGCGGCCGGCCGCGGCGGGGGAACGCCTCCGTTGACACCGTTCCGGGCCGTTGGTCTGATCGTCGCGCTGTCGGGACCGCTTCCGACCGCATCCCGTCCCGACGAGGAACGGAGACACCGTGACGGCACGATCCTCCGGCGGGCTGGGCCGCCGGGCACTGCTCACCTCGGCCCTCGGCGGCGTTGTGGCCCTGCCGTTCCTGCGGGCCGGAGTGGCCGGCGCGGCCGGACCGGACTCGACCGACCCGCTGGCGGCCGCGGCCTCGCCCTGGACCCTGCGCTGGAAGCCCGAGCCCGCCGAGGACGGGCTGGACGCGTTCGAGGGCGTGGAGGACGACCGCAAGAAGTCGCACCCCGGTGTGCGGCACATCTACGTCCAGGGAAACAGCTACCGCTTCGACATGCACACCCGCGACCGGGACGGGGAAGACCGGCAACGCAGCGAGGTCAAGGGAATGCGCGTCGACGACGAGAACCTCGCGATGCTGCGCGGCGAGACGTGGCGCTTCACCTACTCGATGTTCATCCCGAAGTCCCTGCGCGCCACCAGAACCTTCACGCACGTCATGCAGATGAAGAAGCCTGGGCCGGGCACCTCGCCGATCCTCGTCATGTCCCTGCGCCAGCACAGCGGCGTGCCCAAGATCGAGATGAAGGTGTTCGAGAGCGACACGCTCGTCGGGATGACCGATCTCGCGCCGTTGCAGGACAAGTGGATCGACACCGAGTTCGAGCTGCGCGTCGGCGACGGCCGCGAGGGGCAGGTGCGGTGGGTCGTCCGGGACGGTGGCCGCACGGTGCTCGACGAGCGGACGACCGGTGTGGACCTGTGGTTGGGCGACCGCGTCCGACCGAAGTGGGGCATCTACCGCTCGGTGCGCGACACCACCGGCGCGCTCCGCGACTGCCACCTGCTGATCCGGAATCTCCGGGCGTACCAACGAAAGTGAGGCATCCGGCCGGCCGTCGAGTTATCGGCGGCCGGCCGAAAGTGTTGTCCTGCCAACGAAATCCGTGACAACGGGGAACGTGTCCCCGCCAACAACAGGCGGGGCCGCGCCGAAGTCGCCGGCGATGTCAGCGCCTGGCCTCGGTGAGGCTGAACCAGTTCCCGGAATCGTCCCGGAAGACGGCCTCGACGCCGTACGGACGCTCTGCCGGCTCCTGGAGGATCGTCACCCCCTTGGCCCGCAACTCCTCCACGGCGGCGCGGCAGTCCTCCGTGCTGAAAGCGCCCGCGCCGAGCACGCCCTTGCCCACCAGCGTCCGCATCTGCTCGGCGGTCGCCTCGTCCACCATCGGCGGCGCCGGCTTGGCCAGGATGAGCTCCAGGTCCGGCTGCCCCTTCGGGCCGACGGTGAGCCAGCGCAGGCCGTCCATCGTCGCGTCGTGCCGCACCTCGAAGCCCAGGACCTTCGTGTAGAACCGCTTCGCGGAGTCCTGGTCCAGGACCCACACCGGCGCGTGCGACAGCCGAGTGATCATGTGCCTTCCCTTTCCTCGTGATCGACAGGACGACCGTAGGAGCGGGCCGGGGCGGTGCGCTTCTCCGCGATTGAGCTGTTGTCGTGCGGCCTGGTCCACATCAGGACGAAGCAGCCGGGAATCGGCGCGGGGCCGGAGCGCGTCGCCTCCTCCCGGTACCGCGAGGGCGAGATGCCCACCAGACCGGAGAAACGCGCGCTGAAGGACCCCAGACTGCTGAAGCCGACCAGGTGGCAGATCTCGGTCACGCTCAGGTTGGTGTGCCGCAACAAATCCCTGGCCCGCTCGATCCGCCGGCGGGTGAGGTACCGGCCGGGCGTCTCCCCGTACGCCGCCTGGAAACAGCGGAGGAAGTGGTGGCGCGAGCAGCCCGCGGCCGCCGCGAACGCCGCCAGGTCCAGCGGTTCGGCGTAACAGCGGTCCGCGAGATCTTTGGCGCGGCGCAGGTGGGGCAGAAGTGCGGGGTGGACGCGTGACACGCGAGGAGTATCGGCACCCGCACCGACACCGGACGGCGGGCGAGGTGGGAGCGCAGAGCGGCCCCACCTCGCCCAATCACTGACCCGTCACTTCCTGGCGGCCAACCGGGCCTCGACGACGTCCGCGGCGGCGGCCGCGCCGCCGGCCCGCCGCGTCTCGTCCCGCATCGCCAGGACCCGTTCCCGCACCGGGCCGCTGGCCGCGACCGTCAGGGCGGCCGTGCGCAGCGACTCGACGGTGACGTCCTCGGGCCGCAGCATCCGCCCGAGGCCGAGCTCCTCGACGCGCCTGGCGTTGAACTCCTGCTCCAGCATCTGCGGGATGGCCACCATCGGCACGCCGTGGTAGAGGGCTTCAATCGTGCCGCCCATGCCCGCGTGCGTGACGAACAGGCTGGCCTCGGCCAGCACCGCGAGCTGCGGGACGTGCGCGTGCACCTCGACGTTGGCCGGCGCCGGGCCGAGCGCCGCCGGGTCGAGGCGCTGGCCAATGGACAGCACGACGTGCCACGGCAGGTCGCCGAACGCCTGGAAGCACGTCCGGTAGAACTCCGGGCGCTGGTTGTAGGCCGAGCCGAGCGACACCAGGACGACCGGCCGGCCGTCCCCGGGCGCCTGCCACCCGCCCTGGAAGTCCCGGTCCCCGAGGCAGGGGCCGACGAACGCGAACTCGTCGCCGAAGGTCTCGCCCCGGTACTGGAAGGAGCGGGGGTAGAGCGCGATCCCGCCGCGCAGAACCTTCCCGAAGTGCTCCTCCGGCGACGCGGCGATGTCCAAAGAGGACAGGAGCGCGGTCAGGCGCGTGAAGTACTCGACCGTCGCGGGGTTCTCCGCGTCGTACGAGTCCATCTCGTCCTGCATCGTCCAGTGCTCGTTCATCGCGAGGTACTCCCACATGTGGATCGCGGGAACGCCCCACTTCTCCGCCAGCAACCGGCCGGCGCCCGTCGGGTCCTCGGACAGCACCACGTCGGGTCGGTCGTCACGGAACGCCGCCTCGAACTGCGGCAGCACGTTCTCGGTCTCCCTGAGGAAGAGCAACTGCCCCTCCTGGAGGTCCTCCGGCCACTCCGCGTGGGGACCGGACGGCAGGACCGAGTCGTAGGTCACCGCCGTCGCGCCGGCGGCCTCGACCCGGGGCACGAACTCCTCGGTGGTCGTGTAGCTGACGCGGTGGCCCCTGGCGGCCAGCTCGGTGACGATCCCGAGCATCGGGTTGACGTGCCCGTGCGCCGGGGCCGTCGAGACGAGGACGTGCGCCGGGCGGACGCCGTCGCGGCGCGACGAGGTGGTCGGACTGGTGCTCACGGTGCGAGCCATGGGTGAACTCTCCTGATCACGTCTGGATGTCGCGTGGTTGCCCAGAAGTCCGCATGCCGAGGAGCCAGGTGAGTGACCTGGTCACCGGACGGAGGCGGCCACGCCGGAGCGGGCGGGACCGACCGCCGGAACGGGCGGCAGCGGGAGGAAGGAGGGGACGGCGATGACGCGTCGCGCTCAGGCGACGCGGAGAACGCCGTGACCACGCGGTGTCAGTGGTACAGAACCGCGATCGGGCTGTAGAGGGAACCCATGCGGGGGAGGCTAGCCGGCGCCGGCTCCCGTGCGCATTCCCTTTACCGCGACTGGCCGTCCCCGCCACCCGCCGCCCGCGCCAACCCGGACGAACCCGACCCCCTATGGTTGCCGCGCACGCGCGGGAGGTAGGCGGAGTAGTGCCTGAGGTCGACTACTACGAGTTGCTCGGCGTCAACCGGGCGGCGTCGGCGGCGGAGATCAAGTCGGCGTACCGGTCCCTGGCCAAGGTCATGCACCCGGACGCGGGCGGCACGGCGGGCACCTTCCGCCTGCTCCGGCAGGCGTACGAGACCCTGTCCGACCCCGCGCGCCGCGCCGAGTACGACCGGCGCGGCGAGCGCCCGCCGGAGCCGGCCGCCGCGCCGAGGACCCGGTGGACCCGGCCTCGCCGGCCGAGCGGCGGACGGGCGCGGGAGTTCGGGGAGGACCCCGACTTCGTGCCCGACCCCCCGGACGTCGACGTGGACGCGATCCCCTGGTGGCGTCGCGTCAACGCCGAGGAGCGGGTCCGGTACACGCCCCACACCGGGCCGGGGCACGCCCCGATGGTGGCCGCGCTCGGCGGCGCCGTCCTGTTGTTACCGGTCCTGCTGCTGGTCGAGCTCACCCCGCTGCTGCTCGGCCTCTGGCTGCTGGTCCTGGTCGCCGCCGCGGCGCTGGTGCACCGCCTGCTCCGGGCCTACCTCACGGCCATCCGGGCCGAACGGGCGTTCGCCGCCGAGCACGACGGCCGCCGGGAGTTCGGCCAGCCCGGCCGGGAACGCGACGAGCAGGGCGAGCGGCTCACCGCGACCCTGCTGAACCGGTACCTCACCCGGCTGCCCGGCGTGCGGATCTTCCACGGCCTCGCGCTGCCGGGCTCGGTGTTCGCCGACGTCGACCACGCCGTCCTGTGCGGCCGCCGGCTCGTGCTGATCGAGTCGAAGCTGTGGCTGCCCGGGCACTACGGCGCCGACGATGCCGGCGAGCTGACCCGCAACGGCCACCTCTTCCGGGGCGGCGCCATCCGGCTGCCCGAGGCCGTGGCCCGGTACCGGGAGCTCCTGCCCGAGGTCGAGGTGCGGGGTGCCCTGCTGATCTACCCCAGCCGGGCCGGGGAGGTCACCACCGACGAGCCGGCCGACGTCCCGGCCCCGCCGATGACGCCGGAGCACTTCGTGCGCGAGGTCGGCGAGTGGCTGGCGCGCGAGCCGGCGACCGTGGACCGCGACGTGTTCCGCACCGTGCTCGACCAGGTCGTGTCCGAACCGGCCCCGGTCTGACGTCGGCCCGGTCCGGTCGTGGACCGGGCGGGTCCTGCCCGCACCCCACCGCCCGGAGAGAATGGAACCATGCCCAAGACGCTGCGCCTGACTGGCGACGCCGAGGCCGACAAGCTGCTGTCCGACGACCCGTTCGCCCTGCTCGCCGGCATGCTGCTCGACCAGCAGGTGCCGATGGAGCGTGCCTTCGCGGGGCCGAGGCTGCTCGCCGACCGGCTCGGCGGGCTCGACGTGCACCGCGTCGCGGAGATGGACCCCGACGAGTTCGCCGCCGCCTGCGCCGGTCCGCCGGCGGTCCACCGCTTCCCCGGCGCCATGGCCAAGCGGTTGCAGGCGTTGAGCCGGTACCTCGTGGAGCGCTACGACGGCCGGGTCGACGCCCTGTGGTCGGACGGGTCGCCGGACGGCGCCGAGGTGCTGCGGCGCCTGAAGGACCTGCCGGGATTCGGCGAGCAGAAGGCGAAGATCTTCCTGGCCCTGCTGGGCAAGCAGCGGGACGTGCGGCCGGCCGGCTGGCGGGAGGCCGCGGGGGCCTACGGCGAGGAGGGCGCGCGGCGCTCGATCGCCGACGTGGTCGACGAGCGGACCCTCCAGGAGGTGCGGGCCGTCAAGAAGCAGGCCAAGGCCGCGGCGAAGAAGGGCTGACCCGGTCGACGCCGCCCCCTCGGTCGGGTGATCAGTAGCACGCCGGTCGTGCGCGGAACGTCAGTGGGGCCGGGTTTCGCGGTGACCCGTCCGGTGGGACCATGGGGGAGGGAGGTGGAGTCGTGAAGGGTTCGCAGCGGGACGACACCCCGGTCCTCATCACCGAGGCGGCTCCGTCCTACGACGACCAGCACGCCGCGCGGCGCCGCAAGTACGCGATCATGATGTCGCTGCGCTTCCCGTGCCTGATCGCCGCCGGGCTCAGCTACCAGGTGCCGTGGCTGGCGCTGTTGTTCATCCTGCTCTCCGTGCCACTGCCGTGGATGGCGGTGCTCATCGCCAACGACCGCCCGCCGCGCAAGGCGGAGAAGGCGAGCTGGTTCCGGAGCCGGCGGTCGGACCGGCAGCTGGAGGGGCGCGAGCACCCGGTCATCAACAGCTGAGCCGGCGGTTCCGCCCGGTCCGCTCCGGCGGCTCCGGTTCGGTCGGCGCTGTCGTCCGGTCAGCTCGGGGGCGCGGCCAACGCCACGGCGACCTCGGCCGCCAGCGTCGCGTTGGCCAGGACCAGCGCGACGTTCGCGGCCAGGCTCGCGCCGCCGCTGTGCTCGTGGAAGTGCGCCAGCAACACCGGTGTCACGGCCTTGCCGCGCACGCCGCGCTCGCGGAGCGCCTTCTCACCTTCGGCGAGCAGGCGGTCGTGCAGGTACCGGTCCATCTCGTGCTCGGCGGGGACCGGGTTGACCAACAACACACCCGCCGAGCCGGGCACGGACGCGCGGTGCGCGGCGACGACCGACGCCGCCTCGGCAGGGCTGTCCACCCGCCACGGCACCTCCAGCCCGGAATCGCGCAGGTAGAAGGCGGGGAAGCGCTCGGTGCGGTAGCCGAGGACCGGCACCGACCGGGTCTCCAGCAGCTCCAGCGTCGCCGGCACGTCCAGCACGGACTTCACGCCCGAGCAGACCACCAGCACCGGCGTGTCGGCGAGCACGTCCAGGTCCGCCGAGACGTCCCAGGTCACCGAGGCGTCGCGGTGGACGCCGCCCAGCCCGCCGGTCGCGAAGACGCCGACGCCGGCGCGGTGCGCGAGGGACGCCGTGCCCGCCACCGTCGTCGCGCCGCTGCGGCCCAGGGCCAGCGCCGGCCCCAGGTCCCGGCGCGACAACTTGAGCAGCCCCGCGCGGCGGTCGCACACCCGGTCCAGCTCCGCCCCGGAGAGCCCGACGCGCGGCACGCCGTCCAGCACGGCGATCGTCGCCGGCACCGCCCCGGCCGCGCGCACCGCCCGTTCCAGCTCGTCGGCCACCTCCCGGTTGCGCCCCTCGGGCAGGCCGTGCGCCAGCAGGGTGCTCTCCAGCGCCACGACCGGCCGGGCCTCCGCCAGCGCCGCCGCCACCTCGTCCGCGACTCGGAGCACGTCACCACCCGCTTCCCGTGTGAGGCATCATGGATGGCGTGAGCACTGCCACCAAGACCCGTCCGGACGTCGACACCCGTCCGGAGGGCACCGACCAGACCGGGGACGACACCCCGAAGATGTTCCACTACGTGCGCAAGTCCAAGATCGCGGAGAGCGCGGTCATGGGGACGCACGTGGTCGCGCTGTGCGGTGAGGTGTTCCCGGTGACCCGCTCGCCCAAGCCCGGCTCCCCCGTGTGCCCGGAGTGCAAGCGGATCTACGAGTCGCTCCCGTCCGGCGGCGACGGCGGCGAGTGACCAGCGCTGACACCCCGACCGGGGGTGAGCGACCGGGAGGCGCTCCGCACCCGTTCCGCGTTCTCGGGTGCTCGTCTTCCTGACGGCCCCTGAGGCGCGGGCTGGCCTTCGCACGAACGAGGCCCCCAGGGCAGTGGCGGCGGTGACCGCCGAGGGCGTTCACACACCCCTGCTCCCGGGGGCCTCGTCGTGTCCCGGTGTCGGCCGGGAAGAGAGCGTCACCCCCTCGCGTGGCGCCGTGTCTCTCGTTCCGGTGATGAACGACGACCCGAGTCACTGCACGAAGCAAGGGGCGGACCAAAGGTCCGCCCCTTTTGCGTGTTCCGCCGCCGGGCCAGCGGTGACGAGCGCCCCTCTTCCCCGGTCGGGGGCGGGGCCGCCCTCCGGGTGATGTCGGGTCCACCGTCGTCCGGACCGGCGTTCACCGGCCGCATCGGCGCGTGAGGCTTCCGGGTCGTCGGGCCCGCACGACCGGTTGTCCTGGTCCGGAGGGCCTCAAGAACCCCGGCCCGCGCCCCGATGCCGATCTCAGCCGACCGGTGGTGATCTTCGGCTCGTCGCCGGCGAACAGACGCGCCCCCGGCTGCCAGCGGCCACCCCGACCGCCCGCTCAGGACGCCGCCGCCGTGGGGAGGCGCACATCCACAAGACCGGAGGAGACACATCTTGCGTCCCTGGACGAAGCGCACCTTCCACGCGGCGGTGCTGGCCGCGGGAGTCGCGGCGATGACCACGGCGATGGCCACGACGCAGGCGTCCGCGAAGCCCGACCCCGACGGTCACCACTCCGCTCCCCACCCGGCGTCGGCCACCGCCGCGCAGCCCGCCGCGCCCGCCAAGGCCACCACGCCCAGCAAGGCCCCCATCGGCGACGCGAAGAAGCCCGAGGCCAAGAAGCCTGACGCGCAGAAGCCCGCCGCGCAGAAGCCCGAGGCCACCAAGGCGGACGGGAAGAAGCCCGGCGGCGGGGCTGGCGCCAGGCCCCAGGGCCACGCCCAGAAGGACCACGACGCGTTGAGCACCGCCAACGCGGTCTCCACCACCCCCGAGGAGGTCAGGGTGGAGCTGCCGTTGGACACCTGCCACGGCCCCTACGAGCAGGCGCCCAGCAGCAAGCGGGTCCCGTGCGCGGACACCACGCTGCACGCCACGCTCCCCAACGCCCCCGTCCAGGCCGGCATGGCGGCCGCCGACACCATGGAGACCACCCTCGACAAGGCGAGCAAGCACCTCGCCCAGGAGCTGAGGAAGCGCCCGCAGTCGCCGGCCACCACCCTCAGCGGGACCGGCCACGCCCTGCGGGGCACCGCGACCGGCATCGCCCACCAGGTCCAGCAGGAGCGCCCGCTCACCGACCTGCGGCAGGTGGAGGCGGTGCTCGACGTGCTGCAGGGGCGGCCGCCCGCCGCCAGCCCCAGGTCCGCGGCGCCGGCCGAACCGCCCGGCCGACCGAAGTTCGGCGTGACCGGGGCGCTGGAGAACGTCGGCGTGCTGCAGGACGCCAACCACCTCGCGAAGCTGGAGTTCGCGCCCTACAACAGGAAGCGGCCCCAGGCCCTGGCCGCCGGCGACTACGGCGTCGAGGCCGACCTGGTGCACGGCCAGACCATCGAGCCGTTCGCGAAGCCGCTCACCCTGCCCACTTTGGACGAGGTCGACGTGCTGGAGCCGTTGCTCCGCAAGGAGGCGCTGCAGGCCCTCTCGCGCCCGGCGCCCGACCTCAACCCCGGGTCGACCAACACCCTGGGCATGTTGATGCCGATCACCAAGAACTCGTCGTCGTCGCCGAACCCGTTCGGCCCGATGATGGGCATGCCGGTCAGCGCCCCGCCCGCCCAGCCGACGCCGAGGTCCGCCGAGCCGGCCTCGGCCGAGCTGACCCCGAGGGCCGGCAAGCTGGCTCCCGGCACCCAGGCGCTGACCAACGGCTCGAACCCGGTGACGAAGCTGGTGACCAGCGCGCTGGGGCAGGTACCGATCACCAAGAGCGTCGGGCTCAAGCCGAGCGCGCCGAAGCCGGCGGCCAAGCCGGTGCAGGACGAGGACGACGACGAGAAGGACACCGAGAAGGACACCGAGACGACCGACGCCGCCGAGGCCGTCCAGACCGCGGCCGCCCCGGCCACCGGCTCCGGCACGACCGCGGGTGCGCCCGCGCCGACGGGTGGGGGAGCGGCGCCCGCCGGCGCGCCCGAGGAGAAGCCGGACGTCGCCACCTCTCCGGGCAGGCCGAAGCGCAAGCCGACCATCGACCCCGGCATCCCCGTCCACGCCTTCCAGGGCAACACCCAGGTCAACGACCTGCTGGGCCAGATCGCGTCGCCGATCACCGGCGAGGGCGGCCGGCCCCTCTGACTCAGCTGGCGGAGCGGGTGGCGACGGGCCCGGAACCCCTGGCGGTGGGTTCCGGGCCCGTCGGGTGGCGGGTGCGCGCCGCCGGTCAGCTCTCGTGGATCATCGTCCGCAGCTCGGACTCGCCGAGCCCGCCCCAGACGCCGTAGGTCTCGTGCACGCGCAGCGCGTGCCGCCGGCACTCGGTCATCACCGGGCAGCTCCGGCAGATCGCCTTGGCCCGTTCCTCCCTGGCCTGCCGGGCCGCGCCCCGCTCCCGCTCCGGGTGGAAGAACAGCGCGCTGTTCATCCCCCGACACGCGGCGTGGAGCTGCCAGTCCCAGACGTCGCTCACCGGCTTCGGCAACCTGCGAGTGTCGGCCACGACCGCCTCCTCGAGCCTGGTCCGTCGCACCGGGTGTGGTGGCGGCGCGGGCGGGGGACGCGGCTGCAGTCCGTCCCGGGCGCCGAACCCGTGCGGGTCTTCCGCGGCACCCGGAAGCGGGTGTCCCGCGCTGTCGTCCCGGTCGGGATGCCCCACCACTCGGGGGTCAAACCTGACGTGCTCTGGACCACAGAGTGATCGTCAACCCCGGATCAGGGGTCACTCGTCAGTGGGAGTCGGACGGGTCTCGCGGCGCAGCGGAACCGTGTCGTGGGTGTCGGCCGGCGACGGCGCCTGGTGCGTCCGCTCGGCGGCCCTAATCCTGGCCGCCTGCCGGCGCTGCCGCCGGGCCTGCTCGGCCTGCTCCCGCCGCAGCCGCTCGGCCGCCCGCTCCATCTCCAGCCGCCGCCAGCGCCGCCGCTCCCTGCGGGACATCCTGGCCGGCCACATCTCCTGGAGCGTGTTGTTGAAGTGCGCGCCCAGGACGATCGCGAACCCGATGAAGAACGCGAACAGCAGGAACGCGATCGGCGTCGCCAGCGCCCCGTAGGTGTAGCCGGTCCCCGTGATCCAGCTCATGTACAGCCGCAGGCCCGAGCTGGCCACCAGGAACACGACCATGGCCAGCAGCGCGCCCGGCAGGCCCCGGTGCCACGGCAGCTTCCTGGGCAACGCGACCTTGTAGAGGGTGGCCAGGGCGATCATCAGCAGCACGCCCGTCGTCGGGTAGTAGAACCGGTCGACCAGGTCCACCACGGTCGGTTGCCACGGCTCGGGGAAGACCTTGGGCAGCAGACCGGGCCCCAGCGCGAGCAGCGGCAGCACGATCACGGCCGCCACCAGGCCGACCAGGTACATCAGCAGCGCGACGATCCGCTGCCAGACGACGTTGCGGACGTTGTACTGGCCGTGCGCCACGGTGATCGCGTCGACGAACGAGGCCATGGCCGATGACCCCGCCCACAGCGACAGCACGAAGCCGATCGACGCGATCTCGCTGCGCCCCCTGGTCAGGATGTCGGCCACGGTCGGCGCGATGATCCGGTCGACCACGTCGGGCGTGAACACCGTGCGACAGAACCCGAGGATCTTGCCCCGCACCTCGTCCACGATCGTCGGCCCGAACCAGTCCCCGACGAAGCCCAGGCTGCCGAGCAACCCGAGCAGCAGCGGCGGCAGCGACAGCGTGATCCAGAACGCCGCCTCGGCCGACTCGGAGAAGATGTTGTGGTCCCACGCCCGGGACAGGGTGCGCGTGAACAGACGCAGCGGCCCACGGGGTACCGGGCTCTGCCGGGAGGCGGTGCCGCTGCGCCCGTCGTCGTTCGACCGCGGACCCATCGCGGCACAAGCATGCTGCATCCACCCTGATCCGGACAGCACGCCCCCGGCCACGTCGGCGTGTCGCGCCCGCCGACCGCGTCGCTGGGCGGGTGTGACGGGGCCGCCAGGTAGAGTGCCGGTGCCCCCTCCTCGGGCGAGCGGCGGCGGCGGGACCCCGCCCCGACGCGTGCGCCAGTGGGGGCATTTGCACGTCGTGGAGCCGGTGCGCCAGTGGAAGGAGCGGCAAGTCCCGTGGCCCAGCCTGTGCCCGACTCCTCGGCCCCCTCCGCCGCGTCGCGGCCCCTGCGCGCGTGGCAGCGCCGCGCGCTCACCCGGTACCTGGCGACCAGGCCGCGGGACTTCCTCGCGGTCGCGACCCCGGGCGCGGGCAAGACGACGTTCGGACTGCGGGTGGCCGCGGAGCTGTTGGCCGACCGGACGGTGGAGCAGGTGACGGTGGTCACCCCCACCGAGCACCTCAAGCACCAGTGGGCGGCCGCGGCCGCCGCCGCGGGCATCGCGATCGACCCCGAGTTCCGCAACGCCATGGGCGCCACCTCCCGGGACTTCCAGGGCGTCGCCGTGACCTACGCGCAGGTCGCCGCGCACCCCACCCTGCACCGGGTGCGGACCGAGAACCGCAAGACGCTGGTGATCCTGGACGAGATCCACCACGCCGGCGACGCGAAGTCCTGGGGCGAGGCGACCCGCGAGGCGTTCGCGCCCGCCGTGCGCCGGCTCGCCCTGACCGGAACCCCGTTCCGCAGCGACGACAACCCGATCCCGTTCGTCAACTACGAGCCCGACGCCGACGGCAGCCAGCGCAGCCGGGCCGACCACTCCTACGGCTACTCCGACGCGTTGCGCGACGGCGTCGTCCGCCCCGTCGTCTTCCTCGCCTACTCGGGCGAGGCGCACTGGCGGACCAGCGCCGGCGACGAGTACACGGCGCGGCTGGGCGAGCCGCTGACCCAGGAGCAGACGGCCCGCGCGTGGCGCACCGCGCTGGACCCGACCGGCGAGTGGATGCCCGCGGTGCTCGCCGCCGCCGACACCCGGCTCACCCAGCTCCGCAACAACGGCGTGCCCGACGCCGGCGGGCTGGTCATCGCCTCGGACCACGTCTCGGCCAAGGCCTACGCCCAGATCCTGCAGCGCACCACCGGCCGCGAGCCGGTCGTGGTGCTGTCCGACGACCCGAGAGCCTCGGCCAGGATCGGCGAGTTCGCCGAGTCCGACGACCGCTGGCTGGTCGCGGTCCGGATGGTCTCCGAGGGCGTCGACGTGCCCCGGCTCGCGGTCGGCGTCTACGCCACCAGCGCCTCCACCCCGCTGTTCTTCGCGCAGGCGATCGGCCGGTTCGTGCGGGCCCGCCGCCCCGGCGAGACGGCCAGCGTGTTCCTGCCCAGCGTGCCCGTGCTGCTGGAGCTGGCCAGCCAGCTGGAGGCGCAGCGCGACCACGTGCTGGGCAAGCCGCACCGGCCCAAGGACGGCTGGGACGACGAACTGCTCGCCGACGCCAACCGGACCAAGGACGAGCCGGGCGAGGACGAGCGGTCCTTCACCGCCCTCGGCGCGTCCGCCGAACTGGACCAGGTGATCTACGACGGGTCCTCGTTCGGCACCGCCGCGCTGGCCGGCACCGAGGAGGAGCAGGACTACCTGGGCCTGCCCGGTCTGCTCTCGCCCGACCAGATGCGGGCGCTGCTGCGGCAGCGCCAGGAGAAGCAGCTGGCCGAGGCGACCCGGCGCAGGGCGGCCGAGCCGCCGCCCGCCCCGGAGCCGGTGGCCAAACCGCAGACGGTGCAGGAGCGGCTCTCCCACCTGCGGCGGGAGCTGAACACGCTGGTGGCCCTGCACCACCACCGGACGGGCAAGCCGCACGGCCGCATCCACTCCGAGCTCCGCGGCTACTGCGGCGGGCCGCCCACACCGATGGCCACGGTGGAGCAGTTGGAGGAGCGCATCGCCACGCTCCGCTCCTGGTGATCCGACGGCGGTAGCCTCCGGTCGTGGGACGAGCCCGGCGCCGGTGACCCGGAGTGGGACGAGGCGGCCGGGGCGGGAGGATGGGGGCGATGGCGAGTCCACCCACCGCGGGCACCCGACCGGATGACGTGCGCCGGCACAACCGCGCCGCGCTCCTCCGCCGGCTGCACGTCGGCGGCCCGTGCACCCGCGCGGCGCTGGCCGCCGAGCTCGGGCTCAACCGGAGCACGATCAAGACCCTGGTCGACGGCCTGGCGGAGGCCGGCCTGGTGCTGGAGCGCGTCCCCAGCCAGCGCGCGGGGGCCGGCCGCCCCTCGCTGCTGGTGGTGCCGCGGTCGACCGCGGTGGTGGTGCTCGCGGTGGACGTCGGCGTCGAACAGCTGACCGTCGCCGCCGTGGGCATCGGCGGGGACGTGCTCGGCCGCCGGAGCTGGGTGCTGGAACGGGGCCGGGTGCTGCCAGCGGACGTGGTGGACCGGGTGGCCGAGGCCCGCCGCGAGCTCGCCGAGCGGCTCGGGGCCGACGCCATGGCGGTGGGGGTGTCCGTGCCGGGCACCGCGCGGCGCTCGGACGGCTGGGTGCACGAGGCGCCGAACCTGCACTGGAGCGACGTGCCGCTGGGCGACCACCTGACCCGCGCCCTGCGGCTGCCGGTCCAGGTGGGCAACGACGCCGACCTGGGCGGGCTCGCGGAGCACACCCGGGGCGCGGCGCGGAACACCGCGGACGCGGTCTACCTGTCGGCCGACGTCGGCGTCGGCGGCGGGGTCATCTCCGGCGGCGTCCTGCTGCGGGGGACCGGCGGCTACGTCGGCGAACTGGGGCACATGGTCGTGCGGCCGGACGGGCGGCAGTGCTACTGCGGGTGCCGGGGCTGCTGGGAGACCGAGGTGGGCGAGGACGCGCTGCGCCGGGCGCTGAGCCTGCCGGGCGACGCGGACCGCGCGGCGATCGTGGCGGAGCTGCGCTCGCTGGCCGGGGACCCGGAGCTGGCCGGGCACCGGTTGCGCGGTGTCGCGGACTGGCTGGCGCTCGGCCTGGCCAACGCGGTCAACGTGCTCGCCCCCGAGCTCGTGGTGCTGGGCGGCCTGCTCGCGGCCCTGCCGCCCACCGTGGTCGCCGGGGTCGAGGAGGCGGTCCGCCGCCGCAGCATGGTGGCGCGCGCCTCCGGTCAGCTCCGGGTGTCGCCCGCGGTGCTCGGCGCGGAGGGGCCGCTGCTGGGCGCGGCCGAACTGGCCTTCGAGCCGGTGCTCGCCGCGGTGTGAGCCCCGGCCGCGCTGGCAGCACCCGTCCGGACCAGCGAGCCCGCCCGGACCGGCCGGAACGGCCGACGGGCGGGGACCTGGTCGGTCCCCGCCCGTCGGGTTGTCTCGTGGCGCTTGCGCGCCACCCGATCAGCCGCCATGGGTGATCTCGGCGGCGAGCTCGCGCAGCTTCGGCTCGTGCTCGCGGGCGTGGTGCCCGCAGAACAACAGCTCGCCCCCGGAGGGGAGCACGGCGCGCACGCGCGCGGCGGCCCCACAGCGGTCGCAGCGGTCAGCAGCGGTCAGCTCGGGGCGGGTGAGCGTTCCAGGCATGAGATCTCCCTCCGTCCCGGCGCCGGCACCGCCGACGCCCTCATCCGGCTGCGACCCCGTTGGGTGTCCCACAGGTGGGGTTCCCGGTAATCGCTAGCTCCACTCTTGCAGACGCCGGGGCGGCCGTCAGTGTTCCCGTCCCACGTGGCGAGCCATGTCACGTCGAAACAACTCGGATGCAGCAGTCTTCGCAGGTCATGGAGGATCACCGGGTGCCTGAGACCCCTCGTTCGCTCTCCGCGAAAACGCTGCCGGCCCCGGTGTTGTTCTTGGTCGGCGGGTGTTCTTTGTACTTCGGCGCCGGCGTCGCCGTGCGCCTTTTCGACCAGCTCACCCCTTCGGGGGTGGCCTGGCTCCGGCTGCTCGGCGCGGCCGTGCTGCTGCTGGCCTGGCGACGGCCGGGCCGGGCGGCGTGGCGCGGCCGCCGGCTGGCCCTGGCCGGGGTGTTCGGCCTCACCACGGCGTTGATGAACGTCGTGTTCTACGAGGCGATCGCCCGGATGCCGTTGGGCACGGCGGTGGCCGTCGAGTTCGCCGGCCCGATGGCGGTCGCGGCCTTCGGGACCCGCACGCGGCGCGACCTCGCCGCCCTGGCGCTCGTGGTGCTGGGCGTCGGGCTCATCGTGGACGTCCAGTGGTCGGGCAGCGCGACCGGCGTGCTGCTGGCGATCACCGCGGCCGCGTTGTGGGCCGCCTACATCCTGCTCGGCAAGCGGGTGGCGACCGGCGGCAACGGGCTGGACGACCTCGCGGTGGGCTTCGCGGTGGCCACCGTGCTGCTCAGCCCGCTGGCCGTGACCACCGGCCCGGCGTGGAGCTCCCCGTCCCTGCTCGGGCTGGGCGTCGGCGTCGGGGTGCTGGCCAGCGTCATCCCCTACGCGCTGGACCAGGTCGTGCTCCGGCGGGTGGGACAGGCGAGGTTCGCGTTGCTGTTGGCCCTGCTGCCCGCCACGGCCACCCTGATGGGCGTCGTCCTGCTCTGGCAGATCCCCTCGCCCGGCGAGGCGCTGGGCATCGGCGCGGTCGTCGCCGGCGTGGCGTTGCGCAGCCGGGAGAAGGCCGAACGACCCCCCGAGGAGGTGTGAGCGGCCGGGGAGCCGACCCGGGCGTCCCCGGACCGCCGCGCCGACGGGCGCATCGCCGAACGCCGACGGCCTCGTCGACCCGGTCTCCCGAGCCGACGAGGCCGTCGGACGCGCGCTGCCCCGGACGCTCAGTCCAGGTAGTCGCGGAGCACCTGCGACCGCGAGGGGTGCCGGAGCTTCGACATCGTCTTGGACTCGATCTGCCGGATCCGCTCCCGGGTCACGCCGTAGACCTGGCCGATCTCGTCCAGGGTCCTCGGCTGGCCGTCCGTGAGGCCGAAGCGCAGCCGGACCACGCCGGCCTCCCGCTCCGACAGCGTCGCCAGCACCGACTGCAGCTGGTCCTGCAGCAGCGTGAACGACACCGCGTCGACGGCCACGACCGCCTCGGAGTCCTCGATGAAGTCGCCGAGCTGGCTGTCGCCCTCGTCGCCGATCGTCTGGTCCAGCGAGATGGGCTCCCTGGCGTACTGCTGGATCTCCAGCACCTTCTCCGGGGTGATGTCCATCTCCTTGGCCAGCTCCTCCGGGGTGGGCTCGCGGCCCAGGTCCTGGAGCAGCTCGCGCTGGATCCGGCCGAGCTTGTTGATCACCTCGACCATGTGCACCGGGATCCGGATGGTGCGGGCCTGGTCGGCCATGGCGCGGGTGATCGCCTGGCGGATCCACCACGTGGCGTACGTGGAGAACTTGTAGCCCTTGGTGTAGTCGAACTTCTCGACCGCGCGGATCAGACCGAGGTTGCCCTCCTGGATCAGGTCCAGGAACGCCATGCCGCGGCCGGTGTAGCGCTTGGCGAGGCTGACCACGAGCCGGAGGTTGGCCTCCAGCAGGTGGTTCTTGGCCCGCTCGCCGTCCCGCACGATCCAGCGCAGGTCCCGCCGGAGCTGCGGGGAGAGCTTCTCGCTCTCCTCCTCGGCCCGGCGCAGCCGCTCCGCCGCGTAGAGGCCGGCCTCGATCCGCTTGGCGAGCTCGACCTCCTCCTCGGCGTTGAGCAGCGCGACCTTGCCGATCTGCTTGAGGTAGGCGCGGACCGAGTCGGCGGAGGCGGTGAGCTCGGCGTCCTTGCGGGCCTGCCGCAGCGCCTCGGACTCCTCCTCGTCCCAGACGAAGTCGCCCTTCTCCTCCTCCTCCGCCGCGGCCGGCTCGTCGGCGAGGTCGGCCTCCAGGTCGCTGAGGTCGACCTCCTCCAGCTCCACCGACTCCTCGAGCTCGGCGTCGCCCTTGCCCTTCTTGCCGCCCTTGGCCGCGGTGGCCTTGGCGCCCTTCTTGGCGGCGGTCGCCCTGGTGGTCTTGGTCGCGGTCCGCCCGGCAGCCGGCTTCTTCGCAGTGCCCTTGGCGCCGGTCGACTTCGCCGCGGTGGCGGCCGTCTTCCTGGTCGAGGTGGTCTTCGGGGTCTCCTCGACGTCGGCCGGGGCGGCCGTCTTCCTGCTCGAAGCGGCCCTGGCCGACGTGGCGCCGCCCGTGGTGGCGGCGCTGGAGCGTCGGGTTGCGGTTTCTGCGGCTGCCACGTACGCCCTTTCGCGACGGTCGACTGGTAACGACTGCTTCCTGGGCGGGCCGGAGGGCGCGAAACCTCGGCCGCCAGCGGTCGGGGGGAGAACCGTGATCCATCGTCACGGACCGTTCCATTGTAACGACGACGGCTGGGTGGGGTTGCGCCGCGAGCCGGCGAATTCGCCGGCCCGCCGGCGTCGTCCCTCGTCAGCGGGGCCCGAGGGGTCCGCTGATCAGAGCAACACCCCCGCCGCCGTCGCCGTCGCGGCGCCCACGATCCCGGCGTCGTTCTTCAGCGTGGCGGGCACGACCTCGGTGCGCACGTCGAGTAGCGGAAGCCACTTGTGCGCCTTCTTGCTCACCCCGCCGCCGGCGATGATCAGGTCCGGCCAGAGCAGGTTCTCCAGCGCGCGGACGTACCGGCTGACCCGGGCCGTCCACTCCTCCCACGACAGGTCGAGCTCGTCCTTCACCGAGGCGGCGGCCCTGGTCTCGGCGTCGTGGCCGTCGACCTCCAGGTGCCCGAACTCGGTGTTGGGCACCAGCCGGCCGTCGAGGAACACCGAGGTGCCGATCCCGGTGCCGAAGGTCAGCAGCACGACCGTGCCCGGGCGACCGGCCCCGGCCCCGAACCGCATCTCCGCCATGCCCGCCGCGTCGGCGTCGTTGAACACGACGACCTCACCCGGCTGGCGGCCCAGCCGGCGGGCGAACAACGCCGCGGCGTCGGTGCCGATCCACGCCTTGTCCACGTTCGCCGCGGTGTGCGCCACGCCCCGCTTGACCACGCAGGGCAGGGTCACGCCCAGCGGGCCGTCCCACCCGAACTTGTCCACGACCTCGGCCACCACGTCGGCGACGGCGTCGGGCGTCGACGGTTGGGGGGTGGGGATGCGCAGCCGCTCCCCCTCCAGTGCGCCAGCCTCGACGTCGACGACGCAGCCCTTGATCCCGGACCCGCCGATGTCGACGCCGAACCCGCGGGTAGTGCCCATCCCGTGGACCTTCCTACTCGATTCAGACGACAGTTGGCCAGACCTTAGGGCATCGCCGCCCACCCCAACCATCCTCGCGCCGTCGGACCGACGATGTGGTCGGATGGGGGGCGTGGCAACCGCAGAGCACGTGACGGACGGGGAGGACCTGCGCGCGGTCGCGGTCCGGGTGGCCGCGGAGGCGGCCGAGCTGGTGCGCCGGGTGCGCGAGACGGCCGTCACCGAGGTCGACACGAAGAGCAGCGAGACCGACGTCGTCACGGCCGGTGACCGCGCCGCCGAGCGGCTGATCCGCGCGCGGCTGGCCGAGCTGCGCCCCGGCGAGCCCGTTCTCGGCGAGGAGGAGGGCGAGGGCGGCGGCCCCACCGACGGCCCCACCGCTGACGCCGACGCCGACGACGGCGTGCGCTGGGTGGTGGATCCCATCGACGGCACGGTGAACTACCTCTACGGCTACCCCTGGTACGCCGTGTCGGTCGCCGCGCGGCGCGGGGGCGTCTCGGTCGCGGGCGCCGTGGTCGAGCCGGCCACCGGCCGGGTCTGGAGCGCGGCCAGGGGGCACGGGGCGTGGTGCGACGACGCGCGGCTGCGGGTGTCCGCCGCCACCCGGCTCGACCTGTCGCTGGTCGCGACCGGCTTCGCCTACGCGGCCGAGCGCCGGTCCCGGCAGGCGGGGGTGGTGGACGGCCTGCTCGGCAGGGTGCGGGACATCCGCCGGAGCGGCTCCGCGGCCCTCGACCTGTGCGGGGTGGCCGCCGGGTGGCTCGACGCCTACTTCGAGCACGGCCTCAAGCCATGGGACTGGGCGGCGGGCGCGCTGGTCGCGGAGGAGGCGGGCGCCCTGCTGCGGCTGCCCGGAACGCCAGGGGACGAGCTGGGCGACCTCACGCTCGCGGTGACGCCCGGCATCGCCGACGACCTCCTCGCGGTTCTGCGGGAGGCCGGCATCGCCGCTGTCTGACCTCCTACCGGCGCCCCTCCGGCCATGCGCGGTCGGAGGGGCGCCGGTCAGGGCGCGTCGTTGGTGGTCAGGTCGTTGGTGGTCAGGCGGCATCCGCGGGCTGTGCTCCCCGGGGCGCGACACGGGGGCCGGCGAGCGTCCACGACATCCCCGGACGTCGGTGGGGGCGGTGGAGTCGGTGGGGGAGGTCAGCAGTGGACCTCGCGGGCCTCACCCAGCAGGCGCGCGTCCAGCGGGGGCCGGCCGCCCTCGGCGACCTGGCCGCCCTCGGGGGTGGGCTGCCGCTCGCCCCACGACCTGAGGTCGGCGAGGACCCGCTTGGCCGCGTGGTTGGGCTTGACGTCGGCGAACTTGCCGCCCAGCGCGAGGTCCACCGTGGCGTCCTGCCGCTCGTCCCTGACGAGCTGGGCGCACGGCACGAGCAGGCTCACCGTGCGCGCCGCGCCGGCCCCGTTGGGCCCGAAGCGGATCTGGCCGTGGCAGTGCATGTCGAAGTTCGGGTAGACCGGGTCGTTGCCCGGCTCCGCGGCCTTGTTGATGCCCGCCGAGTACAGCTCCTCGGCGACCAGGCTCGCCTGGTTGCGCTGGCCGTTGGCGTTGAGGACCCGCACCTGGACCCGGTGCGGCACGGCGGGGTCGGTGCGGTCCAGCGAGTCGCGGCCGAGGACCTGTCCCGCCTTCGGGGGCGCCTGGGCCTCCGGCGCGGTGGAGGGCGGGGTCGGCGGGTTGCAGTTCGTGGCGGCGTCCAGGTCGGACGTGCTCCGGAACACCTTCGTCCAGACGAAGACCGACAGCACTCCGAGCACGACGAGCATCACCACGGCGGGTAGCGGCCGACGCCGCCGGTAACGCGGAACCTTGTTGCCCAGCGCGCTCGCGGCAGACACGTCCTCCCGTCCTCCCTGAGCCTGCGCCCCTCGTGCCCCGTGGACCCCGTGCTGATCAGCCTAATCCGTGCTCTCGGTCCCCGCGCGGGCGTGCCCGCGCACGGCTCGCCACCCGGACGTAGCGCTCGGCAGTTGATCAGTAGCGCTGTGTCACGACGGGTGAATCGCACCATGTCGACAACGCCCTGACAAGACGCGGACAAGGTGGTCACGGTTGCGTGCGCCGGCCGTCGCTGTGCGCAACGCACCACAAATGAGTGACCGGGTGAGTGGGGGGTTGCGCGGTGGGCTACCCTCTCCGCGCTCCGGGACTCCGGCAACGGGTTGCGAATCGATTCCGCAGGGCGTTGCGGCCAGGGGGAGAACCGAGACCTCCGTCACTACGACGGCGGGCACAAACTCGCGCGCTGGGACGTTGTCCAGCGGCACGAACCACAGTCATTGACCGCAGGGGTGAAACACGATGGCCACCGACTACGACGCTCCGCGCCGCAGCCAGGAGGAGGAGCTGGCTGAGGACTCGTTGGAGGAGCTCAAGGCTCGGCGTAACGAGACGCAGTCCGGTGTGGTCGACGTCGACACCGACGCGCCGGACGAGAACTTCGAGCTGCCGGGCGCGGACCTGTCGGGTGAGGAGCTCACCGTCAAGGTGCTCCCGAAGCAGGACGACGAGTTCACCTGCGGGCGCTGCTTCCTGGTACACCACCGGAGCCGGCTCGCCGAGGAGCGCAACGGGCAGATGATCTGCCGGGACTGCGCCTGATCCTGCCTCATCCCGCCCGGGCCCACCCGGCCCCCGCCGCCCGTGTCGTCTGACGGAGACGTCTGACGGACGGGTCGAGGACCGGTGGCGGACCGCCGACCGGCGGCTCGTCGGGGTCTCGGGCGCGGCCCGACCGGTTCCGGCCCGTTCCGGCCCCGGAAAGGACGACCACACGGCGCGGGGCGCCTGCCGTCGCGGCAGGCGCCCCGCGCCGTTTCCGTCTCCGGCTGGTTCCCGCCGGGGCTCTCGCCCGTACCTCGCTCCGGCCTTCCCCGGCCTCGGGTGCCCGTTCGGCCGGCTGTGGCGGGACCGCGGTCAGGCGGCCCGCTCGCGCAGGATCTGGGCCAGCCGCTCGGGGTCGCGCACGCTGAAGATCCAGTACGGCGCGGGGTCGTCCGGGTCGGTCAGGTGCACCCGCAGCATCGGCCCCACCCAGCCGCGGTGCACGAGGAACGCCGCCGGGTCGAGCTCGGGGCCCAGCGCCCTGCGCTTCTCCGCCGCCGGCACGACCTCGACGTCGCCGACGAACCGCAGCGGCAGGTGGGCCTCGCCCACCCACAGCTCGTCGTCGACCACGCGCACCCGCACCCGGCCCATCCACAGCAGCCACGCGAGCACCACGCCGATGGTGATCACGTAGGGCAGCCACGAGCGGACGCCGGGGTAGCCCCGGTGCACGGTGGCCGCCATGATCGCCGCGCCCACCAGCGGCAGCGGGAACCAGGTCAGCGGGACCGCCAGCCGCTGCTCGAAGTGGACCTTCCCGTCGGGCCGCCGGCCCGCTCGCTCGTTCACCTCGCCGGCACCTCCGCGGGCCGCCGCCGCGCCTACGCTCTGGGTCACGGAGCCAGGGTAGTCTCGCGCCTCGTGTCCGACGCTTCCCCGTCCCGTGTCGAGGTGCTGCTGACCCGGCTCGACCCCGAGGTCCCGGTGCCGGCCTACGCCCGCCCCGGGGACGCCGGCGCCGATCTGGTGACCACCAGCGACCTGGTGCTGCCGCCGGGCGAACGCGCCGTGGTCGGCACCGGGGTCGCGATCGCCCTGCCGATGGGTTACGCCGCCTTCGTGCACCCCCGATCGGGGCTCGCCGCGCGGGTCGGCCTCAGCGTGGTCAACACGCCCGGCACCATCGACGCCGGCTACCGCGGCGAGATCAAGATCTGCCTGGTCAACCACGACCCGCGGGAGCCGGTCGTGCTGCGCCGGGGCGACCGGATCGCCCAGCTCGTCGTGCAACGGGTGGAGCGGGCGTGCTTCCTGGAGGTCGCCGAGCTGCCAGACTCGCAGCGGGGAGCCGGCGGATACGGCTCCACCGGCGGGCACGCGGTGCTGGGGCCGGCGGCGGAGGCCGACGGCGGAGCGACGGAGGGCTAGAGGGCATGTTCGGATGGCGGCGTCGACGGCGTGGCGAGGACGGCGGGGACGGCTCCGCCGAGGCGGCCGCGGCGGGTGGGTCGGCTTCGGGCGGGAACGGGGAGCCGGGTGACGGGCCGTTCGACGCGACGGAGGCCCCGGAGGACGAGCTGTCGCGGCTCGACCTCGGCTCGGTGCGGATCCCGGTGCCCGACGGCGCGCAGCTCCAGGTCGAGGTCGACCCGGCGGGCCCGGTGCGGGCGGTGCACGTGGTCACCGAGATCGGCCGGTTGACGGTCAACGCCTACGCCGCGCCGCGCAGCAGCGGGCTGTGGCGCGAGATCAGCCGGGAGCTGGTCGAGCAGCTCCGGTCGGACGGCGCGCGGGTGACCCGGGTCAGCGGCGAGTGGGACGACGAGCTGGTCGCCTCCTCGCCGGAGGTGGCGCTGCGGTTCGTCGGCGTCGACGGCCCGCGCTGGCTGCTGCGCGGCGTCGCGGCCGGGCCGGTGGACCACGCCGAGGAGCTGACCGAGCTGCTGCGCGACGTCGTCCGGGGGACGGTCGTGGTGCGGGGCCAGGAGCCGCTGCCGGTGCGCACGCCGTTGCCGATCGAGCTCCCGGAGCCCATCGCCCGCCACATCCAGCAGGCGCACCAGGCCCAGCAGCAGGGCTGATCACTTGTGGCGGGTCCGCGCGGCGCCGGGGCGCACCTCGGTCGCGCGGGCCCGTCGCCGTTCCCGGGGCAGTGCCCCCAGCCGGAACTCCCTGAACCTGGAACTCCCCGGAGCCGGGGCTTCCGGAGCCGGGCTCCCGGCGACCGGAACGGAGATGACGGGGTTTCGGCTGATCGGTAGCGTGCCGCCATGCCCGACTCCGCCGAGTGGTTGGTCTTCCTCAGCGCGACCCTGGTCTTCGCCGCGGTCCCCGGCCCGGGAATGCTCTACGTGATCGCCCGGGCGCTCAGCGGCGGGTGGCGCGAGGGCGTCCGCTCGGTGGTGGGTACCGCGGTGGGCGCCACCGTCCACGTCGTCGCGGCCGCCGCCGGCCTGTCGGCGCTGCTCGCCACCTCCGCCACCGCGTTCACCGTCGTGAAGCTCGTCGGGGCGGCCTACCTCCTCTACCTGGGCGTGCGGGCGTTGCTGGCCGGGGACGAGGGCGCGCGGGCGGAGCTCGACGACGCGCGGGAGCGGCGGCGCGGCCGCGCCACCTTCCTCCAGGGTGTGCTCACCGAGGTGCTCAACCCGAAGACCGCCCTGTTCTTCCTCGCGTTCATCCCGCACTTCGTGCACCCGGAGCGCGGGCCGGCCCCGCTGGTCTTCGCGGTGCTCGGCGTGGTCGTGGTGGCCGCCGCCATGCTCGCCGACCTCCTCGCGGTCGCCTTCGCCGGCCCGCTCGGCCAGCGCATGGCCCGCGACCCGCGGTGGCGGGTGCGCCAGCGCGTCGCCAGCGGGTTGACCATGATCGGCCTCGGGGGCGCCCTGGCGCTGGCCGAGACCGGCTGATCCGGAGGCGACACCGAACCCGGCCCCGGAGTTGTGATCCCCGGACGAGATCACGCAGGGGAGCGGAGGTGACGTGGGCGACCGTCGTCGGGGTTGGTCGCGCCCGTCGGCGTCTGCGACGATTCCGGTCCGACCGAACGAGGGGTGTGCGAGGAAGCCGGTGCGAGTCCGGCGCGGTCCCGCCACTGTGACCGGGGAGCGATCCTCCCGAGTGCGCCACCGGGGCCAAGGCCCCGGGAAGGCCGGAGGGGAGCGGTGATCCGGGAGCCAGGACACTCCGTCCCTCGTGCCAGGACCTCCACCGGGCGAGGACACCCGAGGAAGGACAGATGGCATGACCCCGTGCCGTGAGCGCGCGTGACGGCCCGCTACCCGTTCTCCGCCGTCGTCGGGCACGACGACCTCCGTCTGGCGTTGCTGCTGACCGCCGTGCACCCCGGGATCGGCGGTGTGCTCGTCCGGGGTGAGAAGGGCACCGCCAAGTCGACGATCGTGCGGGGGCTGGCCGCCCTGCTGCCCGGTGTCGCCGTGGTGCGCCGCTGCCGGTTCGGCTGCGACCCCGCCCGTCCCGACCCCGCCTGCCCGGACGGCCCGCACGCCGAGGACGCGCTCGCCGACGGCGACGCCGCTGCCGCTGCCGACGCCGTCGAGCGCCGGCCGGCGCGGCTGGTCGAGCTGCCGGTGGGCGCGACCGAGGACCGCCTCGTCGGCTCGCTGGACCTGGAACGCGCGCTGACCGAGGGCGTGCGGGCCTACCAGCCCGGCCTGCTGGCCGCGGCGCACCGCGGCGTGCTCTACGTCGACGAGGTCAACCTGCTGCACGACCACCTGGTCGACCTGTTGCTTGACGCGGCCGCGATGGGCCGCGCGCACGTCGAGCGGGAGGGCGTGTCCGTCTCGCACGCCGCGTCGTTCCTGTTGGTGGGCACGATGAACCCGGAGGAGGGCGAGCTGCGGCCGCAGCTGCTCGACCGGTTCGGGCTCACCGTGCACGTGGCGGCGTCCAGGGACGTCGCGACCCGCACCGAGGTGATCCGCCGGCGGCTGGCCTACGAGGCCGACCCGGAGGGGTTCGCCGCGGGGTGGGCCGAGGCCGACGCGGAGCTGGCCGGCCGGATCGCCGCCGCGCGCCGGGCGCTGGCCGCGGTGGCGCTGCCGGACGCGGAGCTGCGGCGCATCGCCTCGGTGTGCTCGGCGTTCGAGGTGGACGGCATGCGCGCCGACCTCGTGGTGGCCCGCACGGCCATGGCGCACGCCGCGTGGCGCGGCGCGGACGCGGTGTCCGAAGTGGACGTCGAGGTGGCCGCGCGGCTCGCGCTGCCGCACCGCCGCCGGCGGGACCCGTTCGACGAGCCGGGGCTGGACGAGGAGCAGCTCAGCCAGGCGCTGCGCGACGCCCGGTCCGAGATGCCCGAGACGTCCGAGGCAGACACAGTGGACGGGCCGGACGAGGACCCGGAGCCGCCGGGTGGGCCCGACGACGGCCCGGACGGCCCTGACGGCGGTCCCGACCAGCCGGACCCCGGTCCGGACGGCGGCGGCGCGCCGGAGCCGGGGCAGGCCCCGGAGGGTTCGGCCCCGGACTCCGGAAAGGGATCCGCCGAACCCGGCGAGTCCGGTTCGGACAACGGCCGCGCGCCGGCGGACCGGCCGCCGGCCGTTCCCGCGCCGGCGTTCCGGGCCCGCCTGCTGGAGGTGCCCGGCGTGGGCGAGGGCGCGCCGGGTCGGCGATCCCGGGCCCGGTCCCGCACCGGCCGCGTGGTGCGTTCCTCCACTGTGGACGGTTCCGGGCTGCACCTGGTGGGCACGCTGGCCGCCGCCGCGCCGCACCAGGCGGCCAGGGGACGCCGGGGCTCCGGCCTGGTGCTGCGCCCCGCCGACCTCCGGCTGGCCGTGCGCGAGGGGCGCGAGGGCAACCTCGTGCTGTTCGCCGTCGACGCCTCCGGCTCCATGGCCGCCCGCCAGCGCATGTCCGCCGTCAGCGGCGCCGTGCTGTCCCTGCTCCGGGACGCCTACCAGCGCCGGGACAAGGTCGGCCTGGTCACCTTCCGCGGCAGGAGCGCCGAGGTCGCGCTCCCGCCCACCCCGTCGGTCGACGCCGCCGTCGCCCGCCTGCGCCACCTGCGCACCGGCGGGCGCACGCCGCTGGCCGACGGTCTGCTGACCGCGCGCAAGGTGCTGACGATCGAGCGGCTGCGCGACCCGCGCCGCCGTCCGCTGCTGGTCCTGGTCACCGACGGCAGGGCGACCGTGCCGGTCGCCGGCGGCGACCCGGTGGCCGACGCGACCCGCGCCGGCGCGCTGCTGGCCGCCGACGGCGTGGCCGCGGTGGTCGTGGACTGTGAGAACGGGCACGTGCGGCTCGGCATGCCCGACCGGCTGGCCGCCGCGCTCGGCGCGCCGTGCGTGCGGTTGGAGCAGTTGTCGGCCGAGCAGGTGGCCGGCGTGGTCCGGGCCGTCAGGGCCGCCTGAGGCGACGACGCGCGCGTCGCGTGGAGGAGGACGTTCTTATGCCGCAGGGCAAACCGACCGTGGTGCCGGCCGACGGGATGACCACCCGCCAGCGCCGCAACCGACCGCTGGTCGTGGTGCACACCGGACAGATGAAGGGCAAGTCGACCGCCGCCTTCGGCCTCGCCCTGCGGGGCTGGAACCAGGGCTGGGACATCGGCGTGTTCCAGTTCGTGAAGTCCGCCAAGTGGAAGGTGGGCGAGGAGAACGCCTTCCGCGCGCTGGGCCGGCTGCACGAGGCCACCGGCGAGGGCGGCCCGGTGGAGTGGCACAAGATGGGCGAGGGCTGGTCGTGGTCCCGCAAGCAGGGCACCGAGGAGGACCACGCCGCCGCGGCCCGCGAGGGCTGGCGGGAGATCGCCCGCCGGCTCGCCGAGCAGCGGCACACCCTCTACGTGCTCGACGAGTTCACCTACCCGCTGAAGTGGGGCTGGGTGGACGTCGACGAGGTGGTGGCGACGCTGCGCGACCGCCCCGGCCACCAGCACGTCGTGATCACCGGCAGGGACGCCCCGCAGGCCCTGGTCGACGCCGCCGACCTGGTGGTGGAGATGACCAAGGTCAGGCACCCGATGGACAACGGGCAGAAGGGGCAGAGGGGCATCGAGTGGTGATCCCGCGGGTGGTGGTCGCCGCGCCCGCGTCGGGCAGCGGCAAGACCACCGTCGCGACCGGCCTGGTGGCGGCGTTGCGGCGGCGGGGCCGTGCGGTCGCGCCGTTCAAGGTCGGCCCGGACTACATCGACCCCGGCTACCACGCGCTGGCGGCGGGCCGGCCCGGCCGCAACCTCGACCCGGTGCTGGTCGGGGAGGACCGGGTCGGCCCGCTGTTCGCGCACGGGGCCGCGGGCGCCGACCTCGCGGTGGTCGAGGGCGTGATGGGCCTGTTCGACGGCCGCTCGGGCACCCGCGGGTACGCCTCCACCGCCCACCTCGCGACGCTGCTCGCCGCGCCGGTGGTGCTGGTCGTCGACGCCAGGGGGCAGAGCCGGAGCCTCGCCGCGCTGCTGCACGGCTTCCGCGGCTTCGACCCCGCCGTGCGGCTGGCTGGGGTGGTGCTCAACCGCGTCGGCTCCGAGCACCACGAGCGGGTGCTGCGCGAGGCGTGCGACGAGGTCGGCCTGCCCGTCCTCGGGGTGCTCGGCCGGCACGCCGCGTTGGAGGTGCCCTCCCGGCACCTCGGCCTGGTCACCGCCGCCGAGGGCGGGTCGGCCGCGCGCCGCGCGGTGGCCGCCATGGCCGACCTGGTCGAGGCCGCGGTCGACCTGGACGCGGTGGTCCGGCTGGCCGAGGCGGCGCCGGAGCTTCCCGGTGCGGCCTGGGACCCCGCGCTGGAGGTGGGAACGCCGACGGCCGGCCGGCCGGTCGTCGCGGTCGCCGGGGGCTCGGCGTTCACCTTCGGCTACGCCGAGCACGCCGAGCTGCTCACGGCGGCCGGCGCCGAGGTCGTGGTCGTCGACCCGCTGCGGGACGAGCGGCTGCCCGAGCGGACCTCCGGTCTCGTGCTGCCCGGTGGATTTCCCGAGCAGCACGCGGCCGAGCTCGCCGGCAACGCCGCGTTGCGGGCCGAGGTGGCGCGGTTCGCCGCGGCCGGGGGACCGGTCCACGCCGAGTGCGGGGGCCTGCTCTACCTGGCCGCCGAGCTGGACGGCCAGCCGATGTGCGGGGTGCTCGACGCACGGGGCCGCATGACGGAGCGGTTGACGCTCGGCTACCGGGACGCGGTCGCGGGAGCGGACTCCGCGTTGCACCCCGTCGGTGCGCGGGTCAGCGGCCACGAGTTCCACCGGACCGTGCTCGAACCCGGGCAGAGCGCGACGCCCGCGTGGCACTGGCGGAGCGCCGTGGGTCACGCGGTTTCCGAGGGGTTCGTCTGGCGAGGCGTCCACGCCTCGTACCTGCACACGCACCCGGCTGGCGCCCCCGAGGCCGTGGCCCGGTTCGTGTCCCGGTGCGCCCGCACCGCTCCCTGGCGCTCAGCGTCCTGACCCCCGCTTCCTGACCTCCCCGCTTCGTGACCCCCCGCTTCGTGACCCCCTGCTTCGTGACACTGACCGGAGTGACTGCTCCGCGTCGGGACTGTCCTGTCAAGGCAGGAAGTGCACATTCGTCCGATCGAGTGGACCTGTCGGGCGTCCGCCGGACGACGGTCCCCGAACACCGTCCGTGATCGGCTTCGACGTGATCATGCCGGCGGATGATCGGAGGCGCGCCGCCGCAGGCAGCGGCGCTCGTGGGGTGGCGCACCCGTCCCGCGCCGCGTCGCGACAGCGGTCCGGCGGAGGCGGGCCCGGGGTGCGGACGATGATCGCCAGGGGCGGTACGGTCGTGGTCGACATGGGGGCGGGCGGCGCCTCGCGGCGGTCCGCGACGTGGTCGTCGGCGGTGGGGCGCCGGACCGGGAAACCGCAGGTCCTCGGCGTGACGTCCACGCGTCGCCGCGCTGTCCGCACCGAGCTCTCCGTCGTCGGTTCCCGAGCCGCGCCCCCGTGCCCCACCCGTCCACCGTCGTCCTCCCGCACCGGCGTGGGAGAGGGGAGCAGTTGTGAGCGACGCCGACGAGCCGACCGCCCGCGTCGGGCGGGTCTCCTTCCTCGGCGCGGGACCCGGAGCCGCCGACCTCGTCACGGTGCGTGCCGCCCGGCGCATCGCCGAGGCCGACGTCGTGGTGTGGTCCCCGGCCCACGTCGCGGCCGAGTGCGTCCGGGAGCACGCCCGGCCGGACGCCGAGATCGTCGACTCCTCCCGGGTTGGTGAGGACGACGTCCTGGAGATCTACCGCAGGGCGGTCCGCGACCGGCTCCGGGTGGTCCGGCTGCACTCCGGCGACCCGACGCTGTGGGGCGCGGTGCGCGACCAGCACGACGCCTGCCGCCGACTCGGCCTGGAGGTCGAGATCGTGCCCGGCGTGACGCCGGTCTCGGCGGTGGCCGCGGCGGTCGGCCGGGAGCTGACCCCGGCGGAGGGCACGCAGTCGGTCGTGCTGACCCGGCTGGAGGGCGGCGGCGCGCTGCCGGACCAGGAGCGCGTCCGCGACCTCGCCCGGCACGGCACGACCCTGGCGGTCTCGCTGTCCGCCGCGCGCACCGCGCAGCTCGTCGAGGAGCTGCGCGCCGGCGGCTGCGCCGAGGACACGCCCGTCGTCGTCGCCTCCAAGGCGACCTGGCCGGACGAGCTGGTGCTGCACACCACGCTCGGCGAGCTGGAGGAGACGGTCAAGGCGCACAAGTTGTGGCGGCACACGCTGTTCCTGATCGGCAGGGCCATGGCCGCCGGCGGCTCGCGCTCGCGGCAGTACCAGTCCGGCGGCGCGACCGGCTACCGCAAGGCCGATCCCGGCGCGCGTCGACCGCAGCGCCGGTTGGGACAGCGGCGGAGCACGTCGGCGACGGGCCGGGTGACGACCAGCGACCGGCGGGACGACGAGCCGCGCCGGACGGAGGCCGGTCGGCCCCGCCCGGGGCAGCCGGACGCGGAGACCGCGTGGTGGGCGGTGCGGAACTGGCAGGAGAACGCCAGGACCGGCGGGCGGTCCGCTCGGTCCCGGGTCACGCGTCGTGCGGTGGAGCCGCGGACGTTGTTCGACGTGGGCCAAGACGCGGCGGTCGAGGGTGGCGAGCCGGTGGTGGCCCCGGTGGTGGCCGAGGTTGCCCAGGTGACGCAGGCGGCTGGGGTGGCCAGGACGGCTGAGGTGGTCGAGGTCGTTGAGACCGCCGAGGCCGTGGCGAAGCAGGGAACGCCGGGCGCGCCTGATCTGTCCATTGTGGACACCGAGGCCGTGGTGACCGCTGTCGTGCCCGGGTCGGTGGTCGCGGAGTCCGTGACCCCTTCGGCCGTCGCGGCGGACGACGTGGTGGTCCCTTCGGGGGTTGAGGTGGCCGAGGTGGCCGATGAGGTGTCGCCGGAGCCGCCGGGCGCGGGCGAGGCGGAGGCGACCGCCGCGAAGCCGGCCGGCCGGGTCGCCGCCGCGACCAGCTCGGCCGGGCGGGTGACGGCGCGGGTGACGGCCACGCGAGCCCGTCGCGCCAACGCGGGTGAGGCCGCCGAGGCGGCCAGGGGCGAGCGGAAGAAGGGCGCGACGGCCAGGACCGTGCGCAGCCGCGTGGTGAAGGTCGCCGAGGAGCCCGCTGCGGAGGCGGCCGTGGAGCCGGCTGAGCCGCCGGCCGCGAAGGCCCGCGCGACGAAGAAGGGCGGTCGGGCGGTGCGCGGTCGCGGGGCTTCCTCCGCGAACTAGCCGTCCCGGCTCGCTTCTGGTCGACGGCTGGAAGCTCGTGGCAGTCAGGCCGCCGGTGTGGGTGTGGACCTTGTGGTCACGCCGACACCGGCGGCCTCTGTCCGGGGCGACCGTCTGGGGCGACTGTCGGAGGGCCGTTTCCCTTGTGGTGTCGGGTTCTCGCCGGTGTGGGCAACCTTCCAGCGGACCACACCGAGGTGTCGATCCTGTTCGCTGTCCTCCGTTCGGGAACGGAGTTGTCCACAGGCTTGTCGGTTGTCCACAGCGACTCCTGTGTTCGTGTCGCCGCCGGCCGTGGGTCGATAGGCTGGAGCGGGGCTCGCCCCCCGGGACGGGTGGGGGCTGACCTGGGGCGGGGTGGTTGGCGCCGGCCTGGGCGGCGCTGGCGGTGAGCGGCTTCGGCACTGTCCTCTGTGGACAGTCGAGGGCGCGTGCGGGACGGCGGCCGACGGGACCGGCCGGCGAGCGCCCGGTTCGTGGACTCCGAGTGATTCGGACGTGACCGCGAGTGGCCGGGGCGGCCTGACCTGCCGGAGCGCCCCGAGGGCCACGGCCGCCGACAGCCCGCCGGACCCGGCATGGTGGACTTCACCGGCGAGCGGGTCCGACCGAGGCGGGGTGAGGGACGGCATGACGGTGACGGTGATCGGGATCGACGGCGGAGCGCTGCCGCCGCCCGCCTCGGCCGCCCTGGAGCGGGCCGAGGTGGTGGTGGGCGGTCGGGACCACCTGGCGCGGTACGCCCCCGCAGGGGCACGGGCAATCGAGCTGGACCCCCGGCCGGCAGCCCTCGACGAGATCGAGCGCGTCGCCGCCGCCGGACAGCCGGTCGCCGTGCTCGTCGCCGGCGACCCCGACCTCCACGGAACGCTGCGCTCCCTGCGCGCCAGGGGCATCCGCCCGGCCGTCGTGCCGGCGGTCTCCGACGTGCGGCGCCTGCTGGCCCGCCTCGGCCGGCCCGGCGACGACGTCGTCGTGGTCAGCGCGCACGGACAGGACCGGCGCCGGGCCCTCAACGTCTGCCGCGCCCGCCCCGCCGTGGCCGTGCTGACCGCGCCCGGCGCGGGCCCGGCCGAGATCGGCGCCGGCCTCGTCGGCTGGCGTCGCGCCCTGGTCGTGGTGGAGGACCTCGGCGGCGCCGACGAGCGGGTGACCACGGTGGACCCCGAGGAGGCCGCGCGCCGTGACTGGCGCGATCCCGGCGTCCTGCTCTGCCTGGCCGACCCCGACGCGGTCCCCCCGAGCGGATGGCACCGCGGGGGAGAGCCGACCCCGCCGCGGGGTGGGTGGGCCCTGTCCGACGACGCGTTCGCGCACCGCGACGGGGCGGTCACGCCGGCCGAGGTGCGCGCGGTGGCGTTGGCCCGGCTCGCACCGCGCCCCGGCGCGCTCGTGTGGGACGTGGGCGCGGGATCGGGCTCGGTCGCGGTGGAGTGCGCGCGGATGGGCGCGGCGGTGATCGCGATCGAGCGGGACCCCGTGCAGTGCGTGCGGGTCGTCGCCAACGCGGGCACGCACCAGGTCGACGTCCGGGTCGTCGAGGACGAGGCGCCGCACGCCTTCGCCGGTCTGCCCCGGCCCGACGCGGTGTTCGTCGGCGGTGGCGGACCCGAGGTGGTCGCGGCCTGCGCCGGCCTCGGCGCGGCGCGCGTCGTCGTCCCGCTGGCCGCCTTCGACCAGCTCGGCCCGACGCGAGAGGCGTTGCGCGCGGCCGGGTACCGGGTGGCGGGCTGCCAGCTCTCCGTCTCCCGGATGGCCGACCTGCCCGACGGCACGACCGGGCTCGCCGCGACGAACCCGGTGTTCCTGGTCTGGGGCTTCGGACGGAACGAACAGGGGATGACCAGCTCGTGATCGGAGTGTTCGCCGGCACCCCCGCCGGCCGGCGGAGCGCCGCCGAACTCGCCGCGCGGCTCGGACCGGACGCGGTGGTCGTCGACGGGCCGGTCCGCGCCGCGCTGCACCGGCTGTGGCCGCGGCTGGGCGCGGCGGTGTTCCTCCTCGGCCCCGCCGCGACCGTGCGGCTGGTCGCGCCCCTCCTGGTGGACGAGCACACCGACCCCGGCGTCGTGTGCGTCGACGAGGCGCGGGGGCTGGCCATCGCGCTGGCCGGCGGCCACGCGGGCGGCGCCGACACCCTCGCCGAGCGGGTGGCCGAGGTGCTCGGCGGCGCCGCCGTGGTCAGCGCCGGCGGCGACGCGGTCGGCACGTCCCCGCTGGACGAGCTGGTCGAGCTGCTGGACGCCGAGGTCGACGGCGATCTCGCCGCCTGCGGCGCGGCGGTGGCCGCCGGCGCGCCCGTGCGGCTGGTCAACCCGATGCGCTTCCCGTTGCCCGCGCTGCCCTCCACCGTCGCGGCGGACGTCGACAGTCCTGAGTGGACGGTCCTGGTGGACGACCGGATCCCGGTGTCCGCCGAGCAGGCGGCCGAGTGGCCCGGACATCCCGTGCGGCCGACCGAGGGCGCGTTGCTGCGGCTCGTGCCCAGGACCCTCGTGGTCGGCGTCGGCTCGTCCACCGGGGTGTCGACCAGCGCCGTCACCACCGCGTTGTCCCTCGTGGAGAGCGAGCACGGCTTCGACCTGGGCGCGGTGCGCGCGTTCGCCACCATCGACACCAAGGCCGCGGAACAGGGCATCGTCGAGGCGGTGGAGGACCACGGGTTCTGGAACGCGGACAGCGCGCTGCCCCTCCTGCGGTACCCGGCAGCCGAACTGTCCGAAGTGGACGTTCCGAACCCGGACGAGGAGGTGCGCGCCCGCACCGGGACGCCCAGTGTCGCCGAGGCCGCCGCGTTGCGCGGCGCGGCCGAGCTGGCCGGCGGCGGCGCCGTCGAGCTGGTGGTCGACAAGATCAGGGGAGCGGCGGTCACCGTGGCGGTCGCGCGGGTCCGGCCCCGGGGCCGGCTGGCGGTGCTCGGGCTCGGTCCGGACGCCGCGGACCCGCGCGCCCCGCGCGTCGAGGCCGAGCTCCGCAGGGCGGCCGTGCTGGTGGGCCTCGACCGGGACGTCGACCGGGTGCGCCACCTCCTGCGGCCGGGCGCCCGGGTCCGGGCGAGCGGCCCCGGCGCGGAGGAGGCGCGGGCCCGCGCGGCCGCCGAACTGGCGGCCAACGGCGCGGCCGTCGCGCTCGTCGTCTCCGGGGACACCGAGCTGGGGCGGGTGACGGGGCCCGCGTTGGAGCAGGTCGGCGCGGACGCCGAGCTCGTCGCGGTTCCCGGCGTCAGCGCGGCGCTCGCGGCGGCGGCCCTGCTCGGCGCGCCCCTGGCCGACGACCACGCGGTGATCGACCTGTCCGACCCCCGCGTCCCGTGGGAGGTCGTCGAGCGCCGGGTGCGGGCGGTGGCCGAGGGCGACCTGGTGGTCTGCTTCCCCGGCGTGCCGGACCGCGACGGGCGGTGGGGCAGGGCGCTGGAGATCCTGCGGGCCCATCGGCCGCCCACCACGCCCGTCGGGTTGGTGAGTCGAGCGGAGGACGCGGACCAGCGGGTCAGGACCGTTCTCCTCGTCGACCTCGTTCCGTCCGAAATGGACTCCGGGGGCTCCGGGGGCTCCGGGGACACTGTGATCGTCGGGTCGTCCCGCACCGCTTTGGTGGCCGGACACATGGTCACGGTTCCCCCGACCGGCCCCTGATCTCGCGTCAGGGCAACGCGAAGTCCGTTATCCGCCAGCACGTCGCGGGCTTCGTCGCCACGCTTGTTCTGTCCGACCAGGAAGGAGCAAGCATGTCCGACTACCGTGTCGTCGCCCTTTCCCCGGAGGTGGTCGAGGAGGTCCGCCGCACCCACCGGGCGCCCGACTACGGCCATCCCGCCTGGCTGGAGGAGAAGCACCCCGCCGGCGCGCCCTGCCGGACGTGTCTCCGCCGCTTCGAGGCCGACGAACCACGCCTGTTGTTCACCTACGACGCGTTCCGGGGGCGGGCCACCCCGCCGCTCCCGGGACCGATCTACGTCCACGCGGTCGAGTGCGAGCGCTACGCGCCGGACGAGCCGCTGCCGCCGTACTTCGTCGACAAGCCCATGACTTTCCAGGCGTACGGCGACGGCCGCCGGCTCGTGAGTGAGCGGCAGGTGGACAACAACGCGGCGGAGACGATCGCCGACATGTTCGCGCGGCCCGAGGTCAGCTACGTCCACGCCAGGAGCGCCGATGCCGGCTGTTACCTGTTCACCGTCGAGCGGCCAGCGCGCGAGGCGTGACCGACGGGACTGGAAGTCCTCGGCAAGTCCTCAGCGAGTCCTCTGTGGACAGTGCGCGGCGCCATCCGTCCTGGAGGCGGGTGGCCCCCACCGCCAAGGCCGCTCGCGCGCGTCGAGCCGGTCCTGCGGGATGGTCGCGTTGGCGTGCAGGGAAAACCGGCTGGATCTGGCTGAGTAGCCTCCTGGTGGAGAGGCCTCGGGGGTTTCCGGAGGCCCACGATCTCTCACTCGGAGGAGTCGGCGTGGCCATCACCCTGGTGAATCCCGAGGGACTGTCGAAGATCGACGTCTACCGGCAGGTGTCCGTGGCCACCGGGTCGAAGCTGGTCTTCGTCGCCGGCCAGGTCGCCTGGGACGCCGAGGGGCGCACGGTCGGCGAGGGAGACCTCGCCGCCCAGGTCGAGCAGTGCTACCTCAACGTCCACACCGCGCTGGCCGAGGTCGGCGGTTCCTTCGACGACGTGGCGAAACTGACCGTCCACGTCGTCGACTGGACCCCCGACAAGATGCCCCTGTTCCTGGAGGGGCGCGCGCGGGCCTGCGCGAAGCTGGGGGTCACCCCGGTCCCGCCGAGCACGTTGGTGGGCGTCGCCGCGCTGGCCGAGCCCGACCTCCTGGTCGAGGTCGAGGCCACCGCGGTCATCGACTGAGCGCGCGGCGACGAGGCGACCCGGACCAGCGCCTCGGCCTCGGTTCGAGGCCTTGGTTCGAGGACTCGGTTCGGACTGGTGGCGTCCAAGGCCACGAGTGCTTCCGCCACCGAGCCTCGTCGCGCGTGGGCGGCGCGGCGCCGGTCGGATCGCGTCGTGGCCGCGCCACTCGCGGGTGGCCCAGTCGCGGGTGGCCGCCGGTTTCCGGGTGGGAGCCGGCGGTCCACCACGTCCGTTCGGATCTCCGCGAGCACTTCGGAGCCGTGGACGACTACGAGATCCGTTGTCGTCCCGCGTCGATCGAGTGCTACCAGGTGCGGGGGACGACGCGGAACCGGAGCCGGGTGCCGGGACGTGCCTGCGCCGCGCGATCCACGTCGTCGGCCAGGACGACCGCGATGACCGGATAGCCGCCCGTCACCGGGTGGTCGGCGAGGAACAGGGTCGGGTGGCCGGAGGGCGGCACCTGGAGGGCGCCCCGCACCGTCCCCTCGCTCGGCAGCTCGCCCTCGCGGTGGCGGTCCAGCACGGGGCCCGCCAGCCGCATTCCCACGCGGTCGCTGTCCGAGGTCACCTCGAACGGCTCCCGGCCCAGCGCCGCCACCGCCTCCGCCGTGAACCAGTCGTCGCGGGGGCCCAGCCAGACCCGCAGCTCCAGCTCGTCGTCCCGTGGCTGGGGAACCGGCGCGAAGTCCACATCGGACAGCGGGTGCCGAGGTTCGGCGACCCGCAGCACGTCACCGGCCGCCAGCGACCGCGGCCCGATCCCGGCGAGCACGTCCGTGGACGCCGAGCCGAGCACGGTGGGCAGGTCGAGCCCGCCGCGCACCGCCAGGTAGCTGCGGAGGCCGCGACTGGGCTGGCCGAGCCGCAGTTCCGCTCCGGCGCGCAGCCGCAGCACGGTGTTGACCGGCTCGGGCCGGCCGTCGACGGTGATCGGGCAGACCGCGCCGGTCACCACCACCACGAGCGGGTCCACCGCTCGCACCACCAGGCCGCCGAAGGTCACCTCGACCGCCGGCGCGCCCTCGGCGTTGCCGGCCAGCCGGTTGGCCAGGCGGAGGGCGGCCCGGTCGGCCGCGCCGGACCAGCCGACGCCCAGTCCGGCCAGGCCGGGGCGCCCGAGGTCCTGCACCGTGGCCAGGACGCCGGGGGAGATCACGTCGAGCCGTTTCACGACACCTCCACGAACCGCACGGTGGCGCCGGGGCGCAACAGGGCGGGGGGATCCCGGTCGACCTGCCACACGACGAGGTCGGTCCGGCCGATGAGCTGCCACCCGCCCGGCGAGACCCGCGGGTACACCCCGCTGTACTCCCCGGCCAACCCGACCGAGCCGGCCGGAACCCGGGTCCGGGGCACCGCGCGCCTCGGCACCCGGAGCCGAGGGTCGCCGCCGGTCAGGTAGCCGAAACCCGGCGCGAAACCGCAGAACGCCACGGTCCACTCGGACCCGGTGTGCGCGGCGACAACCTCCCGTTCGGTCAGCCCGGTCAACCGGGCGACCTCGGCGAGGTCCTCGCCGTCGTACCGCACCGGGACCTCCACCCGGTGCGCGCTCGCCCGCTGGTCCCACAGCGGCTCGGCCCGGCGCACCGCCTCGGCCACCGCGCGCAGATCGGTCTCGTCCGGGCCGAGGCGCAACAACAGCGTCCGCGCCGCGGGCACCATGTCGACCACACCGGGCGGGGGAGCGGCGCGCAACGCCGCGTACAGGCCGACGACGTGCGCGCTGTCGGCCACCTCCACCAACAGCGCCCGGTCCCCGCATGGCAGCAGTCGAACGTCCACAGTGGACCCTCGTGTCATGCCGCGAACGCCGTGGGGCGCACGCCGGCCCGCTCCAACTCGGCCCGCAGCCGCCTGGCCGCCTCGACCGCGCCCGGCGTGTCCCCGTGCACGCAGATCGAGTCGGCGCGCAGCCGCACCACAGCGCCGTCGGCGGCCACGACCTCGCCCCGCGTGGCCAGCAGCAGGCCGCGCTCGGCGATCAGCTCCGGGTCGTGCAGCACCGCGCCCGGCTCGCGCCGGGACACCAGCGTGCCGTCGCCCGTGTAGGCGCGGTCGGCGAACGCCTCGTGCCGCACCGGCAGTCCGGCCTCGGCGGCCATCCGCAGCCACACCGCGCCCGGCAGGCCCAGCACCGGCAGCGCCGGGTCGAAGTCCCGCACCGCCGCCACCACGGCCGCGGCCTGCTCCTCGTGGTGCACCACCGTGTTGTAGAGCGCGCCGTGCGGCTTGACGTACCGCACGCGGGTCCCGGCCGCCCTGGCGCAGGCGTCCAACGCGCCGAGCTGGTAGAGCACGTCGGCCGCCAGCTCCTCCGGCGCCACGTCCACGAACCGCCGGCCGAAGCCGGCCAGGTCCCGGTAGCCCACGTGCGCCCCGACGCTGACTCCCCGCTCGGCCGCGAGCTGGCAGGTGCGCCGCATCGTCAGCGGGTCGCCGGCGTGGAAGCCGCACGCCACGTTCGCGCTGGTGACGACGTCGAGCAGAGCGGCGTCGTCGCCCATCCGCCAGTTCCCGAAGCCCTCGCCGAGATCGGCGTTGAGGTCGATGGCGGCGATCCCGTTGGTGCTGTCGGTGTCGTTCATGTCCCGTTCCTCCGTCACTTCCACAGGTCGCCCAGCGAACCCAGGGACTTCCACCCCAGGTACACCGTCACCAGCCAGGCCAGCACGCCCAGCACGACCAGCCACCGCGGGTACCGGTACCCGCGCATCAGGTCCCGCCGCCGCGCGGCGACCCACAGCAGCAGGCCCAGGCCCACCGGCAGGATCAGGCCGTTGAACGCGCCCGCGAACACCAGCAACGTCACCGGCGCCTGCCCGGCGAGGACGAAGACCGTGGTGGACACCGCGATGAACCCGATCACCAGGCTGTTGCGGTGGCGGGCCAGCCGCCGCGAGGACCCGGTGAGGAAGGAGACCGAGGTGTAGGCGGCGCCGATCACCGAGGTGATCGCGGCGGCCCACAGCACCAGCCCGAAGATCCGCAGCCCCACCTGGCCGGCGGCGTGCTCGAACGCGGTGGCCGCCGGGTTCGAGCCGGACAGCCGCACCCCCGCCGCCACCACGCCCAGGACCGCCAGGAACAGCAGCGCCCGCATCACGCCGGTGACCAGGATGCCGGTGATCGAGCTCCGGCTGATCTGCCGGACGGCGGCCGGACCGCTGACCCCCGAGTCGACGAGCCGGTGCGCGCCCGCGTAGGTGATGTAGCCGCCGACGGTGCCGCCGATCAGCGTCGTGATCGCGGCGAAGTCGACCTTGTCCGGCAGCACGGCGTTGTGCAGGGCGCTGCCCACCGGCGGGTCGGACACCACGGCCACGTACGCCGTCATCCCGATCATGATCACGCCGAGCACGACGACCACGCGGTCCATCGCGACGCCGGCGCGCTTGCTGACGAACACCGCGATCGCGACCAGCGCCGACACCACGCCGGCCAGGGTCGGGTCGACCCCCAGCAGCGCGTTGCCGCCCAGGCCGGCGCCGGCGACGTTGCCGATGTTGAACACCAGCCCGCCCAGCACCACCAGGAACGACAGCAGGTGGCCGGCGCCGGGCACGACCCGGTTGGCCAGCTCCTGCGCGCGCAGCCCGGAGACCCCGATGATGCGCCAGACGTTGAGCTGCACCGCCAGGTCGACCAGGATCGAGGCGACGATCGCGAACGCGAACGCCGCGCCGAGCTGGCCGGTGAACGTCGCGGTCTGCGTGATGAAACCGGGGCCGATGGCGCTGGTGGCCATCAGGAACATCGCGCCGAGCAGCGTGCCGCGCACGCCCTTGGCGGCGGCGACCGTCGTGGTCTGCTCGCCCACGGGCAACCTCCAGGGAAAAGGGGCGGGCGGCGCGGCGGTGCTCCCACCGCGCCGCCCGCCGTGGCTCACGGGGCGGACGCGCCGGCCCTGACCAGGGCCACGGTCTGGTCCGCGATGGCCCGCCGACGCCGCTCGAAGGCGTCGTCGGTGAGCGCCGTGCCCGAGTCGGGCAGGCCGAGCACCGGCACGTGCAGGTGGCCGCCGCGGACGTCGGTGGCGCCCAGCCCCAGCCGGAGCCGGTTCGCGCGGTACATGCTCTCGTTCGACAGGTAGTCGCCGCCGCCACCGGCGGCCGCCGCCGCGCCCGGCGTCGGCTCGTCCGAGCGGCAGACCTTCTGACCGGCGCCGGGCGTCCCGCCCACCGGCCACTCGCAGAACTCGCGGTTCAGCACGACCCGGTACGGGCCGGTGCCGGCCTCGACCATCCGCTCGTGCGGCAGCGTGGTCTCGATGAACTCGTCGGCCGGCTGCGGCCAGCCCTGGGCGTCCGGCACCGCGCCCCGGGTCCGCACGTCGTCGTTGTCCGGGGCCCCGCCCCGCCAGCGACCCGCCCAGCGCTCGATGTCGAACCGCTCCGGCCGGCCCTGGCTGATCGTCGTGATCATGTCGACCTGACGGCGCCCGGCCCGCAGCCACGGCCCGTAGGCCGCCTCCACGACGCCCTCGTCGAAGCCGCCCCAGAGCACGGGCAGGGACACGGCCTCCACCACGACCCTACCCCGCGGGGTGTCGAACGTGCGGCCGTCCAGTTGCAGCGCCGCCGCGCCCGAGGGGTTGCTGATGCGCACCCCGGGGCCGTTGAGCTGGAACGGGTCGAACCCGCTGACCAGGACCCGCCGCACGTGCGGGCTGGCGGGCAGCCGCACCGAGTCGATCCCCCGCGCCGCCCGGTCCACCGTGCGGACCAGCTCGGCCCGCCGCGCGGCGTCGAGCGCGTAGGGCGCGCGCCACTGGCGCACCGCCCTGGTCAGGTGCAGCCGAGCCCAGTACAGCGGGCGATCGTCGTACCGGTCCCACGAGCCGAGGTCGGGGCGGCGGCCCTGCGCGCGGTCGACCGCCGTCTGCCAGAGCTGGCGCCCCCGCTCGGCGACCAGCCGGTCGGCCTGCCCCGGCGTGCGCACCCGGCACAGGTCCCGGGCGAACCGGTCGACCTGCCGGTCGAACCCGGCCAGCCGGACCAGCGTCGGGCCGACCGCCGCGCCGCCCGGCTCCAGCGCGTCGTCGAGCCGCTGCTCCTGCACGGTCAGCGGGGTGGACGGGTCGTAGCAGGTGGCGCCGGCCTCCGGGCTGGCCTGGGCCATACCGGGCAACGCCAGCAGCGGCGCGACGGTCGCCGCGGCGACCACCAACCGCCGCAGCAGAGGGGGACGGGCCATGCGTTCCTCCCAAACGTGGACACGGGGCCGAGCCGCGCGCGTGCGTCGGCGCGGTCGGGTGGTGCGGGGGGCCGGGAACCGGGTCGCGGTGTCCGGCTGGGCGGGCGGTCGAGTCGCTGGCCGTCGCCCATCTCAGTGATGTGGACGACACCCTAAGGATCGTTGAACAATCCTTCAATACCCAGTTCCGCCGGCCCGGCCAGCGACGATCTAGACTCGGCCCACCACCCGGCGCCGGGACGCGCCGGCCCCGGCCGCCGCGGGGCCCGAGCCCCATGGGCCCCGACCCTCACGGGCACGGGATTTGATAGGCACTGGACCCGATGGGCACCGGACCCGATGGGCGCGGCCGGCGACCGACGGGCGGACACGACGAGGTGGGACACGCGATGGCGACCGCGCGGGACCAGGGCTGGCTCGACGCGGTGGTCGCGGACCGGGGCCGCCTGGAGCGGTCGTCCACCGCCCAGCGGGTCGCCGACCTGCTCCGCGCCCAGATCCTCGAAGGCGCGCTCGCCCCGGGCCTGCGGCTGTCCGAGGAGGCGCTGGGCTCCGCGCTCGGCGTCTCCCGCAACACCCTGCGCGAGGCGTTCCGCCTGCTGGTCCACGAGCGGCTGCTCGTCCACGAGTACAGCCGCGGCGTGTTCGTGCGCGTCCTCACCGTCGACGACGTGGTGGACCTCTACCAGGCCCGCCGGCTCGTGGAGTGCGCCGCGCTGCGGTACTGGCGCTCGGCCTCCGCCGCCGCGACCGACGCGGTGCGCCGGGCCATGGTCGAGGCGGAGGAGGCGGCCGCCGCCGACCGCTGGGTCGACGTCGGCACCGCCAACATGCGCTACCACCAGGCGATCGCCGGCCTCGTCGGCAGCGCCAGGGTCGACGCGGCCGTGGCCGGGCTGCTCGCCGAACTGCGCCTGGCCTTCCACGTCATGGGCGACCCGCGGACCTTCCACGAGCCCTACGTCGCCGGCAACCGGGCGATCCTCGACCTGCTCACGGCGGGCCGGACGGAGGAGGCGGTGGGCCGCATGGAGCGCTACCTCCTGGACGCCGAGGAACAGCTCGTCGCCGCCTTCGCCCGCCTCGACCCCTCGCGCTGACGAGAGGGGAACCTCTTTTTCCTTCCGAAGTAAGGAAAAGAGAGAACTGAAGGTGGAGTGACGAGAAGAGGTCGTCAGCAGGGACGTTCGACAGCCCACTAGGACGTGCCCGGTGAATCACGGAGTCGGCCAGTCAGGAACGCTGACCAGGTTGACCGCGCCGAGACAGTGGCGGGCCAACGGCCGCAACAGACGACGACACCGCGAAAGCGGCTTTCCGCGGGGGCCGCCGCGCTGAACTCTTCTTGTTTCCTGGCGAGGAAATCAACGAGCGCGTCAGGTCGGCCTCGACCGACGGGCCGGTGGGAAGAGGCCAATCGGACGATCTGACCTGTGCTGAAGCGCAGTGGCATTCCTTGTGCAGTAGGCAGAATGTGGTAACCGCAACCTGTTCGCATTTAGTCCACTATGGACAGTGTTCGGTAGTCTGCGGCACATGGCGGGCCACGGGCACGGGCGCGGTCGAGGACCCGAGCGCAGTCACGACCACGAGCACGACCATGGACATGGACACCGTCACAGCCACGGTCACGGCCATGGGCACGGGCGGCAGCGGGGCGCGGGCGCCCGGCTCCGGCATCTCCTCACCCCGCACTCCCACGACGTGGCCGACCAGGTCGACGACCACCTCGTCGCCAGCCGGGCCGGCCTGCGGACGCTGTGGGGATCGTTCGCCGTTCTGCTGGCCACCGCGCTGATCCAGGCGGTGGTGGTGGCGCTGACCGGGTCCGTGGCGTTGCTGTCCGACACCCTGCACAACGCCGCCGACGCCCTGTCCGCCCTGCCGCTCGCCGTGGCGTTCACCCTGGGCCGCCGTGCCGCCACCGCCCGGTTCACCTACGGCTTCGGCCGCGCCGAGGACCTGGCCGGGCTCGCGGTCGTCGCGCTGATCGCCGCCTCCGCCGCGCTCGCCGCCGTGGAGTCGGCCCGCCGCCTCGCCGAGCCCCGGCCGCTCCAGCACGCGGGGGCGGTGGCCGCCGCCGCCCTCGTCGGGTTCCTCGGCAACGAGGCCGTGGCGCGCTGGCGGGTGCGCGTGGGCCGGCGCATCGGCTCCGCCGCGCTCGTCGCGGACGGACTGCACGCCCGCGCCGACGGCTTCACCTCGCTCGCCGTGCTGGTCGCGGCCGGCGGCGGCGCCCTCGGCTGGCCCTGGGTCGACCCCGCGGTGGGTCTGGCCGTGGCCGCCGCCATCCTGTGGGTGCTCGTCGGCGCCGGTCGGCAGGTCCTCGGTCGGCTCATGGACGCCGTCGAGCCGCAGGCGGTGGCGACCGCCACCCGGCTCGCCGCCGCCACACCCGGCGTGCTCGCCGTGGAGCAGGTCCGGCTGCGCTGGTCCGGCCACGGTCGACTGGCCGAGCTGACGGTCGTGGTGGACCGGGACGCGAGCCTGCTCACCGCGCACGGCATCGCCCACGAGGTCGAGCACCGACTGCTGCACGGCGTCCACCGGCTCGTGCGGGCCCACGTCCACCCGCACCCGGCGCCGCTGCCCGGCACCGACGACCACGCCGTCGTCGCCCACCACGCCCGGTCGTGACACCGCCCACCCGCCCTCCGGGGTGAGCCGGCCGGTCGGGTGAGCAAACGCTTGCCGTCCGGTTTTCGTCGACATCGACCGGATTGACCACATGGCCCGCGACCAGCCAGGATGCGTCCGCCAACGTGGAGGAACCCGGTGCGATTCCGGGACGGTCCCGCCACTGTGACCGGGGAGCGGACCCCACCCGTGGCCACGGCCCCCCGCGGGCTGGAAGGCCGGGGACCCCGCCGAGATCCGGGAGTCAGGACACTCCGCGCGGCCACGCACCGCGCCGCGGCCGCGTGCCCGTCGACCCTCGGGCGAGGAACCCCAGGAGGTCTGGACCCATGACGTCGTCCGCCGTCACCCTCCCCCGCACACCCAGCGGCGCGTGGACCCGCGCCGAACGCCGGCGGCTCGCCGGCATGATCGGCGTGATCCTGCTCCTGCACGTGCTCGGCATCGCCCTCTACCTGCTCCACACCGGTGACCCCGCGGTCGCCGGCGGCCTCGCCGGCGCCGGCACCCTCGCCTACGTGCTCGGCATGCGGCACGCCTTCGACGCCGACCACATCGCGGCCATCGACGACACCACGCGGCTGATGCTGCTGCGCGGCCGGCGCCCGGTCGGCGTCGGGTTCTTCTTCGCCATGGGGCACTCCACCGTCGTGCTGGTGCTGGCCCTGCTCGTCGCCGTCGCGGCCGGGTCGGTCGCGGAGGACCAACTGGACGGGGCCAAGGAGGTGGGTGGGGTCGTCGCGCTCGTCGTGGCCGTCCTGTTCCTGCTGCTCGTCGCGGTCCTCAACGGCGCGGTGCTGCGCTCGTTGCTCCGGCTGTGGCGCCAGGTGCGCGACGGTCGGCTCACCGACGACGAGGTCGACCGCGTGCTGGTCGACCGCGGCCTGCTCAACCGGCTGCTCGGCGGCCGCCTGCGCCGCCTGATCCGCTCCTCGTGGCACATGTACCCGGTCGGCCTGCTGATGGGCCTGGGCCTGGAGACGGCCTCCGAGGTCACCCTGCTCGGCATGACCGCGACCAGCGCCGGCGGCGGCCGGCTCCCCCTGCTCGCCGTGCTGAGCCTGCCGCTGCTGTTCGCGGCCGGCATGAGCGCGTTCGACACCGCCGACTCGCTGCTGATGACCCGCGCCTACTCCTGGGCCTACCGCAACCCGGTGCGCACCCTCTTCTACAACACCGCGACGACCGCGATCACGGTCGTCATCGCCGTGTTCGTCTCGTCGGTGTACCTGGCGGGAGTGCTGGCCGAGCACGCCGGCGTGACCTGGCTGGGCGGGTTCGGCCGCCTCGCGGAGCACTTCGAGCTGTTCGGCTACTGCATCGCCGGCGTCTTCGCCGTCACGTGGGGCGGCGCGATGCTGTGGTGGCGGTTCGCCGGGTACGACCGGCGCTACCCGTCGCCGGCCGTCCAGGAGGGCGTCGCGTGAGGCGACCGCCTCGCCGGGCCCGCCCGCCCACGGCCGACCCGCAGCGGTCCGGCCCCCTGGTTCACCCTTCGCTCGGGAACGACGACATCGAGGAGGACGCGCGTTGAGCGCCCGCGCCCCTGTTTCCCACTCTCTGGGCGGCCCCGTCGTGGTGGACGACACCGCCGCGGCCGGGCGCCGCGCCCCCATCCGGTCGAGGGGAGACCGGACGTCGGTCCCCCGCAACGCTGTTCGGCCGCTGCCGGGCGCCGGCCGCACCGGGAGCGACGGCGCCGCGGGTGGCCACGGTCACGGTGGCGAGCATGGACATTCCGCTGGTCGCGGGCATGCTCATGAACATGCACGTTGAACAGCACTACCTCGCCGGGCTCGACCTCACCGGACGTCGGGTGGTCGTGGTCGGCGGGGGCACGGTGGCCCAGCGCCGGCTGCCCCGGCTGGTCGCGGCCGGCGCCGCGGTCGAGGTGATCGCCCCCGACGTCACCCCGGCCGTGGAGGGCATGGTCGACGCCGGTGAGCTGGTGTGGCACCCCCGGCGCTACGCCGACGGCGACCTCGACGCCGCCTGGTACGTCATCGCCTGCACGCCGGACGCCCAGGTCAACGCGGCCGTCGCCGCCGAGGCCGAGCGACGGCGGGTGTTCTGCGTGCGGGCCGACGTCGCCGAGGGCGGCACCGCGGTGACCCCGGCCACCGGCGAGCACGAGGGTCTGCTGGTCGGCGTGCTGGCCGGCGGCCGGCCGCGCCGCTCCGCCGCCGTCCGGGACGCGCTCCTCGACGCCCTGCGCGAGGGACGCGTCGCCGACCACGCCGAGCCCGGCGACGGGCGGCTGCCCGGGGTCGCGCTGGTGGGTGGCGGCCCCGGCGACCCCGACCTCGTCACCGTCCGCGGCCGCCGCCTGCTCGCCAGGGCCGACGTGGTGGTCGTCGACCGGCTGGCGCCCCGCGAGCTGCTCGACGAGCTGCCGCCGCACGTCCAGGTCGTGGACGCGACCAAGATCCCCTACGGCCGGGCGGCCAGCCAGGACTTCATCAACGCGACCCTGGTGGAGCACGCGTTGGCCGGCCGGTTCGTGGTCCGCCTCAAGGGCGGCGACCCCTACCTGTTCGGCCGGGGCTTCGAGGAGCTGGTCGCCTGCGTGGAGGCCGGCGTGCCGGTGACCGTCGTCCCGGGGGTGACCAGCGCCTTCGCCGTGCCCGCCGTGGCCGACGTCCCGGTCACCCACCGCGGCGTCGCGCACGAGGTGGTCGTGGTGTCCGGCCACGTGGCGCCCGACGACCCCCGCTCCCTGGTGGACTGGCCGGCGCTCGCCCGGCTCCGGGGCACGCTCGTGCTGCTCATGGCCGTGGAACGGGCCGGCGAGTTCGCCGAGGCCCTGGTGGCCCACGGCCGCCCCGGGGACACGCCGGTCGCGGTGGTCCAGGAGGGCACCACCCGCAACCAGCGGGTCGTCCGCACGACCCTGGGCGAGCTGGGCAAGGCGGTCGAGGCGGAGGGCATCCGCCCCCCGGCGATCATCGTCATCGGCCCGGTCGCGGGCCTGGCGGCCGAGCTGCCCGGTCTCCCGCGCCCCTGACCGAGACCACGAACCGGCGCCCGCACCGGCTTCCGGTGCGGGCGCCGGTGTGACCAACCCTTGCTGTGTCACTCGCTGGTCATGACCAGCGAAGGCGGGAAGGCCAGGACGGGACTGTCTGTCGAGGATGCCTCAGGCCGGCGATGTCCCCGGGTGTTTGTCGTCCCCCGACGACCACAAATCTCGCGCCCTCCCCCAGGGTGTGGTGGGGAGGAGAAACCCCCCACTCCCAACGTCGCACGCGGTCCGACAGAAACGGACGCGTCGTGATCACTCAGGTGGGTGGGAGGTCGAAGAAAACCCCGAGTGGGTGACTGTCCGAAGAGGACAGTCGCGTGGGGGGCGCGGTGACGCTAGCGACGCGGTGCAGGGCTCGCCGCGAGATCCAACGCTGATCGGCCAGCCACGTGCCGAATACGGCGAGACGCTCGGCTGTGATCCAGCCGAGCGTCTCGCTACTGCCTACCGACGCCGAAAAGCGTCGTCAGCGTCTGTTCCCGATCGGAGTCAGTGGCTCTCGCGTGCCGGGCGGTCGTGCCGGTCGCCGAACTCGCGACGCGGGCCGCGGTCCCGCCGCTCGCCCTGGTCCCGCCGCCACGACCGGTCGCCGCCGCGCTCGTGCCGGCCCTGGTGGTCGCCCCGGTCCCGGCGCTCCCCGCGCCAGCCGCCCCGGCCACCACCCTGCCGGGAGCCGCCGCCGAACCGCTTGCCGCCCCGACGCGGCGCCGGCTCCTCCACGACCGGAACCCCGCTGGGCTCCCGCGCCCCGGTGATCCGGGCCAGGTCCTCGTCCTCGGGGGCGACCCGGGTGCTGATCGGCTCCACCCCGGCCTGCCGGGTCAGCGCCTGCACCTTCCGCCGCTGGTTGGGCTGCACGATCGTGACGACCGTGCCGGCCTCGCCCGCCCGGGCCGTCCGGCCCGCGCGGTGCAGGTAGTCCTTCGCGTCGTTCGGCGGGTCCACGTGCACGACCAGGTCGATGCCGTCGACGTGGATGCCGCGCGCGGCGACGTCGGTGGCCACCAGCACCTGGCTGCGGCCCTCCCGGAACTCGGCGAGCGTCCGGGTGCGGACCGCCTGCGACTTGCCGCCGTGCAGGCCGCGGGCCCGCACACCGACGTCGCGGAGCTGCTCCGTCAGCCGGTCCACCGCCTGCTGCGTGCGGGCGAACAGGATGGTCCGGCCCTCGCGCGCCGCGATCCGCGACACGACCGCCGACTTCTCGCCCCGGCCGATCAGCAGCAGGTGGTGCTCCATCGTCGGCACGCTAGCCGCCGGCGGCGCGACCGAGTGCGTGACCGGGTCGACGAGGTAACGCCGCACCAGGACGTCGACGTCACCGTCGAGGGTCGCCGAGAACAGCAGGCGCTGGCCGTCCGGGGCCACCAGGTCCAGCGCGGCCCGCACGTCGGGCAGGAAGCCCAGGTCGGCCATGTGGTCGGCCTCGTCCAGCGCGGTGATCGCGACCTCGCCCAGCACGCAGGTGCCCTGGCGGACGTGGTCGTTGAGCCGACCGGGCGTGGCGATCAGCAGGTCGACCCCGCGCCGCAGCGCGCTGACCTGCTTCGGGAACGAGGTGCCGCCCACGACGACGGAGCAGCTCAGACCGAGGGCCCGCGCGAACGGGGCCAGCGAGTCCTGCACCTGCATCGCGAGCTCGCGGGTCGGCACCAGCACCAGGCCGCGCGGGTGCAGCGGACGGCTCTCGCCCTCGGCGAGCCGGACCAGCATCGGCAGGCCGAAGGCCAGCGTCTTGCCGGAGCCGGTCTGGCCCCGGCCCAGCACGTCGTGCCCGGCGAGGGCGTCCGGCAGGGTCGCGGCCTGGATGGGGAACGGGTGGGTGATGCCGCGGTCGCGCAGCGCGCGCACCAACGCCTCGGGCAGGCCGAGCTCGTCGAAACCGGGCAGGTCGGCGACCTCGGTCACCGGGGTCGCCGTGGTCGGCTCCTGCTCGGCCGGCTGCTGCTCGGGCGCCTGCTCCGCCGAGGCGGTCGGGCGGACCCAGCGGTGGCGGGGCTTGCGCAGGGTGCGGTCAAAACGATCAGTGGTCAAGTCTGCCCTCTCCGGGACGTGGCACGTCACGGGGAGGCCCCGCGGGCGCCGGCCCACGGTGCTGATCACAAGGACGAGCCTGGCGCACAGCCCTGTCGGGTGCGGGCGCCGCAATGGATCTTCGGTGGCACCGGTCGTCGTCGCCGGGATGGCGAGATCGCGGAGAACCGCATGCCAGTGCACTTTGAGCGTACCTGATGGACAGAGCGTGCCCGGTGGTGGGACGGTCAGAGTGGCGACGGACACGGTCCGTGCCGGGCCCACGGCCCGTCCGCTGTGCCGAGTGGAGGTGACCACGCCACCAACAGGCGGTGGCCCTCGTCGGAAACTCGCGGCCGAACAGCGGTAGGAACAGTCAGGGGTCTTTCCTGCTCTTCCGCCGCCGTCGCCCCCGAGGGAGGGAGGCAGAGTGAGGATCAGTCGTCTCGTCACCGCGCTCGCGGTCGCCGTGGTCACCGGGCTGCCGACACTCGCGAGTGCCCACGCCGCCGCGGGGAACCCGGTGAGGATGACCGACGGCTTCTACGCCGACCCGAATCTGCAGGCCGCGGTGTGGGTGCGGGCACACTCCGACGACCCTCGCGCGGGCAGGATCAGCAGCGCGGTCGCCGCTGTGCCCCAGGGGAAGTGGTTCGGCGAGTGGAGCGGCGACGTCCGTGCGGCGGTGTCCGCCTACGTCCGCGCCGCCGACCGGGAGAACAGGCTTCCGATCCTGGTGCCCTACTTCATGTACGGCCGCGACTGCGGCAGCCACTCCGCCGGCGGCGCTCCCAGCCCGGACGCCTACAAGCGCTGGATCAGCGACTTCGTCGCCGGCATCGGTGACCGCCCGGCCGTCGTCGTGCTCGAACCGGACGCCTTGGCCCAGCGGCTCGACTGCGTGCCGTCCGACCAGCGCGCGACCCGACTCGACCTTCTCCGGCACGCGGTGGGCAAGCTGCGATCGGCACGGAACGCCTGGACCTACCTGGACGCCGGCAACGCGAGTTGGGTGGCGCCGGACACGCTCGCCGGCGAACTCCACGCCGCCGGTGTGCGGGGCATCCGCGGCTTCGCGCTGAACGTCTCGAACTACCACACGACAGCCCAGTCGAAGTCCTACGCGGACAAGGTGAACGCCGCGCTGAAGGCGCGGTTCGGTTACACGAAGGCCCTCGTCGTCGACAGCAGTCGCAACGGCAACGGTCCGGCTCCCGGCGGCGCGTGGTGCAATCCGCCCGGGCGTAGGGTCGGCACACCGACGAGGGCCGGGGGCGCCAGCGGCGTCGAGATGCTGCTCTGGGTGAAGAACCCGGGCGAGTCGGACGGAACGTGCGGCATCGCCCCCGACACCCGAGCCGGTCAGTTCAGCCCAGACCTCGCCGTCCGACTGATCGACGGCCGCTGACCCGGCCCACCCCACCGCGCCACTCGGTTGACCGTTTCGCTTGCCAGCACGAACGAATCGGCTTCCCCCGGCTGGTTGAGCCGGGGCCTTCCCCGCCCCGCGATCACCTCTCCGCGTGATCTCCCGCCAGTCAGATCGAACTTCCGTTCGAGCACTGCCACCATGAACGAGGGCCGCACTCCGCACGAGCGGCCACTGCGACAGGTGTTCACCTGGAGGACGTCCACCGGCCGGCGGCCGACGCCGATGAACGTCCAGCGGCGCGAGCAACATCCGGAGATCTCCGGCAGCTCACAGTTCGTGGGCCCACCACCGACAAACCATCGGGGACCAGCCCGCACATTCGGGGACGGAGGTGATGAGCACGGGGGAACGGGCATTTCCGACCAACGTTGGCGGAGGCTGGTTGCGCTGGCCATGGACAGCGCAACCAACCACCCCACCACACACGGCCCACCCCCAGCGAGCCGCAGGGCCTAGGCGTCCAACCCCGCCTCCGCCCTCAACGCCCGCACCCACGTCTCGGGGTCCAGTTCCGCCACCCCGAGCCCCCGGGCGGCGAACCACGCGGACACGTTCTGGAAGTCCCGTTCCAGGAACTCCATCCCCCTTGGATTCGCCACCACGTCGACCACCTGCGGCAGGTCGATGAGCACCAGCCGGTCCTCGTGGACCAGCAGGTTGTAGGCGCTCAGGTCGCCGTGGGCGTAGCCGTTCCTGGCCAGGAGGAGCATTGCCGCGAGGAGTTGGTCCCACAGGTCGCGGAGCTGGTCGGGGTCCGGGCGGAGTTGCGCGAGGCGAGGGGCCGCGCCCCCTTCGGCGGAGCCGATGAACTCCAGCAGGAGTTCCGTGCCCACCCGTTGGGCGGGGTAGGGGACCGGGGCGCCGAGTTCCCAGAGACGGCCGAGGGCGGCGAACTCGGCGGCGGCCCACTGTTCGGCGATGAGGTTGCGGCCGAAGTCGCTGCGGAGTGCGATCGCGCGGCCTTCACGTGAGCGGCGCATGCGACGGCCTTCGAGGTAGCCGGTGTCGCGGTGGAAGAGCCGGTGGTCGTTGCTGCGGTAGCGCTTGGCGGCGAGGAGGCAGGAGCGCGGGGTGCCGGGCATGAAGCGCTCCAGGAGGTGGACGTCGGCTTCCTTGCCCGTCTTGAGGACGCCCAGTTCGCGGTCGACCGCGGCGAGTTCGGTGATCAGCCACTGGGGGTGCGGCCGCGGACCCTGGTCGCCGTCGTCCCAGGTGGACCAGCGGTCGCCGTCGGGAGGGAGGATGCCGTCTTCGGTGACGGCGTCCTCGCGGCGCAGTGCGAGGAGATCGCGTTCCTCGGCGGTGAGCCGTCCCCGGCGTTGGGGGCCGATCTCGTCGTCGGAGCGGCGGCGCCGCATCCGCTGGGCCCGCGGGGCGTCGTCGTCCGAGTCGGTGTACTGGGCGTAGCGGTCGAAGATGTCGTCGTTGGGGTCGGTCGTGTGCTCGCGCACGATGGGGTGTCCTCCTGGACGGGAAGCCCCACCGGGTGCTGGATCAACCGGTCGTCGTGCTCGGCCGGTGGGGCTGGTGAACGGGGTGCTGAGTCGAGGTCGTGACAGTGACCGCCATAGCGACTCACCCCTCTCCAGCCTGTGACCGTCCAGGTCGTTTCCGCCAACGTTCGGACCAGCATGGCGAGGTCGCCGTCCACGTGCAACCGGTTTTTGGGTGGTCGAGGTGGGGGCTCGCCCGTGCTGGTGAAGAGGTGTTCGTCAGGAGACGACGAGGTCGAGGACGAGCTCCCCGGTGCGCTCCAGAGTCATGCTCTGCCCTCGCGCCACTCGGCAGACATCATCCACTGTGGACACATTGGCGCGTGTGGTCGCCAACGCCTGCGCGAGTCGGCCCTTGTACGCCTTGTTGTGGTGGCTGACCGTCTTGCGGCGTCCGGAGGCGTCCTCTGTCACCACCCGAACGGTCACCGCGTCGCGCACCCTGGCCAGTCCCGCGTACGCGCCCGACCGGAGATCCAGAACCAGTTCGTCCACTGTGGACAGAACTGGTTCGAGGGCGGGCCGCCACAGGTCCCGGAGCGGATCGGTCCCCGGAAGCGCGCTGCCCGCGGAGAGCCGGTACGCGGGGATCAGGTCGGCTCCTCGTACGAGCCCGAACAGGGCGGACGCCACCGCGAGCCGTTGTTCGGCCCGCGCGAGCGCCGCGCGAGTCATGCCGGCGACGTCAAGCGCGTCGTAGAGCACTCCGGTGTACCGGCGCAGGGCGGGAAGCGTGGGGGAGGTCCACAGCGCCGCGTTGCGCTCCACCTCCACCCGCTGGCGTTCGGAGAGTCCCAGCGCGGCCAGACTCGCCGGCACGTCGGCGGCCAGCTCGACGAGCGCGTTCACCAGTCCGCGGCGGACAGGGGTCAGCTTCGGCCACGACAGCGCGTCGAGGTCCAGCGGCGCGCCCTCGCCGCCGGCGGCCTTGGTCTCCGAAGGGGGCAACAACACCAGCACGTCCACACCCTAGGCGGCGAAAACCTGTGGCCCAGCTCATGTCCACCCTCCTACGGTGGTTGAACATGGACATTCTGTGGCGGCCCATGAGAACCGCGGACATGTCGGCGTGGGTGGAGCTGCTCGCCGCCGTCGAGTCGGTGGACCGGACCGGGGAGAACACCACGAGGGAAGACCTCGAGGAATGGATTTCCGATCCCCTGGTCGACCTCAGCACGGACACGGTGCTCGCGTATGACGGCGAAATTCTCGTCGCGTCCGGGGTTGTGACCGCACGCGTCACGGACGAGGGGATTCACCGCATCAGGGTGGAGGGCGCCGTGCGTCCCTCGCACCGTGACCGGGGCCTGGGAAGCGAGCTGCTCCAGCGGCTTCTCGCCCGCGGCGAGGAGATGCACCGCGAGCGCCGCCCCGACCTTCCCGCGAACGTCGAGGTCCCCTGCCACGAACCCAACCACCGGCTCGCGTCCCTGCTGGAGCAGCTCGGGTTTCGACCGATCCGACGGTTCTACGACATGAAGCGCGATCTGGCGCAGCCGGTCAACGAGGTCGCTGTTCCGGAAGGCCTGCGTCTCGTTGCGTACGCTCCCGATCTCGACGAGAAGGTTCGTCTCGCGCACAACGCCGCGTTCGTCGACCACTGGGGCAACGTGGCCGTGGACGAGGAGCTCTGGAAGCGCGCCCGCACGGGCTCGTACGCCTTCCGCCCGTCGCTCTCCTACCTGTTGGTCGCGCCGAACGGGGAGGTCGCCGCGTATCTCCTGACCCACGAGTACCCCGCCGACACCGAGGCCACAGGCGTTCGCTCCGCGGTCGTCGAACTTCTCGGCACCCGCCGCGAGTGGCGTGGACGCGGCGCGGCGGCCGCACTGCTCGCCCACGCCCTCGCCGCCTATGCGCGCAGTGGCTTCGCCCAGGCCGCGTTGGGAGTCGACGTCAGCAATCCGACCGGTGCCCTGGGGCTCTACCGCCGCTGTGGCTTCGAGGTGGAAACGAGCTGGGTGGCGTATTCGCGGGCATTGCCAGCGGTGATGACGGGCGAAACCGTACAATGATCACGGCGCGGCCGTCGGGGCCGCGTGCTCGCGGGCCCGCCGCGGACTCCCACCGGTCAGGGCTGTTCTCGGGAGACGGATCATGCGTGACCAGTCGTGCCGCCGCCCCTGGTGGGCGGGCTCCGGGCGGTGCGGAGCGCGGTCCTGACGATGCTCACCGACTCCGGACGCGTGCTGCGCCCTTCCTGGGCCGAGGTGCCGGCCACGGTCCGCGTCGTCGTCGAGGAGAAGCTCGGGTCGGCGGTCAGCAAGGCGTGGGGGCAGGTCGGCGGGTTCACTCCGGGGCTGGCCTCCCGGCTCGCGTTGGCGGACGGGCGACGGGTCTTCGTGAAGGGGCTGCCGGCGACGCACGCGCAGGCGGCGAGCTACCGGCTGGAGGGCCACGTGGTGGTGCGCTTGCCGGCGAACGCACCCACCCCCCGGCTCTTGTTCGGTGTGGACGAAGAGTGGATCGTGCTCGCCTTCGAGGACGTGGACGGGCGGGAGCCCAACGTCCGACCGGGATCGCCTGACCTGGCCGCCGTGTTGAGCGCGTTGAACGGCCTGGCGAAGGCGTTCACCCCGTGCCCGGTGCGCGACGCGCCGAGCGTGCTGGTCGATCTCGCCCCGCTGCTGCGGGGGTGGGCGGCGCTGGCGGTGGCGCCGCCCACCGACCTCGACCCGTGGGCGCTCCGCAACCTGGACTCGCTGGTCGCCGTCGAGACGGCGTGGCACCCCTGGGCGGAGGGCGACACCCTGCTGCACAACGATCTTCGCCCGGACAACCTGATCCGACGGGTCGCCGACGGCCGGGTGGTGGTCGTGGACTGGTCCTACCCGTGCCACGGCGCGCCCTGGCTCGACGTCGTGTCGCTGGTGCCGCACCTGCTGATGGCGGGGCACACCCCGGCGGACGCCGAGCGGCTGGTGCTGTCGCGTTCGGCGGTGGCGCGGGTCCCGGCCTGGGCGGTCACCGGGTTCGCCGCCGCGTGGGCGGGGTACTGGGAGCTGAACAGCCGTCTCCCGGAACCGGCCGGCTCCCTCGGATTGCGGGCGTACCAACGACGGGCTGCCTCCGCTGCCCGGCAGTGGGTCGCGCACCGCACCCGGTGGCCCTGATCGACGTGGACCCACGTCCACCACTGTGGACGTTCGAGGTTGTCCCTGACGTGAGTCCTGCCCCGACCTGAGACCCGTGCGGCGCGGTGACGCACCGCCAATGCGCAGGACGTGCCGAGACGGCCGTTCAGCGCTGGTTTCCCTGTGGCTGGTTCACTCGTGCTTCTCGGACACGCAGAACTCGTTGCCCTCCGGGTCGGCCAGCACCGTCCAGGCCAGTCCGGGCACGCTGTGCTCGGCGAGCTGGGTGGCCCCCAGTTCCACCAGGCGGCGGACCTCGGCGGCCGGGTCGTCGGCGACGAGGTCGAAGTGCACCCGGTTCTTGCCCGCCCGGGGCTCGTCCACCCGCTGCAGCCCCAGCGCCGGGGATCCCTCGACCCCGAGGATGACGAACTCCGTGTAGTCGACGACCACCGACGCGCCCAGCGCCCGCGTCCAGAACGCCACGAGCCGCTGGGGGTCCTCGCAGTCGATGGTGACCATCTTCATCGTCAGGGACATGCGCGCACCCTAGTGTCGGGCACCGACAAACCGGCTGGGCACCGCGGGTACCCTGCATGAACAGTTCCGTACCGCTACCCGGGAGCACTCCGCCGTGATCACGAGGATGTCGTCGCTGTTCCTGCGCACCCTGCGCGAGGACCCGGCCGACGCCGAGGTGCCGAGTCACAAGCTGTTGGTCCGCGCCGGCTACGTGCGGCGGATCGCGCCGGGGATCTACTCGTGGCTGCCGCTCGGCTACCGGGTGCTGCGCAACGTCGAGCGCGTCGTCCGGGAGGAGATGGACGCGATCGGCGCCCAGGAGGTGCACTTCCCGGCGCTGCTGCCGAAGGAGCCCTACGAGGCGACCGGCCGCTGGACCGAGTACGGCGACAGCCTGTTCCGGCTCAGGGACCGCAAGAAGGCGGACTACCTCCTCGGCCCGACGCACGAGGAGCTGTTCACCCTGATGGTCAAGGGCGAGTACAGCTCCTACAAGGACTACCCCGTCATCCTGTACCAGATCCAGAACAAGTACCGGGACGAGGAGCGCCCGCGCGCCGGCATCCTGCGGGGCCGCGAGTTCGTGATGAAGGACGCCTACTCGTTCGACCTGGACGACGAGGGGCTCAAGCGGTCCTACGAGCTGCACCGCGAGGCGTACGTCCGGATCTTCGACCGGCTGGGCCTGGAGTACCACGTGGTGTCGGCCGTCTCGGGCGCGATGGGCGGCTCGGCCAGCGAGGAGTTCCTGGCTCCGGCCGAGGTCGGCGAGGACACCTACGTGCGGTGCCTGGAGTCCGGCTACGCGGCGAACGTGGAGGCCGTGACGACTCCGGCCCCGCCCGCCCGCCCGGTCGAGGGCCTGCCGGCCGCCGAGGTCCACAACACCCCGGACACCCCGACGATCCAGAGCCTGGTGGACTTCCTCAACGCCGCCGAGCTGGGCCGCGTCTTCACCGCGGCGGACACGTTGAAGAACGTCATGGTCAAGACCCGGCAGCCGGGCGCCGAGGAGTGGGAGCTCCTGGGGGTGGGCGTGCCGGGCGACCGCGAGGTCGACTTCAAGCGGCTGGAGGCCTCGCTGGCGCCGCTGGAGGTCGCGCTGCTGGAGGAGGCGGACTTCGCCGCCAACCCGTGGCTGGTGAAGGGCTACATCGGGCCGAAGGCGCTCATCGGGCGCGGGGTGCGCTACCTGGTCGACCCCCGGGTCGTCCCCGGCACGGCGTGGGTCACCGGCGCGGACCAGCTCGACCACCACGTCGTCGACCTGGTGTGCGGGCGGGACTTCACCCCGGACGGCACGATCGAGGCCGCCGAGGTCCGCGAGGGCGACCCGTCGCCGGACGGCGCCGGCCCGCTGGTGATGGCCAGGGGCATCGAGATCGGCCACATCTTCCAGCTCGGTCGCAAGTACGCCGACGCCATGCAGCTCGACGCGCTGGGCCCGGACTCGAAGCCGGTCCGGATCACCATGGGCTCCTACGGCATCGGGGTGTCCCGCGCCGTGGCGGCGATCGCCGAGCAGCGGCACGACGAGCTGGGCCTGGTGTGGCCGAGGGAGATCGCCCCGGCCGACGTGCACGTCGTGGTCGCCGGCAAGGACGACGCGGTGCGCTCCGGCGCGGAGGGGATCGCGGCCGAGCTGGACGCGGCCGGGGTCCGGGTCCTGCTGGACGACCGCACGGTCTCGCCGGGCGTGAAGTTCGCCGACGCGGAGCTGATCGGCGTGCCGACCATCCTGGTGGTGGGTCGGGGCCTGGCCAAGGGCGTGGTCGAGGTCAAGGACCGCGTCACGGGCGAGCGCGCCGAGGTCGCGGCCGACGAGGTCGTCGCGCACCTGGTCTCGCTCTGCCGCTCCTGACTGTCCGCCCGGTGGGGTGCCCGGCGTTGCTGGGTCGCCCCACCGGGCGATTTTCTTCGCTCTGGCGGGCCTGGTCGGGCGGAGACCCGTCGCAGCGATCCGGTGCCCGCGTGTGTATGTCCATTGTGGACACTTGTCTTCTGTCGAGCCGCGCTGGTGGAAGTGCCTGGTCAGCCCCTCGGTGCCCCTGATGGGCGGGTTGGCTCAGCACGAACCAGGGTGTTGTGTCAAACGTCTGTCCACAGGTCCTGCTGGCTATCCACAGGGGACGGTGGGGTGCTGGGGCCGGGCGAGGTTGAGCGTTAGGCTGGAGCAGGGCTCGCCCCCCAGGGCGGGTGGGGGCTGAGTAGAAGTTAGGCGGCAGGGCCGAACACGGCGTCGAGGACCGCGTCGGTGTCGGTCAGGTCGGGCAGCACGACGTGGGCGCCCGCCGCGTCGAGTTCGTCGGCGGTGCTGCGTCCCGTGGCCACTCCCACCGCGACGGCGTTGTTCCGCAACGCCCCCACCACGTCGTCCGGTGTGTCGCCGACGACCACGACGGCCGCCCCCGCGTAGGGCGTCTCCCGCTCCGCGCTCGCCGCTGTGATCGCCGCCGCCACGAGGTCGCGGCGGTCCTCCGAGAGGTCGCCGTAGCCGCCGATCGAGAAGTCGATGTGCTCGTCCAGCCCGAACGTGCGCAGCTTCTGCCGGGCGATCGCCGGCAGGTTGCCGGTCACCACGCTCTGCACGACCCCCGGGAGCGCCGCGAGCGTGCTCAGCGCCGACCCCGCGCCCGGCAGCGCGCGCCCCCGCTCCGCGAGCAGGTCGGCCTGTTCCGCCGCGACCGCGACCAGTTCGGCGAAGAACGCCTCCACCAGCCCGTTCCCCGTCGCCAACCCGTGAGTGGTGAACAGCTCGGTGGTGATGGCCCGCTCGGTCCGGCCGGCGAAGGTCGGCGCGTGGCGCAGCTCCAGCCCGGTCAGCCGCCGCAGCGCCGCCGTGTACCAGGCGACGCCCTGTCGCGCGCTGTCGACCAACGTCAGGTCGATGTCCCAGAGCACCAGCCGGTGCGGCGTCTCCCCGATCACGTGGCCATCCTGGCATCAGGTCCCTCGGTCGGGCGAAGAGCGGCCCGCGGATCATGCCGGGGCGGCCTCGTCCGGGTAGGACGAGCAACGTGACGCCCGATCGGATCCCGGCCGCCGCCGAGGACGCCAACGAGCTCGCCGGAGACCAGCGCGCGTACCGCGCTGTGTCCTTTGTGGACAGTGTGGGGGCTGGGGGAAGCGGTGTGTTCCCGGTGGCCCGCCTGCCGGCGGCGACCAGCCGCGGAATCGACGCGACGGGCTGTTTCGACACGGAGCGCCGCGTCCCCGCAGAGCTGGCGCGCGCGAGTGGACGGCTGCGCTCACCCGGTGGCGGGGTCTGACATGACCGATCTGACGGGTGAGGCCGCGCTGATCGACCAGCACTGCCACGGCGTGGTGACCACCGACCTGGACCGGCTGGCGTTCGAGGCGCTGCTCACGGAGGCGACCAGGGCCACGCCGGACCGCAGCCGGTTCGACTCGATGTTGGGCCTGGCGGTGCGCCGCTGGTGCGCGCCGGTCCTCGGGCTGCCCGCGCACGTCGGCCCCGACGAGTACCTGGAGCGGCGGGCCGCGCTGGGCTGGTGGGAGGCCAGCGCCCGGCTGCTGCGGGCCGCCGGGGTGACCGACTGGCTGGTGGACGCGGGGTTCGCCCCGGTGGCGTTGACCGGCCTGCCCGAGGTCGCCGACCTCGCCGGCGGCACCGCGCACGAGATCGTCCGGCTGGAGACGGTGGCCGAGCGGGTCGCCGGGTTGGCCGGGTCGGCCGAGGAGTTCGCCGCGGACCTGGAGACGGAGCTGCACCGGGCGGCGGCCGGCGCGGTCGGGTTGAAGAGCGTGGCCGCCTACCGGGGCGGGCTCGACCTGCCGGCGCGGCCCCCCTCGGCCGCCGCGTTGTCCGCCGCCGTCGGCCGGTGGTTCGCCGTCGGCGGCCGGCTCACCGACCCGCTGGTGGTCGGCTGGCTGGTCCACCTCGGGGTGCGAGTGGGCGCGGAGTTCGGCCTGCCGCTGCAACTGCACACCGGGTTCGGCGACGACGACCTGCGGTTGCACCACGCGGACCCGTCGCTGTTGACCGACTTCCTGGCCGCGACCAGGGACAGCGGTGTCACCGTGGTGTTGCTGCACTGCTGGCCGTTCCACCGCCAGGCCGCGTACCTGGCGCACGTGTTCGGGCACGTGGTCGTCGATGTCGGGTTGGCGGTGCCGCACGTCGGCGCGCGCTCCGGCGCGGTGCTGGCGGAGCTGTTGGAGCTGGCGCCCTTCGGGGCGGTGTGCTTCTCCTCCGACGGGTACGGACTGCCGGAGCTGCACTACCTCGGCGCGTGGCTGTGGCGGAGGGAACTGGGGCGCCTGCTCGACGCCTGGATCGCCGACGACGTGCTGACCTGCGCCGACGCCGAACGGCTCGTCGCCGCCGTCGCCAGGGACAACGCCCTGCGGACCTACTCCCGAGTGTCGGAGTGACAGCGGGCGCAATCATGGTGACGTGACCACCACGTACTCCGCGCCGTCCCTCCTCGCGGGCATGGCCGCGCTCGCCGGCCGGTGGGACGGCCCCGCGCCGGTCTCCGAACCCGTCGTGCTGGCCGAGCGCGCGGACGTGCTCGTCGTGCGCGTCGGCGACGTCGTGGTCAAGGCGCACCGGCCCGGGATGGACCCCGCCGCGCTGCGCGCCCGGCTCTCGCTCGCCGCCAGCCCGGCGCTGCGGGGCATCGTCCTTCCGCCGGTCCTGCCGGCCGGCGGAGGCCCGGGTGTGAGCGTCGTGGACGGCAGGCTGGTGACCGTGTGGCCGCTGGGACGCCCGGTGGAGCCGGCCGGGCCGGTTCCCTGGGAGGAGGCCGGGCGCCTCCTCGCCGCGCTGCACCGCGTTCCGCTGCCCGCGCTCGACGCGTCGGCGGGCCTCCCGAGGTGCGGCGCCGCCGCGCGTCTCGCGCGGACGATGCGGGAGCTCGAGCGGGTCGGGTCGTCCCCGGCGGTGTCGGAGATCCGCCGCGCCCACGCCACGCTCCCGCGTTGGGCGTGGACGCCGGCCGACCCCGACTGGCGGGGCGCGGAAGGCGGTGAGGCCGGGCTGGTGCTCGTGCACGGCGACTGGCACCTGGGCCAGTTGGTGCGGCGAGCCGACACGGGGCGTCCGGCGGGGGAGCCCGGCTGGCTCCTGATCGACGTCGACGACCTCGGGCTCGGCACGCCCTCCTGGGACCTCGGCCGGATCGCCGCCTGGCAGGCCTCCGGGCTGCTGCCGCCCGACGTGTGGGAGCGGTTCCTCGCCGCCTACCGCGGGAGCGGCGGGCCGGCGGTGTCCGAGGGCAGGGACCCGTGGCCGGCGGTGGACGTGGCGGCGCGGGCCTACACCGTGCAGTCGGCTGCGGTCGCCGTGCTCCGCGCCGGGCGGGAGGGCCGGGCGCCCGACGAGGTGGACTCCGCCCTGGTCGACGCCTGCCGGAGGATCGCCGATCTTCACCGGAGTGGATGACGTATCGTGGCGGACGCATGTCGATTGTCCGGTTCTGAGACCGATCCGAGAAGGGCGGGACCACCATGCAGTGCCCGAAGTGCCACGGACCGATGCGGACCTACAACCGCAACGGGGTCCAGATCGAGCAGTGCGACATGTGCCGGGGCATCTTCCTCGACTTCGGCGAGCTGGAGGCGCTGACCCGCCTGGAGAGCCAGTGGGCGCAGCAGGTGCCGCCGGCGCCCGCGCCGGCTCCGGCCCCGCCCGCCTACCCGGCGCAGCCGGCGTGGGGCGCGCACCCGCCGCAGGGTCACTACCACCACGGTCACCGCAAGCACGGCGTGAGCCGGCTGTTCTACTCCTCCTGACGCGCCCGCCGCGCACCGCCCGGACCGGGCGGTGCGCCAGCCAGCGGCTCAGCTCAGCTTCTGCCGGCTCGTCTCCGGCGCGGTGAGCATGCCGATCACGGTCAACGCGAGGCAGCCGGCCAGCAGCAACGCGATCGGCGTCGGGGAGTGGGTCGTGCGGAGCAGCTCGGTTCCCACCAGCGGCGCGGCGGCGCCCGCGATCAGGGTCGCGGCCTGGTACCCGAGGGAGACGCCGGAGTACCGCACCGACGTGTCGAACAGTTCGGCGTAGAAGGCCGCCTGCGCGCCGGTGAGCAGGCCGTGCAGCAGGAGGCCGACGGCGACGGCCAGCAGCACCAGCCCGTGCTGGCCGCTGGCCACCAGCGGGAAGAAGGCCGCCGTCCAGACGGCGGCGCCCGCCGCGGCCGCCACCGACACCGGGCGTCGCCCCCAGCGGTCGGACAGCGAGCCGCCCAGCAGCATCGCGCCGATCTGCACCACGGAGCCCACCGTCACCGCGCCGGTGGCGACCTCCTTCGGCAGGCCCACGCTGCCCGCGTACACCAGCAGGAAGATCGTGAAGACGTAGAACGTCGCGTTCTCGCCGACGCGGGCGGCGAACACGCTGAACAGGGCGCGCGGGTGCGACCTCAGCGCCGTCACCAGCGGGGCGCGGGGCGGCCGCTCCGCCGCCATGGCGGCGGTGAACAGCGGGGACTCGGTGACCTGGAGCCGCACCCACAGGCCCACCAGCACCAGCAGCACCGAGGCCAGGAACGGCACCCGCCACCCCCACTGGGCGTACTCGGTGTCGCTGGTGACCGAGGCGGTCGCCGCGAGGGCCGCGGTGGCCAGCAGGTTGCCGATCGGCCCGCCGGTCTGCGGCCACGCCGTCCAGAAGCCCCGGCGGCCGGCGGGGCCGTGTTCGGCGACCAGCAGGACCGCGCCGCCGAACTCCCCGCCGAGGGCGAAGCCCTGGACCAGCCGGAGCACCGTCAGCAGGACGGGCGCCGCGACGCCGATCTGGTCGTGGCCGGGGAGCAGGCCGATGAGCACCGACGCGCCGCCCATCATCAGCAGGCTGACCACGAGCAGTCGCTTGCGGCCGATCCGGTCGCCGAAGTGGCCGAACACCAGGCCGCCCAGCGGGCGGGCCGCGAAGCCGACGGCGTAGGTGACCAACGCCAGCAGCACGCCCAGCAGCCCGTCCGAGTGGGGGAAGAACACCGGTCCGAACACGGTCGCGGCGGCGGCGCCGTAGAGGAAGAAGTCGTAGAACTCGACGGTCGTGCCCACCACGCCGGCCGCGACCACCCGGGCGAACCCGCGCGTGGTCCCGGTCACCCCAGTTGCCATCATGCGGCGGAGCGTGCCCGCAGGGGCGCGCCTGGGTCAAGATTTCTGACTGGGTGAATGCGCCGTCCTGAGCAGACGGGAGCCCGGGCCGGGCGGCGCGACCCCGACGACCCCGAGGCGGCCGAGCAGAAGCCGCGCGATCGGGTGGAAGCAGTGTCAGCTCCCGGCCAGGGGCGCTGCGTCGCCGCCGAAAACGTCAGACCCGCCCGGAAGGATCAGAACCGGGGGGCCCCTGACCAAGCGCTGGGGTCGCGCGGGCGCGCGCGTCGGGGCAAGGGAGACGAGGATCGGCGGACGCTCCCACGGACCCCCTGCGGGCACACCCCCAGTAGGCGTGCCCGTGGGGCTCGTGGGAGCGTCCGCCGGGTCCGCGGCGCCGCCGGAGCCGTCAGAACAGGCCGGTCGGCGCGGGGTCGTAGCTGACCACCACGCTCTTGGTCTGCTGGTAGTGCGCCAGGGTGCTCACGTGGCCCTCGCGGCCGAAGCCCGACCGCTTGTAGCCGCCGAACGCGGCGTGCGCGGGATAGGCGTGGTAGCAGTTCACCCACACCCGGCCCGCCTCGACCGCCCTGGCCACGCGGTGGGCCGTGCCGCCGTCCCTGGTCCACACGCCGGCGCCCAGCCCGTACCGGGTGTCGTTGGCGATCCGCACCGCCTCGTCGACGTCGGAGAACCGGGCCACCGACACCACGGGCCCGAAGATCTCCTCCTGGAAGATCCGCATCCGGTTGGTCCCGGTGAAGATCGTCGGCTCCACGTAGTAGCCGCCCGCCAGCCCGGGCACGCCGCGCTGGCCGCCCCCGACGAGCACCTCGGCGCCCTCCTCCCTGCCCAGCGCCAGGTAGGAGAGGATCTTGCGGAGCTGCTCGTCGCTGGCCTGCGCGCCCACCTGGGTGGCCGGGTCGAGCGGGTCGCCCAGCACCAACTCCTCGGTCCGCGCCACCGCCCGGTCCAGGAACTCGTCCCAGATCGACTCGTGCACCAGCGCCCGCGACGGGCAGGTGCACACCTCGCCCTGGTTCAGGGCGAACATCACGAACCCCTCGACGGCCTTGGCCGCGAACTCGTCGTCGGCGGCCAGCACGTCGGGCAGGAAGATGTTCGGGCTCTTGCCGCCCAGCTCCAGGGTGACCGGCAGGACGTTCTCCGCCGCGTACTGCATGATCAGCTGCCCGGTGCTCGTCTCGCCGGTGAAGGCGATCTTCGCGACCCCGGGGTTGCGGGCGAGCGCTTTGCCGGCCTCGGGGCCGTAGCCGTTGACCACGTTCACCACGCCGTCCGGCAGCAGGTCCGCGACCAGCTCGACGAACAGCAGGACCGAGGCCGGGGTCTGCTCGGCGGGCTTGAGGACGACGCAGTTGCCGGCGGCCAGGGCCGGCGCGAGCTTCCACGCCGTCATCAGCAGTGGGAAGTTCCACGGGATGATCTGGGCGACCACGCCCAGCGGCTCGCGGAAGTGGTAGGCGACCAGGTCCCGCTCGATCGGGCTGATCGAGCCCTCCTGGGTGCGGACCGCGCTGGCGAAGTAGCGGAAGTGGTCCACCGCCAGCGGCAGGTCGGCGGCCAGCGCCTCCCGGACCGGCTTGCCGTTCTCCCAGCTCTCCGCGACGGCGAGGCGCTCGAGGTCCGCCTCCAGCCGGTCGGCGATCCGCAGCAGGACCCGGGCGCGCTCGGCGGGGCTCGTCGCGGACCACGCGGGCAGCGCGTCGTGTGCCGCCGTCACCGCGAGGTCGACGTCGGCCTCCGACGAGCGGGGGACCCGCGTGAACGGGCGGCCGTCGACCGGGCTGACGTCGTCGAGGTACTCGCCGTGGACCGGGGGGACCCACTTCCCGCCGATGAAGTTCTCGTACCGCTCGGCGAAACGCACGAGGCTGTCGGACTGTCCGGGGTGGGCGTACGCCATGACGCTCCTCCAAGCCCGCTGGTCGGGGTGCGGGCCGTGGAGCTTATGTCCGGTTCGGTTGGCGCAAGGTTGGACAGCGCGCTGCCCGGCGAGCCCGGACAGCCGGCGCCGGGTGCCGCCTCACAGCGCCATCAACGCGCGCAGCCGCGCGGCGAGCAACGCCCTGCGGCTGTCGCCGGGGCGCAGCCGGGCCATGGCCCCGCGCAACACGCCGACGTCCGCCGGGTGGTGGTCGGACCAGGCCAGCACCGCGTCGGGGTCGGGATCGCCGGCCAGCCCCTCCCGCACCGCGGCCGCCAGGTACCGCGACCAGTCGAGCAGCTCCGGCGACTCGGTGCCGGGCAGCAGCTCGCCCCGGTAGTCGTCGGCCGCCGCGCGCACGTCGCCCCGCCGGACCGCGGCCAGCACGTCCAGCGCGTCGCACCGGACCGGGCCCTGCATCCGGTACGGGCGGGACGCGATCCGCCCGCCGAGCTGGCGGCGGAGGTGGGAGATCTCGGCCTTCAGCGTTCCCCTGCTGACCGGCTCGTCCCCGTAGAGGTGGGCGTGCAGCTCCCCGCCGTCCAGTCCCTCCGGGTAGAGGGTGAGCAGGGCCACGATCTCCATCTGGCGCGGGGAGACGGGCACCCGGCGCGCGCCCAGCCGCAGCTCCGGCCGGCCGAGCAGGCGGACCTCCAGCAGCTCCTGCGCCACCTGGGCGGCCGGCTTGGGCGCCTCGGGCGAGGTGAGCACCGCCCGGAAGAGCTGGGCCAGCGCCTGGGTTGCCGGCAGCGCCAGCGGCTGGGTCTTCGTCCACGTCGTGGTCAGGTCGATCACACCGAGCCGCTCGCCGGTGAGCGGGTCGTCCACCGGCGCGGCGTAGCAGACGAAGTCCTGCACCGAGGTGTTGAAGTGCTCGCCGGACCACACGGTGCACGGCGCTCCGGTGCGGTGCGCGAGGTCGATGCCGTTGGTCCCCATGCTGCCCTCGTCCCAGCGCGCGCCGGGCACGAAGTTCACCTGCTCCGCGCGTTTGCGGATGACGGAGCTGGTGGCGGTCCACAGGAGGCGGCAGTTCTCGTCGGCGACGGCGACCACGACCTGGCCTTCCTCGCCGACCCGGCGCAGCTCGTCCTCCAGGACGGTGACGGCGTGCCCGATGCGGCTGGTGCGCCACGCGGCGTCCGGCAGGTCCTCGGTCGGCGCCGCGCTCCGGGTGAGCACCCCCTGGTCGAGGGACCGCCGCCAGCTCTGGGCCACCTCCGGCCGCAGGCCGTCCCGCTCGTTCCCGCGCGAGGAGACGAACCGTTCCCAGCGCCGGCTCAGGGCGTCGCGCTCGGTGCGAATGCTGCTCGGTGCCATGGCACTCCGTCCATCACATCCCCGTGGCAGGGAACACGGCTCGTCGTCAGGTCTCGTCGGCGGACGCGTCCCAGGGTTGATGTCACCGAGGGTATTGGTTTCGATACGGTACGGGGAAGTCGGACCGGGTGCGGCGCGTTCGGCGTGTCCGATGCTCCACACGGCCGGGTGCTCAATCTCGCCACCGGCTTAACCCCGGAGGAAGCTCAGCCGCACGGTCCGCACCGGATTGTCGACGTTGGTGTCCACCAGACAGAGGGACTGCCACGTGCCGAGGGTCATCCGACCACCCAGCACCGGCACGGTGGCGTAGGGCGGCAGGAGGGCGGGCAGCACGTGGTCCCTGCCGTGGCCGGGGGACCCGTGCCGGTGCCGCCACCGGTCGTCGGCCGGCAGCAGGTCGCGCAACGCGGCCAACAGGTCGTCGTCGCTGCCCGAACCGGTCTCGATCACGGCCAGTCCGGCGGTCGCGTGCGGCACCCACACGTGCAGCAGGCCGTCGGCGCGCCCGGGACCGCTCGGGCCGGAGAGGAACCGCTCGCACTCGGCGGTCAGGTCGTAGACCACCTCGACGGAGCCGGTGCGGATCTGGATCTCCTCGCTGAGCACGCGCACACGGTACGTCCGATCGTTCACCCGCCGCACGAGACGGTGTAACCCATCGGACGAGGGAAGCCGGCCGCCCCGGTCCGGGTGCGACGCGATCCCGCCCTGGCGGCCGTCCCGGTCGGGAGACCGAGGTGACCGTGCCTGGCCAGAGCCAGTTTGCTCCGTTTGCGTTACTACGTATGGGTTATGCCCCGCGACGGCGTGTCACGAGAATGGCGGAGTTGACGATTACCGCGACCGACGATCACCCCTTACGGTGAGACCCCGTGTCCGATCACGAGAACCCCGCGGAGCAGACCCAGCGGCTGCCGAAGTTCCCGCCTCGGCCCACGGACACCGCGCAGATGCCGGTGCTCCTGATCCGCGAGCACGCCGTCGCCGACGAGCCCGAGCCGGCGGCCCCGCCGCCGCCGCCACCGCCGCCCGGCGCCGGCAGAGGCCTGCGGATCGCGCTGGCGCTGGTCGGCCTGGTCGCGGTCGCCGTGCTGTCCGGAACGGCGTGGATGCTGCTCACCGGCGGCAACGAGACCCGGGGGAAGGCCGTGCCGGCGTCGACCACGCCGCAGGGCGGTTACGGCGACTACGAGTTCGTCCAGCAGGCCGAGCAGCGCGACATCAACTGCGCGGCCCACGCCTACACCAAGGTCAAGGAATTCTTCTCCGAGAGGCCCTGCGAGCTGCTGGTCCAGCTCCTGCTGACGACGAGGAGCAAGGAGGGCGCCGACGTGGTGGTGGCGCTCTCGGTCGTGCGCATGCCCGACGCCGCTGGCGCGGCGGAGCTCAAGCGGCTGACCGACACCGACAACACCGGCAACGTCAACGACCTCCTGCGGGAGGGTCGTCGGGTGCCCAACGGGCCCGCGAAGCTGACCGACGCCGGCTACGCGGCCGCCCTGGACGGCCGGGCGGTGGTCATCGCCGAGGCCGACTTCTTCGCCGAGGACCGCAAGGACCAGGACCTCCTCAAGCGGATCGCGCAGGACGCCCTGCGGATCGGCCACCAGCACGCCAACTGAGACGCCCCCGCGACGACGGGGGCGTCCCGGTGGGCGTCCTCACCCCGGCTGGCCGGGGAACGGCACCGTCAGCGGCGCCTGCCGCGCCGCCCGCCGCACCCTGGTCGCCTGGACCGCCGCGGCGGTCAGCGCGTCCAGGGCGAACTGCCGCAGCCCCTGGTCGTCGGTGCGCTCCAGCACCGCGCGCCAGGCGCCGGCCGCGTCGGTCTCCGCTGTGACCAACAACTCGGCGGCCGAGGCCGCGTCGGTCACCGGCCGGGGCGGCTGGTAGGCGGGCTGGGGCGGGACGGGCGTCGCCCCGGCGTCGCGCAGCATCCGCTCGACGGTCTCCCGGCGCGTCCTGCGCTGCGCGGCGCCCGTGGCCACGACCTTCTCCATGTCCTTGGCCACGAGCACCGAAACCAGGGAGTAGCTCCACTCGGCGGCGTGCTCGGCGGCCAACGCCCGCTGCACGGCCTCGGTGGCCTCGCCGCCCAGCGCGGGTTTGGGGGAGTTCGAGCTCGGTTGTCCGGGTTGGCCGGGGACGGGCGAGGTCACGCCAGCACCTCCCGCAGGCTCAGGCAGGACGCCGTGACCGAGCCGAGCAGCCCGGCCCGGTGCCTCGGCGCCGTCGGGACCAGGGCGCGGGCCTCCTGCTCGGCGGCCTTTAGCGCGTCGGCCAACGCGGTCTTCGCGGCGGCCGCGGTCGGCGGGGGTGGGGGCGGGGGTGCGTCGGAGGAGGCCGGCGGCGGGGTGGCCGCGCCCGTTCCCGGCCGCGCCCGGCGGATCTCCTGGTCGAACGCCTCGGCGTGGGCCTTCCGGTGGGCGGCGACCGCGTTGGCCGCCTGCGCGAGGTCCTGGCCCGCGCCGCCGAGCGCGTCCGCCACCGCCCGCGCCAGCGCCGCGTCGGCGCGCGCCCGCGCCGCGAGCGGCTCCAGGGGGTCGGGACCGGGCGGCGGGGGCGAGGTGGCCGTGCAGGCCGCGGCGAGCGGGGCCGCCGCCATGGCCAGGACGCCCGCGAGCAGGAACCGCCGCCGTGGCAGCGGGCCGGGCCGGGAGGGTTCCGAGGTCACGGTCCGTCATCCTGCCAGGCGATCGTGGCGGTCCCGCGCGGACGGCGCGTGATCGGCACTGCCCTGGCCGGCCTAGTGACGCGCTACGCTGGGCGACCGCGACCGGCGGCGTGCAGCGTCGGTCGCCCGTCGCCGTGGGACCGGCAGCCGTCGGGCCCGCGGCGAGTGTTGGCCTGCACCAGGAGACCATCGGGGAGAGACAACGTGTCCAGCCCGCCGCGCGGTGAGCCACCGCGCGCCGAGCGTGGTGATCGAGTCGCGTCGCGCGCCGCGCGTGATCAGTTCACCGCGCAGCTCGAACCGGTCGTGCGCGCGGCCGTCCAGGCCGTCGGGTTCGACCTGGAGCTGCTCGACGTGCAGCCCGCCGGCCGCCGCCGGCTGGTGCGCGTCGTCGTCGACTCCGACGACGGCGTGGGCTTGGACGAGGTCGCCGAGGCCAGCCGCGCCGTGTCCGCTGCCCTGGACGCCAGGGACGACCTGCTGGCCGGGCCGTACACGCTGGAGGTGACCTCCCCCGGGGTGGACCGGCCGCTGACCCGGCCCCGACACTGGCGACGGGCCCGGCTGCGGCTGGTCGCGGTGCGGCTCGCCGACGGCGGCGAGCTCACCGGCCGGGTGGGCGACGCCGACGAGGAGGGCGTGGTGCTGCTGGTCGACGGCGAGCTGCGCCGACTGGCCTACCAGGACGTGGCCAGGGCGACGGTGGAGATCGAGTTCCGACAGCCGGCCGCCGCCGACCTGGCGTTGCTGGGGGGCGGGGCCGCGTCCGGCGGCGATGCCGGGGAAGGCGGCGCGGAGGACGCGCCGGAGACGGGCGACGAGGAGGGGTCGAGGTGAACGTCGACATCGCGGCGTTGCGCGCGATCGAGCGTGACAAGGACATCCCCTTCGAGACCGTTCTCGAGGCGATCGAGACCGCGCTGCTCACCGCGTACAAGCACACCGAGGGGCACTACCCGCACGCCAGGGTCGAGATCGACCGCAAGTCCGGCGTGGTGCGGGTGCTGGCCCAGGAGCTGGGCCCGGACGGCGAGGTGGCCCAGGAGTGGGACGACACGCCCGAGGGCTTCGGCCGGATCGCGGCGACCACCGCCCGGCAGGTCATCCTGCAGCGGCTGCGGGACGCCGAGCACGAGCGGACCTTCGGCGAGTTCTCGGCCAAGGAGGGCGAGATCCTCGCCGGCGTGGTGCAGCGCGACGCCAGGGCGAACTCCCGGGGCATGGTCGTGGTGCAGATCGGCGACACCGAGGGCGTCATCCCGCCGGCCGAGCAGGTGCCCGGCGAGAGCTACGACCACGGCACGCGGCTGAAGTGCTACGTCGTCGGCGTGTCGCGGACCGTGCGCGGCCCGCAGATCACGCTGTCGCGGACCCACCCCAACCTGGTGCGCCGGCTGTTCGCGCTGGAGGTGCCGGAGATCGCGGACGGGACCGTCGAGATCCCGGCGGTGGCGCGTGAGGCCGGTCACCGCTCCAAGATCGCGGTGCGGTCCACCGTGACCGGGGTCAACGCCAAGGGCGCGTGCATCGGCCCGATGGGCGCGCGGGTGCGCAACGTCATGAGCGAGCTGCACGGCGAGAAGATCGACATCATCGACTACTCGGACGACCCGGCCACCTTCGTCGGGAATGCGCTGTCGCCCGCGAAGGTTGTCTCCGTCAGGGTGCTGGACGAACGGGCCAAGACCGCGCGGGTCGTGGTCCCCGATTTCCAGCTCTCGTTGGCCATCGGCAAGGAGGGGCAGAACGCCCGCCTCGCCGCTCGGTTGACCGGTTGGCGGATCGACATCCGCAGCGACGCCGACCCCGCCGCGACGGCTGGCGGGGCGGCTGAGGCGGGCGCGTCGACGGCCGGTTCGGTCGAGTGAAGGTCAAGCGCTAAACTCTTGTTGGTTCACACGCCTGGGAGCATCAATCCGTGCACATCGGTCCAGTACGGACGTGCGTTGGTTGCCGCCTCCGGGCGGTGGATGCCGAGCTGTTGCGCGTGGTGCTCGTGGCCGGGGTTCTGGTCCCCGACCCGGGACGCAGGCGGCCGGGGCGGGGGGCGTGGTTGCACCCCGACCCGGAGTGTCTGCGCGTCGCGGAGCGGCGGCGAGCGTTCCCGCGCGCGTTGCGCGTGCCGGGGCCGCTCGACGTCGCGGCCGTGCGGGAGCACCTCGAACAGCGGCTCGGGACTTGACCGGCGTGGGACGTCCCCGCGCCCGGCAGGCAGATGAGGAAGCAGGTCGACCCGTCATGAATCAGCCGTGAAGCTGAAGCCATGAACGCGCTTCGACGGTAGGTACGAGGTCGAGCGGGACCAGCCGCCCGGCCTCCCCAGATGAGGAGAGCAGTGGCAGGCAAGGCCCGCGTGCACGAGCTCGCGAAAGAGCTCGGAGTCACGAGCAAGGAAGTTCTGAACAAGCTCAAGGAGCTTGGGGAGTTCGTCAAGTCGGCGTCCTCCACGGTGGAGGCGCCCGTCGCCCGCAAGCTCCGCGACGCGTTCCCCCGGGCGGGCAAGGGCGAGGGCAGGCCCCGCCCGTCCGCGCCGCGTCCGGCGGCTCCGCGTCCGCCCGCCCCCGCGGCGGCGGCCCCGGCGCCCGCCCCGTCGGCGCCCGCCCCGACCCCTCCGGCCGCGCGGCCGGAGACGGCCCAGCCCACCCCGGCGCCGGCCCAGCCGCCGGCCGCCCAGCCGGCGACCCCGGCCGCGCCGCGGCCGGCCGCCATGCCGGGCCCGCGTCCGGGTCCGCGTCCGGCGGCTCCGAAGCCGGGCCCGGCGGCCCCGAAGCCGGCGGCCCCGGCTCCGCAGGCCCCGCAGCCCGCGCAGCAGCAGCCGGCGGCGCAGGCCCCGGCGGCCCAGGCTCCGGCGGCGCAGGCCCCGGCCCCGGCCGCTCCGAAGCCGGCGACTCCGGCCCAGCAGGCGCCCCAGGCGCCGCAGGGTCCCCGTCCCGGCCCGCGTCCGGGTCCGCGTTCCGGTGGCCCGAGCCAGGGCGGCGGCGCTCCCGCCCCCGGTGTGGTTCCGCCGCGCCCGCAGTCCCCGAAGCCCGGCCCGCGCGCGCCGCGTCCCGGCAACAACCCGTTCGGCGTCGGCTCCGGCGCGCCCGCCCCGCGTCCGCAGGGCGGCCCGCGTCCGGGTCCCGGTCAGCGTCAGGGCGGCCCCGGCGGCGGGCGTCCCGGTGAGGGTCGGCCGACGCCCGGCCCGCGTGCCGGCGCCCCCGGCTCCGGCGGTCCGCGCCCGAACCCGGGCAACATGCCGCCGCGGCCCAACCCGGGCATGATGCCGCCGCGGCCGGCGCGTCCGGCCGGTGGCGGCGGTGGCCGCCCCGGTGGCGGCGGCGGCCGTCCGGGCGGCGGTGGCCGTCCGGGTGGTGGTGGCGGCGGTGGCTTCCGCGGCGGCCCCGGTGGCGGTGGCGGCGGTGGCGGCTTCCGCGGCGGCCCCGGTGGCGGTGGCGGCGGTGGCGGCGGCTTCCGCCCGGGCGGTGGCGGTGGCGCCCCGGCCGGCGGTGGCGGCTTCCGCGGTCGTCCCGGCGGTGGTGGCGGTGGCCGCGGCGGCGCTGCCGGCGCGTTCGGCCGTCCCGGCGGTCCGGCCCGGCGTGGCCGCAAGTCGAAGCGGCAGAAGCGCCAGGAGTTCGACAACATGCAGGCGCCGTCGATCGGCGGCGTGCGGCTGCCCAAGGGCACCGGCGAGGTCATCCGCCTGCCCCGCGGCGCGTCGCTGACCGACTTCGCCGAGAAGATCAACGCCAACCCGGCCTCGCTGGTGCAGGCGCTGTTCCACCTCGGCGAGATGGTCACGGCCACTCAGTCGGTCTCCGACGAGGTGCTGGAGCTGCTGGGCCAGGAGATGAACTACCAGGTCCAGGTGGTCAGCCCCGAGGACGAGGACCGCGAGCTGCTGGAGTCGTTCGACATCAGCTACGGCGAGAACGACGGCGACGAGTCCGACCTCGCGCCGCGCCCGCCGGTGGTCACCGTCATGGGTCACGTCGACCACGGCAAGACCCGCCTGCTCGACACCATCCGCAAGGCCAACGTGCGGGAGCACGAGGCCGGCGGCATCACCCAGCACATCGGCGCCTACCAGGTGTCGACCGAGCTGGAGGGCAACGAGCGGCTGATCACGTTCATCGACACCCCGGGTCACGAGGCGTTCACCGCCATGCGTGCCCGTGGCGCGAAGTCCACGGACATCGCGGTGCTGGTGGTCGCGGCCGACGACGGCGTCATGCCGCAGACGGTCGAGGCGATCAACCACGCCCAGGCGGCCTCGGTGCCGATCGTGGTCGCGGTGAACAAGATCGACAAGGAGGGCGCGAACCCCTCCAAGATCCGTCAGCAGCTCACCGAGTACGGGCTGGTGGCCGAGGAGTACGGCGGCGAGACGATGTTCGTCGACATCTCGGCCAAGCAGGGCACCAACATCGAGAACCTGCTCGAGGCGATCCTGCTCACCGCGGACGCGGCGCTGGACCTGCGGGCGAACCCGGAGATGCCGGCGCAGGGCGTGGCCATCGAGGCGCACCTGGACCGCGGGCGTGGTCCGGTGGCGACCGTCCTGGTGCAGCGCGGCACCCTGCGGGTCGGCGACTCGATCGTCGGCGGCGACGCCTACGGCCGCGTGCGGCGGATGCTCGACGAGCACGGCCAGGACGTCGCGGAGGCGACGCCGTCCCGTCCGGTCCAGGTGATCGGTTTCACCTCGGTGCCCGGCGCCGGCGACAACTTCCTCGTCGTCGAGGAGGACCGGGTCGCCCGGCAGATCGCCGAGCGCCGCCAGGCCCGCGAGCGCGCGGCGGAGAACGCGCGTCGCGCCGCCCGCAAGCGGATCAGCCTGGAGGACCTGGACTCCGCGCTCAAGGAGACCAGCCAGCTCAACCTGATCATCAAGGGTGACAACTCGGGTACCGTCGAGGCCCTCGAGGACGCCCTGATGAAGATCGACGTCGGTGACGAGGTCGAGCTGCGGGTCATCCACCGGGGTGTCGGCGCCATCAAGGAAGGCGACATCAACCTCGCCATCGCGGACAACGTCATCGTCCTGGGCTTCAACGTCCGGGCCGAGGGCAAGGCCACCGAGCTGGCCAACCGCGAGGGCGTGGAGATCCGCTTCTACTCGGTCATCTACCAGGCGATCGAGGACATCGAGAAGGCCCTCAAGGGCATGCTCAAGCCGGAGTACGAGGAGGTCGCGCTCGGCAGGGCCGAGGTCCGCGAGGTCTACAAGTCCTCCAAGTTCGGCACGATCGCCGGTTGCCTGGTGCTGTCCGGCGAGATCAAGCGGAACTCCAAGGCGCGCCTGCTGCGGGACAACGTGGTCGTCGCCGAGAACCTGCCCATCGCCTCGTTGCGGCGGTTCAAGGACGACGTCACCGAGGTCCGCGAGGGCTACGAGTGCGGTCTCACCCTCGGCTCGTACGGCGACCTGAAGGTCGACGACGTGATCGAGACCTACGAGATGCGCGAGAAGCCGCGGAGCTGACGTGGTGGGCCCCGGGGCCGGTCCGACGACCGGCCCCGGGGCCTCTTCGCTCGTGGACGGGGGGATCGTGTACGTCGGCGCCCTGGAGCTGGACGTGTTGCTCGGCGACGTCCACTCGTTGAAGGAGAAGCGGTCGGTGGTGCGGCCGGTGCTCGCCGAGCTGCGACGCCGGTTCGAGGTCTCGGTGGCCGAGGCCGGTCATCTCGACCTGCACCGGAGAGCCCTGCTCGGGGTCGCGGTGGTGGCCCCGGACGCGGCGCACGCGCGGGACGTGCTCGACGCGTGCGAGCGGCTGGTGGCCGGCCGGCCCGAGCTCGAGCTGTTGTCGGCGAGACAACGCATGATGGGTCCGGAGGACGACTAGTCCGCCGTCCGGCGGAGCCGGGGCCGCGCGCCCCGCCTCCGCGTGGACTTTCGAACGTTCTGGGAGAAGAGGGAGGAGCGCCGTGGCCGACCCGGCCCGCGCCCGCAAGCTGGCCAAGCGGATCGCGCAGATCGTCGCGTCCGGGCTGGAGCACGAGGTCAAGGACCCGCGACTGGCGATGGTCACGATCACCGACGCGAAGGTGACGGCCGACCTGCGGGACGCGACCGTGTACTACACCGTCTTCGGTGACGACACCGACCGCGCCGCGACCGCGGCGGCCCTGGAGAGCGCCAAGGGCGTGCTCCGCGGCATGGTCGGTCAGGGCACCGGGGTGCGGTTCACCCCCACGCTGACCTTCGTCGCGGACACCGTGCCGGAGGACGCGCAGCGGATCCACGACCTGCTGGCCAAGGCCAGGGAGGCCGACGCCGAGGTCGCGCGGCTGGCCGCGGGCGCGGAGCCCGCCGGCGAGTCCGACCCGTACAAGGCGCCCCGCGCCGAGGAGGACGAGCTCGACGACACCGGGCGGGGCTGAACCAGGAATCGTGGCGACCCGGCGCGGGCGGGGGTCGTGCTCCGCGTCGTCGACGCGGGGGGTAGACCTGTTCCCCGTGGTGGGTGAAGCTGAACCGGGTGTGGGTGGGTCCCGGAATCCCGGTGCTGTGGGGGGCGGTGGCGCGGAGGTGAGCGGGCTGGGCGGCGAGACGAGCGGCGTGCGGGTGACGGGCGCCGATCCGGCCGCCGGCGAGCTGGCGACGGCGGCCCGGTTGCTCGCCGGGGCGTCCGACGTGACTCTGCTGGCGCACGTGAACCCGGACGCGGACGCGCTGGGCAGCGCGCTGGCCGTCGGGTTGGCGTTGCACCGGCGCGGCGCGGTGGTGCGGGTGTCCTTCGGCGAGCCGGCCGTGGTGCCGGAGTCGCTGCGGGACCTGGACGTCGCCGGGCTGCTGGTGCCGGCGGCGGATGTGCCGCCGGCGCCGCCGCTGCTGGTGGTGATGGACACCGGCAGCGTGGGGCGGCTCGGCCCGCTCGGCGACCGGGTGGCCGGCACGACCGCCGCCGGCGGGCAGGTGTTGGTGGTGGACCACCACGCCTCGAACACGAGGTTCGGCACGCACCACTACGTGGATGACCGGGCCGAGGCCACGGCGGTCCTCGCGGCCCGGCTCCTGGACCTCCTGGGCGAGCCGCTGGACGAGCCGATCGCCCGGTGCCTCTACGCCGGGCTGGTGACCGACACCCGCTCGTTCCGGCACGCGAGCGCGCAGACGCACGTCCTCGCGGCCCGGCTGCTCTCGGCGGGCGTGGACCCCGAGGCGACCACGCGGCCGCTGCTCGACAGTCACCCTTTCGGGTGGTTGGCGATGTTGTCGACGGTCCTCGGCGGCGCCCGGTTGGAGCCGGCGGCCGCGCGGGGGCTCGGCCTGGTGCACGCGACCGTGCGGCTGGCCGACGCCGAGGGGCTGCGCAGCGAGGAGGTGGACAGCGTCGTCGACCTGGTGCGCACCACGGTCGAGGCGGAGGTCGCCGCCGTGCTGAAGGAGACCGCGACCGGCGGTTGGTCGGTGTCGCTGCGGGCGGTCGGGCGGCTCGACGTCGGGGCGGCGGCGCAGGCGTTGGGCGGCGGCGGGCACCGGCTCGCGGCGGGCTTCACCGCGCACGGACCGGCGGAGCGGGTTCTGGCCGCGCTCCGCGTCGCCCTGGACGAGGCTCCCGAACTCTGACGCCCGGGCCGGCTGTCGATCCCGCTGCGGGGGCTGTGGGCCTCCTGGCGGCTTTCGCCGCCTCGCCGGAGCCGCTGAACGACGTGTTCTGACCACGGAACTCGGACTGGCGTCCGCCGCCGGTTCCCCGGCGTGCGCTGTGACCGGAAACCGGCCCGCGTCAGGACGGTTTTGTCGGTGGTCGTCCGTAGCCTGGCACGCGTTGGTCGGTGGAAGGTGTCCCGGGAGGACAGGTGGGGGAGCGGTCCGGGCAGGTGTCCGCGCGTTCGGTGCTCGCACTCGCCCTCCCCGCACTCGGGGTGTTGGCGGCCGAGCCGCTGTACGTGCTGGTGGACACGGCGGTGGTCGGGCACCTGGGCGCCGTTCCGCTCGCGGCGCTGGCCGTGGGCGGTGTGGTGCTGACCCAGGTGTCCACCCAGCTCACCTTCCTGTCGTACGGCACCACGTCCCGTGCCGCCCGGTTGCACGGCGCCGGCCGGCGTGCGGAGGCCGTCGCCGAGGGCGTGCAGGCCACCTGGCTGGCGGTGCTCGTGGGCGTCGTCCTGGCGCTGGTGGGCCAACTGGCGGCCGGGCCGGTCGCGGGGCTGTTGGCGGGGCGGGGCGAGGTCGCCGACGCGGCCGTCGAGTGGTTGCGGGTGGGCCTGTTCGGCACCCCGTTCATCCTCGTGACGATGGCCGGCAACGGCTGGATGCGCGGTGTGCAGGAGACCGCGCGGCCGCTGCGGTACGTGCTGGCGGGCAACGCCCTGTCGGCGGTGCTGTGCCCGCTGCTCGTGCACGTGTGGGGTTGGGGGCTGGTGGGTTCGGCGGTGGCCAACGTCACCGCGCAGGTGATCAGCGCCGGGTTCTTCGTGCGGGCGTTGGTCGTGGAGCGGGTGTCCCTGCGGCCCGAGCCGGCTCGGATCTGGGCGCAGCTCGGGCTGGGCAGGGACCTGGTGCTGCGCAGCCTGGCGTTCCAGGCGTGTTTCGTGTCGGCGGCCTCGGTGGCGGCGCGCACCTCGGCCGCGGCGGCCGGCGCGCACCAGGTGGTGCTGCAGCTGTGGACGTTCCTGGCGCTGGTGCTGGACTCGCTGGCGATCGCGGCGCAGTCGCTGGTCGGCGCGGCCCTGGGTGGCGGCGACGACCGCGGGGCGCGGGGTGTGGCCTGGCGGGTGACGAAGTACGGCCTGGTCTTCGGCGTGGCGCTCGGGGTGGTGTTCGCGGCGTTGGCCGGTCCGCTGCCGCGGCTGTTCACGCCGGACGCGGCGGTGTTGGCCGAGATCCCGCACGCGTGGTGGTTCTTCGTCGCCCTGCAGCCGGTCGCCGGGGTGGTGTTCGCGCTGGACGGGGTGCTGCTGGGCGCGGGTGACGCGGCCTTCCTGCGGAACGCCACGATCGGCAGCGCCGTCGTCGGCTTCCTGCCCGTGGTGTGGCTCGCACTCGCCCTCGGTTGGGGGCTGACGGGAATCTGGATCGGTCTGGCCGCGTTCATGGTTCTTCGTCTGGCCGCGGTGCTCGCCCGGGCCCGGTCCGGACGGTGGGCGGTCGTCGGCGCGGTGCGCGGCTAGGGAACGTGCCTCCGAGAGGCGCTTCCGAAGGAGTGCCTCCGAAGGGAGGCCCCTAGTCGGGGCCGGTCGGACGATCAAGCTCTTTGTGGGGCAGGACACGAGACTTCGGCGCTAACGAATCGGTAAAGTCATCCGATGACCGGATGGAGCCGGCCGAAGTAGTCCGCGCGCTCCCGTCACCTCCCCGAAATCCCCCGTGCAATCCCCCGAAGGAGACCCCTTGCCGGTCGAGCGCGCCACTCGACGGGCGTGGCTGATCTGGTCCACCGCCGTCGCCATCTACTTCGTCTCGATCTTCCACCGCACCTCGCTGGGCGTCGCCGGGCTCCAGGCCGGCGAGCGCTTCGGCGTCGGCGCCGCCGGGCTCGGCACGTTCACCGTGCTGCAGGTCGGCGTGTACGCCGCCATGCAGATCCCCACCGGCCTGCTGGTCGACCGGTTCGGCCCGCGCCGGGTCCTGACCGTGGCCGCCCTGCTGCTCGGCCTCGGCCAGAGCCTGTTCGCGGTGGCCTCGTCCTACCCGCTGGGCCTGGCCGCCCGCGCCGTGCTCGGCGTGGGCGACGCGCTGACCTGGGTCAGCGTCCTGCGCCTGGTGGCCGCCCACTTCCCGGCCCGCCGCTACGCCGTGGTGGTGTCGCTGTCGGGCGTCCTGGGCGCCGCGGGCAACCTCGCCGCCACCGTCCCGCTGACCCTGATGCTGGACAACGTCGGCTGGACCGCCACGTTCCTGACCGCCGGCCTGGTGACCGCGGCCTACTCCGCGCGGGCGGTCACCAACCTGCGGGACGTGCCGGAGGGCCACCCCGCCCCGGCCCCCGAGCCGATCTACCCCCGCGAGGTGGTGGCCCGCGTGCGGTCCTCGTGGCGCACGCCCGGCACCCGGCTCGGTTTCTGGGTGCACTTCTCCACCAACGTCGTGCCGTCGACGCTGGGCCTGCTGTGGGGCTTCCCGTACCTGGTCCAGGCGCAGGGCCTGAGCCAGGAGGCGGCCGGCGGCGTCCTGTCGCTGCTCGTGGTCGGCGGCCTCGTCGGCAGCCCCCTGGTGGGCGGCTTCACCGCCCGTCGGCCGGAGCTGCGGATGTTCGTGGCCACCGGGTTCCTCAGCCTGACCGGCGCGGCGTGGACGCTGATGGTGCTGTGGCCGGGCCAACTCCCGGTCCCGGTGCTGGGCGCGATGTTCGTCCTGCTCTCGATGGGCGGCCCGGTCTCGGCGATCGGCTTCGCGCTGGCCAGGGACTACAACCCGTTCCGCCGGGTCGGTACGGCCACCGGTGTGGTGAACGTGGGTGGCTTCGTGGCCACCACCGTCGCCGCGCTGTCCGTGGGTGTGCTGCTCGACCTGGCCGCGCCGCTGGGGCCGGCGGGCGCGTTCCGCGTCGCGTTGCTGGCCGTCGCGGCCGTGCTCGTGGTGGGGACCTGGCGCACCGCGGTGTGGTGGCGTCGGGCGCGGGCCGTGGTGTTCGCCGCCGAGGCCCGCGGCGAGGAGGTCCCGGTCCGGCTGCGGCCCTACCGCTGGGACGTGCTGCCGAGCCCGCGGCCGGCGCTGGCCGCCGCGTAACGTTCATCCGGTTCTTTCCGCGTCGTCGCAACGGGTTGTCCCCCCGGAAAGGGGACACCCGGTGCGGCGGCCGCGGAAGCGTCGTGGAAGATGGTCCGCCGTGTCCGCAGTCGCCAACAGCACCACCCGCAAGCACGAACCCCGTCCCACCGTTCCGCCCGGCCTCGTCGTCGTCGACAAGCCCGCCGGGATGACCTCGCACGACGTGGTCGCCCGGGTCCGCAAGATCCTGGGAACCCGCAAGGTCGGCCACGCGGGGACCCTCGACCCGATGGCGACCGGCGTGCTGGTGCTGGGCGTCGAGCGCGCCACCAAGCTGCTCGGCCACCTCGCCCTGGACAGCAAGGGCTACCTGGCCACCATCCGGCTCGGCGCGGCCACCACCACCGACGACGCGGAGGGGGAGGTCATCAGCGAGTCCAACGCCTTCCACGTCACCGAGCCGCAGGTCCTGCGGGGCATCGCCAAGCTCACCGGCGACATCGACCAGGTGCCCAGCGCGGTGAGCGCGGTGAAGATCGCCGGTGAGCGGGCCTACGAGCTCGTCCGCGCCGGCAAGAAGGTCGACCTGCCGGCCCGGCCGGTCACCGTGCACCGCTTCGACCTGCTCGCGACGCGCCACGAGGGCACCTTCACCGACCTCGACGTGATGGTGGAGTGCTCCTCCGGCACCTACGTGCGGGCCCTGGCCCGCGACCTCGGCTCCGACCTGCGCGTCGGCGGTCACCTGGTGGCGCTGCGGCGCACCAGGGTCGGCCCGTTCGGCCTGGCGACGGCGCGCGGCCTGGAGCAGTTGGAGGCCGACCCGAAGCTCAGCCTGGACATGGACGCCGCCGTCGCCGCCGCCTTCCCGCGGCGCGACGTCAACGCCGAGGACGCCCTCGCGGTCGCGCACGGCCAGCGCCTGCCGGCCGCCGGGATCTTCGGCACCTACGGCGTGTTCGGCCCGGACGGCCGGGTCGTCGCGCTGGTCAACGAGCAGGGCGGCGCGGCCCGCCCCGTGGTGGTGTTCGCCGGCCTCTGACCGGCACCGGACGCCGCCCCGACGACGGCCCTCACAACGGTCCGGACGACGGCCCCGAGGCCGGCCCGAGCGCACGCGGACGCACGACCCACCAGGGTCGTGCGTCCGCCCGTCTCGTCGGGCGGCGGCGCACCACGCCGGTCCTCCGTCCCGGTGAACATCTAGGCTGCTGCTCGTGCAGCGCTGGCGTGGACTGGAGAACCTGCCCGGTGGGTGGGGGCGGTGTGTCGTCACCATCGGTGTCTTCGACGGTGTCCATCGGGGCCACCAACAGCTCATCGGGCGGGCCGTGCGGCTCGCCGAGGAGCGCGGCCTGCCCTGCGTGCTGATGACCTTCGACCCGCACCCGGCCGAGGTCGTCCGGCCGGGCAGCCACCCCGCGCAGCTCACCACCCTGCGCCGACGCGCCGAGCTGGTCGAGGAGCTGGGCGTGGACGTGTTCTGCGTCCTGCCCTTCACCCCCGAGCTCTCCCGCGTTCCCGCCGACGAGTTCGCGCACGAGGTGCTGGTCGACAAGCTGCACGCCGCGGCGGTCGTGGTGGGGGAGAACTTCACCTTCGGCCACCGGGCCGCCGGTGACGTGGCGTCGCTGCGCCGGCTCGGCGAGCGGTTCGGCTTCGTCACCGAGGGGGCGAGCCTGGTCAGCGACGACACCGGCGTCGGGGCGATCACCTTCTCCTCCACCTACATCCGGTCCTGCATCGACGCCGGCGACGTGACCGCGGCGGCCAGGGCGCTCGGTCGGCCGCACCGGCTGGAGGGCATCGTCGTGCGGGGCGACGGCCGCGGCCGCGACCTGGGCTTCCCCACCGCCAACCTGTCCACGCCCCGGTTCGCGGCGATCCCGGCCGACGGCGTGTACGCGTGCCGGTTCGTCCACCCCGGGCACGGCGATCCCGCGGTCGCCCGGTCGCTGCCGGCCGCGGTGTCCGTGGGCAGCAACCCGACCTTCTCCGGCAGGGAGCGCCGCGTCGAGGCGTACGTGCTCGACGTCGACGAGGACTTCTACGGTGAGCGGGTGGCGTTGGACTTCGTCGCCCGGCTGCGGGGGATGGAGCGCTTCGCCACGACGGAGGCGTTGATCGAGCAGATGGGCAGGGACGTCGAGGAGACGCGGCGGCTGCTGGCGGCCGACGACGCCCCCTCCGCGTGACCAACTGAGTGCACTTGCGAAGCAACTGGCGGGACCGCCCTCGTGCGCTCGTCGGCACCTGGCAGGATGCGGGGCGTCTGGCCTGCGAGAAACCGCCACGGGGAGAGACGAGGGTGGAGGAATACAAGATCGTCCAGCGCAATCTCGCGCTGCAGCGCGAGTGGTACGGCGAGCCGCTCGGGGACCGCGTGCGCCGGCTCGTCGTCGCGTTCGACGTCTCGCAGGCGCAGCTCGCCGACGTGCTCGGGATCAGCGCGCCCATGCTCAGCCAGGTGATGAGCGGCCGGCGCGCCAAGATCGGCAATCCGGCCGTGCTGGCCAGGATGGTCATGCTGGAGCGGCGGGTCCTCACGCCCGAGGTCGCCTCGGGCGACAAGGAGGCGCTCAAGCGGGCGTTGGAGGAGGTGCGCGCCTCCCGGCCGACGGTGGGCAGGGACACGCTGCCCGTCCACGAGCGCAACCACGACGAGGCGGCGCTGGCCGTGCTGCGCCGGCACGCGCGGTCGGTCGACGACCTGTCCGCGGCCGCCGAGCTGCTGTCGACGCGGTTCCCGAGCCTGTCGGACCTGTTGCGGCGGGCGGCGCAGGAGGGCTAGACGCGATGCGGCTGTTCACCGCGGTGTGGCCGCCGGCGTCGGCGGTCGAGGACCTGGCGGCGGCGTTGCGCCCGGTGACGGACGCGCCGCCCGAGGGACTGCGGTGGACCCCCGCGCCCCGGTGGCACCTCACCCTCTGCTTCCACGGCGAGTGCGACGAGGCCGCGCGGGACAAGCAGGTCGAGCGGTTGCGTCGCCGCGCGCCGAAGGCCTCGGCGCCGACCGTGCGGTTCGCCGGGAGCGGCGTCTTCCGCGGCGTCCTGTGGGTGGGGGTCGAGCCGAGGGAGGACGGGGACGCCTGGGCGCTGTCCGGCCTGGCCAAGGCGGCGGGCTGCAACCCCCGCGGCTTCCGCGCCCACCTCACGGTCGCCCGCTGGTGGGGCAGCCGGCCGGACGTGCTCCCCGCGCGTGACCTGCTGGCGTCCTACACCGGGCCGTGGTGGTCGCCGCGGGAGTTGCTGCTGGTGCGCAGCGACCTGGGGCGGGGAGGCTCCACCTACACCCCGCTGGCGCGCGTGCCGCTCGGTGGCCGGGAGAACCGGGACAGCGGGGAAGCCGAGGACCGCTGACGACGGCGTCCGCGCGGCTCCGCCGTCCCGAGGTGGGGGAACGCTGGTGGGCCGAGCGCGTTCCGCCCTGCCCCCGACCGTGGTCGGCGCGGGTGGTGTCCGCCGGTCGGGTTCGGCCGAGTGGGCGACACGCCGCTCGGCTGTCCGGGTGCTGTCGTCTCCGCCTGCTACCCTCGGTCGTTGGGTCCGGCTGCGGTCCGTGGCGGCCGTGACCGTCTCACCCGGTGGGGGCGAATCCCCCGGGTGCGGGTGTCCTCCGGGTTCTCCGGGGGACCCTGGTCGCACGGCACAGGAACGAAGAGGAGAACACGCCAGTGGCTCTGTCCACCGAGCAGAAGAAGAACATCCTCGGGGAGTACGGCCTCAAGGAGGGCGACACCGGCTCCCCCGAGGCGCAGGTCGCGTTGCTGAGCAAGCGCATCAGCGACCTGACCGAGCACCTCAAGACGCACAAGCACGACCACCACTCGCGCCGCGGCCTGCTGCTGATGGTCGGCCGCCGCCGCCGCCTGCTGAACTACCTGGCGAAGGTGGACATCGAGCGCTACCGGTCGCTGATCCAGCGGCTCGGCCTGCGTCGTTGACAGGCTCCGAGGGGGAGTGGCCACCGGGCCGCTCCCCCTCGGCACATAACTGAAACCTTGGGACGTGGCGCACGACGCGCACGGGGGACCAGTTCGCCGGTCCTCGGTAGTGGTTCCCGGGCCGGCCGCCGGCATCGCCGCAGCGGCCACCGAAGCCCCGGGGACTTCGATCGAAGACCGGCCTCGTCCGGACCGTGCCCCCGCGGCGGCGGCGCACGACCCGTGAGACGAGGAGTACCCATGACCGAAATCCAGGTGCACGAGACGACCGCCGTGATCGACAACGGCCGGTTCGGCACCCGCACGATCCGCTTCGAGACCGGCCGGCTCGCCCGGCAGGCCGCCGGCAGCGTCGTCGCCTACCTCGACGACGAGACCATGCTGCTGTCGGCCACCACGGCCTCGAAGCAGCCGAAGGAGCACTTCGACTTCTTCCCCCTCACCGTGGACGTCGAGGAGCGGATGTACGCCATCGGGCGCATCCCCGGCTCGTTCTTCCGCCGCGAGGGCCGGCCGTCCACCGACGCGATCCTGACCTGCCGGCTCATCGACCGGCCGCTGCGCCCGTCGTTCGTCGACGGCCTGCGCAACGAGATCCAGATCGTGGTGACGGTGCAGAGCCTGAACCCGCAGGACCTCTACGACGTGGTGGCGATCAACGCCGCGTCGGCCTCCACCCAGCTCGCCGGCCTGCCGTTCTCCGGCCCGATCGGCGGCGTCCGGGTGGCCCTGGTCCCGGGCTCCGAGGGCGAGGCCGGCCAGTGGGTCGCCTTCCCGACCCACGAGCAGCTCGAGCTGGCCGTGTTCGACATGGTGGTGGCCGGCCGCATCGTCGGCGACGACGTCGCGATCATGATGGTCGAGGCCGAGGCCACCGAGCGCACCATCGACCTGGTCGCCTCGGGCGCCCCGGCGCCGACCGAGGAGGTCGTGGCGGCGGGCCTGGAGGCCGCCAAGCCGTTCATCCGCGTGCTGTGCGAGGCCCAGCAGCGGCTGGCCGAGGTGGCCGCCAAGGAGACCGCCGAGTTCCCGGTGTTCCTGGCCTACCAGGAGGACGTCTACGAGGCCGTCGCCAACGCGGTGAGCGGTGAGCTGGCCGAGGCGCTGACCATCGCCGGCAAGCAGGAGCGCGAGGGCCGGATCGACGAGGTCAAGCAGCTCTGCCTGGAGCGCCTGGTCGCCGACGAGGACTCGGCGTTCGCCGGCCGCGAGAAGGAGATCGGCGCCGCCTTCCGGTCGCTGACCAAGAAGCTGGTGCGCCAGCGCATCCTGCGCGACCGGGTCCGCATCGACGGCCGCGGCGTCACCGACATCCGCAGCCTCGCCGCCGAGGTCTCGGTGATCCCGCGGGCGCACGGCTCGGCGCTGTTCGAGCGCGGTGAGACCCAGATCCTGGGCGTGACCACGCTGAACATGCTGCGCATGGAGCAGACGCTGGACACCCTGGCGCCGGAGACCACCAAGCGCTACCTGCACCACTACAACTTCCCGCCGTTCTCCACCGGCGAGACCGGCCGCGTCGGCTCGCCGAAGCGGCGGGAGATCGGCCACGGCGCGCTCGCCGAGCGGGCCCTGGCTCCGGTGCTGCCCAAGCGCGAGGAGTTCCCCTACGCCATCCGCCAGGTCTCCGAGGCGCTGGGCTCCAACGGGTCCACCTCGATGGGCTCCGTGTGCGCCTCCACCATGTCGCTGCTCAACGCCGGTGTGCCGCTGAAGGCGCCGGTCGCGGGCATCGCGATGGGCCTGGTGTCGGACGAGGTCGACGGCGAGACCCGGTACGTCGCGCTGACCGACATCCTCGGCGCCGAGGACGCCTTCGGCGACATGGACTTCAAGGTCGCCGGCACGAAGGAGTTCGTGACCGCGCTCCAGCTCGACACGAAGCTGGACGGCATCCCGTCCGAGGTGCTGGCCCAGGCGCTGTCGCAGGCCAGGGACGCCCGGCTGACCATCCTGGAGGTCATGGCCGAGGCCATCGACCAGCCGGACGAGATGAGCCCGTACGCGCCGCGGGTCACCACGATCAACATCCCGGTCGACAAGATCGGCGAGGTCATCGGCCCGAAGGGCAAGATGATCAACTCGATCACCGAGGAGACCGGCGCCGAGATCACCATCGAGGACGACGGCACCGTCTACGTGGGCGCGGCCGACGGCCCGTCCGCGCAGGCCGCGGTGGACAAGATCACCGCGATCGCCAACCCGCAGCTGCCCAAGGTGGGCGAGCGCTTCCTGGGCACCGTGGTCAAGACCGCGGCCTTCGGCGCGTTCGTCTCGCTGCTGCCGGGCAAGGACGGCCTGGTGCACATCTCCAAGCTGGGCAACGGCAAGCGGATCGCCAAGGTCGAGGACGTGGTGAAGGTCGGCGACAAGCTCCGCGTGGAGATCGCCGACATCGACAACCGCGGCAAGATCAGCCTGGTGCTGGTTCCGGAGGAGACCCCGGAGGCCCAGGCCGAGTGACCCCCGCGCCACGGCCGCGGACGCCCCATGGCGTCCGCGGCCGTGCGCTGGGACCGGGACACGACGTCGCGCGGTGGGCGCCGACGACGGGCCGGACGGCGGAGGCGGTGGACGCCTGTGCTTGGCTTGCCCGCGGGCGCCGGCCCGCGCGGGTGTCGGCGTGGCGAACGGCGTCGGCGCCGCGCGCCCGAGGTGGCCCACGAACCACTGGTCGTGGCCGTTCCTCCGGCGTGCGGCCGGGAATGGATGCGGTGCGGTGATGGCGGTGAACGGCCACCAGCAGCGGCCAGGGAGCACCCGGGTGCTGGAGCGGGGCGAGGGCGGCGAGGTGCGGCGCAGCGTGCTGCCCGGCGGCCTGCGGGTGATCACGGAGCGGATTCCCGGCGTGCGGTCGGCCTCCGTGGGCGTGTGGGTCGGGGTCGGTTCGCGCGACGAGACCCCCGGTGTCGCGGGTGCCGCGCACTACCTGGAGCACCTGCTGTTCAAGGGCACGTCGCGGCGCAGCGCCGTCCAGATCGCCGAGGAGATGGACGCGGTCGGCGGTGAGCTGAACGCGTTCACCGCCAAGGAGCACACCTGCTACTACGCGCACGTGCTCGACAGCGACCTGCCGCTGGCCGTCGACCTGCTCACCGACGTGGTCTTCGAGGCGGTCTGCGCGCCGCACGACATGGAGACCGAACGCGGCGTGGTGCTGGAGGAGATCGCCATGCGCGACGACGACCCCGAGGACCTGCTGCACGACGCGTTCTGCACCGCCCTGCTCGGCGACCACCCGCTCGGCCGGTCGGTGCTGGGCAGCGAGGAGTCGATCTCGGCGATGAGCCGGGACGCGCTCTACCGCTTCTACCGCCGTCGCTACGCGTTGCCCAGCATGGTGATCTCCGTCGCCGGCAACGTCGAGCACACCCGGGTGTTGCGGCTGGTGCGCGGCGCGCTGGCTGGCCGGTTGGACGGCGACCGCGCGCCCGTCGCGCCGCGCCGGGGCCGCGCGCGGATCACCGGGGCGCGTCGCCTCACCCTGCACAGCGACGACACCGAGCAGGCGCACATGATGCTCGGCGTGCGGGCGCTGGACCGGCACGACGACCGGCGGTTCGTGCTGGGCGTGCTGAACGCCGCGCTCGGCGGCGGCATGAGCTCCCGGCTGTTCCAGGAGGTCCGCGAGCGGCGCGGCCTCGCCTACTCCGTGTACTCGTCGGTGGCCTCCTACGCCGACACCGGCAGCCTCGGCGTCTACGCGGGGTGTCAGCCGGAGCGGCTGGGCGACGTCGCGGGCGTGGTCCGCTCGGTGCTGGCGGAGGTGGCCGCGCAGGGTCTGTCCGACGCGGAGGTGGCCAGGGGCAGGGGGCAGCTGCGCGGCGGGCTGGTGCTCGGGCTGGAGGACACTGGGTCCCGGATGACCCGGATCGGCAAGGGCGAGCTGAACTACGCCGACCACCTGACGGTCGAGCAGACCCTGGAGCGCATCGACGCCGTGACGTCGGAGCAGGTCGCGGCGCTGGCGCGGGAACTGCTCCGACGCCCCCTCAGCGCGGCGGTCGTCGGCCCGTACGCTCATGCCGACGACCTGCCGGCCGAGGTGCACGAGGTGATTCGATGACCGCTGCTGCCGCCCGTTCCGCCGACAAACCGATCCGAGTGGGTGTTCTCGGCGCCGAGGGCCGGATGGGCTCCGAGGTCTGCCGCGCCGTGGACGCCGCCGAGGACACGGCCCTGGTGGCCGCGGTCTCCGAGAACGACCCGCTGTCCACCCTCTCCGACGCCGGGGTCGAGGTGGTCGTGGACTTCACCCACCCGGACTCGGTGATGGACAACATCCGCTTCTGCGTCGACCAGGGCATCCACTGCGTCGTCGGCACGTCCGGCTTCACCGCCGAGCGGCTGGCGACCGTGCGGTCCTGGCTGGAGCCCAGGCCGGAGCTGGGGGTGCTCGTCGCGCCCAACTTCGCCATCGGCGCGGTGCTGTCGATGCGGTTCGCCGAGCTCGCCGCCCGGTACTACGAGTCGGTCGAGATCATCGAGTTGCACCACCCGCGCAAGGCCGACGCGCCCTCGGGCACGGCGGCGCGCACCGCGGAGCTGGTGGCCGAGGCGCGGGCGGCGGCCAAGCTGGGGCCGGTGCCGGACGCCACCACCCACGAGACTGACGGTGCCCGGGGCGCCGACCTGGACGGGGTCCGGGTGCACTCGGTGCGGCTGTCCGGGCTGATCGCGCACCAGGAGGTGCTGTTCGGCACCGAGGGCGAGACGCTGACCATCCGGCACGACTCGTTGGACCGCAAGTCCTTCATGCCGGGTGTGCTGCTCGCGGTGCGAAGCGTGCCGAACCGACCGGGGCTGACCGTCGGCCTGGAATCGTTCCTGGAGCTCTGAGCGTTCGTGACCACCACCCGCAGGATGATGTCGGCCCGCTCCGTCTCGGTGCTGGTCACCGTGGTGCTGGTGGTCTACTTCGGGTTGCTGGCCGGCCGCGCCGTCGCCCTGTTCCGCACCGGTGACCCGGTCGGGATCGGGCTCGGCGCGGCCGTGCTCGCGCTGCCGCTGATCGGCGTGTGGATCGTGGTGGCCAACCTCCGGTTCGGGATGCGGACGGAACGGCTGGCGCGCCGGCTGGCCGAGGAGGGCGAGCTGCCCGACACCTCCCACCTGCCGCGGTTGCCGTCCGGCCGGGTCGAGCGGGCCGCGGCCGACGCCTGGTTCGCCGAGCGCAGGGCCGAGGTCGAGGGGGCCCCGGAGGACTGGCGGGGCTGGTTCCGGCTGGCCGAGGCCTACGACCTGGCGGGGGACCGCCGTCGGGCCCGCGAGACCATGCGGCGCGCCATCGACCTGGCGGGCTGAGCCGGATCCCTCACCCGGCAGGGGAACGCGGTTCGAACCGGACGGTGAGCGCGCTGTCCAGGGCGGCGGCGAGGCGTTCCAGGACGGCGAGGGTGGGCACAATGCCACCCGCCTCGAACCGGGCGACCGCCGACCGGGTCATGTCCGCTCGCTCGGCGAGCGCGGACTGGGTCATGCCGAGTTCCTCCCGGCGGGTGCGGACGGCCGCGCCCAGTTCGAACGCGAGACGCGTGGCCTCGTAGGCGGCCTCGGCAGCCGGGTCCGTCATGCGTCGACGACGCGGCTCCGCCCGTTCGGAAGTGCGCTCGCTCATCGCTCCTCCACGCTGTGTCGCTCCGCCCCGCGCACCCCGCCGTCCATGGTCAGTTCGGGTGATTCGTGGCGGGATGTCGGAAGCGTTACATGACCTTACTCACTGACAGTAAGTGACTGGATTCGGAGGGTGGTTGACGGGGCCTCGGCAGGGTGGCTCGTGTCGTTCTCACGGCCTGTCGCGATCCGGCGGGCCCCGACGTGAGGAGAAGGACCAGTGCAGAAGACGGCGAAGTTCGCTCTGGTGGCCGCGACCGTGCTCGGCGCGGTGGTCCCCGGGGCCGCGGCGGCCGCGGCGGGCCCGCAGTACGTGGCCACCATCCGCACCGGCGGCGACGAGGTCTACCGGGTGCGGCTCGTCGAGCAGGCCGACATCGACAACGCGCTGCGGCTGGTGAAGGGCGACCCGAACGCGCCGAAGATCCCGAACGGCCGGATCGTGCGGGGCAGCGCCGACGTGAACGTCGGTTACTCCTGGCACATCGACCCGAACGACTTCGCGTGGGCCGACGTCACCACCGAGGTCTGCGACGGCCGGCCGTCCGACGTGGAGAAGGGCATCCTGACCGGCGACCGGTTCTGCCCGTGGAACGCGAAGGTCCTGTCCGTGCGGAAGATCGGCTGAGCTCGGACCGAGGCCGGACCGAGGCCGGGCTGGGGTGGGGCGGCCGCCGGCGGTCCGGTGGCCGCCCCACCGTCCCGGGTCGGCCAGCTCAGGTCATCCAGTCCAGGTAGAGGGCCGGGGCGGCGGCCAGGGCGCCGAAGCGGGCGAAGCGGCCGACCAGGCCGGTGACGACGAAGGTCGTCGGGGCGATGTTCGCCACCCCCGCCACCACCGAGGTGGCCGCGAACGGCGGCAGGCTGGCCGTGGCGCTGACCAGCAGCAGGACGACGCTCCACGCGGGACGGCGCTGGCACTGCTCGCGGAAGCGGTCGAGGTGTTCCGCCCACCGGCCCCGGACGGCGGCCTTGCGGCGCAGCAGGCGGGGCAGCGGGAGCGAGCCCCGGCCCGCGTAGAAGTAGAGGAGCTTGCCGGCGATCTGGCCCACCGCGACCACCAGGCCGAGCAGCCACCAGGGTAACTCCGGCGCGTGCAGCACCACCCCGACGAGGTAGACCTCCATGCTGATCACGGGGATCAGGGCCGAGAGCACCGCGACCCCGAACGTGCTCAGGGGTAACCACACCCACACCAGCACCGGCGTCCTCATCGTTGGTCGGGTCGGCCGCCCGGCGGCTCGTGGGCCGGCGCGGAGCGGCGCTACGGTCGCAGCGACAGATCCAGACTCCCGGTCAGCCGCAGCTCACGCAACCGTCCGGCCCCGGTGTCCAGGGTGCGGACAGTGCCGTCGGACTCCCAGCCCGCCGCCGCGTAGAAGGCGAGCGAGGCCTGGTCGGCCTCCGGGACCCAGGCGACTCCCCGGGTGAAACCCCGGTCCCGCAAGGACCGCGCCGTCGTGGCGAGCAGTCGGCCCCCGTGCCCCCGGCGGCCCCATCGCGGCTCCACCACCAGCGCGCTGACCAGGACGGTGGTCGCGGCGTCGGCGGGCAGCGCGCCGCGGGCGTCGGCGACCTCGTCTTCGGGCGCCGGCCCGGCGGCGCAGAACCCCACCGTCCAGTCGCCTTCGGTGGCGACGAGGACCAGGGCCGGGCCGTGCCGGACGGTGTGCCGCCAGGCCTGTTCGGCCTCCGCGGCGTCCAGTCCACTGAGGACGGACGCTGGCAGGAGCCCGGCGTAGGCGGCACGCCAGGTGTCGAGCTGGATGCGGGTGATCTCGGGGACGTCCGCCAGCTCGGCGGGTCGCACCGCGGCGATGGCCATGCCCGCCAACGTAGTGCGCGGCGCGGTCGTCGGAGCGGCAACCCCGGTTCCGTCGCGGCGAGTGGCGCGCCTCGACTCCGAGCCGTCCGGTTCTCCTTCGGGCGCGGGTGTGTGGAGTGGCTCGCGCAGCACGGTGCGGAACCGTCGAACGTTGTTGCGCCACAGCGAAAACACGCGCACGGCGGATCTGTCGACGGGTGCCGGACGTGGTTGGTGGCGGCGCCCGGCAGGTCGCTCAGTGGTGCCGCCCCATCAGAAGGTTCCGGGCACGCCGGTCCACCGCGGGGAGAGAACGCGCCGCGGCGGACCGGCGCGGGATGACGAACGAACCCGGTCAGGCGCTCAGGAACCGGGCCGCCCGGTGTCAGACACCGGCGGTGCTGCGGATCCAGTCGCGGAACGCGACCACGCTGGTGTAACCGGCCCACCCGCTGCCGGCGGGGCGGTGGCCGATCGCGCAGACGCCGGCCTGGAGCTCCTGGCCGCTGCTGTTGCGCACCACGGCGGGGCCGCCGGAGTCGCCGCCGGCGATGCTGCCGTTGGTCTTGGTGCAGATCACGCGGGGGTTGGCGTTCGAGTCAGTGCACGACACCTTCGTGATGGTGCCGTTGGCGTACTTGAGCTTCTTCGGGAGCGGGCCGCTCCAGTCGGCCTTCTCCGAACCCCAGCCGTAGACGGTGACCGCCTTGCCGTCGCTCAGGTCGGACTTGCCGGCCAGCTTGGCGAAGGTGGTGTTGACGTCGTGGTCGAGCTGGAGCAGCGCGATGTCGGCGGTGGGCCAGTTGTACTTGGGGTGCTTCACCACTTTGGACACCTTGGCGGTGGTGCCGCCGGTGGTGCGGTCCAGTGAGCCGACGCGCACGGTGTACTTGCCGGCGGCCGCGACGCAGTGCGCGGCGGTCAGCACCCAGCGCTTGGCGATGATGGTGGAGGTGCAGGTGAAGCCGCCGTCGCGGTGCAGCGCCGCGATCCACGGCTTCTTCTGGCTGACAACGCCTCCGCCCACGATGTACGGCGTGTTGTCCTCGGTGGTGGGCTCGGTCGCCGTCGACGGCTCGGTCGCGGTCGTGGGCTCGGCCGGTGTGGTGGGCTCCGCCGCCGCCGAGGTCGCCAGCAGGCCGCTGAACCCGAGAACCAGACCGGCCAGCACGGCTGTCAGGCGAAACGCCTGTCTCTTCTTCTCATTCATGAATTGACTCCCGCATCGGGAGCCGGCGCACTGGTCACAGGGGAATGGCCGCGCCGCGCTCCGCCGAAAGATGACGTCAGCCCGGAAGGGCGTCAGGCCAACAGGTGGCAACGGCCCCACAGATGACATCAGCCCAACAGATGACAACAGCAGAGTGCAGCGACGGCGGCTGGGCGCGGCAGAGCCGATCGACGTGAACCAGCCGGCGGAACCGTTGTGGCATCAGGAGTATCGAGATCACGATTCGTGACCGCGCGGAGACGGACTCGTCATCGCGTGCCGCACGAACGGCCCCAGCGACGGCATTGCCGTTCCTGTCAACGTTAGCACGTGGTCGGTTCGAGCCCCCGTTGGGCGGTGGACGATCGGCCTGACGCGGTTTCCTTGCGCGCCAGGGGAATGCTCGCGCTCGGCGTTGTCTACGTCGTGTGGGGCTCGTCCTATCTCGCCATGCGTTTCCTGGTGTCGTCGGCTCCCCCGCTGCTGGGCGCCGGCACGCGGTTCCTCACGGCCGGGGTGCTGCTGGCCGGCATCGTCGCGGTGGTCTCGGGTCCGGGCGCGCTGCGGTTGCGTCCGAGCTGGCTGGGCAGTGCGGCGCTGACCGGACTGTTGTTGCCCGCCATGGGAAGCGGTCTGGTCACCGTCGCCGAGCGGCACGTCGCGTCGGGGCTGGCGGCGTTGCTCGTCGCGGGCGTGCCGCTGTTCGTGGCGCTCGCGCGGTGGGCGCTGGGCGATCGCCCGCCCACGGGCACGGTGGTCGGGGTGGTCGTCGGCCTCGCCGGGCTCGTGGTGCTCCTCGCCGTCCGCGACGGGTTCGGCGGCACCCACGACGCGGCGTGGTGGGGACCGCCGCTGGTGCTGGTCGCCGCCCTGGGGTCGTCCGTCGGTTCGGTCGTGGCGGTCCGCCTGCCGGTCTCGCCGTACCCCTTCGCGCAGTGCGCCGCGGAGATGGCCTTCGGCGGCGGGGCGCTGACGGCCGCCGGGCTGGTGGCGGGGGAGCGGGTGGCGGTGGACGCGGTCAGCGGGGACTCGTGGTGGGCCTGGCTCTACCTCGTGACCTTCGGCGCGGTCCTCGCGTTCGCCGCCTACGCGTTCGCGCTCCGGGCGCTGCCCGTGTCCACGGTGTCCACCTACGCCTACGTGAACCCGGTGGTCGCGGTGGTCCTCGGCGCGACCGTGGTGGGAGAGCCGGTCACGCCGTCGCAGCTGGTGGGCGGGGGTTTGGTCCTGCTCGCTGTTGTTCTCGTCACACTCGCCGAGCGCGGAGGCCCCGCGGGTCGTGGCACCGGACACAGGCGGCGGGAAAGCGGGGGTGGTTCGGCGTTCCGGCGTGCGAGTGTGGCGGCATGAGCGCGAACGGGACCGCGGAGCGGACAGGGCCGACATGGTGGGCGTGGGCGGCGCTCGGCGTCGTCTACGTCGTCTGGGGATCGACGTACCTGGCCATCCGGTTCGTGGTGGAGTCCGCGCCGCCCATGCTCTCCGCCGGTATGCGGTTCCTGGTGGGCGGCGGGGTGCTGGCCCTCCTCGTCCTGCTGTTCGCCGGGCCGCGCGCCCTGCGGATGACCAGGGCGCAGTTCGGGACCTCGGCGCTGGCCGGCTTGCTGCTCCCCGCCATCGGCAACGGGCTGGTCACTGTCGCGGAGCAGTACGTGTCGTCCGGGATGACGGCGCTGCTGATCGCCTGCGTCCCGCTCTACGTCGTGGTGTTGCGCCGCCTGCTCGGGGAGCGGCCCTCGGGCGCCACCGTGGTCGGGATCGTCGTGGGCCTGGGCGGCCTGGCGGTGCTGGTGCTGCTCGGCGGCGGCAGCGCGAGCGGCACGCACGGAACGGCGTGGTGGGCGCCGTGGCTGGTGCTGCTGGCCGCCCTCGGCTGGTCGGTCGGCTCGGTGGCCACCACCCGGCTGCCGGTGCCGCCCAACCCGTTCGCGTCGTCCGCGGTGCAGATGCTCGTCGGCGGCCTGGCGCTCCTGGTCGCCGGTTGGGCGCGCGGGGAGAGGCTGGACGTCGGCGCGGTCACCACGTCCTCGTGGCTGGCTCTCGGGTACCTGGCGCTGGTGGGCTCGGTGTTCGCGTTCAGCTCCTACGTCTACGCCCTCGGCAAGCTCCCGGTGTCCACGGTGTCCACCTACGCCTACGTGAACCCGGTGATCGCGGTGTTCCTCGGTGTGGTGCTGGCCAACGAGCGGGTCGACGTGGCGCAGCTCGTCGGCGGTCTGCTCGTGCTCGCGGCCGTCGTCCTGGTGGTCAGCGCGGAGCGCAGGGGCGCCCGGCGGCCGTCGGGCGCGGAAACGGCCCCGGAATTGTCGGGGGACGATGGCAAGATCCAGCAGTCGTGCAGACGATGAACGTCGACACGGCCCGCCGCATCGCGCTGGCCGCGCAGGGGTTCGCCGAGCCCCGTCCGTCCGGCCCGCCGACGCGGCGCCACCTCCAGCGGGCGCTGCGGCGCACCAAGCTGCTCCAGCTCGACTCGGTGAACGTCGCGGTGCGGGCGCACTACGCGCCGCTGTTCAGCCGGCTGGGCGCGTACGACCCGGGGCTGCTGGACGAGGCCGCGTGGACGCACCGGGCGAGCCGGCCCCGGCTGTTGGTGGAGTACTGGGCGCACGAGGCGAGCCTGGTGCCGGTCGAGGACTGGCCGCTGCTGCGGTGGCGGATGCGGGAGTACGCGGCGCGCGACTGGCCGCACGTCCGCGCGGCGGTGGAACGCTCCCCGCAGCTGGTCGACGAGGTGCTCACGGCGGTCAAGGACCTCGGCCCGATCGGCGCGGGCGGGCTGGAACGCGCCCTCGGCGACGCCGGCCGGCGCGGCAAGGGGACCTGGTGGAACCGCTCGGACACCAAGGTGGTGTGCGAGTACCTCTTCGCCGTCGGCGAGCTCACCACCGGCAGCCGCAAGGGCTTCGAGCGGCTCTACGACCTGCCGGAGCGGGTGCTTCCCCCCGACGTCCTCGGCCAGCGGGAGCTCGACGCCGCCGAGGCCGCGCGCGAGCTCGTGGCGCGCTCCGCCGAGGCGCTGGGCATCGCCACCGAGACCGACCTGCGGGACTACTACCGGCTGGGCGTCGCGCAGTGCCGGCGCGCGGTGGCCGAGCTGGTCGAGGAGGGGGTGCTGGAGCCGGTCGAGGTGCTCGGCTGGCGGCACACCGCCTACCGGCACGTCGCGGCGCGGGCGCCGAGACGGGTGACCGGCCGGGCGCTGCTCTGCCCGTTCGACCCGTTGGTCTGGGAGCGGTCGCGGACCGAGCGGCTGTTCGACTTCTTCTACCGGATCGAGATCTACGTGCCGGCCGCCAAGCGCGTGCACGGCTACTACGTCTTCCCGTTCCTGCTCGACGAGCGGCTCGTCGCCCGGGTCGACCTGAAGGCGGACCGGGCGGCGGGCGTGCTCCGGGTGCCGGGCGCGTTCGCCGAGCCCGGCGCGGACGTCGGCCGGGTGGCCGACGAGTTGGCCGGGGAGCTGCGCCTGATGGCCGAGTGGCTCGGGCTGCCGGACGTGGCGGTGGGGGAGCGGGGCGACCTCGCCGCGCCGCTGCGCGCGGCCCTGTCCTGACCGCGGCGCCCCACCCTGACCGGGACCTGACCGGAGACACCGTTCCGACCGGCCCCGCCCCGATCAGCCCCGCCCCGATCAGCCCTGTCTGGTCACGCAACGCGGCGCGAGCGGCACGAGGTGACACCCCCTGGTGGTCACCTCGTGCCGCCGCCGCGCTCAGCCGACCGCGGTCGTGACCACCGCGTCGCCGGAGCCGGTCCGCCCACGCAGCCAGACGGTGGTCGGCTCCTCCGGCGCCCGGTCCAGCACGGACAGCTCGCTGCGCGCCGTGCCGGACCCCGAGCTGAGGTCGACCTCGGCGACCACGCCGGAGCGCACGCCCACCCGGACCTCGCCGGAGCCGCTCTGCAGCTCGATCCGGCCGCCGGCCGCGTCGGCGACCGTGAGGTCCCCGGTGCCGGTGCGCGCGGTGACGTCGGCCCGGACCGCGCCCAGCCACACGTCGCCGCTGCCGCTGAGCAGGGTCGCCGGACCGTCGACCGAGGACACCTCCAGGTCCCCGGTGCCGGTGCGGGCGCGCAGGCCGCCGAGCATCGGGCCGAGTCGCACGGCGCCGGCCCCGGTGTGCACCGACGCCTTGCCCTCGACCCGGTCCACCGTCACGTCGCCGGTGCCGGTCGTGACGTCCACCCGCTGCGCCGCGCCGGTGACGGTCACGTCCGCGGTGCCGCTGTGCACGAAGACCTGTGCCCCGTTCGGGGCGTGCACGGTGACCGCGACGGGCACCAGCTTCAGCGGCAGCGCCTTGGGCGTGCGCACCACGAGCCGCTGCCCGGTCAGCTCGACCCGCGTCTGCCGGACCGCCTCCCCGCCCGGCTCGGCCGGCGCGTCGTCGCGTCCGCCGAACTGGCTGGTCACCCAGCTGACCAGGCCGGTGAGGCCGGTGGTGAACGCCCCGGTCGCCTCGGGCGCGTGCCGCACCTCGACCCGCAGTTCCGGGTCGTCGCCCAGCCGCACCTCGACCCGGCCGGCCGCGACCGCCACGTCGACCTCGACCGGACCGGTCACCGTGAAGCTGTCCCGCCGCACGACCTCGTGCGCGTCCGGCGTCGTTCCCCCGTCGGTCATGCTCGCTCCCCTCACGCTCAGCCCTGGACCCAGCCGCGGACCCGACCGCCGGGGCGGCCGTCCCGGTTCGGCTCCTCGGGTCGCTCGGCCCGGTCCCGTCGGCCCTGGGTCCCCAGCGCCCCCTGCACCGCCTGGGACACCCAGGTGTTCAGGGACACGCCCTGCGCCGACGCGGCCCGCTCGGCCCTGGCCTTGATCTCGTCGAGCAGCCGGAGGGTGATCCGGCTGATGTCGCCGCCGTCGGCCGGCGGCGGAGGCGGGGGCGGCGGCGCCTGCCCCGGTTCGGGTCGGTCCCCGGCGGGCTGGTCGGTGCGGGTGACCACCACCCGCACGTCCCTGCCGGCCAGCCGCACCTCCACCACGCCGTCGTCCCAGGCCGCGGTGACCTCGGCCGCCAGGTCGGACAACGCGTTCATGAGGGCCAGCCGCGCGGCCGGCTCCAGCGCCCCGGCCAGCAGCGCGGCCGTGCGCTGGACCTCGGGGTCCGCCGTCGAGACGGCGGACCCCAGGCCGTCCCGGATCTGTGCGACGTACGGCTCCAGTTCCATGACGTCACTATGACGTCATCACTGATGTCAGTCAACCGATCGTGTGACATCACATCTGATGTCACGCGGCTTGATCGTGACTGTCCGTCGCGGCGTCCGCAGGCGATTTCGACGGGGTCCCGGGCACGCCGTAACCTGCCTTGTTCGGAAGACGCGAGGTCGGTGGGCGTGGGCCGCCGGGGGAGAAAGGGGACGGTCGCCGTGGTCGAGACGGTGTCGCCGAAGGTGCAGTTGGTCGCCAGGACGGAGTTCTTCCCGCCGGCGGACGTGCCGTGGTCCACCGACGCCGACGGCGGTCAGGCGCTGGCCGAGTTCGCCGGCCGCGCCTGCTACCAGTCCTGGCGCAAGCCCAACCCGGCGACGGCCACCAACGCCGGCTACATCCGTCACATCATCGAGGTGGGGCACCTGTCCGTGCTGGAGCACGGCTCGGTGAGCTTCTACATCAGCGGCATCTCCCGCTCGCTGACCCACGAGCTGATCCGGCACCGCCACTTCTCGTACTCGCAGCTGTCCCAGCGCTACGTCCCGGAGAAGGACGCGGCCATGGTCGAGCCGGACGTGATCGCCTCCGACCCCGAGCTGCACGCGAAGTTCCTGGCCGCCACCCAGGCCGCGCAGGACGCCTACAACGAGTTGCTGGTCGACCTGGAGAAGAAGTTCGCCGACGTGCCCAACGGCACCCTCCGGCGCAAGCAGGCCAGGCAGGCGGCGCGCGCGGTGCTGCCGAACGCGACCGAGACCCGCATCGTCGTCACCGGCAACTACCGCGCGTGGCGGCACTTCGTCGCGATGCGCGCCACCGAGGCGGCCGACGTCGAGATCCGCGCGCTCGCCATCGAGTGCCTGCGGCAGCTCCAGAAGGCCGCGCCGAACGTGTTCAGCGACTTCGAGATCACCGCGCTGGCCGACGGCACCGAGGTCGCCTCCAGCCCGCTGGTGACCGAGGGCTGAGCACTTGCCGGTGTCCGAGGAGGGGGCCGGGCCGGTCGGCGAGGCCGGCCTGACCCTCGACGTGCTGCCCGGTCGGCACGTGGTGGCCCGGCTCGCGCCGGACCACCCGGTGCCGGCCGGGGTCTGGGGCGCGGTCGGTCTGGTGTCGGTGACCAGGAGCCCGGACGAGCTGTCGGTCGTGTGCCCGGAGGGGCACGCGCCCGCCGGCGCCCGCGTGGAGGGGGACTGGCGGGTCCTCACCGTGCGCGGTCCGCTGGACTTCGCCCTCACCGGCATCCTGGCGAACCTGTCCGGGGCGCTGGCCGACGCCGGCGTCGCGCTGTTCGCGGTGTCCACCTTCGACACCGACCACGTGCTCGTGCGGGAGAAGGACCTGGCGACCGCGGTCGCCGCGTTGCGCTCCGCCGGGCACACCGTGCACGAGCAGGCCTGACCCGGCGGCGGCATCCCGACACTGACGCCGGACGCGGCCGCCCGCGTCCCGCGGTCAGCCCGGCGTACGGTGATCACATGGGTGTGGCCAGGGACGAACGGCGTCAGCTCTGCGATCTGCTCGACCGCCTCGGGCCGGACGAGCCGACCCTGTGCGCGGGATGGCGCACCAGGGACCTCGCCGCGCACCTCGTGCTGCGCGAGCGGCGGCCGGACGCCGCCCCGGGCATCCTGCTCCGACCGCTGGCCGGTTACACCGAACGGGTGCAACGCCGGATCGCCGAGCAACCGTGGGGGCACCTCGTGCGGACGCTGCGGGCCGGGCCGCCCCGCTGGTCCCCGTTCTCCCTGCCGCGCGTCGACGAGGCGGCCAACAGCGCGGAGTTCCTCGTGCACCACGAGGACGTGCGGCGGGCGCGGGAGGGGTGGCGGCCCCGCCCCGAGGAGCCCGCGCGGGACGCGGCGGCGTGGCGGGCGGTCGAGCGGATCGGCCGGCTCGCCTTCCGGCGCAGCCCCGTCGGCGTCGCGCTGCGGCGGCCGGACGGGACCGAGGCCGTCGTCCGGCGTGGCCCGCGCGCCGTCGCCGTCGTCGGCGCGCCCGCCGAACTGTTGCTCTACGCCTTCGGCCGTGCGGCCGTTCAGGTGGAGTTCGTCGGCGATCAGGCGGATGTCGAGGTGGTGCGGGGACTGCGTCGGGGTCTCTGAGCCACTATGAGGTGCTGACGGCGGCGCCACCTGGGCGGCATGGCGCCCGCAGCCGGGCGACTCCCCCCGGTGCGGTGGATTAGGTTCACCCAATTCGCGGTAGCGTCATTGTCATGACCGTACGTCCGACAGCTTCCGCGGGACGACCCTTCGGCCGGGTCCTCACCGCCATGGTCACCCCGTTCACCGCCGCCGGCGGACTGGACCTGGACAAGGCCCAGGAACTGGCAGCGCACTTGGTGGAGCTGGGCAACGACGGTCTCGTCGTCAACGGGACCACCGGCGAGTCGCCGACCACCAGCGACACGGAGAAGGCCGAGCTGGTCCGCGCCGTCGTCCAGGCGGTGGGGGACCGGGCGACCGTGGTCGCCGGCGCCGGCACCTACGACACCGCGCACAGCGTCCACCTGGCGCGGGCCGCCGAGCGCGCGGGCGCCCACGGCCTTCTCCTGGTGACGCCCTACTACTCCAAGCCGACGCAGGCCGGCCTGCTCGCGCACTTCCGGACGGTGGCCGACGCCGTCGAGCTGCCGGTCATGCTCTACGACATCCCGCCGCGCTCCGTGGTCCCGATCGAGGTCGACACGCTGCGCCGTCTGGCCGAGCACCCCCGGATCGTCGCGGTCAAGGACGCCAAGGGCGACCTGGTCGCCGGCTCCGAGGCCCTCCGCGACACCGACCTGGCGTACTACTGCGGCGACGACGCGCTGAACCTGCCGTGGCTGTCGGTGGGCGCGGTCGGCTTCGTCAGCGTGGTCGGCCACGTCTTCGCCGACCGGCTGGGCCGCATGCTGGCGGCGTTCGAGGCCGGGGAGATCCGGGTCGCCCGCAAGCTCCACCGCGACCTGATGCCGGTGTACCGGATCTTCGGCGCCATGGGTGGGGTGGTCTTCGCCAAGGCCGCGCTCCGGGCGCGCGGCCTCGACGTGGGCAACCCCCGGCTGCCGCTGCTCGCGGCGACGCCGAGGCAGGTCGCCGACCTGACCGAGGTGCTGCGGGGGGTGGGCGTCGCGGTGGCGGAACCGGGCGCCGCATGGACAGGGATGGCCGGTCGATGAGGCCGGCGCCCGACGGCATCGTCCCCCTGGCCCCGCCGCCCCCGCTGCCGGAGGGCGGGCTCCGGGTGGTCGCCCTGGGCGGCGTCGGCGAGGTCGGTCGGAACATGACCGTGTTCGAGCACGACGGCCGGCTGCTGGTCGTCGACTGCGGCGTGCTGTTCCCCGAGGACGACGCGCCCGGCGTCGACCTGATCCTGCCCGACTTCCGGGCGATCGAGAGCCGGCTGGACGACATCGAGGCCCTGGTGCTCACGCACGGGCACGAGGACCACATCGGCGCGGTGCCGTTCCTGCTCAAGCTGCGGCCCGACCTGCCGGTCGTGGGCTCGCGGTTCACCCTCGCGCTGGTCGCCGCCAAGTGCCGGGAGCACCGGCAGAGCCCGGTGCTCGTGGAGGTCGTCGAGGGCCAGCGCAGCCAGCACGGCCCGTTCGAGTGCGAGTTCTTCGCGGTCAACCACTCGATCCCGGACGCGCTGGCGGTGGCCATCCGCACCTCGGCCGGCGTCGTGCTGCACACCGGCGACATCAAGCTCGACCAGCTCCCGCTGGACGGCCGCCTCACCGACCTGGCCGGCTTCTCCAAGCTCGGCGACGAGGGCGTCGACCTGTTCCTGGTCGACTCGACCAACGCCGAGGTGCCCGGTTTCGTCACGCCGGAGCGGGAGATCGGCCCGGTGCTCGACGGGGTGATCGGCAAGGCCAGGCAGCGGGTGATCGTGGCCTGCTTCGCCAGCCACGTGCACCGCGTGCAGCAGATCCTCGACGTGGCCGCGGCGCACGGCCGCAAGGTGTCCTTCGTCGGCCGCTCGATGGTGCGCAACATGGGCATCGCGACCGAGCTCGGCCTGCTGTCCGTGCCGGACGGCCTGCTGGTCGACATCGACGAGGCGATGACCCTGCCCGACCACGGCGTCGTGTTCGTCTCGACCGGGTCGCAGGGCGAGCCGCTGTCGGCCCTGTCCCGGATGGCGCGGGGCGAGCACCGGCAGATCCGCATCCGCCCGGACGACCTGGTGGTGCTGGCCAGCTCGCTCATCCCCGGCAACGAGACCGCGGTGTTCGGCGTGGTCAACGGCCTGGCCCGGCTCGGGGCGCGGGTGGTGCACCAGGGCAACGCCAAGGTGCACGTCTCGGGTCACGCCTCCGCGGGGGAGCTGCTGTTCCTCTACAACGCCGTGCGGCCGAGCAACGTGATGCCCGTGCACGGCGAGTGGCGGCACCTGCGGGCGAACGCCGAGCTGGCCCGGTTCACCGGCGTGCCGGCCAACCGCGTGGTGCTGGCCGAGGACGGCGTGGTCGTCGACCTGGTCGACGGCATCGCGCGGATCACCGGCCGGGTCGAGGTCGGCCACGTCTACGTCGACGGGCTGTCCGTGGGCGACGTCGGCGAGTCGACCCTGTCGGACCGGCTCATCCTCGGCGAGGGCGGGTTCATCGCGATCACCGTCGTGGTGGAGTCGCACAGCGGGCGCGCGGTCGCCCCGCCGACGATCTCCGGCCGGGGCTTCTCCGACGACCCGAAGGCGTTGGACGACGTGGTGCCGCTGGTGGAGATGGAGCTGTCGCGCACCGAGGCGGAGGGCATCACCGACACCCACCGCATCGCCCAGGCGGTGCGCCGGGTGGTGGGCCGGTGGGTCGCCGAGACCTACCGCCGTCGGCCGATGATCGTGCCGACCGTGCTGCCCGTCGGCGCTCCCTGACCAGCGGGGCTCCCGCAGCGGAATCGGGGTCACGGGGTGCGCGCCCTCCCTGGGCGCTGATCACCCCGTGGCCCCGTGACCAGCACTTTCCTTCGCCCACGCCCGCTGCGAGTCAGCTGACGCGCGCCTCGTCGCCGCCGGACCGCTCCGGGCGGTCGCCTCGTCGAGTGGGTGGGCGAACCACCGTTGGGGTGGCTTTCGGTTCCCGGAGCCGGGCGTCGCGACCCTGACGGCGTTCCTCGACGGTCAGGGCGCGCCGCTCACGGCTTCCAGGGACTGCGGCCGTCGGTGGGCCGCGTCGGGTCGTGGAAGCGCGGCTGGTGCGGCTCGTCGGCGCGCAGCGGGGCCAGCCCGGCGGTGATCGCCCGCATGATCCGGTCCCTGGCCCGCACGGCGTCGCCGGGGCGGCCGGCGTCCAGGCCGGTCAGGTCGACCGGGGCCCCGAAGTGCACCCGGAACGTCGGCCGCGCGCGCAACGCCCGCAACCACGAGGTGAGCAGCGGCTTGACGTCGGACCAGCCCTCGACCGTGAGCGTGCCCCAGTACACCGCCTCGTGCGCGCCCCACTGGCTCACCGGCACGACCGGCGCGCCGGCGGCCAACGCCATGCGGGCGACGCCGCTCTTGCCGCGTTCCGGCCACAGCCCGGGGTCGCGGCTGATCCGGCCCTCCGGGTAGAGCAGCACCGGGTCGCCCCCGCGCAGCGTCGCGACCGCGTGGTCGAACGCCTCGGTGACGTTGCCCTTGCCCCGGTCCACCCGGACGTGTCCGGACCGGCGCAGCGCCCAGCCCAGGACCGGGGTGTCGAACAGGCCGGCGGTGGCCATGAATCTCGGGAACACGCCGATCCGGCGGCAGGCGGCGATCAGGACGAACACGTCGAACACGCCGATGTGGTTGGCGGCCAGCAGCAGCGGTCGTCCCCGCAGGTCGGCCGGCACGTCGCCGGTGACCTCGACGCGGCCGGTCAGGGCGACCAGGGCCTGGTCGACGCGGGTGAGGACGCGCCACAGGCGCGGCGTTCGGGTGCGACGCGGAGCCGGCCGGCGTGTCGGCTCGTTCGGGAGCGAAGGCAGGGCAACCATGGCGCGTGCAGCATGGCACGTCGGTTCGCCGCTGTGGGCCCCGGCCGCCGATTTTCCCGCCCCGTCGTTCGGGCGGGGCTGCCGTGACGGGTCGTGACGGTTGGGACGCGAGGGGCGGACGCGACTACCGTGTGGGACATGGGGAGCCGCGCGACGACGAAGGGCGGAAGCACGCCGCGAGGTCGCGGCGGAACCGGGGGGCGGTCGAGTTCTCCCAGGTCAGGCGGGGCCAAGTCGGGTCAGTCCGCGAAGTCCACCGGGAAGCGGACCACGGGCGGGGCGGCCGGACGGACGTCCACCGGGTCGACGGCGAGGACGCCGCGGCGCGGGGCTGGGTCCTCGCGGTCGGGCTCCTCGCGGAAGAAGGCCCCGGCGCGGAAGCGCGGCGGTTCCGGGTTCGGCCCCGCGGTCCGGCGGGCGTGGAACCTGCTCGCCAAGGGGGTCGGCGGCGCGGTGCGCGCGGTCGGGCGCACCAGGGAGATCGACCCCGCCCACCGCAGGGACGGCCTCGCGCTGGGACTGGTCGCGCTGGCGATGGTCACCGCGGCGGGCGTGTGGTGGCGGGCCGGTGGCCCGGTGGGCCTCTGGATCGAGCGCGCGGTCCGCAGCGCGGTCGGCGCCCTCGCCGTGGCCGTGCCGATCGCGTTGTTCGCCTTCGGCATCGTGCTGATGCGCAGCGCGGCGCGACCGGAGGTCCGCCCGCGCCGCGTGGTCGGCTCACTGCTGCTCGTGCTGTCGGTTCTCGGCCTGTTCCACCAGTTCTCCGGCATGCCGGCCGACAACGACCACCGCATGTTCGCCGGCGGGGTGCTGGGCGCGCTGGCGGGTGACCCCCTGGCGCGGTACCTGTCGCTGTGGGTCGCCGGACCGCTGTTGATCCTGCTGGCCGTCTACGGCGTGCTCGTGCTCACCGGCACCCCGGTGCGCGAGATCCCGGACCGGCTGCGGCAGCTCACCCGGGCCGGCCATGAGGCGGAGGACGAGCACGACGAGCACGGTGACGAGGACGACGGGACGCGGGACGCCGGCCCGGCCGGTGAGGGCGCGGTCCGGCTCCGGCGCCCGTCGCGGCGGCGACAGGCCGCCATGTCCGAGGAGCCGGAGGCCGACCAGCTCAGCCTGGACGACGTCGAGCCGGAGCCCGCGCCGGAGCCGGCCCGACCGGCCAGGACCCGGGCCAGCCAGGTGCGGGCCGCGACGCCGCCGGCGGCGGCCAAGCCCGCGGACCGGCCGGCCCTGGGTCGGGTCGTGGAGGGCGACTACCAGCTCCCGCCCACCACCCTGCTCACGGCCGGCGACGCGCCGAGGGCCCGCAGCCGCGCCAACGACGCCATGATCGAGGCGATCACCGGCGTGCTGGACCAGTTCTCGATCGACGCCCAGGTCACCGGCTTCACCAGGGGGCCGACGGTCACCAGGTACGAGGTCGAACTCGGGCCGGGCGTGAAGGTCGAGAAGATCACCGCGCTGACCAAGAACATCGCCTACGCCGCGGCCACCGACAACGTGCGGCTGCTCGCCCCGATCCCCGGCAAGTCCGCGGTCGGCATCGAGGTGCCCAACAGCGACCGGGAGATGGTCCGGCTCGGCGACGTGCTCCGCGCCGACGAGGCCGTGTCGGACGCCCACCCGCTGGTGATCGGGCTCGGCAAGGACATCGAGGGCCACTTCGTCACCGCGAACCTGGCGAAGATGCCGCACCTGCTGGTGGCCGGCTCCACCGGCTCCGGCAAGTCCAGCTTCGTCAACTCGATGCTGGTCTCGCTGCTGGCCAGGGCCACGCCGGACGAGGTCCGGATGATCCTGATCGACCCCAAGATGGTCGAGCTGACGCCCTACGAGGGCATCCCGCACCTGGTCACGCCCATCATCACCCAGCCGAAGAAGGCCGCGGCCGCGCTGGCCTGGCTGGTCGAGGAGATGGAGCAGCGGTACCAGGACATGCAGGTCAACCGGGTGCGGCACATCGACGACTTCAACCGGAAGGTGCGGACGGGGGAGATCACCGCGCCGCCGGGCAGCGAGCGGGACTACCGGCCCTACCCGTACATCCTGGCCATCGTCGACGAGCTGGCCGACCTGATGATGACCGCGCCCCGCGACGTCGAGGACGCGATTGTGCGGATCACGCAGAAGGCGCGGGCCGCCGGCATCCACCTGGTGCTGGCCACCCAGCGGCCGTCGGTGGACGTGGTCACCGGCCTGATCAAGACGAACGTGCCGTCCCGGCTGGCCTTCGCCACCTCCTCGCTCACCGACTCGCGGGTCATCCTCGACCAGCCGGGCGCGGAGAAGCTGATCGGCATGGGCGACGGCCTGTACCTGCCCATGGGCGCGAGCCGGCCGGTGCGCGTGCAGGGCGCCTACGTCTCGGACGAGGAGATCGCCGAGGTCGTCTCGTTCACCAAGCAACAGGCGCAGCCCGACTACACCGACGGCGTCACCGCCGCCAAGCCCGGCGAGAAGAAGGACGTCGACCCGGACATCGGCGACGACCTGGAGCTGCTGGTGCAGGCCACCGAGCTGGTCGTCACCAGCCAGTTCGGCTCGACCTCGATGCTGCAGCGCAAGCTGCGGGTGGGCTTCGCGAAGGCCGGCCGGCTCATGGACCTGCTGGAGACCCGGGGCGTGGTCGGCCCCTCGGAGGGCTCCAAGGCGCGCGAGGTGCTCGTCAAGCCGGACGAGCTGGACGGCGTGCTGTGGTCCCTCCGCGGCGGCGGCCCGGCCGAGGAAGCCCAGCCGTAGGAGCGGAGCGCGCCGCGGCCGCCCGCGACGCGCTCCGCCGTCGTCCCAGCTCAGGCGGGCCGGTCGTGCACCGCCCCTGGCCCGTCGATCCCGATTTTGGTTCTCGCGGCTGTTCCGTATATTCTTGCCAGGAACGCGGCGAACAGCCGCGACCACCGGTCCGGGTGGCGGAATGGCAGACGCGCTAGCTTGAGGTGCTAGTCCCCGTATAGGGGGTGGGGGTTCAAGTCCCCCCTCGGACACAATCCCGTGGCTTTCCCGCCACAGCTTTCTCTTCGACAGGCACCCCGCTCAGCGGGGTGCCTGTCGCTTTTCCACTTTTGGGGACCGGAGCGGCTCGCGTGGACGTCCGGGTTGGTGTGGCAGCCGCTTTCGCGGTCCTGTTTCCTGTTGTTGGTGTCGTGAATGTCACTGTGGTACCGGAGGGTGCGCGAGCGGCGCCCCTCGCCGGTGCCGCGTTGTCGCCCAGGTCGGTCCGCCCCCGGGCCCATGGCGCGGCCGGTCGATCTTGACAAGCCGGCCGCGAGTTCGGTACCTGTGGTTTCACTATGTGATTAGTGGAAGGGTTGAGGTTGATCGACTTCCGGATCGACCGACGTTCCGGGGTGGCCACCTACCTGCAGCTGGTGAACCAGGTGAAGCAGGCGCTGCGGCTCGGGCTGGTCGGCCCGGGCGACCGGTTGCCGACCGCGAAGGACGTGGTGGCGCGGACCGGGATCAACCCCAACACCGTGCTGAAGGCGTACCGCGAACTGGAACGCGAGGGGCTGGTCGAACCCCGCCCGGGGTTGGGCACCTTCGTGCGCCGGTCGCTGGCGACGCCGGGCGTGGCCGAGGACTCGCCGCTCCGCGGGGACCTGCTGGAGTGGATGGACCGGGCGCGCCAGCTCGGCATGGGCCGGGAGGACGTGGAGGCGTTGTTCCGGGCCGTGCTGGACCAGCGGTTCTGAGCTGCGACAGGGGGAGCGTTGTCCGATCCGGGTGTTGCCGTGCGCGCCGAGGGCCTCGGCCTGCGCCGCCGGCGTGGATGGGCGCTGCGCGACTGTTCCTTCGAGCTGCCGGCCGGCTCGGTGACGGCGTTGGTCGGGGCGAACGGGGCCGGCAAGAGCACCCTGCTCAAGATCGCGGCGGGGCTGCTCCGGCCGAGCGAGGGCGCGGTCGCCACGCGCGGGAGCGTCGGCTTCGTGGCCCAGGACAAGCCGCTCTACCGCGGCTTCACCGTGGCCGAGATGCTCCGGTTCGGTCGCGTGACGAACGCGGAGGACTGGGACGACACCTACGCGCGCCAGCTCGTCGGCGAGGCGGCGTTGCCGCTGTCCGCCAAGGTGAACAGGCTGTCGGGTGGGGAACGTGCCCGGCTCGCGCTCGTGCTCGCCCTGGCTCGTCGCCCCGACGTCCTGCTGCTGGACGAGCCACTGTCCGAAATGGACCCGGTGGCCCGTGAGGATGTCCTCCGCACGCTCATGGTCGCGGTCGCCGAGACCGGTGTGACCGTCGTGCTCTCGACGCATGTGGTCTCCGACCTCGACGGGGTGTGCGATCACCTGCTGCTGCTCGACCGGGGCGTCGTCCAGTTGGCGGGCGAGGTCGAGGAGTTGCTCGACAACCACCGCGTGGTGCTCGCCGGGCGGGGCGACCTCGGCGACCACCAGGTGATCCTGGGCCGTGGCGGCGAACACCGGGGAACCACCCTGGTGCGGGTGACCGGCGAGCTCGACGTGCCCGAGGAACTGGTCAGCGCACCCGGACTGGAAGAACTGGTTATCGCCTACCTGCGCGCGAACCGGGGAGTGGCGGCATGATCTGGCTGGCTTGGCGGCAGCACCGCGCCGCGCTGTGCGCCCTCGGTGTCTACGTGCTGGCCGTGGTCGCGCTGATGGTCTACTACCGCTCCACCATGCTCGCGGAGGTCGACGCGCGACATGTGTGGAACTGCCTGCCTGACGAGCGAACGCAGGCATGCCTCAGGAACAGGTCGTACTGGCAACTCTGGGCAATCAGCGTGCCTGCTGCGCGGAACGTGTTCTGGGCACTCGCGGGGTACATGGTGCTCGCGGGTGTCTTCGCCGGTGCTCCAGCGTTCGGTCGCGAGTTGGAGCAGGGCACCCACCTGCTCGCGCTGAGCCAGTCCGTGCGCCCCCGTCGGTGGTTCTTCGTGAAGCTGGGAATGGTCGCCGTTCCGGCCCTGCTGGGCGCGGTGGTGCTCGGTCTGGTCCGCGCGTGGTGGGTTTCCTCGCTCGGCGACCTGATGGGGGCGCGGGAGCGGTTCCAGCCCGGCCAGTTCGAGGTGCAGCCGCTCACCATGGTCGGCTACACGGTGTTCGCCCTCGCCCTGGGTGTCGCGTGTGGACTGTTGGTCCGGCGGGTGGTGCCCGCGATGGCGCTGACGTTGGTGGGCGCGGTGGGCGTGATGTACGTCGTGGGGCGGTTTCTTCGTCCTCACTATCGACCGCCCGTCGTCGGGCAGTTCGATCGGGCGGAATTCCAGACGGACCGAGCTCGCTGGAGTCTGCGCCAGGACGTCATCGTCGACCTCGCCGGCGGCGACGTCGACGGAGCCAGGCGTGACGCCGTGCTGCGCGCCTGTGACGGGCCGTGGGGCAGCAGGGCGTTCGAGGGGTGTCTGGTGGACCACGGACTGAGGTTGGCCAGCTTCGTGCACCCCGGTCACCGGTTCTGGTTGTTCCAGGGCATCGAGTTCGGCCTGTTCGCGCTCCTGGCGGGTGTTCTCGTCGCGGTCGCCGTCTGGTTGCTGCGCAGGCGCATGAGCTGATCGACCGCGCAGCCCGGGGTCGGGTGGCGTTTTCGCGGGTCCCCATTCCACTAAGGAACTAGTGAAATAGGTAAGGAGCGCTCTCGTGCTGCGCCGACGTCCTGTCCCGACCGCACTCCTCACGCCCAGGCCCCGGAACGCGCTGGCCGCGGGCGTCGCGGTCCTGGCAGTCGCCCTCTACGCGGTGCAGGCGTACGTCTGGCCGCTGGAGCGCTGGTTCATGTTCGACCTGGACATCTACCGCCAGGGTGGCCGGGCGCTCCTGGAGGGAACCGGGCTGTACACCGCTCACTTCAACGGCCTGCCGTTCACCAACACCCCGTTCAGCGCTTTGTTGTTCGCCGGCCTGGCGGTGATGCCCATGGCCGCGGCCCGGCTCGTCATGGCGGGACTGACGATCGGTGCGCTGGTCCTGGCCGTGTGGTGCGTGACAAAGCTTGTCGGGATGCCCGTGCGACAGCGCTTCGCCGTCGTGGCGACCGCCTCCGCGGTGGGGCTCTGGCTGGAACCGGTCCAGGGCAGCCTGACCTACGGCCAGGTCAACGTCGTCCTGATGGCGTTGGTGTTGCTGGACTTCGTCCTTCCCCGCCGTGTCATGGGGATCGGGATCGGACTGGCCACGGCGGTCAAGCTGACGCCCGGCCTGTTCGTCGTCTATCTCCTGCTGACCCGGAGGTTCCGTGCCGTCGGGGTGGCGTCCGCGACGGTGATCGGCACCGTCGCACTCGGTTTCCTGGTGGCACCGCAGGAGTCCGGCCAGTACTGGTCCGGCGAGTTCATGAAGGCGTCCCGAATCGGCGGCGACGTCTACTACTTCGGCAACCAGTCCCTGCGGGCGCTTCTCGGTCGACTGACGAGCTCCACAATGGACAGTCCGCTGCTGGCGCTGTCCTGGTTCGTGATCGTCGCGCTGGTCGCCTTCCTGGGCCTGCGCGCCGCCTTGCGGCTGCACCGCCGGGGTTCCGAACTGGGCGGGATACTGACCTGTGCGCTGACCGCCCTGCTCATCTCGCCGGTTTCCTGGCACCACCACTGGGTCTGGTGCGTCCCGCTGGTGGTTCACCTGTGGCTGGCGGGACGGCGGCGCCTCACCGTGGGACTGGTGGTCCTGCTCGCCACCTGGCCCAAGCCGGGCAAGGCGTTCCCGTTGCCCGAGGGGTTGTTGGGCGCGGGATTCCCGCTCTCCGAGCTCTACGTCGTGCTCGGGCTCATCGTGCTGGGTGTGGTTGTCCGGGCCACAAGGGCGGGGAAGGCGCCCGATGGTCGGCTCGTGCCCGATGTCGGGGCTGCCGTCGGCACGATCCTGGATGAGTCGGACGGAGAGGACCGCGCCCGGCGTTTGGTCTCGCCAGGGCAGCGGCGCGGCTCAACCTGAGGAGCGCGAGATGACGGGCACGGGGCGCGCGAGGGGTCGCGCGCCCCGCCGGTGTCACTTGGCGTCGGCTGCGGCGACGGCCTGGGCCTCGTGGCGGACCGAGTCGATGGTCAGCACCTCGGCGGTGGTGGCGCCGCTGCCGCCGAACTTCCGCACCGCGTGGTAGTAGATGTCCGCGGTGCGCTTGCAGGTCCAGCTGTCGTCGCAGATCGAGTACATGTCGGCGCGGAAGTTGTCGTCGATGCGCTTGCGGTTGTCCTTGGTGAACCGGCTCTGCTTCTTGTAGTTGCGGTAGCCGAAGTCGTGGCGCTGGCACGCGGGGAGGAAGTCGTAGCCCAGCGGCGCGTCCGGGGACTTGGAACAGCCGTCGGAGGACCAGTCGAGCTGCTTGGAGTGCGGGCGCTTGGCGCGGAGCGAGTGGAACTGCGACAGCGACTTCGAGAACAGGTACTCGTCGGTGACGCTTCTGAGCTTGGCCGGGGTCAGGGCGGCCTCGGCGGTGCCGACCCCGACGAACAGCGACGCGCAGGCGGCCAGGACGGCGGCGGTGAGGGCGCCCCGGGCGGTCCGGCGCGGGGCCGCGGGGGCAGGGGTGGTGGCCACGACACGTGCTCCCTTCATGGGATGATCAAGTCATCCGCTTTCGTAGTGGGAGCGCTGTGTGCCGCACCACCCTCCGAAGGAGCCTTCGGGGTGAATGTCAGGTGATCAGTCGGCGACGCGGCGTGCGGGGAGCGCGGTCGCGGTCACCCGCTCGCCTCACCGGGGCAGTTCGAGGAGCATCCTGCTGTTGCCCAGGGTGTTCGGCTTGACGTAGGGCAGGTCCAGGAACTCCGCCACGCCCTCGTCCGCGGAGCGCCGCATCTCCTCGTAGACCTCGGGGGCCACCGGAGTGCCGGAGATCTCCACGAACCCGTGCGCCGCGAAGAACGCGGTCTCGAAGGTGAGCACGAAGATGCGGCTCAGGTTGAGGTCCACCGCGACGTCGACGAGCCGGCGCACCAGCGCGTGCCCCACGCCCCGGCCCCTGGCGCCGGGGTCGACCGCCACCGTGCGGATCTCCGCCAGGTCCTCCCACAGCACGTGCAGCGCGCCGCAACCGATGATCCGCCCGCCCTCGTCGGCGACCCAGAACTCCTGGACGTCCTCGTAGAGGGTGACGAGCTGCTTGCTGAGCAGGACCTTGCCGGCGTACTGGTCCACGAGGGCCTTGATCGCACGGACATCACTCGTACGGGCCCTGCGCACCACGAACCCGGGTTGATCTGGCACGACGGAGAGACTAGTCCTCGTCACCCCGGACGTCGTCGGGTGTGGAACGCGCGGAGAACCGTCGATTCCGGATTCCGGTTTCCGCCACCACCGGCGGACGAGGCGCTTCCGGGTGAAATGACAGCCGTTTCCACAACGGCTGACGCGGGAACGACGTCCAAAACCCGATCCGGACGCCGATTGGGCCCCGTGACGGGCGTCCGGACCCTGAACGGTCGTTTCCCGAGAACGGGACGAGGCCACCAGGGCGAGGCGTCCTGGCTGGGAGGCGGACGGAAGGGACGGGGCGCCCCCGGCTGGGATCGCCTGTCGGGCAGGTGAGGACCAGCGCTGTCCTGAACCTCAGCGAGAGTGCCCAGAGGTTCCGCCCGCGGCTGGATCGCCCCCGCTATTCCACCTTTGGCAAAGCGGAGGGAACACGTATTCGGATTGAGGCGGCACTGCGTGGTCCCCGCGCGGATGGAAGGGGTCCCATCGGGCTCGGACGGCGGTGGCGGCGAACTGACGAGCAGCCCGTGCGAACCTGGGCGGGAAAATCGGGAAAACCGGGCAGCAGGCAGTGGAGCGCGGCGGACGGTGGTGGTGGACCGAGACCGCGATTTCCAGGGGGGCCGGGTGCGCCGGCTACCCTGACGGCGTGTCTACCCCTGTCAACTCCCGTCGTGTCGCCATGGTGACCCTCGGCTGCGCCCGCAACGAGGTGGACTCCGAGGAGCTCGCCGGACGGCTCAGCGCCGACGGCTGGCAGCTGGTGGACGCCGACCAGGACGCCGACGTCGTCGTGGTCAACACCTGCGGCTTCGTCGAGTCCGCCAAGCAGGACTCGGTCGACACGGTGCTCAGCGCGGCCGACACCGGCGCGAAGGTCGTCGCCGTCGGCTGCATGGCCGAGCGCTACGGCGCCGAGCTCGCCGAGCACCTGCCGGAGGCCAACGCGGTCCTCGGCTTCGACCACTACCCGACGCTGGGCGCGCGACTGGACGACGTCGTGGCCGGGCGGGCGGTCGAGTCGCACCAGCCCGTCGACCGGCGCACCCTGCTGCCCATCACGCCCGTGCAGCGGCCCAGGGCCGCCGAGCAGGTCTCGCTGCCCGGCCACGGCTGGGTGGGCGGCGCCCGCCCGGTCCGCCGCCGGCTCGACGACTCACCGCTGGCCCCGCTCAAGCTCGCCTCCGGCTGCGACCGGCGCTGCTCGTTCTGCGCGATCCCGTCCTTCCGCGGCGCGTTCGTCTCCCGCCCGGCCGACGAGCTGCTCGGCGAGGCCGCTTGGCTGGCCGAGCAGGGCGTGCGCGAGCTGTTCCTGGTCAGCGAGAACTCCACTTCCTACGGCAAGGACCTCGGCGACGTGCGCGCGCTGGAGCGCCTGCTGCCGCGCCTGGCGGCGGTGCCGGGGATCGACCGGGTCCGCGTGTCCTACCTCCAGCCGGCCGAGACCCGGCCGGGGCTGGTGCGCGCCATCGCCACCACGCCCGGGGTCGTGCCCTACTTCGACCTGTCGTTCCAGCACTCCAGCGAGGCGGTGCTGCGCCGCATGCGGCGGTTCGGCTCCACCGAGTCGTTCCTCGCGCTGGTCGAGCAGATCCGCGGGCTGGCCCCGAAGGCTGGCATCCGCAGCAACGTGATCGTCGGCTTCCCCGGCGAGACCGAGGAGGACCTGGCCGAGCTGGAGCGCTTCCTGACCGAGGCCCGGCTGGACGCGGTCGGCGTGTTCGGCTACTCGGACGAGGACGGCACCGAGGCCGCCGGCTTCGACGGCAAGCTGGACGCCGACGTCGTCGCCGAGCGCGTGTCCCGGATCTCCGCGCTGGTCGACGAGGTGACCTCGCAGCGGGCCGAGGAACGCGTCGGCGAGGAGGTCGAGGTCCTCGTCGGCCAGGCCGAGAGCGACGAGGAGGACTGCCTCGGCTGGGCGGCGCACCAGGCGCCCGAGGTCGACGGCGAGTGCGTGGTCGTGGGCGGCTCCGGCCTGGTCATCGGCGACCTGGTGCGGGCGCGGGTCGTGGAGACCGCCGGGGTCGACCTGGTCGTCAAGCCGCTCGAGGTGCTGCCGAGGGACCGCACGTGACCGGTGGCGGCGCCGGTGCGGGAGACCACCCGGCGGAGCTCACCCCGGGCTCCGGGCAGCCGGCGCCGCAGCGGCAGGTGCCGCTGCTCAACGTGGCCAACGTGCTCACCATGACGCGGCTGCTGCTGGTCCCGGTCTTCCTGCTGACGTTGTTCACCGCGGGTGGCCACGACCAGCTGTGGCGGCTGGTGGCCAGCGGCGTGTTCGCCGTGGCCTCGATCACCGACCGGATCGACGGCGACCTGGCCCGGCGGCACGGCCTCATCACCGACTTCGGCAAGATCGCCGACCCGATCGCCGACAAGGCGCTCATCGGCTCGGCCCTGGTCGGGCTGAGCATGCTCGGCGATCTGCCCTGGTGGGTGACGATCGTGATCGCGGTCAGGGAGGTCGGGGTGACCCTGCTCCGGTTCTGGGTGATCCGGCACGGGGTCATCGCGGCCAGCCGGGGCGGCAAGGCCAAGACCCTGGCCCAGGTGGTCGCGCTCGGGCTGTACCTGCTGCCGTTGCCGGCCGCGCTCGGCCCGCTGCTGGTCGCCGCCATGGGGGTCGCCGTGCTGCTCACGGTGGTCACCGGGGTGGACTACCTCGTGCGGGCGGTTCGGCTGCGGGCCGGCGCCCGGGCCACGACCGGCGCGTCGTGACCGGTTCCCGTCCCGCCGAGCCGGACCTCGGGCCGCTGCCGGGGATCGTCGGGCTGCCGGCCGGTGAGCTGGTCGGTGTCGTCGAGCGGCTGCGCCGCCGGGGCGAGACCGTCGCCACGGCCGAGTCGTTGACCGCCGGTCTGGTGTGCGCGGTGCTGACCGCGGTGCCCGGGGCGAGCGCGGTCGTCCGGGGCGGCCTGGTCGTCTACGCCACCGACCTGAAGACCGACCTCGCCGGGGTCGACCCCGCGCTGCTGGCGCGGGAAGGCGCCGTGCACCCGGAGGTCGCCGCGCGGTTGGCGGCGGGCGCCCGGAGCCGGTGCGCGGCGACCTGGGGCCTGGGGCTGACCGGGGTGGCCGGGCCGGACTCGCAGGACGGCGTCGCGCCCGGCACCGTGCACCTCGGACTGGCCGGCCCTCCGGGGGTCACCGTGCGGTCGGTGTCCGTAGACGGTGATCGGCAGTCGGTGCGCGCCGGCGCGGTGCGGTCGGCCGTCCGCCTCCTGGCTTCCGCGCTCGGGTGACACTCGTTCGGTCACGGACGGTAGTGGGGGCTCGGTGGCCAGCCGACCATCGAGTGATCATCGTGACGTGGGGAACGACGGGGCTCCCACGAGCGTTGGTAGTGCGTGTCCCCGTCTTCGGTGATCGGTCACGCCCCGTGCGGACCGTTCGCCCTGGGCGGACGGTTGGGTGATCTCGCTGTGCGCGTCGTGCCCGATCGGTAACGTGGTCGACACGGGCGTCGGCTCGGACGGCGCCCGGCCGAAAGGAGGCGCGCGATGGCCCTGTTGCTGCGCGAGGCGATCGGCGAGCGGCTGCGCCGCACCCGCACCGCCCAACGGCGCACACTGCGGGAGGTCTCGCGCGCCGCCCGCGTGAGCCTGGGGTACCTGTCCGAGGTGGAGCGGGGTCGCAAGGAGCCGTCCAGCGAGCTGCTGGCGGCGATCTGCACCGCCCTGGAACTGCCGCTGTCGGAGCTGCTCAACAACGTCGCCCTGGACATCCGGCGTGGCGAGCCCGCCGTCCCCGTGCTGCCGGCCCCGGCCTCCGGCGAGGGCCGCGAGGCGGCCGCCGGCCGCGACGGCGAGACCGAGGCCGGCAAGCTCGTGCCGGCCGTCGTCGGCACGGACCTGGCCGACCTGCGGTTGCAACCCGTCCTCAGCCACCGGCTGCCGGCCTCGATCGGCACGGCGCAGATGGGCGGCAAGCAGCTCAACGCGACCTGCAAGCAGGTGATCGTGGCGGCCTGACGGCCGTCCCCCGGTGACGTCGTGAGGTGGGCGAGCGGTCGACCGACCGCTCGCCCACGTGTTTCTTTCGGGTCTCCGTCGGCTCACGAACCGTCACCGTTCGATCATGGGCCGGCCCGGGTGAGTAAGCTGCCACGTGGTGACAGGCCGTCACCACGTGCTGGCCCCGTTCAGGTGATTGTGGCCCGCCCGCCCGGCGGCGTTCCCCGCCGGCCGTCCGACCGAGGGGGAGTTCGCCAGGTCGGCGGACCCGGGGGCGGAGCCGCGCCCGCCGCGAGCGCGGCGTCGACCTCGAAGATCAGGGGGAACCCTGAGATGTCCCGGGGTCGGTGGAACCCGTCACGCGCACCTGACACGATGGAACCAGCACCGGAACCAGCTCGTTGTCCGGTCGACACGCCTCGCGAGATCGGGCAAGTAGGGGAGAAGGCAGGCGGAGGTATGGCCAACGCGTTCGTGAAGTTCTGGAAGTACCTGATGGCGTCGTTCTCGTCGAAGATCGACGAGCACGCCGACCCGAAGGTGCAGATCCAGCAGGCCATCGAGGAGGCGCAGCGGCAGCACCAGGCGCTCTCCCAGCAGGCCGCCGCCGTGATCGGGAACCAGCGTCAGCTCGAGATGAAGCTGAACCGGCAGCTCGGGGAGATTGAGAAGCTGCAGGCCTCGGCCCGGCAGGCGCTGGTGATGGCCGACCAGGCCCGTGCCCAGGGCGACCTGGCCAAGGCGCAGCAGTACGAGCAGAGCGCCCAGGCGTTCGCCACCCAGCTCGTCACCGCCGAGCAGAGCGTCGAGGACCTGAAGGTCCTGCACGACCAGGCGCTGGGCGCCGCCGAGCAGGCCAAGCAGGCCGTCGAGCGCAACGCCATGGTGCTCCAGCAGAAGCTCGCCGAGCGCACCAAGCTGCTCAGCCAGCTCGAGCAGGCCAAGATGCAGGAGCAGGTGTCCTCCTCGCTGCGGCAGATGACCGAGCTGGCCGCCCCCAGCAACACGCCGTCGCTGGAGGAGGTCCGGGAGAAGATCGAGCGGCGCTACGCGACCGCGGTCGGCCAGGCCGAGCTCGCGCAGAACTCCGTGCAGGGCCGGATGCTGGAGGTGCAGCAGTCGACCGTCGACATGGCCGGCGCCTCCCGCCTGGAGCAGATCCGCGCCTCGCTGCACGGCGGTTCGCTGGCCTCGGGCACCGGCGCCGCCGGCCAGGTCACCGGTGGGCAGGCCGTCACGCCGCAGCCCGCGCAGCCGCAGCCCAACATCCAGCAGCACCCGCAGCCCGGCCAGGCCTGAGCGGTACCGCGGTCATGGGGGCGGGGGAGGACTGGCGGGAGATCGCCCGCCAGGCCAAGCAGGAGTGGCGGGAGCACGTCCGCAGGCACCAGGGCGAGCTGCGCGAGCATCTCCGCGCGCAGCACGGCGCGCTGCGGGAGGAGCTCCGCAGGCACCACCGTGAGGTTCGGGAGCAGCTCCGCGGGCGGCACGTCAGTCCTCCCGCGCCCGCCCCGAGAGACGTCGTCAAGCAGGCGGCGCAGGCCGCCACGCCGGTGGTCGGCGAGGTCGGCCGCAGTCTCATGGACGGGCTGCGCGGCAAGGTGGCGGCGTGGCAGGACCCCCGGGCCAAGGCCCTGCGGCAGCGCCGCAGGGCCAGCCGCGCCCTCCGCTTCCGCGGCTGGGTGGCCGGCATCAGCGGCGGGGCCACCGCCACGGCCGTGGTCACCGGCGCCACTCCCGAGTCGTTCATCGTCGGTGGCGGCGCCGCCACTGCCCTGTTCGCCGCGCTCGCGGTGAGCGCGGGCCTGCGGTCGCGGCGGTTGCACCGCGAGCCGTTGCCGGAGGCGCCGGCGCGCCCGCCCGAGCTGCCTCCCGTCGGTTCGTTGGCCAGGGAGCCGATGGAGCGACTGGCCGGCGCCGAGCAGAGCCTCGCCGAGCTGTTGCGCCAGCTCACCGTGCCCGACTCGCACGGCGTGACCGCGGTCCCGGCGGAGTCCGTCGCGGACACCCGGGATTCCGCGAAGGAGGTGGCGGACGGGCTGCGCCGCCTCGCCGCGCGGCTGCGCGCGGTGGAACTGGCCAGGGACGCCGCCCCTGCCAGCGAGCGCCACGCGCTCGAGGAGGACGTGGTGCGGCTGCGGGCCCAGCTCGACGAGGGTGTGGACGACTACGGGCGGTTGGTGGTCGCCGCGGGGCGGGCCGTCGCCGCCAGCGCGGGCAGTGGGCCCCGGCAGGCGCTTGAGGACGCCACCGACCGGCTCGCCGGTCTCGCGGCCGCGCTGCGGGAACTCGGCCACACCACCTGAACGGGTGACAAGCCCCTGTCTCCTGGGGAGTATTCCCCACCGGGAGCAGGGGCTTCTCCCGTCGATTGTGCTTGATCTCATAACGAGCGGCGCCGCACATCAACCGATGTGGTCCGGCGGAGCCCCACTGCGGTGCGGTGCGGTCGTGTTTCGGTGGCCGATTGGTCATCCTGGTCTCCGTGTGCGATTTCCGGAAAACGTCGTGGTTGTCGGACTGGCGGATGGATGGCGATCGCGGCCCCGCACCGCCGCGCCCGCGCCCGTCCACCTCGGCCGTGCGAATCCCCTGCCGCACTCCAGGAATCCGCCGTCTCGGCAGCCCGAGCGGTCCCTCGTCACCAGTCCTCGTCGGGGAGGATGCGGGCAGGGGCCGACATTTCCGGCGCTGGGTGTCGAGAACGGCGCCATTGGGCTGTCGTCGTGTCCGAATTCGGGTTTCCCGAACTGGTGGCCCCCGGTGCGCCTCGCACAGGAATCGGCACTGTCCGTGGCGATCTCACACCGGGCGTGTCACCCCGTTTGCGATCTTTCGTCATTTCGGGTGATGACCAGGTAGTTTCCTGCCCCGGATCGCTCCTACCTGGTGCGGAGCGAACGGAGCACGGGAGGGCCCTGTGGCGCTGTGGACCCTGCACGGCGACGGACGTCGGGTGGCCGACGGCGCCGTCGTCGCCCCGGACGAGCGGCTGACCTGGCCGCTGACCGTGGGCCTCGGCCTCCAGCACGTCATCGCGATGTTCGGGGCCACCCTGCTGGTGCCGGTCACCACCGGCTTCCCGGTGACCACGACGCTGCTGTTCTCCGGCGTCGGCACCCTGCTCTTCCTGGCCATCACCCGGAACCGGGTCCCCAGCTACCTGGGCTCCTCCTTCGCCTTCCTCGCGCCGTTCGCGGCCGCGCAGAAGGCGGGGGCCGGCCCCGCGGAGCAGCTCGGCGGCGTGCTCGTCGCCGGCCTGGCGCTGGTCGTGGTGGGCGTCGCGGTCAAGGCGCTGGGCGTGCGGCTGCTGGAGGCGGTGATGCCGCCGGTGGTCACCGGCGCGGTCGTGGCGCTCATCGGCCTGAACCTGGCCCCGGCGGCCACCCAGTCCTTCGCCACCCAGCCGCTGGTCGGCCTGGTGACCCTGGCCGCGATCCTCGGCGTCGGCGTGCTCGGCCGCGGCCTGCTGTCCCGGGTGTCGGTGCTGGTCGGCGTGGTCCTGGGCTGGGTCTTCGCCGCCCTGACCGGCGGGCTGGACCCGCAGCGGGTGGACGCCCTGCGGGAGGCCGCGTGGTTCGGCCTGCCGCACCTGACCACCCCGCAGGTGCGGCCCTCGGTGGTGCTGCTGGTCCTGCCGGTGGTGGTCGTGCTGGTCGCCGAGAACGTGGGCCATGTCAAGGCGGTGGCCGCGATGACCGGCCGCAACCTCGACTCCGCCGCCGGCGACGCGCTGATCGGGGACGGCGTCGCCACGACGCTCGCCGGCCTCGGCGGCGGTTCGGGCACCACGACCTACGCGGAGAACATCGGCGTCATGGCCGCGACCCGCGTGTACTCGACGGCGGCCTACGTCGTCGCGGCGGTGGCCGCGATCGTCCTGTCCTTCTCGCCGAAGTTCAACGCGCTGGTGTTCACCGTCCCCGGTGGCGTGATCGGCGGCGCGACGCTCGTGCTCTACGGCCTGATCGGCCTGATCGGCGTGCGGATCTGGATCGACAACAAGGTCGACCTCACCGAGCCGGTCAACCTCATGGTCGTGGCGGCGGCGCTGATCGCCGGCATCGGCAACCTGACGCTCAGCGTCGGCGGTCTCGAGCTGGGTGGCATCGCCTGGGGCTCGCTGGGGATCATCGCCCTCTACCCGCTGCTGCGGCGGCTGCGCCCCGCCTCCGGCGCCTGAGCCGCGGCCCCGGCAGCCGGCGCGGGCCGGGGCCCGTGCTGGCAGCGGGGGCAGTAGTACGCCACCCGCTCGCGCGTGCCCTCGCCCTGCGTGCCCGTCCGCACGGCGGTGCCGCACCGCCGGCACGGTCGCCCGGTCCGCTCGAACACCCAGTGCTGGGCGTCGCGCCCCAGTTCGCCGGTGGTCGACTGCTCGGGCCGGGCCGCGTTGCGCAGCAGCAGCTTGCGGCTCCACCGCACCGCCGCCCGGACGTCCACATCGGACACCGGAGCCCACGGCGAGACGCCGAGCAGGAAGCAGACCTCGGTCTTGTAGAGGTTGCCCAGCCCGGCGACGGCCGTCTGGTCCAACAGGGCCAGACCGACCTCCCGGTCCGGGTCGCGCAGCAGCCGCTCGACCGCCTCGTCCTCCTGCTGGCGGCCCCACACCGGGTCCAGCAGGTCGGGGCCGAGGTGGCCGACGAGCCGGAACTCCTCCGCGGTGGGCAGCAACGCCATGTCGTGCAGGCGGAAGCCCACCGCGACGCGGTGCTCGTTGGCGAGCACGGCGCGCACCTGGTGCGCGGGTCCGCGCCACCGCTCCTCCGGCCGGTACAGGTGCCACGAGCCGTCCAACCGGAAGTGGGTGTGCAGCGTCGTCTGGTCGTCGAACCGGAACAGCAGGTGCTTGCCGACCGAGCGGACGCAGAGCACCACCCGGCCGGCGAGGTCCACGGTGGACAGCCGGGGGTGTCGGAGCTCGCCCCTGGTCAGGCGTTGCCTGGCCAGCGCCGTGTGCAGTCGCCGGCCGGCGAGGTAGACGGTGTCGCCCTCCGGCACGGCTCAAGTGTGTCGTGTCGGACCGACATGCGCGGGAGCCATCAGGTGGAGTTCACCGACCGTCCAACGCCACCCGGACACCGAAGCCGACCAGCACCGCGGCCATGGCCCGGTCCAGCCACCGCTTCACCCGCTCCCTGGCCAGAAGGCGGCGCGCCCTGGCCGCCAGCCAGACCACACCGGACAGCCACACCGCGCCGGCGCTGACGTGGATGCCGATCAGCAGCAGCGCCCAGCCGGCCGCGCCGCTCCCCCCTGCGGGCAGGAACTGCGGCAGCAACGACATGTAGAACACGCCGACCTTGGGGTTGAGCAGGTTGGTCACCAGACCGGAGCGGAACGCGACCAGCGGCCGCGCGCCACTCGCCACGACCTCCGCCGAGAGCGCCGTCGCGCCGGCGTCCCCGACCCGGCCCCGGTCCCGCCACGACCGCCACAACGCGCTCGCCCCGAGCCAGAGCAGGTAGGCGGCGCCGGCGTAGCGGATCACGTCGTAGGCGAGCTGGGAGGCGCGCAGCAGCGCCGTCAGGCCCGCCACGCTGGCGACGCCCCAGGCCACCGACCCTGCTCCGATCCCGGCCACCGCCGCCAACCCCGCGCGTCGGCCGCCGAGCGCGGTCGAACGGAGTGTGAACATCGTGTCCAGGCCGGGGCTCATCGCCACCAGCAGCGCCGCGACGGTGTAGGCCAGCAGGGAGGCGCTGGTCATTCCGTCTCCTCGTCGTGGCTGTCGTCGTCGTGGAACATCTCGTCGTGGGCGTAGTCGTCCATCGGGTCCACGCGCCGCCGTCGCCCCGCCCGCAGCACTCGTGCCAGCAGCAGGTTGAACCCGAGTGCGACCTCGCGGGCGCCCGGCGTACCCCACTGGTGGATGGGCATGCACGCGCCCTGCGCCTGCTGGACCGCCAGCCGGTCCGGCAGGGCGACCGGCATGACCAGCGGCCCGAAGATCTCCCGCAGCTCGTTGATCCGGAATTGGTGCTCGTGGGAGCGCGGGCGCACCCGGTTCACCACCACGCCCAGCGGCTGCAGGTCGGGGTTGTGCCGCTCGCGCTCCGCCTGCACGGCCTCGAAGGCCCGCTGGACGCCGGAGACGGCGAACATCGTCGGCTCGGTGACCAGCAGCGCGCGGTCCGCGGCCACCAGGGCCGACCGCGTGAGCTGGCCCAGCGACGGCGGGCAGTCCAGCAGCACGAGCTGGTACGGCAGGTCCCCGTCGGCGGCCACTTCGTTGATCTTCGTCAGCACCTTGCCCAGCCGGCTCAGCCGACGCAGGCCGGGGTCCGGGTCGTTGTGCCCCTCCACCTCCTCGGACCCGACCAGCACGTCCAGACCCTCGCCCCAGGCGCTGGGGGCCACCGCGGCCTCCAGCACCGACCGCTTCGGGTCCTCCAGGACGTCCGACAGACTCGCGTCGGTCTCGGCCGGTTCCAACGTCGCAGTGGCGTTGCACTGCGGGTCGAGGTCGACGACCAGGGTGCGGACGCCACGCCGTAGCGCTGCCGAGGCCAGCCCCAGCACCACGGTCGTCTTGCCCACGCCACCCTTCAGGCTCAGCACGGCCACCGTATGCACGGCGAGCAGCCTAAGGGCTGATCGCCGGTTTCCGTCCGAGTCCTCGCCGGTCGGGGTGCCGGTCGTTCCCGCCACCCGGGTCTGGGCCCGTGGTGAACCGCAGGTCGAATAGGCTTCGCGGCATGCGAACCGACGCCGTGCAGCGGGTGCTGGAGGCCGAGCTCGTCGCCGCGCGCGAGCGCCGGGACGGCGCGGACCCGCTGGTGCTCGACGTGGGCGGGGGCAGCGGGGTGTGGGCGGTGCCGCTGGCCGCCGCCGGCTGCCTGGTCACCGTGATCGACTCCAGCCCGAACGCGCTGGCGACGCTGCGGCGCCGGGCCCAGGAGGCCGGTGTGGCGGAGCGGGTCACCGCGGTGCAGGGCGACGCCGACGCCCTGGCCGACGTGGTGCCGGACGCGGGGGTCGACCTCGTGCTCGGGCACGGCGTGCTGGAGGTGGTCGACGACGCGGAGACGGCGATCGCCGCGCTGGCCGCCGCCGCCCGACCGGGTGGCGCAGTCTCGGTGCTGGTCGCCAACCGGTATGCGGCGGTGCTCGGCCGCGCCCTGGCCGGACGGCTCGGCGACGCGCGCCGGCTGCTCGACGACCCGCACGGCCGGGTCGGCGCGCACGACCCGGTGCTGCGGCGGTTCGACAGCGCCGGGCTGAGCGAGCTGGTCGCCGGCGCCGGCCTGGCCGTCGAGGTGCTCCAGGGCCACGGCGTGGTCAGCGACCTGGTGCCCGGCGCCGTCCTGGAGGCCCAGGGCGCCGCCGAGGCGCTGGCCGACCTGGAGCTGGCCGCCGCGCACCGCTCGCCGCTGCGGGACGTCGCCACCCGGCTGCACGCGCTGGGCCGCCGCGCCTCAGCCTGAGCTCCCGCCGGCCGGGGCGTTCGCCGTCGGGATCGGCGCGGCCCCCTCGGACCTCCTGGCGGGCACCAGGAGGATGGCCACCGCGCCGACCAGCGCGACCGCGGCGAAGACGACGAAGTTCCAGGCGACCGCGAGGCCGGAGCCGAGCACCAGGCCGCCCACCAGCGGCCCGCAAATCGCCCCCAGCCGGCCGAACCCCAGGGACCAGCCCAACGCGGTCGCGCGGCGCTGGGGCGGGTGGTACCGGGCCACGTAGGCGTTGACCAGGTTCTGGGTGCCGATGGTCCCGAAGCCGCCGAGCGCGACCAGCACGTGGAGCACGGCGGTCGGGGGACCGACCGCCATCAGCCCGATCGAGCCGCACGCCACCAGGAAGGCGGTGCCGATCAGGAGCTTCGAGCCGAACCGGTCGGCGCACCAGCCGCCCAGCACCGAGCCGACGATCGATCCGACGTTGAACACCACCAGGAAGGTCAGCGACGAGCCCAGCGGGTAGCCGGCGGCCCGCATGATCTGCGGCAGCCAGGTGTTGACCCCGTACACCAGGAGCAGGCCGCAGAACGACGCCGCCCAGAACGCGGCGGTGGCCAGCGCGGCCGGGCCGACGAAGAGCCCGCGGACGGCCGCACGGGGCGGTTCCGGCGCCACGTCCCGCGCGACGGGGGGTTCCAGGCGGAAGCGCGTGGCCACCGCGGCGGCCTCGGCCAGCCGGCCCCTGGCGACGAGGTGGTCGAGGGACTCCGGCAGCCAGCGCAGGGCGACGGGGACGAGCAGGAGCGCGAGCGCGCCGACGCCGTACATCAGCCGCCACTCGTCGCGGGGGAGCAGGAGGGCGAGCCCCGCCGAGGCCATGCCGCCGACCGCGTAGCCGGAGAACACCGTGGCGAAGGTGAGGTTGCGGTGCCGCGGCGGCGCGTACTCGACCGCGAGCGCGCTGACCGTCGGCATCATCCCGCCCAGCCCGAGGCCGGCCACGAACCGCAGCAGGCCGAAGGTCGTCGGGTCCGGCGCGAAGGCGCAGAGCAGCATCGCCACGGAGAACCAGGCGACGGACAGCAGGACGGTGCGGCGCCGGCCGACGACGTCGCTCACGGTGCCGACGACGACCGCGCCGAGCAGCATCCCCACGAGGACGTAGCTGCCGATCGCGCCGGCCTGCTCCGGCGACAGGCCCCACTCCCTCGTCAGCGTCGGCAGGGTGGCGCCGTAGACGACCAGGTCGTATCCGTCGAACACCATCGCCAGGCCGCAGACGGCCACGGCGCTCAGGCACGTGCGGCCGTTCCGGCCCGCACCGGTTGCGGTCATGATCCCCTCCCGCCCGATCGTCGCAAGCGCCGGCCGTCGACGGGAAGGCCGGCTACCTGTCACCGTCGTCCCAAATGCTGTCGCCCCCGGCTGTTCCAGCCCTGCCGCGTTCCGGTTTCCGGGCGCGCGGGTCAGTCGGGCGAGTGGCCCGACTCGTGAGGGAGGAGGCGCGTCGGCGGCCGGACGTACACTGCGACGACGCGTCGAACGGGCGTTCGAGACTGTCGGGGAGTGGTCGGTGTGGGGCGCAGCGGCGACCTGCCGAAGGCGTTGCGGCCCTCCACGAACGGGCCGGACGGGCCGCCGCCCGACGACACGGGGTGCACGATCCTGCACGTGGACATGGACGCGTTCTACGCGTCCGTGGAGACCCGGGGCCGCCCCGAGCTGCGGGGCCGACCGGTGGTCGTCGGCGGGCTGGGACCCCGCGGCGTCGTCTCGTCGGCCAACTACGCCGCGCGCGCCTTCGGCGTCCGGTCGGCGATGCCGACCGCCCGGGCCCGCCGGCTGTGCCCCCACGCCGTCTACCTGCCGCCGGACTTCCGGCGCTACCAGGAGGTCTCCCGCGGCGTCATGGCGATCTTCGGGGAGGTCACCCCGCTGGTCGAGCCGCTGAGCCTGGACGAGGCGTTCCTGGACGTCGCGGGGGCCCTGCGGCGCACGGGCAGCACGCCGGGCGGCATCGCCGCCGGGATCCGGGCCCGGGTCGCGGCCGAGCACGGCATCACCTGCTCGGTCGGGGTGGCGCCCACCAAGTTCGTCGCCAAGCTCGCCTCCGGCATGGCCAAACCCGACGGCCTGCTCGTCGTGCCGGCCGACCGCGTCCTCGACGTCCTGCACCCCCTCCCGGTCTCGGCCCTGTGGGGGGTGGGGGCGCGCACCGCCGAACAACTGCGGCGCGTGGGTCTGGAGACCGTCGCCGACATCGCCCACTCTCCGCTGCCCCGGCTGCGGCGGACCATCGGCGCCGCGGCCGCCGAGCACCTGCACGCGTTGGCCAACGGCAGGGACGACCGCCAGGTGGTGCCGGACGCGGCGGAGAAGTCGGTCGGCGCGGAGGAGACGTTCGACACTGATCTGTACGACCGGGTGGTGTTGCGTCGGGAGCTGCTCCGGCTGGCGGAGCGCGCGGCGGCCGCGCTCCGCGCCCGCGGACTGCGCGGGCGCACCGTCTCGATCAAGGTTCGGTTCGCCGACTTCACCACGATCACCCGTTCGCGGACCCTCCCGGTGGCCACGGACGTGGCCCGCGAGGTCTACGCGGTTGCGAGGGACCTGTTCGACAATCACGTGCCGGACGGCGCGATTCGGCTGGTCGGCGTGCGGATGGAGCAGCTCGTCGACGCCGCGCGCGCCGTCGAGCAGCTCACGTTCGACGGCCCGGAACGGGGCTGGCGGGACGCGGAGATCGCCGCCGACGTCGCCAGGACGAGGTTCGGCTCTTCGGCGGTACGGCCCGCCTCCCTGCTGCCCCGAGAGGGTGGAGTGGGCAACAGCGCGAAACGCGAGGGTGGGACCGGGTAGTCGCGGCGTCGCGCGACTCGTATCCTCAACGGTGACGCACCCAAGGCGGGGTGCCCGCCGGGTCCGGCGGCAACCGTGATCACCCGGCGCCCGCGACCGCTGTGCCGGAGGAGGAGCCATGCCACTCTCCGAGCACGAGCAGCGACTGCTCGAGCAGATCGAGCGCGCGCTCTACGCCGAGGACCCGAAGTTCGCATCGACCGTGCGCGGCGCCCAGCTCCACCGGCCGTCCCGCCGTCGACGTCTCCAGGGTGTCGCGCTGTTCGTGTTGGGCCTGGTGTTGCTGGTGCTCGGGGTGGCGCTGCCGGTGCAGCTGGCCGACATCCCGGTGATCAGCGTGCTGGGCTTCCTGGTGATGTTCGGCGGAGCCGTGTTCACCCTGACCGCGTTGGGTCGCGGTGAGCCGGCGGCCGAGGACGACGCCCCCGCGGACAGCGCGGCCAAGCCGCGGCGCGGGAGTTCCTTCGCGCAGCGCATGGAGGAGCGCTTCCGCCGTCGCTTCGAGGATGATCAGTAGACCGACCCGCAACGGGCGCGCCGGACTTCCCGCCGCGCCCGTTTTCGCGTGTCCAGATCACTTCACGTTGGGTGTCGCCTGGGTCTGTCGTGCAGCAGGTCAACCTTCCCAGTGGAGCAGAGCGGGCTGACACTTCTCGCCCTGTGTCACTCGTTGGAGTGGGAGTTGTCCACAGGCTCGTCGGTTGTCCACAGGAGCTCGTGGTGCGGTGTCGGCGCAGGGGTCTTGGCCGATAGGCTGGAGCGGGGCTCGCCCCCCGGGACGGGTGGGGGCTGACCTGGGGCGGGGGTTCGGCGAGGCGGCTGGATGTGGTGCGAGTCTCGCGCCGTGAGCCTCCCGGGTTTCTCCTGGGCGACGGCGAGCCCGGGCGCTGACAGAGGTCGAACGCCCGGGCCCAGTGCTCTCCCGCGGGTCAGTCCCGTGGGGAGCTTCCCCGGCGGCGGAGGACCGAGCGGGGGAGGAACCGGTCCCGCAGGGCGAGCGGCGCGTTGCGGCGAAGGCTCTCCCGCACCTCGCCGACGGCCTCCGGCAGCTCGGGACCGGTGGGCGGCACACCCCCGTACCAGTCCCGCTCGACCGTGCTGATCACCACGCGCAGCGCCGACTGCCCCGCCTCGTCCAGACCGTGCTCGTGCGCGAGCTTCCTGGCCGCGCCGCGCACCGTGTCGCTCTCGGCCACCACACCGCCCCGGTCGCGGGACTCGGCGAGCAGCTCCTGCCACGCCGCGTCGGTCGCGCCCGGGCCGCCCACCGCGACGGCGCGGAGCCGGGCCCGGCGCTGGGCGTCGCGCACCAGCGCCGGCAGGGCGCCCAGCGCGAGGGCGAGCAGCAGCGCCGTGAGGAGCACCCAGACGAACACCGGCGGCCACCAGGATGCCGGTGCCAGCCCGGCGAGCACCGCGCCCACCAGCAACGCGCCGCCGATCGCCCAGCTCGCGGGCCCACCGGCCCGCATCCCGACCACCGTCGCCGAGGCCAGCTTTTCCCCGCCAGTGGGCCGGACGCCCCGCGCTCTCCTGGTCGCGAGGAGCGCCAGCCCGACCGGCAGCAGCAGGGCCAGGACGCCGAGGCCCGCCAGCACGCCGGTCAGGGAGTACCGGAGCGGAGCCGGCGGCGCGGTGATCGGCGCGGCACTCTGTGCCTGGTGCGCGGTCGGGCCGGAAGTCGTGCTGGGCCGCGCGCTCCCCGACGTGCCCGGCGTGACGCCCGAGGTCGGCGCCGCGCCGGTGGTGGTCGCGGTTGGCCCGCTCGAGTTGGCCGGGGTGCCGTTGTCCAGGTGCGGCGGCCGCGCCCGCCGGTTCGCCTCCATCGGGGTCGGGTCGAACATGGTCCAGCCCTGGCCGGGGAAGTAGACCTCCACCCAGGCGTGGGCGTCCTCGGTGGTGATCACGCGGTACTCGCCGGTGTTCGTGCCGGCGGTGAAGCCGATCGCGACCCGGCTCGGCACGCCGAGCGACCGCAGCATGACCGCCATCGCCGACGCGTACTGCTCGCAGAAGCCCGTCCGCCCGTGGAACAGGAAGTCGGTCAGCGCGTCCCCGCCGACGCCGCCGGTCTGCAGGCTGTAGCGGAATCCGTTCGCCGGCGTGACGAAGTACTCCTGGAGCGCGAGCGCCCGTTCGAAGTCCGAGCGGGCGTCGAGCGTGATCCCCCGGGCGAGGTCGACGACCTTCTGGTCGACGTCCGGCCGCTCGACGTAGGCGGGGTCCACCGCGGCCGCGCCAGAGGGCAGCCCGCGCAGGTGTTCGGGGCTCGGGTTGGCGAACACGGCCTGCTCGACGTACCGCGCGGGTCGCTTGTTCTGCTGGGAGAACACGACCCCCGCCGTGCTGTCGTACCGCCACGAGCCGTCCAGCTCCGGCAGCGCCAGCGGCGCGCCGTACACGGGGAGCCAGAAGTCGCGGTAGCCGAGGGGCTCGATGTCGATGGCGGCGACCCGGCCGCCCGTCGGGCGGGGCTCGCGGGTGGGGAGCTGGCCGCGCACCGGCACGCCCTCCCCGATGCCGTCCAGCAGCCAGCCCCGGCCCGCCTCGAACCGGCGCAGCGTCATCGCCCGCAGGTACCGGCTCTCGTCGAGCCCCCGGACCCGGAACAGCTCGACCCGTCGGCCCCGGTCGAGCTGGCCGCGCAGGGACGTGAACGGCTGCAGCCCGATGCCGGTCGAACCGTCCCCGGGGCCTCCGTCGGCGTCCGAGCCGGGCAGCCGGCCCGCGGTGCCGACGAACGTCATGCCGCCCCCGACGAGCAGGGCCACCACCACGGTCAACCCGCTGACGACCGCCGCGGTGGGGACCGCGCCGGCCCGCCCGCCACCCGCGGCGCCGATCCGGCCACGCCACTCCCGGTGCCGGTGCCGGCCGTCCGCGACGAGCAGCAGGGCGAAGCTGAGCGCGCCGAGCACGAAGGACCACCACGGGAGCAGTTCGTCGGCCAGCGAGGCGGGCACCGCGAACACGCACAGCAGCACCAACCCGGACGCGGCCGGGGCCTCGGCGCCCACCGCCAGGGTGTCCACCACGATCGCGACCAGGCCCACGGCCACCGTGACCAGGCACATCATCGCCGCCGTCGACGCGACCGGCGGCACCCCGACGCGCACCTGTTCCACCGACTGGCGCAGCAGGACCTGGAGTTCGTCCACCACGGCCGGGCCGGGCAGCACGCCGAGGACGCCGTCGCGCGTGAACAGCCCGGTGAGCAGGCAGCACAGCGCGACCATCTGGCCGAGGGCTACGACGAGCGCGGGCAGCCGCAGCGCCCGCAGGCCGATGCCGGCGACGGCCACCACCGCCGCCGAGACGACGACGAACGCCAGCCACTGCCCGCCCGCCAGCACCCCGGACAACGCCGTCGACGCGCCCACGACGGCCACGGCGGCGGCCACCGGCGCGAGGGAGACCTCGACGGAGAGCCGGGGGACAGCGCGGCTCATCCGACCCTCCCGTCCTGGCTCGCGGCCATCTCCGGGGACACCGCGCCGGGGCGGCACAGCTCCCGCCACGCCGCCGCCATACCCGTCTCCGGCCGCACGAGAGCCACCCGCCACCCGGCGCCCCGCAGCAGGTGGGCGGCCTCGTCCGGGGCCGGCGCCTTCTCCTCGCCGTGGGTGGCCCAGCCCGCGACGTCCAGCAGCACGGCCAGGCTCCTGGCGCCGCGCGGGCGCCAGCGGATCAGCTCGGCCGCGGCGGCGGGCGTGGTCGCGCCCAGCACGGCGACCAGCTCGTGCCCGCCGCCGGGGTCGCTGCCGCAGGCCATGTCCCTGCCGTGCGACGGGTTCAGCCCGGCGAGCGCGTCCAGCACGACGTCCCCGACGTGCCCGCCGTGGGCCGAGGTGCCCGCCAGCACGGAGCCGGTCTCGGTGACCAGCCGCACGTCGTGGCCGTGCCGCTGCAGGTGCAGGCAGACGCTCGCGGTGAACGACACCGCCCACTCCAGGCTGGAGGTCGGCCCGCTGCCCCGGTGGGCGGCGCTGCGGTGGTCCAGCAGGACCGTCGTGCCGCCGCGCCACGGCCGTTCCTCGACCCGCACCATCAGCTCGTCGCGGCGGGCGGTGGAGCGCCAGTGCACCTTGCGCATGTCGTCGCCCTGCCGCCACGGGCGGACCACGGCGTCGTCCTCGCCCTGCCCGCTGCGCATCCGCAGGGAGCCGTCCTCACCCGCGCCCAGGCCCGAGCCGGTGGGCACACCGGACAGCGGCACCACCCTGGGCACCACCACGAGCCGGCTGTGCCCCGCCAGCTCGCGTTCGAACTCGGCCAGGCCGAAGGGGTCGGTCACCCGCGCCAGCAGCGGGCCGACGTGGTGCACACCCCGCTGCACGGGTTGCAGGGGGTAGACGAGCACGGCCGCCTCGTTCCGGGGCAGCCGCTCGACGACGAAGCGCGGACGACCCCCCAACGCGTACGGAACCCCGTCCTCTAGCAGCAGCCCGCCGGCGGGCAGGCGCCCGCCGCCGCGCACCTCCAACCGCACCTCCGCGCCGGTGCCCACCGGGACCCGGGCCGGCAGCAGCGCGCGGCCGGCCGCCAACCGGACCTGGGAGCCGGCGGCCAGCGCGGTCGCCAGCATCGGCAGGGTCACCAGGAACACGGCGACCCGGAGCAGGTCGCGCTCGTCGAGCACCAGGGAGCACACCGCGGCGGCGATGCCGGCGGCGAGCAGGCAGCGGCCGCGGGTCGTCAGCCCCGCCAGCACGCGCCGCACCTACGTCGTCCTCTGCTGCTGGGGTCCGGCCGGGTTGGCGCCGCGCAGGTCCCGCAGCCACTCGGCGGGCTCGGTGGGGCGCTGCGCCCCGGCGCCCTGCGGGACCGGGACCTGGTGCAGCAGGCCGCGGACCAGGTCGGCGGGGGAGCGCCGGGAGGCCTGCGCCTCCGGGGTGAGGACCAGCCGGTGCGCCAGGACGGGGATCGCCACGGCCTGCACGTCGTCGGGCACCACGAAGTCGCGGCCGGCCAGCGCGGCGTGCGCCCTGGCGGCCTGGACGAGCTGCAGCGTGGCCCTCGGCGAGGCGCCGAGCCGGAGCTCGGGCAGCCGCCGCGTGGCCGAGACCAGCTCGACGGCGTAGCGCCGGACGTCGGGGGACATCAGCACGCGGCGCACGGTGGACAGCAGCGTCCGCACCTGCGCCGCGTCGGACACCGGGCGCAGTTCGGCGAGCGGGTCCCGGCCGGCGTGCCCGTCCACCATCGCCAGCTCGGCCTGCGGGTCCGGGTACCCGATCGAGACGCGGGCGGTGAACCGGTCCCGCTGGGCCTCGGGCAACGCGTAGGTGCCCTCCATCTCCACCGGGTTCTGGGTGGCGATCACCATGAACGGCGCGTGCAGCGGGTGGGTCCGCCCGTCCACCGTGACCTGCCGCTCCTCCATGCACTCCAGCAGCGCCGACTGGGTCTTGGGCGAGGCCCGGTTGATCTCGTCGCCGACCACGATGTTCGCGAAGACCGGCCCCGGCCGGAACTCGAACTCGTTCTCCTGCCGGTTGAAGATCGACACGCCGGTGATGTCGCTGGGCAGCAGGTCCGGGGTGAACTGGATCCGGCTGACCGAGCAGTCGATCGACCGGGCCAGCGCCTTGGCCAGCGACGTCTTGCCGACGCCCGGCACGTCCTCGACCAGCAGGTGCCCCTCGGCGAGGAGGGTCACCAGGGCGATCCGCACCACCTCGGGTTTGCCCACCAGGACCCGCTCCACGTTGGCGGCGATCCGCTGCGCGGCGGAGTGCAGCTCGGCGAGCTCGGCCTCGCCCGGATGGCCCTCGGCCGGCCGCCGGCCGTTCCCACTGGACCCCAGGGGTGCGGCGGCCTGGAAACCTGACGTCACACGTCCTCCTGTGCTGCGGCGCACGCCCTCGCTCCGCGCCCGCACCGGGCGCGGGCGCGCGTGGTGCGGTCACCTCGGGCAGCGTGCCGAGAAGTCTGTCAAAACCCGGCGAGGTGTCCCACGTTCCGACCGAGCCATGGAGCCGTCCGCCGGGTCGCCTCGGTCCCCACCTTCCCCCACCGTCGGCCCCGCGTGCCAGCAACGCAGGTCGGCGCCCCGGCCGACGGCCGCTCAGCCGTCCGCCGTTCGGGGGGAGCCGGGCGGGGCGGACGGGGTCGCGCGGACTGCTCCCCGCGCGTCCGGCCGGCGCGCCCCCTCGGGCCCTCCCCACCGCCCCCCACTCCGGCCCCACCCCGCTGAGCTGCGGAAACGTCGACCTGATCGGGCGGTTGTCGCCGTCGTTCCCGTTGACTGTGGTGAAAAGTGGGGTACTGTGGCGGGCGGTGGGGCAGACGGGGGTCCCGCCGGCCGAGACGGGTTCGGGAGGGGGCCTGAATCGGTGGGGAGGTGGGAGCCGTGTTCCTCGGCACCCACACCCCGAGGCTCGACGACAAGGGTCGGTTGACCCTGCCGGCCAAGTACCGGGACGCGCTCGCAGGGGGGTTGATGGTCACCAAAGGCCAGGACCACTGCCTGTACGTCTTCCCGCGCGCCGAGTTCGAGCAGATGGCCCGCAAGGTCGCCGAGGCCCCCCTCACCAACGAGTCGGTTCGCGCCTTCCAGCGCTACCTGTTCGCCGGCACCGACGAGCAGCGGCCGGACGGGCAGGGCCGGATCACGATCGTTCCCGAGCTGCGGCGCTACGCCGGGCTGACCAAGGAGTGCGTGGTCATCGGGGCGATCACCCGTCTGGAGATCTGGGACGCCTCTGCGTGGGAGCGCTACCTCGCCGAGCACGAGGAGAGCTACGCGCAGGCACGGGAGGAGGTGCTGCCCGGGATCTTCTGACCGGGTCGGCGCGCGGCGACGGCGTCGCGTGCGCGGCGGGTGAGGTCGTTCTCCGTCTCCTCCGGTCACGTCGTGGCCGTGACGAGGTGCCCGGGGATGGGCGTGTGTCGCCGTCGGCGGCCTCCGCCACCCCCTGGACAGCGGGGAGGGTCTCACCGGTCGGACGGCTCGGGTGTCGTTCGGCCTCGGTCCGCTCGGCGGGCCGTGCTCCTCGGATTCCCGGGTGCCGCGCAGGCGGCTCCCACCCCGGTCGTGCCGCCCTGCGGCGAGCAGCCCAGCGGTGTCCGTCGGTGTCTGGTCCTTCGTGGCGCGGTCACGCGCCGGGGGGGCGAGCGCGACGAGCACGCTGGCGGCCCGCGAACAGCGGCGGCCGGCGGGACGGCCACCGGGTGATCCTGGGCGGAACGGTCCACCGGCCCTGGCGCACCTTCCCCGGCGCCAGGTCCGACGAGCGGGCGGGGACCCGACGACATCCGGTCGCACCGCCCCCACCCACACCGACCCCACGGGCCACCGTGCTGGGCCTCGTGTCGAGTGCGTGTCCCCGTGCGGGGCGCGGACTACGGCGGGGGAGACCCGGAGGACGCCCAGGGCGAACGTCGCGCGGCGACGACACGGTGACACAGGGTGACAGCTGGCACAGGGTGACAGCAGGGGCGACGAACAGGGTGGAGCGGTGAGGCACGGCCCGGAGCGAGGACACCCCCGGCGGTCGACCCGGGCCCGACGGCCCGGAGCGGTCGCGTCCCGGGTGCCCGCGAGAACGACGGGCCCGGCGGGAATGACGGATCCAGCCCTGCCAGCGCTGCCGCTTGATGTCGCGTGTGTGGGGCTCGTGGCGCGGGCTGACCCCGGCGTGGCGTCGCTCCTGACCGACAGGGCGCGTTCCGCGCGTCGCGCCGCGCTCGTGGCCTTGTGGTCGGAGCGGACGCCCACCAGCACCCGGCGGAGATCACACCCCGGACCCGGCCCCCGACCGAACGGCGGGCGGGCCTCGCGCGTCCCAGCAACCGGGTTCGAACCACCGCTCCGACGAGACCGACTCGAACGAGAACGACTCCGTCGAGACCAGCTCCTTCGAGACCGACGACGAGAACACCACAGTGAGATCCCGGGAGTCGGCGGCGTGCCGACGTCGAGCCGACACCGGGGACAGGACGAGGACCGGGGGCGCTCCCCGGGGAGGAGACCGTGATGGCGGCGGCTCAGGCGCGGGTGCCCCGCGACGGCGCTCGGGCGTCTGGTGGGGAAGACCGGCCGCGGCACGTCCCGGTCCTGTTGGACCGGGTGCTGGAGCTGCTCGCCCCGGCGCTGGCGGGCCGGCCGGCCGTCTGCGTGGACGCCACACTCGGCCTCGGCGGCCACACCGAGGCCCTGCTCTCCCGGTTCCCGGAGCTGACCGTCGTCGGGCTGGACCGCGACCCGAACGCGCTGGAGCTGTCCGGTCGACGCCTGGCGCCGTTCGGGGAGCGCGCCCGCCCGGTCCACGCGGTGTACGACGAGCTGCCGAGGGCGCTCGCCGAGCTGGGCATCCCGGAGGTGCACGGGGTGCTGTTCGACCTCGGGGTCTCCTCGATGCAGCTCGACGAGGCCGAGCGCGGGTTCGCCTACGCGCAGGACGCCCCGTTGGACATGCGGATGGACCCGAGCCACGGGATCACCGCGGCCGAGGTGCTCAACACCTACTCCGCCGCCGAGCTGACCCGGATCCTGCGGGACTACGGCGAGGAGCGGTTCGCCTCCCGGATCGCGGCGGCGGTCGTCCGGGAGCGGGAGAAGGAGCCGTTCCGGGACAGCGGCCGGCTGGTGCGGCTGCTGTACGACGTCGTTCCCGCGGCGAGCCAGCGCACGGGCGGCCACCCGGCCAAGCGGACCTTCCAGGCGCTGCGCATCGAGGTCAACGGCGAGCTGGAGGTGCTGCGGCGCGCGTTGCCGGCGGCGCTGGACGCCCTCGCCGTCGGCGGCAGGATCGTGGTGCTGTCCTACCACTCGCTGGAGGACCGCATGGTCAAGCGGGCCCTGGCCGAGCGCTCCACCTCCCGCACCCCGCCCGGCCTCCCGGTCGAGCTGCCCGGGCACGGCCCGGAGTTCCGGCTGCTGGTGCGGGGTTCGGAGCCGGCGAGCGAGGAGGAGGTGGCGGCGAACCCCCGCGCCTCCTCGGTCCGGCTCCGCGCGGCGGAACGGCTCGGGGAGGACACGTGAGCGCGCCCGCACGCGTCCCCGATCCCGGCACGCGCGGTCGCGCGGGCGGCCGGGACCGCGCCGCGGACCGGACCGCCGGCCGGCGGGGCGGCAAGCAGGCGGGGCAGCGTGCCGCGGACCGGACGGCCCGGCGCGCGCAGGGCAGACGGGTGCCGCTCGCCCGGCGGTGGCTGCGGGTCGTGCCCCAGGGACGCGCGGGCGTGGCGCCCAGAGCTCCGTTCGTGTTGTTGGTGATGAGCCTGCTCGCCGCCGGCCTGCTGGCCAGCCTGTGGCTGTCCACCGCCGCCGGCGCGTACTCGTACCGGCTGGAGAACACCCAGCGCGAGGCGCGCGACCTGGCCGAGCAGGCCGAGCAGCTGCGCAGGGACGTCGCCCAGCGGGAGTCCGCGCCGGACGTGGCCCGGCGGGCCAGGGAGCTCGGGCTGGTCCCGGCGCCCGACCCGGCCCGGCTCGTCGTCCGGCCGGACGGCTCGGTGGAGCTGCGGGGCGAGCCGCGGCCGGCCACCTCGTCCGCGCCGCCGTCGCCCACCCCGTCGGCGTCGGCGCCCCCGTCGGCCGGCGCTCCGCAGGGTCAGCCGACCCCGCCGGCGCCGTCCGGGCAGCGGGGACAGCAGGGCCAGACCGGCCAGCACCCGGGAGGTGGATGATGCAGCGGGCCAGCGGACCGGCGCCACGCCGTCGTCCCGTACGCGCCGTGCGCACCGCGCGGCCGGCCGGCGGGGCGCACCACCGCAGACGGCTCGTCGTGGGCCGGACGTTGCTGGTGGCGGCGCTGCTGATCGCCGGGGTGAAGCTGGTGCAGGTGCAGGGACTGGAGGCCGACGCCCTGTCCCAGAAGTCCCAGCAGCAGCGGCTGACCACGAAGAAGATCCCGGCCCGCCGCGGTGCGATCACCGACCGGGCGGGGCGGCAGCTCGCGCTCAGCGAGGAGCGCAGGGCGCTCTACGTGCTGCCGCGCCAGCTCCGCAAGGAGTGGGACAACCCCAAGACCGTCGAGCAGTACAAGATGAACGCCGACCAGCGCACGGAGCAGATCGCCAAGGGCATGCACGAGGTGCTGGGCGACGAGTTCCCCGAGCGGGAGCTGCTCGCCAAGCTGCGCAGTGACAGGAGCTTCCTCTACCTCGCCGACTCGGTGCGCCCGGAGCAGGCGCGGCAGATCCGCGAGGTGAAGAAGTTCGCGGAGATCGGCGAGGAGTACCGGGAGGTCCGGCAGTACCCGGGCGCCGAGCCGGCCAGCAACATCATCGGCCTCGCCAACTGGCGGATGGACAACCCCAACGACCAGAAGGTCCGCGGCCTGCTCGGGCTGGAGAACCTCCAGGACTCGCTGCTCGCGGGCAGGGACGGCCGCCGCGTGGTGGAGACCGCGCAGAACAACGACGACATGGTCCTGCCCGGCACCGAGCGGCAGCTCGAACCCGCGGTGCCCGGCTCCACCCTGGAGCTGACCATCGACTCGGACGTGCAGTACCAGGTCCAGCGGATGCTGGCCGACTACGTGCGCAAGTCCGGGGCGAAGAACGGCAGCGCGGTGGTGCTGGACGCGCGCACCGGCGAGGTGTACGCGCTGGCCAACGACAGGACCTTCGACCCGAACGACCCCAACGTCCTCCAGAAGCTCAGCAAGGACGACCCCCGGCTGGGCAACCCCGCCGTGACCACCCCGTTCGAGCCGGGCTCGGTGAACAAGGTGGTCACGGCCGCCGCCGGCGTGGAGTACGGCCTGGTGCGGCCGGACACCGTGCTGGAGGTCCCCGGCAGCATCCAGGTCGCCGACCGGGTGATCAAGGACGCCTGGACGCACGGCACGCAGCGGATGACCTTCACCGGCGTGCTGGGCAAGTCCTCGAACGTGGGCACGATCAAGGTGGCCCAGCAGGTCGGGGAGGAGCGGTTCGCCGAGATGCTGCGGCGCTTCGGGCTGGGCCAGGCCACCGGCGTGGGCCTGGAGGGGGAGAGCGCCGGCGTGGTGCCCGCCCGGCAGCAGTGGTCGGGCAGCACCTTCGGCAACCTGCCGATCGGGCAGGGCCTGTCGGTGACCGTCCTGCAGATGGCCGGGATGTACCAGGCGATCGCCAACGACGGCGTGCGCGTGCCGCCCCGGGTCATCCGGGCCGAGATCGGTCCGGACGGCCAGCGCAAGGACATGAAGCGGCCCGAGGGCGTGAAGGTGGTCAGCCCGGAGACCGCGCGCACGGTGCGCGACATGATGCGGGCGGTCACGCAGTCCGCGCCGCAGCCGCAGCGCGGCACCGGGCCCGAGGCGGCCCTGGAGGGCTACCAGATCTCCGGCAAGACCGGGACCGCGCAGCAGGTGGACAAGACCTGCGGCTGCTACAGCAGCTCGCAGCACTGGATCACCTTCGCCGGCATCCTGCCCGCCAACGACCCGCGGTTCGTCGTGGGCCTGATGCTCGACGCGCCCACCGTCGCGCCGTACAACGAGACGGCGGCGCCCCTGTTCCACGACATCGCGTCGTACCTGGCGCAGCGCTTCCAGATCCCGGCGTCGGAACCCGGCCCGGTGCAGCAGCTCGTGGTGGGCTGAGCGGTCGCCGGCGGCGCCCGTCGGCGACCGGGTGAGATAAAGGATCGATAACAACCGCCACCGTGCCGGTGGCGTGGCGCGGACCCGCCTCCGGGCCGGTCGCGCCGACCTGCGTCGATGGGAGGAGGTGAGCGGCACCGGTGGCGGTGGTCACGCCCCGTGCGCCGGTAGCCTTCCGCGACGTGCCCCCCGTCCTGTCTGGCAAGGTCGCGCCTGCCCCGCCCCGCCCGTCGCACGTCACACCGACCTCCGTCGCCGAGATCGCCCGGCTGGCGGACGCGCGGGTGGTGAGCCCGCACCCGGAGGTCGCCGGGTCCCTGGCGGTGACCGGCGCGACGCTGCGTGCCCAGCACGCGCGCCCCGGCGACCTCTACGCCGCCCTGGCCGGCGCCCGGGCGCACGGCGCGGACTTCGCCGACCAGGCGCTGGCCGCCGGCGCCGCCGTCGTCCTCACCGACGAGGCCGGCGCCGCCCGTCCCGCCGTGCGCGAGGCGCCCCGGGTCCGCTCCGGCGAGGTTCCGGTGCTGGTGTGCGCCGACCCGCGGGCGGTCGTCGGCCGGCTCGCCGCCCACGTCTACGGCAACCCGTCCACCCGGCTCTCGGTGCTCGGCGTGACCGGCACGTCCGGCAAGACCACCACCACCTGTCTGCTGGAGGGCGCGCTGCGCGCCGCCGGCCACACCACGGGTCTGATCGGCACAGTGGAGACCCGGATCGCCGGCGAGCGCCTGGAGAGCGCGTTCACCACGCCCGAGGCCCCCGACCTCCAGGCGCTGTTCGCGCACATGCTGGAGCGGGGCGTGAGCCACGTGGCGATGGAGGTGTCCAGCCACGCGCTGGCGCTGGGCCGGGTGGCCGGCACGCGCTTCGCGGTCGGCGCGTTCACCAACCTCTCCCAGGACCACCTGGACTTCCACCGCGACATGGAGGACTACTTCGCCGCCAAGGCCGCGCTGTTCGACGGCAGGGCCGAGCACGAGGTGGTGTGCGTGGACGGCGAGTGGGGCCGCCGCCTGGTGCGGCCCGACACCGTCACGGTGTCCACTGTGGCCGGTGGTGGCGGCGAGGCGGGCTGGCGGGCCGTGGACGTGGTCTCCCACCCGACCGGCGCGCAGTCGTTCACCGCGGTCGGTCCGGACGGCCGGCGCACGCCGGTCTCGGTGCGGCTGCCGGGAACCTTCAACGTCGCCAACGCCCTGCTCGCGCTGGCCTGCGCGCACGCGGTCGGCGTCGACCCGGCCGACGCGGCCCGTGGACTGTCCGAAGTGGACGTTCCGGGTCGGATGGAGCGGGTGGACCTCGGGCAGGACTTCGCCGCCGTCGTGGACTACTCGCACAAGCCGGCGGCGGTGTCGGCGGTGCTCGAGGCGGTGCGCGCCCAGCAGGAGCGGGCCGGCCGGACGGGACGTGTGATCATTGTCCTCGGCTGCGGCGGTGACCGCGACGCGGCCAAGCGCCCCGTGATGGGCGGGGTCGCGGCCGGCGGGGCGGACCTGCTGGTGGTCACCGACGACAACCCGCGCGGCGAGGACCCGGCGGCCATCAGGGCCGCCGTGCTCGCCGGCGCGCTCGCGCTGCCCGAGGCCGACCGGGGCGAGGTGGTCGAGATCGGCGACCGCCGGGAGGCCATCGCGGAGGCGGTGCGGCGCGCGCGCCCCGGCGACGTCGTCGTCGTCGCGGGCAAGGGACACGAGACCGGTCAGGAGGTCGCAGGAGTGGTGCATCCGTTCTCCGATCGCGCCGTGCTCGCCGAGGCCGTGCGGGCCCGGCTGGCCGGCGGGGGACCCCGGTCCCGCGGGGAGGGCGCGTGATCGAGCTCAGCCTCGCCGAGATCGCCGAGGTGGTCGGCGGCCGGTTGCACGGCGCGGACGGGACGGAGCGGGTCACCGGCTCCGTCGAGTTCGACTCCAGGAAGGTGACGCCGGGCGGGTTGTTCGTCGCGGTGCCCGGCGAGCGGGTGGACGGGCACGACTTCGCCGGCACGGCGGTCGCCGCCGGCGCCGTGGCCGTGCTCGCGGCCAGGGAGGTCGACGCCCCGGCCGTGATCGTGCCGCCGGTCCCCTCCGGGGGCGAGCGGTCCTACGTGCTGGCCGGCGACCGGGACGGCTCCGGGGCCGCGGTGCTGGCCGCGCTGGCCGCGCTGGCCCGCCACGTCGTCGACCGGCTCAGCGCCGACGGCCTGGCCGTGGTCGGGGTGACCGGCTCGTCCGGCAAGACCTCCACCAAGGACCTGATCGCCCGGCTGCTGGCGCCGCTGGGGCCGACCGTGGCCCCGCCGGGCTCGTTCAACAACGAGCTGGGGCACCCGTGGACGGCGTTGCGGGCCGACGAGCGCACGCGCCACCTCGTGCTGGAGCTGTCCGCCCGCGGCGTCGGCCACGTGGCCGCGCTGTGCCGGACCGCGCCGCCCCGGATCGGCGCCGTCCTCAACATCGGGTCGGCGCACCTGGGCGAGTTCGGCTCGCGCGAGGCGATCGCGCGGGCCAAGGGCGAGCTGGTCGAGGCGCTGCCCTCCGCCGAGGACGGCGGCGTCGCCGTGCTCAACGCGGACGACCCGCTGGTCGCCGCGATGGCAGCGCGGACCTCGGCGCGGGTGGTGCGCTTCGGTCAGTCCGCCGACGCCGACGTGCGGGCCGAGGACGTCGAGCTCGACGAGCTGGGCCGGCCCCGGTTCGAGCTGGTCACCCCGGCTGGCCGGACCCGGGTGCTGCTCGGCCTGCACGGCGAGCACCAGGTGGGCAACGCCCTGGCCGCCGTCGCGGTGGCGCTGGAGCTGGGCGCGAGCCCGGACCAGGTGGCCGAGGAGCTGGCCGCCGCCCGCCCCGCCTCGCGGTGGCGGATGGAGGTCACCGAGCGGCCCGACGGCGTCGTCGTGGTCAACGACGCGTACAACGCCAACCCCGAGTCGGTGCGGGCCGCGCTGAAGACCCTGGTCGCCATGGCCAGGGGCCGCCGGAGCTGGGCGGTGCTCGGGCCGATGGCCGAGCTGGGCGGGCGCAGCGCCGCCGAGCACGACGAGATCGGTCGGCTCGCGGTGCGGTTCAACGTCAGCCGGCTGGTCGTGGTCGGCGAGCAGGCGCGTCCGATGCACCAGGGCGCGCACTTGGAAGGGTCCTGGGGAGAGGAGTCGGTTCTGGTGCCCGACGTCGAGGCGGCCGTCGCGCTGCTGCGCGCCGAGTTGCGTCCGGGTGACGTCGTCCTGGTGAAGGCCTCGCGCGCCGCCGGGCTGGAGCGGGTCGCGCAGGCCCTGCTGGCCGGGACGGAGGGGGCCGCGTGAAGGACATCCTGGTCGCGGCCGCGATCGCGCTGGCCGTCTCCATCCTGCTCACCCCGTACCTGATCAAGGTGTTCAGCCGGCAGGGCTTCGGGCAGGAGATCAGGGAGGAGGCGCCGGAGGGCCACAAGAGCAAGCGGGGCACCCCCACCATGGGCGGTGTCGCGATCCTGCTCGCCATGTGGGCCGGCTACGCCGCCACCCACCTCACCGTCTCCAAGCAGGGCCCGACCGCGTCCGGCCTGCTGGTGCTGATGCTGACCACGGCGCTGGGCCTGGTCGGCTTCCTCGACGACTTCATCAAGATCCGCAAGCAGCGCAACCTGGGCCTGAACAAGACCGCGAAGCTGGTCGGCCAGTTCGCCGCCGCGGTGATCTTCGCGATCCTGGTCATCCGGTTCCCGGACGAGCGGGACCTGACCCCGGCCTCGACGCACCTGTCCTTCGTCAGGGACATCGCGGTCATCTCGTTCGGCACCGTCGGCTTCATCGTCTTCTGCTACCTGGCCGTCAGCGCGTGGTCCAACGCGGTGAACTTCACCGACGGCATGGACGGCCTGGCCGCCGGCTCCTCGGCGATGGTGCTGGCCGGCTACGTGCTGGTGGCCTTCTGGCAGTACCGCTACGACTGCGGCGTGCCCGGCCAGTTCGGCCCCGGCTGCTACAACGTGCGCGACCCGCTGGACCTCGCGGTGGTCGCGGCCGCGGCGATGGCCGGCTGCATCGGCTTCCTCTGGTGGAACGCGGCCCCCGCCAAGATCTTCATGGGCGACACCGGCTCGCTGGCGCTGGGCGGCCTGGTGGCCGGCCTGTCCATGACCACCCGCACCGAGATGCTGATGATCGTCCTCGGTGGCCTGTTCGTGGTCGAGGCGCTGTCGGTCGTGCTGCAGATCGCGGTCTTCCGCACCACCCGGCGGCGGCTGTTCCGGATGGCGCCGTTCCACCACCACTTCGAACTCGCCGGTTGGGCCGAGACAACGATCATCATCCGGTTCTGGCTGATGGCCGGCATCTGCGTGCTGTTCGGCCTCGGCCTGTTCTACAGCGAGTGGGCCGACGCGGCGGGGATCCTCAATGGCAACTAGGCCGGCAACGGAGACGCTGGGCTGGCCGGGTCTGGCCGGCACGCCGGTGCTGGTGGCCGGCGCCGGGGTGTCCGGCCGCTCCGCCGCCGAGGCGCTGTTGGCCGCCGGCGCGCGCGTGACCGTCACCGACGCCGCCGAGGAGCGCCTGGCCGCGCTGGCCTCGTTGCAGGCCGAGGGCGCGGAGCTGGTGGTCGGCCTGACCGAGCCGCCCGCCGGCACCGGGCTGGTCGTGACCAGCCCGGGCTGGCGGCCGGACACCCCGCTGCTGGCCGCCGCCGCGGCCGCCGGCGTCGAGGTGGTCGGCGAGGTCGAGCTGGCCTGGCGGCTGGACCGGGCCAGGGCGGCGGCCGCCGACGCCGGCGAGGGGCCGGCGACCTGGCTCGCGGTCACCGGCACCAACGGCAAGACCACGACCGTCGGCATGCTGGAGTCGATCCTGCGTGCCGCCGGGCTGGACGCGGTGGCGTGCGGCAACGTCGGCCTGCCCGTGGTGGACGCGGTCCGCGCCGGGCACCGGGTGCTCGCCGTGGAGCTGTCCAGCTTCCAGCTGCACTGGTCGCCGTCGCTGCGGCCGGCCGCCGGCGCCGTGCTCAACGTCGCCGAGGACCACCTGGACTGGCACGGGTCGATGGCCGCCTACGCCGGGGCCAAGGCGCGGGCGCTGGTCGGCGACGTGGCCGTGGCCGGGGTGGACGACGCCAACGCCGCCGCCCTGCTGGCTGCGGCGCCGGCGTCCCGGCGGGTCGGGGTGACGCTGGCCGAGCCGGCCGCCGGCCAGCTCGGGCTGGTCGGCGACGCGCTGGTGGACCGGGCCTTCGCCGACGGGGAGCCGCTCGCCGAGATCGCCGACGTGCGCCCGGGCGGCCCGCCCGGGCTGACCGACGCGCTGGTCGCGGCCGCGCTGGCCCGTGCGCACGGGGTGCCGGCCTCGGCTGTGCGCGCCGGGCTGCGCGCCTACCGGCCGGCCGCCCACCGGGCCGAGCTGGTCGCCGAGGCCGGGAACGTCCGCTACGTCGACGACTCCAAGGCCACCAACCCGCACGCGGCCGCCGCGTCGCTGCACGCCCACGACCGGGTGGTGTGGGTGGCGGGCGGTCAGCTCAAGGGCGCGTCGGTGGACGAGCTGGTGGCCGGGGCCGCGTCGCGGCTGGCCGGAGCGGTGCTGCTGGGCGTCGACCGGGACCGGATCGCGGCCGCGTTGGCGCGACACGCCCCGGAGGTCCCGGTCCGCGAGGTCACCACGGGTGACGATGGGGCCATGCGGGAAGCGGTGCGAGCCGCCCGGAGCTTGGCCCGTCCGGGTGATGTTGTGCTTCTGGCGCCGGCGGCGGCGTCACTCGACATGTTCACCGACTACGCCCACCGTGGGCGTGCCTTCGCCGAGGCGGTGCGGGCGGTGATCGCCGAGACCGCCGACCCCTCGGGACCGGGTCGGTGATCGCCGGTGCCGCGTCGCGCCGAGCCGGGTAGGGCCGGCCGGGTCGGCGGCCCCGCCTCGGTGCGGGTCGCCCTGACCACCTGGCTGGCCCGCCCCCTCACCTCCTTCCACCTGGTCCTCGCGGTGTTCGGGCTGCTCACCGTGCTGGGCCTGGTGATGGTGTACTCGGCGTCCAGCATCGAGTCGCTGGCCAACGGCGGCACCACCTACCGCGTGTTCCAGAAGCAGGTCATCTACTGCGGCGTGGGCCTGGTGCTCTTCTGGGTGGCGTTGCGCGTTCCCCCGAGGGTGCTGCGCCGGCTGTCGCCCCCGGCCCTGCTGGCCGGCGTGGTGCTGCTCATCCTCGTGCTCACCCCCCTGGGCACCGACATGGGCACCGACACCCGGAGCTGGTTCCGGATCGGCGGGGTGCTGTCGTTCCAGCCGGTCGAGTTCGCCAAGGTCGCCCTCGTGCTGTGGGGCGCGCACATCCTGGTGATCAAGCGGGCGATGCTGCACCAGTACCGCCACCTGCTGGTGCCGTTGATGCCGGTGGCGCTGCTGATGTTCACGCTGGTCATGATGCAGCCCGACCTCGGCGGCACGATCGCGCTCGGCGTGATCCCGCTGGCCCTGCTGTGGTTCGCCGGCGCGCCCCTGCGGCTGTTCGCCGGGATCACCCTGTCGGCGGTCTCGGGCGCGCTGGTCCTCGCCACGACCGCCAACTACCGCCTCGACCGGATCACCGGGTTCCTCAACCCGGACGACGACCCGCAGGGCGCGAACTTCCAGGCGCGGCAGGCGCTGTACGCGCTGGGCGAGGGCGGGTTCTTCGGCAAGGGCCTCGGGCGGGCCAGCGCGAAGTGGGACTACCTGCCGAACGTGCACAACGACTTCATCTTCGCGATCATCGGCGAGGAGCTGGGGTTCGTCGGCTGCGTGGTGGTGCTCGGCCTGTTCGCCACCCTGGCCTACGTGGGGCTGCGCATCGCGGCGCGCAACACCGACCCCTGGATCAGGCTGGTGGCGGCTACCGTGACGGTGTGGCTGGTCAGCCAGGCCGCGTTCAACATCGGGTACGTGGTCGGGCTGCTGCCGGTCACCGGGCTGACGCTGCCGCTGATCTCCTCGGGTGGGACCTCGGTGGTCACCACCATGCTGGTGTTCGGCATGCTGGCGAACTTCGCCAGGCACGAGCCGGAGGCGGTCTCGGCGCTGCGGGCGCAGGGCCAGGACCGCTTCAGCCGCTGGCTGCGGCTGCCCATGCCGGACCCGTACCGGCCGCCGGCCCGCAGGGTGCGCGCGCCGCGCTCGGCCGCCCCGGCCGGACGGCCGCCCCTGCGGGCCGGGCGGCCCACCGGGGCCGTGGGCCGGATGGTCGTGCACCCACTGGACGAGCGGCGGCGCGGCCGGCGGGGCGCGCCGCCCGAGCAGCGCAGACGCGGAGCAGCACAAGGAGGACAGCGGTAGTGACTGGGCAGAACGGGGCCGCGCCGGCGAACCGGCCGGGCGGTGCCGTGCAGGGTGGGCCCTGCGTGGTGGTCGCCGGCGGTGGCACGGCGGGCCACATCGAGCCGGCGATGGCCCTGGCCGACGCGGTGCGTCGGCTGCGGCCGGACGCGCGGGTCGTCGCGCTGGGCACCGAGCGGGGTTTGGAGACCAAGCTGGTGCCGTCCCGCGGCTACCCACTGGAGCTGATCCCACCGGTTCCGCTGCCCCGCAAGCCGAGCCCGGAGCTGTTGCGGCTGCCGCTGAGGGTGCGGTCGGCGGTCAAGCAGACCAGGAACGTCTTCGAGCGGGTCGGCGCGGACGTGGTGGTGGGGTTCGGCGGGTACGTGGCGCTGCCCGCGTACCTGGCGGCCAGGGGCCGGCTGCCGATCGTGGTGCACGAGGCCAACGCGCGGGCCGGGCTGGCCAACAAGGTCGGCGCCCGGTTCGCCGAGCGGGTGCTGGCGGCGGTGCCCGGCAGCGGGCTGCCCGGCGCGCAGGTGATCGGCATCCCGCTGCGGCACTCGATCACCAGCCTGGACCGGGCCGCGCTGCGCGCCGAGGCGCGCCGGCACTTCATGCTCGACGAGGACGCGCCCACGCTGCTGGTGTTCGGCGGCTCGCAGGGCGCGCGCACCCTCAACACCGCGGTGTCCGGGGCGGCTGGCGCGCTCGCGGAGGCCGGGATCGGCGTGCTGCACGCGTTCGGCCCGAAGAACAGCGTGGCCGTGCAGCACAAGCCGGGGGCGCCGGCCTACGTGCCCGTGCCCTACCTGGAGCGGATGGACCTGGCGCTGGCCGCGGCCGACCTGGTGCTGTGCCGCTCGGGCGCGATGACCGTCGCCGAGGTGTCGGCGGTCGGGCTGCCGGCCGTGTTCGTCCCGCTGCCGCACGGCAACGGCGAGCAGGCGCTCAACGCCCAGCCGGTGGTCAACGCCGGCGGCGGGCTGCTGGTGCCGGACGGCGAGCTGAGCACGCAGAAGATCACCGACGTGGTGATCCCGCTGCTGCGGGACCCCCAGCGGCTGGCCGCGATGAGCGCCGCCACCCGCGACAGCGGACACCGGAACGCGGCCGACCAGCTCGCCGCGATCGTGCTCGAGGTGATGAGCCGGTGACCGCCGTCCCGACCCCCCGGCCCGACGGGGCCGCCGCCCAGGTGCCCGAGGCGCTGCGCCGGGTGCACCTGGTGGGCATCGGTGGCGCCGGCATGAGCGGGATCGCGCGCATCCTGCTCGCCAGGGGCGCCCAGGTGTCCGGCTCGGACGCCAAGGAGTCGCGCACGGTGCTCGCCCTGCGCGCCCAGGGGGCCGCCGTCGCCGTCGGCCACGACGCCGCGAACGTGCACCAGCTCGGCGAGCCGCCGACCGCGGTGGTCGTCTCCACCGCGATCCGGCCGGACAACCCGGAGCTGGTCGCCGCGCGGGAGCGGGGCGCGACCGTGCTGCGGCGGGCGGAGGCGCTGGCCGCGCTGATGGCCGGGCACCGCGTCGCCTGCGTCGCCGGCACCCACGGCAAGACGTCGACCACGTCGATGCTCACCGTGGCGTTGCAGCGCTGCCGGCTGGACCCGTCGTTCGCCATCGGCGGCGACCTCAACGAGTCCGGGGCCAACGCGCACCACGGCGAGGGCGGGGTGTTCGTCGCCGAGGCCGACGAGAGCGACGGCTCGTTCCTGGCCTTCTCGCCGTCGGTGGCGGTGGTGACCAACGTCGAGGCCGACCACCTCGACCACCACGGCACCGTCGAGGCGTACACCGAGGTGTTCGAGCGGTTCCTGGAGCGGATCGAGCCCGGCGGGGTGCTGGTCGTGTGCGCCGACGACCCGGGCGCGGCCGCGCTGGCCGACCGGGCGGAGGCCGTCGGCCTGCGGGTGCGCCGCTACGGCCGGCGCGCCGAGGGGCCGGGCGCGGCCCGGGTGCTGGAGTACCACGCGGACGGCTCCAGCGAGCTGGGCGAGCCGGCCGGACCGCACGGCGCCGGCGGCGTGGTCGTCGTCGAGCTGGGCGGCGAGCGCGTGGAGGTCCGGGTCGCGGTGCCCGGCGAGCACATGGCGATGAACGCGCTCGCCGCGCTGTTGGCCGGCCTGGAGCTGGGCGCGGAGCGGGACTGCCTGCTGGCCGGGCTGGCCGCGTTCGGCGGGGTGCGGCGGCGCTTCGAGTTCAAGGGCGTGGCCGGCGGGGTGCGGGTCTACGACGACTACGCGCACCACCCGACCGAGGTCGAGGCGCAGTTGCGGGCCGCCCGCCCGGTGGCGGGCGCGGGGCGGGTGCTGGTGGCGTTCCAGCCGCACCTGTACTCGCGGACCAGGACCTTCGCCGGCGAGTTCGGCGCGGCGCTGGGGCTGGCCGACGAGGTGGTCGTGCTCGACGTGTACGGCGCCAGGGAGGAGCCGGAGCCCGGGGTGACCGGGCAGCTCGTGGCCGACGCCGTGCCGCCGCCGGCCGACCGGGTCCGGTTCGAGCCGTCCTTCCAGCGGGTGCCCGCCCTGTTGGCGGCGCTGGCCAGGCCGGGCGACCTGGTGATCACGATGGGCGCCGGCGACGTGACGATGCTCGGCCCCGAGCTGCTCGCCGAGCTCGACCGGGGCGCGGGCGCGGCCGACGACGCCCGCCCGGCGGACGGCGGCCCGCTGGGGGCCGGACGGTGAGCGCCGCGCCGCGGGGCCGGGGGCGGGGCGCGCGCCCGGGCGCCCGCCGGCCCCGCGGCGGGGGGCGTTCGGCCGCCGCCGGCGACCGCGTCGTCCCGCGTCGTCGCCCCGGGAGCCGGGCTCGACGTCCGCGCCGGCCCCGGCTGCCCCGGGGGTTCCTGGCGGCCGTCGGCGTGCTGGCCGTGCTGAGCCTGCTCGCGGTGGTCTACTTCTCGCCGCTGCTCGGGGTGCGGGAGGTCCAGGTCACCGGGGTGAGCGTGCTCGGCGCGGACGACGTGCGCCGGCAGGCCGCCATCGCGGAGGGCACGCCGTTGGCGCGGCTGGACGCCGAGGGCGTCTCCTCCCGGGTGCGCGGGATGCCCCGTGTGGCCTCGGTGGAGGTGCGTCGCTCCTGGCCGGACACCGTGGTGCTCCAGGTCGTGGAGCGGACCCCGGTGGCGGTGGTCAAGGAGGGCGACGGGTCGAAGCTGGTGGACGGCACCGGCACGGCCTACGCGCCCGCGCCGGAGGGCGCGGCCGGTCTGCCCGAGCTGGTGGTCGAGCGGGCCGGGCCGGACGACCCGGCCACGGCGGTGGGCGTGCGGGTCCTGGTGAGCATCCCGGAGCGGGTGCGCCAGGAGGTCCTCACGGTGACCGCGCGGACGCCGGGGGACGTGCGGCTGACCCTGTCCGCGGGCCGGGAGGTGCGGTGGGGCGGCGGCGCGGACTCCGAGCGCAAGGCCGCGGTGCTCGCCGCGCTGCTCACCCGTCCGGGCAGCGTCTACGACATCTCCGCGCCGGAGTTGCCCACCGTCGCCTGACGGCCCGCCGGCACGACGCCGACGCCGGTCAGTCCCCGGTGACCGATCCTCCGGTGACCGAACCCTCGACGTTCGAACCCCCGGTGACCGAACCCCCGATGATCGAGCGCAGCGCCGTGACGTGGTGGTGGTAGGCGTTGCGGCCCTGGGTGGTCAGCCGGAGCCACACCCGTTGCCGGGTGTTCCGCACGGCGCGGCGTTGTTCGACGTAGCTCGCCTCGCTCAGGACGGCGACGTGCTTGCTCAGCACGGAGTCGCTGACCCCGAGGGTGTCGCGGACGACGGAGAACTCCATCTCGTCCACCGCGTCGAGCAGGGCGCAGATCTGCAGCCGGTTGGGCGCGTGCACGACCGGGTCGAATCCTTTCGGGGTCCGGCTCACCACTGGCTCCCCGGAGTCGGGCCGCGCCGGCGCCGGCTCCTGGTCCGCCGGTTTCTGGTCTGCCCGCTCGTGGTCCGGGCCGGTGTGCTGGTGAGCGTCGGGGGAACGGGTGGTCGGCGCGCACCGGTCGGTCCCGTCCGGGTCGGGACCGCCGCTCTCGTCCGGCCGCCGACCGCCCCGCAGCCGTTGGCGCGGTGCTCCGTGCCGGGAGGATTCCGGAGGCTGCCGGGAATGACCACGTTTCGACTCCGCCCGCTCGCGACGCGCTGCTGCCCGCCGGGGTCTCTCGGCGTCCGGTCGCGCGGAACACGGGTCATGCGCCGAACACCGCTGGCGGCCGGCCGCTTCGCCCAGGGTGCACCCGTGGGCCGGGCCGGAACGGGGACGGTGACGAGATCGTGATCCTGGTCACCTGATCTGCCTCATGCCGCGCTCCGCACAGCCGACTCCCAGCGGCGCTCGATCCACGTGGTGCACGCGAGCGTCCAGCCCGCCATGAGCGCCGCGCTCAACGCCCACGTCCACCGGGCGTCGAAGCCGCGGTCCCCGGTGACGCCCACGCCCATGAGCAGGACGGTGCCCACCACGAGCACGACGATCGGCAGGCGCATGCGGCGCAGCCGCCAGGCGTTCAGCCGCACGCCGACACGTCGTTGGTGGACCCGGACCAGCAGGACAGTGCAGAGCCCGGGCGCGAAGGCCAACGCGATCCGCGGTGTGGGCGGGAGGAGCTGGATCAGGGCGGCCGAGGACACCAGGAGGGCCGTCGCGAGCCAGAACCACCGGGGGGTCCTGGTGGCCCTGGCCGTGGCGACCCGCACGTCGTCGATGCCGGCGAGGGCGGCCCTGGCCTGCTCGACGGTCAGCGCGGGCGGGTGGCTTTCCATGTCGGAAAGGCAACCGTGCGCCTTTCCGTCCTGTCAAGTCACGAGTTTCCGCCATGGAAACACAACAGCGAAACAACCTGGACAATCCGCTCGTCCCCGCGCGTCGGGCCCGGCAGAGTTGCCCGCCATGACGACGATCACGCGGACGGATCCGCCGACGACCGGGGACGAGCGCGCGGTGCTCGGGGGGTTCGTGGACTACCTGCGGGCGACCGTCCACACCAAGTGCGAGGGCCTGTCCGACGAGTTGGCCAGGCGCGCGCCGCTGCCCTCCCCGCTGACCACCGCGGCCGGGATCGTCCTGCACCTGCGCTGGGTCGAGCACTACTGGTTCGAGTTCGTGCTGGCCGGCCGGCCGAACCGCGTGCCGTGGACCGAGGCGGACCTCGACGCGGACTGGCGGGTGGGCGGGGAAACGACCTTGGAGCGCCTGTTGACCGACTACGCTGCGCAGTGCGCGGTCAGTCGCGAGATCGCCGCGGGGCTGGACCTCGATCATGAGGTGGGCTTCCGCGGCGGTACCGTGTCCGTGCGCTGGGTGCTCGCGCACATGGTCGAGGAGACCGCGCGACACGCGGGGCACCTCGACGTGGTGCGGGAGTTGCTCGACGGGGTGACCGGGGAGTGAGCGATCGCGCACAGTGTCGAAGACCTGGGCCGACACGCGGCGTGGTTGCTGGACCGCGCCCCGCGCGGTGCTTACGGTCCGGACCGACAGCTAGGGAGTCGACATCACTCTGAGCCTCTCGCCGAGGTCGAGGGTTCGGTCCGGGGTGGGACGCGCGCCGGACCGACTCCGGCCGACCAGCGCAGCACCAGAGCAGGAGCCACGATCAGGAAGGCGGACCCGATGACGCCCCCGCACAACTACCTCGCGGTGATAAAGGTCGTCGGTATCGGTGGTGGCGGCGTCAACGCCGTGAACCGCATGATCGAGGTCGGGCTCAAGGGCGTCGAGTTCATCGCGGTGAACACCGACGCCCAGGCGCTGCTGATGTCCGACGCGGACGTCAAGCTGGACATCGGCCGCGAGCTGACCAGGGGGCTCGGCGCCGGCGCCAACCCCGAGGTCGGGCGCAAGGCCGCCGAGGACCACAAGGAGGAGATCGAGGAGGTCCTCAAGGGCGCCGACATGGTCTTCGTGACCGCCGGCGAGGGCGGCGGCACGGGCACCGGCGGCGCGCCGGTCGTCGCCGCGGTCGCCCGCAAGCTCGGCGCGCTGACCATCGGCGTGGTCACCCGCCCGTTCTCCTTCGAGGGGCGGCGGCGGGCCAACCAGGCCGAGGAGGGCATCAAGGCGCTGCGCAACGAGTGCGACACCCTGATCGTCATCCCGAACGACCGGCTGCTGCAGCTCGGCGACATCGGTGTGAGCCTGATGGACGCGTTCCGCTCCGCCGACGAGGTGCTCCTCTCCGGTGTGCAGGGCATCACCGACCTGATCACCACCCCCGGTCTGATCAACCTGGACTTCGCCGACGTCAAGAGCGTCATGTCCGGCGCGGGCAGCGCGCTGATGGGCATCGGCTCGGCCAGGGGCGAGGGCCGCGCTGTGCAGGCGGCGCAGAAGGCGATCAACTCGCCGCTGCTGGAGGCCTCGATGGAGGGCGCGCACGGCGTGCTGCTGTCCATCGCCGGCGGCTCCGACCTCGGTCTGTTCGAGATCAACGAGTCGGCGTCGCTGGTGCAGGAGGCCGCCCACCCCGAGGCCAACATCATCTTCGGCACGGTGATCGACGACTCGCTCGGCGACGAGGTCAGGGTCACCGTGATCGCCGCCGGGTTCGACGGCGGCACGCCGACCCACAAGAAGCTCGACCCGGCCCCGGTGGGCCGACCGGCGCCGGTCAACCCGCCGCAGGGCGGGCCACCGGGCCCGGCGGACCCCGCCCAGCAGTCCGGTTTCGGCGTCCAGCCGGCCCCGGCCGTCGGCGCGCCGAACCCCATGGGCCACGCCCCGATGGGGCAGAACCCAACGCCCCCGGTGGGGCCGTCCAACCCGACCCCGCCCGTCCACCACACCACCGGTGTGAGCGGCACGGTCGGCGGCCTGCCGCCGCGGCCGTCGCCCACCCCGCGCTCCGGCGCGCCCGGCTCCGGCCTGGCGCCGCGGCCGATGCCGGTCGAGGACGACCCTGACGACGACGTGGACGTGCCGCCGTTCATGCGGCGCTAGTCCGCCGCCGAGAGCGGCACCGCGTCCCACCCCCGAGCAGCGGGCAGCGCGCCACCCGGCGCGTGCCCGCTTCTCGTCGTGTGTGATCGGTGACAAGTGGGGTGGCGGGCGGCCGCTGGGTAGGGTCGCGGACGACAGCAACGGGACCGGGGCGGGGAGATCCTGCGGTGCGGATTCGTCGCGTGGTGACCACGCGGGAGGGCGGCGCCTCGCGGCCGCCGTACGACACGTTCAACCTGGGCGACCACGTCGGGGACGACCCGGCGGCCGTGGCGGCGAACCGCCGGCGGCTCGCCGAGGGGGTCGGCCTGTCGCCCGAGCGGCTGGTCTGGATGGAACAGGTCCACGGCCGCACCGTGACGGTGGTGGACGGGCCGCTGGACCGGCCGGCCGAGGCGACCGACGCGCTGGTCACGGCGCGGCCCGGGCTGGCACTGGTCGCGTTGGTCGCCGACTGCGTCCCGGTGCTGCTCGGGGACCCCGAGGCCGGTGTGGTGGCCGCGGTGCACGCGGGACGGGTCGGCGCCAGGGTGGGCGTGGTCCCCGCGGCGCTGGCGGCCATGCGGGAGCTGGGCGCCCGGAACGAGCGGATCGAGGTCCTGCTCGGCCCCGCCGTCTGCGGCGACTGCTACGAGGTGCCGGCCGCGATGCGGGACGACGTGGAGAAGCACCTGCCGGGCAGCGCCTGCCGCACCCGTTCCGGCTCGCCGGGGCTGGACCTGCGGGCCGGGCTGTGGCGGCAGCTGGCCGACGCCGGCGTCGCGCGGATCGGCCTGGACCCGCGGTGCACCGTCGAGGACCGGAGCCTGTTCAGCCACCGCAGGGAGGGCACGACCGGGCGACTGGCGGCGGTCACCTGGTTCGAGCCGGGGGAGGGACCTGCGGAAGGCGCCGGGAAGGGCGCCGACGAGGGGAGTGGGCGAGCGTGAGCGCGCGGTCGGACGGCGCGGGCGACGTCAGGACGGCCGAGCTCGCGGCGGCCCTTGCCGCGTTGCGGGAGCGCATCGCGGCCGCCTGCGCCGCGGCGGGGCGGGACCCGGACGGGGTGCGCCTGCTGCCGGTGACCAAGACCTTCCCCGCCGAGGACGTGGCCCGTCTGGTGGACCTGGGGCAGGCCGAGTTCGGGGAGAACAAGGAGCAGGAGGCCGGGCCGAAGGCCGCCGAGCTGGCCCGGCTGCGGCCGGGCGCCCCGGCCCGGTGGCACATGGTGGGCCGCCTGCAGCGCAACAAGGCCAGGGCGGTCGTGCGGTGGGCCGGCGTGGTCCAGTCCGTCGACAGCCCCCGGTTGGCTGACGCGCTGGTCCGCGCGGTGGCCGCCGCCCGGGAGGCGGGGGAGCGGTCGGAGCCGCTCGACGTCCTGGTGCAGGCGAGCATCGACGGGGACCCCGCGCGTGGTGGCTGTCCGCTACCGGACCTGCCGGCGCTGGCCGACAAGATCGCGCAATCGGGTGAATTGACGTTGCGGGGCGTAATGGCCGTCGCGCCCCGCGAGATGACCCCGGACGCGGCCTTCTCCGCGCTCGCCACCGCCGCTGACCGGCTAAGAAACGATCATCCGTCGGCCGTGGAGCTGTCCGCCGGCATGAGCGGTGATCTCGAACAGGCGATAGCCCACGGGTCGACCTGGGTGCGTGTCGGAACAGCGCTGCTGGGCGGTCGGCGGCTAGCCTCGCCGTGAGCGTACGAGGGAAGTCGGTGGCGTGGCGGCGGAGCGGGGTGGCGGCCGTCACACACCGGCGCAGGGGAGTCGCGGAGGAAGGGCATGAGCGCGCTGCAGAGGCTGAAGGCCTACTTCGGGATGGTCCCCGTGGACGAGGTCGACGCCTACGCCGACGAACGTGACCGGTACCGGGGCGACTACCGGGGGGAGTACGTCGCCGAGCCGGAGGACTACGACCCCTACGCGGACCGCGTGGGGGGCCATCGCCGGGGCTTCGGGCGCGGGGGGTACCGGCCGGAGCCCGTCGACGCCGCCGACTACGAGGCCGAGCGCGGCGCGGGGCGGCGCGGCTGGGCGGGCGCGACCGGCCCGCTGCCGGACGCGCCGGTGCGCGGGGCGCTCGCCATGGACCCGGCAAGGGAGCCGGTGCCGCCGGCCCGCCCGGTGGAGCAGACCGGCCCGTTCAGCCGGATCACCACGCTGCACCCGCGGGACCACAGCGAGGCCAGGACGATCGGCGAGCACTACCGGGAGGGCATCCCGGTGATCATGAACCTGACCGACATGGACGCCGCGGACGCCAAGCGGCTGGTGGACTTCGCCGCCGGTCTGGTGTTCGCCATGCGGGGGTCGATGGACAAGATCACCAATCGGGTGTTCCTCCTCTCACCCCCGAACGTGGACGTGACCGCGGAGGACAGGCGGCGACTGGCCGAGGGTGCCTTCCTCAACCGGAGCTGAGGGATGGCAGAGTTGAGGAGTGGAACCGGTCCGGCTGGTCCTTTACTACCTGCTCTTCTTCTTCTGGCTGCTGCTCACGGCGCGCGTCGTCGTCGAGCTCGTCCGGGCGTTCGCTCGCCAGTGGCGTCCGTCCGGAGGGGTTGCGGTCACGCTGGAGACCATCTACACAGTGACCGACCCGCCGGTCCTGCTGGCACGTCGGGTGATCCCGACGGTCCGGATCGGCGGCGTCGGTCTGGACTTGTCCATTATGGTGCTGCTGCTGGTCGTGTTCATACTGATGCGACTGGTGAGTCCTGGGTGACGGGGAACCCGGGTACCCGCAGCCGAGGAGTGCGTGAGGTGATCTTTCGATGCCGTTGACCCCCGCTGACGTTCACAACGTCGCGTTCAGCAAGCCTCCCATCGGTAAGCGGGGCTACAACGAGGACGAGGTCGACGCCTTCCTCGACCTGGTCGAGAGCGAGCTCGCCACGCTGATCGAGGAGAACAACGACCTGCGCCAGAAGATCGAGCAGCTGGAGTCGCAGCTCGATGGCGCACGGGCCGAACTGGACGACGCGCGGGCCAAGGCCGCCGCGGCGCCGGTCGGCGCCCGGGCGGTCGACGAGCCCCGGCGCCTGGCGCCGGTCCCGCCGCCCTCGGTGGTCGAGCAGACCTCTCCCGGTGGTGGCGACCACCACGTGCAGGCCGCCAAGGTCCTGGGCCTGGCCCAGGAGATGGCCGACCGGCTCACCGGCGAGGCCAAGGCCGAGGCCGACAGCATGGTCTCCGAGGCCCGCGCCAAGTCCGAGCAGCTGCTGTCGGAGGCCCGCACCAAGGCCGACGCGATGGTCAACGACGCGCGCAGCCGCGCCGAGATCATGCTCAACGACGCCAGGGAGAAGGCCACCGCCCTGGAGCGGCAGGCCAGGGAGAAGGCGACCGCGCTGGAGCGCGACGCGCAGCGCAAGCACGCCGAGGTGATGGGCACCATCACCCAGGAGAAGAACGTCCTCGAGCGCAAGATCGACGAGCTGCGCACGCTGGAGCGGGAGTACCGCACCCGGCTGAAGACCTTCCTGGAGTCCACGCTGCAGGAGCTCCAGGACCGCGGTTCGGCCGCGCCGACGGACAACCGGTCCAGCGGCAGCCAGACCGGCGGGTACACCTTCGGCACCCGCGCGGCCGAGGCCGGCTGACGCCCTCGGGGCGTCGGCAGCCGCGGCGGACGACGGAAAGCACGACGGCGTGATCTTCGGCGTCCTGGTGCTCGTGCTGGCGGCCTTCGGGCTGCTGGTGGCGGCGCTGACCAGCGGGCAGTCCGCATGGGCGTGGGGTTCGGTGGCGGCGAGCGCCGTCGCCGGCGCACTGCTCCTCGTGGAGTGGGTGTTGCGCCGGCGCCGGGTCGCCGCCCGCCGGGCCGCCCGGTCGGCGGCCCCCAGGAACACGGCGAGTGGATCGGAGCGACCCGCTGCCGACGGGGAAGTGGCAGCGGGTGACCCCGAACCGGGCGGAGCGCCCGGTTCGGGGCCGACCGGTCCACTCGCCGATCCCTCGGTCGACGCGCTCTCCACGGCCGCGGCGGGCCCGACCGGGCAGAACCCGATCGAGCGGAATCCACTGGAGCGGAACCGGGCAGAGCAGGGCGCGGCCAAGCTGGGCCCAGCCGAATCGGGCCCAGCCGAATCGGGCCCAAAGGGATTTGCCCCAAAGGGATTTGACCCAAAGGGATTTGACACAGCCGAGCGGGCTGCGGCCGGCACGTCCGGCGATGGCATCGCCGCGGGCCCGCCAGCTGGCGGCGAGTCGGCCGTGATCCGGGAGACCCGGGACCCCCAGCCGGACCCGGAGCCGGCCGAGGAGGACACCGACGCCGCCGACGTGCTCGCGGTGGCCGAGCTGGCCGACCAGGTGCTCGTCGTCGACGAGCGCCCGAGGTACCACCTCGCCGACTGCGGGTGGTTGGCCGACCGCCCCACGATCCCGCTCCCCGTGCGCGAGGCGCGTGAGCTGGGCTTCACCCCCTGCGCGCTCTGCGCCCCGGACGCGGTCCTGGTCGGCCGGCGCCGGGCGGCCACCGCCTCGCTGGGCGGCTCGTCCTGACCTGCCGTCCTCCCCGGTCGCGCGGAGCGCGCCGGTGAGGGCCGCGAAGCGACTTGCCCGCACCGGTTACTCTGGACGCACAAGGCGTCGATCCGGCCATCACCGGGGAGCCTCCGGAAGAACAGGCGGTCCGCGCGAGGAGTGGCGGCCGCCCCAGTAGAACCGGACGGGTCCGGCCCGTCACAGCCGGCAACGAGAGGTCGTCGCTCGCCCGCACCGGGCGCGCGTCGGCAAGCGGGGTGGTACCGCGGGACGCCCGACCAGGGCGTGTCGTCCCCGTGTGGGCACCGGTGGCAGTGATCCGGTGCTCGTGCGAGTGACGCGAGAGACCGCGAGGAGCACCGCCCGATGGCCTATCCGAAGGTTTCGCTGCCCGGCTCCGGCTCAGCCCACGGCGTGCCGGCGCAGCCCTCCTTCCCCCAGCTCGAGGAGGACGTGCTCGGCTACTGGGCCGCCGACCGCACGTTCCAGGCCAGCGTCGAGGCCAGGGAGACCGGGGCGCGGGGCGCGAACGAGTTCGTCTTCTACGACGGCCCGCCGTTCGCCAACGGCCTCCCCCACTACGGCCACCTGCTGACCGGCTACGTCAAGGACGTGGTCCCCCGGTTCCACACCATGCGGGGCCGCCACGTCGAGCGCCGGTTCGGCTGGGACTGCCACGGCCTGCCCGCCGAGGTCGAGGCGGAGAAGCAGCTCGGCATCTCGCACAAGTCCGAGATCGAGGACATGGGCGTGGCCCGCTTCAACGAGGCCTGCCGCGAGTCGGTGCTGCGCTACACCCGCGAGTGGCGGGACTACGTCACCCGCCAGGCCCGGTGGGTCGACTTCGACAACGACTACAAGACGCTCGACACGGACTACATGGAAAGCGTCATGTGGGCGTTCAAGACCCTGTGGGACAAGGGGCTGATCTACCAGGGCCACCGGACGCTCGCCTACTGCTGGCGGTGCGAGACGCCGCTGTCCAACACCGAGACCCGGATGGACGACGTCTACCGGGACCGGCAGGACCCGGCGCTGACCGTCGGCTTCCGGCTGGAGTCCGGCGAGCTGGCGCTGGCGTGGACGACGACCCCGTGGACGCTGCCGTCGAACATGGCGCTGGCCGTCGGCCCGGACGTCGACTACGTCGTCGTGGAGACCGAGAAGGCGCCCGGCGAGCGGTACCTGCTGGCCGAGTCGCGCCTGGGGGCCTACGCCAGGGAGCTGGGCGAGCAGCCGACCGTCGTGGCCCGGCACCGCGGCTCCGAGTTGGTGGGCCGGCGCTACGCGCCGCTGTTCGACTACCTCGCCGACACCGCGACGTTCGGCACCGAGCAGGCGTTCCAGGTGCTGCCCGGCGACTTCGTGTCCACCGAGGACGGCACCGGCATCGTCCACATGGCACCGGCCTTCGGCGAGGACGACAACCTGCTGTGCACCGCCTACGGAATCCCGGTCGTGGAGACTGTGGACTCGCGGGGCGAGTTCAACCAGCTCGTGCCCGACCACGTGGGCGTGCACGTCTTCGCGGCCAACAAGCCGGTCATCGCCGAGCTGAAGCGGCGGGGTGTCGTGCTGCGGCACGAGACCTACGACCACAGCTACCCGCACTGCTGGCGCTGCGACAACCCGCTGATCTACAAGGCGGTCTCCTCCTGGTTCGTCGCGGTGACCAAGTTCAAGCACCGCATGGTCGAGCTGAACCAGGAGATCAACTGGGTCCCGGAGCACATCAGGGACGGCCAGTTCGGCAAGTGGCTGGAGAACGCCCGCGACTGGTCGATCTCGCGGAACCGGTACTGGGGCTCGCCGATCCCGGTGTGGGTCTCCGACGACCCCAACTACCCGAGGACGGACGTCTACGGCTCGCTGGACGAGCTGGAGCGCGACTTCGGCGTGCGCCCGGCCGACCTGCACCGCCCGCACGTCGACGAGCTGGTGCGGCCCAACCCGGACGACCCGACCGGCAGGTCGATGATGCGCCGGGTGCCGGAGGTGCTGGACTGCTGGTTCGAGTCCGGCTCGATGCCGTTCGCCCAGGTGCACTACCCGTTCGAGAACCGCGAGTGGTTCGAGGACCACTTCCCCGGCGACTTCATCGTCGAGTACAACGGCCAGACGCGGGGCTGGTTCTACACGCTGCACGTGCTGGCGACCGCGCTGTTCGACCGGCCGGCGTTCCGCAACTGCGTCGCGCACGGCATCGTGCTCGGCGACGACGGCCAGAAGATGTCCAAGTCCCGGCGCAACTACCCGGACGTCAACGAGGTGTTCGCCAGGGACGGCTCGGACGCCATGCGCTGGTTCCTGATGTCCTCGCCCATCCTGCGGGGCGGCGACCTGGTGGTGACCGAGCGGGGCATCCGGGACGCCGTGCGGCAGGCGGTGCTGCCGCTGTGGAACTCCTGGTACTTCCTGGCGCTGTACGCCAACGCCGAGGGCGTGGAGGGCACGTGGCGGACGGACTCCCAGCACGTCCTCGACCGCTACGTCCTGGCGAAGACGCACGACCTGGTGCGGGACGCCACCGCCGCGCTGGAGGGCTACGACCTGTCCGGGGCGTGCGCCGCGCTGCGGGACTTCCTGGAGGTCCTCACCAACTGGTACGTGCGGCGCTCCCGGGACCGCTTCTGGTCAGGGGACCGGGACGCCGTCGACACCCTGCACACCGTGCTGGAGGTCGTCTCCCGGGTGGCGGCGCCGTTGCTGCCGCTGACCACCGAGGCGGTGTGGCGGGGGCTGACCGGGGGCCGCTCGGTGCACCTGGCCGACTGGCCGGCGGCCGACGAGCTGCCCGCCGACGAGGCGCTGGTGCGGGCGATGGACGAGGTGCGGCAGGTCTGCTCCTCGGCGTTGTCGCTGCGCAAGGCGAACAAGCTGCGGGTGCGGCTGCCGCTGGCCCGGCTGGTGGTGGCCACGCCGGACGCGGCGGCGCTGGAGCCGTTCGCGGAGCTGGTGCGGGACGAGGTGAACGTCAAGGAGGTCCTGCTGACCCCCGACGTCGCCGCGCACGGCCACTTCGAGCTGACGGTGAACGCCAGGGCCTGCGGCCCCCGGCTGGGCGCCGACACGCAGAAGGTCATCCGCGCGGTGAAGTCGGGTGAGTGGAGCCGGTCCGAGACGGGCGCCGTGGTAGCCGCCGGGATCGAGCTGGTGCCGGGCGAGTACGAGGAGCGGCTGGTCTCCACCGACCCGGGCGCGGCCGCCGCGCTGCCGGGCGGCGGTGGCCTGGTCGTGCTGGACACCGAGGTGACGCCGGAGCTGGCGGCCGAGGGCCTGGTCCGGGACGTGGTGCGGGTGGTGCAGCAGGCCCGGCGCGCCGCCGACCTGCACGTCTCCGACCGGATCGCGGTGACCCTGGAGCTGCCGGCGGACGTGGTCGACGCGGTGCGGGCGCACCAGGAGTTCCTGGCCGCCGAGACGCTGGCGGACTCGGTGGCGTACGGCCCGGCCGGGGACGACGCCTTCGACGGCGCGGTCGGCGAGGGTGCCCCGGTGCGGGTGGCGGTCGCCAAGGTGTGAGGTGGTCCTGGCTGGGTGAACCCGATCGGATCGTGGTTCACCCGGCCAGGTTTCTCCCGCTTCGGCGGGTGTTCGTGAGTCGACGGGCCGCGCTCGGGGTTTCCCGGGCGCGGCCCTCTCGTGTGGGGTGCCGGTTTCCGGAGAGCTGCTGGGGATCTTGCGGCTCTGTCTCGGTGGATCTGCGCCTCTGGCGCTCTCGGTTGTTGGTGCTGCGTCAAGGGTTTCCTTGTGGTTTCACCCTTTCCGGAGTTTCTTTCACTCTGGGGTGACGTGGGTTGTCCACAGGGCGGCGAGTTGTCCACAGAGGACGATGTGGTGCTTTCGGCGCCGGGTATCCGCTGGATAGGCTGGAGCGGGGCTCGCCCCCCGGGACGGGTGGGGGCTGTTCTCGGGGAGGGGCGGTTCGGAGCCGGGGGCGGTCTGGGGCGGCGGATTCGGCCGGTGGGCAGGGCCGGCGTCGGCGCGGTGGGTGTCGAGCCCGACCCCGGTGAGGAGGCGCGCGGAGCTTCGGGGACCGAGCGCGTCGGCACTCGGCGCGAGTGAGCGTCACGGGTGGACGGCCAGGGTGGGGAAGCCCAACACCTCCGAGAGCTGTCGGGACGAACCTCCTTCTCCTGGCCGCGTGCGCCCCGCTTCCTGGCCGCCGGCGCGAGAGGCCCAGCGTGTGTCCACATCGGACCCCGCCGGCCGTCGGGCAACCCGCACAATGGGGGAACCTCGACTGACCGGGAGGTGGGGTGACGGGTCTGCCGGCCGTGCTCGGGATCGGCGCCGCCGTGGTCCTGCTGGCAGTGCTGGCGGTCCGGGTGTCGGTCCGGCTGGGGCTGCCCTCGCTGCTGCTCTACCTGGGGATCGGCCTGCTGCTCGGCGAGGCGGGGCTGGGCATCCGGTTCGAGGACGCGCCGCTGACCCAGTCGCTCGGGATCGCCGCGCTGGTGCTGATCCTGGCCGAGGGCGGGCTGAGCACGCGGTGGCGCAACGTCCGGCCCGCGCTCGGCATCGGCCTGGCGCTGTCCACCGTGGCCGTCGTCGTGAGCGTCGGCGTCACCGGAGCGGCCCTGCGTTTCCTGCTCGACCTGGACTGGCGGATCGCGCTGCTCTGGGGCGCGGTGCTGTCGTCGACCGACGCCGCCGCCGTGTTCAGCGTCCTGCGGGGCGTCGGCGTGGGCCGCCGGCTGGCCGGCGCGCTGGAACTGGAGTCCGGCCTGAACGACGCGCCGGTCTTCCTCGCCGTCATCCTGCTCGCCTCGGCCGACCCGCTGCGGTGGTGGACGCCGCTGCAGGTGCTCTACGAGCTGGCGGTGGGCGCCGTCGTCGGCTTCGCGCTCGGCTGCCTGGGCGCGTCGGCGCTCCGGCGCTCCGCCCTGCCGGCCACCGGCCTGTACCCGCTGGCCACGGTCTCGGTCTGCGTGCTCAGCTACGGCGCGGCGCAGGGCCTGCACTCCTCGGGGCTGCTCGCCACCTACGTCGCGGGGCTGGTGCTGGGCAACGCGCGGCTGCCGCACCGCGGCGACACGCTCTCCTTCGCCGAGGGGCTGGGCTGGCTGGCCCAGATCGGCCTGTTCGTCCTGCTCGGGCTGTACGCCTCGCCGGAGCGCCTGCCCGGCGTGCTGGTGCCGGCCCTGGTGGCCGGCGGGGTGCTGCTGCTGGTGGCGCGGCCGCTGTCGGTGCTGTTGGCGGCCCTGCCGTTCCGCGTGCCGTGGCGGGAGCAGGTGTTCCTGTCCTGGTCGGGGCTGCGGGGCGCGGTGCCGATCGTGCTGGCCCTGGTGCCGTTGACCGAGGGCGTGCCCGACGCGCAGCGGCTCGTGGACGTCGTGTTCGTGATCGTCGTGTTGTTGACCCTGTTCCAGGGCGGGACGCTGCCCGTACTGGCCAGGGCGCTGGGGCTGGTGCGGCGGGGCGGGGCCAGGGAGATCGAGGTGGACGCGGCCCCGTTGGACGAGCTGGGCGCGGTGTTGCTCCAGGTCCGCGTCCCACCGGGCTCCCGGCTGCACGGCGTGTACCTGAGCGAGCTGCGGCTGCCGGTCGGCGCCACGGTCAGCCTGGTGGTGCGGGGCGACGCCGCGTTCACCCCGGAGCCCGCGACCCGGTTGGCCGAGGGCGACCAGCTCCTGGTGGTGGCGACCGAGGCGGTCCGGGACGCGGCCGAGCAGCGCGTCCGCGCCGTCGACCGCGCCGGCCGGTACGCCCGGTGGCGCGGCGAGTCCGGCGAGGGGGACTGACGGCGTCCCCGACGGCCCCGACCCCGGGCCGGCGGCCGGCACCGCCGGTGACGTCCCCCGTCCCGTCATGCGAGAGGTCCGGCGCGCGGTCGGGGAACTGGCGCTAATCTGCTGATCAAGGTCATGAGCGCCAGCGCGAAGCCCCGGCTCGCTGGCCGGCAACCCTCCAACCGCGGTGGGGTGCCCCGGGTGAGGACCTGGTCCGGCGCGGGGTGCGTCGGGCAAGCGCGGACCCCTCGTGGGTCCGATCGGACTCCCCGAGGAGGTCTCGTGTCGTCGCTCGCGCTCGTGTCCCCGGTTCCGACGCCCGTCCCACTGGTGGTCGGTCAGCCCGAGGTGCCGCTGGTGACCGGTGAGCGGGTGCCCTACGCCAACCTCGACCACGCCGCCAGCGCCCCCTGCCTGGAGCCGGTGCGCCGCGCGGTCGACGAGCTGTTGCCCTGGTACGCCAGCGTGCACCGGGGCGCCGGCTTCGCCTCCCAGGTCTCCACCCGGGTCTACGAGCAGGCGCGGGCGGTCGTGCGCGGGTTCGTCGGTGCGCCGGCCGGCGCGGCGGTCGTGTTCACCCGCAACACCACAGACGCGCTGAACCTGCTGGCCCGGTCGCTGCCCCGCGAGACCACCGTGCTGCGGTTCGACACCGACCACCACGCCGCGCTGCTGCCGTGGCGCGGCCGTCAGGTGCGCCGGCTCGGCGTGCCCGCCTCGCCAGGGGCGGCGGTGGCGGCGCTGGACGCGGAACTGGCGCGGTGTCCGGTCGGCCCCCGGCTGGTGGTCCTCACCGCCGCGTCGAACGTCACCGGCGAGCTGTGGCCGGTCGCCGAGCTGGCGGCCGTGGCCCGGCGGCACGGCGCGCGGGTGGTGCTCGACGCGGCGCAGCTCGCCCCGCACCGCCCGGTGCGGGCCGCCGAGTGGGACGTGGACTGGGTGGCGCTGTCCGGGCACAAGCTGTACGCGCCGTTCGGCGCGGGCGCGCTGGTCGGCCGGGCGGACTGGTTGCAGGCGGCCGAGCCGTACCTGGTCGGCGGGGGCGCCACCCGCCAGGTCGTCGACCTCGGCGACCGGCTCGGCGTGTCCTGGACGGCGGTGCCCGAACGGCACGAGGCCGGCTCGCCGAACGTCGTCGGCGTGCACGCGCTCGCCGCCGCCTGCCAGGCGTTGTGCCAGCACGGCTGGGACGCGGTGGCGGCCCACGAGGAGGCGCTGGTCCGCCGCCTGCGCGAGGGGTTGGCGACGATCCCCGGCGTGCGGCAGCTCGCCCTGTGGGACGCCGACCACCCCAGGGTGGGCGTCGTGTCCTTCACCGTCACCAACCCGGACGGGTCGCCCGGCGATCCGGGCCTGCTGGCGGCGGCGCTGTCCGCCGAGCACGGGATCGGGGTCCGCGACGGCGCGTTCTGCGCCCACCTGGCCACCCGCTCGTTGCTCGCCGGGAGCGGTGCGGCCGGCCAGGTGGACGGGGACCGCGCCCTGCGGGCCAGTGTCGGGCTCGCGAGCACGGCGGAGCACGTCGAGCGGTTCGTGACGGCTCTGGACGACCTCGTCCGGCACGGCCCCCGGTGGGACTACCGGCTGGTGGCGGGCCGCTGGGCGCCCGACCCGGACCCTCGCCCGCTGCCCGGCGTGCTCACCGGTGACGCGGGCGACGTCGGCCCCGGCTGCGGCTCAGGGACAATGGCCGGGTGAGCTCAGAGGACACCAGGCCGGACGCTGCCCCGGAAGGCAGCCCTCCCGCCGTCGGCGACGACGGCTCCGCGCGGCCGCTGCCCCCGCGACGGGTGGCGCTGCTCGTCGTCGTGGCGTTGACGGCGTTCGCGTTCGACCTCGTCACGAAGATCGTGGTGGTCGCGCGGCTGGAGGGCGAGCCCCCGGTCGAGCTGTTCGGCGGTGGGCTCTACCTCGTGGTGCTGCGCAACTCCGGCGCGGCGTTCTCGCTGGCCACCGGCATGACGTGGGCGCTCACCCTGGTCAAGCTCGGCGTGGTCGCCTGGATCGTGTGGATCGCGCCCCGGCTGCGCTCCGCCGGCTGGGCCCTGGGCCTGGGGCTGGTGGCCGGCGGCGCGCTCGGGAACCTGGTCGACCGGCTCTTCCGCGCGCCCGGCCCGCTGCGGGGCCACGTCGTGGACTTCCTGTCGCTGTTCGCGCCGGACGGCAGCGTGTGGCCGGTGTTCAACCTGGCCGACTCGGCCGTCGTCGGGGGCGCGGCCTGCCTGGTGCTCATGGCGCTGCTCGGGCGTGAGTACGACGGCAGCCGGACCAGGGACCGGGACCAGGCGCGGACGGACCAGGAGGTCACGCGATGAGGGACTCGCGGACGTTGCCCGTCCCGGACGGGCTGGACGGCATGCGGGTGGACGCCGGGCTGTCGAAGCTGCTCGGGCTGTCCCGAACGGCGGCGGCCACCCTGACCGAGGCCGGCGACGTGCTGGTCGACGGCCGCCCGGCCGGCAAGTCCGACCGGCTGGTCGCCGGGAGCTGGCTGGAGGTGCTGCTGCCGGCGCCGGAGCGGCCCGCGGTGGTCGTGGCCGTCCCGGTCGAGGGCATGGTGGTGCTCCACGAGGACGACGACATCGTCGTCGTGGACAAGCCGGTGGGCGTCGCGGTGCACCCGAGCCCCGGGTGGACCGGGCCCACCGTCGTCGGCGGCCTCGCCGCGGCCGGCGTGCGCATCGCCACCTCCGGGGCCGCCGAGCGGCAGGGCGTGGTGCACCGGCTGGACGCCGGGACCACCGGGGTCATGGTGGTCGCCAAGAGCGAGCACGCCTACTCGGTGCTGAAGCGGGCGTTCAAGGAGCGCACGGTCAACAAGTGCTACCACGCGCTGGTGCAGGGCCACCCCGATCCGACGCGCGGCACGATCGACGCGCCGATCGACCGCCACCCGAAGCACGACTACAAGTTCGCCGTGGTGGCCGGGGGCAAGCCGAGCGTCACCCACTACGAGGTGACCGAGGCGTTCCGGTCGGCCTCGCTGGTGGACGTGCGGCTGGAGACCGGCCGCACCCACCAGATCCGGGTGCACTTCGCGGCCCTGCGCCACCCGTGCGTCGGCGACCTCACCTACGGGGCGGACCCGGTGCTGGCCCGTCGCCTCGGCGTCTCCCGGCAGTGGCTGCACGCCAGGATGCTGGGCTTCGCCCACCCCGCCGACGGCCGCTGGGTGGAGTTCGCCAGCGAGTACCCGCACGATCTCCAGCACGCCCTCGACCTGCTCCGCCAGGAGTACTGACCGGCTGGGCGGCTTGACGTCCCCGGGGTCGACGACTGCCGGCCCCGGGGACGTTCGTGTTCGTGGGGGTCCCGCGCGGTCGTCGGGGGCGGGGCAGGGCAGCGAGGGGGTTCGGGACGCCGGGCTGGCGACGCGGGGCTCGGGACGCGGGGCTCAGGACTCCGCGAGCGACCAGGTGAGCGTGCGCTGCTCGTCGTCCGGCCGGGGGCTCCACCGCACCGCGACCAGCTCGGTGTCCTCCGGGAGGACGTAGACCGTGTGCCCGCCGGCGGTCTCCCCGGGCTGCACGCCGATGCGGTGCGGCGGGCGGCTCGACAGCGACACCGGCGCCTTGGCGACCGGGGCGCCGTCGGCGGCGACGAGCACCAGGTAGAGGTCGGGCAGCGAGGAGAACGCCGTGGTTCCCCGGTTGGTCAGCTCGGTGTGCACGACGACCGCGCGCTCGCCCTCCTGGAGGCGGTAGCCGGCCGCGGTGAACAGGAAGTCCGCCGGGTCGACGACCTCGACGAGCTGGATTGACAGCCGCTCGCCCTCCAGGCCCTCGGTCTCCAGCGTGGAACCCACCCGGCCGGTGCGCGGGGGCGGTCCCGCCGGGTGCGCGTGCCGGCCGGGCGCCGGCTGCTGGGGCGGCTGGTCGCCGCGGGCCCAGGAGGCGCTCTGCGGTGGGCCCCAGGTGCTCATCGGGTCGGGTGTGGGGGCGCCGGTCGCCGGCATGGCCTGGGGGTGCGCCACCGGCGGGGCGGGCGGCTGGTGCGCCGCGGGGAACGGGTGGCTCGGAGGTCCGGGGACACCGGGGTACGGGCCGGTGGGCGTCGCCGCGTGCGGGTGCGCCATCGGCTGCGGGTACTGGTGGGGGACCGGATAGGGGCCGCTCTGCTGCGGCGCGGGGTACTGCCCGGTGTGGACCGGGTACGCGCCGGTCTGCACGCCGTACTGCCCGGTGGGGTAGCTCTGCTGCGGGTGGCCCCAGACGCCGGCCGCGGCCAGCGCGGCGCGGATGCCGTGGGGGTCGCACTCGACGCCGACGACCAGCGGCAGGCCGGTGGCGGCGAGGGCGGCCAGCCGCGCGGCCACCTCCCGGACGTCCATCCCGGCCCGCGCGGCGATGTCGTGCACGGCGATCCGGCCCGCCTCGGCGACCAGGGCGAGCAGGCGGGTGTCCACGGGATCCGGCGCGACCACGGAGCGCACGCTACCCGGTTGCGCCGCCCGCCGTGGCAACGCCCGGCCAAGACATGACCATGGTGATGACCCGCGTGTCGGGTTCACCCCGTCGGCCCGCTCGTCGGTGCTCGCCGCCACTCCCGTCATCGGGAAGGCAGCCGGATCCGAACGCCCCGTGCGTTCAGTGCCGAGCGAGAACAACGGCGGGCCGCTCGGCGGCTCCGGGCCGGCAACCAGGATCGGAAGCGGTCCGCGGGCGTGGAGTTCGCCACTTCCGGGTGGCGTTGAGGTCCACCGGGACCACGACCCGCGGTTCTGACAGGGGCCGGGAGTAGGCAGGGCGCATGCCACGAGATGGGAGGGACGACGTCCGGGAGCGGAACGCGGGCCGGCCGCCGTTGGCCCGATCCGGTCCGGCGTTAGGCTGACCGGGCCCAGCCGACGGCGCCGGCCGGGGATCGCGGTGACGCGCCGCCCGCCCCGTTGAGCCCTTCGCGCCGCCAACGACGGCACCGGACGTCGCACCCGACTCGTGAGGAGGCCCTTGCCCGTGGCCGGCGACTCGTTCGTCCATCTGCACGTCCACACCGAGTACTCGATGCTCGACGGCGCCGCGAAGCTCAAGGACATGTTCGCCGAGTGCGAGCGGCTCGGCATGCCAGCGGCCGCGATCACCGACCACGGCAACATGTACGGGGCCTACGACTTCTTCCGCCAGGCCACCGCGGCCGGGATCAAGCCCGTGATCGGCATCGAGGCCTACATCGCCCCCGAGTCCCGGTTCAACAAGGAGCGGGTGCGCTGGGGCGACCCCGGCCAGCGGAGCGACGACGTCTCCGGTAGCGGCGCGTACACGCACCAGACCATCTGGGCCAGGACCAACGAGGGCCTGCACAACCTGATGAAGGTCTCCAGCATGGCCTCCATCGAGGGGCAACTGGGCAAGTGGCCGCGGATGGACCGGGAGCTGATCGCCGAGCACTCGGCCGGTCTGATGGCGACCACGGGCTGCCCGTCCGGCGACGTGCAGACCCGGCTGCGGCTGGGGCAGGAGCGGGAGGCGCTGGAGACCGCGGCGGCCTGGCGGGACGTCTACGGCAGGGACAACTTCTTCGTCGAGCTGATGGACCACGGCATCGAGATCGAGCGCCGGGTCCGGGACGGGCTGCTGGACCTGGCCCGCAAGCTGGACCTGCGGTTCGTGGTCACCAACGACTCGCACTACACCTACGCCGACGACCGGGACGCGCACGACGCGTTGCTGTGCGTGCAGACCGGCAAGACCCTGCAGGACCCGAACCGGTTCAAGTTCGACGGCGAGGGCTACTACCTCAAGTCGCCGGAGGAGATGCGGGCCATCGACTCCTCGGACGCGTGGCAGGAGGGCTGCCGCAACACCCTGCTCATCGCCGAGAAGGTCGACACGACCGGCATGTTCGAGTTCCGCAACCTCATGCCGAGGTACCCGATCCCGGACGGCATGACCGAGGCGGACTACTTCCGGGAGCAGGTCTGGGAGGGCATGCGGCGCCGCTTCCCCGGCGGCATCGACGAGGTGCACCGCAAGCAGGTCGAGTTCGAGATCGGCGTGATCCTGCAGATGGGGTTCCCGTCGTACTTCCTCGTCGTCGCGGACTTCATCAACTGGGCCAAGGCCAACGGCATCCGGGTGGGCCCCGGCCGCGGCTCGGCGGCGGGCGCGCTGATCGCGTACGCGATGGGCATCACCGACCTGGACCCGCTGGCGCACGGCCTGATCTTCGAGCGGTTCCTCAACCCCGACCGGGTCAGCCCGCCCGACATCGACATCGACTTCGACGAGCGTCGGCGCGGTGACGTGATCCGGTACGTCACGGAGAAGTGGGGCTCGGACAAGGTCGCCCAGGTCATCACCTTCGGCACCATCAAGGCGAAGGCGGCGATCAAGGACTCGGCCCGCGTGCTGTACGGCCAGCCCGGCTACGCCGTGGCCGACCGGATCTCCAAGGCGATGCCGCCCGCGGTGATGGGCAAGGACATCCCGCTGTCCGGGATCTTCGACCCGCAGCACAAGCGGTACGCCGAGGCCGCCGAGGTCCGCGCGCTGTACGAGTCGGACCCGCAGGTCAAGGAGATCATCGACACCGGCCGCGGCCTGGAGGGGCTGATCAGGAACGCCGGCGTGCACGCCTGCGCGGTGATCATGTCCTCGGAGGCGCTGACCGACCACATCCCGGTCTGGATGCGGCCGCAGGACGGCGCCATCATCACGCAGTTCGACTACCCGACCTGCGAGACGCTCGGCCTGCTGAAGATGGACTTCCTCGGCCTGAGCAACCTGACCACGATCGACGACGCGCTGCGCAACATCGAGCTCAACGGCAAGGGCACGATCGACATCGCCGGCGTTGGGCTGGACGACAAGAAGACCTACGAGCTGCTCAGCCGGGGCGACACCCTGGGCGTGTTCCAGCTCGACGGTGGCGCGCTGCGCGACCTGCTGCGGCTGATGCGGCCGGACAACTTCGAGGACGTGTCGGCCGTCATCGCGCTCTACCGGCCGGGTCCGATGGGCGCGAACTCGCACACGAACTACGCGCTGCGCAAGAACGGGCAGCAGGAGATCACGCCGATCCACCCCGAGCTGGCGGAGCCGCTGGCGGAGATCCTGGACACGACCTACGGCCTGATCGTGTACCAGGAGCAGGTCATGGCGATCGCCCGGAAGGTGGCCGGCTACACGCTGGCCCAGGCGGACCTGCTCCGCCGGGCGATGGGCAAGAAGAAGAAGGAGATCCTCGACAAGGAGTTCACCGGCTTCGAGGCGGGGATGCTGGCCAGCGGCTACTCGCCGGAGGCGATCAAGACCCTGTGGGACATCCTCGTCCCGTTCGCGGACTACGCGTTCAACAAGGCGCACTCCGCCGCGTACGGCCTGATCGCGTACTGGACCGCGTACCTGAAGGCCAACTACCCGGCCGAGTACATGGCCGCGCTGCTGACGACCAACTCCGACAACAAGGACAAGTCGGCGGTCTACCTCGCGGAGTGCCGGCGGATGGGCATCACGGTGCTCCCGCCGGACGTGAACGAGTCCGAGCGCGAGTTCGCGCCAGTCGGCGAGGACATCCGGTTCGGCCTGGGCGCGATCCGCAACGTCGGCGCGAACGTGGTGGACGCGATCATCAAGGCGCGCAAGGAGAAGGGGAAGTTCGTCGACTTCTCCGACTTCCTGCGCAAGGTCGACGCCCAGGTCTGCAACAAGAAGGTCGTCGAGTCGCTGATCAAGGCGGGCGCCTTCGACTCGCTGGGGCACCCCCGCAAGGGCCTGCACCTGGTACACGCCGAGGCGATCGACGTGGTGATGGACACCAAGCGGGCGGAGGCGGTCGGCCAGTTCGACCTCTTCGGCGGGGACGACGCCCCGGACGTGGGCGGCGTGTTCGACGTCAAGGTGCCCGACGAGTACTGGGACGCCAAACACCAGCTCACGCTGGAGCGGGAGATGCTGGGCCTGTACGTGTCGGGCCACCCGCTCAACGGCGTCGAGCACATCCTGACCTCGCAGTCCGACACGCCGATCGCGAACATCCTGGAGGGCAGCGTTCCGGACGGCGCCCAGGTGACCGTGGGCGGCATCCTCGCGACCGTGACCCGGCGGGTGAACAAGAACGGCGAGCCGTGGGCGGCCTGCCAGCTGGAGGACCTCGCCGGTGGCATCGAGGTGCTGTTCTTCCCGAAGAGCTACACGGTGCACGCGATCAACGTGGTGGAGGACGCGATCGTCCTGGTCAAGGCCAGGGTCACCAAGCGGGACGACCGGGTCTCGCTGATCGCCAACGACCTGGTGGTGCCCGACCTGAGCAACGCGGGCTCGCAGGCGCTGCGGATCAAGATGTACGCGGCGAAGTGCACCGAGCCGCTGATCGTGAAGCTCAAGGACGTGCTGCGGACGCACCCCGGCACGACGGAGGTGCACCTGAACCTGGTCAACGGGCAGCGGACCACCATGCTGCGGTTGGACTCGGCGTTGCGGGTCAACCCGTCGCCGTCGCTCATGGGTGATCTCAAGGCGTTGCTCGGGCCGGGCTGCCTGGCCTGACGGTCGTCGTCGCGCCCCGGGAACCGAGACCTCGGTTCCCGGGGCGTCGTGCTGTCCCGCCCCGGTGAACGCGGGAGTGGGCCGTCCGCCCCGCACTGGCCGTGCGGGTGTTCCGGTGTTGCTGCGGGTGGCTCACCGCCGCTCACCCACACGGCCGTTCTTGCTCCGCCACCCGTCGTCATCTGCCGTGCCGCGGGCACCAGGAGATCACTTCCCACGTTTTTGTGAGTGAACTGTGTTCACAGTGATCCGGAGGAGCCATGCACGGCATCGTGCTCGACGGGGTCTTCGCCCAGGACCCGTACCCGCTCTACGCCCGCCTGCGCCGGGAGGCGCCGGTCACCCAGGCCACGACCGCCACCGGCACGCCGGTGTGGCTGGTCACCCGCTACGAGGACGCCCGAACCGCGCTGGCCGACCCGCGGCTGGCCAAGGACGCGCACCGGCTGCGCGCGATGCTGGAGGCCAGGGGAAACCCCCGCACTCTCGACGAGTCGTTGATGGCGCACATGCTCAACAGCGACCCGCCGGACCACACGCGCCTGCGTCGCCTCGTGGGCAAGGCGTTCACCGCCCGCCGGGTGGAGGCGCTGCGCCCGAGCATCGAGCGGATCAGCGCGTCGCTGCTGGACCGGATCGACCCGACCTCGGAGGTCGACCTGATCTCCGCCTACGCGTTCCCGCTGCCCATCACGGTGATCTGCGCGCTCCTGGGCATCCCGGACGCCGACCACGACTCGTTCCGGAGCTGGTCGAACACCATCGTGACCAACAGCGAGACCGAGGAGTTCCAGATCGCGTCGGCCGGTCTGGTCAACTACCTGACCGAGCAGATCGAGCGGAAGCGGCGGGAGCCGGGCGACGACATGTTCAGCGCCCTGGTCACCGCCAGGGACGACGGCGACCAGCTCTCGGAGGAAGAGCTGCTGGCGATGGTCTTCCTGCTGCTGGTCGCCGGGCACGAGACGACGGTCAACCTCGTCGCCAACGGCGTGTGGTCGTTGCTGCGGCACCCGGACCAGATGGCCCGCCTGCGCGGTGACCTCGGCCTGCTGCCGAACGCGGTCGAGGAGTTCCTGCGGTTCGAGTCGCCGGTCAACGTCGCCACCTTCCGGTTCACCAGCGAGCCGGTGCGGATCGGCGACGTGGAGATCCCGGAGGGTGAGATCGTGATGGTCTCGCTCGGCTCGGGCAACCGCGACGGCGACCGGTTCCCCGACCCGGACCAGCTCGACATCGACAGGGGGCTCGGCGGGCACCTGGCGTTCGGGCACGGCATCCACTACTGCCTGGGCGCGCCGTTGGCCCGGCTGGAGGCGGAGATCGCGTTCCGGGACCTGCTCACCCGGTTCGACCGGATCGAGCTGGTCGACGAGGAGCTGGAGTGGCGGAACAGCCAGCTCATGCGGGGGCTCGTCCAGCTCCCGCTCCGGCTGACGCCCGCCGTGGTCGACGTGGCGTAGCGAGCCGGACGACGGTGTGCCCTGGCGGTGGACGCCGCTCGGGGCACCCGTCGTCGGGCTGGCGGCGACCGCGTGGCCGTCGTTCCTCACGGCTTGCGGGGCGGCTCACCTCCCGGTGGGCCGCGTTGCCAGCCGTTCCGCGTGAGCGGGCCGCGGCCGGGGCGTGATCCCCGCCGCCGCGCCGACCCCGACGCGGCGGAGCGGCCGTAGTCTGCTGGCTCATGCGACCCGAGGAACTGCTCGCGCTGGACCGCGCGCACGTCTGGCACCCGTACGGGCCGATGCCGGGCACGGACGCGCCGCTCGTCGTGGAGTCGGCCGCCGGGGTGCGGCTCCGGCTGGCCGACGGCGTCGAGCTGGTGGACGGCATGTCCTCGTGGTGGTCGGCGATCCACGGCTACCGCCACCCGGTGCTCGACGAGGCGGCCCGCCGGCAGCTCGACCGGATGAGTCACGTGATGCTCGGCGGGCTGACCCACGAGCCGGCGGTCCGGCTGGCCGCGCGCCTGGTCGAGATCACCCCGGAGCCGCTCCAGCACGTGTTCCTGAGCGACTCCGGCTCGGTGTCGGTCGAGGTCGCCATCAAGATGTGCCTGCAGTACTGGCGCTCGGTGGGCCGACCGGACAAGCGCCGGCTGTTGACGTGGCGCGGCGGCTACCACGGCGACACGTTCCACCCGATGAGCGTGTGCGACCCCGACGGGGGGATGCACAGCCTGTGGCGGGGGGTGCTGCCCGAGCAGGTCTTCGTCAACGACCCGCCCCCGGGCGCGAGCTGCGCCGGCGAGGGCGCCGACCCCGGGTACCTCGCGCACCTGGCGGAGGCGGTCGAGCGGCACGCCGGTGAGCTGGCCGCGATCATCGTCGAGCCCAGGGTGCAGGGCGCGGGCGGGATGCGGTTCCACTGCGGATGCTACCTGCGGGCGTTGCGGGAGCTCGCCGACGCGCACGACGTCCTGCTCGTCTTCGACGAGATCGCGACCGGCTTCGGGCGCACCGGCGACCTGTTCGCCGCCGTGGGCGCGGGGGTCGTGCCGGACGTGATGTGCCTGGGCAAGGCGTTGACCGGCGGTTACCTGAGCATGGCCGCGACGCTGTGCACGACCCGGGTGGCCGAGGGGATCTCCAGGGGGAGCGTGCCGGTGCTCGCGCACGGGCCGACGTTCATGGGCAACCCGCTGGCCTCGGCCATCGCCAACGCCTCCCTCGACCTGCTGCTCGGGCAGGACTGGGCCGGCGAGGTGCGGCGGATCGAGGCGGGCCTGCGGAGCGGGCTCGCGCCGGCGGCGGACCTGCCGGGGGTGGCGGACGTGCGGGTGCTGGGCGCGATCGGCGTGGTCCAGCTCGACCACCCGGTAGACATGGCGGTCGCGACCAAGGCGGCGGTGGCGCACGGGGTGTGGCTGCGCCCGTTCCGCGACCTGATCTACACGATGCCGCCCTACGTCACCGAGGACCACGACGTCGCCCGGATCGCGGCGGCGGTGGTCGCGGCGGCCGAGGTGGCCTGAGCCGACCGGCGGCGGGGCGCGTGGCGCCTCCTCGCGGGCGGGCCGCTGTCCGACGGCGCGCCGGAGCGCGGGATCTTCCCGACTTCGGCGCGCCGTGCGGCCGCTGAGGCTGGGCTCTTCTGTGTCAAACGGTTTTTCCGAAAAAGGCCGGAGTTATCCACATCACCCGGGAGAACCGCCTCGCGGGTGATGTGCCGACCGGGGTTGTCCACAGGTCGGCGAGTGACCGGAGCGGCGCCCGGCGGTTCCCGGATAGGCTGGAGCAGGGCTCGCCCCCCAGGGCGGGTGGGGGCTGTCCTCAGGGTGGTTTTTCCTTGTGGGGCGCGGAAGAACCGGGGCCGTGCGGGTGCGGGAGCGCGGTCAGGCGTTGGTCGGCAGGAGTGCCGCGGCCAGCTCGGCGTCGGTCGGCTCGACCAGGATGCCGCCGTCCGGGAGCACCACGACCGGGATGTTCTGCCGGCCGGACAACTCCACCGCGCGGCGCTGGGCGGCCTCGTCGTGCTCGACGTCGATCTCCGTGAACGGCACCGCGTTGCGGACCAGCCACGCCTTCGCGCGCCGGCAGTCACCGCACCACTCCGCGCCGTACATCACGACCTGGTTGTTGCTCATAGCACCGACGCTACCCGTTGGGGTCGCGGACGGACGTCGTAGCCTGGCTGGCCGTGGATCTCCTTGTGATCACCGGCACCGGGACCGAGATCGGCAAGACCGTCACCACCGCCGCCGTGGCGGCGCTGGCCGTCGCCGCCGGCCGCGCCGTCGCCGTGCTCAAGCCCGCCCAGACCGGCGTGCGTCCGGACGAGCCCGGTGACGTCGACCAGGTCGCGGCGCTGGCCGGCCCGGTCACCCGCCGCGAGCTGGCCCGCTACCCCGACCCGCTGGCCCCGGAGACCGCCGCGCGCCGGGCGGGGCTGCCCCCGGTGCGGCCCGCCGTCGCCGCCGCCGCGGCCACCGAGCTCGCCGACCGGCACGACCTCGTGCTGGTGGAGGGCGCCGGCGGGCTGCTGGTGCGGTTCGACGAGCGCGGCGGCACCCTCGCCGACGTCGCCTGGGCGCTGGGCGCCCCGGTGCTGATGGTGGCCACGGCGGGGCTGGGCACGCTCAACGCCACCACCCTCACCGCGGAGGCGCTGCGCCGCCGCAAGATCGCCTGCGCCGGCGTCGTCATCGGAAGCTGGCCGGAGGAGCCGGACCTCGCCTCCCGGTGCAACCTCGCCGACCTGCCCGCCTCGGCCGGCGTGCCGCTGCTCGGCGTGCTGCCGGCCGGCATGGGGAAGCTGCCCCCGCCCGACTTCCTCGCCGCCGCGCGGCGCTGGCTGGCCCCCGAACTGGGCGGGGAGTTCGACGCCGCGGACTTCGCCGCGCGCTTCTCGGCATGAGGCCCGGTTGTGGATCGCCCACAACATCGGACGGGTTTGCTGGGAGAGTGATCCACGCCGCTTCGCGGGAGGCGGGGAGTGCGGCAGACTACGGCGCCGACCGCACGACGACAGGGGAGAACCGTGACCGCAGCCGCCGAGCGAACCGCAGTCGAGCCGGGCGCCCCGGACATCCTCACCGTGGCCCGCGAGCAGGTCCTGGAGCGCGGGGAGGGGCTGACCGAGCCGCAGGTGCTGGAGGTGCTGCGGCTGCCGGATGACCGGCTGGAGGAGCTGCTGCAGCTCGCCCACGAGGTGCGGATGCGCTGGTGCGGTCCCGAGGTCGAGGTCGAGGGCATCGTGTCGGTCAAGACCGGCGGCTGCCCCGAGGACTGCCACTTCTGCTCGCAGTCGGGCCGGTTCCCCAGCCCGGTGCGGTCGGCGTGGCTGGACATCCCCGGACTGGTGGAGGCGGCGCGGCAGACCGCGGCGACCGGCGCCACCGAGTTCTGCATCGTCGCGGCGGTGCGCGGCCCGGACCGCCGGCTGCTGTCGCAGGTCAAGGCGGGAATCGAGGCCATCCGCGCGGCCGGGATCGACATCCAGATCGCCTGCTCGCTGGGCATGCTGACCCAGGAGCAGGTCGACGAGCTGGTCGCGATGGGCGTGCACCGCTACAACCACAACCTGGAGACCGCCCGCTCCCACTTCCCCGCCGTGGTCACCACGCACAGCTGGGAGGAGCGCTGGGAGACGCTGCGGATGGTGCGCGAGGCCGGGATGGAGGTCTGCTGCGGCGGCATCATCGGCATGGGTGAGACCGTGGAGCAGCGCGCGGAGTTCGCCGTCCAGCTTGCCGAGCTGGACCCGCACGAGGTGCCGATGAACTTCCTCATCCCGCAGCCGGGCACCCCCTACGAGGACTTCGAGGTGGTCGAGGGCGCCGAGGCGCTGCGCACCGTGGCCGCCTTCCGGCTGGCGATGCCGCGCACCATGCTGCGCTTCGCCGGCGGCCGGGAGCTGACCCTGGGCGACCTGGGCGCGGAGAAGGGCATGCTCGGCGGGATCAACGCGATCATCGTCGGCAACTACCTGACCAACCTGGGCCGGCCGGCGCAGCAGGACCTGGACATGCTGCGCGACCTGCGGATGCCGATCAAGGCGCTGAGCGAGACGCTGTGAGGACTGGGCGAGACGCTGTGAGGACGAGGTGAGCGACAGTTTCTGCGCCTGGTGCGGGGGCGCCGCCGCCGAGGGGGACCACGCGGCCTGTCAGCGGCGGCGCGTGCTGGAGCCGCCCCGGTACTGCCCGCACTGCGCGCGGCGCATGGTCGTGCAGGTGACCCCGGCCGGGTGGACCGCCCGGTGCAGCGCGCACGGCGCGTCCTCCTCCGACTCCGACCGCGCCGCGTCGGCCCCGACCGCCTGAACGTGTCGCCCGGCCACCCGGCCACGACCGGCGGGCACGGGCGACACTAGGGTCCGGGATGCCCGGCGGGGGTCGGGCGGTGGGTCGACGGGAGGTCTCGGGTGCCGGAGCAGCCGGTGGAGTCGCCGGAGAGCCGCGTGGAGCCGCAGCGGGTTCCGCCGGCCGGGCCGGGAGCGGACGTGCCGCCGTCGGCCGAGTGGCACCACGCGCGGCCGCGGGTCGTGGTGCGACGCGACCTGCTGCCCGCGGTGAGCGTGCTGTCCACGGTGGCGCTGGTCGGTCTGCCGGTCGGCTGGCTGTGGTCGCGGCTCGCCCCGCCGCAGCAGGTCCGGGTCCTCCAGGGCAACCGGCTGGCGCCGCTGCCGTTGGAGAGCTACCACCGCTTCGACGACCTCGGGGTCTTCCTGCTGCTCACCCTGGCCGCGGGGCTGCTCACCGGGGTCGCGGTGTGGCTGCTGCGGCAACGGCGGGGGCCGGTCGTCATGCTCGCCGCCGCGCTGGGGTCGGTGGTGGCGGCCTGGCTCGCCCTGCGGACGGGCCCGACGTTCGCCGAGGCGCTCTACGAGCTGGGCGACCTGGGGCGGCCCGGCGCCCTGCTGCGGGACCCGCCGCGGCTGGAGTCGGGGTGGGTGGTGCTGGCCCAGCCGCTGGCCACCCTGCTCGCCTACGGGGTGTGCGCCGCGTGGAACGGTCACGACGACCTGGGTCGTCGCCTGGGCTGACGGCGTTTCCGGCGCGGGTGGCGGCGGGGGAACGTCGTGATCAGCGCTGCGGGGACGAGCGGCGGCCGGCGGTCGCCGCGTACACCTCTGTAACTCGGGGGACCCCCCATTTCCAACGTCTCACGGGGGTCTGACAATCGGGCTGGCAGTGCTGTCGCTCTTCCGTGTGGCGATGGCGAAATGGCCCGGGATGGGTGACCGCTGTTCCCCGGTGGACAACACGCCAGCTCTCCGGGCTCGACTGTTCTGTCCACTGTGGACCGTTGGTGGTTCGGGGCGACCACGTGGGCGGGAGGAAAACCCGGTGGTGCTTCGCCGGCTTCCTGCCCAGGATCACGGGTTGTCGTTCCTCCTGCGAAGGGACCGCCCCATGGTCACCACCGAACGTCCCAGTCCGCCGCTGGTCGGCGGTGAGCGCGAGATGCTCCGCGCCTACCTCGACTTCCACCGCGCCACGCTCGCCATGAAGTGCGACGGCCTCTCCGACGACGACCTGCGCCGGCAGTCCATGCCGCCCTCGACGTTGTCCCTGCTGGGCCTGGTGCGGCACATGGCCGAGGTCGAGCGGGCCTGGTTCCGGCGCGTGATCGACGGGGAGGACGTCCCGCTCGTCTGGTCCGACGAGGGTGACTTCCAGGTGGCCTACGACGCCAGCACCGCAACCCGGGAGGAGGCGTTCGCGGCCTGGCAGGCGGAGGTCGAGCACGCCCGCCGCATCGAGCGGAGCGCCGAGTCGCTCGACGTCACCGGCCGGCACTACCGGACGGGGGAGCCGGTGTCGCTGCGCCTGGTGATGTTGCACCTGATCCACGAGTACGCCCGGCACAACGGGCACGCCGACTTCCTGCGCGAGGGCGTCGACGGCACGGTCGGCGCCTGAGTCCCCGCCGCCCCGCGACAGCGCCGCCACGACAGCGCCGCCACGACAGCGGCGGTGCTCAGTTGCGGGCTCAGTTGCGGGAGGGGAGCTCGGCGAAGTCGGAGACCGGGGCCGGGACGGCGCGCAGCATGCCGAGCAGGCCGGACTCCCGGGCCAGCACGCGGCGGATCAGGCGCAGGCGCAGCACCGGGCAGGTCTGCTCCAGGAGGCGCTGCCGGTCCTCGGTGCTGAGCAGGCAGTCCGCGGCGAGGAGGTGGGCCAGGTCGCCGGGTTCGGTCTCCGGCGGCGGCTCCCGCCAGTCCTCGCGCGACCACGCGATCGCGCAGTAGCGGCGGTGCGCGGCCCTGGCCGCCTCGGCGAGCGCGGGGGCCGCGTTGTCGATCTCCGGCTCCGGCGTGCTGTCCGGCAGCCACTCCACCGTGCCCACCAGGTACGGCGCGGCGTCGGCGTCCACGTCGAGCAGCCGGAACCGGCGTTCTCCGAGCGCGACGACGTCGAAGCGGCCGTCCGGCAGCCGGCGGGCCTCGCGCAGCGTCGCCGAGCAGCCGACCCCGTGCAGCGACTCGATGTTGTCGGCGCCGACCTCCCACCCCTGCCTGATCGCGACGACGCCGAACCGGCGGTCGGGCACGACCTCGGTCATCAGGTCGACGGTGAGCTGCCGGTAGCGCGGCTCGAAGACGTGCAGCGGCAGGGACGCTCCGGGCAAGAGCACGGTGCCCAACGGGAACAGCGGTAGCGTCTCGGCCACCCGTTCACGTTACGACGCCGCCCGGACGAATGCCGGTCGGATGACCATTTCGCTGCTCAACGTGTGCTCCGGGGCGGTTTGAGCACCGCGAACGGGTCGGTCACGGACAGTCCCCGTCCGGTGAACCGGAAGAGGGCGGCGGGTCGGCCGCCCGAGGGGCCGGGGGGCGCGGTGCGCCCGGTGGGCTCCAGCAGACCCCGGCGCGACAGCACGCGTTGCAGGTTGGTCGCGGACACCCGGTAGCCCAGCGCGGCCGAGTACAGCTCCCGCAGGGCCGAGACGGTGAACTCCGGGGGCGTGAGGGCGAAGCCCAGGTTCGTGTAGGAGAGCTTGGCGCGCAGGCGGTCGCGGGCGCGCAGCACGATCGCGCCGTGGTCGAAGGCGGTCTCCGGCAGCGCGGCGACCGGGTGCCACGCGGTGTCCTCGGGCGTCTCCGGGTCGACGTCGCAGGGGACCAGGCCGAGGAAGGCGGTGGCGACCACGCGCGGCCCCGGCACCCGGTCGGGCGCGCTGAACACGGCGAGCTGCTCGACGTGGGAGAGCCGGCGGACGTCGACCTTCTCCGCGAGGTGCCACCGGATGGACGCCTCCACGTCCTCGTCCGGGCAGAGCCCGCCGCCGGGCAGCGCCCACCGCCCCACGTGCGGTTCCCGGGCCCGTTGCCACAGCATGACCTGGAGTGATCCGTCTCTCACCTGGAGCACCGCGGCCAACACCTCATGTGCCACACCACCCGAATGGCTGATACCATCACCCATGTTTTCGATCCTAAGTCGAAAACCGGGCCGACGGCCAACCGGCCGTCGGGACAGGGCTCGGCCAGCCGGGTCGCCCCCGCGTGGCGGCGAGCCCGGGGCGGGTGTCCCGCGGGAGTACGAGGAGGACGACATGGCCGCTACTGCATCCGTGGAGCGGGCATCGGCACTGGAGCCCTACGACGGGGTCCGGCCGGACGCGGCGTGGCGGGAGGAGGTGCTGCGACTGGCCGAGCGGCGCAACGCGGTCATCCTGGCGCACAACTACCAGTTGCCGGAGATCCAGGACATCGCGCACCACACCGGCGACTCGCTCGCGCTGAGCCGGATCGCCGCGGAGAGCGACGCCGACACGATCGTCTTCTGCGGCGTGCACTTCATGGCCGAGACCGCGAAGATCCTCAGCCCGGACAGGACGGTGCTGATCCCGGACGAGCGCGCCGGCTGCTCCCTCGCCGACTCCATCACCGCCGAGCAGCTCAGGGCCTGGAAGGCCGAGCACCCGGGCGCGGTGGTCGTCTCCTACGTCAACACCACCGCCGAGGTGAAGGCGGAGACCGACATCTGCTGCACCTCGTCCAACGCCGTCGACGTGGTGCGGTCGATCCCTGCCGACCGCGAGGTGCTGTTCTGCCCCGACCAGTTCCTCGGCGCGCACGTGAAGCGCGAGACGGGCCGGGAGAACCTGCACATCTGGGCCGGCGAGTGCCACGTGCACGCCGGCATCAACGGCCCGGAGCTGGCCGAGAAGGCCGCGGCCAACCCGGACGCCGACCTGTTCATCCACCCCGAGTGCGGCTGCGCCACCTCCGCGCTGTACCTGGCGGGGGAGGGCACCGTGCCGCAGGACAAGGTGAAGATCCTGTCCACCGGCGACATGGTGAAGGCCGCCCGCGACACGCACGCGCGCACCGTGCTCGTGGCCACCGAGGTGGGCATGCTGCACCAGCTGCGCCGGGCCGCGCCGGAGATCGACTTCCGGGCGGTCAACGACCGCGCCGCCTGTCGCTACATGAAGATGATCACGCCGGCCGCGCTGCTGCGCGCGCTGCGGGAGGGGCGCGACGAGGTCCACGTCGCCCCGGACGTCGCCGAGCGCGCCAGGGGCGCGGTGCGGCGCATGATCGCCATCGGCCAGCCCGGGGGCGGGGAGTGATGACTCCCTTCTGGGAGGCCGGTGCCGACCTCGTGGTCGTCGGCACCGGCGTGGCGGGGTTGACCGCCGCCCTCACCGCGCGCGAGCTGGGGCTGCGGGTGCTGGTGGTGACCAAGGCCGGCCTGGCCGAGGGCAACACGCCGTGGGCGCAGGGCGGCGTGGCCGTCGTCCTGCCCGGCCAGCACGAGCCGGGCGACTCGGTGCAGCGGCACGTCGCCGACACCCTCGTCGCCGGCGCCGGGCTGTGCGAGGAGGCCGCCGTGGCCGCCATCCTCGCCGACGGTCCGCCGGCCGTGGAGCGGCTGCTGCGCGGCGGCGCCCGCTTCGACACGACCGAGGACGGCCGGCTCGCCCGCGCCCGGGAGGGCGGCCACAGCACGTTCCGCGTGGTGCACGCCGGCGGGGACGCCACGGGCGCCGAGGTGGAGCGCGCGTTGCTGGCGACGTTGCGGGACGGGCGCATCCCGGTGCTGGAGCAGCACATCGCGGTGGAGGCGCTGCGCACCCCGGCCGGCGAGGTGGCCGGCCTGGTGGTGCTCGACGGCAACGGGGTGCCGGGCGCGGTGCGCGCGCCCGCCGTCCTGCTGGCCACCGGCGGCGTCGGCCAGCTCTACCAGGCGACCTCCAACCCGGAGGTGGCCACCGGCGACGGCCTCGCGCTCGCGGTGCGGGCCGGCGCCGTGCTCGCCGACGTCGAGTTCGTGCAGTTCCACCCCACCGTGTTGTTCACCGGCGCCGGGGAGCACGGCCGCCGGCCGCTGGTGACCGAGGCGGTGCGGGGCGAGGGCGCGGTGCTCGTCGACCGCGCCGGCGCCCGGGTGATGGCCGGGGTGCACCCGCTGGCCGACCTCGCGCCGCGCGACGTCGTGGCCGCCGCGATCACCCGTCGGATGGTCGCCACCGGCGCCGACCACGTCCTGCTGGACGCCACGCACCTGGGCGGCGAGGCGTTCCGGCGGCGGTTCCCGACCGTGCACGCCGCCTGCCGGGCGGCCGGGATCGACCCGGCGGCGGAGCCGATCCCGGTCGCGCCGGCCGCGCACTTCGCCTGCGGCGGAGTCGTGACCACTGTGGACGGTCGGGCCAGCGTCACCGGCCTCTACGCCGCCGGGGAGGTCGCGCGGACCGGTCTGCACGGCGCGAACCGGTTGGCGTCCAACAGCTTGTTGGAGGGTCTGGTGGTCGGGGCCCGCGCGGCCCGCGCCGCGGCGGCGGACCTGGCCGCCGGCCGGCTCGCCGACCCGAGGGCGGCCGAGCCGGCCGAGCTGCCGGCGGCGCCGGTCGTCGAGCGGGCCGCGCTCCAGCGGGTGATGAGCCGCTACGCCGCCATCGGGCGGGACGCGTCCGGTCTGGTGGAGGCGGAGTCGGTGCTGGAGGCGCACTCCGTCCACCGTCCACTTCGGACACACCGCGAGGTGGAGGACGCCGCGCTGGCCATGGTGGCCAGGGCGGTGCTGCTCGCCGCCGGCGAGCGGAAGGAAACGCGGGGCTGTCACGTGCGCACCGACTTCCCCCGCACCGAGGAGTCGTGGCGGCGCAGCCTGCCGCTCCGGCTCGACGCGGCCGGCAGGCTCGCGTTCTTCGAGACCGTCGCTTTGGGAGGGGCCGCATGAACCACGTGTCTTCCGCGAACCCGGAGCCTCCGGCGTCTTCGGTGTCCCGGGTGTCGTCGGTGTCCCCGGGGATCTCCGACGAGGTCGCCGCCGCGCTGGCCGGGGCGGGACTGGACGTCGCCGAGGTGCGGCGGGTCGTCGGCCAGGCGCTGGACGAGGACCTGCGGTACGGGCCCGACGTCACCACCGAGGCCACCGTGCCGGCCGAGGCCGTGGCCGAGGCGGTGATGAGCTCGCGCCGGCCGGGCGTTCTGGCCGGGTTGCCGGTGGCGTTGGCGGTCCTGGACGTCGTGGTCGGCGACTACGAGGTGCTGGACCGGGGCGCGGACGGTCAGCGGCTGGCCCCGGGCGACGTGGCCCTGCGGCTGCGGGCGCCGGTGCGGGCGCTGCTGACCGCCGAGCGCACCGCGCTCAACCTGGTCTGCCACCTCTCCGGGGTGGCGACCGCGACCGCCGCGTGGGTCGACGCGGTCGCCGGGACCGGGTGCGCCGTCCGGGACAGCCGCAAGACGCTGCCCGGCCTGCGGTCGCTGCAGAAGTACGCGGTGCGGTGCGGGGGCGGGGTGAACCACCGGATGGGCCTCGGCGACGCCGTGCTGATCAAGGACAACCACGTCGTCGCCGCCGGCTCGGTGACCGCCGCCCTGGCCGCCGCGCGCCGGCACGCGCCCGGCCTGCCGTGCGAGGTCGAGGTGACGACGCTGGCGGAGCTGGACGCGGTGCTGGCCGTGGACGCCGAGGAGGTGCTGCTGGACAACTTCACCGTCCCGCAGTGCGCCGAGGCGGTGCGCCGCCGAGACGCGGCGGGGGCGCGGACGCGGCTGGAGGCCTCCGGCGGGCTGACGCTCGACGTGGCCAGGGCGTACGCGGAGACCGGGGTGGACTACCTCTCGGTCGGCGCGCTGACGCATTCCAGCCCGTCACTCGATCTCGGTCTTGACATGTGATTTCTGTCGGAGGCGGGCGGGGTTCTGCCTGGTGAGGGGTTGGCGCGGGTCGGTTGGACGGTCCGCGTCAGTCCCTCTTCCCGTGTGGTGGCGGGGTGGTTGTCCACAGGGGCCCGAGTTGTCCACAGTGGAGCGAAGTGGGGTTGGGGCGCCCGGTCGGCGGCCGATAGGCTGGACGCGGGGTCGCCCCCCGGGCGGGAGGGGGCTGTACCGGGCAGGGGTGGTGGGCGCCGGCGGGGCCGGGAGCCCCGGACCGGCGTCCCCGACCGGTGTCCCGGAGAGCCGTATCCCGGAGAGCCGTATCCCGGACGGGCGGCGGCACAGCCCGCACGGCACGAACGGACGCCGCCGCTGTGCCGTGCCGTACGGGGTGCGCCGCCGACCTGGGCGGTCAGAAGCGGCGGTTGGCCAGCACCGGGTTGGTGCGGCGGGCCTCCGCGGCGGTCGCCGGGTCGATCTCGACCACCAGGCAGTCCGGCTCCGCGCCCAGCCGGGCGTGCACCCTGCCCCACGGGTCCACCACCGTGCTCACGCCGATGCCGCAGGGCGCCGTGCCGATCGGCTCCCGCCCGACCGTCACCGGGTCGGCCTGGTCGCAGGCCACCACCCAGGACGTGCTGTCCAGCGCCCTGGCCCGCACGAGCAGCTCCCACTGCTCCCGCTTGCCCGGCCCCGCGCCCCAGCTCGCCGGCAGCAGCACCACCGACGCGCCGCGCTCCGCCAACGCCGTGAACAGCCCGGGGAACCGGACGTCGTAGCAGGTCGCCACGCCAACCGTGATCCCGCCCACGGCGAAGGTCACCGGCTGGTCGCCAGGGGCGACGTACTTCGACTCCTGGTAGCCGAACGCGTCGAACAGGTGGATCTTGTCGTAGTGCGTCTCCACACCCGGCCCGGTGACCAGCAACGTGTTGCGCACCCGGCCGTCGGGGTCAGGGGTGAACATCCCGACGACCACGACCACCCCGGCCTCGGCCGCGATCCGCCGCACCCGTCCGGCCCACGGCCCGTCCAGCGGCTCGGCCACCTCCGCCCAGTTCACCCCGGAGCAGGCCATCGTGGCCTCGGGGAACACCACCACCTCCGCGCCCCGCCCGGCCGCCTCGGCCACACCGTCGCGCACCAGCGACAGGTTCGCCTCGGGGTCCGGCGTCGACACGATCTGGCACAGCCCGATCTGCACTGGCTCCTCCTCCACTCGCGGTGGTCATACGATGACCCGCTGTTAGCCTCTCCCATGGGTAGGCGGGAAACGTAGGGGGCGTGAGGTGACATCCGGCCGGGAGCGGGCGTACGAGTTCCTCAGGGACACGGTGCTCACCGACCCCCAGCTGCAGGGCCAGTTCGTCAGCGAGCAGGAGATCGCCGACCGGGTCGGCGTCTCCCGCACGCCGGTGCGGGAGGCCCTGCTGCTGCTCGCGGCCGAGGACCTCGTGCGCCTGGTGCCGAAGCGGGGCGCCTACGTCGCGCCGGTCACCGGGCGCGAGGTCAGCGAGCTGATGGAGCTGCGCGGCGTGGTCGAGCGGTACGCCGCGGAGCGGGTGCTGGCCGCCGGCAACCCCCCGCTCCCCGAGATGCGGCACGCCGTCGAGATGCAGCGCACCCTGCGCGCGGCCGCCGACCTGCGCGCGTTCGCCGAGTGGGACCAGCGGTTCCACACCGCCCTGGTGGCGGCGACCGGCAACCGCCTGCTGACCCAGATCTACGAGGGCCTGCGCGCCCGGCAGGTGCGGTGCGCCATGGCGGCGCTCTACGACACCACGGAGCGCAGGGAGGAAGTGCTGGCCGGGCACGAGGCCATCCTGGCAGCGTTGGTCGCCGGCGACGCCGCCTCGGCGGGTGAGGCGATCACCGCGCACCTGCGCGCGGCGCTGAAGGTGCTGCTCGTGGGCTGAGTCGGCAAGACGTGATTTCCGGTACAACCCGGTTGTTGCAAGTGGTTCGCAGCGGAATCTAGGGTCGGCGCGTGCCTTTCCCCCGCGGACTCCTGCCGACCGCCGCCGTGCTCGCGGCTGCCGTGGCCGTCGCCGGCTGCTCGACGCCGTCGACGCCGGACTCCGGCCGCGACAAGAGCCAGCTCACGCTCGCCGACGCCTACGAGCCGGAGAGCCTCAACCCCCTGCTCGGTTACGGCGAGGAGGGCGTGTCGAAGATCTTCGACGGGCTGTTGACCTACCGGGCGGACCGCACGCTGGAGCCGGCGCTGGCCGCCGAGCCGCCGCAGCCCTCCGCCGACGGCCGGTCCTGGACGGTGAAGCTCCGCAAGGACGTCAGGTTCCACGACGGCTCGACCTTCGGCGCCGAGGACGTCGTGGCCACCTACCGGGCGGCGCTCGACCCGGCCTACGCGTCGACCGTCCGCTCCGGGCTGTCGATGATCAGCAAGGTGGAGCAGGTCGACCCGCTCACCGTGCGGTTCGACCTCGCCCACCCCTACGCGCCGTTCGGGCACAAGCTGGTGCTCGGCGTGCTGCCGAGCGAGGCGCTGGCGAAGCCGGAGCCGCAGGACCGGTCGCCGATGGGCACGAAGCCCGTGGGCACCGGCCCGTTCCGGCTCGCCGAGTGGCGCAAGGGCGAGCGGATGGTGCTGGAGGCCAACGACTCCTACTGGCACGGCACGCCGAAGATCCGCAAGGTGAACGTCGTCTTCGCCGTCGACGACAACACCCGCGCGCAGCGCATGCGCGGCGGTGAGTTCGACGGCGGCCCGCTGCCGCCCAACCTGGCCAAGACCTTCGAGGGCCTGGACGGCTACCGCGTCGTGACGCACAAGAGCGCCGACTACCGCACCGTCGTCATGCCGACGGCCAACCCGGTGACCGGGGACAAGGCGATGCGGCTGGCGTTGAACCTGGCCATGAACCGCCAGGGCATGATCGACGCGCTGCTCGGCGGCAAGGGCGCGCCCGCCTCGACCCTGATCCCGCAGGCGCTGCCGGAGTTCGTCGAGCCCTCCGCCCAGTTCCGGTACGACAGGGCCGAGGCGGAGCGGACGCTGGAGGCGGCCGGCTGGGTCAAGGGCGCCGACGGCGTGCGGGCCCGTGACGGTCAGCGCGCGAAGTTCAGCCTGCTGTACCCGGCGGGCGACAACGTCCGCAAGGACCTCGCGCAGGCGTTCGCCTCGGACGCGAAGGCGGTCGGCGTCGAGGTCGTGCTGGAGGGGCTGGGCTGGGAGGCCATCGAGCCGCGCATGGGCAACGACGCCCTGGTGCTGGGCGGTGGCAACCCGCTCGACCCGGACCTGAAGTCCTACCCGCTGCTGCACTCCTCCTACGCGGCCAACGGCTTCAACAACCCCGGCTCCTACCGCAACGCCGAGGTGGACGCCGCGCTGGAGGCCGGCCGGCGCACCACCGACCCGGCCCAGCGGGTCGTCGCCTACAAGCAGTTCCAGCGGGCCTACGTGGCCGACCCCGGCATGGTGTTCCTGACCTTCCTGGACCACACCTACGTCGTGCGCGAGGGCTGGACCGGCTACCAGGAGGTCGTGGAGCCGCACACGCACGGCTTCACCTGGGGTCCGTGGTGGAACCTCCAGGACTGGGCGCCCCGGCGATGACCGACGGCGCGTCCGGACCGGCCCCGGCGGCGGCCCAGCGACGTTCGGAAGAACCGGGCCGTTCGGAGAAGCCGGGCCGCCGGCGGGATCTCGGGCCCGGTTCGGGCCGGCGCACCCGGGCGAGGGCGGTCGCGGCCATGGCCGGTCGGCGGCTGCTCTTCGCGGTGCCGGTGCTGGCGCTGGTCAGCGCCGCGGTCTTCGCGCTCGGCGCGCTGTCCCCCTTCGACCCGGTCAAGCAGTACTACGGCGTGCAGATCTTCAACGCGTCGCGGGAGGACGTCGACCGGGTGCGCGCCGAACTCGGCGTGGACGACCCGGTGATCGTCCAGTTCGGACGGTGGGCCGGCGGACTGCTGACCGGCGACCCCGGGCACAGCCGGTCCTTCCGCCAGCCGGTGGCCGACGTCGTCGGCGAGCGGCTGCCGTGGACGCTGCTGCTGGTCGGGGTGGCGCTGGCGGTCGCGGTGCTCGTCGCCCTGCTGCTCGGGGTGGCGGCGGCGTGGCGGCAGGGCGGCTGGCTGGACCGGGTCGTCACCGCGGTCGGGCACGCGCTGGAGGGCGTGCCGCCGTTCGTGCTGGCGCTGGGCGCGATCGCGGTCTTCGCGTTGGGCCTGGGCTGGCTGCCGGTCGCCGGGCTCACCGACGCCGGGGCCGAGGCGAGCGCCGGCCAGGTGGCCCGGCACCTGGTGCTGCCCGCGCTGGTGCTGGGCGTCTCGCAGTCGCCGTGGCTGGTGCTGCACGTGCGGCAGTCGCTGTTGTCGGCGTTGGCCGAGGACCACGTGACCGGCGCGCGGGCGCGGGGCCTGGCCGAGCGGGTCGTGGTGCTGCGCCACGCCCTGCCCACGGCGTTGCTGCCGTTCGTGACCCTGGTCGGCGCGCGGGTGCCGGAGCTGGTCACCGGCGCCGTGCTGGTCGAGGAGGTCTTCTCCTGGCCGGGGGTGGCCTCGGCGGTGGTCAAGGCCGCGTTGTCCGTGGACTTCCCGTTGCTCGCGGCGCTGACCCTGTTGGCGACGGTGGCCGTGCTGCTCGGATCGCTGCTGGCCGACGTGGCCTCCGCGCTGCTCGACCCCAGGGTGGCGACCGATGGCTGATCCGCTGACGGCGTCCACTGTGGACACCACAGGCAAGGCGAAAGCCAAGGACACCAAAGGTATCAAGGACATCGAGGGCATCGAGGGCGCCAAGGGGGCCGCGAACGCCGGTGGCGGCCCGGGCGCGAGGCCGGGGGAGTGGCGCTCCGCCGCCCGCCGCCGCGCCGGAACCCCGCACGCCGCTGCCGGTTCCGGCCGCGCCCGGCTGAGGTGGATCGTCGGCGGGGCGACGTTGGCCGTGCTCGCCGCGGGCGCGGTCCTGCTGCCGTGGCTGGGCGGGCTGGACGAGCGGGTTCTCGACTACGGCGCGGTGCGGCGCCCGCCGAGCGCCGAGCACCTGTTCGGCACCGACGAGACGGGGCGGGACCTGGTGCTGCTCGCCTTCGCGGGGCTGCGGGTGTCGTTGCTGGTGGCGGTGTTGTGCGCGGTGATCTCCACCGTGTTCGGCGCCGTCGTGGGCGCGGTGTCGGGCGCGGTCGGCGGCTGGACCGACCGACTGCTGATGCGCGTGGTGGACACCATCAACGCGGTGCCGCACCTGCTGCTCGGCATCGTGATCGTCGCCCTGTACCGGGGTAGCCTCACCGCCGTGGTCGCCTCGATCGCGTTGACGCACTGGACCACGGTCGCCCGCATCGTGCGCTCCGAGGTGCTGTCCCTGCGGCAGCGGCCGTACATCGACGCGGCGATCTCGGGCGGCTCGTCGCGGTGGCGGGTGGTGCGCCGGCACCTGCTGCCGGCGGTGGTGCCGCAGGCCGCGATCTCGGCGGTCCTGCTGCTGCCGCACGCGGTCTGGCACGAGACCGCGCTGAGCTTCCTCGGCCTGGGCCTGCCGCCGCACATGGCCAGCATCGGCAACATCCTCGGCGACGGCAGGGACGCGGTGTTGCTGGGCGCGTGGTGGATCGTCACGCTGCCCTCGGTCCTGCTGGTCGTGGCCACCCTCGCGGTCTCCGGCGTCGCCGCGACCTGGCGCGACCGGCTGGTGCCCCGACGTCGATCGGAGTTGGCGCTGTGACCGCCGCGGTGGGGGACGCCGCGCCCGCCTCGGCCGAGCTGGCGGCGCCGCTGTTGAGCGTTGACCGCCTGTCGGTGCGCTTCCTGTTGGGACGCAAGGGAAAGCGCGGCGAGGTGCGCGCGGTCACCGACGTGTCCTTCGACCTGCGCCCCGGGCAGTTGTTGACGTTGGTGGGGGAGAGCGGCTGCGGCAAGTCCGTGCTCGCCTCGGCGTTGCTGGGGCTGTTGCCGGGCAACGCCCGGCTCCGCGGCGCCGCGACGTTGTCCACTTCGGACAGTGACCCGGTCGAGCTGGTGTCGGCGGCGGAGAGCGTGCTGGCCGGCCGGGTCCGCGGCCGGCTGGTCGGCCTCGTGCCGCAGTCCTCCGCCACCCACCTCACACCGGTGCGCACCGCGCGCTCCCAGCTCCTGGAGACCGTGCGGGCGTTGCGCCCCGGGGTGGACGACCCGGCCGGCCTGGTGGAGCACCTCGCGGAGCGGGTCGGGCTGGAGCCGGCGGTGCTCGACCGGTACCCGCACGAGCTCTCCGGCGGGACCGCCCAGCGGGTGGCGGTCGCGCTGGCGCTGGCCGGCGACCCGCCGGTGGTGCTCGCCGACGAACCCACGACCGGCCTGGACCGGCCGCTGGTCGACCGCACCGTCGACCTGCTCGCCGGCCTCGCCGAGGAGGGCAGGGCGGTGCTGATGATCACCCACGACCTGGCGGCGGCCCGCCGGGTCGCCACCGACGTGGCCGTGATGTACGCCAGCCGTCTGGTGGAGCTGGGGCCGGCCGACCGGGTCTTCGCCGATCCGTGGCACCCCTACACCGCCGGCCTGCTCGGCGCGTTGCCCGAGGGCGGGTTCACGCCGATCCCGGGCCACCCGCCGGAGCTGACGGCCCTGCCCGACGGCTGCGCCTTCGCGCCCCGGTGCGCCCTGCTCGCCGGCGGCGGCCCCGAACGGGACGCCCGCTGCACCGGCGCGCCCGAGCTGGTCCGGCACGGCGACCGCGCGGTCGCCTGCCGCCGCCCGTGCTGACCGGGGCCGGCCTGGTCGCCGGCTACGTCAGGGGACGGCCCGTGCTCACCGGGGTGGACGTCGAGGTCCGCCCCGGCGAGGTGCTCGGCCTGGCCGGACCCAGCGGCTGCGGCAAGTCGACGCTGGCCAGGGTGCTCACCCTGCTGCTGGAGCCGTGGGCGGGCGAGGTGCGGCTGGACGACGTGCCAGTCCGCCGCTTCCGGCACGCCGCGCCGCGCGAGCAGCGCACGGCGGTCGGCGTGGTCTTCCAGCAGCCTCGGCTGTCGGTCGACCCCCGGTTCACCCTCCGCGAGGTGGTGGCCGAGCCGATGCTGGCGTCCGGTCACGCCGCCGACGACGTGGCCGACCGGGTCGCCGAGCTGGCCGACCAGGTCGGGCTGACCGACGAGCTGCTGCGCCGCCGGCCGCACGAGGTGAGCGACGGCCAGCTCCAACGCGCCTGCCTGGCCAGGGCGCTGTCGCTGCGCCCGCGCTACCTGGTCTGCGACGAGATGACCGCCATGCTCGACGCCTCCACCACCGCCGCGCTCGTGCGCGTGGTCGAGGCGCACGTCGCGGCCACCGGCGCGGGGGTGCTGGCGATCAGCCACGACGACTCCCTGCTCGACGTGTGGGCGGACAGGGTGATGCGCTTCGCGCCCTGACGGCCGCCGCCCGGGACGGGCAGGGCGGGTGCGCCGGGCGGCGCGACGAGAGGAAGGGTGGCGGATGATCGATCTTGACGTCGTGCGCGCGGACACGCCCGCGTGCCGGGACCAGGTCTTCCTGGACAGCGCGGGCTCCTCGCTGCCGCCGCGGCAGGTGCTCGACGAGGTGGTCGGGCACCTGCGGCGGGAGGCCGAGGTCGGCGGGTACCGGGCGGCCGCGGAGCACGCGGAGGAGATCGAGGCGGGCTACGGCCTGGCCGCCGAGCTGCTGGGCTGCCGGCCCGAGGAGATCGCCTTCACCGACAGCGCCACCCGGTCGTGGGACCTCGCCTTCGCCGCGGTCCCGCTGGCCGAGGGCGACCGGGTGCTGGTGACCGAGGTGGAGTACGCCGGCAACGCGGTGGGCCTGCTGCACCGGGCGGCCGCCGTCGGCGCGACCGTGGAGCCCATCCCGTCCGACGAGCACGGCGCGGTGTCCGTGGCGGCGCTGCGCGACCTGCTCGACGAGCGGGTCCGACTGGTCTCGCTGGTGCACGTGCCGACCAACGGCGGGCTGGTCAACCCGGTGCGCGAGGTCGCCGACGCCGCGCACGAGGTCGGCGCGCTGGTCCTGCTCGACGCCTGCCAGTCGGTCGGCCAGCTCCGGGTCCGGATGGACGAGCTGGGCGTGGACGTGCTGTCGGTGACCGGCCGGAAGTGGCTGCGCGGCCCGCGCGGCACCGGCCTGCTCGCGGTGCGCGAGTCGGCGTCCGGCCTGCTGCGCCCGCACCTGGTCGACCTGCACGGGGCGGAGTGGGTGGCGCCCCAGCGGGCGCGCCTGCGCACCGACGCCCGGGTGTTCGAGCTGTGGGAGTACAGCGTCGCCGACCGGCTCGGCCTGCTCGCCGCGCTGCGCTACGCGCTGGACCTCGGCGTCGACGCGATCGCCGAGGCCGTGCTGGACCGGGCGGAGCGGGCCCGCGCCGGGCTCGCCGCGCTGCCCGGGGTGACCGTCCGCGACCTGGGCCGGCAGCGGTGCGGGATCGTGAGCTTCACCGTCGACGGCGTCCCGGCGGCGAAGGTGCGGGACACCCTGCGGGAGCGGGGCGTGACCGTCACGGTCAGCCGCACCACCTCCACCCTGCTGGACATGACGCACCGCGGGCTGGACGCCGTCGTCCGGGCCTCGCCGCACTACTTCGTCTCGCCCCAGCAGGTGGACGACTTCGTCGCGGCCGTCGCCGACCTGCGCTGACCGCGCTGACCCGGGGGACCCGAACCCGGCCGGAGAGCCAAGACCCGAGACCCGAGACTGACACCGGGACCGCCCGTGCGGCACGCGTCGGAACGCGTGCCGCACGGGCGCTGGTGTCAGGGCCGTCAGTCGCGGGCTGTCAGTCGCAGGACTTGCCGATCACGCGCGGGACGCAGTCGGCGTAGGACAGCAGCAGGTCGACCGCCTGGTCGTTGCGCGCCGTCTCCCTCGGGATGACGCTGGCCGGCGGGTAGAAGCCGGACAGGCCGCTTCCGGTGCGCGGGTACATCTCGAAGGTGTAGGACCAGATCTTGTGCTGGGCCCACATCCAGTCGTTCACCGAGCCGTCGGTGACGTAGAGGTCACTGGACTGCTGCGGGGTGTAGCCGTTGGTCTCGGCCATCTCCCTGCCCAGCGTGCTGAACACCCTGGCGTCCTCCGCCGTCAGGCCGGGCGCGGTCTCGGAGTGGGTGTAGCCGTAGGGCCACAGGATCAGCTCCGAGTAGGTGTGGAAGTCGATGTGCGCGGTGATCTGCTGCTTGCCGCCCACCACCCGGGAGTTGACGAAGTCGCGCACCCGTGCGGTCTCCGGCGCCGAGAAGGCCGACGGGCCGCGGTAGGTCTCGCTGCTCGGGCTGCCGCTGGACCCGTTGCAGCACCCCCACTTGTAGCCCCAGTTCCGGTTCGGGTCGGTGCCGGAGCCCTGCCGGTTCTTGCGCCAGCCCCGGTAGCTGCCGGTGGCGATGTCGTACTCGGCGCCGTCCGGGTTCACGCTGGTGATCACGTAGATCTCCCGCGTGTCCACGAACTGCTTGATCTCGGGGTCGCTGTCGTACCCCTTGGTGAACCGCTCCACGATCCGCAGGCACATCTCCACCGTGAGGTGTTCCCGCGCGTGCTGGTTGCAGGTGAACAGGACCTCGGGCTCGTCCTCGTCGGTCGCCGCGTTGTCGCTGATCTTCAGCAGCCACAGGTCGCGGCCCTGGTGCGACTTGCCGACGCTGGACAGCTTCGTGATCGACGGGTACTTCGACGCGGTCTGCCGCAGCTCGGCGGTCAGCTCCGAGTAGTTGTGGTAGGCCGAGTCCCTCGGCGGGAAGTCCAACGTGGTCGGACCGTCCCCGCGGTTCACCTTCTCCACCAGCTCGGTCCGGAAGCCGGCCGCCTGGACGGCCGCGAGCTGGTCCCGCGTGGCGGTGACCGACACGCGGTCCCCGTCCACCCCCAGGATGTCGACACCCGTCCGGGCGATGGTGGTGCGCAGCTGCGGGCTGGTGGCCCCATGCACCTGGTACACGGCCAGGTCGTCCGGCCGGGTCGAGTCGGCCCCGGCCGACGGCTGGCCACCCGCCCACCGCGCGTCCGCTCCGGCGACCGAGAGCGGGACGAGCAGGGACAGACAGGCGCCAACCGCCGCGGCGACGAGCCTGCGACGCGTGCGTAACATCATGCCTCCGATCGTTGACGGAGAGTCACGGCAGGGTTGTGCACGGAGAATGCGGCCCGGTCACGATGCGTGGCAAGGGCCGTCGGACGTGCAATGACCAGGTGTTATGAAGCTCCCCCACGTGGGTGGCGACGGTGACGGCCCGCTACTGACAGGCCGCGTCGGCCGGACGGACGCACCGTTTACCCTGGTGGGAGCGTCGATCCCCGCGGACCGACGCGCGGCCACCCGTCGTCCAGGGGCCGCCAGGGGCAGCGTCCAGCGGTCCGGTCCAGTGGCCCGGGTCCGGCGCCGCCGCCCGTGGCCGGCCCCCGACCCCTGAGGACGCCCATGCTGACCCGAACCGACCTGCGCGGTCGTGTCCCCTCCCCCGTCGAGCTGCGCGCGACCCTGCCGCGCGCCGAGGTGGACGTGGACGCGGTGCTGCATCAGGTCCGGCCGGTGGTGGACGCGGTCCGGGAACGCGGTGTCGAGGCGGTGCTGGAGTTCGCCGAGCGGTTCGACCGGGTGCGACCGGCCTCGGTCCGGGTGCCGGCCGAGGAGCTGGCCCGCGCGCTGGACGAGCTCGCGCCCGCCGTGCGCGAGGCGCTGGAGGAGACCATCGCCCGCGCCCGCCGCGTGCACGCCGACCAGCGGCGCGTCGACGTCACCACCCAGGTGGTGCCCGGCGGCACGGTCACCGAGCGCTGGACGCCGGTGGCCAGGGTCGGCCTCTACGCCCCCGGCGGCCTCGCCGTCTACCCGTCCAGCGTGGTGATGAACGTCGTCCCGGCCCAGGAGGCCGGCGTCGAGTCGCTCGTGGTGTGCTCGCCGCCGCAGGCCGAGCACGGCGGCCGCCCGCACCCGACCATCCTCGCCGCGTGCGCGTTGCTCGGCGTGACCGAGGTCTGGGCCGTCGGCGGCGCGCAGGCCGTGGCGCTGCTCGCCCACGGCGGCGTCGACACCGACGGCGCCGAGCTGGCCCCGGTGGACATGGTCACCGGCCCGGGCAACATCTACGTCACCGGCGCCAAGCGCCTGCTGCGCGGGCTGATCGGCATCGACTCCGAGGCCGGGCCGACCGAGATCGCCGTGCTGGCCGACGAGACCGCCGACCCGGTGCACGTCGCCGCCGACCTGGTCAGCCAGGCCGAGCACGACCCCCTGGCGGCCAGTGTGCTGGTCACCACCTCGGAGGCGCTGGCCGACGCGGTGGACGCCGAGCTGGAGCGCCAGGTGGCCGCCACCAAGCACGCGGAGCGGGTGCGCACGGCGCTGACCGGCCGCCAGTCCGGCTGCGTCCTGGTGTCCACTGTGGACGACGGTGTGCGGGTGGTCGACGCCTACGCCGCCGAGCACCTGGAGATCCAGACCAGGGACGCCCGCGCGGTCGCCGGCCGGGTCAGGGCCGCCGGCGCGATCTTCGTCGGCCCGTACGCCCCGGTCTCGCTCGGCGACTACTGCGCCGGCTCCAACCACGTGCTGCCCACGGGGGGCTGCGCGCGGCACTCCTCCGGCCTGTCGGTGCAGACCTTCCTGCGCGGCATCCACGTCGTGGAGTACACCGCCGAGGCGCTGGCCGAGGTCGCGCCGAAGGTCGTCGCGCTGGCCGAGGCCGAGGACCTGCCCGCGCACGGCCAGGCCGTGACCGCCCGGTTCGGCGCCTCGCGCGCGGGGACGGAGGGCGGGGCGTGACCGCGGACAACCCGATCGCCGGCCGGGTCCGGCTGGCCGACCTGCCGCTGAACGCCGACCTGCGGGGCCGCAGCCCCTACGGCGCGCCGCAGCTCGACGTGCCGGTCCGGCTGAACACCAACGAGAACCCCTACCCGCCGCCGCCCGAGCTGGTCGCCGACGTCGCGCGCGCGGTGGAGGAGGCGGCGCGGGAGCTGCACCGCTACCCGGACCGGGACGCGGTGGCCCTGCGCGAGGACCTGGCCCGCTACCTGTCCGGCGCCACCGGCGTGCCCCTGACGGCGGCGAACGTGTGGGCGGCCAACGGCTCCAACGAGGTCCTGCAGCAGATCCTGCAGGCGTTCGGCGGACCCGGTCGCACGGCGCTGGGCTTCGAGCCGTCCTACTCGATGCACTCGATCATCGCCGCCGGCACGCGCACCGAGTGGGTGCCGGCGCCGCGCAGGGCCGACTTCTCGCTGGACGTCGAGCGCGCGGCCGCGGTGATCGCCGAGCACCGGCCGGACGTGGTGTTCGTGACCAGCCCCAACAACCCCACCGGGCAGTCGGTGCCGGTGGCGGACGTGCGGCGACTGGTCGACGCCGCGCCCGGCCTGGTGGTCGTGGACGAGGCGTACGCCGAGTTCTCCAGCCGGCCCAGCGCCGTCACGCTGCTCGACGAGCTCGGGCACAAGCTGGTCGTCAGCCGCACCATGAGCAAGGCGTTCGCCTTCGCCGGCGGCCGGCTGGGCTACCTCGCGGCGGCGCCCGCGGTGGTCGACGCGCTGCAGCTCGTGCGCCTGCCCTACCACCTGTCGGTGCTGACCCAGGCCGCGGCGCGGGCCGCGCTGCGGCACGCCGACCAGACCCTGGCCTCGGTGCACCGGCTCAGCGACGAGCGGGACCGGGTCGCGGAGACGTTGTCCGCCACGGGGTTCTCCGTCGTGCCCAGCGACGCGAACTTCGTCCTCTTCGGACAGTTCGCCGACGCCGACGCCGTGTGGCGGGCGTACCTGGACCGGGGTGTGCTGATCAGGAACGTCGGCGTCGCCGGGCACCTGCGGGTCACCGTCGGCACGCCCGAGGAGAACGAGGCCTTCCTGGCCGCCAGCAAGGAAATCGCGGCGGAGCACCCGCTCCGCGCGCGGGAGAGCAGCACGGGTACGGAGGTCAGCCGGTGAGCCGCAAGGGGCGGGTGGAGCGGTCCACGAAGGAGTCCGCGGTCCTGGTCGAGCTGGACCTGGACGGCGTCGGCAAGGTGGACGTCAGCACCGGGGTCCCCTTCTACGACCACATGCTCACGGCGTTCGGCGTGCACGGGGCGTTCGACCTGACCGTCCGGGCCACCGGCGACATCCCGGTGGACGCCCACCACACCGTCGAGGACGTGGCGATCGTGCTGGGGCAGGCGCTGCGGCAGGCGCTGGGCGACGCGGCCGGCATCCGCCGGTTCGGCGACGCCTGGATCCCGATGGACGAGACGCTGGCGCACGCGGCCGTGGACGTGTCCGGCCGGCCCTACTGCGTGCACGTGGGCGAGCCGGACACCGTGGCCGGTTTCGTCATCGGCAACAACTACCCGGCGGTGCTCAACCGGCACGTGTTCGAGTCGCTGGCCTTCCACGCCAAGCTGGCCCTGCACGTGCGGGTGCTGCACGGCCGCGACCCGCACCACATCACCGAGGCCCAGTTCAAGGCGATCGCCAGGGCGCTGCGCGCCGCCGTCGAGCCGGACCCGCGGTTCGGCGGGGTCGTGCCGTCCACCAAGGGCCTGCTGGACGGCAGCTGACGCCGGTCACGGCGCACCGACGGCGCACTGACGGCGCACCGACGACGCGGAAAGGGACCCCGTGACCAAGGACTGGATCTGGATCGGCCTGCTGGCGCTGGCCGGCTTCCTCATCGGCGGCGCGTACGTGACGTGGAAGTCGATGAAGTTCTTCGCCGCCCTGCTGGCGGTCGCCGCGGTGCTCGCCGGGGCGGGCGCGGTGCTGTGGATGATGTGACGGCCCAGCGCGTCCGCGTCAGCGCGTCCGGGTCAGGTAGGCCGCCGGCACGGACCGGGTGAGCCACACGCCGTTGGCGCTCACCCGGAACTCGTGGCCGGCGGCCGCCATCGCGGCGGCGTCGACCCGCAGCACCACCGGCTCGCCGCGCCGCCGGCCCACCTGGACCGCCGTGGCGCGGTCGGTCGACAGGTGCACCTCCTGCCGCCGCATGGGGCGCAGGCCCTCGCGCAGGATCGCCGGCAGGAACCGTTCGACGGTGCCGTGGAACAGCGTCGGCGGTGGGGTGACGGCGGCGAGGCCGAGATCGACCGGCACGGTGTGGCCCTGGTTGGCCCGGATGCGCCGGCCCGTCCCGTCGTAGGCGAACCGGCGTTTGTCGTTGTTGGCCACCACTTCGTCGAGCCGTTCCCGGCTGAGCGGTCGGCCGTGGCTGGCCAGCGCCGCCAGCAGGTCGTCGACCGCGACCCAGCCGGCCGGGTCCAGGGTCAGGCCGATCGTCTCCGGCCGGTGCCGCAGCACCAGGGACAGCCGTTTGGAGACGCGGACCAGGTCGTTCCTGTCGTTCCTGTCGTTCATCGGGCGAAGCCCAGCACGGTCCTCCCGTTCGCGCCAGGGATTTGGCCAGCAGCCGGAGCTCGGCTCCGCGCTCTGGGGGGCGGAAAGTCGTTGCCCGGCAAGGGAAATCCGAAGGCTCAGATCCCGCCTTCGGAGGCCGGCCGCAGTTTCGGCGCGCCCGGGCCGTGCGTCGACAGTTCGTCGTCCGGGTTCTGCAGCAGGCAGGACTTCAACGACAGGCAGCCGCACCCGATGCAGGAGGACAGCCGGCCGCGCAGCCGTTGCAGCGCGTCGATCCGGGCGTCCAGCTCGTCCTGCCACTGCCGGGACAGCCGCGCCCAGTCGGCCTTGGTCGGCGTGCGGCCGTCGGGAAGCGTGCCCAGCGCCGCGCGGATGTCCTCCAGGGACAGGCCGACCCGTTGCGCCGCCCGGATGAACGCCAGCCTGCGCAACACCGCCCTCGGGTACCGCCGCTGGTTGCCGCCCGTCCGCTCGGAGTGGATCAGCCCCTTCTCCTCGTAGAACCGCAGGGCGGTGTGCGGCACGCCACTGCGCGCCGCGACGTCGCCGATGGTGAGCAGGTCAGGCAGCTTCCCCATGGTCAGCAGCCTACGACTTGACCTCTAGCTAGGTCGAGGTTGCAAGCTGTGTTGGTGATCGCGAGGACGAGGGACCCGGGGGCCGCGGAGCACGACCGCGCGACCTCGTCGACCGGGATCACCGGCAGGACCGGCGGCAGCGCCGCGAGCCCGGACGCCCAGGAAACCACGGCGTCCCCGACCACCACGCGACGGCTCTGAGCGCCTGAGGCGCCGCAGCCGTTCCGACCGACCTCCCGACCCGAACCCGCCACCACCACAGACCGCACGCCGTCGGCAACCGCCAAGGGGAATAACCAGTCCCGCTCCGACACACCCCGACCCCGGTTGCCGGCGGCGTGCCCTTGTCGCCAGTGAACACCAGCCCCCGCCTCCACCCCCGCTCCCCGGTCGCCCGGCGAGGTGGTCCTCGGTCCGTGAGGACGCGCGCTAGCCTGGTCAGGTGCCCCGCGTCGTCGTACTGGACTATGGATCAGGCAACCTCCGCTCCGCCGAGCGAGCGCTGCGCCGCGTCGGCGCGGACGTCGAGGTGACCGCCGACCATCGCGCGGCCCTCGCCGCCGACGGCCTGGTCGTGCCCGGCGTGGGCGCGTTCGCCGCCTGCATGTCCGGCCTGCGGGCGGTGCGCGGCGAGCGGATCATCGGCGAGCGGCTGGCCGGCGGTCGCCCGGTGCTCGGCATCTGCGTCGGGATGCAGATCCTGTTCGAGCGGGGCGTGGAGCACGGCATCGAGGCCGACGGCTGCGGCGAGTGGCCCGGCGCGGTGGAGCGCCTGCACGCCGACGTGCTGCCGCACATGGGGTGGAACACCGTCCGCGCCCCCGCCGAGTCGGAGCTGTTCGCCGGCCTGGACGCGGACACCCGGTTCTACTTCGTCCACTCCTACGCCGCACGGAGCTGGGAGCTGGAGACCAACCCGCCGTTCACCGCGCCGCTGGTGACCTGGGCGCACCACGGCGAGGACTTCGTCGCCGCCGTCGAGAACGGCCCGCTGTGGGCCACCCAGTTCCACCCGGAGAAGTCCGGCGACGCCGGCGCGCACCTCCTCGGCAACTGGCTGAAGTCCCTGGGCTGAGTTCACGGGCTGGGGGCGTCGGGTTGGCGCCCGGCGCCCGGCTCGCGCGGGGACCCTGGGCGCTTCCGCTCCGCCGGACGGCCTAGGGTGGGGGCGTGACGTTCACGCTGCTCCCCGCGGTCGACGTGGCCGACGGCAAGGCCGTTCGCCTGGTGCAGGGCGAGGCCGGGACCGAGACCTCCTACGGCGACCCGCTGGCGGCCGCCCTCGCCTGGCAGGAGGGCGGCGCCGAGTGGATCCATCTGGTCGACCTGGACGCGGCGTTCGGCCGCGGGTCCAACCGCGAGCTGCTGGCCGGCGTGGTGGGTCGACTGGACGTGAAGGTCGAGCTCTCCGGGGGCATCCGGGACGACGAGTCGCTGACCGCCGCGCTGGCCACCGGCTGCGCCCGGGTCAACCTGGGCACCGCGGCGCTGGAGGACCCCGCGTGGTGCGCGCGGGCGATCGCCGAGCACGGTGAGCGCGTCGCGGTCGGCCTGGACGTGCGGATCACCGCCGAGGGGCACCGGCTCGCCGGCCGGGGCTGGACCTCCGACGGCGGCGACCTGTGGGAGGTGCTGGCGCGGCTGGACCGCGACGGGTGCTCCCGCTATGTCGTCACCGACGTGAGTAAGGACGGCACGCTGCGCGGCCCGAACGTCGAGCTCCTGCGCGAGGTGTGCGCCCGCACGGACGCCCCGGTGATCGCCTCCGGCGGTGTGTCCAGTGTGGACGACCTGCGGGCGCTGGCCGAGCTGGCGCCGGGCGTGGAGGGCGCGATCGTGGGCAAGGCCCTGTACGCGGGCGCGTTCACGCTTCCCGAGGCGTTGGCCGCGGTCCGCTCCGCCTGAGCCTCCACTGTGGACGCTCCGGCGTCCGGTCCCGACAGTCGTCAGCCCGCCGTGCGCGACCTCCGCGCACGGCGGGCTTGTCGTGTCTGTCCCGGCAGGAGATCAGGAGACGGCCGGGGCCGGCAGATTCTGGTCGGCTATCAGCACCCTCCGCCATGCCAGTGGACGAAGATCGCGCGGCGATGGCAGACCGCGCCTCGCGCGCGACTCCAGCCCTGAGTAAGGGGGACCCCCCTTACTGAACGTCTCACGGAGGTCTGACAGTTCGGTGGGGCGCGGGGTCGCCCTTCCGGGTGGACAGCACGAAAAACCCACGGGTGGGTGATCTTCGCCCGCAACGGCCCGCACCGACCACTGTGGATCTTGGCAGGGGTTCGGCCCGCCGACGGCCGTCCCGGTGACGCGGACCCGCGGGGCGGTGACGCGCGCAGTGGTCGGGAGCGCAGGCCGTAGGCTGGGGGTATGGCGGTCGCCGTACGTGTCATCCCCTGCCTCGACGTCGACCAGGGGCGGGTGGTCAAGGGCGTCAACTTCACGAACCTGGTCGACGCGGGAGATCCCGTGGAGCTGGCGCGCGCCTACGACGCGGAGGGCGCCGACGAGCTGACCTTCCTCGACGTGACCGCGTCCTCCTCGGACCGGGAGACGACCTTCGACGTGGTGCGGCGCACCGCCGAGCAGGTGTTCATCCCGCTGACCGTGGGCGGCGGCGTGCGCAGCACCGACGACGTCGACCGGCTGCTGCGCGCCGGCGCCGACAAGGTGAGCCTCAACACGGCCGCCATCGCCCGGCCGGAGCTGCTGCGGGAGGCGTCGCAGCGGTTCGGCGCGCAGTGCGTGGTGCTGTCGGTGGACGCCCGTCGGGTGCCCGAGGGCGAGCGGCCGACACCATCGGGCTACGAGGTCACCACGCACGGCGGCCGGCGCGGTACCGGGATCGACGCGGTCGAGTGGGCCGAGCGCGGCCAGGAGCTGGGGGTCGGCGAGATCCTGCTCAACTCCATGGACGCCGACGGCACCAAGGCCGGCTTCGACCTGGAGATGCTGCGCAGGGTGCGGGCGGTCGTGGACGTCCCGCTGATCGCCAGCGGCGGCGCGGGCGCGTTGGACCACTTCGCGCCGGCGGTCGAGGTCGGCGCGGACGCGGTGCTCGCCGCCAGCGTGTTCCACTTCGGTCAGCTCCGCATCGGCGAGGTCAAGGGCGCTTTGCGCGCGGCGGGGGTGGAGGTTCGGTGACCCGGCTCTCCGGCGTCCCGCTGGAGCTGCGGGTGGCCGGCGCGCTGCTGGCCGGCGCCGGCCTGGCGTTCCTGGCGCTCGGTCTGGGCCGGTGGAGCGCCGAGGGCGGGGCGGACGTGCTCGTGTTGCCCTGTGCGCTGGCCGTGCTCGGCGTGGCGGCGGGCGCGGCGGTGCTGACCGCGCACCGCGCCGCGCGGATCGTCGGCATGGTGGTCGCGAGTGTCGCGGCCGTGCTGCACCTGCTGCTGGCGCTCGGCGGCGGCGCGTGGTGGGCGCGGCTGCTCTCGGGCCTGCTGGCGGCGTCCCAGGTCTACGTGTTCGTGTTGCTCAACACCGGTCCCGCGCGTGCGGGGGCGGACCACGAGGAGATGGGGGCCCGGTGAGCGGTCCTGGACTCGACCCGGCGATCGCCGCGCGGCTCAAGCGCACGGCCGACGGGCTGGTGTGCGCGGTCGCGCAGCAGCGGGGCACCGGCGAGGTGCTGATGGTGGCCTGGATGGACGACGAGGCGCTGCGGCGCACGTTGGCCACCCGGCGGGCCACCTACTACTCGCGGTCCCGGCAGAGCTACTGGGTGAAGGGCGAGACCTCCGGGCACACCCAGCACGTGCACGAGGTCCGACTGGACTGCGACGGCGACACGCTCCTGGTGGTCGTCGACCAGGTCGGCGCGGCCTGTCACACCGGGACCAGGACGTGTTTCGACACCGATGTGCTGCTCGCCGCCGAGGCCGGCGCCGATTCTGGAAAACCGGTCCTGACCAGCGGCGATGCCTCTGGCGGCACCCCCGTTTTGGATTCCTGAGTTCGCTCGTGTAGTGTTCTCCATGTCAACGCGGGGTGGAGCAGCTCGGTAGCTCGCTGGGCTCATAACCCAGAGGTCGCAGGTTCGAATCCTGTCCCCGCTACTAACGCCAGGGCCGCCGGATCATTTCAGATCCGGCGGCCCTGGCGCTTTGCGCGGGCCCGGCGCTCATCCGCCGTCGGCCACGCCGATGTCCCCGGTGATGTAGCGCTGGAGGTTCGGCGCGATCGCGGTGACCACGGTCTCGATGTCGGTCGAGGCGAGCGGCTCCAGCTTCAGCACGTACCGCGCCATGCCCAGACCGACGATCTGGCTGCCGCAGAGGGTGGCGCGCAGGTCGCCCTGCGCCATGCCCAGCTCGTCGACGACGCGGCGGAACACCTTGCGCACGAACACCTCCCGCAGCGCGGTGGCCGCCATCTCAGTGCCGGTGACGCTGCGGACAAGCGCGGTGAACTGCCCTCCGCCGCTGGCGTCCCACACGGTGAGGAAGGTGCGGACCATCCGTTCGCCGACGGCGTCCGGCGGTCCGTCCAGCAGCCGTCGGATGATCTCGCTCGGGCGGATCGGGAGCCGGATGACCGACGCCGTGAACAGCCCCTCCTTGCCGCCGAACCAGTGGTTGACCATCGCCGGGTCCACGCCGGCCCTGCGGGCGATCGCCCGCACCGTCGCACCGTCGTAGCCCTGCTCGATGAACTCGGCCCTGGCGGCCGCCAGCAACGCGGCCCGGGTGTCCTCGCCCGCCGGCCGCCGACCCCGGCGCCGCGGCCGGACCCCGCCGGGGTCCTGTGGGGCGCTCTCCTCCTGGCCGGCATCGCTCTCCTGGGCGGCGTCGCCGGTGAGAGCGGCGTCCGGGGCATGACCAGGATCAGGTCTCACCGCGCCCGCCCGCCCCTCGTCGTCGTGCTCGCCCACCACGTCGTCCCGTCCGCCGTCCGCCTCGCGGGCGTCACGGTGCTCAGCGCCTCCAACCACCTCGTCATCATCTCCGGTGTTCCGAGCTGACCACATCGGAGGAACTACGTGCCCCGCGTACTCGCCGGCGCGGGACCGGTGCGCGGTGGCGGCTCGGTCCGTCGGATCGGGGGGCGTGTGGCCAGGCCGGAGGGTGTTGCCGGCTCGTCCACACACCTTTTCAACAGATAGTGAAATGTAGGTCGGAGACGGGGTGGGGTCAACGCCGTCCGGTGCTGGTTCGTTCCACTGCGTGGGAAGCGCCGGGGCCTCGCCCGGGGTGCCAGCCGGGCGGGGGACCCCGGGTGGGCACAATGACGCGCATGCTCAGCGCGAATGGCAGTGGCGTCCGCGCCGCCCTGGGGGTCGGGCCGGTCTCGCCCAGCCGGGAGGAGTTCCGCGCGCTGGCCGCGGGCCGCAGGGTGATCCCGGTCGTGCGGCGGCTGCTCGCCGACGGGGAGACGCCGGTGGGCGTGTACCGCAAGCTGGCCGCCGACCGCCCGGGGACCTTCCTGTTCGAGTCCGCGGAGAACGGGCGTTCCTGGTCGCGGTGGTCCTTCGTGGGCGTGCGCAGCGCCGCCGCCCTGACCGTCGTCGACGGCGAGGCCGCGTGGGTGGGCAACCCCCCGGTCGGGCTGCCCGGCGGCGGTGACCCGCTCCAGGCCCTGCGCGCCACCGTCGAGGCGCTGCGCACCGACCCGCTGCCCGGGCTGCCCCCGCTGACCGGCGGCATGGTCGGCTACGTCGGCTACGACGCCGTGCGGCGGCTGGAACGGCTGCCCGAGCTGGCCGAGGACGACCTGCGGCTGCCCGAGACGGTGATGCTGCTGGCCACCGACCTGGCCGCGCTGGACCACCACGAGGGCACCATCACGCTCATCGCCAACGCGGTGAACTGGGACGACACCGACGAGCGAGTGGACGCCGCCTACGACGACGCGGTCGCCCGGCTGGACGCGATGACCGCCGCGCTGTGCACCCCGACGCCGCCCAGCGCGGTCGCGTTCACCGCCGCGCCGCCCCGGTTCACCCGTCGGCGGACCTCGGAGGAGTACCGGGCGGCCGTGGAGCGCGCCAAGGAGGCGATCCGCGCCGGCGAGGCGTTCCAGGTGGTCGTCTCCCAGCGCTTCGACCTCCCGACCGAGGCCGACGCGCTCGACGTCTACCGCGTGCTGCGCACGACCAACCCGAGCCCGTACATGTACCTGCTGCGGCTGGACGGCTTCGACATCGTCGGGTCCAGTCCGGAGGCCCTGGTCACCGTGCGCGACGGCAAGGCCACCACCCACCCGATCGCGGGCACCCGGTGGCGGTCGGCCGACCCGGACGAGGACCTGCTGCTGGAGAAGGACCTGCTGCACGACGAGAAGGAGCGGGCCGAGCACCTGATGCTCGTCGACCTGGCCCGCAACGACCTGGGCCGGGTCTGCCGGCCGGGCTCGGTGCGCGTCGCCGACTTCTTCCGCGTCGAGCGGTACAGCCACGTCATGCACATCGTGTCCACCGTGACCGGTGAGCTGGCCGAGGGGCGCACGGCGTTCGACGCGATCGCGGCGTGCTTCCCGGCCGGCACGCTCTCCGGCGCGCCCAAGCCCAGGGCGATGGAGCTGATCGAGGAGCTGGAGCCGACGCGGCGCGGCCTGTACGGCGGCGTGGTCGGCTACCTGGACTTCGCCGGGGACGCGGACACCGCCATCGCCATCCGGACGGCTGTGGTCCGCGACGGCGTCGCCCACGTGCAGGCGGGCGCCGGCGTGGTCGCCGACTCCAACCCTGCGGCCGAGGACGACGAATGCCTGAACAAGGCGCGGGCCGTGCTCAACGCGGTGGCGACCGCCGAGACGTTCCGACTCGCCACGACGGTTCCGCTGACGCCGCTGACCGGGGTCGCGCCCGCCCCGCACGGGAACGGGAGCCCGACCGCGGTGGAGGCCGAGCGGGGTGTCTGACCCCTCCGCCCCGCGGGCGCGGCCGGTGGTCGGCGTGCTGCTCGCGTCCGCGGGTTGCGGGCTGGTGTGGACCGCACTGGCCGCCGTCTTCGGCGTGGTCGGCGTGCTGGGCGACCGGCCGAAGTCCTTCGGCTCGTCGGGCCCGTTCCAGGCCGTCCTAGAATTCGCGGTGGCGGGGGAGCGCGGGTGGCTCCCGCCGCTCTGCGCGTTGCTCGGGGTGTCCCTGGTCGTAGCCGGGGTGCTCCAGGCGGTTCCCCGCCTGCCGCTGCCCGCGCGGTTCGCCGGGTGGCCGGCCCGGCTGGTGGGCGCGTTGTCGGCGGCGTTCGGGCTCGCGGTCTGGTGCGACCGGCTGTGGCCCTCGCTGACCGCCCGGCCGGGACCGCGGTTCCTGAGCCAGGAGCGGTTCGCCGACGAGATGGTCACGGGCGGGTGGGGTCAGCTTCTCGGCCTGCTCGTCGCCGTGGGCGCTGCGGCGCACGTCGTGGCGGGGACGGCACTGGTGCTTCGGGGTGGCCCAGGAGCGGGACACCGCGGTGAGGAGACGGAGTCCGATGGACGAGGGGACCGGGAAGACGGCGGGGGCGACGCCTGACGGCGGCGCCGGCGGGCGGCGCCCCCTGTGGGTCGTCGTGCTGCTGCTGGTGCTCGCCGCCGGGGCGCTCTGGGGTTCCTCGCGTCTGGCCTGGCTGGCCGAGGTGGTGGAGCGGCCGGGCGGCGGCGTGGGCGTCACGGTGCGCGAGGGCGCCGACCACAACCCCGCGCTGGTGCCGCTGGCCCTGCTGGCGCTGGCCGCGATCGCCGCGGCCGTGGCCACCGGCGGCTGGGCGCGTCGGGTCCTCGGGGCGCTGCTCGTGGTGGTCGCCGGCGCGGCGCTGTGGCTCACGGTGCTCCAGCCGGGGCCGGGCTCGGGCTGGTCCGACCACCTCGGCGCGCAGCAGGTGGCGAAGGTGCGGGACGCCGACGCCCAGCGGCCGTGGGCCATGGCGCTGGCCGGGGCCGGCGGCGGGCTGGTGCTCGCGGCGGGCGTGCTGCTCGTGCTGCGCGGGCACCGCATGCCCCGGATGGGGGAGAAGTACCGGACCCCGTCGGCGAGCACGCGGCCGGTGGACCCGCAGCGCCGGATGTGGGACGCGCTCGACGCGGGCGACGACCCCACGGCCGGGCGGGAGCGGACCGACTGACCGCGAGGTTCGGCCGGCCGGGGTCCTCTTTCCGCGAACACCCCTCGGGCGACGGCGTCCTGGGGAATGCTGACATCGGACAGCGATGTCAGTACTGGAGGGTGTGCTGGAGGGCTGGGGGCGGGTCCGCTGTCCCGGGGTGTCGAAGGGGGTCCGGGCGGCCCGCTGACACCCCGCCGACACCGGTGCCACCCCCGGAGTTCATGATCGTTCAGCGGCCTGCCCGCCGATCGGGCAAGGCCGTCCCCCGGAGCTGGTCAGTCCTGCTGCCAGGAGGGGGAAGGGCCTTGCTACGCAGGGCGGATTCGGCTACCCGGTGCCCGGACCGGGGGATGGCCGGGGTTAGCATCCAGAGGCGACCCGGCGGCGGGGAAGGGGAGTGTCGTGAGCGAGCGCGACCAGCGAACATCGGGCTCCGGTGCGGGGGGCCCGCGGAGCCCCGGGCACGGAGGGCCCACCGGGCCTGTCGGGATCGTCGCGAGCACGCTCGCCATGGCCGAGGGGGAGGCCGCGTGAACGAGCGGGCCACGCGACACGAGAGCGTGTTGGACGCGATCGTCGACGGGGTGCGGGCCGACCTCGCCGAGCGCGAGGCGCTGGTGCCGTTCGAGACGATCAAGGAGCGGGCCGCCAGGGCCGAGCCGGCGCGGGACGCCGTCGCGGCGCTGTGGGCGCCGGGCGTCGGCGTCATCGCCGAGGTGAAGCGCGCCAGCCCGTCCAGGGGCTCGCTCGCCGAGATCGGCGACCCGGCCGCGCTGGCCAGGGACTACGAGGCCGCCGGCGCGCGCATGATCAGCGTGCTGACCGAGCGGCGCCGCTTCGGCGGCTCGCTGGCCGACCTCGACGCGGTGCGCGCCGTGGTGGACGTGCCGGTGCTGCGCAAGGACTTCGTCGTCACGCCCTACCAGGTGCACGAGGCGCGGGCGCACGGCGCGGACGTGGTGCTGCTGATCGTGGCGGCGCTGGAGCAGAACGCCCTGGTGTCGCTGCTCGACCGGGTCGAGTCGCTGGGGATGACGGCGCTGGTCGAGGTGCACACCGAGGAGGAGGCGGACCGGGCGCTGGAGGCAGGCGCCAAGGTCATCGGCATCAACGCCCGCAACCTCCGCACGCTGGAGGTCGACCGGGACGTGTTCGGCCGGATCGCCCCCGGGCTGCCCAGCGAGACCCTCAAGATCGCCGAGTCGGGGGTGCGGGGACCGAGCGACCTGATGGCCTACGCCGGCGCGGGCGCCGACGCCGTGCTCGTCGGGGAGGGCCTGGTGACCAGCGATGACCCCCGGATGGCCGTCACCCAGCTGGTGACCGCCGGTTCCCACCCGGCCTGCCCGCGACCCGGCCGCTAGGACCGGTCGGCGGGCGTCGCGAGTCAACGAAGTCAGGAGATGCCGATGAGTTCCGCCCTGCGCCCCACCCCGCACGACCCGGACGAGCGCGGGCACTGGGGGCCCTGGGGCGGGCGGTTCATGCCGGAGGCGTTGATCGCGGCCCTGGACGAGCTGGCGGCCGAGTACGACAAGGCCCGGCTCGACCCGGAGTTCGTCGGCGAGTTCCAGCGCCTGCTCCGCGACTACGCCGGCCGGCCGTCGTTGCTGACCGAGGCGCCGCGGTTCGCCGAGCACGCGGGCGGGGCCCGCGTGCTGCTCAAGCGCGAGGACCTCAACCACACCGGCTCGCACAAGATCAACAACGTGCTGGGCCAGGCGTTGCTGACCAAGCGGATGGGCAAGAAGCGGGTCATCGCCGAGACCGGCGCCGGCCAGCACGGCGTCGCCACGGCGACCGCGTGCGCCCTGATGGGCCTGGAGTGCGTCGTCTACATGGGCGAGGTGGACACCCGGCGCCAGGCGCTGAACGTGGCCAGGATGCGGCTGCTCGGCGCCGAGGTGATCCCGGTGTCCACCGGCTCCCGGACCCTCAAGGACGCCATCAACGAGGCGTTGCGGGACTGGGTGACCAACGTGGACACCACCCACTACCTGCTCGGCACGGCGGCCGGCGCGCACCCGTTCCCGCTCATCGTGCGGGACTTCCACCGCGTGATCGGGGTGGAGGCGCGGGCGCAGGTGCTGGAGCGGGTCGGCCGGCTGCCCGACGCGGTCGTGGCCTGCGTCGGCGGCGGGTCCAACGCCATCGGCATCTTCCACGGCTTCCTGGACGACCCCTCGGTCCGCCTGGTCGGGTGCGAGCCCGGCGGCGAGGGGGTGGGCTCCGGCCGGCACGGCGCCACCCTCACCGCCGGCACCCCCGGCGTCCTGCACGGCGCCCGCTCCTACCTGCTCCAGGACGAGGACGGGCAGACGACCGAGGCGCACTCGATCTCCGCCGGCCTGGACTACCCCGGGGTGGGGCCGGAGCACTCCTGGCTGAAGGACCAGGGGCGGGCCGAGTACCGGCCGGTGACCGACGCCGAGGCGATGGCGGCGTTCCGGCTGCTGTCCCGCACCGAGGGCATCATCCCGGCCATCGAGTCCTCGCACGCCCTGGCCGGCGCGCTGGAGCTGGGTCGCGAGCTGGGCGAGGGCGCGGTCGTCCTGGTGAACCTGTCCGGCAGGGGGGACAAGGACGTCGACACGGCGGCGGCGTGGTTCGGGTTGTCAGAAAACAACACCGACAACACCGACAACGCCGACGACGCCGGCGCCAGCGCCGCCGGCCGGGGGAGCAACGAGCGGGGAGAGGCCTGATGTCGCGACTGGACCAGCTCTTCGAGGCGACCAGGGCCGAGGGCCGCGCCGCCCTGGTCGGCTACCTGCCCGCCGGGTTCCCGACCGTCGAGGGCTCGCGCCGCGTCCTGTCGGCGATGCTCGACGCCGGCTGCGACCTGGTCGAGGTCGGCGTGCCCTACTCGGACCCGGTGATGGACGGGCCGACCATCCAGGCGGCCGCCGAGGGGGCGTTGCGCAACGGGTTCCGGCTGCGGGACCTGTTCTCCGTGGTGGAGACGGTGGCCTCGGCCGGCGGGCACGCGGTCGTGATGACCTACTGGAACCCGGTGTTCCGGTACGGCGTCGACGCCTTCGCCAGGGACCTCGCCTCGGCCGGCGGGCTCGGCCTGATCACGCCGGACCTGATCCCGGACGAGGCCGAGGACTGGCTGGCGGCCAGCACGGAGCACGGCCTGGACCGGATCTTCCTGGTCGCGCCGTCCTCCACCGAGGAGCGGATCGCCATGACCGCCGCCGCCAGCAGCGGCTTCCTCTACGCGGCGTCCACCATGGGCGTCACCGGCGCCAGGGACGCGGTCAGCAACGCCGCGCCCGAGCTGGTCGCCCGGGTCCGCGCGCACACCGACCTGCCGGTCGGGGTGGGGCTCGGGGTGCGCTCGGGCGCCCAGGCGGCCGAGGTCGCCGGGTTCGCGGACGCGGTCATCGTCGGCTCGGCGTTCGTGTCCCAGGTCGCGCGGGACCCGGGCGACGGGGGCGAGGCCGCGGTGCGGGCCCTCGCCGCCGAGCTCGCCGAGGGCGTCCGCCGCCGGGTCGCCGCGACCGGGTGATCTCGCGCCGGAGGCGCTGAGCGGGGGGCTTTTCTGTCGGTCCGTCCCGGCAGGGTCGCGGTATGTCGACGAACGAGCGTTTTCTGACATCCCGAGCCCTGCCGGGCCGAGCCGTGGAGGCGACCGGTCATGACCCTGCCCGCGCTCCCGTTCCCGCACCGCGCGGAGCCCTGAACCCTCGACGAGGTGCTGGCGCTCCCCGAGGACCGGGGGCATCGCGTGGAGCTCGTCGATGGCGCGTTGGTCGTGAGCCCGACGCTGGGAACGAGACACCAGCGGGTCCTGCGACGGCTCCTGTCCGCCTTCGACACCGACACCCCGGCGGACTACGAGCCGCTGTGGGGCGTGAACGTGGTCCTGTCGGGTCCCCGCCTGCTGGTTCCGGACCTGGCGGTGGTCACGGAGCCCGGCGCCGACGTCGTCTGCTTCCCGGGCGACCAGGTGCTGCTCACCGTCGAGGTCGCGTCCCCCTCGACCCGGGTCTACGACCTGACGCTGAAGCGCGAGTTGTACACCGAGGCGGGGATTCCGCACTTCCTGTTCGCGGACCCGGGGTCCCGGCCCCAGCCACCCGTCATCGTCGCCTTCGACCTGCGCGGCGGCAGCTATCGCGAGGTCGGCCGGTCCCGGGACGGGCGACTCCGGGTGGAGCGGCCGTTCCCGCTGGCGCTCGACCTCGCGGAGCGGCGTCAGTAACGATTGGGGGCGGCGGTGGAGTCCGTCGTGCGGGAGCGCTGGCCGCGGTCGCTACGGTGGTGGCCGTGAGTCTGACGGCCTTCCTCGCCACCATCCCGAGCCCCGACCGCGGTGTCTGGCACCTCGGCCCGATCCCGATCCGGGCCTACGCCCTGTGCATCATCGCCGGCATCGTCGTGGCGATCTGGTGGGGGGAGAAGCGGTTCGTCGCCCGGGGCGGCCAGTCCGGCGCCATCACCGACATCGCGGTGTTCGCGGTGCCGTTCGGCCTGGTCGGCGGTCGGCTTTACCACGTGGCCACGGACTGGCACAAGTACTTCGGGCCCGGCAAGAACCCGCTGGACGCGCTCAAGATCTGGCAGGGCGGACTGGGCATCTGGGGCGCGGTCGCCCTGGGCGCGCTCGGCGCGTGGATCGCCTGCCGCCGGCGGGGCATCCCGCTGACGGTGGTGGCCGACGCGATCGCCCCGGGCCTGGTGACCGCGCAGGCGGTCGGCCGCCTCGGCAACTACTTCAACCAGGAGCTCTACGGCGGCCCGACCACCCTGCCGTGGGGGTTGGAGATCTACACCCGGATCGACGAGGCGACCGGGCTGGAGGACCCGCTCGGCGGGGTCGCCCTCAACCACACGCCGGAGAAGATCGTCCACCCGACGTTCCTCTACGAGCTGCTGTGGAACCTCGGCGTCGCACTGCTGCTGGTGTGGGCGGACCGGAAGTTCCGGATGGGTCGGGGCCGCGTGTTCGCCCTCTACGTCGCGGGTTACACGGCGGGCCGGTGCTGGATCGAGATGATGCGCACCGACGAGGCGACGATGGTGTTGGGCCTGCGGATCAACGTCATCACGTCGATCGTGGTGTTCCTCGCCGCCGTCGCGTACCTGCTCTTGGTGCGTGGTTCGCGGGAGGAGCTGCCCCCGGTCGCGGCTGAAGGCGACACCGCCGCCATCGACGGCGCGTCGGCCGAAACCACACCGGCCGCCACCACACCGGCCACTACCACGCCGGGCGGAACCGCCGGTGCTGGGGCCGACGGCACCGCCAAGGACAAGCCCGGCGAGCCCGCGTCCGGTCCCACCCCGGATGCCGGCCAGCCGGCCGAGAAGGCGGTCGAGAAGACGGTTGAGGGAGGCGCGGAGCCCCGACCGGAGACGCGGACCAACGGCCCGGCGAGCTGAGTGCACGGCGAGTCCGCGCGCCGTCGCGGAACCGCTGCCGTGCTCGGTGGCCCACCGGGATGACCGGGGTCTGACCTGGCGGGGGTGGTGCCGGTTGGCCTCAGCCCGGCCCGGCACGACCTACGATCGGCAGTCATGCGCATCCTCGTCGTCGAAGACGACGACCGGGTGGCACGTGGCCTGGTGATGGCGCTCCAGCACGCCGGCTACGAGGTGCACCGGGTCGGGACCGGCGCGGCCGCCCTGCGGGCCGCCCCGGCCGACGTTGTGCTGCTCGACCTCGGCCTGCCCGACATCGACGGGCTGGAAGTGCTGCGTCGCCTGCGCCGCGCCGAGAGCACCGCGGTCATCGCGGTGACCGCGCGAGGGGAGGAACGCGAGCGGGTCGCCGGGCTGCGCAGCGGCGCCGACGACTACGTGGTCAAGCCGTTCGGCACCGCGGAGCTGCTGGCCCGGGTGGAGGCGGTGCTGCGGCGGACCAGGGCCGCCCGGGCCGGCGCGCCCGCCGGCTCGGTGCTCCGGGTCGGCGAGCTGGAACTGGACACCGGAGCGCGCAGCGCGGCCGTCTCCGGGCAGGCGTTGTCGTTGACCCGCAAGGAGTTCGACGTCCTGGCGATGCTGGCGGCGCACGCCGGCAGCGTCGTCCACCGGGACCGCATCGTGGACCAGGTGTGGCAGTCCACCTGGGAGGCTCCCTCCCGCACGTTGGACACGCACATCGCCGCGCTGCGCGGCAAACTCGGTCAGCGGGTGCGGATCGAGACGGTGCGGGGCGTCGGCTACCGACTGGCCAAAGTGGACGGTTAGGTGCTGCGACGCCTGCTGCTCGTGCTGCTGCCGCTGCTGGTGCTCCTCGCCGGAGCGCTGGGGGTGCCGCTCGCGGTCGCGGTGGCGCAGCGCGAGACGCAGTCCACCTACCTCGACCGGCTGGCGGACGCGGGCCGGTTCGCCTCGCTGGCGGAGAACGCCCTGGCCTCGGGGCGCACCACCGCGTTGCGGGACGAACTGGCGCGGTACGACGAGCTCTACGGCATTCCCGCCGCGCTGGTCGCCCCGGGCGGGCGCGTCCTGTTGTCCTCAAGGGACTCGGTGGATCTGTCCACTTCGGACGCGGTCGCCGGGCTGGACGCGGCGTTCGCCGGCTACCGGCCGGACGCGCCCGAGGTGGTGTGGCCGTGGCGGTCCGGCTCGCTGGTGGTGGTCGAGCCGGTGGGCAGGGACAGCGAGGTGGTGGCCGCCGTCGTCACCGTCTCGCCCACCGACGGGCTCCGGGGCCAGGTGTGGCGGGAGTGGGGCCTGCTGGCGCTGGTCGGGCTGGTGCCGTTGCTCGGGCTGGTCGCGGTGGCCTGGCCGGTGTCGTGGTGGGTGCTGCGCCCCGTCCGGCGGCTGGACGAGGCCACCGCCGAGGTGGCCGGCGGCCGGCTCGACGTGCGGGCCGACGTGGACGGCCCGCCCGAGCTGCGCCGGCTCGCCCGGTCGTTCAACGCGATGGTCGAGGTGGTGGGGCGGGCGCTGCGCCGGCAGCGGGCCTTCGTCTCCGACGCCTCGCACCAGCTCCGCAACCCGTTGGCGAGCCTGCGACTGGCCGTGGAGAACCTGGAGCCGCACCTGGTCGGGGCGGCCGGTCGGCAGGCGCACCAGTTCGCGGTGGAGGAGACCGCCGAGATGGGCCGGGTGCTCGACGCGTTGCTGGCCGCGACCCGGCTGGACAGCGCGGCGGCGGCCGAGCCGGTGGAGGTGGACGCGCTGGTGGCCACGCACGAGCCCGGCTGGCACGCCCAGGCCGGGCAGGCGGGCATGGCGCTGCGGGTCGAGGTGCCGGCCGGGCTCCGGGTCCTCGCGCCGCCCGGCGGGCTGGGCAGCGTGCTCGACGAGCTGGTCGGCAACGCCCTGCGGCTCTCCGGCGGCACCCGGGTCGAGGTGCGGGCCGAACCCGTCGACGACGCGGTGGTGCTGCACGTCGTCGACGACGGGGCCGGGCTCGACGCCGAGGAGCGGGCGGCCGCGACCCGCCGGTTCTGGCGCTCGCCCCGGCACCAGAACGTGCCGGGCACCGGCCTCGGCCTGGCCATCGTCGCCGAGCTGGTGGCCGGCGCCGGCGGGGAGTTGAGCCTGCGCCCGGCGACCCCGCACGGCTTGGACGTCGTGGTGCGGCTCCGGCGGTGACGGCGGTGACGGTGGTGCCCGCGGCGCCGGTCAGCGCTTGGCGGAGCGGAACCAGGCCGCCGCCCCCGCGTGCAGCGGCACCGGGCCGGTCGCGATGCCGGTGCGGACGTTGATCCGCCGGGCCTCGGGGTGCCCGGCGGCGATGCGGGACGCGTCGGTGAAGACGGTGTCGGTCACCGTCTCGACGACGGGGGCGGGCAGGTCGTCCCTGGCCAGCAGCAGGTTCGGCACCGCGACCGTGGGGCAGGGCGGCACCTCCGGGTAGGTGGTCGCCGGGATGGTCGCCGGCACGTAGGGGCCGGGGTGGGCGTTGGCCAGCGCCACCGCCTCCTCCGCCAACGGGACCAGCCGAACCGGCACCCGCGCGGCGAGCTGGCTGATGGCCGGGGTGGGGATGCCGGTGAGCGTGAGGAACCCGTCGAGGTCGCCGGCGGCGAGCGCGTTCGCCGCGTCGGCCTGGCTCAGCCGCGCCTCCTGGAACCGCAACCCGGTCAGGGGCAGCAGGCGGCGCACGGTGAACGCGGTCCCCGACTGGGCCAGCCCCACCCCCACCCGCCGGCCGGCCAGGTCGGCCAGCGCGCGCACGCCCGACCCGGCCGGCACCACCAGGTGCAGGAAGCTGTCATAGAGCCGGCCGACCGCGCTGAGGCCGGGCGGCCGTCGACCCGGCTCGGTCATCACGGCGTCCAGGGACGCCAGGCCGAGCTGGGCCTCGCCGGCGGCCAGCCGGTTCAGGTTCTCGACCGAGGCGCTGCTCTCCCGCGCGACCACCCTGGTCCGCGGCAGGTGGTCGGCCAGCGCGGCCGCGAGGGCGGCGCCGATCTCCCGGAACACCGCGCCCTGCGGGCCGGTGGACAGGACGAGCTCCTCCGGGACGGGAGCGGCGGGCGCGGCGCAGCCGGCCAGCGCCCCCCCTGCCACCCCCACCGCGCCGAGGAGCACCGCGCGGCGACTGGCTGTCCTGTCCACGGGGCGGAGGCTAACCCGGGTCGACGCGGGTTTGGGCTGTTCGGGTGGCAGCGACCGCCCGACCGGAACGTCGATCCGCCTCGCGCGTCGTCAGGGGTGAGGGGCGGATCGGCCGGTCGGCCCCACCCGGGGAGGTGAACGGGCCGGCGGGGCTGGGAAGGGACGTTGGGGACGTGTTCCGCGAGGGAGATCGTTGCCGCCTCGCCGTGGAGTTGCCGCTCACCGAGGACTGCTGGCTGCCGGCGGGGCTGGAGGGCACCGTGCAGCGCACCGAGCGGGTGATCGTCTTCGGTCCGCCGCCGGCCGACGAGGCCGGGACCGACCTCCAGTCGCTGCGCCGGGCGCGCAGCCCCCGGTTGCGGGTCGACGTCCAGTGCCGCGTGCGCCTGGACACCGGTGGGTTCGTCACCGTGTGGGCCCGCCACCAGCTCGAACACCTCTGAGCGCCGCCCCGCCCCCGGTTACGCGTCGGTTGCGGCAATGTCAGGGCAGTCCCAAGTTTCCGCTGTGTGACTTGCCGCACTGAGGCGGGTGTAACCAGCATCACCGGCCGGAGAACGTGCTCCGGACCGGTGAGGAGGATCAGTGGGCGGCACCCCCGACGGCGTGACGAAGCCACGCAGGAAGTTCTACCGGCACCTGTACTTCTGGGTTCTCGCGGCGATCGCGCTGGGCGTGCTGGTCGGCATCGGGTTCCCGAAGCAGGCGGCCCAGATGAAGTGGCTGGCCGACCTGTTCGTGAACCTGGTCAAGATCGTGATCGCGCCCACCATCTTCTGCACGGTCGTGGTCGGCATCGCCGGGCTGGGCAACCTGGCCAAGGCCGGCGGTCTGGCCCTGCGCACCATCGGCTACTTCACCGCGATGACCAGCGTGGCGCTGGCCATCGGGCTCGTGGTGGTCAACGTGCTGCGGCCGGGCGACGGCCTGGGCATCGTGGTCAACGAGAAGGCCGCCGCCGAGACGATCAAGAAGGCCGGCGAGGCGGAGGCCGGCGGGCTCACCGGGTTCATCCTCGGCCTGATTCCGAAGTCGTTCCTCGGCGCCTTCACCGACAACCAGCTCATCCAGGTGTTGGTGCTGGCCGTGCTGGTGTCCGTGGCCGTCGCCGGCATGGGCGAGCGGGGCCGCCGGGTGGTGGACGCGCTGGACACCACGGCCAAGGTCATGTTCGGCGTGATCAAGGTCGTGATGTACGCGGCGCCCATCGGCGCCTTCGGCGGCATGGCGTTCACCGTCGGCAAGTACGGCAACGAGGTGCTCACCAAGCTCGCGTACCTGATGGGCGCCTTCTACCTGACCTGCGCGCTGTTCGTGTTCGTCGTGCTGGGCGTGGTGTCCAGGCTGGCCGGGTTCAGCGTCGTCAAGTTCGTGCGCTTCCTCAAGGACGAGCTGCTGATCGTGCTCGGCACGTCCTCCAGCGAGTCGGTGCTGCCGCGCGTGCTGGTGAAGCTGGAGGCGGCGGGCGCGCAGAAGTCGGTGGTGGGCCTGACCATCCCCACCGGCTACTCGTTCAACCTGGACGGCACCTGCATCTACCTGACCATGGGCGCGATCTTCATCGCCCAGGCCACCGGCCACGAGGTCGGGATCGGCGCCCAGCTCGGCCTGCTGCTGTTCATGCTGCTGTCCAGCAAGGGCGCGGCCGGGGTGACCGGCGCCGGCCTGGTGACGCTGGCCGCGTCGCTGCAGGCCTTCGGCGACACCATCCCGGTGGTGGGCATCGCCCTGATCGTGGGCATCGACCGGTTCATGTCCGAGGCCCGCGCCCTGACCAACCTGGTCGGCAACGGCGTGGCGACCATGGTCGTGGCCCGCTGGCAGGGGGCGCTGGACCTCGCCCGGCTGCGCGCGGTGCTGGACAAGCCGGACCTGGTCGACGTCGACGCCCTGATGCGGGCGGAGCACGGCCCCGGCGCCGGCTCGGACGCCGGCTCCGGTGATGCCGAGGCCGACCGCCCGTCCCAGGAGCCCGCCAAGGCGCGCTGACGCCGCGTCTGGCCGCACGAGGGCGGGCTCGCCAACCCCTGGGGGGTCGGCGAGCCCGCCCTCACCGCTGGGGCAGCGGCCTCATCCACCCGCCGATCGTCCGGGAGAGCCCGGCGGCGTCCGCCGTCCCCTCGGCGGCCGAGATCACGAGGTCGTAGCCGTCGTCGGTGCTCGGGAGGTGGATGTTGTGCCCGTTCAGGCGGACGAGGTACTTGACGCTGATCCAGGCCAGCCGCTTGTTCCCATCGATCAGCGGGTGGTTGCGCGCGAGGGAGTGCAGCAGCGCCCCGGCCTTGTCCGCGAGCTCGGGATAGGCGTCCGCGCCGAACAACGTCGTCCGGGGGCGGTCCAGCGCCGCCTGGAGCATGCCCCAGTCGCGCACTTCCGGAGGTTCGCCGAGGAACGCGGTGGCGAGCGCGACCGCGTCGTCGAGGGTGGGGTAACGCGGGTCCCCGCTCATTCGGCCAGCCTCCTCATCAGCTCCGCTTCCTCGGTCATGACCTCGGCGATCGTCGCCTCGCGGACGGCGAGCCGGTCCGCGAGCTCGTCCCCGTCGACCATCGCCACCGGGACGATCGCCGCTGCGCGCCGGCCGTGGCGCGTCAGGTACGTGACCCGCCCGGTGTGCTCGGCCTCGTCCACCAACTCGCCGAGCCGGGCGCGCGCCTCGGTCAGCGGGAGTTCGTACGGCGTCGTGCTCATGCGAAAACTGTACATTCTGTACGAAGTGAGTTTTGGTCGCCGACGCGCCCCGAGCGCGTCGTCTCCATCGCCTCGCGTCGCGTCGGGCCGCCTGCGGTCGCCCGGTCAGCGGACGGGCGCGACGACCGGAGCGCCGTCCGGAGTGGTGAGGATCGTGACGCGGGCCGCGTAGCGGGCGGCGAGCAACTCGGCCGTGAGCACGTCGGCCGGTGGGCCGGCGGCCACCACCCGGCCCCGGTCGACCAGGACCAGCTCGTCGGCGTACTGGGCGGCCAGCGTCAGGTCGTGCAGGGTGCTCACCACCGTGGTGCCGTCCGCCCTGCGCAGGTGGTCGACCAGGTCGAGCAGCGCCTGCGCGTGGCCGATGTCCAGGCCGGTGGTCGGCTCGTCGAGCAGCAGCAGGTCGGCCCGCTGGGCCAGCGCGCGGCCGAGCACCGCCCGCTGCCGCTCGCCGCCGGACAACGTCCGCAGCGGCCGGTGCGCGAGCGCGCTCAGGTCGAGCCGGTCCAGGGCGTCGGCGACGATCTCCAGGTCGGCGCGGCTCTCCCTGGCCAGCGGCCCGAGGTGGGGTGTGCGGCCGAACAGGACGTAGTCGGTGACGGTGAGCCCCTCGGGCAGTTCGGGCGTCTGCGGCGCGTACCCGACGGCTCTGGCCCGCGCCCGGGGTCCCAGCCGGGAGAGGGGTTCGCCGTGCAGCAACACCTCCCCGGTGTGGTCCACCAGGCCGGCGACCGCCTTGAGCAGGGTGGACTTGCCGGCCCCGTTGGGGCCGATGACCGCCACCCAGGCACCGCGGCGCACCGCGACGTCGACGTCCCGCACGACCCACCGGCCGCGGTAGCCGGCGCTGAGCCCCCGGAGTTCGAGCGCGGAGCCGTCCGCCGCCACCGTCATCGCACCCGTCCCCTCGTCCTGCGCAGCACCAGCGCGAAGAACGGCGCGCCGGCGAACGCCGTGATCACGCCGACCGGCAGCTCGGCCGGCGCGAGCACGGTCCTGGCCACCGTGTCGGCCAGCACGAGGAACCCGGCGCCGCCCAGCAACGACAGCGGCAGCACCACGCGGTAGCTCCCGGCCACCGCCAGCCGCACCAGGTGCGGCACGACGATGCCCACGAACCCGATCAGACCGCTCACCGCGACCGCCGCCGCCGTGGCCAGCGAGGCCGCCGCGAGCACCACGACCCGGACCACCCCGGGCCGCAGGCCCAGCGCGCCGGCCTCCTCGTCGCCCAGCGCGAGCAGGTCCAACAGCCGGCCGGACAGGCACAGCACGACCGCGGCCGCCGCCAGGTAGGGCAGCACGACGAGCACCTCGTCCCACCCGGTGGTGCCGAGGCCGCCGAGCATCCACGTGTAGACCTCGCGCAGCGTTTCGCCGCGCAACTGCTGGACGAACGTCTGCGCGGCGGTGAGGAACGCGCTCACCGCGACGCCGGCCAGCACGAGCGTCGCCGTGCCGTTGCCGGCGGAGCGGCCCAGCACCCAGCTCAGGGCCACCCCGCCGACCGCCCCGACGAACGCGGCCAGCGGCAGCGGGCCGAGCGCGCCGTGGCCGGCGCCGGGCGCCACCACCAGGACCAGGGTCGCCCCCAGCCCGGCGCCGGCCGCCGCGCCGAGCAGGTAGGGGTCGGCCAGCGGGTTGCGGAACACGCCCTGGTAGGCGGCTCCGGAGCCGGCCAGCGCCGCGCCCACCAGGCCGGCGAGCACGACCCGCGGCACCCGCAGCTGCCACAGGATCGCCGCCTCGCGCTCGGACAGCGGCGACGTGCCGCCGGTGAGCTGGGCGACCACCTCGCCCAGCACCCGCTGCCAGCCGAGGTCGATCGCGCCGAGCAGCACCGAGCCGGTGGCGACGGCGGCCACGAGCGCCGCGGCGAGCGCCACGTGCCGCGCCGAGAGCCGGGTCGCCCTGGGCAGGCGCTCCCGCGCGCCCGGAGGGTGGTCGGAGGTGTGAGAGGTCGTCGACATCATGAGGTGGCGGCCTGCCGGTGCGGGAGGGTCAGGTCCCTCCCGCACCGGCCCGGCGCCTGCTTCCCTGTCTGCTCGCCCTGGCTGCTTGTTCGCCCTGGTTGTTCCAGGGCCGGCTTCTCGGGGTCTACTTCCCGGCCTTGGCGACCGCGGCCGCGACCTGGCGGACGAGCTCGACCACGCGCGGCCCCCAGCGGGAGGCGGTGTCCGGGTCCAGCGACACGACGTGGCCGCGCTGGACGGCGGTCACGCCCTGCCAGCCCGGGCGGGCCGCGACGGCCTGCGGCGTCTCCAGGTCGGCGAGGAAGACCAGGTCGGGGTTGGCGTTGACCACGTGCTCGGCCGACAGCTGCGGGTAGTCGCCGGCCGCCGAGTTGGCCGCGTCGGCGATGTTGCGCAGCCCGAACATGGCATAGACCTGTCCGATGAAGGTCTTCGATGTGACGGAGTACAGCTTGCTGTCCAGCTCGTGGTAGTAGCTGAGCTGCCTGGCCGGCTTCGGGGTGTCCCTGACGATCTTCTCGATCTCGGACCGCATCCCGCGGGCCGCCTCGTCGGCCTCGGCCGCGTGCCCGGTGGCCCTGCCCAGCGCCCGCAGCTCCTCGGCGGTCCCGTCCAGGGTGGTCGCGGCCGGCAGCAGCAGGACCGGCACCTTCACCGCGGCCAGCCCGGACACCAGGTTGTTGCGGTCGTCGGAGGCGACCACCAGGTCGGGGGTCTGGCCGGCGACGGCCTCCACGTTGGGGTTGAAGCCGGACAGCTCGGTCCTGGGCGCCTCGGCCGGGTGGTTGGACAGCTTGTCCACCGCCACGACCTGCTTGCCCGCGCCGACGGCGTACAGCATCTCGGTGGTCGTCGGGCTGAGCGAGACGATGCGCTGCGGCTTCTTCTCCAGCCGGACCGGCCGGCCGCCGGGCACGGACACCTCGACCGGGAACGCGCTGGTGGAGGTGGGGGCGGAGCTGGTGGCGCCCGGGTCGGCGGCCTGCTCGCGGTTGGCGCAGGCGGTCAGCCCGGCCAGGGTGAACAGGGCGACGACGCCGGCGACCAGCCGGCGGCCGCGCGTGCGACGTCCAGGGTGGGTGGAGTGCCCGGTCATAGTTCCTCGTCAGTCGGTCGGCGGGCGGGACGCGGCCCGCGGACGAGGCGGTGGGCGCCGCGACCTCGCTCGCGCGGTGGTTCGGTCTCGGCGCGCGGGCAGCCGACCTCGGCCGGACACCGTGGGGAGTGGCCGCGGCGCGGCACTTCCGTTGCGGGTTCGACGGGGCCGGGACCACCCGGCTCCGCTGCCACGCGACGCCGCTGACCAGCGGTGGGAGCCTCGCCACCCCACCGGTCGTCAGCGGGGGAACGTTACCAGGACGTAGGGTGAACGAGAGCGCGCCGCCGCCGTGCGGACCCGCGGTCCGCGGCGGGGCGTGTGTCGGGTGCTTTGTCGTTCAGGTCACTCAAATCGTTACACCCGCATGGGCAGGTTCACTCATGAGGGGGTGATTTGCGGTTTCCTGGCTGTTACAGTCGCCGCAACGTCGCCCGCGGTTGTCTCGCGGGCCTTTCCTTGCGGGCCATCGTCGTCCCGTCCATCCCCACCCATGGAGCTCCGCTCCCGGTGAGCGGAGCCCGAGGACGACGAAGGAGGTCTGCCCGTGATCTTCTCCGCCCTCCCCGGCCCGACCGGCCTGTACGACCCGCGTGAAGAGCGGGACGCGTGCGGTGTCGCGATGGTCGCGGACGTCCGTGGCCGACGGTCCCACGGGATCGTGGTGGACGCCCTCACCGCGCTGGCGAACCTGGAGCACCGCGGCGCCGCGGGCGCCGAGCCGACCAGCGGTGACGGCGCCGGAATCCTGCTCCAGCTCCCCGATGAACTGCTGCGCGCCGAGGCCGCGGAGCTGGGGATCGCCCTGCCGACGCCCGGCCCGGAAGGCGAGCACCGCTACGCCGCGGGCATCGCGTTCCTGCCGCAGGACCCCGAGCGGCGCGCCGCCGCCGTCCGGCTCGTCGAGAAGATCGCCGGGCAGGAGTCGCTGCGCGTGCTCGGCTGGCGCGACGTGCCGGTCGACGCGGACGCCGCCGACGTGGGCCCCACGGCCCGGGCGTGCATGCCGCACTTCGCGATGCTGTTCGTGGCCGGGGCCAACCTGCCCGCCCCCGGCGCGTCCGACGACGCCGCGCCGGCCGGCATCGCCCTGGACCGGCTCGCGTTCTGCCTGCGCAAGCGGGCCGAGCACGAGAGCGTCATCGCCGGCTGCGGCGTCTACTTCCCGTCGCTGTCCGCGCGGACGTTGGTCTACAAGGGAATGCTGACCACCGGCCAGCTCCCCGCGTTCTTCCCCGACCTCACCGACGAGCGGCTCACCTCGGCGATCGCCCTGGTGCACAGCCGGTTCTCCACCAACACGTTCCCGTCGTGGCCGCTGGCGCACCCGTTCCGGTTCGTCGCGCACAACGGCGAGATCAACACCATCCGCGGCAACCGGAACCGGATGCGGGCCAGGGAGGCGCTGCTGGCCAGCGACCTCGTCCCCGGCGACCTGTCCCGGCTGTTCCCGATCTGCGAGCCGGAGGGCTCCGACTCGGCCTCCTTCGACGAGGTCCTGGAGCTGCTGCACCTGGGTGGGCGCAGCCTGCCGCACGCGGTGCTGATGATGATCCCGGAGGCGTGGGAGAACCACGTCGAGATGGACCCGGCGCGGCGGGCGTTCTACCAGTTCCACGCCAGCCTGATGGAGCCGTGGGACGGCCCGGCCTGCGTGACCTTCACCGACGGCACGCTGGTCGGCGCGGTGCTGGACCGCAACGGTCTGCGCCCGGCCCGGTGGTGGCGCACCGCCGACGACCGGGTGGTGCTCGCCAGCGAGACCGGCGTGCTCGACGTGCCCGCGGACCAGGTGGTGGCCAAGGGTCGGCTCCAGCCGGGCCGGATGTTCCTGGTGGACACCGCCAGGGGCACGATCGTCGACGACGACGAGGTCAAGGCCGAGCTGGCCGCGCAGCTGCCCTACGACGAGTGGCTGCACGCGGGCCTGCTGAAGCTGGCCGACCTGCCCGACCGCGAGCACGTGGTGCAGAGCCACGACTCGGTGGTGCGCCGGCAGCTCACCTTCGGCTACACGGAGGAGGAGCTGCGGATCCTGCTCACCCCGATGGCCGTGAACGGCGCGGAGCCGATCGGCTCGATGGGCTCGGACACCCCGGTGGCCGCGCTGTCGCAGCGCCCCCGGCTGCTCTACGACTACTTCAAGCAGCACTTCGCCCAGGTCACCAACCCGCCGCTGGACGCGATCCGCGAGGAGATCGTCACCTCGGTGTCGCGGGTGATGGGCCCTGAGCAGAACCTGCTCGAACCGGGTCCGGCGTCCTGCCGGCACATCGAGCTGCCGTACCCGGTCATCGACAACGACGAGCTGGCCAAGCTCATCCACATCAACGACGACGGGGACCTGCCCGGCTTCGCCTGCACCGTCCTCAGTGGACTGTACGAAGTGGACGGTGGTGGGCTCGCGCTGGCCAACGCCGTCCAACGGGTGCGCCGGGAGGCGTCCGAGGCGATCGCCGCCGGCGCGCGCATCATCGTGCTGTCCGACCGCGACTCCGACCACCGGATGGCGCCGATCCCGTCGCTGCTGCTGGTCTCCGCCGTGCACCACCACCTGGTGCGCACGAAGGAGCGGCTCAAGGTCGCGCTGGTCGTGGAGTCCGGCGACGCCCGCGAGGTGCACCACATCGCGCTGCTGCTCGGGTTCGGCGCCGCGGCGGTCAACCCCTACCTGGCCTTCGAGACGATCGAGGACCTCATCGGCCAGGGGCTGATCACCGGCATCGAGCCGCGCAGGGCGATCCGCAACTACGTCGCCGCGCTGGTCAAGGGCGTGCTCAAGGTGATGTCCAAGATGGGCATCTCCACGGTGGGCGCCTACACCGCGGCCCAGGTGTTCGAGGCCGTCGGGCTGTCCACGGACCTGGTGGACGAGTACTTCTGCGGCACCACCTCGAAACTGGGCGGCGTCGGCCTGGACGTGCTCGCCGAGGAGGCGGCGGCCCGGCACCGCAAGGCCCACCCGGACAACCCGACCGACCGGGTGCACCGGCGCCTGGAGGTCGGCGGCGAGTACGCCTACCGCCGCGAGGGCGAGCTGCACCTGTTCACGCCGGAGACGGTGTTCCTGCTCCAGCACGCCACCCGGACCCGGCAGGCCGAGGTCTACCGCCGCTACACCGAGGAGTGCGACCGCCTGTCGCGGCTCGGCGGGACGCTGCGGGGGCTGTTCCGGTTCCGCGACGGGGCGCGCCCGCCGGTGCCGGTCGAGGAGGTCGAGCCGGCCAGCGCGATCGTCAAGCGGTTCAACACCGGCGCCATGTCCTACGGGTCGATCTCGCAGGAGGCGCACGAGACGCTGGCGATCGCCATGAACCGGCTCGGCGGCCGGTCCAACAGCGGCGAGGGCGGCGAGGAGCCCGAGCGGCTGTACGACCAGGAGCGGCGCAGCGCCGTCAAGCAGGTCGCGAGCGGGCGGTTCGGCGTCACCAGCGAGTACCTGGTCAACGCCACCGACATCCAGATCAAGATGGCGCAGGGCGCCAAGCCCGGCGAGGGCGGCCAGCTCCCCGGGTACAAGGTGTACCCGTGGATCGCCCGCACGCGGCACTCGACGCCGGGCGTCTCGCTGATCTCGCCGCCGCCGCACCACGACATCTACTCCATCGAGGACCTGGCCCAGCTCATCCACGACCTGAAGAACGCCAACGAGCAGGCGCGGGTCCACGTGAAGCTGGTCAGCGAGGTCGGGGTGGGCACCGTCGCGGCCGGCGTGGCCAAGGCGCACGCCGACGTCGTGCTGATCTCCGGCCACGACGGCGGCACCGGCGCCTCGCCGTTGAACTCCCTGAAGCACGCGGGAACGCCGTGGGAGATCGGCCTCGCCGAGACGCAGCAGACGTTGCTGCTCAACGGTTTGCGCGACCGGATCACCGTGCAGGTCGACGGCGCGATGAAGACCGGCCGCGACGTGGTGGTGGCCGCGCTGCTCGGCGCGGAGGAGTACGGCTTCGCCACCGCGCCGCTGATCGTCGCCGGCTGCGTGATGATGCGGGTCTGCCACCTCGACACCTGCCCGGTGGGCGTGGCCACGCAGAACCCGGAGCTGCGCAAGCGCTACACCGGCAAGCCGGAGTTCGTGGAGAACTTCTTCTACTTCGTCGCCGAGGAGGTCCGCGAGCACCTGGCCGCGCTGGGCTTCCGCTCGCTGGACGAGGCCGTGGGCCACGCCGAGCTGCTCGACGTGGACGAGGCCGTGTCGCACTGGAAGGCCGGCGGCCTCGACCTGAAGCCGATCTTCGCGGTGCCCGAGACGCCGTACCTGACCGCGCCCCGGCGGGTGCGCGAGCAGGACCACGGGCTGGACCGGGCGCTGGACCGCACGCTCATCCAGCTCGCCGAGGCGGCGTTGGAGGACGCCCGCCCGGTGCGGCTGGAACTGCCGGTGCGCAACGTCAACCGGACGGTCGGCACCCTGCTGGGCGCCGAGGTGACCCGCCGCTTCGGCGGGTCGGGGTTGCCGGAGGACACCATCCACGTGACGCTGGCCGGCTCGGCGGGGCAGTCGCTGGGCGCGTTCCTGCCCAGCGGCGTCACCCTCGACCTGGTCGGCGACGCGAACGACTACGTCGGCAAGGGCCTGTCCGGCGGCCGGATCGTGGTGCGCCCGCACGAGGACGCGCCGTTCCGGGCCGAGCAGCAGGTGATCGCCGGCAACGTCATCGGGTACGGCGCCACCAGCGGCGAGATCTTCCTGCGCGGCCGGGTCGGGGAGCGGTTCTGCGTCCGCAACTCCGGCGCGGTGGCGGTGGCCGAGGGCGTCGGCGACCACGCCTTCGAGTACATGACCGGAGGCAGGGCGGTCGTGCTCGGGCCGACCGGGCGCAACGTCGCGGCGGGCATGTCCGGCGGCATCGCCTACGTGCTCGACCTGGACCCGGTGCGGGTCAACGGCGACATGGTGGAGCTCCAACCGCTTAGCGCGGAGGACCTGCGCTGGCTGCGGGAGGTCGTGGAGCGCCACCACCGGTTCACCGGCTCCGCGGTGGCCGCGTCGCTGCTCGGGGACTGGCCGCGCCGTTCGACGGCGTTCACCAAGGTCATGCCCCGCGACTACCAGCGCGTCCTGGAGGCGGTGCGCATCGCGCGCGCCGAGGGCCGCGACGAGGACGAGGCGATGATGGAGGCGTCCCGTGGCTGACCCGTACGGTTTCCTCAAGCACGCCAGGGCCGAGGGCGCCAAGCGCCCGGTCGCGGAGCGGACCGCCGACTGGGCCGAGGTCTACGTCGAGCAGCCGCGCGACGTGCGCGACCGGCAGGTGCGCGACCAGGCGACCCGCTGCATGGACTGCGGCATTCCGTTCTGCCACTCGGGAACGGCCGGTTGTCCGCTGGGCAACCTCATCCCGGAGTGGAACGACCTGGTCCGACGTGGACAGTGGGAGGCGGCGAGCGAACGCCTGCACGCCACCAACAACTTCCCGGAGTTCACCGGTCGGCTGTGCCCGGCGCCGTGCGAGTCGGCCTGCGTGCTGGCGATCTCGCCGTTGTCCGGCGGGGCGGTGACCATCAAGCGGGTCGAGCAGACCATCGCCGACACCGCGTGGGAGGAGGGCACCGTCCGGCCGATGCCGGCCGCGGTGTCCTCCGGGCGGCGCGTCGCCGTCGTCGGCTCCGGCCCGGCGGGGCTCGCCGCCGCGCAGCAGCTGACCCGGGCCGGCCACGACGTCACCGTGTTCGAGCGGGACGACCGGCTGGGCGGGCTGCTCCGCTACGGCATCCCCGAGTTCAAGCTGGAGAAGTCGGTGCTGGACCGCCGGCTCGCCCAGATGCGGGCCGAGGGCACCCGGTTCGTCACCAACTGCGAGGTCGGCGTCGACCTGACGGTCGAGGAGCTGCGCGCCGGCTTCGACGCCGTGGTGCTCGCCGTCGGCGCGCTGCGCGGCAGGGACGACCGCGCGGTGCCCGGCCGGGAGCTGGCGGGCGTGCACCTGGCCATGGAGCACCTGGTGCCGGCCAACCGGTTCTGCGAGGGCGACGGGCCGACCGCGATCGACGCGCACGGCCGGCACGTGGTGATCATCGGCGGCGGGGACACCGCGGCCGACTGCCTGGGCACCGCGCACCGGCAGGGCGCGGCGAGCGTCCTCCAGCTCGACCAGTACCCCGAGCCGCCGCTGGTCCGCGACGACGACCTGTCGCCGTGGCCGGTGTGGCCGCTGCTCCTGCGCAGCTACCCCGCGCACGACGAGGGCGGCGAGCGGAAGTTCGCGGTCGCCGTGGAGCGGTTCGTCGGCGACGAGGCCGGGCACGTGCGGTCGGTGCACCTGCGGAAGGTGCGGGTGGAGAAGGACGCGGACGGCCGCCGCCAGGTGATCCCGATCTCCGACGAGGTCGAGGAGCTGCCCTGCGACCTCGCCCTGCTGGCGATCGGGTTCGAGGGCGTGGAGCCGATGGCCCTGCTGGACGGTCTGGACATCCAGCTCAGCCGGCGTCGCACCATCTCCTGCGGCGCCGACTGGCAGACCACCGCGCCGGGCGTCTTCGTCTGCGGCGACGCGCACCGCGGCGCCTCGCTCGTGGTGTGGGCCATTGCGGAGGGGCGGTCCGTGGCGCACGCCGTGGACAGCTTCCTCACCGGCTCGTCGGACCTCCCGGCTCCGGTCCACCCCACCGCGTTGCCACTCGCCGTCCGCTAAGCGCTTCTCCTCAGCGCCCCGCCGGTTCCCGTCCGGCGGGGCGCTTCCATATGGACTACTCCTTGTGGTCCACACGTGACCAAACGTCACAGCCTGCCCTGTCTCCTGTGCGAGACTGCCCTGCGGATCTTGTGTGCTTAGGGGGACATAGTCATGTCAGAGAGCTTCCTGGACCGGCTCTCGTTCACCGCCGGCCTTCCCGTCATGGGCGCTGCGGGCGGAGCAGTCGCGGGCGGGGCGATGGTCGCGGGTGGTGGCAAGTTCACGGTCGACCCGGCCAACGCCCAGCAGCTCATCGACGACCTCAATGCAGTTGTGACGGAGTTGGCTGCGATCAACGAGCAGGCAAGCTCACTCGCGTATGTCAGACCGCCGGCGGAGGACATGCACAGCCAGCGAGCCGCGCAGGAGATCGCGAAGGTCGCGGTGGGCAGGGACGGCTGCCATGAGCAGGCGAACCGTGCCTACCAGGAGGCGATCAAGGCGACGATCGCCAACTTGGAGGCGTCGTTGAAGGCCTACCGCGAGGCGGAGCAGGCCAACACCACGCGAGTGAAGGGCTGAACGTGCGTCGGGTTGTTGCGTTGATGGTGGTGGGTGTCGGACTGGTGGCGCTGAGCGCCGGCTGTTCGTCGGGTGTATCCGGGCAGCCTAGTGCTTCGGGTGCTGGCGTGGGCTCGTCGCCGTCGGCCGGGTCTGCGAAGGAACGTTTGTCACCGCCGTTGAATCAGCAACCCTTGGATCTTAAACCTTTTAATGCTAGGCCGTGTGAGTTGTTGAAGCCTGAGCAGGTGGCGAGTTTGACGAAGTCAAATCCACCTAAGCCTGCAGACGGCAATCTGGGGCCGGAGTGCGCGTGGCCTGCGGCTGATCCCGTCCGAGATACGCGAATCTTTGTGGCTCTTAATGTCAAGACTGGGGAGGGTTTGGAAGGCGCTTATCTGCGTCGATCTACGTTCCCCTTCTTTCGCGATTTTAGGGTCGAGGGTTATCCGGGGGTGCATGCGAGTGAGGATCGTGAGGGTCCCATGAACGGGATCTGCAAGTCAATGGTAGGTGTGTCTGACTCCACGGCACTGTACATTATTGTCCATGCCAATAAAGGGAACCCGGACTTTGTGACCTCGTGTCGGATAACGGAGCGTGTAGCGGAGTTCGTGATCCAGAATCTGAAAGCAGCCAAGTAAGGGACGTGCTGTAACTCTGGGGCTGAGTGTGCGTCGTGTTGTTGCGTTGATGGTGGCGGGCGTCGCGTTGGTGGCGCTGGCGGGGTGTTCAGCGGGTGTAGCGGGTCAGCCCGGCGCTTCGAGTGCCGGATCGGGATCGGCGACGTTGAGTGGGTCCGGGAAGGAACGGTTGTCGCCGCCATTGAGTCAGCCGGCGTTGGATGTGAAGCCGTTCGAGGGTAGGCCGTGCGAGTTGTTGAAGCCTGAGCAAGTGGCGAGTTTGACGAAGGCGAAACCACCCAAGCCGGGAGACAGCATCCTGGGACCGGAGTGCTCGTGGCGCGGTGCTGACACCGTTCGGGACACGTCGATCAATGTCGGCCTGCGGGTCAAGGACATCTACGGCTTGGAGGCCATATACCTGAATCGCGGTAAGTATGCGGATTTCAGGGTTTTTCAGGTGGGCGGTTATCCTGCGGTGCACGCTAACGAGAGCGCGAAGGCCGAGTCGATGGGTAATTGCGGTTCCTGGGTTGGGGTTTCTGAAAAGACATCGTTCTCGGTCATTGTCCATGTTCAGGAGGGGAACCCGGATTACGCGACGTCGTGCCGGGTGACTGGGCGGGTCGCTGAGTTGGTGATTCAGAACCTGAAGGCCGCGAAGTGACCGTGTGAGCCGGGGTGGGCTCTGAGGGTTGGAAACGTCTAGGGGGTTGTGATGGCACGGGTGGTGGCGGGGACTCCACGGCCCGCTGGGATCGACGGCGAGCAGATCTATACGTGGTTCCGGGACGGTAAGGGGCCGGGGCAGACCACGAACCAGACCGCCGACGGGTGGCGTGAGCTGGGCGGGCGCTACGACGCCGTCAGGACGATGGTGGAAAAGGCGCTGGCGAAGTCCAAGTCGAGCTGGGAGGGCGCGGCGGCGGATGCGATGGCGTCGCAGGTGTCGCCGTTGGCCGCGTGGGCGGACGAGGCCAAGCGGGTTTCCGAGGGCGTCGCGAAGACGATCAATGAGCAGGGGCAGTCGTACTTCGACGCCAAGAACAGCGTGAAGCAGCCGGAGAAGGTGAGTCCGGCCGACAAGCCCTGGTACAACGACCTCTCGCCGTTCGACACCGACTACGACAAGCGGGTCGCGCGGAAGAGCGCGGACGACGAGCACAACCAGCGTGTTTTCCAGCAGTACGGCAGCTCGACCGACGCGCACGTGAGCACGTTGCCGACGTTCGCTCCGCCGTCGGCGGTCAACATGGATGTCTCGCAGACCGAGACGAGGCAGGTCGACCCCGGTTACCGGGACCACAACGTGGATCGTGGGAACGTGGTGGTCGGGGGGAGCAACCAGCGGAGCACGAACTTCGGGCAGAACCAGCGTCCCGTGACGCCTCCTCCGCCACCGCCCCCGCCACCGCCCCCGCCTGGTCACCGTCCAGGCCCCGGCCCCGGGGGTGGTTCGGGTGGTGGGTCGACCGTCACGGACCCGTCCTGGGGTAGGGATGGTGGGGGCGTGCGGCCTCCGGAGCAGAGGCCGTTCCCGCCGCAGCCGCCGTCTCCTCCGCCGCCTGGGCCGTACCCACCTGGGCCGGGTCCGTATCCGATCCAGCCGCCCGGCATGCGCCCGCCTGCTGGCGGACCGGGGATGCGGCCGCCGATTGGTCGTCCCGGTCCCGGCCCCGGTGGTGGTCCCGGCGCCGGCGGTGGGGGCCGTGGCTTTGGCCCCACTGGCGGCGGTGGTGTTGGTGGCGGTGCCGTTCGCGGTGGATTCGGTCCTGGTGCTGGTGGTTTCGGGCCGCAGGGCGGTGGTCCGCTGGGTGCGGGCGGGCAGTCCGGTGCGGGTGGTCCCGGTGGAATCCGAGGCTTTGGGCCGGAGGGTGCGGGTCAGGCCGGCGGTGCCGGGCGTGCGGGTGCGGCTGGTCCGGCTGGTGCGCCGGGTGGTGCCGGCGCGGGCAAGGGCGCGGGTGGTGAGGATCAGGAGCGCCAGCGGCCGGACTACCTGGTGGAGATGGACGACGTGTTCGGCACCGACCAGTTGGTCGCGCCTCCGGTGATCGGTGAGCGGCCCCAGCAGTAGCGCCACCGGGAAACCGAGACGAGACCACCACCGGGAGAAGAACAGATCATGCTGCGTGCGAGCGTGGCGCTGTCCGCGTTGGCCTTCGACGTGTTGTGGCAGAACGAGGAACTGGGGGACAAGCCCACTCCGCTGAGCTGTCCTTCGCCGGGCGCGACCTACGAGGAACGGGCGGAGCTGGAACGCCGGGCCTGGGGCGAACTGGAGCAGGCTGGGCTCGCCCGGCGCGGCCGGGCCGACGAGGATTTGGTGGAGGCGCTGCATCTGCTGCGCAGTCCCTCCGTGGAGCTGTTCGCCTGGGTGAGCGCGGAACGCGGGAACTGGTCGGTGCTGGCGACGGCGTCGGGGCCCTCCGGTGTGCTGGCGGTGTTCGCCAACGACAGGCTTGACCTCCACCCGGTTCGGCCAGAAGCGTTGGCCGACACGGTGGTCTCGGCGTTGCCCGAGGTCGCGCCGGCACGCGGGCACGCGCTGAGCGTCCCGATGGACGCTGTGTCGGGCTCGGCGGGGGACGGTGTCTCCGGATCGTTCCTGCACCAAGCGGCGGGACGTGGCGGCGGTGGGGACGTGGCGCGGTTCCGCCAGGTGATGTCGGCCGAGCGGAGGGGAATGGCCCAGCTGTACGCGGCCGCGCGGGACAGCTACGGGCAACGACGCCGTGTCGACAGGCCGCTGACCGTACTGGACACAGTGGACGGTCGCTGGATTGTGCAGCGGCGGCGCGGGAATCCGGGGCCGGACTGGCTCGTGGTGGCTCCCGCCGACCGTCGTCTGCTGGCGACCCGGTTGTCCGAGCTGCGCGCGGAACTCGGCAGGTGAGGCGCGTCGGGCACTAACATGTCCATAGTGGACAGATAGTGCCCGACGCGCCCGACGCGCGGTCACTGGTAGACGACTTCCAGCGGTTCTCGACGCGCCCGGCTGAAGAGAGCGCGGGCGCGCTCAGCCGAGCCGAACGTGCCCATGCTGCGTATGCCCGACCCCGGGCTGCGAAGGACAACGACGGTCTTGTCGCTGAACTCGAAGCCCCAGCCGACCACGTCGACCTCGTAGATCGGTTCCCCTTCGGCGACGAGGGCTACCGCGTCCGCATAGCAGAGGGCGAACAGGCGTGGCTTTTCGTCGATGGCTTGGTAGACAGTGGAGTGGTCGGGCTTCGGGGCCTCGGACACGGCTCCCCCTCTGGGCTCGGCCGCTGGGTCGAGGCGGGCTCCTGGCGCCAACCTGCGCCCGCCTCGACCCGCGACAACGACTGAATCGTGCCGGTTACGATGACACAACCTTCATCAAGGATTCCCCTCGCAAGTTTGAACTTCGCTCTTTTGGATGACGAAGGTTGGCAGATCTTGGTCGTGGGCCCAGCATGAGCCCATGGCGAAGCGTCAGGGACCCACTCTGCGGGCGCAGTGGCTAGGGCAGCAGCTCCGCGACCTGCGGGAGGAAGCCAACTTCACCCTCAGGCAGGCGGGTGAGGTCCTGCAACGAGATGGCTCGACGGTGAGCCGGTTCGAGACCGGCGAGTTTCCGATGCGCCGGCCGGATCTGTTGGCGCTGCTGGACTTCTACGGTGTGGACGACCGCAAGCAGCGCGAGGCGTTGCTCGCGCTGAACCAGGAGACCTGGCAGAAGGGTTGGTGGGATGGATACGCCGACGAAGTCGACCGGAAGTTCGTGGACTACGTCTGGTTGGAGTCACGAGCCCAGGAGATCCGGACCTTCGAAACGATTCTGGTGACCGGACTCCTTCAGACGCCCGGCTATGCCAGGGCGGCGATCACAGCGGCTGAGCCAACGGCGACTGACGAGCAGGTCGAACGGTGGCTCGAACTTCGGCTGGCCCGTCAGAAAGCCCTCTACCGAGAAGATCCGCTGCGCTTGTCGGTGGTGCTGGACGAGAGCGTCCTTCGCCGTGAAGTGGGTGGGGCAGACGTCATGCGGGAGCAGCTCGTTCATCTCGCGGACATGGCGCGCCGGTCGAACGTCGAGGTGCGCGTCCTGCAGTTGTCCGCCGGCGCGCACACCGGTCCCTGCGGCTACCTGCATGTCATCCTGCTCGATGACCCGTACCCTCAGGTCGGCTACATCGAGACCTTGGCGGGCGCGATTTACGTGGAGCCACCCGTATCGGAACGCCTTGTCGCTGCGTATGCTCGACTGCAAGAGATCGCGCTGGGACCGGAGGAGACGGTCGCACTGATCGCGGCAGCGGCGGAGGATCTTGAGTGAGCACGACGGGTGCGGGGCACAACGAGTTCGACGGCGTCGCTTGGCACATCAGCACCTTCAGCACGAGCGGCGGTGGCAGCTGTGTTGAGGCTGGGCCGTTGGGGGATGGTTCGGGTCGGGTGGCGGTGCGGCACAGTCGGCGGCCTGAGGCTGAGGTGATTCTGTACTCGCGTGCGGAGTGGGCGGCGTTTGTCGCTGGGGTGAAGGCTGGGGAGTTCGACTTCGACAGCTGACCGGGCCGAGGTTGAGGGGCCGTGCTTCCGGCGCGCCCACGGATCAATCCATTGTGGACCTGCGCGGGGGTGGAGTGAGGTCGATGAAGCGCTCGCTCCAGAGATCGCGGACTGTTGCGGCGATGTGGTGGCCCGACTCGTCGTCCGCGACGCCGAGTGCGTGCAGGGAGGAGACGCCGTCGGCGCGGCGGAGCACTTCGTACACGTCGGGTTCCAGTGGCGCTTCCTTGGTGCTCCCGTAGGCGAAAGTGATTGCCAGCGTTGGTGGTTGGCCGGGGGTGTCCTCGCGCACGAGCTTGGCGTTGGGGGACAGCGTCGGGGCCAGGGAGCACAGGTCGGCGTGGGACCAGGGCAGCTTCGTGACGATCAGGTCGCCGATGACCAGGTGGTCGATCTGGGTGGTGAGGTAGCACCGCAGGGCGTCTTCGGCGGAGTCGACGATGGGTTCGGCGTGGTTGTTGAACGAGGTGTTGAGCAGAACGGGAACTCCCGTGTGCGCTCCGAACTCGGTGAGGAGGCGCCAGTAGAGCGGGTTGACCTCCTGGTCGACCGCGTGGACCCTGGCTGTTCCGTCCACGTGCGTGACCGCGCCCAACTCGGCGCGGTGTTCCGCGCGCACCGGGACCGTGAACACCATGAAGTCGGGTGTGGGCATCGTCCGCGGGAACTCGAAGTACGTGTGCAGGTCCTCGGCGCGCACTGACGGGGCGAAGGGACGGTAGCCCTCGCGTTGTTTGATCATCCGGTTGACGCGGTCCCGGTTCCGCTCCGGGCGGGGGTCGGCCAGGATGCTCCGGTTTCCCAGCGCCCTCGGGCCGAACTCCGAGCGGCCCTGGACCCAGCCCACCACCCGGTCCTCGGCCAGCAGCGACGCCGTGTCGCGGGCGACGTCGGTCGAGCGTTCGAAGCGGACGAACCTCTTCCACCGCGTGAGGAGGTCTGTCACCTCGTCCGGGGCGGGAAGCGCCGGACCCCAGAAGACCTGACGTACGCGGCGCCGGGGGACGGCGCCGCCCAGGTCGACGTGCGCCTTCAGCGCGGCTCCCAACGCGGCGCCGGCGTCGTGCGCCGCTGGGTGGACGAAGACTTCGTCGAACCTGTTGCGCAGCAGCAACTTCCCGTTGAACGTGCAGTTCTGGCCCACGCCACCGGCGATGGCGAGGCGGCGGTGTCCCGTTGCCCTCTGCCAATGAGTGATGACGTGCCAGGCGATGGACTCCAGGGTTTCCTGGAGTCCTGCGGCGAAGTCCCGGTGCGCCGGTGTGAAGTGCTCTCCCTTCCGGCGGGGAGTGAAGCCCACCCTGGCGAAGGCGGCGTGCAGGTCCTCGTAGTTCAGCCGGAAGTCCCCGTCGGGCAACAGGTCGTACAGCTCGGTGAAGACCGCTCGGTAGGTTGCGGGGTTCCCGTGCGGCGCCAGGCCCATGACCTTGTACTCGTCGCCGAGGCCGTAGCCGAGCAGTTCCGTGCCCGTGAGGTAGAGGTAGCCCAGGGAATGGCTGATGTCGTGGCTGGTCAGCAGCTCCATGGCGGGGCCGTGTCCACTGTAGACGGAGATGGCGTTCTCCTCGCCCGCGCCGTCGAGCACGGCGACCAGGGCGTCGTCATATCCCGACTGGGGATAGGCGGTGAAAGCGTGTGCGGTGTGGTGCTCGACGAACTGGAGCACCTCGTCGGGAAGTGCGGTGTCGAAACGCTCCTGGAGGCGCTCGGCCAGCAGCTCGCGGCTGGACCGGACCGGAAGGCGCGGTGATCGCGCGTACAACCGGTACAGCTCGCGGTCGGTGTAGTGCTCGCCGAAGAAGAAAGCGACCCGGTCGACGTCGGTCAGCGACGCTCCGGCGAACTCCAGGCAGGCCTGGATGGCGTCCCCCGCGAAGGCGGTCGTGTGCTTGATCCGGTTCAGGCGCTCCTGCTCGACGGCCGCCACCACCTCGCCGTCGCGCACGAGCGCCGCGGCGGCGTCGTGGTAGTGCAGCGGCCACCACCGCGCCATGAAGTCCGCGTGGGTGGGGGAGAGGGTGCAGTTGATTCCCAGGACCAGCATGGGCACTTCGCTTCCTCCCGAGGAGCGGGTCAGCGGGGCCGCGGGATTCCTTCGGCGAGGGCGAGCCGGCGTTCCGCGGCGAGGTCGAGCGAGCGGGTGAGGAACCAGTAGGCGAGGGCGGAGACCGGCAGGCCGACGAGGACCGAGCAGTCCACGCCGCCGAGGAGGGCGGCCACCGGGCCGGTGTAGGGCGCGGTCACCATGAACGGGACCATCGCGGCCAGTCCCAGCAGGTAGGCGGTGTTGCCGCGCCAGCCCCACCGGCCGTACACCCCGTCCGGGTCGAAGATCGCGGAGATGACGTAGCACCCGCGGCGCACCAGGAAGTAGTCCACGAGGTTGACCGCGGTCCACGGTGTGAACAGGTAGGCCAGGAAGATCAGGGCGTTGCCGTAGAAGGCGGTGAACCGCTCCGCGCCGACGGGGTGCGAGACCAGCCAGACGATCGCGAACATCGTGCCGACCGCCACGGCCCGAACGCGTCGCGTCGGGCGCACCGGGCGGAACGAGTCCCTGATGGCGATCATGGTGAGCGCCCCGCCGTACTGGTTGACCGACATCACCGACAGCAGCCCGAGCAGCAAGGCCGCCACCGTGATCCGCCCGAACCCGGTGAACAGCGTGTCGGCGGCCGCGACGAACGCGGTCACCGGCTCCGCGCCGGGCGCGGCCGCGGACATCGCGGCGCCGAGGAGGAACACCCACACCGCGGAGAGCGCGCTGGGCAGGTAGGTCCACCAGAAGGCGCTGCGGGCGGGCACGTCCGGCGCGAGGTACCGCGAGTAGTCGGAGACGTAGGGCGCCCAGCCGAGCTGGAAGCCCGAGGAGATCACGAACACCGTCATGACCGGGGCCGGGTCGAACCCGGCCAGCGACAGCGGCGGCACCGCCTCGTTGGTCAGCGCCGCGCCGCTGAGCGCGACCAGGAGCGCGACCAGCGGCCAGGTGAGCCAGCGGTTGACGCGGTGGATCCAGTCGTGCCCGAAGAAGGCCACCACGCTGGCCACCGCCGCCGACGCCAGGTAGCCCGCGGTCGTCGGCACGCCGAACACCGCGTGCGCGGCCGAGCCGGCCAGGATCGCGTCGGACGTGTTGTACGCGAGGTAGTTGACGAGGGCGAACACCCAGACGGTGAGGGACGCGCCGAGGTAGCCGAACTGCGGGCGCGACTGCACGAGCTGGGGCAGGCCCAGGCGGGGGCCCTGCGCGGAGTGCACGGCCATGAAGAACGTGCCGAACAGGGCGCCGAGCACGCTCGCGACCAGCGTCCAGGCCAGGGGAGCGCCCACGGACAGCGCGGTGACGCCGGTGGCCATCGCGGTCAGGTTGACGTTGCTGGCGAACCACATCGAGCCGAGGCCGGAGACCCGCCCGTGGCGCTCCTCGTACGGCACCCAGTCGATGGAGCGCTGTTCGACGGCCCGAGCCGCGGCGGACAGCGCCGACCGGGGCTCGGCCCGCCCGTCCTCCGGCCTGGTCCCGCCTCGCCCCGCGCTCATCGCCCGCTCCTCGTGCGCGGCCGCTCTCCGTGGTGGGCGGGGTGAGGACCACTTGGCACAGTGACTGCTCGCCTCGTTCGGGAGTGTCCTCGTAGGCGGCGGGCACGACGCGCCCGCGCACCGCCGGTCCGGCGGAACCAACCGGGAAGAGGCATTCCTCCTCCGCGTGATCGACCCACTCCGTCAGCGGTCCGTGACGGACGACGCTACGAAAGGTGACGACGTGTCGAGTACCGCCGGTCGGGTCATCGGCGGCGGGCAGTGCTCACCGCTCGTGCCTGGCCGTCCCCACGAGGCGGGCCGACCGGGGCCCGGGGCCGGCGTACCGTCGAAGACGGTGGGCGAACACGGTCTGGCGCGGATCGCGGGGGCCTTGGTCCTCGCGGTGGGGTTGCTCCTGGCCTCGTCGCCGGCCTGCACCACGGAGGGGCCGCCCGAGCGCCGGCCGCCACCGGCCGCCGGGAACTCGCCGCTGACCGGGGAGCACGTCGACCTCGACCAGCCGGTGCTGGCGGTGAAGGTGGACGTCGTCCCCTCCGCCCGCCCCCCGACCGGACTGGACGCCGCCGACCTGGTCTACGTGGAGCCCGTCGAGGGCGGCGAGGTCCGACTCGTGGTGGTGTTCGCGGCGCGGCGGCCCGAGGTCGTCGGCCCGGTGCGCAGCGCCCGCGAGTCCGACATCGCGCTGCTGGCCCAGTTCGGCCGGCCGGTGCTCGCCTACTCCGGTTCCGCCCCCGAGCTGGATCCCGCCCTCCGGGACGCGCCGCTGGTGCGACTGACGGAGGCGCGCACCGGCGGGGCGTTCTTCCGGGAGCACGCACGCGTGCCGCCGTACAACCTCTACGCGTGGCCGGACCGCCTGCTGGCGGCGGCCGAGGACGACGACCCCAGTCGGCCACGGGACATCGGCTTCCGGTTCGGGGCCGCGCCCCGGGGCGGTGAGCCGACGAACGACCACACGGTCAGCTACCTGGGCGCGCGGGTGCGCTTCGACTGGGAGGCGGATTCGGGGCGTTGGGCGGTGTCCCTGGACGGCCGCCCGCTGACCCTCAGCGACGACCGACGGGCCGAGGCGACCACGGCGGTCGTGCAACGGGTGCGCGTCCACCGGTCGTCCATCTCCGACGTCGCCGGGTTCCCCTCGCCCATCGTCGACACCGTCGGCGAGGGCGACGCGGTCGTCCTGCGGGACGGGCGGGCCTACGACGCCCGGTGGTCGCGCCCGGAGGAGTCCGCCGGCACCTCCTTCACCCTCCCGTCCGGCGAACCGGCGTTGTTCGCGGTCGGTCCGGTGTGGATCGTCCTCGCCCCGGCCTGAGAGCCCGCCTCGTCACGGCTCGATCCCAGCGCACCGGTGGCGTCCCTCGTCCTCCGGCCGCGGGTCCCCGTCCGGATCGAGGAAGCGGCGCAGGTCGGCGGCGAGGGCCAGCATTCGCTCGGGGCTCTCGACGTCGTCGGTCGTGACCGACGCGGACCAGTATCCGAAGATGCTGTGCCGCCACGGTCGGATCGTCCAGGTCAATTCGACGTGCCCCTCGTCGGTGACGACCGCGTCCACGAGCAGGTCCCGATCCGGGGAGTGCCATGAGCGGGTCCCCTCCCAGGCCGCGAACCCCCGCCCCAGTTCGGCGAGAAAACCGGCGGGGTGCCAGTTCGTGTGGGTCGCGAGGTTGTGGAGCTCGGCGTGCATTCCCGGTCCGCCCACCTCGACGCAGCAGTAGATGACGTAGTGGTCAGGTCGGCGGTGGTTGTAGAAGCGGAGGTAGCTTCCCTGGTAGCCATGGAGGATGACTGTGTTCCTGCCGTGGAGGTCGGGGTCGTACTGGCAGTTTCCAGGCATCTCTTTGTGTCCGTTCGAGGTTCGGAGTGCGTCAGGGTCTGAGGAAGTGGTGGAGGTCGGTGGCGAGGGCGCGCATCTGTTCCCCTGCCTCGATCTCGGTGGTGATCGACGCTGACCAGGATCGCGGTTCCCCCACCGCCCACGTCAACGCGATATGCCCGCCCGTGCCGAACACCGCGTCCACGCGGAGGGCGCCGTCGCGACTGCACCAGGACCGGATTCCCTCCCAGGGAGCGACAATCTTGCCGAGATCGTCGAGGAAGGCGACCACATCCCAGAAGAAGGGGTAGGCGACGGTGTCGTGCAGCGCGGCCCGCATTCCCACGCCGCCAACCTCCACGCGGCAGCGGAGGACGCCGGGCTCGGACCGGTTGGGGCGGTAGAAGCGCAGGAAGCTTCCGCCGACACCGGTGAGCACGACGGCCTCCTCACCGTCGAGGTCGGGGTCGTAACGGTAGATGTCGTCCACAGTGGTCGAACCTAGGGGTGATTCCCCGTTCCCGGGAACGGTTTCCTCTCCACTGGTTCGACAGGCGGTCGGGCCGCCTAGGCTGGGGGCGTGGCCTTCACCGGGTTCGGGGAGCGGCTCGTGGACTTCTTCGAGGGGCTCACGGCCGACAACTCCAAGGCGTACTGGAACGACAACCGCGACGTGTACCAGGAACACGTGCGGGAGCCGATGGACGCGTTGATCGCCGAACTCGCCGACGAGTTCGGGCAGGGCCGGGTCTTCCGGCCCTACCGGGACGTGCGGTTCGCCAGAGACAAGTCGCCCTACAAGACGCACTGCGGCGCGGTCGTCGGCTCGGGCAGGGGCGAGGGCGTGTGTTACGTGGAAGTCAGCGCGGACGGCATGCTCGTGGCCGGCGGGTTCTACGTGGACGACGCCGAGCTCGTGCGCCGGTTCCGGGAGGCGGTGGCCGACGACCGGCTCGGCGAGGACCTGCGCCGGCGCCTCGACCGGCTGGAGCGGGCCGGCTGGCGGCGGGGCGGCAACCAGCTCCGGAGCCGGCCGAGGGGCTTTCCGGCCGACCACCCCCGGATCGAGCTGCTCCGGCACCGGACCCTGTACGCGGAGCGGGACTGGCCGCCGGACGACGTGCTGCACTCGCCCGAGTGCGTGGACCGCGTCCGGAAGGCGTGGCGGGCGCTGCGGCCCCTCAACGAGTGGGTGGCCGACCACGTGGGCGGGCCGCTGGGCTGAGCCCCGCCGGGAGTGGCGCTCCACTCGTTTGCCCCGGCGAGCCGAAGGGCATTCGGCCTCCATGGACCATTCGCGCGCACCCCTGCTGGAGGCGTTGGAGGCGTACCACCGGCTGGGGCACCACCCGTTCCTGCCGCCGGGGCACAAGCAGGGGCGCGGCGTGGACCCGCGCGTGCTGGCCGTGCTCGGCAGGGACGTGTTCGCCTCCGACACGATCCTGATGAACGGCCTGGACGACCGGCGGATGAGCCAGGGCCTGCTCGCCCGCGCCGAGGAGCTGATGGCCGACGCGGTCGACGCCGACGAAGCGCACTTCTCGACCTGCGGCAGCTCGCTGTCGGTCAAGAGCGCCATGCTCGCCGTCGCCGGGCCGGGGGAGAAGCTGCTGGTCTCCCGGAACGCGCACAAGTCCGTGGTGTCCGCGTTGATCATCAGCGGGGTGGAGCCGGTGTGGGTGCACCCGCGCTGGGACGCCCGGCACCACCTGGCCCACCCGCCGGGGCCGGACGCGGTGCGCGCCGCGTTCCGCCGCGAGCCGGACGCCAAGGGCCTGCTGCTGATCACGCCGACCGACTACGGCGGGTGCGCGGCGATCAGGGAGACCGCCGAGACCTGCCACGAGCACGACCGCCCGCTGATCGTGGACGAGGCGTGGGGCGCGCACCTGCCGTTCCACCCGGACCTGCCGTCGTGGGCGATGGACGCCGGCGCGGACCTCTGCGTCACCAGCGTGCACAAGATGGGCTGCGGGCTGGAGCAGGGCTCGGTGTACCACGTCCGGGGCGACCGGGTGGACCCGAAGGTGTTGCAGGCGCGGGCGGACCTGCTGGGCACCACCAGCCCGTCGGTGCTGGTCCTCGCCGTGCTCGACGGCTGGCGCCGGCAGATGGTCGAGCAGGGCCGCGAGCTGCTCGACACGGCGTTGCGGCGGGCGCGGGACGTGCGCGCCGAGATCACGAAGATTCCCGGCCTGCGGGTGATGTCCGCCGACGACCTGGTCGGGCCCGAGCTGGCCGACGACCACGACCCGCTGAAGATCATCGTCGACCTGCACGAGCTGGGCGTCGCCGGTTACCAGGCCAACGAGTGGCTGCGTGAACACCACCGGGTGGATGTCGGGTTGTCCGACCACCGGCGGGTGGGCGCGCAACTCACGGTCGCGGATGACGACGACACGACCGGGCGGCTGGTGACGGCGTTGCGCTCCCTGGTCGACCACGTCGACGAGGTGCCGCCCGCCCGGCCGGTGGCCCTGCCCGAGCCCGGCGAGCTGGAGCTGGAGCAGGCGGTGCTGCCCCGCGACGCGTTCTTCGGCCCGACGGAGGACGTGCCGGCCCGCGACGCGGTGGGCCGGGTCTGCGCCGAGGTCGTCAGCCCCTACCCGCCGGGGGTGCCGGCGCTCCTGCCCGGCGAGGTCATCACCCGGCCGGTCGTGGAGTACCTGCGCAGCGGCCTGGACGCGGGGATGTACGTCCCGGACTCGGCGGACCCGGAACTGCACACGATCCGCGTCGTGGCCCGCTGACGGCCCCGCCGGGAATCCCGGCTGACGCCTGGGGAGGCTCCGGCTAGCGGGCACGGTCACGGGCCCGGAGGTCAGCGGTGAGCGCCCCGGCCAGATCGTCGATCGCATACGATCACGGATCTTTTCGGGCGTGGTGTATATCGCATACGATCCCGCATCTCCCGCGATCGAATATCGAATATCGCATACGATCCGGCGCTGCCGGTGGCAGGGAGCGGTTATCGCATACGATCACGCGCCCGCGAGCGCCGAGGATCGCGGCGAGGCCTGCCGCCCGGCCCGCCCTCACCCGGGCCGACGGGAGGAGTCGCTGTCACTCCTTCCGGTGGATCGCCGGGCGGCGCGCCGCGCGAGCAGCCAGCCGACGAGCACGGCGGCCGCGAGGCCCACGAGGTCGGCCACGATGTCGTCGACCCCGAAGGACCGGCCGAGCGGGAGCGCGACCTGAAGGATCTCCGACAGGGGCGCGTAGATCGCGAGGCCGACCACGAGCGGCAGGCGGGGAAGCCGGGCATACAGGCCGGTCAGGGCCATTGCGGCGAACAGGGTGAAGTGGACGACCTTGTCGGTTCCCGGCGGCGCGGTGGGCACGCCCGACTCCGGGGTGAACAAGATCGGTACACTCAGCAACATCGCGACTACGAACGGGAGTTGACGCACGCTCACGTTCGAAGATCCTCGCAGTGCGTCCGCCGGGCGGCCTGATCGGTCAAGCAGTCGGCGCTAGGCTGCGTCAATGTGACACGCCGTGCCAAGATCGTTTGCACCCTGGGGCCCGCGACGGCCTCCCCGGAGAAGGTCCGCGAGCTCGTCCGCGCCGGCATGGACGTGGCGCGGCTGAACTTCAGCCATGGCAGCCACGCCGACCACGAGCAGGTGTACCAGATGGTGCGGGAGGCGGCCGCCGAGTCCGGTCGCCCCGTGGCCATCCTCGCCGACCTGCAGGGCCCCAAGATCCGGTTGGGCCGGTTCGCGGGCGGCCCGGTCGAGTGGCGCACCGGCGACGTCGTCCGCATCACCGTCGACGACGTGCCCGGCACCCACGACCGGGTCTCCACCACCTACAAGGGCCTGGCCAACGACGCCAGGGCCGGCGACCGCATGCTCGTCGACGACGGCAAGGTCGGCCTGGTCGTCAGGGCCGTCGAGGGCAACGACGTGGTCGCCGAGGTCGTCGAGGGCGGCCCGGTCAGCGACAACAAGGGCCTGTCGCTGCCCGGCATGGACGTCTCGGTGCCCGCCCTCAGCGAGAAGGACATCGAGGACCTGGAGTTCGCGCTCGGGCTCAAGGTGGACTTCATCGCGCTGTCCTTCGTCCGCTCGCCGGCCGACATCGACCTGGTGCACCAGGTGATGGACCGGGTCGGCACCGGCCGGCTGCCGGTCGTCGCCAAGCTGGAGAAGCCGGAGGCGGTGGACAACCTGGAGGCCATCGTGCTGGCCTTCGACGGCGTCATGGTCGCCCGCGGCGACCTCGGCGTCGAGCTGCCGCTGGAGGCGGTGCCGCTGGTGCAGAAGCGGGCCATCCAGATCGCCCGCGAGAACGCCAAGCCGGTCATCGTGGCCACCCAGATGCTCGACTCGATGATCGGCAACTCCCGGCCGACCAGGGCCGAGGCCTCCGACGTCGCCAACGCCGTGCTCGACGGCGCCGACGCGCTGATGCTCTCCGGCGAGACCAGCGTCGGCCGCTACCCCATCCACACGGTCGAGACCATGGCCCGCATCATCGAGGCCGTCGAGTCCGAGTCGACCGCCGCGCCCGCGCTCAGCCACGTCCCGCGCACCAAGCGGGGCGTGATCTCGTACGCCGCCCGTGACATCGGCGAGCGGCTCAACGCCAAGGCCCTGGTCGCCTTCACCCAGTCCGGCGACACCGTCCGCCGGCTGGCCCGGCTGCACACCCCGCTGCCGCTGCTGGCCTTCACCCCCGAGCAGGAGGTGCGGAGTCAGCTTGCTCTCACCTGGGGGACGGAGACCTTCCTGGTGCCTAAGGTCGACTCGACCGACCAGATGATCCGCCAGGTGGACCAGGCGATGCTGTCGATCGGCCGGTACCAGCCGGGCGATCTGGTGGTGATCGTGGCCGGCTCCCCGCCGGGGACGGTCGGCTCCACCAACCTGATCCGCGTCCACCGGCTGGGCGAGGAGGACCACGCGTGACCGGGCTCCCGGTCCCGCTCTCCGCCCGTCCGCCGGCGGCGAACCACGACAAGGAAGCCGCGTGACCGAGGTAGCTCGCGCGGCGGCGGCGGACCCCGCCGCCGCGCACGCCCCCGAGCCCGTGCCGCTGACCCCGGACGGGGTGCCGCACGGGCAGCCCGTGCTGGACCGCCTGGTGGCCCTGCTCGACCTGGAGCGCATCGAGGAGAACATCTTCCGGGGCGTCAGCCCCGCGGAGTCCCCGGTGCGGGTCTTCGGCGGGCAGGTCGCCGGCCAGGCGCTGGTGGCCGCCGGCCGCACCGTGCCGGCCGACCGCAAGGTGCACTCGCTGCACGCCTACTTCATCCGGGGCGGCGACCCGAGCATCCCGATCGTCTACGAGGTGGACCGCATCCGGGACGGCCGCTCGTTCACCACCCGGCGGGTGGTCGCGGTCCAGCGCGGCAAGGCCATCTTCTCGTTGTCGGCGTCGTTCCAGCTCCCCGAGTCCGGGATGGACCACGCGGAGCCGATGCCCGAGGTGCCGGCCCCGGAGACCCTGCCGACCTACAGCGAGCGCATCGCCCCGTACCGGGAGCGGCTCGGCTGGTTCGCGCGTGCGCCCCGGCCCATCGACCTCCGCTACGTCACCGAGCCGGCGTGGGTGTCGCGCGAGGCCGGCCCGCGCGAGGCGCGCAACCAGGTGTGGATGCGGGCCGACGGGCGGCTGCCCGACGACGACCTGCTGCACGTCTGCCTGCTGGCCTACGCCTCGGACCTGACGCTGCTGGACTCGGTGCTGGCCAGGCACGCCGTGTACTGGGGCACCGACAAGGTCATCGGCGCGAGCCTGGACCACGCCATGTGGTTCCACCGCCCGTTCCGCGCCGACGACTGGTTCCTCTACGACTGCGAGTCGCCCAGCGCCTCCGGCGCGCGGGGTCTGGCCACCGGTCGGTTCTTCGGCAGGGACGGTGGCCTGGTGGCGACCGTCGTCCAGGAGGGCCTGCTCCGGGTCATGCCCTGACCCCTCGCACCGCCGAGGGCGCCGCACGGAATCGCGAACGGCCCTGACGCCAGCTGGCATCAGGGCCGTTCGTCGTGCTGTGCCGTTCGTCGTGCGGTGCTGCCCTGCTTGGTGTCGTCCCGTGCTGTGCCGTTCGGGGTGCGGCGGTCAGCCCTTCGGCGGCACCATGCAGATGACGTGCGGCGGCTCCGAGACCATGAAGTACCCGTACCTGTTGTCCTTGCCGGGCGGGCACTGCTTGTGGTCCTGCGCGCCGTTGAGGACCGTGGAGACCTTCCTCGTTGCCGAGGCGTCCGTGCAGGGGACCTTCTTGATGTCGCCCTCGTTCTCGGGGACGGCGAAGCAGTCGCCGGAGTTGGCGTTGAGGGTGAAGCAGATCGTGAACTGCCGGATCTCGTTCCGGGTGCGCTCGATGCTGCTGGGCGTTCCGGTCGGGCAGCTCGCGAAGCGCTCGACCCGCTTCGTGACCTTGAACGTCGCGGTGGGGTCGCCGCAGCTCAGCTCCTGGAACTTCACCGCCCTGCCGGTGCCGGTGATGGTCGCGCAGTCGCCGGCCTTCAGGCTGTCCAGCTCGGCCCCGTCGTCGTGGCCCGCCCCTGGGCTGGACGAGCTGGTCGAACCGGGCGCCGGCGAGGCGCTGTGGCTGGGCGTGCTGCGCAGCGCGCTGCGCGTGGCGCTCTTGACGACGCCGCGCACGACGATGAAGCCGAGGGCGACCACGATGACGCCGGCGAACACCAGGATCTTGGCGAACGGGCCCTTCTTCTTCGGCGGCTGCGGGGGGAAGCCGCCGGGGCCGGGCTGGGCGGGTCCGGGTGGCGGGGGGAACCCACCGGCCTGCTGGGCCGGGAAACCGGGACCGGTCTGCGGTGCGCCGGGACCCGGCTGCGGGGGCGGCGGGAATCCACCGGGGCCGCCCTGCTGCCCGAAGTCGGCGGGGGGCGGGAAACCGCCCTCCGGCTGACCGGGGAAGCCGGGGCCGGGCTGGGCCGGTCCGGGCTGGGCTGGCCCGGGAGGTGGGGGGAACCCGCCCTGGGCGGGCGGCGGCGCGCCCGCACCGCCGAAGGGCGGGGGAGGGGGCGCGCCACCCGGCGGGGGTGGGAACCCCTGGGGCGGGCCGCCGAAGGGCGGGGGCGGAGGGCCGGGTGGCTGCTGCGGGGGAGTCATGGTGTCTCTCACTCGTTCGGGCAAGTGGGGGAGGAACGTAACCACCGGGGGACCGCCATGTGGGTGAGTTGGTCGAATCGATACCCAACTTTCCGGTGGCCCCGGTCACCCTCCGGCCCGGGACGGCCGGTCACCTGATACAGGTGTGCGGTCTCGCGCTACCGTGCCCCCATGGGGATGGGGTTGGAGCTGCGGGGGCAGAACGCGACCTGGTTCTTCGAGGCGGGCGCCGTCCGCGTCCGGTACGCCACGGGTCTGCGCGTGCCCGCGTTGCTCAAGGAGCTCAAGGAGCTCGTCGTCCCGGACACCGCGCTCGCCGGCGCGGCCGTCTCCGCCGGGAACCGCAAGGTCACCCTGCAGATGCGACTGCGGCGGGGCGCGTGCCCGCTGCTGGAGGCGGCGGCCGGGCAGCTCGGGGAGGGGGCGGACCCGTACCGCCTGGTGCTGCGGGCCGACCAGGCCGACCTCGCCGACATCTACGCCGAGGACCTCCGCGGCCGGGCCGCGCTCAACCCCGAGGCGGACCGCCCCGCCGAGCGGTTCCTGCTGCCGGCGCCGCCCCCACCCCGGCACGTGAAGGCCTACGACGGCGAGGGCGTGTTCGACGGCTCGACCGTGATGTTCCGCTGGGCGTGGTCGGGCGCGAGCAGCGCCAAGTGGCGGGCGGGGGACCAGGTGTTCCCGGTCTCGGAGATCGTCGACGTCGAGTGGGCCGCCCCCGGCGTGCTCAGCGGCCACCTGCGGGTGCGGCTGCGCGGCGACGACCCGACGCGGAGCGAGGACCCCGACCAGGACCCCCGGGCGCTGACCTTCGGGGTGGGCTACGGCCTCACCCACGAGTCGCTGACCTTCGCGGCCTCGGTGCTGGTCGCGATCGCCGACCACCGGGCGGTCGCCCCCGCGCCCGCGGTCGCCCCGGTTCCGCCCGCCCCGCCGGCCGCGCTCCCCTCGGCCGTGCTGGCGCCCCCACCGCCGTCGGTGTCCGCTCCGGAGTCCGGCGTCAACCCGGACGAGGTGATCGCGACGATCCGCAAGCTCGGCGAGCTGCGGGACGCCGGCCTGTTGTCCGACGACGAGTTCCAGCGGAAGAAGGCGGAGTTGCTGGCCCGGCTCTGACCGCCGCCGGCGACGGGCGCCCGGCTCCCGGTTCACGGTGCTCGACTCCGAGCTGGACCGGCCGATGGGCCAGGTGTCGGGTTTCTGGTTGACCTGGCACTACTTCGGGTTCTTCCCGCTGTTCGGCTCGCTCGTCGCGGCCGTCCAGATCGGTGTCGGAGCGTTGTTGTTCTTCCGGCGGACGTCGTTGCTCGCCGACTGTCCGGGCCCGGCGATGACCGGGGTGGTCGTCCTGGTCGACCTGACGTACGGGGTCGGTCCGGGTGGGACCTTCACGGCGCTCCACACCTTCGCCGCGCTGGGGTTCGTGGTGTCCCGGCACCGCAGGGAACTCGTCCGTCTACTGTGGACGGAGCAGAACCGGGAGCGCCCGCCGGAGGCGGGGCCGCGGCTGCCGAAGGCGGGGAAGATGGCCCTCCTGGTGGTCCTGCTGGTCTCCGCCGGCGCCGGCACGTTCTGGCTGGCCAACGAGAACAACCGCGCCGACGCCGGTCGACGGGGCCTGGCGGGTTGTGTCCGGCCAGTACCGCCCCGTCGACGCGGCGTGGCCGCTGGACCGCGTCTACTTCGAGCGCGAGCGCGCCCACATGGTGGTGTTCCGGTTCGCCGACCGGTGGGACACGCACCATTTCGAGGTGGACCCCGCGCGGGGAACTCCAGGTGTGGCAGCGGTGGCTGGACAAGGGCGCGGACAAGGACGGCGAGGTGTTCCGCGGAACCTACGAGCTGGCGGGGGATCGGCTCGTCCTGGTGGGCACCGCGCGGGGCGTGCCGGAACCGGTGCGGCTGGAGCTGGCGCGGACGCCGGTGACCGGGGAGAGATGACCAGGGAGAGGTGACCGGGGCCGCGCGGTCAGCGAGCCGGCTAGGCGGGCCGGTAGGTGCCCAGGTGCCAGGTGTTGCCCTCGGGGTCCTCGACGGAGAAGTCGCGGGAGCCGTAGTCGGTGTCGGTCAGCGGCCGGGTGATCCTGGCGCCGGCCTCGACCGCCCTGCTGTGCGCGCCGTCCGCGTCGTCGACGACGAGGTAGAGCGCGCTCGGTCGGGGCTCGTCCCTGGCGACGCCGAGCATCACGAGGTCGCCGCGCCAGGCTAGCTCGGCGTGAACGACCTGGCCGTCCTCGCCGCGGTGCACGGCGTGCTCGGTGAAGCCGAACACGCGCTGGAGCCAGGCGATCGCGGCGTCGGCGTCCCGGTAGGTCAGCGTGGGGAAGATGTTCTGCATGGCCCGACCGTAAGGCGGTCGCCGGCAGGCCGCTTGGACGAACGCGTCCTCAGCCCAGCACTCCACCGCCGTCGGGAAGGCGGGCCGCGAGGTAGTCACGCAGCGTGCGGCCGGACAGCCGGCGGAACCGCAGCAGCCGGGCCAGCGCCTTCGGCGGCAGGCCGACGTGCTCGTGGAACCGGGCCGCGAAGTGCCGCCGACGCCAGCCGATCTCCCGCGCCAGCTCGTGCACGACGACCGCCGGCGGTGTCGCGCAGACGCCGCCACGCCCACAGCACCTCGCCCGGCGGCGCGGGCGCGGCGTGCGCCGCGCGGTGGGCGCCTAGGCGGTGTCCTGTGAGTCGGTGATCAGGGTGTCTGGTGGTTCTGGCGCACGGTTGGGCGTGGTGAACGACCGATCGGGCGTGGGCGGCCATCGAGCCGCTGTTACCGGTGTCGGGGCGTGGTCGCGGGTGGCGGGATCACCGCCAGGTGATCAACGCGATCCTGTGGTAGCTGCCACCGGCGCTCCGTGGCGGGACCTGCCCGACCGGTACGGACCGTGGAAGACCGCGCACGAGCGGCTGCGGTTGTGGACCGCGGACGGCACCTGGCAGCGCACCCTCGATCGCATGAGGCACCACCACGCCGCCGGTGCCTGGAAAAAAAGGGGGACGCGCCTCTGCCGTTGCGCATCCTGATCACACCAGGTCAGGCCGGGGACAACCCGCAACCGCTGCCACTGCTCGACGGCATCGGTGTTGCCCGCCCGGACGGGACACCCCCGCGTCCGGCCCGAGGCGGTGATCGCGGACAAGGCGTACTCGCACCGGTCAACCCGCACAGCGCTGCGCAACCCGGCGCGTCGCGTTCACCTGTCCGGAACGCGGTGACCAGATCGCCCACCGCGCGAGCCTGGATCGCGTGGCGGGCGGCCACCGACCTTCGACGGCCAGCGCTACCAGCAGCGCAACGTCGTGGAACGCTGTTTCAACCGGCTCAAGCAGTTCCGCGGTCTGGCTACCCGTTACGCCAAACGAGCCGCCTACTACCAGGCCCGCCTAGACGAGCAGGGCGAGGCGCGCCACCCGGACCGGGATCTCGGCCAGTCGCTCGACCAGGGCTGAGGATCAGCGGAACCCGGGCGAGGGGAGGCTTCGGGCGGCGTCTCGGGCGCGCGGTGCGCTCGCGGTAGCTCGTCGTGGACGAGAACGTCTCAAGCAGCGTGGCACCCACCCCCGACGCCGCGCGTCTCAGCGGACGACGGCGCTGAACACGGCGATCGACCTGTGCACGGTGAGGTCGTAGCTGGCGAAGTGCGGCTGTTCCAGTTGCTCTCGCAGGTCGTCGAGCCGGTCGTCCACGTTGTGGAACACCCCGCGGGCGTTGAGGGCGCGGAGGAACAGCCGGGCCTGGGGTCGCGGTCGGACGCCGTGCGTCAACACCGTCGAGCCGAAGACCCGTCCGCCGGAGCGGGTCGCGGCCGCCGCGTGCGCCAGCACCACGCCCTTGGTCCTGAGGTCGCCGGGAACGCAGTGCAGCAGGTAGTTCAGCCCCACCGAGTCGTGCTCCCGCGCGGGCACCGGGAGGGGTTCCAGGACGTTGGCCCGCACCGGCGTGGGGTTGTAGCGCGCCAGTCGGTCCGCCGTGTGCCGTAACGCGGTCGGGTTGAGGTCGACCAGGGTGATCCGGGGGCGGGCCACCGGGAACGAGCAGTGGTCGAGGAACCAACCCGTGCCCACGCCCAACTCGACGTGCCGCGCGCCGATGTTGTCCTGGTAGTTGCGCAACAACCTCCGCCGGCCGCAACCCCACACGAGCGGACTGGCGATCCCGAGCACGGCCACGTCGTAGGCGGGCAGCGTCCACCTCGTGTACATCGCCTGTCCGGCGATCACCTCGGCCTCGGTCGTCACGCCAGTGGGCTCGGGCATGACGCGCAGGGTATGGGAACCGGAACGTTCTGCAAACAGTGGCCCCCGTCGCGGGCCCCGCGCTGTTTGTTGCCGTAACAACATGATCCGTTGACCCTGCTGATCTTGCCTGACTACGCTCCGCCGGTTCCCGCCGGAACGCGAGTCCGTGTCCACGACCGTTTGGCTGTCGGAGGAATGCCATGTCCAGCCGATCGAAGCCCCCTCGGGAGGCCCGCTCCCGGTCGACTCTCCCGAGAACGCGCAGACGAGCGCTGCTTTCCGTTGCCCTGAGCGGACTCCTGCTCGGCACCGGGGTCGCCGCGGTCAACGTCCTGTCCGCGAGCGACGCGGTCGCCGAGCCCGTCGGCCGGGCCGCCCTCGTCGCCGACCTCGACCGGATCCTGACCGACCCCCGGATGCGGGGCGGGCGGAGCAGCGTCGTGGTCCGCGACGCCGCCAACGGCGAGGTGCTCTACGACCGCGGTGGCGGCGACCGCCTGGCGCCGGGGTCGAACGCGAAGCTGCTCACGGCGGCCGCGGCCCTGGAGGCGCTCGGCCCCGACTACCGCTTCACCACCAGCGTCCTCGCCGCCGGCCAGCGGCGCGGGGAGTTCCTGGACGGCGACCTCTACCTCCACGGCACCGGCGACCCCACGGTGCTCGCCGCCGACTACGAGCGGCTGGCCGGCCAGGTGGCCGACTCCGGCATCCGCGTCGTGCGCCGGCTCGTCGCGGACGACTCCTGGTTCGACCGCACCCGCCTCGGCACCGGCTGGGCGTGGGACGACGAGCCCTACTACTTCTCGGCGCAGATCTCCGCGCTCACCGTGTCGCCGAACACCACCTACGACGCCGGCACCGTGTCGGTCAACGTGAAGCCGGGCGCCGCGGGCGGTCCGGCCGTGGTGGAGGTCGACCCGCCGACCGGGCACGTCCGGATCGACAACCGCGCGACGACGGGCGCGGCCGGGTCGGGCGCGGCGGTCTCGGTGGAGCGGGAGCACGGGGGCAACACGATCGTCGTGTCCGGGTCCGTGCCGGCCGGTGGCCAGCCGGTGGCGGAGCTGAGCAGCGTCTGGGAGCCGACGGGCTACGCCGCCGACGTGTTCCGCCGGGCGCTCGCCGCGCGCGGGGTGCGGATCATCGACCGCACCACCGGGCAGGGCGCGGCCCCGGCGTCGGCGACCCGGGTGGCCGAGCGCCAGTCGATCCCGCTGTCCGAGTTGCTGGTGCCCTTCCTGAAGCTGAGCAACAACGGGCACGCCGAGACGCTGGTCAAGGCGATGGGCCGGGCCGTGCACGGCGTCGGGAGCTGGGACGCGGGGCTGCGCGTGGTCCGGGACAAGCTCGCCGGTCTGGGCGTGGACGCCGGCACCTACCAGGTCTTCGACGGCTCCGGCCTGTCCCGGATGGACCTGGTCGGCGCCCAGCAGTTCGCCGGTTTCCTGGTGGCCGCGCGGAACCGGCCGTGGTTCGGCGCGTTCGAGGCCGCCCTGCCGGTCGCCGGCAAGCCCGACCGGCTGGTCGGCGGCACGCTGCGCAACCGGATGCGGGGCACGCCCGCCGAGGGCAACCTGCGGGCCAAGACCGGGTCGATGACCTCGGTCAGCGCGCTGTCCGGCTACGTCACCGCGGCCGACGGCCGCCCGCTGGCGTTCTCCGCCGTGTTCAACAACTTCGTGGTGTCCTCCACGAAGCCCCTGGAGGACGCGCTGGCGGTCCGGCTGGCCAGCTTCCGGGGCGACGAGGACCGGCGGGTCGCGCGGAGCCCGGAGCAGCTCGCGCCGCGGTCGGCGCCGCAGGCGGACCGGCCGACGACCCGGATCGACGAGTCCGCGCTGGAGTGCACCTGGGCCGGGGCCTGCTGACCCCGCTGCGCCCGCATCACCCCGCCGGTGGGTGGCCCCACCCACCGGCGGGGGTGAACCCGGTCCACCGATAGGAGGCGGTTGGTTAAACCCCGCCCCGTGGGGAACACGATCTCCACGGGCGGAGGGAGGGGCGGATGCGGCCACGGGCGGCGCTCCCGCCGCTGCTGGTGGTGGTGCTGGTGCTCACCGGCTGCGGCGGCCTCGGCGCGCACCGGGCCGAGGTCCGCACCGGGTTCGCCGACGAGCCGGCCGGTCCGCTGAGCACGATGGGCTACAGCCTGCCGGACGAGGTGGCCAGGGTCCGGGTCGACCGGTTCCGGCAGCGGTACCCGGCGGTGGACCTGCGGCTGAACGAGGGCGCCTTCGACGAGCAGCAGTTCCTGTCCGCGCTGGCCGGCGGGAACCCGCCGGACCTGGTCTACCTCGACCGCGCCGACCTGCCGAGCTACGCCGCGCGCGGCGCGTTGCTGCCGCTGGACGAGTGCTTCGCGGTCACCGGCCTCGACCTCGCCGAGTTCCGCCCGGCCGCCGCCGCGCAGGTGCGGTACCGGGGCCGCCCGTTCGGCGTGCCGGAGTTCTTCGTCGTCCGCCTGGTGATGGTCAACCGCGCGGTGTTGGCCGAGGCCGGGATCGACCTGGCCGGGTTCGACACCGCCGACTGGGGCCGGCTGGCCGGGTGGGCGCGGGCCATGACCCGGGCGGACGGCTCGCGCCTGCTGCGGTTGGGCGTCGACCCGAAGATCCCCGACTTCTTCCCGCTGTGGGTGCGCGCGGCCGGCGGTGAGCTGCTCGCCGCGGACGGCCGGACCGCGCGGCTGGACTCGCCGGAGGCCGTCGAGGCGCTGGAGCTGGCCAGGCGGATCGTGGACCAGGCCGGCGGCCAGGGCGTGGTGCAGGCCTTCCGCGACGGCTGGGACCTGTTCGGGGCGCGCAACCCCTTCGCCGCCGGGCAGCTCGGCGCGTCGCCGATGGAGGACTGGTACCTCAACGTGCTCGCGCAGAACTCGCCCACCGCGCCGGTGGCCGTGCTGCCGTTCGTCGACCGGGACCACCGCCCGCTGTCCTGGGCCACCGGCCTGGCCTGGGCGATCCCCCAGGGCGCCCGCAACCGCGCCGCCGCCTGCCGGATGGTGCGCGAGATGACCACGCCGGACGCGTGGGTGGCGGCGGCCACGGCCAAGCGGGACGCCAGGCTGGCGCGGAACCTGCCCTACACCGGCACCTACACCGCCCACGTCGTCGCCGACGAGCGGGTCAGGGCCGAGGTGCTGCGGCCGACGGGCATCGGCTGGCTCGACGAGGGGATCGCGGTCATCGAGCGGGCGCAGGGCGTGGCGTTCGCGCTGCCCGCCTCGCCGGCCGGCGCGGAGGTCAAACGGGCGTGGGAGGACGCCGCGACCCGGGCGTTGGGCGGGCGGGCCAGCCCGGCCGACGCGCTGCGCGAGGCGCAGCAGCGGGCGACGGCGGCTCTGGCGCGGGCGGGCGCGCGATGAGCCGCCGGTCGGCGCTCCGCCGCGCCGAGGCCCGCGCGGCGCTGGGCTTCCTGTCGCCGTGGCTGGTGGGTTTCGCCGTGTTCACGGCGGGGCCGCTGCTGGCCAGCCTGTGGCTGTCGTTCACGTCCTACGACGCGATCGGCGAGCCGCGCTGGGTCGGCGCGGACAACTACCGGGAGCTGGCGCGCGACCCGCTGGTGCTGAAGAGCCTGGGCAACACGCTGTTCTACACCGTGCTGCACGTGCCGCTGACCATGGCGCTGGCGCTGGGCCTGGCGTCGCTGCTCGTCGCCGCCGGCCGGTGGGGCCCGCTGTTCCGCACGGTGTTCTACGTCCCGGCGGTCACCCCGCCGGTAGCCGTGGGAGTGCTGTTCCTGTTGCTGCTCAACGGGCAGAGCGGCCTGGTGAACCGGGCGCTCAGACTGTTCGGAGTGGACGGTCCACAGTGGACCAGCGATCCCGCGTGGATCAAGCCGGGCATCGTGCTGATGGGCCTGTGGAGCTTCGGCACCACGCTGGTGATCTACTACGCGGCGCTGCGGAACGTGCCGGAGCAGCTCTACGAGGCGGCCCGGCTGGACGGGGCGAACGCCTGGCAGCGGTTCCGGCACGTGACGCTGCCGATGATCAGCGGCGCGCTGTTCTTCACCCTGGTCGTGAACACCATCGCCTCGTTCCAGGTGTTCGCCGAGGTCTACACGATGTACTTCGGCACGGCGCGCACCTCGGCCGGCGCCGAGGAGGGGCTGTTCTACGTCGTCTACCTGTTCCGCCAGGCGTTCGAGTTCCTGGACATGGGCTACGCCTCGGCGTTGGCCTGGTTGCTGTTCCTGGTGATCCTGCTCGTCACGCTCGCGCAGGTCCGCCTCTCCCGGCGCTTCGTGCACTACGAGGGGAGGCGGTGACCGTGGCGGCGGTGACGGGCGCGGAGCGCCCTCCTCCGGCCGCGGCGCGGGTCAGCGGGCGTCGACCTGGCGGGCGTCGACGCGGCGGCGGCGGTGTGGTGGCCGTCGCGGCGCTCGCGGTGCTCGCCGTGGTCTTCACCTACCCCCTGGTGTGGATGGTCGGCGCCTCGCTGAAACCCCGCGCGGAGGTGTTCGACGGCTCGCCGTGGCCCAGCACCTTCGTGTGGCACAACTACGTCACCGTCTTCCGCGAGATCCCGTTGCTCACCTGGTTGCTGAACACGGGAGCGGTCGCGGCGGCGGCCGCGGTGACCGTGACCGCGAGCAGCGCCCTGGTGGCCTTCGCCTTCGCGTTCCTCCGCTTCCCCGGCCGGGAGCTCCTCTTCGGGCTCGTGCTCGCCACGATGATGCTGCCGGCCGCCGTCACGCTGATCCCCACCTACGCGATCTGGGAGGCCATGGGGCTCACCGGGACGCAGGTCCCGCTGTGGGCCGGCAACCTGTTCGGCTCGGCCTTCTACGTCTTCCTGTTGCGGCAGTTCTTCCTGACGCTGCCGCCGGAGCTGCTCGACGCCGGCCGGGTGGACGGCCTGGGCCACCTCGGCCTGTTCCGGCACGTCGTGCTGCCGCTGAGCCGGCCGGCCCTGGTGATCAGCCTGGTGTTCGAGCTCAGGGCGAGCTGGACCGACCTGCTCAAGCCGCTGGTCTACCTGCAGGAGCCGCACCTGTTCACCCTGCCGAGGGGGTTGAAGGTGGTGCTCGACCGGTTCGGCCAGGGCGGGGAGATGCGGTGGGACCTGGTGCTGGCGGCCAACGTGCTGGCGACCGTGCCCATGGTGCTGTTGTTCTTCGCGGCCCAGCGGTACTTCGTCCAGGGCATCGCCACCACCGGGAGCAGGTAGCGGCCCTGTCAGGGGAGCGAGGTGGTCGGCGATGACCGCGGGAGAGCGCCGGCACGGACCGGCCGACCTGCCCAGGGTGCTCGGCGCCGCGCTGGGCTTCGGGTACCTGGTGCTGGGGGTGAGCGGGCTGGCCTCGGCGGTGGGGGTCGGCGCGGTGGTGGCCGGGCGGCCGGTGGGAACGGGCGTCCACCTCGCCCAGATCGGCCTGGGGCTGCTGCGCTTCGTCGTCCTGCGCGGCCCCGCCGGCGTGCGGGTGTTCGGACTGGCGGTCCTCGCCGCGCACGCGGTGCTCGTCACCGCCATCGCCGGCATGGTGCGCCTGCCCTTCGGCGACCACCTCGACCTCGGGTGGCCGGGCAACGCCACCTACCTCGCCGGCGTCCTGGTCGGGCTGCTCCTGGTCGTCGGCGGTCGGCGGGCGGCCGCCGACGACCGGGACCGGGTCCGGGTCCGGGTCCGAGTTCGGGACCGGGACCGGGGACCGGCGCGCCGACGGCGGCCCCGCCGCGCGTGAGGCACCGCGTGTGAGGGCCGGTGCGGTGCCGGGCGGCACCGCACCGGCCGACTGTCACGAGGTGGCCAGGTCCTCCACCGGGGCGAGCGCCCCGGTGTCCTGGTCGACGAGGTAGACGCGGGCCTCCGAGATGTCGAAGTACATCCCGATCAGGCCCAGCCGCCCGTCCTCGACCGCCCGCCGCACGACGGGGTAGGTGCGCAGGTTGTCGAGCTGCTGCACCACGTTCGCGACGCACAGCCGCTCCAGCCTCGGCCGCTCCGCGGCCCCGGCGCCGCGCACCGGCGGCAACCCGTTGTCGTGGAAGCGGATCAGGCTCGGCTGGGCGTGGCGCAGCCAGCCCGCGAGGTGCGAGTCGCCGGGCGGGGGACCGCCGAGCACGGCCTTCATCGCCCCGCAGTCGGAGTGCCCGCACACGACGAGGGTGGTCACCCCGAGGACGTCCACCGCGTACTCGACGGCGGCGCCCACGGAGTCGTCCCCGTCGTCCGCCCTGGGCACCAGGTTGCCGATGTTGCGCACGCAGAACAGGTCGCCCGGCCCGCTCGTCGTGATGAGGTTCGGCACGACGCGCGAGTCCGCGCAGGTGAGGAACAGCTGCGTGGGGCGTTGGCGGGCGGCCAACTCGGCGAGGAACGGGCGCACCAGCGGCGCGCACCGGCGCTCGAACTCGTGCAGGCCCAGGAGCATCGGGTCGGGGCCGTTCCGCTCGGGGCCGTTCCGCTCGGGCGGCGCGGCGGCGGCCGACGGCTCCTCGTGCAGGCGTTGCCAGTGCGACCAGGGCGCGAACCAGCGCGGCGACAGGTCGGGCAGCGACCGCCGCTGCTCGGGGCGGCCCCTGGCGGCCCGCTCGTACCAGGTGTCCTGCACCTCCTCGACCACGACCAGGCCACCCCGCCTCGTGTAGCCCAGCCGCCACTCGTGCAGCGCCTCGAACGCCGCGTGGTCCATGAAGTCGACGTGCGGCTCCACCAGCACCCGCCGCCCGTCGGGAATCCGCCGCAGTTCGCGGACCAGGCGGCCGACGGAGAGGAACACCAGCGACCCCCGCAGCACCAGGCGCCAGCCCTGGTCGCCGTGGTCCTCCGCGCGGATGGTGGTGTGCGTGAGCCGGTACAGGGCGAGCAGGACGGCGACCGCGATGCCCAGCAGCACGCCCTTCATCAGGTCCAGCAGCACCACGCCGAGGAACGTCGTGGCGTAGACGGCGAACTCGCGGTGCCGCCACAGCAGCCGCATGTGCGCGAGGTTGACCAGCCGCACGCCGATGACCACGAGCACCGCGGCGAGCGCGCTGAGCGGGATCCGCTCCAGCAGCGAGGTCAGCGTGACCACGAACAACGTGATCCACAGCCCGTGCAGGATCGCGGACATCCTGGTGCGCGCGCCGGCGTTGACGTTGGCGGAGCTGCGCACGATCACGCCGGTGACGGGCAGGCCGCCGAGCGCGCCGACGGCCAGGTTGGCCGCGCCCTGCGCGACCAGCTCGCGGTCCAGGTCGGCGCGGGGGCCGTCGTGCAGCCGGTCCACCGCCACGGCCGACAGCAGGGACTCGACGCTGGCGACCGCGGCGATCGTGAGCACCGCGACGACGATCGCGGTCGGCGGCGCGTCCGGCAGCTCCGGCCGGGTGAGCCCGGACAACAGGTCGTCGGGCAGCGCCACCCGCGGCAGGTCGAGGTCGAGCGCCGCCGCGAGGACCGTCGCGGTGGCCACGGCGGCCAGCGGGGCGGGCACCGCCGCCACCACGGGCAGCCGGGGCCACACCAGCATCAGGACGATCGTCACCGCGCCCACCAGCGCCGCCGCGTCGTGGTGGCCGACGAGCTGGGCCGGCAGGTCCCGCAGGTTCGCCAGCACCGAGCTCTGCGGCTGCCCGCCCAGCACGATGTGCAGCTGGCTCACCGCGATCACCGCGCCGATGCCGGCGAGCATGCCGTGCACCACGGCCGGCGACAGCGACAGCGCGGCGCGGCCCACCCTGGTCACGCCGAGCAGGAGCTGCACGAGGCCGGCCACCGCCGTGATGCCGGCCGTGGCCGCCCAGCCGAAGCGCGTCACCAGGTCGGCGACCACCACGGTGAGCCCGGCGGCCGGCCCGGTCACCTGGAGCGGCGCGCCGCCCAGCGCGCCGGCCACCACGCCGCCGACCGCGGCCGAGAGCAGGCCCGCCATCAGCGGCGCGCCCGAGGCGGCCGCGATGCCGAGCGACAGCGGCACCGCCACGAGGAAGACCACCAGGGAGGACGGCAGGTCGTGGCGCAGGTTCGCCAGCAGGTGCGCGGCCAGCCGGGGGCCGGGCGGGCTGCCGTCGCCGGGGGCGGCGGACGGCGGGGACGCGGTGGGCGGGCCGGCGGTGCTGTGGTGCTCCGCGCGGTCGCGGGGGCGGCGGGGGGTGGTCATGGCGGCCTCCATCCGGAAGTGGGGTCGGTCGACCGCGGGCCGCCGGGGTGGCGGTCCGAGGCCGGGTCGGGGCGTGGTGGGCGTCCCCGCCGCGGGCGACGCGGCGAGGCGCGGGGTCGAGGGGCGCCGGGCGGCGGAGGGGGCGCGCTCGCCCGGTCAGCGAACGGCGGGGGACACCGTGGTCGCGGGCCGCGGCAGGGGTGGCCGGGCCGGGTGGGACGGGTTCGGGTCGCCTCGCCGGGGGAGGTTGCCGTGCGCGGCGCCCGGTCTGCCGCTGCCGCGGCCGACGGCCGGGTGCGGGTGGGGGCGAGCCGCGGACGGCGGGGGGCGGTGCGGTCTCGTCAGGCCGGGCCGACGGGTCGGACGCCGGGTCGGCCGGGCGGGCGCCACCCGGTTCCGGGTGCCGTGGTCCGGCTCGGGGTTCTGCCCGGCCGCGGCGCGGAGCGCTGTCGTGGCGGCCATCGGACACCTCCGGGTCGGGCGCGGTCGGCGCTGTGCTGGTCCAGCGCTGGCTGGTCGGTGCCGGACCGCCCGGGTCGCGCTGTCTGGACGGGACTGTCCGGACTGGACTGTCCGGTTCGGACAGTCGGGTTGACGGGCTGGGCGGCTGGCCCGGTTCGGCAACCTGGTTCGGCAACCTGGTTCGGCGGCTTGGTCGGCGGCTGGACTGGACTGGCGCGCGCCGGGGTCGGGCGGCGGGTCGGCGGTGGCCCCTGGTCGGGACCGGCCGGGTCGGTCGTGCGCTGCGGGTGTTCGTCCGCGTGGCCAGCTGGCGGCGTGGCCGGCGCGGGGGCGAACGCGGCGGGTGCCCGCTCCTGTCCCGCACAGGTAATGACGTCTTTACTCAATCTTTGCGGCGGTATGGGAAGTCCTCCCGCTGAGATCAGCCACTTGGGTGGGTACTTTCACCCCCGCTTGGCGTGGTTCTGGACCCTCCGTCACTGGCTGTGGTGGTCCACTCGCCCGTGGCCCATCGGCCGGGCATGCCTCGCCCATCGGTCGGTTCGGGCTGGCCGATCGGCTGATGTCAGGGTGATCGGGCTCCGCTGTCCTGGTCAGGGACGACCGGCGCGCGACAGGTGGCTCTCGCCGACCGGTGGACACCGAATCCGGGGAGAGTGGGGGCGACCATGCACGCGACGGAGCGCGCGCGGGACACGGGCGGGGCGGGCCGAACGCGATGGCCGCGGGGCGTCGCGGTGGCGCCCCGGCTGGCCGCCGGCGGCGTGGGCGCGGCGGGCGTGCTGTCCCTGGCGCTGTCCCCGGCGCTCGGGCTCTGGTCGGCGGTGACCGCCACCGCGCTGATCCCCCTGGGCTGGGTCCTGCGCCGCCGGCTGCGCGCAGGGCACCTCGCCGCGACCGCGGCTGGCGCCGCCGTCGCCACCGCGCTGCTCGTCACGGGGCGCCCGCTGCTCGCCGCCGCCGTCGCGGCCCTCACCGCCGTCCTGGCCGCGTGCTGGCGCGCCTTCCCGGCTGTCCCGCGCCCGGGGGACCGGCCGCTCCCGAGTTCCCCGTCCCGGCGCGAGCTCCGCGACTGCCCGGACTCCCTGGGGTACTTCACGACCCGCGACGACCGGACCCTGCTGCGCGCCGGGGACGCCGGCGAGGCCGCCGTGTCCGCGCGGCCGGTGGGCTCGGTCCTGCTGGCCAGCGGCGACCCGCTCGGCGACCCGACGGCCTGGCCGGCGGCGGTGCGCGAGCTGCGGGCCGAGGCGCTGCGCCAGGGCCGGGTCCCGGCGGTGATCGGCGCCGGCGCCCGCGCCGCGGCGGCCTACCGGAGGGCCGGCTTCCTGCCCCTGTACTTCGGCTGCGAGGCCGTGCTCGACCTGACCTCGTTCAGCACCGAGGGCCGGACGCTGCGCATCGCCCGGCAGAGCTGGCGCCGGGCGCAGCGGGCGGGCTACACCGCCGAGGTGCGGCGCGTCGGCGACCTCACCCCGGCCGACCGAGCGGAGCTGGCCGAGGTGTCGGCCGACTGGCGGGGCGACGCCGCCGAGCGGGGCTTCTCCATGGCGCTGTCGCGGCTGTTCGACCCGCGCGACCCCGACTGCCTGGTCGTGCTCGGCCGCGGGGCCGACGGCCGGGTGCACGGGTTCCTGCACCTGGTGCCGTGGGCCGCGGACGGGATGAGCCTGGACGTGATGCGCCGGCTGCGCGAGGCTCCGGCGATCCTCAACGACTTCCTGGTGGTGGAGGCCGCCCTGCGGCTCGCGGCCACCGGCCTGCGGCGGCTCTCGCTGAACTTCGCCGTGCAGCGCCGCTCGCTGGCCGGCGAGGCGAGGGGCCCGTGGGGCCGGTTGTGGCGGACGGTGGTGCTCACGGCGTCCCGGTGGGCGCAGATCCAGTCGCTGTACCGGTTCAACCGGAAGTTCGGGCCGAGCTGGGCACCCCGCTACGTCCTGCTGGAGTCCCGGCTCGACCTGGTGCGGGTGGGGCTGGCGATGGCGCGGGTCGAGGGCTTCCTGGTGCGGCCGCGGGCCCGCCACCTCAGGGCGGGCCTGCGGCGGGCGGCGACGTTCGTGGCCGGCGCCGTGACCGGCGCGGTGGCCCGGCACCTCGGCCCGGTCCGCGACCGGCTGGCCGGCTCCGGCCGCCTGGCCGCGCTGCGCCGCCTCCCGGTCACCACCGTCACGCTGGTCACCACCACCGTCGGCGGGCTGCTCGGCGTGCTGCCGTGGACCGGGCCGGCGGCGCGGTGGGCGACCCAGTACCGGGGCGACGACCTGGTGCGCGACACCTGGTGGCGGCTGTTCACCAGCCCGTTCGGCGCCTACCACCTCCTCCACGTCGGGTGGGTGGTGTTCACCGTCGTGTTCGTGGTGGCGGTGCTGGAGGCCACGGCCGGCGCGCGCTCCGCGCTCCTCGCCCTGCTCGTCGGCCACTTCGTGCCGACCCTGCTCGCCTTCGCCGTGTCGTGGTCGCTGGGGCTGGCCGACTGGCTCGCCAGGGCCGACTACGGCCCCTCGGCCGCGGTCGCCGGCGCGTGCGGGGCGTTGGTCGTGTCGCTGCGCCGGCGCGGGTTCGCCGTGGTGATCGGGCTGGTGCTCGTCGGCGACCTGGTCTACAGCGACGGACTCACCGCCAGCGAGCACTGGGCGGCCGCGGGCCTCGGCGCGCTGCTGGCGTGGGCGCTGGCGCGGCGTGCCCGTCCGGAGCCCGCCGAGGAGCCGACGACGGTCCCGGAGCCGTCCACGCCGGCTGTGCCGGCCACGTCCTCCGCGCCCCCTGTGCCCCCTGTGCCGCCCGTGCTGTCCGGGGTACCCGAGGGAACCGCGACCGCCCCGCGCGAGTCGGAGCACGTGGCCCGCGTCCGGGCCAGGAGGGTCGTGACCGCGGGCTCGCGGCGCGCGCCCGTCCCGTCCGGCAACGCCCCCCGATGACCCCTGGTCCGTTCGGGGGCGGATATCAGACCTCAGGTGGATGACCGGGGGTCCCGGGAGCCGATCCGGGCGCACCGGGCGGACCGCTACCTTGACGCACAGACCGCGGACGGCAGCCGGCCAGCCGCGCAGGAGGAGGAACTTCGTGGCACTGCTGACCGACGCCCTGGAGCATCTGGCCGAGCTGCCCAAGCCCGCGGTCATCGCTGCGGCCGGCGCCCTGGCCTTCGGGGAGTGCACGCTCGGCCTGGGCTTCCTGGTGCCCGGTGAGGCCGGCCTGCTGATCGCGTCCACCGCGGTCACCGACCGCCCGACCTTCGTGATCATGGCCCTGGTCGTCGCGGTGTGCGCCGCGCTGGGCGACTCGGTGGGCTACTACCTCGGCCACCGGTTCGGGCCGAGGATGCGGGAGAGCCGGGTGGTGCGCAAGCTCGGCCAGCACCACTGGGACCGGGCGGGCGAGCTGCTCCGCAAGCACGGCGCGCGCGCGGTGTTCTTCGCCCGCTTCCTGCCCGTGGTGCGCACGCTGACCCCGGCGGCGGCCGGCACGTCCGGACTGCCCTACCGGAAGTTCCTCCCGGCCTCGCTGCTCGGCGCCATCGGCTGGTCCTGCCTGCACATCGGGATCGGGGCGGCCTTCGGCGCCTCGGCCAAGGCCATCGAGAAGGTCCTGGGCCGGGCGAGCTGGATCCTGATCGCGGTCCTGGTCCTGGTCGTGGCCATCGTGGTGCTCGTGAAGCGGCGTCGGGCGGCTCGGGCAGCGGCCGCCGGCACCAGCACCGGCACCGGCTCTGGCGAGGCGCGCGAGCTGGAGCCCTCCGGCAACTGAGAAACACCGGTTCCGCCCGCTCCGGTCGCGGTGCGGGCGCGCTCGTCAGGCGGGGCGGAGGACCACCAGGTCCTCCGCCCCGCCGTCGTGTCCGGCTCCTGCCGTTGGTCGGCCTGTGATGCGACGACCCCGGGAATTCACCTGGGAGTTCTCGGACGGTGTTCGCGCTGGCAGGCCCGTCGGACGGGGGACGGCGTGGGCGCCGGTGGCGGGGGACGGCCGGCGGCTCGTCACCCGCGTCGGGCAAACTCGATCAGGACCGGAGATCACGACCTGGGGGTTGTCATGACGTTCAGCGCGGACCGCTACTACGCGGAGCTCAAGGGCGAGGGCGCGCGCTTCGCCGAGACCATCGACGGCGCCGACCACGGGGTCGCCGTCCCCACCTGTCCCGAGTGGACGCTGGCGCAGCTGGCCGAGCACGTCGGGCAGGCCCACCGCTGGGCGCGGACGATCGTGGCCACGCGCGCCACCGAGATGCCGTCCCGCGACGCCGTTCCGGACGCCGCGCTCCCCGAGGGCCCGGCCGAGCGGGACGCGTGGCTGCGAGCCGGCGCGGCGGATCTCGTGGCCGTGATCCGGGAGGCGGGTCCCGACGCCGCCGTCTGGAACTTCTCGGACGACCCGCGGGCGATCTTCTGGGCGCGGCGGATGACGCACGAGACCCTGGTGCACCGGGCGGACGCCGCGCTCGCCCTCGGACGGCCGTTCCAGGTCGACGTGGCGGTCGCCGCGGACGGGCTGGACGAGTGGTTCTCCCTGGTGTCCCTGCCGGCGATGCTGGCGCGCCGCCCGGCGGTGCGGTCCGAGCGCCCCCAGTCGCTCCGCTTCGAGGTGACCGACGCGGACGGGGACGGCCCCCGCCGGTGGCTGCTGAACCGCGGCCAGGACGGGGTGCGCATGGAGCGCGACGGCGCCGCCGAGGCCCAGGCCGACGTGGTGGTCCGCGGCCCGGCGAAGGAGCTGCTGCTGGTCGTCCTGCGGCGGCTTCCGGTGGGCGCCCCGGGCGTCGAGGTCACAGGCGACGGGTCCGTCCTCGACGACTGGTTGGCGAACAGCGCGTTCTGACGTCCGGCAGGTTCTCCGCGCTCCCGCCGCGGCGTGGGGCGCGGGGAGCCGCCCGGCGACCGGCGCCGGGGCTCAGGCGGACGTGGTGAGCCCGGTGAGCGCGCCGGGGCCGGTGAGCGCGGCCAGCGCCATGCGGTGCAGCAGGACGGCCATCGCATCCCGGTCCAGGTGCTTGCTGTGCGGGGTCGAGTTCAGCAGGCCGAACACCGCGTGCGCCGCCGCCCTGGCGGTGGGCTCGTCGGTGGCCGGCACGACCTCGCGGATCACCTCCACCCACACCTCGACGTACTGGCGCTGGAGCGCGCGCACCCGCCGCCGGTCGTCCTCGGCGAGGTTCGCCAGGTCCCGCTCGTGCACCGTGATCAACGCCTGGTTGTCGAGGGCGAAGTCGACGTGCCAGCGCACCAGCTCGGTCAGCGCCTCGGCCGGCGCGTCGGCCAGCTCGACCCGCCGCAGCCCGCCGGCGAGCAGCTTCTCGCTGATCGCGACGAGCATCTCGCCGAGCATGGCGTCCTTGCTGCGGAAGTGCCGGTACAGGCCGGGGCCGGAGATGCCGACGGCCGAGCCGATGTCGTCGATGCCCACGCCGTGGAAGCCGCGGAGGGCGAACAGCTCCGCGGCGGCGGCCAGGATCTGCTCCCGGCGGGTGGGCTTGGGCTGCCCGGAGGGGGCCGCTTCGGCAGCGGTCGGCTGTCGGGTCACCCCGCCATGCTAACCAGGCGTTAGCCGCCGTTAACCCACTCCCACCTGGTGGAAGTGGCCTCCACCACCCTCGAACGCCTCCTGGCCGCGCGATCGGGGAGCGGCCGGCGGGCGGCGTTCACTCGGGTGGTTCGCACGACCGCGTGGTCCGGCACGCGGGGCGCCCTCACCGGTCGGGTCCTCCCCACTCCCGAGGGGTGGACGACGCGGTTAGTGGACGTTAACATCAGCTCACGTTAACGACCGCTAACAGATGTCGCCGTCGAAGGCGCCCCGACCAGGGAGTCGCGACCACGTGATGGATGCGCCAGTCCTGCGCAGCTCGGCCGACCCGAGCGCCGAGAGCTTCCTGCGGCACGCCGAGGAGCACGCCGCGCTCGTCGCCGACCTGCGCGAGAACCTCGCCGCCGCCCGGCTCGGCGGCCCGGAGCGGGCCCGCCAGCGCCACGTCGAGCGGGGCAAGCTGCTGCCGAGGGACCGCGTCGACGCCCTGGTCGACCCGGGATCGCCCTTCCTCGAACTGTCCCCGCTGGCCGCCCACGAGATGTACCAGGGGGATGCGCCGGCCGCCGGGATCATCACCGGCGTCGGCCGGATCGCCGGCCGCGAGTGCGTCGTGGTCGCCAACGACGCGACGGTCAAGGGTGGCACGTACTACCCGATGACCGTGAAGAAGCACCTGCGGGCGCAGGAAGTCGCGCTGCACAACAACCTGCCGTGCGTCTACCTCGTCGACTCCGGCGGCGCCTTCCTGCCCAAGCAGGACGAGGTCTTCCCGGACCGCGAGCACTTCGGGCGCATCTTCTACAACCAGGCCACGATGTCCGCCCGCGGCATCCCGCAGATCGCCGCCGTGCTGGGCTCCTGCACCGCCGGCGGCGCCTACGTCCCGGCGATGAGCGACGAGGCGGTGATCGTCCGTGACCAGGGCACGATCTTCCTGGGCGGCCCGCCCCTGGTGAAGGCCGCCACCGGCGAGGTGGTCACGGCCGAGGAGCTGGGCGGCGGCGCGCTGCACTCGCGCACCTCCGGCGTCACCGACCACCTGGCCGAGGACGACGCGCACGCCCTGCAGATCGTCCGCTCGATCGTCGGCACGCTCGGGCCGCGCGCCGCCCGGCCGTGGGACGTCGAGCCGGTCGAGGAGCCGGCGGTCGACCCGGACGAGCTCTACGGGGTCGTGCCCACCGACTCCCGCACGCCCTACGACGTCCGCGAGGTCATCGCGCGGATCGTGGACGGCTCGCGGTTCCAGGAGTTCAAGCGGGAGTACGGCACGACCCTGGTCACCGGCTTCGCCCGCATCCACGGCCACCCGGTCGGGATCGTCGCCAACAACGGCATCCTGTTCGGCGAGTCGGCCGTGAAGGGCGCGCACTTCATCGAGCTGTGCGACCAGCGGTCGGTGCCGCTGGTGTTCCTGCAGAACATCACCGGGTTCATGGTGGGCCGGGAGTACGAGGCCGGCGGCATCGCCAAGCACGGCGCGAAGATGGTGACCGCGGTGGCCTGCGCCCGCGTCCCCAAGTTCACGGTCGTCATCGGCGGGTCCTTCGGCGCCGGCAACTACTCGATGTGCGGCCGGGCCTACTCGCCCCGGTTCCTGTGGATGTGGCCCAACGCCCGGATCTCGGTGATGGGCGGGGAGCAGGCGGCCTCGGTGCTCGCCACCGTCCGCCGCGACCAGCTTGAGGCGCGCGGCGAGGAGTGGCCGACCGAGGCGGAGGAGGAGTTCCGCCGGCCCATCCGCGAGCAGTACGAGCACCAGGGCCATCCCTACTACTCCACCGCGCGGCTGTGGGACGACGGGGTCATCGACCCGAAGGACACCCGCACGGTGCTCGGCCTGGCGCTCTCGGTCTCGGCCAACGCGCCGCTGGAGCCGGTCAGCTACGGCGTCTTCCGGATGTGAGGGGCATGTTCGACACCGTTCTCGTGGCCAACCGCGGCGAGATCGCCGTCCGCGTCATCGCCACCCTGCGACGCATGGGCGTCCGGTCCGTCGCCGTCTACAGCGACGCCGACGCCGGAGCGCGGCACGTCCGGGAGGCCGACACCGCCGTGCGGCTCGGCCCGGCCGCCGCGCGGGAGAGTTACCTGTCGATCGAGCGGATTCTCGACGCGGCAAGGGTTTCCGGCGCACAGGCCGTGCACCCCGGGTACGGCTTCCTCGCCGAGAACGCGGCCTTCGCCCGCGCCTGCGCGGACGCCGGGCTGGTGTTCGTCGGCCCGCCGGCCGAGGCGATCGAGGCCATGGGCGACAAGATCCGCGCCAAGCGGACGGTCAGCGCGGCCGGCGTCCCGGTCGTGCCCGGCCGCAGCGAGCCGGGACTCTCCGACGCCGACCTGGTCGAGGCGGCCGGGGAGGTCGGTTTTCCCGTGCTGCTCAAGCCGTCCGCCGGTGGCGGGGGCAAGGGCATGCGGCTGGTGACCGAGGCCGACCAGCTCGCCGACGCGATCGCCGGCGCCCGGCGCGAGTCCGCCGCCGCGTTCGGCGACGACACGCTGCTCCTGGAGCGGTTCGTGCTCAACCCCCGGCACATCGAGGTCCAGGTGATGGCCGACGCGCACGGCAACGTCGTGCACCTGGGCGAGCGCGAGTGCAGCCTGCAGCGCCGGCACCAGAAGATCGTCGAGGAGGCGCCGTCGCCGCTGGTCGACGAGCGCACCCGGGCGCGGATGGGCGCCTCGGCCGTGGAGGCGGCGCGCTCGGTCGGCTACGTCGGCGCGGGCACCGTCGAGTACATCGTCAGCGCGGACGCGCCGGACACGTACTACTTCATGGAGATGAACACCCGGCTCCAGGTCGAGCACCCGGTGACCGAACTGGTGACCGGGCTCGACCTGGTGGAGCTCCAGCTCCGGGTCGCCGCCGGCGAGCCGCTTCCCCTGGCGCAGGACGACGTCCGGCTGGTGGGCCACGCGGTCGAGGCGCGGATCTACGCCGAGGACCCGGCCAGGAACTTCCTGCCCACCGGCGGCACGGTGCTCGCGCTGCGCGAGCCGGCCGGGGTGCGGGTGGACTCCGGCCTGGTCGAGGGCCAGCGGGTGGGCAGCGACTACGACCCGATGCTGGCCAAGTACGTCGCGCACGGCGCCACTCGCGCGGAGGCTCTGCGCCGGCTGCGGGATGCCTTGTCCCGCGCGGAGATCCTGGGCGTCACGACCAACATCCCGTTCCTGCGCGCGTTGCTCGGCGACGAGGACGTGGTGGCCGGCCGGTTGGACACCGGCCTGGTCGAGCGTCGGCTCGACGCGCTCGTCCAGGACGACCTCCCGCACGAGGTGCTCGTCGCGGCCGCGTTGGAGCGGGCGTTGGCGCTGGAGCCCGGCGGGTCGGTCGTGGACCCGTGGGACGTGCCGGGCGGCTGGCGGATCGGCGAGCCGGCGTGGGCGACCTGGCGCATCGAGACGGCGGAGCGCCCCGCGGTGGAGGTGCGGGTGCGCGGGCGCGCCGCCGACGCCGAGGTGGCCGTCGGCGACGGGGAACCGGAGCCGGCCAGCGCCCGGTGGCAGGGCGGCGACCTCGTCCTCACCCACCGCGGCCGCACCCGGCGCTACGCATGCGCCAGGGACGGCGAGGTCACCTGGCTCGGCGCCGACGGACACGCCTGGGCGCTGACCGAGACCGAGCGGCTGGCCGCGGCCCGGCACGAGGCGGCGGCGGCCGGCGGCCCGGTGACCAGCCCGATGCCCGGCACCGTGCTCGTGGTGAAGGTCGCCGCCGGCGACGCCGTGGTCGCCGGGCAGCCGCTGCTCATCGTGGAGGCGATGAAGATGGAGCACACCATCACCGCGCCCGTCGACGGCGTCGTCTCCGAACTGCACGCGCGGGCCGGTCAGTCGGTCGGCCTGGGCCAACCCCTGGCAGTCGTCGCCCCCCACGAGGAGGCGTGAGCATGGGAGCAACCATGGACCACCGCCTGAGCGAGGAGCACGAGGCGCTCCGCAAGACCGTCGAGGAGTTCGCGCGCCAGGAGGTGGCGCCGGTCATCGGCGAGTTCTACGAACGCGACGAGTTCCCCTACGAGATCGTGCGCAAGATGGGCGCGATGGGCCTGTTCGGGCTGCCGTTCCCGGAGGAGTTCGGCGGGATGGGCGGCGACTACTTCGCGCTGTGCCTGGCGCTGGAGGAACTGGCCAGGGTGGACTCGTCGGTGGCGATCACCCTGGAGGCCGGGGTGTCGCTCGGCGCGATGCCCGTGTACCGGTACGGCACCGACGAGCAGCGGCGGGAGTGGCTGCCCGCGCTGTGCGCGGGGGAGCGGCTGGCCGCGTTCGGGTTGACCGAGCCGGGGAGCGGCTCGGACGCCGGGGGCATGCGCACCACGGCCCGGCTCGACGGCGACGAGTGGGTCATCAACGGCACCAAGGCGTTCATCACCAACTCCGGCACGGACATCACGTCCATGGTCACCGTCGCCTGCGTGACCGGGCGGGCCGAGGACGGTCGGCCGGAGTACTCCTCGATCATCGTGCCGGCCGGCACCCCCGGCTTCACCGTGTCCAAGAAGTACTCCAAGGTCGGCTGGAACGCCTCCGACACCAGGGAGCTGTCCTTCGCGGACTGCCGCGTCCCCGCCGGGAACCTGCTCGGCGAGCGGGGTCGGGGCTACGCGCAGTTCCTGCGGACGCTCGACGAGGGCCGGGTGGCCATCGCGGCGCTGTCGGTCGGCCTGGCGCAGGGCTGCGTGGACGAGTCCCTGCGCTACGCGGGGGAGCGCGAGGCGTTCGGCCACCGGATCGGCGAGTACCAGGCCATCCAGTTCAAGATCGCCGACATGGAGGTGCGCGCGCACACCGCGCGGCTGGCCTACCACCACGCGGCGGCCAAGATGCTGCGCGGCGAGCCGTTCAAGAAGGAGGCCGCGATCGCCAAGCTGGTCGCCTCCAACGCGGCCATGGACAACGCCAGGGACGCCACGCAGATCTTCGGCGGCTACGGCTTCATGAACGAGTACCCGGTCGGCCGGTTCTACCGGGACGCCAAGATCCTGGAGATCGGGGAGGGCACCAGCGAGGTGCAGCGCATGCTGATCGCCCGCCAGCTCGGCCTCTAGGCCGGACGGCCGTCGGCCCGTCGGCGCCGCGCGTTCCGCCGGAGCGCGCGGCGCTCCCGCCGTGTCGGTGGGAGATCTGCGACCGATCCGCGTCGTGGTGGTAGAAAACGGGGGCGACGATCTTGTGCCCGGCCCCGGGGACGGGAGCGGCGCCGGCCGCCACGGCGGTCGAGCACCAGCCGCGCGGTCGACGGCCGGCGCGGGCGAGGCGGTGCGGGCGCCCCGCGCACGACCCGGGTGGGCGCCCCGCGGGGACTGGAGGCGCGCGATGGCGTCGAAGAAGGTGCGCGTCGAGCTGGGGGACGTGCAGGAGACGCTGCTGATCCCGCTCTACGGCCGGGCCGTGGAGAGCACCAAGCGGCGGCCGATCCTGCGGGACCCCAAGGCGGTCTCGATGGTGCGGGCCATCGACTACGACTTCGGCCGGTTCGCGGGCAAGCGCAGCCTGGTCGGGTCGGTGCTGCGGACCGCGTTGTTCGACGTGTGGGTGCGGCGGTTCCTGGAGGACCACCCCACGGGCACGGTCGTCGAGGTCGGCGCCGGCCTGAACACCCGGTACGAGCGGCTGGACAACGGCATGGCGCACTGGGTCGAGATCGACCTGCCCGACTCGATGGCCCTGCGCCGCCGGTTCTTCGAGGACGGCGACCGGCGGGAGATGGTCGCCGCGTCGGTGCTGGACCCGTCATGGGCCGAGGTGGTGCGGAGCCGGCCGGGCCCGTACTTCTTCGCCGTCGAGGCTGTGCTCATCTACCTCGCCAGGGACCAGGTGCGGGAGGCGCTGGGCCTGGTCGCGGGGAACTTCCCTGGCGCGCGGGTCGCCTTCGAGACCGCCGCGCGGCGGATGGTCGACACCCAGGACCAGCACGACGTGCTCGCGGACATGGCGGCGACGCTGCGGTGGGCGTGCGACGACGTGCGGGAGCTGTCCGAGTGGGACCTGGACGTGCAGGTGCTGGACAGCCGCACCATCGCCGAGCCGCCGCCCGACCTGCGCCGCCAGCTGCCCTGGGGATACCGGGTGCTGCTGCCCGTCCTGCGCAGGACCCGGCCGGAGCGGTTCGACGCCTACCCGTGCCACCTCGTCCAGCTCGGCCGCTGAACCCCGCCGCTGAACCCCGGCCACTGGTCCCCGGCCGCTGGCCCTCGACTGCTGGTCCCCGGCGGGTTCGGCTCACGGCGCGGAGCGCGCGTCGGCGCTGAGCTCGACCAGCCGGCGCAGCCGCTCGGCCTCGGCCCCGAGCACACCGAGGAGCAGCAGGTCGACGACCAGCCCGCCCAGCGCCGCGAACTCGGCGTCGGCGAACTGGAAGACCTGGGTGACCAGCAGCGACACCAGCACGGAGAGCTGGAGGGCGCGGATCGCCGCCTGGCGGTCGCGGCGCAGGCGGACCAGGCCGGCGACGATGAGCAGCGCGGAGCCGGCGCTGCCGGCGAGGACGCCGCGGAAGCCGACCAGGCTCGTGCCGTCGCCGTCCACCCGGCCCTGGACGGCCACGGCGAGCGCGCCCAGCGCCTGCACGACCAGCAACGCCACCACGGCCAAGCGCACGGCGCGGCGCGCGGCGAGCCGCGTGAACGCGCGCCGCAGGGCGTGTTTGGCGGCCAGCACGGGGGCGGGCAGCTCGACGGCGTCGGGCGAGCACCGGGCGACCAGCGCGCCGGCCTCCGCGACGCCCGGCACGGCCCCGGCCTGGCGGAGCTGCCCCTCGGCCTCGGCGCGCCGCCGGGGCGACAGCCCGCCCGCGACCCCCTCCACGGCGTGGTCGACCGCGTTCGCGAGGTGTTCCCTCGGGTCGAGCGGGCGCTTCTTGTGCAGGGTGTGCACCGCGAGCACCAGCAGGGTGAACACCACGTACATGATCGAGGCCGCCGGCCGGAAGAAGTAGTCGTTGTCCCGGGTGACGAACTTGCCGACCTCGTCGATGAACAGGCCGAAGCCGACGCCGCCGAGCACCGCGGCCGCCGGTCGCACGACCGGGCCGACGTAGGAGAGCAGCAGGAACAACGCCACCAGCATGAGCAGGCCGCCGGGCAGCACGTGCGCGATGTGCAGGGTGCGGCCGCCGATCTGCGGGTAGTTGGTCAGCGCGAGGTAGCCGCGGGTGGCGAGCACGGTGGTCACCCCGGAGACCACGAAGGTGTCCAGGTGGGTCGCCGCGTGCGCGTTGCGCACCAGGCCCAGTCGGAGCAGTCGTGAGGAGCGCCCGGCCATGCGCCCCACGGTAGTCCGCCGTTCACCCGCCAGCCCCTCGCTGGTTTAGACCTATTGACACGAAGGTCTAGACCTCTTTACGGTCGCGGCACCGTCGCGCCGTGACTGGGGTCACCCCCCCGCCCGGCACGGCGGTCTTCCCCTGCTGGATCTCCTGGACGGGAGGTCACCCCTGTGGCCAGACGAACACTGCCCTTGTTAGCGCTGCTCGGCCTGTTGGCCGGGTTGCTGGTGGTGGGCACCACCGGGCGGTCGGAGGCCGCCGACCACGAACAGTGTCGCCCCGACGGGCTGCACCGCACCCCGGGCGTCACCGCGCCCTACTGCCAGATCTACGACAGCGAGGGCCGCGAGAAGATGCGGACGGCCCGCCGCGTGATCGGGTACTTCACGAGCTGGCGGACCGGCAAGAACGGCCAGCCGGCCTACCTCGCCAACAACATCCCCTGGGACAAGCTCACCCACATCAACTACGCCTTCGCGCACGTCGACGGCGGTAACAAGATCTCGGTGGGCGGGGCGGGCGCGGACAACCCCGCGACCGGGATGGAGTGGCCCGGCGTGCCGGGCGCGGAGATGGACCCCGCCCTCCCCTACAAGGGCCACTTCAACCTGCTCAACAAGTTCAAGAAGAAGCACCCCGACGTCAAGACGCTCGTCTCGGTCGGTGGCTGGGCGGAGACCGGCGGCTACCTCGACGACTCGGGCAAGCGGGTCGACAGCGGCGGCTTCTACAGCATGACCACCAACGCCGACAACAGCGTCAACACCGCGGGCATCAACACCTTCGCCGACTCCGTGGTGGAGTTCCTGCGCACCTACGGCTTCAACGGCGTCGACATCGACTACGAGTACCCGACGTCGATGAAGGACGCCGGCAACCCGCTCGACTGGAGCCTGGCCAACGGCCGGCGCGGCAGCCTCATGCGGGGCTACGTCGAGCTGATGAAGACGCTGCGGGAGAAGCTCGACGCCGCCAGCGCGGCCGACGGCCGGTACTACATGCTCACCGTGGCGGCCCCGTCCTCGGGCTACCTGCTGCGCGGCATGGAGCACTTCCAGGTCTTCCAGTACCTGGACTACATCAACCTGATGACCTACGACCTGCACGGGGCGTGGAACGAGTTCGTGGGTCCCAACGCCGCGCTGTACGACGACGGCAAGGACGCCGAGCTCATCCGGTGGAACTACTACAACACCCCGCAGTACGGCGGCCTCGGCTACCTGAACACCGACTGGTCGGTGCACTACTTCCGCGGCGGCGTGCAGGCGGGTCGGATCAACATCGGCCTGCCCTACTACACGCGGGGTTGGCGCAACGTCAACGGCGGCACGAACGGCCTGTGGGGCAAGTCGGTCGGCAACACCGCCAACTGCCCGCAGGGCCTCACCTCCTGCGGTGACGGCGCGCGCGGCATCGACAACATCTGGCACGACCTCGAGAAGGGCAAGGAGGTCGGCGCCGGGTCGAACCCGATGTGGCACGCCAAGAACCTGGAGAAGGGCATCCCGGGCAGCTACCTCAAGGCCTACGGCCTGGACCCGGAGAAGGACCCCGAGGACAAGCTGACCGGCAGCTACACCCGGCACTACGACAACACGCTCGTCGCCCCGTGGCTGTGGAACAACGACAAGAAGGTGTTCCTGTCCACCGAGGACGAGCAGTCGGTGGCGGCCAAGGCGAAGTACGTCGTGGACAAGGGCCTCGGCGGCGTCATGTTCTGGGAGCTGGCCGGTGACTACGCGTGGGACGACTCCCGCAAGGAGTACGGCATGGGGACCACGCTGACGTCGGCCTTCCACGACGCCTTCAAGTCGGCGTCCCCCTACGGCGCGAGCCGGTCGAACCAGAAGACGCCGGCCGAGGCGCTGGACGTGCGGTTCGAGCTCACCGGCTTCGCCCTCGGCGACAGCAACTACCCGATCAGCCCGAAGCTGCGGATCACCAACAAGTCGCAGACGACGCTGCCCGGCGGCACCGAGATCCAGTTCGACTACCCGACCGCGGCGCCGAACAACATGGTCCAGCAGTCGGGGTGGAGCCTGTCGGTGATCCGGAGCGACCACACGGGGCCGAACGTCGGCGGGATCAAGGGCGACTTCCACCGGGTGTCGCTGAAGTTCCCGAGCTGGCAGACCCTGGCTCCGGGGCAGACCGCGGAGGTGCAGCTCACCTACTACCTGCCGATCTCGGGCCCGGCGAACTACACGCTGAGCTTCGGCGGCAAGACCTACGCGAGCACGCAGGACCAGGGCCGGGGCGTCGGCGGGCCGAACCCGACCAGCTCCAGCTCGTCGTCCACGACCACCACGACGACGACCACCACCACGACCACGACGACCACGACCACGCCGCCGGTGTGCAACGCGCCGGCGTGGGACCGGGCGAAGGCCTACAACGGCGGCGAGACCGTGTCGCACAAGGGCCGCAAGTGGCGGGCGAAGTGGTGGACGCAGGGTGACGAGCCCGGCACCACCGGTCAGTGGGGCGTCTGGAGCGACGCCGGCGCCTGCTGAACCACCCTCCGGTTCGTTCTCCGCGGAGCCGTCGTGCCTTCCCGGCACGGCGGCTCCGTCGCGTTCCTGTCGGCGTGTCGCGCCTCACAGGCCGATCTCCCGCCCAGACGACCTCCTCGGCCGTCGGTGAACGCCGGATGTCTCCCCGTGTCACGCGGAGTGGACGAAGGAAGGCCGCGGCGTTGTTCGCGGCGGTGGTGGGCTTCGACGCCGCTGGCGCGGCTCTCCGGGGCGTCGTCGAGCGGGGGCGCGCGGCGACCCGCGCGAGCTCAGTTGATCTTCGTTGCCGGGCGCCGAGCGGGCGGATGTATGACGAACGCGGGGTTGCCTCGTAGGCTGTGCCCAGACACAGCACAAACGAACACATCGCCGCTGGAACCCGAGCGGGAGAGACCCCGACGACGTGGCGGGGCGCCGAAGGAGCAACCACTCCCCGGAAACTCTCAGGCACCCCAACCGCCCGGGCGAGGCGAACTCTGGAAAGCAGACGGCACGGGCCGTCTCACCCACGGTGCAAGTCGCGCGGTCGTGCGGCGAAGCTCACAGGTACTCCGACAGAGCGGGGAGACCGGGGCTGGCTGGACGACCGACCAGTCAGCCGATTCCCGCTTTGGCCGACAGGAGCACACCGTGATCAGTGTCTTCGATCTGTTCAAGATCGGCATCGGGCCGTCCAGCTCGCACACCGTCGGGCCGATGAAGGCCGCCGCGACCTTCGTCGCCGGCCTGGCCGCCGACGGCCGGCTGGGCGAGGTGCGGCGGGTGCACGCCGAGCTCTTCGGCTCGCTCGGCGCCACCGGCCACGGTCACGGCAGCGACCGCGCCGTGCTGCTCGGCCTGCAGGGCGAGGACCCGGAGACCGTCGACACCGAGACCGTCGACGAGCGGGTCGCGCTGGCGCGCTCGACCCGCCGGCTGCCGCTCGCCGGCCACCACGAGATCGACTTCGACCCGGACCGCGACCTGGTGCTGCACCGGCGCAAGTCGCTGCCCTTCCACCCGAACGGGATGCGCTTCGCCGCCTTCGACGCCGACGGCACCGAGCTCCGGGCCCGCACCTACTACTCCGTCGGCGGCGGGTTCGTCGTCGACGAGAGCGCGACCGGCGCCGACCGGATCAAGGAGGACGACACCCCCGTCCGGTACCCGTTCCGCACCGCCGTGGAACTGCTTGAGCGCACCCGGGCGACCGGCGACCCGATCAGCCGGATCATGCTCGCCAACGAGCTGTCCTGGCGGAGCGAGGACGAGGTGCGCTCCGGCCTGCTGCGCATCTGGGGCGTCATGCAGGACTGCGTGAACCGCGGCTGCGAGAAGGAGGGCGTGCTGCCCGGCGGGCTGAAGGTCCGGCGGCGCGCCGCCGAGTTGCACCGCGGGCTCACCAGCGAGCACTACACCACCGACCCGCTGCGCGTCATGGACTGGGTGTCGCTGTTCGCCCTCGCCGTCAACGAGGAGAACGCGGCCGGCGGCCGGGTGGTGACCGCCCCGACCAACGGCGCGGCCGGGATCGTGCCGGCGGTCCTGCACTACTACCACCGCTTCGTGCCCGGCGCGAACGACGACGGCATCGTGCGGTTCCTCCTCACCGCCGGCGCGATCGGCGTCCTGTTCAAGGAGAACGCCTCGATCTCCGGCGCCGAGGTCGGCTGCCAGGGCGAGGTCGGCTCGGCCTGCTCCATGGCCGCCGCCGGCCTGGCCGAGGTCCTGGGCGGCACCCCGGAGCAGGTCGAGAACGCCGCCGAGATCGCCATGGAGCACAACCTCGGCCTCACCTGCGACCCGGTCGGCGGCCTCGTGCAGATCCCCTGCATCGAGCGCAACGCCGTGGCCTCGATCAAGGCCATCACCGCGGCCCGCATGGCGCTGCGCGGCGACGGCAACCACTTCGTCTCCCTCGACAAGGTCATCAAGACCATGCGCGAGACCGGCGCCGACATGAAGGTCAAGTACAAGGAAACGGCCCGGGGCGGCCTCGCCGTCAACGTCATCGAGTGCTGACACCCCGCTGACCAGGCCCCGGGCGGCTGGCTCGGGACCCCGGCCCCGCGCGAGCCGCGCAGACCTCCTGGAACGAGGTGTGCGGCCCGCGCGGGGGACGGTCAGCTGTCGCTGAGATCCATCGGCAGGGTGCTCTCGTTGGCTCGCATCACCGCCAGCGCCTCGGCGGAGCGGTTGACCACTTCCTCCCACCGCGGATCGGCCAGGTACACCTCGTCCGGCTCGTCCCCGAGCTCGTCGACCAACAGGCCGAACACCTCACCCAGCCGCCGCAGCGGCACGACCTCGTCGGGATGCGGCAGTTCGCGGCGGACCCAGACCCGCTCCTGGTGCTCCCGGTCGGCCAGCGACTCGACCGCCGACAGCACCTGAAGCCGAACGCCGGGGTACCTGGCCTGTCTCACGGGCGGTTCCACTCTCTCCACCTGAGCCATTCCGAGAGCGGAATGTGCGTCTCGGTCGGCTGGTCGTTCACCTTGGTCCCCGGGGGGAACACCTTCCCACCGCGACCAATGGTCCTTCCGTTCTCGGTCACGATCGAGGACGCCCTCTACGAGTGGAAGGGGCACTACTCGCCCGGGACCGGGATCCAGATCGACGATCCGGGTGGGCCGGGTGCTGCCTGACGTGCGCCCCCGCTGAGAGCGGGCGCCTGGGATGGATGTCGTCCGGCTTAAGTAAACGATGTTTGGGGGATTGAACGATGTTTGGTTAGCGGGTAGGTTGGTGGTGTGGTGGGGCGGAGGAACGGGCGGGAGTCCTGGTCGGTGTGGTTGCGCCCGGAGCGGCAGGGGCGGGACCGGCAGTTGAGCCGGGGGCGGATCGTGCGGGCCGCCGTCGAGTTGTTGGACGGCGAGGGGCACGAGGGCCTGTCGATGCGTCGGGTGGCCGACCGGCTCGGGGTGACGCCGGGTTCGCTGTACTGGCACGTGAAGACGAAGGACGAGATGGTCGAGTTCGCGCTCGACGCGGTGCTCGGCGAGGTGGATATCGAGGCCGCGGAGCGCATGGCGGACTGGCGAGAGGCGTTGCTGACCGCCGCGCAGGCCCATCGGGCGGTGATGCTGCGCCACCGCTGGATGATTCCGTTGTTGAGCACCGGCCGGACGCTGGGGCCGAACGCCCTGCGGGCCGCGGAGCACACGATGCGCGTCCTCACGCGCGCCGGCTTCGCCCAGGCCGTGCTCGATCCCGCGATGAGCGCGCTCAACCAGCTCGTCGTCGGCGCGGTCGTGTTCGAGGCGGCCTGGCGGGACGGCGTGGCGGCGGACGAGGCCGGGGACGCGGAGTGGCGGGCGGGGGCGGCCGAGTACGCGCGCAGGATCGCCGAGCGGTACCCGCTGCTGACCGCCGCGCGGTTCGCCGTCGACCCGCCGGACCGGGAGGACGTGTGGGCGGCGCGGTTCGACTTCGCGTTCGGCTGTCTGCTGGACGGCATGGAGGCGTACCGGAGCGCGCCCGGGTCTCGGTGACGAGCCGCGCCGGGAACAAAGATTCGTTGACTGGCAAGGAAGACATTCTCACGAAGGAGGTTCGATGAGCAGGGTCGTGATCCTGACCGCCGGCAGCCACGGTGACGTGGCGCCGTACGTGGGATTGGGCGTGGAGTTACGGGCCGCCGGCCACCACGTCACCATCGCGGTGTCAGAGCGGTTCCACGAGTTGGTCACCGGGGCGGGACTGGCATGTCATTCCCTCCCTGACCTGGATGTCCAGGACAAGGTGGTGTCCGAGACGGCCGACGCCGCCAACAACACCGGCGCCAAGGCCGCCTTCGCGCTCATCCGGCTCGGGGTCGAGGTCTTCCGGCGGCAGCTGCCGGAGATGGTCGAGGCGGTGCGGCAGGCCGACGTGCTCCTGTGCTCGCACCCGACTGTCCTCTTCGGACGGCAGATCGCGGAGGCGGCGAGGATTCCCTGTGCGGTGCTGCCGCTGCAACCGGGGGAGCCATCCAGGTATCTCGGCCCGATGGTGCTGGGCGGGCGGAATCTGGGGCCGGCGCTGAACGTCGCCGTGGCGAAGATGGTCGCGCGCGGCGGATACCGGATGTTCGCGGGAGTCGTTCGCGACCTGCGAGCCCGAGTCGGACTGCCCCCGTTGTCGCCCTCCGCCGTCCGCCGCCGCTACGAGGCCATCCCGCTCCGGTCACTGCACGGGGTCAGCCCGGTCGTGGTTCCCCGGCCGGCCGACTGGCCGGAGACGACGGAGATGGTCGGCTACTGGTGGCCGCCGCGCCCCGCGGGCTGGGAGCCCCCGGCCGAGCTGGTCGACTTCCTCGCCGCCGGCCCACCCCCGGTCTACGTCGGCTTCGGCAGCATGGGCGCGAACCGGCGAGCGCAACTGGAGACCGTGGTCCGGGAAGCCCTTGCGCAGAGCGGACTTCGGGCGATCGTGCACCGGGGCTGGGCGGAACTCGCCGTGGAGGGCGACGACATCCTGCCCGTCGACCACGTGCCGCACGACTGGCTCTTCCCGCGCGTGTCCGCGGTCGTCCACCACGCGGGCGCCGGCACCACCGCGGCGGGCCTGCGTGCCGGGGTTCCGGCCGTGCCCGTGCCGTTGGCCCACGACCAGCCGTTCTGGGCCAACCGGCTGGTCGCTCTCGGCGTGGCCCCGTGCGCGTTGCCCACCAAGCAGTTGACGGGGGAACGACTCGCCGGCGCTCTCGCCACCGCCGTCGGCGATCCGCTCTTCCGGGAGCGTGCCGCCGACATCGCACGCCGCTTGGAGCAGGAGAACGGCGCGACGCGCGTTCTCGAGGTCATCGAGAAGCTCGTGGCCCGCGAGGGCTGACACCGGGAAACCGGCGCCTGCCCGCGAAGTCCGCTGCGCGGAGCCGGTCTACAGCCGGCGAAGGCCGTGGAGCACCCGTTCCATCAGCGCGAGGTCCGGGGTTCCGTCCCTGGTGGCCGCCCGGTGCACGACGATGCTGCCCGCGAGGGCCATGTCCGCCAGCAGGACGCGGGCGACGCCCAACGGGATCGACAGCGAGGCCGCGACCTCGGCGACGGACCGGGGACGCGCGCAGAGCGCGGCCACCCGCCGGATCTCCGCGCTCGTCAGCTCCTCGTCCCAGGACACCGCGTTGTCGTTGGTGGACACCAGGGTTTCCAGCGCCAGGTTGTACTGGGGCGCGGTCCGGCCGCCGGTCCACGTGTACGGGCGGACCAGCGTCCGCAGCGTCTCCTGTTCCTCGACCGGGTCGTCGTCGACGCGCCGCGCGTCGTCGCGCGGGTCCTGGGTCGCCCGGTGGGGCGCGTTCTCCTGGGGGCCTGTGAGGTCCTCGTGCCAGCGCCGGCGCAGGGACGACGACCCGAACCGCGCGCCGGTCAGGCCGACGAACGGGTCGTCGGCGGCCGCGGCCGCGGCGACCTCGGCGCCGAGGGGCTCGTCGTGGACCGGACGGCGTGCCGACGGGGGACCGAACCGGGCGCCGGTGGTCCCGACGGTCGTTGGGGCGGACGGGCGGCGTTGGCTCCGCAGGGACCACCGCGACCGTCTCCGACCGCCGTCGTCTCCGGCGCTGTCGGGATCGGACGTCTGTTCGGTCGGGCCGAGCGGACCGGCCGGGGGGTAGGGATCATCGGGGACGGTCACCGGGCATCACCATCAAGATCTCGCCAGGAACGTCGTCGAACTCGTCGAGCCGCACGTCACACTAGTCCCGGAAAAACCTGACGAGGGGTCGAAATACGTGGATCGTATATTTGTTTCCGGATGGCCGGCGGCATGAGCTGTGCTTTCGGCCGCTGGTGCGCCGATTGAGTGAGGAAAGGACAACCCCGACGGAGTAGTCGGTGGAGCGACGGGAGCGCGCCCGGTCGGGCTAACGCGATAAGCCGGCGGAACGAGGCCGGACGTGACAGAACGCCGTCGGCCGCGTTTTCCTTTCCTGCTGGGAATTCACCAACCGGCGCCGGTCGTCGTGAATGTCCGGTCGGGCGGGCCGGTCAGATCCAGCCGCGCCGCGCCGCCTCCGCGCCCGCCTGGAAACGGCTGCTCGTGCCGAGCCGGGCCATCAGCCGCGCCACGTGCCGGCGGAAGGTGCGCTCCGACATGTTCAGCCGGCGGGCCGCGGTCTCGTCGGTGACGCCGAGGCCGAGCATCCGGAGCACCCGGTGCTCCACCGCCGAGGGGGGTGGCTCGTCGTCGTCCGGCGACCGGCCGGTCTCCCACAGGGCCCGGGCCAACGCCTCCAGGCCGCGCACGACGATCGGGTCCTCCACGATCCGCACCCCCGAGGCCGGTCGGCGGCCGTCCACCGCGATGAGGGCCGTCGACTGGTCGAACACCATGAGCGACTGCGGCGGGGTGTCGGAGGTCCGGACCTGCACGCCCGAGGCGACCAGGTCGTGGAGCTGGTCCCGGACCGACTGCTGGGCCAGCCAGGCGGGCGAGCACAGCAGCCACACCTCGATCCGGCGTTCCCGACGGGTGGCCAGGGCGCGGCGGAGCTGGGCGAGGAGCGCGTGCGCCGGCTGCGGTCCGGTGAGGACGGCGAGCACCCGGCACCGGGTCGTCGCGCGGAGCCGGTGGAGCAGGGAGTTCAGCTCGTCGCTGTCCGTCATGGTCTGGCCGCCGGTGGGGGTGACCTGGGCGGCGGGGGGAGCGCCCATCGGGACCTCCTTGTTGGCGGTGGTGGGGTGAGCGGCCCGCGCGCTACCCGCGTGAGTGTCGCTCAACCTGGTACGCGGCATGGGCAGATCCGGTTCCGTCCGATCCCCGGAACCCACGGATCGGGTGATCATCGAGGGATCGGACGCCGCAGACCCGGGGCCCGGTTCCCTCGGTGTCAGCCGCCCAGTCCCAGCCGCGCGACCCGGCCCGCCTCGCCGTCCGCCCAACAGGCCCCGTCGGGGGTGCGGTCGACGGTGATCGCCGCCGGCCCCGCGTGCGGCAGCCACGCCATCACCGAGCGGGAACTGGGGGGACCGGCCACGGGCTCGCGCCAGCCGTCGCCGCCGTCGCCGCCGTCGCCGTCGGAGGTGCGCGCCGCGACCCGGGCGGAGGCCGTGGGCGCGGTGAAGGCACCCCGCACGATCACGCCGGGAAGGAGGGCGCGGAACGCCACGGCGTTCCCGCCCGCGCTCGGACCGCTCGTCAGCGAGGTGTCGGGCGCGCGCCACGTCAGCCCGCCGGCGGTGAACGCGCCCTCCTCGGCGATCGCGGCGGCCGCCCCGTCGACCGGCAGTGACCGCCAGCTCCGTTCACCGTCCTCAGTGGACACAACGTGGAGCTGGTCGTCGACCGGGTCGCCGAGCACGAGACCGCGCCGCCGGTCGGCGGAGCTCACGCCGTCGTCGGTGGTGGACGCCTCGCCCGGGCCGATCGCCGGGACGACCGCGTGGTCGACGTCGAACGCCTCGACGTGGTGGAACTGGAGGTCGGCGGCGGACAGTCCGCGCGGCCGGGCCGAGACGCCGGTCGGGGTGGGTCGCCACGAGAGCACCTCGGTCGCCGGCGGGGCGGCGACGGCGGAAGCGGGGGCCCAGGACCCCAGGACGACAGCGAGCACTCCGGCGGCGAGGAGCTTCATGCGCCGGGACGCTAATCAGCGGACGGGGGCCGGGATACCGCCGCTCGGTCCTCAGACGTTGAGCTTCCCGGTGCACCAGCCGAGCAGGAACCGCTCCAGCGAGCTGGCGAGCATGCTGCGGCTGTCGGTCTCGTGGTCCCACACGAAGATGTCCCGCCGGCCGTCGCGCAGCACGAAGGCGAACAGGTCGCCGTTGCCCGCGTCGGCGAAGAACAGCAGCGGGTCGAACGGCATGTAGAGGGTGCGGAGGAGGTCGTCGCCCCGCAGGTGGAGGTTCTCCTCGACGATCCGGTGCAGCGGCCACACGATGCTGTCCACGTCGTACTCGTCGCCGATGCCGTTGGTCTCGCTCAGCAGCGACACCAGGTCCTCGGGCAGCGGATGTCCGAGGACGCGCTCGGCAGCCGTCATCTCCTCCGGGTCAGCTGGCGGGAGGAACCGAACGTCGTCCACCGCCTCATCGAGCAGGCTCCGCCACACGGATGACACACTATCGGACGATTTTCCGCGGGGTCACTTCTGGAGCGCGGTGTCCAAGGTGGACTCGCGGGGACCGAGGAACCGGGGGTCGCGGTTGACGAGCACCCCGTCCCAGAAAGCCTTGCTGCTGGCGACGAACTCCCGGAACTCGCCGTAGGCCGTGGTGGTGCGGCTGATCACGGACGAGTCGTGCCCGACGCCGTCGGTGTCCACACCGGCCTCGCGGCACAACGTGACCGCGCGGGGCAGGTGGAACTGCTGGGTGACCACGATCGCGCGATCGACCCCGAAGATCTTCTTCGCCCGGACGCACGAGTCCCAGGTGTCGAAGCCCGCGTAGTCGGCGACCACGGCCCGCTCGGGGACGCCGTGCCGGGCCAGGTACCGGCGCATGGCGGTCGGCTCGTCGTAGTCGGAGCGGCTGTTGTCGCCGCTGACCAACACCGCCCGGACCTTGCCACGCGCGTAGAGCTCGGCCGCGACGTCGAGGCGGCCGGCCAGGAAGGGCGAGGGCTCGCCGCCGAAGAGCCCGGCGCCCAGCACCAGGGCGACCGGCGCGTCGGGCACCGAGTCGACGTCGCGAAGGTGGGGCGACGCGCTGAGCCGGACCCACGCGGCGGGCACCGCGAGCAGAATGCTGAGGACTCCGGCGCCGACGGCCGCCCGGAGCAACCAGACCCGCCACCTGTCCCGCATGTCGCCCCCCGTTGTGCCCGACGCTGTTGTGTCCGCTGCCCCCGCGCTCACTCGAAAGAGTGACGCGGTGGGGTTGGTCGGGGTTGCCTCCCGGGGCGGGTGGCTTCGTCGGCCTTCCTCGTCTGTCCACTTCGCACTGGTGTGGCGTGGCCGGCGATTCACCGATGGGGGCTGGGAGGTTCTGCGAGGTTCTGCGGGGTGCGGGCGTTGTGGGGGAGCGGGCGCGGGCGGACGTCCTCGTGCCGCCCGCCGGACGCGCCGGTGGGGCGGGGCGGCGTTGGCCGTCAGATGACGGTGATCATCCGCACGACGACCACGATGATCACCGCCAGCACGGCGAGCGTGACGATGATGGCCAGCGCGATGGTGACCGCGTTGCCCCAGCGGGGTGGGGTCGGCTCGCGGTGGGACAGCCCGTGGGTGCTGCTCTCCCCGGGTGGGGTGTCCCCCGGCCGGACCCCGCCGCCCGGCTCCAGGCCGGGTGTGTTGTTCGGATCGGGATCGGGCGAAGTGGTCATACCCGGGGGTACCCGGCCGGCGGGCCCGCATTCGCGGTGTGCGCCCTCCCCGATGGGGGTAGGCCGGGGGGGACACCCGGAAGGAGGGCGGAATGCGGCACGACGAGTTCATCGGCCAGGTGCAGAACCGCGCTCGGCTCGGGAGCCGGGGCGCGGCGGAGCGGGTCACCAGGGCGGCGCTGGAGACGCTGGGCGAGCGCATCCCGGAGGGGCTCTGCGAGTCGGTGGCCGGGCAGCTCCCCCAGGAGATCGCCGAGCACCTGCGCCGGACCGAGGTCTTCGGCGGGCAGGGCACCGGCGAGCGGTTCGATCTCGACGAGTTCCTGAACCGGGTCGTGCGGCGCAGCGGGGAGGACCGTCCCCAGGCGGCGTTCCACACCCGCGTGGTCATGGAGGTGGTGGGCGAGGCGACCGGTCCGACCGTGATGAGCAAGCTGGGCGACTCGCTGCCGGACGACCTGCGCAGGCTGGTCACTTCGGGCAGCCAGGGCGAGATGGGAGCGTGAGACGTGCGTCAGACGATCGAGGTGTTGCCGATGGGGCCGCACGAGTTCGCGGCGACTGTCGGCGAGGGCCAGGAGATCACCCACCACCGGGTGACGGTCGCCGAGCAGGTGCTCGCCGACCTCCAGATCCCGGAGGTCGACGAACGCCACCTGGTCGAGGAGACGATCGGGTACCTGCTGGACCGGGAGCCGGGCACGGCCCTGTCGCACGACATCGACACCGACCAGCTCTACCGGGCGGACGACAGCTACCTCACCGAGCTCCGCGACCGACTTCTCGGGCGGGGCTGAGCTCGCGGCGGGCTGACGCGGCAGGCGTGACGACGCGCGCATCCGGGTCTTTCCCGGGTGTGGCGCGTTCGCGCGTACGCCGATGTCCGCTGCGAGCTGCTCGGGGGCGTCGAGCCATCGACTGTCGGGCGGTCCTGCTTGGATTTGTCTTCCTCGCCCCGCGCGCGTACGCCTGAGGAAGTGCCGTCCCACTTCGGGTGATCTATCGGCCTTCAGCCCCTGGCGCCGGCGTTTTTGTCAGGCCCGCGTGAGATGTTCGAAGTGGGGGTCCCCCTTACTACAGGCCAGTAGTCACGCGCGCGTGCGTACCTGTGGAGGTGCGGTCCCACTTCGGGTGATCTATTGGTCTCCGACCCCTGACAGCGGCGTTTTTGTCAGACCTGCGTGGGATGTTTGAAGTGGGGGTTCCCCCTTACTTCAGAGCAGTAGTCACGCGCGTGCGCGTTCAGCCCAGATCAGGGCGCGGCAACTCGAAGCACAGAGCGAATTCCGCCCACGGGGCTCAGCGGTGGCCGGCCAGGAGACGGTCCACGGCGGCGAGCACGTCGCCCACGCCGACCCCGAGCAACGCCGGGTCGGGGTCGGCGGCGAACGGGTCGCCCCGCCGCACCGCGTCGTCGGACAACGCCACGTGCGGCCCCCCGGCCGGCGGCCCCCACCAGGCGGCTGGCACCGGGCCGAAGAGCACCACCGAAGGTGTGCGATAGGCGTAGGACAGGTGCGCGACACCCGTGTCCGCCGAGATCACCAGGCTGGCGTCGGCGACGAGCGCGGCGAGCTGGGAGAGGTCGGTGTGCCCGGCCAGCACCGAAGCGCCAGGCAGGTCGGCGCGCTCGGCGACCTCCACCGCCCGGTCGCGCTCCCGCTCCGCGCCCGTGACCACCACCGGCAACCCGCGCCCGACGAGCGTCCGCGCGACCGACACGAAGCGCTCGACCGGCCAGTGCCGGCTGCCGTGCGCGGCGCCGGGGTGCAGCACGACGGCGCCCGGCGCCGGGCTGGGCACGTGGGGCCGGGCCAGTCCCAGGTCCGCCGGGTCGGCGGGCACGTCGTGCGCCGCGAGCAGCCGGCACCACCGGTCGCGTTCGTGGATGTCGTCCCGCCACGCCGGGCCGGTCCACCCGGCTCCGGCGTGCCCGATGCGCCGGCGCGGGCGCACCGCGTCGAGCACCTCGCTGCTGCGGGGGCCGGCGCCGTGCAGGTTGACCGCCACGTCCGGCCGCCAGGCCAACGGCCCCAGCGGCGCGAGGCCCCTGGTGGGCAGCACCTGGTCGACCGCGCCGGTCAGCCGCACGACCGGGGCGAGCCACCCGCTCGTGGCGAGCTGGAGCAGGTGCTCGGGGAACGCCCGGCGCAACGCGCGCAACGCGGGCACCGCGACCAGCAGGTCGCCGAGCTTCAACGAGCGGAGCACCACCACGCGCGGCGGGAGCGCGTCCCCGTGCTCATCCCGTCGCATCGCGCAGCTCCTCGCGCAGTTGCGCGAGCGTCCTGGCGAGCAGGCGGGAGACGTGCATCTGGGACACGCCGATGCGCTCGGCGATCTGGGTCTGCGTCATGTTGCCGAAGAAGCGGAGCACGAGCACCGTGCGCTCGCGCTCGGGCAGGCGGGCCAGCAACGGCTTGAGCGTCTCGCGGTACTCGACCTGCGCCAGCTCGGTGTCGACCTCGCCGATGGCGTCGCCCAGCGACACCGAGTCGTCGTCGGCGACGAGCATGTCGTCCAACGAGGCGCTGCGGTAGGCGTTGGTGGCCTCCAGCCCCTCGAAGACCTCCTCCTGCGAGATGCCCAGGTGCCCGGCCAGCTCGCTGGGGGTGGGCGCGCGCCCGAGCCGCTGGGACAGCTCCCCGATCGCGGCGTTGATCGACAGGTGCAGCTCCTTGAGCCGGCGCGGGACCCGGACCGCCCAGCCGGTGTCCCGGAAGTGCCGCCGGACCTCGCCCATGATCGTGGGCACCGCGAAGGACAGGAAGTCGACGCCGCGGTCGGGCTGGAACCGGTCGACGGCGTTGATCAGGCCGAGCGTGGCGACCTGCACGAGGTCCTCGTGCGGCTCGCCCCGGTTGCTGAACCGGCGGGCGATGTGCTGCGCGACGGGGAGGTGCTCGGTGACCAGCTTCTCCCGCAGCACGGCGCGGCGGGGGTCGGTGTCGGTCAGCGCCGCCATCTCGTGGAACAGCGGCGCCAGGTGGTCGTAGTCGGGGGACCGGGAGTTGGTGTCGCGGCCGGTCGGTGGCCTCACCCGTCCACCTCCCGGGTTCGCCGCTTGACCAGCTCGATCCGGACCAGGTGCCCGCCGGGGTCGGCCGCGGCGGGCGCCGTCGTCGCCCGGACGTGGTCGACCAGGGCGGCCAGCACCCGCCACCCGAAGCTGTCCTGCCGGGGCGCTCTGCTGTCGGCCGAGAGCACCTCGGCGGCCATCCGGATCTCCTGCGGCCGCACCTCGAACCGGCAGTGCAGCCCGCTGTCCCCGGTCGCCAGGCCGATCAGCTCGGCGCACGCCTCGTCCACGGCCAGGCGCAGGTCGGAGATCGCGTCGAGGTCGAAGTCCTGGTGCATGGCCAGGTCGGCGGCCACCGCCCGGACGACGGACAGCTGACCGGGCCGCGCCTCGATGCGCAGGTCGACCCGGCTGGCCCGGTCGGGGCCCCGGTGGGCCTCCCGCCGGCTCTCGGCTTCGTCGGCGCCCTCGACGTGATGCGCACTCGACACCTTCTGACCTCCACCACTCGCCTGATCGCGTCGTCACGCGCGGCGCCCGACGACTCCCGACGGATTCCGCTCCGACGGTAGTGCCGTCCGCGTGTCCCGGGCGATCTGAAGCTCCTCGCGGGGGCGGACGACGAGCACCGGCACCGCGGCCCCCGGCGCGCTCACCGGCCCGTCGTCCTCCCGGTTGCCGGCCAGCCCGCCGCGCACGCCGAGCAGGCCGAGCCCGGCGCAGGCGGCCTCCCGCACCTCGGGCTGGTCCCAGCCGATCTCGCCGGTGAACACGACCGCGTCGATCCGGTCCAGGCTGGTCGCCGCGGCGGCGAGCTCGCGCCGCAGGCGGTGGGCGAACACGTCCATGGCCAGGCGGGCCGCGGCGTCGCCGCGCTCGGCGGCGGGGACGAGCTCCCTGGTGTCGGCGGACCGCTCTCCGGACAGGCCCATCAGCCCGGAGTGCTGGTACAGGCCGTCGCTCAGCTCCTCCGGGGTCAGCCCGCCCCGCTCCAGCAACCACAGCAGGATGCCGGGGTCCACGCTGCCGGACCGCTTGGTCATGGGCACGCCCTCCAGCGGCGTGAACCCCATCGACGTGTCCACGCTGCGCCCGCCGCGCACCGCGCACACCGAACAGCCGCCGCCGAGGTGGGTGAGCAGCAGCTGGAGGTCGGCCACGGGCCGGTCCAGGAGCTGGGCCGCCCGGCGGACCGCCCACGCGTAGGACAGGCCGTGGAAGCCGAAGCGGCGCAGGCCGTGGCGGTCGCGCCAGGACTTCGGCAGCGGGTAGGTGCTGGCCACCTCGGGCAGGTCGGCGTGGAAGGCGGTGTCCGGGCACAGCACGTGCGGCACGTGGGGGAGCAACGTCCGGGTGGTGCCGAGCAGCCGGAGCGCGGACGGCACGTGCACGGGCGCGAGCGGGGCCGCCTCGCGGGCGGCCGCCACCGCCTCGTCGTCCGCGAGCGTGGGGCGGCGCAGCCGGGGCCCGCCGTGCACGAGCCGGTGGCCGACCCCTCGGATGGAGACCATGCCGACGCAGCGCACGAAGTCGTTGAGGGCCTTGGTCGCCGGCGGGGTGTCGGGGGCGTGTTCGACGGTGTGCTCGGCGATGACGGTCTCGGTCGCCTCCGGGCCCTCACCGCGGCCCTCACCGTGGTTCTCGCCGTGGTTCTCGCTGTCGATGCGCACCAGGTGCAGCCGCAGGCTCGACGAGCCGCCGTTGACGGTCAGCACCGCCACGGGTTCGGTCATGCCGTCCACCGCCATCCGGTGATCTCCTCGGGGTCCTCGCCGTCCCGGTGCGCGCGACGCAGGATCTCGTCCCGTTCCGCGTGCAGCGCCTCCGCGACCGCGCCGCCCCGGGACGACCAGCCCCGCGCGCGGGACACCGCGTCGGCGGCCAGGTCGTGCCGCGTCATCCGGTTGCTGGCCAACAGGTCGTAGGGGGTGGTCGTGGTGCCCTCCTCCAGGTAGCCGTGGACGTGGAAGCGGTTCGGGTCGGCTCGCCCGTGCAGCAGCTCGTGCACGGCGGACGGGTAGCCGTGGAAACCGAACACCACTGGCACGCCGTCGCCGAAGCAGGTGGCGAACTCCTCGTCGTCCATGCCGTGCGGGTGGCGGCGCGCGGGTGAGAGCACGAGGAGGTCGACCACGTTGACCACCCGGACCCGGAGGTCGGGCGCGTGCCGGCGCAGCAGCCACGCGGCGCCCAGCACCTCCACGGTGGGGATGTTGCCGGCGCACGCGAGCACCACGTCGGGCCGTTCGGGATTCCGTCCCCGCTCGGCGTCGTTGCAGGCCCACTCCCAGACTCCCGCGCCCGCCCGGCAGTGCGCCTCGGCGGCGTCGAGGTCCAGCCACTGCTGCGCCGGTTGTTTCCCGGCCACCACCACGTTGATCCGGTTGGTGGTGCCCAGGCAGTGGCGCAGCACGACGAGCAGCGTGTTGGCGTCGGGCGGCAGGTAGATCCGGCTGACCGAGGCCTTCTTGTTCAGCAGGCTGTTGATGAAGCCCGGACCCTGGTGGCTGTACCCGTTGTGCTCCTGCCGCCAGCCCTCGCTGGTCAGCAGGTAGTTCAGGCTGGCAACCGGCGCGCGCCAGGCCACCTCGCCGGCCATCTTGAGGAACTTGGCGTACTGGTTGACCATTCCGTCCACAATGGACACGAACGCCTCGTAGCACGGGAACAGGCCGTGCCGGCCGGTCAACAGGTAGCCCTGCAGGAAACCCTGGCACAGGTGCTCCGACAGGACCTCCATCACGCGGCCGTCCCTGGCCAGGTGTTCGGAGTAGCCGGGAACCGGCCAGGTGTAGGCGCGTCCGGTGACGGAGAGCAGCGCGCCGAGCTTGTTGGACTCCAGCTCGTCCGGGCAGACCACGCGGAAGTCCCTGCGGTCCTCGGTGGCCCGCACGAGGTCGGCGAGCCACCGGCCGGCGGTGTCGGTCGCTCCGACCCGGGCGGCGCCGGGGGAGGGCACGTCCACCGCGTGCGGGCGCAGGGGCGGCAGCGGGAGATCGCGACGCAGCCGCCCGCCGTTGGCCTGGGGAACGGACCCGAGGCGCAGGTCGCCCTCGGGCGGCACCGCCAGCAGGTCCGGCGCGGGGCGGCCGTCCTCGTCGAACAGCTCCTCCGGCCGGTAGGAGCGCAGCCACCGCTCCAGCAGTTCCAACTGGTCCGGATCGCTGGCGACGTCGGGCAGCGGGACCTGGTGCGCGTGGAAGGTCCCGGCGAGCGGAACGCCCCGGCTGTCCCGCTCCGGAGCGCCCCATCCCTTGGGGCTGCGCACGATGAGCATCGGCCACACCGGACGCTTCGGCCAGTCGCCGTCGCGACACCGTTGCTGCAGATCGGTGATCTCGGCGTGCGCGGCGTCCAGCGTCTCGGCCAGCAGCCGGTCGGCACGCGCGGCGTCCGGTGAGTCCGAAGTGGACAGTGTGGTCGAGTCGGTCCCGGACGTGCCGTCCGTGCCGGCCGCCGCAGCGGTGTCGGCGGTGACGGCTGTGACGTCGACGAGGTGCGGTTCCCAGCCCGCGCCCCGGAAGTAGTCGATCAGCTCCTCGTCGTCCATCGTCCCGTAGACGGTGGGCGAGGAGATCTTGTAGCCGTTGAGGTGCAGCACGGGCAGCACCGCGCCGCAGTGCACCGGGTCGAGGAACTTCGGGCAGTGCCACGACCCGGCCGTCGGGCCGGTCTCCGCCTCGCCGTCGCCGACCAGGCACGCGACCAGCAGATCGGGGTCGTCCAGCGCCGCGCCGAACGCGGTCGACAGGGCGTAGCCCAGCTCGCCGCCCTCGTGGATCACCCCCGGCACCTGGGGGGAGAGGTGGCTGGGAAAGCCGCCGGGCCAGGAGAACCGGCGCACCAGCTCGGCCATGCCGGCGCCGTCGCGCCCCAGCGCGGGGTCGTGGTCGGCGTGGGTGCCCTCCAGCCACAGGTTGGCGTGCACCGCCGGCGCGCCGTGGCCGGGGCCGACGACGTACAGGGTTCGCCGTCCCGTGCGCCTGACCAACGCGTTCAGTCCACTGTAGACATACGTGATGCCGGGGCAGGTTCCCCAGTGCCCGAGCAGGCGGGGCTTGAGGTGCTCCGGTCGCAGGGGCTCGCGCAGCGACACGTTGTCCCGCAGGTAAATCATCCCCGCGGCCACGAAGTCGGCCGCCCTGCGGTAGCGGCACAGCGCCTCGGGGCTCGGTGCCGCCGACCGCGCCGAGGGCGCCGTGGACGCACCGGGCGAGCCGCTCGCCGTCACGGTCATGGTCTCCCCTTCCACCCGCCGTGCTCGGCGTCTCGGTTCGGCGTCTCAAATTCCGCGTCTCGAATTCGGCGTCTCGGTGCGGCGGCCCGCGCCCCGGACGTGGGGGCGGGCGCGCCGCCGGCCGGTCGCGACGGCGCGTCCGCCAGCCGACCCGCCCGCGGCGAAGGCCTCGCGGGTCGGGGCGGCGGAGTCGGTCAGCGGGGCGGCGACGTGCCCGGCGGCTGCACCGGGCCCGGGCCGTGCTCGGTGAACCGGGCCTCCCCTGCCTGCGGCGGCCGCTCGATGTGGCCGCGCCACCCGCCGGTCTCCTGACCGCGGTCCTCGATGAACGTCTTGAACCGGTCCAGGTCGCCCTGCACCCTGCGTTCCACCAGGCCCAGCGCCGTGCCGGCCAGCTCGGTGAAGCCCGACGGTTCGAAGTCCATCTGCAGGTGCACCCGCGTGTGGGTGTCGTCGAGGCGGTGGAAGGTCACCACACCGCTCTGCTCGGGGCCGTCGACGGCCCGCCACGCGATGCGCTCGTCCGGCAGCTGCTCGGTGATCCGCGCGTCGAACTCGCGGTGGACACCGGCGATCTCGGTGTCCCAGTGCGTCACCGTGTCGCTGAGCTGGTCCACCCGCCGCACACCGGCCATGAACTTCGGGAACGTCGTGAACTGGGTCCACTGGTTGTACGCGGTGTGCACCGGGACCTCGACGTCGACGGACTTGACGATGGTCGTCACGTGGGTCTCCCTCCCGTGGCCGACGGTCACCGGTGCGGACCGCGGTCCCGCCCGTCGGGGGCGACCACCGGCGCCGGGGCCACTCCTCCGCCGGCTACCCCTCGCGTCGGGCGGTTACACCCGCGCCGGTCGTGGGTAGCGCTTCCCGGGAGGTGGGTGTGCACTGGTTGTCGGCCGCCCGGGACTGAGGTCGCGGCTGGTTCCAGGGCGCACGCCGAGGTCGGAGGGCGGTGTGATGCGCAACCGGACGAAACGAGGGCGAGGGTGGGGGCGGCGACTTCGCTGGGTCGCGCCGTTGGCGGCGGTGGCGGCCGTGGCGGTCGCCAGGGCTCCCGCGCGGCCGCTGGACCGGCTCGCCGCCTCCGTGCGGGGCCGCGAGGTGGTCACGGACTGGACGGTGGGCGAGCCGTTGGACGCGGTGTACCGGTACTGCCGGGACGCCTGCGTGCTGGCGGACCTGGTGACGGAGATCCGCCGCATCGAGCGGGTGGACGACCGCCGGATGCGGGTGCACCTGGTCGGCGTCAACGGGGTGCCGCTGGTGGTTCCCGTGGAGCGCACGGCGGACCGGGACCAGCAGCTCGTGGCGTGGCGCGCGGGCGGCCACCCCGGGGTGGGCGGGGTGCAGCTCCGGCTGCGGCCGGGACCCTGGCCGCACACCACCCGCGTGCACGCCAGGATGTGGTGGCGCCCCGGGCGCGGGTTGGTCCGGCAGTTCGCCGGTGATCCGCAGCGCCGCCTGGAGGACGCCCTGCACCGCATGGAGTGCGCGTTGGCCGACCGGCTGGCCGACGGCGAGGTCGCGCCGCTGCCTCCGCCGGTCCGCTCCGGCCGCCGGCGGTGAGTCCGCCGGCGACGACGGCGACGACGACGAGGGCGGCCGGCCGGTCGGCTGACCGATCGGGTGGTCGACCGGACGGCCGGCGAATCACCGCGCGGCGGCGCGCCGTCGGCCGGCCAGAGCCCGTCCGGTCCGGCCCAGCCTGGTCGTGCGCCGCCTGGTCGCGCCTCACCTGGTCGTACGCCGGCTGATCCGGTCGAGTTTGGTCGTCCCGCCCGTCGGGAAGTCCTGGCGTGGCGGGACGACGCACGACAGGAGCGACGAGAGGGTCGCGAGGTCGTCCGTGCCGCGCTGTGCTGGGAAACCCCCGACGGGCGGAGTGGACCAGGGAGCGGACGTGACGGACGAGAGGACCGTGTGGGCGCGCGCCCCCGAGACGAGTGCCGTGCCGTCCGTACCCGGCGCCCGGGTGGCGGTGCGGCTGGTACCGGGGCTGGAGCGCCGGGCCGGCCGCGACTTCTACGACGTGCTCGCGCTGGACGGCGGGCGGCTCGCGCTGACGGTCGGCCACCTCCCGGTGCTGCCCGACCCGGTCGTGTCCGGGAGCGCGGTGGAGCGCCTGCGCGGAGCGCTGGCCATGGAGCTGCTGCACGGTTCCGGCCCCACGCGCGCTCTGCTCGCCCTGCACCGGTTCGCCGAGGTCCTGCCCGAGTTGCGGGGCACGACGCTGACCATGGTGCTGTTCGATCCCGCCACCGCGATCGTCCAGTCGGCCTGTGCGGGTTCGCCGGCGCCGTTGGCGGTCGGACCGGGTGGGGTGGTGCGCCAGCTCGTCGGCGACCGCAGCGGCCCCCTGGGAGTGGGGGCGCTTCCCGGCACGCCGGCCGCCACCGTCTACCCGGCCCTCGCCGCCCGTGAGGTGCTGTTGCTGCACACGGTCGGCGCCGCCCGGCGCTGCCCGGGCGGGGGAAGCCCGGCGCGCCGGTTGGCGAACCTGGTGGCCCGGTTGCCGGGCGCCGACCCCGAGGCGCTGTGCGAGCGGATGGCCGAGCGGATCGGGCGGCAGCCGGTGGGCCTCGGCGGCCTGGGCGCCGTCCTGCTGGCCGTCACGCCGGAGCCGCCGCCGCCGACCCTCACCGTGACCTTCCCCGCGCGGCCCGGCCGGTTGCCGGGGGTGCGCGACGAGCTGCGCCGCTGGCTGGCCGAGATCGGGGCGGGGGAGGACGACGCGCAGGGCGTCGAGCAGGCGGTCGGCGAGGCCGCCGCCAACGCGGTGGAGCACGCCTACCCCGACGGGCAGGACGGCCTGGTCCGGGTGACGGGCTCGGTCGAGCGGGACGGCACGATCCAGGTGGCGGTGGCCGACGGCGGCCGGTGGCGCCCGCCGCGGGCCGACCCCGGGCTGCGCGGCCGCGGCCTGCTGCTCATGCAGGAGTGCGTCGACCGGGTGGTGGTCGACCCGTCGCCGGCCGGCACCACGGTGACGTTGCGCCGGACCCCGCGGCGCGAGGGGCCGGCTGGGGGCGAGGAGTTGGAGGCCGAGCCGGAGTCGTTCAGCCTCGACGTGCGCAGCCAGCCGGGGCGCGTGGTCGTGCGGGGCGAGCTGCCGGAGCGGACCGGCCCGACGCTGCGCCGGGCGCTGCTGCACGCCGCGCGGGGCGGGGCCCTGCCGGTGCTGGTCGACCTGACCGGCGTGGGTGAGGTCTCCGACGGCGCGGTGCGCGCGTTGTTCGACGTCGCCGAGGCGGCCTCGGCGGTCGGCCAACGGCTGACGGTGCTGGCCCCGGCCGGCAGCTCGGTGGCCGAGGCGGTCAGCCTCGCCGGGCTGCACCAGATCGCCGACGTCGTGGCGAGCGGTCGCGGGAGCGCGGAGGCGTGGGCCACCGCCGCTCAGTCCGCTGTCGATCAAACCGGCCCAGCTCAGATCGGCCCAGCTCAGATCGGCCCAGCTCAGATCGGCCCAGCTCAGATCGGCACAGCCCAGATCGGCGCGGCGCAGCCCAGCGTGGCTCAGCCCAGCGCTGCCCAGACCGCCGCCAGCGCGGTCGCCAGCGGTCAGAGCGCACCCGGTCCGGCGGCTTTCGGTCCGGCGGACGACAGCCCGACCGCCGAGCGGCGATGGCGGGAGCGGGTCGGCCGGGACGGCGCGGGGCGCGCCGGCGGCCCCGGACCCTCTTCGTCCACAGTGGACAGCGCGGCCGACGCCACCACGGACGGCACGGACGACCCCGACAGTGCCGCCACCGAGGGTTAACCCGTTCAGGCGCGACCAGGCACGAAACCGCCGGCGAGTCGGATACGAAGAGTAGTAGTTCGGCCGATGGGGTTTACCGCTGCGGTGAAGAGCAACTCCTCATGACGTGAAGCCGACGCGGATCTCCACGACCCCCTGCCGGCCGGCCCCGGTCGGCTGGCCGGCGGCCGTCCTGTTCGACCGGGACGGCACGTTGGTGCACGACGTGCCGTACAACGGCGACGCGACCCGCGTTCGCCCGGTGCCCGCCGCGGAGGCCGCGCTCGGGGTGTTGCGGCGGCGGGGAATCCCGGTCGGGGTGGTGACCAACCAGTCCGGCGTCGCCCGCGGTCTGATCGCGGAGGAGCAGCTACGCGCCGTGAACAGGCGGGTGGAGGAGCTGCTCGGCCCGTTCGACGTCTGGGCCATCTGCCGGCACGCCCCGGAGGACGGCTGCGCCTGCCGCAAGCCCGCGCCCGGGCTGGTCCTCCAGGCCGCCGCCCGGCTGGGCGTGCCGCCCGCCGAGGTCGTGGTCATCGGGGACATCGGCAGCGACGTGGACGCCGCGCGAGCGGCCGGCGCGCGCGGGGTCCTGGTGCCCACCCCGGTCACCCGGCCCGCCGAGGTGCTGGCCGCCCCGATGACCGCCCCGGACCTGCTCACCGCCGTCCTGCTGGTGCTGGGGGGCGCGCGATGACCGACCGGGTGCTGGTGGCGCGGCTGGACAGCGACGGCGACGTCCTGCTCGCCGGCCCCGCCGTGCGCGCCGCGGCCGCCGGGCGGGGTGAACCCGCCGAGGTGACCCTGCTCTGCTCCCCCCGGGGCGAGCAGGCCGCGCGGCTGCTGCCCGGCGTCGCCGAGGTGCTCACCTGGCCCTGCCCGTGGATCGACCCCGAGCCCGAACCCGTGCGGCCGGCGGACGTGGCCCGGCTGGTGGACCGGGTGGCACGCCTGCGCCCCGCGGTCGCGTTGGTGCTCACCTCGTTCCACCAGTCCCCGCTGCCGCTCGCACTGCTGCTGCGGCTGGCGGGCGTGCCGGAGATCGCGGCGGTGTCCACCGACTACCCGGGTGCCCTGCTGGACCACCGGCTGCGCCCGGACGTCGACGTCGACGAGGACCTGCCCGAGCCGGAGCGCGCCCTGGCGGTCGCGGCGTCCGCCGGGTTCCGCCTGCCGCCGGGCGACGACGGCGGCCTGGCCGTGACGCCGCCGCCGGACGTGACCGACCTCGTCGGCCGCGCCCCCTACCTCGTGCTGCACCCCGGCGCGACCGTGCCCGCCAGGGCGTGGCAGCCGGAGCGCTGCGCCGAGGCGGTGCGTGCGCTGACCGCGGCCGGCCACCGCGTGGTGGTCACCGGCGCTCCCGGGGAACGGGAGCTCACGGCCCGAGTCGCGGGCCGGCACGGACTCGACCTCGGCGGGGCGACCACCTTCGCCCAGCTCGCCGGGGTCCTCGCCGGCGCGGACGCGGTCGTCGTCGGCAACACCGGGCCCGCCCACCTGGCCGCCGCCGTGGGCACCCCGGTCGTCTCGCTGTTCGCCCCGGTGGTGCCGGCGGCGCGGTGGGCGCCCTACGCGGTGCCGCACGTGCTGCTCGGCGAGCAGGACGCGCCCTGCCGGGGCACGCGGGCCCGCCGGTGCCCGGTGCCGGGGCACCCCTGCCTCGGCTCGGTGACCGCGGGGGACGTGGTGGCGGCCGTGCAACGACTGGCGAAGGGAGTCGCGGCGTGACCGATCGACGGCTGCGCGTACTGCTGTGGCACGTCCACGGCTCGTGGACCGACGCGTTCGTCCGGGGCCGGCACGAGTACCTCATGCCGGTGTTGCCCGAGGGGGGACCCTGGGGCGGGGGCCGGGCGGGCTGGGACTGGCCGGGCGTCGTCGAGGTGCCGGCGGACGAGCTGGCCGACCTGGACGTGGACGTGGTGGTGCTCCAGCGCCCCGACGAGCTCGCGCTCGCCGAGCGGTGGCTGCGCCGCCGACCGGGGCTGGACGTGCCCGCGGTGTACGTCGAGCACAACACCCCGAAGGGCGGGGTGCCCGACACGCGGCACCCGGTCGCCGACCGGGACGACATCTGCCTGGTGCACGTCACCCACTTCAACGAGCTGATGTGGGACTCCGGGCGCGCGCCGACGGTTGTGGTGGAGCACGGCGTGGCCGACCCCGGCGAGCGCTACACAGGCGAGCTGGAACGCGCGGCGGTGGTGATCAACGAGCCGGTGCGGCGGTGGCGGGTGACCGGGACCGACCTGCTGCCGAGGTTCGCCGCCGCCGGCCCGGTGGACGTGTTCGGCATCGGCGCCGAGAAGCTGCCCGGCCGGCTCGCCGAACTCGGCGCCGTCGGCCCGCTCGGCGCGCTGGACGGGCAGGTCAGGGCGGTGGGCAACCTCCGCCCGCGCGAGCTGCACGACCAGCTCGCGCGGCGTCGGGTGTACGTGCACCCCGTGCGCTGGACCTCGTTGGGGCTGTCCCTGATCGAGGCGATGCACCTGGGCATGCCGGTGGTCGCGCTGGCCACCACGGAGGTGGTGGAGGCGGTGCCCCCGGGGGCCGGGGTGATCTCGACCAGGGTGGACGGCCTGGTCGACGCGGTGCGCGACCTGCTGGCGGACCCGGCGGCGGCGGCCGCGCTGGGCCACGCCGCCCGGCGCGCGGCGCTCGACCGGTACGGCCTGGCGCCGTTCCTGGCCGACTGGGACCGGCTGTTGACGATCACGGCCGCGCAGACCGCGCGCCCCGCACGCTCGGCGCCGGTTCCGGTGCCGGCCCCGGCCCCGGCCTCGGTCCCCACCGGAGGGAGTGGATCATGAGGATCGCGATGGTGTCCGAGCACGCCAGCCCGCTGGCCGCGTTGGGCGAGGTTGACGCCGGTGGCCAGAACCTGCACGTGGCGGAGCTGTCCGCCGCGCTGGCCCGGGCGGGGCACAGCGTGACCGTCTACACCAGGCGGGACGCGCGGAGCCTGCCGGAGCGCGTGGTCGCGGGCCCCGGGGTGACCGTGGTCCACGTGCCGGCCGGACCGGCGCGCCACCTGCCCAAGGACGACCTGCTGCCGCACATGGGCGCGTTCGCCGAGGTGCTGGCCGCCGAGTGGGCCGGGGACCGGCCGGACGTGGTGCACGCCCACTTCTGGATGTCCGGCCTGGCCGCCCTGCTGGGCGCCCGCGACCACCGGCTGCCGGTCGTGCAGACGTTCCACGCCCTGGGCGCGGTCAAGCGGCGGCACCAGGGCGCCCAGGACACCAGCCCGGCCGAGCGGGTGGCGCTGGAGCGCCAGATCGGCCAGCGGGTCACCCGGGTCGCCGCGACCTGTTCCGACGAGGTCTTCGAGCTGGCGCGGATGGGCGTGCGGCGGTCGAACATCTCCGTGGTGCCGTGCGGCGTCGACCCCGAGATGTTCAGCCCCGGCGGGGAGCGCGCGCCGAGCGGCGCGCCGTTCCGCCTGGTCTCGGTGGGCCGGCTGGTGCCGAGGAAGGGCTTCGACACGATCATCAGCGCGCTGCGCCGGCTGCCGGACACCGAGCTGGTGATCGCCGGCGGCCCGGAGCGGCAGGCCCTGGCCGGCGACCCGGAGGCGCGGCGGCTGCGGGAGCACGCCGCCGCCGAGGACGTGGCCGACCGGGTGCACCTGCTGGGGCAGCTCTCCCGCGCGGAGATGCCGGCGCTGCTGCGCTCGGCCGACGCGGTGGTGTGCGCGCCCTGGTACGAGCCGTTCGGCATCGTGCCGCTGGAGGCGATGGCCTGCGGCGTGCCGGTCGTGGCCGCCGCCGTGGGCGGGCTGACCGACACGGTCGTCGACGGGATCACCGGCCTGCACGTGCCGCCCCGGCGGCCGGACGAGCTGGCCCGCGCGCTGCGCGCGCTGCTGCGCGATCCCGGCCGGCGGGCGGCCTACGGCGCGGCCGGCAGGGACCGGGCGTGCTCCCGGTACTCCTGGGACCGGATCGCGCAGGACACCCGTCGGGTCTACGAGCGCGCGGTCGCCGAGGCCCGGCCGCGCGAGACGGCCGACCAGGTGGCTGGTGGTTCGCGATGACGGCGGCCGGGAACCAGGGACGGGGCGAGCTCGACCACCGGGTGCCGGCGTTGTCCGACCTCCCGGCCAAGGCGCACGTCGACGCGTTGACCGTGACGCTGGCCGCCCTGCGGCGGGACGCCCCCACGATCACCCGGTGGGGCGCGGTGCTGGCCGGCCGGCTGGTGGCCGGCGGGCGGCTGCTGGCGGCGGGCAACGGCGGCAGCGCGGCCGAGGCCCAGCACCTGACCGCCGAGCTGGTCGGCCGGTTCGCCGCCGACCGGCGGCCGTTCGCGGCGATCGCCCTGCACGCCGACACCTCCAGCCTCACCGCGATCGGTAACGACTACGGCTACGACCAGGTGTTCGCCCGGCAGGTCGAGGCGCACGCGCGGCCGAGGGACGTGGTGGTGCTGCTCTCCACGAGCGGGCGCAGCCGCAACCTCCTGTACGCGGCGAGCGCGGCCCGCCGGAGCGGCGCCACGACGTGGGCGATGACCGGCGCCCGGCCCAACCCGCTGGCTGAGCTCGTGGACGAGGCGCTGTGTCTGCCCGGCAGCACGGCGAGTGTGCAGGAGGCGCAGCTCGTGGCGATACACATGATGTGTTCGGCGTTCGAGACCGCATTGTCCACTGTGGACGGTGAAGGCGCGCCGGGCCGGCAGGGCCGGGGCGACCCGGTGACGGCGAGGAGGGTGTCATGACCGGACCGCTCGTGGTCGTGGGCGACGCCCTGCTGGACGTGGACGTGGTCGGGTCGGTCACCCGGGTCTGCCCGGACGCGCCGGCGCCGGTGCTCGACGTGCGGCGGGAGCGGGCGAGACCGGGCGGGGCCGGGCTGGCGGCCAGCCTGGCCGCCGCCGACGGCGTCCCGGTCGTGCTCGTCACCGCGCTGGCCGACGACGAGGCGGGGCGCCGGCTGGAGGCGCTGCTGCGGCACCGGGTCCGCCTGGTCGTCGGGCGCGCGGCCGGCCCGACGCCGGTGAAGACCCGGCTGCGGTGCGACGGGCACTCGCTGGCCCGCATCGACCGGGGCGGCCACCAGGGCGTGCGCCCCTCGTGCACGGTGCCGATGCTCTCCGCGCTGCGGGAGGCCGGCGCGGTGCTGGTCGCCGACTACGGGCGGGGGCTCGTCGACGACCCCGCGCTGCGCGCCTTGCTGACTGACCTCGCCGCGCGCGTTCCGGTCGTGTGGGACCCGCACCCGAGGGGCGGCGAGCCCGTGCCCGGCGTGCGGCTGGTGACGCCGAACCTCGCCGAGGCCAGGCAGTTCAGCGGCGAGGAGGGCGGCACCGAGCTGGCCGTGGCCGAGCGGTGCGCCGCGACGTTGCGGCGGCGCTGGCGGGCCAGGGCGGTCGCGGTGACGATGGGGGAGCGGGGCGCGCTGCTGGACCAGGGCGGCCCCGGGCCGGTCGCGGCGCCCGCGCGTCGGGTGTCGGTGTCCGACCCGTGCGGCGCCGGGGACCGGTTCGCCGCCACCGCCGCGCGCTGGCTGCGCGAGGGCTCGCCCACCGACGAGGCCGTCGCGGCGGCCGTGACGGCGGCCGGGGAGTACCTGGCGGCGGGCGGCGTGGACTCCCTCGACGCCACCGCTGACGGGCGGGCCCGCCCCGCGCCGGTGGACGGCATGGCGGACGCCGAGCGGCTGGTCGCGGCGACGCGGGCCCGGGGCGGCGTCGTCGTGGCGACCGGCGGCTGCTTCGACCTGTTGCACGCCGGGCACGCCAGGACGCTCGCGGCGGCGCGGGCGCTCGGCGACTGCCTGGTGGTGTGCCTGAACTCCGACGCGTCGGTGCGTCGGCTCAAGGGCGCGTCGCGCCCGATCATCGACCAGCACGACCGCGCCGAGCTGCTGCGCGCTCTGTCCTCAGTGGACGCCGTGGTGGTGTTCGACGAGGACACCCCGGAGGCGGCGCTGGCCCGGCTGCGACCGGACGTGTGGGTCAAGGGCGGCGACTACTCCGCCGACCGGCTGCCCGAGGCGGAGCTGGTGCGCAGCTGGGGCGGCCAGGCGGTCGTCGTGCCCTACCACCGGGGACGGTCCACGACGGGGCTGGTGCGCGCCCTGTCCGAGTGAGGGGAGGCAAACGAGTGACGATTCGTCCGCAGGACCTGGGAATCGCCATCAGGGACCGGAAGGGCCGGGACGACCCGGGCACGGTCCTGGTCAGCGGGGGCTCGTCCGGACTGGGCGCCGCCATCGTGCGGGCCGTGCGCCTGGCCGGCGGCCGACCGCTGGTGCTCGACCGCAACAAGCCCGACGACAACGGGAACGGAAAGGACTTCGCGCGGGTGGACGTGGCCGACACCCGCGCCACCGAACGCGCAGTGCGGGAACTGGCCGAGAGCGCGGGCGGCCTGGACGCGGTGGTGACCGCCGCCGGCATCGACCGCTGCGGCCGGCTCGCCGACGTTCCCGGCACGGACTGGGACAACGTGGTCGCCGTCGACCTGCTCGGCACGGCGGCCGTCGTGCGTGCGGCGCTGCCCTACCTGATGCGCTCCCGCGGCCATGTCATCACCGTGGCGTCGACACTGGGCCTACGAGCCGTCAGCGACGCGACCGCCTACTGCGCCGCGAAGTTCGGCGTCGTCGGCTTCACGCGCGCGCTCGCGGCGGAGCTGGCCGGCGAGGTCGGCGTGACGCTCCTGGTGCCCGGCGGAATGCGCACGAACTTCTTCGCCGACCGCGACGAGAAGTACCGCCCCGCCGACGAAAGCGTCCTCAACGCGCCGGAGAACGTCGCCAGGGCGGTACTCCTCGCCCTCACCCAACCCCCGGGCTGCGAGGTCCGAGAGCTCGTCGTCTGCCCGACCTCCGAAACCTCCTGGCCCTGATTCCCCCACCCCGCCGGCAAAGCCCCGCGCCACCCCGGCTAGAGGCGTTGCCGGCCGTCGGAACCGAACATCGCGAGGACAACACGGGCCAGCCACCGGGGAACACCGCCGTGCGAACGGCTTCCCCGGCGGCTGGCCCGTGCACGGGTACTGCCGTGTCCACAATAGACAATTGCCGCGCGTCATTCCTCGCTGTCACCGCCGGCGGGCAGCTCACCGACCGGTCGGAAGGTGTCCGCCGGTGCCCTTGTCTCGTCGTCCTCGGCGAGAAGAGGTGATCAGGCGAAGCCGAGGCTGACGAACTTGTGGAGTCCCCGTGCCAGCAGGGCTCCGATGTCAGCACAGGCGAAGAAAAAGAGAAGGCGGGGACGCAGTTCGGGGGCGAGTCGGCTACCGCCGAACAGGAGGGCGAGGCTCACGGCCAGGGGCAGCAACCAGTGTGACCACATCTGTGCTGTGTGGCCTACTCGACCGGTTCCCGCGAGGCCCACCGTCGTGACGACGATGCTTGCCATCAGGAGTAGGACCGCGACGGTTCTGCTCCTCCGGTTGACCTGCTTCTGATCAGTCTCCAACCTCGCCCCCTTCGAGTCATGTCCCGCACGAGGAAGGTCATGGCCCCGTGCGGATCTGCCCCTTGGCGCTGATCGAAGCTACTTGATCACCGGTGCGGAGTCAGGTGATGCCAGGATGTTGGGCCGTCGGGCCGTCGGCCAAGACGACTACGCCCTCGGCCGGGAACGGTGGTACGAGCGGGAGTTCCTAGCCGGACACGGAATTCGGGTGTTTCTCGTTCTGGGCAAGGGAAAGCCCAGGGGGATCGGGGGTCCCCCTGGGCTCGGGTGGGGAGCGTGGTCAGGCGCGGGCCTTGGCGGTCTGGCGGGCGTTGGCCTTCTTGATGGCTTCCACGAGTTGGTCCTTGGACATCGTGGAGCGGCCGCGGATGTCGAGTTTCTGGGCGATCCGGTAGAGGTGGTCCTTGCTGGCGTTGGCGTCCACGCCCTCCTCGGTGCGCTGGCGCGGGACCTCGGCCTGGCCCGGCCGGGCGCCGCCCTTCCGCTTCGCGCCGCGCTCGGCCTGCGCGTCCGATGGGCCCTTCTCCTTCTTGGGTTCCCAGTGGTCGCCGACCTTCTCGAAGGTGTGCTTGAGCGCCGCGAAGGCGACGCGGTGGGCGCGCTGGCCCTCGCCGTAGGTCTCGACCGCCGAGTCGTGCGCCTTGATCCAGGTCCGTTGGGCCTTCTTGGGCGAGCGCTCCACAGTGGACGGGAGTTCCTCGCGGCCTGGCATTTGGTTGCCCTCCTTCGGGTTCTGCTCGGGTTCTGCTACTCGGTGGTGCGCGGCGCGGTTCGCCGTTGGTCCCGGGCGGAGGGGATTCCCCGCTTCTCCGCGTCGTCGCCCAGGAGCTCCAGCACGTCGGCGGACACCGGGGCCGGGTCGACGTCGGCCACGAACGACACGTCGTGCGGGCAGCGCGGCCCCGCCGGGTCCGTGCAGGGCACACCGCACTCCGGGCAGCTCGTGGTCCAGGCGATGTGCACGCGGTGGTCGCCCCTGCCGAACGGTCCCGCGTTGATCACGTTGCCGCACCAGTAGACGGAGACGGTGGGCGTGCCCACGGCCTGGGCCACGTGCCGCGGCCCGCTGTCATTGGCCAGCACCGCGGTGGCCCTGGCGAGCACGCCGACGAGGCCGCTCATGCTCAGCCGCCCGACCAGCGAGCGCACCGCGCTCCGCTGGTGCACCGGCAGCATGGCCAGGCACTCGCCGACCACCTCGGCCGCCGGCCCGGCGTCCGCGTCGGTGCCGATCACCGCGACGCCCGCGCCCTCCTGCACCGCCACGGCGGCGATCCGCGCGAAGTGCGCGGCGGGCCACCAGCGCCGCGCGTCGCCCGCGCTCGGGTGCACCACGAGCAGCGGCCGGGGCAGGTCGCGCAGCGCCTCGTCGGCCTCGGTCAGGTCGTTCTCGGTGACGGCCAGCCAGGGTTGCAGGGCGGCGGGCGTCGCGCCGACCAGGCCGACGATCTCCAGCATCCGCAACACCTCGTGCTGGTAGTAGCTGAACGGCAGCCAGCGGTCGAGCGGCGCGGCGTCCGGCGTCCGCGCGCCCACGGTGCAGCGCACCCCGAACCGGTGGAGGAACGGGTTGGACCACCGGCCGCCGCCGTGGAGCTGCACGCCCAGGTCGAACCGCTCGGCCCGTGTCCGCGCGAAGAAACGCCGCAGCGACAACGAATCGCCGCGCGCGTCCGGACCCGGTTCGTGCACGCCCTTCACCGGCGGCAGGGTGATCGCGCGGTCCACCGGTCCGGGGCGGGAGGCCAACAGCTCCTCCTGCCACGCCGGGCCGTAGAGCACGATCTCCGCGTCCGGGTAAGCCTCGCGCAGCGCGTGCACCGCCGGCAGGGCGAACACGAGATCGCCCAGTCCGCCGCCCCGGAGCACGGCTATCCGCTCCACGCCCGGCACCCGGGCGCCGAGCCGGCCCACGGCGCGGGCCGGGTCCGGTGACCAGCCGGCGTCCGCTCTCGTCGTGATCTCGTACGGGCTCACGTGCACGGCCGACCACCTCCTGTCGGGCGGGTTCCCCCGCCCTCCCGCGTCAAACCGGCGCCCCGGCCGCATGGCGGTGGCCCCACCCGGGTATTCCGCCGCCGCGACGTTCCCCTCGCCGGGGTCGGCGACCGGCCGCCGGCACGGGGGAGACGGCCCGCGCACGACGCTCGTCACCCGCCTGTCCCGCCTGCTCACGGAGGTGCCATGACCAGCACGTTCGCCGCACGCCATCCGACCGTCGCCGGCACAGCCGCCGCCGAGGCCGTCCGCTCGGCGACCGGCGGCCGGGAGACGCTCCTGGTGACCAACCCGGCCGACGGCAGCGAGGTCGGGCGCGTCCCGATCGCCGGCTCCGAGGAGGTGGACGCCGCGGTCGCCACCGCCCACGCCGCGCTGCCGACGTGGCGCCGCACCGATCCGGCGGAGCGCGGTCGCCTGCTGCGGGAGGCCGCCTCGGCGGTGGCGGACGCGGCGGAGCGCCTGGCCGACCTCCAGCACCGCGAGACCGGCCGACCGCTGGCCGAGGCGCTGGCCGGAGCCAGGGCCGGGGCGGGCACCCTCGCCCAGTACGCCGAACTCGGGCCGCTGCACCGGGGCCGTTCCCTGCTGGGCGGTTGGGACGCGACGGACCTCATGACGCCGGAGCCCTACGGCGTCGTCGTCGCCCTGACCCCGTGGAACGACCCGGTCGCCATCGCCTGCGGCCTGGTCGGCGCGGCCGTGGTCACCGGCAACACCGCGATCCACAAGCCCAGCGAGAAGTGCCCGCACACCGGGTTGCTGCTCAACGAGCTGATCTGCGAGGTGCTGCCCAGGGGCGTGCTGGTGTCGTTGTGCGGCGACGGCCTGGTGGGCGCCCAGCTCGCCGGACACCCGGGCGTCCAGCTCGTCGCGCACGTCGGGAGCACGGCGACCGGCAGGTCGATCGCCGAGTCCGCGTCGAGGACCGGCGCGAAGGCGCTGCTGGAGAACGGCGGGAACGACCCGCTGCTGGTGGACGAGGGGGTCGACCCGAGGTGGGCGGCCGAGCAGGCGGCGGTCGGCGCGTTCACCAACGCCGGCCAGATCTGCACCTCCGTGGAGCGGATCTACGTCCACCGGCGGCTGGCCGACGAGTTCGTCGAGGCGCTGGCCGCCCAGGCCCGCCGCCGGGTGCGCGAGCCGGCGCGGCCGGAGGAGATCGAGATGGGACCGCTGGTCGACGTCGGCCAGCGCGAGCGGGTGCACGCGCACGTCGCCGACGCGGTGCGCTCCGGGGCGAGGGTGCTCGTCGGCGGCGAGGTGCCGGAGGGCCCCGGCGCGCACTACCCGGCCACCGTCCTCACCGACTGCGTGCCGGGCATGACGGTGCTGCGGGAGGAGACCTTCGGGCCGGTCGCCCCGGTGCGCGTGGTGGACGACTTCGCCCAGGGGCTGGCCGAGGCCGCGGAGGACCGGTACGGGCTGGCCGCCACCGTGCTGACGCCCTCGATGGCGCACGCCCAGCTCGCGTGGCGGGAGCTGCCGGTCGGCACGGTCAAGGTGAACGCGGTGTTCGGGGGAGCGCCCGGCGGGGCGGCCCAGCCCAGGGGCGCCAGCGGCACCGGGTACGGCTACGGCCCGGAGCTGCTGGACGAGATGACCAGGACCAAGGTCGTCCACATGGGACTTCCCCGAACGGGGAGCCGGTAGGCGGCGCTGTGGCTGTGGAGGGGCGGTGGGAAGCGGCGACCCGGCGCCCCTGCGGGCTCAGCCGCCGGTCGGCGCGGCGTCGCCCAACGCCTCCCGCACCGTCTGCCGGATGTCGAGGACGTCGACCAGGCCGGTGGCGGTCAACGGGCGGATCACCGCTCTGGTCGTGCACACCAGGCGGAACGGGATGCCGGACTCCTTGGCCCGCTGGGCGGCGGCCACCAGGACGGCCAGGCCGCTGGAGCCGAGGAAGGTCACCCCGGACAGGTCGACGACCAGCAGGTCGGGGTGGGCTTCCATGTGGTGCTGGAGGTGGGCGCGCAGGGTGGGCGTGGTGAGCATGTCGACCTCGCCGCTCACCGCGACCACCAGGGCGCCGTCGAGCTGGCGGACGCCGAGGTCGATGACCTGTTCGGGCACGGCGTCGCTGGCCGGGACGTCGGACGGGGGCGCGGGGTGCTGGTCCGGGTTCATCTCGACTCCTCCGTGCCGTCTCGGGGCCGTGGGGATCGTCTCCGCGACCGTCCTGGGGACTGTCCCGGGGGCCGTCTCCGGCGGCCGCCTCGCGCTGGTCCGCGCGTCTGCCGTTCGCCTGCTGCCTTCGCCTGTCGTCCGCCGCGCCCTCCCCGGAACCGGGCCGCTCCTGCTCAGGGTGGTCGCGGGCGGTGTCCTGCGCTGTCGTCCGACCCGACGGTACGACCCGCCGGACGACCCGGCCGACTGACCGGCCGACCTCGAAACTACGCCGCCCGGACGCCCGACCCCCGGGACGGAAGTCCTCGCGCGGCGGGCACTGCGACCCGGGCGCGGTCACGTCCCGGCCGCTGAGAACGCGCGCCGTCGAGAACGAGCGCGATCGAGAACGAGCACCGCGGGCGCCGCCGGCGCCGAGGCGCGTGTCACCCCAGCCGGACGACTGCCGACCAGGACCGGGGCCAGGACCAGGACTGGCCAGGCCGTAGTCCCCCTGTCCGGTGGCGGACCGGCCGCCGACACGTCCGGTCGACGACGTCCCTCGGCCTCGTGGCCGCCGCCACGGCTGTCCGCCCAGCCGTCGCGCTGCCCACGGTACGGAGGCGCGACAAGGGTGACAACCGCTCTTCCGGGTTGCTGCTGCCCCGCCGGCGCACGACGCTGCGACGTGCGAGCGGGTTTCACTCGCCGGAAAAGGGGGCACCGCAGAAGTGCGGTCCTGGCGCGGGTGACGGTGTTCGTGACACCCGGTGACCACACGAGATTCCCCGTGCCGTCGCGCGAGAACGGGAGCCGACGGGCGGGACCCGCGCGGCCGCCGCAGCTCCACCCAGCGCACCACCGCCCGCGTTCCCAGTTCCGTCAGCCCCTGTCCCGCCGACCCGCGCCACCCGGCGCGGCGGCGCCAGCACCCAGCACGGAGGTGAGCCGTGATCCCCGGACAGCGCGTGCCCGCCCGGCAGTCGACGGTGGTGCGCGGGGTGGCCCGGCGACGAGCCAGGCCGCACCGGCATCCCGCCGCCGACCAGGGCGGGCCGGTGCCCTGGTCGCGGCTGCGCCGGGTGCTCGCCGTCCGGCCGGACAACCTCGGCGACGTCGTCATGCTCACCCCCGCGCTGCGGGCGCTGCGGCGCGCGCTGCCCGTCGAGGCCAGGGTCGACCTGCTCGCCTCCCCGGCCGGCGCCGCCGCGCGGCAGCTGCTGCCCGGGGTCGACGGGATGCTCGTGGTGTCCCCGTCCTGGCAGGACGCCTCCGGCCAGCCGGAGGCCGACCCGGTCCGGGCGGCGTGGCGGGAGCACGCCCTGGTCAAGATGGTCGCGGCGCGGGACTACGACGCGATGGTCGTGTTCACCTCGGCCCGGCAGTCGCCGTGGCCGGCCGCGCACGTCGGCATGCTCGCGGGCATCGGGGTCAGGGCCGTGCACTCCACCGAGTTCGCCGGGGCCGTGGCCACGCACTGGGTGACCCCGCCGTCGGACCGGTACCACCAGGTCGACCGGTGCCTGCACCTGCTGTCCGCGCTCGGCGTCCCGGACGCCGGCCGCGAGCTGGAGCTCCGGGTGCCCGCCGACGCGGAGGTCGCCGCCACGACCGCGCTGGGCCGGGCCGGCCTGCCACCGGGCGCGCCGTTCGCCCTGCTCGCGCCGGGCGCGTCCTGCGCGACCCGCCGCTACCCCGCGGAGCGGTTCGCGGTCGCCGCCCGGCAGTTGGCCGAGGCCGGACTGCCCACGATCGTCACCGGATCGCACCGGGAGGACGCGTTGGTCGCCCAGGTCGTGGCGGCGGCGGGGCACTCCTCGGTGCGGGCGCTGGGACAGGTGGGCGTGCCGGTGCTCGCGGCGATCGTGGCCAGCGCGCGCGTCGTGCTCTGCAACAACTCCGGCTGTCTGCACCTCGCCGACGCCCTGGGCACCCCGGTGGTGGTGGCGTACTCGGGTTCCGAGCGGCTGGGCGACATGCGCCCCCGGTCGGTGCCGGCCGCGTTGTTGCGGCGGTCCGTGCCGTGTTCGCCGTGTCGGCAGTTCCGCTGTCCCTATGCCTTGGAGTGCCTGGACATCGAGCCCGACGAGCTCTCGGTCGCCGCGCTGCGGTTGGCGGGCGGTCGGAGCGGGCGACGGGAACCGGTGTCGGCCGGAGAGGGGAGGAGCGGATGAGCACGACCCCGCTCACCGCCGACCTGCCGCTGCGGTTGGCCGAACGCCGGCCGCGCGTGGTGGTCTTGGGCGACGCGATTCTCGACGGGTGGCTGTCCGGCGAGTGCCGGCGGCTGTGCCGGGAGGCCCCCGCGCCCGTGCTGGAGGTGCGCAGCGACGCGTGCGCCCCCGGCGGGGCCGGCAACAGCGCGGCGAACCTCGCGGCGCTGGGCGCGACCGCGGAGCTGGTGACGGTGGTCGGCGACGACCCGGACGGGCGTCGGCTGGTGACGGCGCTGCGCGACTGCGGCGTGTCCACGGCGCGCGTCCTGGTCGAGCCCGGCCGGCGCACGGTCGCCAAGCGCCGGTTGGTCGCCGGCGAGCAGCTCGTCGCCCGTCTGGACGAGGGCGACGTGGGGCCGCCCCGGGAACGCGCCGCCGACCTGGCCGCGCTCGTGCTGCGGGCGGCGGCGGACGCCGACGCGATCCTGGTCGCCGACTACGGGCTCGGCGTGTGCTGCCCTGAGGTGCTCGACGCCCTGTTCGACCACCGGGACGAGCTGCCGCCGCTGGTGGTGGACGCGCACGACCTGCGGCCGTGGGCCAGGGTGCGTCCGGACCTGGTGACGCCCAACGCGAGCGAGGCCGCCGCGCTGCTCGACGACGGCCTGGCCGAGGGGCTGACCGCCTCCGCCGACCCGACCGACGCCGAGCGGCGGGTGGCCGCGGTCGAGCGGGCCCGCGCCGAGCTGCTCCTGGCCTGCGGCGCGGGCGCGGCCGTGGTGACCCTGGACCGGGTCGGCGCGGTGCTGCTGGCCGGCCCCGACCCGGAGGAGCACCCCGCCCACCGCACCTGGGCCGAGCCGGCGCCGGAGAGCCACGCCAACGGGGCCGGCGACACCTTCGTGGCCACCATGACCGCGGCGGTCGCCACGGGCCTGCCGCTGGCCACGGCCGTCGAGCTGGCCCAACTCGCGGCGGACGTGGTGGTGCGCCGCCCGGCCACCTCGGTGTGCACGGCCGTCGAGCTGGCGGAGCGCCTGGGCCGCAACGGCCCGGTCGACGCCGACCACCTGGCGCGGCTGGTGGCCGAGCACCGGGCCGCCGGCCGCCGGATCGTCTTCACCAACGGCTGCTTCGACGTCCTGCACCGGGGGCACGTGGCCTACCTGAACCAGGCCAAGCGCCTGGGCGACGTGCTGGTGGTCGCGGTCAACGACGACGCGGGCGTGACCCGGCTCAAGGGGCCGGACCGGCCGGTGAACCCGGCGGTGGACCGGGCGGCCGTGCTGGCCGCGCTGAGCTGCGTCGACCACGTGGTGGTGTTCCCCGAGGACACCCCGGCCGCGCTGCTGGAGCGCCTGCGGCCGGACGTCTACGTCAAGGGCGGCGACTACACGGCGCAGATGCTGGCCGAGGCCGGGCTCGTGCGACGGCTCGGCGGCGAGGTGCGCATCCTCGACTACGTGCCGGACCACTCCACCTCCGCCGTGATCGCCCGCATCCGGTCCGGGGAGGCGGTGCGATGACGGGACACGAGGTCGACGTGCTGGTCCCGACCCGGGACCGGCCGGCCGAACTGGCCACCACGCTGGCGGGCCTGGCCGCGCAGGACGGCCCCTCGTTCCGGGTGCTGGTGAGCGACCAGTCCGACGGGCCGCCCTCCTACGCCAACCCGCCCGCCCAGGCGATGGCGAGCGCCCTGCGGCTGCGCGGCCGCCCGGTGATCTTCGACCGGCACCTCCCGCGTCGCGGTCTCGCCGAGCACCGCGCGCACCTGCTGGCCATGGCGCGTTCCCCGCACGTGTTGTTCCTTGACGACGACGTCTGGCTGGAACCGGGGACGCTGGCCAGGCTGCACCGGGCGATCCGGGTGCTGCGGTGCGGTTTCGTCGGCGCCGCCGTGCAGGGACTGTCCTATGTGGACGACGTGCGGCCGGGCGAGCTGGAGCCGTACGAGGAGTGGGCGGACGCCCCGTGCCCGGAGCGGGTGCGCCCGGGGTCCCCGGAGTGGCGGCGCTGGACCCTGCACAACGCGGCCAACCCGGTCCACCTCGCGCAGCGCCTCGCGTTGCGGCCGGGGGAGTGGCGCGCCTACAAGGTCGCCTGGGTCGGCGGCTGCGTCCTGTACGACCGGAAGGTCCTGGAGTCCGTGGGCGGGTTCGACTTCTGGCGCGACCTGCCGCCGGAGCACGCCGGGGAGGACGTGCTCGCGCAGTGGCGGGTGATGGCGGCGCGCGGTGGCGCGGGAATCCTGCCCAGCGGGGCGGTGCACCTGGAGTCGCCGACGACCGTGCCCGACCGGCGCGTGCAGGCGTACGACGTCATCGCCGACGGGCGGAAACGCCTGACACCGCAACGGGAAACCGACTGACGCGGCCCCCACGCCAGACGCCGGCGACACGGCCCGGTCCCCTGACGGGACCCGGTCGGTGCTGGTGAACGTGCGGGTGAGCTGAGTCGCAGGCGGGCAACATCCCCGGCCGCGGCCCGTCTTCCGACTGTCCGGAGAGGGGAGACCGACGGTCGGAGGTGGGGCCGACGTGGGCAGGCACGGCAGGTGCGACAGGCACGGCAGGACGCGGCGAGCTCGGGGGAGCGGCGCGGGGCAGTGGCTGGAGCCGGTGCTCGGGACGATGGCGGTGGTGGCGTTGTCCGCCACCCTCGTCACGCTGGTCGACGACGACAAGCCGCTGGTCCAACTCGGGAACATCACCGCCCCGTCGGCGTCGACGCCGCCACCCACCACGACCTCGGGCCACCCGCTTCCCCCCGGTGCTGCCGGCGGCGGCGTCAAGCCCTGACGTCGTGCCCTGACGCCCGCAGGCGGGCCGCGCCGGACCCACGCCGGAACACCGGCAGGTTCCCCGCCGGACTCCGAGCGGAACGTGGCGGAAGAGGCGCTTCGGGAGCCGCGACCACCAGCCGGAACGCCGGAACCGACGGGAGCCGCGCCGGCCGGGTGAGCCGGACTGCTTGACCGTGCATGCGCCACCTGATGCGGGGCTGCCTTCCGCCGAATCCGGGCATAAGCTGCTGATCAGCGCGTCCACCCAGGACGACCTGACCTGAGGGACCCCGATGAGCAGTCCCGGCCTGGCGGCACTGTCCGAGGGGATCGCGTCCTGCGCGACCCCGGTGCTCGTGGTCGACCTGGCGACGCGCACCGTGGTCGAGACGAACGAGGCCGCGGCCGCGCTCGCCCCCGGGGTGCGGCTGCCGGTGGACGTCGACGCCTGGGGCAAGGCCGCCGGCCTCACCGATGTCGACGGCCGCCCGCTGGACGACCCGTGGTCCCCGCTGCACCGCGCGGCCGGCGGCCAGCGGGTCGCCGGGGAGGCGGTGACCCTCGGCGGCTCGGAGCGGGACGTGCTGTGGCTGACCTCGGTCCCGCTGCCCAGCCAGATCGGGCCGCTGGGCGCGGCGATGGTGCTGCTGGTGCGGCTGGCCGAGCCCGAGGGCCTGGCCGACAAGCGCCTGGAGCTGGTCAGGGGGCGCGCGCTGGCCGGGACCGACGTGTCCGTCGTGATCAGCGACGCCCGCCGGCACGACTACCCCGTGCTCTGGGTCAACCCGGCCTTCACCCGGATGACCGGCTACGAGCCGCACGAGGTGATCGGCCGCAGCGTCAACGTGCTCCAGGGCCGGCACACCGACCCCCAGTCCGTCGACCGGGTGCGCCGGGCACTGCGGGAGCGCCGGCCGGTCACCGAGGTGCTGCTCAACTACCGCAAGGACGGCGTGGCGTTCTGGAACGAGCTCACCATCAGCCCGGTCCAGGACGCGACCGGGCAGCTCACCCACTTCGTCGCGGTCCAGTCCGACGTCACCGAGCGCGTCCTGCTGGAGCACCAGCGGCAGGCGGCGCTGGCCGCCGCCGAGGAGGACCGGCACCACCTGCGCCTGCTCACCGAGGCGACGGCCGCGCTGAGCGCGACCCTGGACACCAGCGACGCCGCCCGCCGGCTGGCCCAGCTCGTGGTGCCGGCCCTGGCCGACTACTGCTGCGTCGACCTGCTCGACGAGCCGGGCGCGGGCGCGGCCACCCGGGTGGCGGCCAGCCACCGGCGCGGCGACCAGGTGTCGCTGCTGCACCGCCAGGGCGAGTTGGTCGGGCCGCGCATCGGCGGGCCGGACCGGGTGTCCCGGGTGCTGTCCGGCGGCCGCGCGGTGCTGCTGCCCGACGTCTACGGGGAGACCGCCGAGCCCCGGTGCGCCGCCGAGCTGGCCGAGCTGGACCTCCAGCTCCGCCCGCTGTCGATGATCATCGTGCCGTTGCGCGCGCGGGGCCGCGTGCTCGGCGCCCTCACCCTGTGCACCGAGCGCCCGTACGGCCGGCGGTACGCCGACAGCGACCTGGACATCGCCTCCGACCTGGCCAGTCGGGTCGCGCTCGCGGTGGACAACGCGCGGCTCTACGCCAGGGAGCACGAGGCGGCGTTGACGTTGCAGCAGAGCCTGTTGCCGGCGCCGCCGCCGGTGCCGGGCCTGGCGGTGGCCGCGCGCTACCTCGTGGGCGCGGGTGAGGCCGAGGTCGGCGGCGACTGGTACGACGTGCTGCAACTGCCCGACGGCGCGGTGGGCCTGGTCGTCGGCGACGTCGTCGGCCACGACCTGCGCGCGGCGGCGGCGATGGGCCAGATCCGCGGCCTGCTCCGGGCCTGCGCGTGGGAGGGCTCGCCGCCCGGCGTGGTGCTGGACCGCTCGGACGAGATGGTGCAGGGGCTGGGCGTGGGCGCGATGGCGACGGCGGTGTGCCTGCGGCTGGAGCCGAGGGACGGGTCGGGTCTGCGCCGGCTGCGGTTCGCCAACGCCGGCCATCCCGCGCCGTTGCTGCGCACGCCGGACGGGAACACCGAGTGGTTGGTGGGCCGGCGTTCCCCGTTGCTCGGGGCGGTGCTCGGCGGGCCTCGGGGCGAGGACCAGGTCGACTGCCCGGACGGCTCGCTGCTGCTGCTCTACACCGACGGGATCATCGAGCTGCGGGGCGCCGATCCGGACGAGCGCACCGCGCGGCTGCGCGAGGTCGTGGCGAGCCTGGCGGCGGACTGCCCCGTGGAGGAGGTCTGCGACCGCGTGCTCACCGCGATGCACAGCGACCTTCGGCAGGACGACGTCGTGCTGCTCGCCGTGCGTGTGCTCGGTTAGGCACTCCCGGGCCTTCCGCCGCGCGTGGCCTTCCGCCGCGGCGGGGTCTAGAGCGAGCCGGCCAGGCCCTGTCCGGTGGTGGAGGTCTCCGGCGACCCGGTCCAGGTGAACTGGACCTCGCAGAGCTTCTCCGGCTTGTCGAGCTGGCCCTTGCCGGAGCCCAGCCGCCAGACCACCACCAGCCACCGGCCGTGCGGCAGCTCCCACCGCCACAGGTAGTCCTCGGCGACGATCTGCGCCCACTCCTCGACACCACGACACACGTAGGGTCCGTGGTCGTCGACCTCCTGTGAGCGCATCAGCACCCGTTGCCCGCGATCGATCCGGTACAGCTCGATCCGGTGCCAGTAGCTCCACGGCACGACCAAGATCCTCTCAGCGTTGGGTCAGGAGGTCGGCGACGACCCGTCGGACCCGGCGGGGCGTCGGCGGGGCACTCGTTCCTCCGGAGCTCCGTTCGACGCCACCACGTGCTCGGACACACTGGCAACGACCACGGGGGCCGAGGCGATGCGTGCCGAGCGACGGGTCCGACCCCAGGTGCATCGCGTCCGGGGGCCCAGGAGTTTCCGCCTGTCCACCGAATGGCGGCATCCACCGGTCGTTTTCCCGTCCGGGGACGGGCATTCCGCGATCACCGGCCGTTCACGGGCGGCGTGTAGGATGTCGTCCCTCCTGACTGTCCTCAGTGGACACTCGGTCCGCGCGGGAGCCGCCGCTCCCGGTGTTCCCGTCCGGGGCGGAAAGCCATCCGTGTGGTTCCAGTGGGGGAATCCCCGTCACCGCGCAAGATAGTGGGCGGGGCAACAAGGTCCACAGGCGCGGTCGGCAGCGTGGCGCGTCTGCCGGGGAATGTCGCCCGGGTGAACGAGGTGCGGCCACCAGGTGTCACGAAACCCCTGTGGCATCAGGGTGATCCACCACGGTCGGAGCACCGGGGACGAAGTCCTCCGGTGGGTCCGGTCCGTCGCCCGGGATTCGCCCGGCGTTCAGCCCGCGGACGCCCGCGCGCGGGTCGGCGGTGGGGGCACGGGCGCGGGAGTCCGCGCGAGGAGAGGGGGAATCGTGTTCCTTCTGTGACCACAGGGACCCGTGGTCCGTGGCCCGTCCGTGTGACTTCGCGGTGCCCCGCTCGTCCGCCCGCGACCTCGGCCGATCCTCGGCGTAGTCCCGATTTCCTGTGAGGACAGCGAAAACGCCGTCGGGACCGGTACCTGACCGGCCCCAACGGCGTTGTCACCACTCCCGCGCGCCCGCCGCGCGGCGCCCCCGATTACCCACGTGTGGGTGACGGGTGGCGGACCACCTCAGTCGGTCTCGGGGAGCTGGGCCTCACCCCCCGCGGGCTCGGCGTGCGAGTGGAACGCCAGCAGGTCGTCGCGCGGTCGGGGCCGGGGAACCCAGTCCCGCATGATCCAGGACGGACGGAACCCGCTGACCACACCGTCCGTCACCGGCACGGCCGGGGGACCGTCCGACGCCTGCTCGTCCTGTCGGGGGGTGCGTTGGTCACTACCCCGCTGCACGGCGACCACCTCCTGTGCGTCCGCCGACGACCCGGGCTGGCTCGACGGCCAGCGACGCCGGCACGACCATGATTCCCGTCACACCGCGGGGAGCCGAGTCGATTCGACGACGCCCCGGCTCCTGATCGATTCACCAACCGATTCACCAACCGGTTCACGGTGCCCCGGCCCCGGTGCGCGGACGGCGCGCCGGGTCGGGTCGGGCACGGGGGAACCACCTCACTCGCCCTCCGGTCGCGGCGGCCGCGCCCCGTCCGCCGGCTCCGACCGGTCTCCCTCCGTCGTCTCCTCGGTGTCCAGCCGGCGCTCGAACCCGATCTCCGGGTCGTCGTCGGCCGGCGGCTCCGGGTCGCGCCCCTCCTCGACCCGCGACGGCCGGTTGCCCCGCACCATCCCCTCGACGTCGTGCTTGAGCTTGTCGTCCTGCCTCGGCCCGTGCTTGTCACTGCCGCGGTGCACGACGACCACCTCCCGTGCCAGCGCCGGCGGGGGTGGGGGCGTAGCGCAGCAACGCGCCGACACCCTCCGGCAGGTCCTCCGCCCGGTCCTCCGTGACCACGCGCACGGTGGCTCCGGTGTCCAACGCCGCGCGCAGCAGCGCCGCGTCCGCCCGGTCCCTGACCGGTCGGCTGGCGCCCCGCGCGCGCAGCTCGTCCTCGTCGACGGCCACCTGCGTCGGCTCCGCGCCGACCCACAGCTCGCGGTCCTCCGTAGCGTCTCCCAGCAGCAGGAGCGTGTCCACCTGTCCGTCGCGCAACGCGGCGACTACGTCACGCACGGTGGCGACCGCCCGACCGGACTCCCCCGAGCGGGCGCGGCCCGACTCGGCGACGAAGCGGTCCATGCTCTCCGCCCGCTCCGCGTCCACCCGGTCGCCGACCAGCCGGCGCACCTCGGTGGCCAGCGCCTCCGGGTCCATGCCCTCGGCGAGCCCGCCGGCCTCCGCCTCCACCGCGATCGACCGGCACGCGGGGCTCAGGCGCGCGGTCACCGCCTTGCGCGCCTGCACCTCGCCGGCCACCACCAGCAGCCGGGCCGACATGTCGTGCACCATGCGGTCGATGTCGCCGGCGATGCGCGCGGCGTTGTGCTCGGCCAGGTTCTCCACCCGCTGCTGCATCTTGCGGTGCGACCAGCCCCCGTCGCCGCCCTTGTGCGCGGGGTGCTCCTCGCCCCGCACCTCCCTGGTCATCACCGGCTCGCCGACGACCCGGTAGCCCCGGATCTCCGCGCCCACCCGGTCGACGACGGCCACCACGTGCGGCACCGCCGGCGGCATCTGGGCGAGCAGGGGCATCAGGTGCGGCAGCGGCCCGAACCGGGCCTCCTGCCGCGGCGGCGGGTCGGGCAGCTCGGCGTCCAGCACCACCTCGCCCCCGGTCGCGACGAGCGCGCGGCCCGCGCGGCCGACGGCGGGGATGCCGGTGTCGGCGGCCAGGTCCAGCGCCCGGAGCATGTCGTCGTCGGCGCCCTGCTCGGCCAGCTGGCCCCGCAGGTCCCGCCAGCGCAACTCGATGGCGTGCTCGGCGTCCTCGGTGTCGTGCGACGCGTCGTAGTACACCGACGCGAACGGGCCCGGCCGGCGGACGATCTCGGTCAGCGCGGCGATGTCCATGCCGCCCCCCTCCTCATTTCTCCTCGTCGCCGCCGCGTCGGCGGAGCGTGAAGAAGTTGCTCTGCTTCCCGCTGCTCATGTGCTCCTGGTAGACGAACTCCAGGTCCCGTTCCCGGAACGTGTCGAACCACTGGTCCCAGTCGACGTGCTCCAGCTTGTCCCCGCCGTAGCCGGGGAAGTCGAACCGCAGCACGCCGAGGTGGTCGCCGTGCTCGGTGCCGGGGACCGTGGCGGGGGTGGCGTCCCGCTCCTCCGCCCACTTCCGGATGACGTCGGGGTCCGTGGTCACCTGGGTCTGGCCAGGGTGTTCCTCAGCCATGGTCGTTCCCGTCCTCCTGGTCTCGGCGTCCCGCCGCGGGGCCGGGGCCGGCCGCAGCGGCGGGCTCGGTGCGTGCGGCGAGCGCGTCCCGCACCCGGTCTACGAGCGCGGCGCCCGGCGCGAGCAGGCGGTTCCACGGCGGCCGGTCCGGCGCCGAGGGGTGCGGCCGGGTCGGGGCCGTCTCCCTGGCCCGGCGGACGCCCGCGGCGATCGCGTCCAGCTCGTCCTGCCGGCACCGGGCGGCCAGCCGGGGCAGGAGCTCCCGCTCCTCCTCGTGGACGTGGTTGCGCACCTCGCTCATCAGCTTGCGGCACAGCTCGTCGAACCGGGGGTCGACCGGGTCCATCCCGTCGAGCTGCCGCATCGTCCGCTCGGCCTCGGCGTGCTCGCCCAGTTCCCGGTCGGCCACGGCGTCGCCGTCCGGCAGCGCGCCCCGCACCGCCGGGTACAGGTGGGCCTCCTCGGCGACGAAGTGCCGGACCAGCAGCGTGATCACGTGGTCGGCGAGCTCCCGCCGGCGTCGGGGCTGGCCCTCGCCGGACTCCAGCTCCTCGAACACCCGCTCCACCGCGCGGTGGTCGGCGGTGAGCTCGGCGACCAGGTTGGGACCGGCGGTCCCGCTGGGGGTCGTCACGTCTCCTCCCGCTGCTCGGCGGCCCGCGGGCCGGCCGGCACGTCGTCACACCGGCGCGCCGTGCGCCGCACCCGCACGCGTGTCACACCCCCGGCTTACCCAGCGGCGCGTGGCTCAACCCGGCGCGGCCGGACGGGCTCGTCCGTCCGTCCGGTCGGGGTTTCCCCGCCTCCCTCCCGGGTAGCCCCCAGTCATGGTCAGCGTGGGCTACTTCCTGTCCTGTGAGGAGTCCGGCCCGCACGAGCTGGTGCGCCAGGCCCGCTGGGCCGAGGAGGCCGGTTTCGAGCGGCTGTGGATCTCCGACCACTACCACCCCTGGGTGGACGCGCAGGGGCAAAGCCCGTTCGTGTGGGGGGTGATCGGGGCGTTGTCCCAGGTCACCCGGTTGCCGATCACCACGGCGGTCACCTGCCCCACGGTGCGCGTTCACCCGGCCGTGATCGCCCAGGCCGCGGCCACCGCCGCCGTGCAGTGCGAGGGGCGGTTCGTGCTGGGCGTCGGCAGCGGGGAGTACCTCAACGAGCACATCCTCGGCGACCACTGGCCGCCGGCCGACATCCGCCTCGGGATGCTGGAGGAGGCCGTCGAGCTGATCAGGGCGCTGCACCGGGGCGACCGGGTCACCTACCGCGGCGTCTACTACGAGGTGGAGAACGCCCGGATCTACACCCTGCCCGACGAGCCGGTGCCGATCTACGTCTCCGGTTTCGGGCCCAAGTCCGCCGCGCTCGCCGGCCGGATCGGCGACGGCTACATCAGCACCTCGCCGAACCGCGAGCTCGTCGCGCGGTTCCGGGAGTGCGGGGGCGAGGGGCTGCCGGCGCAGGCCGGGTTCAAGGTGTGCTGGGCGCCGACGGAGGAGCAGGGCGTGGCCACGGTCCGCCGGCTGTGGCCCAACGAGGGCATCCCGGGCGAGCTGTCCCAGGTCCTGCCCGAGCCCCGGCACTTCGAGCAGGCGGCCGGGATGGTGACCGACGAGGCGCTGCGCCAGGCGGTGCCGTGCGGCCCGGACCCGGAACCCCAGATCGCCAGGGTGCGCGCCTACGCCGAGGCCGGGTTCGACGAGGTGTACGTGCGGCAGATCGGGCCGGACCAGGAGCGGTTCTTCGCGCTGTGGCGGGACGAGGTGCTGCCCAGGGTCCGGGACATGGCGTTGGCGGCGAGCTGAGGGAGCGGTGGAGGAGAGCATGACGCGGCCGGACGAACACGGCAGGGAGCCGACCAGCCCTCCCGGCGACGAGACGCCGCCCAGCCCCGAGGAGCCGGAGGACGCGCTGAACCTGCAGAGCGCGGAGGACCTCGACGAGGACCGGCTCGGGGTCGACCCGCTGGAGGAGGGGCGCGACCCGGCCGACGACTGGACCGGGGCGACCAAGCCCGGCCTCACCCCGTTCGAGGAGACCCACGGCGAGACGCTGGACCAGCGGCTGGCCGAGGAGGAGCCCGACTTCGGGGACCGCCGGCCGAGGGACCGGCGCGAGGAGCCGGCGGAGGACCTGAGCCGGGGCGCCTACCGGCACGCCTCGCCGGGCGGGTCGCCCGAGGCGCTGAGCGTGCGCGACGAGCCGAACCTGCCGATCGACGAGGAGGGCCGGGACCCGGAGCTGCCCGGCTCGGACGAGGGGGAGCACCGCGCCCCGCCCGGCACGACCCCGTCCGAGCAGGTGGAGGGCATGTAGGGCCCGCGCGAGCCCCCGGAACGACCGGGCGGTCGGTACGCGCGACCGCCCGGGCAAGAGGAGCGGGCGCGCCGCGACCCCCGGGCCGCGGTGCTCCGCCGCGACCGTCGGCCGCCGCGGCCGACCCGGAAGGAGAGCAGTAATGGCGACCGCACGGGACATCATGACCCCCGACTGCCAGTGCGTCGGCGAGCAGCAGACGCTGGTCGACGCCGCCCGCATGATGCGGGACCTCGACGTCGGGGCCCTGCCGATCTGCGGCACCGACGACCGGCTCAAGGGCATGCTCACCGACCGCGACATCGTCGTGCGGTGTGTCGCGGAGGGCGCCGACGCGAGCAACACCACCGTCGGTCAGCTCGCCCAGGGCGAGGGCGACCTCGTCTGGGTGGAGGTGGACGCGTCGGTGGACGAGGTGATGCAGACTATGTCCGACAACCAGATCCGCCGCGTTCCCGTGCTGGAGAACAAGCGGCTGGTGGGGATCGTCTCGCAGGCCGACGTGGCGCGGGCGATGCCGGACCGGCAGGCCGGCGCGGTCGTCGGCGAGATCTCCCAGGACCGATGACGCCAGGAGCGATGACGTGAGCACCGAGCAGGCCACGCGGATCGCGGTGGGTCCGATCCGGGCCGTGAACGAGAACGAGTACGTGGCCACCGTGGACGGTGGGGAGCACCGGGTGCTGCTGCCGCACTGGCTGCTCGCCAAGCTGGTCGCGCGGGAGTACTGCCAGGACGAACTGGACGGCCCCCGCGCGGTGGAGGCGGCGGTGCGGGCCCTGGTCGAGGTGCACCCCGGCCGCCCGCTGCCCGACGTGATCGAGGTGGACCGGCTGGTGCGGGCCGAGCACGACTACCTGGACCACCTGGCCTCTCGGCTCTGCCGTCACTGACCGCGCCGACCCTGACCGGGACACCGCCCCCTGGCACGCGCCAGGGGGCGGTGTCGTCTGTTCGGCTCCTCGTTCGGTCCGGTCTCGTGCTCGCTAGCCCGGGACGGCTGCCAGCGGAGCGCAGAACGGCTTGGCGAGGAAGTCCGCGAGTCTCGGCCAGTACCTGCGAATGCGCATCTTGTCCCCCAAGGTGTCCCCAGTTCCCCTCGGACCGGCGGCGACGCACGCCGGTACCGCGACGGTGCGGGACAACGGCCCCCGTTCGCTAGTCCACGAATGGATGACAAAGGAGCACCACACTTCTGCCGCGGCTGGTTGAAGGCTGGACGAGCAATGCGTAAGTCGGGGTGGTGCCCGGAGACGGACGAAGCGCGTTTCTTCTCGCCGCACTCCACCCCAAGATCGACAACTACCCGGCGAGCCGGCTCCGAATGGATCGGTCGCCCAGGCGTGACGACACGCGGAGCTGGTCACCCCACGGTGACGCAGCGTTGCTGGAGTCCCACGATCGCCTGTTGGTCGCCACCCCGACCTGTGGACCCGACCGGATCTGGAACACCGGCCTCGCACGCTGGAGCGCGCGTTCCCACCCCAGGCTCACAGTCTCCTGAGCACTGGCCGACCCGCTCATGGCGACCCGCGTCCACCGGCCCGCCCGCTCACCGACCGCCCCGGCCTGCTGATCACCGCCGGCAAGAGCAACGTCTCCGCTACTGCCACTCGTACTCGCGCTGGCTCTGAGGGCTGCGGCTACCCCTGGCCCGTACCGCCGTCGGCTGCTGATCACCGTCGACAAGGGCTACGTCTCCCGCGAACTCGACCGCTGCCCGCGTATCCCGGCAAGCCGCTGCTCAAATCGACCTCGAACAGCGCGGCCGGACGCACCGTGCGACGGCATCGGAGTTCCGATCGCTCAATGTCTCCCGGCTCTGTCCGCCAAACGACCACTGATCGCGCTAGGTACCCCTCGTTGAGGGGCACGACGTCGCCCGGATGGCCGGTGGCAGCGCGTCAGCCGTCGGTCGAGGTGTCCGGAGGTTCGGCGAGGAGTGGTCCCGGGGTGAGGCCCAGCCGCAGGAGCGACCCCCGGAGATGGGCGCGCAGCAGGCGTTTCGCGCGTTCCGGGTCGCCGTCGCGCAGCGCGGCGGCGATCGCGGCGTGCTCCCCGACGACCGTGACGGCGTGGTCGGGGTCGGTCCGACCGGCGGTCGCGGTGAGCCGCACCTGCCGGTCGCGCAGCGCGTCGTACTGGTCCCTGATCAACGGGTTGTCGCCGGCGGCCACCAGGCGGGCGTGGAAGTCGCGGTCGGCGGCGTGCAGTTCGCCGGAGCCGAGCCGGGCGCCGCCGTCGGCGGCGGGTTGGCCGGCCAGGTCCGCGCCGACCGCGCGCAGCGCGTCCCGGCCCATGGCGGCGAGCTTGTCGATGGCGAAGGTCTCCATCACCAGCCGCGCCTCCAGCACGGCCTGTGCCTCGGCCGGGCTCATCGGCACCACCCACGCGCCCCGCTTGGGGTAGAGCCGGAGGAAGCCCTCCGCCTGCAACCGCAGGAACGCCTCCCGGACCGGCGTCCGCGACATCTCCAGGGCGGACGCCACCTCGCCCTCGGACAGCAGCTCCCCGTCGGCGTAGCTGCCGTCGAGGAGCCGGGCCTTGACGTGGGCGTAGGCCCGCTCCATCGCGGAGGCGGCCGGCCCCGCCGGTGTCGCCGCCGGTGGCGCGGCCGCTGGATCGGCGGAGGCCGCCCCCACCCGGGTCTGGGTCATGTGTTCATTTTTCCGTTTCCCCGGGTTCAACGGCCGTCTGGTCGGCGGACCGCCGCCGGGCGACGACGGCGGTGGCCGCGCCCAGGACGACCGCGACCCCGAGCGGCACGAGGAAACCCGGCGAGGTCGGGTCGTCGAGCGCCGCGCCCGCGAGCACGACGAGCACGGTGGCCGGCACGCTGCCGACGGCCGTGCCGAGCGCGAAGTGCGCGGGACGCAGCGAGGTCACGCCGCAGGCGTAGTTCACCGCGCTGAACGGGATCACCGGCAGCAACCGGAGCTGGAGCACCGCGAGCCAGCCGTGTCGGCGCAGCAGCGCGTCCACCCTGCCCAGCGCGCCGCGCTCCAACCTGGCGGCCACCAGCTCCCGGCCCAGCGCCCTGGCCAGGAAGAACGACGCGAGCGCCGCGGCGGTGGCGCCCACGACCGCCAGGGCCGTGCCGCCCGCGGCGCCGAACAGCGACCCGCCGGCGAGGCTGAGCAGCGGGCGCGGCACGAGCACGAGCGTCGCCGCGACGTAGACCGCGAGGTAGGTCAGCGGGGCGAACGGGCCCGTGCCCAGCACCCAGTCCCGCACCTGATCGGGGGAGGGCAGCGGAACGGTGAACGCCAGCGTGGCGAGGACCGCGACGACCACGAGCAGCCCGGCGAGGCGGAGCCGTCGGGCGAGGACGCCGGAGAGTGCGGGGTGCGGTGCCATCGGCCGAGACGGTAGGCCAGCGGTGGTCGCCTCGGCACGCGCGGGCCGGGCGACGAGCCGCGCGCCGGCCCCGGGCCGATGCCGGACCGATGCAGGGCCGACCCAGGACCGACGCCGGAAAAGCCCGGAATGCCCAGCCCCGGCTGTGCGGGCCACCACAGCGCGGCGAGCATGGATACAACTTGTATCTATGCTCGCCCGCGGAGGTGCGCATGTCGATCGCGGAAGCAGCCGTCACGTCGCCGGAGGGCGTCGGCGTGGCCGCCGCCCGGCCCGGCCACCGGGACACCGGCCGCGCCTGGCTGGTCTGGGGCGCCGGCGTGGCCTGCTACGTCGCGGCCCTGTTCCACCGGATGAGCCTGGGCGTGGCCGCCCAGGAGGCGCTGGACCGGTTCGCCACCGGCCCCGCCGTGCTCGCCCTGTTCACCGCGCTCCAGCTCGGGGTGTACCTCGTGCTCCAGGTCCCGGCCGGCGTGCTCGCCGACCGTTGGGGTCCCCGGCGCGTGCTCACCGGCGGCACCCTCGCCATGGCGCTGGGCGCGGCGGTGTTCGCCGCCAGCACGGCCCTGCCGGCCGGCATCGCCGCGCGCGTCCTGGTCGGCGCGGGCGACGCCTTCATGTTCACCAACGTGCTGCGGCTGGCCGCCCACTGGTTCACGCCCCGCCGGTACGGCCTGGTCGTGGCCCTGACCGGCCTGGCCGGCGGCGCCGGCCAGCTCGTGGCCACGGTGCCGCTGACCAGCTCGTTGCACCACGTCGGCTGGACCGGCACGTTCCTGGCCGCCGCCGGCGTCACCGTGGTCCTGGCGGTGGTCGCGGTCGCGCTGGTCCGCGACCGGGGCGTGCCGGCCGTCACCGCCACCCGACCCGCCGAGCCGGTGCGCGTGGCGCTGCGCGGCGTCGTCGCCGAGCGGGGCACGCGGCACGCCTTCTGGACGCACTTCGTCTTCATGGGGCAGTTCGTCGCGTTGACCGCCCTGTGGGGCGCGCCCTGGCTGACCTCGGGCCAGGGCCACTCGGCCGCCGAGGCCGCCACGCTGCTCATGGTCTGCGTGCTGGCCTTCACGCTCGCCTCCCCGGTCGTCGGCCGGATCGCCGCCGGCAACCCCCGGCGCAGCCAGCGGGTGACCGAGATCCTCACGCCCGTGGTCCTGCTGGGCTGGCTGACCGTCGTGCTCTGGCCGGGGCGGCTGCCGCTCGCCGTGGTCGCCGCGGTGCTGGTGGTGCTCGGGATCGGCGGAGCCTCGGCCCTGCTGGCCTTCGACACGGCCCGCGCCGCCAACCCCGAGCACCGCTCCGGCACCGCGGCCGGCGTCGTCAACCTGGGGGGTTTCAGCTGCGCCGTGCTGGCGCAGCTCGCCGTCGGCTGGGTGCTCCAGGCCGCCGGCCCGTCCGCCTACCGGCTGGCGTTCGTGCCCGTGCTGTCGCTGGTCGCGGTGGGCGCGGTCGGCGTCTTCCTGAACCGCCGCACCACGACGTAGGCGAGCGCGAGCAGCGCCAGGTAGGGCAGGCCGGCCTTCCACGCCAGCCCGAACTGCTGGGTGAACGCGGTCGTCACCAGCACCCCGAGGATGAACAACGCGGCCAGCGCGGTGGTGACCGGCGCGCCGGGGAGCCGGATCGGGGAGGACGGCAGCCCGGCCGACGCGCGGTGCCGGCGGAACGCCGCGTGCGTGGCGAAAATGATCAACCAGGTGACCAGCGCCCCGAACAGCGCGATCCCCAGCATCACCGGGAACGCGCTCTCCGGCGCCGTCACCGAGACCACCGCGGCCAGCACCAGGCCGGTCGCCGACAGCGCCAGCGCGTTGCGCGGCACGCCCCGCTGGTTGACCCGGCCCATCCAGCGGGGCGCGTAGCCGTCCCTGGCCAGCGAGTGCGCCATCCGCGCCGTGACGTAGAGGTTCGTGTTCATCGCCGACAACGCCGCCGTGAGGATGACGAAGTTCATCAGCCCGGCCGCGGCCGGGACGCCGGCCGCGCTGAAGAGCCGCACGAACGGGCTCGACTGCAACCCCTCCGAGCTGGCGGCGTCCCGCCACGGCACGATCGAGACGACCACCGCCATGCCCAGCACGTAGAACAACGCCAGCCGCAGCACCATCCGGCGGGCCGCCCTGGGCAGGTCGCGGGCCGGGTTCCTCGACTCGGCCGCGGTCACCGCCACCGCCTCGGTGCCCATGTAGCTGAAGGTCACCACGGTCATCGCGAGCCAGACGCCGGTCATCCCGTTCGGGGCGAACCCGCCGTGCTCGGTCAGCGCGGACAGCCCGGCGGCCGGCCGCCCCGGCAGCCCCACGGTCACCGCGAGCACGCCCAGCAGCACGAACACGACGATCGTGACGACCTTGATCATCGCGAACCAGTACTCGAACTCGCCGAAGAACCGCACCGACAGCGCGTTCACCGCGAGCATGACCACGGAGAACACCACGACCGGCAGCCACAGCGGGAGCTGCGGCCACCAGAACCGCACGTACAGCCCGGCGGCGACCACCTCGCTGCCGACGTTGACCACCTGCGCGGTCCAGTAGATCCACCGCTGGACGAACCCGGCGGCCGGGCCGAGGTAGCGGTGCGCGATCGCGCCGAACCCGCCGGCCTCCGGGTGCACCACGGTCATCTCGGCCAGCGTGTAGGCCACCACCAGGGCGGCCAGCGCCGCCACCAGGTAGGCCACGATCACCGCCGGCCCGGCCAGCGAGATCGCCAGGCCGGAGCCGAGGAACAGGCCGGTGCCGATCGCGCCGCCGATGGCGATCATGCCGACCTGCCGGCCGGTCAGCTCGCGCCGCAGCCCGGCCCGGTCGGGCGGCCGCTCGGCGTGCGTGGGGACGTCGCCGGTCATGGACTTCCTCCTCCAGGGTCGCCGCCTCACCGAGCGCCCGCCGCCCCGAACACGACGACGGCCGCCTCGGTGAGGCGGCCGTCGGTCACGTCCGGGTGGGCGCGGGTCAGTGGGCCGCCTGCGGGGACGGCCACCACCACGACACACGCCGGTCGAACATGGCGGAGAGGGTATAACAACCGTTCTCCCCACCAGCCCCGGTCAGTGGCGACGCGCGCGGCGACGTGCCCGTTCACCGCCCTCAGTCTGCCGATCGCCGAGGACAGGCGGTCGCGCACTCGGCGCCTACCGCCAGGCCCATCCGGCGGGCGAACCCCACGACCGGACCGGCGCCGACGGCCAGCCGCAACGCCTCGCGACCCCAGGGCATGAGCGCCCAGCACCCGGCGCTGAGGGCGTCGCCCGTGCTTCACCACCCAATGCGCCCTGCCAGGCCTGAGCTGTGGATCGTGTTCTTCCGTGCGATCCGGGCGTGATCCCTCGATCTCGCGGGGCTCGGCGGCAGGGACGTCCTCGCGCGGCGACCAGGCGGGATCGCGCCGATCAGGGGATGCCGTGGCCGGCGGTGATCAGGCTGTGTCGGGAGCCGGGGTGAGCCGGTCGGCCAGGCGCAGCGCCTTGGCCCCGGGCCCCCGGCCCCGTCGACCGCCCGCAGGTCCGGCCCCCCCGGTCGAGCAGGGAGGGCAGCGCGTCCCGCACCATCGCGTGGTCCTCGGCCAGCAGCACGTTGGTCGCCGGCACTCCTCCGCCAGTTCTCCCGTGCCGAGCTCGTGTGATGACCATGTGGCGGTGCCGGCAGCGCGACGCGATCATTCCGCGACGCCGTCGCGGCCCGCTCCTTGACGGCGGGGACGGTCCTCGCAGGCAACGAACAGGCGGGAACGCGTCGGCCGGGGAGATGTCGTGGTCGGTGGTGACCAAGTGGTGTCGGGAGCCGGGGCGAACCCTGTCGGCGGCGAGGAGCCCGTGGTCGCCCTTCTTCATTCAGCGCCCGCACCCGCGGCTCTTCGGCCACACCGGGGTTGAGGTCGTGGGGGGGTGCCCAGCGCGGCCACCCAGGTCCCACACCCGATCTGAAATCCAGCCCCCAACGAGACCGTCGGGGCGAGAGGCAGCGCGTTCCCGGGCGGTGGCCCGATGTCGCTGCGGCCAGCACGACGCGCGGGGGCGGCGTTCGGGTGAACGCGGCGTGACCCGCTGCGCCAGCCGCCCGCCCGCGCGGAAACAGCGGCAGGGCAACCGTCGCGCCGCGTCGGCTGGGCGACGCCCGCCTGCTCACTCCGCATACGCCGAGCTCAGGCGGGGGTGACGGCGTGCGGCTGGGGACCGCACGCCAAGGCCGTGCCCCGGCCGTGGCCTGGCCGGTCGCCGCGTCCCGCCCGGTCCGTCGGGTGGCTCGGCCGAGCCCGAGTGAACGCGGTTCCGGGGGCGACGTCCGGCCACGTGCGAACCAGGGCCGGTGGGCCCTGGGCCGACGCGTCCGGCTCAGTCCAGCGCGCGTAGCCGTCTGGTGTACTCGCGCCGACTGATCCGGCCGTTGCCGTAGTCGTGGTACAGCTGCGCTCGGCGCACCATGGCCGCCAGGTTCTCAGCCACTTCCGCCCGCTGCCCCTCCGGCACCTCGTCCATCCGGGCCACGACCACGTCGACCACGTCGTCGACCATGCGGGCGCTCTGCCGCGCCCAGGCCGGCGCCGGGTACCGCCACCGGTGGAGGCGGCCGGCCACCACCGCCCGCAGCCGCCGGACCCGGGTCGGCCGGGGCCGTGCGGACGCGGGCCGGGCGGCCGGGGACTGGTCAGCCACGGGCCGCCCGCTGGGGCCGGTCCGGGCCGCCGGGGCGCCCCGGACCGGACTCGGCCACACCCCGGCGAGGGGCGTCAGGCGGCGCCGTCACGGCGCTGCCGCTGCAGCCGGGCGACGCACCACGCCGGCGCGCTGCCCCGACGCAGGTGCTCCAGGACGGTCAGCGGCCCCAGCCGGCGGCTCAGGTCGCCCGGCTTGAGCCCCGCCGCCCGCCAGTCCAGCGCGCGTTGGTCCAACGGGCTCACCCCGGCGTCCCACCACCCCTCGGCCTCGGCCACGTCCCCGACGAGTTGCCACCAGCTCGCCGCGGCGGCCAGCAGCTCGGGGGGCGCCTCCGGCAGCCGTTGCCGCATCGCGGCGACGTACGCCGGGTCGGCGGGCTCGGCCACGGCCAACGGCCCGCCGGCGGACCGGCGCTGGACCGGGATCCTGGGCGGAGCCGGTGGCGCTGGCGGCGCCTCCGACAGCCACTCGGACCGGATGCGGTCCGCCTCACGGAGTTCCGGGTCTCCCGACCGCTCGGCGGTCCACTCCCGGATGATCTGGTCGATCTCGGAGTCCCCGACCATCCGCTCCTCCTCATCACGGCTGATGATCACGGACGGTTTCGCACCGTATTGGTGCGTGCACGCTTCGCGCTAGACCCCGGCAGGCGATATCTCTCCGTGACCTTTGGTTCCGCCGTCCGGATTCACTCGGCTGGACGTAACACCACCAGGTGTCGGGGTGGGCTGGCCCGAAGGACGGGCCGCCGTTGGTCCGGCCGACCGCGGCCGGTTCGGCGGACATCATCTGAGGTCGCGGCGCGGGCCGACGCGCCGCGGCCGGCGGGTGGGCGGGTGGTGGCGGACGCACGTACCGACTGGTCGGTCGGCGCGCTACGGTCCAGCGACACCGGACTGGGGGATGTGCGGCCGGCGCGGTGAGCTGTAGGCCAGGGGAGCCGGCGGCGCCGGCGGGCCCGACCGCCCCCGCCGACCGGCGGAGCACGGGCCCGGCCGCCGGGTCGAGCGGGAGGTGACGCGATGCGTCGGTGGGGTCTGACCGTGCCGCTGGCGGGAGTGCCCCTGGCCGCGCACCGCGAGCTCGTGCGGGCGCTGCCCGATCTTGGCTGGACCGACCTGTGGACCGCCGAGACCGCCGGCACGGACGCGTTCACCCCGCTGGCGCTGGCCGCGGAGTGGGAGCCCCGCCTCCGGCTCGGCACGGCCATCGCACCCGTGCAGACCCGGGGGCCCGCGCTGCTCGCGATGAGCGCGGCGACCGTGGCGGAGCTGGCCCCCGGCCGGTTCGCGCTGGGTGTCGGGGCGTCCTCGCCGGTGATCGTGGAGCAGTGGAACGCGCTCCCGTTCGAGCGGCCGTACGCCCGCGTCCGCGACACCCTGCGCTTCCTGCGGAGCGCCTTCGCCGGGGAGAAGGTCGACGAGCGCTACGAGACCTTCGCGGTGCGGCGGTTCCGGCTCGAACGTCCGCCGGAGCCGCCGCCGCGCGTGCTGCTCGCCGCGCTGCGCCCGGGGATGCTCCGCCTCGCCGCGCGGGAGGCGGACGGGGCGATCACGAACTGGCTGGCGCCCGCCGACGTGCCCCGGGTGCGGGCCGAGCTCGGCGCCGGCGTCGAGCTGGTGGCCCGGATCTTCGTGTGCCCCACCGAGGACGCCGAGCTGGCCAGGTCCGTCGGGCGTTCGCTGGTCGCCGCCTACCTGACCGTGCCGGCCTACGCGGAGTTCCACGAGTGGCTGGGCAGGGGGCCGGCGTTGCGGGCCGTGCGGGAGGCGTGGGCGGCCGGGGACCGGCGCGCCGCGGCCGCCGCCGTGCCCGACGAGGTGGTCGACGACCTGGTCGTGCACGGCGACCCGGCGCGGTGCCGCGACCGGGTGCGCGAGTACGTGGCGGCCGGGGTGGACACGCCCGTGCTGATGCCGCTGCCGACCGGCGCTGAGCAGGTCGGCGCTGACCCGACCGGCGCAGACCGGTTCGGCGTGGTGCGCGCGTTGTCACCCGACGGCGCGGCGACGCGGTGGCCCCGGTCCGGTGACGCACAATCGGCGCGATGACAGTGCGGGGATGACGGGGCGGGGAGAACGGGAACGACCATGACGCGTGCGGCGGAGGGCCGGACCAGACGGGCCGCCGGGGAGCTGACCCCGGTCGAGGCCCGCATCATGCGCGCCGCCGTGCGGCTCTTCGCCGAGCAGGGCTTCGACGGCACCACCGTGCAGCAGGTCGTCGACGCCGCCGAGGTCACCAAGGGCGCGCTCTACCACTACTTCGAGTCCAAGGACGACCTGCTGTACGAGATCTACCACTCGTTGATCGCCATCCAGCTCGCCGGCGCGGAGCGCATCCTGGCGGCCGGCGCCGGTCCGGCGGAGACGGTGCGCGCCCTGGTCGTCGACCTGGTGGAGACGACCGCCGCCCACGTGGACGAGGCCGCGGTGTTCGGCAGGGAGATGCACAAGCTGGCCGCCGAGCGGATGGCGGCGGTGCGCGCCGACCGCCGGCGCTACCACGAGGCGTTCCGGGGCGTCGTCGAGCGCGGGCAGCGGGAGGGCGTGTTCCGGGCCGAGCCGCCGGCCGAGACCGTCACGCTGGTCGCCCTCGGCGTGGTGAACCAGCTCCCCTCCTGGTACCGGCCGGACGGCCCGAAGCCGCCGGGCCAGCTCGGCGCGGAGATCGCCGACTTCGTGCTGGCCGGGCTGCGGCCCGACTGAGGTGGCCCGACTGAGGTGGCCCGACTGAGGCGGGCCGGGTGCCCCTCATGGGTAGCCGCGCTACGGGTCGGTGCCGGCGGCCGGGGGCGGCAGTGCTAGCGTCGGGGCGTGCCCCGCTACCTGTTCACCCCTCGGTGGCTGGTGTTGCATGTCCTGCTCGTGGCCGCCGTGATCACCTGCCTCGCCCTCGGCACGTGGCAGTGGGACCGGGCCCGGTCCGCGGGGGGAAGCCTCCAGAACTACGGCTACGCGTTGCAGTGGCCCTCGTTCGCCGTGTTCTTCGTCTACATGTGGTGGCGGATGATGCGGATGGAGGCGCGGCAGCTCGCCGAGGACGCGGCAGCAGCGGGTGCCGAGGGCGCGGAGCGGGTCGAGGGCGTCGTCGAGCCGGCCGTCGGGTCGCTGACCGCCCCGGCCGGCACGACCGCAGCGCCCGAACCGACCCCGGCGCCCGAGCCGGCCGCCGCGACCCCACCCCGCCGGAAGGCGCGGCCGGTCGTCGTGCTGGACGAGGAGCCGGACGACGAGCTGGCGGCCTACAACCGCTACCTCGCCGAGCTCAACGCCCGTACCCAGGACCCCGACGGCCGCCGCTAGGCCGTGTCGACGCGTGAGAAGGCTGGACGAGTCGCGATGAATGCTGCCCTGACCCGGTTCCGGATCGCCGCCTACGTGGTCGGCGTGGGACTGCTGGCCCTGGTGCTGGTGGCGATGCCGCTGAAGTACTTCGCCGACCAGCCGCTGCTGGTGCAGGTCGTCGGCCCGGTGCACGGCTTCCTCTACGCCGTCTACCTGCTGATCACCTTCGACCTCGCCGTGCGGAGCAAGTGGCCGGTGCTCCGCACCCTGGGCGTGCTGGTCGCCGGCACCATCCCGTTCGTGTCCTTCGTGGCCGAGCGGAAGGTGGTCCGGCTGGCCAGGGAGACCGCGCCCGCAGCCTGACCCCCTTACCCCCTCGTTCGGCGCACTCAGGCGTCCCCGGGTAAGGGGTCCGCAGCCGCATCAGTGGGCGAACGCCCAATGTGCCGGGGGGCGCCTCAGCACGAGTCTTGGTCTCGTCAACGACACGAGATCAGGAGGCTCGAGATGAACGGGTGGACCGTCGAGGGCATGAAGGCCGAGGTCGGCTACCGCCGGGAGCTGCTGATGGCGGCCACGGTCGCGGCCAACGGGCTCCGGCCGCCCCAGTCGTGGGTGACCCTCCAGCGGTTGGAGGCGGAGCTGGCCACCACGGAGGAGGCGGACGCCGACGCCGCGGACCCGGAGTTGGGGCCCGAGCGCCGGCAGGCGCGGCAGTGGTTCGGCGCCCGCTGGTTCGGCGGGCGGAAGCGCCCCGCCGCTTACGGCGACCGGACGTGCACGGCCTGACATGTGCGAACATCGGTTCGTGCCACGTCTGGGGTCCGGGATTCCGCTGGTCGCTCGCGAGAAGGAGATGCGCGCGCTCCGGCAGGCGTTGGAGCGCGCGCGGGCGGGGACGGCGGGCGCCGTGCTGGTCGCCGGGGAGGCGGGGGTCGGCAAGTCCCGCCTCCTCGCCGAGCTGAGCGAGCTCGCCAGGGCCGACGGGGTGCGCGTGCTGACCGGGCGCTGCCTGGACGTGGGCCAGACCGGCCTGCCGTACCTGCCGTTCGTGGAGGCCATCGGCCAGCTCCCGGCCGAGGCGCTGGCCGAGGTCAGGACGCGGCCCGCCCTGGCCCGGCTGCTGCCGGGCTCGGTCGACGAGGACCCGGCCGCGGAGCCGCCCCGGGTCCGCGTCGACGAGGACATGGGCCAGCTCCAGCTCTTCGAGGCGGTCCGCCGCCTGCTGGCCGACCTGGCCGACGAGGAGTGCGTGCTGCTCGCGTTGGAGGACCTGCACTGGGCCGACGCCTCCACGCGGTACCTGCTGTCGTTCCTGGTCTCCCGGCTGCGGACGCACCGGGTGCTGGTCGTGGCCACCTACCGCAGCGACGACGTGCACCGCACGCACCCGCTGCGCCCGCTGCTGGCCGAGCTGGTCCGGCTGCCCGCCGTGGAGCGGCTGGAGCTGCGCCCGTTCGGCCCGGCCGAAACCCTGGAGTTCGTCCGGGCGCTGGCCGACGACGCGCTGCCGGCCGAGGTCGAGCGGGAGATCGCCCGCCGCTGCGAGGGCATCCCGTTCTTCGCCGAGGAGCTGATCGCGGCGTGCGCCGAGTGCGGTCTGCCGACCGCGCTGGCCGACGTGCTGCTGGCCAGGACCGAGCGGCTGAGCCCGCTCACCCAGCGCGTCGTCCGGCTCGCCTCGGTGGCCGGCCGGATGGTCTGCCACCACCGGCTGCGCGCGCTCGCCGGGCTGGGCGACGCCGAGCTCGACGAGGCCCTGCGGGAGGCGGTCACCCACCACGTGCTGGTGCTCGGTGACAGCGGTGAGGACTACCGGTTCCGGCACTCCCTGCTGCGCGAGGCCGTCTACGCCGACCTGTTGCCGGGGGAGCGGGCGCGCTGGCACGCGGCGTACGCGGGGCTGCTGGCCGGCGAGGAGGGCGTGCGCGGCGTCGCCGCGGAGCTCGCCCACCACAGCATGGAGAGCCACGACCTGCCCACCGCGCTCGCCGCGTCGGTGCGCGCCGCCGACGAGGCGGCCAGGGGCTGCGCCCCGGCCGAGGCGCTGCGGCACCTGGAGCGGGCGCTGAAGCTGTGGGGCGCGGTGCCGGACCCGGCGGAGGTGGCCGGCGCCGACGAGGTGACGTTGCTGCGCAGGGCGGCCTACTTCGCCGGCGTCTCGGGCGAGCCGGAGCGCGCGCTCGCGCTGGTGCGCTCGGCCATCGCGATGACCGACGAGCGTTCCGAACCCGAGCTGGCCGCCGACCTGCGGCGTCGCTACGCGCAGGAGTTGCTGGGCAGCCCGGAACCCCGGCTGGCGGACGCGGTCGAGATGATCGAGCGCGCGTGGGAGCTGGTCGGGGACCGACCGGCCAGCCCGTCCCGGGCCTGGGTGCTCGCCGTCCGGGCGCGGGTGCTGTGCTCGCGCTACCACGACGACGACGGAGCCGCCCGGCCCGTCGCCGAGGCCGCCGTCCTGGACGCCAGGGCCAGCGGCACCACCGGCGCCGAGATGGACGCGTTGATCACGCTCGCGGTGTTGGACCAGTGCCGGGGCGACATCGACGCGGCGTGCGACCGCCTGGTCGTGGCCAGGACCAGGGCCGCGGAGACCGGCGCGTGGTCGGTGGAGCTGCGGGCGTGGTTCAACCTCGCCGCCAACCGCTACGAGCAGGGCCGGGTGGCCGAGGCCGCGGGCATCCTGGAGCAGGCCGTGCGCCGGGTCGAGAGCATCGGCATGGCGTGGAGCAACTACGGCCTGGAGCTGCGGAGGTTGCTGGTCGTCGCGCGGTACGCCCTGGGCGACTGGGACGCCAGCGCCGCTGCGGCCGAGCTGGAGCCGGGCTCCGTTCCCGGCACCGTGGACGCGCGCGTGGCGGCTTCCGCTCTGGACGTCAGGGTGGCGCGGGGCGAGTTCGAGGCGGCCGCGGAGTCGCTGCGCGTCCTGCGGCCGATGGCCCCCGGGGACCTGCACGTCGCGTCGAGCACCGGCGCGTGCGGGGTCGAGATGGCGTTGTGGTGCGACCGGCCCAAGGAAGCGGCGCGGCGCGCGGTCGAGGCCCTGCGACAGGTCGACGCGTTGGAGGAGAACGCCGCGGCCGGGCTGCGCCTCGCGGCCCTGGGCGTCACCGCGTACGCCGAGCTGGCCCGGCGCGCCCGGCAGCGCCGGGACTGCGCGGGGGAGCGGGCGGCGGTGGCCGCGGGCGAGGAGATGATGGCGCGCCTGCGCGGCCTCACCACCGACCTGCGGCCCCGCATCGGCCGGCTCGGCCCCGAGGGGCAGGCGTGGGTGGCCCGCGCCGAGGCCGACTTCGGCCGCCTGCACGGGGCGGACCGGCCGGAGGCGTGGCAGCGGGCGGTCGAGCTGTTCGGCGAGTACAACGGCTACCTCCAGGCGGTTGCGCGCTGGCGGTGGGCCGACGCGTCGCTGGCCGCGGGGGACCGTGAGCGGGCCGTCGAGCAGCTCCGGCTGGCCGTCGACGTCGCCGACGAGTTGGGGGCCGCGCCGCTGGCCGACGCCGTCCGCGCCCTGGCGCGGCGCGCCCGGATCTCGCTGGCCGCCCCCGGCGCCGAGGTGGTCGAGCCGCGTCAGATCCTCGACCCGCTCACGCCGCGCGAGCGCTCCGTCCTCGGCCTGGTCGCCCTCGGCCGCACCAACCGGCAGATCGGCGACGAGCTCTACATCAGCGAGAAGACGGTGAGCGTCCACCTGTCCCGGGTCATGGCGAAGCTGGGGGCCACCAGCCGCACGGAGGCGGTGGCGCTGGCCTACGACCGCGACCTGCTCGCGTCCGCGTCGGCGAGCTGACCGCGCTCGGCGAGCTACCGTCCCCCTTCCGGGCGGGGCCACCCGCCCCGCGGGGGACATATCGCCCGTTCGCCCGGCCGGACGTGACCGACACCGCCCGTCCGGCTCTGTCGCCACCCCCGCGCGCTCGACGATGATCGCCCGTTGGAGTGATCATCGAGTAGGGGAGCGTGCGTGGGCGAGAAGCAGCGGCAGGTGCTGCTCGGACTGGTGCTCCTGGCCCTGGTGGTGGCCGGGTCGGTGTGGGGCTGGAACCGGCTCGGTGGTCCCACCGGGCCCGCGCCCTCCAGCGCTCCGCCGGCCGCGACCGTGCCCGGCTCGGGGGAGGCCGCCGCGCAGCTGGAGAAGCTCAAGGTGGCCGCGTGGCACCCGATGACGGGCTACTCCCGCGACCGGTTCAAGCACTGGATCTCCCAGGGCGAGGGCTGCGACACGCGGGAGACGGTGCTGCGGCGAGACGGGAAGGGCGTGCAGACGGACAAGGAGTGCCGGGCCACCGCCGGCACCTGGGTCAGCGTGTACGACGGCAAGACCGTGGAGAAGGCCGAGGAGCTGGACATCGACCACGTCGTCCCGCTGGCCAACGCCTGGCGCACCGGCGCGGCCGACTGGACCGACGAGCGGCGCAGCCAGTTCGCCAACGACCTGAAGGCCCCGCAGCTCCTCGCGGTGACGGCGAACACCAACCGGAGCAAGGGCGACCAGGACCCGTCCCAGTGGAAGCCGCCGGCGCGGACCTACTGGTGTGAGTACGCGACCCGGTGGATCACGGTCAAGAGCGGTTACGGGCTGTGGGTGACCCAGGAGGAGAAGGCGGCGCTGCACGAGATGCTCGGCGCCTGCTCGGCCGCTCCGACCTCGCGCTAGCCACCCGAAAGGGCAGTGCTGCCCGGCCGATCGAGTGGTTGGGCAAGATCACCCTGGGTGGTCGGGGAAGGCGTCCCTAAGCTCGGTCCGGTCGGGGTCGGGAGGAGGGACACCACATGGACACGCGTGCCGCGCGCATCGCCCGGGTGGACAACCGCCGGGGCGAGGACCCCAGGCCGTGGACCGAGGTCATGCGCCACGCCCTGGAGCGGCAGGTCCGCGACGACGGGCACTTCGTCGTGGTGGCGTTCCCGCCCCGGGTCCCGCACGAGGTCGGACGCGAGGCGGAGCGCCTGACGGCCCTGCGGGACGAGCTCACCGAGCGGTGCGCGGGCATCGGCTACGTCGTGGACGTCGAGCTGCCCGCCCAGCGCCGGGCGCACGCCGAGGAGGGCCAGCGGATCTTCGGCTGCCCGGTCGAGGTGCTCTCCCCGGACGAGGACTGGGCGGGGTGGGCCGAGGACCAGCTCGCCCGCCACCTCAGCGGGGACCGGACGCGCTGACCCAGGCCAGCAGCTCGTCGGCGGGTCGGGTGTTGACCACCCGGTCCGCCGGCACGCCGCACTCCTCGGCCCGCTGGCAGCCGAAGCCGAGCCAGGAGAGCTGGCCGGGCGCGTGCGCGTCGCTGTCGATCGAGAACAGGCAGCCCAGCTCCACCGCCACGCGCAACAGCCGCCGGGGCGGGTCCAGCCGCTCCGGCCGTGAGTTGATCTCCACCGCCACTCCGTGGTCGGCGCAGGCCTGGAACACCTCCTTGGCGTCGAACGCCGACTCGGGGCGGCCCCGCCCGGTGACGATCCGTCCCGTGCAGTGCCCCAGCACGTCCACGTGCGGGTTGCTGACCGCGGTGACCATCCGCTCGGTCATCTCCCGCTCCGGCATCCGCAGGACCGAGTGCACGCTGGCCACCACCACGTCCAGTTCGCCGAGCAGCCGCTCGTCCTGGTCGAGCCGGCCGTCGGCGAGGATGTCCACCTCGATCCCGCTGAGCACCCGGAACGGCGCGATCCGCCGGTTGAGCTCGGCGAGCACGTCGAGCTGGGCGCGCAGCCGGTCCGCCGACAGGCCGTTGGCGATCGTCAGCCGCGGCGAGTGGTCGGTGAGCGCGATCCACTCGTGGCCCAGCTCCGCCGCGGTCTCCGCCATCTCCTCGATCGGGCTGCCGCCGTCGGACCAGTCCGAGTGGGTGTGGCAGTCCCCGCGCAGCGCCGCCCGGAGCCGGTGGCCCCCGGTCAGCTCCGGCGCGTCCCGTCCGGTCAGCTCGACCAGGTAGTCCGGCTCCCGCCCGGCCAGCGCCTGCGCGATCACCTCGGCCGTGGTGCGGCCGACGCCGGTCAGCCCGGTGAGCGCGCCGGTCTCCGCCCGGTGCCGCAGCTCGTCGACGCCGGCCCGCTCGGCGACCGCCGCGGCCCGCCGGAAGGCCTGCACCCGGTAGGTCGCCGCGCCGGTCCGCTCCAGGTGGTACGCGATCAGGCGGAGCGCCCGCACGGGGTCCACCCCGCCTGTGTACCGCACCGGCGCCCGCGCGGCAGGGCGAACGATCAGAGCTGCGGGTCGTAGCACCCCCGGGCGTAGTGGGCCAGCGCGGCCCGGACGTCCCTGGCGTGCTGGCGGACCTCGCGCCGCGGCCGGTTGCCCCCGCCCAGCGGGAACAGCCGGATGCCGCCCTGGTGGGGCCGGAACCGGTGGCCGACCAGCGCGTTCGGGACGTCGACGCCGGCGGCGAGCCAGGCGACGAGGTACTGCCGCCGACCCCGGCCGACGACGCCGATCCTGGTGATGTGGTGCCAGTCCAGGTGCCGGCGCCGCCGGCCCTGGCACAGGGTCACGCCGACCGGGCTGACCACCAGCTCGACCGACGGCAGCGCCGCCCGGACCAGGGAGAGCACGCCGCTGCCGGCGAAGTACGCGCAGGCCAGCGCGGCGGTGAGCACCACGCCCAGGTTCGACGGCGTGCCCCGGAGGTTGATCATGTACACCAGGCCCGCGGCCAGGGTCAGGCCGAGCACGCCGAAGAACACCGAGCCGGCCTTGGCCGCGGCGAAGCGGACGCCCCCGGCCATCGCCTGTTCGAGCCGCTGGGCGGCCGCCTGCGTCGCGGCCCTGGCGCGCTGGCGCGCGGCGTTGCCGGCCCGCACCTTCTCCACCGCCCGGGAGACCGCCTGCACGGCTGCCACCGGAAGCGGGGGGCCCGCCTCGGCGGGCGGCTCCTCCGGAGCGGTCATGACCTGCGTCGGGGGCTTGGGCGACGGCGGCGGGGGGAGCCGCGCGGGCGGCGGGGCGGCCACCGGCGCCTCCGCGGTCGCCACCAGGGTGGGCTGGCCGACCGGCGGCCCGACCCGGGTGGGCGCTGGCACCCCGGGCGCTGGGACCCCGGGCGCTGGGACCCCGGGCGCTGGGACGACCAGGGTGGGGCGTCGCGGCGGCGGGGCCGCGACCAGTGCGGTGCGCTCGTCGATGAGGGTGGTGACGGCCGCGGGGAGCCAGCTGGTCGCCTCGCGGGTCGAGCCCCCGTGGTCGCCGATCGCGGCCAGGAGCTGCTCGGCGGAGGGCCGGGCGGCCGGGTTCTTGGCCAGGCACGGGCCGATCAGGGCCCGCAGGCCGGGGCTGAGCCGGCTGAGGTCCGCCTCGGCGTGCACCACCCGGTAGAGCATCGCGGTGGTGTGGCCGTCGCCGAAGGGCCCGACCCCGGTGGCCGCGAACACGAGGACCGCGCCGAGCGAGAACACGTCGCTGGGCGGGCCGATCTCCTCGCCCGTGGTCTGCTCCGGGGAGAAGAAGCCGGGCGTGCCGAAGAACATCCCGGTCATGGTCAGGCCGGCGCGCTCCAGCGCGCGGGAGATGCCGAAGTCGATCACGCGCGGGCCGTCCGCGCCCAGCAGCACGTTGCCCGGCTTGAGGTCCCGGTGCACCAGGTTGGCGCCGTGGATGGCGGCCAACGCCTCGGCCAGGCCCGCGCCGAGCAGGCGCACCGCGTGCTCGGGCAGCGGCCCGTGCCGGGTCACGGCCTCGTGCAGGGTGGGGCCGGCGACGTACTCGCTGGCGAACCACGGCCGGGGCGCCTCGGTGTCGGCGTCCACGACGGCCGCGGTCCAGAACCCGCCAACGGCCCTGGCGCTGGCGACCTCGCGGCGGAACCGCTCCCGGAAGGTCGGGTCCTCGGCCAGCTCGGCCTTGACCACCTTCACCGCGACCGGCCGGCCGCCGCGCGACCGGGCCAGGTAGACCGCGCCCATCGCGCCGCGGCCCAGTCGGCCGAGCAGCGCATAGCCTCCGACGCGATCCGGATCGTCCGCAGACAGCGGTTGCACGAGCTGGTTCCTCCCCACGTCCTCCCGACCCGAGCTTAGAGAACCTGTCGGGGTGATTGGCCGACCCGAGGCCGACCCGGGGTGGGGTTGGCGTTCGGAAGGGGCCTGGCCAGGTGGAACGAGGGTGCCGCGAGTCGAGGGCAGCCCCGCGCTGGCGTTGCGGTCCGTGATGACTGAATCGTCCGATGGGGTTGCAAGTTCAACTACTAGGCTGCATAGTAGGCCCGTCCGCGTGACCGATCGGCGGTTTCCCCCCTCTCGCCCGGCGCGGACGACCCGCGGTGGCGGGCGGCTCGGCGACCCCCAGACCGAGCCGCCTGCCACTCGCACCGGTCGTCGGGTGGTGGAGCCGAGAGCGCCCGCCCGACATACCGGGAGCGGCGCGCTGGTCAGAGCGGCGGAGCGCCCCGGAACGCGGGCGGAGCAGCCCAGAACGGACAGCGGCTCAGAGCAGCGACAACACCTGGCAGACCAGGGCCATCGTGACGACCAGACCCGCGCCGGCCACGAGCGCCGCGGCGACCGGGCCGGCAACCAGGGCCGCCACCCCGGACGCCATCGCCACCGGCCGGGGCGGCGGCGTCAGCAGGTAGTCCATCCTGGTCGCCAGGTTCGCCCCGGTGGCGCTGAGCGCTGTGTCGGGCGCCGTGCCCGGCGACGCGTCGGGCACGAGCCCGGCGGCCATCCGCAGCAACGCGCCGGCCAGCACGCGGCGTCCGTGCCGGCGGCCCGCGCTCTCGTCGGCCGCGCGTTCCACCAGCAACTCCACCTGGTCGCGGGTCGTCCGCAGGAGCGGCAGCCCGGGCAGGGCGCCGGCCAGCACGGCGGCCACGGCCACGAGGAGGTGGTGGCGCCCGTCCAGGTGCGCCCGTTCGTGGGCCACGACGGCGGCGAGCTGGGGTTCGTCCAGCGTCGCCACGGCCGCGCTGCTGAGCACGATCCGCCGGGGGCGGCCGGGGAGGCAGTAGCCCACCGGCGTCGGGTGGTCCACCACGAGCGCGCCGGACCGCTCGTCGAGCCGGCCGAGGAGGTCCGTCGCCGCCCGGTGCCGCCGCACCGCCTCGGACCTGCGCCGGGCGAGGCTCGCGGTCACGACGACCAGCCGCACCGCGACCGTCAGGGACACCAGCACCGGCAGCGCGACCGCCAGGTGGTGGTGGGGCATCGGGTGCTGGCAGTGCAGGAGGCAGGACGCCCAGGCCCGCACGCCCTCGGGGCCGTGGCCGGGCAGGAGCGTGAGCGGGCCGGCGAAGAGCGAGGCGCCGACCACCGCGGCCGACGTGCCCAGCCACGCCACCAACCCGACCCCCGGAACGGCCCGCAGCACCCGGAGTCGGGACAGCGCGGGCGTGGCCGCGAGGGCGAGCGTGGTCGTGCCGCCCAGCGCGCCCACCGCCAGCCAGCTCATGACGACTCCTCGTCCAGGTGGCGCGTCGCCCGGTCCAACGCGCTCCGCAGCGCCGCGATGTCCTCCGCCGACATCCGGTCCACGAACCGCAGGAAGGCGAGGGACCGGTCCGCGCTGGCCGACAGCGCCTGCGCCATCAGCTCGGCGGCGTGCTCCTCGCGGCTGGCCACGGCGCGGTAGGTGTACGCGCGGCCGACCAGCGCGCGACGCGCCAGCCCCTTCTTGTAGAGGTTGTCGAGGACGGTGAGGACCGTGGTGTAGGCCAGGGGACGGCTCGGCGCGAGCAGGTCGCGCACCTGGCGCACGGTGAGCCCGACGTGGGGCTCCCCGGTGTGGGACTCCTCGGCGCGGGTCTCTTCGGCAGCCCAGAGCTGCTCCATCACCGCGGACTCCAGCCCGCCGCCAGGCCAACGCACGCCGCCCCCTCGTCTCACGCCCCCCGGGTGGGGTGTCGCGCCGCGAGGCCGTCGACCAGCGCCCCCAGGGCGAGCTCGAAGCTGTCCCTGTCGATCTCGTCGGCGTGGGCCCGCAGCCGGTGCGCCTGGCCGAGGTTCGGGAACCGCTCCGCGTAGACGTCGGCGTCGTCGACGAACCCGCCGGCGAACGACCCCAGCGCCGCACCGAGCACAAGGTAACGCACGGCCGCGCCGATCATCGTCGCCTGGCGCGGCGGCCAGCCCGCCCCGACCAGCACGCCGTGGACCGCGTCGGCCAGCCGCAGGGACGCCTCGCGCTCCAGCGGTTCCCCGGCCAGGAACGGGACGATGTGCGGGTGCGCGGCCAGGGCCGCCCGGTAGGAGCGGGCCCAGCCGAGCACCGCCGCCCGCCAGTCGTCGGTGTCGGGGTCGGGCGGCTCCACGCCGGCGACGATCGCGTTGGCCACGTCGTCGAGCAGCGCCTCCTTGGTGCGGACGTGGTTGTACAGCGACGCCGCGCGCACCCCGAGCGCCTCGGCGAGCCGGCGCATGGACAGCGCGGCCAGCCCCTCCGCGTCGATGATCCGGAGCGCGGCGGCGCGGATGAGGTCCGGTGAGAGCCGGGGCGTGCTCGGTCGGGGCATCGCGTCCTCGGGTGCTCGGGGGACGACCGAGGAGGGCCCGGAGCGGCCGGGGTGGTGATCGCGCGTTCGGGCCTTGTCCCCGTCGGTGTCCCGGGCCTAGGGTGCGGCAACAAAACTAACGTCGTTAGTTTAGCGAGGTCGCCATGCCGCACCGGGTTCGCCGTCGGCGGGACGCGGCCTGGCCTTCCTCCGCCTCGCCGCAGGCCGGTTCCCGCGAACAGGAGGGTCCACTGTGGACTTCGGGCTGACCGACACCGAACGCGACGTCCGCGACTGGGTGCGCACCTTCGTGCGCCGCGAGCTGCTCCCGTTGGAACCGGAGGTGCTGCGACGGGAACGGCGCGGTGAGCCGGGACTGCCGCCGGAGGAACTGCGCCAGTTGCGGGAAATCGCGCGGGCGGCGGGGTTCTGGGGTGTGCAGACGCCGCGGGAGTACGGCGGCATGGGGCTGGGGGCTGTGCTCACCGCGCTGGTCGAGGTGGAGCTGGGCCGCACCTTCGTGCCGTTCTCGTTCGGCGGATCGGCCGACAACATCCTCTACTCCGGCGACGAGGAGCAGAAGCGGCGCTACCTGCTGCCGACGATCGCCGGTGAGCGGGTGTCCTGCTTCGCGCTCACCGAGCCCGGCGCGGGGTCGGACGCCAAGGCGATCCGGACGACCGCGCGGCGCGACGGCGACGACTGGGTCATCGACGGTGAGAAGACCTTCATCACCCACGGCCACGAGGCCGACTTCGCCATGGTGTTCGCCGTGACCGACCGCGAGCGGGGCGCCGACGGCGGCGTCACCTGCTTCCTGGTGGACCGCGAGTCGGGCTGGACCTCCGAGCCGATCGCGACGATGGGCGAGTGGGGCCCGGCCTCGCTGGTGTTCGACGGCGTGCGGGTCCCCTCGGCCAACGTCCTCGGCGAGGTGGGGCAGGGCTTCGCGTTGGCCATGCGGTGGATCGGGCGCGGCCGCTACCTGTTGCCCGCGCGGGCGCTGGGCGCCTGCGAGCGGTTGCTGGAGATGGCCATGGAGCACGCGCGCGTCCGCCACACCTTCGGCGAACCGCTCGCCGAGCGCCAGGCCATCCAGTGGATGATCGCGGAGTCCGGGGTGGAGATCGAGGCGATGCGGTGGCTCGTGCTGCACGCCGCCTGGCAGGTCGACGCCGGCATCGACTCCCGGCACGCGCAGTCGGTCGCCAAGCTCTACGGCGGGGTGAAGGCCAACGAGATCGTCGACCGCGTGCTCCAGATCCACGGCGGCATGGGGTACACCAAGGAGCTCCCGGTCGAGCGGTGGTACCGGGAACTGCGGTTGTTGCGGATCTACGAGGGCACCGACGAGATCCAGCGGCGCACGATCGCCAGGAACCTGTTGAAGGGGCACGTTTCCGTCGGCGGCGTGCTCGGCTGAGGGGGAGACGACGTGGCGCTGGACCCGAACCTGGTCGGCCGGACCGAGGGCCCATGGGAGCAGAGCTGGACCGCCGACGACGCGTTGCGGTACGCGGTGGCCGTCGGCGCCGGCCAGGACGACCCGGTCGCCGAACTGGCGCTCAGCACGGAGAACACGACGGGGGTCGAGCAGCGCGCCCTGCCGACCCTGGGCATCGTCCTCGCCCAGTTCGGCGGCCCGCAGGAGATCCGGCTCGGTGACTTCGACCGGGCGCTGCTCGTGCACGCGGAGCAGTCGCTCGTCCTGCGGCGGCCGCTGCCCGTCGCCGGGCGGATGACGTTGCGCCGCAAGGTCGTCGACGTGTTCGACAAGGGGAAGGGCGCGCTGGTCGTCGTCGAGACCGAAGGGTCCGATGTGGACGGTCCACTGTTGACCACCCGGTCGTCGGTGTTCATCAGGGGCGAAGGCGGCTTCGGCGGGCCGCGCGGCGCGAGCGCCGGGTGGTCCGTGCCGCGCGGAGAACCCGACGAGGTGCTGCGCTTCCGCACGGCGGTGAACCAGGCGTTGCTGTACCGGCTCACCGGCGACCGCAACCCGTTGCACTCCGACCCGGCCTTCGCCGCGCGGGGCGGCTTCGACCGCCCGATCCTGCACGGCCTGTGCACCTACGGGATCACCTGCCGGCTGCTCGTGAACGCGGTCTGTGGCGGGGACCCCGACGGGGTCGCCGGGATGTTCGGCAGGTTCACGCGCCCGGTCTGGCCGGGTGAGGAACTGGTCGTCTCGTTGTGGGACGCCGGCGACGGAAACGTGTTGTTCCGCACCGCGAACGGCGCCGGCGACGTCGTCCTCGACCGAGGGCGGTTCACTGCCCGGCGGTGACGTCGGGGTGGATGTCGCACGGCTCACATCACCCGACTGCGTATGGTGGTCGTGGTGCCGCGTTCCGCCTCGCGGGGTGTCGGCCAGTCACGAGTTGGTCGGGCACACGGAAAACACGGAACGGTGGAGATGGCTGCCGGCAGCTTCCAGGGGTATCGCAAGCCGAAGCGACGCGTGGGACGCGTCATCGGCGTGTTGTTCGTCGTGCTGCTCCTGCTGGTCGTGGGCGGCTGGATCTACCTCGACAGCTCGTTGCGCCGGGTCTCGGCGCTGCCCGACTACCCGAACCGACCGGCCAAGGGCGCCGGCACCAACTGGCTGCTGGTCGGCTCGGACAGCCGGGAGGGCCTGTCCGAGGAGGACCGCGAGGCGCTGAGCACCGGCGGGGCCGCCGGCCAGCGCACCGACACGATCATGTTGGTGCACTTGCCCGACGGCAGTGGCCCGGCGACGCTCGTCAGCCTCCCCCGGGACTCCTACGTGCCGATCCAGGGCAACGGGCGGAACAAGCTCAACGCCGCCTTCGCCTGGGGCGGCCCGCAGTTGCTGGTGCGCACCGTGGAGGAGGCCACCGGACTGCGGATGGACCATTACGCCGAGATCGGCTTCGGGGGCTTCCGGGACGTCGTCGACGCCGTGGGCGGCGTGGAGATGTGCCTCAAGGAGCCGATGAAGGACCCGCTGGCGGGCATCGATCTCCCGGCCGGCTGCCAGGAGCTCGACGGCGCGCAGGCGCTCGGCTACGTCCGCACCCGCGCCAGCGCCCGGGCCGACCTCGACCGGGTGCAGCGGCAGCGCGAGTTCCTGTCGGCGTTGGTGGCCAAGGCGACCAGCTTCGGCACGCTGGTCAACCCGTTCCGTGTCGTTCCGCTGGTCACCAGCGTTCCCGGCGCGGTGTCGCTCAACGACGGCGACCACCTGCACCACCTCGCCGCGATGGGGTGGGCGCTCAGCGGCTCCCCGGTGACGACCACGGTCCCGATCGGCAGCACCGGCAACGCGCCCAACGCGGGATCGGTGGTGCACTGGGACAAGACCAGGGCGGGCCGGCTCTTCGAGTTGCTGCGCAACGACCAGCCGGTGCCGCAGGACCTGGTGAAGTAGGCGGTGAAGTAGGCGGAACTCCGCGCGTTCAGCGGCGGGGGTCGAGCCGGAAGACCGGGTGTTCCCCCGCGCTGCGCAGGAAGTCGGCGTCCGGCGCGTCCGGCGAGGCGACGCCGAGCAACGCCGGCGTGCTGGCCAGCACGGCCCCGCGCACGTACTCGCGGAGCACGGGAACCGCTTGCGGCGGCGGCACTTCCACGGCGTGCACGTGCTCGATGCGGCTGCCCACGCGCAGTTCCGCCTCCGGCTCCGCGCGGAGGTTGCGCACCCAGTCCGACTCGCCGCGCCGGGACACGACGTAGCGGTCCTCGCCCAGTCGCACCACTTTCAGCGGGGTGGACCGCAGCCGGCCGGTGCGGCGGCCGGGGACGCACAGGAGTTGGGTGTCGTCGAAGTCGCGGCCCAGCCGGCCGACGAGCAGGCGGGCCAGCGGGGTCATCAGGGTGCGTTCCCACCACGCCGGCGGCTGGTAGCCCGCGGGCCCGCCGCTGACCGCCCGGCGGGCCACGAGCTTGAGGTCCTCGTGCAGCACGCGACCGAGCAGCGGAGCGGCGGCGGGCAGGATCTGGGCCACGGTCGGGTTGCTCGACCTGATCTCCCACCGGTGGCGCACGCGCGTGCCGCCGGCGGTCGCCTCGTGGTCGACGACGTACGTCCCGCCGAGCGGGCTGTCCAGCACCTGGTGCTCGGCGTGGTGGGGCGGTTCGTACACGGTGTGGTCGGCGGTCTGCCGCAGCAGCACGGGGCCGATCTTGCGGACCAGCGTGTAGCGCGGTGTGCCGTCCGGGCGGAGCTGGTAGTTCTCGACGGCCACCGTGATGTTCGACAGGGCGACGTAGCGGCGCATCTCGTCGCCGTGGAACAGGTCCCACGTGCGGTCCAGGTCGAGTGGGACGACGACGGACGCTTCGACCGTGGTCATGCTCGGCCTTCCTCGCGGTCGGCGAGCCCCCTCCCGTGCAGGGTACGTCGTGCCGGTCGCCCCTTCGCGGCCGTCCCCGCCTATTTCGCCCCCTTCAGGTTCTCGACCACCAGGGCCGCGGCCCGGTCGCTGACCTCGCAGGCCGAGCTGTAGTCCGGGTGCTTGCGGTCGCTGATCCTGACCGAGGCGGTGACGAGGCGTTCCTCGGCGACCCCGACCTGCGTGACGCAGTCGCCCTGTTTGGGCGCGTCCCGGTGGTCGATGGCCTGGACGGCGGGGTAGCCGGCGACGGTGGTGGGCTGGAAGTGCCCGAACTTGTCCTGGCGCTGGTAGATGCCTTCCAGCCCGCCTGACCTGGTGTTGATGGTGATCGTGACTCTTGTGTCGACCGTGGGGTCCGCGCCTGCCCACGCGCAGTTCGGTCCGGCGACCGGTTCCTGTGCCTTCGGTGGGGAGTGTTTGCCGAACTGCGTGAGTTGTTCGGGGCGCAGTGCCTGGCACGGATCGGCCTCGAAGCGGGAGGTGTCCAGCGGAGGCTGGGCCAGGGGCGGGGAAAGACGTGACGCCGAGGCCGAGGTGTTACTGGTGGGGCGTGGTGTGCCGGCGGTGCTGCCGCCGCACGAGACCGTGGTCAGCGCTGTGGCGCAGGCCGTCAGAACAAGGATGAGACGACGCACAGTTCTTCCCTCACGTCCGCATCGTGTTGGCCTGCTCAGCCTGCCGATAGGCGGCCAGGGAAGCCCGAAGGTTCTCGATCACGTTCTGGATCGCCTGCCGGTACGCCCTGTTGGCCTGGCCGTGGCAGCCGTCCTCGTCGGAGGCCAGCCGGCTGATCTCCCGGATCGCGAAGGCGGTGTGCGGGTCACCGGAACCCGGAGCCTCGATGGCGGTCAACGCCTGGGCGTGCTCGTTGATCTCATCCAATCGATCCAGGACCTCCTCCAGCCCTCTGATCACGCCTTCGACGTTCTCCGGTGCCACGACCAGCTTGGGGACGCCGCTGTCGGCCGACATCGCCTCAACCCCCTACCTCCGGCGCGGCACCACGGGAGTACCGCAACAACGCGGCATGTTACCGATTGTGTGCGGAGAGTAACCAGGGCGTCCTGATGACAGGTGGGAGCGGACGGGCCGGAGCGCCGCCGGCGGTCCGGGGGTTCTTCTCGCCGGCGGCGCGGCCCGACGGGTTGGGGGCGACCCGTCACCGGAGGGGTGATCCCCCGGACGGAGATCAACACCTGAGTGTGGCTCACGTCACGGAGTCGCTGATCCCGGTGTGCTGCCGCAGGGCGCGCGCGGCCCGGGCGGCGGCGTCCGCGACCTCCTGCTCGTCGGCCGTGACCAGCCGCCCGTCCCGCACCACGACCCGGCCGCCCACCAGCGACAGCCACACCCGTGCCGGCGGTGCGGCCACCAGCGCCGTGACCGGGTCGTCGAACTCGACGTGCGCCAGGTCGTCCAGCCGCCAGACCGCGATGTCGGCGAGCTTGCCGGGTTCCAGCGAACCGAGCTGGTCGCCGTTCCTGATCTGCCTGGCCGCGTCCCGGGTTGCCGCGCGAAGCCGTGCCCGCGCCGTGTCACCGGTGACGGGAGATGTGGGGCGCGCCTCGATGGCGCTGTGCGTTTCACAGAGTCGGATTCCGATTTCCGGTGCCGCTGCTGCGAAAACACCGTCATCGTCGGGACGGGAACAACAGGTGTGGCCGGTCAGCGTCAGACGAGCCGCCGTCGCGCGAGCGACCGCGATGCGGAACTCGTCGTCCAGGGTCGCGAGACGGTCCGGGGACAGGCCGGGGGCGACCGAGGTCCGGAGATCGCGGGAGAGGTGCACAAACCCTGGCGTGGCAAGGCAACCCCGAGCGTCCACCCGGTGATCACCGGGCCGGGGCTCGATCTCGCCCGGCCCCACGGCCACGATCCGGCCGCCCTCGACGACGACGTGCCCGCGCTCGTACTCGGCGTCCGCGTCGTCGAGCGTGGCGACGGCGCACCCGGTGAGCACGGTCCGACGGTCCACGGCTCCGGCGGCACTTCCCTCCGAAGGTGGTCGTGGGACGGGAAGTGGTGGCGCGGAAGCAGAACCGGCGCCCGGTCGGCCGTTGAAGAGGAGGTTCAGCGCGATGGCCGCGACGGTCCCCACCGAGATGCCGGAGTCCAGCACGGTCCGCGCCGCGGCCGGCAGGTGCTCCCAGAAGGTGGGCACCGCCAGGGGAATCATCCCGAGCCCCAGGGACACCCCGACCACCACGAGGTCGTGCGGGCCCCGGAAACCCGAGCGGCCGAGGGTTCGGACGCCGCTGGCCGCCACGGTCCCGAACAACGCGATCCCCGCCCCGCCGAGGACCGGTGCGGGAACCGCGGCGACCAGCGCGCCCAGTGGGGGCAGCAGCCCCAGCAGCACGAGAACGCCCCCGCCCGCCGCCACGACGAACCGGCTGCGCACCCCGGTGAGCTGGACGAGACCGATGTTCTGAGCGAAGGCGCTGCACGGAAAGGCGTTGAGAACACTGGAAAGCGCCGAAGCGGCGGTGTCCGCGCGCAGTGCCATGGCCAGTTCCGCCGGTCCCACGGGCCGGCCGACGACCTCCCCGACGGCCAGGGCGTCCGCGGTGCACTCGGCGAGGATGACCAGTTGCACGACGAGCATCGAGACGATGGCGGCGAGTTCGAAGCGGGGCACGCCGAAGTGGAACGGCGTGGTGATCCCGACCAGGTCGACGCGCGCGACGCCGGAGAGGTCGGTCATCCCGAGCGGAGCCGCGACGGCGGTGCCCAGGAGCAGGCCGAGCAACACCGCGACCCGCCCGGCGAAGCCGCGCGCGAACCGTTGCAGCAGAACGATGAACGCCAGCACGCCCAGCGCGACCGCGAGGTTGCGGGGGGAGCCGAAGTCGGGCGCGCCCACGCCGCCCGCGCTCCACTGCACGCCCACCTTGAGGATCGACAGGCCGATCAGGGTGATCACCGTGCCGGTGACCAGGGGCGGGAAGAACCGCACCAGCCGGCTGAACCGGCCGGCGACGGCCAGTCCCAGCAGGGACGACACCAGCGCGGCCCCGAACACCGCCGGGAGCCCGCCCCCGCCGTGCGCGATGAGCACCATCGGCGTCACCGCGGCGAAGGTCGGCCCGTTGACGAAGGGCATCCGGATGCCGAACCGCCACACGCCCAGGGTCTGCACGAGGGTGGCGACGCCGGCCATGACCAGCGCGGCGCTGACGAGGTAGGCCAGGTCGGGTCCGCGCAACCCGGCGGCGGCCCCGACGATCAGCGGGGGGGCGACCACGCCCGCGTACATCGACAGGATGTGTTGCAGGCCCAGGGTGAGGGTTCGCCCGAGCGGAAGCACTTCGTCGACCGGGTGGACCGGGGGCCGCTGAGCCGCTCCGGTGGTCGTGGCTCGTCCCACGCCGACCTCCCGTGGCTGTCGCGACGCCCGCGCGCCGCTGGGTCCGGCTCCGGGCGGTGGGGCGGGGCCGGGGCCACCGCCCGCCCGGTCTCGGCAGTGAACCACCGTGGTTCTTATTGCGGAATATTTCTTCCGTGTCGCGGAAACGATTCGTGGAAAGCTCCAACACCGGGACGTGAACAGAGTTGGCTGATCCGCCAGTGCGGGGGGCCGTGTGGCCGCAGGCGGGGCGGGGTGCGCGTGCTCCGTCGTCCGGACGCCCTTCACTGTCTGTCGATTTTCTTTCCCCCGACCTTGGGAAGGTCTCATCACTCGATCTAGCGTCGCCGCCAGCCGGGCTGACACCCGGTCACCCCCTGCACCCCTGTTGGAGTGAGTCATGGCAGGAAAGTTGATCCCGCGTTCGGGGAGATGTTCGGGCGGACGTCAGGGCGGGCGCCGTGGCGCGGCGATGGCCGGCCTGGCCGCGGCGGCGCTGCTCGGCGCCACCACCGGCGTGCTCGCCGGCGCCGCGCCGGCGATGGCCGAGCCGGTCCGGGGTGTCGCGGTCGAGCCCGCCCTCGCCTCGGCGGTGAGCGGCCGGCTGCTCGCCGACCAGGGCGAGCAGATCGCGGCCACCTACGACGCGCCCGGGTTCCGGCCGGCCGCCGGCGACGTCCTGGTCGAGGGCAAGCGCGCGTCCCGGGACCGGAACTGGGTGTTCGGCGGCAGCGTGGTGCGGATGCCGGGCACGGCGCACGGTTCGCCGGTCTCCGCGTTGTTCGTGGGCCACCGGGTCGACGGCCGGTGGCGGGTCGAGCTGGAGGGCGGGACGGGCTTCGCCGCGCTGGTCCGCTCGGCGCCGGCCGAGGTCGTGCCGGACGACGAGCGGGAGGCGCTGGCCAGCACGGCCGCGCCCGCCGCCGAGGAGGCCGGCCTCGGCATGGCCCTGCCGTGGAAGCGCGGGCAGTCGTGGGGTTCGGCCGGTGTCCACGGCGACTCCGGCAGCTCGCGGCCCTACAACTCCATCGACTTCAGCGGCGGCGACAGCCGAGTGCTGGCCGCGAGGGCCGGCAAGCTGTACCGCTTCTGCACCAACGCGCGGTGGCACCTCATCAAGTTGGTGCACGACAACGGATGGACGACCGGCTACTACCACACCCGCAACCAGACCGACAAGCGCGACGGCGCGCAGGTGGCCGCGGGCGAGTTCCTCGGCCAGACCGGGAACGAGCTGCCGTGCGGCGGCAGGTCGAGCGGCGCCCACGTGCACTTCACGCTCTGGAAGGGCAACCGGGCGGTCGCGGTGAACGGCAGGACGATCGGCGGCTGGACCTTCTACGAGGGGTCCCGCCCCTACTCCGGCTACGCCGAGCGCAACGGCCGGCGCATCAACCTGCCCGGCGGCGGGATCGTCAACTACGGCGCGGACAACGACGACAACACGCCGAGCGCGACCGTGCGCAACAAGGGTGGCACGGTGAACCTGCGCAGTGGCCCGGGAGTGTCCTACGACGTGGTCGGCACGGTTCGCGACGGTGACGTCGTCCGGATCGCGTGCACCGCTCGCGGTGACGAGCTGACCGGCCCGTGGGGCAACAAGAACGACGTGTGGGACAGGTTGACCACGGGCAACTGGATCTCCGACGCGTTCGTCGACACCGGCACGAACGAGCCGGTCGCTCCCGCCTGCGGCTGACCGGGAGGACGCCCGTACGGCGACTGTCCACACCGGACCGCCGTACGGGCGTCGCCGTGTTGTTTCACGTCCACTCCCAGCACATGCCGTGCACGCCGGGCGCGCAGCCGGTGAGCACCATGTGCGCGCTGTGCGAGCTTCCGATCCACAGTGGACGGACGAGGTGCCGGGGCGCGCTGGCGTCGCGTTGCTGGAACTGGTCGCAGCGCACCGGCAGCGCCCGCGGGTCGAAGTGCACCTGGAGCACGTACTGGTGCACGTTGCCGCGCAACCTCCTGTCGTAGCACCAGGTGGGCGCCCCGTTCTCGGCGAACCGCAGCTCGTACTCGACGATCGCGGTCTCCCCCTCGTCCAGCACCCGGTCCAGGATGAGCTCCAGCACGCAGTACCCGGACTCGGGGAACGTGTGGACCCGGCCCAGGCGGCCGTAGCGCACCTGGATGTCCACGGGCAGCGCGCGGGTGGGCTCGTCCGCGCGGTAGATGGCCAGCCAGCGGTCGACCCGGTCCGTCCTGGCGCGGAGCACGTGGCTGACCACGAGCCGCCGCTCGGCGCCGTTCTCGCCGAGGAAGTAGTGGTCCCGCAGGCTGATCGAGTGGACGCGCCGGTGGCACTCCGGGTCGACCGCGGCCATCACCCCGGCCAACTGGGCGTCCCACAGCCGCGCGTCGTCCATCGCCCCCGCCGCCACCCAGCGCCCGCGTGGCCGGCGCGGTCCGAGCAGGCTGATCAGCGAGTCCGGCGGGAGGCCGAGCACGCCCTCCAGCACGTGGATGGCGCGCAACGACTCCGCGCGCTCCGGTCGGCTGCGCCCCCGTTGCCAGTAGCTCAGCGTCGTGAGGCTGACCTGGACCCCGTGTTGCCGCAACCGGTGTTGGATGCGCTCCAGGGCGAGGCCCCGGTTCCTGATCGCCGCGCGCAGCGCGTGCGGGAACGACCCGTCACGCAGCGCCCGCGCCAGCTCGCGGTCCCGCACCTCGGCCAGGGTGCGCGGCCGGGCGGGGATCTCCGCCGCCGGTGGGGCGAGGGGGCCGGCGTCCGCGGCCGCCCGCCGCTCGGGCGGGGGAGCGGAATCCGGCCGCCCCCGGTCGCCACTCGTCCCGACTGTGCCGCCTCGGACGCCCATCGTCTCTCCTCGACTGGTACAGCGGCGGCACGTCGAGGATGACTGGGGCGGACGATGGTCAGGTAGGGCTGATCGGCCTACTTGTGCGCGCGCGACGGAGAGTTGTGGCGGGGGACCGCGTCCCCGCCACAACCCTCCATCCTGGGAGAACTACGTGTGGTTCGTGTTTCGGCGCCTCCCGGGCTCGTCGCTCACCGCTTCAGCAGCCGCGGGTTGGACGAGAGCGTCCACACCGCGTGGGCGATCGCATCGCTGTTGTGGTCCAACGCCTTGTCATTGATGTTGTTCACCGTGTCGCAGCGCGCGTGGTAGCAGCGGTCGAAGGCGACGTTCGCCTGCCCGCCCCACTTCTGGGCCTGCGCCCGGGTCTTGCGCTGCTCGGCCCCGGTGAACGTGCCGCCGGCGGGAATGCCGACCGCGATGAACGGCCCGTAGTCCGACCGGCCGTCGAAGTCGGTGCCCTCGGTGGGCACGCCGATCGACTCGAAGTAGTCCTCAAGCACCTTCTCGATCTCCGCCGAGCCCTCCGGGCCGGGGCCGGCGCCCTCCCCGTCCGAGTCGTCGCCGTCGTAGAGGAAGTAGCCGGGGTTGGGCGAGCCCACCATGTCGAAGTTCAGGTACCCCTTGATCTTCGACTGCTCGGACCTCGACAGGTTGTTCACGTAGTACCGCGAGCCGCGCAGCCCGAGCTCCTCCGCGCCCCACCAGGCGAACCGCAGGTGTTGCCGGGGTTGGAACTTCTCGCGCGCCACGGCCAGCGCGGTCTCCAGGATCGCGGCCGACCCCGAGCCGTTGTCGTTGATGCCGGGTCCGGCGGAGACGCTGTCGAGGTGGGCGCCCACCATCAGCACCGAGTCCTCGTCGCCGCCCGGCCAGTCGGCGAGCAGGTTGTAGCCGACCCGGCCGCTGGTGGTGAACTGCTGCACCGTCGTGCGGTAGCCGGCGGCGTCGAGCTTCGACTTGACGTAGTCCACCGACGCCTTGTAGCCGGGTCTGCCGTGGGCGCGGTTGCCACCGTTGTTCGTCGCGATCGTCTGGAGTTGTTGCAGGTGGGCCTTGACGTTGGCGACCGGGATGTCGGGCGCCGCGGTGGTGGTCGGGCTGGCGCCGGCCGGCGCGGCGAGCGTCAGGGCGGCGATGCCCGCCACCGTCGTGGCGACGCGCAGCAGCCGCGTGGAGAGCACACGGGACATGAGTGCCTTCCCTTTCCGTGCAGGGGGAACGGTCGGGTGAGCACCGATCAACATCGCCGTTGCCCGCCGGTGGCCACAAGGCGACGAACGAACTGTGAAATCAACAGATGAGCGGGGGGCCGTCGACGAGGTCGGCCGCGACGCACGCGTCGGACGTGGCGTGTCGCGCCGGATGCGGCAGGCTGGGCACGCCGGTGAGAGGGGAGTCTCATGCAGGTGCGGTGTGTGCGCATCAGGTTGCGGGCCGGAACCGCCGAGCGGGTGCGCGGGTTCCTCCGCGGGTGGGCCGGACGGCGGGACGAGGCGACGGAGTCGCTGCGGGTCAAGGGAGTCGTGCGGGAGAGCATGTTCCTCGAACGAACCGGAGACGGCGACTACCTCCTGCTCATCCAGGCCGGCGGGGACCTGAGCCTGGCCGCGGAGCGCTTCGCGACCTCGTCGCTGGCCATCGACGCGGAGACGCGGCAACTGCTCACCGAGGTGAGCCAGCACGCGATCGCGATCGAGCTCCTCGGCCACTTCGCCCTCGACGACGAGTAGCCGGCGCGCTGCTCTTCGCCGGAGGCGGGCACGGCTGCTCGGTCGGCTGCTGAACAGCGGTTTCGGCGCTCGGCGCGCTCGCTACCGTGGTTCGGTCAGTGGCACGACGACGCGACGGACCCGATCGACCGGACACGGCGGCGCCGGCGGGGTTTCCGGGCCGAGGTCGCGGGTTCGCCCCTCCCGTCGTCCCGCCGTGCCTTCGTGCCCGCAAGCGTCGAAGGAGCACCCGTGACCCGAAGACCGTTCACCGCGGTCGTCGTGATGCTGGCATGGATCGCCGCGTTCGCGGTGGTGACGCCGTCGGGGGCGGTGGCGTCCGGTCCGTCCGCCCGGCGTCCCGGCCCCTGCGTCGGCATGACCTGGACGATCCGTGAGCAGCGCTGGACCGGCGACCTCGTCCACGTCGGCCACGACCAGCACAGCGACCCGTACCGGGGCGACACCCCGTGCGACACCGAACTTCCCGTGCTGTGCCTGGAGAAGCAGAACCTGCCGGTCCCGCCCGGGATCACCCCCGACTTCCACGCCGGGTGGAGCGGCGGCACCGTGCAGATCACGCGCCCGGTCTCCGGGTGGTCGCTGACCTCGCGCGGCTCGGCCGACGCCCTGTGCGCGCGGCAGTTCGGCGCCGGCTACCGGATGGCCGAGTTCCACGACGGTGGTGGCGGCTGGAGCTGGTGGGCCGCCGGCAACATCAACCGGTTCTGGTCCTCCGTGCACAACCAGCGGTCGAACCCGTGGGACACCACCACCGGCAAGGCGTACACCTGGGTGGTGGCCCGGCAGGAGACGAACCGCGACCTGGTCAACGTGCACGCCGACCAGCGCAGCGAGGGCTACGTGGGCGACACCCCGGTCGGCGCCCGGCTTCCCGTGCTCTGCCTCCGCCAGGACGGCAGGGCGAACCCGGGCGGGCTCAACCCGTTCGACTACTACAACGGGTGGGCCGGGGGCGAGGTCCGGCTCGCGCCGGCGATCGCCGGTGCCTCGCTGACCTCCCGCGCCGCCGCCGACTCCTACTGCGCGCTGCACTTCGGCGCCGGGTGGCGGATGGGCGAGCACCACGACGGTGGTGGCGGGTGGGGCTGGTGGGCCTCGGGCAACGTCTCCCGCACGTGGGTGGCCATCGACGACCAACGGGCCAACCCCTGGGACCCGCGCTGATCCGCTGACCGCACCGGTTCCCCGTGAGGATGGGCATTTCCGCCGCACTTGGGCACCGCAGGGTCATTTGCTCAAGTGCGGCGGAAGGTCGGCCGCTGGGTTGGCACTGGGTTTGACGTCGCTCGTCCGGCCGGGGTGTCGGACCGCCGTCATTGGTACGGGATGGGTACGCCCGCGGAACGCAGTTCGGCTTCGACGAGCGCGTTGAGCCGTGTCCAGGTCGGCGCCTGGTCCTCGCGGTGGTGGTTGATCAATCCGTACCGGATGACGTCGTCGGACTGGGACCGCAGGCCCGCCGGTACCGCCAGGTGCTCGTGGTGGGCCAGCAGGTTGTCGGCCAGTGCGGAGGCCAGCTCGTCGATTCGCGGGTCGTGCGGGTCCCAGGACCGCGCGTCCCAGGCGCGCTTGGTCAGGTCGACGAACTCGGGGTCGTCGAGCCGGTGTTCGAGCTGGGTCAGGAAGAGGTCGAGGAACTCCGGCGCCAGGGCCCGGGCCAGCACCAGGGCCTCTCGTTTGCTGGCCACGTACTCGGGGTCGAAGCCGAGTTCGGTGAGCCGGTCCAGGACGGCCAGGGCGCGGTCGGGCAGCAGGAGCCGGTCGCCGTCGGCGAGCTGTCGCAGTGTGTCGCGGCGGGCGATCAGGTCGGCGATCCGGTCGGTGAGGCGTTGTTCGACGTCGGTGAGCGCGGCGGCGAACCGCTCGGTGTCGGCGTCGAGCAGCGAGCCGATCTCGGCCAGTGGTACGCCGGCGGCGGCCAGGGTCCGGACCTGGATCAGCCGCAGCAGGTCGGCTGATCCGTATCGGCGGTAGCCGGAGCTGTCGCGGTGCGGTTCGTCGAGCAGTCCGTGTTGGTGGTAGTGCCGCACGGTCTTGATGGTGACTCCGGCGAAGGCCGCGGCCTGGCCGATCGTGACACCACGGGTCGTCATCCGCGTCATCCCCTCAACCGACGTCCTGCTCGCGGCTCGCGGCGATCTCGCACAGCGCGTGACCGACACCCCCGGATGCCCGGCCCGAAGGTGTCGGTCGCGGTCGGTGCGGTGTTGCCGACCGGTGCCATGCCTGTCCCGCTCGACGTGACCGAGCTGGTCGAGAAAGCCATGCGGCGAGTGTGAGGCCTGACCCGAGGTCAGGGTCAACTCGGCGGCGGCGGGGTCGTGGGAGGAACGACGGGCCGGGTTCTCGGAGGAGTCAGCCCACCGCGTCGAGGAAGTTCGCCGTGACCTGCAAGGCGGGTTTGGACGATCCGCCGTCCACCACCAGCACGGCGAACGCCAGGTCGCCCCGGAAGCCCACGAACCAGCCGTGCGCCTGGCCGGCGGCGCCGTGCTCCGCCGTGCCCGTCTTGCCGTGCAGCCCGGTGAACCGCGCGAGTTCCCTGGCGGTGCCCGACGTCACGACCTCGCGCATCATGCCGCGCAGCGCGGCGACGACGCCCGGGGGCGGTGGCGCCAGCGGGCCGGACACCCTGGTTTCCTGGCCGCGCAGCAGGATCGGAGTCACGGAGCGCCCCGAGGCCACCGTGGCGGTCGCGACGGCCATGCCGAACGGGGTGGCCTCGACCCTGCCCTGGCCGATGGCGTCCTCCACGCGCTGGTTGTTCTCGCCCGCCTCGGGAACCGAACCCGCGGCCGTGCGGATTCCCGCGACGTCGTAGTCGGCGAGCAGGCCGAGCTGCGCCGCCGCGGCGGGCAGGGCCCTGGCGGGAAGCTTGACCGCCAGCTCGGCGAAGGTGGTGTTGCAGGACGCGGCGAACGCGGTGCGCAGCGGCACGGTGCCCAGGTCGAACTGGTTCTCGTTGGGGAGCCGCTGTCCGCCCACGTGCGTGACTCCCGGGCACGGCAGCGGGCTGTCCGCCGCCGCGAGTCCGTGTTGGAGCACCGCCGAGGCGCTGACCACCTTGAACGTCGAGCCGGGCGGCATCCGGTGCAGGAGGGCGACGTCGCCGAGCTTGTCGGCGGCCGCGTTCTGCGCGACGGCCAGGATTTCGCCGGTGGACGGTTTGACCGCGACCAGCGCGGCGGCTTTCTCCTGTCCGCGCAGGGCGTTCTGCGCCGCCTTCTGGAGGTCGGGGCGCAGCGTCGTGGTGACCGGTCCGGGGGTCTCCTCGCCCGGCTGCTCGTGCAACACGGTCTGGCTGTTGGTGGTGGTGTCGACGGCGACCACGCGCCACCCCGGTTTGCCCGGCTTCCGCGTCGCGAGGTCCTTGTGCAGGCTGCCCATCACGAAGGACCGAAGCTCGGGATCGGTGCCGCGCAAGGAGGTCTGGGTGGGGAAGGAGACGCCGGGCAGGGTGTAGATCTGCGGTTTGACCTCCTGGTAGTCCTGGTCGCTGAGGGTGGTCACCTTGTACTGCGTGCCGGGGTGCAGCCCGGCCGAACCATCCACAATGGACTTCTTGGTCACCGTGGCGTCGTACCGCGAGAGGGCGGTGGCGAGCCGGCCGGCCACGTCGTCGAGGTTGCCGGCCTGCCCGCGGTCGAGCAGAACGCTGACGCCGATGTCCCAGGTGAGCAGCGGGGTGCCGGCCTGGTCGACCAACGCCGGCCGGGGCTGGTCCACGCCCAGCCCGAGCCGCTGGTTCGCGGTGAGCGTCGGGTGCACCACCGACGGCGACCAGTGGACCCGCCACCGGTCGGTGCGGACGAGTTCCATGGCGCCGTCGTAGCTCCAGGCGCGATCGCCGCCGAACTGCCACTTCACGGTGAAGCTGGCGCTGGCTTTGGCGTCCTGGACGGAAACCGAGCGCGCCGTGGCGGAGACCGCGGTCGGGCGCAACGCCTCGCGGACGTCCTTCAGCGCCGCCTGCGCGGTCGTCTCCGCGTCGGTGAGCGACGCGGCGGTGGGCACGTCGCCGTTGGCGAACGCGGTCAGGAAGTGCTGCGCGACCTTCGTCGGCGCGTGCTCGGACGAGCCGGTGGTCGGGGCGGGTCTGCCCTCGGCCGGCCTCCGTTTGTCGGATGGCCATAACACCGTGATTCCGGCGACCACGATGCCCACGGTCAGGATTCCCCCCGTGACCAGGACAGCGCGTTTCCACCCTCGGCCCGACGATCCCCTGTCGGGTGCCGGTCTCTCGTCTGGCATTGTCGAAAACCCCCAAACTCACGGCGATCATCTCGCCGCGCTGTCCGGATGGTACGGATCGGCGACAGATCTGGTTTCCGGCAAACGGGTGTGACCAGGACCGCCCCGCGACCCCTCTGGGGGACCCGACGGGACCGCGACGTCGGGCATGCTGGGGCGCCGACCCCGCTTCGGGGGCGGGAGGTGCTCGATGGTGTCGCTGCGAACCGCCGTGACCGTGGTCTTCCTCGCGAACGGGCTCGTCCACGGCTCGTGGGCGGGCCGGGTGCCCGCACTGGCCGAACGCGCCCACGCGGACCCCGGCACGCTCGGGCTCGCGCTGCTGTGCATGATGATCGGCCTCGTCGTCGGCGCTCCGGTGGCGGGCCGGGTGACGGCGCGGCTGGGCGCGCGGCGGGTGGTGGCCGCGGCCGCCGTCAGCTACCTGGTGTTGTTGCCCCTGCTCGGGTTCGCCGCCACTCCCGGCCAGTTGGGCGCCGTGTGGTTCGTGCTCGGCGTGTCCGCCGGCTCCCTCGACGTCGCCATGAACGTGGCCGCGGTGGCCGCCGTGCGGGAGCTGGACCGCCCGCTGATGCCGTTCTTCCACGCGGGGTTCAGCCTGGGCGGGCTGCTGGGCTCGGGCGGGGCGGCGCTGGCCGCGGCGGCCGGTCTGACGCCGGACCGGCACTTCCCGCTCGTGACCGTGGTGGGGCTGCTCCTGCTGGCGCTGGTGGCGCGGTCGGTGCCGGAGACGGCGCCGGGCGGGCGACGGCTGCCCCGCACCGGCCCGGCCCCGGCCCGGCAGCCGGTGCTGTGGTTGCTCGGCCTGGTGACGTTGTGCTCGGCGGTCGGGGAGGGGTCCTCCTCCGACTGGGCGGCGTTGTTCCTGGTGCGGGAACGGGGAACGAGCGAGTCCGCCGGAGCGGTCGCCTACGCGGTGTTCTCGGTGGCGATGGTGGTCACCCGGCTGCTCGGCGAACGCGTCGAGCGCCGGCTCGGCCCCGCCCGCCTGCTGGCCGGCAGCGGTTCGCTCGCGGCGGCGGGCCTCCTGCTCGCCGTCACGCTGCCCTGGCCGCCGGCCGCCTACCTCGGGTTCGCCATGGCCGGGACGGGCCTGGCCGGTGTCTTCCCGGTGGCACTGGGCCTGGCGGGGCAGGTCGGGCACGCCAGCGGCCAGGGCGGCGCGCGGGAGATCGGTTTCGTGACGACGTTGTCCTACGGTGGTTTCCTCGGCGGTCCGCCCCTGGTCGGCGCGGTCGCCCAGGCCACGTCGCTGGCCACCGCCCTGACGACGGTCGCCTGCCTGGTCGCGCTCATGGTCCCGTCGGCGCTGCTCGTCGCGCGGCTGACCGGAAACCGTCCTTCGAGCCCGGCATGATCTCCCACCACCGTGAACAGCACGGTGGGCCGGGAGCGGGAGGTTTCCCGGTCTTTGCGGACCTGATCGCACCGGAAACGGTGCGCCGTCCCGTTCGGCCCGGCCTGTGCGCGCCACCTTGTCTGTCCTCAGTGGACGCTCGGCCACCTTGAGTGGACGTGGTCACGATGGTGAGGCGTGCCGACCGCGCCCCGGGATCAATGGCTCCAGAAGCGCCCGCAGCTCGTTCGTCAGGTCCGCACGCATGTCGTGATCGTGAAACTTCCCGCGCCACAAGCAAAGCCGTCACGCTGTATCGTTGTGGCTGCCGTGCGTTCGCGGAGGTGGAGAATCAAGCGGGCCGGTCTGAGGAAGGCCCGGTGAACATCAGCTCGGCGCGCTGGCCCGGCCAGTCCCGTGTCCAGGTCAACGGTGGGGCTGTCCGACCACGCCCCAGATCAGCGGGATCACTTCGCTTCAGGGGAATCAGCGGGGCGGCAACGTTGCGGTACCCAACGGTGAGCGTGGCCGCCCAGGGGATTGACGCCCGCTTCGATGAGCGGATGGTGGGGAGCCGGGCTTGTGCCGGTCGACCGGGATCGACCCGGTGTGACCCCTTGTGCGAGCCTGCCGAGGAGTTCCGCAGTCCGGCCGCCCGGCTGGGCGAGCAGCCGCTCATGCAGCTGTTGTCGGGGACCAGCCTCACGCCATTCGCCCAGCCGTCGCCACGGCGCGCCCGAGGCACCGCCCAGCGCAGGCGGCCGCTCGCAGCCGATGCCCCTGCACACCACGGACAGGACGCTTTTCAGCACAGCCCGGTCGACGGCGGGTGTGCGGCAGGACAGCGGAAAAGTCGTGGACATGCCGGGATCAGCGGCTCCAGCCATGGCCGCAACTCGCCAGTCAGGTCCTCCGACGCACGGTGTGATCGTGGAACACTCCGCGCCGCAAGCAAGGCCGTCACGCCAGACCTTTTTGAGCTGCCGTGTTTTCTTGAGCGTCATTCTCTGGAGCCTCTCTATCCTCAGTGGACCAAGGGGAAGTTCGGAACGGGTTTGTGGCGGCGCAGGGAGCTGCTGTCAGACTCCGGCTTCATGCCATTCGGCCATCCGCCGCCACGGCGCGCCCAAGGCGTCGACCAGCGCGCGGGTGGCCGCTCACAGCCGATGCTCGTGCGCACCACGGTCGGGATGCCCTCCAGCACAGCCCGGTCGTCGGCGTGCGGTCGGACCAGCGGAAACGTTGTGGATGTGCTGGGATCAGCGGCTCCAGCGATGGCCGCAGCTCGCCAGTCAGGTCCTCCGACGCACGGTGTGATCGTGGAACATACTGCGCCGCAAGCAAGGCCGTCATGCCAGAACTTTTTGGGCTGCCGTGCTTCCTCGGGCCGTCATTCACTGGCGGCCATCTGTCCTGAGTGGCTGATCCGGTCGTGCCCGTAGCTCTTCGGTCAGGGCCTCCGCGCGCATCGTTCCGAACTGATCGCTCAGTCCAGCTCGTGCGAGGCGGCTCGATCGTCTCCAGTGGACACTCGGTCGTTCCGGTGCGGCCGGGTCACGGCGGCGGCGCGGTGGAGGCTCGGACGATGAGGTGGGTGGGGAGGCGGACCGGTGGCCCCGGCGGGGCGCCGGCGAGCAGGCCGAGGGCGATCTCGCCGGCGCGGCGGCCCTTCTCCACCAGCGGTTGGTGGACCGTGGTCAGGGGTGGGTCGCCGACCGCGGCGGCGTGGGTGTCGTCGAAGCCCACGACGGACACGTCGGCCGGCACCGACAGGCCGAGGTCCCTGGCCGCCTGGACCGCGCCCAGGGCCAGTTCGTCGGACATGCACAGCACCGCGGTCGGCCGGGGGTCGAGGCCGAGCAGCCACCGGCCGCCGCGCCGGCCGGCCTCCCGCGCCGAACTGGGCGCCTCCCAGACCGCTGGCGCGGTCGGGTCCAGCCCGGCGGCGCCGAGCGCGCGCAGGTAGCCGGCCAGTCGGTCGCGGCTGACGCGGTGGCGCGCGGTGGCCCCGCGACCGGCGTCGGCCGGCCCCTCGGCGTGGTCGGGGCAGAACGGGACGGCCAGCACGGCGATCCGCCGGTGGCCGAGGCCGAGCAGGTGCTCGGCGGCGACCGCCGCCCCGCCCTCGTCGTCGATCTCCACCCGGGCGGCCGAGGGCAGCGCGGGCTGGTCGATCACGAGCAGCGGCAGCCGCCGGTGGACGGCGGCGCGGACGGCCGGCACGCCGTCGGCGAGCGAGTAGAGGACGACGACGTCGGCCTGGGCCCTGGCCACCGCCTCCGGGCGCGGCCCGCCGTCGCCGGCGCCCGGCACCAGCACCAGGCTGTGCTCGTGACCGTCCACTGTGGACGCCAGCCCGTCGAGCGCGGTGGCCAGGGCGGGGTCGGAGAACGCCGTGGACAGCGGCGTCCCGAGGACGAAGGCGACCGCGGCGCAGCGCCGGGTGGCCAGGCTGCGGGCCACCGGGTCGGGGCCGGGGTAGCCGAGCTGCTCGGCCACCGCGAGGATGCGCTCCCGCAGCGGGGCGGAGAGCTGGTCCGGTCGGTTGTAGGCGTTCGAGACGGTCGCCCGGGACACGCCGACGGCGCGTGCCACCGTGTCCAGGGTGGGCCGGCGGCGCGGGCCGTGGACGGCGGACATGGGCGTAGAGCTTGCCCCGTCGCCGGCCGGGGCGGTAGGGCCATGGTGCGGGCACCCGGCCGCTGGCCGGCCGGGCCGGCGCCGGACCTCCGGCACGACGCCTTTCGGTCGCGTCCGTCGGGCTCACCCCACCCGACGTGACGATCACGTTGGCGCTCGGGCGAAAAGTCCATGATCCGTCACGGGCGGTCGATCGTCGTTGGGCTGTTCGGGTGGCCGCATACACAGAATGCCGCCCGACTTCCGTCGGGTGTCACACCCCGCCGCGCTCCTCGCATGCTCCGAGCGCACCTTCCCTCAACCCCTGCGAGTCGACGCCGCGCGGCGTCGACCTCACGAGGAGGAGCAATGCGCTTCGCCCGCATCCTGACCGCGCTCGCCGGCGCGGCGGCCCTGTCGCTGGGGGCGTGGTCCCCGGTCGCCACGGCCGAGACCGACGGCCCGTCGGCCACGCCGTACATCATCGGCGGCGGACACGCCCAGAGCGGCCCGTGGGCCGCCAGGCTGTTCCTGAACGGCCGGCAGCAGTGCTCGGCGTCGATCATCGCGCCGGACTGGATCCTCACCGCCCGGCACTGCGTCGAGGGCTCCGGCACGTTCAGCTTCCGGATCGGCAACGTCGACCAGACCGCCGGCACCTACGCCGAGGCCAAGCCCGGCGGCATCCACACCCGCGATGACGTGGACCTCGCGCTCGTGAACATCGACCGCGAGGTCGACACCACGTACGCGAAGCTGGGCAAGCCGGACGACGTCCGCGAGGGCCAGACGGTGAAGATCTACGGGTGGGGCGCCACCCGCAAGGTCTCCAGTGGAGAGATCAACTACCAGTCCCGGTACCTGAAGGTCGCCGACGTCCGGGTCACCGACCCGGAGTGCAGCAACCAGCTCGGCGGCCCGAACGTCTGCGCCCGGCGCGTGAACGGCATCGCCGCCGGCGGTGACTCCGGCGGCCCGATGTTCGCCGAGGGCTCCGACGGGGAGACCTACCAGGTCGGCGTGGCCTCGACCAGCGACCGCTCGTCGTTCACCACCTACGCCAATGTGGCCCACTTCCGCGAGTGGGTCCAGGAGCTCGCCGGCGTCTGATGATCACTCGGTCCGGGGAGGGCGCGCGGCTCGTTCGCGCGCCCTCCCCGAACCGCGTCCGAGTCCCGCCGATCGGGGGTATCCCGCACCCTCCACTTTCGGAGGGTGGTCACACCGTCCCCTACTGTCGCCTCGGCGGCGACAGACGTGCCACCGACGGGGGATCGCGGTGGTCACCGGTCGTCGCCGGCCGGACGGCTGGGCGGCGGGATGGAACGGCGTTGGGGGACGCTCGGGGGTCCGCCGCCCGGCCGGCCGAGCGGCCGTTTCCGCGCATCGAGTACTACTGGGGCGTGACGAATCGTGGCTGGGGAGCGCGTGGCCGCCGGCCGGGCGCGCCCCGAAGGGACAGCGCGTCGACCGGCCCGGTGACCGGGGAGCGCGGCGGCGGGGACCACACCGCGTTGGCCGACGAGCTGCGTCGGCTCGACGGCGGGCGGTACGGGCAGTACCGGGGACTGACCGGCCGGTGGCGGTTCCCCGGCCACGTCCTGGAGGTGGCCAGAGTCCAGGCCGACCCCTACGCCCCGCCGAGCCGGCTCGCCGTCGTGGTGCCGGCCGAGGTCGCCGAGCTGCCCGAGGACCTGTGGCGCACCCCCGTGCGGGCCCGCGCCCTGGCCGGCTACCTGGTGCGCCAGGTCGGCCGGCTGCTGCCCGAGCACGGCTTCCGGCTCGACGTGGGCGGCCAGGAGGTGCTGGACCGCTCCTCCTGCCGGGTCGAGGACGGCCGGGTGGTGCTCCGGCTCGGCATGGACCTGCCGGGGCGGGGCCGGGTGATCGACGGCCGGGCCGCGGAGCGGATGCTCTGCCGCGAGCTGCCCGCGGCGGTCGCCGAGGGGCTGCGCTGGGCGGCCCTGGACCAGGGCGAGGCGCGGGCGTTCGTCGACTCCGTCGAGGACACCGACGCGCTGCGGCGCGCCCTGCCGGAACTGGGCCTGGTGGCGTTCGTGGCCGACGGCGCGGTGCTGCCGCGCCGCAGCGGTGTGGACGACCGGCCGCTGCCCGGCGGCGGCGTGCCCTTCGCGTCTCCGGAGTCGCTGCGGGTCGAGGTGGAGCTGCCGCACCGGGGCCGGGTGACCGGCATGGGCGTGCCGGAGGGCGTGTCGCTGGTGGTGGGCGGTGGTTTCCACGGCAAGTCCACGCTCCTGCGCGCGCTGGAGAAGGGGGTCTACGACCACGTGCCGGGGGACGGGCGCGAGCTGGTCGTGTCCCTGCCGGACACGGTGAAGATCCGCGCCGAGGACGGCCGGCGGGTGACCAGGGTGGACGTCAGCCCGTTCGTCGCGCACCTGCCCACCGGCGCCGACACCACCGACTTCTCCACCGACAACGCGTCCGGCTCGACCTCGCAGGCCGCGTCGATCGTGGAGGCGGTGGAGGCGGGCGCCCGGGTGCTGCTGGTCGACGAGGACACCGCCGCGACCAACCTGATGATCCGGGACGCGCGGATGCAGGCGTTGGTGGCCAAGGACAGGGAACCGCTCACGCCGTTCGTGGACCTGGTCCGGCCGCTGCACCGGCAGCACGGCGTGTCCACGGTGCTCGTGGTGGGTGGCTCCGGCGACTACCTGGACGTGGCCGACCGGGTGGTGATGATGGACGCCTACCGCCCGGTCGAGGTCACCGAGCGGGCCAGGGAGGTGGCCGCCACCCCGACCGGCCGGCACGTCGAGAGCGCGGGGTTCGGCAGTCCCCGGCGGCGGGTACCCGATCCCGACTCGGTCGAGGCCGAGTCGGGCGGCCGGGTCCGGGTCCGGGCCAGGGGGCGGGACGCGCTGACCCTCGGCGAGACCGATGTGGACCTGCGGGCGGTCGAGCAGGTCGTGGACCCCAGCCAGGTCACCGGGATCGGGCTGGCGATCCTGCGCTGCGTGCGGGCCGGCCACCTCGACGGGACGGCCACGCTGGCCGAGGTCCTGGACCGGCTCGACGCGGACCTCGGCGCGGACGGCGTGTCGGTGTTGGCGGAGCGGACACTGGACGACTTCGTGGTGCCGCGTCGGCACGAGGTCGCGGCGGCGTTGAACCGCCTGCGCACTCTGCGCGTCCGCAAGCTCGTCTGAGGAGCGGAACCCGCTGGCGCCAAGGCCTTCGGCCAGATGGCGCAGCGCCCTGCGATCAACTTGTCCGGCTGTCCGCCCGGATGTCCGTGGTGCTGCCGGGATTCTGTTACCGGGATCCCGGCAGGCCACGACATGAGTCCGAAGTGGACGGTCGGCTCCACCGGCGCGGGCGTCGTCGGTGAATCCCGACGGCGTTGTCCGGCGTTGGCGGGTTTCGCCATCGTGACGACGGCGCGGAACCGCTCGGGCCGGGCGATCCGCCCACTCCACGAGGACAGCCCCCACCCGCCCTGGGGGGCGAGCCCTGCTCCAGCCTATCCAGTCACCGCCCACGAACCCAGGGACCAGCGCGGAGCTGGGGACAACTCCGACGCCTGTGGACAACTGGCTCCACGAACGGGCGTTTTTTGTCGATCATGGTGCGGGAAGTGGTAGAGGCTTCGCCGGTCGCGCACCCGGCGGCGACGGGGCGGACAGGAAAGCGTCCGCGGCAGTGTTCGACCACGGCGTGGTGAGCGTGGCAGCCAAGGGGCTGCCGGGGGCGATGGAGATCAGGTGGTGCCGACTACCGGCTCCGCGGGGATCGCTGAGATCGTGACCAGCGCCGGGTCGGCGTCGTGCTCGTTGTGGGGGGCACGATCTGCGCTCCGCGGAACGACAACGCGTCGCGGTTTGGCGCCGGCCATCCCCGCTCGCCCCTCCGGCGCGGTGCGGCGGGGACGGCCGGCGCCCAAGATCAGTTTCTCCGCCGGCTGGTTGGTGGTTCGCGGTGCCGGCGAAGCTGGTCGGGTGGTCAGCGGCGCGGGCTGAGAGCGGTGGTGAAGCCGCCCCACGTGTTCGTGCGCGCCCACGCGGTGAAGAACGCGTTCCGCGTCTCCCACAGCTGGGTCGTGTCCTCGACGACGGCCGGGGCGTCCGTGGCGGTCCGGCTCACCCACCGCGTCAGCGGGTCGACGGAGTCCTGGACCGCGACCGGCTCCCACCCGCGCCGGGGCTCGCCCGTGATCCCGGTGGAGCCGGCGCTGAACGCGTACCACTGGGTCGACCACTGCTGAGCGGACATGGCCTTGTCGCTTCCCTTCTCGTCGGTCGGGCTGCCCCGGCTCGCGGGGTCCCGGCGCGTCCACCGCACCGCCGTGAGGTTCTGCGATGCACATCACATTCTCAACCATTGCGCTCGGTTCGTTACGCAGGGTGGTGGCGCTGGAAGGGGTGAGATCGCGGCTCCCGGCTGGCCCAACGTTCACCACTGTTCGTGTTCGGTTCGCCCCGCATTTCCCTGCCGGGGGCGGTCGCCGGCGGTCCCGGGACCAGCGTTGTCCGGGCCTGACCGGGTTGATCACGACCGGCGGCGCCCGCGCCAGCCGGCGAACGGGGGAACGCCCGCCGGCGTGGCCGCCAGTCCCGGATTGCTCCCCTTTCGCCGACGTTCGGCACATGACGGCGACGCCACGCGGTGCGACCATGCGGTGGTGCACCTGTGCGAGGCCCCGACCCGAAAGGGTTGGCCTTGCCGCCGGCGGGTGACGCCGGCGACGGGCCGTTGTCATCTCCACGCCCAGCTCGACGCCGAGGCCGGCGCTGGTTCCGGGGCTGGTTCCGGCGAGGAACCCGCCACACCGTCCCCGGCGACCGTGGTGTCGGCGAACGGTGTCGGCCCGCCGACAGCCCCGACGACGCCGACGAACGGCGTGGTCGACCTGCACCGGTTCCGTGTCGTCACGGTGGCGGAACGAGCGGCGAGCGTGGCCTGGCGCCGCGCCGCGCACCAGCGCTTCGTCGCCGTGGTCGGCGCCCCGATCTGGGAGACCCTGCGCTCCGGTCCGAGCGCGCCGTGCTGCCGCCGGCTCGCGCTGGTCGCCAGGGTGCTGGTGGGCCTGCGGCCCCGGCGGCGGGTCGCCACGGCCACGGTCGTGCGACAGGCGCTGCGGCTCCGGCGCAACTCGACGCTGGAGCGGTTCGCGGTCGCGCGGGTGGCCGAGCACATCGCGGTGCCCGGCAGGGCCGGGGTGACGGCCACGGCCAGTGCGGTGCGGGCGATGGGCGTCGTCCTGTGCGTCCTGGACAGCGGGCTGTCCTCGTGCGCCTGCCTGTGGGACGTGGTGGGTGACCAGACGCCGACCGAGGCCGACCTGTCGGAGTTCCTGTGGCGCTCGGCGCTGGACGACCTCGTGCGTCCCTGACGGTCGCCGGGTGGCCCCCTGGCGGTGCTGTCAGTCGGCGAACGCCTCGGCCAGCAGCGGAAGCTGCTCGGCGGCCCACGGGCTGAGCGTCCACGGCGCGACCCTGCCCAGCGCGGCCAGCTCGGGCCAGGGGATCCACCGCCACTCCAGGACCTCGTCCGGGTTGGCGAGCGGATCGCCGGCGGCGTCGGCCCGGAAGACGGGGCAGAACTCGTTCTCCACCGTGCCGTCCGGGGCGGTGGCCTGGTAGGCGAAGTCGGGGAGCACCAGCTCGACGCCGGCCAGGTCGAGGCCGAGCTCGTGCCGGGCGCGGCGGCGCACCGCGTCGGGCAGGGCCTCGCCGGGCGCGGGGTGGCCGCAGAAGGAGTTGGTCCACACGCCCGGCCAGGTGCGCTTGGCCAGCGCCCTGCGGGTCACCAGCACGTTGCCGCGCCCGTCGAAGACGTAGCAGGAGAAGGCCAGGTGCAGCGGGGTGCGGGTGTGGTGGACCTCCCGCTTGTCCGCCGTGCCGACCGGACGTCGGTGCTCGTCCAGCAGCACCACCCGCTCGGGTGGGGTGGCAGCGGACACGGCGACCTCCTCGGCCTCGGTGGACAGTGGGCGACCCAGCGGCCGGAGGTTACGCCGCGTGGCCGCCGTTCTGCCACTCGGCGGACGCCCGCTCCGCCGGTCAGGGCGCTGGTGTCCACAGTGGACCAAATGTCGGCGGCTCCGGCGCTGTGCGGCTCCCGCTCGGCTCCGGCGGACGCGCCCCGCCACGAGGCGTTGCGCCGGGCGTTGGCCGGCCGCACCGGGGCGGTCGAGCCGGCGGTGACGGCGCGTCGATCCGGCGCGGTCCGGCCGCCGCCGTCGTCCGCACCGGTCGCCGACACCTGGGCGATCTTCCCCGGTCCGGGCTTCACCCGACCCGGCCGGTGACCGATGCAACCTCGCGTGGACGGATATCCCGAGTTCGTTCCGCCGTGGCCCCCGCTGCACACCCGGGCGATCGAGTCGACGTGGGTCGAGGACTGCGTGCACTGGCACGGTTTCGTGGAGGGCAGCCGGCGCTACGTCGTGCTGCACAGCCCCGACGAGGTCGCGAACTGGCTGGGCGGGGAGCTGGAGGCCAGGGCGGCCGACCTGCCGGTGGTGCCGCCGAACGACCGGCGGGTCGTCGACTTCGACGACGAGGACGCCATGGAGTACTGGCACGTGACGAACCTGATCGTGGCCAGCAGGGGCGACTCGATCTGGCAGACGGTGCGCACGAGGTCCGGTCCGGCCGTGACCCTGCGCGCCGAGGCCCGCACCCCGGTCACCTGTGACGACCCGAGCCACGTCGCGGGGTTCTGACGAGGACGTCCGACCCGCCGGCATGAATGTCCACTGTGGACAGGGGATGGGCCCGCCGGACCGCCTGGCGTGCGCCTCACGACCCCGCCGAGGTGGGCGTGGGGCGGCCGAACGCGCCGGCCCGCCGCGACCACACGGCACGCAGGTAGGACCGGGCGACCACGCGGACGCGGCGCGCGGTGTCCCGCCACCCGGTCGGGGCGAACACGTCGAAGTCGACGTGCTCCAGCTCGTCCAGGAACAGCAGGGACAGGTGGGTGAACAGCCAGGGGAACTCCCGGTTCGCGGGGTGCACCAGGTCCCAGTAGCCCCAGCCCTGCTCGACCAACCGGCGCGCGCGGGCCGCCTGGAAGCGGAACAGCGCCCGCACGCCGGGCGGGCACCGCCCCTCGCGGGCCGCCCGCTCCAGGTCGATGCGCTCCAGGTCGAACCGGTAGAGGTCCTCCAGGGGCAGGTACAGCCGGCCGAGCGCCAGGTCCTCCACGAGGTCGTGCACGCAGTCGATGAGCTGCAGCGCGACGCTGATCGGCACGAGCAGCCGGGCGGCGTCCTCGCTGCGCGGCTCCAGCATGGTGTTGGCCCAGCCCGCGGTCGTCGACGACACGGCGTGCACGTACCGCTCGAACTCGCCGTAGGTCGCGAACTCGATGGCGTCGAGGTCCGCCCGCCACGCCGTCAGCGCGGCGTGCACGGCGTCCTCCGGGATGTCCCAGGTCCGCATGGTGTGCGCCCACGCCCGCGCCAGCAGCTCGCCCTGGCGCTCGTGCTCGGAGCGGGCGGGCTCGGTGGGCTGGCCGGCGAGCACCGCGCCGAGCCGGCGCAGCCACCGGTCGTAGCGCTCGGCGCGCAGCTCCACGCTCACCCGGACGTCGTCCAGAATGTCGTCGGTGTAGGTGATGAACGCGCCGAGCGCGGAATAGTACGGTCGTTTGACCGGCGGTAACCAGAACAGGAGAGCGCGGTATCCGCAGTCGCGTTCCCGGCCGATCCGAAAACATTCCCCGTAGGCGGACCGCAGACGGGGGTCGCGCAATCCCGCCGCGTCCAGGCAGCGCCCTACCACCGGTCTTCACCTTCCGTGCGCCAGGTCGGAAGGGCTTGACTCTATCCGCCTGACGGCGGACCTCGCCACGAGTGGCGTATCCCCTTTTCGGGGTGAGCTGTCGGACGCTGGGTGACGTTGTTGGGCCGATATTGCGCCGACAAGGCGATCCGACGCTCTCGAACCGGTGAGGCGTCGGCCCGGGGGGGCTCAGGCGTGCGCGCGGACCGGCTCGTCGTAGACCCGGTTGATGCTCGTCCCCCGCTCGGCGATGTTCGCGCCGTACACGTGGATCGACACGGCCAGCGCGTCGCCGCAGTTCCTGACCTTGTGGATGTCCTCGTCCGGCGGCACCAGCCAGCAGACCTCGCCCGGGTCGTTCCACTCGGCTCCGGTCTCGGTGAGCACGCCGGCCTCGGCGTCGAAGTGGTACCGCACCTCGTGCTCCCGCCCCCGGAGCACGCCGACCACGCACCAGCAGACGTGGCTGTGCACCGGCGTCTCCTGGCCGGGCAGCCACACCAGCGCCACCACCGAGAACCGGCCTTCGGGGTCCACGTGGACCAGGTGCTGCCGATATGCCTTCGGGTCGGGCTCCATGTGCCGAGCGTCCAGGACGTTCTCGTTCCGCAGCAGTTCCCCGAGACGTCGCGCCGCCTGTTCCGCCCTGGCTTCCGGGTCGAGATCAGCGGAATGCATTCGCTCCAGATCGGCCACGAACTCCCGCATCGCCGGGGTCAGCATTTCGCTCTCCGTTCGCCGCGTTCTGGCTCCGAGCATGGCGGCGCGTCGCGCGCGCGGTCCAATTACCCTTCACCTCCTCCTCCCCAAGCGCGGCTTATAGGAGCAGGTGGGCGACCTATTAGCCGGGGTGCGGGCTGGGCCGCCCTCTCCAAGCCGTGGTAATGGTTGACGAATGTTGGAGCTCCGCCACCTGCGCGTGCTGCGGGAGATCGCGCGCACCGGCTCGTACTCCGCCGCCGCGCGGAACCTCGGCTACACGCAGCCGGCGATCAGCCAGCAGATGAAGGCGCTGGAGCGCTGCTACGGCACGCCGCTGGTGGCCAGGGCGGGGCGGCGGATCGTGTTCACCGAGGCGGGGCGGGAGCTGGTGCGGCACGCCCAGGCGATCCTCAGCGGCGTGGCCGCCGCCGAGGCGACGCTCACCGCGATGGCCAACCTCCAGTCGGGGCACGTCCGGCTGGTCTCGTTCCCGAGCGCGAGCGCGACCATGGTGCCCAGCGCGGCGGCGACGATGCGGGCCCGGCACCCGGGCATCCGGCTGTCGCTGACCGAGGCCGAGCCGCCGGAGTCGGTGCGGCTGGTGCGGGAGGGGGAGTGCGACCTCGCGCTGACGTTCTCCTACCCCGGCGACGCCGACGACGGGGACGACACCGCCGACCTCGTCCGCGTGCCGCTGGTGTCCGACTCGCTGGTGGCGTTGCTGCCGGGCGGGCACCCGCTGACGGACCGGACCTCGGTGCGGCTCGCCGACCTGGCGGGGGAGTCCTGGATCGCCGGCTGCCCCCGCTGCCAGCAGCACCTCGTGCGGGTGTGCGAGGAGACCGGCTTCACCCCGGACATCGCCTTCTCCACCGACGACAACGTGGCCGTGCAGAGCCTGGTCGCCAAGGGCCTCGGCGTCGCGGCCGCGCCCGCGTTGGTGCTCAGCAGCGTGCGGCGGACCGACCTGGCCGTCCGGCCGCTGAGCCCCACGACGCACCGGGAGATCGCGATCGTCGCCTGGCCCGACCACGTGCGGGTGCCGGCGGTCCGGGCGACGATCGACGCCCTGCGCGAGGCGGTCCGCTCGGCCCAGCCGCCCGGCCCCTGGTGATCACGCGCCGCTGGAGTGGTGGCCGGTGGTGCGGTCAGACCCTCGGTCTGGCCCACCCTCGGCGGCGGTGCTCGTGCTCGCATCGCGGGCCGGCGTGACCCGTCAGCATCCCGGTTGCCGCGATCCCTCCACAGTGGAGGGATCGCGGCAACCGGTCACGTGGTGCGTGGGCCGAAACCAGGCATCGACCGTCTTTGGTCCTTTTGCAGACAGCTGAGGCCTGATCGTTCGGCGCACCGGCGGCATGACGCGCTCTACGCTGGCCGAGAACGTATTCCGCTGCTGTGCCAACAAATCCCAAGCCGTGGTCACTCGGGGACGTGGTCCAGTGGAACGCGGCCCAGTCGCCCCTCGCGGTAGCGGACGGCGACGTCGAAGCCCTTCTTCACCTCGCCCATCCGCTGGGCGTGCAGCTCGGCGGTGTCCCGGTCGGTGAAGGCCGAGCAGGGGAGCAGCCGCAGGCCGGCGACCGGGTCGCCGTCCCGTCCCCGGCCCTGGGCGGGGAGGTAGCCGAGGACGACCCTCGCGTACGGGTTTCCCTCGAAACCGCCGAGAATGCGGTACAGCGCGTAGGTGTAGCGGTTGGCGTCGTCGATCGTGGTCGAGTTCGAGGCCAGCAGTTCGTCGAACGTCGTCGGGCCACCGGGCGCGACCGGCCAGTAGATCGAGCACAGCCCGGTGGTGGCCGGGTTCAGCAGCTCGAACCCGTACTGGGGGAGGAGTTCCCGGTACCTGTTGTTGGTCGCGAGCATGTTCGCCAGGTAGGACCGGAAACCGTCGACGCCCAGGCTCTGCAACGCCAGCCAGGAGGCGAGGACGGGCGCGCCGCTGCGGGAGTGCTCGATGGTGTGGTGCACCAGGTTCTGGCCCTCCGGCCGCCACTCGTGCGGCCGCGGCTCGTCCTCGTTGACCGAGTACAGCTCGGCCGCGTCCCTGACCACGTACACCGTCGCCGCGTACGAGACGCAGCCGGTCTTGTGGAAGTCGACCGTCATCGAGTCCGCTGTGGACACTTCCGCGATCGCGGCGGTCGCGGTCCGCAACTGGGCCAGGGTGGTCGCGTCGACGCCCAGCGGGTTGCCCGCGAAGTCGTAGTCGCGGAAGAACAACCACACCCAGCTCACCGCGGTGTCGAAGTGCACGAACGGCCGGTAGGCCATGTCGTGCTCGGCGCGCACCCGGTCCAGCTCGCGCACGACCGCGCCCACCGGGTCGATCGCGTTCTGGCCGATGTCGCCGCCGGACAGGACGACGCACGCGATCGGCACGCCCCGCCCGACCAGGTCCGCGACGGCCCGGCCGAGCTCCCCCGGGTCGACGGGCACCTCCGGCCCGGCGCTGGGCACCCGCACCACGGCGCGGGAGCCGAGCCCGAGCAGCGAGCACACCTGCTCCAGCGAGTCGTGCACGTGGTCGGTGGCGATTACCACGGGGGTCCGGCCCCCGGTCGTGGCCACCACCCCCCGGCTCGACACACCGGGTGAGCAGCGGTTGAGGCCGAGCCGCACCGCGTAGGTGAGGCCGGTCTTGCCGCCGAACGTGGTGACGCCGGCCGCCTCCTCGGTCGCCCAGCCGGCCAGCGCGGCGAGCTGTCGGCCCAGCTGCCGCTCCATCGCCAGCACGCCGGAGGAGCAGAAGTCCCACAACGCGTTGGGGCTGTAGGTGTCGACGACCGCGCGGATGGCGATCGAGTCCACCAGCGGCGCCGGGCCGATGTTGAACATGGCGGTGGGCGCGAACCACCGGAACTGGCCGGCAAGGCCGGCGGTCGCGGCGCGCAGCACCTCGTCCGCGTCCGTCGGCCCCGAGGGCAGCCGCTCGTACTCCCGCAGCCACGAGCGGTCCGGCTCGGGCTGGCCGAGCCACGGGTCGTCCGGGTCGCCGATCCTCGGCAGGGCGGCGAAGGCGGCCCGGACGCGGTCGGGCAGGGTGTCCCTGACCCGCTCCGCCGGGTCGACCAGCCGCGGTCGGATCTCCTCCAGCACCTCGCGATAGTCCTGAGTGGACACAGGTCCTCCAGAGTCTGCGCGCGCCGGCCCCGCCGGGCGGACGCGCGGCGCGCGCGGGGTCGCCCCTCGTTGCCGACCGACGCGGTCGGCACGCGGGTGGAAGTGTGCGAGCCGTGGGTCCGGCGCGCCCGGCGTTGGCGCTGCCCGGCGGCCGGACCGGGGTCAGGCGCGCTGCGCCGCGCGCCACCGGGTGCGCAGCGCCGACTTGTCCGGCTTGCCGCGCGGGGTCGTCGGGATCGTGTCGACGACGTCGAGGTGCTTGGGCTCGTGCACCGGGCCGAGGGTGGTGCGGACCAGCGCGCGCAGCTCGTCGACGTCGATCTCCCCGACGCCCTCGGCGGGGACCACGGCCGCGTAGACGGCCTCGGTGGTGTCGTGGTCGGGCACGCCGACCACCGCCGCGTACCGCACGTCGGGGTGGCCGGTGAGGACGTGCTCGACCTCCTGCGAGTAGACGTTGTACGCCTCGACGATGATCACGTCCTTGGCGCGGTCCACGAGGTAGAGGTAGCCCTCGGTGTCCAGCCGGCCGAGGTCGCCGGTGTGCAGCCAGCCGTCGCGCACGGTCTTGGCCGTCAGCTCCGGCAGCCGCCAGTACCCGCGCATGAGCATCGTCGAGCGGACGCACACCTCGCCGACGGTGCCGACCGGCAGGTCCGCGCCGTCCTGGTCCCGGATGGCGATCTCCGTGCCGGGCAGCGCTTTGCCCACCGAGTTGAGCAAGTAGCGGTCAGCGCGGACGTGGTCCTCGGCGGAGAGCCAGGTCATCCACCCGCCTTCCTGCGAGCCGTAGCAGTGGACCAGGAGCGGGCGGCCCAGCTTCTCCAGCGCGTCGGCGATCCTGGCCGGCGTGCTGGGCGCGCCGCCGTAGGGGATCTGCGTCAACGAGGACAGGTCGGCGTCGGCCAGCGCGGGGTGCTCGGCGAGCTGGTAGACCCAGCCCGGCGCGCAGAACACGTGCGTGGTCCGCTCGGCGCCGATGGTGGCGAGGATGTCGGCCGGCTCGAAGTCCTCCCGCAGCACCACGGTCCCGCCGGCGGCCAGCGTCCACTCCGCCATCTCCCCACCGAGGTCGGCGATGGGGATGCAGACCAGGAACCGCCACGGCCCCTCGCCGAAGATCGTCAGCGAGGCGTCCAGGCACGCCTCCAGGTCGAAGGGCGCCCGGCAGACGCCCTTGGCGCGCCCGGTGGTGCCGCCGGTGAAGCCGACGGCGGTCGCCGCGCGCTCGTCGGCGGTGAACTCCACCGGCTCGGCGGACTGCGCGCCGGCGAGGGCGACCAGGTCCTCGCCCAGCGGCGCGGGACCCAGCGAGAGCACGCGCGGGGTCGGCACCTCGCGCAGCAGCTCGGCGGCCTCGTCGGCCATGTCCGGCTGGTAGACGAACGCGGCCGCCTCGGCCTCGGCGAGGAAGTTCGCCTTCTCCCTGGTGGCGAAGACGGGCCGCAGCCCGGCGTACCGGCAGCCCAGCAGTTGGACGGCGATCCGCAGCACCACGGCCTCGACCCCGTTGCCGTGCAGGGTGACCACGCCGTCGCCGGGCCGCAGGCCCTGGGCGGCGAGGGCGCGTGCGGTGCGGTGGATCTCCTCAAGCGTCTCGGCGCCGGTGAGCCGGCGGTCGGCCGAGACGAGCGCCTCGCCTCCGGCATTGGCCTTCAGGCCTTCGACGACGCGGTGCAGATAACCCATTCGGTAGCCCCCAAAGCAGTCGGATGCGGTGGCACGCGACCACTGTTCGCCGTGGGATCGGCAAAGGCCCCGTCGGTCGCGTTCCGACGCCGCAGACAATAGTGCGCCCCCTCCTCTTGTATACACGTATAGCCATTGAATCGCTCGACTGGAGCAGTGTGGCCCAGGCGGCTGCGGTCGAATTCGGCGCGCTGAGCTGCCACTTCGGAGGCGGGGTGGCTGGCTTCACGTGCGGGGTCTGGCCAGGGCAGTCACCGGGGCTGGGCCGAAAGGGGGGCGCTCGGCTTTCGGGCTCACCGGTTCGGCCCAACGGAAAGATCTGTCGAGGAGACGTCACCGCGAATGATCACCACCCCGGCGCGCGGTGGCAGTTGTTTTCCGAAAGAATGGGGCCGAACGGGCCACGGGAAATGGATGGTTCGGAAGAGGTGTTCAGTCGTTCGGTCCACGGCGCAACCGGTCGGACGGGTGCGGTGCGCGGTTTTTCCGTCACCCTTTTCCCAGAGCGTGCCGGTCGCGGGGCGGGTCGCGTCAGCGCGGCGTCGTGGCCACCGTGAACCGCGCGACCGAGCGGCACAGCAGGCTGCCGTCCGGCTCGCGCAGGGCCGCCAGCGCCGCGCAGACCTCGCGGTGGATGACCGGCACGAGGTGGTGCGGCAGGCTCTCGAAGAACTCGCGGGCCGGGGTCGACCACACCCACGCCCACCACTGCTCGGGGCCGGTGAAGCGGGTCAGCAACGGTTCCTCGCTGGTGCGCACCGAGGCGAACCCGGCGGCGCGCAGCATCTCGTGCACCGACTCGACCGTCCAAAAAGGACTATCCATGGCGAGCCAGTGCGCGGACTCCGCCTGGTGGTGGCGCACGCTCGCGTCCAGCGCGGCGATCCACCTCGGGTCCGGCAGCCCCCACCAGGGCAGGGCGAACCGGCCGCCCGCGCGCAACAGCTCGGCGCAGCGCGCCGCCACCCGCTCCGGCCACGGCGACAGGCAGGTGGCGATCCCGGCCATGGCGACGTCGAAAGCGCCGTCCGCCAACGGGATCGGGTGCGGCGGCCCCGCCGCCACGTCCCCCGTCGCCACCCAGCAGTTGGCCAGGCCGTGGTCGACCACCGCCCGCGCGGCCCGGCGCGTCATGTGCGCCGAGACGTCCATGCCGATGACCGTCCCGGACGGGCCGACGGCCCCCGCGGCGAGCACCAGGGCCTCCCCCGCGGCGCAGGCGACGTCCAGGACGTGGTCTCCAGGGCGGGGCTCGGCGTGCCGCACCAGACGCCGGGCCAGCTCGGCGAAGTGCCGCACGCCGGTGCGCTCCCAGCTCATCGCGCACCGGTCCAGGACGGCGGCGAGGCGGAGCGAGCGGTCGTGGGTGGCGGACGGGACCAGCCTGGTGGTCATCGGGTCTCCGGAAACCTCGGGAGCGGGCCGGGGATCAGCAGAGAGCGGGCGGGGATCGGGTGCGGGGCCGGACGGGGGAACCGGCGGTGACCGAGCGGTGACCGGCGATCTGACCGGTGCTCTGATCGGGGGTTGGGGATCGGGGATCAGGCGAGGTACTCGTCGTAGTAGGCGTCGAACAGGCCGGCGGCGTCCAGTGCCTCGTCGACCGGGCGCAGGTGCACGCCCGCCGGCAGGTCGGCGGCCTGCCGGCACAGTTCCCGCGCCGCGATGAGCAGTCCCGCCCGGAACACGTCCGAGCCCCGGTTCGGGATGCCCTCGTCCTCGAACAGGCCCAGCCACCGTCCGTCGCCGAGCAACAGCATTCCAGCTCCGCCCGCCGACGTGTAGCGCACCCCGACCCCGGGCACGGCCGTCGCGGCCAGCTCGCCCCGGCCGTCGGACAGCGGCGCGAAGTCCTGCGGGGTGAAACCGGCCAGCAGCACACCGTCCGGCAGCAGGGACAGCTCGGCGGGGTCCAGCACCGGGCTGCCCAGGCAGCCGACGACCAGGAACGGCCGGGACCGGTCGAGCGCGGCGCGCACCGTGCGCGCCGTCTCGAACCCCCGCTCCGCGGCCTGGACCAGCGCGCCGATGTCGGGGTCGACGACGAGCACCCGGCAGCCGGTGGATCTCAGGCGTTCGGCGAGCCGGGAGCCGAGGGCGCCGTAGCCGACGAGCAGGACCCGCCGGCCGACGAACTTCTCGCCGGGCAGCAGCGACCGCAGCCGCCGCAGGCACGCGTCCGCGATCTCGCTGTGCCCGAGCTGGGCTCGCAGGCGGGAGTGCGCCAGGTCGAACACCGGGAAACCGGGGTCGGCGGCGGTGACGCGGGCCAGCCCGGCGGAGGTCAGCTCCACGGCGGCGTCCGGTCGGCCCACGCCGAGCCCGGCGCCGGCCGACAGCGCCCCGCCGTGGTCGATGACGAGCACGCGCCGGCCGGCGGCGTGCGCCCTGCGGGTGAACTCCTCCACCGAGGCCCGGGTGGCCCTGGCCTGCCGGCTGTCGGCGGGGGTGACCAGGCCGCCGCCCGTCACCCGGTCGTCGAGCACGTCGCTGCGGTAGCCGCGCCGCAGGAACCAGGCGTGCACGCGGTCCCTGCGCAGCGTCTGGTCGCCGGTGGACAACGCGTAGATCCACTCGCGCCGCAGGCCGGCCCGTTCGGCGGCGAGCAGGAACCCGACGCTGTTCTCGGTGTAGGCGTCGCGGAAGACCAGCGCCCAGTCGGCCAGTGCGGGCTCGGGCGTCGCGTAGTGGGCCAGCAGCGGCATGGCCGACCACAGGGTCTTGAGCTCGGCGTCGGTGAAGCTCGCGCCGCGCTGCCGCAGCTCGGCGCCCAGCCACCGCGCGACCGCCTCGGCCCGCCCGCCGGGCTGACCGGCGACGTGGATCACGACCTGCCAGCGCGAGACCGGCGGCACGACCGCCCGCACGGTCTCCGGCGCCCCGCCGTGCAGCGGGACGACGTGCACCTCCACCCGCTCGCCGTCCACGTCGAGGACGAAGGTGGCGGTGGTCGTGCCGGGCGACGGGCGGTCGCGCCACGCGCGGGCCGGCTCCGCCCCGAACTCGCCGGCCGAGTCGTCGACGACCCGCTCCACCTCGTGCGGCGGGTGGGACCCGGTGAGGACGTCGACGCGCGGTGGGGACTGCGACCCGCGACTCCTCCAGCCAGGTGTGCGTTGGGGAGGAACCAGGGCGTCGAGGCTCACGGGTGTCGACCTCCAGGTCGGACGGCGGTGCGGGGGACGCGAGCGGGGTGGGCGGCGCAGGGGACGCCGGGCGGGGCGGACGCACGCGGAACCGGCCACCGGAGGACACGCGAGGTCGGTCGGAAGGTTCGCACCGCTGGACCGCCCTCCCCTCGCCGTGGTGGTGGCGGGTACCAGTCTTCGCAGTGACAGTTGTTGCAAGCATCTGGCTGTTGACGAGTCTTGCAATGGGACGTCCGTGCCAGCCTGTGCAGTGGCGACTACGCCTGAACGGAGCAACCGCGACCACCTGTCATCAGTCACCCGACTGGCATTCACCCTGTAGTGGATAAACTACGCTTCGTGTTGGTAGGTCGTGAGCGGGAGCAGCGGGAACTGGCGGAGCTCGTCAGCAGGGCCCTGGTCGGCCGCAGCGGCGCCCTCGTCCTGCGCGGCGCGGCCGGCATCGGCAAGAGCGCGTTGCTCAACGACCTCGCCCGCCAGGCGTCGACCAAGGTCGGCGTGCTGCGCGCGGCCGGCGTGGAGACCGAGGCCGGCCTGCCGTTCGCCGCGCTGCACCAGTTGCTGCGGCCGTTGCTGGACCGGGTGGACCGGTTGCCCGGCCCGCAGGCCGCCGCGCTGCGGGCCACCTTCGGGTTGGAGAACGCCCCCGCCGACCGGTTCCTGGTGGCGTTGGCCGTCCTGACCCTGCTCGCCGACGCGGCCGAGAGCCGACCCCTGCTGGTGCTCGTGGACGACGCGCACTGGCTGGACGGCGCCTCGGCCGACGTCCTGCTGTTCCTGGCCCGGCGGCTCGACGCCGACGGCATCGCGCTCGTCCTGGCCGCCAGGGACGACGACGCCCGGCCGTTCCGCGCGCCCGGCCTGCCCGAACTGCGGGTGGGGCCGCTGGCCGCGGCGGCGGCCCAGCGGCTGCTCGCCCAGGCCATGCCGGGCACCGCGGCGGCGACCAGGGAACGCCTGCTGCACGAGGCCGCCGGCAACCCGCTCGCGCTGCTCGAACTGCCCACGGCGCTGAGCGCGGAGCAGTTGCAGGGCAGCGCTCCGCTGCCCGAGCACCTCCCGCTCAGCGAGCGGCTGCAACGGTTGTTCCTGCACCGCGCCACCCGGCTGCCCGCGCGGACCAGGGCGATGTTGTTGCTGGCGGCCGCGGAGGACAGCGGCGACCTGTCCATCGTCCTGGCCGCCGCCGGGGCCGGACCCGGTGGGCTGGAGGCGCTGTCGCCGGCCGTGGACGTCGGACTGATCTCGGTCGACGGCCGGGAGCTGCGGTTCCGGCACCCCCTCGTGCGCTCGGCCCTCTACCAGGCGGCGAGCTTCCCCGAGCGCCAGGCCGCGCACCTGGCGTTGGCCGGGGCGCTGGACCCGCACGACGACCGGCGGGTGTGGCACCGCGCGGCCGCCGTCGTCGGCAGCGACGACCGCGTCGCCCAGGAGCTGGCCGAGGTGGCGGGGCGCGCCCGGCGCGCGGGCGGCGTGGCGGCGGCCACCAGCGCGCTGGAGCGCGCCGCCGCCCTGGCGTCGTCGCCGAAGGCCCGCGCGTGCTGGCTGGTCCAGGCCGCCGAGTGCGCGTGGTCGGCGGCCGAGGCCAGCCGGGCCGGGATGCTGCTCGACCGGGCCGAGTCGATGACCACCGACCCCGCGCTGCGGGGCAGGGCCGCCCGCGTGCGCGGCGCCATCACCCACGCCAGCAGCTCGCCGGCCACCGCCTGCCGCATCCTGGTGGAGGGGGCGCGCCTGGTCATGCGGGCCGACGCCACGTTGGCCGGCGAGATGCTGGTCATGGCGGCGCGCTCGGCGTGGGTCGGCAGCGACCCGGCCACCCTGGTCGAGATCAGCGGCCTGATCGGGCAGCTCGACCCCGTCCTGAGCGGCCCGGCCGGAGAACTGCGCGAGCACCTGCGGTTCCTCGGCGGCCTGCCGGCGGGGGAGCAGACGGCCGCCTCCGCCGACGTGCTCGACGCCGGCCTGCTGGCCTGGTTGCAGGGCTCGGACCCGAAGCCTTGGGTCTGGCCGCCCACGTTCCTGCCCCAACTGCTGGGCGACGCCGAGGCGGCGTTGGACGGGCACGACCGCGCGGTCGTGATGCTCCGGACGCGCGGGGCCGCCGGCGCGCTGCCCATGGCCGTCGCGCCCCTCACCGCGCTCCAGCTCACCACCGGGCGGTGGACCAGCGCGATCGCCAACGCCAGCGAGGCGTTGGCGCTGGCCGACGACACCGGTCAGCTCGGGGCCGCCTGCCACCTGCGCGCGCAACTCGCCTGGGTTGCCGCCGTCCGGGGCGACTTCGCCCGCTGCCGCGAGCTGGCCGACGGGTCGCTGCGCTCCGCCGTCCCCCGGCGCATCGCCTCCGCCGTCGCGACCGCGCACTGGGCGCTCGGGATGTGCGCCCTCGGCGAGGGCGAGCCCGCGCACGCCGCCTCCCTGCTGCGCGAGGTGCTCGCGCCCGGCCAGCCCGCCGAGCACTTCATGGTCTCCTGGCTGGTGCTGCCCGACCTCGTCGAGGCGTTGTCCCGGGCCGGCGAGCACGCCCAGGCCCGGGCCGCGCTCCGCCAGTTCGAGGACCGCGTCGGCGTGCTCGACCTGCCCCAGCACCGGGGGCTGCTGCGGCGCTGCGCCGCCCTCGTCGCCACCGGCGCGGCGGCCGAACGGCTGTTCCGCCAGGCCCTGGACGAGTCGCCGGCCTCGCCGTTCGAGGTCGGCCGCACCCACCTGCTGTTCGGCGAGTGGCTGCGCCGCAGCCGCCGGGTCAAGGCCGGCCGGGAGCACCTGCACACCGCGCTGACCCACTTCCGCCTGCTCGGCGCGGCCCCATGGGCCGAGCGCGCCAGCGCCGAACTGCGCGCCGCCGGCCACCGGGGCGCCGAACCGGTCGCCGCCACCGCCGCCGTGTCCCAGCTCACCCCGCGCGAACTCCAGATCGTCCGGTTCGCCGCCCAGGGCATGACCAACCAGCAGATCGCCGCCCAACTCTTCCTCAGCCCCCGCACCGTCGGTTACCACCTCTACAAGGTGTTCCCCAAACTCGGCGTCACCTCCCGCAGCCAACTGCGTGACCTGGATCTCGACCGCCGCGACCGCTGACCACACTTCCCTTGCGCCACAACGCCTTCCGCCCCCGGTCGGCCCGCACCCGACCGGGCGAGCCCCCCGGTCGGAGATCCCCGATTTGGAGCACCTCCGCGCGGTCTGTTACGGTTCTCCACGTCAGCGAGCAAGGCCCCGTCGTCTAGCGGCCTAGGACGCCGCCCTCTCAAGGCGGTAGCGCGGGTTCAAATCCCGTCGGGGCTACAGAGCTGGGAGAGCCCTGTACCGAGGTGTCGGTACAGGGCTCTTTCGCTGTTGTTTTGGGGGGCCGAGCCCCCAGACCCCCCACGAACGGCTGGTCATTTTTGGTGGGCCTCGGCGCTTCGCGCGAGGCCGCTCGCTTTTGCCCCGTACGGCTTCTCTGGCCTCACGGCTTCGCCGGAGGCCGGCTTCCCTTGCGCGGGCGGGGCCTCGGCGCTTCGCGCGAGGCTGCGCGAGAACTCCTGTGTCCTCCGCCTGGTGTGGGTTGGGGCCTCGGCGCTTCGCGCGAGGCTGTGCGGGAATTCTTGAGTCCGGCCGGGTCGCACCCTTTTGCTCGCCGTCTGTGGCCTTGGTTGTGGGTTTCGTCGGGGGTGCTTCCCGCTCGCTGCCTGGGGATCAGGTGAGCGTGGGGTTCGGGTGTTCTTCTTGAGGGGCGTGGTGGCCGACCGGAGCGGGAGCCGACGAGGCGTTTGGGGCTCAGGCAGGTGTTGCCGGGGTGTCACCGAGCCAGAACTCCTTGATCCGCAGAAGAATTGGCGGATCCCGTTCTGGGGCCCAGGTTCCAGATCAGTCCTCTGAGGACTGTGGGGCTCGGTGTTGGCCTCGTCGTGCTCCCGTCTCTCGGACTACTGGAGAGTCGGCGCGGTGAAGCGGGCGACGTAGCGCTTCTGCCACGGGGTTTCGACGGCGTGTCGGTCGTAGTGGTGGCGGACGTAGGCGACCGCGTCGCGGGGCGAAACCCCGTCGAGAATGGCGATGCAGGCCAGGGCGGTGCCGGTCCGGCCTCGGCCACCGCCGCAGGCGACCTCCACGCGTTCGGTTTCGGCGCGGTCCCAGGCTTCCCACAGGAGTTCGCGTGCCTGGTTCCGGTCGGTGGGCAGCCAGAAGTCGGGCCAGCGCAGCCAGCGGCTCTCCCACGGGACGGCAGGGGGTGTGCTGCCGAGCAGGTGGACGGCGAAGGTCGGTGTCGGTCCCGGGGGCAGTGGTTTTCGCAGACCTCGGCCCCTGAGGAGGCGGCCGGAGGGCAGCCGGAGAATCCCGGCCCCGGCTGGATCCCAAGAGTCGATCATGGCGCCACATTACGCGTGAGCGAGGCGCCCGCAAGCCGTTTGCCGGGAACCGCCGTAAGGATTCGCCATTCCCTTCCGGATGAAGCGGGTCCGCTATGCCTGCGCGCCCGAGCGCGGGAGGCGGTGGGCGGCGTGGTGACGAGTGCGAAGGACTGTTTCTCTGACGGCGGAACCAGATTGTGTGAAGCGGGTTGTCTGGGGTGACGGGTGTGTACTACGGACAGGGGTGCCCGATGTGCGGCTCGGTGGTGGATTAGGGCATAGGGTGGGTCGGTGCGGGTTGTGTCGTTGTTGCCTGCGGCCACCGACATCGTGGCGGAGTTGGGGTTGCTGCCCGAGTTGGTGGGGCGGACCCATGAGTGCGACTGGCCGCCGGGGCGGGTGGAGGCGGTGCCCGTCGTGACGGCGAGTGGGATCGACGCCGAGCGGATGGGCAGCCGGGAGATCTCGGATGCCGTGGGCGGGGCGCGGCACAGCGGCTCGTCGCTGTACACATTGGACACCGGGCGGCTCGCCGAGCTACGGCCCGACGTGGTGCTGACCCAGGACCTGTGCGACGTGTGCGCGGTGTCGTACCGGAGCGCCGAGGGCGCTGTGCGGGTGCTGGAGGGTGACACGCGGGTTGTCAGCCTGGAGCCCAGGACGTTGGACGAGGTGTTCGACTGCGTGGTGCGGGTGGGCTCGGTGTTGGGCGTGCCCGAGGTCGGCGCCGGGGTGGCGGAGCGGTTGCAGGCCCGGGTGGCGGCGGTGCGGGAGCACGTCGCGGGGCGGCCTCGGCCCACGGTGGCCGCGATCGAGTGGCTGGACCCGGTGTGGCCCGCCGGGCACTGGGTGCCCGACCAGATCGAGGCGGCCGGCGGGGTTCCGCTGTTGGCCGGCAGCGGCGAGCACACCGAGCCGATCGACTGGGCGCGGGTCGTGGCCGCGCGGCCCGACGTCGTGGTGATCATGCCCTGCGGGTTCTCCCCGGACCGCACGCTGGCCGAGCTGAGGTTGCTCACCGAGCGGCCCGGCTGGGCGGAGCTGCCGGCGGTCCGGTCCGGCCGGGTGTGGGTGCTGGACGGCCCGGCCTACTTCAACCGGCCGGGGCCGAGGGTGGCGCGCGGCGTGGAGGTGCTGGCCCAGCTCCTGCACGACGTGCCGGTGGAGCCGCCGGTCACCACCGCCGAGGCGCGGCGTCCGCCAGTCGCGCCGTGAGCACGAGCTGGCCGCCCTCGTCGCGGCTGTCGACCGGCAGGCCCAGGCCGCGCATCGTGTGGATCATGGCGGTGTTCTCGGTGGACGTGCACGCGTAGACGGTCCGCAGCCCGGCGGACCCGGCCTCCGCGACCAGCCGGCGCGCGAGCGCGCCGCCCAGCCCCCGGCCGTGCAGGTCGTCCCGCACCAGCAGGGCGATCTCCCCGCGGTCGCCGTCCCACATCAGGTTCGCCAGCGCCACCACCTCGCCGGCGTCGTCCACGACGACCAGGGCGTGCCCCAGCTCGGGCGCGAGCAGCCGCCGGAGCTCCCGCTCGGGCGGCGGGCCGCCCTGGCGGTACCGCCGGTACAACGCCTCGGCCGAGCACCGGGAGTGCAGGTCGAGCACCCCGGACAGGTCGTCGGGCCGGGCCCGGCGGATCGTGGTCATCGTCTCCTCGGCGCGGGTCGTCCCGCTGGCGGCCGGCGTGAGCGTCGCGGCCAGGTCGGCCATCGCCCGCGCCCTGGCGAACTCGGCGGGGGTGAACGGGATACCCGTCCGGGCCAGCACCAGAACGCCCTGGTCGCGCGTGGTCAGGCGCAGCGTGCTCCCCACAGCGCCGTCCGGCCCGGCGGCGAGGTCGTCCTCGGCCTCCTCCGGTGTCGGCCGGCGCACCTCGTCGGCGCCCAGCAACGCGGCCAGCACGGCGGGCAGCTCGCGCGGCGCGCGGGCCAGTCGGGTGGCGAGGGTGAGGGTCCTGGTCGGGGTGTCGCTGAGGTCGTGCACGTCGGCCGGGGTGACCAGGGCGTCCCTGGCGCCGGCGCGGGCGACGGCGCGTACGAGGTCGTCGGTGGTCACGGTCGCGGGGGCGTGCACGAGGAACTCGTCGACGGTTCCGGTGTAGGTGGGGTGGGCCTGCATCGTGCGGATGTTCACCCGCAGTTGGGCGAGGTTCTCGGCGAGCACGGCGAGCCGGCCGGGGGTGTCGTCGACGGCGGCGCGCAGGCGCCAGAGCACGGCCGCGTCCGGTGGAGCGTCCGCGTGGCGTCGGCTGCGGCGGGTCAGCCACCACCGGTGGACGGCGGTCGCGAGCACCATCGTCCCGCCGAGTCCGACCAGGGCGAGCGGCCCCCAGGCGTGCAGGCCGACGCCGGTGGCGAACAGGTGGGCCACGCCGGCGGTGACGAACAGGGCGGCCAGCTCGACCACCTCGCGCAGCCACGGGCCGTGTCGGTGGGCCGAGGTCGAGGCGGCGGTTGCATGGGGCTGGATGCGCGTTGCCATGACGACGAGCGTGGGCGGTCCGTGTTGCCGCTGGCAGCGTGCGCGGTGACGTCGGGGTAAATCGATTCAGCGGCCGCGTCACCTCGGTGAAACACCGGCCGGCCGGTGGTCAGGGGCGCGGCAGGACGCCGTCGAGGATCTGCTCCAGTCCCACGCGGTAGCTGTACCGGGCCTCCAGCTCGCGGGAGCGGCCGGCGAGCGCGCCGAGGACGGGCAGCGTCCCGGCGCCCTGCCGGGCGACCTGGGTCTCCACGAAGTGCGCGGTGGACGCGGTCTCCGGCTCCACCCGCGCCCTGGCGGTCACCAGCACCTCGCCGGCGGTGAAGTTCCAGATGGTCTGGTGGGCGCCGAACGCCTCCTCGACGGTCAGCCCGGTGGCCACCAGGCAGCTGAGGATCTCCTCGGTCATCCACACCGCCGACGGGCCGACGAGGTGGCCCCTGGCCAGGATCGGCACCACCCACGTGTGTTCCAGGAACGCGTTCCGCATCAGGACGCAAACAGCGATGAGGCGTTCGCGCGGGTCCTCCGGCAATGGCGGGCGGGGCAGTGATTCCGCGACCGCCTCCATCACCAGCGACAACAATTCGTCCTTGTCCCGGACGTGGTGGTAGAGCGCCATCGGCGTGGTGCCCACCTCGCGGGCCAGCCGCCGCATCGACAGGGCCTCCACGCCCTCAGCGGCGATGATCTCGTGGGCCAGCGCCACGATGCGGCGACGGGAGAGCCGGGGCGTTCGCCCCGTGGTGCGGGACTGCGCGTTCATCGGCCCATTTTCACCGCAATCCGTGGGACTTCCGACACAGGGCTTTCGGTACAGGTTAGCCTAGCCTTACTATACGCGTATAGTCGGTCCTTGGACGGAGGTGGCGATGCCACGACAGCGGTGGCGAACGCGCACGACATCACCCGAGCGGTCCCGGGTGTGGTGGATCGGGATGCTCGCGGGGGTGTTGCTGGCCGCCTCCTGCACCGGGGGCGCCGGGACGTCGGCCCCGTCGGAGGGCTCGGCCCCCGGCTTCCCGGTGAGCGTCCAGCAGGAGTACGGCACGGCCCAGCTCTCGGCGCCGCCGCGCCGCGTGGTGGCGCTGATGCCGACCGACCTGGACATCGTGATCGCGCTGGGGATCACGCCGGTGGCCGCCTTCCGCGACCAGTTCGGCCAGGACGGGGTGCCGCCGTGGCTGGCCGGCCGGCTGGACCGGGAGAAGACCAAGCTGGTCGACCTGAACAACCTGTCGATCGAGCAGCTCGCCGCGCTGCGGCCGGACGTGATCCTCGGCGGCGGCCCCAGCCTCCAGCCCTACCGCGAGCGGCTGTCGCAGATCGCTCCGCTGGTCGGCTACGAGCAGGGCTACAACGTCGACTCCTGGCAGCAGCGGGTGACGACGCTCGGCAAGGTGCTCGGAGTGCCCGACCGCGCCCGGCAGCTCCTGGCCGAGACGGAGAAGGCCGTCGAGACGGCGAAGAGCCGGTTCTCCGCGCTGGCGGGCAAGACCTACACCTACACGTTCGCCTACACGGTCGACCGGATGGCCACCATCGGCGACGAGCGGAACCACACCACGCAGTTCCTCCGCCAGTTCGGGATCGCGCCCGCGCCGGCCGTGGCGAAGCTGGAGGTCGGGTCCGCCGGCAGCGCGGTCAGCCAGGAGATGCTCGGCCTGCTCGACGCGGACCTCGTCCTCGTCGGCTACCCGGGGGCGGACTCGCGGAAGGCGCTGGAGGCGCACCCGCTGTTCCAGCAGCTCAACGCCGTGCGGCGGGGCACCTACCTGGGCATCGACATCAACGTGACCAGCGCGCTGCAACACCCGACGGTCGCGAACATCCCGTGGCTGATCGAGCGGCTCTCGCCCGCGTTCGAGAAGGCGGCCGCCGGGTGAGCGGACCGCGCCGCACGTGAAGGCCCACAACAGGACTTGGGGGAAGGACACGCCATGACCGAGCCGACGACCGCGCCGATGGCCGGGCCGAGGACCGATCCGAAAACCGAGCCGAAGACCGAGCCCGGCATCGGGTTCAGCGCCGAGGTCCAGCGCCAGCTCGCGCAGATCAGGACCTACCTCGCCCCGGTGCTGCGGGTCGAGCAGGTCACCCCGAAGATGACGCGGGTGCGGGTGGGCGGCCCCGAGCTGACCGGTTTCGCCGGCGGCCGTGGGGCGGACGAGCACATCAAGCTCATCTTCCCCGCGCCCGGCGAGCGCGTGCCGGTGCTGCCGACGTTCACGCCCAACGGCCTGCGGTACCCGGAGGGCGTCCCGCCCTCACACGCCCGGTCCTACACCGTGCGCCGCTACGACCCGCTGACCAACGAGCTGGACGTCGACTTCGTGATCCACGGGCACGGCGCGGCCTCGGAGTGGGCCCGGCTGGCCCGGCCCGGCGACCAGCTCGGCATCGCCGGCCCCAAGGGCGGGTTCCTGCCCTCGGACGACGCCGACCTGCACCTGCTGGTGGGCGACGACAGCGCCCTGCCGGCGATCGCCACCATCCTGGAGCACATGCCGCCCGGGGCCGCGGTGCGCGCGGTGATCGAGGTCGCCGACGCCGACGAGGAGCAGGAACTCGCCACCGAGGCCACCGCGGACGTCCAGTGGCTGCACCGCTCCGCGGTGGGCACGCCGTCGCTGGTCGAGGTCGTGCGGTCGCTGACGTGGCCCTCCGGGCTGGTGCACGCCTGGGTCGCCGGCGAGGCGGGCGTGGTGCGCGACCTGCGCCGGCACCTGCTGCGGGAGCGCGGCATGGAGCGCGGGTGCCTGCGCGCGACCGGGTACTGGCGTCAGGGCAAGACGACCGACGAGTGGGCGGCGGAGGACATGGTCAAGCTGCGCGCGGCGTTGGCCGAGGGCCGGGTCACCGAGGCCCAGGTCCTCAGGGGCGAGGCCGACCTGGACGACTGAGCGGCCGGGACACCCGGATCTTCCCGAGCGGCGAACAGGACGGGTACGAGCGGAGGCGGCCGTGGCCGGCGGGAGGGCGTGCCGCCCCCCGCCGCCCCGGCCGTCGGCGTGAGCACGAGAAGACGACGAAGGAGAAGAAGCGGGATGACCGCAACGGAGACGGAGTCCGGGGCCGGGACCGCACGCCTGGGCTGGGTGCTGGCGGTCGTGGGCACCGTCCAGTTCACCGTCGCCCTGGACGGCTCGGTGGCCAACGTCGCGCTGCCCGCGATGCGCGACGCGTTGGGCTTCAGCGACTCGGCGCTGCAGTGGGTGATCAACGCGTACAGCCTCGCGTTCGGCGGATTCCTGTTGCTGGGCGGGCGGTTCGCCGACATCTACGGCCGACGGCTCGTCCTCTGCGCGGGGTCCGTCCTGTTCGGACTCGCCAGCCTCGCCGGCGGTCTCGCGCAGGAGTCGTGGCACCTGGTGGCGGCCCGGGCGTTGCAGGGGCTGGCCGCGGCGGCCCTTGCCCCGTGCGCGCTGACGATCCTCAACACCACGTTTCCCCCAGGGCGGAGCCGGGCGCGGGCGCTCGCCGTGTGGAGCGCGTGCGCCGCCAGCGGTGGCGCGGTCGGCGTGCTGCTCGGCGGTCTGCTCACCGAGTTCCTGAACTGGCGCTGGGTTCTCCTCATCAACGTGCCCATCATGGTGTTCACCGTCCTTGCCGCGCGGGTGGTGCCGCGTGAGCCGGCCGGCGCCGGTGAGCGCCGACTGGACGTGGTGGGCGCGGTGCTCGTCACCTCCGGCCTGATGGCGTTCGTCCTCGCCGTCGTGCGGACCGACAAGCACCCCTGGGGTTCGGCGACGACCACAGGGACCTTCGCGGTGGCGGTCGCGTTGCTGGTCGGCTTCGTCTGGTACGAGGCGAAGATCGCCCGAAACCCGTTGGTGCGGCTGAACATCTTCGCGCACCGCTCGGTGACCGGCGCGAACCTCGCGATGCTGCTGCTCTGCTCCGGGCAGTACGCGTCGTTCTACTTCATCTCGTTGCACCTCCAGCAGATCCAGGGCTACGGCGCGGCCGCGGCCGGTCTGGTGTTCCTGCCGTTCTCCGCCGGATTCACGGTGAGCGCCCAGATCGCCTCCCGTCTCGTGGGGCGGGCCGGGCCGCGCGTGCTGATCTGCGTCGGCACGCTGGTCGGCGCGGTCGGACTGCTGTTGTTCAGCCGGATGACGCCGGACGGCGGCTACCTGGCCGAGATCCTCCTGCCGAGCGTGCTCACCAGCGTGGGCGTCGGCGTGTGCTACGTGCCGCTCGCGGCGGCGGCCACCGGGGACGTCCCGGCGGGCGACGCCGGCCTCGCGGCCGGAATGCTCAACAGCGCGAGCCAGATCGGCGGGTCCCTCGGCCTGGCCGCCCTGGTGACGATCTCGGCGGCGCACACCGCCTCGCTCTCCGCGCGGGGCGAGGTGGCGCGCGTGGCCGTGGACTCCGGGTACACCCAGGCGTTGCTCGTCGCCAGTGGTCTGCTCGTGGTCGCCGCGCTCTGCGCCCTGATCCTGCCGGGACGGCGGTCGAACGCCGCGTCCGACCCGGACGCCGCGTTCCCGGCCTGACCGACGAATTGCCGGGCCGACGGCCCGAGGGATAGGCGACATCGCGACTGTCCGAACCAGACGGTCCACAAAAGACAGTGTTGCCCCCGGCCGACGGTCGGGGGCAACACTGCTCTGGCGGTCCGATGCGGGGTCACTGCCCCCAGCGGGTCCGCAACTGGTCCAGGAAGGACTGGCTCACGTCCACCATCGGGAAGTCCGAGGGCGTGTGGCCGCCGGCGTCCTCCCGGCCGCCGTGGGTCGCGAGCCCGTCGAGCGCGTGGAACCAGGTGTCGACCAACTCCCGCACCGCATCGTCGGCGCTGCTCCCGGTGGCCCACCGACACGTGACGGAGAGTGCGGGACCCGAGCCGCCGTCGAGGACCTGGACTTCGATGGACAGGTGTCCCGGGGGCACCGGGACGGCTCCGAGGTCCAGGTCCAGCACTCGCCAGCCAGGAGGCAGCGCGGCTCCGTCCGCGTGCTGGAGGTCGACGAGGTCCACGCGCACGCTGATCTCGGCCGGGTCCAGGTCGTCGGCCTCCGCCGCGGGCGCGGTGCGAAGAAGCTCCTTGACCCGCTTGAGGGCCGCGCCAGCGGCGTCGCCTCCGCTCAGCGCGTCGGAGACCTCGACTGATCCGAGGTCGAGTCGCACGAGGACCCGGTGCCCAAAGCAGCCGACCACCCCGCTCACGTCGATGTCGCCGCCCACGGCACCCCTGCCGGTCCGCTCGACCTCGACGACCAGGGCGCTCCGAGGGGCCGTGGCGGTCAGCGCCAGGGCCAGACCCGTCAGCACGACTTCGTCGGGCGTGGTGTGGAAGCGCTCCGGCAGAATCGTCCAGAGTGGACGGAAACGCTCCGCGTCCAGGGTGGACGCCATTCCCTCGGCTGGGGCTGGGCCCTCCCGCTCGGTGGTGCGCTCCGGGGGCAGGTGCTCCACCCATTCGCGGAACGAGGCGGCGACCGGTTCGGGCCTGTGGGCCTCACCCCGTTCGGCGGCGCTCCAGTACCGCACGAGATCCCACAGCAGAACACGCCAGGACTCCCCGTCCAGCGGCAGTCCGCGCACGTTCACGACAACCCTGCCGTCCCGTTCCGCTCCGGCGTCGAACCACCGGATGTCCACTGTGGATCTTCCGGGGGAGGGCTCCTCCGCCTTGCGCGCGCGGTCGACGGCTTCGGCGATCTCCGCGTCGTCGGTTCGGGAGGCGTCGACGCGGAACGCGCGATCGTGGGCGGGAGCCTCGGCGGTGGGGAGCACCTCCACCCCGGACGCGCTCCCCGGGTCTCCGGCGGTGGTGATCCGCGAGCGCAGCACCGGGTGTCGGCCCAGCACCGCCGCCACGGCCGCGTGGAAGCCGTCCGGTGTCAGGCCGGCCGGCGTCGTGAGGACGGCGGACTGCCGGGAGTCGAGCCGCTCACGCATGATCGGAGTCAGGGGAAGGGCGCTGTGCTGGGACGTTCCCGGTCCGGTGGCACCGCTTTCCTCCTCCACTGTGGACGCCGTCTCCGCTCGGGTTCTCGCCACCAGATCGGCCAACGCCTCCGCCGTCTGGTACTGGAAGACGTCCCACGGACTGATCGGGACTCCGGCGGCCCTGGCCCGGCTGGCGAGCTGGATGGACACGATGCTGTCCCCGCCCAGTGCGAAGAAGCCGTCGTCGGCCCCGACCTCGCGCAGGCCCAGCACCTCGGCGAACAGCCGGCACAGGACCTCCTCGTCGGGCGTGCGCGGCGGGCGTCCGGTGGTGGTGGGGGACAGGTCCGGTGCGGGCAGCGCCCGGCGGTCCAGCTTCCCGCTCGGCGTGAGCGGCAGCTCCGGGAGGAGCACGAACGCGGACGGCACCATGTAGTCCGGTAGCGCGTCGGCCAGGTGTCGGCGCAACTCGGCCGGCTCGACGTCGTCCGGTCGTGCACTGTCGGAAGTGGACACATTGGACACAGTGGACACAGTGGAACCGGCGGTCCCGGCGGGCTCGGTTGGCACGACGTAGGCCACCAGTCGCGCGCCGCCGCGGTCGTCGCTCCTGGCCACCACCACGCACCGGCGGACGGCGGGGTGCCGGGCGAGCACCGCCTCGACCTCGCCCAGTTCGATGCGGAAGCCCCGCACCTTCACCTGCTGGTCGGCCCGGCCCAGGTACTCCAGCACGCCGTTGGCCCGCCAGCGCACCAGGTCGCCGGTGCGGTACATCCGCGACCCGGGTGGGCCGAACGGGTCGGCCACGAACCGTTCGGCGGTCAGCTCGGGTCGGCGCAGGTACCCCCGGCCCAACCCCGCGCCGGCGAAGTACAGTTCGCCGACCACACCGACCGGGACCGGCCGCAGCGCCGGGTCGAGCACGACGACCCTGGTGTTGTGGATCGGACGGCCGACCGGGGCGTCGCCGTCGACGCACGGCGCGAACAGGCTGTCGCCGCTGCCCTCCGACGCCCCGTAGAAGTTCAGCAGTCGGGAGTCGGGCAGCAGTTCCTCGAAGCGGCGCACCAGCGCGGGGTCCAGCCGCTCGCCACTGCTGATCCACAGCCCGCAGCGGCGGAGCGACGCCGGGTCGGCGTGCTCCAGCAACGCGTTGAGCAGGCTGGGGACGACGGTGATCCGGTCCACCCCGGACCGGGCGACCAGCTCGGCGAGGTCCAGCGGGTTCCGCGCCGCCACCGGGTCCGCGAGCACGACCCGCCCGCCGTGCAGCCAGGCGCCGAGCAACTCGGTCGCCGAGTCGAGGAAGTTCAGCGAGGTCTTGGCGCACACGGTGGCCTCGCGCTGGTCGGGGAACACGTGGCCGAACCACGACACCCGGTTGGCGAGTCCACTGTGGAGTCCGATCACGCCCTTGGGCGTGCCGGTCGAGCCCGACGTGTAGGTCACGTAAGCGGCGTTGGCCGCCGACAGCGGTCGACTCCGGTCCGCGTTCGTCGGGTTCGCCGTCGGCATGTCGCGAAGTACGGCCAGTGTGTCGTCGGCGTCCAACGCCAGATGCGGCACACCACCGCGCTCCGCGTCCTCGGCGAGAGCGCCGGCGGTGGTGAGCACCAACACCGGACGGGCGTCGTCCCGCATGAACGCGACCCGTTCCGGCGGGTAGTCCGGGTCCAGTGGCAGGTAGGCCGCGCCGGCCTTCGGCACCGCCAGCACGGACACGACCATGTCGACCGACCGGGGCAGCGCCAGGCCGACGATGTCCTCTGTGCTCGCGCCCCGCCGGATCAGCAGGTGCGCCAGCCGGTTCGCCAGGTGGTTCAGCTCCGCGTACGAGTACGCGTCCTCGCCGAAGACGAGCGCGGGCGCGTCCGGGGTTCGGCGCGCCTGCGCCTCGAACAGCTCCGGCAGCGTGGCCGACGGGGTCTCGTGCGCGGTGTCGTTCCAGGTGACCAGCACCCGCTCGCGTTCGCCAGGACCGAGCACGTCGAGCTGGCCGAGCGTCACGGTGGGGTCGGCGGCCACACCGGACAGCACCTGTTCCAGGTGGACGAGCACGCGGTCCACAGTGGACTCGGTGAACAGGTCGGTGCGGTAGGTGGCTTCCAGGGTCAGCTCGTCGCCGTCGAGCACGGCGGCCATGGTGAGGTCGAACTGGTTGGCGCTCTCGCCCACCGGCATCCTGGCGAGGGTCAGGTCGGGCAGTCGGAACTCGGCGAACCGCTCGGTGCGCAACAGGAACATGACGTTGAACAGGGCGTGCTGACTTGCTGTCCGGTGTGGACGGACGTGCTCGACGACCTTCTCGAACGGCGTCCCCTGGTGCGCGTAGCCCTCGGCGCAGACCTCCCGCACCCGCCCCAGCAGCTCGGTGAAGTCCGGGTCGCCGTCGAGATCCGTCCGCAGCACCAGCGTGTTGGCGAAGTTGCCGAGCACACCGTCCAGTTCGGACCGGTCGCGGTTCATCGCCGGCGACCCGACCGCGATGTCGGTGACGCCGCCGTACCGGTGCAGCAGCGCGGAGAACGCGCCCAACAGCACCATGAACGTCGTCGCGCCGTGCTCCCGGCCCAGCTCCCTGATCCGCCGGTGCAGCTCGGCCGGCACCGGCCGCGTGCGCACGGCGCTGTCCTCGGCGGCCACGGCCGGCCGCGCGAAGTCGGTGGGCAGCGCGACCGGCTCGGGCCACGGGGTCAGCCGCCGCGCCCAGTACGCCAGGTGCTCGGCGTGCGCCTCGTCGGTCGCGTGCTCCTGTTCCCACGCGGCGAAGTCGCCGTAGTGCAGGGACAGCGGCGGCAGGGCGGCGGGCTCGCCGGTGACGTGCTCACCGTAGAAGGCGGTCAGCTCGCGCAGCAGGATCTCCCAGCACGCCTCGTCGAGCGCGATGTGGTGCGCGACGATCACGAGGACGTGGTCCCGCTCGGCGAGGCGCAGCAGGGTCAGCCGCAGCGGGCGGTCCCGGGTGAGGTCGAAGGGCTGGCTGGCCGCCTCCCGCACGGCCTGCTCTATGGCCGCCTCCCGGTCGGCCGGCATGATGTCGGCGAGGTCGGCGAGGTCGGCGAGGTCGACCACGGGCAGTGCGGGCGACGTCGTCGGCTCCGGCAGCACGGCCTGGGTGGGCCGGCCGTCGGCGTCGGTCCGGTAGACGGTGCGCAGGATCTCGTGCCGCGCCACCACGCGCTCCGCCGCGACGCGCAACGCCTCGTGGTTCAGCTCGCCCGCGACGTGGAAAGCGACGCAGAGGTTGTTCGCGGCGCTGGCGGGGTCGATACTCTGCGCGGCCCACATGCGTTGTTGCGCGAAGGACAACGGAAGGGCGTCGCGGCCGGTCCGGCGGGGAACACCCCGGGGTGGGGCAGCGCCGGCCAGCCCCCGTTCGGCGAGCCTGCGTCGCAACAGCCGCCGCTTCTGCTCGGCGAGCCGCCCGGTCGGCGGCTCATTTCGCTCGGCCACGATGACCACGCCTTTCTGGGTGAGGGGGACGGCTCGTCGACGCCGTGACTCGTCGTCCCCGACGTCCTCGCGCGGGGCGCTGAACCAGGGATTGGAATGGTTGGACGATCGGACGACCAGGGGGTGGCGTTCGAAAAACGTACGCTCGCCCGGCCGCCCTCCGGTGCGGTCGGTGAAATCTCTCGGAAAGGATCGGGGTGTGGTGCTCGTCGCGTTCTCCGCGACTGCTCGTGGTGCCTCTACCAGCGGATACGTCGCTCCCGGTGACCGGGGCGGCCGTTGTCCCAGGTGTCGGCGCGCGGGGCGGGAGAGAGCGCTCACAGGGTGTCGTGACCGTGCCGTCGATCACAGTTATACGAGTATAGGCAAACCGTCTTCGTTCGCTCTGTCACCCGATCGGTGCAAGCGTCGTGCCCTCGTGCGTCTGTTAGCGTGAGCGCGCGGCCAGGCGATTGAATTGTGTTGTGTCGCCGATAGTTGGGGGTCTCGTTGAGCCGTTTGACGAACGGCGCGCTCGCGCGCTCGCCGAGTGACCGGCGAAAACCGAACACATGCTTGCGCGGGAAAGTTGTCGGGCGGCTCGGGTGGGAGTCTGTCGTTTTCCTTTCTGAATAGACGTTGAGAGACGCTGTTTGTCGCACGGCGCCGAGGCCGGTGTCACCTGTTCGCACGCGTGCGTTTTCCGCAACGCGGGCGGCCGGGTGCCGGCTGTGGGGGAGGGGCGGTCGCCGGCGCGCGGTCCCGTCCGAACCGACCGGTGGAGGAATGCGATGGGCGCCCAGGCGGGGATCGAGGACATCCTGCCCCTGTCGCCGCTGCAGGAGGGCTTGCTGTTCCTGGCGCTGTTCGACGAACGGGCCCAGGACGTCTACACCATGCAGCTCGTCCTGGAGCTGCGCGGCCCGCTCGACGCGCGGGTGCTGCGGACCTCGGCCGAACGGCTCCTGCGCCGGTACCCCAACCTGCGGGCCGCCTTCGTCAGCGAGGGCGTGCCGAGGCCGGTGCAGGTCGTGCCGCGCGCCGTCGTCCCGCACTGGCGGGAGCACGACCTGTCCGGTCACGCGCCGGCCGACCGGGAGCCGGAGTTCGACCGGGTTCTGGACGTCGAGCGGGGCCGGCGGTTCGACCTGGCGAACCCGCCGCTGGTCGAGTTCGCGCTGCACCGGTTCGACGACGAGCTGCACCGGCTCGTGGTCCACGCCCACCACATCCTCCTCGACGGGTGGTCGGTCCCCCTGCTGGTGCGGGAGCTGTTCGGCATCTACGCGCGGAACGGTCTCGACGCGGACCTGCCTCCCGCACCGCCCTACCGCGACTACCTGGCCTGGCTGGGTCGGCAGGACCGGGCGGCGGCGGAGGACGCGTGGCGGACCGCGCTGGCCGGTCTGGCCGAGCCGACCCTGCTCGTGTCGGCCGACCCCACCCGGGTGCCGACCCGACCGGAGAAGGTGGAGGTGGAGCTCGACGGGACCGCCACCGAGCGGCTCGCCGGCCGCGCCCGCGCGCACGGCGTCACGGTGAACACCGTCGTGCAGGCCGCGTGGGGTCTGTTGCTGGCCCGGCTGACCGGACGCGACGACGTCGTGTTCGGCGCCTCGGTGTCCGGCCGGCCCTCCGACGTGCCGGGCGTGGAGTCGATGATCGGGCTGTTCACCAACACCCTGCCGGTGCGACTGCGGGTCCGGCCCGAGGAGAGTGTTTCCGCGCTGCTGCGCCGACTCCAGGCCGAGCAGGCGGCTCTGCTGCCGCACCACCACCTCAGCCTCACCGACGTCCAGCGGGCGGCCGGGCTCGGCGAGCTGTTCGACACCCTCGTGGTGTTCGAGAACGCGCCGCTGATCTCGGAGAGCCTGGAGCGCGACCACGCCGCCGGCGCGCTGCGGGTGCGGGGGCTGGCGAACCGCGACGCGACGCACTACCCGCTGACGCTCGTGCCGCTGGTGGTGCACGGCCGGTTGCGGCTGGGCCTGGAGTACCAGGCGGACCTGGTGGGTCGGGAATGGGTCGAGCGGACCGCGGCGCGGTTGCTGCGCCTGCTCGACGGGATCGTCACGCACCCGGACGCGCCGGTCACCGAACTCGACCTGGTGTCCGACGAGGAGCGCCGCCGGCTGCTCGTCGACTGGAACGGCGCGGATCTCGCGGTCCCCACCACCACGCTTCCTGCGTTGTTCCAACGCCAGGTCGAGCGCACCCCGCACGACACGGTGCTTGTCTTCGAGGATGAGGAGCTGACGTACGCGGAGCTGAACCGCCGCGCCAACCAGCTCGCGTGGTGGCTGCTCGACCTGGGCGTGGGGCCGGAGGACGTCGTCGCGCTGGTCCTGCCGAGGTCGGTGGACATCGTGGTTTCCCTGCTGGCGGCGCAGAAGGCGGGTGCGGCCTACCTGCCGGTCGACCCGGACTACCCGGCCGACCGCATCGCCTTCATGCTCTCCGACGCCGCGCCCGTCGCACTCCTGACCACCGCGGAGATCGCGGCGTCCCTGCCGCCGGTGGCCGGCCTTTCCCCAGTGGCACTGGATTCGCCGGAGCTGCGGGCGGACCTGGCCGGCCGGTCGGACCGCGACCCGACCGACGCGGACCGCCGTCTTCCGCTGTCGCCGACCAACGCGGCCTACGTCATCTACACCTCCGGCTCGACCGGCACGCCGAAGGCGGTCGTGGCGACGCACCAGAACGTGGTGAACCTGTTCCACAACCACCAGGAGCACGTCTACGGGCCGGCGAGCCGGGCGGTGGGCGGGCGTCCGCTGCGGATCGGGCACGGCTGGTCGTTCTCCTTCGACGCCTCCTGGCAGCCGTTGGTCGGGATCTTCGGCGGGCACGAGATCGTGTTGCTGTCCGACGAGGTGCGCGGGGACCCGCGTCTCCAGGTCGCGGTGCTGCTCGACCGCGGCGTGGACTTCATCGAGGTCTCGCCGTCCTACTTCGCGCAGCTCGCCACCTCCGGCCTCGTCCGGGACGGACGGTGCCCGCTGGCCGTCCTCGGGGTGGGCGGCGAGGCGGTGCCCGCCTCGCAGTGGGCCGGGATGCGGGCCTTCCAGGGCACCGAGGCGTACAACTTCTACGGCCCGACGGAGTGCACTGTGGACTCCGTGGTGGCCAGGGTTGCCGAGACCGACCGCCCGGTGATCGGTCGGCCCATCGCCAACACCCGGGTTTACGTGCTCGACGCGGGACTGCGCCCGGTACCGCCCGGTGTGGCCGGAGAGCTCTATGTGGCCGGAGCCGGTGTCACGCGGGGATATCTGCGGCGTGCCGCGCTGACCGCGCACCGCTTCGTCGCCGATCCCTTCGGCCAGGCCGGTTCCCGGATGTACCGCACCGGAGATGTGGTGCGGTGGACCGAAGACGGCCGGCTCGACTACGTGGGCCGCGCCGACGACCAGGTGAAGGTCCGGGGATTCCGCATCGAGCCGGGGGAGATCGAGAAACTCCTGGAGGAGCACGCCGAGGTCTCGCGCGCCGCCGTCGTGGTGCGGGAGGACCAGCCCGGCGTCCGGCGGTTGGTGGCCTATGTGGTTGGCGCTGTCGGGGTCGACGGGGCGACACCGGCCGCCGGCGCGTTGCGCGACCACGTGGCCGCCGCGCTGCCGTCGCACATGGTGCCGGCCGCGTTCGTCCCGCTGACCGCGCTTCCCCTGACCACCAACGGAAAACTCGACCGCAGGGCGTTGCCCGCGCCCGACCTCGCCGAGCTGGTGGGCGGCGGGGAGCCGGAGACGCCGCGAGAGAAGGTGCTCTGCGAGCTGTTCGCCGATCTGCTCGGCCTGGCGCGCGTCGGGGTGGACGACGACTTCTTCGAGCTGGGCGGAGACAGCATTGTCTCCATCCAGCTCGTCTCGCGGGCCCGCGCCGCGGGTCTGGCGATCTCGCCGAGGGACGTGTTCCAGCGGAGGAGCGTTCGCGAGCTGGCGACGGTGGCCGGCGAGGCCGGGGACCGGACCGCCGACGCTGCCGATACCGACGCCGCTACCGCCCTGGGCGAGCTCGCCCCCACGCCCATCATGCGGTGGCTGGCCGAGACGGGCGGCCCGTTCGACCGCTACTCCCAGTCGAACCTGCTCGTCGCGCCGGCCGGACTGGACCGGGACGGGTTGGTCGCCGCCGTGCGCGCGGTGCTGGACCGGCACGACGTGCTGCGCGCCCGGCTGGTTCCCGGCGCCGACCGGGACGACTGGCTGCTTGACGTCCGGCCCGTGGGGACGGTGCGGGCGGAGGCGGTGGTCCGCCGCGTGGACGTGGCGGGTCTGGACGGCGACGGCCTGCGCGCCGCGATCTCCGCGCAGTTCGCGGAGTCCCTGGGCCGGCTCGACCCGGCCGCCGGTGTCATGGTCCAGGTCGCCTGGCTCGACGCGGGACCGGAGGCGGAGGGCCGGCTGCTCGTGACCGTGCACCACCTCGTGGTGGACGGTGTCTCCTGGCGGATCCTGTTGCCCGATCTGGCCGCCGCGTGGGCCGCCGTGCGGGAGGGGCGTCCGGTCGAGCTGGAGCCGGTCCGCACGTCGTTCCGCCGCTGGGCCTCGGCCGTCCACGAGGCGGCCCGGCGGCCGGACCGGGTGGCCGAGTTGGACTGGTGGAAGTCCACTCTGGACGGTCCGGACCCGGTGCTCGGCGACCGGCCGCTGTCGGCGGGGCAGGACGTCTCGGGAACGGTCGAGGACCTGACGCTGCACCTGCCCGTGGAGCGCACCCGGCCCCTGTTGACCTCGGTCCCGGCGGCGTTCGGCGTCGGCGTCAACGACGTGCTGCTCACCGCGCTGGCCCTGGCCGTCGCGCGGTGGCGACGCCGGCGGGGCCGCGACGAGGGCGACGGCTCGGTGCTGGTGGCCCTGGAGGGCCACGGCCGGGAGGAGCGGCTCGCCGGTGAGGTCGACCTGTCCCGCACCGTCGGCTGGTTCACCAGCGTCCACCCGGTGCGGCTGGACGTTGGCGGGCTGGACCTCGACCAGGCCATGGCCGGCGGCGAGGCCGCCGGCGAGGCGCTGGACCGCGTCCGGCGACACCTGGCGGCGGTTCCGGACAACGGCGTCGGTTTCGGCCTGCTCCGGTACCTCAACCCGGAGACCGCGCCGGTCCTGCGGGCCCTGCCCACGCCCCAGATCGAGTTCAACTACCTGGGCCGGTTCGCCACCGGCGAGACCGCGCGCTCCGAGTTCCGCCTCGCCGAGGAGAACGCGGAGCTGGGCCACGGCGTGGACCCGGACATGCCGGTCGGCTACGCCCTCGACGTCAACGCCTACGCCCTCAACCACGCCGAGGGGCCCGAGCTCGTCGTGCGCTGGTCGTGGCCGGGCGCGTTGCTGCCCGCGTCGGCCGTGCGCGAGCTGGCCGAACTGTGGTTCGCGGCGTTGGGGGCCCTGACCGTCCACACCGGCGGCCGGGAGTGAGGGGGACGCCCGGCGGGCGTGCCCCGCGTCCGCCGGCCCGAGGCGCAGGAGAGAGCCGGGAGAGGCCACAGTGGTAGCGGAAGCTGTTGGACGGGCGGTGGAACGGGCGCGCGCCGCCCAGGCGGAGGCCGCGCTCTGGTCGCAGCGGCGGGTGGACGAGGTGGTGGCCGCCGTCGGGTGGCAGTGCTACCGGGAGGACAACGCCCGGCGCCTGGCGGAGCTGGCGTACCGCGAGACCGGGTTCGGCAACCCCGAGGACCTGTTCCGCCTGCACCGCAAACGGGTGCTGGGCACGATGCGGGACGTGCACGGCGCGACCACCGTCGGCGTCGTGGAGGACGTGCCGGAGCTGGGGTTGCGCCGGCTGGCCAAGCCGCTGGGCGTGATCGCCGTGGCCAGTCCGGCCACCGCGCCCTGTTCCGGGGTGGCCGGCAACGTCATCCCGATGCTCAAGACCCGCAACGCGGTGATCGTCAGCCCCAACCCGAGGGCGCGGCGCTCGGCGGCCGAGACGGTGCGCCTCGTCCGCGTGGCGCTGGACGGGGTCGGCGCGCCGGTGGACCTGGTGCAGTGCCTGGAGATTGGCGGAAGAGAGGCCGTCACCGCGCTCATGTCGGCCGCGGACACCGTTGTCGCCGCGGGCGGGGCCGGAACGGTGCGCAGGGCCTACGAGAGCGGCACACCGGCGATCAGCGCGGGCGTGGGCAACGCGACGGTCATCGTGGACGAGACCGCGGACCTGGCCGCCGCGGCCGAGAGGATCGCCGTCGGCACCAGCTTCAACCACGGCACGTCCTGCTCGTCGGAGAGCAACGTGTTCGTCGAGGAGACGGTCGCCGGGCAGTTCCTCGCCGAGCTCGCCCGGCGCGGCGGCCACCTCTGCGACGCCGCCGAGGCCGACCGGCTGCGGCGGGCCCTGTGGCCGGACGGCACGTCGTTGAACCGTGAACTGGTGGGCCGCTCGGCGGTGGTCATCGCGGCGGGCGCCGGCATTCAACTGTCCGATGTGGACGGTACTGCCGTACTCGTCGTCCCGGTCGCGGACGCCCACCGGCCCGATCCGTTGCTCACGGAGAAGTTGACGCCGGTGCTGGCCGTGCTGACCTACCGCGGGTTCGAGGCGGCCGTCGCCGGGGTCATGGCCGTGCTCGACCGCAACGGCCGGGGCCACAGCTGCGGCATCCACACGAGCCGCCAGGACCGCGTGCTGGCGCTGGCCGAGCGGATGCCGGTGGCCAGGGTGATGGTCAACCAGACGACGTTGTCCAACAGCGGCAGCTTCGACAACGGGATGGCGTTCACCCCCACCGTGGCCAGCGGAAGCTGGGGCGGGTGCAGCCAGTCGGAGAACGTGACCTGGCGGCACTTCCTCAACCACACCGTCGTCTCCCGCCCGATCCGCTCGGTCACGCCGGACGAGGCCACCCTCTTCGGCCCGCACCGGGATGTCCGCGGCAGGTGACCACGACGCCCGTCACGCTTGCGGGCCGGTGGAGACGCGGAGCGGCGGACCGCCGGTGGAGGGGGACCAGTGGCGTCGGAACCTGGACGGGGAGTGAGGACGTGATGTCGCGACCGGAGAGTCCGCCGTACGACGTGGTGGGAATCGGCTTCGGGCCGGCCAACCTCGCGCTCGCCATCGCCGTGGAGGAGCACAACCGGCAGGCCCCGCGGCACGACGAGCTGCGCGCGCTGTTCCTTGAGCGCCAACCCCGGTTCGGCTGGCACCGCGGGATGCTCCTGCCCGGCACGACGATGCAGGTGTCCTTCCTCAAGGATCTGACCACGATGCGCGATCCCGCCAGCAGGTTCAGCTTCCTGGCCTATCTGCACGAGCGGGGCCGCCTGGCGGACTTCGTCAACCACAAGGCGTTGTTCCCGTCCCGCCTGGAGTTCCACGACTACCTTGTGTGGGCCGCCGGCCAGCTCGCCCACCTGGTCGAGTACGACCGCGAGGTGGTCGACGTGCGACCGGTCGAACGGGACGGCGTCGTCGACAGCGTCGACGTGGTCGCCCGCGCCGCCGACGGGACGCTGACGACGCGCCGGGCGCGCAACGTCGTTGTCGCGGCCGGACTCCGGCCGTTCCTCCCGCCGGACCTGCCGAACTCCGACCGGATCTGGCACAACTGCGACCTCCTGCCGCGCCTGGAGTCGCTCACCGCGCGGAAGCATCCGACGTTCGTCGTCGTCGGCGCGGGGCAGAGCGCCGCCGAGACCGCCCAACACCTGCACAGCCGGTTCGCCGACGGGCACGTCCACGCGGTGTTCGCGCGGTACGGCTACGCGCCGGCCGACGACAGCGCGTTCGCCAACCGGATCTTCGATCCTGGTGCGGTGGAACACTTCTTCGAGGCGTCCGACGACGTCAGGCGGCTGTTGTGGAACTACCACAGGGGCACCAACTACTCCGCGGTCGACCTGGACCTCATCGACGAGCTGTACCGCAGGGAGTACCAGGAGAAGGTGCGGGGCGAGCGGCGGTTGCACGTCGTCAACGCGTCGCGGGTCGTCGACGTGCGGCCGGCCGAGGACAGCGTCCGGGCCACCGTGGAGTTCCTGCCCAGCGGGGCGTTGAGCGTGATCGAGGCCGACGCGCTGATCTTCGCGACCGGGTACCGCCCGGTCGATCCGCTCACCGTCCTCGGCGCCGTCGGCGAGCTCTGCCTGCGCGACGGGGAGGGCCGGCTCCGGATCGAGCGGGACTACCGGGCGGTGACCGTGGAGTCCGTGGCGGCCGGGATCTACGTCCAGGGAGCGACCGAGCACACGCACGGCATCGGCTCGACCCTGTTGTCCAACGTGGCCGTTCGGGCGGGAGAGATCGTGCGGTCCCTGCTCGCCGCGGCGGACCCGGCCCCCGCACCGGATTCAACCGCCGGGCCGGACGAGGTCACCGGGCCCGAGCCGAGGATCCGGGCGCGGCGGGGTGTCGGATGAGCGGCGCGAGCACGTCCGCTCCGGGGCGGAGCGGGTCGCTCCGGGCGTTCCGCCCGCGCCCCCTGGCCCGACGGCGCCTGGTGTGCTTCCCGCACGCGGGTGGCGGTGGCGGGTTCTTCCGCTCCTGGCTGGACCTGGTGCCCGCCGACGTCGAGCTGGTGGCCGTGCAGTACCCCGGCCGCGAGGACCGGACGCGAGAGGCGTTCGTCTCGGACATGGCGGAGCTGGCCGACGCGGTCGCCGAGGACCTCGCGCGGGACCTGACGCGGCCGTTGGTGTTGTTCGGACACAGCATGGGCGCCTCGGTGGCCTACGAGGTCGCGCGGCGACTGGCTGCGCGGCGGCCGGAGGCGGTCGAGCTGCTCGCCGTGTCCGGACAGGTCGGACCGCGCGAACAGCGGCGCACCCCGGTGGAGCACATGACGCACCGGCTGGACGACGAGCGGTTCGGCCAGGCCCTCGCGGAACTCGGCGGCACCCCAGCCGAGGTGTTGGCCGACCCGGAGCTGCGCGCGCTGCTGTTCCCCGTGGTGCGCAACGACTACCGGTTGATCGAGTCCTACGAGCCCGCGCCGGCGCCACCGCTGTCGGTGGACGTCCTGGCCCTCATCGGGGATCGGGACGAGGGCGCGGACCTGACCGCCGTCAGCGCGTGGGCGGACGCCACGACCGGGCGGTTCCGGCTCCGGGTGTTTCCCGGGGACCACTTCTTTCTCGTGCCACACCGCCGCGAGGTCGTCGCCGCGATCGTCGGGTGGATCACTGGAAGCCGTGGAGGTGACGGGCGGCCATGAGCAGCGACCAGCGCGTGTCCCTGCGCGAATCTGCTTGTACGACGGGAGATTCGCGCGCCCAGGATGACAATTCCCCGCAGGACGGCGCAAGTTCGGGCGTCTCCCCGCGCCCCGCGGAGCGCGGGGACGCCGAAGTGGCGGGCAGCGAACGAATTCTCGCCGACGACCAGGAGCACGTGTTCCGCGGTTGGGCGCGGCAGGTCGGCGCGAGCTCGCTGGCGGTCGTGGGGGCCGAGGGGTGCTGGTTCTGGGACCACGACGGGAACCGGTACCTCGACTTCGCGTCGCAACAGGTCAACATGAACCTGGGGCACCAGCACCCCCGACTGGTGGCCGCGATCAGGGAGCAGGCGGGACGGCTGTGCATGGTCGCGCCGCAGTTCGCGGTGGACGTGCGGGGAGAGCTCGCCCGGATGATCGCCGAACGCGCTCCCGGCGATCTGGACAAGGTGTTCTTCACCAACGGCGGGGCCGAGGCGGTCGAGCACGCCGTGCGGATGGCGCGGTTGCACACCGGACGGCACAAGGTCCTTTCGTGCTATCGCTCTTACCACGGTGCGACGGCTGGCGCACTCACACTGACCGGTGATCCGAGGCGGTGGCCGAACGAGCCCGGAATCCCCGGTGTGGTCCACTTCTTCGGCCCGTACCCCTACCGATCCCCGTTCCACGCAACGGACGAGCGGCAGGAGTGCGAGCGCGCCCTGGCGCATCTGGTCGAGGTTGTCCAACTCGAAGGGCCGGGCACCGTCGCGGCGGTGTTGGTGGAGACGGTCGTGGGCACCAACGGGGTTCTCCTGCCGCCCGACGGATACCTGGCCGGGCTGCGGGAGATCTGCGACCAGCACGGGATTCTGCTCGTCTGCGACGAGGTCATGGCCGGCTTCGGACGCGTGGGCGAGTGGTTCGCCGTGGACGCGTGGGGCGTCACCCCGGACCTGATCGCCTTCGCCAAGGGGGTGAACTCCGGGTACGTGCCGCTGGGCGGTGTCGTGGTGTCCCGGCGGGTCGCCGGGACCTTCGCGGACCGCGCCTATCCCGGTGGGCTGACCTACTCGGGACATCCGTTGGCCTGCGCCGCGGGAGTGGCCTCGATCGAGGTGTTCGAGGAGGACGGCGTGCTCGACCACGTGCGGCGCATGGGTTCCGAGGTCGTCGCGCCGTCGTTGCGCGCCATGGCCGATCGGCATCCCTCGGTCGGCGACGTCCGGGGTCGGGGCCTGATGTGGGCGCTCGAACTGGTGCGCGATCGGGGAACCCGGGAACCGTTGGTGCCGTTCAACGCGAGCGGGCCGGCCGCCGAGCCGATGGCCCGGGTGGCGGCGGCCTGCCGGGCCGAGGGGGTCTGGCCCTTCGTCCACATGAACCGCCTGCACGTCGTGCCACCACTGGTGATCCGGGAGGCCGAGTTGCGCCGGGGTCTGGCCGCGGTCGACGTCGCGTTGGACGTCGCGGATTCGTACTATTCGGGCACTCCCTAGCCGCTTCGCGCGACGGCGTCGCACGCCCGCGTCCACCCCCCCAGCGGGGGCGGGACGCGGGCGTGCGACTGTCCCCGGCGGTGGTCGGTGTGCTGTTCCCGGCTCGTGCGGCGCCTCGCGCCACCGGCCTCCACCAGCACCTCGGCACTCCACTGTGGACTTTCTGACCGGGTCGTGCGATCAGGTTTGATTGCGCTGGAAAGTTGTGGACGCGCCGGTGCGACACCGGTTTTCCGTTCTGGACAAGGACGTCGAGCGAGGGGGCACGGAGTTGGCCATGGCGGTGGAGCCCGACGTGCGGCCGCGCGGGTCGCGGCGGTCGGCGCGGAGATTTGATCAAGGCGTTGCCCGGGTTGGGGAAGGCGTTGCCCGGCGGGGACTGGGAACCACGACAACCGCGTTGGCGAGCACGGCCAGAGCGTCGGCGCGGGCTGGCGCGACGGGGCGCGCATCCCGTGTCGGCCGAAGCGATTCCGGCGCGCGGGGTGTCCGAAGGGGGCACGGGGCGCGCTGCGACTGGTGTTCGCCGAACCGGGGAACCGGCCCGAGATTGATCTTCTGCCCACTATGTACGTCCGCCCGAGAGTCCCGTCATCCCGTCCACTCCGGCGGCCCCGAGGGCCGCGGTGGACGAAAACTCTTCTGCCGCAACGAGAACATGACGACCAATTTGCCTATAGCCAAGCTACGGGTGTCCGGGAGTACCGTGTTCTCAGCGCTGTTCGCAGTGTGCGTCTCGGTGGCGAAGGCACCCGGCGGGGCACGGACCGGAACAGGAACCACGCGGTGCCGTCACCGCGCCCCGACCCGGAAGACCCCAGCCAAACAGACACCAGCCAAACAGACGCCCGGCGGACAGGCGCGACCGCATCGCGAGAGTCCTCGGCCCAGGCTCGGGTGCGGGTGTCCCGCAGGAAGCCGAGCCGTCCGATGTGGAGGAGACCCCATGAGGGAGAAGAAGTTCGCCAACGCGTCCCAGCCCACCGAGTTCCTGGACTTCGACACCCGGGAGGTGCGCCGGTTCGTCCGGGGCGTCGCGCCGGACCACGCGAGCCCGCGCGAGCGCGCCGTGCGCCTGTACCAGGCGGTCAGGGACGGCATCCGGTACGAGATCGACGGCGTTGACCTGTCACGAAGGGGGCTGCGCGCGAGCGCCGTCCTGCGTCGGGGGCAGGGCATGTGCGTCCACAAGGCCGTGCTGTACGCGGCGGTGCTGCGCGCCGCCGGAGTGCCGAGTCGGCTCGTGCTCACCGATGTCCGGAACCACCTGAGCAGCCAGCGATTACGCCTGCTCCTCGGTGGGGACGTCCTGCACTACCACTGCCTGACGTCGATGTGGTTGGACGGTCGGTGGATCAAGGCGTCGCCGGCGTTCGACCGCGCGACGTGCCGCGCGCTCGGCATCACCCCGCCGGAGTTCGACGGCCGCTCGGACGGACTGCCCCACCCCTACGACTCGCGGGGCCGACAGCACATGGAGTTCCTGCGGTTCTACGGGGAGTTCGTCGACCTGCCCTACCGGATGGTCATCGAGGGATTGCGCGCCGCGCACCCGATGCTCTTCGCCGACCATGCCGTCCTGGCCCGTTCGGCGCCGGTGAACGTCGCCGGTGGCCGGAACTGAGCGCGGACGGGGTGGGGTCATGCGAATCAAGATCTGTGGCGCGGTCAGGACCGCGGACGTCGAGCTGCTCGCCGGGATGGATGTCGACCTGGTCGGGCTGCGACACGGGATCGGGGGCGCCAGGGGCGGTCTCCGCACCGTCCATCCCGGACGGTCGGAGCTGGCGGCCGATGCCTTCCTGCGACTGTCGGCCCACGTCAGGGCGACCCGGCGGCTGCGGCCCGTTCTGGTCACGACGGTGCACGACGTGGCGTGGTTGCACGACGTCCTCGCCCGCTCCCGCGTGCGGTGGGTGCAGCTGCACGGACACCAGTCGCCGGGCGCGGTGCGGGCGCTCAAGTCGGCCTTCCGCCCGTGGGAGGAGCCGGTGACAGTGGTCAAGGTGCTGCGCGTCCGGAATGGGGACTGCCTGGAGCGCGCGCTCGTCGCCGACTACGAACGGGCCGGCGTCGACCTGTTCCTGATCGACGCCGAGCCCGGCGGCGGCCAGTCCGGCCAGGGGCAGCAGTCCCCGACCGAACCCGTGCTGCGGGTGGCCGACCGGCTGACCCGGCCGTTCCTCCTCGCCGGTGGGACGTCGGCCAGGAGGGACACCGAGCTCGCCCCGGTGGTCCGGCACCCGTTGTTCCACGGGATCGACGTGGACGGTGAGACCAGGGTCGGGAACGGCGGGCTGCACCCGGAGCGGATCGAGGCGGTGCGCCACGCCTGGCGCACGCACTGGGTCAAGGAGTGGATGACGCCGCGCCGCTCGGCCGCGACCGGCCGGTTCGAGGTCGCCGACCCGGTTCCCGCCGCGCCCGTGCCGCTGCCCTACGGCGTCCGCGTTCCGTTCCTGCCGAGGGGATGCGCGCGTCAGGCCGTCTAGACGACACCGGGTCGATCCACACCGCGCCAATCCACGCGGTGTCGATCCACACAGTGTCGATCCACGCGGTGCCAATCCACACAGTGCTGATCCACCCAGCGCTGGTCCAGCCAGCGCTGGTCCGCACAAACGCCGGGCGAGCCAGCGCCGGTCGGCACAGTCCGAACGGCGCTGTCCGGTCGGGTCCGTCTCGTGGGATCTTCGGCGTCAGCCCTCCGCGCCGAAGAGCCGGAGAAGGTCGTCCCGACCGAACATCCGGGCGGTGTCCACTGCGGAGGGCTGACCCGCCGACGGGTCCGCCCCGCCGTCGAGCAGCGCCCGGACCACCTCGACCTCGCCCTTGAACGTCGCGCCGGCCACCGGGGTCTGCCCCCGGTCGTTGGCCCGGTTCGGGTCGGCGCCCCTGGCCAGCAGCGCGGCCACCGTCTCGGCGTGGCCGTGGTAGGCGGCGAGCATCACCAACGTGTCGCCCTTGTCGTTGGTGAGGTTGGCCGGCACACCCGCGTCCACGTAGGCCGCGAGCGCCGAGGTGTCTCCCGTGCGGGCCATCCCGAACAGCTTCGCCGCGAGCGCCAGGACCTCGGGGTCCTCAGTGGGGTCGGTGGGGTCGGTGGTTCCCATGTCCCCCAGCCTCGCACACCGGTCCGACACCGGCCCCCGATCACCGCGCCGGGCCGGAAAGCGTCACAGCGGCCCCGCGGCGGGGCGCTCAGGTGTGCCGCAGGACCGCGACCGGGCAGTCGGCCCGGTTGAGCACCGCGTGGCTCACCGAACCGAGCAGCGCCCTGCCGAGGGCGCCCCGGCCGTGGCTGCCCACGACCAGGAGGGCGGCGTTCGCCGCGGCCTCCACCAGCGCCTCGATCGGCCGCTCGGTGGTGACCAGCCGGTGGACCGGGACGTCCGGGTGGCGCTCCTGGAACCCGGCCAACGACGCCGACAGCAGCTCGGTCGCCTCCGAGCGCACCTCGTCCCAGTCGAAGTCCCACACCCGCACCGGGGCCAACGCGTCCAGCGGCAGGTCGGCCCAGGCGTGCACGGCCACCAGCTCGTGCTCGTGCCGGCTGGCGAAGTCGAAGGCGAAGTCGATCGCGCGGTGGCTCACCTCGGAGCCGTCGACGCCCACCACGACCCGGCGGCCCAGCGCCTCGGTCGGCGGCGTGGCCCCGGCGGGCAGCACGATCACCGGGCAGATGGCGTGCCGCACCAGCTCGGCCGCGGTCGAGCCCAGGAGCACCCGCTCCGTGGCGCTGAGCCCGGCGTGGCCGACGACGACCAACTCGGCGTCCCCGCTGGCGCCGCTGAGGACGTCCACCGGGTCGCCGACCGCGATCCCGGTGGTCACGGCGAGCCCCGGCCGGGCGCCCCGGCACTGGTCGGCCACGTCGGCCAGCGCGCCCTCGACCCACTCGCGGACCGGCTCCTCGGCCACCACCCCCGCCGGCAGCCGCAGCCGCATCTGCTCGACCACGGGCCAGTGGAAGGCGTGCAGCAGGTGCAGCGACCGACGCCGGCTGTCCGCCTCCGCCGCGCCCCACAGCGCGGCCTGGCGGGAGATCTCCGAGCCGTCGAACCCCACGACGACGGCCCCGTGCACCGGAGCGGACATGGCGACCTCCATCCCGCGCCCGCCGGCCCCCGCGAACACCTCGGGCGCCGTCACCCCGCTCGTGGGCGCGGTGGGAGCTGCGGGCGTCCCGCGGGGACATCGTCGCCCCGCTCGCCCCGGCCCGCAGGGCGACCGCCGGGGCGGCCCCGCGCGGTTGGCGTCAGCGGGAGATCTCCAACGGTCGCGTGTGGACCTCCCCGCCCCGCCTGGCGATCACCAGGGTGTTCGGCGGCACCTCCACCCAGTGGTGGCTGTAGTGCAGTTCCAGCGGCTCCGAGACGATGATCGTCGCGTGCTCCGGCACCGGGATCTCGTCCCCGCCGGCCGCGCGCAACGCCGCGGCGCCCGCGTTGTAGTACAGGGTCTTCGCGGTGTCGTCCGAGGCGTACCGCCACGCGTAGATCGTCTCGCCGTCGGTGGTCGCCCCGGTGCAGCGGAACACGCCGTCGACGTGGTGCTCGCGTTGCGCCCGCTCCACCCGTTCGATCATGCGGGTCAGCGCCCCGGGCGCGTCCTCGGTCAGACCGTGGGACAGCGCGAGGAAGAAGCACGTCTCGGTGTCGGCGTCGCCCTGGATCTGCGGGTAGAGCTCCGGATCGACGTCGAAGCGCAGGTCCCGGGACACGCGGGAGAACCCCTCGATCTCGCCGTTGTACTGCCACAGCCAGCGCTGGCAGGAGAAGGGGTGGCAGTTCTCCCGCGAGATCGTCCCGCCGTAGGCGGCGCGCACGTGGGCGAGGAACAGCGGAGAGCGCACCTGCTCGGCGATCCGGTGCAGGTTGTCGTCGTTCCACGCGGGCCGGATGTCCCGGTACTGGCCGGGGAAGTCGCGTTCGCCGTACCAGCCGAGGCCGAACCCGTCGCCGTTGGTGGGCAGCGCCTCGTCCCGGAACATGCGGGTGGTCGGGGAGTTCGGCACGTAGTTCTGCCTGGCGAACATGCTCTGGTCGATCAACGAGTGGTTGGGCCGGACCACGAGCGTGTCCAGGAAGATCGGTTCGCCCGAGTAGGCCAGCCACCGGCACACGGTCCCTCCCGACTCCGACCGCCGTGCGGGACAGTCTCGTCGTCACCGTCCGGGAGCGCGCTCCGAGGACGACCGCGTCTCCCACACCACCGCCGGCCGTGTCGCTCGACAGGTTGGTTGTCGAGCGGCCGAGCGTCCTTCGTGGACGCGGGGGTGACGGCGGCTGGTTAGCCTGCCGGTCAGGCGGGCGCCAGGGGGTGATGACGGTGCTGGTGGAGACGACCCCGGACCGCGGGCTCGGCGGCCACCCGTTGACGGTGCGCGCCGTCTGGGGGGTGGTGGCCGGTGTCGCGGCCGCGGTGTCGGTCTACCTCGTCGCGGTGTGGACGAGCGCCGGTCAGCGGCTGGAGAACGTCCCCCTGGTCGGCAGGACCTCGGGGGCGGGGGAACGGGCCGCCGCGTCGCACGCGATGGAGAGCGTCACGGTGCTGACCCTCGGCCTCGCCGTGGGGCTCGCGCTCACCATCGGCCTGCTGCGCGGCCGGATGGCGCTCGGGGTCGGCTCGGCGACGGTGGTCGTCGGCTCCGCCGGGCTGGCCGAGGGCCTGCGGTTCCTGCTCGACCGGCCCCACCTGGACTCGGCCGCCGGCCGGGACCTCGACCCGAACAGCCTGCCGAGCGGTCAGGCCGCCGTCGCGACGGCGATCTGCTGCGCCCTCACCATGGTCGTCCCGCAGCGGCACCGGATCACCACGGCGCTGCTGTCCGCCTGCTGGGCGGCCGGGATGGGGGCCAGCACGGTCACCACGCGGTGGCACCGGGCCAGCGACGCGCTGGCCGCCGACCTGCTCGCGCTCACCGTCGCGTGTGGCGTGGTGGTGGCGCTGCTCGTCCGCCGGCCCTCCGCCAGGGTCGCGCTGTCCCGCCGGGAACGGATCATGTGGAACAGCGTCGCCCTCGCCCCGCTGGGCATCGTGGCGCTGGGCGCGTTGGTGCTCGGGGCGGGACTGGGCGTCGCGGCGCTGGAGGTGCTCGGCGACACCGGAACCCCGCCGTCCTCGGCCGTGACCCTCGCGCTCGGCGCGGGCCACAGCCTGGCGATCTCCGGCGCCGCCCTCGTGGCGTTCGCGTTCCTGTTGGTCGTGGAGGGACTCGAACTGGACGTCCCGGCGCCCGCGGCCAGCCACCCGAGCCCGGCGTTCCCGCCCCCACCGCTGCCGTTCCCGCCGCTCCACCCGGAGAACTACCTGTGACGCCGGCCGACCGGGCGTGATGCTGACCGGCGCTGGGAAATCCGCTCCCCGTCGCCGCGCGGCCCGGTTTCCCGCCGGATCACCGAGAACTTCACCGGTTCCCGCCTTCGCGGCCCGCCACGGCGCGGCAGGTCCCGACCAGGCGGGCCAGCAGGCCGTGCGGGTCGTGCAGCGCGCGGAGGCCGTCGGTGATGACCCGCAGCGTGCCGGCGTCCACCGCCGGCTCGGTCGCCGCCCAGTCCGGGGTCGCGAAGTTCAGCTCCACCACCAGTCCGGTCGCGCGGTGGCGCAGTCGCCGCTCCGCGACCGGGCCCCACTGCCGCGCCCGCAGCGGCGGCAGCTCCAGGGTGCCAGGGAATCGGTTGGTGCCGTCGGTGTACCAGGACAGCCGGGTGGTGAGCACCATGATGTCCACATCGGACTCGGCGGTCGCGTGCCCCGGAGACCGGGCGTGGGAGCCGACGAGGGCGAGCGCCCGGATGTCGGACCGCTGGCCCGCCCATGCGCGCAGTTCCTCGGTCACGCCCTCGACCCGGGCGTGGAGTTCGGCGGGGTCCGCGCTCACGACATCTCCTTCCCACGACTGGTGTTCCCCGCGGTCGCCAGACCCCGGGGAAACCGTTGGCGGCAGAAGAAAGGACGTCCTGCGCGGCGCCGGGTGAATCCCGGCGCCGCGCAGGACGTCCCCGATGTCCTTGCCGTCAGGCGGTTTCCGGACCCGCCATGGCGATCGCGCCGGCCACGTCGGTCTGGAGCCGGGCCCACGAGCCGTCCCCGAAGTGGAGCTGGAGGTGCCGCGGCCCGTGCTGGAGGTTCGGCACCAGCGTGGGCTTCCACCGGTCGATCCGCACCAGTTCCGCCCGGCCGACCTCGAACTCGGCCACCAGCGCCGCGTCCTGCGGCCGTTTGGTCAACGGTGGACGGCGGACCTCCCGCACGGCCTCCACCGCCGTGTTCTTCAGGAACTTGCCGAACTGGCGCAGCCCCTGCACGCCCCGCACCGACTCCGGTTCGTGCAGGCTCGCGGAGAACTCCTTCATCGCGTCGCCGGTGTCGCCCTGGAGGTCCCGCAACCGCAGGACGGCCACGCGGTGGGACGTGACGACGAGCCACGCGTTGCGCTGCCGCGCCGCGCGGTAACACCCGACGGCGAGGCACGTCGCGTGCGGGCCCGTGACGGCGACGCTGTGCCCGGCCACGCTGTCGTCGGGCAGGACCGCGTCCATGAACCCGTCGGCGATCCGGCCGCCCACCGGCCGTTCGTTGCCCTCGGCGTCCAACCCGGGAACCCGGAAGCGCTCGTTGTCGATCGGTCCGCAACCGGCCGTCGCGAGCAGGGTGTCGCCCCGCAGCCAGGTCCGCGTCGCGAGGTCGCGGACGAGACCGGCTTCCTCCTCCGTCGGGATTACCAAGTGAACCCACGCTCCATGTTGCCCTGGTTGCGGTTGTTGCGCTGTTGCTTGCCCGTAGCGTACTCACCGGCCTCGGTCAGGGCCTGGTCCGTCGCCAGCTCGCTGCCGCTCTGCATCGCCGTCTTGCCGGCCTTCATCCCGGTCAGACCGGTGGCGCCCTTGACCACGAGCCGCATGGGGTCGCCGTAGGTCCGGACCGCCCTGGTGACGCCGGTGGCCTTGAGCGCGGCGCGGACCCAGATGTTCTGCGCCTTGATCAGGTCCTGGATGGTGGTGGACAGCCGCTTGAGCGCCTGGAGGGCGCGCACGAGCCACCGCAGCGCCTTGCTGATCGCCATCAGGATGCGCGACAACGTGATGCTGACCCGGGCCACGGAGGTCGCCCACGCGGCGGCCACCGAGGCGCCGAAGGAGATCGCGCTCGTGGCCAGCGCCGCCAGCCAGGTGATGATCAGGCCCTCGACGAACTCGCGGACGATGTCCACGAGGATGTCCCACAGGCCCTCGAAGAAGTCGGCGACCTGGTCCAGGTGCTCCTTGAGCTGCTTGCAGCAGTCGGCCAGCGAGCGCAGTCCCTGTTGGAACTCCTCCTTCTGCTTGGCCTGCGCCTGGGCGGCCGGCCCCTCCCAGTGTGCCGCCAGGCCCTCCTGCTCCCGCGCGTCCTGGTCGGCGAGCTGGTTGACGAACTCCGCCATCTTCTCCCAGCCCGCGCCGGTGGTCCGCATCTGCTCCGGGTCGCCGGTCACCTGCTCGAACAGCGGCCGGAACGGGGTCATGCACCACTCGACGAGGAAACCGAGCCCGTTGTCCCAGAAGCTCTGCATCGGGTGGGACAACAGGTCCTGCACGTCCCGCTTCGCGCCGACGCCGGCGACGAAGACCTCGGGCAGCGACGAGGCGTCCTGGAAGTTGCTGATGCTCTCCTTGGCCTTGTCGTAGCTGTCGACCGCGTCCACCTTGGGGCCGCTGGACTGCCACGGGTCGGCGCGCTCGAAGAACTGCTGTCCACTCGTCACTGTTACGCACCCGACCCTTCGGCGCCCTTGCTGAACATCTCGGCGAATCCCTGGTCGACAGCGGTGTAGGTCTCGGTGCTGTCGTCGAGGCGGTCGGCCGCGGTGCGCAGGAACTCCGCCGCCTTGCGGATGTTCTCCTCGACCTTGCTGACCATGTCGTCGTAGCCGGTGAAGAAACCGGCCTGCTGGCCGATGAGGCCGAAGCAGTCCTCGGTGGCCCTGGCGCGCTGCACCTGCTCGGCCAGCGCGTCGATCACGTCCGCGCGCTCGCGCTCGTACCGGGCCTTCGCGCTCAGCGCGGCGGGCTTGAGGGTGAAGTCCATCAGAAGTCGCTCCTCAGGACGGTCTGCTCGCTCAGGTCGTCGTCATCGGACTGCTGGGCGGCGGCGGGTCGGGGCGCCGCCGGCCGGTCGGACAGACCGGGGACCGGGGGCACCTGGGCCTGGGCGGCGGCCATGGCGTCGTCGAACCGGTCGCCCACGAAGGGCCGCACCGCCTCCTCCAGCTTCGCGGCGGCGTCCGCGTTCGCGCGGTGGATCGTCTCGACGATCGCCGCCTGCAACCGGCGCGACCCCATCTCGACCGCGCGCTCGTGCAGTTCCAGCGACACCAGCGCGCCGCCGGGAGCCACGGTGGCGGTCACCATGCCGTCGGCGCTGCGGGCGTTGCCCCGCGCGCCGCCGATCGCCTCCTGCAGAGTGGTCGCCTCCCGGAGCATCCGTTCGTTCTCCTCGAACGCGCTCCGCAACCACTCGTCGGCGCTGCTCATCGTCCTTCCCCCATCTCAGTGGTTCTCGGGCCTGTGCCTGCAGCTTGGCAGAGGGCACCACCCGGATGGGGGAGAGCCGGGGGACTCTGTGCATTCGCACCCACCTGCCCGGTCGGCGGTGTCCGTTTGGTCCAGATGGCCCAGCGATGGCTGTTCGTCGCTCTCGTCCCCGATGTGCCCCCCGGGGGGCTGACCACGGAGCGTCGTGATCACGTCGGCGTCGGGGTGGGACGCCGGGGCGGGAGCCGGAACACGGCGCTCCGGAGGGGAAATCCACCGCCGACACCGGGTTGTCCACTTTGGAGGGAACTGTCCCGGACGGGACGTTTGGCCTGATGGGTCCGGTCGAACGGCTTTTGACGGGAGCGGTACCCGCGTACCGTACGGCGGAGCGGAACGGGGAGGACGGGAGCCGGGGCATGCACGGTTACACGGCTGGCAAGGACGATTACCTGAAGCGGTTGCGGCGCATCGAGGGTCAGGTGCGCGGGTTGCAGCGGATGATTGAGAACGACGAGTACTGCATTGATGTTCTGACGCAGATCTCGGCGGCGACGAAGGCGTTGCAGGCGGTGTCGTTGGGGTTGGTGGACGAGCACCTCCGGCACTGTGTCGCGCAGGCGATCGCCGAGGGTGGTGAGGTGGCTGACGCGAAGGTGCGGGAGGCCAGCGACGCGATCGCGCGTCTCGTGCGTTCCTGATCCACGCGTCTCCCGGAGGGGCCCCGACCGCATCGGTCGGGGCCCCTTCCGTGTTCCTGCCCCGTGTAGCGCCGGTCACGCGGGGGAACCCCTCCCGGGTACTTGACCTACCCTTACCCCCCAGGGGTATAAATGTCCGGTCCGGACGGACCGGACGACGAGGGAGGGAGGCGGGCGTGCGCGGCTACAGCCAGGAGAAGGATGACTACCTGAAGCGGTTGCGGCGCATCGAGGGTCAGGTGCGCGGGTTGCAGCGGATGATTGAGAACGACGAGTACTGCATTGATGTTCTGACGCAGATCTCGGCGGCGACGAAGGCGTTGCAGGCGGTGTCGTTGGGGTTGGTGGACGAGCACCTCCGGCACTGTGTCGCGCAGGCGATCGCCGAGGGTGGTGAGGTGGCTGACGCGAAGGTGCGGGAGGCCAGCGACGCCATCGCCCGCCTCGTCCGCTCCTGACCGACCGTCCACTCCCCATTCCCCAGGAGGCGATCATGACCACGACCACCTACACCGTGACCGGTATGACCTGCGGTCACTGCGCCAGCTCGGTGAGCGAGGAGGTGCGCGCGATCCAGGGCGTCAGCGACGTCGCGGTGGACGTGGCCAGCGGCCAGGTGACCGTGACCAGCGCGGCGCCGCTGAGCGACGACGACGTGCGCGCCGCCGTCGAGGAGGCCGGCTACGCGCTGGCCGCGAGCTGAGCACACGGCGATGAACACCGCAGCGAAGCTGTCCGCCTACGGCGCGGCGCTCGTGCTCGTGTTCGCCGGAGCGTGGGCGGCGGGCTCCGCCGCCGGACCGCTCACCGTGGGGGCCGGGGCCGAGCCCGGCCCCCACGCCCCCGGCGGGTCGGCCGGCATCCAGCCGGACGGCCTCGCCTCGGCCAGGGACGGCTACACGTTCGTGCCCGAGCGCACCACGCTCACTCCCGGCGTCGCCGAGGAGTTCGCCTTCCGCATCACCGGTTCGGGTGGCGCAGCCGTCACCCAGTTCGATGAGGCGCACGAGAAGCGCATGCACGTCGTGCTCGTCCGGCGGGACGGCGCGGCGTACCAGCACCTGCACCCCGAGATGTCCGCCGACGGCGTCTGGCGCGTGCCGGTCACGGTGCCCGCCGCCGGCAGCTACCGGGCCTTCGCGGACTTCGTGCCGCGCGGCGGCCAGGGCGTCGTGCTGGGGGTCGACCTCCAGGCGCCCGGCGCCTACAACCCGGTCGTGCCGTTCCCGACCAGGGCGGCCGAGGTCGACGGCTACCGGGTGGAGCTCGGCGGCGACCTCCGCCCCGGGCACGCCTCCCGGCTCACCCTCGACGTGACCAGGGGCGGCCGCCCGGTGGCCGACCTCCAGCCCTACCTGGGCGCGTACGGGCACCTCGTCGCGCTCCGCCAGGGCGACCTGGCCTACCTGCACGTGCACCCGGACGGCACGCCCGGCGACAGCCGCACCGCCCCCGGCCCGCAGGTGACCTTCTTCGCCGAGGTGCCCACGGCCGGCACCTACCGGCTGTTCCTCGACTTCAAGCACGGCGACGTGGTGCGCACGGCGGAGTTCACCGTGGCCACCCGGGGCGAGGAGCCCCCGCCGCGAACGCCCGCCGCCGGAACGGAGAGGCGTGGTGACCAGCGACCAGACTCGGGCGACCAACACCGTGACCAGCACGGCGGCCACGGGTAACCCCGGGGCGGGACCGACCAGCCCGGCGGCACGCCGGGGCACGACCCAGCACACGCGCACGGACGACAGGGAGGACGCGGTGAGTTCGGCACTGGACCAGCGAACCGGCGTGACGGACAGCATCGAGCTGGCGATCGGCGGGATGACCTGCGCGTCCTGTGCCGCCCGGGTCGAGCGGAAGCTCAACAAGATGGACGGGGTCACCGCGACCGTCAACTTCGCCACCGAGAAGGCGCAGGTCTCCTTCCCCAAGGGCATGGACCCGCACGAGCTGGTGGCGACCGTCGAGTCCGCCGGCTACACGGCGACGCCGCGCGTCGAGGAGACCGCGGCCGCCACCGAGGGGACCGCGGCGGAGGAGGACCCGACCAGGGCGCTGCGCACCCGGCTTCTTCTGTCCGCGGCGCTGTCCGTCCCGGTCATCGTGCTGGCCATGGTGCCGGCGCTCCAGTTCACCTACTGGCAGTGGTTGTCCCTGGCGCTGGCCGCGCCCGTGATCCTCTGGGGCGCGTGGCCGTTCCACCGCGCGGCGTGGGTGAACCTGCGGCACGGCGCGGCCACGATGGACACCCTGATCAGCATGGGCACGCTGGCCGCGTTCCTGTGGTCGCTGTACGCGTTGTTCCTCGGCAGCGCCGGGGTTCCCGGGATGCGCCACGGGTTCGACCTGACCGTTCAGCGGATGTCCGGCGACGGCAACATCTACCTGGAGGTCGCCGCCGGCGTCACCACCTTCATCCTCGCCGGCCGGTACTTCGAGGCCCGCTCCAAGCGGCGGGCGGGCGCGGCCCTGCGCGCGCTGCTGGAGCTGGGCGCGAAGGACGTCGCGGTGCTGCGCGACGGCCGGGAGCAGCGGGTGCCAGTCGACCAGCTCGCGGTCGGCGACCGGTTCGTGGTGCGGCCCGGCGAGAAGGTCGCCACCGACGGCGTGGTCGAGGAGGGTGGCTCCGCGGTCGACCTGAGCATGCTCACCGGCGAGTCGGTGCCGGTGGAGGTCGGCCCCGGCGACGAGGTGGTCGGCGCGACGGTGAACGCCGGCGGCCGGCTCGTCGTGCGGGCCACCCGGGTCGGCGGCGACACCCAGCTCGCCCAGATGGCCAAGCTCGTCGAGGACGCGCAGAACGGCAAGGCCGAGATCCAGCGCCTCGCCGACCGCGTCTCGGCGGTCTTCGTGCCGATCGTGATCGCGCTCGCCGTGGGCACCCTCGGCTTCTGGCTCGGCGGCGGCGCGCCAGCGGCCACCGCCTTCACCGCGGCCGTCGCGGTGCTGATCATCGCCTGCCCCTGCGCGCTCGGCCTGGCCACGCCCACCGCGCTGCTGGTCGGCACCGGTCGGGGCGCCCAGCTCGGCATCCTGATCAAGGGGCCGGAGGTGCTGGAGTCCACGCGCCGCGTCGACACCGTCGTGCTCGACAAGACCGGCACGGTGACCACCGGCCAGATGGCGCTGGTGGACGTGGTCGCCGACCCGTCCACCGACGTCGAGACCGTGCTGCGGCTGGCGGGGGCGCTGGAGCACGCCTCCGAGCACCCGATCGCCCGGGCTGTTGCTCAGGGTGCGGCCGAGCGGGTGGGGGAACTGCCCGGCGTCGAGGAGTTCGGCAACGTCCAGGGCCTGGGCGTGCAGGGCGTGGTCGACGGGCACGGCGTGGTCGTCGGTCGAGCCGCCCTGCTGGAGCAGTGGAGCCTGCGCCTGCCCGAGACCCTGACGGCGGCCAAGGACGCGGCCGAGGCCGAGGGCCGCACGGCGGTCCTGGTCGGCTGGGACGGCGAGGCCCGGGGCGTGCTCGTGGTGGCCGACACCGTGAAGCCGACCTCGGCCGAGGCGGTGCGGCAGCTCAGGGCGCTCGGCCTCACCCCGGTTCTGCTGACCGGGGACAACGAGGCCGTGGCCCGCTCGGTCGCCGCCACCGTCGGCATCGACGAGGTCATCGCCGAGGTGCTGCCGGCCGACAAGGTCGACGTGGTCAGGAAGTTGCAGTCGGAGGGCCGCGTGGTCGCCATGGTCGGCGACGGCGTGAACGACGCCGCCGCACTGGCCCAGGCGGATCTCGGCCTGGCCATGGGAACCGGCGCGGACGTGGCGATCGAGGCCAGCGACCTCACCCTGGTGCGGGGCGACCTCCGCGCGGCGGTCGACGCGATCCGCTTGTCCCGCCGCACCCTGGGAACCATCAAGGGCAACCTGTTCTGGGCATTCGCCTACAACGTGGCCGCCCTGCCACTCGCCGCCACCGGCCTCCTCAACCCGATGATCGCCGGCGCGGCCATGGCCTTCTCCTCCGTCTTCGTGGTCACGAACAGCTTGCGGCTGCGAGGTTTCCGCCCCACCGCCACCAACTGAACAAGCTCCTCCGAAGGGGACGCCCGGCGCACCTCGCACCGGGCGTCCTCGTCTGTCCACTGTGGCAACAACTCACCCGTTCGGGCGACGTCTATGCGAACACGCGACTAACGCCCCAGCCGATCTTGCCCTCCTCTGACCACGCTGCGTAGCCTCTCGATCACTGCTTCAGAAAGGGGGCGACGTGAAGGTCACGAAGGTGGCAGGCAACTGCAAGCAGTCGACCTGTCCGGCTGTTTACGTGGACGACGCGGGAAGTCTCGTCGTGCAGGGGGCCGCGGTACGGAACGCGGACGGTCTGCAGTTGGGCGAAGGCGAGCAGGCGGTTCAGATCTCGGTCGAGCTTGTTCGGGAGGCTCTTCGTGCTCTTGACCGGTGAGCAGCTGTCGGGCTACCTGAACACGTTCGAGCGGTCGGCATTTCGGCTCGAAGTTCATCAGGTCTACACCATGCCGGACGAGGTGGAGGAGCTCAGGCTGTTCCTTTCCGGTGGCGAGAAGCCGCAAGGTGGCAATGTCGAGTGGCATAGTCTCGTGCGCTCCAACGTGGAGAGTGGGAAGACCATGCAGCGCGTGAAGATCGTGCGACGACCGTTCACCGACTACACGCGCTACCTGATGTCGTGGGAGGTGCCGGATAACGTCGCGGCCGGTGAGGACTACCGAATCCTGGACCTGACGGACCGTGAGGTGGGTCTGCCCGAGCAGGACTTCTGGCTTTTTGACGAGTCGACCGTCGCCCTTGTCAACATCAATCCAGACGGAACGCTGTTGAATCTGGAGCTGGTGGAGTCGACGGGCATCAACCAGTACTTGCAGTGGCGTGATCTCGCGCTGGCTGAGTCGGTGCCCTTCACCGAGTACGCCTTGGAGGACGAAGGTGCCCGCTGACGGCGTGGACCTCGGGGATTACCTGCGGAATTTCGTGCGGTCGGCGTTCAGGCTGGAAACGCGTCAGGTGTACACGATCGCAAGCGAGGCTGAACGGGTGCGCCGGTTCCTGGCCGGACAGCCGAAGGACGACGAGTCGGCGCAGCAGTGGGTGGGCCTGGTTCGTTCCAACATCAGCGCGGGCAAGACCATGACTCGGGCGAAGATCGTGCGTCGCCCCTTCACGGATTACACGCGCTACCTGATGGAGTGGGGTGTTCCTCGTAACGTTCGTGCGGGTGAGGACTACCGAATTCTCGATCTGACCGACCGTGAGGTGGATCTGCCTCAGCAGGACTTCTGGTTGTTTGACGAGACCACTGTGCTCCTGTTGAACTTCAACCCCGACGGGACTCCGCGCAACCCGGAACTGGTGGAGTCGGCGGATATTGGCCAGTACCTGCGGTGGCGGGACTTGGCCCTGGCGGAGGCAGTTCCGTTCGCCGAGTACAACCAGGGGGCCAACGGTGCCCGTTGACAAGGCAGGTTTGAGAAACTTTTTCCGGAACTTCGTCAAGTCGGCTTTCCGGCTGGAGACACACCAGGTCTACACGATCCCGAGCGAGGCTGAGCGGGTGCGCCGGTTCCTGGCCGGACAGCCGAAGGACGACGAGTCGATCCAGGAGTGGCGCCGCCTCGTGGAGGAGATCACCGGCGCGGGCAAGACCATGACTCGGGTGAAGATCGTGCGTCGCCCCTTCACGGATTACACGCGCTACCTGATGGAGTGGGGTGTTCCTCGTAACGTTCGTGCGGGTGAGGACTACCGAATTCTCGATCTGACCGACCGTGAGGTGGATCTGCCTCAGCAGGACTTCTGGTTGTTTGACGAGACCACTGTGCTCCTGTTGAACTTCAACCCCGACGGCACGCTCCGAGATCGGGAACTGGTAGAGTCGCCGTCAAATATTGATCAGTACCTGCGGTGGCGGGACCTGGCCCTGGCGGAGGCAGTTCCGTTCGGTGAGTATCGAGCCTGAGCGGCAGGAAGACCAACGACGAAGCCTGGCGGAGGCGCTGCGAAGCCTCCGCCAGGCTTCTGGCCTGTCCGGGCAACGGCTGGCCGCGCGCTGCAACATGAGCCAGTCGAAGATCAGTCGGATCGAGACTGGCCGCGTTCTCCCCAGTGTCATCGACGTCGAGCGCATTCTCAAGGCGCTTGAGGTGTCGCCGTCGGTCGTGGAGGAGTTGTTAGGTCTTGCGCGTGTGGCCAACGTGGATTACACCTCGTGGCGGAGTTACGCGCGTGTCGGGATCTGGCGGAAGCAGGACGAGCTTCGCTCTCTGACAGAGAAGTCCACGATGGTGAGGCAGTTCCTGCCCGCTATCCCGACCGGATTGTTGCAGCTGCCCGAGTACGCACGGGACCTGTTGTCCCGTATTGCTTCCGTGAAGTCGGATAGGGACCTGGACAGACTGGTTGAGGCTCGTCTGCGGCGGCAGGCTGTTCTGGATGATCCGGACCGCAAGTTCGTCTTCCTGATGACCGAGCAGGCGGTTCGTTGGCGACCAACCGCCTCCGAGGTGATGGCGAGGCAGGCGGTCCACATGGCCGAGGTGTCGCAGCGGCCGAATGTCGAGATCGGAATTATTCTCCAGTCCGCGAAGGTGCTCGAGCCGCCCATGAACATCTTCGTCGTCTATGACGACCGGTTGGTGACCGTGGAGTTGTTCTCGGGTGAGGTTGTTCTGCGGGACCCGCAGGAGATCGCGTACCACCTGGAGTTGTTCGAGTTCTTCCTGGGGCATGCGGTCAGGGGTGAGGAGGCCGCCGCGTTCCTGCGGTCGGTGGCGCGCGACTTTATGCGATGACGCGACTCGGCCTTTCGGGGCAGGGGCGTTGCTCCTATCGTTGTAGGCGTGAACTTCCCTGAAATCGCGGCGAATCTGCCGCCCGGGGTGAGGGCGGAGACCTTCACCTACCGGAACGGGCGAACCACGACCGTGTACCGGGCGCCTTTTCCGTCGGAGGGGCCCCTTCGTGGAATCTGGGACGGGTACGAGGTCCTGCTTTTCATGTACGCCCACTTCGTCTTCGTGTGGCCGAAGGCGGCCGGCCAGGTGGACGTCCGGCACGGGACCTTCGCCAAGTCGTTGCTGTTGTTCGAGAACGTGCCCATCGAGGGGGAGTGGGGCGCTGAGACGCTTCGGCTTTTCGGGGTTCGGTGGGCGCGCGACCACCTCGCGAAGTTCCGGCTGTGAGAGGAGGGAACGATGCTGGCCGACATGACCGTCACGTGCGGTGACTGCAAGGGCAAGGGTTGCGGGAACTGCGACAACACCGGTTCGATCACCATCGTGGAGGACTGAGCGGGCTCAGGTCCCGGTGGTCGTGGTCCTTCTCGCCGGGGATTCCGCCTCTCCCGGAAGGGAAGCGCCGTCGCGGGGTTCGCGGGCGGTGAGAGAGTCCAGCAGGCGCAAGGAAATTTCCGAGTCGCTACCCGGCTCCGCGTTGTAGGTGCACAGGATCAGACCCGGGTCGCCGGGCAGTTCCAGCGTTTCGTAGAAAAGGGTCATCTCGCCGACGATCGGGTGTCGCAGTCGCTTGCTGCCGTGGGCCTTGTCACGCACGTCGTGCCGGGCCCACAGCCGCCCGAACACCTCGCTCTTCATCGACAGTTCGCCCACCAACGCGGCCATTCCCGTGTCGTCGGGCTGTTGTCCGGCCGAGTAGCGCAGGTACGCGACCGTCTCCTCGGCCACCTTCTGCCACTCCTGGTAGTGGTCGCGGGCGGCCGGGTCGAGGAAGACCATGCGCGCCATGTTGCGGTCGGCGGCCGGCAACCGTCCAAAGTCGACGATCACGGCGGCGGCCATCCGGTTCCACGCCACGACGTCCATGCGGTTGTTCAGCGCGATCGCCGGCATTGGGTCCATCGCGTCGATCAGGTGCTGGATCTGCGGGCGCACCTTGCGTTGCTGGGCGGGTCGGCGTCGGGGTTTGTTGTGCGCCAACGCCAACAGGTGGTCGTGCTCGGAGGGGTCGAGCTGGAGCGCGCGGGAGACCGCGTTGAGCACCTCGCAGGAGGGGTGGGCGGCGCGGCCCTGTTCGAGGCGGATGTAGTAGTCGACGCTCACGCCCGCGAGCTGGGCGACCTCGGTCCGGCGCAGGCCGGGCACCCGCCGGCGGCCGGCCGGCGGCAGACCGACGTCCTCCGGGCGCAGCTTCGCGCGCCGCGACGCCAGGAAGTCCCCCAACTGGTCCCCTCGCTTCATGGGGACAGTGTGCACCGCCGTCGCCGGCGGAGGGTGGTACTGGCGGAACCAGCCTTGGCCGTCCTAGGTGGCTGCGGATCTCCCTGTCCGGTTGGGACGGTCGCATTGTGGTGGGGCACAACGACTTCTGAGTCCTCCGGAGAGTGAAGAACATGACGAACCCGTCGTCCGCCGTGACCGTCACGACGTCCGGGCCGCTGGCCGGCCGGGTGGCTGTCGTGACAGGGGCGTCGAGTGGGATCGGTGCGGCGGTCGCCACGCGGCTGGCCGCCGACGGCGCGAAGGTCGCCCTGCTGGCCCGCCGCGCCGACCGCCTCGCGGCGTTGGCCGCCACGATCACCGAGGCCGGTGGCGTCGCGCTGCCGGTGGCGGTGGACGTCACCGACGCCGACCAGGTGGACGCGGCGGCCGCGACCGTGGCCGAGGAGCTGGGCCGGGTCGACCTCGTGGTGAACAACGCCGGAGTCATGCTGCCGGCCCTGATCGACCGGGGCCGGACGGACGAGTGGCAGCGGATGATCGACCTGAACGTCACCGGCGTCCTGCGGGTCGTGCGGGCGTTCGTGCCGGCGCTGCTGGCCACGGCCGAGGCGGGGGAGCGCGCCGACCTCGTGAACATCTCCTCGGTCTCCGCCGACGTCGTCTTCCCCGGCTACGCCGTCTACGGCGCGACCAAGGCCGCCGTCACGCAGCTCTCCGCCGGCCTGCGCGCCGAGCTGGGCGTCCGGGGCGTCCGGGTGACCAACGTCGAGCCGGGAATGATCGACAGCGAGCTGCGGGAGCACGTGAGCGACCCGGAGGCCCGAGCCGGGCTGCGCGAGTTCGCCGAGGCGGTGCCGTCGCTGCCCGCCGCCGACCTGGCCGACGTGCTGGCGTTCCTGGCGTCCCGGCCGGGCAGGGTCAACGTGCCGGACCTGCGGATCATGCCGACCTGGCAGGTCTGAGCGACGAGGAGGCGACGTGGTGCGACGACGTCGGTTAAGCGCGAACGGCCCCGAGGTGGGCGCGGTCGGCTTGGGCTGCATGGGAATGAGCTGGGGCTAGTCGGAGTCCGAGCGCGACGGCGACCGCTCGGTGACTGTGATCAGAAAGGCCGTCGCAAGTGGAGATGTCGGTGAGCGACCATGGTTCTTCTCCGCTCACTGACATCGACCGGGTGCGGGTGTCCCGCAAGACGCTGGGTGTCCTTTGTGGACACGGCTCAGGTCTACGGCGGCGGGCACAACGAATCCCTGGTGGGGAAAGCGATCGCCGGCCTGCGCGACGGCGTGGTGGTCGCGACCAAGACCGGGCTCGTCGTCGAGGACCTGACGACGCGGACCATGCGTCGCGACGGCTCTCCCCGCCACGTCCGGACCTCGGCCGAGGAGAGCCCGCGCCGGCTGGGGGTCGAGGTCATCGACCTCTACTACCGCCACCGGGTCGACCCCGAGGTCCCGTTGGAGGAGACCTGGGGCGCGATGGCCGAGTTGGTGGCCGAGGGCAAGGTCCGTCGGCTGGGCCTGTCGGAGGTCAGCGTGGCGGAGGCCGAGCGGGCGCGCCGGGTCCACCCGGTGGCCGCGATCCAGTCCGAGCTGTCGCTGTGGACCAGGGACGCGCTCGGCCAACCCGGCCCCGGGTACGAGAACGCGGCCTACGCCGGGACGGACGACTCCGGCGACGTGGTCGCGTGGTGCGCGGCGAACGGGGTGGCCCTCGTGCCGTTCTCCCCGCTGGGCCGGGGTTTCCTCACCGGCACGGTCAGCGTGGATCACTTGGAGGACAACGCCTTCCGGGCCACGAATCCCCGGTTCCGGCGCGATGCCATCGCGGCCAACGAGCGGATCGTGGACGTCGTCCGCCGGGTGGCGGCCCGGCACGACGCCACTCCCGCCCAGGTGGCCCTGGCCTGGGTCCTCGCCGTGGGCGAGCACGTGATCCCGATCCCGGGCACCAGGAACCCGCGTTACCTCAGGGACAACCTCGCGGCCGTGGATCTTGTGCTCACCGCCGACGACCTGGCGGAACTGGACGCCGTGCCGCCGCCGGTCGGCACGCGCTACTGACACGGCGTCCACAACGGACATTCCGCCGCAGGCGGTGGGGAGGAAGGAAGGCACGATGCGTTTCACGGACAAGGTCGCGCTGGTCACCGGTGGCACGAGCGGGATGGGGCTGGAGACCGCGCGGCGGCTGCTCGCCGAGGGCGCGCGGGTGGTGATCACCGGTCGGGACGAGGAGCGCCTGCGCACGGCCGTCGAGTCGCTGGACGGCGGGGACCGCGTGCTGGCGGTCCGCTCCGACGTCGCCCGCGGCGCGGACGTCGACGAGCTGGTGCGCGCGACGGCCGAGCGGTTCGGCCGGCTGGACGTGGTGTTCGCCAACGCGGGCGTCGGGGTGTTCAAGCGGTTCGCCGACCTCACGGAGGAGGACTTCGACCACGTGGTCGACGTCAACTTCCGGGGCGTGTTCCTGACCATCCGCAAGGCGCTGCCGCTGCTCGTGGACGGCGGGTCGATCGTCATCAACGCGTCGTGGACGCTCCACCGCGGCCTGCCGGTGTGCTCGCTGTACTCGGCGACCAAGGCCGCCGTGCACAACCTGGCGCGCACGCTGGCCGCCGACCTCGCCGACCGCCGGATCAGGGTCAACTCGGTCAGCCCCGGCTTCATCGACACGCCGATGTACCCGGAGGACGCGCTGGATCCGGCGGAGGCGGCCCGGCTGCGCGGCCAGGTCGCGGCGAAGCGGTTCGGCCTCCCCGAGGAGGTCGCCGCCGCGGTGGCGTTCCTCGCCTCGGACGACGCGGCCTACGTCAACGGCCAGGACCTGGTGGTCGACGGCGGCCTGGTCCGGTCCATCCCGGCCTGACCCGCCGTCTAGTGCCCCAGGAAACCGCCGACCCGCACCAGGTTGCCGTGCGGGTCGACCAGCGCGAACTCCAGCAGGCCGTAGTCGGTCTCGACCGGCGCGTCCAGGCGGGCGCCGTCGAGGGAGAGCGCCGACCACGTCTCGTGCAGGCTCCTGGCCTCGGTCGCGCTGGTGAACCGGAGGTAGCACCCGCCGGCGTCGGTCTTGGGGTCCACCTTCTCCTGCTCGTAGAAGTGCAGTTCCGCGCCGTCGGGGCGACTGGCGAGCAGGTACTCGGGATGCCGCTCCTGGGTGGTGAATCCCAGCGTGGCGTAGAAGCGCGCGGTGGCGTCGAGGTCGGGGCTCGGCAGGATCGGAATGGTGACCACGGTCATACCCGCAGCATCGCAGGCCTGGGCGGTGCTCCGCCGCCGCCGAAGCGGGTGATGCGCCCGGACGGGGGTCTTCGCTGCGCGCCCCCACCCGCTGTGCTGGGCTGCTCGGTGTGGGCCGGCCCGCCGGTGCTCCCGCCCGGCGGGCGGCCGGCCCGGGAGGAGCGACAGATGCCGGCGCAGGACGTGGACGTCGTGGTGGTCGGGATGGGGCCGGGGGGCGAGCACGTCGCCTCCCGCCTGGCGCGCGCCGGGCTGACCGTCGTGGGGGTGGAGGCCCGGCTGCTCGGCGGCGAGTGCCCGTACTACGCCTGCGTGCCGACGAAGATGATGGTGCGGGCGGCCGAAACGCTGGCCGAGGCCCGCCGGGTGGACGGGCTGGCCGGCTCGGCCGAGACGCGCCCGGACTTCGGCCCGGTCGCGGCCCGCATCCGCCGGGAGGCCACCGACGACTGGGACGACGAGGTCGCGGTCCGGCGGTTCGCCGACGCCGGCGGCCGGTTCGTGCGGGGCCGGGGTCGGATCACCGCGCCGGGCGAGGCCACCGTGACCACCTCCGACGGCGAGCAGGTGTTCCGGGCCCGCCGTGCGATCGTCCTCAACCCGGGCACCGAGCCCTCCGCTCCGCCGGTGGCCGGCCTCGCCGAGGTCCCGTACTGGACCAACCGGGACGCGGTGGCCGCCGAGCGCCCGCCGGAGTCGTTGCTGGTGCTGGGCGCCGGCCCGGTCGGCTGCGAGTTCGCGCAGGTCTTCGCCCGGTTCGGCAGCCGGGTGACCGTGCTGGAGGTCAAACCGCGCCTGGTCGCGGCCGAGGAGCCCGAGGCGTCCCGCATCCTCACCGAGGTGTTCCGGGCCGAGGGCGTGGACGTGCGCACCGGCGTGAAGGTCCGCCGCTTCGACCACGACGGCGCCGGCGGCGGCTTCACCGCGACCCTGGAGTCCGGGGAGGAGCTCAAGGCGCAGCGCCTGCTCGTGGCCGCCGGCCGCCGCACCGACCTCGCCGCGCTCGGGGTGGGCGTGCTGGGCGTCGACGACCAGGCCGCGACCCTGGCGGTCGACGAGCGGATGCGGCTCGCGCCGGGGGTGTGGGCGGTCGGGGACGTCACCGGGCGGGGTGCGTTCACCCACGTCTCCATGTACCAGGCCAGGATCGCCGCCGCCGACATCCTCGGCGAGGGCGGTCACGGGAAGGACGGCGACGGCGAGGTTGCCGACTACCGCGCCGTGCCGAGGGTGACGTTCACCGACCCGGAGATCGGTTCCGTCGGGCTCACCGAGGCCGCCGCCCGGGAGCGGGGGCTGACGGTGCGGACCGGCCAGACCGACCTGTCCACCTCGGCGCGGGGCTGGATCCACCGGAGCGGGCATCCCGGGCTGGTCAAGGTGGTCGAGGACGCCGAGCGGGGCGTGCTGGTCGGCGCGACCGTGGTCGGCCCGTACGGCGGCGAGGTGCTGGGCGCGCTGGCCGTCGCCGTGCACGGGGAGGTTCCCACCAGCCGGCTGCGGCGGATGATGTTCGCCTACCCCACTTTCCACCGGGCGATCGAGTCCGCAGTGGACGATCTGGCGAGCTCGTGAGCACCCGGCGGCGGGCTAACCCTTTCCGGCGACAGCCAGGGCGGCTGTCCGGAGTGGAGCGCGGGCTTGGGTGTCACCATGGGCTGGTGGGTCGGGTCGCCGGAACTGTGGGTCGGGCACTGGCGTTGCTGATGACGGTGGTGCTCCCGCTGAGCCTGGCCGGATCGCCCGGAACGGTGCTGTCGGCGGCGGCCACCACACCGACCTCGGTGCTGTCCGTGCCGCCCGCCCGCGCGCGGGCGCCGGAGTCGACGGTTGTCGACGGCGCCACCCGGTTCATGGTGCTGTCCCCGACGCTGGTCCGGCTGGAGTACTCGCCGGAGGGCAGGTTCGAGGACCGGTTGTCCTTCAACGCCGTCAACCGCGACTTCCCCGGCGCCGCGTTCGACACGTGGGTGGAGGACGGGACGCGGGTCATCCGCACCGAGCGGCTCACCCTCCGCCACCGGCAGGACGGGACGCCGTTCGGGCCGGGCAACCTCTCCGTGGACCTGGCGGCCGGCCAGCGGCCGGTCACGGCCCGCCCCAGCTTCGCCGACGGCAGCGGGGCCGGCGCGCCGTCCCCCGGCAACCTCGGCGGCTGGCGCCGCAGCCTGGACACCGCGTCCGGCCCGGTGCCCCTGCACGACGGGTTGCTCTCCCGCGAGGGCTGGTACCTGCTCGACGACTCCCGCACCGCGCTGGTGTCCGACGACGGTTCGCTCACGCCCCGGCCGCCGCACTCCGGCCAGTACCAGGACGGCTACTTCTTCGGCTACGGCCACGACTACCGGCAGGGCCTGCGGGACCTGCGCGACCTCACCGGGCCACCGATGTTGTTGCCCCGCTGGGCTTTCGGCAACTGGTTCTCCCGCTACCACCCGTACTCCGCCGCGGACGTCCAGCGCGAGTTGCTGCCCCGGTTCCGGCGGCAGCGGGTCCCGCTGGACGTCCTGGTCGTCGACACCGACTACAAGTCCCCCGACGCGTGGAACGGCTGGAACTGGAACACCTCCCTCTTCCCCGAGCCGACGAGATTCCTGTCCTGGGCCAGGAAACAGGGCCTGCGGGTGGCGTTGAACGTCCACAACAGCATCAGCCCGCGCGACCCGAAGTACGCCCAGGTGCGGGCGACGGTGGGGAAGGACCTCCCGCAGGGGGACTGCCCCACCGAGTGCCTCGTCTTCGACTGGAGCGACGAGCAGCAACTCCGCGCCTACTTCGACCTCCACCGGCCGTTCGAGGACCAGGGCGTGCGGACGTGGTGGAACGACTGGTGTTGCGACGGAAGCCGGGTCGAGATCGACGGCGTCACCCCGGACACCTGGCTGAACGCGCAGTACGCCCTCCGCGACGAGCACCGGGGGCTGCGCGGCTTCACCTATGCCCGTGGTGGCAGCGGTTTCACGGGCTACGGCGAGAGCCGGCAGTACCCGCAGGGTCCGTGGGCCGAGCACCGCTACAACATCCACTTCACCGCCGACACCAACTCCTCCTGGGAGCTGCTGGCGTTCGCCGCGGCCTACACGGCGGCGCACGGCAACACGGGGAACCCCTACGTCACCCACGACATCGGCGCGCACAACGGGGATCGCCTCCCGGACGACCTGTACGCGCGGTGGGTCCAGCTCGGGGCGTTCCAACCCGTCCTGCGCCTGCACTCCAACCACGGTCTCCGACTGCCCTGGGACTATCCCGGCCCAGCGCAGGAATCCGCGGAGCGGTTCCTGCGCCTGCGGTCCAGTCTCGTGCCCTACTCGTACTCGCTCGCCCGGCAGGCCCACGACACCGGCCTGCCCATGGTGCGGCCGCTCTACCTCAACTACCCCGAGCACGACGAGGCGTACGCCCACCCGCACCAGTTCCTCTACGGCGACGACGTCCTCGTGGCGCCGGTGACCCGCCCCGGCACGGGCGTGGTGGAGACGCCGGTCTGGTTCCCGCCGGGAACGTGGGTGGACTACTTCACCGGCCGGCGGTACACCGGACCGGGCACGGCGACGATCGGCTCGGACCTGTCGAGGATGCCCGTTTTCCTTCGTGCCGGCGGAATCCTGACCACCCGCTCCGACTACGTGGACCACTCCGACCAACGTCCCATGACGGCGGTGACCGTCGACGTCGCGCAGGGCGGGGCGGGAGCCCTGGACCTGTACGAGGACGCGGGGGAGGGCCTGGGGTACCGGCACGGCCAGCACACGACGACGCCGATCCGCTACCACCAGGACAACGGCCGGCACGCCGGCAACCTCACCATCGGCGCGGCGCACGGCTACTACCCGGGGCAGGTCACGCGGCGCTCGTGGACCGCGCGCTTCCGCGACGTCGACCCGCCGACCGGGGTCTGGGTGAACGGGGCCGCGATCGGCGGCAGCCACAGCGGACCCGGCTACTCCTACGACGCCGCGACCCGCACGCTGACCGTGCGGACCGCCCCGGTGTTGACCGCCCGCGCGACGACGATCGGGTTCGCCTCGGGGCAGCTCTCCTCGATGCTGTCGTGCGCCCACTGCTCCCAACCGATCACCGTGCCCGCCGAGCACGCCCTGCCGCCCGACCGCGTCGAGCGCCTCGACTTCCTGTTCCGCCCCCAGGCTCCGGCACGCCGCCCCGGTTGAGTTCAGTCCACTGTGGACACGACGTCCGAAGCTGGCCCGGCGACTTTCCCCAGCCTCTGTTGACCCACCGGTCGAGGAAGGCTCCCCACCCGGAGGTGGGGAGCCTTTCCTTTGTGCCAGAGCGAAATCAGGGATAGCGCAGCAGTTCGCTGTCGATTCTCTCCCAGCGTGCGCGCAGGTCCGCGAGGATCGCTGGACGCCGCGCGGCGAGGTTGGCCTGCTCGCGGACGTCCGTCTCCAGGTCGAAGAGGTGGTCGGTCACCTCGCCGGAGAACAGGGCGGGACCGCGGTAGTACTTCCACCGGCCGCGCCGCAACGCCCGGAACCGCCGCGTCCGCCAGAACAGGTCCCGGTCCGGCGCCGGCTCTCCCCGCAGGAGGTGGCCGGCCACGCTGCGGCCGTCGAGCGGGTGGGTCGGCGCCGGCACGACGCCCGCGACCTCCAGGATGGTGGCGGTCCAGTCCTGCGTCACCACCGGCGCGTGTCTGACCTGGCCGCCCGGGACCCGGGCCGGCCACCGCAGGATCGTGGGCACCCGGATCCCGCCCTCCAGGAGCGAGTCCTTCGCGCCGCTGAGCGGCCACTGGTAGGAGAACCGCTCGCCCCCGTTGTCGCTGGCGAAGAGGACCAGCGTGTTCCGCTCCTGCCCGCTCTCGCGCAGGGCGCGGAACACCCGGCCCAGCGCGGTGTCGAGGCTCTCCACCATCTTCACGTAGGTCGTCAGGGAACCACCGTCCACGTGGAACATCGCCCACCTGTCGCCGGCGAGCTGGCGGCGGGTGAGCTCCTCGCTCACCGCGGTGTCGCCCGGCGCCTCCCACGGGCTGTGCGGGGTGGTGAAGTTCAGGTTCAGCAACCACGGCCGGTCGTGGGGTCGGCGGAGGAACTCCACGGTCCGGTCCGTGAGGGCGTCGGTGTAGTAGGCGAGCGAGCGCACCGGGACCTCGCCCTCGTAGAGGTCGTGCTCGCCGAGGTGGTTGACCTTCGAGTAGTAGTCCAGCGCGCCGGCGAAGTTGCCGAAGAACTCCTCCCACCCGCACCGCGTCGGGCTGTACCAGGGCAGGAACCCGCAGTGCCACTTGCCGTGCATGGCTGTCCGGTACCCGGCGGCCCTGAGCAGCGAGGCCAGCGTCGGGTGGTCGGCGGGGATTCCCTCCCGCTCGTCACGGCTGGCGATCGGCTCGGCCAGCCCTCCCCGCAGTCGGCCGGGAAAACGCCCGGTGTACAGGGCGAAGCGGGTGGGGGAGCACTGGGCGGCCGCCGCGTAGCCGTTGGTGAAGCGCACTCCCTGGCGCGCCAGTGCGTCGAGATGCGGTGTGCGGATGTCGGGAGATCCGTAGCAACTCAGGTCGGCCCAGCCCATGTCGTCGGCGAGGACGACGAGGACGTTGGGGCGTCCCCTGGTTGGCCCAGTCGGCCCCGTTGGCCCGGTCGACGTGCCCGGCCCGGCCTCCGCGTGGAACTCCCGTTCCGGCGGGCTGTCGGCCGCCGCCCTCCCGGCGACCGCCGTGCTCGCCACGGCCGCGCCGAACAGGGCGCCGACGCCCCGTCTGCTCCACCGTCTGCCGTCCTGGACGTCTCCGCCCGCCGAGGCGGAATCTGTGTCTGCGGACACTGTTCTCCTCTTCGTGGAACGGACCGCGCCACGCGCCTGCCAGGGGCGGGCGGGAGAACGGGCGTGGAGCGGCCGGGTGGGTGGCTGTCGAGCGGGGCGACCTCACCCTAGCCGCGCCCGTCACCGCGGGAAACCCACGACTTTCTCGCGACGACGGGGATTTCTGTCCCACCCGCGGCAGATCGGCAGGAACGGGACAGGAATGTGGACCCGCCCGCCCGGAGCGCAAGATCCTTGACATAGGGCCGGAGGACACCGAGCTCCCGCACGCCCGCGATCCGACCGGCGGCGCACCGCCACCGGCGAGCCCGGCCCGTGACGAGGAAGGACGAGATGGACCTCACGGGAATCGACGGCAGGGTCGCCCTGGTGACCGGCGCGGCGCAGGGCATCGGCGCGGCCGTGGTCCGGGCACTGGCCGCCGAGGGCGCCGCGGTCGCCGCCGTGGACCTCGGCGACGAGCGCCTCTCCGCCACCGTCCAGGAGATCACGTCCGCCGGCGGGCGCGTCATCCCGTTCGTCGCGGACGTGAGCGACGTGGCGGCGGTGGAGTCGGTGGTGGACCGGGTGGAGCGGGAGTTGGGGCCGCTGGGGATTCTGGTCAACG
>NZ_FQVN01000009.1 GCF_900129375.1 Streptoalloteichus hindustanus | reverse complement strand
TGCCAGACGACACCCATGGCGCCGCTGCCGATGCGCTGCAGCAACCGGTAGCGTCCGGCGACCAGGCGACCCTCGTCGCTCACCGGCGGCTCCCCGTGAAGGTCACGGCGCTCAGGCCGGCCTCGGCCCCGCCGGGCGCGGGTGGGCCGATCTGAACACCAGTGGAATCGGACTGGGTTCTGTCTCTGTGCTGGGGGTGACGGTGCCCGGAGGTGTTCCGGGGATCCCGTTGCAAGATCCGCAAAACACTCCTCGATCACCCCGTGACGGACAGCACCACCGCACCCAACGATACGGGGGGACGATCCGCCGTCGGACCACCACCCGCCGCGTGGAGCCGGTCGTCGCCAGGCTAGTCCGCCCAGCCAGACATCCAAACATCCGACCGGTTGTCGCGCCCGGTGGTGGTCTTCTCATTTAGTCCCCGACGACGTGCGCGGCGTTAGCGTTGCCTGAGCGTGGTGTGGCGCACGCCGGTGGCCGTCGTCCTCGATCCTGGTTACCCGAAGCCGCTGACAGTTCCAAGGGCGGGAGCGGAAGCGAACCGGGCGTCACCGCTGTTCGGCGCAACGCGCTGGTCCGAAGGGTCTCGTGATGTCTCCCAGGTCACCCCCGCTGCGCCGAGAGCAGTCGGGCGCCGGTGATCCGCGGCGGGTTCGTCTCGCTGACGAACAACAGCTGCCGGACGCGCAGCCAGCCGCCGTCCGCCTGCTGGATCGCCGTCCGCGCCTCCACCGCGCCGTCGAGCCTGGGTGTCGCGTCCTCCAGGCGCACGGCGCGCACGCCGCGCCACGACGTGGCGAAACCCGTCGCGTCGCCCCCGGGCAGACCGGGGTCGAGCAGGGCGAACGCCGCGTTGGGGTCGACGGCCAGCAGGCGGTAGAACTCCCGGACCACCTCCACCCCGGAGCCGAGCCCGCCCGCCGACGGGTCCGTCGTGATCGGCCGGGTCCCCACCCCGGAGGTGGTCGAGGTCGGTCCGCCGACCCGGGTTGGGGTGGGAGTCATGGCCGTGGTCGTCGCCGCGCCGGGGGTCCGGGTCGCCCCGGCCGTGGCCGCCCCCGTCGCGACAGCGGTGTCCCGCCGCCCGGTGAGCCCGCCGTCGAGCACGTCGGGCCGGAGCGCGGCCACCCCGCTGATCTGGCTCGGTGTGCTGGGCGTCGCGGTGGTCGCGCCGCCGTGGGGCGGCGACCCGGTGATCATCGCCGCCGCGGCGACGGCCCCGCACAACACCAGCGCGCCCACCGTGAGGCCGACGATCCTGGCCACCCTGCCCACGCGGCGCGGGCCCTCCTCCTCGTCCTCCTCGGCGGTCGGGGCCGGGCCGAGGAGCTCCTCGACCAGCCGGTCCGCCTCGGCGAGGTGCGGGGGTGGGACGCGCACCGGCCGGGGGTGCTGGCCGATGAGCTCGGCGACGCTGATCGAGCCCGCCCTGGGGTGACGGCGACCGCTCGGCGAAGGGTCCACGGTCCTGCCTCCGTACCGTCTGTGGTCGGCAGAACTCGTATCGTGATCAGCCCTGCGTGCGCCAGGGAGGCGCGCCGGTTCACCCCTCCGAGGCGACGAGCGGTGCGAACGGGTCACCCGCGCGGAGCAACGGCTACCGCTCGCGATGTCCCCGGCTCACCGCTGGGCGCCCCCGAGGAGCTGTTCGCCGCTGATCAGCGGCCGGGACGCGTCGACGAACCGCAGCTCCCGCCGTTCCACGCGGACGGTCCCGTCCCGGCGCTCCACCCGGAGCACGGAGACCGTCACGCCCCGGGCCGGGTCGATCACCATCTCGTCCAGCCGGGTGCCGACCACGTCGCCGAACTGCTGGGCGAGCACGGCGGCCCCGTCGCGGCGCAGGTCGTCGGCGAGCAGGTGGGCGATGCCGTCCACGCCGCCGCCGATGCCGTCGTAGAACTGCACCGTGGCCCGCCGGAGCTTGTCCGGGTCGGCGATGGGGGCCGTGGGACTCGGCGTCGTCGTGGCCTTCGGCGGCCGGGTCCCCCGGGGTGGCTCGGGCGTGCGGGTGGTCGGGCTGGCGGTGGGCAGACCCCTGCCGGCCGGCGGGACGACCTCGTCCGGGCTGGCGGACGTGCTCCCGGTGGTGCTCGGGGCGGGGGAGGCGACCAGGACGACGGCGCCGTCGCCGGGGCGTGCCTCCGGCTCGCTCGGCGCCGGGTCCGGACGGGCCGGCGCCGGTCCGCGCGGGCGGTGGCCGGCGCGGGGGGTGGGGGTGCCCGCCCGGGACTCCGGGAAGCGGAACTCGCTGGGGTAGCCCGGCAGCCCCTCGATCCGGTTCACCCGGCCGGGGCCGGCCAGGACCGAGCCCAGGACCAGCAGCGCCACCGCCACGCCGCCGCCGACCGCGCCGCTGAGCCACGCCGCCCGCCGCCAGCTCCGGGGCGGGGTCACCGAGGCCGGGACCGAGCCCAGGTCGAAGCTCCGCAGCCCGGTCGGCTCGGGCTCGGCGGCCCGGGCGGAGGCGAGGGCGGCCGGGGGATCGGCGCACTCGCGGGAGGCGGCGGGTCGGCCTCCGGGGGGGCGCCGCCGCCCGCCGGGCCGCCGGGCCGCCGGGACGGGGGCGGACGGGTCGGCCGGGGGCGCTTCGGGCCGGCCCCGGACGGGCCGTGATCGGCCGCCGGTCGGGTCGGCCCCGCCCCCCCGCGGTCCCGCAGGGCGTGCGGCCTCGTGCCCGCTGTGCGTGTCGACCTTCCTCACCCCCGTCGATCGGGTGGCTCCACCTCGTTACGCGGTGCTCACCACCTGGAACGTCTCGGCCAACCGGCCCTCCGGCAGTCCGGACCGCCGGGCCGTCTCCGCCAGCCAGCCCCGGATGTCCCCGGCGAGGTCGGGGAGGTGGCCGGTCTGCGACCGGTGCGCGCGGAGCGCGGCGAGCTTCGTCGGGAACACGTCGGTCACGTCCACCACGCGGTTCCGGCGCTCCGGCGGGCCGTCGGCCAGCCACAGCTCGTGCACGACCCACGGCTGGAGGCCCTCGTCGACCAGCAGCTCGGGGTGGGCGTGCGGGTTGCGGGCGTCCGGGTAGACCGCGGCCAGCGCGGCCTCGCCGGCGGCGCGGTGGTCGGGGTGCGACGTGACCAGGAACTCCCAGTTGATCTCGGGCGACCAGGTGAGCACCCGGTGCGGCCGGAAACGTCGGATCACCCGGGTGATGTCGCGCCGCAACTCCAGGGACGGGGTCAGCCGGCCGTCGGGGTGGCCGAGGAAGAGGACCTCCCGCACGCCCACGGTCGCGGCGGCGGCCCGTTGCTCGGCCTCGCGGGTCCTGGCCGTCGTCTCCGGGGGCGTGGTCGGGTCCCCGCTCGCCTCGCCGGAGGTGCAGACGCAGTAGACGACCTCGATGCCGCTCGCGGTCCAGGTCGTGACGGTCCCGGCGGCGCCGAAGTCCACGTCGTCGGGATGGGCGGTGACCACCAGCACGCGCTGCACGTCCCTCGTGGGCTCGTCTAAGGCATCGGTCATTGGCGACAGGGTAGGCCGGTGGTAGGTGCCACTGGAGTGATTCCGGGGCGGGTCGCGCGGCCGGTCGCCGGGAATACCCGGAAGGGCGAACTGGACGCCGAGAGCAGGACGCGACCAGGTGAAGGAGCGCGCCGTGCCGCGCCGACAGATCCCGAACAGCGGGGGAAAGCCCTTCTGCCCGGTGGTCGACCGTTCGTGAATCGTCTTCGACTCCGACATTCGGGAGTCGTCATCCGCGTCCACCGCGAGAGTTCCGACGTGCCGGAAGTCAGGCAGTCAGCGTGCCGAAGAGTCAGCGGGTTGCGGGCGTCTGGTCGTTTTCGTGCGCGGGACTTGTTCGCGGGAGTCGGGGGCGAAAGAGCCGACACGACGATCGCGGCACACGGGAGGAACGCCGTGTGCCGCGATCAGCGTCAGGCTCTGTCAGTTTCCGGTCCGGGGAATCACAGGTTGCGGTGGAAGCGCTCGCGCGTCCCCTCCAACGCCTTCACCGCGCCCACGCCGCCACCGGCGCCGGCGATGATCGCCAGCACGTCGGCGAAGGCGCCGCCGTGGGACAGCGCGAGCGCGAACAACGTGACCACGGTGGTCACCACGGCCAGCGGCCACCTGCCGCGGACGAACTGGGCCACCGGTTCACCGCCGGCCCGCCGCCTCGCGGCGGACCCGAGCATCGCCAGGTATCCGGCGTTGGCCACCGCGGCCAGCAGGCCCAACACCGCTACCACCGTCGCCAGGAAATCCAGCATGGCCCCAGTCTGCCCGCGCCACCGGCGGTCGCGGCATGGGTGAGGACCCCGATATTCCCCTGATTCGGCTGGCCGACCCGCCTACCCTCGGCGGTCGTGAGCCGCACCGTGGACGTGTTCTGGCACGACGCCTGCCTGGCCCACGACCCCGGGGAGGGGCTGTGGGAGCTGCCCGGCCACTGGCCGTGGCTGGACGAGCCGGAGCCGCACCCGGAGAGCGCCGCCCGCCTCCGGACCTTCCGCTCGGTGCTGCGGCGGGGCCCGGTCGCCCCGCACCTGCGCTGGCGCGAGGGCCGGTTAGCCGACCTCGACGAGCTGGCCGCGGTGCACGACCGGGACTACCTGGCGCACGTGCGACGGGCCTGCGGCGGTCCGGAGCGGGTCGCGGTGGACGTGAACACGGTGGTGGGCCCGGGGTCGTGGCCGGCGATCCTGGCCGCGGCCGGCAGCACGCTCGCCGCGGCAGACGCCGTCCTCGACGGCTCGGCGAGCATCGCCTACGCCCTCGTCCGGCCGCCCGGCCACCACGCCCAGCCCGCCACCTCCGACGGCTACTGCCTGGTCAACAACCCGGCGTTGGCGGTGGCCAGGGCGCGCGCCGCCGGCCTGCGGGTGGCGGTCCTGGACTGGGACGTCCACCACGGCAACGGCACGCAGGAGGCGTTCTACGCGGATCCCGACGTGCTCACCGTGTCGATCCACATGCGGCACGGCTCGTGGGGCGCGAACCACCCGCAGACCGGTGCCCCGGACGAACTGGGCGTCGCGGAGGGCGTGGGGCGCAACGTCAACGTCGAGCTGTCGCTGGGCGCCGGCGACGCGGCCTACCTCCGCGCGGTCGACGAGGTCGCCGCTCCGCTGCTGCGCGCGTTCCGGCCCGACTTCCTGGTGTGCGCGTCCGGTTTCGACGCCTCGACGTTCGACCCGAACGGCCGGCACAACGTGACCATGGCGGGCTACCGGGCGTTGGGTGGTCGGGCAGCGGCCCTCGCCGAGGAGCTGACCTCGGGACGCCTGGTCCTCACGCAGGAGGGCGGCTACCTCAGGGGGTACGCGGCGTTGTGCCTGCACGCGCTGGTGGAGGGGCTGGTGGGCGTGTCCGAGCCGCTGATGGCCGACCCGCTGGTCTACCTGCCGGACGAGTCGGCGCTCTGTCCCGAGCGCACCGACGCCGACCTGGCGGCGGTCCGCTCCGCGCTCGCCGGGCACTGGCCGGAGCTCGGTTGGTGACCGGCGGGTGACGCCGCCGGTGGGACGGGGAACCACCGGCCAAAAGCGTGGTGTATGCGGGCGAACCATGGGCTGAGACCTGGCTCACGCATACGTTGTGTCGACATGGAACCGCGCTCCGCAACCCTGGCCGGCCGGCGTGCGCTCGTCACGGGCGGGTCGAGCGGGACCGGCGCCGCCATCGCCCGCCGGCTCGCCGCCGAGGGGGCCGCGGTGCTGGTCGCCGACCGGGACGGCGACGCCGCCGCCCGGGTGGCCGCCGAGATCGACGGCTCGGCCGTCGGCGTCGACCTCGCCGACCCCGACGCCGCCGCCCACCTCGGCATCGGCATCGACATCGTGGTCAACAACGCCGGGACGCAGCACGTCGCGCCCGTGCACACCTACCCGCCGGACACCTTCTCCCTGCTGCTCCGGGTCATGCTGGAGTCGCCGTTCCGGATCGTCCGGTCGGCGTTGCCCGGCATGTACCAGCGGGGCTGGGGCCGGGTGGTCAACATCTCCTCGGTGCACGGGCTGCGCGCCACCCCGTTCAAGGTCGCCTACGTGGCCGCCAAGCACGGGCTGGAGGGGCTGTCCAAGGTCGTCGCCGTGGAGGGCGCGCCGCACGGGGTGACCTCGAACTGCGTCTGCCCCGGCTACACCCGCACCGCCCTGGTGGCCCAGCAGATCGCCGACCAGGCCGTCGCGCACCGCATCCCGCCCGAGCAGGTCCTCGACGACGTGCTGCTGGCCCGCAGCCCGATCAAGCGGCTGGTCGAGCCGGAGGAGGTGGCCGAGCTGGTCACCTGGCTGTGCGGGCCGCACGCCCGCTCGGTCTCCGGGGCGTCGTTCAGCATGGACGGCGGCTGGACCGCCAACTGAGGCCGCCGGACCGCCGCGGGGGCTGACTGCTCGGCCCGGCGTCGCGAGAATGCCCGGGTGACCGAGCCCTCCCCGGGGACCGAACGGGCCGCCCGGCTCCTCCGCGGGCTCCTGGCCGTCCTCGCCGCCGACGGCGACCTGCCGGCGCTGGCGGCCGAGGCGCACGCGGCCGCCGGGCTGCCGCCGGCCGAGCGGGACGCGGTGCGGGAGGCGGTCCGCGACGCGGAACGGGTCCACGGCCGGCTGCACGGCCTGGCCGGGCTCAACGCGCTGCTGCGCGCCCAGCTCGCCTCGGTGGAGCGGGCGGCCGCCGCGCACGACCGGCTCGCCGGGCTCGTGCTCGACGGGGGCGAGGTGACCGAGCTGGCGCACGCCGTCGTCGACGTGCTCGGCGGGGCGGTGGTGATCAGGGACAGCGACGGCGGGCCGATCGCGGTGGTCGGTGAGGCGGCGGGGCTCGACGCGCTGCCGCCGCCGGCGCCGGCCGGGTCGCGGGGGCGGTCCGGCGACCGCGCCTGTCGGGCCGAGCGGTCCGGCGACCACTGGCTCGTGCCGGCGGTCGCGGGCGACGAGGCGCTGGGCGACCTGGTGCTGGTCGGCCGGCCCGACCTGGCCGGGCCGGACCTGAGCATCCTGGAGCGCGCGGGCGTGGTGGCCGCCCTGGTGCTGCTGTTGCTGCGCACCACGGCCGCCGCCGAGGAGCGGGTGCGGGGCGAGCTGTTGTCCGACCTGCTGGCCGAGCCGGAGCGGGAACTCCCGGTGGTGCGGGACCGGGCCCGCCGGCTGGGCGTGAACCTCGACCACGCGCACTGCGTGGTCGTCGCGGAGGCCGAGGTGTCCCGGCAACGGCTGGGGCAGGCCGCCGCCCGCCACGCCCGGCTGCTCGGCGGCCTCGGCGTGCAGCACCGCGGCCGGGCCGTGCTGCTGCTGCCGGGGCGGGACGCCACCGCGCTGGCCCGGCGCTGCTCGTGGTCGTTGTCCACGGCGCTGCGCCGGCCGGTCACCGCGGGCGCGGCCGGCCCGGTGCGGGGGCCGTCGGCCGTCCCGTCCGCCCACCAGGAGGCCGAGCGGTGCCTGCGCGGGCTCGTCGCGCTGGGCAGGGCCGGGGAGGCGGCCTCGGCCGGCGAGCTGGGGTTCGTCGGCCTCCTGCTCGCCGACCGGGCCGATCCCGGCGGGTTCGTCCGCGCCACCCTCGGCGCGGTGCTGGACCACGACGCCGCCCGGGGCACCGAGCTGGTGCGCACGCTCCGGGCCTACTTCGCGGCCGGGCGCAGCCCGGGACGGGCGAAGAAGTCGCTGAACGTGCACGTCAACACGGTGGTGCAGCGCCTGGAGCGGATCACCGCGCTGCTCGGGCCCGACTGGCGCCGGCCGGACCGGCTGCTGCAGGTCGAGCTGGCCGTGCGGCTGCTCGACCTGCTGCCCGAGTCGTCGGACCGCTGACCGGGAGCGCCGGTCCGGCCGGTCCGGGCCGGACCGGTCAGTGGCCGAGTCGTCCCCGGCCCAGCCGGAGCAGGATCAGCGCGAGCTCCCGGCCCTCGGCGCCCAGCTCCCGGTAGCGGGCCAGCACGTCCATCTCCCGGTTGTAGACGATGCGCGGTCCGCCGGCCGCCATCCGGGCCGCGCCGATCGTTTTGGACACCTCGCTGCGGCGTTGGACGAGCCGCAGGATCTCGGCGTCCAGGTGGTCGATCTCGTGCCGCAGCGCGTCGATGTCGGGGGCGCCGGTCCTGCCGTCGGGGCCGGTCGCGGTGGCGCTCCCGGCCGCGCTGTCACCGAGCGTGGCGTTCATGGGTCTCCTCCGGCTGGTGCTTGGGGAACCCGGACCGGGAAGCGACGACGCCCCCGGGTCCGTGGACTCCAGGGGCGTCGTGGTGGCTTCGTCTGCGCCTACGCGACCACGGGCACCGGAGTCCGGCACCCGTAGTAAAAGTCGAAAACGCGCTGCGGCACGCGGCAAGTCTGCCACAGCCGGCTTCGGCCGGTCGAGGCGCGGGCCCGGCGTGTCCCACCGGTCAGGACGGCTGGGCCGCCGCCGTCCGCCACCCGGGCCACCTCCCGACCGCCGGCGGGACGAGCCCTGACCGACCCCTGCCCCTCACGCCCTGGCGGGGAGGTCCGCGGCCGCCGCCCGCTCGGGCGCCCGGTCGCCGGCGGGCGCGTCGAGCCCGGCCCGCTGGATCGCGCGGCTGAGCGTCGCGCCGGCCAGCACCATCCCGACCAGGCCGATCCCGGTCGCCACGTACCAGCTCCCGGCGAGCTCGCCCGCCTGCCGGGCGGCCACGCCCAACGCCGCCCACACCCCGGCCCACACGGCCGAGCCGACGGCGGCCAGGTGCAGGAAGCGCCGCGGCTGCATCCGGGCCGCGCCGGCCAGCACCGGCGCCAGGGTGTGCCCCACCGCCACGAACCGCACCGCGATCATGGTCAGCGGGGTGGCCCCGCGCACCACCGCCTCGGCCCTGGCCCACCGGCGCTCGCCCAGCCGACGGCCGAGCCAGCCGTGCCGCACCCAGTCGCCGGACGCGCGCCCGAGCAGGTAACCGCCGAGCTGGCCGAGCACTGAACCCAGCGCCGCGGCCGCCAGCACCAGCGGGTACCACTCCACGCCCGCCGCGCCCGCCGCGGCGACCACCACGAGCTCGCCGGGCACCAACGAGCCCAGCAGCAGTGTCGCCTCGACCACGCAGACGGCGGTGAGCAGCAGCACCATGACCGGGACGGACAACGTCGTCGGGTCCGGGATCAGGTCGGTGAGCGCGGTCGGCATCGGGTCCCTCGCGGGTCGACGGGCAGGACCTCTCCACCGTCGCGCCGGAGACGTCCCGCCAGATCAGGGAAGACCCCGCGATCGACCCTGAACGACGGCGGCCCGACCACCAGGGACCGCCCCCGGGGCCGCACGCGTCGCCCCCGCCGATGCGCCCACCGGAAGCCCCTCGCCACCCGTGGGCGCTCCGCCGGGTCATGCCTCGGGCGGCGGAGCGGCGCGCGCGGGTACCGTGAGGCAACGATGAGCACCCTCTTCGACCTCCCGGAGCCCACCTCCCCGCTGGGTGCTGGTGGCCAGCAGGACCGCTCGGCCCGGCCCACCGCGGCGCCCGTGGCCCGCCCCCACCACCAGGACCCCGACGCGTTGCTCGACGGGCTGAACCAGCAGCAGCGCGAGGCGGTGCTCCACGCGGGCTCGCCGCTGCTCATCGTCGCCGGCGCGGGCTCGGGCAAGACCAGGGTGCTGGCGCACCGCATCGCCCACCTGCTCGCGGCCAGGGGCGTGCACCCCGGCCAGATCATGGCCATCACGTTCACCAACAAGGCGGCGGCCGAGATGCGGGAACGCGTCTCCGCCCTGGTCGGCGCGCGGGCCAACGCCATGTGGGTGTCGACGTTCCACTCCATGTGCGTGCGGGTGCTGCGCCGCGAGGCCAAGCACCTGGGCCTGACCTCGAACTTCTCGATCTACGACGCGGACGACTCGCGCCGGCTCATCACCATCGTGGCCCGCGAGCTGGACCTCGACCCCAAGCGCTACCCGGCGCGCACGCTGGCCGTGCACGTGTCGAACCTGAAGAACGAGCTGGTCGACCCGGACACCGCCGCCGCGAGGGCCGCGAACGACCTGGAGCGCCGGGTCGCCGAGGTCTACGCGGGCTACCAGCGGCGGCTGGGGCTGGCCAACGCGCTCGACTTCGACGACCTGATCATGCGGACGGTCGAGCTCCTCCAGGTGTTCCCCGAGGTCGCGGAGTACTACCGCCGCCGCTTCCGGCACGTGCTGGTCGACGAGTACCAGGACACCAACCACGCGCAGTACGTGCTGGTGCGGGAACTGGTCGGCGGGGCGGGCGACGACGGGGGCGCCGCGCCCGCGGTGCCGCCGGCCGAGCTGTGCGTCGTCGGCGACGCGGACCAGTCGATCTACGCCTTCCGCGGCGCCACCATCCGCAACATCGTCGAGTTCGAGCGGGACTTCCCCGACGCCCGCACGGTGCTGCTGGAGCAGAACTACCGCTCCACCCAGACCATCCTCAACGCGGCCAACGCGGTCATCGCCCGCAACCCGGACCGCCGCGACAAGCGGCTGTGGACCGACCTGGGCGAGGGGGACCGGATCGTCGGCTACGTCGCCGACAACGAGCACGACGAGGCGGCGTTCGTGGCCGGCGAGATCGACCGGCTGGTCGACTCCGGCGACGCCCGCGCCTGCGACATCGCGGTCTTCTACCGCACCAACAACCAGTCCCGCGTGTTCGAGGAGGTGTTCATCCGGCTCGGCCTGCCCTACCGCGTGGTCGGCGGGGTGCGCTTCTACGAGCGGCGCGAGGTGCGCGACGCGCTCGCCTACCTGCGGGTGCTGGACAACCCGGACGACACCGTCAGCCTGCGGCGCGTCCTCAACGTGCCCAAGCGCGGCATCGGCGACCGGGCCGAGGCCTGCGTGGCCACCCACGCCGAGCGGGAGCGGATCTCCTTCGCCGCCGCGCTGCGGGACGCCGCGGCCGGCCGGGTCGCGTTGCTGAACCCCCGCTCGCAGAAGGCGATCGCCGGCTTCGTCGACCTGCTCGACGAGCTGCGGTCCCTGGTGCTGGCCGGGCAGGACGTCGCCGAGGTGCTGGAGGCCGTGCTCGAGCGCACCGGCTACCGGGCCGAGCTGGAGACCAGCGACGACCCGCAGGACGGCACCCGGCTGGACAACCTCAACGAGCTGATCACCGTCGCCCGCGAGTTCACCGAGGACCAGGCGGCGGCGCCGGTCGTGGCCGAGGTCGACGCCGAGGTCGACGAGGACGACGAGGCCGCGGCTGGCCTGCCCGAGCCGGGGTCGCTCTCGGCGTTCCTGGAGCGGGTGTCGCTGGTCGCGGACTCCGACTCGGTGCCGGAGGACGAGGACGGCGTGGTCACGCTGATGACCCTGCACACCGCCAAGGGCCTGGAGTTCCCGGTGGTGTTCTGCACCGGCTGGGAGGACGGCGTCTTCCCGCACATGCGGGCGCTGGGCGAGCCGGCCGAGCTGGCGGAGGAGCGGCGGCTGGCCTACGTCGGCATCACCAGGGCCCGGCAGCGGCTGTACCTGTCCCGGGCGATGGTGCGCTCGGCGTGGGGCCAGCCCTCGACCAACCCGGCGTCCCGGTTCCTCGACGAGATCCCCGGCGACCTGCTGGAGTGGCGTCGCGTGGAGCCCGAGCGGTCCGGCCCGGCGGCCGCCACCCGCTGGGGGCGCCGGGCGAGCACCGGCGAGGACTCGGCGCAGGCCGGGATCGCCGCCAGGGGCATGCGCTCCACGCCGTTCCAGGGCTGGCAGCAGACCCCGGCGCTGAGCCTGGAGGTCGGCGACCGGGTCAGCCACGACAAGTACGGCCTGGGCACGGTCGTGGCCACCGACGGCAGCGGGCCCAGGGCCACCGCCACGATCGACTTCGGCTCGGCGGGCACCGTCCGGCTGATGCTCATCGGCGGGGTGCCGATGGTCAAGCTCTGACGCGCCGGCGCCGGGCGGCCGGTTGAGCGGCGGCTGACGCGACGGGGCCCGTGGCGGACGGCAGTCCGCCACGGGCCCCGTGGTCTGAGCGTGGTCTGGCGCGGTTTCCGGTCAGTCACCCCGAGGGGTGCTCCGGAGCCGGCGCCAGCCGAGCTGTCAGATGAACTCCTGCAGGTCGGAGAGCAGCGCGGCCTTCGGCTTCGCGCCCACGATCGTCTTCACGGCCTTGCCACCCCGGAAGACCATCATGGTCGGCACCGACATGATCTGCAGGTCCCGCGCGATCTGCGGGTTCTGGTCGATGTCCAGCTTGGCGATGGTCAGCTTGTCCTTGTACTCGGCGGCGATCTCCTCGAGCACCGGCGCCACCATCCTGCACGGACCGCACCAGGTCGCCCAGAAGTCGACCAGAACCGGCTTGTCGCTCTGCAGGACGTCCTCGACGAACGACTTGTCGGTCACGGTCACGGTCGCGGTGTTGGAGGTCATGCTCTCTCCTCTGCGGGTGCTGGGCGTCTGTGCGGGAGCTCGGGCGGCGCCCGGTGGCCGGCCACTGGCCACGGCGCTCCGCGTGCCGGTGCGGTGCGCCACCTCCGAACATCCCGGATGTCCGTCTCCGCCCGCGCCGCCCGGGTGGGCCGGCGCAGACACGTCAACCGATCGTAGGTGGACGTTGTTCCCCATCCGACCGCCGACGTGAGCGGGCCAACGGCACGGGCCCGCGGCGAAACTGTCGGAGTCACCGCCCGCCCACAGGTGATGACCTAGTGTCGCCGTCGTCCGTCCGCGACTTCCCGGAGGTGTCCGCGTGAGCTCCGCCGCCGCCCATCACCTGTGGTTCCGCCGCCACACCACGTCGGCCGCGCCGGCCCGCCGCCTGGTGTGCTTCCCGCACGCGGGCGGCGCGGCGAGCGCCTTCCGGGGCTGGGCCCGGTTGCTGCCGCCGGAGGTCGAGCTGCTGGCGGTGCGCTATCCCGGCCGCGAGGACCGGTTGGGCGAGCCGTGCCTGGTGCGGATGGAGTCGCTCGCCGACGCCGTCGTGGCGGCGTTGCCGCCGCTGCTGGACCGGCCGCTGGCGTTCTTCGGGCACAGCATGGGGGCCTCGCTGGCCCACGAGGTCGCCACCCGGCTGGAGCGCCGGCACGGGGTGGTCCTGGACCTGCTGGTCGTCTCCGCCCGGCAGGCCCCGCACCGGCTCGACCCGGACGACCTGCACACCCGGCCGGACGCGGAGCTGGTGGCCGAGCTGCGGGCGCTCGACCCCGAGCGCTCGGCCGTGCTGGACGACCCCGACCTGCGCGACCTGGTCCTGCCGGCGATCCGGGCCGACTACGAGGTCGTCGGCACCTACCTGCCGAGGGAGGTCGAGCCGGTGCGCAGCCCGGTGGTCGGTTACACCGGCGAGGACGACCCGAGGGTGACGGCCGAGGAGATGGCCGAGTGGGCCGAGGTCACCACGGCGGGTTTCGCCGGGCGGGTCTTCCCTGGCGGCCACTTCTACCTCACCGGCCAGGAGCGGGCCGTCGTCGCGGACGTGGTCGACCGGTGGGCCGCGGTCTGAGCGGACCCCGAGGGCCGGCGGCCGGCGTCCCACCCACGGAGACCGGCCGGACGCCGTGCCGGGCCGCCCTGCCCGGAGGAACGGGGCGGGGGCCGTGTCGCCGGCCCGGTGGGAGGGCGCCGGGGCGCGCCGGGCACGAGCAGCACCCGCACCGACCAGGCCCCGGCGATCAGCTGTCGTCGACCCGGCTCACGGCGTCCATCGCCCCCGGGAGTACCCCGTTCGGGAGACGGCCCACTGCAACCGCCAGTAGACGACGGACTTGGCCGGCCGCCGCCGGCTGGCGCGGTGCGCGCCTCGCCGGGTGGGCGCGGGGGCCGGCTGCGGCCCCGCCGCGATGACCAGAAGGAATCCCACGAGTAGCAGGACCAAGCCGCCGGTCGCCAGAGCGCCCAACCTGATTCTCCTCACTGCCTCGCACGTCGGGCCGCCAGCGGCGGCCGACCGCTGGTGGTGACCAGAAGTAGCGGGTCGGACGCTAGACGTAGCGACTGTGGTTGCGGTAGTGCGTCCCGCCCGCACTACGCCACGGGGGGACAAGTTCCCCCTACCGAGGGAAGTGGCAAGGGCGCGGCAACCACGCAGTGCTGAAGGAAGTGGCGCTGGAGTTCACCGCTGAGGGTGATGTTTGCGGCGCTAGTCCCCGTGTAGGTGGTGGTCGGACACGCCTCGTGGCCGCGCGGCAGATTTTGTCAGGGGTGCCCGGTTTGATCACCCGAGGCGGACGCCACCGCCTCGGGCGTCGCTGGGGGTGAGGCCCGGGGAGCGCATCCGCTGACCAGTTCGAGGTTGACCGGGGGCGACGGGCGAGAGCGAGGTGGCGGGGGACGAACGACGGCGAGGACGACGACCGGACGGCCGTGCCGTTCGGGAGCGGGTGGCCCAGGCGCGCTGTGCCCAGGGGGAACGGTGCGGCACGCCTGGGCCCTACCCGGACCGAACCCACGCGCTGGCGAGCCCTACCTGACGAACCGCGCTGACGAACTTTGACGAACGCCGACGAACACTGCCCCGCCTGCCGGTGCTGGGCCGAACGGGGTGTTTCGGGGCGCGTTCGGACGTTCCCGGGGACAGCCGTGTTTGGGGCGGCGGCGACGCGGGGAACGGGTTCGGGTGAGCGCGCCGGCGCGGGGCCGGTACGGGGAGAACGGTGCGGGGAGAACGGTGCGGGGGGTTGCGGGGAGTTGGGTGCGAAGGGCGCCTCAGCCGAGGGCGATGCCGCGCTCGGCGAGCCAGGGAACGGGGTTGATCTTCTGGTTGCCGGCGTTCCACACCTCGAAGTGCAGGTGCGGGCCGGTGGAGAAGCCCCGGTTGCCCATCGTGGCGATCTGCTGCCCGGCGGCCACCTTCTGCCCCTCGCGGACCAGGGTGCGGTCCACGTGGCCGTAGACGGTGATCGTGCCGTCGGTGTGCTGCACCCGGACCCACAGGCCGAAACCGCTGGCCGGGCCGGAGCTGATGACCACGCCCTCGGCGACGGAATAGATCGGCGTGCCGACGCGGTTGGCGATGTCGACACCCCAGTGGAAGGTGCCCCACCGACCGCCGTAACCGGAGGTGAACGTGCCCTCGGCGGGCTTGACGAACAGCGGCTTGCGGGCCTCGGCCTCGCGGGCCGCCCGCTCCGCCTGGATGCGTCCGCTCTTGCCGAGCTTCTGCACCTCCACGGAGGGGTCGCCGGTCTTGGCGACCGGGAGCACCTCGGGCGCGGGGGCCGAGCCGCCCATGCCCATCGCGGCGGCGGCGTCCCTGCCGTTCGCCAGCGGCGTCACACCGTCGGTGGCGGTGTTCGCCGAGGCGTCGAGGGTCTGGCCGGCCGCGACGAACGCGCCGGCCGCGACCGCGGCGATCGCGACGCGCCCACGCAGCGCGGACGGCGGCGGGGGGAGGCGGTGTGCGCCCCGGGTTCGGGGCGCCGTCTCGCGCAGCGCCTCATCGAGAGCCGGGGTAGGTCCTTCGCCGCCGGGGGAGCGGTGTCGAGCCAAGGCCTGCCCTTCCGTCTTCGGGGAGTCCGGTCGGGACGGCCGGGCGGGGGATCCCGGGGCGTTGGTCGGGGTAACCAACTCCATGTCCACGTTGTGACCAGACTGTGACAACGGACCGGGGGACAGTAACCAAGGTCAACCCTGGAGGGCAAACCCCTCCGGACGGCATCTGCCGAACGGGCGGCGATCTCACCACGTCATGGGCCGGTGCTGACGGAAAGTAATTGGTTGATCACAGGTCCATGCACGTGCCTGCCGGCTGGCCATCCCGTGGGGATTCGGCCGATCGAGTGAGGGCGGTCACGACAACGGCCACGGCCCGTGCTGCCATGGGCAGGGACAGGTGCCCGACATCACACACCCGGTGGACCTCCACCGTCAGATCCGGGTGGGTCAGCCGCGCGCTCTCCCTGGGCAGGACCACCTGGTCCAGATCGCTCCAGACGGCCACGAAGCGTGTTCGGCAGCCCGGCGCGGGCTCGGCCAGCTCGGCGAGCAACGGGGAGCCGGGGCGCAGCTGGCGGGCCAGGCGCGTGGGCAGGAGGTGTGCGGTCAGCGTGCCCGCGTGCGGTGCGCCCAGGGTGACGAGGGTGTCGACGTGGCGGTCGCCGTCGAGCCGCTGGACGTAGTACCGCGCGATGAGGCCCCCGAGCGAGTGCCCCACGACGTCGACCCGGTCGCTGCCGGTGGCCAGCCTGACCTGGTCGACCTGCTCGCCGAGCGCGCGGGCGGCCTGGCGGACGTCGCCGTTGACCGCGGTGAGGACGCCGTAGTTGACGGCGTGGACGACGGCGAACCCGCGACGGCGCAGCGCGGGGGCGAGCACGGTGAAGGCGGACCGGTTGTCCACGATGCCGTGCACCAGGACGACGGGACGCGCCGGCTCCGCTCCCGCGGCGAGCGCGGTGACGAACTGGCCGCGTCGCCAGGGCGGGAGGTCGTCGGTGCGGTAGTGCCGCAGGTGCTCCCCGGGTTCGAGCGCGGCCTCCCGGGCTCCCCAGGGGTAGAGGAGTGCCCGGGCGGCCAGCCAGGCGGCCTCGACCGTCAGTCCTCGGAGGGTGCTCGGCCGGGTGAGGGTGCGCGCGGCGTCGCCCGCGTGCCGCGTCGCGGCGTCAACCAGGTAGGTGAGCAGCCGACTACCCCGCGTCGCGTGGTCGGCTAACGCGGACTCGCCGGTCGTTCGCACGATCTTCCCCACTCGAATGAAGATAAGTGACCTGCGCTACACCTGGTCGGGGGAGTTGCCGGACTGTGTCGACATCGGGGCGCTCCCGGTGCTCGGGCCACCGGGGGTTTCCACGGGGGAGATGCCCACCGTCCCGCCAGGTGATTCCCACCCGATCGGGTTACTAGTAGGCGGCCGGTCGGCGGTCGAGCCGGTGCGTCGGACCGCCCAGAACGCCCGCGCGATCGACGTCCCCGCGTCCGTGACGCCGTCTCCGCGGGCCGCCGAACCGACCCGGAGCGGGGCGGCGAGCCCCGGACCAGCGGGAGCGAGCAAGATCACCAGTCCGCTCGGCCGGGCCCCGGCGTGCTTGCTAGCGTCGCCCCGATGACCTCGCGGCGCAGCAACCAGGGCAGTTCCCCGGGCCCCGCCCCCGGCGAGCGTCGGATTCCCGGTCCCGCGCGGGGAATCCCCAGACCGCAGACCCGCCGTCAGCGGGACGGACGCCGGCACTCGGGAGTCCCCGCGCGACCGGCGTCCGGGCACCACGACATCCGGGACGTGCCGGTGGACGAGGAGTCGCTCGTCGCCCTCCGGCCCGTCATCGCGGTCGCGGCGCTCGGCGCCGTGCTGTCCGCCCTCGCTCCGGTCGTCGGCGTCGTCGCGGGCCTCTCCCCCGGCTTTCTCTCCTGGCCGTGGTTGGCCGTGCTCCACCTGCTCCCGCCGGTGGTCGCCGCGTGGCTCGCCGCCAGGAGGCGCCCCCTGGTCGCGGCGGGCGTGCTCGCGGCGAACGCGGTGCTCGTGCCCGGCCGACTCCTCGTCGACGCGCAGATCGCGGTGGACGCCACGAGGACGGCGCGCCCGGAGCTGTTCGTGCCGACGAGCCTCGTGCCGCCGGGCGTCGGCGCGGGGTGGTTCCTGCTGCTCGCCGGCGACGTCGCGGTCGGCGTGGCCGGCCTGCTCGCGTTCCGGCTCGCCGCCCGCTCGGTCGGGTCGCGCGCCGAGGGCGCCGGCCGCCGCCACGGCCTGCTCACGCTCGCCCTCTGCGCCGCCGCCGCCGCCGCCCTCGGGCTCGCCACCAGCCCGTTCGCCTCGGACAACGCCTTCCTGTGGCCGCAGGCCGTCGTCGACGCCCCGGTCTGGGCGCTGCTCGGCGGTCTGCTCGTCGTGCTCGCGGTCCCGCTCACCACGGCCCTGGCGGCGGGGGCCGGTGAGCCCGACGCCGCCCAGGGCGGTCTGGTGGGGGTGGCCCTCGGGGTCGGCGCCGTCGCCGCGCCGCCCCTGCTCGCCGCGCTCGCCATGCCGGCGGTGCACCTCCGGGCCGGCCCGGTGCTCGCGCTCCTGGCGTCGGCGTCACTCGTCGCGGTGGCCGGCGCCGCCGGACGCGGCGGGGCGGACGGCCGGCGGGCACCCGCCACCGAGCTGGCGCTCCCGGCCGCCGCGCGGCTGCACGTGATCGCCGGCGGCCTCGGGCTGGCCGCCGGGCTCGTGGCGTTGGTGAGCCCGCTGCTCCCGCAGCTCTCGTTGCCCGGTGGCCTTCCGGAACCGGCCAACGACGCCGCGCGCCCGCTGGCGCCGGCCGGAGCGCTGGTCGCCGCCCTCGGCGCGGCGTTGCTGGCCCGGTCCGCGGCGGCGACGACGCGCCCGGCGCTGGCCGTCGCCTGGGTGGCGGTCCCGATGACGGCCGTCTCGGTGCTGGGCGGCGTGCTGACCGCGACCGACCTGCCGGGCGTGCGGGCGGGCGCCGGGGCGTGGACGGCGGGGCTGGCCGCCCTGCTCGCCCTGGCCTCGGGCTGCTGCGCCGCGCTCGCCGGAGGCGTGGAGCGGGACGAGGTCGACCTCACCGCGCTGACCGTCCACCGGCCGCTGGTGGTCGTCGGCGGATTGGCCGCCGTGGCCGCCCTCGGCGCCTTCGGCCTCCCGCTGACCGACGCCCCCGCCTACGCGGCTCCCGGGGTGTGGACGCAGTTCCGCACCGCGTCCTGGGGCCTGCTGGCCGGCATGCTCGCGGTGCTCGTCGCCTCGGCCGTCGCGGTCAGGAGCCGACCCCTCCGGTCGGCGGCCCTGCTGCTGGGCGCGGCCGGCCTGGTCGGCGTGCGCCTGCTGGAGTACCCGCTCGGCGCGGGGCGGGTCGGCGACGCCGGCCCCGGTCTCGGCTTCTGGTGCGCGGTGGCGTGCCTCGTGTTGCTCCTGACGGGCGCGGTCTCGGCGAGGAGTGGCGCACGACGCTCCCCGCGACGCGGTGTGACGCGTTAGTCTCCGCCTCGCGGGGTGGTTAGCGATCGTTCGCACGGCGGGCGGCGCGCGCGGCTCCGCGCGACTCACCCGGTCACCGCGGCCGGGCACCATTGTGGGACGGAATGGGCGTTGGCGTGACCTGCTCGCTGGTCCATCGGTGCGGGGACCTGGGCGTGGGTCGAGCCGTGGGAGGGTTGCCATGAGCGGTCGGATCCGTGTCGTCGTGGCCAAGCCGGGGCTGGACGGCCACGACCGGGGCGCCAAGGTGGTGGCCAGGGCGTTGCGGGACGCCGGTATGGAGGTCATCTACACCGGGCTGCACCAGACCCCGGAGCAGGTGGTGGAGACCGCCCTGCAGGAGGACGCGGACGCGGTCGGCCTGTCGGTGCTCTCCGGCGCGCACATGACGTTGTTCGCCAGGGTGGTCGAGCTGCTGGCGGAGAAGGGCGCGGAGGACGTCGTGGTGTTCGGCGGCGGGATCATCCCGGACGACGACATCCCGAAGCTGGCGAGCCTGGGCGTGGCCAAGGTCTTCACGCCGGGCGCGCCGACGCACGAGATCGTGGACTGGGTGCGCACCCACGTCGGCCAGCCCGCCGGCGCTTGAGGCAGTTCCAGCCCGCCGGCGCTTGAGGCGATGTCAGCCCTCTGGCGTCCGGGCGGACTCAGCCCGCCGGTGCTCGGGCCGAAGGCCTCGTCATCGGCTGGGCCACAGCGGGTCTCTGCCACCGGTCGCGGCGGCGGCTCGTCGTGCCGGGCGTTCGGATCCGGACGGTTCCGGTGATTCCGACGTGACCCGGTTCGGCTCTTCCGGCCGCGTCCTCCGAGCGGGACGCGAAAGCGCGCCGACGCATGCCTGAGACCGGACCCGGGGGCGGTCAGCCACGGGCGGAGACCGGTGGGCTCCGCGGCTCCCGCCAGCACGGGCTCCGCAGCGAGCACTGAGTGTCACGCGACCGGTCCGACCAGGGGAAACACCCGGCGGGCCCGGTGCCCCGGCGGTACCGTGCGGAGGGGCCCGCGCCAGGTGTCATCGCTCACGGTGACAGACCTCACCGGGCATGAAGGCCCTACCGTCCACACAGGTCGATAGGGTCTGCGCTGGCCGCATCCGGCGGGCCTCCGCCAGGGTGCATCCGGCGCGTCAGGTGGCCGCCTGGCCCGGCGGTGGACCGCCGCGGGTGCACCCCGCGCGGACCGCCGCGCCGCCAGGCGCCACCCGGCGCGCCGGGTTCTTCCAGCCGGCCGACGTGCGTGGCAGTTCCGGACTGCCGGCACGCGCGGCGACGGGAGCCCGCCGGACAAGACCCCCGGACACGGCCGAGTCCGACACCGACGTCGCAGGAGACTCGAGTGGACCTGTACGAGTACCAGGCGAAGGACCTCTTCGCCCGCTACGGCGTCCCGGTGCTGCCGGGCACCGTGGCCACCACCGCCGACGAGGCCCGTGCCGCTGCCGAGGAACTCGGCACCACGGTCGTGGTCAAGGCCCAGGTGAAGACCGGGGGCCGCGGCAAGGCCGGCGGCGTGAAGCTGGCCAAGACCCCGGACGAGACCCGCGCCAGGGCCGAGGACATCCTCGGCCTGGACATCAAGGGTCACACCGTCCACAAGGTGCTGATCACCCCGGCGTCCGACATCGCGGAGGAGTACTACTTCTCCTTCCTGCTCGACCGCGCCAACCGGAACTTCCTGGCCATGGCCTCGGTCGAGGGCGGCATGGACATCGAGGAGGTGGCGGCCACCAAGCCCGAGGCGCTGGCCAAGGTCGCCATCGACCCGATCGCCGGCGTGGACCTCGCCAAGGCGCGTGAGATCGTCGCCGCCGCGAAGTTCCCGGCCGAGGTCGCCGAGCAGGTGGCCGACGTGATCGTGAAGCTGTGGGAGACCTTCGTCCGCGAGGACGCGACCCTGGTCGAGGTCAACCCGCTGGTGCGCGACCCGCAGGGCAAGATCCTCGCCCTGGACGGCAAGGTCACGCTGGACGACAACGCCTCGTTCCGGCACGCCGACCACGCCGAGCTGGTGGACGTCGCCGCGGAGAACCCGCTGGAGGCCGAGGCCAAGGCCAAGGGCCTCAACTACGTCAAGCTCGAGGGCCAGGTCGGCATCATCGGCAACGGCGCCGGCCTCGTCATGTCCACGCTGGACGTGGTGGCCTACGCCGGCGAGGAGTTCGGCGGCGTCAAGCCGGCCAACTTCCTCGACATCGGCGGCGGCGCGTCGGCCGAGGTCATGGCCAACGGCCTGCACATCATCCTGAACGACGCGGACGTGCGCTCGGTGTTCGTCAACGTCTTCGGCGGCATCACCGCGTGCGACCAGGTCGCCAAGGGCATCGTGCAGGCGCTGGAGATCCTGGGCGACGACGCCACCAAGCCGCTGGTCGTCCGCCTGGACGGCAACAACGTCGACGAGGGTCGGCGGATCCTGGCCGAGGCCAACCACCCGCTGGTGACCCTGGTGGACACGATGGACGGCGCGGCCCGCAAGGCCGCCGAGCTCGCCGCGGCGAACTGAGGAGCGATCTGCTGTGGCCATTTTCCTGACTGAGAACAGCAAGGTCATCGTCCAGGGCATGACCGGCTCCGAGGGCAGCAAGCACACGCGGCGCATGCTCAAGGCCGGCACGACCATCGTGGGCGGCGTGAACCCGCGCAAGGCGGGCACCACCGTCGACTTCGACGGCACCGAGCTGCCGGTGTTCGCCACCGTGGCCGAGGCCATGGAGAAGACCGGCGCCGACGTCACCGTGATCTTCGTTCCGCCGAAGTTCACCAAGGACGCGGTCATCGAGGCCATCGACGCCGGCATCGGCCTGGCCGTCGTGATCACCGAGGGCGTCCCGGTGCACGACACCGCCGCGTTCTGGGCGCACGCCCAGGCGACCGGCAACAAGACCCGCATCATCGGCCCGAACTGCCCGGGCGTCATCTCGCCCGGCAAGTCCAACGCGGGCATCATCCCGGCCGACATCACCGGCCCCGGCAAGATCGGTCTGGTGTCGAAGTCCGGCACCCTGACCTACCAGATGATGTACGAGCTGCGGGACTTCGGCTTCTCCACCTGCGTGGGCATCGGCGGTGACCCGATCATCGGCACCACCCACATCGACGCCCTGCAGGCGTTCCAGGACGACCCGGAGACCGCCGCCATCGTCATGATCGGCGAGATCGGCGGCGACGCCGAGGAGCGGGCCGCGGCCTACGTCAAGGAGCACATCACCAAGCCGGTGGTGGGCTACGTGGCCGGCTTCACCGCGCCCGAGGGCAAGACCATGGGCCACGCCGGCGCGATCGTGTCCGGCTCGGCCGGCACCGCGCAGGCCAAGAAGGAGGCCCTGGAGGCCGCCGGGGTCCGGGTCGGCAAGACGCCGAGCGAGACCGCGGAGCTCATGCGCGAGATCATGAAGTCGCTGGGCTGACCAGCGCTGCGACAGTCGGACGGGGCCGGGCCGCCATTCGGGGGCCCGGCCCCGTCACATGGGCGATTCGGTCGGCGTGGCGGGGGAACTTGGGCGAGCCGCCCTGCGTCCCAGTACGGGTGATCGGTTAGCGTTCGCCTAGCCACGTGAGGGCGTCGACCAGACCTGCCGACACTGCTGACTCCCAGGGAGAGCTCACGATGACCTTCCCCACCGGTGCCCCGGGTGCGGCCCCGTCCCAGCCGGGTTCCGGCTTCGGGTTGGCCAAGATCCTGCACCTCGCCACCGCCGGCCTGGGCCTGCTGATCCTGTTCCTCGGCTTCGCCAAGATGCTGGACTTCCGCCCCGAGTCCTTCTACGGGGCGTTGACGCCCCTGGCGATTCCGGCGCTGTTCTGCATCGCCGGCGTCGTGGCGGCGTCCGTGGTCGTGCCGGGAGACCACAAGCCGGGCATCCTGCCGGCGGCCATCACGGTGCCGATGATCCTGGCGCTGACCTTCGGCGCGCTGGCGACGTCCGTGGACCTCGGCACCGGCACCATCCTGATCCTGATCTTCGGCTGGCTGCAGGCGATCGCGGCCGTGGCCGCGTTCCTGTTCGACGTCGGCATCCTCAAGCAGCCGGAGCCCAAGCCGCAGTTCGGCCAGCCGGGCGGGTGGAACCCGCAGAGCGGTGGCTTCCCGCAGCAGCCCGGTCAGTTCGGTCAGCCGGGTCAGCCGGGACCGTACGGCCAGCCCGGCCAGTTCGGCCAGCCGCAGCAGCCGGGGCAGTTCGGTCAGCCGGGCCAGCCCGCGCAGCCGGGTCAGCCCGGGCAGTACGGCCAGCCGCAGCAGCCCGGCCAGCCGGGGCACTTCGGGCAGCCGGGTCAGCCCGGCCAGGACCCCGGCCAGTTCGGCGCGGGCCCGGCGGGCCCGCAGGGCACCCAGCAGTTCCAGCCCGGCACCCCGCCCGGTGGCTTCGGCGCTCCCGGCCACTGATCTCGTTCTCGCCAGTGGGCCCGTCACCCCCGGGAGGGGTGACGGGCCCACTGCCGTTTCGCGGTCACCGTCCGCTGGACCCCGTTTCGGCGTGCCTCACTCGGATGGCTCAACCCCGGTGCGATGGTGGATGACGTGACCGCGATCCAGCCCGTTCCGCACGGGGTCGCCGAACCCGTGGGCGCGACCCGCGTCGAGTGGGCGCGGGCCATGGCCGCCGCGGCGGTCTGGCCGTTGTTCACCGGTTTCACGGCGGCGGCCACGGTCGTCGCCGTCGTGCTGTCCGCCACGCCCGGCGCGGATTTCTCGAGCGAGGCCGTGTTGCGGGGCGCCGCGCCGATGTGGCTGGCCGCGCACCAGGTGCCCCTGGTTGTGCGGGGGGTGCCGTTCGGGGCGCTGCCGCTGCTGCCCACGCTGCTCGTCGTGCTGCTCGCGCTCCGGGCCGCGGGGCTGGCGACGGAGCGGGTCCGGCCCCGGACCTGGGAGCAGGCGGCGATCATCGTCAGCGCGGTCGGCGGCGCGCACGGGGTCTTCGGCGCGGTGCTGGCCGGGCTCGCGGCCGGCCCGGTGACGGCGGAGGCCGCGACGGCGTTCTTCGGCTGCGGTCTGGTCGCCGGGGTGGGGGCGGCGGTGGGCATCCTCCGCCGGGCCGGCGCCCGCGCGCGGCTGCGTCGTCGAGCCGATCCCGCCGCCGTGCGCGGACTGCGGGCGGGGGCGCTCGGGCTGATCGCCCTGTTCACCGCGGGCGCGGCACTGACCACACTCGGGCTGCTGCTGTCGGCCGGCACGGCGCACGAGCTGTTCGCCGAGGTCGCGCCGGACGCGGGGAGCGCGTTCGGGCTCTGGTTGCTGTCGGTGTCCTACCTCCCCAACGCGGTGACCGCGGCGGTGGCCTTCCTCGTCGGCCCGGGCTTCGCCATCGGTCAGATGGCCGTGTCGCCGCTGAGCACGCTGCCGGGGGCGGTGCCACCGATGCCCCTGTTGGCCGCGTTGCCCGCCGCCGAGGCCGAGCGGTGGTGGGCGCTCGCGTTCGTGGCTCCGCTGGCCGTCGGCGTGTTGGTGGGCTGGGTGTGCCGCCGGTGCGACCCGAACCCGCTGGCGCGACTGCGGGTGGTGGCGGTGGCCGCCGCCGTGGTCGGGCTGGCGAGCTTCCTGGTGGCCGCGCTGGCCGGGGGCCGGTTGGGCAGCGGGGCGTTCGACCCGGTGACCGTGCCGGCCGGGCTGGTGGCGGTCGCCGCGTTCTGCTGGATCTCGTTCCCGGGGGCTGTCGTCGCCTGGTTCGGCGGGCCTCGGCCGGCGCGGGCCGTGTCGCCTGCGAGCGGCGTGGCCGACGCGGATGTCGAGTCCCGTGACGGGTCTGGTGCCGAGGCCGATGACGAGACCGGCGCGGGGTTGGATGCCGAGACCGGGGGCGGGATCGAGGCCGAGGCCGAGGTCGAGGTCGTGGTCGGGTCCGAGGTCGGGTCCGAGGTGGACGGTGCCGGGGACGAGCTGGAGGACGACGCCAGCGCGGACGAAGCCATTGAGGACGAGGTGGCTGAGGACGAAGCGGTTGAGACCGGGGCCGGGCAGGACGGGGCCGGGCAGGACGAGGCGGGCGCTCCCGAGAGGATCGCCGAGGGCGTCTCGGAGTCCGAGGACGTGCCGTCGGATGACCGGGTCACCGATCGTGGTGCGCGGAGTGCTCGGGACACGGATGACAAGAGACGTTCACCCGCGAATTGATCTGTATTTCGGATCTTGGTCGGTGGGGCCGGTAGTGGGGTGAGGTGCCGGCCCCGAACGGTGGTTTGCGGGGTTTAGTCGAGCGAGAACCGTACTTCTGCTGTGCCTTGAGCGGGCAACAGACCACTGGTTGTCCACAGGCTCGGAGTTGTCCACAGGTTGGGGTTTCTGCTCTGCGGCGGCCGGGTGTTGATCGGTAGGCTGGAGCGGGGCTCGCCCCCCAGGGCGGGTGGGGGCTGTCCACGGGGGAGTGGGGCGCGCGGAGAAGGTGGCGCGTGACGGCCGGGTGGTTTTCCCGGGCTGAGTGGGCCCGTGTTGGGCCAGTTGGGCGCCTGCGGCGAACGCGGCCCGGGAAAGCGGTGGGGGAAAGGCTTCTCCGGCGCTACGGTCCTCGCGGATCTTTTCGAGGGGGCACGAGGTTCTCATGCGCGCACGTACTGTTCTCGCGCTGTCCACTGTGGTCATTGGTGTGTTGTCGGCTGGCTGTTCGGGCGGCCAGGGTGGCGGTGCGGCGTCCTCCGCGCCGGCGTCGTCTTCTGGCTCCACGACGGCTTCGCCGTCGGCGACCAGCTCGGGAAACGCGCAACCCGCCCAGGCCGGCGCGCCCTGGCACGACGACGTCAGGCCGGAGCCGAGCGCCGGGAAGATCGGCGGTTCCGACACGCCGTGCGCGCTTCCGGTGGCGTTCGACCTGGCGAAGTCCTGGAAGGCCCAGTCCGTCCAGGTCGACGCTTCCGGGCCGGCGGTCCAGTTGGGGCGCAAGGGCGGCTTCGGCCTCAAATGCGAGATCGACGCCAAGGGCGCCGGGCACCTCGGATTCCTCCGGGTGTGGGTCGCCGACCAGCCGGGAGGCGTTCCCCGACAGGCGTTGGAGAAGTTCCTCGGCGGGGAGAAGAACCTCAGTGAGCAGCAGTACCGGGAACTCACCGTGGGCGGGATGACCGCCGCGGAGGTCACCTACGCCCAGGAGTACCCGGCGATGGAGATGCGGACCCGCAAACGCGTCGTGGCGGTGAATGCGCCGCGGGGAATGGTGTTGGTGGCGCTCGACGGTCTGGACGCCGACGAGAACCGGGGAATGGTTCCCGCGCACGCGCTCGCGAAGCAGAGCATGACGCCCGTGTCGTGAGTCGGGTTCGGTCACGCGCCGGGAAACCGGTGCGGGGAGAACGGCGTGCCGTCCGGGGAGGTCGGACCTCTTCGTCAAGATCGACAACGCACCGCCTACGCTGACGCCGACACCCGCGCGACCCAGCAGCCCAGGCAGGAGACCGAGCTGAGCCCGTCGAGTGTGGACGCCGGCCCCGCGTCCGAGCACACAGCACGCCCTGCCCGTCCTGTGCCCACGACCGGGTCGGTCGCGTCCGGAGAGCCGGGACAGTCCGGAGGGGCCGTCCCGTCCGAGGCCGAGCGGCAGTCCGGCACGTGCCTGCGGCTTCCCCACCCGGCCCGCGTCGTCGCCCTCGTCTCCGGCTCGGGGACCCTGTTGCAGGCCCTGCTCGACGCGGCCGCCGACCCCGACTACCCGGCCCGGGTCGTGGCCGTGGTCGCCGACCGCGCCGGCATCGAGGGCCTGGCCCGCGCCGAGCGCCTGGGCCTGCCCACCCACGCGGTGCGGCTGGCCGACCACGCCGACCGCGACGCGTGGGACGCCGCGCTCACCGGGACCGTCGCCGACCACGAGCCCGACCTCGTGGTGTCCGCCGGCTTCATGAAGATCCTCGGCCACCGCTTCCTCGGGCGCTTCGGCGGCCGGGTGGTCAACACCCACCCCGCGTTGCTGCCCGCCTTCCCCGGCGCGCACGCGGTCCGGGACGCCATCGCCTACGGCGTGAAGGTCACCGGCTGCACGGTGCACCTGGTCGACGCCGGCGTGGACACCGGGCCGATCGTCGCCCAGGAGCCGGTCGAGGTGCGCCAGGGGGAGACCGAGGCCGCCCTGCACGAGCGGATCAAGACCGTGGAGCGACGAATGCTGGTGGATGTCGTCGCCCGGCTGGCCCGCGAGGGCTGCACCGTGACCGGACGAGAGGTGAGGATCCCGTGACCGCGACCCAGTCCCCCGTGGAGGGCAGGCGGCCCGTGCGACGCGCGTTGGTCGGCGTGTCGGACAAGTCGGGCCTGCTGGAGCTGGCCACCGGGTTGCACGCCGCCGGCGTGGAGATCGTGTCCACCGGGGGCACGGCGCGTGCCCTCGCCGACGCCGGCGTGCCGGTGACGCCGGTGGAGGAGCTGACCGGCTTCCCGGAGTGCCTGGACGGCCGGGTGAAGACGCTGCACCCGAGGGTGCACGCCGGGCTGCTGGCCGACGTCCGCCGCGAGGAGCACGTCGAGCAGATCCGGCGGCTCGACATCGCGCCGTTCGACCTCCTGGTGGTCAACCTCTACCCGTTCGCCAGGACGGTCGCCTCGGGCGCCGGTCAGGACGAGTGCGTCGAGCAGATCGACATCGGCGGCCCGGCCATGGTCCGCGCCGCGGCCAAGAACCACGCCAACGTGGCGGTCGTGGTCGACCCGTCGCGGTACGACTGGGTGCTGGAGCGGGTGCGGGACGGCGGGTTCACGCTGGCCGACCGGCAGGCGCTGGCCGCGGCCGCGTTCCGGCACACCGCGTCCTACGACGTGGCGGTGGCCTCGTGGATCGGCCAGGAGCTGGCGCCGGACGACGAGGGCTCCGGCTTCCCGGGCTGGATGGGCGCGACCTACCAGCGGGCCGCGGTGCTGCGCTACGGCGAGAACCCGCACCAGAGGGCCGCGCTGTACGTCTCGGGCTCCGGCGGTGGGCTGGCCGGCGCCCGGCAGCTGCACGGCAAGCAGATGTCGTACAACAACTACGTCGACACCGACGCGGCCTGGCGGGCGGCGCACGACCACGACGACGCGTGTGTGGCGATCATCAAGCACGCCAACCCCTGCGGCATCGCGATCTCCACTGTGGACGGTGACGGGGCCGTCGCCGAGGCGCACCGGAGGGCGCACGCGTGCGACCCGGTGAGCGCCTACGGCGGTGTGATCGCGGCCAACCGCGAGGTCACCGTCGAGATGGCCGAGCAGGTGGCGGACATCTTCACCGAGGTGATCGTCGCCCCGTCCTACGCCGACGGCGCCGTGGAGGTGCTGTCGCGCAAGAAGAACGTGCGCATCCTGGTGGCCGAGCCGCCGGCGCGCGGCGGGCTGGAGACCCGCGCGGTCTCGGGCGGTCTGCTGGCGCAGTCGGCCGACGCCATCGACGCCCCCGGCGACGACCCGGCGAAGTGGACGCTGGCCTGCGGCACGCCGGTGGACGAGGAGACCCTGGGCGACCTGCGGTTCGCCTGGCGGGCCTGCCGCGCGGTGAAGTCCAACGCGATCCTGCTGGCGCACGGCGGCGCGACGGTCGGCGTCGGCATGGGTCAGGTGAACCGGGTGGACGCCGCCCGGCTCGCGGTGACCCGTGCGGGCGACCGGGCCCGGGGCGCGGTCGCGGCCTCGGACGCGTTCTTCCCGTTCCCGGACGGCCTGCGGGTGCTGCTGGACGCCGGGGTGCGGGCCGTGGTGCAGCCGGGCGGGTCGGTGCGGGACGCGGAGGTGATCGCGGCGGCCGAGGAGGCCGGCGTCGCCCTGTACCTCACCGGGACGCGGCACTTCGCGCACTGACGGTTCGACCGGTCTCGCTCCGGAGGGGGCTGTCCGCCACGGCGGACAGCCCCCTCCGGCGTTGTGGGGCCGCGTGCGGGGCCCTGGTCGGACGCGCCGCTCCGCCGTGGTGAAATGATCTTGAGATGGCTGGTCGCCGCGCCCTGCCGCCTTCGGCGCCGTGCCGGGCTCCGAAGGCGCTCCGCTGGCGAGTGCGGTGCTGTGACCTGTGCTTTTGGTGGCAATTGGGGTTGTCGGGGCAGGGCGGTGTCCGGCGTGCCCGATGTCGACGAGCGGCCGCTGTCAGCCCGTCCGAGTTCACTCTTCAGTGGGGGTTGACGGGCGCGGTCCGGCTCGGTTTACTAGGTGTTGTTCGAACGGGTGTTCGAATGAACGGAGTGGTCGAACCTCCCGAGGGTGATCACATCCGCAGCACCGCTGGCTTCCCCACGGCGGTGACGTGCCCAGGGTGCGGGCGCGTCTCCAGGGGAAGGAGTGGCCGGTGTCCGGTGCGGTGGTCGCGTCGTTGAGGTCGCTGGACGGGGTGGTCACGGCATCCGGGGTCGCCGTGGCCTCCGGCGACCGCCTGACGAGGCGGGTGCTGCCGGTGCGGGCGGAACTGGCCGCCGTGCTGCCGTGGGGTGGGTTGCGCCGCGGCAGCACGGTGGCGGTGCGCGGGTCGACCTCGCTCCTGCTCGCCACGCTGGCCGAAGCCACCGCCGCCGGCTCGTGGGCCGCGGTCGTGGGGATGCCCGGGCTGGGTGCGCTCGCCGCGGCCGAGGCGGGAGCGGCGACGAATCGGCTGGCCCTGGTGCCACGGCCGGGTGACGAGCTGGTGGCGGTGGTCGCCGCGTTGCTCGACGGGATCGACCTGGTCGTGGTGGCTGAACCGGAGCGGATCAGCCCCGCCACGACCAAGCGGCTGTCCGCGCGGGCCCGGCAGCGGGGCGCGGTGCTGATGCCGTTGGGTCCCTGGCCGGCGGCCGACCTGGAGCTGAGCTGTGCCGACGGGCGGTGGTCCGGACTCGGCGCCGGCCACGGCTACCTGCGGGAACGCGAGATTCTGGTGCGGGTGAGCGGGCGGGGCGGCGCCGCGCGGCCCCGGTTCACCCGACTGATGGCACCCGCGGCCGAGCGGCGGGAGTCGAGTCCGGCGGAGGTCGGTGAGTCGCGGCGCGATGCGGACGTGCTCGCGCCGTGGGCCGACTCGGTGACTGACCCGTTGGCTGACTCGTTGCCCGACGGCGGGCGCGTGTTGCCGATGGTGGCGGGGTGAGCGTCGTGGCCGGACGACGTGACGACCCGATCCGTCGCGGTCCGCTCGCGCCGGGGACGGGCATCGGATCTCCTGGTTTGCTGTTGCGGGCAGTGTGCTCTCCCCGGCCGGTGGTGTCAGTGGTGTGGGTGTCCTGCGGCCGCGGTTGGTGGTTGAGGGTGGTGTGGCCGCGAAAGCGGGGTGGCCGCGATGAGCGCTGAGAACTGCGGGCGGGGACCGGCCGCGGTGCGCACGCTGGTGGCGTGGTGCCCGGACTGGCCCGTGGTCGCCGCGTGCGCGGCGGCGGGGGCCGCGCCCCACGCGCCGGCCGCCGTCCTCGTCGCGAACCGGGTGGTCGCGTCGTCCGCCACGGCCAGGGCCGACGGCGTCGGGCGCGGCCTGCGGAAGCGGGAGGCCCAGGCGCGGTGTCCCCGGCTGCTGGTGTTCGACGACGACCGCGAGCGGGACGCCCGGTTGTTCGAGCCGGTGGTGGCGGCGGTCGAGGAGCTCGCGCCCGGCGTCGAGGTGGTGCGGCCGGGGCTGGTCGCGGTGCCCGCCGGGGGGCCCGGCCGGTACTTCGGGGGTGAGGAGGCCGCGGCGGAGCGGATCGTCGACCACGTCGCGGCGCGTTCCGGCGCGGAGTGCCAGGTGGGCGTGGCGGACGGCTTGTTCGCCGCGACCCTGGCGGCACGCCGGGGCGTGCTGGTGCCGCCGGGGGACAGCCCGGGCTTCCTCGCCCCGATGAGCGTCGCCGAGCTGTTGTCCGACGAGGGAACAAAACCGTCCACTTCGGACAGATCGAGGTTGGTGGATCTGTTGCGCCGCCTTGGTCTGCGCACACTGGGCGCGTTCGCGGCGGTGCCGGCTGGGGACGTCGCGTCCCGGTTCGGGGCCGACGCGGTGCTCGCGCACCGGCTGGCCGGCGGACTGGAGGAGCGCCCACCGGGTCGCCGCCGCCCGCCGCCCGAGCTGGCCGTGGCCGAGGAGCTCGACCCGCCGGTGGACCGGGTCGACGCCGCCGCGTTCGCCGCCAGGGCGTTGGCCGAGCGGCTGCACGCCCGGCTGACGCGGCTCGGCCTGGCCTGCACCCGGCTGCGCATCGAGGCGCGGACCGGGCACGGGGAGGAACTGGCGCGGGTGTGGCGGTGCGCGGAGCCGCTGACCCCGTCCGGCACCGCCGACCGGGTGCGGTGGCAGCTCGACGGCTGGCTGACGGGGCGCGGCGCGGCGCGCCCCACTGCCGGCGTGGTGTCGTTGCGGTTGGCGCCGGAGGAGGTGGTCGGCGCCGCCGCGTTGCAGCTCGACCTCTTCCGCGGGGAGACCCCGGACGGCGAGCGGGCGGCGCGGGCGCTGGTCAGGGTGCAGGGTCTGCTCGGGCCGGACGCGGTGTTGACCCCGGTGGTGGGCGGCGGGCGCGGCCCCGCGGACCGGGTGCGGTGGGTGCCGTGGGGCGACGAGCGGCGGCCCGCGCTGGACCCGGAGCCGCCGTGGCCGGGACGGTTGCCGGCGCCGTCGCCGACGGTGGTGCCCGAGCGGCCGACTCCCGCGGAGGTGCTGGACGGGGCCGGGCGGCCGGTGGGGGTCAGCGGGCGGCACGTGATCAGCGCTGCGCCGGAGTCGGTGCGGGTGGAGGGGGAGCCGCCGCGGCGCGTGTTGGCGTGGGCGGGGCCATGGCCGGTGCACGAACGGTGGTGGCTGGCCGCTGCGGCCGCCGAGCCGCCGGTCCTGGGGGCGCCCGGGGCTGGCGCGGAGCCCCTGGCCGGCCCGCGTCGGGCCGCCCGGCTCCAGGTCGTGCTCGCGGCCGAGGGCGACGAGGCGGGACAGCTCGCGTTGCTGCTGGTCCGCGAGTCCGGCGAGTGGTGGGTGGAGGGCCGTTACGACTGACCTCGCCGGAGATGCCCTCCGCCGCGCCCGCCGCTCCGCGCCCCGCCTGAGGTCAGCCCCCACCCGTCCCGGGGGGCGAGCCCCGCTCCAGCCTATCGGCCGGCGCCAGGGCGCCACCAGACCAGAACAGTCCGCTGTGGACAACCCGGGACCCTGTGGACAACACCGTCCACAAAGGAATGAATCTTCCACCGCTTCGGGTCGGCTGCCGCTCGTCCGCTTGCACCCGGAGCCCAAACACAGACAGGGAAAGCGGAAACGGCAGACAGCCGGCGACGACGAAGGGGCCAGAGCGGCGAACCCCGGGCAGGGGCGAGCGGGAAACGTGAGGAGGTGGCGCATGGGGTGGAACAACCCGCCGTTGAGCTGGAACGAGTTCGAACGGGCACTGTCCGGACACGCCGGGGGAAAGCTGCCCCGCGACGAGGCGCACCCCGGAGACGGCGGCGACAGCCCCGCGTGGGGACGTCGGCGGGCGCGGTACACCGCCCCACCGGACACTCCGCGGGACACCCCACCCGCGCCGGACCGGCACGTGCCCTACGCCGAGCTGCACTGCCACTCCAACTTCAGCTTCCTCGACGGGGCGAGCCATCCCGAGGAACTGGCCGCCGAGGCCGCCCGACTCGGGCTGGAGGCGATCGCGTTGACCGACCACGACGGCGTGTACGGCGTGGTCCGGTTCGCCGAGGCCGCAGCCGGGCTGGGGGTGCGCACGGTGTTCGGCGCCGAGCTCAGCCTCGGGCTCTCCCGGCCGCAGAACGGGGTCGCCGACCCGGAGGGCCGGCACCTGCTGGTGCTCGCCAGGGACCCGGAGGGCTACGCGCGGCTGTGCCGGGCGATCACCGCCGGTCAGCTCCGGGGGGAGGAGAAGGGGCGCCCGGTCTACGACGAGGAGGAGCTGGCCGCGCGGGCGGACGGGCACTGGGCGGTGCTCACCGGGTGCCGCAAGGGCGCCGTCCGCGCGGCGCTGGAGACCGGTGGCCCCTCGGCCGCGGCACGGGAGCTGGACCGGCTGGTTTCCCTGTACGGCGCGGAGAACGTCCACGTCGAGCTCACCAACCACGGCCTGCCCGACGACGACGCCCGCAACGACGCGCTCGCCGACCTCGCCGCGGCGGCCGGACTGTCCACAGTGGCCACCAACGCCGTGCACTACGCCACGCCGGCGCGGTACCCGCTGGCGACCGCACTGGCCGCCGTCCGCGCCCGGCGGGGCCTGGACGAGATGGACGGCTGGCTGCCGCCCTCGGCCGCCGCGCACCTGCGGTCCGGGGCGGAGATGGCCGCGTTGTTCGCCCGCCACCCCCGTTCGGTGCGCGCCGCCGCCGAACTGGGCCGCTCGTGCGCCTTCGACCTCCGGCTGGTCGCGCCGAAGCTGCCCCCGTTCCCGGTCCCGCCGGGGCACACGGAGAACACGTGGCTGCGCGAGCTGACCATGCGGGGCGCCGCGGACCGGTACGGCCCACCGGACGCGAACCCGCGCGCGTACCGCCAGATCGAGCACGAGCTCGCGGTGATCGAGGGGCTGGGCTTCCCCGGCTACTTCCTGGTGGTGCACGACATCGTCCAGTTCTGCCAGAAGCACCACATCCTGTGCCAGGGCCGGGGCTCGGCGGCCAACTCCGCGGTCTGCTACGCCCTGGGCATCACCCACGTCGACGCGGTCCGGTACGAGCTGCTCTTCGAGCGGTTCCTCGCGCCGGAGCGGGACGGGCCGCCGGACATCGACGTGGACATCGAGTCCGACCGCAGGGAGGAGGTCATCCAGTACGTCTACCGCCGGTACGAGCGCGACCGGGCGGCGCAGGTGGCGAACGTGATCACCTACCGCGCCCGGTCCGCCATCAGGGACGTGGCCAGGGCCTTCGGTTTCTCGCCCGGCCAGCAGGACGCGTGGAGCGGGCAGATCGACCGGTGGGGGCCGCTGCGCGACGCCACCGACGACACGGACATCCCGCCGCACGTGGTGGCGTTGGCCGACCAGCTTGAGGGGTTCCCCCGCCACCTGGGCATCCACTCCGGCGGGATGGTCATCTGCGACCGCCCGGTGAGCGAGGTGTGCCCGGTCGAGTGGGCGCGGATGCCCGGCCGCACGGTCCTCCAGTGGGACAAGGACGACTGCGCGGCGGTCGGCCTGGTCAAGTTCGACCTGCTCGGGCTGGGCATGCTGTCCGCGCTGCACTACGCGGTCGACCTGGTCACCGAGCACCACGGCGTGCGGGTCGACATCGGCCGCCTCGACCTCGCCGACCCGGCGGTCTACGAGATGCTCTGCCGCGCCGACGCCGTCGGCGTGTTCCAGGTGGAGAGCCGCGCCCAGATGGCCACCCTGCCCCGGCTGCGGCCCAGGGAGTTCTACGACCTGGTGGTCGAGGTGGCGTTGATCCGGCCCGGCCCGATCCAGGGCGGCTCGGTGCACCCCTACATCCGCCGCCGCAACGGGCGGGAGGCGGCGACGGTCGACCACCCGCTGCTGGAGCGGGCGCTGAGGAAGACGCTGGGCGTGCCGTTGTTCCAGGAGCAGCTGATGCAGATCGCCGTGGACGTCGCCGGGTTCACCGGGGCCGAGGCCGACGAGCTGCGCCGGGCGATGGGCTCGAAGCGGTCGGCGGAACGCATGGAGCGGATCAGGGGGCGGCTGTTCGAGGGCATGGCGGCCAACGGCATCCGGGGCGAGCTCGCCGAGCGGATCTACGGCAAGTTGTTGGCCTTCGCCAACTTCGGCTTCCCGGAGAGCCACGCGTTGAGCTTCGCGTTGCTGGTCTACGCCAGCTCCTGGTTCAAGCTCTACTACCCGGAGGCGTTCTGCGCGGCGTTGCTGCGCGCGCAGCCGATGGGCTTCTACTCGCCCCAGTCGCTGATCGCGGACGCCAGGAGGCACGGCGTGGAGGTGCGGGGCCCGGACGTCAACGCCAGCCTCGACCACCCGACGCTGGAGCCGGTGGACCCCTCGGGGCCCGAGCCGCTCTCCAGGGAGCCGGCCAACCGCCGGCAGGCCGTCGCGGACGGCGTGGCCCTGAGCACCGCCGACGGGAGGGAGGTGCTCGCCGTGCCCCGGGAGCGGCGGGAACCCCGCGCGGTGCGCATGGGGCTGGCCGTGGTCCGGGGGCTGGGGGAGGAGCTGGCCGGCCGGATCGTCGCCGAACGGCGGAGCAACGGCCCCTACCGCGACATGGTCGACCTGGCCCGTCGCGTCCGGCTCACCACCGCCCAGGTCGAGGCGTTGGCCACGGCGGGCGCGTTCGACTGCTTCGGCACGACCCGCCGCGGCGCGTTGTGGGCGGCCGGGGCCGTGGCGGCGGAGCGCCCGGACCGGCTACCCGGCACGGCCGTCGGTGTGGCCGCCCCGCCCCTGCCGGGCATGGACGAGGTGGAGCTGGCCGTCGCCGACGTGTGGGCCACCGGCGTCTCCCCGAACAGCTACCCGACCCAGTTCGTGCGCGACCGGCTGGACGCGCTGGGCGCGCTGCCCACGGCGCGGCTGGCCGAGGCGGAGCACGGGTCGCGGGTGCTGGTGGGCGGGGCGGTCACCCACCGCCAGCGGCCGGCGACCGCCGGCGGGGTCACCTTCCTCAACCTGGAGGACGAGACCGGGATGGTCAACGTCGTCTGCACCCCCGGCGTGTGGGCCCGCTACCGGCGGCTGGCCCGGTCCAGCCCCGCCCTGCTGGTGCGGGGTGTGCTGGAACGGGCCGACGGCGTCGTCAACCTCCGCGCCGACCGCCTGCAACGGCTCGACCTGCGCATCCCCTCCCGATCCCGGGACTTCCGCTGACGCCGACCACGCCCGCGGCCAGATCGAGCTGACGAGATCCCGGTGGCCACCACCGCCGAGCCGAACGCAGCGGTGACCCCGGGGAGACGGTCAGACCGTGCCGGGGTGGAGGGTCGCGACCGCGAGGTCGGGTACGCCGGCGCCGGCCTGGGCGACCAGGCGGCCTGCGGGGTCCCACACGCCGCTGCCGCCCGTGGTGCGGTACCCGCCGGTCTCGTCGCCGTGCGTGGCGAGCACCGCCCACCCGCCGTGGTCGGCGGACCGGGCCCGCAGGTGGTCGTCCCTGCGCCGCTCGGTGCCCGCCTCGTAGAGCGCGCTCACCACGTAGACGTCCGCGCCCGCGCCGAACACCTCGGCGGCGTGCTCGGGAAGGGCGGCGTCCCGGCAGATCGCCATGCCCAGCGCCCAGCCGTCCACGTCCACCAGCGTCGGCTTCTCCCCGGCGCGGAACAGCTCCCGCTCTTGGCCGTGCGGGTGCTTCTTCGCATAGGTGTTGACGACCTCGCCGTCGTCGCCGAACACCAGGGAGGCGAGCAGCAGGTCGTCGCCGTCCGGAGCCGCCGCGCCGACCACGGCGAACACGCGGTCCTGGCGCAGGCGCGGCGGACCGGGGCCAACCGGGGGGTCGTCGGCGGAGGTCGTGACGCGCGCCGGCGCGGACGCGACCAGGCCCAGCTCGTACCCGGTCAGCGACAGCTCGGGGAAGACGACGACCGTGCGCCCCGCCGGCCGGCCGCCCGGCGGCGAGAAGAGACCCGCCGCCGGGACTCAGCGCGGTCGTGGGTAGCCCGTGAGCGGTACCAGCGTGCCGTCGGTGACCAGATCGCGCAGCGGCAGGGGGAACACGTAGCCGATGCCGCCGCCGGGCTGGCCGAACCACGGGATCGCCGTGCCGGCCAGCACCTCCACCGGTCGTTGCACGCGGTACGCGTGGTGGGCCAGGTCCCGCCAGTCCGGCGGGAGCGAGCGCCAGCCGAACGGCGTGCCGGCCGCGTAGAGGACGTTGCCGTCGGCGGAGCCGAACCGGTCCACCTCCGTCCCCACCGGCAGCACCATCCGCCGGAGGTCGCGGTAGAGCTCCAGCGGGGGCTCGCCGGCCAGCGGCTCGATGGGCTGCGCCACCACGTGCCGCGAGCTGGGCGCGGGCGCGGCGGGCGCCGGAGCCAGTTCCAGCAGCACGGAACCGAGCAGGAACGCGGCCGCGTCGGCCAGCTCGGTGAACCGGAGCTGGCGGGGCAGCTCCCCCGGCCGCGACCGGCCCACGAACCAGTCGTGCGTGTTGCGCACCAGGTACCAGGCGTTGTCGGCGGTCTCGCCGATCCGGTAGGCGTTGGCCGGCACGCCGAACCCGGCGAGCCGCCGCCGCACCTCGTGCACCACCGTGTCGTCGTCCGGCGCGGGCGGCGGGGTCGGGGTGGGGATCCGGCCGCCCACCGCGATCGTCGCCGCGTGCAGCGCGGCCTCCGTCACCTCGGGCACGGCGAAGCCGTTGGCCCTGGCGTGCTCGACCAGCTCCTGCTGCGGCGGAACCCCGTGCTGCCGCAGGTAGTAGACGACCGCGCCCGGCCAGATCCAGGTGCCGTCGGTGTGGAAGGTCGCCGGGACCACCTGGGGCGCGTCCGGCGCGAGCTGGTCGGCCTCGGTGACCCCGGCCGAGCCGATGATCGGCGCGCCGCTGAGGTAGTTGAGCAGCGGCCCCAGGTCGCCGGGCGGGACCACCGGCCGGTCGACGGCGGGCCGCCCGGTCGCGTCGACCCCGTCGAAGGTCAACGCCCTGCGGAACGGCGAGCCCGGCGGCTCCTCCCTCGGTGCCCGCAGCAGGCCCACCTTGCGGACCAGCCAGTCGGGCACGTGCTCCGGGTTCCTCGGGAAGGACCGCAGGTCCTCCCGGTAGACGTCGGGGCCGACCGGCGACTCCCAGTCGGGCTCCCGGTCCCGGTCGAACGCCGCCGTCGGCTCGCCGCCGCGTACCAGGGTGATGCGGGCGGTGAACCAGGTTCCCCGCCGGGGGTTGTGCATCACCGACCGGAGCTGGTCGACCAGGTCGGCGCACGCGGGGGAGGGGTGGAACTGCGTCGTCGCCCCCCGCTGCCGCACCACGTGCGCCGTGTCGCCGGCCAGCTTCCCGACCCGTCGGGAGACCAGCCGCAACTCCGCCCAGTCCTCGGGCGCCTCCGCGCCGACCGCTCCCATGAGTCGACGTGTCAGCTCCTCGGCCTCGGGGCTCATCCGTTCCGGCTCGTCGGACACCGTCCACCTCCGCTCCACCGAGCGACGCCGACCCTGGCGTCAGTGTCGACCCTCGGCGGTCCGCACGCCGGGCGGCTGGCGTCAGCGCACCGGGTCGGGGTCCTCCTCCGGCCAGTCCGCGGGCACGCGGCCGTCCTCCCCGGCGCCCGGCGCCGTCTCCGCCGCGCCCGCCATGTCGCTCAGCACCGCGCCGAGCAGGTACCGCGCCGCGGGCTCGCAGTCGCCGAACTCGGCGCCGTCCCGCCGCTCCCCGCCGTCGGCGCGGAACACCACCCAGCGGTCGTCCTCGTGCAGGAGGCTCCACGTCCCGTCCTCGGTGGCGCCCAGCCGGTAGCTCGCCGGGTCGGCGTCGAACACCACGAGCAGCCGCTGGAGCTCCCGCAGCACCGCCGAGCCGATCGGCGCGGGCGCGACCCGACGGCGGAGCTGGCGGGTGCGCTCGCTCCGGCGGCCCGGCTCGATCCACTGCGGAGTCCGCGCGGGCGGGGCCGGGGCGTCGGCCCGGGCCACCGCCGTCGGCGGAGGTGGCGGTGGCGGTGGCGGGGTGGCGACCGGCGGCGGGGTCTGCCCGGGCGCGATCCACTGCGTGGCCTCGACGGCGGGCTCCACCGCCTCCGGCCGCGTCAGGACGGTCGGCGGCTCCGGGGTGGCCGGCGGCCCGTCCGGCGGCGCTCCGCCGACTCGCGGGTCCGGCGTCGGCGTGGGCCGGGGCGGCTCGGCCTGCGGCCTCGCCGGCAGCCCCGGCGGCGGTCCTGGTGGCGCTGGCTCCGGCTCGGGCTCGGCCGACGGCGCGCCCGGCCCGGCGGCCGACGGCGGCTCGACGGGAGGCGGCGACGTGGCCGGGGGAGCGGTTCCCGGTGGCGGCGCCACCGGCCCCCGGGGCGCGGGCTCGACGTGCCCCTCGCCGACCGAAGCGGCGGGGCCCTGCGGCGCCGGAGACGACGGGGACGACGGAGGCGCCGGGGCCGGCGGCTTGGGCGCGCCACCCCGCAGGCGGAGCAGGTGGGCCCTGGCCGCGTCCTCGGTCGCGGCGTCCACCTCGGGCAGCTCGAACCCCCGCCGCACCATGTGCTCGACCAGGCCGGGGTCGGGCGGAACCCGGTGCTGGCGCAGGTAGTACGGCACGGCGCCGGGCCACACCCAGACACCGTCGGTGTGGAAGACCAGCGGCACGGCCTCGGTCCGCTCGGGGGCGAGCAGGTCGGTGTCGAGGCCGTCGAGCGAGTGCACGACCGGGGCGTGCTCCAGGTAGTCGAGCATCCTGGGCAGCAGGTCCGGCGGCACCGGGGGGCGCTGCACGGTCGGTCGGCCGTCGGGCCCCGGGCGGTCGAAGGTGCGCGCGGCCCGGAACGGCGGCGGCTCGGCCGGTGGGCGCCCCGGCGGGGGCACGGTCCCGGCTCCCCGGGGCGGCGGGGGCGGTGTGCCGGCGGCCCGCTCGTGCAGCCAGGAGGGAACCCGGTCCGCCGGGCGGGGGAAGGCCCGCAGCTCCTCGCCGAACGCCGTGGGCGGCGGCGGGTTCTGCCACTTCGGCTCGGTGTCGTAGTCGAACTCGTTGGTCATCCGGCCGTCCGGCGACACCAGGAACCGGGCGGTGAACCAGCTCCCGGTGCCGCTGCTGTGCATGTTGCGGCGCAGCACCACGCACATCTCGACGACCTGGACCGACGGCGGCAGCGGCCGGGAGCCCCCCTCCGCGAGCGCCACCGAGGTCGACAGCTCGACGTGCCGGCCGACGGTGCGGAACTCGGCCGAGACGTGTCGCCACTGGCCGGGCGCGGAGCGCGCCAGGGTCTGGGCGATCTGGTCGAGCAGACCCTGTTGCTCGACCATCTGCTGGGTCGACGGCGGCATCGCGGGTGTCCTCAGGGCTCAGGGTGGGGTGAACGCGGGCGGACGCTGACTGGTGATCAGTGTGGCGTGGCTCATCGCGGGCGCGGCGGCGGGGTGGTGGCGGCGTCGATCTCCGTCAGCACGCCCTCGGCCAGCAGCTCGTCGACCGCCTTCGGCAGCACATAGGCGGTGCCGCCCCCGACCTCGCCGAACCAGGGCACCGCCGTTCCGGTGACCACCTCGACGAACTGGCGCAGCCGGTACACGCGGTAGCTCCGGTTCGCCCACGCCCGGGGGAGCGACCGCTGGCGGAACGGGGTGCCGGCGGCGTAGACCACGTTGCCGCCGTCGCCGCCGAAGCGGTCGACCTCGGTGTCCGGGGGGAGCGTCGCGACCCGCTTGCCCCGGTACAGCCGCAGCGGCGGTTCACCCGGCAGCGGGTACGCCGGCCAGGGGTCGGGTTCGGCCTCCGGCTGTCCGCCCCCGTGTCGGGCGCCCGCCTCGCCGGGCGCGGAGCGCTCCGCCCGCGAGCGGTCGTCCTGCCGCGCCCTCGCCGCCTCCCCGCCCGGTCCCACCGGGTCGTGCGGGCCGGCCGCGACCAGGGGAGAGCCGTCCGCCGCGCCGGGCTCGGCGTGGCGGGCCGGACGGCCGGCGGGCTCGCCCGCGGCCGGGTCGATCCGGTGCGGCGCCGGGAGGAGCTCCGTCTCCGGGGTCCGCCAGGGCTCCGCGAGGTCGCGCGCCGGGGACGCCTCGGGCGAGCCCGGGGCGTTCGGGGACCGCCGGTCCTGCCGGGAGAACCCGCCGGTCGGGGGCTGGTGCCTGCCCGAGGCTTGGTGGTGGTCCCCGTCCGGCGCGAAGCCGTGGCCGCCCGCGGCCGGGGGCGGGGTGAACAACGCCGTCCGCGCGTCCGGGGAGGACGAGGGGGACCCCGACGGCACAACGGACGTCGCGTCCGCGTGGGGCGCGGACGAGGCCGGCGGCGGCAGGTACGCGGTGGCGTCGGCCGCCGCCTCGCCACCCCGTCGGTCCCGGGCCCGGAACCCGTTGTCGGGCGACTCGTGGCGGGCGAGGCGCTCCGGTGGCGTGGCCACGACGTGCTCGCCCGCCCGGTCAGCGCCGTCCACGTCGGCGAACTCCGTGGCGTGCCCCTCGAAGTCGGGCCGCGCGCCCGCGCGTCGAGACGGCATGTCGTGGTCCTCGGCGTCGTGCTGTCGTCGCCCGGCCATCTCCCCGTGTGGGGCGACCGCGCCGGCGGGCGCCCCCGGGCCCGGCTCACCGGCCGGCGGGAGGGCCCCCGCCGGCAGGATGTGGGTGGCCTGCTCGGGCTCCGCGGTGTGCGCGCCCGGGCGCTCCGGTCGGGGCTCCCGGGAGCGGAACGCCCCCGCCGGCTCGTCGCCGAGGTCCACCCGCCGGTTGCGGCGCGACCGGGGCGGCGGGTCGCCCTGCGCGTCCTCGGCCGCCGCGCCGAACGCGGGCAGGGGTTGGGTGGTGATCTCGGTCTGCTCCGGGCGCCGGTGCGTCGGGGGTTCCGGCTGCCGCGCGGCCTGGTTCTCGACGGGCTCACCCGTGCGGTGCTCCCCGGACTGCTCCCCGGTCCACTCCGGCCGGCGTGACGGCTGCTCCGCCGCGCGCCGGCGCGGCCGGTCCTCGTCCACCGCACCGACCGGCTCCTCGTGCGGGGCGGGGAGCGGCTCGGTGCCAAAGCCAGAGTCGGTGCCGAAACCGGAGTCGGTGCCGAAACCGGAGTCGGTGCCGAAACCGGAGTCGGTGCCGAAACCGGAATCAGGGCTGAGTCCGGAGTCGGCGCCGAAACCCGCGTCGGGGCCGGGCGCGGAGCGCTCGGCGGGACGCGGGTCCCCCGCGCCGATCGGCTCAAGCCGCTCCTCCGGCTGCCGGTCGGGCCCGGGCGCGCCGGCCGCCGGCCCGTCGCCGGGGCGGTCCGCCGCGGCCTCCGCCGGCTCGGCTGGCCGGGCCAGCCGAGCCAGCCAGGCCGGGACGCGCTCCGGCGGCAGCGGGAAGAGCTGGAGCTCGTCGGCCACGTCGGCGGCCGACGGCGGGCGGCCCCACTGGGGCTCGTCCTCGTGGTCGTAGCCCACGCTCAGCTCGCCGTTGGCCCTGACCAGCAGGCGCATCCGGAACCAGGTGCCCGCGCCCGGCTCGTACCGCCCCGACCGCAGGCGGAGGAACGTCATCGCGGTCGACCGGGGGACGTCCACCCGGTGGACACCGTCCGTCCCGGCCACCTCCATGCCGAACTCGCCGTGGTAGCCCACCACCTGCGCGACGACCCGCAGCCGCTCCCAGCCGGGCGGGGCCAGGGGCCGCAGCTCCTCGGCGATCCTGGCCAGCAGCGCCTGCTGCTGGGCCTCGTCGAGCGGGCCGCGGTCAGGGACGGGCACCGGCGCGGGCGCCGGTGCGAGTGCCGGTGCGGGCGGCGCGCTGGCCGCGGCCTCGTCCAGCCGGGCCCGGAGCCAGTCCGGCACCGCGGCCGGGTCCCGGGGGTAGCGCTCCAGGTCGGCGGCGTAGAACGCGGCCGGCGGCTCCTGGTCGCCCCAGGCCGGCTCCTCGTCGAACTCGTACCGCAGCCGGGCCTGGTTCGGCGGGGTCAGCCAGCCCAGCACGGAGAACCAGGTCCCCCTGCCCGGCTGGTACATCCGCTCCCGCAGCTCGCCGAGGACCTGGACGACCTCGTCGGGGAGGCGGCCGGCGACCGTCTCGCCGTCGGCCCTGGTCACCTCGTAGGCGTGGCCGTCGGCCCTGTGCACCGCGACGAGCTGGAAGTGCAGCTCACGCCAGTCCGCGGGCAGCACGCGCGCGAGCAGCCGGCAGCACCGCTGCTCCAGCGCGAGCTGCTCCTCCTCGGTGAGCTGGGGTGAGGTCACCCTGACTCCTCTCCAAGAGCGTCGTCGCCGGTCGGGTCGCCGCGCCCGGGGATCTCCGCCAGGCTCCCGTCGTCCAGCAGCTCCTTGACGGACCTCGGCAGGAGGTGGGCGGTTCCGCCACCCGGCTGACCGAACCACGGGATCGCGACGCCGGTGAGCACCGGCACCGGCCGCAGCACCCGGTACACGTGGTACTCGCGGGACACCCAGTCCGCCGGCAGCGAGCGGTGCGGGAACGGGGTGCCCGCCGAGTAGGTGAGGTTGCCCTCGGGAGTGCCGAACCGGTCGACGTCCGTCCCCGCGGGCAGCGTGCCGGGCGTGACGTCCTGGAACAGAGTCAGCGGCGGCTCCCCCGGCAGCGGCGCGATCTCCTCCGGGCGCTCCGGCTCCGGTTCGGGCGCCGGCTCCGGCTGGCGACCGGCCAAAGGGTGCGGCTCCTGCTCGGCCGCGCCGGCCACCAGGGCGGTCGGCGGCTCCGCCCGTTGGCCGTTCGGGACCTGCTCGGACAGCGGCGGCGTGAAGGGCGCCACCGGCGCCGTGACGTCCGACGGCGCCGCGACGGGCTGCTGGGCGGGCGTCGGCGGCGCGGGCTGGGCCGGCTGCTGGACCTGCTGCTGGACCGGGGCGGGTCCGGCCTGCCCTGGTCCGGCCTGCCCCGGACCCGGTTGCGCGGCCGGGACGGGCGCGGTCGGCGCGGGTTGCTGCGCCGACGGCTCGGCGGGCCCCGGCGTGAGCAGCAGCGTGCCGACGAGCTGCGCCGCGGCCTGGTCGACCGTCTCGAAGCCGACCGGGTGCAGCTGGGCGCCCCGGTCCGACCAGAAGACCAGCCAGCCGGCCGGCTCGCGGATCAGGCACCAGGCCCGCTCCGCCGCGCCGCCCACGCGGTAGGCCGTCGGCGGCACGCCCAGCTCGTCGAGCCGCTGGCGCAGGCGCCGCAGCGCGGCGTCCTCCTCCGGCGTGATCTGCGGCCCCGCGGGCCCCGGCTGCGGGGCCGCGGCCGGGCCGGGCTGGGCCACCGGGGCCGGGGGCGCGACCGGGGCCGGCGCCGGCGGCGGCCGGAGCTGGCCGGCGCGCTGCCGCAGCCAGTCCGGGGTGTTCTCCTCGTCCCTCGGGAAGAACCGGAGCTCGTCGACGAACGCCGCGGGCGGCGGGGTCTGGCCGTGCCAGCCCGGCTCGTCGGTCCGGTTGTACTGGATGGAGTAGCGGTCGGGGTGGTTGAGCTGGAAGCGCGCGCTGAACCACGTGCCCCGGCCGGGCCGGTACATGCCGGCGCGCAGCTCGGCGAAGCGCTGCGCGACCTCGGGCGGCGGGTTCCAGCTCTGCGTGGCGCCGGTGACGAAGTGGACGGTCACCGGCATCTCGACGTACCGGCCGGCGGCGCGGTAGTCGATCTCCACCTCCTCCCACCCCGGCGGGAGGGTGTGCACGAGCTGGACCGTGGTCTGCTGCAGCAGGTGGTCCTGGTCGACGGGGTTCAGCGGCCTGGGGCCCGTCATCGGTTCACGTCCTCCTGCCAGGCGCCCTGCGCGGCGGTGTGCGGAGCGGCGGGCGCCGTGCCGGGCGCGGGCGGCTGCGGAGCCGCCTCCCGCGCCCCGGCCAGCCGGGCCCGCAGCCACGCCGGAACGTGCTCGTCGTCGCGCGGGAACGCGTCCAGATCCTGGGCGAACACCGAGGCGGGGATCGGCGGGTCCCAGAGGGGGTCGTGTTCGAAGTTGAAGCTGACGTGGAACTGGCTGGGCGGGTCCATGGTGTAGCGCATGGAGAACCAGGTCCCCAGCCCCGGCTGGTACATGAGCTGACGCAGTTCGACCGCGGCGGAGGTGACTTGCGGCGGCGGGGCGAAGACCGGCGTCGTGCCGTCCTCCATGACCACGGTGAGCGTGAGGTCGTGCACGGTGCTCGCCACGGTCGCCCGGAGATCGATCCGGCGCCACCCGGCGGGCGCGACGGCGAGCAGGCCGCCGCCGATCACCTGGAGCAGCTCGTCGGTGCGGTCCTCGTCCTCCTGCGGGTCCGGCGCTGCCACCCGCTGGTCTGGGTGCGGTGGTTCGTGCATGGTGACGGGCTCCCGGTGTCGGTCGCGGTTCGGTGCCGCCTCGGCGGCAGGAGTCGGGGTTGCGACGTTAGTGCGAACGGGTGGACGACTGGGATCGATCCCCGCCATCTCCACCCGGGTCGGTGTCGGGGGTCACTGGCAGGGTGGCAGGCGTGACCGACGACGAGATCACGGGGGAGGACCTCGCGGACGGGGTGTGGGCCGGCGAACGCTGGGAACGCCGCACCTTCACCCGCTGCGACTTCACCGGAGCGGATTTCTCGAGGTGGGAGACCCGGGGGTGCACCTTCACGGAGTGTGACTTCAGCCGGGCTGATCTCACTGACTCGCGGCATCTCGCTACCGCTTTCCGGGGCTGCACCTTCCGGAGAACCGTGTTGACCGGCGCCGAGCTCCGGCAGTGCAGCCTGTTGGGGACGTCCTTCGTCGACTGCCGGCTGCGCTCCACGCGCCTCGACGAGGTCGACTTGACGCTGGTCGGACTGGGCGGAGCGGATCTGCGCGGGATGGACCTGAGCGGGCTGCGGCTGCGCGAGGCCAACCTCGTCGACGCCGACCTGCGCCGCGCCGACCTCCGGGAGGCGGACCTGTCCGGGGCGCGGCTGCAGGGCGCCCGGATGGAGGAGGCCGACCTGCGGGGCGCGCGCCTGGACGCGGACGGGCTCGTGGGGGCGCGGCTCGTCGGCGCGCGGATCGACCTCCCGACGGCGCTGGCGTTCGCCGCCGCGCACGGCCTGCGCGTGGACTGACGGCTCCCGGCCCCGCCGGCCGACCTTCCCGCCGCACGGAAAAAGCGACTGCCGAACTCGGGTGACTCGGCGAGTATTTTCCGATGCGGGCTCTGATGGTCGAGATGTTCAAGGTCCCGCGCCTGCCTTCGGTGTGGGCGTGGTCGTTACTCGCCCGACTGCACGTCACGGGGACCGGCATCGCGTTGTCGCTGCACGTCGCCGGCTGGAACGACTCCTACCTGTGGGCAGGGGTGGTGAGCGCGGCGCTGGCCCTGGGCACCGGGGTGGCCGGCCCGCTGCGGGGGCGCGCGGTGGACCGCCGGCCGGCCGCGCCGATGCTGGTGCTCACCGGCGTGCTCTACGGCGGCGGGCTGACCGCGCTGGCGTTCCTCCCCGCGTCGCTGTGGTGGCTCGGGCCGCCGATCGCGCTGGTCACCGGCCTGTTCCTGCCGCCGGCGACCCAGCTCAGCCGGACCGTGCTGCCCCGCATGGTCCCGAGTGGGCTGCGCGGCTCCGTCTACTCGATGGAAGCCGCGATGCAGGAGCTGCTGTTCATCGCCGGGCCGATCGGGGCCGCCGCGGCCGTGTCGCTGTCCGGAGCCCGGGCCGCGGTCCTGCTGTGCGCCGGGCTGGCCCTGGTCGGCTCGCTCGGGTTCGCCTGGGCCGTGCGCCGGGCGGGGGTGAGCGAGCCGGAGCCCGCCGAGCCCGCAGGCGAGGCGGGGGAGGGGGAGCCCCGCCGCCGGGGCGGTGTCCTGGCGGTGCCGGGCGTCCTGCCGCTGGCCGTCACCTACGGCCTGCTCGGCGTGGGCTTCAACGCCCTGGACCTCGCGCTCGTCGCGTGGGCGCGGGACAGGGGCACGCCCGCCATGGCCGGCGTGCTGGCCCTGGTGTGGGCGGTCGGGTCGCTCATCGGCGGGCTGCACGCGGCCAGGGGCGGCGGCCCGGGGCTGGTGGTCAGGGTGGTGCTGGCCGCGGCCGGCCAGCTCCTCGTGGCGCCGTTCCTGCCGCCGGTGGTCGACGGCCACCCGGTCGTCCTCGGCGTGGTGCTCGTCGTGACCGGCACGACCATCGCGCCGGCGATCGGCGCCATCTACACCCGGTTGGGTGAGGTGGCGCCCGCCGGCCGCCGGGCGGAGGCGTTCGGCTGGCTGTCCACGATGGCCACCACCGGTGCCGCGTTCGGCGCTCCGGTCGCCGGCGCGCTGCTCGACGGGCTCGGCCCGGCGGCGGCCGTCGCGCTGGCCTCCGTCGCCGCCTGGGCCGGGGTGCTCATCGTTCGTCGGGTGCCGAAGATCACGCGGTCGGCGGCCGAGAAGGTGCAGGAGGATCCTCGGACGTGAGCCAGGTTCGGGAGTCTCCGGTGTTGGTGGCGAACGACGGCGGTGCGGGGCGCCCGGCGCCCGGGCAGGCGCACCGCTGGCTCGGTCTGGCCGCCGCGCTCGGCATCGGCCTGGTGATGTCCGTGCAGTCGCGGATCAACGGCGAGCTGGGCCGCCGGCTGGGCGACGGGATCGGCGCCGCGGTGGTCTCCTTCGGCGGCGGGCTGGTGCTGTTGGTCGTCCTGGTCTCGGCCATGCCCTCGGGCCGCCGCGGCATCGCCCGCGTGCGGGACGCCCTGCGGGGCGGCGCGCTGCGGCCGTGGCAGTGCCTCGGCGGGGTGTGCGGCGCGTTCTTCGTGGTCAGCCAGGGGTTGGCGGTGGCGACGCTGGGCGTCGCGCTGTTCACCGTGGCGGTCGTCGCCGGTCAGGCCGGCAGCAGCCTCCTGGTGGACCGGGTGGGCGTCGGCCCCGCCGGGCCGCAGCCGGTGACCCTGCCCCGGGTGCTGGGCGCCGGGCTGGCCGTCGCCTCGGTGCTGGTCGCCGTGTCCGGGCGGCTCGGCGAGCCCTCCGGGTGGGCGCTGGCGGCGCTGCCGGCGCTGGCCGGGGCGGCCATGGCCTGGCAGCAGGCGGTCAACGGCCGGGTCCGGGTCGCCGCCGGCGCGTCGCTGCCGCCCACCCTGGTCAACTTCCTGACGGGCACGGTCGCGTTGCTGGTCGCCCTGGCCGTCGACCTGGCGGTGCGCGGGTTCCCCGGCGCGCTGCCCGGTGACTGGTGGCTCTACCTCGGCGGGCCGCTGGGCATCGTGTTCATCGCGAGCGCCGCGGCGGTGGTCCGGCTGACCGGCGTGCTGGTGCTCGGGCTCGGGTCGGTGGCGGGTCAGCTCGTCGGGGCCGTGCTGCTCGACGTGTTCGCACCCGCCCCGGGCCAGGCGGCCGACACCGCGACCTTCGTCGGCACGGGGCTGACGTTGGTCGCGATCGTGCTCGCGATCCTGCCCGGACGGTCTTCCGCCGGCGTTTCCTGAATCCTGGTCCGCGCGCGCTCTCGGTGTCGCTTCCGACGTCTTCGCCGTCCTGGGGGAACGCCGAGGGACCGTCGCTCCTGGCTCTCCCCTGCCCGCCGCGTGGTTCCCGACGAACGCCGGCGCCAGGCCGGCGGCCACGACGCCGGGCAGGGCTGCCGGGCAGGGTCGCGGGGTGGTGGGGGCTGGCGTCCACCCGAGCCGGGGCCACCTGGCACGATTGGTGGCCGTGACCGCCACCATCCTCGACGGCAAGGCCACCAAGGCAGCGATCTACGACGACCTGCGCAAACGGGTCGCCGCCCTCGCCGAGCGCGGGCTGACCCCCGGACTGGCCACCGTGCTGGTCGGCGACGACCCCGGCTCGCACGCCTACGTCCGGCAGAAGCACCGCGACTGCGCCCGGCTCGGGATCACCTCCCTGCGCCGCGACCTGCCGGCCGACGCCAGCCAGGCCGAGGTGGAGGCGACGCTGGACGAGCTGAACGCCGACCCCGCGTGCACCGGTTACATCGTGCAGCTCCCGGTCCCCGGCCACCTGGACACCGGCGCGCTGCTGGAGCGCATCGACCCGGCCAAGGACGCCGACGGCCTGCACCCGGTCAACCTGGGCCGGCTGGTGCTCGGCGAGACGGCGCCGCTGCCCTGCACCCCGCGCGGCATCGTCGAGCTGCTGCGCCGGTTCGACGTCCCGCTGTCCGGGGCGAACGTGGTGGTCGTGGGCCGGGGGGTGACCGTGGGCCGGCCGCTGGGCCTGCTGCTCACCCGGCGCAGCGAGAACGCCACCGTGACCCTGTGCCACACCGGCACCAGGGACCTGGCCGCCGAGGTGCGGCGCGCCGACATCGTCGTGGCCGCCGCCGGCAAGGCGTCGTTGATCACCGCCGACATGGTCCGGCCGGGCGCCGCCGTGCTGGACGTGGGCGTCACCCGCACCGAGCAGGGGCTCGTCGGCGACGTGCACCCGGACGTCCGCGAGGTGGCCGGCCACCTCGCGCCGATGCCCGGCGGCGTCGGTCAGATGACCGTGGCGATGCTGCTCACCAACGTCGTGGAGGCGGCCGAGCGGGCCGCCGGCCTGGCGTGACCGCGCGGGAGCGCTCCGGCGCCCGGCGGCACCTGCCGTTCGGGTTGGTCCTGCTGGTCGTGGTGATCGGGCTGGGTTTCGTGTCCACCGCGCACTGGCGCAAGGGATCGTTGCTGATCGGCGCGGCCATGCTGCTCGCGGCCGGCCTCCGGGTGCTGCTTCCGCGGGACAAGCTCGGTCTGCTGGCGATCCGCAGCCGCGTCGTGGACGTGCTGCTGTACTCGGTCCTGGGCGTGGCCATCGTCGTCGTGGCCATCACCATCCAGGGCGGGCTGTTCGGCTGAGCGGTGGTGGGGCGAGCCGGCGTCGCCCCACCACCCGAGTCCACTGAGGACACCTGAACTGGACACAGTGGATGGACACTGTGGACGGTCTGAGTTCCGCGGACCAGCTCAGCTCGCGTTGTCCGCGCCGGCCCGCGCCTGGAGCACCACCTTGCCGGCGACCCCGCCGCCGACGAGCAGGCCGAGCGCCTCGGCGGCGCGGTCCAGCGGCAGCCGGTGGGCGACCCTGGCGTCGAGCTTCCCGTCCCGGAACAGGGCGATGACCTCCGCCAGGTCGGAGCGGAAGGTCGCTGTGGGGCGGACGTAGTAGAGCCTGGCCCGCCGACCGTTCGGCAGCAACGCCCAGGTGAGCACGCGTCCGGCCAACGGCAGGTACGGCAGCAGGGGGTGGCTGTCGTCCTCCAGCGTCGACTCCGAGCCGTAGCTCACGAGCGTGCCGCCGCGGCGCAGCAGCGGCCAGAGCGACCGCAGCCCCGGCCCGCCCACGTGGTCGAACACCGCGTCGAGCCCCGAGGGCGCCAACCGGCGCACGGCCGAGGCCACGTCCGCGTTCCGGTAGTCCACCGGCTCCGCCCCCAGGTCGCGGAGCACGTCGTGCTTGCCCGCCGAGGCGGTGCCGATCACCCGGGCGCCCGCCGACCGGGCGAGCTGCGCCAGCAGGGTCCCGACCCCGCCGGACGCGCCCTGGACCAGCACGGTGTGCCCGGCCTGGACGCGGGCGACCCGGTGGACCATCTGCCACGCCGTCACCCCGTTGGTCACGAGCGCCACCGCGTCGCCGGCGTCGACGTCCTCCGGCACCGGGGCGAGGCGTCGCGCTGGGACCTCGACCACCTCGGCCCACGCGCCGAACCGCGTCATCGCCGCCACCCGTCGCCCGAGGAGCGCGCCGTCGACGCCCGCGCCGACGGCGACGACCCGGCCGACCAGGTCGTAGCCGGGGACGAACGGGAACCTCGGCTGCCCGAGGTACCGGCCGCGCAGCATCTGCACCTCGGCGAAGGCGATCCCGGCCGCCTCCGTCCGCACCAGCACCCGGCCGCGCCCCGGTTCGCCGACCACGCGCTCCCGCGTCGCCAACACCTCGGGCCCGCCCGGTCCCGTCATGACCACCTCGGTCGACCGCACCCCACACCTCCGTGAGCACTTCTTGCTCTAGTTAGAAGCTATAACGCAAGAGTGAGGCTGTTACGGTGTTCGTGTCAAGTCGGAGGGAGGACGCTCGTGTCCGAGCAGGCGCGCAGCCCGAGGGAGCGGTACCGGGAGCAGACGCGGTCCGAGGCCAAGCGGATCGCCGTGGAGCAGCTCGCCGCGTCCGGCCCGGCCGGCATCTCGCTGAACTCCATCGCCAGGAGCATGGGGATCACCGGCCCGGCCCTCTACCGGTACTTCGCCGGCCGGGACGAGCTGCTCACCGAGCTGATCCGGGACGCCTACCACGACCTGGCCGACGCGGTGGCGGGCTCCGTCCAGGGCTCGGTCCGCCGCGCGCCCGCGACGCGCCTGCGCGAGATGGCGACGACCATGCGCGACTGGGCGCTCGCCCAACCGCACCGGTACCTGCTGCTCTTCGGCACGCCGGTTCCGGGTTACGCGGCTCCGGAGGAGACGATCGGCGCGGCGCACCGGACGATGGCGGCGATCCTCGACGTGCTCGCGGAGCTGGCCCCGCCCGAGCTGGCCACCCGGCCCCGCCGCTCGGCCCTGGACCGGCAGCTCGCGGCGTGGGGCGAGCGACAGGGGGCCGGCCACCTGCCGCCGGCGGTGCTCCGGAGGGGGCTGGCCGTCTGGAGCCGGTTGCACGGGGTCGTCAGCCTGGAGATCGAGGGCCACCTCGGGCCGATGGGCGTCGACGGGGAGCTGCTGTTCCGCTCCGAGGTCGACGCCCTGATCGCCGAACCCTGGTGAGCGGTCCGCGCCGTCGGGGTTCCGGCTGAGCGGCGGCGCGAGTGGAGGGCAAGAGGAACTCCCCGGCGCGACGCGCCGGGGAGTGGCCGGCCGGCTCGGCGGACCTCGGGGATCGAGGCTTGGGGTCGGGGCCGGAAGAACGTCGACGCGGTCGGCCCGGCGGTCGCGAGGCGTGCCGCCGGGTCGACCGCACGCGTGTCCTGATCAGTCCGTCGGGCCGCGCTGCTCGACCACGCAGTCGGTGCCCGGATACATGAGAGTTTCGTGCCCGTCGTCGTACCGGACCCGGTACGGCGGGGCGCCGTCCTGGCCGTGAACCTCCAGGACCTCGGCCACGTGTTCCTTCTCGCCGACGTGCCGGCCCTTCACGTGGAGCCGGTCGCCCACGGTCGCGTGCATCGTTGACCACCTCCGCAGCCCCCAGGGTAGGGGATGGTGGTGGGGGTCACACCCCGGTGCGCGCGGACGGGGGACGCGGGAGGCGCCCCGCGGCGGCCACGGCACGCCGCCGGTCGGTCAGTCAGTCCTGGGGGCCGCGCTGCTCGATGAGACAGTCCGGGCCCGGAAAGATGAGGGCCTCGTGACCGTCGTCGAACCGCACCCGGTAGGGCGGCTCGCCCATCGAGCCCCGCACCTCGACGATCTCGCCGACGTGTTCCCTCATCCCGACGTTGCGGCCCTTGATCCGGATCCGGTCGCCCACGGTCGCGTGCATCGGCTACCACCTCCGCGGCACAGCGTAGAAGGTCGTGGCCGCCGTCACAGCTCGCCCGATGCGGTGATCGGATGAGGTGGTCAGGAGCAGGACCGGCGGAGGTCGTCGAGCTGCTTGACCTTCTGGTCCGCCCAGGCGGCCATGTTCTGCGGGTTCACGTCGGACAGCTTGAGCTGCCCGAGCGAGTCGGCCATCTCCCGCAGCTCGCGCTGCAGGTTGGCGTCGGACGTCTGGTCGGCGAGGCGGCGCAGCTCGTCGGCCTTCTTCTGGGCCTCGTCCACGCTGCGCGCCGGGTCGGACAGGCTCGGGTTGAAGCCGGTCACCGCGCTGATCGCCTTCGAGCAGATCTGGGCCTTGTCGACCGCGTTCGACGCGCTGTCCAGCGCGCCGCACCCGGAGAGGCCCAGCGCCAGCAGGGGGCCGACCACGGCGGTGGTGAGCAGGAGGGCTGGACGGGAACCGGCGAACCGCATGAACCCGACAGTACCGACCAACACGCCCTCGCGGGGGCGCTCGGCGGGACAACGGTCAGGAGGACGCCTCGGCTCCCGGCAGCCACCCCAGGAGGTCCAGGCCCAGCCACGGGGCCGCGCCGGTCCGCTGCAACGCCGCCGCCGAGAGGAACAGGGCCAGCAGGGTCAGCCCCGGCAGGACCAGCGACAGCTCCACCGCGCCGCCCGTGCGCATCCGCATCGGCTTCGGCGGCGCGACCGGGAACCACGTCTTGCCCCTGATGGGGATCGGCCACAGCATCGGGCAGCCCTGCTCGGTGATCGCGTCACCGAGGTAGTGCGCCACGCAGCCGATGATCACCGCGATGCCGGCGGCTGCCGCGTTCTCCGGCGCCTCGACCACCCAGCGCAGGCAGGCCAGCGTCAACACGCCCGAGGTGACGGTGATCGCCAACGCGTCCCGCTTCGGGGACCACTCGTTCATCAGGCCCCGGACGGCGAGGCCGCAGAACACGAACATCAGCACCGGCAGCGCGTACCGGTTGCCCGCCTGGACGATCGCCGTCGTCACCAGCCCGGCGACCAACGCGAACAACACGGTGTGCGTCAGGCCGCGGTGCCCGCCGTCCCGCTTCGGGTCCCGACGGGTCTTCGTCGCCCGGTAGGTCCACCCGCTGACCGTGTTGACCACGCCGGAGACGGCCTGGCTGAACGGGCCGAAGGTGCGCGCCACCGTCGAGGAGGGGTGGTCGATGTCGGGCAGCAGCGCGGCTCCCGAGGACAACGCGGCGCCCACCACCCACGCCTGGGGCGTGAGCTGGCCGATCGCGTGCCCGCTCGCCAGCGCGGTCACCCCCGCCCACGCTGCCAGGCCGCTGATGGCATGCGTCGGACCCGTCGACATTCCGCCCCCCAGGTGATCTTCCGCCCGGAGGGTACCGATCATGCCCGTGGTCCGGCCGGCACTCGGTGCGAATGTGTGGATTCTTCGGGAACCAGGGGTTGTAGTCCGGAGTCATACGGCAGGATGCCTGTGGCGCGTACGTCTGGGGGAGAGTGCACATGGCTGAACTGGTCAGCGGGTTCTGGACAGCCACTGCCGCCGGGGCCGCTGTCGGTGGCCCGGTGGGCGCCGCCATGACGGTCGCCGGAGCCGCCACGCGTGCCGTCGACCTCGCCCGCACGACCAGCGGGGCAGGTGGAGGCGGGGCTGGCGGCGCCGGCGCGCACTTCGCCGTCGACCCGGACCGCATCCCCGAGCTCGTCGCGGAACTCGAGCAGGCCAGGAAGAAGTTGCGGGAAGCGGCTGAACTGGCCAACGACTCGAAGAAGATCGACCCGATGGGGAAGGACCAGTTCAGCCCGCACGCGGCCGAGCGCATGGGGCCTCGGCTGGTCGAGAACTACCTGGCGGCGAACAAGCGCCAGCAGGACGACATCAAGCGAATGATCGAGAGCCTGGACGCGGCGAAGAAATCCTACGAGAACACCGACGACGCCAACAAGGCCGCGTTCCGGAAGCGGAGCTGACCCGTGCCCAGGAAAGTCGTGAAGCTGCTGGCTCCGGTGTTCGGGGTGCTGTTGTTGGGGGCTTGCTCCGGCGGTGTGACCGGCGGCGACGCCCGTCCGGTCAGCAGTTCCGCCGCTGGCACGGGAAACTCGGATGCCGGTCCTTTGTCAGGTGTTCCGCGGGTGCCGAAGGCGTTGGACACCGCGAGGTTCCAGAAGGAACCGTGCGGTGTGCTCACGGCGGCGCAGTTGCAGGCTCTGGGTGTCGCCGCGCAGGGCGAGCCCAACACGACCCCAGCGCCGAAGTGCGCGTGGTCGGACTGGCGGGGCGCGTCGAAGATGGACTTCTCGGTGACGATCGCGACCAATCGCGACGGCCTGGCCGCGGTGTACCGGAACCGGCGGAACTTCGAGCACTTCGAGCCCGTGGAGATCGAGAGTTTTCCCGCCGTTCTCCTCGGCGGAAAAGAGGTCCAGCAGGGGCGGTGCGACGCCGAGGTCGCGGTCACTGACCGGCTGAGCTTCAGCGCGAAGGTCGCTCTCGACGACAAGAGCAAGCCCGAGGACTACGCCAACCCGTGCGCGCGGGCGAAGGTCGTGGCGGCCGAGGTGCTGAAGACGATGAAGGCGGCGTCGTGATGACGGCCTTCCACTGGCGAAAGATCGTTTCTGGGGTGGGGATCTCTGGGGCTGGGACATGGTCAAGAGAACTGTGACGGCCGCTGTTCCCGTGCTGGGGCTCCTGGTGCTCACCGCTTGTTCGTCGGTGGCCGTGGGCGGCACCGCCCGGCCGGCCGGCGGTTCCGACGGGCTGCCGCCAGGCGTTCCGCACGTGCCGGAGGCGTTGGACACCGCGAAGTTCCAGCAGGACCCGTGCGACGCCCTGACAGCGGCGCAGCTGCGGGCTTTCGGCGTCGCGGCACAGGGCGAGGTCGGGGAGGAACGGGCGCCGACGTGTGACTGGTCCGACTCGCGCGGCCCCTCGAAGACGAACCTCTCGGTCACCATCGCGACCGATCGTGACGGGTTGGCGTCGGTGTACCGGAATCGCGCGGAGTTCAAGCGCTTCGAGCCGGTGGAAGTCGAGGGGTATCCCGGTGTTCTCCTCGGCGGGGAAGAAGTTCTGCGGGGGCAGTGCGACGCCGAGGTGGCGGTCACCGACCGGCTGAGCTTCAGCGTGAACATCACGTTCAACCGGGTGGACAGGCCGGCGGATTTCGACAACCCGTGCGCGCGGGCGAAGGTCGTGGCCGGTGAGGTGCTGAAGACGTTGAAGGGTGGTGCGTGATGGTCGTCCCGCTCATCGCCGCGGGGATCGGCGCCGCGGTCGGGCTCGCCAAGAAGGCGGCGGACACGGACGTGCGACCGCAGGGCATGCAGGGCGCCGAGATCTACCAGATGTTCCACGGTGACGGTGTCGCCGGCACGCGCGACGTCGACAGCGCGGGCGGGAACTGGGGAGAGATCGGGAAGCTCCAGAAGGGCGCCAGCGAGGCCGTCCGCACCGCGATGCACAAGGCGGGCGTGGTGTGGCAGGGGCAGGGCTCGGAGGCGGCCCAGGCGGGGATGTCGCCGCTGGCGGCGTCGGCCGAGCAGGCGAGTTCCACCGCGACCCAGGCCATGAACGTCCTGCAGAGCCAGAGCGGCGGCTTCAACCAGGCGAGGCACACGGTCCAGCCGGTTCCGAAGGAGGCGCCGGCCGACAACATGCTCGAGGTCGGGGCGAAGAAGTTCGGCGAGTTCCTCGGTTTCCGGGACGGTGACATCTCCCGGGAGATGGAGGAGTACCGGGCCAAGACGCTCGCCAACCAGCAGGCGCTCAACACCTACGGCTCCGCCACCAACTCCAACATCAGCGCGGTGCCGAACTTCGATGGCAGCACCAACCCGGCCGACGTCGACGTGGTCAACCCCGGTGACCGGAAGCCGATCGACGGCGACGTGCGGCCGCCGGGCCGGGGCACCGTCGACCCCTCCGACCGGCCGTGGTCGCCGCCGGGCGGTGGGCGGGACCAGGTCAGTCCGCCGCCTCCGCCGGGCCCGGGCCCCGGCGGCGGTTCCGGCGGGTGGAACCCGCCGCAGGGACGCGACCCGATCACCCCGCCGACCCCGCCGCCGGCCACGACCGACCCGAGCTGGCAGCACCCCGGCCCGAACCCGCCGAAGCAGCCGGGGTGGAACCTGCCCGGCCCTGGCCCCGTGCCCGGACCCGGTCCCGGCGGTGACGGCCCGCCCTACGGCGGTGGTCCGCCCTACGGGGGTGGCGGCCCCGGCCGCTTCCCCGGCGGCCCTGGTCAGGACGGCTCGGGGCGCACGGGATGGCGTCCGGGCGGTGGCGGCCCCGGAGGTCGCCTTCCCGGCGGTGGTGGTCCGGGCGGCGGTGGCGCCGGCCGGGGCGGCATGGGCGGCTTCGGCCCGGGCGGTGGCGGTGCCGGCACCGGTGGCGCGGGCGGCGGCATGGGACCCGGCGCGCGAAGCGGCGTCGGCGGGTTCGGCCCCGGTGGTCCCGGCGGCCCCGGTGGCGGCGGGTTCGGCCCGGCCGGTGCCGGTGGCGCCGGCGGTCGCGGCCCGGCCGGCATGGCCGGTGGCATGGGCGGCATGGCCGGCGCGCGGGGTGGCAAGGGCGAGGAGGACCACGAGCACAAGCGCCCCGACTACCTCGTCGAGTCGGAGGACGTCTTCGGCGTCGGCCAGAAGGTCGCCCCGCCGGTCATCGGCGAGTGACGGCACGCCCGGCTCGCGGGGCCGGGCGAACGGAACGAACGGGGAGGGGAGTCGCGCCGTGCTGCGCCGCGACGTGGTGATTTCCGAGCTCGCCTACGACGTGTTGTGGGAGCTGGGAGTGGGCGCCGACAAGCACGTGGCCCTGTTCGGCCCGTCGCCGGGTGCCACGTGGACCGAGCGGGAGCGGCTCGCCCACCGGGTGGTCGGCGAGCTGCAGCAGCTCGGCCTCGCCCAGGGCGACCGGCCGGACGCCGACCTGATGGAGGCGTTGCAGCTGCTGGCGCGGCCCGAGGTGGAGGTCTACGGCTGGTACGCCGTGGGCGACCGGCCGACGGAGTCGGTGGTCGCGGCGGTGAGCGGCAGGGAGGGCGTGCTCGCCCACCTCGCGGGCGGCCGGCTGCGCCTGCGGCCGGTGGCGCCCGAGTGGCTGTGCGACGCCGCCGTCTCGGTCCTGCCCCCGGTGCGCCCGATCCGGGGGCAGCACCACAACGTGCCGACGGCGCTGCTGGAGGCCGGGCCGGGGCGGCACGGCGGGGACGACGACGGCGGCAGCCTGCTGGAGTCGGTCGGCGGCGGGGAGTCCGAGGTCGACCGGCTCCGGCGGTTGCTGGCCCAGCCGCGCAGGGCCGCCGGGCAGTTCTTCGCGGCCACCCGCGACCGCGCCGGCGGCAGGCGGCGGTGCGAGTATCCGGTCAACATGGTGGACACGGCCGAGGGCTGCTACCTCACGCACCAGGTCAGGGGCGGGGACGGCCAGCCGTGGACCGTGGTCGTGCCCGCCGACCAGCGCGTGCTGGCGGAGCGGCTCGGCCAGGTCGTCGGCGACCTGGTTGGGCGCTGACCGGCCCGGCACCGGCCCCGGTGGGTTGGCGCAGGTCAGGGCCGGGGCGTGGCGCTGGTCACCGGCCAGGCGTCGACCACGGGGACTTACCAGTACGCTTGTCTTGCTTGCGCGGTCGCGACACAGGACGCGAGAGGAGAACGCCGCCTCATGGCGAAGATCAAGGTTCAGGGCACCGTCGTCGAGCTCGACGGCGACGAGATGACCCGGATCATCTGGCAGTTCATCAAGGACAAGCTGATCCACCCGTACCTGGACGTCAACCTGGAGTACTACGACCTGGGCATCGAGCACCGGGACGCCACCGACGACCAGGTGACGATCGACTCCGCGAACGCCATCAAGAAGCACGGCGTCGGCGTCAAGTGCGCCACCATCACGCCGGACGAGGCGCGGGTCGAGGAGTTCGGCCTGAAGAAGATGTGGCGGAGCCCGAACGGCACCATCCGCAACATCCTCGGCGGCGTGATCTTCCGCGAGCCGATCATCATCTCGAACATCCCCCGGCTGGTGCCCGGCTGGCAGAAGCCGATCATCGTCGGCCGGCACGCCCACGGTGACCAGTACAAGGCCACCGACTTCAAGGTGCCCGGCCCCGGCACGCTGACCATCACCTACACCCCGGCCGACGGCGCCGAGCCGATGCAGTTCGACGTGGCGCAGTTCCCGGAGGGCGGCGGCGTCGCCCTGGGCATGTACAACTACCGCAAGTCCATCGAGGACTTCGCGCGGGCGTCGTTCGCCTACGGCCTCGCCCGGAACTACCCGGTGTACATGTCCACCAAGAACACGATCCTCAAGGCCTACGACGGCATGTTCAAGGACGTGTTCCAGGAGATCTTCGAGGCGGAGTTCAAGGCCGAGTTCGAGGCCAAGGGCCTGACCTACGAGCACCGCCTGATCGACGACATGGTCGCCGCCGCCCTGAAGTGGGAGGGCGGCTACGTCTGGGCCTGCAAGAACTACGACGGCGACGTGCAGTCGGACATCGTGGCCCAGGGCTTCGGCTCGCTCGGCCTGATGACCTCGGTGCTCATGACGCCGGACGGCCGCACCGTCGAGGCCGAGGCCGCGCACGGCACGGTCACCCGGCACTACCGCCAGCACCAGGCGGGCAAGCCGACCTCGACCAACCCGATCGCGTCGATCTTCGCCTGGACCAGGGGCCTCGCACACCGGGGCAAGCTGGACGGCACCCCCGAGGTCACCGACTTCGCCACCAAGCTCGAGCAGGTCTGCGTCGAGACCGTGGAGAGCGGCAAGATGACCAAGGACCTGGCGCTGCTGGTCGGCGGCGACACGCCGTGGCTGACCACCGAGGAGTTCCTCGCCGCGCTGGACGAGAACCTGCAGCGGAAGATGGCCGGCTGAGCCGCTCCCGATGCCGTCCGGGGCCCGGTCACCACGCGGTGACCGGGCCCCGGCGTCTGTCCCCCTCCCGAAGCCGTCTCCTGGCGCCGTCTCCGGGAACCGCGGAGGCCGTTCGGGTCGGGTGACGCCCAGCCTTGGTGACGTGGAGTGACCACGCTGGCGGGGCCGGTCGCCCGGGCGACGGAGCGCCGGGGGTGCCGACGGGTGGAGTTCCCCGGCGAGGACTCGCCGGCGCCGGGCCCCCGGGCTATACCTGGTGACGCCGTCGTCCTCTGTCGGGCTCGTGACTCGGGAGGTGAGCGCGGTGGCGCTGCCGGTGCGTCCTCTGGTCATCGGGGGAGTCCTCGTCGCCGTCGGGGTGGCGGTCGTCATGGGGGGCGGTGGCAACCGCGACGGGGTGACGCCGGTCTCCGACAAGGGCCGGTGCGAGTTCCGGGTCAGCGCGGACCTGCTCAACGTGCGGGCCGGGCCGGCGACGGACCAGCGGGTGGTCGAGCGGCTGCGCGGCAACGCGCTGGTCCCCGGCCAGTCCGCGACCGAGAACGGCTTCCGCAAGCTCGGCGACAACCGGTGGGCCGCCGCGGAGTTCCTGACCCCCGCGCCCGGCAACACCTGCCAGTAGGCGTGGGGTCCGTCACCGCCGTGAGGGACGGTCCGGCGGGTTGTCGCCGGTCCTGACTACGCTGCCCGCTCGTGCTGACCGTGTCGACCGTCAACGTCAACGGCCTGCGGGCCGCCGCGAAGAAGGGCTACCAGGAGTGGCTCGCGGCCACCGCGGCCGACGTGGTGTGCCTCCAGGAGGTCAGGGCGGAGCCCGGCCAGCTCCCGCCCGAGGTCCGGGAGCCGGAGGGCTGGCACGTGGTGCACGCCCACTCCGACGCCAAGGGCCGCAACGGCGTGTCGCTGCTCACCAGGGTGGCGCCGGACGCGGTGCGCATCGGGTTCGGCGAGCCGGAGTTCGAGCGCAGCGGCCGCTACGTCGAGGTCGACCTGCCCGGGGTGACGGTCGCCAGCCTGTACCTGCCCAGCGGGGACGTGGGCACGCCCCGGCAGGACGAGAAGGAGCGGTTCATGGCCGCGTTCCTGCCCTACCTCGTCGAGCGGGCGGAGAAGGCGGCCGTCGAGGGCCGGGAGGTCCTGGTCTGCGGGGACTGGAACATCGCCCACCGCGAGGCCGACCTGAAGGCGTGGAAGGCGAACCAGAAGAACTCCGGCTTCCTGCCCGAGGAGCGCGCCTGGCTGGGCCGGGTGTTCGACGAGGCCGGCTACGTCGACGTGCTGCGCCGGCTGCACCCGGAGGGGCCGGGCCCGTACACGTGGTGGTCGTTCCGGGGTAAGGCCTTCGACAACGACGCGGGTTGGCGCATCGACTACCAGGTGGCCACGCCCGGCCTGGCCGAGCGCGCGACGACCGCGGTGGTGGAGCGCGCCGCGACCTACGCCGAGCGCTGGTCCGACCACGCCCCCTTCACCGTCACCTACGACTGGTCGTAGCCAGGGCGGTCGGCGGAGGCGGGGAAGAACCGCGGGGCATGGCCCGATCGCCGAGTCACGGCCCTGACGGTCTGCCGTTCGTGCCCGAGAGGGAGGGGAGGAGGCGCCGTGCTGGAGCGGGTTGACCTCGGTGAGGTGGGGTACGACGAGGCGAGCGCGGGTATGGCGCGGTGGGTGGAGGAGCGGCGGGCGGGGATCGCCGGCGACCGGCTGTTCCTGCTGAGCCATCCGCCCGTCGTCACCTACGGGCCGCGGACGTCCGCCGCCGACCTGCCCGCCGACCTGGGGGTGCGTACGGTCGAGGTGGACAGGGGCGGATACGCGACCTACCACGGGCCGGGCCAGCTCGTCGGCTACCTGGTGGTCAACGTCCGGGAGCGCGGTCCGGTGGACATCGTGCGGTGGCTGGAGAACGGGCTCGTCGCCGCGTTGGGCCGGCTGGGCTTCCCCGCCCTCCGGCGCGACACCCCGCCGGGGGCGCCCAGCCTGGTCGGCGTGTGGACGCCGGAGCACCACAAGATCGCGTCGATCGGGATGCGCATCCGGCAGGGTGTCACCAGCCACGGCTTCGCGCTGAACGTCGACCCGGACATGACCGCCTTCGACCGGTTCACGGTGTGCGGCCTGCACGACGTGACCATGACCTCGCTGCGCCGGGTCGCGGACGAGCGCGGGATCCCGATGCCGTCGGAGGCGGACGTGCGGGACGCGGTCGCCGACGCGCTCGTGCTCTGACGGCGTCGGCGCTGCTCGTCGCGAGTCGGGCGTTCCGGTCGTCCCGTCAGCACGCCGTGTGAATCGGATCATGCGGAAACGCGGATTCGGCGGTGGTTTGCGCAGCTCAGCGGGGGTGCTGCGCCAAGTGGGTGGTGTGCCGCGCACTTAGGATGGCCCGGTGGTTGCTCAGGTCAGTGACGCTGCAATGCGCCGAGCGCTCCGCCGGGCCCGGGACGGCGCCGTCCTGGACGTCACCGAGGCCGCCGTGCTGCTGCACGCGAGAGGGGAGTGGCTGGCGGAGCTGTTGGCCGCCGCGAGCCAGGTCCGCGACGCGCACCTGGCGGCGGAGGGCCGGCCCGGGGTGATCACCTACAGCCGCAAGGTGTTCGTCCCGCTCACCCGGCTGTGCCGCGACCGCTGCCACTACTGCACGTTCGCCACGGTCCCGCACCGCGTGCCCGCCGCCTTCCTGGAACGCGACGAGGTGCTGGAGATCGCCCGCGCCGGCGCCGAGGCCGGCTGCAAGGAGGCCCTGTTCACCCTGGGCGACCGCCCGGAGGACCGGTGGCCGGCGGCGCGCCGGTGGCTCGACGAGCGCGGTTACTCGTCCACAGTGGACTACCTGCGGTCCTGCGCCGTCGCGGTGCTGGAGGAGACCGGCCTGCTGCCGCACCTCAACCCGGGCGTGCTGAGCTGGACCGAGTTCCAGCGGCTCCGGCCGGTGTCGCCGAGCATGGGCATGATGCTGGAGACGACGGCGGAGCGGCTGTGGTCCGAGCCGGGCGGCCCGCACTACGGCAGCCCGGACAAGGAGCCCGCCGTCCGGCTGCGGGTGCTGACCGACGCCGGCCGGGTCGGCGTGCCGTTCACGACCGGCATCCTGATCGGCATCGGCGAGACGCTCCAGGAGCGCGCCGAGTCGCTGCACGCCATCCGCCGCATCGCCCGGCAGTACCGGCACATCCAGGAAGTCATCGTGCAGAACTTCCGGGCGAAGCCGGACACGGCGATGCGGGACATGCCCGACGCCGAGATCGACGACTTCGTGGCCACGATCGCGGTGGCCCGCCTGCTGATGCCGCCGGGCACCAGCGTGCAGGCGCCGCCGAACCTGGTCGCCGAGGAGCACGACCTGCTGCTGCGGGCCGGCATCGACGACTGGGGCGGGGTGTCGCCGGTGACGCCGGACCACGTCAACCCCGAGCGCCCGTGGCCGAGGATCGACGAGCTGGCGCGGCGCACCGCCTCCGCCGGCTTCGCCCTGCGCGAGCGGCTGACCGCCTACCCCCGCTACGTCCGGTCGCTCACCGACGCCAGCGTGACCACGCCGTGGATCGACGCCCGCCTGGCCGACCACGTCGTGGCGCTCGCCGACGACACCGGCATGGCCGACGAGACGGCGATGCCGGTCGGGCGCCCCTGGCAGGAGCCGGACGGCGGCCTGGAGTCGGTCGGCCGCACGGACCTGCACGCGAGCATCGACACCACCGGGCGCAGCGAGGACCGGCGCGGCGACTTCGACACGGTCTACGGCGACTGGGACGAGCTGCGCCAGGTCGTGGCCGAGGGCTCCGGCGCCCCCGAGCGGATCGGCCAGGACGCCAGGGAGGGCCTGCGCCTGGCGGCCAGCGATCCGGCGGCGTTGCTGGCGGAGCGGCACGCGGCGGCGGCCATGGCCCTGTTCACCGCCGACGGCCCCGTCCTGGAGGAGCTGACCCGGCTCGCCGACGACCTGCGGGCCGAGGCCGTGGGCGACGACGTCACCTACGTCGTCAACCGCAACATCAACTTCTCCAACGTCTGCTACGTCGGCTGCCGGTTCTGCGCCTTCGCGCAGCGGGAGCGGGACGCCGACGCCTACCGCCTCTCGGTGGCGGAGGTCGCCGACCGGGCGGAGCAGGCGTGGCGGGTGGGGGCCACCGAGGTCTGCCTCCAGGGCGGCATCGACCCGAAGCTCCCGGTCACCGTCTACGCCGACATGGTGCGGGCGATCAAGGCCAGGGTGCCGGGCATGCACGTGCACGCGTTCAGCCCGATGGAGATCGTCTCGGCCGCCGCCAAGGCCGGGGTGAGCGTGGCGGAGTGGCTCACCGAGCTGCGCGACGCCGGGCTGGACACCATTCCCGGCACCGCCGCCGAGATCCTCGACGACGACGTGCGGTGGGTGCTCACCAAGGGCAAGCTGCCGGCGGCCACCTGGATCGAGGTGGTCAGCACCGCGCACCGGCTGGGCATCCGGTCCAGCAGCACGATGATGTACGGCCACGTCGACCACCCCGGCCACTGGCTCGGCCACCTGCGCGCCCTGGCCAGGGTGCAGGACGAGACGGGCGGCTTCACCGAGTTCGTGGCGCTGCCGTTCGTGCACACCAACGCGCCGATCTACCTGGCCGGCATCGCCCGCCCTGGCCCCACCTGGCGGGACAACCGGGCCGTGCACGCCATGGCCAGGGTGTTGCTGCACGGCCGCGTGCCCAACATCCAGTGCTCGTGGGTGAAGCTCGGGGACGCCAACGTCGCGGCCATCCTGCGCGGGGGCGCCAACGACCTCGGCGGCACGCTCATGGAGGAGACGATCAGCCGCATGGCGGGCGCCGACAACGGCTCGGCGCGCACCGTCGAGCAGCTCACGGCGATCGCGACCGCGATCGGCCGGCCGACCCGGCAGCGCACCACCAGCTACGGGCGGGTGGCCGCCTCCTGACCCCGCCGCGCGGGCGGCCCGCCCCGGCGTGCCCCGACCGGGCGAGCTCCGGGAACCGGGTCACACCAAGGTGGGGTGGGAGATCGTGGGCGGCGCCGGTGCTGTTACCGTGCGTCGCCGCGGGATCTCGTAGGGATCTCACGAACGGCCCTGCGGAGTTGACGAGTTGGGTAACTTCGCGGACGACAAGTCAATGTCCCTTCCCCCGTTCGAGGGACATTTCCTTCTGGGAGGCCCCCGTGCCCAGCCGACCAGCTCGTGCCGTGTCGCGGTGCGTGGCCGCGGCCTTCGCGGCGTTCGCCTGCGCGGCCGGCGTCGGTCTCGCCACCGCCGGCAGCGCCGCCGCGGACCCCGCCCCCCCGGCGGACGTGGCGCTGGCCGTCGAGAGCCGGTCCGTCGGGCTGGTGACCAGCCTGGGCGGCACCGTCGGCGTGGCCGCGGTCGCGGCGGGCGTCGGCGGCATGGTGGCCGGCGTGGTGCGCCGCCGCCGGGGCGCCGCCGTCGTCGACCCGGCCAACGAGCGCAAGGAGTAGGCGGCGTCGTCCGACGCCGAGCGACCTGGGAGAATCGAGCCCGTGCCGACCGAGCCCCCACCCACCGAGCAGCGGACCGCCGAGCCGGCGCCCGCGCAGCCGTCGAAGCCCCGGGTCCTGTCCGGGATCCAGCCGACCGCGGACTCGTTCCACCTCGGCAACTACCTCGGCGCGCTGCGGCAGTGGGTGGCGTTGCAGGACAGCCACGACGCCTTCTACATGGTCGTGGACATGCACGCGATCACCGTCGAGCACGACCCGAAGGCGCTGCGGCGGCGCACCCGCGTCTCCGCGGCCCAGCTCCTCGCGCTCGGCATCGACCCGGAGCGGTCCACGCTGTTCGTGCAGAGCCACGTCCCGGAGCACGCGCAGCTCAACTGGGTGATGGAGTGCCTGACCGGCTTCGGCGAGGCCAGCAGGATGACCCAGTTCAAGGACAAGTCGGCCAAGCAGGCCGTGGACCGGGTCACCGTCGGGCTGTTCACCTACCCGGTGCTGCAGGCGGCCGACATCCTGCTCTACCGGGCGCACTCGGTGCCGGTGGGCGAGGACCAGCGGCAGCACCTGGAGCTGACCCGCGACCTGGCCCAGCGGTTCAACACCCGGTTCGGCCGCACCCTCGTGGTGCCCGAGGCCCACATCGTCAAGCACACCGCCAAGGTCTACGACCTGCAGGACCCGACGTCGAAGATGAGCAAGTCGGCGTCCTCGCCGGCCGGCATCGTCGACCTGCTGGACGACCCGAAGGTGTCGGCCAAGAAGATCCGCTCGGCGGTCACCGACACCGGGCGCGAGGTCGTCTACGACCCGGAGAACAAGGCCGGCGTCAGCAACCTGCTGGTCATCTACTCGGCCCTCGCCGACCGGCCGGTCGCGGACCTGGAGCGGGAGTACGAGGGCCGGGGCTACGGCGACCTCAAGAAGGACCTCGCCGAGGTGCTGACCGGGTTCGTCACGCCGGTGCAGGCCAGGGTGCGCGAGTACCTGAACGACCCCGCCGAGCTGGACAAGGTGCTGGCCAGGGGCGCGGAGCGGGCCCGCGAGGTGGCCGCTCGCACCCTGCGCGCGGTCTACGACCGGGTGGGCTTCCTCCCGCCGATGAGCTGAACGGGCGCTTCCTGGGTAACTTCCCGACGTGATCGGGAAAGCCGGGGAGAAGGCCGGGAAGCGGGACGGACCGTCGCTGGTCGAGCGGCTGCGGAAGCGGCACGGCTGGCTGGACCACATCATCCGGGCGGCGGAGCGGTACCAGGGGCGCTACGGCGACCACTACGCCGCGGGGATCACGTACTTCAGCGTGCTCTCGCTCGTGCCGCTGCTGATGATCGCGTTCGCGGTCGGCGGGTTCGTGCTCGCCGGCCAGCCCGAGCTGCTCCAGCGGGCGCAGGACGAGATCGCCGGCGTGGTGCCCGACCCCAGCCTCCGCGAGACGTTGAGCAAGGCCGTCAGCGAGGCGGTGGGGCAGCGGTACTCGGTGGGCGCCGTCGGGCTCGTCGTCGCGCTGTACTCCGGCCTGGGCTGGATGAGCAACCTGCGGGACGCGTTGACCGCGCAGTGGGACCAGCACCGCCCCGACCGGCCCTTCCTGCGCGGCATGCTCGTCGACCTGCTGGCCCTGGTCGGGCTCGGCCTCGCGCTGGTGGTCTCGTTCGGCATCACGGCCGGTGGCTCGCGGTTCGCCGACGACGTGGTGCACTGGCTGGGCTGGGGGGACGGGGTCGTCGCCTCGGTCGTGCTCTCGGTGTCGTCGGTCGCCCTCGCGCTGGCGGCCAACTGGCTGGTGTTCCTCTGGGTGCTGTCGCGGCTGCCGAGGGAGCCGGTGAGCGTGCGGAGCGCGGCGCGGGGCGCGTTCGTCGCCGCCGTGGGCTTCGAGCTGCTCAAACAGGTCGGCACGGTCTACCTCGGCAAGGTGACCGGGTCGCCGTCCGGCGCGGCGTTCGGCTCGCTGCTGGGCCTGTTGGTGTTCGTCTACCTGGTGGCCCGCTTCCTGCTCTTCGTCACCGCGTGGACGGCGACCGCGCCGGAGAACGAGCGGCGCCCGGTGGTCCAACCGCCTCCGCCGGCCGTGATCCGCCCACGGGTGTCGGTGCGGTCCGGCCCCGACGGTCGCACGACGCTGGGATTGCTGGGCGTCGGCGTGCTCCTGGGTGTGGCGCTGAAGAACCGGGCTCGACGGCGGAGCTGACCGCCTCCGGGCCCCGCATCACCCGGACCGGGGATTCAGATCAGTCTGGTGGGGGAGAGAAAACGCCCTCATCGCCCCCTGGCGCCCGAAATCTCCCCTGTCCGGGGAAACCCTGTCGGGCGCGGATTACGGAGCTTCTCGGCCATCTGAGCGCCCCGCGCGGCGGGTTGGCGCCGGGGGCAGTGCGGGCACAACGAGACGGGACACAACGAGACGGGACACAACGGGACGGGGCCGGAAGGCGTCGCCTTCCGGCCCCGAAACGAGGTGCTGTCGCGCGTCAGCCGCTCATCGCGCGCCGGCGGGCGATCGCGCGCTTGCGGCGGAAGGTCATGAACCCGGCGGCCAGGACGGCGACCCCGGCGAGCGCGGTCAACGGCAGACCGACCGTGCCGAACGGGGTGCTGTCCCCGTTGTTGGCCGGCGGCGCGGCCAGGTTGTCCTGCTCCTTGTTCGCGGCCGGCTGCGGCGCCGGCCCGGTGGTGGTCACCCCGGAGTTGTTGCTGGCCGGCTTCGGCGGGCCGTCGACCAGCTCACCGATCTTCGTCGCGTTCCTGGGCAGCGAGACGAAGGCGTAGTCCAGCAGCTTGGCGCCCTGGAGCCACGGGGCGGCGGGCTGGTTGCTCGTGCGCAGCACCGTGACCACCAGCCGGCGGTTGTTCTTCTCGGCCGCGCCGATGTAGGTGTGCAGGGCGTCGTCGGTGAAGCCGGTCTTGCCGCCCAACGCCTGCCGGTACTCGTGGATGAGCTTGTTGTCGTTGGTGATCCGCCTGGCCGGCGACAGGTTCGGCATGTCGAGGACCTTCTGGCGGTCCATCTCGCGGAAGTCGGTGTTGGCCATCGCCGCGCGGAAGATCAACGCCAGGTCGTAGGCCGAGGTCATCTGACCGGGGCCGTCGAGGCCGGACGTGGTCGAGGCCTGGGTGTCCAGCGCCCCGAGCTCCCTGGCCAGCTTGTTCATCTTCGCGACGGCCTGCTCCTGGCCGCCGAGCTGCCGGCCGATCGCGTGGGCGGCGTCGTTGCCCGACATGATGAGCAACGCGGTCAGCAGGTGCCGCACCGAGTACTGCTTGCCGGGAACGAGACCGACCTTGGTCGGTTCGACCGCGGCGTCCTCCTCGGTGGCGGTCACCTTGTCGTCGAGCTTCAGCTCACGCAGCGCCGTCAGCGCGGTGAGCACCTTGATGGTGGAGGCGGGGCGCTGCCGCGCGTGCGGGTTGTGGGCGGCGAGGACCTCGCCGGTGTCGATGTCGGCCACCAGCCACGAGGCCGCGGGCGCGAGCTCGGGCGGCGGCGTCGGGGCGCCGGCGGGCAGCACGTCACCGCACTCGCCCATCCGGGGACCCCCGACCGGCTGGTCCGGCACCGAGGGTGGCTGCGGCGAGGGCTTGCCCGGCTTGGGCTGCTCCGAGTTGTCCACGGGTGGTGGCGGAGACGTCCGGTTGTCACACGTCTTCTGCGGTTCCTGCTGTCGTGGCGCGGCCTCCCGCGGGTGCGGCGCGGCCAGGGCAGACGTCGGAACCAGCACGGTGCTGAGCAGAGCGCCGGCGGCGGCGAGGAGCGCCACGGCCGAGCGGCGAACCTTGGTGGGAGGCATCGATCCCAGGCTAACCACCCCTGCTCGGCCGGTGGTACCCGCCACCACTGATACTGGAGCGGTGACCCTCTCCCGCCGCGCATCGCTGTTCCTGCTCGCCTTCGCGGTGTGGACCTGGGTGATCTGGCCGAACTTCCTGCGCAACATCTGGAACGACCCCCGTTCCTGGGCCGACGGGGGTGGCCCCACCTCGTTCTTCACCGTGCACCTGTTGCTCGTGCTGGCCTCGCTGGCCTTCGGCACCGTGATCGGTGTCATGGGCTGGCGCGGGTGGCGGGCGGCTCGTGCCCGGTCCCGCGACTGACCGCCTCACCCACCACGCCGAGGAAGGACGACCCCGTGGAGTTCGTGCGCAACCTGCTGGTGTTCCTGCACCTGCTGGGGATGGCGGCGCTTGTCGCCGCGTTCCTGTTGCAGCGTAGGACGGCGCCCGGCGGTCCGCTCAACAAGGCGTGGCTGCACGGCTCCCTGCTGCAGTTGCTGACCGGCATCGCCCTGGTCGGCGTGGCCGAGGCCGCGCACCGGGAGGTCAACCACGTCAAGATCGGTGTGAAGCTGGTCGTGCTGGTGGTGATCGCCGGCTTCGCCGCCGGCATGTCCAGCAAGAAGACGATCCCCGCCTGGCTGACGCCCACGCTGGCCGCGCTCGTCGTGCTGAACACGGGCGTCGCCGTCTTCTGGCGGTAGGCCCCGCCCCGCCTCTCGGCGTCTCCCCGGGCGACGTTCCCGCGGGCGCGCTTCCACAGGCGACACCGGCTCCCGGTGTCGCCTGTGGACACTGCGGGCGTCCTACGGGCGTTACGCCGGGCCGAACCCTCCAAGCCTGCCCGGGAGCTCCGCCGGCCCACTCGGGCTTCCCCGAGGCCGCCGCGTCTTCCCCGTCTTCTCGGACTGGTGGCCTGTCCGTCCTCCGTGCGGTTCGCCGACCACGCGCCGACAGCGAAGAACCCCGGAAAGCGGGGTGGCCCCTCACCGAGTCCGGTGAGGGGCCACACCACATGGCGGGTCGGTGGTCACACCCTGCGGAACAGCAGGGCGCGCTTGACCTCCTGGATCGCCTTGGTGACCTGGATGCCACGCGGGCAGGCGTCCGTGCAGTTGAACGTCGTGCGGCAGCGCCACACGCCGTCCACGTCGTTGAGGATGTCCAGCCGCTCCTCGGCGCCCTCGTCCCGGCTGTCGAAGATGAACCGGTGGGCGTTGACGATGGCGGCCGGGCCGAAGTACGAGCCCTCGGACCAGTACACCGGGCACGACGTGGTGCAGCAGGCGCAGAGGATGCACTTCGTGGTGTCGTCGAAGCGCGCCCGGTCGGCCTGCGACTGGACGCGCTCCCGCGTCGGCTCGTTGCCCGTCGTCATCAGGTAGGGCTTGACCGCGCGGAACGCCTCGAAGAAGGGCTCCATGTCGACCAGCAGGTCCTTGTGCACCGGCAGGCCCTTGATCGCCTCCACGGTGATCGTGGTGGCCTTGCCCCCGCCGCTCATCAGGTCCTTGACCAGCACCTTGCACGCCAGTCGGTTGACGCCGTTGATGCGCATGGCGTCGGAGCCGCAGATGCCGTGGGCGCAGGACCGGCGGAACGTCAGCGTGCCGTCCAGGTACCACTTCACGTAGTGCAGCAGGTTCAGCACCCGGTCGGTGGGCAGCGCGGGGACCTCGAAGGAGTCCCAGCGCGGCTCGCTGTCCAGCTCCGGGTTGAACCGACGGATCCTGACAGTGACGGTGGTCGACCCCTCCGGCGCCGGCGGCACCGGGCCGCGGCTGCCCGCCGGGGGTGCTGTCTCAACGGTCGCGGTCATCAGTACTTGCGCTCCATCGGCTGGTAGCGGGTGATGGTGACGGGCTTGTAGTCCAGCCGGATGTCGGCGGTGAGGACCTGCTGCGGCGACTTGTCGTGCGCCCTGCCCGGCTCGATGCCCTGCTTGTAGGCCATGGTGTGACGCAGGAAGTTGACGTCGTCGCGCGCCTGGTAGTCCTCGCGGGCGTGGCCGCCGCGCGACTCCTTCCGGTTGAGCGCGCCCTGGACCAGGATCTCGGCCAGGTCGAGCAGGAAGCCCAGCTCGACGGCCTCCAGCAGGTCGGTGTTGAACCGCTTGCCCTTGTCCTGGATGGACACTCGCGCGTAGCGCTCCTTGAGCGCCTGCACGTCCGTCAGCGCCTGCTTGAGCGTGTCCTCGGTGCGGTACACGGAGGCGTTGAGGTCCATCGTGGTCTGCAGCTCGGAGCGGATGTCGGCGATCCGCTCGCCACCGCTGGACTCCCGCACGCCCTCGACGATCGAGACCACGAAGTCGGCCGGGTTCTCCGGCAGCTCCACGTGCTCGTGCGAGCTGGCGTACTCGGCGGCCGCGATGCCCGCCCGCCGGCCGAACACGTTGATGTCCAGCAGCGAGTTGGTGCCCAGCCGGTTCGCGCCGTGCACCGAGACGCACGCGCACTCGCCGGCCGCGTACAGGCCGGGGACGACGTTGTCGTTGTCCCGCAACGCCTCGCCGCGGATGTTGGTGGGGATGCCGCCCATCGCGTAGTGCGCGGTCGGGTAGACCGGCACCGGCTCGGTCACCGGGTCGATGCCCAGGTAGGTCCGGGAGAACTCGGTGATGTCCGGCAGCTTGGCGTCGAGCACCTCGGCGCCGAGGTGGGTCAGGTCCAGCAGCACGTAGTCCTTGTTCGGACCGCAGCCGCGCCCCTCGCGCACCTCGGTGGCCATCGCGCGGGCGACCATGTCGCGCGGCGCGAGGTCCTTGATGGTCGGCGCGTAGCGCTCCATGAAGCGCTCGCCGGAGGCGTTGCGCAGGATGCCGCCCTCGCCGCGGGCGCCCTCGGTGAGGAGGATGCCCAGACCGGCCAGGCCGGTCGGGTGGAACTGGTAGAACTCCATGTCCTCCAGCGGCAGGCCCTTGCGGAACACGATGCCCATGCCGTCGCCGGTCAGCGTGTGCGCGTTGGACGTGGTCTTGAAGACCTTGCCGAAGCCGCCGGTGGCGAACACGACGGCCTTGGCCTGGAAGACGTGGATCTCACCGGTGGCCAGCTCGTAGGCGACCGCGCCGGTGCACACCGGGCCGTTCTCGGTCTCGGTGAGGCAGATGTCCAGGACGTAGAACTCGTTGAAGAACTCGATCCCGTGCTTGACGCAGTTCTGGTACAGCGTCTGCAGGATCATGTGACCCGTGCGGTCGGCCGCGTAGCAGGCCCTGCGCACCGCGGCCTCGCCGTGGTTGCGGGTGTGGCCGCCGAACCGCCGCTGGTCGATCTTGCCCTCGGGCGTCCGGTTGAACGGCAGGCCCATCTTCTCCAGGTCGAGGACGGCGTCGATGGCCTCCTTCGCCATGATCTCGGCGGCGTCCTGGTCGACCAGGTAGTCACCGCCCTTGACCGTGTCGAAGGTGTGCCACTCCCAGTTGTCCTCCTCGACGTTGGCGAGGGCGGCGCACATGCCGCCCTGCGCCGCGCCGGTGTGCGACCGGGTGGGGTAGAGCTTCGTCAGCACCGCGGTGCGGCAGCGCTGGCCGGACTCGATGGCCGCGCGCATGCCGGCGCCGCCGGCACCGACGATGACCACGTCGTACTTGTGGAACTGCATCGCTGGTTCTCCCTGCCGGCCGACGCGTCAGGACCCGACGTCCGGGCTGAAGGTGAAGATCACGAACGAGCCGAGCGCGATGATCAGCACGGTCGCCGTGTACAGCAGCATCTTCAGCCAGAAGCGGGTGGCGTCCTTGCGGGCGTAGTCGTTGATGACGGTGCGCAGGCCGTTCGCGCCGTGCAGCTGGGCCAGCCACAGCATCGACAGGTCCCAGAACTGCCAGAAGGGCGAGGACCACCGGCCGGCGACGAAGGCGAAGTTGATGCGGTGCACGCCGCCGTCGAGGATGTTCATGATGAACAGGTGGCCGAGCACCAGCACGAGCAGCGCGAGGCCGGACAGCCGCATGAACAGCCAGGCGTAGAGCTCGAAGTTGCCCCGCCGCGCGGGACGCCGCTGCGGGGACCGCGGGGCCGCGAGCTCCAGCGGGGAGTCGACTGTCGTGGACATCGGTCAGTGACCCCCGATCATCTCGGTCACCGTGCGCTGCAGCATGAAGTAGGTGCCCGGGATCATGACCAGCAGCCAGATCACCGCGATCACCCAGAACATGGCCCGCTGCACCTTCGGGCCCTTCGCCCAGAAGTCGACCAGCAGCACCCGGACGCCGTTCAGCGCGTGGTAGAGGACCGCGCCGACCAGGGCCACCTCCATGAGGTTGACCAGCGGGTTCTTGTACAGGGCGATGGTCTCGTCGTACGCGTTCGGCGACACCCGCACGAGGGCGGTGTCGAGCACGTGGACGAACAGGAAGAAGAACGTGAGCACCCCGGTGACCCGGTGCGCGACCCACGACCACATGCCGAGGTCGCCGCGATAGAGCGTCCCGCCGGAGCGGGAGCTGCCCGCCCGCGCGGGGACGTCCGCGGTGCCCGCCTCGGCGGCGGTGGTGCTGGCCATGGTGGACGGCCTCCAACGTCGCTGGTGGACTGCGGCCCCGCCGTTCGGGAATAAACGGGGCCTTGACCTTCCGGATGCTAGTCCTGGCTGGTCCGGGCGGCCCAATGGCGTCGACCACTGTGTGATCCACGAGACAGGGAGTTGACCAGCGCCCGGCCGGCCACCACCCGAAACGGTGGGGGCCGGGGCCTGAGCGCGCCGCGGTCGGCGCCACCGGGAGGCGGTGGCCGGCTCGGCGACGTCGGGTTGGGGTGGGCGGGCCGGTGGGCCGCCGTCGTGGGTGTCGGTGTCCTCCGTTCTGGAAGTCCGGTCCGTCCCGGGCGTTCCCCGTCCCCGACGTCTTCATGCCTGGGACGTCCGCTGCTCGGGATGCCGCCGGATCACGGGAAACGCCGGCCCGGCGCGGGAAGCGGTGTCAGGGAGCGAGCGGCCGGACGCCGTGGCGTGCGGTCAGCCGCCGTCCGCCGGGTTCGCTCCGCGCTCCCCGTCCTCTTCTCCTTCTTCTTCATCCTCGTCGTCGATGCCCTCGGAGAGCAGGGTGATGGCGCCGTTGAGCTCGCTCAGCCGTTCGGACTGCCGGACGAGCGCGTCGAGCATCGCGCCGATCGGCCCGGCGAGCTCCGCGCCCAGCGACGCCGCCCGGTCGCTGGCCGCGGCGCGCAGCTCGTCGGGGGAGGGCACGCCGGAGAGCGCGGCGGCCAGCCCCTCGCCGACGAGGTCGCCGACCAGCTCCGCCACCCGGCCGTGGACCAGGTCCCTGGTGCCGAGGGTCAGCAGACCGGAGGTCCTGACCACGGTGGCGGTGCCGTCGATGGTGGTCGCCAGCGTCTCGAACCGCTCCCGCTCCTCCGGGTCGGTCAGCAGGGTGGCGTTGTCCCGCACCTGGTCGGCGTAGGCCGTCAGCTCGGCCACCCCGCTCCCGGCCGCCACGCGGTCGGGAACCAGCATGTCGAGCTGGGGGCGCAGGGCCGCGAGGGACTCGGCCAGCCAGCCGAGGCCGGCGTGGTCGAGCGGGGCCAGCGGGTCGGGGACGGCCTCGGCGAAGGCGTCGAGGTCGTCGGCCGGGTCGACCGGGAGGCCGAGCGCGGCGACCTCCGCCTCGGCCTCGGCGACGACCGCGCGCACCACGCTCCGGTAGCTCCCGACCTCGCCGTGCCAGTTGACGTCGTGCCAGTCGAGGCTGGGTGGTTCCACCACGTCCGGTAGACGCGTGAGCCGCTGCGCGGTGCAGTCCCGTCAGGTGTGGAAATTTTTCACGACAAGCACCCGCATGTGGTGGGACATCCCGCCCGACCTGCGGAATCCGCCCGTCCACTTCGGAGTGTCATCGGACGGGCTCGCTGCGCTGTCGCGGCCCAACGATTCGGTCACGCGCCAGGGCTTCTGCGCGGGCCACCTGGGGCGGGCGGGTACGGTCCCAACCCTCGGACCCACCAACGGGGGTGGGAGTCACTGCTCGGTACCGCGGATCACCCGCGTCCGAGGTCAGGAGCGGGAGGAGAACGAGCCGTGCGTCGAATGCGTGGCGTTGCCCTCACGGCCATCGCGTTGACCGGCGCGCTGTCGCTGGTCGGGTGCGCCAAGGACACCGGAGGCGGGAAGAGCCCGAGTGGCGGGACCGCGGCCGGGCAGGGCTGCAAGCTGAGCCCCAAGCCGGACGTGCCGGCCACGGCGGCGACCTCGTCCACCACACCGGAGAAGGTCGACGGCAGCGCGCTGAAGGTCGGTCTGGCGTTCGACATCGGCGGCCGGGGTGACGCGTCCTTCAACGACGCGGCGGTCAGCGGGTTGGACCGGGCCCGGGCCGAGTTCGGCATCAAGCCGGAGAACGTCAAGGAGGTCACCGCCTCGCCGAACGAGGACGAGGCGGCGAAGCAGACCCGGCTGCGCCAGCTGGCCCAGGACGGCTTCAACCCCGTCATCGGCGTCGGCTTCGCCTACGCCGAGGCGCTCAAGGCCGTGGCGCCGCAGTTCCCCAACACGCGGTTCGCGATCGTGGACGCCACCGTCGAGGGCGCGCCGAACGTGACCCCGCTGGTGTTCGCGGAGGAGCAGGCGTCGTTCCTGGTCGGCGTGGCCGCGGCGTACAAGAGCAAGACCTGCCGCGTTGGCTTCGTCGGCGGCGTGGAGACCCCGCTGATCCAGAAGTTCGAGGCCGGCTTCGTGCAGGGCGCCAAGGCCGCCGCGCCGGACATCAAGATCGAGAAGAAGTACCTGACCAGGGCCGGCGACTTCACCGGCTTCCAGGACCCGGAGAAGGGCAACCAGGCGGCGCGCGGCCAGATCGACGCTGGCGCCGACGTGCTCTACCACGCTGCCGGCGCCTCCGGGAAGGGCGTGTTCTCCGCGGCCAAGAGCGGCAACGCCCTCGCCATCGGCGTGGACTCCGACCAGGCCAAGCAGCCGAACCTGGCCGACGTGAAGGACGTCATCATCACGTCGATGCTCAAGCGGGTCGACGTCGCGGTGTTCGACCTCGTGCGCGCGGTGGCCAGGAACGAGGTGGCCACCCTGCCGAAGACGTTCGACCTCAAGGTCGACGCCGTCGGCTACTCCACCACCGGTGGCAAGGTCGACGACATCAAGGACGTCCTGGACGCCTACAAGGCCCAGATCGTCACCGAGAAGATCAAGGTCTCGGACAAGCCGGGCAAGTGAGCGCATGAGCGACCGGGGCCCGAGGACGGACTGAGGCATCGGTGAGTCAGGACGCTGTCCGGCTCGCCGATGCCGCTCGGGTGCGGGTGTCCCGCAGGACACCGGTGCGGGTGTCCCGCAGGACACCGGTGCGGGTGCCTCGCAGGACACTCGGTATGGGTGTCCCGCGGGGCACCCGGGAGTGGGTGTCCCGCAGAATCCTGTTGCGGGTGTCCCGCGGAACACCTCCGTCCTCGGGCCCCGGCGCTTGAGGAGCAACCGAGATGACGACTACCCACCCCGGCGGCGACAGCGCGGTCGTCCTCGCCGGGATCACCAAACGGTTCCCCGGCGTGGTCGCCAACCGGGACGTGCACCTGACCGTCCGGCGCGGCGAGGTGCACGCCCTGTGCGGTGAGAACGGCGCCGGCAAGTCGACCCTGATGAAGATCCTCTACGGCATGCAGCAGCCGGACGAGGGGACCATCGAGGTCCACGGCGAGCAGGTGCGCTTTCGGTCGCCGGCCGACGCCATCGCGGCCGGGATCGGCATGGTCCACCAGCACTTCATGCTCGCCGACAACCTGACCGTGCTGGAGAACGTGGTGCTCGGGGCCGAGCACCTGCACGGCATCGGCGGGAGGGCCCGCCGGCGGATCGCCGAGCTGGGCCGGCAGACCGGCTTCGGCATCGACCCGGACGCCGTCGTCGAGCAGCTCGGCGTGGCCGACCGGCAGCGGGTGGAGATCCTCAAGGTGCTCTACCGGGGCGCCCGGATCGTCATCCTGGACGAGCCGACCGCGGTGCTGGTGCCGCAGGAGGTCGAGGAGCTGTTCGTCAGCGTCCGGTCGATGCGGGAGCAGGGCTACACGTTCCTGTTCATCTCGCACAAGCTGGACGAGGTGCGCTCCATCGCCGACTCGATCACGGTGATCCGGCGCGGCACGACCGTCGGCACCGCGGATCCGAGGACCGTGAGCAACCGCCAGCTCGCCGAGATGATGGTCGGCTCGGAGCTGCCCAGCCCGGAGACCCGCGAGTCCACGGTCACCGACCGGCCCGTGCTGGAGCTGCGCTCGCTGAGCCTGCGCAGCGCCGACGGCCTGCGCGACCTGCTGCACGACGTCGACCTGGTGGTGCGCGCGGGCGAGATCGTCGGCATCGCCGGCGTCGAGGGCAACGGCCAGACCGAGCTGGTCGAGGCGGTCATGGGCATGCGCCGGATCACCTCCGGCCAGGTGCTGCTGTCCGGCAGGGACCTGACCAGGGCCGGCACGCTGGCCCGGCGCGAGGCGGGCATCGGCTACGTCCCCGAGGACCGCCACCGGCACGGCCTGTTGCTGACGCAGCCGTTGTGGGCCAACCGCGTCCTCGGCTACCAGACGCGCCGCCCGGTGGCCAGGCGCGGCGGCTGGCTGGACATCGACGGCGCGCGGCGCGACACCGAGCGGATCGTCCGCGAGTTCGACGTGCGCACGCCGGGCATCGAGGTGGCGGCCGCCGCGCTGTCCGGCGGCAACCAGCAGAAGCTGATCATCGGCAGGGAGCTGTCCGGCGACCCGGCGGTGCTGGTCGCCTCGCACCCCACGCGCGGCGTCGACGTCGGCGCCCAGGCGCTGATCTGGGAGCAGATCAAGGACGCCCGCGCCGCCGGTCTCGCGGTCCTGCTGGTCTCCGCCGACCTGGACGAGCTGATCGGCCTGTCCGACACCATCAAGGTGATGCTGCGGGGCCGGCTGGTGGCCGACGCCGACCCGAGGACGGTGACCCCCGAGGAGCTGGGCGCCGCCATGACCGGCGCCGGCGCCCACGAGCGGGGCGACACCGGGAACGACGAGCGGGGCCACGGGGCCGCCGAAGGGGGTGAGCGGTGATGGGGACGCTGCGCGGCAGGCTGCTGCCGCCGGTGCTGGCGATCGCCTTCTCCGCGCTGCTGTGCACCGTCACGCTGATGGTGTCGGGGGCCAACCCGGCGAGCGGGATCGCCGCCATGGTCACCCAGGTCGGCGAGGGCAGCGTCGCGGTCGACATCGTCAACTCCGCCGCCGTGTACTACCTGGCCGCGTTGGCCGTGGCGATCGGGTTCCAGATGAACCTGTTCAACATCGGCGTTGAGGGCCAGTTCCGGGTGGCCGCGGTGACCGCGGCCATCGTCGGCGCCGCGATCGACCTGCCCGCCGGGCTGCACGCCGTGGTGGTCATCCTGACGGCGGCGGTGACCGGCGCGCTCTACGCGGCGATCCCCGCCCTGCTGAAGATCACCCGCAACGTGCACGAGGTGATCTCGTCGATCATGCTGAACGCGATCGCCGCCGGCGTCATCGCGCTGCTGATCCGCGAGGACATGTTCGGCGAGCTGCGGGGCAGCAACATCGGCACGCACACCATCCCGGAGAGCGGCTGGGTCGGCGGCATCGGGTTCGGGGACAGGGGAACCCTGTTCGGCCTGGTGTTCCTGGTCCTGGTGATCGGCGTGGGCTACTGGGTGATGATGAACCGCACCCGGTTCGGCTTCGAGCTGCGCGCCTCCGGCGAGTCGCCGACCGCGGCGGCCGCCGGCGGCGTCAACGCCCGGCGGATGATCCTGGTCGCGATGCTGATGTCCGGCGCGGTGGCCGGCCTGGTCGCCATGCCCGAGCTGCTCGGCAGGGACCACACCTACCTGATCACCTCGCCCGCCGGGTACGGCTTCACCGGCATCGCGATCGCGCTGCTGGGCCGCAACCACCCGGGCGGCATCGCGCTCGGCGCGCTGCTGTGGGCCTTCCTGGACAAGTCCTCGCTGGCGCTGGACAACGTCGGCGTGCCGAAGGAGATCGTGACGATCATGCAGGGCTCGATCGTGCTCTCCGTGGTCATCGCCTACGAGGTGGTCCGCCGCGTCGAGCTGCGGGCCGAGCGCCGCCGGGTCGGCCGGCAGCTCGGCGCCAACGGCGGCGGCACCGGCAACGGCGGGGCCACCCCGGCCGCCGCCACCGCGGGAGGTGCGTCGTGACCGCCCTCGACATGAACCCGGCGGCCGCGCCGATGACCGAGCCGGTCCCGCCGCGTCGCCGCCGCGTCCCCGGCTGGGCCGTCGGCATGCTGTGGGTCGCGGTCGCGGTCACCGTGCTGTCGACGACGTCCTACCTCACCGGGCTGCCCCAGCTCACCTCCTCGGGCACCACGCAGTCCGCGCTGCGGCTGGCGCTGCCGATCATGCTCGCCGGCCTGGGCGGCCTGTGGGCGGAGCGGGCCGGCGTGGTCAACATCGGCCTTGAGGGCATGATGATCCTCGGCACCTGGGGCGCGGCCTGGGCCGGTTACCAGTGGGGTCCGTGGGCCGCCGTGGTGGCCGCGGTGGCCTTCGGCGCGCTCGGCGGCCTGGTGCACGCCGTCGCCACGGTGACCTTCGGCGTCAACCACATCGTGTCCGGCGTGGCCATCAACCTGCTCGGCGCGGGTCTGACGAAGTACCTGTCGACGCTGCTGTTCCAGCCGGTCTCCCGCAACCCGCGGGAGTCGCCGGTGGTGCCGAAGTTCGACACCTACTCGGCGCAGCCGCTGGGCGACTGGCTCGGCGAGCTGGAGGACATGCAGCGGGTCGGCCTGTCCGACGTGGCGGGGATGCTGCGCGGCCTGGTCACCGGCGTCTCGCCGCTGACCATGCTCGCCCTGCTGCTGGTGCCGGTGAGCTTCCTGGTGCTGTGGCGCACGTCGTTCGGCCTGCGGCTGCGGTCCTGCGGCGAGAACCCGGTCGCCGCCGAGTCGCTGGGCGTCAACGTCTACCGCTACAAGTACCTGGCCGTGATCGCCTCCGGCGCCCTCGCCGGCCTGGGCGGCGCCGCGCTGGTGCTCCAGCCCGGCCAGCCGGGCTACCTGGAGGGCCAGACCGGCAACCGGGGCTTCATCGGCCTGGCGGCGATGATCTTCGGCAACTGGCGGCCCGGCGGGCTGCTCGGCGGCTCGGCGTTGTTCGGCTTCGCCGACGCGCTGCAGCTTCGCTCGGGCGGCGCCACGGTGCACGCGCTGCTCTACGGCGCGTCGCTGGTGATCGCGGTGCTGGTCGTGGTCCAGCTCCTCCGCCGGAACTGGCTCGCGGTCGTGGTGGGCGCGCTGTCGGCCACCGTGCTGTACGCGATCTACTGGTACACCGACGAGCTGCCCGAGCAGCTCACGACCTACGCGCCGCAGTTCGTGACGCTGATCGTGCTCGCCGTGTCCGCGCAACGGCTCCGGCCACCGGCGGCCAACGGCGTGGTCTACCGGCGGGGCGAGGGCGACTAGCCCCGGCGCACCGCCCGGCGGAGGGGGCGGCCGTCGTCCACCTGTCATGGTGGGCCACGGCCGCCCCCTCCGGTCGTTACGGTGTCCCTTGTGGACATTGACGTCGACTGGGACGCCCTGCGGGAGACCGCCACCCGTGCCGCCGCCACCGGCTACGCGCCGTACTCCGACCTCCTGGTCGGGGCCGCGGCGGTGTGCTCCGACGGCCGGGTCGTCACCGGGTGCAACGTGGAGAACGCCTCGTACGGTCTGGGCCTGTGCGCCGAGTGCACCATGGCCGGCCAGCTCCGGCTCACCGGCGGCGGCCGGTTCGTGGCCGTCGCCTGCCGGGACTCCGGGGGCCGGCTGCTCATGCCGTGCGGACGCTGCCGGCAGGTGCTGCACGAGTTCGGCGGGCCCGACTGCCTGGTCGACTCGCCCCGCGGCCCGGTGCGGCTCGCCGAGCTGCTGCCGGAGGCCTTCGGCCCCGAGGACCTGGTCTGAGTGGAGCTGGGCTGAGCGGAACTGGGCTGGGTGGACCAGGTCTGGGTGGATTCGGGCTGGGTGGATCTGAGCCGGGCGAGCGGCCGGTCGCGCGCCGGGCGGGCTCGTACGATCGGGCGATGAACCAGACGCATTCGGCGATCGACGTCATCCGCGCGAAGCGCGACGGTCACCCGCTGACCGACGAGCAGGTCGACTGGGTGATCGACGCCTACACCCGGGGCGTGGTCGCGGACGAGCAGATGTCCGCGCTGGCCATGGCGATCTTCCTCAACGGCATGTCCGTCGGCGAGACGGCGCGCTGGACCAGGGCGATGGTCGACTCCGGTGAGCGGCTGGCGCTGTCCGGTGTGGACCGGCCCACGGTGGACAAGCACTCCACCGGCGGCGTCGGCGACAAGATCACGCTCCCGCTGGCGCCGCTCGTGGCGGCCTGCGGCGCGGCCGTGCCCCAGCTGTCCGGGCGCGGCCTCGGGCACACCGGCGGCACCCTGGACAAGCTGGAGTCGATCCCGGGCTGGCGGGCCGGCCTGACCACCGACGAGATCGCCGGCCAGCTGCGCGAGGTGGGCGCGGTCGTCTGCGCCGCGACCGAGGGCCTGGCCCCCGCCGACCGCAAGCTCTACGCGCTGCGCGACGTCACCGGGACCGTCGAGTCGGTGCCGCTGATCGCCAGCTCGATCATGAGCAAGAAGATCGCGGAGGGCGCGGACGCGCTCGTGCTCGACGTCAAGGTCGGCTCCGGCGCGTTCATGAAGACCGAGGCGGACGCGCGGCGGCTGGCCGAGGCCCTGGTGGGCATCGGCGACGAGCACGGCCTGAGGGTCACCGCGCTGCTCACCGACATGTCCGTGCCGCTGGGCAGGGCGGTGGGCAACGCCGTGGAGGTCGCGGAGTCGGTGGAGGTCCTGCGCGGCGGCGGCCCGGCCGACGTGGTCGAGCTGACCGTGGCGCTGGCCAGGGAGATGCTCGCCCTCGCCGGACTGTCCGATGTGGACCCTGCGGCGGTGCTCGCCTCCGGCGGGGCGTACGAGACCTGGTGCCGGATGATCCGCGCCCAGGGCGGCGACCCCGAGGCGCCGCTGCCGCGTGCCGCGCACACGCACGTGGTGGAGGCCCCGCGCGACGGTGTGGTCACGAAGCTCGACGCCTATGCCGTGGGCGTCGCGGCCTGGCGCCTGGGCGCCGGACGCGCGCGCAAGGAGGACCCGGTCCAGCACGCGGCCGGCGTCCTCTGCCTCGCCAAGCCCGGTGAGGCCGTCGAGGCCGGCCAGCCGCTCCTCGAACTGCGCACCGACACCCCGGACGCGGTCCCGGCGGCGCTGGCGGCCCTGGCGGGCGGCTACGAGATCGGGGACGCCGCGCCCGCCCGCACCCCGCTCGTCATCGACACCGTCCACGGCACGGTTCGCTGACCCGTTCGCGGGGCTGGAAAGTACTTCGGGCCCCAGCGACTCGCTGCTGCTCTTGCTGGTCCTGGTCCTGGTCCTCGTCTGCCGGCCGGGTCGGTGAAACCGCGACCGACGGCCAGTCGGTGTTCTTCCGGCACACGGGCCGCGGGTGCCCCTGGTCCACCCGATCAGGGGCGACCGCGGCCCGCCGAACTGTCAGACCCCCTCGGCACTATTGAAATTGGGGGACCCCCCGACGGGTACCCCTCCGAAGGCTGGCCCGACGTCGGGGAAGCAGCCGGCCGCCATTGTCCATTGTGGACATCAACGCGCCGTGCAGGGGCACTCACGACAAGGCGGAACGAGCCGTCGGCAGGACATGATCCGCCCACGGCAGGCCGTGCCCGGCATTGCTCGAAGCGACCGAGCTGGCCGTGGTCGACGACGGACCGATGCGAAACGGGGAGGGCGCGCCGGATGTCCGGCGCGCCCTCCCCGGGTTCGTGAGCGGTCAGGCGCTCTCGGCGCCCAGGTCGCCGAGGTCGTCCAGCGCCTTGTCGCTGTCGCGCTTGGCCGACTTGCCCCGGGCGGCCCGGCGCTGCGGGCGGGGGAGCGTGGTCGGCGCCGGCGGGGCGGCCGGCGCGCCGCCGCCGAGGATCAGCTCGGCGAAGGTCGCCATGGCCTCGTCGAGCTGGCCGGCCTGCCGCCGCTCGGACTCCTCGTTGGCCGTGCGCACCAGCGAGACGAGCGACGCCTGGTCCGGCCGGTCGGCCAGCGACTCGTCGATCCGGGACAGGCCCTGGCGGACGGTGCCGGCGAGCTCGCCGATCCGGCCGCCCACGCCGTCCTCGACCTGGTCGATCCGGCCGGCCACGTCGTTGAGCCGCGTGGTGAGCTGCTCCAGCCGCTGGGCCAGCGAGTCCAGCCGGGTCCCGTCGAGCTCGTCGATCCGACCGGTCACCGCGTCGCGGGTCTCGGTGAGCGAGCCGCGCAGCGCGTCGGACGCCTCGTCCACCGTGCGCTGCACCGCCGCCACGGACTCGCTGAGCGAGCGCTGCACGGTCTCGCCGGACTCGGTCACGTGCCGCCGGAGCGCCTCGCCGGCCTCGACGAGCTGGCGCTGCACCGCCTCGCCGGACTCGGCGACCGAGCGCTGCACGGCCTCGCGGGTGCCGTCGAGGTGCTCGTGCATGCCCTCGTCCACCTCGTCGATCCGGCTGCGCAGCGCGGTCTCCAGGGTCTCCAACCGGTCCCGCACCGGGCCGTGCACCGCGCTGGGCAGGCCGTCCAGCCGCAGGTCGGTCTTGTCGAACCGGCCGTTGATGTCGTCCAGCCGCTTGTGCAGGCCGGCGATCCGGTCCTCCAGGCCGTCCATCCGGCCGGCGACGCCCTCGAACCGGCCGGCGACGCCGTCGAGCCGGCCGTCGAGCTGGGCGAACGGCTTGGCGAGCTTGTCGACCAGCCCGTCCACCGCCCTGCCCAGGGCGCTGATCGCGCCGTCCTGGGTCTCCAACCGGGCCAGCGCCTCGTCCAGGCGCTCGGCCAGCACGCTCACCTCGGTGCGGTCGGGCAGTTCTGACAGCCGCTTGCGGACCGAGCCGAGCGACTCCAGCGGGGACAGGCGGGCGTGGATCTCGTCCAGCGCGTCGAAGATCTGCTGCTGCTCGCTCTCGCGGATCTCCGCCGCGCGCGTGAGCATGCTGCGCATCCGGTCGAACGACAACGCTGCGTGGTTGTTCTCGTTCACGGCTGACCTTCCGAGGGGTGGGGAGACCTCCGGGAGCCTAACCAGTGATCGGCTGCGCACCGCAGCGCCCCCGGTGCGGCCCGCGGGGGAACGGTCCGCGCGCTACCCGGTTCGGGTGGCGTGGCGAGGTCCCAGTGTGGTCGTTGATCTTCTGTCGACTACTCGGTACGCGGTTACTGCTCCGTACGGAGGATCATGGGTGGCCGTCCTGATCGCTCACTGTGTCGAAAACTCGGCGCGGAGCACAACACCGGCGTCCGTCGGAGTGGTTTTGCCCCCACCCGCCCCGCACAAGATGATCATCATAGTCGGGTCCGGCGGCTCAGGGGAGGCCAGGGTGCCCGGGGTAGCGTGACGCCATGTCGACCCCGGTGACCCTGGAGAACATCCGCAGCGCGCCCAAGGTGCTGCTGCACGACCACCTCGACGGCGGGCTGCGCCCCGGCACCGTCGTCGACCTGGCCCGTGAGGTGGGTTACACCGGCCTGCCGACCACCGACGCCGCCGAGCTCGGCGCGTGGTTCGCCGCAGCGGCCGACTCCGGCTCCCTGGTCCGCTATTTGGAGACCTTCGCCCACACCGTCGGCGTGATGCAGACCAGGGAGGCGCTCGTCCGGGTGGCCGCCGAGGCCGCCGAGGACCTCGCCGCCGACGGCGTCGTCTACGCCGAGGTGCGCTACGCCCCCGAGCTGTTCGTCGAGCGCGGCATGGGGCTGGACGAGATCGTCGAGGCGGTGCAGGAGGGCTTCCGCGAGGGGGAGCGCCGCGCCGCCGAGGCGGGCCGGCGGATCCGGATCGGCACCCTGCTGTGCGGCATGCGCCAGAACGACCGCGCGTGGGAGATCGCCAACCTCGCCGTCCGCTACCGCGACGCCGGCGTGGTCGGCTTCGACATCGCCGGCCCGGAGGCCGGCTTCCCGCCCACCCGCAACCTCGACGCCTTCGAGTACCTGCGCCGGGAGAACGCGCACTTCACGATCCACGCCGGCGAGGCGTTCGGGCTGCCCTCGATCTGGGAGGCCATCCAGCACTGCGGCGCGGAGCGGCTCGGGCACGGCGTGCGGATCATGGACGACATCGAGGTCGACCAGGACGGGCGGGTGCGGCTCGGTCGGCTGGCCCACTACGTGCGGGACCGGCGGATCCCGCTGGAGATGTGCCCCACCTCCAACCTGCAGACCGGCGCGGCCTCCTCGGTCGCCGAGCACCCCATCGGCCTGCTCGCGCGGCTCCGGTTCCGCGTCACCGTGAACACGGACAACCGGTTGATGAGCCACTGCACGCTCTCCAGCGAGTTCGCCGCGCTGGTGGACGCCTTCGGCTACGGCTGGGGCGACATCCAGTGGTTCACCGTGAACGCGATGAAGTCATCGTTCCTCGGCTTCGACGAGCGCCTCCAGCTGATCAACGACGTGATCAAGCCGGGTTACGCCGCGCTCATGGGCTGACCGCGCCGGCGCGGTGGTCGCCGGGGACGGGTGACCACCGCCGCCACCCCGGCCGCTCCGGCGTTCAGCTGGCTCGGGGCGGGCGGCGCCGGGGCTCTCCGGCGTCGACGTCGGTGCCAGTTCCGGCACCGGTTCCGGCGCCGCCCAGCGTCTGGTCGACGTCCAGGTCCGGCAGCAGGTTGGCGAGTTCGGCCAGCTCGGTCCGCAGAGCGGCCACCGCGGCGCGCGCGGTCAGCCGGACGATCTCCGCGCCGAGCCGCTCCGGCCCCAGTTCGAACGCCCGCCGGTCCAACCGCAGGTCGACCAGCGCGCCGTGCGCGGTCGCGGTCACCCGCACCGAGCCGTCGGCGTTGTCGGCCCGGCCGGACACGGCCGCCAGCCGTCGGTCCAGGTCCGCGTCGCCGCCGGGCGACGAGGTCACGACCGCCCGCCGCGCCGGCCAGCGGCCCGGCCGGCGCTCCCCGGGCCGCCCCGGCCCTCCTGGACCGACCCGTTCCGCTGCCCGTCCGGCAGTGCGTGCGCTTCCACGACGTGCGCCATGAGCACCGCGCCCCCTCCGACGCGAATCCCCTTCGCGTCCTGATCCTGCCGGAAAGGGGGCGCGGGCCGCAGCGGGCGCGCCGTGTGACGCCGCCTACCCGCGCGGAGCGCTCAGCGCGCCGCTCAGTGCGTGACGAGCCGGTCCTCGAAGGCGGCCACGAGCTCCTGCCAGGTGGTCACCTCGGCGTCGTAGGGCGCGCTCGGCGCCAGCCGGGTCGGGTCCGGCCGGAGCACGAAGGAGACCAGCCAGCCCAGCCGCTCCGAGGGCGCGAGCGCGTGCTCGACCGACTCGTCGCCGGCCCACTGGGCGGCGTCGGAGAGCAGCTCCACGGCCAGGTCGAGCTGCGTGGGGTCGACCGCGTCCGGCCCGTCGGCCAGGTCGTCGGCCAGCCCCTGCAGGACGTAGGTGTTCTCCGGGTCGACCTCGATCTCCAGCTCGCCGGCGGTGGCCCTGGCCGAGACCTCGTCCCAGGTCGCCACGCCCAGCAGGTCGTGCTCGACGTCTTCCTCGGCGAGGTGCCTCGCCAGCGCGCGCGGCGAGCCGAACACGTCGATCCGGCCCTTGGTTCCCAGGAACACCGGCTCGTCGTCCAGGTAGCAGCGCAGCGTGTAGAACTCGCCCTGCGGGGTGATGATCCGGATCGGGTCGATGCCCACCTCGGCCCAGAAGCCGGTGGGCCCCTCCTCTTCCAGGTCCTCGTCGTCCGCCCCGGCCGCCGCGTCCCGCGCGGTCCCGGCGGCGGTGGCCTCTCCGGCCCCCTCGGCGGCGGCCTCGTCGGCCACCGCGTCGGCCTCCTCGATCTCGGCCAGCTCGTCCTGCGCGGTGGCCAACGCGTCCGCGTCGACCTCCGGCTCGGCGACCACCTCGTCGAGCGCGTCCAGCACCTCGTCCCAGCGCTGCGCCACGACGTTGGCCAGCTCGGTCCAGACCTTCTCGCCGTCCCGGCCGGAGAACGGCAGCGTTCCCCGCTCCAGCAGGGCGAAGCCCTCGGCCGAGTCGAGCACCTCGTGCACCTTCTCCAGCTCGCACACGTCGGCCAGCGAGCGGACCATCGACACGACGCCGGCGAGCTCGGCGATCACCCAGGTGTCCGGCTCCTCGGCGACCATCTCCAGGACGCCGACGACGTCGAACCGGTGCTCGTCGTCCGGGATCAGCTCGTCGACCGAGAGCTGCGGCACCACGTGCCACGCCGGGTGGTCGGCGAGGTCGTGGTTCCGCGATGTGCGCACGAAGGCGGCGAGATGCGCGGCGTCCTGGAAGGCGAAGAGGTCGTCCTCGTCACCGAGGAACGCCTCCCACTCCTCGCCCTCCTCCCGCCACCGCGGCGCCCACAGCGTGATCACGTCGCCCTCGGTCAGGCTGAGCTCGATCGGGACGATGTCCTGCGCCACTACCGCACCTCCGCGTCCACACCGTGACGGCGATCAGCCGCGGCCGAAGCGTACCGAGCCGGCGGGGCGTGACCCGATCAGCGGTCCGACCGCAGGCTGGCGGGGTCGAACGAGAAGATGTCGTCCTCGTCGACGTCCGAGTCGGCGCCGGTGTCGGCGTTCGCCGGGGCGGCCCCGACGCCGGCACCGCCGACCCCGGGCCCGCCCGCCTGTCCCGCCGGACGCGGCTTCCCGACCCCGGCCACCATCGGCGCCCTGATCTCGGACGCGGCGTCCCAGCCGTCGGCGCGCGCCGGCGCGATGCCGACCAGCTGCTCCACCGTCGTCGTGAGCTCGTCGCCCAGCGCCGGCGCCAGGACGTTGAAGCACCGCTGCACGGCGACCCGCACCGCCTGCTGCGCGGTCGCCGCGATCGCCTCGCCCAACGCCTGCGACCCCATCCGCGGCGCGGCGGGGTGCAGGTCGAGCTTCCGGAGCTCGCCTCTCGCGGACGCGACCGCCACGACCATGCCGTCCGCGCTCCGCGCGGTGCCCGTCATCGAGTCGAGGGCGCGCTCCAGGTGCTCGCTGGCGTGCTGCCGCTGCTCAGCCTGCTCGACCAGCTCGTCGGTGTCCGACTCGATGTCGGGACCGATGCCCGTGTCGGCGGTGTTCACAGGACCCTCCGCAGCATCGTGTCGACGTCGTCGTCGGGATCGTCGTCCTCGCCGGGGCGCAGACCCAACTCCTCCAGCCCGCGCACACCGGACTGGTCGAGCACGCCCCGCAGCGAGGCGTGCATGCGCGCGGCGGCGTTGCGGGTCGCCTTCCCGGCGAGCTCCACCACCTCGCGCGCCAGCGCCTCCGGGCCCATCGCCATCGCCGCCGGCCCGATCTCCACGGTCCGCAGCATGCCGCCGGGGGCGACCACCACGGTCACCGCGCCGTCCGCCGAGGACGCCCGCCCGGTCACCGGCGGGGCGCCGGCGAGCCGGTCGGCGACCTGCCGCTGGGTGGCGGCCACCCGCTCCGCGGCGCGGTCCACCGCGTCCCGCACCTGCCTGTCCAAGTCCTCGCTCACCGTTCGCTCCTCGCCGCGCTCAGCCCGTCGGGCGGTAGAACCCGACGAACTTCTGGCCGGCGTTGGTGGTGCGGATCTTGTTGATCTGCACCGGGTCGCCGGCCTCGACCATCTGCCCGTTGCCGATCACCATGGCGACGTGGCCGCTCCACACGACCAGGTCGCCGGGCAGGAGCTGGTCCATGCTCGGCACCTCGGCGCCGACGGTCTGCGACTGGGCCAGCCGCGGGATCTCCAGACCGGCCTTGCCGTAGGCCCACTTCGTCAGGCCGCTGCAGTCGGTGCCCTGGGGCGGGTTCGAGCCGCCCCACACGTACGGGGTGCCGAGCGCCGACAACGCGTTGCGCACGGCCGCCGCCGCGGTCTCGTTCGGCGCCTCGACGTGCGCGCCGCCGGGCAGGTTGATGCCCACTCCGCTGCCGGGCTGGGGCGGAACGGCCACCGGCAGGCGCGGCTTGCTGCCGCCACCGCCTCCGCCGCCCCCACCGCCGCCGCCTCCTCCGCCACCGCCGCCGCCGCCGTGGTAGCCGCCCCCACCACCGCCGCCACCGCCGTGGCCGCCACCGCCGTCACCTCGCGACGGGGGAGCCTTCGGGTCGCGGTCGTGCGCGCCACTGGGGTTGGTGACGGCCGGACCGGCGTCGCCGCCCAGCGGGTCGCCCAGTCCGCGCAGCGCGCCGGCGTCGAGCTGCTGGAGCGCGTTGAGCTTGCCCATCAGCTGCGCGAGCTCGGCGCGCGCGTGCTGGAGCTCCTGGGCGCTGCGCGCGGCGTACTCGTCGGCCTTGCTCTTGGCGGCGCCGCAGGCCTTCAACATCAGCCCCTGGCCGCCCAGCACCCCGCACGCGGCGGCGGCCACCAGGTACGGCGTCACCGCGGCCATGCACTCGTCGATCAGCTTCTGGATGTTGGCCCGCGCCGCGGTCACCACGCTCACGGCGGCGCTGGCCGTCGACTGCAACGCCGTGGTGTTCGCGGCGAGCTTGCCCGCGGCGCCGTCGAAGGCGGCGACCCGGCTCTGGAAGGCGTTGGCCTTCTCGCCGTACCAGCCGCCGAGCGCGGCGTTGGCCTCGCTGGTGTGCCTGCCCTTGACGTCGTTGAGCGCGGTCGTGGCCCGGCCCAACGCTTCGCCCGCGGCGCTCGCGCCGCCGGTGTCACCGTCCAGTTTGGACAGATGTTCGCGCATCGGCCGAACCAGCCCGCCGACGAACCCGGCCACGTCGAAGCCCATCGTTCCTCCCCGTCACCGTGGTCCGGTCAGACCCGACCCGCGCGCTTCATCGCCTGCGCGGTGTCGGCGTCCTGCTGGCGGTACGTGCCGAGCGCGCCCCGGACCGCGCCGGCCAGCCCGTCCAGTCCCGACGAGATCGCCCTGAGGCTGTCGACCTGGGCCTGGACCGCCTGCTGGAACGCCCCGTGCAACCCGACCTCCTGGCCGAGCTTGCCGAAGCAGTCGGCCGGCAGGGAGGTCGCGCCGTTCAGAGTGGACGACCCGACCTTGCCGAGTTCGTCGGCCAGTCCCGGCACCCGCCCGGCGTAGGTCTCGAGCGCCTCCTCGACGACGCCGAAGCCCTGTTCCCCCATGTTGTTCCCTGCGCCTTTCGCTCGCCACGTGCCTCGCGGTGCGACGGGGTGCCGCGCGCCCTTCGACGCGTGGCGTCCCCCGGTGGTTCCTCAGCTTGGCGGAAGCGACCGTCCGGCGTGTCCGACTTCGCCCAGATGGCCCGTCTGTCACCGCCGTGTTGGCGGCAGCGGAAACGGCCCGGGAGCTGGGAACATGATCCCATGGGCGTGACGGAGAGCTGGGCCCGCCTGCTCGGCTGGCTCGGCGAGCACGCACCAACGACGTACGAGGTGATACGGCCGGGAGCGGCCGACGCGGACATCGACGCGTTGGAGCGGGAGCTGGAAGAGCGGCTGCCCACCGAGTTACGGGAGTGGTGGCGGTCCTGCGACGGGACGGAGGACGGCGTGTTCGCCGAGCTGTTCCCGCCGTTCTACACCCCTTACTCGGTGACGGGCGCACTGGACTCGTGGCGGTCCTGGCGCAAGACGTGGCGGGATAGGTGGGACGAGCCGGACTGCGACCCCGAGGCCGGGGACGCGGGGTTCAGCTACCACCCCGCCTGGGTGCCGATAGCGTTCGACGGCTGCGGCGACGACCTGGTGGTCGACCTGAGACCGGGCGCGGCGCGCGGCTGCGTGCTGGAGTGGGACCACGAGCTGTGCCAGGTGCTCAAGCCGGAGTGGCCGAGCCTGACCGCGATGCTCGACGAGATCGTCGAGTCGCTGGAGACGGGTTCCCGGGTCGGCCACTGCGAGCCGTCGGTCACCTGGGACGGCCGGTTGGACTGGCGCATCCGCTGATTCCCGCGCGTGGCAACGGGTGAAGCGGTGACGGGACGACGGCACAGGCGCTGTCGGCGTGCCGGCTGACACGCCGCTCGCCGCGCCACGCGAGCGCGTGACGCGGCGAGCGGCGTCGGTCGGTCGTTCTCAGACGCCGGTGGGGTGCCAGACCGTCTTGGTCTCCAGGAAGGCCCGCAGCCGGCCGATGTCGGGCTGACGCGTCCAGTCCGGCTCGGCGGCCGGGGCCCGCACCACGCGCTTCACCGTGTCGGCCGCGGCGCGTTCCAGGTCCGCCCGCAGGCCCTCCGGGGCGCCGCACAGGTCGAGCGCGTTGACGTCGCCGTGCGCGGCCAGCCACGGCGCCAGCTCGGCGGCGCGGCCGGTCAGCAGGTTCACCACGCCCCCCGGCAGGTCCGAGGTGGCCAGCACCTCGCCCAGGGTCACCGCGGGCAGCGGCCGCTCCTCGCTCGCCACCACCACGCAGGTGTTGCCGGTGGCGATCACCGGCGCGACCACGCTCACCAGGCCCAGCAGCGACGAGGCCCGCGGCGCGAGCACGCCGACGACCCCGGTCGGCTCCGGCACGCTGAAGCAGAAGTACGGCCCGGCGACCGGGTTGGCCGCGCCGAGCACCGTCGAGACCTTGTCGGTCCAGCCGGCGTACCAGACCCAGCGGTCGATCGCCGCGTCCACGTCCGCCTGCGCGCGCTTGGTCGACACGCCCTCGGCGGCGGCGACCTCGGCGACGAACTGCTCCCGCCGGCCCTCCAGCATCTCGGCGACCCGGTAGAGCACCTGGCCCCGGTTGTAGGCCGTGGCGCCCGACCACTTCGGGAACGCCTTGCGCGCCGCGACGACCGCGTCCCGCGCGTCCTTGCGGGAGGCCTGCGCGGCGTTGGCCAGGAATCGGCCCTTCGTGTCCGTCACCTGGTACACCCGACCGGACTCGGAGCGGGGGAACGCCCCGCCCACGTACAGCTTGTAGGTCTTCGCCACCGGCAGCCGGCCGTCGGCCGCGGGCGCGGCGTGTCCGGTGTGCCCGGCGTGGCCGGTGTGCCCGCCGCGCTCGCCGTCCCGGACGTTCTTGCCCTGCTTGGCGTTCTCGTCGTTCCTGCCGCTGTTTCCGTTGCGCCCCATCAGATCCCCGCCCCCTCGTCACCGCTGGCGAGGTACGCCTCCAGGCCGGCGCGGCCGCCCTCGCGGCCGAAGCCCGACTCCCGGTACCCGCCGAACGGCGCGGTCGGGTCGAACCGGTTGAACGTGTTCGCCCACACCACGCCGGCGCGCATCCGTTGCGCCATCCAGAGAATCCGGGAGCCCTTCTCGGTCCAGATCCCGGCCGACAGCCCGTAGGGGGTGTTGTTGGCCTTGGCCACCGCCTCGTCCGGTGTGCGGAAGGTGAGCACCGACAGCACCGGGCCGAAGATCTCCTCGCGGGCGATCCGCATCGCCTGGTGCACGTTGGAGAACACCGTGGGGGCGAAGAAGAAACCCTTCTCCGGCACCGGGCACGGGCTGGTCCAGCGCTGCGCGCCCTCGGCGTCGCCGGCCGCGGCCAGCTCGCGGATGCGCTCCAGCTGCGCGCGGGAGTTGATCGCGCCCACGTCGGTGTTCTTGTCCAGCGGGTCGCCCAGCCGCAGCGTGGTCACCCGCTGCCGCAACCGCTCCAGCAGCTCGTCGGCGATCGACTCCTGCACCAGCAGCCGCGAGCCGGCGCAGCAGACGTGGCCCTGGTTGAAGAAGATCCCGTTGACGACGCCCTCGACCGCCTGGTCCAGCGGGGCGTCGTCGAACACGATGTTCGCGGCCTTGCCGCCCAGCTCCAGCGTGAGCCGCTTGCCGGTGCCGGCGACCGCGCGCTGGATCTCCTTGCCCACCTCGGTGGACCCGGTGAAGGCGACCTTGTCGATCCCCTCGTGCCGCACCAGCCGGGCGCCCACGTCGCCGGCGCCGGGCAGGATGTTCACCACGCCCGGCGGCAGTTCCGCCTGCTGCAGGATCTCGCCGAGCGCCAACGCGGTCAGCGGGGTGGTCTCGGCCGGCTTCAGCACCACGGTGTTGCCGCACGCCAGCGCCGGCGCGATCTTCCACGCGGCCATCAGCAGCGGGAAGTTCCACGGGATGACCTGGCCGGCCACGCCGACCGGGCGCGGGTCGGGGCCGTAGCCGGCGTAGGCGAGCTTGTCCGCCCAGCCGGCGTGATGGAAGAAGTGCGCGGCCGCGGTCGGCACGTCGACGTCGCGCGACTCCTTGATCGGCTTGCCGTTGTCCAGCGTCTCCAGCACGGCCAGCTCCCTGCCGCGCTCCTGGATCAGCCGGGCGACGCGGAACAGGTACTTCGCCCGTTCGCTGCCCGGCATCCGGCCCCACACGGTCTCCTGCGCGCGCCGGGCCGCCCGCACCGCGCGGTCCACGTCGGACGCGTCGGCGGTGGCGACCTCGGCGAGCACCTCCTCGGTGGCCGGGTTGACCGTCTTCAGCGGTTCGCCGGCGCCGTCGACGAACTCGCCGTCGACGAACATCCGGTAGTTCGGCCGCAGGTTCGCGATGTCGCGCGACTCCGGCGCCGGGGCGTACTCCCAGACGTTGCTCGTCATCCTCAGTCCACCGTCACGTAGTCCGGGCCGCTGTAGCGGCCCTCAAGCTGGGTGCGCCGCTGCATCAGCAGGTCGTTGAGCAGGCTGGAGGCGCCGAACCGGAACAGGTGCGGGTCTAGCCACCTCGGCCCGGCGACCTCGTGCACCGCCACCAGGTAGCGCACGGCGTCCTTGGTGGTGCGGATGCCGCCGGCCGGCTTCACGCCGCGCGCCTCGCCGGTCTGGGCGTGCCAGTCCCGCACCGCCCCCAGCATCAGGTGGGTCACCGGCAGCGTCGCGGCGGGCGAGACCTTGCCGGTGGAGGTCTTGACGAAGTCGGCGCCGGCCAGCAGCGCCAGCCAGGAGGCGCGCCGCACGTTGTCGTAGGTCGCCAGCTCGCCGGTCTCCAGGATGACCTTCAGGTGCGCGTCGCCGCAGGCCGCGCGCACCGCGACGATCTCCTCGAAGACCTCGCCGTACCGGCCGGACAGGAACGCGCCCCGGTCGATCACCATGTCGACCTCGGTGGCGCCGGCCTCCACGGCCAGCCGCGTGTCGGCCAGCTTCACCTGGCGCGAGGACCGGCCGGACGGGAACGCGGTCGCCACGCTGGCCACGCCGACCCCGGTGCCGGCCAGCTCGGCGACGGCCACCTCGACCAGGTCGGGGTAGACGCACACGGCGGCGACCCCGGGCGCCTCGGGCCGCTCCGGGTCGGGGCGCCGCGCCTTGGCGCACAGCGACCGCACCTTGCCCGGTGTGTCGGCGCCCTCCAGCGTGGTCAGGTCGACCATCCGGATCGCCGTGTCGATCGCCCACAGCTTCGCGGCCTTCTTGACGCTGCGCGTGGCCAGGCCGGCGGCGCGCTGCTCCAGGCCGACCTGGTCGACGCCGGGCAGGCCGTGCAGGAAACGACGCAACGCGGCGTCGTCGCGGATGGCGTCGGCGAGGTGGGCGGGCAGCTGCGCGCTGACCGCCCCCGCTGCCGACGCCGTCGACACCGCCGACGCCGTTGTGGACGGGACACCCATGGCGGTGAGTCTAGGCCGCCCACCAGGCCTCGCCGCCCGCCGAGCGGGCGGCGACGACCCCGCTCAGGCCTCCACGAGATCGTCCGCGCGGGGCGGGAAGACCGCGATCAGGTCGAGGAATGGGCCGGCCTCGCCGAGCCAGGCCCAGCCGGCCATCTGGGCGCGGCTGCGCCGGCCGAACACGGCCCGGTACAGGTCGTAGCCGTCGACATCCAGCTCGGCCAGCGGCACGCCGTCGCCGACCTGCCGCCGTCGGCCGTCGAGCAGCACGGTCAGCGCGCCGGGCAGGTCGGGGCGCTTCCCCAGACCGGTCAGCACGTTGTCCAGCATCGGCTCCCACGCGGTCCGCGGCGGACGACCCCTGCCCAGCGCGCCCAGCAGGTCGCCCTCGTGCTGGACCAGGTCGTGGGCCAGCAGGGGGAGGGGCGGGCCGGCCGCCAGCACGGCCTCGGCGCCCTCGGCGTACCGGTCCCACTCCGCGACGAGCTCGGCGACCGTCCGGTCGCGCCGCTGCGCCACCTGCCTGGCCGTCCACTCCGGACCCGGCCGGCCCGCCATCTCCCCGTTGACGACGTCGGCCGCGACCCCGACCACGTGCGCCAGCACGTCCCGCACCGTCCACTCCGGACAGGCGGCCACGGTCAGGCCGAGCTCCCGCTCGTCCAGGCCGGCGGCGATCTCCGTCACGCGTTCGCGGGCCTGGCGATAGATCGATTCGTACAAGACGTGTTCCTTCCGGTTACCGTTCTCGCCCATGGACGTGCTCGTCGTCGAACACCCGCTGGCTAGGGCGCGGCTGACCACCATGCGGGACGCCCGTACGGACAGCGCCGCGTTCCGCGCGGCCCTGCATGAGCTGACCGTGATGCTGATCTACGAGGCGATGCGGGACGCGCCCGTGCGGATTGAGCGCATCCACACCCCGGTGGCCCGCACGGACGGCTACCGCCTGGCCAACCCGCCGCTGCTGGTGCCGGTGCTGCGCGCCGGCCTGGGCATGGCCGACCAGGCGCACAAGCTCATCCCGGACGCGCAGATGGGCTTCGTCGGCCTGGCCAGGGACGAGGAGACCCTGCAGCCGACCCCGTACATGGAGTCGCTGCCGGAGGACCTGTCCGACCGGCCGGTGCTCGTGCTGGACCCGATGCTGGCCACCGGCGGGTCGATGGTCCACACCATCCGGCTGCTCGCCAACCGCGGGGCGACCGACGTGACGGCGGTCGTGGCGCTGGCCGCGCCCGAGGGCATCCAGCTGTTGGAGGACTCCGGGCTGCCGGTGCGGGTGGTGACCGCCAGCGTTGACGAGCGGCTCAACGACTCCGGCTACATCGTTCCGGGGCTGGGCGACGCCGGCGACCGCCAGTACGGCTCGGTCTGACCGGCCCGAGTCGGTCCCGTCGACCCTGTTGGTCCTGTCGACCCTGTCGGCCCTGTTGGTCCCGTCGGTCCCGACACCGACCGCGCCCTGGTGAGAACGAAGGTTCTCCCAGGGCGCGGTCTGTTGGCGGGGCCAGCGGCGACACACCGGACTCGACCTCCGCCCTGGCTAAGCTTGAAAACTGTGTAGTGATCGTGAGCCGCCGGGACGACCACGTCAAGGGGTGTGGATGGCGAAGCGGAGCTACGGCCAGTTCTGCGGGCTGGCCCACGCGCTCGATCTCGTCGGCGACCGCTGGACCCTGCTGGTCGTGCGGGAGCTCCTGCTCGGCCCCCGGCGGTACACCGAGCTGCTCGCCGACCTGCCGGGGATCGGCACGAACCTGCTGGCCGAGCGGCTCCGGTCGCTGGAGGCGGCCGGCCTGGTGGAGCGGGACGGCGCCGGGATCCGCGCGCCCTACCGGCTGACCGACCGCGGCGAGGGGCTGCGCGAGGTCGCCTACGCCCTCACCCGGTTCGGCCTGGGGCAGCGCCCCGAGGTGCCGGACGACGCGGAGTTCCGGCCCCGCTGGGCCGTGCTGGGGCTGGCCGCGCTCGTCGAGCGGGGGCGGCGGCCCGAGCGCCCGGAGGCGTACCAGTTCGTGGTCGGCGACGTGCCCGTGCGGGTGCTGGCCGGACCGGACGGCGTGCGGGTGGAGGAGGGCGAGGTCGCCGAGCCCGCGGTGCGCTACGCCTGCGATCCGCTGACCTTCGCGCGGCTCGGCGCGGGTCGGCTGGACCGGGCGGAGGCGGTCGCGGCCGGCCTGCTCGCCGTCGACGGCGACCCGGCGGCGGTTGCTCGACTGGAGGGGTTGCTCCGCCCGCGCTGACCAGGCACGACGCCCCGCCCGGCCGCCGCGGCTGGCCCGTTCCGACCGCGCCACTATGACGGGCTGTTATGAGGCCGAACGGGGCGTTTATTTGGTCTAGACCTTGATTTGATCACGCTGCTCGGAAGACCGTGGGAACCCCCCGGGGAGGGACAAAACGGCGGCGGACCTCCCCGGGGCCCAACCCCCCGGCGCCCGCCTCGGCGACCTCGACGATCGGGCCCGCCAACCCCGCCCGGCACTCCCGGCGGACAGCCCCCACCCGCCCTGGGGGGCGAGCCCCGCTACCAGCCTATCCACCCACCACCCGGCGGCAAAGGCGACGACCGCGGGCTGTGGACAACTCGGCGGGGCTGTGGACAGCCATTTGACACGAGGGCGAAACCGGCCCCTGAACGGCGCGGTCGGACTCGGTAACCGGACTCGGCGATGTCAGGTATTCCGCCGGAGCGAGCCGGGTCACCCGTCCGGCGTAGCCGGCAGGCCCGCGGCGCCGGGCGCGGCCGCGCTGGTCCAGCGCGAGTGGACGTGACAGGCGTGGGTGAACGAGCACTCGCTGGGCCGGGAATGCCTTGCCGGGAAAGCGGAGCGGGTCATGACTGTCCTCAGTGGACAAACGGGAGTCCGGTGTTCGGACCGGGATCGTGGCGCGGGCTCGCGCTGCGTCCGCCACCTCTCGCGTCTCGGGGTCACCGCTTCCCCAGTCATGCCAGTGAACTTCTCTCCCGTTCCTGTCGATCGCGTTCTGGCGGCGGGGAGAACCGCCGGCCTCGCGTGCTTTTGGCGAGCCGGCAAGGAATCCCAGGTTTCGGCGACGACGGGAGGGGAGCGGCGCCACGGGCGACCCGGGAGTCTGTTAGGCCATTCGAGTGACCCAATGGTCTAGACCCTTGACGAGGTGTGGTCCGGGGCACATCTTGTCCTCCAACCGGGTAACGCCCCGGCCACCCTGCACCGAAGGAGTCATCCATGCCACGTCGTCGATGGCAGTTAACCGTGCTCTTCACGGCACTGCTCGTCGCGCTCGGCGTCGCGGGCCTGCCGGCCCAGGCCGCCGGTGGCGTCACCGCGACCTTCACCAAGACCGGCGACTGGGGCGCCGGCTACGAGGCCAAGTACACGATCAAGAACGGTGGCGCCACGGCGCTCAACGGCTGGACGGTCGAGTTCGAGCTCGCCGCGGGCCAGCGGCTCTCCTCCCTGTGGGAGGGCAACCACACGGTGTCCGGCCAGAAGGTCACCGTCCGCAACGTCGGCTGGAACGGCGCGGTCGCGCCCGGCGCCGAGGTGAGCTTCGGCTTCGGCGTGTCCTACTCCGGCGCCTTCGTCGCGCCGGTCAAGTGCTCGGTCAACGGCGCGTCGTGTGACGGCTCGCCCGGTCAGCCGGACACCGAGGCGCCGACCGCCCCCGGCAACCTGCGCGGCGCCGGGGCCACGGGCACCAGCGTCGACCTCGCGTGGGACGCGGCGACCGACAACGTCAAGGTCACCGGCTACGACGTGTACCAGGGCGGGACCAGGGTCGGCGGCACCGCGCTGACCTCGCACACCGTCACGGGCCTGTCGCCCAAGACCGCCTACACCTTCACCGTCCGGGCGCGCGACGCGGCCGGCAACGTCTCCCCGGACAGCAAGCCGGTCACGGTCAGCACGACCGACGGCGGCGGCAACCCGGGCCCCGGCGGCCAGCGCACGGTCGGCTACTTCACCCAGTGGGGCATCTACGACCGCGGCTACCTGGTGAAGAACATGGAGACCTCGGGCACCGCGGCGAAGCTGACGCACATCAACTACGCGTTCGGCAACGTCAGCCAGGACGGCCGGTGCTTCGTCGTCAACCAGACCGGCCAGGGCGACGCCTGGGCCGACTACCAGCGCCGGTTCCGGGCCGACGAGTCCGTGGACGGCGTTGGCGACACCTACGACCAGCCGCTGGCCGGCAACTTCAACCAGATCCGCAAGCTCAAGGCGAAGCACCCCAACCTGAAGGTGAACTTCTCCCTGGGCGGCTGGACCTGGTCGAAGTACTTCTCCAACGCCGCGCTGACCGACGCCTCCCGCAGGACGTTCGTGTCGAGCTGCCTCGACCTGTTCATCAAGGGCAACCTGCCCAAGCTGGGCGGTGAGCCGCAGGGCGGCGCCGGCGCGGCCGCCGGGATCTTCGACGGTATCGACATCGACTGGGAGTGGCCGGGTTCGGAGGGCAACGCCGGCAACGTGATCCGCCCCGAGGACAAGCGGAACTTCACGCTGCTGCTGGCCGAGTTCCGCCGTCAGCTCGACGAGTACGGCGCGCAGGTGGGCAGGAAGTTCGAGCTGACCGCGTTCCTGCCGGCCGACCCGGCGAAGGTCGAGGCCGGCTTCGAGGTCCCGAAGATCTTCGACTACCTCGACTTCGGCACGGTGCAGGGCTACGACCTGCACGGCGCGTGGGAGAACACCACGAACCACCAGTCGGCGGTCAAGGTGCCGGCCGGCGACCCGTCGCCGCCGGCCCGGAAGTTCAGCGTCGAGGTGGCGGTGCAGGCCTACACGAGCAAGGGCGCCCCGAAGGACGAGCTGGTGCTGGGCGTCCCGTTCTACGGCCGCGGCTGGACCGGCGTGCCCAACAAGAACAACGGGCTGTTCCAGAGCGCGACCGACGGCGCCCCGGGGACCTACGAGAAGGGCATCGAGGACTACCGCAAGCTCAAGAACCTGCTCGGCCAGGGCTACACGCTGCACCGGGACGAGGCGTCCGGCCACGCGTGGATCTTCAACGGCACCACGTTCTGGACCTACGACGACCCCACCGAGCTGGTCCGCAAGGCCCGGTACGCCAGGAACGAGGGGCTGGGCGGCGCGATGATCTGGTCGCTGGACGGTGACACCGCCGACGGCGAGCTGATGACGGCCGTCTACAACGGACTGTCCAAGTAGGACAAAAGTTCGCCGCGAGGCGAGGGGGCCCCTGGGTACGCGCGCCCAGGGGCCCTTGTCGTGCCCCCGCTCAGTCCCGGCGGAGCCAACCCGCCACCAGCGCCCGCAGCGCCGCGTCGTAGCTGGCGTCGACGTCGGTGTCGGGCGGGAGGCATCCGTTGAGCTCCAGCGAGACGAGGCCGTGCACCAGGCCCCAACAGGCGAGCGCCATGCGCTCGGGCCGGTCGGCCGCGAAGCGCCCCCGCTCGACGCCGCGCCGCACCCCGTCCAGCAGGGGCAGGAAGGTCGCCAGCGACTCCTCCTTGGCCTCGGCGTCCGGCGTGAACTCGGGCACCGGGCGGCCGAACAGCATTCCGTAGAGGTGGGGGTCGGCCAGCGCGCTCTCCCGGTAGGCGTGCCCCAGCGCCACCACGTCCCGCGCCGGGTCGTCGGAGGGGCGCACCTCGGCGAGCCGGGCGCCGAACCGGCGGAACGCCTCGCGGTGCACGGCGGCGACCAGACCGGCCTTGCTGCCGAACAGCGAGTAGACCGCCGTCGTCGACGTGTTCACGTCGGCGGCGAGCCGGCGCAGGCTCAGCGCGTCCGGTCCGTGGGTGGACAGCAGCTCGCCGGTGCGGTCCAGCAGGCGCACCCGCAGCGCCTCGTCGTGGATCTTGGGGCGTGGCACTTGACCACCGTATCGCAACGCTGTTTTATAACGGTGTTCTGAAACTGCTGGACGTGGGGGTCGCGATGCCGGTGCTGGCTGGTCGGTGGACGGCGGAGGTGCCCGAGGAGGGCGTGGCGGTCTTCCTGATCGGGATGCGGATCAACCGCCCGCTGCGGGTGGACCGGTGGTGGCCGGTGCTCACGGCGATGCCGCGGATGCTGCGGCACCTCGCGGAGCACCCGGGGGCCGGGCTGCTCGGCTCGCACACGTGGCTCGGCCGGACCACGATCCTGCTGTCCTACTGGCGCCGGGTGGAGGACCTGCTGGCCTTCGCGGGCGACCGGGACGCCCCGCACGCGGCGGCGTGGCGGGACTTCAACCGGCGGGTCGGCGGCGACGGAACGGTCGGGGTGTGGCACGAGACCTACCTCGCGCGCCCGGGCTCCGCCGAGGCTGTCTACGTCAACATGCCGGCGTTCGGGCTGGCCGGCGCGACCTCACCGGTCCGGGTGACCCCCGCCACGACCAGCGCCCGTCGGCGGCTCTCCGGCCCCGCCCCGCGCTGAACGCGGCGCCGTCCGCGACCGGGTTGTCGACGCGGTCAGGTTGACCTGGAGCGCGCTCCAACTCCTACCGTCGTAGGCGTGACGTACTCGATAGCCCAGGCAGCTGAGCGCACGGGTCTCTCGGTCGACACGCTGCGTTACTACGAGCGCATCGGGTTGGTCGAGCCCCCGGCCCGCGACTCCGGCGGGCGACGCGTCTACTCCGACGCCGACCTGACGTGGCTGGACTTCCTGACCAAGCTGCGGCTGACCGGGATGCCGATCCGGATGATGCGCGAGTACGCCCAGCTCCGACACCGGGGAGAGGCGACGGCGGGCCGGCGCAAGCAGTTGCTCGTGGAGCACCGCGCTGACGTGCGGGCGCGGATCGCCGAGCTCCAGGCCTGTCTTGAGATCCTCGACTACAAGATCGACAACTACGACCTGATCCTGCGCCGGCAGCCCGGCGGCGCGCCCGAGGAGGCCACGGCATGACCGACACCACCCTGCCCACGCGACGGCTCGGCGCCCTGGAGGTCTCGGCGCAGGGCCTGGGCTGCATGGGGATGAGCGAGTTCTACGGCGCCACCGACGACGCCGAGTCGATCGCCACCGTCCACCGCGCCCTGGACCTGGGCGTCACCCTGCTCGACACCGCCGACATGTACGGCATGGGCGCGAACGAGGAGCTCGTCGGCCGGGCGATCGCCGACCGGCGCGACCGGGTCGTGCTGGCCACGAAGTTCGGCATCGTGCGGAGCGACGACCTCGCGCAGCGGAGCGTGCGCGGCGACGCCGAGTACGTCCGGCAGGCGTGCGACGCCTCGCTGCGCCGGCTCGGCGTGGACCACATCGACCTGTACTACGCGCACCGGATCGACCCGACGGTGCCGATCGAGGAGACCGTCGGCGCGATGGCCGAGCTGGTGGCGGCGGGCAAGGTCCGGCACCTGGGCCTGTCCGAGCCGGCGCCGGAGACCATCCGGCGCGCCCACGCCACCCACCCGATCGCCGCCGTGCAGAGCGAGTGGTCGCTGTGGAGCAGGGACATCGAGGACGGCGTCGTGTCGACGTGCCGGGAGCTGGGCGTCGGCCTGGTCCCGTACTCGCCGCTCGGTCGCGGGTTCCTCACCGGCCGGATCACCTCGCCGGCCGAGCTGGACGAGCAGGACTTCCGGCAGCACAACTACCCGCGCTTCCGGGACGGGAACTTCGAGCGGAACCTGGCGATCGTGGCGGCGCTGCGGGAGCTGGCCGACGAGCGGGGCGTGACGGCGGGCCAGCTCGCCCTCGCCTGGGTGCAGCACCGGGGCGCCGACGTCGTCCCGATCCCCGGCACCAAGCGCCGCCGGTACCTGGAGGAGAACGTCGCCGCCGCGACGCTGGAGCTCACCGAGGCGGAGCTGGCGCGCGTCGAGGCCGCGGTGCCGGCCGACGCCGTCGCCGGCGAGCGCTACAACGAGGACGGGATGCGCACCGTGCGCCGGTAGCGAGGAGCCGGGTCTCCGCCGGCGCCCAATATGTCCACAGTGGACATCAAGGGCCACGGTGGCGTGACAGTCCTCTGTGGACACAGAAGACGAGAGGGGCGCGTCGCCCGACCTGGGGGTGGGCGACGCGCCCCTCTCTCCGTCCTGAGCTGCCACTGCCCTGAGCTGTCGCTGTCCTGCGCTGTCGCTGTCCTGCGCTGTCACCGCCCTCCGGCCGGTCAGCGAGGACCAGTGCCAGTCGAGGGGCCGTGCCAGTCGAGGGCCTGTCAGCCGAGGAGCAGGGCCTCCACGTCGCCCCGTAGGGCGGCGAGGGTCGCGCGGCCGCGCTCGCGGGCCGCGGCCAGCTCGGCCGTGCTCCCCGCCCGCTCCACGATCTCCACGTACGCCTTGAGCTTCGGCTCGGTGCCCGAGGGGCGGATCATGATCCGCAGGCCGTCGCCGCGCAGCGCGAGCGTGTTGTCGCGGGGCCGCAGGTCCTCGGCGGTGACGGGCCGGCCGCCCACCGCGTCGGGCACCCGCTCGCGCAGGGCGGCCATCGCGGGCTGGACGTCGGTCATCGCGCCGAGCCGGACCGACACCTGGTCGGTCAGGTGCAGGCCGTGGCGGACGGCCAGCTCGTCCAGGGCGTCCAGCAGCGTCCGCCCGGCCGCCTTCAGCTCGGCGGCCAGGTCGCAGGCCGCCACCGCCGCGGAGATGCCGTCCTTGTCCCGCACCAGGTCCGGGGCGACGCAGTGGCCCAGCGCCTCCTCGTAGGCGTAGACCAGTCCGGTGCCCTGGCCGTCCCCGGCCCGCATCAGCCACTTGAAGCCGGTCAACGTCTCGTCGTACCGCGCTCCGTGCGCCTCGGCCACCGAGCGCAGCATCGACGACGAGACGATGGTCGTGGCCACCAGGGGGTCGGGGTGCGCCGAGCGGTCCAGAGTGGACAGCACGCGTTCCCCGAGCAGCACGCCGGTCTCGTCGCCCCGCAGCATCCGCCACGCGCCGTCCCGGTCCCGCACTCCGAGCGCGCACCGGTCGGCGTCCGGGTCCAGCGCGACGGCGATGTCGGCGTCCACTTCGGACGCCAGCGCGAGGAGCGCGTCCGTGGCGCCGGGCTCCTCGGGGTTCGGGAACGACACCGTCGGGAAGTCCGGGTCCGGGCTGGCCTGCGACGCGGTGACGTGCACGTCGGTGAAGCCCGCGCCGCGCAACGCCAGCACGGCCGTCTCCCCGCCGACGCCGTGCAACGGCGTCAACGCCACCCGCAGGTCGCGGGCGGTGCCCGTCGGGAGCGCGGCGACCTCGGTCACGTACTCCTCGACGAGCGAATCGTCCACAGTGGACCAGTCGGACGACCGCGGCACTGCCACCGAGGCGGGCGACGCGGCGATGGCGGCCTCGATCTCGGCGTCCACCGGCGGCACGATCTGCCCGCCCGCGTCCAGGTAGACCTTGTAGCCGTTGTCCCCCGGCGGATTGTGCGAGGCCGTCACCTGCACCCCCGCCACCGCGGCCAGCCGGCGCACGGCGAAGGCCAGCACCGGCGTGGGTAGCGGGCGGGGCAGCACCCGGACGTCGAAGCCGGCCGCGGCCAGCACGCCCGCGACGTCGGCGTGGAACTCCTCCGAGCCGTGCCGGGCGTCCCTGCCGACCACGACCACGCCGCCGGCCCTGCCGTGCGCGCGCAGCCACTCGGCCAGCCCGGCGGTGGCCCGGACCACGACGGCCCGGTTCATCCCGTTCGGGCCGGCGCGCAGCGGGCCGCGCAGTCCGGCCGTGCCGAACCGGAGCGGGCCGGCCATCCGGTCGGCCAGGTCGGCGGCGGCCGCCGCGTCGCCGGCCAGCGCCGAGGCCAGCACCCGCTGCAACTCGGCCCGCGCCGCCGGGTCGACGTCGTCGGCGATCCAGCGGAACGCCGCGTCCCGCGCCGCCGGGTCCAGCCCGCCCGCCGCCCGGGTCACGCCCGCTCCACCAGCTCGCGCAGCAGGCGGCCCATGTCGCTGGCGGCGGCCCTGCCGGCCTCCAGCACCTCCTCGTGGTTGATCGGCTCGCCGGTGACGCCCGCGGCCAGGTTGGTCACCAGGGACAGGCCGAACACCTCGGCGCCGGCCGCGCGGGCGGCGATGGCCTCCAGCACGGTGGACATGCCGACCAGGTCGGCGCCCATGCCGCGCAGCATCCGGATCTCGGCCGGGGTCTCGAAGTGCGGGCCGGGCAGGCCCGCGTAGACGCCCTCCTCCAGCGAGGAGTCGATCTCGCGGGCCACCGAGCGCAGCCGCGCCGAGTACAGGTCGGTCAGGTCGACGAAGGTGGCGCCGACCAGGGGGGAGGTGGCGGTGAGGTTGAGGTGGTCGCTGATCAGCACCGGCTGGCCGACGCGCATGCCCTGCCGCAGGCCGCCCGCGGCGTTGGTGAGGACGACGAGCTTGCAGCCCGCCTGCACGGCGGTGCGCACGCCGTGCACGACCGGGTCGACGCCCTTGCCCTCGTACATGTGGGTGCGGCCGAGCACCACCAGCACGTTCTTGCCGGCGACCGGCACCGAGCGCAGCGTCCCGCCGTGGCCGACCACGGTCGGCGGCAGGAAGCCGGGCAGGTCGGCCACCGGCACCTCGGCGGCCGGCTCGCCGATCAGGTCGGCGGCGGGGCGCCACCCGGAGCCGAGCACGACGGCCACGTCGTGCCGGGCCACGCCGGTGCGCTCCGCCAGGACGGCGGCGGCCTCGGCGGCCAGGCCGGTCGGGTCGGCGGCCGGGTTGACCGCGGGGTCGCTGGAGGGCAGCGCCACGGCGGGGGCGACGCTCGGGGCGCTGGTCGGGTTCGGGTTGCTACCGGTCACGGCCGCAGGGTAGTCCGCGCGGCCGCCGCGCGACGGGGGAGCACCGCCGGCCAGGACTCAGCCAATCACCTGGAAGGAGCCCGCGACCTGGTCGAAGACGTCGGTGCGGCCCCGGGTCTCCTCCTCGACCGGGACAGTGAGACGCACCACCCACAGGTCGCCGAACTGGGGCAGCAGGTGCGCGAAGGTGCTGCGGTGCTGGGCGGGGCCGCTCCGGCCGTGACCGCGCTCCTCGGTCCGGTACAGGAGCTCGCGGGGCGGCTCGTTGGCGCCGTGGGCGACGTCGGTCCTGCGCAGCGCCTGGTTGGTCCGCAGGTCGAACGCGCCGCCGCCGCGCTCGTAGGACCTGCGCAGCGAGGTGAGGTAGGAGCCGACGTTGCCGCGCGGGTAGAAGTCGGTGAGCCGCTCAACGGCCAGCTCCCGCCGGCCGTCGGCGGAGGTGTACCGCAGGACGGGCGCCCCGGGGCTGGCCTCCCGGAAGAGCTGCCACCCGCGGGGCGTCATGATCGAGAAGCGACCGCCGGTGGCGTTGCTGGTGCTCGTCGCCACGTCCTCCCGCGTCGCCAGGTCCAGCGAGCCGCCCCCGCCGTCCTGCACGAGGACCCGCACCGAGTGCGGGATCACCGCCCTGCCGGCCACCATCCGCGCCAGCGCGAACCCGCCGCCGGCCGCGAGGAGGAACAGCACCAGGGCGAGCGCCAGCACCGCGGCGCGCCGCCGGCCGCGGGACGGCGTGCGCCCCGCCGGCGGCGCGGGGAAGGGGAGCGGGCCCGGGTCGGCCGCCAGGACCGTGGGCGGCTCCGCGGCCGCAGACCGGGGGGCGAACGGCAGGGGGCCGGGGTCGGCGGCCAGCGGGGCCGGCGCGTCCCGCTCGGCGGCCGGCTCGGCCGGGAAGGGCAGCGGCCCCGGGTCCGGGGTGAGCAGCGTCGGCGGGTCGGTGGGCAGCCGGGGGGTGAACGGGAGCGGCCCCGGGTCGGCCGCCAGCGGCGCCGAGAGGTCCGGCTCCGTCACGGCGGCGGAGATGTCCGAGGGGTTGGCTGACCCTGGTGCCCCGGGCGCCCCGGTCGGCGGCCGGCGCGGCGGCCCGCCGGCGGGCTCGGGGAAGCCGACCGGAACGCCCCGGATGGTGCCCCGTTCGCCGGTCGCCGGCTCCTCGCCGTCGTCCGGCTCGAAGAGCTGCGCGCCGGGGTCCGGCAGCAGCGGGTGCAGCAGCCGGCGCGCCTCGCCCAGCGAGATCCGCCGGCGCGGGTCCTTCACCATCAGCCCGGTGATGACCGGCTCCAGCGGGCCGGCCCTGGTCGGCCGGGGGACCTCGCCGTGGACGACCTCGTTGACCGTCTCCACGGGGTTGCCGTCGGCGTCGTAGGGCGGCTCGCCCTCCACGGCGGTGAACAGCGTCGCGCCCAGGCTCCACAGGTCCGCGGCCGGCGTGACCGGCTCGCCCGCCGCGATCTCCGGCGCGATGTAGGCCGGCGAGCCCAGCATCAGGCCCTTGCTCGTCAGCGTCGCCTCCGCGACGTTGCGGGCGATGCCGAAGTCGGTGAGCTTGATCCGGCCGTCGTCCCCGACGAGCACGTTGCCCGGCTTGATGTCGCGGTGGGTGATGCCCGCGCGGTGCGCGGCCTGGAGCGCGGCGGCGACCGCGTCCCCCACCGCCGCGGCCTGCTCGGTGCTGAGCCGGCCGAGCCGGCGGACCAGCGCGGCCAGGCTGCGGGAGGGCAGCAGCTCCATCACCACGAACGGTTCGCCGTGCTCCTGCACCACGTCGTGCAGGGTGACCACGTTCGGGTGAGAGAGCACGGCGATGGCCCGCGCCTCGCGCAGGGTGCGTTCCCGCAGCTCGTCGGCCTCGTGGTCGGGGATGCCCGGCGGCAGCAGGACCTCCTTGACGGCGACCCGGCGGCGCAGGATCTCGTCGTGGGCCGACCACACGGTGCCCATGGCGCCGCGTCCGATGACGTGGTCGAGCCGGTAGCGGCCCGCGACACGACGCGGCTGTGGGTGGTCGGACGGCATCGGCTGGTCCGGGGCGGGCGTGGGCACGGACACATTCTCCACGCGTGGTGGTCGCGGTGTCGCTGAGCAGCACCGGTGACCTGATGAGGTTACCGACGAGTAGGAGCCGGTCATGGCCGATCAGGGGACACCCGACCGTCCTACTCGCCCGTCCGAGGGCGGGAACCGCGCCGCGAAGTCCGGTTTCGGCATCCGTGCCGTGCGGGGCCGACGACCTCGCGGGCATCCCGCTCGACGACCGTGCACCGTGGCGGCCGGGTCGCTCTCGTGCGCGATCACCTCGTCGTGAGGCGTTGGTGCGCAACGACTGCGTGCCGCCGTGGCGGAGTGGGTGCGGGCGACGAAGAAGGAAGAAGAAGGGAAGGAGTAAGGACAGGGCGGCGCGATCTCGTCGACCGCCATGCCGCCGAGGGCCGGTGCTGTACCCGCTGAACGGGCGCAGGCGGCGATGGCGGCTGCCGGCGAGGTGTGCCACGCGCTGCGCGACGTCTGGGCGATCTCGGTCCCGTCGGACACGTTCTGCCACCGCCGGTGATTCTTCCGGGTGGAGCACGGGAACCCTGAGGTGGACGACTCCCCGGTGTCGGCGGGTGGTCGACGCGCCGCCGGCAGAGTGAAGTTGATCGTCAGGCCGGGTGAGCGCCAGAGTAGAAAGACCGGAGTCGGGCACAGCCGGTGCCCGGCCCGCGCCCTCCGCTGTCCGCTGCGCGAGGGCGACCCCGAGGAGGCACCCATGCGAGTCGCGTCCCGCCTGTCGCTCGCGGTGTTAGTCGCCGTCCTGTTCGGACTGGTCGGAATGGGCGGATCGGTCGGACACGGCGCCGCCGCGTCGGCCGCCACGCCGACGACCACCGCGCCGTCGGCCGTCCCGGTGCGGGCAGTCGGATCGGACCTGGTCGCCCCCGTCGGCGCCGCGCTGGCCCAGCCCGACCAGACCCCGTCCCCGGGCGCCGACCGGTCCAGTGACGGCGCGCGGCAGTCGGGCGAGCTGGCGGAGGACAAGAAGCGGCTCGTGATCGGGCTGATCGGCGCGGTCCTGATCGCGATCGTCTTCTACGGGCGCAGGGTGCGGAAGAAGCGCTCCTCGTGAGTCCGCCCCGGTTCGGCCGAGCCGGTGGAGAGATCCGCCCGGACATCTGGCCGTAACACAACGTGGAAAGGTCTTCTCAAGTTTTGGGAAAGCTGGCCGACCGATCCGCGTGGCGTTCTGCCAGGCTGAAGTCCGGCGAACCGTTCGGCGCAGCACGACGACCGGACGACCCGTCACACCCCCGTGATCGTTCATGAACGATCCACATCTGATGCAGGATGGTGGCAAATGAGTACCGACCCCGCCAGCCACCCGAAGGCGCGCTGTCGCGCGGCCGTTGACCGGCACGCCGACACGGTGGTCGGGCTCTCCCGGAGCCTGCACGCCGAGCCGGAGCTCGCCTTCGCCGAGCACCGCAGCGTCGCCAAGGTCGTCGAGCCGCTGGAGCGCGCCGGCTTCGCCGTGCGGCGCGGCGTCGCCGACCTGGAGACGGCGTTCACCGCGACCTACGGCTCCGGCGATCTCGTCGTCGGGCTGTGCGCCGAGTACGACGCGCTGCCCGAGGTGGGACATGCCTGTGGCCACAACGTGATCGCCGCCGCGGCCGTCGGCGCGGGGCTCGCGCTCGCCGAGGTCGCCGACGAGCTGGGCCTGACCGTCAAGGTGATCGGGACCCCGGCGGAGGAGGCCGGCGGCGGCAAGGTGCTGATGCTGGAGCGGGGGGTCTTCGACGACGTCTCGCTCGCGATGATGGTGCACCCGGCGCCGGAGGAGATGGCCTCCCCGACCTCGCTGGCCATCACCGACCTGGAGGTCCGGTACACCGGCCGGGAGTCGCACGCCGCGGCCGCGCCACACCTCGGGGTGAACGCCGCCGACGCGCTCACCGTGGCGCAGGTGGCCATCGGTCTCGCGCGACAGCATTTCGAGCCGAAACAAATGGTTCACGGTATCGTGACCAGGGGCGGGGCCGCACCGAACATCGTGCCCGCGCACACCGCGGCGGTGTTCTACCTGCGGGCCGCCGACGTCGAGTCCCTGCAGCGCCTGGAGAACCGGATCCGGGACTGCTTCCACGCCGGGGCGGTGGCCACCGGTTGCACCCACGAGGTGGTCCAGCTCGGACCGCCGTACGCCGAGCTGGACCCGGACCCGTGGCTGGCCGACGCCTACCGCGCGGCCGTCGTGGAGCTCGGCCGTCGGCCGCTGAGCCCCGAGGAGGAGCGCACCCGCTCCACCGGCAGCACCGACATGGGCGACGTGACCCGCGCGTTGCCCGGGATCCACCCGACCATCGCCATCGACTGCGGAGACGCGGTGAACCACCAACCCGAGTTCGCGGCCGCCTGCGCCACGCCCTCGGCCGACCGCGCCGTCCTGGACGGCGCGCTGGCCATGGCGTGGACCGCGGTGGCCGCCGCCACCGACCAGACCCAGCGCGCCCGGCTGCTGTCCGGGGCCGCGCGGCGCGGGGCGACGGTATCCGCCGCCGTCGCGGCCGCCTCTTCGACAGCAGGAGGTGCGGTGTGACCGTCCTGGACTCGATGACCGACGCCCCGGTGTCGGACCCCGACCCGGACCCGTTCCCCGGCCCGCCCGACGGGCTGGTGGCGGTCGCCGACCCCACCATGTCCACTGTGGAGGACCTCGGCGCCGGCCGCGGACCGTCCTGGTTGGACGGTTGGTTGTCCGCGCACGGCGCGGACGTCGTGGCCTGGCGGCGGCGGGTGCACGCCAACCCCGAGCTGTCCCGGCGGGAGCACGCCACCACCCGGTTCCTGGTGGACACGCTGACCTCCGTCGGGCTCCGGCCGCGGGTCCTGCCGGGCGGCACCGGGCTCGTCTGCGACATCGGCAGCGGCTCGCCGTGCGTGGCGCTGCGGGCCGACATCGACGCGTTGCCGTTGGCCGAGGCCACCGGCCTGCCGTTCGCCTCGACCCGGCCCGGGGTCTCGCACGCGTGCGGGCACGACGCCCACACCACGATCCTGCTCGGCGCGGCGCTGGCGCTGGCCAGCGCGCCCGCCCTGCCCGGCCGGGTGCGGCTGCTGTTCCAGCCCGCCGAGGAGGTCATGCCCGGCGGCGCGCTGGACGTGCTGGCCGCCGGCGGGCTCGACGGCGTCGACCGGATCTTCGGCCTGCACTGCGACCCCCGGCTGGAGGTGGGCAGGGTCGGCACCCGGATCGGGGCCATCACCTCGGCCTCCGACCTGCTGGAGCTGCGCCTGACCTCGCCGGGCGGGCACACCTCGCGGCCGCACCTGACCGCCGACCTCGTGCACGCGCTCGGCACGGTGATCACCGGTCTGCCGGCGTTGCTGTCCCGCCGGGTGGACCCGCGTTCGGGCACCGTGCTGGTGTGGGGCCAGGTGCGGGCAGGGGAGGCGCCGAACGCGGTGCCGCAGGACGGCGTCCTGCGCGGCACCCTGCGCACCGGCGACCGCGACTGCTGGACCGGGCTGGAGCCGCTGGTCAAGGAGCTGGTCAACGCGTTGCTCCTGCCCACCGGCGTGGGGTTCGAGTGGCACCACCAGCGGGGCGTCCCGCCCGTGGTGAACGACCGGGAGAGCACGCACCTGCTGCGGACGGCGGTGCGGACCGCGCTGGGCGAGGACGCGTTGGCCGGCACCCAGCAGTCCTCCGGCGGCGAGGACTTCGGCTGGTACCTGGAGCACGTGCCGGGCTCCTTCGCCCGGCTCGGCGTGTGGCCCGGCCACGGCCCGAAGAAGGACCTGCACCAGCCGACGTTCGACCTCGACGAGCGGGCCCTGCTCGCCGGCGTCCGGGTCCTCGTCCACACCGCGCTCACCACGCTGACGGGTGAATCTGTGCTGGCCTGACGGTCGACCGCGATTCCCGGAACCCGGTTTTTGTTGCGGGAATGTGAACTCGTGTGGCGAGGCCCCGGGGTTTCGTCCGCCGACGGCTTGTGTTCCGCGTGGGGATCGGTGAATCCCACTCCTCACCGCGGAGAAACAATCCCGCTGTTGGTTGGACGCATTCCCGGGGCCTCGTGCTGTCGTCGACGGCAGGGCGGGAGAGTTCTGTGGGAATTCGCGGTGAACGGTGGGCGACAACGCGGGCCAACGCGGCCCGGTGGGCGGAGGCGTGCCCGCACCACGCGGCGAGTGACACCCCGCCGTGGCGGTCGTCCCTCGTCGGAATGACCCCTGGTTGGCGCGCTCCCTCGACGCCGCTCCGGACCCGGGCGGCGTTCCGAGGGGAAGAGCGCTCAGACCTCGGGCTCGAACCGTGAGCCCGGGCCACGGACCCGGACCTAGGGGCCGATGCCCCGGCAGGGCCGGGTGCGCAGGTCGTTGACGTAGTCGGCCGGCGCGCTCGCGGCCTCGGCGGCGTCGGCGACCACCCCGAGGTACCGCGCCGACGGCAGGCCGCCCTCGTACGCGTCGAGGACGTAGAACCAGGCGACGACCGAGCCCTCCAGGGTCTGCACGCGAAGACGGATCTTCTTGTGCAGCCCGAGCTCGGCGCCCTCCCAGCCGTCGAGCTTCCGCTCGTCCTCGGGGCTGACGTCGTAGAGCACGACGAACACCCGGGAGCCGCGGTCCTCGACGATGGTGCTGAGCGCGCCCTCCCAGCCGACGTCCTCGCCGCCGAAGGTCAGCCGCCAGCCTTCCAGCCACCCCGTGCCCACCATCGGCGAGTGCGGGGCGCGCTCCAACATCTGGGCCGGATCCATGTTGGACCCGTAAGCGGCGTAGAGCGGCACGAACCACAGCGTAGCGACACTCGGATCGCGACACGGGGCGCATACCATCCGTTCACCGGCCCGGTCCGGCCACCCGACCTCCGTCCGGGGGCCACCGCGTACGGTGAAGCGGGCCGCACCCGGCCCTGACCCAGGCGTGTGCTGCGAGGAGGACCACGTGACCCGCATCGTGATCATGGGAGGCGGACCCGCCGGCTACGAGGCCGCGTTGGTGGCCGCGCAGCACGGCGCCGACGTCACCGTGGTCGAGCGGGACGCGCTCGGCGGCGCGTGTGTGCTGTACGACTGCGTGCCGTCGAAGACGTTCATCGCTTCGGCCACCGCCCGCTCGGCCTTCCGCAACGCCGGTGAGCTGGGTATCCGCAACCAGAACGAGGACGCGGCCGTCGAGGTTCCCGTGGTCCACGGCCGGGTGAAGGGGCTGGCGCTGGCCCAGTCCGCCGACGTGCGGGCCCGCCTCCAGCGGGAGGGCGTGCGACTGCTCACCGGGCACGCGCGGCTCTGCGACGACCAGCCGGGCCTGGCGCAGCACCAGGTGTCGGTGGAGTTGCCCGACGGCAGTCACGAGTCCCTGCCGGCCGACGTGGTGCTGATCGCCACCGGCGCGAACCCCCGGGTGCTGCGGGGCGCGGAGCCGGACGGCGAGCGCATCCTGACCTGGCGGCAGATCTACGACCTCACCGCGCTGCCGGAGCACCTCGTCGTCGTCGGCTCCGGTGTCACCGGTGTGGAGTTCGCCTCCGCCTACACCGAGATGGGCGTGAAGGTCACCCTGGTGTCCAGCCGGGACCGGGTGCTGCCGCACGAGGACGCCGACGCCGCCGCCGTGCTGGAGGAGGTGTTCGCCGAGCGGGGCACCACCGTGGTGAAGCACGCGCGGGCCGAGCGGATCGAGAAGACCGCCGACGGCGTCATCGTGCACCTCCAGGACGGCCGGACCGTCGAGGGCAGCCACGCCCTGATGACCGTCGGCTCGGTGCCCAACACCGCCGACATCGGCCTGGAGCGGATCGGCATCGAGCTGGGCCGCGGCGGCTACATCCCGGTGGACCGGGTGTCGCGGACCTCGGTGTCCGGCGTCTACGCCGCCGGCGACTGCACCGGCGTGCTGCTGCTGGCCTCCGTCGCCGCCATGCAGGGCCGCATCGCGATGTGGCACGCGCTGGGCGAGGGCGTGCAGCCGATCAAGCTCAAGACCGTGGCCTCGAACGTCTTCACCAACCCGGAGATCGCCACGGTCGGGATCACCCAGCAGGCGATCGACAGCGGCGAGGTGCCGGCCCGGACGATCATGCTCCCGCTGGCGACCAACCCCAGGGCGAAGATGGAGGGCCTGCGGCGCGGCTTCGTGAAGCTGTTCTGCCGCCCGGCGACCGGCGTGGTGATCGGCGGCGTCGTGGTGGCCCCGGTGGCCAGCGAGCTGATCCTGCCGATCGCGTTGGCCGTGCAGAACCAGCTCACCGTCGAGCACCTCACCTACACGTTCTCGGTGTACCCGTCGCTGTCCGGCTCGATCACCGAGGCCGGCCGCCAGCTCATGCGGCACGACGACCTGGACTGACGTCCGGGTGGTCGGTGGTGCCCGGGTCGGTGGCGCCCGAATGACCGGCGACGGGGCACGGGCGCCACGGGGCGCGGGCGAGGGCGTCAGCGAGCCCAGTCGAAGGTCCTGGTGACGGCCTTCTTCCAGTTCGCGTACTGCTCCTCGCGGTGCGCCTCGTCCATCCGGGGCGTCCACTCCCGGTCCTTGGCCCAGTTGGCGCGGATGTCGTCCGGGCCGGACCAGAAGCCGACGGCGAGACCCGCGGCGTAGGCGGCGCCCAGCGCCGTGGTCTCGTTCACCACGGGCCGGATCACCGGCACGTTCAGGATGTCGGCCTGGAACTGCATCAGCAGCTCGTTGACGACCATCCCGCCGTCGACCTTGAGCGACTTCAGCGGCACCCCGGAGTCGGCGTTCATGGCGTCGATCACCTCGCGGGTCTGGAAGGCCGTCGCCTCCAGCACCGCGCGGGCCAGGTGCCCGCGGTTGACGTACCGGGTCAGGCCGACGATCGCGCCCCGCGCGTCGGACCGCCAGTGCGGCGCGAACAGCCCGGAGAACGCGGGCACGAAGTAGGTCCCGCCGTTGTCGTCCACCGACCCGGCCAGCTCCTCGATCTCCCCGGCGGAGCGGATGATCCCCAGGTTGTCCCGCAGCCACTGGACAAGGGAGCCGGTCACCGCGATGGAGCCCTCCAACGCGTACACCGGCGGTTGGTCGCCGAGCTGGTAGCAGACCGTGGTGAGCAACCCGTTCTCGCTCATCACCTTCTCGGTCCCGGTGTTGAGCAGCACGAAGTTGCCGGTGCCGTAGGTGTTCTTGGCCTCGCCGGGCGACAGGCAGGCCTGGCCGAAGGTCGCGGCCTGCTGGTCGCCGAGGATGCCCGAGACCGGCAGGCCGCTGAGCGGGCCCCGCCCGCGCGCCTTGCCGTAGACCTCGGAGGACGACCGGATCTCCGGCAGCACCGACGGGGGAACGCCCATGTCGGCGCAGATCTCCTCGTCCCAGGACAACGAGTCCAGGTCCATGAGCAGGGTGCGGGAGGCGTTGGTGGGGTCCGTGACGTGCACCCCGCCGTGCGGGCCGCCGGTGAGGTTCCACAGCACCCAGGTGTCCATGGTCCCGAAGGCCAGTTCCCCGGCCTCCGCCCGCTCCGCGGCGCCCTCGACGTTGTCCAGGATCCAGCGGATCTTGGGGCCGGAGAAGTAGGTCGCCAGCGGCAGTCCGGTGCGCGGGCGGTACCGCTCCTGTCCGCCGCCGAGCGCGCCGAGCTTCCGGCACGTCGCGTCGGTGCGGGTGTCCTGCCAGACGACGGCGTTGTGGATCGGCTTCCCGGTCGCGCGGTCCCATACCACCGTCGTCTCCCGCTGGTTGGTGATCCCCACGGTGACGACGTCCTCGGTGACGAGGTCGGCCTTGGCCAACGCCGCCGCGGTGACCCGGCGGACGTTCTCCCAGATCTCCGCCGGGTCGTGCTCCACCCAGCCGGCCCTGGGCATGATCTGCCGGTGCTCGACCTGGTCCGCGGCGACCACCCGGCCCGAGTGGTCGAAGACCATGCACCGGGTGGACGTCGTGCCCTGGTCGACGGCGGCGACGTACTGCGTCATGGAGTCCTCTCCTCCCGCGTGTCGTGCTCCCGGCGGTGTCGTGCTGGTCGTGCCGGTGGGGTCGGGCCGGTGGTCACACCGGCAGGGCCAGGAACAGCAGACCGGCGAGGGCGCCGCCGAGCAGGGGGCCGACCACCGGCACCCAGGAGTAGCCCCACTCCGCGTCGCCCTTGCCCCGGATGGGCAGCAGCGCGTAGGCGATCCGGGGTCCGAGATCGCGCGCCGGGTTGATGGCGTACCCCGTCGGGCCGCCGAGCGAACAACCGATCCCCACGACCACGAACGCCACCGCCGCGTAGCCGAGCGCCGAGTTGCCGAACCGGGGGACGCCGTGCTCGCCGGCCAGCGCCGTCGGGCTGAGCAGCACCCAGGCGACCAGCACGAACGTGCCGATCACCTCGGTCAGCAGGTTCCACGGCCAGCCGGGGACGGTGGGGCCGGTGCAGAAGACGCCCCGGGTGCCGGCCGGGTCGTCGTGCGTGTCGAACTGCAGCTTGTAGGCCAGCCACGCCAGCGCGGCGCCGAGAACCGCGCCGACGAGCTGGGCCGCGACGTAGACCGGCACCCGCGCCCAGTCGACCTTGCCGGCCACGGCCAGGCCGGTGGTCACGGCGGGGTTGAGGTGCGCGCCGCTGGGCGCCGAGACACTCGCCCCGACGAACACCGCGAAGCCCCACCCGAAGCTGATGAGCAGCCAGCCGCCGCCGTGCCCCAGGCTCCGCCGCAGCGTGACGTTCGCGACCACGCCGACGCCGAGCAGGAGCAGCGTCGTGGTCCCGAGCAGCTCCCAGACGGCGACCTCGGCGTTGCTCATCGCGGACCTCCCTGTCCGTCTCCCGCGCGGGCGACGCCGGGTGTGGCGCGGGCCACGCCGGGTGGGCCGGGGCTCCTCCCCGACGGCTCACCGGTGGTGGTCGTCGCAGCTCACGACCATGGTGGGCGGGTGGGGCCCGGACCGGCCACCCGAAGGTCGGCCACCCGGCGGGGACGGTCGGGATGTCGCATGCTTGCCGGTAGCGTTGACGATCGAGAGACGGCGCGGCACGCACGGCGCGGCGAGGAGGCGGGAGCAGTGGCCCAGCCGGACCCCCGACAAGCTGAGGCGATCACCGGACGGCTCGGGGCGGCCGAGCGCGAGGCGGCGTGGCGACGACTCGACGCGGACCAGTTCGACCTCGTGGTGGTCGGCGGCGGGGTGACCGGGGCCGGGGTGGCGCTGGACGCGGCCACCCGGGGCCTGCGGGTCGCGCTGGTGGAGGCCAGGGACCTCGCCTCCGGCACGTCGAGCCGGTCGAGCAAGCTGTTCCACGGCGGGCTGCGCTACCTGGAGCAACTGGAGTTCGGCCTGGTCAGGGAGGCGCTGCGGGAGCGGGAGCTGATGCTGACCCGGCTGGCGCCGCACCTGGTGAAGCCGGTGAGCTTCCTGTACCCGCTCACCCACCGGATCTGGGAGCGCCCCTACACCGCGGCCGGCCTCCTCCTCTACGACACGATGGGCGGGGCGCGGTCGGTGCCCGGCCAGAAGCACCTCACCCGCGCCGGCGCGCTGCGCATGGTGCCGGCCCTCAGGAGCAGCGCACTGGTCGGCGGCATCCGCTACTTCGACGCCCACGCCGACGACGCCCGGCACACCATGACCGTCGCCCGCACCGCCGCGCACTACGGCGCCGTCGTCCGCACCTCCACCCAGGTCGTGGGGATGCTGCGGGAGGCGGACCGGATCTCCGGTGTGCGGGTGCGCGACGTGGAGGACGGCCGCGAGGTCGACGTCGCCGCGCACGTGGTGGTCAACTGCACCGGGGTGTGGACCGACGAGATCCAGCGGCTGTCCGGCAGCCGGGGCCGGTTCCGCGTCCGCGCCAGCAAGGGCGTGCACATCGTGGTGCCGAGGGACCGCATCGTCTCCGACTCGGGGCTGATCCTGCGCACCGAGAAGTCCGTGCTCTTCGTGATCCCGTGGCGCAGCAACCACTGGATCGTGGGCACCACCGACACCGACTGGAACCTGGACCTCGCGCACCCGGCGGCGACCAGGGCCGACATCGACTACATCCTCGACCACGTCAACAAGGTCCTGGCCACCCCGCTGACCCACGACGACATCGAGGGCGTGTACGCGGGACTGCGCCCGCTGCTGGCCGGTGAGAGCGAGGAGACCTCGAAGCTGTCCCGGGAGCACGCCGTGGCCAGGGTCGCTCCGGGACTCGTCGCCATCGCCGGCGGGAAGTACACCACCTACCGCGTGATGGCGGCCGACGCGGTGGACACCGCCGCGACCGACCTGCCCGGCCGGATCGCGCCGTCGATCACGGACAAGGTGCCGTTGCTCGGCGCGGACGGCTACCACGCGTTGGTGAACCAGGCCGACCAGCTCGCCGGGCGGCACGGGCTGCACCCGTACCGCGTGCGGCACCTGCTGGACCGCTACGGGTCGATGGTGCACGAGGTGCTCGCGCTCGCCGCGGACCGGCCGGACCTGCTCCGGCCCGTCCCCGCCGCGCCGGACTACCTCCAGGTCGAGGTGGCCTACGCGGCGTCGCACGAGGGGGCGCTGCACCTGGAGGACGTGCTGACCCGGCGCACCCGGATCTCCATCGAGTACCCGCACCGGGGGATCGACTGCGCCGAGCCCGTGGCGCGGTTGATGGCCGAGGTGCTGGGCTGGGACGACCGGACGGTGGCCCGCGAGGTCGAGGTCTACACGGCCCGGGTGGAGGCCGAGCGCGACTCGCAGACCCAGCCCGACGACCAGGCGGCGGACGCCCGGCGCTCGGCGGCGCCCGAGGCGCGGTCCCACGTCACCGAGCCCGTCGCCTGACCCGACCCACCCGCCGGGCTCCGGACGGGGCCGGCGGTCCCGGTCAGGCAGTTTCGGTCAGGCGGTCCCGGTCAGGTGTTCTCGGCCTCGGCCAGGGCCTCCTCGACATGCGCGACCAGGCGACGCTGGTCGGTCGGGCAGACCGTGCTCCACGGCGCGCAGCCCTCCCTGGCCCGCCGCACCTGGAGGTACCGGCCCTCCGCCGTGTCGAAGAAGCCGACCACCCACTCGGTGCGCCGCCGCCGGCCGAGCTGGTCGCGCGCGGCCGCCCCGAACTGCCCGAGGTGCGTCGCGCCCCGCGTCATCCGGGCCAGGGCGTGGGCGTCCTCGGCCCGCACCCCGCGGTCGCGCAGCGCCTCGGCCAGCCCCTCGTGGCTGCTGTCGCACGCGCCCGCCGCCGCGTCGAGGTCGGCGCTGGGCAGGGTCACCGAGTGGCCCGGCCCGGCCGGTCGTGGCGGCAGCACCCCGACCGCCTCCCGGGGCAGCCCGGTCGACGCCGCCTCGCGCAGGGTCAGCCGGTCGCCGTCGAGCACCGCGAGCACGGCGTCGTCCCCGCGCGCCGCGGCCAGCACCCGGATCCGCCGACCCAGCCAGATCCGGCCGTCGACCTCGCGGTCCGGGTGGGCGAGCAGCCGCAGCAGGTCGGCCAGCCGGTCCTCCACGTGCGGCGCGCTGGCCAGCCCGCGCCCGGCCAGGTCGGCCCATGCCCGGTCGGCCAACGCGGACCGCTCGGTCCAGGTCCGCCCCGGCGACGGCACCTTGATCGGCAACGGCATCGCGCCGAGCTCCAGGTGCTCCCAGAGCACGTCGAACTCCAGCGCGGTCAGCGTGAGGGGGTCGTCGAGCGCGGTCCCGTCCAGAGCGATCACGGGGCGTCGCCCTCGCCGATGACCGGGGGCACGACGCGCCGGCCGGCCCCGAACGCGGTCGGACGGGTCGGGTCGCCGAACACGTCGTCGGCGGGCAGCAGGTAGTTCGTGCGGTCGTGCCCGGCCTCGTCCACCCGGTGCGGAGCGGGCGACGCCTGGACCACGGGCGGGGTGCCGGGGGCCGCGATCAGGTGCTCCGCGCCGATCACGCCGGAGGCGGGGAGCACGCCGGGGCCGACGACCGGCGCCGGCGCGCTCGGTTGGTGCTGGCGCCCGGCGCCGGCGTCGGCGAACGGGCCGGCCACCAGTCCCCGGTGGTCCCGTGGACCGTCCGTCGTGGACTCCTCCCAGGAGGACCGTCCACCGGACGTCGGCCCGTCCTGCTGCCCCGGGCGGGGCCGGCCGCCTGGACGGTCCACGGTGGACCGGCCGGTTCCGCCGGCCGGCGGGGGAACTGTCGGAACCGCCGGGACCGGGTGCGGCGGGGCGGGTGGGCGCGCGAGCGCCGGGAGCCCGCCGACCGGCGGTGCGGGGCGCGGGCCCGGAACGGTCGGCTGGTGCGGCCCGGGAGGCGGCGGCGCCGGGGCGCGCTGACCGCTGGCCGTCCCGGCCGGCGTCGAAGGCGCGCCCGTCGACGCGTTCGCCGACGCGGAGACCGCGGGCGTGCCGGGGGCCGGGGGCGCCGGCCGGGGCGGCGGCGTCGCGCCCCGCTGCGGCGTCGAGGCCGGGCGAGGGGCCGGCGTCGAGGGTTGGCGGGCCGCCGCGGTGCCGCCCACGACCGGGCCGCTCGGCCGGGGCGCCCGCCGGAGCAGGCCCGCCACACCGGCGCCGACCGCGACCGTGGCGAACGGCGTCGCCACCACGACCTGGGGCGGCGGGGAGAACTCTCCCAACGTGCTGGTGTTGCTCCGGGTGCTGCTCTCGTACGTGACCATCACCTCGAACGCGCGTTGCTCCGCGGCGTCCGCGGCCGCCTCCTGGCGCTCGTAGTCGGTCTGCCCGCCGAAGAGGTGGACCAGGCCGCTCACCACCGCCGAGGGCTCCTCCGCGGTGACGGCCACCGGCTGGGGCATGTCGGCGCGGGCCTTGCTCACGTAGTCGGCCTGCAGCTCGGCGGACAGCCGCATCACCTCGGCGCCGCCGCGCGCGTCGCAAGCCCACTCGCCGAGCGGGGTGAGGCCGGCCCTGGCGGCGTCCGCGGCCGCGCCCTCCCAGCTCCCGCCGCAGCGCTCCAACGCCGCGGTCAGGTCGCTGTCGATCTCGCCGAGGGCCCGCGTCAGCTCCGACCAGCGCACCACCGAGGAGGCGGACGCCGCCGCGCCGGGTCCGGCGTGGATCTGCGCGTAGAGCTCCTCGTGGGTGTACCCGCGCCAACGGTGGTCGCCCATGCCCGCCCTCCCGGCTGCCTCAGCGGTGCTTCTTGCCCCACAGGGCCGCGTTGTCGCCCTCGGTGGCTCGGTACTGCGCCTCGGCGTCCCGCAGCGCGTCCGCGGCGGCCTTGAGCTGGCGCTGGTAGCTCTGCAACGCGTGCAGCGCGCCCTCGCCGCTGTCCACCGAGGCGTCGTTGAACCGCGTCGCGGCCTCCGCGCTGACCGGGTCCCCGGCCCACGGCCGGATGCGCAGGTCGGTGATGGCCATGTCGACCTGGGGGTCGAGCCGGTTCAACGCGGACTCGAAGGCGCGCCGCAGCTCGGGGATCGAGGACGGCTCGACCCGCAGCGTGTTCGCGAGGGGACTCTGCTGGCCGGTCGTGGGCACCGCGCCCGTCGACGTCGGACCTGTCGGTGTGGGGCTCGTCGGCGCTGGGCTCGTCGGCACTGGTGCCCTCCCGGAACGACACGTAAGCGAGGTCACTGTATCCACACAGAGTGACGGTGTGGAGGGTTCCGCGTGACGTTCACGCGGAGTGGTTGTGATCAGCGGGTGGCGCGGAGCGAGCTGACGACGGCCTCGGCGACCCGGCGGGCGCCCTGGCAGAGTTCGTCCTGGGGCGGGGGTTTCTGGTTGCCGCCGTCGCGGAGCAGGACGTCGAGGAACTGGCCGTCGGCCATGTCGACCTCCACGTTGCAGAAGGCGTCCTGGCCAGGAGTCCGGACGACGAGGGCGGGGAAGCCGGCGATCTGGGCGTTCACGGCGTCCACCTGGGCGGTGTCGTCGTGCCACACCTCGATCCCCTGGTCGGTCACGAAGGCCACCCGGGCCACCAGTCCGTGCGCGCCGTCGCGCAGGCTGCACGCCCTGGCGTTGGCGAAGCGGGAGTCCGCGTACGGGGTGGGCGGGCCGTCGAGGGAGAGCTGGCGGCGCTGGTCCGGGGAGAGGACGGCGCACGGGTCCACAGTGTCCAGCGGGATCTCCGCCGGGCGCGGGGAGCGGGCGAGGGTGGTGGTGGCCGGCAGCGGGGGATCGGCGACCCTGGGCGTGCCGTTCGAGCGCGCGCTGCTGCTGGTCCAGGTGCACCCGGCCGTGGCGGCGGCGAGGAGGACGGCCAGCACGGCCCGCGCTCCGTCCGTCGTCGGCCACCCGCTCCGCATGGCGCGTACCGTAGCGGAGCACTTGCCGGAAGTGATCGCGGATCACTGCTCCGGACGACGCTCGACCGGGCCATTGTGCCCGGTCAGGGTGGGTGGTGATCGCCGGTCGGGGTGACGTGGCGGTGATGCCGTGCGCACTCCCTGGAGCCCGTCCTGGGGCGCCGCCTGGCGACTGGCCGGTGTGGATCTTCGTGCGATGTTCGGCGGTCCAGCTGTGTTCGGCCGTCCTTGGCGCGGTTCATCCACAGTGCTCGGCCGTGTTCATCCCCACTTGTCCACAGTCACCCGATTTCCTCCACAGGGCTTCATGATCGCCTTGGGGGCCGGGTGCTGGGCCGATAGGCTGGAGCAGGGCTCGCCCCCCAGGGCGGGTGGGGGCTGTCCCGAGGGTGTTCGAAGCGCGGGGCCGGAGGAACGGCCGGGTCAGCGCGCGGAGTCGGACGCCAGGCGCGACCAGAGCAGGACGTCCTGTCGGTCGCCGTCCACCAGCGCGGCCTCCCGCAGTCGACCGTCCACAGTGAACCCGCACTTCTCCGCGAGCCGGCGTGCCGGCTCGTTGTCGGCGGTGTGCCGGAACGTCACGTGGTGCAGCCCGAGGCCGGCGAAGCCGAACCCCAGGGCCGCCCGCACCGCGGTGGCCATGACACCCCGGCGTCGGTGCTCCGGTCGGGTCCAGCAGGACAACTCGGCGGTGCCCGCCGTCAGGTCGAGGCTCCGGAGGCCGACCTCGCCGAGCATCTCACCGCTCACGGTGTCCGCGACCGCCCACGAGCAGCCGGTGTCCTCGGCCCACTCGGCGGTGCGCAGCGCGACGTACTCGCCCGCCGACTCCAGGCCGTCCACCCGCGGACCCGGGACGTACCGCCGGTGCGCGTCGTCGGCGAAGGCCGCCACGAGGGACCGCCGGTCGTCGAAGGCCCGGTCGACGCGGATTCCCCGCAGGTACCAGGTGCCGGCGTTGATCTCCACGGATTCCACCCGCCGACCCTAACGCGATCCCCGAACCGGACGGCCGCCCTGGTCGGCGGCCCCGTCGGCCGGCCCCGGTGGGCCGGCGTTCAGCCGGCCTCGGTGGTGAACCCGTCGCGCTGCTCGGCCGCGCGGTCCAGCGCGTCCCGCCAGCACGACGCGGGCAGCCCGTCCGGCGCGGTCTCCACCAGCACCACCCAGTCGACGTCCTCCGCGTCGTCCTCCCCGGCGAGCATGTCCCGGTGCACGCTGCACGGGGACCAGCCGTCGGCGGTCAGCTCCTCCGCGAGCTCCTCCGCCTCGTCCCGGTCCGGCAGCACCACGAGCACGCCCGGCGCGGCCGCGTCGCGTCCGCCGCCCGGCCCGTCGCCCGCGTCGAGCAGGCCGTGCTCGACCAGGGCCGCGCGCAGCGCCCCGGTGTCCGGCACGTGCGCCGCCATGAGGCCGAGTTCGGCGGCGGCCGCGGTGTTCGCGGCGCTGTCGTCGCAGAACAGGGTCCTCGCCGGGGAGTGCTGCAACACCCGCAGCGCCCGGCGGAACGCCTCCGGATCGGGCTTGACCGCGCCGAGCCGGTGCGACGAGACGACCGCGTCGACCTCGCGGTCCAGGCCGAGCGCGCGCAGGTCGGCGCCCAGCCGGGTGGTCGCGTTGGTCAGCAGGGCGACCCGGCAGCGTCGGCGGGCCAGCCGCACCAGCTCGACCGCCTCCGGCACCACCGAGCCGGTCCGGCGCCAGGCCCCGGCCGCCGACCGGGCCACCTCCGGCGCCACGCCCTGCCCGACCAGCCGGCCGGCGATCGCCTCCTGCCACCCGGCGTCGTCGACCTCGCCCAGCAGCGCCGGCCGCACGACCTCGGGGTGGAACGCGCTGGCCGCCAGCGAGCCCCTCGGCAGGCCGTGCGCGTCCTCGACCTGGTCGTCCGGGTCGAACCGCCGCAGCACACCGTCGAGATCGAGCAACAACAACGTGGGGTGGTCAGCCACTCCGCCTCCCGGCGCCGAAGAGCATGATCATGAGAAAGGCCAGCGCCCCGAACACCAGCCACTGCCGGAGGACCAGCGCCATCCCCGCGACAGCCACCAGGGCCACGAGGAGAGCGGTCCGTCCGCCTCCCCGCCGCGTGGGCCGGGGCGGCGGGCTCAGCGGAGGGGGCGGGGTCGGCCTGGGCTCGGGGAGGTCGGCGAACAGGGCCGCGAGGTCGCCGTGGTACCGCGCGGCCAGCACCCGCGCGCACCGTTCGTCGTACTCGGCGATGTCCAGCCGACCGGCGGTGAGGTGCTGGGAGAGCGCGGACACCGCCCGCTCCCGCTCAGCGTCGCCGATGCGGAGGTCCGGAGTCCGCCCACTGTCCGCCACGCGCCGATGGTACGTCCGCCGCGCCGCGCGACTCCCCGCCCGTCGGAGCCCCTCGGGGCCCGTCGGAGCCGGCGGAGGGGCGCTCCCAGGCGGAAACGCCCCTCACGCAGAACGAGGACGGTGCCGGCTCAGTCCTTGATCTCGCAGAGGACCGTGCCCTGGCTGACGGCGCTGCCAGGCGCGGCGGCCAGCGCGGTGACCGTGCCGCCCTTGTGCGCCGTCACCGGGTTCTCCATCTTCATGGCCTCCAGCACGACGACCAGGTCGCCGGCCTGGACCTGCTGGCCCTCCTCGACGGCGACCTTGACGATCGTGCCCTGCATCGGCGCGGTCACGGCGTCGCCGGAGACGGCGGCGGCCGACCTGCCGCCGGCGCGGCGGCGGGGCTTGGCCTTCGCGGCCGCGCCGCCGCCACCCGGGTTGAGGGCGAGGTCGCCGGGCAGCGAGACCTCCAGCCGGCGTCCGCCGACCTCCACGACCACGGTCTGCCGAGCGGCGGCGTCCTCGTCGGCGACGTCCGCGCCCCCGGTGAACGGCTCGACCGTGTTGTCGAACTCGGTCTCGATCCACCTGGTGTGCACCAGGAAGCCGTCCTCGCCGGTGAAGGCGGGGTCGCGCACCACGAGCCGGTGGAACGGCAACACGGTGGCCATGCCCTCGACCACCATCTCGTCCAGGGCGCGCCGGGCCCGCTCCAGCGCCTGGGTGCGGTTCTCACCGGTGACGATCAGCTTGGCCAGCAGCGAGTCGAACTGGCCGCCGATCACGCTGCCGGTCTCGACGCCGGCGTCCACCCGGACCCCGGGGCCGGCCGGCGCGACGAATCGGGTGACCGTGCCGGGCGCCGGCAGGAAGTTGCGGCCGGCGTCCTCGCCGTTGATCCGGAACTCGAGGGAGTGGCCGCGCGGCTCCGGGTCGGAGTCGAAGCGCAGCTTCTCGCCGGCGGCGATGCGGAACTGCTCCCGCACCAGGTCGACGCCGGCGGTCTCCTCGCTCACCGGGTGCTCGACCTGGAGCCGGGTGTTGACCTCCAGGAACGAGATCGTGCCGTCGGTGCCGACGAGGAACTCGACGGTGCCCGCGCCGTGGTAGCCGGCCTCACGGCAGATGGCCCGCGCGGCCTCGTGGATGGTGCGGCGCTGCTCGTCGGTCAGGAACGGCGCCGGCGCCTCCTCGACGAGCTTCTGGTGGCGGCGCTGCAGGGAGCAGTCACGGGTGCCGACGACGATCACGTTGCCGTACTGGTCGGCCAGCACCTGGGCCTCGACGTGCCGCGGCTTGTCCAGGTAGCGCTCGACGAAACACTCGCCCCTGCCGAACGCGGTGACGGCCTCGCGCACCGCCGAGTCGTACAGCTCGGGGATCTCCTCCAGAGTGCGGGCGACCTTCAGGCCCCGCCCGCCACCGCCGAAGGCGGCCTTGATGGCGACCGGGAGGCCGTTCTCCCTGGCGAAGGCGACGACCTCGTCCGGCCCGGACACCGGGTCCTTGGTGCCGGGCACCAGCGGCGCGCCCGCGCGGGTCGCGATGTGCCGGGCGGTGACCTTGTCGCCGAGGTCCCTGATCGCCTGCGGGCTCGGGCCGATCCACACCAGCCCGGCGTCCAGCACCGCCTGCGCGAAGTCGGCGTTCTCGGAGAGGAAGCCGTAGCCGGGGTGCACGGCGTCGGCGCCGGACCGCCTGGCCACGTCGATGATCTTGTCGATGACGAGGTAGGACTCGGCGGCGGTGGCGCCGCCGAGCGCGAACGCCTCGTCCGCCATGCGGACGAACGGGGCGTCCCGGTCGGGGTCGGCGTAGACAGCCACGCTGCCCAGCCCGGCGTCCCCGCAGGCGCGGATCACCCGGACGGCGATCTCACCCCGGTTGGCGATCAGCACCTTCGTCAGCGTGCTGCTGCTGTGCTCCGCGGGCTCGGGCACGCCCTACCTCCTCGTGTCGCACGTCCCACGTGCATCGTCCTGCTGCGCGGGCGTTTTCGGGCGAGTTTATGGTCAGCCGGGGGCGAGCCGACCGAGAGCCGCCTCACGTCCGAGGACCGGAGGGAGGACAACGTGCCCGCTGGACCCGCCGGTTCGGTCGGTCAGGCCCGCTCCGTGCTGGTCGCCATGTGCCTGGCGGCCACGGTGACCGCGGCCGCGCTGGTGGTGGCGGCCGCGCTCCGGGAGGGTACCGGGGGCGTGGCCGGCGGTGGGCAGGGCGACGGCGCCGACGGGTCGGCGGCCGCCGTGCCGTCGGGGTGCGAGGGCGGCCCGTGCCGGTCCGTCGCGTCCGCCGAGGTGGGTGGGGACCGGGTCGAGTTGCTCGCCGACCCCGCCGACGACAGCGCCTGGGTCCGGGTGACCGGGATGGCCGGGATCAGCGTTCTCGAGACGAACACGGTGCGGCTCGGGGCCCGGCTGACGGCCGACTCGCTGCGGTGCACGGAGTTCGCCCGCTCCGTCTGCCTGGTCCGGGGCGCGAACGGCGCGGGGGAGCTGTTCGCCGACGTGTTCGTCGGCAACGCCGGGTCGTGGTCCCGGATCGACGCGGTGTACAGCTCGGACGCCGGCTACCTGGAGCTGGCGCCGAGCTGGCCGGACGGCCTGCCGGACGTGGTGACGGTGCAGCGCGCCTGCGGCGTCGCCGCCGCCGCGGACTGCGGTCAGGTCGTCGCCCGGGTGCACAGCCTGGGCGGCGGGGACGTGGGCTGCACCCGCCCCGCGCCCACCAGGGACCAGCTCCCCGGCTGGCCGCGGGTGGCGCCCCGTCGGGAGCAACTCGTGCGGTGCGACTACTAGGTCCGGCTGGTTCGGATTCGGACTGGCGGGGCGAACCGCGGCGGGACGAACTTCGGCGAGACGACCTTTGCCGGTACGAACTTCGGCGAGACGAGCCGTGGGAACAGCGATGGCCGTGAGCGACGGGGTCGCTCACGGCCATCGGCTGGCGGGTCTGTCGGCGCGTGGAGTGCGGACGCGCCGGTCTGCGGTGGGATCAGGCGGCGGCCGGCTGGACCGAGCCCTGCTCGCCGTCCGCGAAGACGTCGCGGCGCGGGGCCTCGAACGCCTTGTCGTCCAGGATGCCCTCGCTCCTGGCGACCACCACCGGCACCACCATCTGGCCGGCGACGTTCGTCGCGGTGCGCATCATGTCCAGGATCGGGTCGATCGCCAGGATCAGGCCGACGCCGGCCAGCGGGAGGCCCACCGTCGACAGGGTCAGCGTCAGCATGACGATCGCGCCGGTGAGGCCGGCGGTGGCGGCCGAGCCGACCACCGAGACGAAGGCGATCAGGACGTAGTCCCAGATCCCGAGCGGCTGGCCGAAGACCTGCGCCACGAAGATCGCGGCGATCGCCGGGTACACCGCGGCGCAGCCGTCCATCTTGGTGGTGGCGCCGAACGGGACGGCGAAGCTGGCGTACTCACGCGGCACACCGAGGTTGTCGGTGGTCATCTTCTGGGTCAGCGGGAGCGTGCCCACCGAGGACCGGGAGACGAAGGCGAGCTGGATGGCCGGCCAGGCGTTGGCGAAGAACTTCAGCGGGCTGACCCGGCCGAAGACGCGCAGCACCAGCGGGTAGACCACGAAGAGCACCAGCGCGCAGCCGATGTAGACGGCGCCGGCGAAGGTGGCCAGCGGGCGGAGCAGCTCGAAGCCGTACTGGGCGGTCGCCTTGCCGATCAGGCCGAGGGTGCCCAGCGGCGCCAGCCGGATGACCCACCACAGCGCCTTCTGCACGATCTCCAGCAGCGACCGGTTGAACCGGAGGAAGGGCTCGGCCTTCTCGCCGACGCGGTAGGCCGCGATGCCGGCGACGATCGCCAGGAAGACGATCTGCAGCACCTCGCCGTTGGCGAAGGCGGCGACCGGGTTGGTCGGGATGATGCCCTTGAGGAAGTCCAGCCAGCCGCCGGTGCTCTTGGGCTTGTAGTTCTGGTCGATCGGCAGCGTGACGCCCGAGCCCGGGTTGGTGATGAGGCCGGTCGCGATGCCGATCAGGACCGCCGCCAGCGAGGTGACGGCGAACCACAGCAGGGTCTTGCCGCCGAGGCGGGCGACCGCCCGGGGACCGCCCTGGATGTCGCGCAGGTTGGCGATGCTCACCACGATGGCGGTGAACACGAGCGGGATGACGGCCAGCTTGAGCAGCTGGACGAAGGTGTTGCCGACGGTGGCCAGCGTGGTGGACAACCAGGCGGCGCCGGTGGATCTGGCCACCAGGCCGAGGGCGACGCCGAGCACCAGGCTGGCGATCACCTGCACGCTGAACGGGACCTTCTTCAGGGCGCTGAGCACTGCGCACTCCGTGGGTGACGGGTGGGTGACGGGGAGGCGGGAGATCGGCTCAGACCGGACAGATGGCGCTGGCCTGCCGTCGGAGGTCGACGTGCAGGCGCTCGGTGAGAAGCCATCCAGTGTCCATAACGCTCGGTGAAACCCTAAGCGTTGGTTGACTGTTCCCGTACCTGCTTACGGGTGATAACGCTCACTCACTGTAGTTGATCTTGGCTGACCTGTGGTAGCGCTCACTCCTCGGGATGATCCCCGCGGGCTTGCCCGGTTTGCCCTGGTCCGGAGGTATCGGAGGGCGGACGCGCATCGAAAGGCGGACCGGCGGGAGCCGGTGCGGGGGCGCGACCCCGGCGCGTCCGGGGGTGCCGTCGTCCCCGTCCGTCCGCTCGTGTGGGGTTCTGTCCGCCCGGACGGGGATGCCGTGCCGCCTCAGGAGGCGGTCGGCCGCCACAGGTCGACCACGCTCACACCCACCTGGGCGAGCAGGCGCCGGGTGAGCGGCAGGCTGATGCCGATCACGCTCGACGGGTCGCCGTCGACCCCCTCGACGAACCAGCCGCCGTAGCCGTCGAGCGTGAAGCCGCCGGCCACCGCGAGCGGCTCGCCGGTCGCGAGGTAGGCGTCGAGCTCGGCGTCCGTCGGCTCGCCGAACCGCACCACGGTGCGCTCGCTGCCGCCGGCCTCGGCGGCCACGACGCCGTCCCGCAGCCGCACTACCGCGTGCCCGGTGACCAGCTGGCCGGTCCGCCCGGCCACCCGGCCCCACCGCTCGCGCGCCCGCTCGACGCTGCCCGGCTTGCCGACGACCTCCGTGCCGTCCGGCCCGTCGACCGCGAGCATCGAGTCGCAGCCGACGACCACGGCGTCCGGGTGCTCTGCCGCGGCCCCTGCGACGACCGCCGCCGCCTTGGCCGCGGCCAGGGCGGTCACCAGCTCGTCCGGGGTGGGGTCGGTCAGCGTCGCCGCGACCGCGTCCTCGTCGACGCCGGAGACGACGACCACGGGGTCGACGCCGGCCGCGCGGAGCACGGCCAACCGGGCGGGGGATGCCGAAGCGAGCACCAGGCGCATGGCTGACGAGCCTACGAGCCCGGCCGGGCGCGCCCGCCGAAGGGGGAGCGCGCCCGGCCGCGGTGGCCCCGGGTCAGGACGCGGGGGACGGGCTGGCCGCGGGGGACGGCTTGGCCGCGGTGGTTCCGCCGTCCTGGCCGTCCTCGCCAGCCGCACCGGCCTCGCTGGCTTCGGCGGCCGCGCCCGGCTGGCCCGGCTGGCCGGGCCGTGATCGGCGCGCCATCCCGAGACAGCAGAGCGCGGCGACCAGGACGACGCCGAGCGGCAGCAGGACGGTGTGGCGCATGGCCGTGACGAACCCGTGCTGGAACACCTCGGTCCCGAGGCGGCCGAGCGTCTCGGCCACGTCGGGTGGCAGGTCGGCCGGGGGCTTCGGGGCGGCCCCGCCGATCTCCACCCCGCCCGAGGCGAGGTGGTCCACCCCCTCGACGAACCGCTGCCGCACCGCCTCCGGGAGCTGGCCGGACCGGGCGACCGCCTCCTCGTGCAACGAGCTCACCAGGCGGGCCTGCAACAGGGCGCCCACCGCGGCGCCGCCGAGCACGCTGCCCACCTGCCGGGTGGTGTTGAAGACGCCGGACGCCGAGCCGGCGAGGCGCTTGTCCATCGCGCCCATCGCGACGTTGGCCATCGGGGTGAACACGCACCCGACGCCGATGCCGCCCAGGATGAGCGCGGGCAGGAACGACCACGGGTTGCTGCCCGGCTCGGCCGTCGCGGCGATGATCCCGTACCCCGTCGCGAAGGCGACCAGCCCGAACATCAGCAGGTACTTGCCGCCGACGCGGTCGGCGAGCCGGCCGACCACCGGTCCGACCAGGCCGGCCACCACCGACGACGGGGCGCTGACCAGCCCGGCGGTGATCGCGGACAGGCCGAGCACCGACTGGAGGTAGAGGGTCATCGGCAGCATCAGGCCGACCATCGCGAAGCCGACGCCGAGCCCCACGGCGTTGGCCAGTCCGAAGTTCCGGTGCGCGAACAACGCCATTGGCACGAGCGGTTCCCGCCGGTTGCGGCGCTGCTGCACGACGAAGAGCAGGAGCAGGAGCACGCCGACGCCGAGGATCAGCGGGATGCTCAGCGGTCCGACAACCGCACCCCAGTGGTAGCGCTCGCCCTCCAGCAGGCCGAAGGTGACCGCGAGCAGCCCGGAGGTGACCAGCAGGAGCCCGGGCAGGTCGAAGCTGTGCGCGGTCCCGGGGCGCAGGTCGGGCACCACGACCGCGGCCAGCGCCAGGCCGACGACGCCGACCGGCACGTTGACGAAGAAGATCCACTCCCAGCTCAGGTGGGTCACCAGCACCCCACCCACCAGCGGCCCGGCCAGCGTCGCCACGCCGGCGACCCCGCTCCACAGGCCGAAGGCCGCGCCCCGGCGGTTCGGCGGGAACAGCGTCGCGACGAAGACCGAGGTCTGCGGGGTCAGCAGCGCCGCGCCCACGCCCTGCGCCGCGCGGGCGGCGATCAGCTCGCCGACACCGCCGGCGAACCCGCACCACGCCGAGGCCGCGGTGAAGACCAGCAGGCCGGCCAGGTACAGCCGCTTGGGTCCGTACCGGTCGCCCAGCCGGCCGGCGACGATCAGCGGCACCGCGCCGGTGAGCACGTAGACGTTGACCACCCAGAGGATCTCGTCCAGGGACGATCCCAGGTCGGTCAGCATCGCCGGCATCGCGATGTTCACGATCGTGCCGTCCAGCATGATCATGAAGAAGCCGAGGCAGAGCGCGCCGAGCACCGCCCACGGGTTCCTGCTCCCGGTCACCGCTCGTCCTCCGGCGTGGTGTCCGGGCCGCCCCCGGGGCTCAGGGCGGGGGAGCTCGCCGGCCACCGCAGGTCGCCGTCCTCGATCCGGTCCAGGGTCTCGGTCACCCACGCCAGCTCCGCCTCGCGCATGGCGACCCGGTAGTCGACGTCCAGCCAGTACATCCGCTCCGAGACGTCGTCGGCCAGGCACGAGCTCACGGCGCGCAGCGTGGCGAGCTCGCCGGCCAGGTGCGTCCGGCGCACCCGCAGCTTCTGGACCGCGAGCTCCTGGTCGAGCTGGTGCAGGAACGCCACCGCCATCAGGAACTCCGGGTACTCGTCGGCGGACAACGCCACCATCCGGGTGAGCCGGTCGGCGAAGGCCTCCCGGCCGGCGTCGGTGATCCGGTAGACCGTGCGCTCCGGCCGGCGGCCCTCCCGCGTGGTCTCCACGGCCTCGACCAGCGCGAACCGCTCCAGTCGCTCGATCGTGTGGTACAGCGAGCCGACGCGGACCTTGACGATCCGCCGCTCCGCCGTCTGCCGCTCGCGCATCGTCTGCTGGATCTCGTAGGGGTGCATCGAGCGCTCGTGCAGCAGCTCCAGCACCGCCATCGCGAGCGGTGACAGCGCCCGCTCGGCTGGCTCGTCCATCTGGACTCCATGTCGATCAGTCGAAGTGGAATGCTCCACGCGGACTATATGGCGAGAGGATGGCGCCCCGGGATGTGCGGCGCGAGCTGTGGCGCGTGTCACGCGCGCGAAAAGGACGAGGCCGGCATGGCGCCGGAGAACGGGCGCCACGCCGGCCTCGGGTTCGTCAGCGCGGGGTCAGTTCGTGTCCCGGTTGACGCGGACGTCCGGCTTCGCGAGCACCCGCCCGGGGTCGACCCGGAGCGGCCCGGCCGGGGCGCCGGCCTCCGGAGGTCCGCCGAGGACCGGCAGGCGGACGGAGGTGCCCGCGAGGTCGAGCGACACCTCCGGCGGCTGGGCCGGCGCGACGACGAACCGGCCGTCGGTGCCGCCCACCACCACCGCGAGCCGGTGGCCGGCGGGCACCACGTGGTCGGTGGTGGAGAGCCGGAACGTCATCGTGTACGGCTGACCGGGGCGCAGCGGCTCGCCCTTCTCCAGGGAGGCGTGGTTGGCGATGTCGGCCCACCCCCTGGCGAACACCTCCAGGTCGACCTCCTTGGTCGTGGCGGCGGTGTCGCGGTAGCAGGCGCTGTCGCCCTGCCGGTCCGCTCCCCAGCACGACCGCGTGTCGAGCGGCCGGATTCCCTCGCCGCTGGCCAGGTAGTCCCGGATGGTCGCCGGCCCGTAGTCCACGAGCGCGGCGGACACGTGGGCGGTCGGCGTCGACGACGTGACGGTCACCGTGACCTGACCGGTCCCGGCCACCCGGAGGTCCTTCGTCAGCGGGCCGGTGCTGAACAGCACCCGGGCCGAGGACGACTGGTCGGGGTCGAGCGCCCAGTCGAACTCGTCCTGTCGCGGGTCGTCCGTGAACGTCTCGGTGGCGCCCTCGGCGGCCGCCTCGGTGTCCAGCCGGCCCAGCCCCGGGGTGTCTCCTGACCGGGGGTGCAGCGTGACCGGGGCGACGCCGGGCGCGGGCCAGCTCGGCTCGTCGACCCACTGGTCCGGTTGCCGCTCCACGCTGGCCGAGGGCTCCCGCTCGATCCCGTTGTCCACGCCCAGCAGCCACCGGTCGAACCACCGGTGCAGCGTGCGCACCCACTCCGCCCGGCGGAAGTCGAACGGGTCGACGTGCCCCGCTTGGCCCAGCCAGACCTTCCTGGCCACCCCGCTCCTGGCGACGGCGTCCCACCACTGTCCGAAGTGGATGGTCTTGACGTTCAGGTCGCCGAGGCCGTGCACCGCGAAGACGCTGGCCCGCACCCGGTCGGCGTGCCGGACGTAGTCCCGCTCCGTCCACAGTGGAGTGAAGTCGCCGTTCTTCGGCGCCCCGGCGACGAGCTGGCTCTTCACGGCGCGGCAGTCGCGCCGGCCGCCGTTCTCCTCCACTCGCTGCGCCAGGCCGACCGGGTCGTGGCCGAACGAGACGCCGTCGGAGCGGTAGTAGTCGTACCAGGAGCTGATCGCGCCGATGGGCACGATCGTGCGCAGCCCGTCGACGCCGGTGGCCGCGACCCCGTTGGCGATCGTGCCGTCGTAGGACTTCCCGATCATCCCGGTCGCCCCGGAGGCCCAGCTCGCCCGCACCGGCCGTCCGCCCGAGCGCGCGTCGTAACCCCGGGCGCGGCCGTTCAGCCAGTCCACCACCGCCTTCGCCGAGGCGATGTCGGAGCGACCGCCGACGTCCACGCAGCCCTCCGACCGGTTGGTGCCGGAGAGGTCGACCAGCACGACGGCGTAGCCGCGGGGCACGAAGTAGTTGTCGTAGTACAGCGGGAAGCCCACCGGGCGCCCGGCCGAGTCGTAGGTCTTGCGCTCGCTGTCCATGCCGCGCCCGCAACACGAGTAGTAGGGGCTGGCATCCATGACCACCGGAACCCGTTGGCCCCGGCTGGCGGGCTCCCGGGGCCGGATGATGTCGGCGGCGACCCGGTCCGACACCCCGTCCCGGTCACCGTCGAGGCCGATGTCCACCCACACGGTCTCCCGCACGGCCTTGCCGAAGTCGTGGATCGGCTGGCTCACCCCGTCCCGGACCGCGAACGCCGCCGACGTGGCGGCGGCCGCTGGGACGACCAGGGTCGAGAGCAGTGCCGCGAGGGCGACGAGTCCCATGAAGAGTCGACGCACCGAACACCTCCCACAGCAGGGTGTTCGGGACGCTACGGGGAGTGATCACGCCGCCGGCAGATCCGATCGTCGGGACCTCGTCGGATGATCAGGCGAACGGGTTCGCGACGAGGTGCTGAGGACTCCCGAGCGACTGGTCCAGAGTGTTTCGAGCAACGCGCGCGCGACTGAGGAACACACAGGATCATGTGGATTGTGTGCGTGAACGAGGACGTTTGTGTCGACGAACGTCAGTTCAGGCTCAGTCACCGGTCGTGAAGATCCTCTCGGCGCCAGCTCCGTCCCCCGCGGTCGACGGCGTTGGCCAGCGCGTCGAAGGCGACCTGCTTCGCCCGCTCGTAGCGCTCGTCGGACTCCTCGATCGCCCGGACGTCTCGGGCGATCAGGCTGCTCAGGGACATCCCCCGTCTGGCTGCCGCAGCCTTGGCGCGGCGGATGACGTCCTCGTCGAGTTGAACTGTCAGATTCTGCTTTGCCATGCCCGTATTGCTCCACGTGGACCACGTGACTCTCACGTGGTCCACGTGGGGTGGTCGTGGGGTCAGCGCGGCAGGGCGGAGGCGCGCCAGGCTCCGGGGCCGGGACGCGGGGGGTGCCGCAGGCGGGCGGCCGGGTCGGCCCAGGTCGAGCGCGGGCGGGGGCTGGTCGTGCCCGCGTCCGCGCCCGCCGAGGCCAGCCCGGCGACGACCGCGGTGAGCGCGGCCAGCTCGACGTCGTCGGGGGCGCCGCGCACCACGCGCAGCAGGGGTCGCCTCGGCTGTTCGTCCACGGCCTCGCTCCCGGTCACAGCGGGATGTTCCCGTGCTTCTTGGGCGGCAACGTCTCCCGCTTCTCCTTCAGCACGCGCAGCGCGCGGGCGATGTGGCCCCTGGTGTGCGAGGGCGGGATCACCGTGTCCACGTAGCCGCGCTCGGCGGCCACGTACGGGTTGCACAGCGTGTCCTCGTACTCCTGCTGGAGCTCGGCCCGCAGCGCCTCCACGTCCTCGCCCCGCTGCGCGGCCTCGGTCAGCCGCTTGCGGTGCACGATGTTCGCGGCGCCCTGCGCGCCCATGACGGCGATCTGCGCGGTCGGCCACGCCAGGTTGAGGTCGGCGCCGAGGTGCTTGGACCCCATGACGTCGTACGCGCCGCCGTAGGCCTTGCGGGTGATCACGGTGACCAGCGGGACCGTGGCCTCGGCGTAGGCGTAGATCAGCTTCGCGCCGCGCCGGATGATGCCGTTCCACTCCTGGTCGGTGCCGGGCAGGAAGCCGGGCACGTCCACGAAGGTCAGCACCGGGATGTTGAACGCGTCGCAGGTGCGCACGAACCGGGCGGCCTTCTCACTGGCGTCGATGTCCAGGCAGCCGGCGAACTGGGTGGGCTGGTTGGCCACCACGCCCACGCTGCGGCCCTCGACGCGGCCGAAGCCGACCACGATGTTGGGCGCGAACAGCGGCTGGACCTCCAGGAACTCGCCGTCGTCGAGCACGCGGGTGATGACCTCGTGCATGTCGTACGGCTGGTTGGCCGAGTCCGGGACGAGGGTGTCGAGCTCGCGGTCGGAGTCGGTGAGGTTCTCCGCGATCGAGCCGGCCTCCGCGCCGGCGTCGAACACCGGGGCCTCGGACAGGTTGTTCGACGGCAGGAACGACAGCAGCTCCTTGACGTAGGAGATGGCGTCGTCCTCGTCCGCGGCCAGGTGGTGCGCGTTGCCGGACTTCGTGTTGTGCGTCCGGCCGCCGCCGAGCTCCTCGAAGCCGACGTCCTCGCCGGTCACCGTCTTGATGACGTCCGGGCCGGTGATGAACATGTGCGAGGTCTTGTCGACCATGACCGTGAAGTCGGTGAGCGCCGGCGAGTACACGTGGCCGCCCGCGCACGGACCCATGATCAGCGAGATCTGCGGGATCACGCCGGAGGCGTGCGTGTTGCGCCGGAAGATCTCCCCGTAGAGGCCGAGCGAGACCACGCCCTCCTGGATGCGCGCGCCGCCGCCCTCGTTGATGCCGACGATCGGGCAGCCGGTCTTCAGGGCGAGGTCCATCACCTTGACGATCTTCTCGCCGTAGACCTCGCCCAGGCTGCCGCCGAAGACGGTGACGTCCTGGCTGAACACGCACACCGGCCGGCCGTCGACGGTGCCGTAGCCGGTGACCACGCCGTCGCCGTAGGGCCGGGTGCGCTCCAGGCCGAAGTTGGTCGAGCGGTGCCGCGCCAGCTCGTCCAGCTCCACGAACGAGCCAGGGTCGAGCAGCAGGTCGATCCGCTCCCTGGCGGTCTTCTTGCCCTTGGCGTGCTGCTTCTCCACCGCCCGGGCCGAGCCCGCGTGCACCGCCTCGTCGTCGCGCCGGTAGAGGTCGGCGAGCTTGCCGGCGGTGGTGTGGATGTCCGGCTGGGGGTCGGACACAGCCGGGGGCTGGCCGATCGGCTCCGTCGCGCTGCTCACGGCCTCGCAGCGTAGCCACGGTGGGAAGGGCCGCCGCGTCCGCGTTGCCCACGTCACGCGGCTCGGTCAGGCTGTGGGCGTGACGACGGACGTGGTGCGCGCCCCGCTGCGGGCCGAGGTGCTGCGCGAGCAGCTGGTCGACCAGAACCGCTGGGCCGCGCTGGACGTGGTGGACCGGACGGGGTCCACCAACAGCGACCTGGCCGAGGCGGCGCGGGCCGGAGCCGCGGACCGGACGGTGCTGATCGCCGAGGAGCAGACGGCCGGCAGGGGCCGGCAGCAGCGGAGCTGGACCTCGCCGAGGGGCGCCGGCCTCTACCTCAGCGTCCTGTGGCGGCCCCGCGGGGTGCCGGTGCCGAGGCTGGCCTGGTTGCCGCTGCTCACCGGGCTGGTGCTGGCCGAGGTGATCGACGAGCTGACCGGGGTCGAGGCCAGGGTGAAGTGGCCCAACGACCTGCTGGTCGGGCCGAACCGGGCCAAGTGCGCCGGCGTGCTCGCGGAGGTCGTCGCCGTCCAGCCCGAGCCGGCCGTGGTGGTCGGGGTCGGGCTCAACGTCAGCCACCGCGTCGACGAGCTGGTCACCGGCCCCGGCGGGCTGCGGGCGACCTCGCTGGCGGTGGAGGGGGTGACCGGGGTGAGCAGGGAGCAGGTCGCGATCGCCTTCCTCCGGCACCTGGCCACCGCCGAGGCGCAGTGGCGGGAGGCGGCCGGCGACCCGGTGGGCGGCGGGCTCCAGGCCGCGTTCCGGCAGGTCTGCGCCACCGTCGGCCAGCAGGTGCGGGTCGAGCTGCCGGACGGCGTGATGCTGCACGGCACGGCCGTCGACGTGGACGCGGACGGCCGCTTGGTGGTCCGCGAGGCCTCGGGCACGCTGGTGCCGGTCTCCGCGGGCGACGTCGTGCACGTTCGGCCGGTCGGGTAGCGCGGCGGATCACGTCGCCGAACCGGCTCGTCCTCCCCGGACGGGGCACCCCTTCCCGGGTACCGTGAGCGCCCCAGGAGGGTGCGTCGGTACCCGGAGGGAGCGTCGTGGCCTACCCCGACAGTCTGCTCAGTGACGGTGAGCTGGTCGTGGTGCACAAGCACCCGCACTGGAAGACCCTGGTCGCCCCCGTGCTCGCCTTCCTGCTCCTGGTCGGAGCCGGGCTCTACCTGGCGGGACTGGTCAGCGACCTGTCCTGGCACGTCGCCGGCTGGATCGGGCTCGGCGCGCTGGGCGGCCTGCTCGTCGTGTGGCTCTCGCTCGTCCCCCTGGTCCGCTGGCGCACGACCCACTTCGTGGTCACGACGCAGCGCGTCATGTACCGGGAGGGCGTGCTGAGCCGCAGCGGGATCGACATCCCGATGTCGCGGATCAACAGCGTGCGCTTCCAGCACGGCCTGATCGACCGGGTCTTCGGCTGCGGCACCCTGGTGATCGAGTCCGCCTCGGACGAGCCGATCGAGTTCGACGACATCCCGCACGTGGAGCAGGTGCACTCGCTGCTCTACCGGGAGGTCAACGACAACCCCGACGACGACTTCTACCCGCACGCCGGCCACCAGCCGCGCCGCTCGTGAGCGCGCGGCGCCCCGTGCCGCCGGCGGCCGCGCTGGCGTGGGCGGAGGGGCGGCCCCTGCTGGCCTGGCGGTGCGACCGGCCGTGGCTGGCGATCTCCTCCGGGCCGCACGGCGGTGGGCTGGGCCGGCGGCGGTGGGTGCTGAACGCCACCGTGTGGCGGGACTACGACCGGGAGGACCCGGACGCGCACGTCGCGGAGCTGGCCGCGGGGCTCGGGTTGCGCGGGCCCGGCTCCGGCCTGCTGACCGCGGTCGACGTGCGGCACGTGGTGTCGGTGTCCGACCAGGGCGTCCGGGCCGACGTCACGACCGGCGTGGGCTACCCGGTGTGGGCCGCCGCGCCGGCGACCGCGCCGGCGGACCAGCTCGTCGCCGGCACCATCAACGCGGTGTGCTGGCTCCCGGTCCGGCTGACCGAGGCGGCCCTGGTCAACGCGGTCGCGACCGTGGCCGAGGCCAAGGCGCAGGCGTTGTTCGACGCGCGTTCCCGGCACCGGGACCTGCACCGACGCCGTGGTGCTGCTGTGCCCGACCTCGGGGCCCGCCGAGTCCTACGGCGGCCCCCGGTCGCGGGTCGGGTCGGCGCTGGCCAGGGCGGTGCACGGGGCGGTCAGGGCCGGTCTGGCGGTGCCGGACCCCAGGTTCCGGCCGGCCTGACCGCCCGGCCCGTCACTCCGGTCCGGCGGTGCCGAACAGGCCGATGAAGGTGAACCGCAGCACGCACTCCTCGCCGCCGTCCTCGGTGGCGCGGTTCGCGGTGCCGGTGATCTCGACCAGGCCCAGGCCGGGGCGGCTGCGGGAGCGGCGGGCGGAGAGGACCTCCAGCCGGCAGCGCAGCACGTCGCCGGCGAAGACCGGGGCCAGCCAGGACAGCTCCTTGCCCCCTGGCGAGCCCTGGGAGGTGGAGTCGGCGAGCACGTGGTCGAAGTACGCGCGCATCCAGAGGGACGCGGTGAACCAACCGGACGCGGCCAGGCCGCCGAGCACCGAGCGCCGGCCGGCCTCCTCGTCGAGGTGGAACGGCTGCGGGTCGAACCGGCGGGCGAAGGCGAGCATCTCCTCCCGGTCGACGACGACCTCGCCGAGGTCGACGGTCCGGCCGGGGGTCAGGTCCTCGAAGGCGTAGTGGGCCACGGCCCGATCCTGGCATCCGACGACCGGGTGACGGGAGGGGAGAAATCGCGGGACGGGCGCGGCCTCGGGGGCGTCGCGCCCGCCCCGCAGTGAAGGGTCTGCGGAAGTTAGGTAAGGCTTACCTTACTCACTTCTGTTCTCCGCCGACTCGTCCGATCGGGGGACAGCCGGCACGGTCGGCGGAATTCCCCGTCCGCGGCGGAACCAAACCCCCCGGTTTCGGCGTCGAACAGCCGACCCGTGTCCATGCCTGGTAGCCCGTCAGACCGGAGGTGGCCGTGCCGACCGACCACCACGCCCAGGTGGAGGAGCTGCTCGCGTCCTACCGACGCGACCGCGAGCGGCTGGCCTCCGTGCACCGCGCTCTCGCGACCGTCCGGGAATCCGCCACCAGCGAGGACGGCGCCGTCACCGCGACAGTGGGCCCCGGCGGCGCCCTCGTCGACCTGACCTTCACCGACGACGCCTACCGGCGGCACCGCCCGGACGCGTTGGCCCGACTCGTCGTGCGGCTCGTGGCGTCCGCCGCCGCGTCGGCCGCCGAGCGCTCCGAGCGGACCGTCGCCGAGCTGCTGCCCGTCGACGCCGACCCGGGCGCGGTGCTCGCCGGCACCGGCGACCTGCGGCCCGAGGAGCTGGGGCGGGACGAACCGGGGCCGGCCGGGCCGGCGTCCGCCCCGACCGGCCGGCACCGGGCCGACGGCCACGACCTGGACGAGACCGACAACACGGACCGCACCTGGTTGCAGTCCTCGCACGGGGGGAGGCCGGCGTGAGCGCAGACGGGTTCCGCGCGGACCACGAGCTGCTCGCCGACCGCGCCCGCCAGTTCGAGGGGTTGGCCGGACGGGCGGGCGCGATCGCCGAGGAGCTGGCCGCGACCCTGGCCGCCACGGGCGCCTGCTGGGGCGGCGACGAGATCGGCCGGAGCTTCGCGGCCGGGCACGAGGGGCCGGCCGGCGACACCGTGGGCCGGCTCACCGCCCTGGCCGGTCAGCTCGGCGCGGTCGGCGAGCGGTTCGCCGCCACCGCGCGCGACTACCGCGCGGCCGAGGACGCGGCGCTCGACGCCGCCCGCGCGGTCGGCCACGGGCGCTAGGAGGCGGGCGATGGGCATCGAGCTGCCGGCGGAGCTCGCCGACGTCGCCGCCGCGGCCGGCGTGCGGTGGCCGCGGGCCGACGAGGACGCCATGCGGGAGCAGGCGAGGGCGTGGCGCACCGCCGCGTCTCGGATCAGCGGCCTGTCCCGGGACGCCGACGGGGTGGCGCGGGAGGCGGCGGGCGCCATCGACGGCGACGCCGCGCGGGCCGCGCGCCAGCACTGGGAGGAGTTCGTCGCGCCGGACACCGGCCACCTGTCGGCCGTGGCCAGGGACTGCCACGCCGCCGCGGACCGCCTGGAGCACGCCGCCGACCAGGTGGGCGCGGCCAAGGTCGAGATGGTGCGCCAGCTCGTCGGCCTGGCCAGGAACCGGGACGCGGCCGAGCAGGCGGCGTCGGCTGGCCACCCGCACGCCCTGCTCGGCCTGGACACCGCCGTGCGCGGGACGGCGACCAACGTCGCCGCGCTGCACGACGTGCTCACGAGGGCGGTCCAGCCCGGGAGCGGGGTGAGCGTCGCGGACCTGGCGTTGCCGGTGTCGCCGCACGGCCAGGGAGCCGCCGGTGGGGCGCCCGGGCTCGTCGAGGGGCTTGTCGGTGGTGGTGAGCGGGTGCTGCACCAGACCCTCGACAGCGCACAGGGCGCTGTGGCGGGCAGTGCCGACACTGCCGTCGGCGTCACGGACACCGCGCTGGGAGCTGCCAGGGGTGCCGCGGGCGGAGCCGTCGAGCTCGGAGTGGGGGCAGCGCGCACCGGCGCGGACGCGGTCACGCAAGGCGCGGCACACGGTCTACACGGTCTCGACCAGGCGAGGGGCTCCCTCGGGCCGGTGCCCGGCCCGGCCGACGACCTGTCGCTCGGAGACGAACAGGGGCCGGGGCGAGGCCGGGGTCCGGCGGATCTCCGCCGGATCGACCCGGACAGCACCGGCCCGGTGCCCGGGGTGGCCGCCGTCGTGCGCGGCGTGGACCAGCGGGTGGGCGAGGTGGCCGGAGCGCTCGGGCCCCACGCCACGGATGGGCCCGCCACGCGTCCGGGCGAACCCGGGCTGGGGGGCGGACCGGGACCGGGCGGCGGTCACGGACCGGGAGGTGGACCCGGCCTGGGCGGTGGCCACGGCGGCGGGAACCGGCTCGGCGAGGGACCGCCCGCGTCGGCCCCGGTCGAGACGCCCGCCGTGGTGGGCCAGGCCTGGGCGAACGTCTCCGCCGGCGTGCCGGCTCAGGCGGTGGTTCCTCCCGTCGATCTGGCACCGGCCGGGCCGGCGGGTGGCGCGGTGCCTCCGGGCGGACCGGCGCAGGGCGTTCCGGTGGGCCCGCCAGGGGCCGCGCTCGGACCGGTGGCGGGTGGTGGCCTCGGGGGTGTTGGCTCCGTGGGTGGCGCCGGTCTCGGTGGTGGTGCCGTCCCGTCTGGTGTGGGCGCTGGTGCCGGTGCTGGGGCTGGGGCTCAGCCCGGCGGACTCGGCGCTGGACAGCAGCCCGCGGGCGGGGTTGTCGGTGGGAACCCGCCCGCTGCTGGTCAGCGGCCCGGGGGCGCGCCGCTTCCGGTGCAGCAGCCCGCGCAGCCGGGACAACAACGCCCCCCTGTTCCTGTGGACCGTCCGGGCGTTCCGGTGGAACGACCCGGCCTTCCCGCCGAACGGCCGGGTGTCGATCTGCGTCAGGTCGGGCGGCCGCCGGCGTTCACCGCGCCGGCCGTGCCAGCCCCCGCGCCGGGGCCGACCCCTCCGCTGATCTCGGCGAACGCCCAGCCGAGCCCCGGAGCGCCGTCGCCCCAGCAGCCGGCAGTGGGCCAGGCTTCCCCGGGCAGGCCCCCGGTCGGCGGCCACCACCCGGGCGTGCCGCAGCCCGGCGTCGGGGGGCCACCGGTGCCAGGGGCGCCCGCCAACCCGCCGCACGCCGGAGTACCGCATTCCGGTGGTGACTCCCCAGCCGGACCGGGTGCGCCCGCCGGCCCCTACGGGCTCGCGGCCGGCCCCGGCGCGCCGTTCGGCTCGGTCCCTGGTCCTGCCGTCCCCTACCCGGGGCAGCCGTGGGAGCTGGCGCCGCACGCCCCGCCCGCCGCGACCGACGGTCCGCCGACCCGGCCCGGCCGGCGGGACGAGCAGGTCATGGCCTTCTACCTGCACATGTTCCCGATCGGGCACATGCCGAAGGTGGCGACGCGGCCGGCGCGGCAGCTCCGCGCCCCGGCGTCCGAGGCCGACTTCGCGTCGGGCCTGCGGTTCGCGCCGCAGGATCACCCGATGGCCGGCATGGTCGAGGACGCCGAGGCGCTGCGCCGCACGCGGGCGGGCGACGTAGCGCCACGTCCCGGGTCGGGCGTGCCGTTCGACCACCCGGACGTGCAGGCGCTCACGGCCGACTACGAGCCCCTCGGCGACGTGTCGGACCGGGACTGGCCACGCCGGTTCCTCGTGCGGCCGGCCGACCCGGCGAACGGGCGGCAGGCGGAGTACAACTGGCCGCCGTCGGAGATGTTCCCGGAGGGCGGCCTGGAGCCGGGCGAGCCGTGGGTGGTGGACGAGGGCGCCGTGCTCGACCGCTTCGGCGGACCCGAGGGCCGGGTGTTGGCCGAGGCGGGCACGCCCTTCCGGTTCCGCTGCCTCCCGCCCGAGCACCTGCACCGCGGTTACCACCGCTACCGGGTGCTGCGGGCGCTCCCGGTCTGGCGGGCCACGGCCGCCCCGTGGTTCGGGCAGCCCGGGGGCGGCGACCGCTACCGCGCCACGTACCCGGTCGCGGAGCTCGTGGCGATGGGCTACCTGGAGGAGATCGCGCCGGAGGGCCCCGGGGAGGGCGCCACCCCGGGCGGAGGACAGGACGACGTGCGCGGTCAGGGCGAGCGGGGCGACGCGCCCGCGCCTGGCGGCCGGGGCGTCGCGACGGAGGGGCAGACGTGAACGCGGAGTCCGTGCTGAGCTGGCTGGAGTCCCTCGGCGTGCCGCCCGGGCTGGTGTCGGTCGGCGCTGAGGCCGACGACGCCTGGTGCCTGGTGCGGGACGACAACCTCGGCGAGGACGGCGAGCCGGCCTGGGAGGTGTACTGGCGGGAGCAGGGCAACCGCTACGACTGGGCCCGCTTCTCCAACGAGCAGGTCGCCTGCTTCTACCTGTTCGGCCGGTTGGCGTGGACGCAGGTCGTGCGGGGGCAGCTCCGCCCGGCCGAGTGAGTCCCCGGGCCCTGCCGTCCAGGGGTTCAGCGGAGACTGATGTCCGTCGGGTGATCAACGGGATGCTGTTCGGGACCGGGACCGGGACCGGGACCGGGACCGGAGACGCGTGACGGGACCTTGAGGACAGCCTCCAGCGGGCGGAGCGCTGCTCGCCGTCAGGGCGCGGTGCCGCGCAGGCCTCAGGGAAGGCAAGTGGCCTGTTGGCCGCGGTGGCTCAGCGCGCCTTGAGCACGTCCAGCGCCGTGTCGTGGAGGACGCCGTTGGACGACAACGCCGACCCGGTGTCGTAGCGGGGGGTGCCCGTGAGGTCGGTGAACCGGCCGCCGGCCTCCTCGACCAGGACCTGGACGGCCGCCACGTCCCACGGGTTGACGATCGGCTCCGCCGCCAGGTCGATCACGCCTTCGGCCACCAGGCAGTGCTGCCAGAAGTCGCCGAACGCCCGGTTCTCCCAGCACGCGTCGACCAGGGCGAGATAGGACTCCCGGGAGTGGTGCTCCACCCACGAGCCGAGGTGGGTGGTGGAGAGGTAGGCGTCGCCGAGCTCGGTGACGCCGGATACCGCGAGGCGGCGGCGCGTGCCGTCCAGGTCGCTCGTCCAGGCGCCAGCCCCGCGCGCTGCCCACCACCGCCGGCCCAGCGCCGGCGCCGAGAGCACGCCCACCACCGGCGTCCCGGCGTCCACCAGGGCGATCAACGTGGCCCACGCGGGCACCCCGCGCAGGAAGTTCTTGGTGCCGTCGATCGGGTCGAGCACCCACGCCCGCCCGGCGCCGACCTCGCCGCCGCGCTCCTCGCCGGCGACGGCGTCCGCCGGCCGCTCCGTGGCGAGGGCCACCCGCACCGCGTCCTCGACCGCGACGTCGGCGTCGGTCACCGGCGTGCGGTCGGGTTTGCGCTCCACCCGCAGGTCGCGGGCCCGGAACCGGGCCAGCGTGATCGCGTCCGCCGTGTCCGCCAACCGGAGGGCGAGGTCCAGGTCCTCGGCAAGGGTGGTCACCGGGGCATGCTCGCACGCCTACTCTTGACGCCGTGAGCGTGGTGCTGCTGGCCGAGGACGATCCGGCGATCGCCGAGCCCCTGTCCCGGGCGTTGCAGCGGGAGGGCTACCAGGTGCTCGTGGTCGGCGACGGTCCCGCCGCGCTGCGCGAGGCCGAGAACGGGGTGGCCGACCTGCTGGTGCTGGACCTCGGCCTGCCCGAGCTGGACGGGCTGGAGGTGTGCCGGCGGCTGCGCGGCGCCGGGCGGGACCTCCCGGTGCTCATGCTCACCGCCCGCGCCGACGAGGTCGACTTCGTCGTCGGCCTGGACGCCGGCGCCGACGACTACGTGGCCAAGCCGTTCCGCCTGGCCGAGCTGATGGCCCGCATCCGCGCCCTGCTGCGCCGGCGGATGCCTGAGGCGGTCGAGGTCAACGGCGTGCGCATGGACCTGGCCGCGCGGCGCGTGCAGGTGGACGGACGTGAGGTGCAGTTGGCGAACAAGGAGTTCGAGCTGCTGCGGGTGCTGATCCAGCACGCCGGGCAGGTGGTGAGCCGCGACGAGATCCTCACGACGGTGTGGCACGACCCGGAGCTGAAGGCCAGCAAGACCCTGGACATGCACATCTCCTGGCTGCGTCGCAAGATCGGTGACGGCAACGGCAGAGAACGACGCATCTCCACGGTCCGCGGTGTCGGCTTCCGCTTCAACGCCGACTAGCCCCACCGGCGAGGGACCGGCGTTGCGGCGACGAATCCTGTTGGGGACCCTCCTCGCGGTCCTGGTGACCGCGGTGGCCCTCGGCCTGCCCCTCGGCTACACCGCGATGCGGGTGGTCGAGGACATCACCAGGGCCGAGCTGAAGAACCGCGCGCAGCAGATCGCGGCGACGATGGACAACCAGCTCGCCACCCTGGCCGAGGTCAACCTGGAGGAGGTGAAGCTGGCCGTGCCGCAGGGCGGCCGGCTGGTGGTCACCTCGCGCACCTCCGGCGAGGAGCGGTACGGCGTCGACCCCGGGCCCGACGCCCTGGTCGAGACGGTCCCGATCGTGCACGAGGGCCGGGTGGAGCTGTCCGCCCCGTCCGGCCCGCTGCGGAACTCCCAGACCGAGGTCGCCCTGCTCGTGGGCCTGCTCGTGGTGCTCTCGGTCGGCGTCGGCATGATCGTCGCCTCGCTCACCGCGCACCGCATGGCCGAGCCGCTGCGGCACGTGGCCCGGCGCGCCGCCCGGCTCGGCGCCGGCGACTTCCGGCCCGACGCGAAGCGGCACGGTGTGGCCGAGCTGGACCGGGTGGCCGAGGCGCTGGACGCCTCGGCGACCGCGCTCGCCCAGCTCCTGCAGCGGGAGCGCAACCTGGTCGGCGACGTCTCGCACCAGCTCCGCAGCCGGCTGACCGCGCTCCAGCTCCGGCTGGAGGCGCTGGCGACGCACCCCGAGCCGGCCACCGCCGACGAGGCGCGGGCCGCGTTGGAGCAGGCCGAACGGCTCTCCGGCGCGCTCGACGAGCTGCTGGCCTCGGCGCGGGCGGCGCGTCAGGTCGGCGCCGAGCCGCTCGACCTCGCCGAGGAGCTGCCGGCGATCGGGGAGGACTGGCGGGAGCCGCTGCGGGCCGGCGGCCGGGTGCTGCGCCTGCGGGTGCCGCCCGGGCTGCTGGCCAGGGCCACGCGTGCCCGGCTGCGCGAGGCGATCGGGGTGCTGCTGGACAACGCCCTCCGGCACGGCGGCGGGACGGTGACGTTGTCCGCGCGGCGCGGGGAGGGCACCGTCGTCGTGGAGGTCACCGACTCCGGCCCCGGGGTGCCGGACGAGCTGGTGCCGCACATCTTCGAGCGGGGCGTGTCGGGCGCGGGCTCGACCGGGGTCGGCCTGGCGTTGGCCCGCGCGCTGGTGGAGGCGGACGGCGGTCGGCTGGAGCTGAACTCGCCGCGCCCGGCCACCTTCTCGGTCTTCCTGCGGGTGGCGCGGGCCGACGACGTGCTCGGCGTTCCCTGGCGCGCCGACGCGACCCCGCGCTGACCGCCGAAGGCGACGGCGGTCTCCCGCTCGGTTCGGGTGGGAGAACGGAGAGGGGCGGTGTGCGGAGAACCGCACACCGCCCCTGTCCGAGTCCGACGCGTCAGGAGTGCCCGAGTTCCTCGACGGTCGCGTCCTCCTGCACGCTGCCCCGCCGGGAGCGCCCGTTCTCGTCGGGGAAAACCCACTTCCGGTAGGCCCAGAACCGGAACACCATCGCCACGAGGGTTCCGACGATCTGCGCGCTGGCGAAGTCCGCGATCTCCTGGACCAACCGGCTCACGTCCGGTTCCTGGAGGTCGAAGACGTAACGGGAGACCCACAGCGGCGCGGCGTTGAGCGCCAGTCCGATGCCGTTGAGCACGAAGAACAGCGCGGCCTCGTGGTGCCGCTCGCGCCCGCCGCGCTCCCGGAAGGACCACTCCCGGTTGAGGATGTACGACACGATCGTCGCCACCAGCGTGGCGAGCACCTTCGCCGTGACCGGTTTGGGCGAGAGGATCGTGGTCTTCAGGAGGAAGAAGATCGCGGTGTCGATCACGAAGGTGGTTCCGCCGACGATGGCGAACTTCAACAGCTCCCGGTGCTTGTAGGCCACTTCCCGCAGTCGGGGCGGGATTCGGCTCATCACGGTATCGGCGACGGACACTCCGATGAGTGTACGGAGACCGACTTGATCGGTTCCCGCAACCGTCATTCCCCGCTGGACGGCGTGATTCTCGTCGCAGTTCTCCGGTCAGCGCGGGGCGAGCGGGTCGCAGGGCCGGTCGCCCTGGGCCAGCGCCAGCGAGGGATCGGTCGGCTCCTGGCACCGCACCGCGGGCGTGGCTCCCGCCGGGGGCCCGGGGGCGGGCGCGGTCGACGACGGAGCCGGCGTGGTGCTGGGCGCCGGTGTGGTCGTCGGGGCCGGTGTCGTGGTCGCCGGCGGGTTGGTGGTGGGCGGGGGGTTGGTCGTCGGCGGCGGCCCGCTCGTCGTGGGCGTCGGCTGGGCGGGCGGGGACGTGGTCGAGGGGCTCGGCCGGACCGCGTCGCTCGGGCTCGGGGTGGGCGCCGCCGGCCCGTCCGTCGGTCTCGGGCCCGCGGGCGAGGTGGTCGGCGTGGTCCGGGGGTGGGCCGGGCCGGCGGGCAGGCGCTCCGGCGTGGCGCGTGCCGTGTCCGGCTCGTCCGGGCCGCCGTGCTCGACGGTGACGGACCGGTCGGCGGCGGCGTCGCCGAGCCGCGCGGCGACCCGCACGAGACCGCGGGTGTTCCAGCCCACGAACCACGTGGAGAAGCGGTACTCCTCGCCGGGGCGCACGTCCCTGGTGGCGGTGCACGTGATGGTGCGCCCGCTGTGCGCGCAGCCGGGCTGCACGGTGATCGGCGGGAGCTGCCACGGCGTCTCCACGGTGACCGTCGGCCGGCCGGTGACGCCGCCGGTGTTGCGCGCGGTGATCTCCAGGCGGGTGGCCGGCGGCAGGCCCCACCGCACGACCCGGACGTCGAGGTCGACGCCGTGCCGGCGGGACGGGACGGTGAGCCCGACGGTGACCGGCATGGCCGCGGTGGGCCCGCTCCGGACGTCGCCGGTGATGGTGCCGTCGCTGACCTGGGGCCCGGCGGCGAGCAGCAGGGTGAACGTCATCTGCTCCTTCGCGGCCAGGCCGCGGTCCGCGACGCACTCGATGTTGCCGGTGCAGCTCACGGTGGGTGGTGTGGCGGCGCCGTCGGTTGGCCCGGCGGCGAGCAGCCGCGCGGTCGAGGGGCGGGACTGGGAGGCGGTGACGCCCTCCGGCAGCGCGAGGGTGAGCCGCACCGGGTCGGACGGGCTGTCGCCGGTGTTGGTCACCGTGATCGGCAGCTCGACGCTCTGGTCGGGCCCGAGGGACACCGAGCTGGGCGCGCTCAGCGCCAGGCTCGGCACCGGCTTCGCCGGGTCCGGGGGCACGGGTGGCCCGGGGGCGTCGTCGGGAGGCGCGACGTCCTGGGGCGGTGGCGCCGGGGCCGGCGCTGGTGCTGGCGCGGGGGTCTGCGGTTCCGGTGCGGGCGGGTTCGGTGGCGCGACCGGTGGCGGGGCCGGCGTTCGCGGAACCACCGGTGGCGGGGTGACGGACGACGGCTCGGAGGAGCTGGGCGCCGGCGGCGGGGCGACCGGGGGCGCCTGCCCGGTTCTCGGTGGCGGCGGCGGTGGCTCGGCGAGCCGCAGTTCGATGCCGGCGGGGCCGGCCACCAGGCCCACGGCCACCACGATCGCCAGCGCGGCGGTGGAGGCCGCCGTGCCCGCCGCCTGGCGGGGCAGCGAACTGGGTGGACGGGCCGCTCCGCCGGTGTTCGTCGTGGGTCCGCCGGCGGTGGTTCCGGTGGCTGTGGTGCTGGTGGCGGTCGCGGCAGCGCCGCCCGCCCCGCCCGCCGGCTTCGCCGCGGAGGCGAGGTAGGCGGTGGCCGCCCCGCCCAGCACGATCGGGGCGACGAACGCGCGCAGCGCGCCGTTGACGTCGGCCAGCTCCGCGGCCAGCGCCCGGCACTGCTCGCACTCGTCGAGGTGCTTCTCGACCTGGGCGGTCTCCCGTCGGGACAGGCCGCCCCGGGTCCACGCGCCGAGCCGGTCGACGGTGGCGCGGCACCGCCGGCCACCGGTCTCGGCGAGGTGCACCTGGAGGTAGGCCTGCCGCAGCCCCTCGCGGGCGCGGTAGGCCAGCGCGGACACCCCGTTGGGCGTCAGCCCGAGGAGGGGGGCGACCTGGGCGGGGGACTGTCCTTCGATCTCGGTGTGCCACAGCACCGCCTGCCAGCGCTCCGGGAGCCGGGCGAACGCCTTCGCGGCCAGCGAGCGCTCCAGCCCGGCCACGGCCGTGTCGCGGAACGGGACGCTGGTCAGGGCGGGTGGGGCGACGGCGGTGACGTCGGTGCTGTCACCGGACAGCGCGACGCGGCGCTCCCGGCGCGTCCGGTCGTAGGCGGTGTGCCGGACCGCGGTCAGCAGGTAGGCGCGGAACGCGGTGTCCGGGCCGCCCCCTGTACGGAGCGTGTCCAGCACCTTGGCGAACGCCTCGGACACGAGGTCGTCCGCCTCCGCCGACGAGCGGGAGAGTTGGCGGGCGAGGTTGTGGGCTGCGGTGACATGTCGCTGGTAGAGCTGGCCGTATGCGTCGACGGTTCCGCCTCGGACGGCCGAGATCAGTTCGCCGTCGCTGGGGCCGTGGACGTCCGCGGAGGCAGTGGACACCCGGTTCCTCCCCTCTCCTGCTCGCTCAGTGTGACGAACGGGACCGGATTTCGTCACGCCGAACGGTGTCACGAATTGGGGCGGACACCGTCACCCCGTTGGTGTATTCGGCCCAGAGGTCGGGGGAGGAGCGGGCCGTCGTTGATCGTTTCGGGGGACCGCCGGTGGTGGTTTCCCGTGGCCCGGGGGTCCGGTGGCGGGGAGTGTTCGGCGCGGGGAGAGCCCCGTGATCGGTTGCCCGTCCGTGGCCGCGGTGCTCGCGGGGCGTGACGACGAGCTCGGCGTCCAGCAGGCGATGATCAAGGTACTGGTGGTTCAACGGTGGTCGGCTGACCCGAAGGCGTGGTCGGCCGGCCCCGACCGGGTGAGGCGGGAGCGCCCGCTGGTCTCCCCTGTCGCTGCTGGTGTGGTGCTGGCCGCTCCCGGGAAATGACCAGGTTTCGGAGTGTCCTCCGGTTGTCGTGGCTTCGTACCCGGCGGAGGGGTCGGGTCTCACCCTCCGTGTTGACCCGGGGGCGAGTTGTCCACAGGTGCTCAAGTTGTCCACAGGTCGGGGTTCGTGTCCTGCGGCGGCCGGGCCGTGATCGGTAGGCTGGAGCAGGGCTCGCCCCCCAGGGCGGGTGGGGGCTGTCCCGGGAGAGGTGGGAGGCGGCCCGGCGGGGCGCCCGAGGGCCTCCAGGAGCTGGCGCGCCGGGCGCGCGACGCGGAGTCGGGCGGTGCCGTTCGGACCGTCCGCCCTGCTCCGTTAGGCTGACGAACCCGTGGACCCCCGCACCGGCACCCCCGTCGTTGGCATGGTGGGCGGCGGGCAGCTCGCCCGGATGACCCACCAGGCCGCCATCCCGCTCGGCCAGTCCCTCCGCGTGCTGTCCGTCTCCGACAGCGATCCGGCCGCCCTGGTCGCCAGGGACGTGGTGCTCGGCCACCACACCGACCTCGACGCGTTGCGCGCCTTCGCCCGCGGCTGCGACGTGCTGACCTTCGACCACGAGCACGTGCCGACCGAGCACCTGCACGCGTTGGTCGCGGACGGCGTCAAGGTCCACCCCGGCCCGGACGCCCTGGTGCACGCCCAGGACAAGCTGGTGATGCGGCGCAAGCTCGCCGACCTCGGCCTGCCCGTGCCGCCGTTCGCCGAGGTCACCCGGCTGGACGACGTGACGGCCTTCGGCGCGAAGTTCGGTTGGCCGTGCGTGCTGAAGGCGGCGCGCGGCGGCTACGACGGCCGCGGCGTGTGGATGCTCAACACCCCGGAGAGCGCGCAGCGGGTGGTGCCCGAGCTGCTGGAGGCCGGCACCCCGCTGCTCGTCGAGCAGTGCGTGCCGCTGCGCAGGGAGTTCGCCGCCCTGGTCGCCCGCTCCCCGTTCGGGCAGGGCGCCGCGTGGCCGTTGGTGCAGACGGTGCAGAAGGACGGCATCTGCGTCGAGGTGCTCGCGCCCGCGCCCGAGGTGCACCTGGAGCTGGCGGAGTCCGCGCAGGAGCTCGCCCTGCGGGTGGCCGACGAGCTGGGCGTCGTGGGCGTGCTGGCGGTCGAGCTGTTCGACACCGACGCGGGCATCCTGGTCAACGAGCTGGCCATGCGGCCGCACAACTCCGGCCACTGGACCATGGACGGGTCGCTGACCTCGCAGTTCGAGCAGCACCTCCGGGCCGTGCTCGACTACCCGCTCGGCGCGACGGACCCGGTGGCGCCCGCGGTGGTGATGGCGAACGTCCTCGGCGCGCCGACCGTCCCCGAGATGGGCGTTGACGAGCGGCTGCACCACCTGTTCGCCCGGTACCCGGACGCGCACGTCCACCTCTACGGCAAGGCGGAGCGCCCCGGCCGCAAGGTCGGCCACGTCAACGTGCTCGGCGAGCGGATGGAGCAGGCGCGGGAGAAGGCCCGCCTGGCGGCGCACTGGCTGTCGCACGCCGTGTGGTTGGACGGCCACCAGATCCACTGAGCCCCGCCGCCGGACCGCCCGGCGCCTGGCGTCCGGCGGCGCTGGCGCTGGCGCTGGCGCTGGGGGCGGTCGGCGCCGGAACCAGACGTACCCCGCGGTCGTGGGGTCCCACGGAAGGAGTAGGGCGTGGCGGACAACCCGTTGGTCGGCGTGATCATGGGCAGTGACTCCGACTGGCCCGTGATGGAGGCGGCGGCGCAGGCGCTCGCCGAGTTCGACGTGCCGTTCGAGGTGGGCGTGGTTTCCGCGCACCGCACCCCGCAGCGGATGCTGGACTACGCGCGGGAGGCCGCGGGGCGGGGCCTGCGGGTGATCATCGCGGGCGCCGGCGGCGCCGCGCACCTGCCGGGCATGGTGGCCTCGGCGACGGTCCTGCCGGTGATCGGCGTGCCGGTGCCGTTGAAGCACCTGGACGGCATGGACTCGCTGCTGTCGATCGTGCAGATGCCGGCGGGCGTGCCGGTGGCGACGGTCTCGGTGGGCGGCGCCCGCAACGCGGGTCTGCTCGCGGTGCGCGTGCTGGCCGCGACGGACCCCGCCCTGCAGCAGAAGATGGCCGCCTTCCAGGCCGACCTGGAGCGGATGGTGCTGGGCAAGGACGCCGCGTTGCGGGAGCGGGTCACCGGCTCCTGACGGCGGTTCGGCCCGATCCGATCCGGCCCGATCCGATCTGGCTCGATCCGGCCCGGCACGGTTCGGGTTCTGGCTGGTCCCGGCGCCCGGGTGGGCTCGCCCGCCCTGGCGCCGCGCGGCTCTCGCCGCGCTTCCCCCGATCGTGGCAGGCTGGCGGTTGCGACGCAGGGCACAGACGTCCTCCGGTGAACGAGGGCTAACATCCTGGTCAGCGAAGTGGCTACTGGGAGGTAACTCAGGTGAACCCGAGCTTCGGCACCTACCAGCTCGCCGAGGAGCACGAGGCGCTGCGGGAGGCGGTTCGCGCGCTCGCCGAGAAGGAGATCGCCCCGCACGCCGCGGTCGTCGACGAGGAGGAGCGCTTCCCGGTCGAGGCGCACGACGCCCTGGTCAAGTCCGGGTTCGCCGCCGTGCACGTGCCCGAGGCCTACGACGGCCAGGGCGCGGACTCCGTGGCGACGTGCATCGTCATCGAGGAGGTGGCGCGGGTCTGCGCCTCGTCCTCGCTGATCCCCGCGGTCAACAAGCTCGGCACGATGCCGATCCTGCTGTCGGCGTCGGAGGAGCTGAAGAAGCAGGTCCTGCCCTCGGTCGCCAGCGGGGAGGCCATGGCCTCGTACGCGCTGAGCGAGCGGGAGGCCGGCTCGGACACCGCCTCGATGCGCACCAGGGCCCGGCTGGACGGTGACCACTGGGTGCTCAACGGCACCAAGTGCTGGATCACCAACGCCGGCGAGTCGACCTGGTACACCGTGATGGCGGTGACCGACCCGAACGCGGCGAAGCCGTCGCAGGGGATCTCCGCGTTCGTGGTGCACAGGGACGACCCCGGCTTCGAGGTGGGGTCGAAGGAGCGCAAGCTCGGGATCAAGGGCTCGCCGACCAGGGAGATCCACTTCCAGGACTGCGCGATCCCGGTGGACCGGATCATCGGTGAGCCCGGCACCGGTCTGAGGACGGCGCTGGCCACCCTCGACCACACGCGGCCGACGATCGGCGCGCAGGCGGTGGGCATCGCGCAGGGCGCGTTGGACGCCTCGATCGCCTACGTCAGGGACCGCAAGCAGTTCGGCCGCGCGATCGGCGACTTCCAGGGCGTGCAGTTCATGCTCGCCGACATGGCGATGAAGGTCGAGGCCGCGCGGCACATGGTCTACGTGTCGGCGGCGCGGGCCGAGCGGGGCGAGCCGAACCTCGGCTTCATCTCCGCCGCCGCCAAGTGCTTCGCCTCGGACGTGGCGATGGAGGTCACCACGAACGCGGTGCAGCTGTTCGGCGGCGCCGGCTACACCAGGGACTTCCCGGTGGAGCGCATGATGCGCGACGCCAAGATCACCCAGATCTACGAGGGCACCAACCAGATCCAGCGGGTCGTCATGTCCCGCGCCCTGCTCCGGGGCTAGGTCGACGATCTCGCCGACGGCCCGGAGGCTCCCCGTTCCTCGTGTTCGGGACGCCTCCGGGCCGTCGGTCGTTCCGGGGTCGTGAACAGTCCGCCCACGGCCACGTTGGCCCACGCGGAAGTGCTGGAGGCGCTCGGTGTTCCACTAGGAGCGCCCCCCCGGGCTCGGCCAGTCGGGATGGCGGATCGCCGCGCTGACCGGCTGACCCTGCGAGGACTTCGGCAGGCGTCGCCAGTTCCGGCCGGCGGGGTCAACAGGAAGGGGTGGATGTCTGGTCCGCCCCTTCTTCGTGCTGTGACCCGAGCCCGTGGCCGCGGATGACAGCAACCACGTATGACGCGGTACCAGTAACCGGCACCACGTCCGGCTCACACGGTGTGATCTCCTCGAACGGCTCCATGACAGACACCTCCCCTCCGGAGCACGCATCACCCGCCGTTCCCGCCAGTCCTGACGGGTGAACGCGTCATCACCGGATCGGGAGACACAGCACCACGCCAGTGGGCGACGCGCCGCTACTGCACGCCACCACCGCGCGACCGGCAGGCACACGGCGTGAGCTCTCGCCGGTTTTCGCTCGCCAGAGCCGAAGGCGTGCGGCTCCAGGGCGCGACGATCCCGTGGGCCGTGGCCGGAGGCGTGACCGGGGCCACGGACCGACCGGTTTGATTGAAATTTCACCTAACCCCGGGCAGTCTTGTGCCCGTCGCGCCCGCTGCGGTTTGATCGGCGGACCGCCGTGGCTCGACATCCCTCGTTCCCGAACGGGCGTCCCCGATCTGGCTGGTCGCCTGCCACCACCCAGCATCCGAGGAGATGACAGATGCAGTTGCCGGCGTGGATCCGTGACCTCGCATTGTTGTTCGCCCGCATCGCCATCGGCGTGGTCTTCATGGCCCACGGGTGGCAGAAGCTCGTCACCAACGGCATGGGCGCCACGGCGACGGGCTTCGACAAGATCGGCATTCCGTTGCCGACCCTGTCGGCCTGGTTCACCGCGCTCGTCGAGTTCGCCGGCGGGGCGGCGCTGATCGTCGGGCTCCTGCTCCCGCTGGTCGGCCTGCTCCAGGCGTTCGCCATGTTCGGCGCGTTGTTCTTCGTGCACTCCAACGGCTTGTTCCTGCCGAAGGGTTTCGAGTACGTCCTGGTGCTGGCCGCCGCCGCGATCGCGTTGGGTTTCAACGGCGGCGCCTACAGCCTGGACCGCGTCCTGTTCGGACGCCGCGCGGTCAGCCGCGCGTCGGAGCCGGCAGCCGCCTGACGCCGGGCAGCTCGACCCCCAGCGTCGCGGTCACCCGCTCGCTGGCCGCCCTGGCGGGCAGCGCCGACACGTCCGGGTTGCCGACCTGGACCAGCGAGGCGCTGCCCGCCAGCACCGCGAGCAGGCCGTCGAGCACGCCGCCCGGCAGCTCCCATTCCACAGTGGACAGAACGCGGTCGTCGGCGCCGAGACCGAACTCCTCGGCACGGCCCCGAGTCGCGGCCAGTACCTCGTCCACAGTGGACCCTACGAGGGCGGGGGTGTCGCCGTCGACCGGCAGCGGGGGGCGGAACGCGTCGCCGTGCACCCTGGCCGAGGAGATGTAGTCCACCGACCCGGCCGGCGGCTCGGTCAGCCCGCGCCCCATGGGGTCCAGCGCGACGGCGGCGACCAGGTCGGCCGCGCCGGCCGCCGCGACCGACTCGGCGTCCGGCCGCGTGAACGCGACCAGCGCGCCGGCGGGGTCGTCGGTCACCTCGGCGCCGCACCACCAGGCGCCGAGCAGGACGCCCACGGTCTGCCAGTGCGCCGGCAGCGCCACGGCCACCGGGCTGCCCGGCTCCGCGTCCAGCTCGTCCACGAGCCAGTTGGCCGTCTTGGCCGCCCAGTTCGCGATGGTCGCGCGGGACAGCTCCACCCTCGCGCCCGTGGCGTCGTCGTAGTAGGTGATCAGCGGTCGACCCGGGTCCGCCGCGAGCAGCGCGCCCAGCAGCCTGTCGGTGATGCTCATCGTCGTCCGCTCCCCTGTCGCCCGCGTCCCGGTCGCCCGCGTCGTGCTCCTACCGCCACGCGCTCCACGCGCGTGATCATCCCTTGCCCGCGGTCCACCGCTGGCTCAGCTCAGTTCACGCACGGCACGCCACCCGCCGCGATCGGCGCCGCGTTGTTCGGGTCGGCGGCCGGCTGGATGCGCGCTCCCCGACCCGCGACGGGGCCGAGGCCGTCCGGCCGGAACATCGTCCCGCCCGCCAACCGCTGCCCGCCATCCGGGGTCCCCGGCGCCCCCGAGCTCGGCGGGGCGCTGGCGGAGGAGGTCGCGCTCGGCGCGGACGACCCGGCGGGCGAGCCGCCCGAGGTCGGGGCGAGCCCGGCCACGAACCGCCGCACCTGGTCGACGTCGACGGTGATGATGCTCTGCTTCCGCTCGTTCAGGACGCCCACCTGGCCCACCGGGATCGTGGTGAAGTCCACGTTGCCGGCGGTGATGCCCTGCATCTGCTGGGCGAAGCCGAGCACGTCCCAGCCCTGGTCCAGCACCACCGACCGCCGCGCGGCCTCCAGCAGCCCGGACAGCCGGTCCGGGTCGGTGAGCGTGCCGGTGGACAGCACCTTGTTCACCGCCGAGGCCAGGAACGCCTGCTGCCGCACGATCCGGTCGAGGTCGGAGCGGGGGAGCCCGTCCCGCTGGCGGACGAAGGCCAGCGCGTCCCCGCCGGAGACGGTCTGCGGGCCCGCCCGGAACCGGGCGCCCGAGTTCGGGTCGCTCGTCGCGTGCAGCAGGCACACGTCCACTCCGCCCAGCGCCTCGGTGAGCAGGTAGAACCCGTAGAGGTTGACCTCGGCGTAGTGGTCGACGCGCACGCCGGTCAGCTCCTGCACGACCTGCACCAGCGCGCGCCGGCCGGCCTGGTCGGACTCCTGCTCGACCCGGGCGGAGTCGCGCTCGCCCTGGTCCCGGAGTCGTTGCGCCGCACGGGCCTTGGTGACCCCGTACGCCGCGTTGATCTTGTCCTCGCGGTAGTCCGGGATGGGCACGGACGTGTCCCGCGGGATCGACACCGCGTGCGCCTGCCCGCCGGAGCGCGGCACCCGCACGAGGATCACCGTGTCGGTGTTGAGGGTGGCGGTTCCCTCGGTGCGCAGCTTGCGGAGAACGTTGGCCGGCAACGGGTTCCCCTGCACATCGGTCCGGCTGTCGCTGCCCACCAGGAGGATGTCGACGGCACCGTCGTCGGCCGGTGTGCTGGGCGGGACCGGGATGTTCGCGAGGATGTCGGTCGTGGGCAGCTCCTCGTTGAAACTGTCCACTTTGGACCACGCGATACCGGTCACGGTCAGCGCCGCCACCGACGCCAGCGCCACGACCGTGCGCGCGGCCGCCAACGCGATCTTCCCGCCCCGGCCGGGGCGGCGCGCGGCGGGCGCCGCGGCCTCGACGACGTCGGGCGCCACCGGCGCCGACGGCGCCTCCCCCTCCGGCAGCCCGTCGTCCGGGCCGGTCCGCGTGGGCCGGTCCTCCACCTTCTGCCCCTCTCCCGCCGCGACGCGGCGGCCTGTGCTTCCCCCTGAAAGAGGGTAAACCGAACGAGGGTACTCGTGATCGGGCGACCGGGTGAGGCGGGAGCGGTGGGTCACCGGACTCCCGCCCCGGAGCGGGGTCAGTCGACGCAGGTGACCCCGTTGGCGGTGATCTGCGGCTCCGCGGGCGACTGCGGCGCCTCGGCCTGGAACAGGCCCCCGGCCAGCAGTCCGTTCGCGCCGGGGCCGGCGTAGTCGGCGCCCAGGAAGACCCGGACCCGGCCCGCGGGCAGGTTGGTGTCGGGCTCCACGGCGAGGCCGCCGAGCGCGTCGGCGACGCGTCGCGCCGCCGGCTCCTCGCCCTTGGCGTGCCGCACCACCGACGCCTTGCGGGACGGGGCGTTCGCCGCGTCGCCGGCGGTGAAACCCTTGGCGCCCAACGAGTCCAGCACCCGCGTGGCCAGTCCGACCGCGCCGGAGGAGTTCCGCACGTCGACGGTGACCCGCGAGTTGTCGGCGGCCGGCGTCGGCGAGGGGGAGCCGCCGGACTTGCCGGCGTTCTCCTCGCCGATGGCCTTCGCCACCGCGGCCTTCACCTGGGCGGGGTCGACCTGGACCGCCTGGCCGTCGCCGGTGGGCAGGTCGGGCCGTCCGGTGGGGATGGTCTCGAAGCTGATGCTGCCGCCGGTGATGCCCTGCATCTGCTGGGCGAAGCCGAGCACGTCCCAGCCCTCGTCCAGCACCACCGTCTGCTTCAGGGCCTCGATGAGCTCGTTGAGCTTCTTCGAGTCGGTGAGCACGCCCGCCGAGAGCATCTTCTTGGCCAGACCGGCCATGAACACCTGCTGCCGCACCACGCGGTCGAGGTCCGAGCGCGGCAGGTCCTCGCGCTGGCGGACGAAGGCGAGCGCGTCGCCGCCGGAGATGGTCTGCACCCCGGCCTTGAAGTCCGCGCCCGACTTGTAGTCCTTGGTGTTGCGCTTGAGGCAGACCTCGACGCCGCCGATGGCCTGCGTGATCTTGAAGAAGCCGAGCAGGTTGACCTCGGCGAAGTGGTCGATCTTGACGCCGCTGACCTGCTCGATCGTCTGGATCGTGGTCTTGCGGCCCTCGGCCTGCGCCTCCTGCTCGGCCTTCTGCTTGGGCACGCCCTGCTTGGTCAGCCGCTCGAAGGCGTCCCGCTTGGACCGGCCGAACGCCGAGTTGATCTTGTGCTGGCCGTAGCCGCCCGGGATGTGGACGTAGGAGTCGCGGGGGAAGGAGAACGCCACCGCCTTGCGCCCGTCGTTCGGCAGGCGCAGCAGGATCAGCGTGTCGGTGAGCTCGCCCTCGTTCGCGCCGGCGCGCAGCTGCTCCAGCACGTCCTTGGGCAGCGGGTTGCCCTGGGGGTCGGTGCGGCTGTCGTTGCCCACCAGCAGGATGTCCGTGGCGCCGTCGGCCGGCTTCGGGCCCTCCCGCTTGGCGATGACGTTCGTGGTGGTCATGCCGCTGCTGAGGTCCTTGTAGGTGGCCCACGCGTAGCCGGTGACCCCCAGCACGACCACCGAGACCAGCGTCACCGCGGTCTTGCCGGCGACCAGGACGGCCCGCAGGCCGTGCCGGGGCCGGTCCCGCTCCCGCGCCGGGGCGGGGTCGCGGTCGGGGCGGCGGTCCCCGCCGGTCGACAGCGCCCTGGTCGGCAGCGCCTTCGTGGGGCGGGGGTGAATCCGCTCGGGCCGGGCGATCGGCTCACCCGGACGTGAGGTCCTCGGGTCGGGCGGCTCGACGGCGGGCGGCGGGACGCGGCCGGCGCGGGAGCGGGCGACGGTCGGGTCTCCGGCCGGCGGCGGGCCGGGTCGGCCCTGACCCTGGCCGCGGACCGGACCACCGGGCCGGGCGGCCGGCGGGGGGCCGGCCGGCGGCGTCCGAGCCGGTCCCGGTCCGCGTGGCGGAACTCCCTGACCGGGGAACCCACCGGATCCCCCCGGCCGCGGTGGCCGTTCGTTCACGCGTGCACCTCCCAGAGCCGGCGTCCGCCGTCGTGTCCGCCGTCAGGACATCGCAAGCCGGCCCGGGGCGCTCGAAGCCCGGGCCGGTGGGGTTCAGGCTAACGACCCGGTGTGAGATCCGTGGCAGCTTCTCGTCACAACTAGACGTCGCCCCCGCCGTACGGGTTGTCTCGGACGTGACAGACTGCACCGGAGGACTGCCCGTGGGCCCGTGTTCCGACACGGAGGAACCCGTGGAATCACCCGGGGGCAGGAGGTCGGGCTCGGATGTCGCGACGCGCTCCGCGCGTCCGCCCGGGTCGACGCGCGAGCCGACGACACGCCGACGCTCGCCAGCGGCGCGAGGAAGGGTGACATGCGAGTCCTGGTCACGGGTGGTGCCGGCTTCATCGGGTCGCACTACGTGCGGGAGCTGCTCGGGGGCGCCTACCCGGCGTTCGCCGACGCCGAGGTCGTCGTGCTCGACAAGCTCACCTACGCCGGCAACGAGGCCAACCTCGCTCCCGTCGCCGACGCCGGCGACCGGCTGCGGTTCGTCCGGGGCGACATCTGCGACGCCGAGCTGGTCGGCAAGCTCATGACCGAGGTCGACGTCGTGGTGCACTTCGCGGCCGAGTCGCACGTGGACCGCTCGATCCTGGGCTCCGCCGAGTTCGTCCTCACCAACGTCCTGGGTACCCAGACGCTGCTGCAGGCGGCGCTGGAGGCCGGCGTGGGCAAGTTCGTGCACGTCTCCACGGACGAGGTGTACGGCTCGATCGACAGCGGGTCCTGGCCGGAGGACCACCCGCTGGAGCCGAACTCGCCCTACTCGGCGTCCAAGGCCAGCTCCGACCTGCTCGCCAGGGCCTTCCACCGCACGCACGGCCTCCCGGTCTGCGTCACGCGGTGCTCGAACAACTACGGTCCGTACCAGTTCCCCGAGAAGGTCATCCCCCTGTTCGTGACCAACCTCATGGACGGGGCGAAGGTGCCGCTCTACGGCGACGGCCTGAACGTGCGGGACTGGCTGCACGTCGACGACCACTGCCGGGGCATCCAGCTCGTGGTCGAGGGCGGCCGGCCGGGCGAGGTCTACAACATCGGGGGCGGCACCGAGCTGACCAACCGGGAGCTCACCGAGCGGCTGCTGACCGCCATGGGCGCCGACTGGTCGATGGTCGAGCACGTGACCGACCGCAAGGGCCACGACCGCCGGTACTCGGTCGACATCAGCAAGATCTCCGGCGAGCTGGGGTACCGGCCGCGCGTGCCGTTCGAGGAGGGCCTGGCCCGCACGGTGGCCTGGTACCGCGAGAACCGCGAGTGGTGGGAGCCGCTCAAGCGGCGCTCGGCGCTCGGTCGCGGCTGAGCGCCGAGCGCCCACCCGGTCCGCACACCGAACTCGATCCCGTAGGCAGGTCTCGTGATGACGGGTCTGGCACTCCTGGTGGCCGGGGGCCGCGGTCAGCTCGGCCGCGACCTGGCCGTCCTGGCCGACGCGGCCCCGGAGGTGGGCTTCGCCCACGCCCCCGGCTCCGGCGAGCTGGACGTCACGGACCGGGAGGCGGTCGCCGACGCGGTCGCCGTCCTGGCCGCGGCGGCGCGGGACGCCGGGCTGCGGCCGGTGGTGGTGAACGCCTCGGCGTACACGGCGGTGGACGCGGCCGAGTCGGACGTCGAGCGGGCGTTCCAGGTGAACTCGGACGGGCCGCGGCTGCTGGCGACGACGTGCGCCGCGCAGGGCGTCCCGCTGCTCCACGTCTCCACCGACTACGTGTTCCCCGGCGACGGCGACCGGCCCTACGAGCCCGAGGACCCGACCGGGCCGCAGTCGGTCTACGGGCGCAGCAAGCTCGCCGGCGAGCGGGAGGTGCTGCGGGGCTGCGAGCGCGGCTGGGTGGTGCGCACCGCCTGGGTCTACGGCGCGCACGGCGCCAACTTCGTGAAGACGATGTGCCGGCTGGAGCGGGAGCGGGAGACGCTGGCCGTCGTCGACGACCAGCGCGGGACGCCGACCTGGTCGGCCGACCTCGCCGCCGGCCTGCTGGAGCTGGCGCGCGCGGTCGCCGTCGGCCGTGGCCCGGCCGCGCGGGTGCTGCACTGCACGAACGCCGGCGACACCACCTGGTTCGGGCTCGCCCGCGCCGTGTTCGAGGAGTTGGGCGCGGACGTGACCCGCGTCCGTCCCTGCACGACCGCCGACTTCCCGCGGACCGCGCCGCGCCCGGCCTACTCGGTGCTCTCGGGCGCCGCGTGGCGGGACGCCGGCCTGACGCCGTTGCGGCCCTGGCGCGAGGCGCTCACCGCCGCGTTCGCCGCGGGCGCCTTCGCCTGACCCCCAGCTCCGACTCTTCGGCTCCGGCCGCTGAGTTCTGCCCCCGGAGTTCTGACGGGGGCTGACCGGGTCCGGCGGCGCGCGCCACCACCGGACCCGGACCGGTCAGGGCGCGGCGCGGTGGTAGGCGGCGATGGTGGTCTCCGCGCACCGACGCCACGTGAACTCCGACGCGCGGGCGCGGCGGGCCGCCAACGTCTGGGCGTCCTCGGTGGACTCCAGGGCCTCGGTCAACGCCGCGCCAAGTGCCTCGACGTCGCCGACGGGCACGTGCCAGGCGTGGCCGCCGGCCACCTCCCGCAGCGCGGGGACGTCCGAGCACACCACCGGCACGCTGCACGCCAGCGCCTCCAGGACGGGCAGCCCGAAACCCTCGTCCCTGGAGGGCAGCACCAGCGCGGCGGCCCCGGCGACGACGCTCCTGAGGTCCACATCGGACAGGTAGCCGGTTCGCAGCACGCGACCGTCCACATTGGACACGCGAAGCCCGCCGCTCGGGCCGGTGAGCACCAGGGGCGGCAGCTCGGGGCGGGCCCGGTGCGCGGCCAGCAGGTGCGGCAGCCCCTTGCGCGGCCCGTCCGCGCCGACGAAGAGCAGGTACCGCTCCGGCAGGCCGAGGCGGCGGCGGAGCTGCTCGCCGGGGGCGCGCGCGGCGAACCACGCCGGGTCGACGCCCAGCGGGGTCACCGTCACCTTGTCCTCCGGCACCGCCAGCCGGTCCACCACCACGCGGGCCACGGCCGCGGTCGGCGTGCAGACGACGGCGGCCCGCTGGGCCGAGCGCCGGACGAGCTCGGGCAGGTCCCGCTCAACCGGGGGCAGCTCGTCCGGCCGGTCGAGGAAGGCCAGGTCGTGGATCGTCAGCACGCCGCCGGCGCGCACGGCCGGCGGCAGCACGAAGTTGGTCGCGTGCACGACGTCGGCCGGGCCGGCGAGCAGCTCGACCGGCGGGAAGGGGCCGCGCAGCCAGCACTGCCGCAGCAGGCGGGCCGACGCGGGCAGGCCCCGCGCCCGCAACCCGTGCGGCAGCACGGACCTCAGTGCCCGCCAGCCCCGCACCGTGAACGCCACCGCACGTACGTCCACAGTGGACATACTCGCGAGCTCCTCGGCGAGCGCGGCCGTGTAGCGGCCGATTCCGGTGCGGTGCCCCAACAACGGGGTGCCGTCGAGCAGCACCCGCACCCGTCGGCTACCGCGAGCCATTGCCGCGCAACCGTTCCGAGGCGATCCGGCGCAGCCGACCGGTGGCGCGCTTGGCCACCTCGGCCGCGCCCCCGGCGTCCAGGTACTCCTTGACCAGCGAGAGGTCCCGTCGGATGCGGCCGGACACGCCCAGCGGCGCCGGGCGCACCAGCGGCGCGTGGCTGCCGCGCAGCCGGTCGGCGGCCGGCCGGGGGTTGCGGCAGAAGTCGACCAGCGGGGACAGGACGTGCTCCCAGGTGAACCGCTCGCGCACCAGGGCGATGCGCTCCTGGCAGCCGGCGGCGAACTCCGTGTCGTAGAGGACCCGCTCCAACGCGTCGGCCAGCGCCTCGGGGTCCTCGGCGGGGACCACCACGCCCAACCGCTCGCGGCGCACCAGGTCGGCGAACGAGTCGCCGTCCGTGGTCACGATCGGCAGCCCGGCCCACAGGTAGTCCAGCACGCGGGTGCGGAACGCGAACTCGGTCTCCACGTGCTCGTAGTGCGTCGTGACGCCGCAGTCGCCGTCCAGCAGCCAGTTCTGCCGCTCGTGGTACGGGACCCAGGTCTCGTTGAAGAAGACGTGCCGGTCGACCAGGCCGAGCCGCTGGGCCAGCCGGCGGGTCTGCCCGGCGACCCCCATCTCGGGCACGTCCGGGTTGGGGTGCTTCATGCCGAGGAAGAACAGCCGCACGTCGTCGTGCGAGCCGCGCAGGCGGTCGACCGCGTGGACCAGCGTGAGCGGGTCGAACCAGTTGTAGACGCCGCCCGCCCACAGCACGACCTTGTCGTCCTCGCCGATGCCCGGCACGACGCCCTTGATCGCCGACCGGGTGCGCTCGGGGGCCTTGCCCGGCAGGCCGAAGGGCACCTCGGCGAGCAGCGACCGGACGGTGGGGTCGGTGTCGTACAGCGCCGGGGTGAGCCGGCCGAGCGCGGCCAGGTGGCCGAGCCAGAAGTGCCGTTGCCGCTGCGAGGCGCACAGGAAGAAGTCCCCGCGCTGGAGCTGCGCGTTGAGCACGTTGGTCACGCCGATCAGGTCCAGCCGGCGCCGCTCGTCGTCGCCGTCCTTGCCCTGCTCCAGCAGCTCCAGGTGCATCGGGTCGTAGACGTCGCAGACGACGATCTTCGTCGAGTCGGCCTGCTTGAGCTGGGGCACCATCTCCAGCACGTGGCCCTGCAGCACGACCACGTCGGCCCAGTCGACGTGCTCGCCCAGATCCCTGGGCCGACTGTGCAGCACGGGGAACGCCGAGCGCGGCGGCGCGCACTGCGGGTTCACCGTCACCAGGCGCACGTCGTGCTCGCCGGACAGCACGTCGGCCATGTGCCACGCGCGAATCGCCGGGCCGGCCATCCGCTCGCCGATCGCGTCGCCGGTGATCACGACGATCCGCCGCGGCCGGCCGAACACCTCCTCCAGCCCGAACGCCTCGACCAGCACGTCGTGCGCGGCGAGGTAGCGCGGCAGCGGGTAGGCGGGCTCCATCGCCTTGCGCATCAACGGGACCAGGTCCGCGTCGGTGCGCACGCGCGAGGCCTGCTCCACCCGCCGCGACTCGGCCAGCGACGGCAGCAGCTCGACGAACTGGTCGATCGCCAGCACGCCGGCCAGCGCCTCCCTGGGCACCGCCACCGGGGCCTCGTCCTCGGCGCGGCTGGCCGGCCGGCGGGTGATCTCCAGCTGGGTGGCGTCCAGGTCGCCCCTGGCGGTCGCCCTGCGCACGGCCAGCGCCAGCGCGGCGGGCAGCACCCTGGCCAGGCTCTCGTCGGAGAGGTTCTTGTAGAGGGTGGCGAGCGCGTTGCGCTCCAGCAGGTAGAACTCGCGCGCGGAGTGCACCTCGCCCATCGAGCCGTGGTGCCGGTGGTAGGTCAGCGACCGCGGCTCGTACCGCACGCGCCAGCCGCGCAGGTTGAGCCGCCAGCCCAGGTCGACGTCCTCGTAGAACATGAAGTAGCGGTCGTCGAACCCGCCGAGCTCGCGGAACAGCTCGGTGCGCACGAACATCGCCGACCCGGTGCCGAACAGCACGTCCCTCGGGGCGTCGACCTGGTCGGGGGAGACCTCGGCCACCGGCTGCCCCGCGTGCCGCTTGTAGCCCATGCCGAACCAGGTCAGGCCGCCGTCGACGAAGTCGACGGTCGTGCCGTCCCAGTCGAGGACCTTGCTGGCCACCGCGCCGACCGTGGGCTCGGCGCGCAGCGCGGCGACCGCCGCGCGCACCCAGTCGCGGTCGGGGCGGGCGTCGTTGTTGAGGAAGGCGAGCACCTCGCCCCTGGCGTACCCGACGCCCAGGTTGCAGCCACCGGCGAAGCCCAGGTTGTCCTCGGACTCGATCAGGTCGACGTCGGGCACCGCCTGGCGGATGCGCTCAGCGCTCCCGTCACCCGACGCGTTGTCGACGCAGATCACCTGCAGCCGGTCGGCCGGGTAGTCCACCTCCGAGCGCAGGGCGCGCAGGCAGGTGATGGTGTCGTCGGCCCCGCGGTAGTTGACCACCACCACGGACACCAGGGGCAGCATCCCCTGCTCCGGCACCTCGGGCTCCTTCCGTCACGTCGGTTCCCCCTCGAACCGACGTCGCCGGCGCTGGGCCCACGGGCGGTTCTTCGGTGCGCATAGCGTGCCTCATCACGTCGGGTGGCGGGGCGGGTACCGGAAGGTTGGTCCGCCGACCGCCGGTCGGCCCGCGCCCGCGCCCCGTGACGTCGGCCACGGTCCGCGTCGGGCGGCCACCCGCACCAGCCGGGGAAGCCGCTCAGCGGCCGGCCCACCGCCGCCAGACGGTGGCGCGGCTCACAGCGGCGTGCCGCCCGATCTCCCGCCGGGCGGCCACGGTCGCCGGCAGCCGCGACAGCACCTGGCCCAGCACGCCCAGGCGCAGGGAGAGGCGGAAGTTCGCGGCGTCGGGCACCGGACGGCCCAGCGCGCGGCGCGCCGGGAGCAGGGCGGTGATCAGCGCGAAGCGGGCCAGCTCCCGGGCCGCGACGCCGGCCGGCGCGCAGCGCAGCAGCATCAGCAGGCGGTTGCGCTCGTTCCACCGGTGGAACCGCACAGAACCGGGCTGGCTGCTCGCCCCGTGCCGGTGGCCGACCCTGGCGGTGCGGACGGTCACGATCCGCCGGCCGGCCAGGCGGAGCCGCCACGCGGTGTCGGTGTCCTCGTAGTAGCAGAAGAAGTCGGCGGGCACGCCCCCCACCGCGCGCAGCGCGTCGACGCGGGTCAGCGCCGCGCCGCCGCAGAAGCCGAACGGCTCGTCGTCGCTGGGCGGGGGCTCGGGCAGGTCCGCGCCGTGCCCGTCGGCGGTGAGCCGCACGCCGGCGGACTGGACGGAGCCGTCGGCGGACAGCAGGAGCGAGCCGGCGGCGGCGACGCCGGGGTCGGCGTCGAGGGCGTCCTCCAGCGCGGCGAGCCAGCCCGGCTCCGGGGCGGCGTCGTCGTTGAGCCACGCGACCAGCGGAGTGTCCACAGTGGACAGAGCTGCGGCGAGTCCGCCGGCGTACCCGAGGTTGCGGCCGAGGCGGAGCACGTGCGGCCGGCCGGGGTGCGCGGCCAGCACCGCGGCGGTGCCGTCGTCGGAGGCGTTGTCGACCACGAGTGTCCGGTGTGGACGATCCTGGGCGGCGAGCGCGTCCAGGCACTCCCCGACGTGCTCGCGGCCCCGCCACGTCACGACCACCACGGTGGTGCGAGCCGTCCGGTGTTCCACCTGCGCGGCCTGTTCCGCCTGTTCCGCCACGGGCGGAAACCCTAGGAGCCGCTTCCGGCCCGGGCGCGCCCCGGGTGGCTCCGCCGTCCGACCCACCCCCCGATCGAGCCCGCTGATCGAGGTGGCCCCCGGCCAGCTCCGCACGCCGTGGCGCCCCCGCTCCCGGGATGGCGGCGCTGTGCCCCTTCGCGCGTCGACCGGGCTCGCCCCGGCCGCACGTGCCAACTGATCAGTGCGGGCGACGGCGTTCTTCTGACGATGTGACTGACCAGCGGCAATCGCGAGGCCATCACCAAGGGCCTACTGGTCGACGATGCCTTCTCTCGCATCACCCCCGCGAGCACGCCCTGGTTCTGGGCATGGGCCGGCCGTCGGGTGGGAACGGGCCGACGGGACGAGGTCGGCGGGACCGCCGACTGGCCGCGGGGAGCGCGGTGGCGGTGCCCGCCGTGCGCGTCCGCCTGTGGGAGGCTGGCCGCCGTGCCCCAGCTCGTCGTGATCACCGAGCAGCTCCTGGCCCCGGTGCCGGGCGGGACCGGCCGCTACACCGCGGAACTGGCCGCGGCGCTGGCCGCGACCGCGCCGGCGGGCTGGGAGGTCGGCGGGGTGGTCTCCCGGCACGCCGACCCGTCCGCCGCGGTCATCCCCGGCGTGGCCGGCCCCCGGGTGCTGCCGCTGCCCCGCCGGGCCCTGGTGGCCGCATGGGAGCAGGGCGTGCCGCTGTGGCCGGGTGGGGACGCCGTGCACGCGCCGACGCCGCTCGCGCCGCCCGCCAGCCGGCGGAACCGCCCCCTGGTCGTGACGGTGCACGACACCGTGCCGTGGACCCACCCGGAGACCCTCACCCGCCGGGGCGCCCTGTGGCACCGGAAGGTGATCCGGCGGGCGGCGGACCGGGCGGACGCCCTGGTCGTGCCGACGTCCGCCGTCGCCGCCGAGCTCGGCCGGCACGCCCCGGGCGGGGCCCGGGTGCACGTGGTCGGCGAGGGCGTGCCCGCGGCGCTCGCGACGCCGCCGCCGGCCGGGGTGGCCGACGGTGTCGTGGCCCGGCTCGGGCTGCCCGCGGAGTACGTGCTCGCGGTGGGCACGATCGAGCCGCGCAAGGGCGTCGAGACCCTGGTAGAGGCGATGGGCCGGGCCGACGCGCCGGACCTGCCGCTGGTCCTGGCCGGCGCGCCCGGCTGGGGCGGGGTGGACCCGGTGGCGCTGGCCCGGCGGCACTACCTGCCGGCGGAGCGCCTGGTCGTGCTGGGGCGGGTCAGCGACGAGGAGCTCGCCGTCGTGCTGCACCGGGCCAGGGTGCTGGCCGCGCCGAGCATGGCCGAGGGGTTCGGCCTGCCGGTGCTGGAGGCGATGGCCGCCGGCGTGCCGGTCGTGCACTCCGACGCGCCGGCCCTGGTCGAGGTCGCCGGCGGCGCGGGGGTGGTGGTCAAGCGGGGCGACGCCGCCGGGCTGGCCCGCGCCCTGCGGGCGGTCGCCGACGACCCGGCACGGCGCGCGGAGATGGCCGAGGCCGGACGGCGGCGCGCCGCCGGGTTCGCGTGGACCAGCGCGGCCGAGGCCGTCTGGCGAGTACACCTGGAATTGCACGGAGCCCGGCGCGGGGGGTTGCGCTGAGCGACGACGGCCGGCCGCGCCGGCGCCGGGGGTGCCGCCAAGTGGTGCGCGACTCGACCAAACGGGACCTGGCCGGTCACCGCGAGCCTTAGGCTTCCCTGGTGCCACTCGCCGACCCCAGCGTGCTCGTCGACGCGACCGCCGTCCCTGCCGACCGCGGTGGCGTCGGCCGTTACGTGGACGCGTTGGTGGCCGCGTTGGACTCCGACGGCGCCCGCCTGACGGTCGTCTGCCAGCCCAGGGACGCCGAGTTGTTCACCCGGCTCGCGCCGGGGTCCAGGGTGGTGCCGGCCGCCGAGTCGGTCGCCACCCGCACCGCCCGGCTCACCTGGGAGCAGACCACCCTGCCCAGGCTGGTCCGCCGACTGAACGTGGACGTGCTGCACTCACCGCACTACACCACGCCGTTGGCCAATCCGGTCGCCTCCGTCGTTACGCTGCACGACGCGACCTTCTTCACCGACGCCGGTCTGCACTCCTCGGTCAAGGCCCGGTTCTTCCGGGCGTGGACCAGGGCGTCGCTGCGGCGGGCCGAGCTGAACATCGTGCCCAGCAGGGCCACCGCCGACGAGCTGGTGCGGGTGGCCGGGGCCGACCGCAGGGCGCTCCAGGTCGCGCACCACGGCGTCGACACCGAGCGGTTCCACCCGCCGACGCCCGAGGAGGTCGCCGCCGTCCGGCGCGACCTGGCCCTGGAGGGAACCCCGTACGTGGCGTTCCTGGGCGCGCTGGAGCCGCGCAAGAACGTGCCCGCGTTGATCCGCGGGTTCGCCAGGGCCTGCCAGGGCAGGGCCGACGCGCCCGCGCTCGTGCTCGCCGGCCAGCCCGGCTGGGACGGCCAGGTGGAGCGCGCCCTGGACACCGTGCCGCACCGGGTCCGGGTGATCCGGGCCGGCTACCTGCCGTTCGAGGGGCTCGCCGGGTTCCTGGGCGGGGCGGAGCTGGTCGCCTACCCGAGCCTCGGCGAGGGGTTCGGCCTGCCGGTGCTGGAGGCGATGGCCTGCGGCGCGTGCGTGCTGACCACGCGGCGGCTGAGCCTGCCCGAGGTGGGCGGGGACACGGTGGCCTACTGCGGCGTCGGGGCCGGCGACATCGCCGGCGCGCTCGGCGACCTGCTGGACGACCCCGCGCGCCGGTCGGCGCTCGCCAGCGCCGCGCAGCGGCGGTCCAAGGAGTTCTCCTGGGCGGCGAGCTCGGTCCGGCACCGCGAGGCGTACGGGCGGGCGCACGTGCTGCGCCGCCGCGGTCGGTGACCGTGCCCGGCGGGACGGCGGTGCGGGTGGCCGCCACGCGGCAGCGGCAGAATGTGGCGGCGTGAGCCAGCCCCAGCAGACCACGCCCTACGGCGACGAGCTCGCCGTCGTGACCGTCACCTACTCGCCAGGAGAGGCGCTGGAGCGCTTCCTGGACACCCTCGCCACGGCGACAACGCGCCAGGTCCGGGTGGTGCTCGCCGACAACGGCTCGGTGGACGGCGCGCCCGAGCGCGCCGCGGAGCGGGACGGCGTCGAGCTGTTCCGCACCGGCGCGAACCTGGGGTACGGCACGGCGGCGAACCGGGCGATCGCGCAGCTTCCCCCCGAGGTCGGCTGGGTCGTCGTGGCGAACCCGGACGTCGAGTGGGCGCCCGGCTCGCTGGACGAGCTGCTGGCGGCGGCCGGGCGGTGGCGGCGCGGCGGCGCGTTCGGGCCGCTGGTGCGGGAGCCGGATGGTGCGGTCTACCCGTCGGCGCGGCTGGTTCCCTCGCTGGGCAAGGGTGTCGGCCACGCGGTGCTCGGCAGGGTCTGGCCGGCCAACCCGTGGAGCCGGGCCTACCGCCAGTCCGACACGGCGGTCGTCGAGCGCGCCGCCGGGTGGCTGTCCGGCTCGTGCCTGTTGCTGCGGCGCACGGCCTTCGACTCCGTCGACGGGTTCGACCCGCGCTACTTCATGTACTTCGAGGACGTCGACCTCGGGGACCGGCTCGCCAGGGCCGGGTGGCAGAACGTCTACGTGCCCACGGCCGAGGTGACGCACATCGGCGGCCACTCCACGCGGCACTCGTCGGCCCGGATGCTCGCCGCGCACCACGACAGCGCCTACCAGTTCATCGCCGACCGGCACCGCGGTCCGGTCTGGGCGCCGCTGCGGCTGGCGGTGAAGGCGGGGCTCGCGGTGCGGTCCCGGCTGGAGGCGCGCGCCGGTGAGCGCTGAGGCGCGGTCCGGCTCCCGAGGTGGCCTTCACCACGTTTTCCCTGGTGAGGGCCACCCGAGGTCCCCGGGTCACGTCATCATGCCCGGGGAGCGATGCGAGGGGGGAGTTCAGCGACCGCCCTGCGGCCGACGCTGCGGGGGTGTGTACGGCTTCGGGGCCGCCTGCGAGCCCTGCGGCCCGAACCCGCCGGGTTGGCCGGGTGGGGGCGCGAGGTGGCCGGACTGGCCGGGCGGTGGCGGCAGCGCCGGGTTCTGGCCGCCGGCTCCGGGCGCCGGGGGACGGGCCGGCGACGGTGTCGGCGGGAGGATGAGCGTTGACTCCAGGTCGCCCGCGTTGCGCGGATCGACCGAGTCGACCACGATGCGCGGAATCTGGATGGTGTTCGCCGCGTCCATCGGCGAGGTGGCGGAGTCCGGCGTGACGACGAAGCCACCACGGGCCCTGGCCCTCGCCAGGAGTTCGTCGGCACGCTCGCGAGGGTCCATCGCTGACCTCTCCAGGTGTATTGCGGCGGGTCCGACGCCCGCGTGCTGAGATTGCTCTGCCAGAGTATTCCCCCTAACGGGGTCCCGTAGGAATGAGGAGGAGTCAACGGCATGTCGGCCACCCAGCGTCCGTCGCCGGAACCGCTGCGGGGGGTGGACGCGGTCGTGTTGGTCGGTGGCAAGGGCACCCGGCTGCGCCCGCTCACGCTGTCCGCGCCCAAGCCGATGCTGCCGACCGCGGGCGTGCCCTTCCTCACCCACCTGCTCTCCCGCATCCGCGCCGCCGGCATCACGCACGTGGTGCTCGGCACCTCGTACAAGGCGTCGGTGTTCGAGGAGCACTTCGGTGACGGGGCCGCGTTGGGGTTGGACCTGGAGTACGTGGTCGAGAGCGAGCCGCTGGACACCGCGGGCGCCATCCGCAACGTCGCCGACCGCCTGCGCGCCGACGACGTGATGGTGTTCAACGGCGACATCCTCTCCGGCGTGGACCTGCCCGCCGTGGTCGGCACGCACCGCGAGGTCAACGCGGACGTCACGCTGCACCTGGTGAAGGTGACCGACCCCCGCCGGTTCGGCTGCGTGCCCACGGACGCCGAGGGCAGGGTGACGGCCTTCCTGGAGAAGACCGAGAACCCGCCGACCGACCAGATCAACGCCGGCTGCTACGTGTTCCGCCGCGAGGTGATCGAAGAGATCCCCGCCGGGCGCCCGGTGTCGGTGGAGCGGGAGACCTTCCCCGGCCTGCTGGCCGCCGGCGCGCGCCTGCAGGGGCACGTGGACGCCTCCTACTGGCTGGACCTCGGAACGCCGGCCGCGTTCGTGCAGGGCAGCGCGGACCTGGTGCGCGGCATTGCGCCCTCGGCCGCGCTCCCCGGCGAGCCGGGCGGCGCGATCGTGCTGGACGGCGCTCTGGTGCGGGATGACGCCGCGCTGGTCGGCGGCTCCACCGTCGGCGCGGGCTGCATGGTCGGCTCCGGCGCCCGGATCGACGGCTCGGTCCTGTTCGACGGCGCGGTCGTGGGCGCCGGCGCGGTCGTGGAGCGCTGTGTCGTCGGCGCCAACGCGCGGATCGGCGATGGCGCGGTCCTGCGGGACGTCGTGATCGGCGACGACGCGGTCATCGGCGCGCGCTGCGAGCTGCTCGACGGCGCCCGCGTCTGGCCGGGCGTCTCCCTGCCCGACGGCGCCGTGCGCTTCTCCACCGACGCCTGACCCGCCGGGTCCGCCCGCACCGGCTCGGGGACCGCGACGGGCACGTTGATCGAGCTCAGCGCGGTGGAGCGCGGTGCGGGGGCGGTGCGCGGCGGTCCTAGACTTCGCGGGTGGTCAGCGTTGTCGGGGTCGTGGGCGAGCGGCCGGCGAGCCGGTTGTGGCGGCCGGAGTTCCCGCTGGACCTGATGGCGGTGTTGGGCCCGTTGCGGAAGGGCTCGGGCGACCCCGCGTTCCGGGTGGACGGCGGCGGAGGCGTGTGGCGGGCGATGACGACGCCCGCCGGGCCGGCGACCCTCCTGGTGCGGCGCGCGGCTGACGCGGTCGACGCCACGGCGTGGGGGCCGGGCGCGGCGTGGGCACTCGACGGGGTTCCCGCGTTGCTCGGCGCGCACGACGACGACAGCGGTTTCGAGGCGCACCACCCGCTGGTGGCCGAGACGCGCCGGCGGAATCCGGGGCTGCGGCTCGGAGCGACCGGTCGGGTGTGGGACGTGCTCGTGGCCGCCGTGCTGGAGCAGAAGGTCACCCTGCGGGAGGCGTGGCGGTCGTGGCGGGAGCTGTGCCGCTGGTTCGGGACTCCCGCGCCCGGGCCGGCGCCGGAGGGCACCCGCGTCCCGCCGACGGCACAGGCGTTGCGGGCCGTCACGGACTGGGAGTGGCACCGCGCGGGGGTCGACGGGGCGCGCCGCCGCACGCTGATCGCCGTCGCGGGCGTGGCGAACCGGCTCGAACGCGCGGTGCTGCTGCGGGGTGAGGAGGGGCGGCGGCTCCTGCGGCTCGTGCCGGGCGTCGGGGTGTGGACCGCGGCGGAGGTCGCCCAGCGGGCCTGGGGCGACGCGGATGCGGTGAGCGTCGGCGACTACCACGTCCCGAGCGTGGTGGGGCACGCGTTGCTCGGGCGGCCCCTCGACGACGACGGGATGTTGGCGGTGCTCGCGCCCTACGCGCCGCAGCGGCAGCGCGCCGTCCGCTACGTCGAGGCGTCCGGGGTCCGCCGCGAGCGCCGCGGACCCCGGTTCGGCGCCCGCGACTACCGCGCGATCTGAGCCAGCGCGAGCCGGACGAGCTCCGGCACGGTGTCCACATTGGACGGAAGCTGGTCGACGGGCCACCACTGGAGGTCGAGCGACTCGTCGCTGCGCACCGCCGCCGCGCCGAACGGCGCCCGCACCAGGAACCGCACGTCCAGGTGCCGGGTGGGCACGCCGAGCGAGCAGGTGATCGGGTGCACGTCGAGCTGGAGCGGCGTCGGGTCGATCTCCAGCCCGGCGATGCCGGACTCCTCGGTGGCCTCGCGCAGCGCGGCGCCGACCAGCGAGTCGTCCTCCGGCTCGCAGTGCCCGCCGAGCTGGAGCCACCGCCCCACCCGGGGGTGCAGGGTCAGCAGCACGTTCTCGGCGTCGGCGTCCACCACGAGCGCCGATGCGGTCAGGTGCCCGGGCGCGCAGGACCGCAGGCAGCCGTCCTCCCGCGCGGCGAGGAAGGCGAGGAACCCGTGCCGGAGCGCTTCCTGGCCGCTGTCGCCCGTCCGCCACCCGGTGAGGGTGCGCACCGCGTCGGCGTGCAGCGCGTTCGTCACAGTTCCACCAGTCCTTCGGTCAGCTCCCGCGGCGGGCGCGGCTCCAGCGGGTTGTCGGCCGGGTGGCCCACCGCGACCGAGCCCAGCGGCTCCCACGTCGGGGGCAGGTCGAGCACCGACCGCACCACGTCCGCGCAGAAGAGGGTCGAGGAGACCCAGCAGGAGGCCAGCTGCTCGGCCGCGAGCGCGACCAGCAGGCCCTGCACGGCGGCGCCGCCCGCGATGGTGAACATCGTCCGCTCGGCGGCGGCCCGCCGCGGGTCGGGGTAGTCGTGCGCCCCCTCGCGGACGAGGAAGGGCAGCACCAGCTCGGGCGCGGCGAACAGCAGGTCGCCCCGCCGCACGCGCCGCTCGACCCGCTCCGGGGGCAGCCCGTCGCGCTCCAGGTCGGACCGCCACGCCGCGCGCATCGCCTCCAGCAGCTTCGTCCTCAGTGGACGGTCGCGGAGCCAGACGAACCGCACCGGCCGGGTGTGGTGCGGCGCGGGAGCGGTGAGCGCCGCGCCGACCGCGCGCCGCAGCGCGTCCTCGTCGACGGGCTCGTCGGCGAAGGAGCGCACGGAACGGCGCACCAGCACCGCCTCGCGGCGGCCCTGGGCGATCGCCTCCCGCGTGCCGAGGCGGAACATGTCCTCCTCGACCGGCCGCAGCAGGTCGCGCACCGTGGAGCCGTCGTCCACATAGGACAGACCGCGCAGCACGGCGACCGGGACCCCGCCCAGCTTGCCCTTGACCAGGTCGGCGGCGGCGGCCACCTCGTCGGCCACCGCGACGCTGGTCACCGCCAGCTCGTTGCCCTGCGCGTCGACCCGGCCGGCGTAGCGGTGCAGCACGGACAGCCCCGACGAGCCGATCGCCATGTCGGTCTGGCCCACCCGCCACACGCGGCCCATCGTGTCGGTGACGACGACGGCGACCTCGACGCCGAGCCGCTCCCGCAGCCCGGCCCGCAACCGGGCGGCCGAGCCGTCCGGGTCCTCGGGCAGCAGGGCGAGCTCGTTGCCGAAGACGTTGGACGAGTCGATCCCGGAGGCGGCCTGCACGATGCCCAGCCGGTTCTCCGTGATGAGGGTGCGCCGGAAGCGGGCGATCACCCGCACCGCCTCCTGCTCGACCAGCCGCCGGCGCAGCGCGTCGCGCTCCTCGGGGTCGTCGGGAGACGGGACCAGCCGTCCCTCCACCTTGGACAGGACCTTGCTGGTGACGACGAGGACGTCGCCGTCGGCCAGCCAGGGCGCGGCCTCGGCGATCGCCGCCGTGAGGTCGTCGCCCGGCCGGAACTCGGGCAGGCCGAGGACCGGCAGCAGCTCGATCCGGTCGGCCGCGTGGTCGCCGGGCACCCGCTCAGTCATGCCACACCCCCGCCAGCCGCAACGCGTCCCGCGCCATCTCGGCGGTCGCGTCCACATCGGACATCAGCAGGGGAACCGCGCGCACGGTCACCCCCGGCACCTCGGCCCGGTCGCCCTCGTGCACCAGCCAGCCGTCCAGAATCCCGCCCTGGCCCCTGGCTCCGTAGTGCCGGCCCACGGCCTCGGCCGTCGTGGCCACGCCGATCGCGTCCAGGCAGGCGTCGGCCATTCCCCGCAGCGGCCGGTCGCCCACGATCGGCGACAGCCCGACGATCTTCGCCGGGCCCTCCAGCAGCGCCCGGCGGATTCCCGGCACGGCCAGGACGGTGCCGACGCTCACCACGGGGTTGGACGGCGCGAGCAGCACCGCGTCCGCCGACGCGATGGCCTCCACCACGCCGGGCGCCGGCTCGGCCTCGTCCGTGCCCACGGGCACGAACGCGTGCGCGCGCAGCCCGGCGCGGTGGCGCACCCACCACTCCTGGAAGTGGATCGCCCGCTGCTCCCCGCTGTCCGGGTCGTCGACCACGACGTGCGTCTCCGCGCGCTCGTCGGTCATCGGCAGCAGCCGCACCCCGGGCTTCCACCGGTCGCACAACGCCTCGGTCACCGCCGAGAGCGGGTAGCCGGCCCGCAGCATCCGGGAGCGGACCAGGTGGGTGGCGATGTCCCGGTCGCCGAGCCCGAACCAGGTCGGGTCGGCGCCGTAGGCGGCCAGCTCCTCCTTGACCGTCCAGGACTCGCCCGCCCGGCCCCAGCCCCGCTCGGTGTCGATGCCACCGCCGAGGGTGTACATGCAGGTGTCCAGGTCGGGGCAGATCCGCAACCCGTGCATCCACACGTCGTCGCCGGTGTTGACCACCGCCACGACCTCGTGCGCCGGACCGTCCCCGGGCCCGCCCGCCGTTTCCGCTGTTCCCACAGCGGGCATGCCCAACGCGGCCTTCACGCCCATGAGGAAACGCGCGCCGCCCACGCCCCCAACCAGCACAACCACCTTCACGGCGCGATCCTCGCACGCGGCGGAGCGGCCCGATCCGGGACCGGACGGGTCACCGCCGCCAGAACATGAACTCGCGCATGCCGTTCGCCGCGCCGCGGAAGTCGCCGCCCACGGTGTCGAACACGGTGAACACCAGATCCCAGAAGAGGGCGTTGAGCTCGGGGACGGCGAACAGCGCCGCGAACAGCGCCAGCGGCGCCCACGGGCGGACCTTCGCCGCGAACTCGCGCGCCCCGTAGGAGAGGTAGGGCTCCAGGACGCCGAAACCGTCCAGTCCGGGCACCGGGAGGATGTTCAGGACGAACGCCGCGATCTGCAGCAGCGCCAGGTAGGACAGCCCCCACCACAACCCGGTCGGCAGGTCCACCGCGGCGACCACCGCGGTGAGCAGCCCGCCCACGACGAGGTTCGCCAGCGGTCCGGCCAGCGACACCAGGGACTCCACGCCCCGCGAGCGCAGCGCGTGGTGGTTGATCCAGACGGCGCCGCCGGGCAGCGGAACGCCGCCGACCACCAGGAGCAGCAACGGGATCAGCAGGCTCAGGACGGGATCGGTGTAGTGGCGGGGGTCGAGGGTGAGGTAGCCCTTCGCGCGCACGGCGTGGTCGCCGCCGCGGTAGGCGACGAACGCGTGCCCGAACTCATGCAGGCACAGCGAGACCGCCCACCCGCCGAGGACCAGGACGACGATGCCGGCGGTCCGCGCGGTCGGGGTGGCGAGAGTGGACAGGACACCCCCCGCCGCGGTGGCGGCGAGGATGCCGAGGAACAGGGGGCTCGGTCGGACGTGAGAACGCGTCACTGGTCCAGTCTGCCCAGCTAGCGGAGCTCCACCTACTCCGTTCGGAGTCTTCCCCGGACGGGTGTTCCCCGCTTGCGTCGTTGCTGTGACACAGGTGTAATCACATCGGTGTCATTCGCTGTAGGGACGGCGAGTCCGCCAACCGGGGAGTGCGGAAGGCGAGGAGGCGGACGACATGCAGCAGTGGATCCTAGGGAGCCTGGTGACGGAGCGGGGGGGCGCCGAACCGGCCAGCGTGGACGTGCTGGCTGAACTGTTCGGCGCGGCAGAGGAACAGGACTGGCAGGAACGCGCTCTGTGCGCGCAGACCGACCCGGAGGCGTTCTTCCCGGAGAAGGGCGGATCGACCAGGGAGGCGAAGCGGATCTGCGCGGGGTGCGAGGTCCGTGCCGAGTGCCTGGAGTACGCACTGGCGCACGACGAGCGCTTTGGGATCTGGGGCGGTCTGTCCGAGCGGGAGCGGCGGAAGCTCAAGCGACGCGCGGTGTGAGTGAGCGGGGCCACGTCCCGGCTTCCTCCCGAAGTCGTACCGTGGGCAGCCACACGGGGTAGGGGAGACCCCCGAGCTGGCTGACCGAGGCGACGGGGAGAGGTTGGTGTCGAGACGAACCCCGCCCCTGCTGCGGACCGCGCCGGTGTTGGCGGTGTTGGTGTGCCACGACGGGGAACCGTGGCTGCCCACCGCCTTGTTGGCGTTGCGGCGCCTGACAGTTCGCCCCCGCCACCTGCTGGTGGTGGACACGGGTTCCCGGGACGGCGGACCGCGTCTGCTCGCCGAGGCGGCCGAGGGCGGGCCCGGCGACCGTCTGGTCGACGGTGTGCTGACCCTGGCGCGGGACACCGGTTTCGGCGCCGCCGTGCGGCACGCGGTGGATCACGCGGTCGAGCGGTGGGGTGACCCCGGCCGGTGGATCTGGTTGCTGCACGACGACTGCGCTCCGGAACCGGACGCGTTGGTCGCCCTGCTCGCCGCCGCCGACGCCGCGCCGTCGGCGGCCGTGCTCGGCCCGCTCGGGCTCGACTGGGCCGATCCGCGGCTGGTGGTCGAGGCCGGGCTGTCCGCCGACGCGGCGGGCCACCGGCAGACCGGGATCGGCCCGGCGGAGCCGGACTGGGCCCGGCTGTGGGCGGGAGCCGACGGGGGAGACGTCGGATTTCCCGTCCTGGGCGGGCATTTCGAGCAGAGCACGGAGGTGCTCGCCGTCGGGTCGGCCGGGATGCTGGTCCGCCGCGACGTCTGGACCGACCTGGGCGGCTTCGACCCGGCTCTGCCGATGTTGTGGGACGACGTCGACTTCGGGTGGCGGGCCAACTCGGCGGGGCACGTGGTGCTGTGCGTCCCGGCCGCGCGGATTCGCCACGCCCGCGCGGGTTTCCGGGGTGAACGCGCGCTCGACGCACTGCCGTCACGGCTTCGCCCCGCACGCGGGGGCCGCCCCTGGAGCGCGGATCGCGCTCACGGGATCCGAACGTTCCTCACGCGTTGTTCCCTCATGTCATTCCTGGTCGGCGTTCCCCGGCTGACCGTCTTCACCTTGTTGCGGGCACTGGGTTTCGCCGTGACGCGGCGGTTCGGCCGCGCGCGGGCGGAACTGGTCGCGGTCGCGCACCTCCTCGGCGGGGCCGCGAACCTGCGGACCGCACGCCGAAGTCGGGGGCCCTCGCGGGGCTCCGACCAGGGGGATGTGCGCGGCCTGCTGACGGGACGGATCACCCGGCTCCGCAACGCCTTCCACCGCGCGGTGACCCACATGGTCCGACGGCGCGTGCAGGCGGACGTCGCGCTCGGGCGGTTACCGGCGGAGGCGGGACGGCTCGCCGTGTGGACACCGCCGGAGCTCCTGCGGCAGCGCACACCGGTGGGACCGGAGGCGTTGCCGGCCGGCGCGCTGGGCAGGACCCGACGGCCGGTCGCCGGAGGGATGCGCCGCCCCGCGAGGACCGTGGTGGTCCCGGTCGGGAACGCGCGGGACGACGGGGATTCCGGTGCGGCGCAACGACCTTCACCCGTGCCACGGGACGGCCGTCCCCCGTCGCCCTCCCCCGAACTCGTGGTGGTCGACGTTCGGGCCGGCCGACTGGCGCGGGAGTTCCTGCTCGCCCCGCCCGTGCTCCTGGTCGTGGCGCTCGCGGTGCTCGCGTTCGCCACGCACGCCGGGCGCCTCGGCCTGGACCCCGCGGGCGGACGACTCCTGCCGCTCGCGGACCTCGCCGGGACCTGGCGTGCCTACCTGGCCCCGTGGCACCCCGTCGCGGGCGGCACCGCCGCGCCCGCGCCACCAGCGCTCGCTTTCGTCGGCCTGCTCGGGGTGTTCGGCGGGCCGCCCGCCGCGATCGCCGTCCTCCTCCTGTGCGAGATGCCGCTGGCCGGGCTCGCCGCCTACGTCGCGTCGCGCCGGGCTCGGGTCCGGCGACCCGTCCGCGCCGCGCTCGCGGCGGTGTACGCGCTGGCGCCGGCGGCGACGGTGGGCGTCATCGAGGGACGGCTCGACGCGGTGGTCGTGCACCTGTTGCTCCCACCGGTGTTGGCCGGCGTGGTCTCGAGCGTGCGCCCCCCGCGCCGCGCGGAGGGTTCGGCGGCCTGGCTGCCCGTGGCGGCCGGGACCGCGTTGGCGCTCGGCGCGATCGGGGCGTTCTCGCCGCTGACCCACCTCCTCGTGTTGGTGGTGGCGTTGGTGGGGTTCGTCGCGCTGCCAGGACGACGGGGCGACGGCCGGCGCCGCTGTGCGGCCCTGTTCGCCGTGGTGCTCGCGCCGGTGGCGTTGTTGTTGCCCTGGCCGGCGCAGGTGGTGCGGTACCCCGCGGTGGTGCTGCACGGCGTGGGCGCGGTCGTCCCGGAGGAGCCGGCTCCCGTGACGGCGCTGGTCGCGCTCCACCCCGGTGGTGCTGGTGGCGCTTCCTGGGCGGGCGCGCTCGTCCTCCTCGGAGCGCTGGCGCTGGTGGCGGCCCGTCCCTGCCGGGCGGCGCTTCCGGGGCTCGCCGTCGCGGGTCTGGCGACCCTGGCGCTCGTGGTCGTGCGGACGGTGTCCGCCGTCCCGGTGGCGGGAGGTCCCGCCCAGCCGGGATGGGCGGGTGTTCCCCTGTTGGTGCTCGGTTGTGGCTTGCTGTGGGCCGCGCTCGCGGTCTGCCAGGAGGGTGTGACACCGACCGCGAAATGGGTGCCCGCGCTCTCGCCGAAGACCGCGGTGGTCGTCGGGGGCGCGGTGCTGCTGGCGTTGGCCGCCGGCGTCCTGCTCGCCGGACGGGGCGGTCCGCTCCGGATGGATGGACGTCCCGCCCTGGCGGGCCCGGTCGCGCAAGAGGTCACCCGAAGCGGGTGTGGAGTACTGACGGTCGGTGACGAGCGGACCGGGCTCAGCGCGGGCCGCCTCCCCGCCTTCGGGGACGACGACCTCGCCCCGCTCCCTGCCGTCCCCGGGCGGCTGGAGCGCTGGGCGGACCACCTGCTCCACGGCGACGAGGACGAGGTGCGCGCCGGCGTCGCCGAGCTGGCCGCGGCCGGGGTGCGGTTCGTGGTCCTGCCCGAGCGGGAGCCGGCGGACCGGGTGCGGGCCCTCGCCGGGGAGCGGGTGACCGACGCGCCGCCGACCACGGACGGGCGGCCGGTGCTCCGGCTGCTGCTGCCCAACGCCCCGGCGGCGGTGCTCTCACCCGAGCAGGCGATCCGGGCTCGCACGGGTGGGTTGCCGCCCGCGGAGCCGGACGACCCGGGCGTCGCGCCCGTCGCCGCGGTTCCGCCCGCCCTCGGCGTGCGGGTGTCGGAGGGCGCGGACGGCCGGCTGCTGGTCCTCGCGGCGGAGCGGGAGCCGGGGTGGCGGGCGACGGTCGACGGTGTCCCGGTCCCGCTGGCGACCGCGTGGGGGCACCAGGTGGCGGTGCCGGTGCCCGCCCGGTCGGCCGAGGTCCGGTTGTCCCCTCCGGGCGGGGCCCGCCCGTTCCTGCTGCTCGCCCAGCTCGCGGTCGCCCTGTTCGGCGTGGTCACGGCCATCCCGACGCGTCGGGGCCGGGACGACGCCGCCGGGCGGTCGGCGGCCTACTCGCCCTCGACGACGTCGGGGTCCAGCCCGAGGTAGGTGGCGACCTGCTCGACGAGCACGTCGTGCACGAGGTCGGCCAGGTCGTTGCCGTCCCTGGCGCGCGCCTCCAGCGGCCGGCGGTAGAGCACGATGCGCGCCCGGGTGGGCAGCCCGCGCCCGTCCACGCCGGCCGGCACCAGCCGGGCCAGGGGCACGTTGCCGTCCTCGACGACGTCGCTGCCCCACATGAGGTCCTCCGGAGAGGTGACGTTCACCTCGGGGACGTCGTCCACCGCCACGTCGAGCTGGGTCAGCTCGGTGTGCCAGCGCTGCTCGATGGGCTCCAGCGCCTCCAGCACGAGCTGGTCGAACCGCTCGGCCCTGGTCCTGGCCGCCGGCAGGGACGCGGGGTAGAGCGGGCCGCGCAGCCCCCGGCCGCGCCGGTCCCGGCGCCGCCGGCCGCCGCCCGGCCGCGGTCGCCCCGCCGCGCCCGGGTGCGGGTGTCGCGCGGGGCCCGGGTACGGGTGTCCCGCGGAGCCGGCCGAACCGCGTGCCATCACCACGGCGGAGAGGGTACGCCGTGCGTGTCACCCGCGTGCCTGCCACGCTCGGGGACCCGGTGGCGCTATCGTCGCCACCGTGCGGAGCGTGAGGCGGTGCTCGCGGACCGGGTGCACGAACCCGGCCGTTGCGACGCTCACCTACGCCTACGCCGACTCCACAGCCGTGGTCGGTCCACTCGCCACGTACGCGGAGCCGCACAGTTACGACCTGTGCGAGCAGCACGCGATGCGGTTGACCGTCCCCCGCGGTTGGGAGGTGGTGCGGCATGAGGGTGAGTTCGCCGTCCCGCAGCCCTCGGTGGACGACCTGACCGCGCTGGCCGAGGCGGTGCGGGAGGCCGGTCGGGCGGACCGGCCGGTGGAGACGCCGGAGCCGACCAGCGGCACCGGTCGACGGGGTCATCTCCGGGTGCTGCCCAACCCGGCCGATGATTGAGGCGGCAACCTCGTCCGCGGTGTCGTACGAGGTGACGAGCCCACCGGTGGCGCAGCGCGCGATCAGCTCCCGTCGGTAGGCTGCCGCTGGCAGCACGAGCGAGGAGCAACGGGAGAAGGCGTGCGCGACCTGTCCGGCATCGTCAAGGCCTACGACGTCAGGGGCGTTGTGGGGGACCAGCTCGACGCGGACGTGGTGCGGGACATCGGCGCCGCGTTCGCCCGACTCGTCGGCGGCCCCGCGGTGGTCGTCGGCCACGACATGCGCGACTCCTCGCCCGGCTTGGCGGCCGCGTTCGCCGAGGGCGTCACCGCGCAGGGCGTCGACGTGGTCAGCATCGGCCTGGCCAGCACCGACATGCTCTACTTCGCCTCGGGCCGGCTGGAGCTGCCCGGCGCGATGTTCACCGCCAGCCACAACCCCGCCCAGTACAACGGCATCAAGCTGTGCCGCTCGGGCGCGGCTCCGGTGGGTCAGGACAGCGGCCTCGCCGAGATCCGGCAGATGGTCGAGCAGGGCGTGCCGGAGTTCCTCGGCCAGCGCGGCTCGGTCTCCGAGCGCGACATGCTCGTCGAGTACGCCGCGCACCTGCGCACGCTGGTGGACCTGTCCGGGATCCGACCGCTGAAGGTCGTGGTCGACGCCGGCAACGGCATGGGCGGCCACACGGTGCCCGAGGTCTTCGCCGGCCTGCCGGTGGACGTCGTGCCGATGTACTTCGAGCTCGACGGCACGTTCCCCAACCACGAGGCCAACCCGCTGGACCCGAAGAACCTGGTCGACCTGCAGGCGAAGGTGCGCGAGACGGGCGCGGACGCCGGCCTGGCCTTCGACGGCGACGCCGACCGCTGCTTCGTGGTGGACGAGAACGGCGACCCGGTCTCGCCCAGCGCCGTCACCGCGCTGGTCGCCGTGCGCGAGCTGGCCAAGGACCCCGGCGGCACGGTGATCCACAACCTGATCACCTCCAGGGCGGTCCCAGAGATCGTCGCGGAGCACGGCGGCAAGCCCGTGCGCACCCGCGTCGGCCACTCCTTCATCAAGGAGAAGATGGCCGAGACCGGCGCGATCTTCGGTGGCGAGCACTCCGCCCACTACTACTTCCGCGACTTCTGGCGCGCCGACACCGGCATGCTGGCCGCGCTGCACGTGCTGGCCGCGCTGGGCGAGCAGGAGCGCCCGCTGTCCGAGCTGACCAGCGTCTTCGACCGCTATGCCAGCTCCGGCGAGGTCAACTCGACGGTGGACGACCAGGCCGCGAGGATGGCGGCGGTCCGGGCCGCCCACGAGGGCAGGGACGGCGTGACCGTGGACGACCTGGACGGCCTGACCGTGGAGTTCGCGGACGGCTCCTGGTTCAACCTGCGCCCGTCCAACACCGAGCCGCTGCTGCGGTTGAACGTCGAGGCCAGGGACGCCGAGGCGGTCGCGGCGCTGCGCGACGCGGTGCTGGCGATCGTCCGTGGCTGACCTGCGGGAGGGAGAGACCGTGGCCGTGCGACTGGCCCCCCAGCTGCTGGAGATCCTGGCCTGCCCGTGCCCGGAGCACGCCCCGCTGCGGGTGGGGACCCCGGAGGACGCGCAGGCGGACTACCTGACCTGCACCGCCTGCGGGCGTCGCTTCCCCGTCAGGGACGGCATCCCGGTGCTGCTGCTCGACGAGGCCGAGCGACCGCCGGCGGGCGCGCCGGACGGGACGGGCGACGGAGACCCGGCGGTGGGGTGAGGTAGCCGTGCTGGACGACAGCCTGCTCGACGACCCCGACCGACTGGCCGCGGCGGACACCGGCGGGCTGCTCAGGGCGGCCGCCAGCGCGGGCGCCCAGGTCCGGTCCACCGTGGAGAGCGCGGCCGAGGCCGGCCTGGACGCGTTCGGCGGTGAGCGGCCGAGGGCCCTCGTGCTGTTGACCAGACCCGGCGCGGGCACGACCGCCGCGCGCCTGCTGGCCGCGATGCTCGGGCCGTCCTGCCCGGTGCCGGTGGTGCTGTCCGACGCGGCGCCGAGCTGGGTCGGCGCGTTGGACGCGGTCGTGGCGCACACCGACGACCCCGGCGACGCGGTGTTGGCCGAGTCGGTCGACCTGGCCGCGCGGCGGGGCTGCCGGGTGCTGCTCACCGCGCCGGGAGAGGGACCGGTGGCGGCGGCCGCCGCTGGTCAGGCGGTGTTGCTGGCCCCCAGGGTGTCCTCCCCGCCGGGACTGACGTTCAGCAGGGCCTTCGCGGGCGGGCTGCTGGCGGTCACCGCCCTCGGGCTGCTGCGGACCGACCTGGCGGCGCTGGCCGACGAGCTGGACCGCGAGGCGGAGCGCAACTACGTGGCGCACGAGTCGTTGGTCAACCCGGCGAAGGCGCTGGCGTTCCGGCTGGCCGAGCGGACCCCGCTGCTGTGGGGGCTGGACCCGGTCGCGACGGCGGTGGCCGGCCACGCGGCGGACGCCCTGGCCGGGTTCGCCGGCGTGGTGGCGGACGCCGTGGGCTACCCCCGGGCGATGTCCCGGCCGGTGCTGCACCGCTCCGCGGTGCGGTCCGGCTCGGGCGAGGACCTGTTCGCCGACCCGGAGGAGACCCCGGCCGGGCGGCCCAGGGTGCTGTTGCTCGCCGTGCGCCGGGGCGCGGCCGCCGAGGCCGCCAGGGCCGCCGCCGCCGACACCCTGCCGGGGGCGGACGTCGTCGCCGTGCCGGAGGAGGTGACCGGGGACGAGGCGTTGTGCGCCGCGGTGCTGGCCTCGCGGTTCGACACCGCCGCGCTCTACCTGGGACTCGCGACGGGCGCGCTGGGCGGCCCCGGTGTCCTCAGCGCCGTTGTGGACTGAAACGTGTGGGGCCCGCCCCACACCCGGCCGGGGTGCCCCCCGGTCCTCCTTGGCAGGGGGGTCGGTGGGTACCGCTGGGTGGGTTTCGTGGGGTTTCTCCGCGCGGAACGGGGCGGTTCCGCGGAATCCGCTCCACGTTCGGCTGGGGTGGCCTCAGGACCTCCTCGGTCGGGGCCGGGTGGGTGCCCGCGGTGGATTCGGGGGACCGCCCGGCGCCGGTTCGAGGCGGTTGTGCGGCTGCGCCCCACGTCCAGCCGGATGGCCCTCCGGAGTCCCGTGGCGAGGGCCGGGTGGGTGCGGTTCGGTGGGTGCGCGGGCGTTCGTTCGGTGCTGGACCGGGGGGCTTGTGCGGGACCTGTCCCGTGCTCGGCCGGCATTCTGGACGCGCGGGGCCGGGTGGGTGCCGCAGGACGGCTTTGTGGAGGACGTCCCATGACTGGTCGGGAGGGCTTCGGGCCCGCGGACGGGGAGTGGTCGGTGTCCCGGGGCGCGTGGCGCTGCGGCGGCCCGGCGAGCCGGCGGAGATGTCGCCCGGAGGATCCCGGGTCGCGCGGCCGGCGGTCGGCGCCGCGAGGGCGTGCCCGTGAACCACAGGAGCGTTGACGGCCGGCGACGACCGGCTCAGCACGGCCCCGCCGCCCGGAGGCACCGGGTGGCCGGAGGGCAGGTAGCGACCTCGACGCCCGGCAGGGCGTGGCGGCCGCCGGACTAAGGAGCGAGACGACAATCGTGGATCTGCTGCGCAACGCGGTGCGCCCCTACGCGTGGGGGTCGCGTACCGCGATCGCCGACCTGCTCGGGCGCCCGGTGCCGGCGCCGCATCCCGAGGCGGAGCTGTGGCTGGGCGCGCACCCGGCCGACCCGTCCCTGCTGGTCGGCGCGGACGGTTCGGAGGTCTCGCTGCTGGACCGGCTGACCGAGGACCCGGAGGGCCAGCTCGGCTCGGACTGCGCGGACCGCTGGGGCAACCGGTTGCCGTTCCTGATGAAGGTGCTGGCCGCCGAGGAGCCGTTGAGCCTGCAGGCCCACCCGTCGGCCGCCCAGGCCGCGGAGGGGTTCGCCAGGGAGGAGGCGGCCGGCATCCCGCTGGACGCGCCGAACCGCAACTACAAGGACCCCAACCACAAGCCCGAGCTGATCTGCGCGCTCACCGAGTTCCACGCGCTGGCCGGGTTCCGGGACGCCCACCGCACGCTGGAGTTGTTGAAGTCGCTGGAGGTGCCGGCGCTGCGCGCGCACATCGAGCTGCTCGCGGCCCAGCCGGACGCCGACGGGCTGCGCGCCCTGTTCACGACCTGGATCACCCTGCCGCAGCCGGCGCTGGACAAGCTGGTGCCGCAGGTGCTGGACGGCTGCGTGGCGCACCTGAAGGAGCACGGCCCGTTCGACCGCGAGTGCCGCAGCGCGTTGGAGCTGGCCGAGGCGTACCCGGGCGACGCCGGGGTGCTCGCCGCGCTGTTGCTGAACCGGATCGTGCTCCACCCGGGCGAGGCGATCTACCTGCCGGCCGGGAACCTGCACGCCTACCTGCACGGCACCGGCGTGGAAATCATGGCGAACTCCGACAACGTGCTCAGGGGCGGGCTGACGCCGAAGCACGTCGACGTGCCGGAGTTGTTGCGGGTGCTGGACTTCCGCTGCGGGGACGTGCCGGTGCTGCGGGGCGACGTCGTGGGACACCAGACCGCGTACCGGACTCCGGCTCCGGAGTTCCATCTGTCCACTTTGGACTGGTCGGTGGGCGGCTCCGCCGAGGGCGACGACGCCGAGGGCGAGTGGATCGACTCGGCCGGGCCGCAGATCCTGCTGTGCGCCCACGGCCGAGCCCGGCTGACGACGGCCGACGGCCGGGAGATCGAGGTGGTCAGGGGCCAGTCGGTGTGGGTGGCGGCCGGGGACCCTCCGGTGCTCGTCCAGCCGGTCGACCTCGCCGCGAGCGGCCGGGTCCAGCTCTTCCGCGCCACGGCGGGGGTGTCCTGACGACCGTCCCGCCGCCGGTCCTGTGAGCTGTGTCCACAGTGCTCATCCGGCCGATCGACCGGAGAAACGGCTGGTCCTGTTCTAGGGTCACTCCGACAATCCGGGCACGGCGGCCGCGAGGCCCCGAGACACACTGAGGAGTAGTCGTGGCTGCAGGAGGCGGTGCGCGGGCGATCGTCGCCGCGTTGCTGGCCAACGCGGGCATCGCGGTCGCCAAGTTCGTCGGCTTCGCGGTCACCGGGTCGTCGTCGATGCTGGCCGAGGCCGTGCACTCGGTGGCGGACACCTCGAACCAGGGACTGTTGCTGCTGGGGCGGAAGAAGTCGCGGCGCGCGGCGACGGCGGCGCACCCGTTCGGCTACGGCAGGGAGCGGTTCTTCTACTCCTTCGTCGTCGCCCTGCTGTTGTTCACCCTGGGCTCGGTGTTCGCCGTCTACGAGGGCATCCACAAGATCGAGCACCCGGAGCCGCTGCACAACCCGGTGGTCGCCGTGGTGATCCTGGTGGTCGCCATCGCGTTGGAGGCGTGGAGCTTCCGGACGGCGATCGTCGAGTCCCGCGAGCTCAAGGGTGGGGCGAGCTGGGTCCAGTTCATCCGGCAGGCCAAGACGCCCGAACTGCCGGTCGTGCTGCTGGAGGACGCGGGCGCGTTGTTCGGCCTGGTGCTCGCGCTCGGTGGCGTCGGCCTGACGCTGGCCACCGGCGACCCGGTCTGGGACGGGATCGGCACGCTGTGCATCGGCGTCCTGCTGGGCCTGATCGCGATCACGCTGATCGTGGAGACCAAGAGCCTGCTGATCGGCGAGGGCGTCACGCCGGACGTGCTCTCCGTCATCTCCGACGCCCTGGAGGCGGGCCGGGTGGACCGGGTGATCCACATCCGGACGCAGTACCTCGGGCCGGAGGAGCTGCTGGTCGCGGCGAAGGTGGCCATGGTGCCGGGGCTGTCCGTGGAGGACGTGGCCCAGGCGATCGACGACGCGGAGACCCGGGTGCGCGCCCGGGTTCCGGAGGCGCGGCTCATCTACCTGGAACCCGACCTGTACCGCGATCGGCTCACGACGAACGGCTGAGCCGACCGGGTGAGGTGTCCGTTTATCGGACACCTCACCCGATTTGCGCCGGCGGAGTGTCCGTTAATCGGACGGTTCCCAGGGACTGGGTGCGAAACATCACTACAGGCCGGCTAGGGTGTTCCCTCGTTCGTACGTGATCCGGACCACGACAGGAGGGCACTCGTGCCGGGCACAGGACTTTGGCGCACCAAGTCCGTCGAGCAGTCCATCGCGGACACCGACGAACCCGACACGCGACTTCGGAAGGACCTCACGGCGTGGGACCTCACGGTCTTCGGGGTCGCGGTCGTGGTCGGAGCGGGCATCTTCACGGTGGCGGCGAGCACGGCGGGTGACGTCGCCGGTCCCGCCGTCTCGCTGTCGTTCGTCTTCGCCGCCATCGCGTGCGGGCTCGCCGCGTTGTGCTACGCGGAGTTCGCCTCGACGGTTCCGGCGGCGGGCAGCGCCTACACCTTCTCCTACGCGACCTTCGGCGAGTTCGTCGCCTGGATCCTCGGCTGGGACCTGGTGCTGGAGTTCGCGTTGGCCGCCGCCGTGGTCGCGAAGGGCTGGTCGGGGTACCTGGACCAGACGACGACGTTGTTCGGCGTGCGGGTGCCGACCGTGGTGCACATCGGCGGGATCGATTTCGACTGGGGCGCGGTGCTGCTCGTCGGCGTGCTCTGCCTGCTGCTCGCGATCGGCACCAAGCTGTCCTCGCGGGTCAGCCAGGTGATCACGGCGATCAAGGTCGCGGTGGTGCTGTTCGTCATCGTGCTCGGCATCGGCTACGTCAACACCGACAACTACAAGCCGTTCGTGCCGCCGGCCGCCGAGGCCAGCGCCGGCCACACCGGGCTCGACCAGTCCCTCGTCTCCCTGATCCTGGGCGGGGAGACCAGCCACTTCGGCGTCTACGGCCTGCTGGCCGGCGCGTCCATCGTGTTCTTCGCCTTCATCGGCTTCGACATCGTGGCGACCACCGCCGAGGAGACCCGCAACCCGCAGCGCGCCATCCCGCGCGGCATCATCGGCTCCCTGTCGATCGTGACCGTGCTCTACGTCGCGGTGTCCTTCGTGCTGACCGGGATGCAGTCCTACAAGGACCTGGCCACGAAGACGTTGCCGGACGGGACGAAGCAGAAGGCCAACCTGGCCACCGCGTTCGCCGCGCACGGCGTGGACTGGGCCGCGAAGATCATCGCGGTCGGCGCGCTCGCCGGCCTGACCACGGTGGTCATGGTGCTGCTGCTGGGCCAGACCCGGGTGCTGTTCGCCATGTCCCGCGACGGCCTCGTGCCGCGCGGTCTCGCGCGCACCGGCCAGCACGGCACCCCGGTGCGGGCCACGGTCCTGGTGGCCGCCGTGGTGGCCGTCGCCGCGGGCTTCTTCCCGGCCACGAAGCTGGAGGAGATGGTCAACGTCGGCACGTTGTTCGCCTTCGTGCTGGTCTCCGCCGGCGTGCTGGTGCTGCGCAGGACCCGCCCCGACCTGCCGCGCGCGTTCCGCACCCCGTGGGTGCCGGTGGTGCCGATCCTGGCGATCCTCACCTGCGTGTGGCTGATGCTGAACCTCACGGTGATGACCTGGGTCCGGTTCGGACTGTGGATGGTCGCCGGCGTGGTCGTCTACTTCGCCTACGGGCGAACGCATTCGGTGCTGGCGCGCCGGCAGCGGGAGGGCACGGAGATCGCCGGCGGCTGACCCCGGCCCACGGATCACGCTGACGCTGATCACGCCGGAAGCGGGTCCTGTCCGATGTGGACGGGACCCGCTTCGGCGTTCTCGGTGGCGCGGTCCGAGTCGGGGGACCGGAACGGCGTCGGGTCAGCCTTCGAGGAGCGGCTGGCCCACGTAGCCGTCGCCGGCCGGTGGAATGGCGAACAACGCGCTCGCCTCGTGCACGATGAAGCGGTTGAGCGCGTCGCCGCCGGTGGCCATGCTGCGCATCACCGGCACGAACCCGCGCCGCGGGTCCGCCTGGAAGGCGAGGAACAGCAGCCCGGCGTCGCGTGTCCCGTCAGGACGGGCGCCGTCGTCGTAGTTGAACGGGCGGCGGAACATCCGCGCGCCGCCGTTGGTGCTCGGGTTGGACACGCGGACGTGGGCGTCCCGGGGGATGTGCGGCTGGCCGTCCGGCCGCTTGGCGACCAGGTCGATCTGGTCGGTCAGCGACTGGCGGCCCAGTGGCGCGCCGGAGCCGGTGTGCCGGCCGATCACCTCGTCGCGGCGGTCCACCGGCAGCGCGTACCACTCGTCGAGCAGCATCCTGATCCGCCGCACCACCAGGTAGGTCCCGTTCACCATCCACTGTGGACGTTCCCACTCCGGCACCCACACCGTGGTGTCGAACAGACCGCTGCCCGGCTGCGGGTTGTTGATCCCGTCGACCTGGCCCATCAGGTTGCGAGCCGGGGGATTGGGCTGCGGCGCGGCGTTCAGCGCGCGGAAACCGTTCTGGGACCAGCGCGGGCGCAGCACGCCGGCGGCCTGCCTGCGCACCAGGTCGGCGACGCCGCTGGCCACCAGCTCGTCCTCGGCGCACACCTGCACGAGCACGTCGCCGCCGCAGCGCGCGGGGTCGAGCTGGTCGCCGGGGAACACCGGCAGGTCGGCGAGCGCCTCCGGGCGCTGGGCGTCCAGGCCGAGCCTGGTCAGCAGGCTCGGGCCGAACCCGATGGTGAGGGTGGCGTTCTCGGTCGGCAGCCCGGCCATCGGCAGCGCCTCGGCCTCGCGGGCGAGTTCGCCGGCGCGGAGCCGTTCGGCGAGCCGGCGCCACCCGGTGAGCACGGTGGCGAGGGCGCGGCGGTCGCGGCGGTCGGCGACGGCCGGGTCGAGATCGAAGGCGAGCATCCGGAGCTGGGCCGGAAGGGGGGTGGCGACCCCCGGCTGGCGGCGGGGGTCGGCGGCGGCCGGCGCGGGCGCGGACGAGGGCTGGGCCGCCGCTGGCGCCGCCTCCGGCGCGAGGCGCGAGGCGGTGATCCCCGCCCCGGCGGAGCCGCCCAGCGCCACGCCGGTCACGCCGGCGGCGCCGAGCAGGCCGAACAGCCGGCGGCGGCCCACCACGGGCGGGCTCTGCCGAGTCGCCGGCTGCTCGGCCGCGGCCGAGGGCTCGTCAGTGCCCGCCATGCCCGCTGCCACCCGCCGAAGGCGTCGCCGCCCCGCCGGACGGCGTCTGCTGGGAACCCCGCGGCGCCTGCTCCGGCGAGAGCACCGGGAGCCGCAGCGGAACCTTCTTCCCGCTGGCGAAGGCCAGCTCGACCGGGACCTGCTCACCGGCGACGAGGTCCTTCTTCATGCCAACCAGCATGAGGTGCAGCCCACCGGAGCGCAGTTCGATCTCCTGTCCCGGCGGCAGCGGGATCTCGTTGACCTGCACCATCTTCTCGGCGCCGTTGCCGGTGGGCTGCATGGTGTGCAGCTCGGCCTTGGTGGCGACGTCGGTGGTCACGCCGACCAGGGCGTCGGCCGCGGGGCCGGCGTTGCGCAGCTTGAGGTAGCCGGCCGTGACGTCCTTCTTCGGCGGCAGCTTCACCCACCCGCCGCTGATCTGGAGGGTGTCCGCGGTGGCGCTGGCCAGCGCGGGCGCGGGCGCCGTCCCGCTCGGGTCGGCGACCGACCTCGTGGCCCTGGGCGGGGTGACCGTGGTGGTCAGCGTGCTGGCTTCCTCGCTGTTGCTGCACGCGGTGAGCAACGCGCCGGCCGCCACGGCCGCCGCGGCCACCAGCGGGGCCAGCCGGGTTCTGGCGTGCGCCATGGGTGGGTTCTCCTTCCGGTCAACGGTTGAGAAGCGTGCGCAGGTCGCTCAGCATGTCGGCCGAGCTGGTGCCGCTGCGGTAGTAGCCGGCGCCCTTCCCGTCCGGCGTGAAGAGCAGGACCTGCGCGCCGTGCGTGACCTCGTAGTCGCCGCCGGCGTCGGTCTTCGGCGGCTCGATGCCGATGTTCACGGAGTGCGCGGCGGCGACGATGTCGTCGATCTTCCCGGTCAGGCCGACGAAGTCCGGGCCGAACTGGCGCAGCCAGGTCCCGAACGCCTCCGGGGTGTCCCTGGCCGGGTCGGAGGTGACCATCACGACCTGGACCCGCTTCCGCTGCCCCTCGTCGAGCCCGCGCATCGCCTGCGAGATGTCGCCCATCGTGGTCGGGCAGACGTCGGGGCAGTTGGCGTAGCCGAAGTACAGCAGGGTGACCCGGTCGCGCAGGCGCTGGCCGAAGTCGAACGGCCGGCCCTGGAGGTCGACGAGGTTCTGCTTGGGCGCGTCCAGCGGCGAGGGGAAGGCGGCCGCCTTGAGCGGGGGCGTGCTCGTCGTCGTGGCGCCGGTCGGAGCGGGGCCCGCGTCACCGCAGGACGCCAGCAACAGCCCGGCGAGCAGGGCCGACACCACGCAGCGCAGTGCTCGCACGTTCCTCCTCCAGGATGCGCGGCGTCTCCCGCCGCGTCGTCGCGGCCGCCGGTCGGCAACCTCTCGGCAGCCTACTCATCCGACCGGTGGTTATCCGGGGTGAGGGGGCCACCCGCGACCCAGCTCACACGGGCCCGGCAAGATCGTTGAAGGGTGGATCACCCGGGCGCACCGCTGGCGCCGGCGAGCGGGTTTCCGCTTATGGATTACGGGGTTCCGGGCCGCAGCGCGCCCATCGCGGGCGCTCTCACTCGTCGCGCAGCCCGAGCAGGTCGTTCTCGGCCAGCCAGTCGGCCACGACGTCCGCCAGCTCCGCCACGGACCGCCGGGACACCTCCAGCTCCAGCACCGGCAGGGTGCTCCGCGCCGCCAGGGCGCGCAGCTCCTCCTGCTCCCGCACGAACACCGACAGGTCGTCGTACTGCGCCGGGTTCCCGGAGACCGCGAGCCGCTCCAGTCGGGCCTCGGGAAACGTGTCCGGGTCGCGGACGCACAACACCAGCCCGAAGTTCAGCGGGCGCAACCGGTCCTCCAGCCACCCGAAGTCGTAGCGCCGCCCGGCGCGCGCCTGGAACGCCTGCGTGGACAGGTGGAACCGGTCGACGATCCAGGAGTAGTACCGCTGGAGCTCGAACATCCGCGCCCAGGTGCGGTAGGTCTCCAGCGCCAGCTCCTCCTCCGCCGGCTCGAAGTTGATCAGGCCGCGGCCCCACGGCCGGTTCGTGAAGCCGCACCACTCCGCGGACACCAGCGGCGAGTGGTAGCGGTAACGCCGGGGCCCGACCACCCGGGGGTGCTCGTTGAGCGCGAACGCGAGGTCGGTCTTCCCCGTCAGCCGGGTGCCCTCCAGGATCACCTTGGGGCACAGCTTCGGTGGCGGGGTCACGCCGGGGAGTCCAACGCCGCGATCTCCTCGGGGGTCAACCGGAGCTCCGCCGCCGCCGCGGAGTCCAGGACGGTCTCGGGACGCGTGGAACCGGGGATCGGGATGACGACCGGCGCCTTCGCGAGCAGCCAGGCCAGGCACACCCGGTGCGGGCTGACCCGGTGCCGCCGGGCCACCTCCGCGAACGCCGCGTGCCGCCGGCCCAGCTCCCCGGCCTCGTCGATGCCGCCGAACGGACCCCACGGCAGGAACGCGATCCCCAGCTCCGCGCACAACCGCAACTCCGGCTCACTGCCCCGGAACCGCGGCGAGAACTCGTTCTGCACGGCGGCCAGGCGCCCGCCCAGCACCGCGTTGGCCTCCCGGATCTGGTCGACGTCCACGTTGGACACCCCGGCGAGCCGGATCTTGCCGGCGTCGAGCAGCTCGGCGAGCGCGCCGACCGACTCGGCGAAGGGCACCTTCGGGTCGGGGCGGTGCAACTGGTAGAGCCCGACCGCCTCCAGGCCGAGCCGGCGCAGCGACGCCTCGCACGCGGCCACCAGGTGCTCGGGCCGGCCGTCCAGCTCCCACGAGCCGTCGGCGCCCCTGGTGTGCCCGCCCTTGGTGGCCACCAGCACGTCCACGCCCAGTGGGTGGTTGTGCAGCGCCTCGGCGACCAGCTCCTCGTTGTGCCCGAAGTCGTCGGCGCCCAGCGAGTAGGCGTCGGCGGTGTCGACCAGCGTGATCCCGACCTCCAGGGCGGCGTGGACGGTGTCGGTCGCCCGCTGCCGGTCCGGGCGGCCGTTCACGGACAGCGGCATCGCGCCGAGGCCGATCTCGGACACGGGCACGCCGCCGACACTGCGTCGCTGCATCGCTCCTCCTCGCCGGTCCCGCCACCAGCTTTTCCCAACCGCGGCCCGCCCGCCAGCGGTAGCGTGCCGGACATGACCTCCTCGTTGTCGTCGGCGGACGGGGCGTTCGGATGAGCGGACGAGGGCGGTTGCTCTGCCTGGACGTGGGGTCGACGTGGACCAAGGCCGCGCTGGTCGACGCCGCCGGCGCGCTGGTGGGCACGGCGCAGCACCGGACGACCCCGCCCGAGGTGCTGCACGGGGTGCGGTCCTTGGTCGACGAGCTGGGCGCGGCGGACTGTGCGGTGCTCGCCTGCTCCTCGGCGGGCGGTGGCCTGCGGCTGGCGGTCGTGGGCCAGGAGCGGCTGGTCAGCGCCGAGGCCGGGCACCGGGTCGCGCTGTCGGCCGGCGCGAGGGTGGTGCACGTGTCCTCCGGCGAGCTCACGGGCGCCGGGATCCGGGCGCTGCGCGCGGCGGCTCCGGACGTGGTGTTGCTGGTGGGCGGCACCGACGGCGGCGACACCAGGGTGCTGCTGCACAACGCCCGGCGGCTGGCCGCCAACCGCGTCCGGTGCCCGGTCGTGCTCGCCGGCAACCGCGAGGCCCGCGCGGAGGCGGAGGCGCTCCTCCTGGCCACCGGCCGCACCGTCGTCCCCACCGACAACGTGCTGCCCGACGTGGGCGAGCTGGCGCCGGGGCCGGCCAGGACCGCGATCCGCGAGGTCTTCCTCCGGCACGTGATCGGGGGGAAGGGCCTGTCCCGGGGGCCGCGGTTCCGGAGCCTGGTGCGCGCCGTCACCCCGGACGCCGTCCTCCACGGCGTGTCCCGGCTCGCGGCCGTGCTCGCCGACGGCGCCGACGCCCCGGGCGCGGTGCTGGTGACCGACGTCGGCGGGGCCACCACCGACGTCTACTCCGCTGTGTCCACAGTGGACGAAGAGCGCGGGCGGCGCACGGTCGACCTGCCGCCGGACCGGCGCACGGTCGAGGGCGACCTCGGGATGCGGTGGTCGGCGCCCGGAGTGGTGGCCGAGGCCGAGGCCGAGCGGCTGCTCGTTCCCGGCGAGGCGGAGCTCCTGCGGTCGGCGGCCGACCGGCGCGCGGAGCGGGTGCACTGGGTGCCCGCCGGCGCGGACGACCCCGAGGAGGTCGCGTACGACACCCGTCTGGCCGCGCTCGCCGCCGTCGTGGCGCTGCGCCGGCACCTGCGGCTGGTCGACGGCCGGCTCGGCCCGCGCGGCGCCGGCCTGCTGGTCCTCTCGGGCGGCGTGTTCCGCCACGCCGACGCCGCCGCGCTGGCCGCCGTCGAGGAGACCCTGCGCGCCGACCCGGTGCTCCGTCCCGTCCTGCGGCACGCGGCCGTCGTCGTGGACCGGCGGTACGTCCTCGCCCCGGCCGGGCTGCTCGCCGCCGACCAGCCCGACCTCGCGGACGGTCTGCTCCGCGAGCACCTCGCCACCGCGGGGCGACTCGCGGTCTGATCGAGCAAGCCTCGAACGGCCTGGAGCTCGGCCCGGTGACCATCGGTTGAGCGCCCGGTGTGCAAGGCGGGGTCGACGGAAACACTGCTGTCCACACCAAAGCCGGTCGACCCGCGGCGGAAGATGAGGTGACGCCGGGGGTTCTGGGAAGGGAATGAACGCGGAACGTCCTGCGTCACAAGCAAGCCGTCACGCCAGCTCGTTCTGAGCTGACCTGCTTCTGCAGGCCGTCATTCACTGACGAACATTTGTCCTCAGTGGACTCAGTGGTCAGTTTGGAACGAGCTCTCGCACGCGGGTGTCCGAGCAGGCCAGGCTGGGAATCCCTCGGTGACCATCGGTTCGGCGTTCGGCGTTCGGCGTTCGGCCGGGCTTGCGCCGGTTGGCCGGCCCAACTCGGCGTGCAGGACTTCCACGCACGTCGTGATCGTGGAATGCCCTGTGCCACAAGTCTTCGCCACCGGCAGCTCGTGCCGTCGCTGCCGCACTCCTGTGGCCTGCCAGCTCCGCAGCAGCCGCTCACGGGTCATGCCAGAGCCGTGTTCCCACTGCTGCGCCAGGAACTCCTACGGGATGCCCGCGTGCGGCGCGAACTGGTTGCCTAGTGCGGTTTCGCCTGTTCCGGCACTTCCGGGACGGGCGGCCGCAGGACCGCTGGCCGGGTGAGGACCGTCCGGGTCCTGGGCAGGGCGCCGGACGGGGGCGGCTCGGGCGTGGTCCGCTTGCGCTCCCGGGGCGTCGGCGGCCGTTCCAGGCCCGCTGCCATCGCGATCGCCCGGTCCCACTCCGGGTCGGCGAAGTAGTCGCGGTGGCCGAGAACGCCCGGGGTCCACCGCCGGCCGTCCACCGGGGCTGCCTGCGGGTCGGGCAGCCAGTGGTCCCCGCCCAGGACCAGCGCGCCCGTGTCGCTGCGGACCGCCGACGGCAACGGCCCCTCGGCCCCGTCCTGGCGGAACCCGACGCCGAGCAGCTTGCCGCCGTAGACCTGGCGACTCCACGTCGACACCGCGCCGCCCAGCGGGTCGGTGCCCCGGCACAGCGACCGCCAGCGACCGCGCAGCTCGCCGCTGAGCTCCACCAGGGAGGAGTGCGGCACCACGGCGGGGAACGCCCTCGGGTACGCCCACTGGAGCTGCGAGCCGGCGGTGACCAGGCCGATCCGGCCCCGCTCCGACTCCGGCAGCGCCTGCAGCACCCTGGCCGCCGTCACCGTCGCCAGCAGGCTGCCCTGGCTGTGGCCGACCAGCACGACCCGGGTGCCGGGCCGGTCCAGGTGCTCCAGCGCCCTGGCCGTCAGCTCGGGCACCACCTTCAACGCGTAGCAGGGCGGCACGGTCGGGTGCGCCTCCCGGGGCCAGAACGAGGCCAGGTCGGCGAGCAGCCCGACCCGGCGCGCGGCGTCCGGCCGGCACGCGGCCACGTAGACGATCCGCAGCAACCCCACCGCCAGCGCGGCGAGCGCGACCACGCCGATGCCGGACAGCGGCGCGGCCCACCCTGGCATTCCCCGGCCGCCCAGCTTGATCGCGCCGGCGGTGATCGCGCCGGCCGAGAGCAGCCCGGTGAACCCCACCAGCACGCGGTGCCCGTACCGGCGTTGCAGCTCGGCCAGCCACCAGGCGCGCGCGGCCACCCGCGCGTCCTCCGGCCGGCCGGCGTGCAGCAGCTCCACCTCCGGCGGCACGAACCGGCCCCGCCGCTCGGCGATCCGCCGCAGCACCGCGAGGACGGCGACCAGCGCGAGGGTGGCGACCAGGCCCAGCGCCGCGCCCGCGCCCCACAGCAACGTGATCCCGGTGTAGCCGGGGGGCAGCACCAGTTCCGGTGACCGAAGAACCTGCCGGGTGGTGATCGCCACGCCCGCGCCGAACCCGCCGCCGAGCAGTCCGGCCAGTGCCAGCACCGGGGCGGCCATCCAGCCACCCGCCCACGGGCGCAAATCGCGGGGCTGCCCCGCCCACTCGCCGCGCGCCAGCCACGCCGCGGGCGCCAGCAGCGCCGCCACCAGCCCGCAGCACACCGCCAGCCCGACCGCGACGGCGAGCACCGTGTCGTCCGACCCGGGCAGCGCGCCGGTCATCGGCGGCGGGGTCAGGGCGGTGAGCGCGAACAACACGCCCGCGCAGGTCAGCAGCACCGCGCGCGGCCCGGGGCCGAGAACGCGGCGGATCCGGTCCTCCTCGGCGGCGCCCGTCGGGTCGTCCAGCGCCAGCACACCGGCCACGCTGGCCAGGAGCAGGGCGACCGACGCCCACCACAGCACCGCGACCGCGCCCCCGACCGCCGGGCCTGTCGGCCCGCCGGTCGTCAGGAGCGTGGTGACGGCGAGTGCCGCGGTCGTGTGCAGCGACCGCAGCGCGGGGGTGTCGGGGTCGGCGACGACGCTGGCCGCCGGCATCCGCCGGAGCTGACGCGCCGGCGCGGTCAGCCGGGTCTCGCGCGATCTCCAGTCGACCGCCGAGACCCGGTGCAGCCCGAGGACGACCAGCGCCACCGGCGCCATGCCCAGCAGCGCACGGAGCACGGTCAGCTCGCGCAGCCAGTCGGGGGCCGACGGCAGGCAGGACGCGCCGGGGGCGAGGCACTGCGCCGCGACCAGGTCCAGGCACACCACCGCCCACTGCGCGACGAACAACAGGGTCAGCAGCACCGCGACCAGCCGGAGCAGGCCGCGCAGCGCCGCCCCCAGCAGGACGCTGCCCCGGTGGTCCGCCCTGGTCGGCGGGAGCATCCAGTGCGCCACGTTGGCCAGCGAGAACGGGAACAACAACGCCCACGTCGCCTTGGCCCAGCCGCCGGAGGTCATCCGCCCCCAGACGTAGCCCTCGACGGTGCGCGGCACCGGCCGCCCGCCCGCGTGCAGCACCGGACCCGGCACCGGCCGGCGCATGCGGTCGGCCGGCCGCACGACGCGGCCCACCGTGTCGCCGTCGACGTCGACCGCGGAGACCGCGTCGACCAACGACTCCGCCGTGTTCCCCATCACCCCGTGGACGCGCAGCTCCACCACGCGCGTGTCCGGCCCTGGCACCAGCACGGCCGCCTCCTCGAACTGCATGATCGTGGCTGTCGCTACGGGGCAGAACCCAATCTTGCGCCACGTGACGAAGCCGCGACTGGTTTTCGGAGCAACCGGCGTGGCGGGGGATAGGGTGCGGTTGGCCCCCTACGACGTGGAGGAAGCTCGCGATGACCGCCGAGAGGTTGCAGCGGCGCAACGGCGTGGAGTTCGCCGTCGCCGATCTGGAGCTGGCCGAGTTCGGCCGCAAGGAGATCCGCCTGGCCGAGCACGAGATGCCCGGTCTGATGGCGCTGCGGCGGGAGTACGCGGAGGTCTATCCGCTGCGGGGGGCGCGGATCTCCGGCTCGCTGCACATGACGGTGCAGACCGCCGTGCTGATCGAGACGCTGGTGGCGCTGGGCGCCGAGGTGCGCTGGGCCTCCTGCAACATCTTCTCCACGCAGGACCACGCGGCCGCGGCCGTCGTCGTCGGCCAGCACGGCACCGTCGACGAGCCGAAGGGCGTGCCGGTCTTCGCCTGGAAGGGCGAGACGCTGCCGGAGTACTGGTGGTGCACCGAGCAGATGCTGACCTGGCCGGACGGCCAGGGCCCGAACATGATCCTGGACGACGGCGGCGACGCCACGCTGCTGGTGCACAAGGGCGCGCAGTACGAGAAGGCCGGCGTGGTCCCGTCGGCCGAGGAGGACGACCCGGAGGAGTGGAAGCTCATCCTGGACGTCCTGCGCCGGTCGCTGGCCGAGGACGCCACCCGGTGGACCAGGATCGGTGACGGCATCCGCGGCGTGACCGAGGAGACCACCACCGGCGTGCTGCGCCTGTACCAGCTCGCCGCACAGGGCGAGCTGCTGTTCCCGGCGATCAACGTCAACGACTCGGTGACCAAGTCGAAGTTCGACAACCGGTACGGCTGCCGGCACTCGCTGGTCGACGGCATCAACCGGGCCACCGACGTGCTGATCGGCGGCAAGGTGGCGCTGGTCTGCGGCTACGGCGACGTGGGCAAGGGCTGCGCCGAGTCGCTGCGCGGCCAGGGCGCGCGCGTGATCATCGCCGAGATCGACCCGATCTGCGGTCTGCAGGCGGCGATGGACGGCTACCAGGTGTCCACTGTGGACGAGGTGATCGGGCAGGCGGACATCGTCGTCACGGCCACCGGCAACAAGGACATCATCACCGCCGAGCACATGTCCCGGATGAAGCACCAGGCGATCCTGGGCAACATCGGGCACTTCGACAACGAGATCGACATGGCCGGCCTGTCCCGGCTGCCCGGCGTCCGCCGGATCAACATCAAGCCGCAGGTCGACGAGTGGGTGTTCCCCGACGGCCACTCGATCATCGTCCTGTCCGAGGGCCGGCTGCTGAACCTGGGCAACGCCACCGGCCACCCCTCGTTCGTGATGTCGAACTCCTTCTCCAACCAGGTGATCGCGCAGATCGAGCTGTTCACCAAGCACGAGGAGTACGACAGGGAGGTGTACCGGCTGCCCAAGAAGCTGGACGAGAAGGTCGCCCGCATCCACCTGGAGGCGCTGGGCGGCAAGCTCACCAAGCTGAGCAAGGAGCAGGCCGAGTACATCGGCGTCGACCCCGAGGGCCCGTTCAAGCCGGAGCACTACCGGTACTGAGGCCGTGGCCGGAGCCGGCAACGAGTCGCCGGCTCCAGCCCCACAGGGCACACGCTCCAGCGGAGACGCCGCCGACGCAGCATCGGCGGCGTCTCCGCTTGTCGGGGCGGTTCCCCGCCGGTGCGCCGTCCGCCAGGTTCCGCTGCCGTCCACCAGGTTCCTCGGCTGACCGCCCGTGGATCAGGCGATCGGCCCGGTCCCGTTCGTCCGGACCGGGGGCAGGTCGTGGTCGGTTCGCTCCGTGGGGATCGTGTCGGGCACGGCGTCCACCATCGCGGTCTCCGGGGCGGTCACCGGCGGCCGCTGCTCGTCGGTCAGCGTCCGCCCGAAGTTGCCCGCGACGTGGTTGGCGAGTTCCACGAGCCGGTCGCGGCTGGTGTCGTCGAGCTGCTCCAGGACCGCGGCCACCCGCTCCAGGGTCTGCCACCCCACGCTGTCGAACGCCCCTCCGGACCGCGGCGGCAGCGGCGTCACCGCCACGGGCGGGTCGGGCTCGACGCCGCACAGGCGGGCGAACACGCCGTCCAGCTCCGCGATCTCGCCGACCCGCTCCGGGTACCGCAGCACCCACCAGATCCGCGCGCTGGTGAGCTGGTCGAACGCCACCGACCGCAGGTGCTCGATCTCCTCGGTCTCCAGCTCCCTGCGCAGCCGGCCGGCCTGCCGGTCGCGTTGCAGCCGCTCGTGCTCCTCGGCCGCCTGCTGGTAGAGCGGCGCGACGCTGAGGTCCACCGACCCCCGCATCGACACCACGCCCTCGATCTCCCGCACCCAGCCGAGCTGGCGGTTGGCCTCGGCCTGCGCGGCGGTCACCGCCGTGACCGAGTGCGTCGCGGTGACCTGCGCGACGAGCTCGTAGGCGTAGGCGCGCACGAGGTCCTCCGGCCGGCTGTGCCGCTGCTCCCCGCCCGGCAGCGACTGCCACGTCAGGTCGAACTCGGCGTCGAACCAGGCGCCGGCGAGGGCGCTCGGCGTGCGGGCGCTGAGCGCGGTCTGCCGGACCGACGACGGCATGCCCACGGGTTTGGGCGGCGGTTGCTGCCGGAACGGGTCCGGCGGCGGGGAGAGGGCGGTCTCGGGCGTGGGGCCGGTGGGCTCGGCCACGAAGTGCCGCCTGAGCCAGTCAGCGATTCCCATCGTCGTGCTCCGTCTTCTCGGGGGTCTCCCGCCCGTGGGTCCCCGGCGCGGTCGGCGTCGCCGCGGCCGGACGGGGCGGGCGCAATCCTCGCCTGATGGTGGCCGAAAACGGACTTCTCCCCGGAGATCGGGAAAGGAACACCCGAACGGCGCAGAGCGGGCGCGGCGGAGCGTCACCGCCCTGACCGGCTCCGAGTGTCCTCAGTGGACAGGCGAGGTCGGGTCACCGCCCCGGGTGGGCGTGCTCCCGTCGACGCCGATACCGTTTCCGCACGTGGGACGGTTGGTCGTCATCGAGGGACTGGACGGGGCCGGCAAGCGCACGCTGGCCGACGCGCTCACCGCGGCGCTGACCGAGCGGGGTCGGCGGGTCGCGCGCCGCGCCTTCCCGCGCTACGGCGAGGACGTGCACGCCGACCTGGTGCGCGACGCCCTGCACGGCCGGCTCGGCGACCTGATCGACTCGGTCCACGGGATGGCCGTCCTCTACGCCCTGGACCGGCGCGACGCCAGCGCCCAGCTCCGCGCCGACCTCCTCGTCAACGACGTCGTGCTGCTCGACCGGTACGTGGCCTCCAACGCCGCCTACGGCGCCGCGCGGCTGCGCCAGGGCGCCGACGGTGAGTTCGTCGCCTGGGTCCGCCAGCTGGAGGTCGAGCGGTTCGGCGTGCCGACGCCGGACGCCCACCTGCTGCTGCGCGTGCCGGCGGCCGTCGCCGCCGAGCGCGCCGAGCACCGTGCGAACCACGAGACGGACCGCGCCAGGGACCACTACGAGGTCGACGGCGGCCTCCAGGCCCGGTGCGGCGTCGTCTACGACGAGCTGGCCGCCGCCGGCTGGCTGGCGCCGTGGCACGTGGTGGACGGCTCGGCCCGGGTGGACGTCGCCGACCTCCTCGACCGCGTGGGGCTGTGAGGACCCTCGCCCCCGCCCGGCGGGCGGCCGACCGCCGGAGACCACCCGACCAGTCCCTTGCGTGAGTCGTCCGGGTGACGGTGCGCTGTGGCGTGGCGACGCGACGTGTCAGGCGCCCTGACCCGCGTCGCCAACGCGACGGCGCCGCCCGAACGGCGCCGTCGCCACCAGGGGCGACGAACTGGGAGGGGGCCCTGTGGCGAGGAGGCAGGGGGACCTGCACGGCCTGGCGCCGGTCGGCGGCCGGGGGGTGCAAGCCCGAACGATGAGCAGTGCAACCATGTGGGGCATGAAGGCACGCGTTCTCGTGGTGGACGACGACCCGGCCCTGGCCGAGATGCTGACGATCGTGCTCAGGGGCGAGGGCTTCGACACCGCGGTCGTCGGCGACGGCACCCGCGCGCTTCCGGCGCTGCGCGAGCTCAAGCCCGACCTGGTCCTGCTGGACCTGATGCTGCCCGGCATGAACGGCATCGACGTCTGCAAGGCCATCCGGTCCGAGTCCGGCGTGCCGATCGTGATGCTCACCGCGAAGAGCGACACCGTCGACATCGTGCTCGGCCTGGAGTCCGGCGCCGACGACTACGTGGTCAAGCCGTTCAAGCCCAAGGAGCTGGTGGCCAGGATCAGGGCCCGGCTGCGGCGCACCGACTCCGAGCCGGCCGAGATGCTCACCATCGGCGACCTGACGATCGACGTGCCCGGCCACGAGGTCGTCAGGGAGGGCAGGGCGATCCAGCTCACGCCGCTGGAGTTCGACCTGCTGGTCGCGCTGGCCCGCAAGCCGCGCCAGGTGTTCACCAGGGAGGTGCTGCTGGAGCAGGTCTGGGGCTACCGGCACGCCGCCGACACCCGGCTGGTGAACGTGCACGTCCAGCGGTTGCGGTCGAAGGTGGAGAAGGACCCCGAGCACCCCGAGGTGGTGCTCACGGTCCGCGGCGTCGGCTACAAGGCCGGTCCTCCGTGACACCGGCCGCACGGGCTCGTCGTCGTCGCGGACGGTCGTGGTGAGGAGGTTCGGCGCACGGCTGGCGCGCAAGATCGCGAGGCGGTCCCACCGCCTGGCCGGTGAGGTCAGGCGTCGTTGGGCCGCCTTCGGCGCGCTCTGGCGGCGCTCGCTGCAGCTCCGGGTGGTGGTCAGCACGCTGGCCCTGTCCTCGGCGGTGGTCTTCGTGCTGGGCATGGTGCTCCAGACGCAGATCACCGACCGGCTGCTCAGCGCCAAGCGGCAGGCCGCGATCAGCCAGACCGAGTCCAGCGCGAAGACCGTCGAGCGGGAGCTGGTGGCGGTCAACCCGGACTCGGAGAACGTGGAGGCCAAGCTCACCAACGCGGTGAACAAGCTGGCCAGCCCGAACGGCGACGACCAGGCCAACGTGGCCGCCGGCGCGTTCGAGCCGGTGCTGGTGGACGGCCGCCGCGCCGCCGGCGGCCTGCGGCCCACCGCCACCGGCCCGTTCAACGACGTCTCGCCGGAGCTGCGCCGCGAGGTCGAGCGCGAGCAGTTCACCACCCAGTTCTCCACCGTCGAGCGGGCCTCCGGCCGCGGCCCGGTGCTGGCCGTCGGCATCCCGGTGCGCAGCGCGGGGCGCTCGCTCCAGCTCTACCTGCTGTTCCCGCTGGACTCCGAGCAACGCACGATCAGCCTGGTGCAGAACACGCTGGTCGTGGTGGGTCTGCTGTTGTTGCTGCTGCTCGCCGGCATCGCCAACCTGGTGACCAGGCAGGTGGTGCGCCCGGTGCGGCAGGCCGCCGAGGTGGCCGAGCGGTTCGCCGACGGCCAGCTTGACGAGCGGATGCTCGTCGTCGGCGAGGACGACGTGGCCCGGCTGGCCGAGTCGTTCAACGAGATGGCCGCCAGCATCCAGCGACAGATCCGCCAGCTGGAGGAGTTCGGCCAGCTCCAGCGGCAGTTCACCTCGGACGTCTCGCACGAGTTGCGCACACCGCTGACCACCGTGCGGATGGCGGCCGACGTGCTGCACGCCTCGCGCGAGCAGTTCCCGGAGGGCCTGGCCCGCTCGACCGAGCTGATGGTGGACGAGCTGGACCGGTTCGAGGCGCTGCTCACCGACCTGCTGGAGATCAGTCGGCTGGACGCGGGCGTGGCCGACCTGGCGGCCGAGACCGTGGACATGCGGGGCGTGGTGCGGCGCGTCGTCGGGTCGCTGCGGCCCATCGCGGAGAAGGCCGGGGTCGGGATCGACCTGCGGACGCCCGGCGGGGAGGCGGCGGAGGCCGCGGCCGAGGTCACCGCGGAGGTCGACGGCCGGCGCGTGGAGCGCATCCTGCGCAACCTGCTGGCCAACGCCGTCGACCACGGCGAGGGCCAGCCCATCGAGGTCTGGCTGGCCGCCGACGACCACGCCGTCGCGGTGGCGGTGCGCGACCACGGTGTCGGCCTGCGGCCCGGCGAGGAGGAGCTGGTCTTCACCCGGTTCTGGCGGGCCGACCCGTCCCGCAACCGGCGCACCGGCGGCACCGGCCTCGGCCTGTCGATCAGCCTGGAGGACGCCCGGCTGCATGGCGGGTGGCTGGAGGCGTGGGGCGAGCCGGGCGCCGGCGCGTGCTTCCGGCTCACCCTGCCCCGGCGTCAGGGCGAGGAGCTGACCGGCAGCCCGCTGGCGCTGCCGCCGGAACCGCCGGCGCCGGCCGGCGACCAGCGCGGCGGCGGGGAGCGGGAGGCGGGTGCCGGCGAGCCGGCGGAGTCGGTCGTGGGCTGGCAGGAGTGAGGGGAGACCGGGTGGGCGCCGAGGACGTGCGCGGACGGCGGGGGCGCGGCGCGCTGGCCCGCCTGATCGCCCTGCTCGCGGTCGCCGTGACCCTGGTGGGCTGCGCGACCATCCCGGAGAGCTCGGAGCCGGAGGCGGTCGGGCCGAGGGGGGACGGCCGGCGGGTGGCGCAGCCGGCGCCGCCGCCCCGCAACGCCGACCCGCTCACGCTCGTCCGCCGCTACGTCGAGGCCAGCGCGGACCCCGAGGGCGGCCACGCCGCGGCCAAGGCGTACCTGACCCGCAGGGCGAAGGGGAACTGGCGGGACGACAGCTCGGTGTGGATCCTGGCCAGGGAGTTCGACACCGTCTACACCGGCGACCGGGACGGCGGGCGCTCGGAGGACCAGGTCCGGGTCCTGCTGCGCGGCAAGTGGAAGGGCCGGCTGGTCAGGGACAACGCGTTCCTGCCCGAGTCCGGCGACTTCGAGGTGCCGATCCGGTTGGAGAAGGAGGACGGCGAGTGGCGCCTGGCCGAGGCGCCGGACGGCATCGTCGTCACCATCGACGGGTTCAACGAGAACTACACCCCGGTCCCGGTCCACTTCCTCAACCCCCGGCGCAACACGCTGGTGGCCGACCTGCGGTACGTGCAGACCCAGCCGGCGAGCGCCCAGCCCAACACCGTGGTCGACATGCTGCTGCGGGGGCCGTCCGCCGCGCTGCGGGACTCGGTGCGCAGCGCCATCCCGGACGGGGTGCGCACCAGGAGCAACGTGGCCGAGGGCACCGACGGCGCGATGCTGGTCAACCTCAGCGATCTGGGCCAGCAGACGCCGCAGAGCCGGCAGCTCATCGTGGCCCAGATCGTGTTGTCGCTGGAGAAGGTGACCAACACGCGGATCAAGGTGCTCAGCGAGAACGTCCCGGTCGTGCCGGAGCAGCCGGACTGGCGGCGCGCCGACATCGCGCCGTTCGTCCCGGACACCGCGCCGAACCCGGAGCTGCGCGGGATGGCCGTCGTGGGCGGCCGGTTGCGCTCGCTGTTCCGCGGGGACGCGGTCAAGGGGCCAGCCGCGAACTACGACGTGGTCAGCGCGGCGCAGTCGGTGGACGGCGGACGGCTCGCCGCCGTGGTGCGCTCCGCGAGCGGGGGCGTGGCGTTGCGGGTCGGCGGGGTCGAGGAGGCGTTGAGCGAGGCGACGCAGCCGGTGGGGCAGATGACCCGCCCGACCTGGATGCCGCCGGGCGACAAGGGTGCCACCGAGGTGTGGACGGTCACCGAGGGCGCGACCGTGCTGAGCGTCAGCGCCAACGGGCAGGGCGGGTGGAGCAGCCGGCAGGTGAACGCCGCCGAGCTGACCAACAACGGCCCGATCACCGACCTGCGGCTGTCCAGGGACGGGGTCAGGCTGGCCGCGGTGGTCGGGGGCCGGCTGTTCCTCGGCAGCGTGGTGGACAACGGCGGCGAGGTCAGCGTCCGTAACGTCCGCAAGGTGCTCCCGGACGTGCTCAACACGGTGACCAGCGTCGACTGGCAGGGCCCCAACACCGTGATCGCCGGGTCGAGCAGCAACGCCACGCCGGTCGTCCGGGTGACGGTGGACGGCAGGGAGTGGAAGCTCTACAACGCCTCCAACCTGACGCCGCCGGTCGCGGCGGTGACCGCGGCGCCGAACCGGCAGGTCGTCGTCGCCGACAGCCGGGGCCTGTGGACGACGGTCGACGACACCGAGGTGTGGCGGGTGCACGACAGCAACGTCGCCCAGGCCGGGGCGATCCCGTTCTACCCGGGCTGAGCCGGTCGGGTCGTCTCTTCCGGCGCCGGTCTTCCCCTGTCGGGTGAAGGTCGCGGGAGTTCCTCCCCCGATCGTGGCTGACGGGCCGGGAACTGTCGGGGTTCCCGCGGATGGTGGCCGCATGACGACTCACCACACCGCCGCCCCGTCCACCCGGCCCGTGCCCCCGGTCGCGGGCTCCGCCCGCTGGAGCATCCTCCAGTGCCTTCTCGACCTGCTGGTGCCGGTCCGTTGCGCTGGCTGCGGGGTCGCGGGCAGTTCCTGGTGTCCGACCTGCCAGCCGCTGCTGGCGGCGCCGCACGCGGTACACCGCGCGGCCCTGGCGCGCGGCCCCGCCGCCTATGCGCTCGGCGAGTACCGAGCGGCGGCCCGGTCCGCCCTCCTGGCGTACAAGGAGCGGGGGCGGCTGGACCTCGCGGACCCGTTCGGCGCGCGACTCGCCGCGACGGTGCCCCTGTTGCCGCGCGCGGGGCCGGCCGCGGACGGCGTCTGGTGGCTGGTTCCGGTGCCGTCCAGGCGGGCCGCCGCCCGGCGACGCGGGGGAGAGCACGTTCGCCGGCTCGCCGGCCGGTGCGCGGCCCATCTGGCGGTCGCGGGCTGGCCCGCCGTCGTCGCGGCCGGTCTGCGGCTCGGGCGGGGAGTAGTCGACGCGGTTGGCCTGGACGCGGCGGGCCGGGCGGCCAACCTGGCCGGGCGCGTGCGGCTCCGGCCCGCCGGCCTGCCACCCCCGGGGACTCCGGTCGTGCTGCTCGACGACGTGATCACCACGGGTGCGACGGCCGCCGCGTGCGTGTCGGCGCTGCGCTCCGCCGGCATCCCCGTCGCCGCCGTCGTCGCGTTGCTGTCAGCGGGCGGGCGGGGCGCGCCGTCGAGGGAGGGGAGAAGTCGATGATCTGACTGCTTTCCTCCCGACCGCGTTCCGACATCCGGGTGAGATTCGGGACGAACCGCGCCTCGGCGACCCCGGGTTCGGGCGGGTCCGCCGTTGGGCGCCCCACGTCGGCACTGCGACAGATGGGTTGGGGGAAGGCTTGTGGGGGTACGGACCTGGGCGACAGCGTGACGGGAACGTCCGGGACGGCACCCGGCGCGGGCGCCGTCAAACCCCGAAATGGCTGGTGAACCTCCATGCTTCCGCGTAGTTGCCCCGCAGGCGCCAGGTGAGCACGCTGTGCGCATCGCCGTGATCGGAGCGTGACCACGTTGGGTGCGTTCCCCGGCAGGTGGAGGTGACCGTGGGGCAGAGCAGGTGTCGCGGCTACGTCCAGCCCCCGGCCGCCGACGGGGTGGGAAACCGCCGCCGGCGGTCCGCGCCCGGGGAACCGGCGGGGAGGCCCGGACGTTGCCCGGTCATGAGGCCGCGTCCTCAGGGAGCACCACTGCTGGCGACGATCGCGGGAGCGGGGTTCACCCCATCGGGGGTGTACGCAGTGTCACGATCGCGCGAGTGGCTGGCGCAGGCGATCCGACCTGCCGCTTTTCGGGTGAGGCCGGTCACTGCGCGTGGCGGCTTGACATCGACCGCCGCGGGGGCTGTCGAAACGCGGAATCCCGAGCTAACGTGCACCGCAATCAGCGATCCCGGTCGCGGGGAGGAGGCGATCAGCCCATGACCCTGGTGCCGGCGGAGCGCTGAACAACCCCCCACCTCCCCCGGTGCCGCAGGACCTGCCAACACCGCACGACACAGAGGGAGGTCGTGTATGGACATCGTCGTCAAGGGCCGTAACGTCGAGGTGCCGGAGCACTACCGGGCACACGTCGCCGAGAAGCTGGCCCGCCTCGAACGTTACGACAGGAAGGTCATCTCCTTCGACGTGGAGTTGTTCCACGAGCCCAACCGGCGGCAGGCGAAGAACTGCCAGCGCGTGGAGATCACCGGAAAGGGACGCGGGCCCGTGATCCGGGCGGAGGCGAGCGCGGGCGACTTCTACGCCGCGCTGGACGTGGCGGTCCACAAGCTGGAGAACCGGCTGCGCAGGGTCCACGACCGCCGACGGATCCACTACGGACAACACCGCCCGGCCTCGGTCTCCGAGGCGACCGGGGCGGGCACGCTCGCCGCGAACGGCGTGTCGGCCGGGAGCGGGCGGGCGAGCCGCAGGGGCCGCACCGCGGTGCTTGAGGCGCCGGCGACCAGCCAGACTCGCACGGACGAGCCGACCGTGCCCGAACAGCGGTGGGACGACGGGTTGGAGGCCGTCGAACCCGGGCGCGTCGTGCGGGAGAAGGAGCACCCGGCCAAGCCGATGACCGTCGACCAGGCCCTCTACGAGATGGAACTGGTCGGACACGACTTCTACTTGTTCAACGACGCGGACAAGGGGTGCCCCAGCGTGGTGTACCGCCGCAAGGGCTTCGACTACGGGGTGATCAGGCTCGTCTGAGCAGGCCTTCCTCGGCCTCGCGGCCCCCGGGCGCCTCGGCGCCCGGGGGCCGCGAGGCGTGTCGGCGGACCCACGTTCCGCAGCTTTGGGCGGCGCGGACTCTCGAAGATCGAGGCCTGACGCCCGTACGATGGGGACGAAGGCGTCCGTGTCGGGCGCGTCACGATCAGCTAGCGAGGTCGACCCCGGATGGTCCTGTCCCGACTGCTCCGCGCCGGCGAAGGCAAGATGCTGAAGCGGCTGCGTGCCATCGCCGCGCACATCAACGACCTGGAAGACGACGTCGTCGAGCTGTCCGACGCCGAGCTCCGGGCCAAGACCGACGAGTTCCGCGAGCGGCACGCCGACGGCGAGTCGCTGGACGACCTCCTCCCGGAGGCGTTCGCGGTCGCCAGGGAGGCGGCCAAGCGGACCCTGGGCCAGCGGCCCTTCGACGTCCAGCTGATGGGCGGGGCCGCCCTGCACTTCGGCCAGATCCCCGAGATGCGGACAGGTGAGGGCAAGACCCTGACCTGTGTGCTGCCCGCCTACCTCAACGCCATCTCCGGCAAGGGCGTGCACGTCGTCACGGTCAACGACTACCTGGCCAAGCGCGACGCCGAGTGGATGGGTCGGGTGCACCGCTTCCTCGGCCTCAAGGTCGGCGTGATCCTGTCGCAGATGACGCCGGAGCAGCGCAGGGAGTCCTACGCCGCCGACATCATCTACGGCACGAACAACGAGTTCGGCTTCGACTACCTCCGCGACAACATGGCGTGGAGCCTGGAGGAGTGCGTCCAGCGCGGCCACAACTTCGCCATCGTCGACGAGGTCGACTCGATCCTCATCGACGAGGCGCGGACCCCGCTGATCATCTCCGGTCCGGCCGACCAGTCCTCCCGCTGGTACCTGGAGTTCGCCCGGCTCGCCACCGCGATGCGCAAGGACCTCCACTACGAGATCGACGAGCGCAAGCGCACCATCGGCATCACCGAGGACGGCGTGCAGTACGTCGAGGACCAGCTCGGCATCGACAACCTGTACGAGGCCGCGAACACCCCGCTGGTCGGCTACCTGCAGAACGCGGTGAAGGCCAAGGAGCTGTTCAAGAAGGACAAGGACTACATCGTCCGCGAGGGCGAGGTCCTGATCGTCGACGAGTTCACCGGTCGCGTGCTCGCCGGTCGCCGCTACAACGAGGGCATGCACCAGGCGATCGAGGCCAAGGAAGGCGTCGAGATCAAGGCCGAGAACCAGACGCTGGCCACGATCACGCTGCAGAACTACTTCCGGCTCTACGAGAAGCTCGCCGGCATGACCGGCACCGCCCAGACCGAGGCGGCCGAGCTGCACCAGATCTACAAGCTGGGCGTGGTGCCGATCCCGACGAACCGGGCCATGGTCCGCAAGGACCAGCCCGACCTGGTCTACAAGACCGAGGAGGCCAAGTTCCAGGCCGTCGTCGAGGACATCGAGGAGCGGCACGCGAAGGGCCAGCCGGTGCTGGTCGGCACCACCAGCGTCGAGCGCTCCGAGTACCTCTCGAAGCTGTTGCGCGGCAAGGGCATCCCGCACGAGGTGCTCAACGCCAAGCACCACGAGCGGGAGGCGGCCATCGTGGCCAGGGCGGGCCGCAAGGGCGCCGTCACGGTGGCCACCAACATGGCCGGTCGAGGCACCGACATCATGCTCGGCGGCAACCCCGAGTTCGAGGCGGACCTGGAGCTGCGGGCCAGGGGCCTGGACCCGGTCGTCGAGGTCGAGGAGTACAACGCCCAGTACCCGAAGCTGGTCGAGGAGATGCGCGCCCAGCTGAAGGCCGAGGCCGAGGAGGTCCGCGAGGCCGGCGGCCTGTACGTGCTGGGCACCGAGCGGCACGAGTCGCGCCGGATCGACAACCAGCTGCGCGGCCGGTCCGGTCGGCAGGGCGACCCTGGTGAGTCGCGGTTCTACCTGTCGCTGGGCGACGAGCTGATGCGGCGGTTCAACGCGGCGATGGTCGAGGCCGTCATGACCCGGCTGCGGGTGCCGGACGACGTGCCGATCGAGCACAAGATGGTCACCCGCGCGATCCGCAGCGCGCAGACCCAGGTGGAGCAGCAGAACTTCGAGATCCGCAAGAACGTCCTCAAGTACGACGAGGTCATGAACCAGCAGCGCAAGGTGATCTACGCCGAGCGCCGCCGGGTGCTGGAGGGCGAGGACCTGCACGAGCAGGTCCAGCACATGCTCACCGACGTGATCAGGGCCTACGTCAACGGCGCGACCTCCGACGGCTATGCCGAGGACTGGGACCTCGACCAGCTCTGGACCGCGCTCAAGACGCTCTACCCGATCTCGGTCAGCTGGCAGGAGCTCGCCGACGAGCGGGAGGAGCTGACCAGGGAGATCCTGCTGGACGCCCTGGTGGAGGACGCCCGCCGCGCCTACGCCGCGCGCGAGGCCGAGATCGACGGCAAGGTCGGCGAGGGCGCGATGCGCGAGCTGGAGCGGCGCGTCGTGCTGTCCGTGCTCGACCGCAAGTGGCGCGAGCACCTCTACGAGATGGACTACCTCAAGGAGGGCATCGGCCTGCGGGCGATGGCCCAGCGCGACCCGCTGGTCGAGTACCAGCGCGAGGGCTTCGACATGTTCAACGCGATGCTGGACGCGTTGAAGGAGGAGTCGGTCGGCTTCCTGTTCAACCTCCAGGTCGAGCCGGTCGAGCAGGAGCCCGCGCCGGAGCCCCCGGCAGCCCCGGAGGTCGAGCCGCCCTCGGAGGTGGAGGAGACCACGATCATCCCGACCGGCAACGCGCACGCCCCTGCCGGCTCGGCCATGAGCCAGCTGGGCATGCCGCCGGTCGAGGACCAGGTGCCGCCGGCCCTGCGGGGTCGCGGCCTGGAGGCGCCCGGCCGTCAGCCGCTGACCTTCACCGGGCCGTCCGAGGGCGGTGGCGTGGAGAGCCACGGCGACGTCGACGACGAGGACGGCGGCCAGTCCGGCACCCGCCGGGAGCGGCGTGCCGCGGCGCGGGCGCAGGCCAAGCAGCGGCGGCGTCGGCAGTGACGTCCCGGCGCTGACCGGACGAGGTTCGACGGGCTCCCCGCTCCCCTGTGGTGCGGGGAGCCCGTTTCCGTTCACGGCTTTCCGCGTCACAGCAGCCGGAGCTCTGTGCAGCGCGGCCCGGCCGGGTCGATCTCGATGCGTGCGGCGAGCGCGCGCACCCGGTCGCCGCAGCACACCGATCCGCTGGCCTCGATCACCCCGGGACGCGGGGAGTCCGCCCGCACCGACCGGAGGCGGTGGCCGGACCGGCTGACGCCGCGGGGGAATTCGCCCAGCGCGGCGCGGGCCCGTGGGGTGAGGATTCTGTCGAGCTGCGCCGCGTTGCGGCGGCCGTCGGCCACCTCCAACACTGCGACGAGCACGAGGCGGGCCAGGTGGTGCGCGGCGGCGACGGAAAGGCCGCGGTCCGGCTCGGTGGGGCGGGTCGCCGGCGTGTCGAGGTCGTGCCGGATCGCCGCCGGACCGCTGTCGGGCTGGGGTTGTCGGCGGCGGCCGCCGGAGTCGGGCGGTGGCTCCGACTCCGGGGCCGCGGTGAGTGTGAGTGCTGTGCTGGCCCGGACGTCGTCGCTGGCCCGGACGTCGTCGAGGGTGTCCTGACTCATCGCGCCCTCCCGGTGGTTCGTGATCACCCGGGGTTGCAGAGGGGGCGGGACGCCGTCTTCGGGCGGTGTCGCCGGCAGATCACCTGATGTGGTGAGGTGGGCGGGTGGACCTGACCGGGCTGGTGCTGGACTACGCCGGCGTGCTCACCGATCCCGGCGACGACGGGGTGCGGGAGCCGTCGGGCGAGCCGCCGTTGGTCGGTGTGCTCCGACTGGCCAGGCGGCACGGGCTGCGCACGGCGTTGGTGTCCAACGTCGAGGCCGTGCCGCGCCGTCGGTGGCCGGCCTGGTGGCACGAGCTGTTCGACGAGGTCGTGCTGTCCGGGGCGGTGGGCGTGGCCAAGCCGGACCCGGAGATCTACCGGCTCACCGCGCGGCGTCTCGGGCTGCCGACCGAGGCGTGCGTGTTCGTCGACGACCTCGCGGACAACGTGCGGGGCGCGGTGAGCGCGGGCATGGTCGGCGTGCGCCACGTCAGGGTTCAGTCCACTGTGGAGGAACTGGAGATCCTGTTCGGTCTCACCTTCCACTGAGGACTGTCCACAGAGGACTGTCTACAGAGGGCGTTTCGCTCAGGTCAGTTCACTCGGGACTGTTCTCCGGGGACCGTCCATCGGGGACCGGCCACGGCGGACGGATCACCGCGGACGAACCACTGGGGGCGGACCACTGGGGACAGTGCCCTGCCCCTGCCGGCCCGGTGGCGGAGGTCCGGCTGGCAGGTGCCCACGGCCGGCAGGGCCCCGGTCGGTCAGCCGGCCTTGGTCGCCAGCTTGTTCCCGGCGTCGATCCAGGACGCCTCCGCCGGCGTGGAGTCGGCGATCCACAGCAGGGACAGGTGGTTGTCCGAGGCGACCCACAGGGTGGCGCGGGGCGCGCCGTCCTTGTCCGGCTCCAGCACGGCCCCCCGGCCGATGCCCTGGATCTTCTTGCTGTTCGGGGTGTTCTTGGCGACGCGTTCCAGCGCCTCCTGGAGGGTCAGCCCGTTGACCTTGTAGACGTCGATGCGGCCGCTCGGCGCGAAGTCCCCGTCCTTGGTGTAGAAGCAGGACTTGTTCTCCTTCCCGTCCTTCTGGACCGTGACGTTCTGGCCGTCCAGGTACGTCTTCCCGGTCAGCGCGCTGACGTCCGCCGCGGTCAGCAGGCACTCGTCGGCCACCACGTCGCCGACCAGCGGCCCGCTGCTCGGCTCGGCGCCGCCCGAGGGCGGGGTGGAGCGCTCCGCGCTCGGGCGGCTCGGCTTCGTCGTCGGGCTGACGCCCTCGGCCGCGCGCGGTGCGCCCGCGATCGTCGAGGCGCAGCCGGTCAGGGTCAGCGCCGTCGCCAGCGCGGTGAGCAGGACGGCGGGCAGTGCCGCCGCGTCCCGGAGTCGTCGCACGCGTCCTCGCACGGGCGCCACGCTAGTCCACCCGGCCCCGTCGGCGGGGCCGATCGTCCTCAGCCGACCCGCGACCGCTCGCCGCGGCGCCGCACCAGGTCGAAGCAGAGCACGGCCGCGGCGCTGGCCACGTTGAGCGACTCCACCCCGCCGGACATCGGGATCGCGAGCCAGCCGGTCACCTCGGTCCGCACACCCCCGCTGATCCCGGCGGTCTCGCTGCCCAGCACGAACGCGGCGCGGTGGGGCAGGTCGGCGGCGAACAGGGTGCGCGGCGCGTCGGCCGCCAGGCCGAACAACGGGTAGCCGGCGCGGCGCAGGGCGGTCGCCGCCTCCTCGGCGGTGCCGCACCGCAGCACCGGAGCGTGGAAGGCGACCCCGGCCGAGGCCTTGACGACCAGCGGGTCGATGCTGGCCACTCCCCGGCGCGGCACCACGATGCCCTCCACGCCGGCCGCGGTCGCGGTCCGCAGGATCATGCCCACGTTGGCCGGGGTGGTGATGCCGTCGAGCAGCAGCACGCTCCGGGGCGGCCGTCCGCCCTCGCCGGCCAGCGCCGCCTCCAGCGTGCGCATCCGGGGGGCGACGACGTCGGCCAGCACGCCCTGGTCGTGCCGGCCGTTGCCGGCCAGGACCTTGACCCGGTGCGCGGTGGCCCGCCGCACGACCACGCCGCGCCGGCCGGCGGCGGTGATGATCTCCCTGGCCGCCGGGCCGTGCGCGTTGTCCGCCAGGACCACCTTGTCCACCGCGAGCGCCGGGTCGGCGAGCGCCTCCAGCACCGGCTTGCGGCCGTAGACGGTGACGAAGCGGTCCTTCGGGGACGGTTCGACCTGCATGGGAGCAGGATGTCACGCGCGGGTCGCGGCCGTTCCGGGCGCGGTGAGCACGGTTCGGCGGTCGCTGCGGAACGGGGTCGCGGCGAGACGCGCTGTGTCAGGATCGGGACATGCCGGACCGCCTGTCGGCGCTGGACGCGTCGTTCCTGTACCTGGAGGACTCCACCACGCCGATGCACGTGGGTGGCGTGGCGGTGCTGAGCCCTCCCCGCTCCGGCTTCGACTACGAGCGGGTGCTCGCGCTGATCGAGCGGCGCCTCCCGCTCGTGCCGCGCTACCGGCAGCGGGTGGCGCACGTGCCCGGCCGGTTGGCCCGGCCGGTGTGGGTCGACGACCCGGACTTCGACCTCACCTACCACGTGCGGCGCTCCGCGCTGCCCAGGCCGGGCAGCGAGGCGCAGCTGCGCGAGCTGGTCAGCCGGCTGATGTCCCGGCCGCTGGACCACTCCCGGCCGCTGTGGGAGATCTACCTGGTGGAGGGGCTGGCCGAGCAGCGCGTCGCGGTCGTCACCAAGACGCACCACGCGATGGTCGACGGCATCGGCGCGATCGACATCGGCCAGGTCATCCTGGACGTCTCCGCCACGCCCCGGGAAGTGCCGGAGGAGCTGTGGATGCCCGAGCCGGAGCCCGGCCCGGTCCAGCTCGTGCTGGACGCCGCCGTCGAGGCGGTGCGCCAGCCCGGCGCGGTGATCGACAACGTTCGCGCGGCAGCGGCGGACGCGGCGGCCACGGTGCGCAAGGTGGCCGACGCCGTCGGGGGTCTGGCCTCCGCCGTGAGCGCCGCCGCCCGCCCGGCGCCGGTCAGCCCGCTCAACGTGCGGATCTCGCCGCAACGCCGCTTCGCCGTGGCCCGCACCTCGCTGGACGACTACCGCCGGGTGCGGACGGCGCACGGCGGCACCGTCAACGACGTCGTCCTGGCCGTCGTGGCGGGCGCCCTGCGGAACTGGCTGCTCTCCCGGGGCGAGGTCGTCACCTCGACCACGACGATGCGGGCGATGGTGCCGGTGTCGGTGCGGGACCCGGACGCCGACCGCGCCAGCGTGCCGCCGCCGGGCAACAAGGTCTCCGCGTACCTGGTCGACCTGCCGGTGGGCGAGCCGAACCCGGTGGTGCGGCTGCACCACGTCAGCCACGCGATGCGGGCGCACAAGGAGTCCGGCCAGTCGGTGGCGGCGAGCACGCTGGTCCGGCTCTCCGGTCTGGCCCCGCCGACGCTGCACGCGCTCGGCGCACGGGTCGCCAGCTCGTTCTCGCGGCGCATCTTCAACCTGGTGGTCAGCAACGTGCCGGGGCCGCAGGTGCCGCTCTACGTGGCAGGAGCGAGGATGGTGGAGATGTTCCCGGTGGTGCCGCTGGCGAAGGGGCAGGCGTTGTCGGTGGGGGTGACCTCCTACGACGGCGGCGTCTACTTCGGACTCAACGCCGACCGGGACGGGATGTCCGATGTGGACGTTCTGGCGGCGATGGTGGAGGAGTCGGTGGAGGAGCTGATGGGGACGGTGTCGGCATGAGGGTCTACGTGCCCGCGACGGTGGCGATGCTGCGGCGGCTGGTCGCCGACGGCGAGCTGAGCCCGGTCGGGGGGACGGCGTTCGCGCTCACCCCGATGCTGCGGGAGTCCTACGCGACCGGCGACACCGAGGAGCTGGAGTACGCGGCGATGATGGACGCGGCCAGGGCCGCGCTGCGGTTGCTGGCCACCGAGCTGGAGGCCGACGCCGACGCCCCGGCGCGCAGGGCCGTCGTCTCCGCCGACGTCGACGACGTCCAGCTCCGCCCCGACCTGGACGACGCCGTGGTCCGGCTGTCCGGCCCGGTTCCGCTGCGCGTGGTGGCGGCGGTCCACGTCGACCTGGAGGCCGCGGAACCGGCCGTGCGCGCGGCGGCGGCGGTCATCGACGCCGCGGACCTGGGCGACGCCGACGCGGAGTTCACACTCGGTGACGCCGAGGACCACGAGCTGGCCTGGTACGCGCCGCAGGAGCTGCCGTTCCTGCTCGAGCTCATGTGACCCCAGACAAGGGGAGGACAGGCGGAGGCCTCGATCGGGTGACGAAGTTCGTCCTGCCGAGGACGGAGTTGTCCACACCTTCCCGAGTTGTCCACAGCGGGTTGTGCTGGCGTGGTGGCGGGCTGTGCTCGGCCGATAGGCTGGAGCGGGGCTCGCCCCCCGGGACGGGTGGGGGCTGTTCCGGGGTGGGGTGGACGGCGGTGGGGCCGGCGGCGCGTCACATGCCGACGGCGGGCTCCCAGAGCTCGACCCGGTTGCCCTCGGGGTCGAGGCACCAGGCGAACCGGCCGAACTCCGACTCCTCGTAGTCGTCGAGGACGCGGACGCCCTTGGCGCGCAGCTCCGCGAGCAGCCCCGGCAGGTCGTCCACGCGGAAGTTCATCATCGCGTGCTGGTTTGGTCCGCCCAGGTAGCTGGACCGGCTGGGGAACAGGGCCCAGGTGGTCGTGCCCGGCCGCTCCGGGGTCGACCCCATCGCCCAGTGGAAGGTGACGCCGCCGTGGTCGGCCAGCGGGATGCCGAGGGCGTCGCGGTACCACGCGGCGAGCGCGTCGGCGTCGCCCGCGCGGAGGAAGACCCCGCCGATTCCTGTGATCCGCGCCATGTCGCGTAGCGTAGCCGAGAGTAAGCGGCCGAACCCTCGCGTGAACGCACGGGCCCCGCGCCCGCGTCGTGTCCGACGTCATGGCATCTCCCAACAAAGCGCTGGGCATTCCCTGTCGACATGGCGACGCCCGCGCGAGCCAGGCGGACTCGGACGCCGCGAGCGACGCGGACGACTGGTCGTTGCGGAATCCCGACCGAACACGCAACGTTGTGCCCCTGAGACCACGCCCAGGGCACGGCTTCGACCGTGACAGGATGGAGCGTGGAGCCGCGGCCACGAGCCGCGCCCACTCGCGCACCGCACACCGCGCACACACCTTCCCCAGATCCGAGGAGGCGAGCCGCCCGATGGACGCCGTCACGTCCGTTCCGAACCCGTCGAACGAGCCGATCCACGGCTACGCGCCCGGCACCCCCGAGCGGGAGTCGCTGCAGAAGCGGATCGCCGAGCTCGAGGCGGACCAGCACGAGCTGACCATGACCATCGCCGGTGAGCGGCGGATGGCCGGCGGGGAGGCGATCAGGGTCGTGCAGCCGCACGACCACGGCCACGTGCTCGGTGTCACCGCGCAGGCCACCCGCGAGGACGTCGCCGCCGCCGTGCGCGCCGCCAAGGGCGCCGCTCCGGCGTGGCGCGACCTGCCCTTCGACGAGCGGGCCGCCGTGCTGCTGCGCGCGGCCGACCTGCTCGCCGGCCCGTGGCGGGACACCCTCAACGCCGCCACGATCCTGGGCCAGTCGAAGTCGGCCCAGCAGGCCGAGATCGACTCCGCCTGCGAGCTGATCGACTTCCTGCGGTTCAACGTGCACTTCGCCCAGCGCCTGCTGACCGAGCAGCCGATCTCCACCCCCGGCGTCTGGAACCGCTTCGACCACCGCCCGCTCGACGGGTTCGTGGTCGCGATCACCCCGTTCAACTTCACCGCGATCGCCGGCAACCTGCCGCTGGCGCCGGCGCTGATGGGCAACACCGTGGTGTGGAAGCCCTCCCCGACGCAGCAGCTCGCCGCGCACTACACGATGCGGCTGCTGGAGGCCGCCGGCCTGCCCGCCGGCGTGATCAACATGGTCACCGGCGACGGCGCGGCCGTCAGCGAGGTCGCGCTGGCCGACCAGGACTTCGCCGGCCTGCACTTCACCGGCTCGACGAAGACCTTCAAGCTGCTGTGGCGCACGATCGCGGAGAACCTGGACACCTACCGCTCCTACCCGCGGATCGTGGGTGAGACCGGCGGCAAGGACTTCGTCGTCGTCCACCCGTCGGCCGACCCGGCCGCCGTGGTGACCGGCCTGGTCCGCGGCGCCTTCGAGTACCAGGGCCAGAAGTGCTCCGCGGCCTCGCGCGCCTACGTGCCGCGCTCCCTGTGGGAGAACGGCCTGCGGGAGCAGCTCGCCGACACCACCAACTCGATCCGGTACGGCGACGTCACCGACTTCTCGTACTTCGGCGGCGCGGTGATCGACGCCCGCGCGTTCGCCAAGCACCGCGACGTGCTGGAGCGGGCCGCTGTCGACCCCACGCTGGAGGTCCTCGCCGGCGGCACCTGCGACGACTCGGTGGGCTACTTCGTCCAGCCGACCGTCCTCGTGGGCACCGACCCGACGCACGAGGTGTTCACCACCGAGTTCTTCGGCCCGATCCTCGCGGTCCACGTCTACGAGGACGCGGACTACTCGGCGGTGCTGGACAAGGTGGACGGCTCGTCGCAGTACGGCCTGACCGGCGCGATCTTCGCGACCGACCGCGACGCCGTCGAGGAGGCGCACCGCAGGCTGCGCTTCTCGGCCGGCAACTTCTACGTCAACGACAAGCCGACCGGCGCCGTCGTCGGCCAGCAGCCGTTCGGCGGCAGCCGGGCCTCGGGCACCAACGACAAGGCCGGCTCGATGTTCAACCTGATCCGCTGGACCAGCCCGCGGTCGGTCAAGGAGACCTTCGTCCCGCCGACCGACCACACCTACCCGCACATGGGCTGATCCCGGCGGGGACTGGTCCCGGCGGGGACTGGTTCCGGCACGGGCTGATCCCGCTTCGTCGCGGGAGGGGAGGGCCGGCACGCCTCGGACGGCGTGGCCGGCCCTCCCGTCTTTTCCACCGTCTTTCCCGGCGGCCCACCCCTGCCCGCCCGCGTTCCGCGGCCCCCGACCGGCGTCAGGTCTCAGGCGGGGTTGCTGATCTCGTCGCGCGGTGGGGGCTCGATCCGGACCGCCTGGCCCCAGTCCCGGTAGCGGACGTCGCTGGTCACGGCGCCGAGCGCGGGCACGTGCTGCGCGGTCTTCGCCCGAACCGGCAGGTCGCGGCCGTCCACCCACAGCTCGAACGACATCGACCGCACACCCGCGTCCGCCAGCGCCCGGAACTCCGGCGCCTGCCCGGGGTGCGGGGTCCCGCCGGGCAGGTCCACCTGGAGCGTGTAGTGGACGGTCTCGACCCCGTCGTCGCGCTCCACGTCCGTCCTGGTGATCCGCCCGCCGGCCACGGCGAGCGCCAGCAGCCGCTCGGGGTCCACGGCCGACCGCAGGGCGGCGGTGTACAGGGTGGCGTAGCGCTGGAACGGGTCCCGGGAGTCCGGGTCCACCCGCACCCACGGCCGGTCCGGCGGAGTCGTCCCCGGCGGCGGCCGGAGGTAGGACGTCGGGCCGACGGTGATCGCCCTGCTCCGCTTCCTGGCCTGGTCGGCCGGGTCGGAGGGGCCGCCGCGGTCCCCGGTGACGTCCAGGTCGGTGCCGTTGGCGGAGAAGCGCAGCGACCCGTCGAGCCGGGCCGGGCCACCGTCGTCGGACGCCTCGCCGGAAAGCCGGGCGGAGCGCTCGTCGACCACCGCCGCGTGCACGGTGTCGGCCAGCTCGTGCGGCGTGCCCCTGGGGCGGGGCGCCGGCGAGCTCACGGTCGCCGGGGGAACCCCGACGGGCTGGTCGGCGCAGCCGACCAGCGTGGCCAGGGGCAGCAGTGCGGTCAGGGACAGCAGCGCGGTCAGCGCGAGTGGCCGGGCACGAGGCATCGTCGGCTTCCTCCCGAGCGGGCGCCCATTCCTCTCCGAGGAGCTACCCGCGTCGGCGCGGCGCTACGCCCGGCGCCCCGCAACACCCGGCCGACATCGCCCGATCAGTCCTGCTCCTCCCGTCCGGTGCGGGAGTGCAGCAGGCGGCGCAGGGAGGCCAGCCGACGCGGCGTGCCGTGGCCCTCGGCCACCCAGGCGTCCAGCGCGCAGTCCGGGTCCTCGGGCGCGCCGAGGTGCCCGCAGTTCGGCGGGCACTCCACCACGCCCTCGGCCAGGTCGGGGAACGCCGCGAGCACGTCGTCCGGGGTGACGTGGGCCAGGCCGAACGAGCGGATGCCCGGGGTGTCCACCACCCAGCCGCCCTCGGGCAGCGGCAGGGCCACGGCCGAGGTCGACGTGTGCCGGCCCTTGCCGATCGCGCTCACCGCGCCGGTGGCCCGCTCCGCGGCCGGCACCAGCTTGTTGACCAGCGTCGACTTGCCGACGCCCGAGTGGCCCACCAGCGCGGACACCCGCCCGTCGAGCCGTTCCCGCAGCTCGTCCGGCTCGGCGTCGAACCGGGTGACGACCACCGGGAGGTCCAGGTTCGCGTACAGCTCCAGCAGCTCGTCCGGCGTGGCCAGGTCGGACTTGGTGAGGCACAGCAGCGGGGCGAGGCCGCCGGCGTAGGCGGCGACCAGGCAGCGGTCGATGAACCCCGGTCGGGGCGGCGGGTCGGTCAGCGAGGTCACGATCACGAGCTGCTCGGCGTTGGCCACCACCACCCGCTCGAACGGGTCGGTGTCGTCCGCCGTCCGCCGCAGCACGCTGCGCCGCTCGCCGATCCGCACGATGCGGGCGAGCGCGTCCGGCTCGCCGGAGGTGTCGCCGACCAGGTGCACGTCGTCGCCGATCACCACCGACTTCCGGCCCAGCTCACGGGCGCGCATCGCGACGACCCGCTGGTGCGGGTCGCCGTCCAGCGCGCAGGTGTAGCGGCCCCGGTCGACCCCGATCACCAACGCGGTCGAGGCGTCCGCGTGCTCCGGCCGCCGCTTGGTGCGGGGGCGGGACCCCCGCCCCGGCCGCACCCGCACGTCGGTCTCGTCCAGCTCCCGCCAGCTCCGCCGCTTCACACACCCTCCACCGCGATCTCCTTCGCCTTGAGCATGGCCGCCCACATCCCGGGGAAGTCCGGGATCGTCTTGCCGGTGGACGCGACGTCGTCCACGGCGACCCCCGGGACCACCAGACCAATGATGGCTCCCGCGGTGGCCATCCGGTGGTCCGCGTAGGCCCGCCACCCGCCGCCGCGCAGCGGCCGGGGCCGGATCACCAGGCCGTCCTCGGTCTCCTCGGCGTCGCCGCCCAGCCCGCCGATCTCGGCGGCCAGCGCGGCCAGCCGGTCCGTCTCGTGGCCGCGCAGGTGGGCGATGCCCCGCAGCCGGGACGGCCCGTCGGCCAGCGCGGCCAGCGCGGCCACGGTCGGCGTCAGCTCGCCCACGTCGCGCAGGTCCACGTCCACGCCGCGCAGCGCGCCGGGGCCGCGGACGACGAGCGCCCGCCCGCGCAGCTCCACGTCGCAGCCCATCTCGGTGAGGATGCCGCGGATCGCGTCCCCGGCCTGCGTGGTCCGCTCCGGCCAGCCGGGGACCCGCACCTCGCCGCCGGTCACGGCGGCGGCGGCCAGGAACGGCGTGGCGTTGGACAGGTCCGGCTCGACGGTCAGGTCGCGCGCCCGCACCGGGCCGGGCTCGACCCGCCACACGTCGGGGGTGTTGTCGTCGACCACAACGCCCTGGTCGCGCAGCATCCGCACGGTCATCTCGATGTGCGGCTGCGAGGGCACCGGCGGGCCGGAGTGCCGCACCGTGAGGCCCCGCTCGTACCTGGCCCCCGACAGCAGCAGGCCGGAGACGAACTGCGACGAGGCGGAGGCGTCGATCGTCACCTCACCGCCGGCCAGCCCACCCCGGCCGCGCAGCACGAACGGCAGCCCGGCGGGGTTCTCGCCGGCCGGGGTCACCTCAGCGCCGAGCGCCCGCAACGCGTCCAGGACGGTCCCCATGGGGCGCTCCCTGGCCCTCGGGTCGCCGTCGAAGCGGACCTCGCCGTCGGCCAGCGCGGCCGCCGGCGGCACGAACCGCATCACCGTGCCGGCCAGCCCGCAGTCCACCGTGGCCGGACCGCGCAGCGGGCCCGGTGTCACCAGCCAGGCGTCCTCGCCGCCGTCGACCCGGTCGGCGACCTCCGCGCCGAGCGCCCGCAGCGCGGCCGCCATCAGCTCGGTGTCCCTGCTGCGCAGCGGCGCGCGCAGCAGGGCGGGCCCGTCGGCGAGCGCGGCCAGCAGCAGCGCCCGGTTCGTGATCGACTTCGAGCCGGGCACCCGCACGGTGGCGCGCACCGGTCCGTCCGCGGTGGGAGCGGCCCACGCTTGTGTCATGCCCCGATGATCCCGCACACGGCCGCTCTCCCTCGCGGTGGGCCGCCTGACGTGCCACGATGCGTGCGGAGGTGGCGGCGGCGCCGCACGCGTCCCTCCCGGCACGGCGCCCCGCCTGTCGGTGCCGGGGAGGACACTGGAGACGGTCGCGGGCGAGGCGCGTTCCTCTCCTTCCCGCACAGGACGGCCGCTCGGGTGGTCCGCGTGGTGTCGCGGCCGCCCGTGGGCGATCATGATCTTCGGCGCCCGCGGGCGCCGGCGCGGTGGCGGATCGGCGCGGGCGACCCGCCGAACACGGACGAGTGGATGACCCGGGGGTGGTTGCGGATGTGCGGCAGGTACGCCGCCACGAGGGATCCGGCGACGTTGGCCGCGGAGTTCGACGCCATCGACGGCACCGACGCGCTGGGCGGGTCGGCTCCCGGTCCGGACTACAACGTCGCGCCGACCAAGCCGGTGCTCGCCGTCGTCGAGCGCCACCCCCGGGACCCGGACGGCGAGCCCGACCCGACGCGGACCGAGCGCAGCGTCCGCGTCATGCGCTGGGGATTGGTGCCCGCGTGGGCCAAGGACCCGGCGGTCGGCTCCCGGATGATCAACGCCAGGGCCGAGACCGCCGCCGAGAAGCCGGCCTACCGCACCTCGCTCGCCCGGCGGCGCTGCCTCCTGCCGACCGACGGCTGGTACGAGTGGAAGAAGGAGGACGGCCGGCGGCAGCCCTACTACGTCACCCCGCCCGACGGCTCCAGCCTGGTGCTGGCCGGCGTCTGGACCACCTGGCGCCCGCCGGACCTGGCCGACGACGCGCCGCCGCTGATCACCTGCGCGGTCATCACCACGGACGCGGTCGGGCAGCTCGCCGACGTTCACGAGCGGATGCCGCTCATGCTGCCCCGCGAGCTGTGGTCGGCCTGGCTGGACCCGGCCCGCACCGAGGTCGAGGAGCTGCTCCGCCCGACCGACGACGCGTTCGTCGCGGCGCTGGAGCTGCGGCCGGTGTCGTCGGCGGTCAACAACGTCCGCAACAACGGCCCCCAGCTCGTGGCGCGGGTCGACCCGGGCGCCGATCCCGCCCCGGCGCTCGACCAGCCCCGGCGGCGCGGCCGGCGCCCGGCGCCCGAGACCCCGGAACTCGCGCTCTTCGACCACCCATGACCAGCATCGACCTGCCGACGCCGCACGGCCCCGCCCGGGTCGAGATGCACTGCGCCCCGGAGGGCAGGGCCGCGTTGCTCCTCGGCCACGGCGCCGGCGGCGGCATCCAGGCGCCGGACCTCGTCGCGGCGGCGCGGGCCGCCAGGGACGTGGGACTGCACGTGGCGTTGGTGGAGCAGCCGTACCGGGTGGCCGGGCGGCGCGCCCCCGCGCCCGCGCGGCAGCTCGACGCGGCGTGGCTGGCGGTGGCCGAGGCGCTGGGCTCGGGGTGGTTCGACGGGCTGCCGCTGGTGTTCGGCGGGCGCTCCTCGGGCGCGCGGGTGGCCTGCCGCACCGCGGCCCAGGGGCAGGCCGTGGCGGTGCTGTGCCTGGCGTTCCCGGTGCACCCGCCGGGCCGGCCCGAGAAGCACCGGCTCGACGAGCTGCACGGGGTGGAGGTGCCCGTGCTCGTCGTGCAGGGCGACCGCGACCCCTTCGGCCTCCCGGGGTCCGCGCACCACCGCGAGGTCGTCGTGCTCCCCGGCGACCACTCGCTCAAGGCCGACCCGGAGGGGGTCGCCCGGGTGGTCGGCGAGTGGCTGGACCGCGTGCTGCGGCCCCTCGACTGACCAGACCCCAACACTGCTCGACTGCGCGGCTGACGGGCTGCCGCCGGCTCCGCCCGCCGGCACCGCCCGTCGGCTCAGGCGGCGATGGCCGCGACGACCGCCCCGGTCAGGCGCACCAGGTCGGCCGGTGCCAGCTCGACCTCCAGCCCGCGCCGGCCGGCGCTGCAGAAGATCGTCTCGAAGTCCCGCGCGGTGACGTCCACCACCAGCGGCAGGCGCTTCTTCTGCCCCAGCGGGGAGATGCCGCCGGCCACGTAGCCGGTGGCCCGCTCGGCGTCGGCCACCGCGGCCATCTTCGCCTTCTTGCCGCCGACGGCCGCCGCCAACGCCTTGAGGTCCAGCTGCCGCACGACCGGCACCACACCGACGGTGAGCCGGCCGTCGACCTCCGCGACCAGCGTCTTGAACACGCGCTCCGGCCGCAGCCCGAGCGCCTCCGCGGCCTCCGTGCCGTAGGAGTCGTGCCTCGGGTCGTGCTCGTAGGCGTGCAACTCGTGTGGAACCCGCTGCTTCGCCAGCAGCGCCGTCGCCGGTGTGCCCCGTCCTGCCACGGGAGATCACCTTAGGCACCCGGAGCGGCGCAGGGGGTTCGCGGCGCCGGGAATGCCCGGTGCGGGTACGGCGTTCCTTTCCGACGTGGTGACCGACGTGCCGAAGACAGCAGTGCCCGAGCAGGCGTCTGAGCTCGTGGAGCGCCGCGCGCTGACCCGCCCGCCGCGCGGCTCGGGCCCCTGTCGGCCGGGGGACCGGCGCGTATCCTTGGCGGGTACCCATGCGTCGTCCGGCATGGGACTGACGTCAGCATCCGCCGGCCCGAGGGGGCGGCGGGAAGGGAGCCCGGTGCCCGGCACCCAGGGACACGTGGATTCCGCCAGGTCGGATCTGGTGGAGGAGACGGCGGAGGAGCGCGCCGCGCGGTTCGAGCGCGACGCCATGCCCCTGCTCGACCAGCTCTACGCGGCGGCGCTGCGGATGACCCGCAACCCGGCCGACGCCGAGGACCTGGTGCAGGAGACCTACCTCAAGGCGTACTCCGCCTTCGCCTCGTTCGCCGAGGGCACCAACCTGAAGGCCTGGCTGTACCGGATCCTCACCAACACCTACATCAACGGCTACCGCCGCCGGCAGCGCCAGCCGCAGCAGCAGCCGACCGAGGAGATCACCGACTGGCAGCTCGCCCAGGCGGAGAGCCACACCTCGACCGGCCTGCGCTCCGCCGAGGTGGAGGCGATGGACCGGCTGCCGGACAGCGACGTCAAGTTCGCCTTGCAGCAGCTCCCCGAGGACTTCCGGATGGCGGTCTACCTCGCCGACGTCGAGGGCTTCGCGTACAAGGAGATCGCGGAGATCATGGGCACGCCGATCGGTACGGTGATGTCCCGACTGCACCGGGGGCGGCGCCAGCTCCGCGACCTGCTGACCGACGTGGCCCGGGACCGCGGTTTCCTGCGCGCCGGCCAACGGGAGGTGACGTCGTCGTGAGCTGCGGCAAGCCGCACGAGACGCCGTGCGACGAGGTCCTCGCCGAGGTGTGGCTCTTCCTCGACCACGAGTGCGACCAGCTCCGTCGGCGGAAGCTGGAGCAGCACTTGGAGGAGTGCGGGCCGTGCCTGGAGCACTACGGCCTGGAGGAGCACATCAAGGAGCTGCTCGCCAGGAAGTGCGGGGGTGACCACGCCCCGGACACGCTCAAGGAGCGGCTGCTCGCCACCCTCCGCCGGACGGTGCTCGAACAGACCGAGGTGACGGTGGAGCACCTGCCGGAGGGCACGGCCGTGGAGGTGTGCACCCGCCGGGTGGAGTTGAGCGAGGACTGACCGGCCCGATGGGGCCGGCTCCCGGCGCCGCCGGGTCGTCCCACCCGCCAACCCCGTGATGTGCGAAGGCCCCGGACCACGTGGTCCGGGGCCTTCGGCATGTCCGCGGCGACGCCTCAGGCGTTCGGGCGCTTGCCGTGGTTGGCGCCGCGCTTCTTGCGGTCGCGCTTCTTGCGGGCCCGCTTCGACATGGGCTCTCCTCGTCCTCGGTTCGTGCTCGCCCACGGCCACCGGGGTGCTGGTGGCCGCTTTCGGGCAATGTTGCCTCCCCACAGTGTCGCATGTCGGGTCCTGGGGGCTCTGGCAGGGCGGACGCGCAGGTCCGCGTGGTTGGATGGCCAGCGGATTCGGAGCTCTGGCTCGATTCAGCGCCCCCGTGGTCGGCGCCCGGTGACCGGCGCGACGGGGACACCGGGCCGGGGCCGACGTCGTCGGAGGGACGCGGGATGGCCGAGGAGATCCACGCCGAGATGGTGGCCAACGTGTTGCGGGTCGAGGTCGCCGAGGGGGAGGCCGTCGGCCGGGACGCCACGCTGGTGCTCCTGGAGTCCATGAAGATGGAGATCCCGGTGATCACCGAGGTGGGTGGCGTGGTGGCCAGGGTCGCGGTCAACGCCGGCGACGTGGTGCAGCGCGGCGACCTCATCGCCGTCGTGGAGTGACCGTGCGGCCGGCGGGCCGCGCGGTGGTGCCACGAACGCGGGCCGACCGGCCGGTGTGACCGCTCCCACGCGCCCCGAGCGGACGAAAGTCCACGTCAGACGGGGACTCGCCGGCGGCGGGTAAGTTGCGGTCGTGTCCACGTTGACCGACCTGCTGGCCGAGCACACCGGCCTGCCCGGCGCCGCCGTCGACCACCTCCAGCTCGTGGTGGCCGAGTGGCAGCTCCTGTCCGACCTGTCGTTCGCGGACTTCCTGATGTGGGTGCCGTTGGAGGGGGACGAGCCGGCGGCGGAGGACGGGCGCTTCCTGTGCGTGGCGCAGGCCCGGCCGACGACCGCGCCGACCGCGCACCCCGAGGACGCGGTCGGCAGCGTGGTGGGCGCCGAGGAGCACCCCCAGCTCCGGCGGGCGGTGGCCGAGGCCCGCATCTGCCGGGAGGAGGACCCGCGCTGGCACCTGGGCGTGCCGGTCCGGCGGGAGACCATCCCGGTGCGGATGGGCCGGCAGGTGGTCGCCGTGCTCAGCAGGGACACCAACCTGGCGGTGCCCAGGGTGCCCAGCCCGCTGGAGATCTCCTACCTCGGCAGCGCCGCCGACCTGTGCCAGATGATCTCCGACGGCACGTTCCCGACCGCGGAACCCTCGCCCGGCGTGCACACCAGCCCGCGCGTGGGCGACGGCCTGATCCGGGTGGACGCCGCCGGCGCGGTGGTGTTCGCCAGCCCCAACGCGCTGTCCGCCTACCACCGGATGGGCCACGCCGCCGACCTGGTCGGCACCCATCTCGCGCCGTTGACCCGGTCCCTGGTCTCCGACCCGTTCGACGCCGCCGAGGTCGCGCAGCGCATCCGGTCCGCCTTGGACGGACAGCCCTCGATGCGCATGGAGGCGGAGGCCAGGGGGGCGACGGTGTTGTTCCGCGCGTTGCCGCTGCGCCCCAGGGGCAAGCCCGCCGGCGCGCTGGTGCTGTGCCGGGACGTCACCGAGGTGAAGCGCAGGGACCGCGCCCTGTTGTCCAAGGACGCGACCATTCGCGAGATCCACCACCGGGTGAAGAACAACCTCCAGACCGTGGCCGCGTTGCTGCGGCTGCAGTCCCGCCGCACCAACAACGAGGAGGCGCGGCAGGCGCTGGAGGAGTCGGTGCGCCGGGTGACCTCGATCGCGCTGGTGCACGAGACGTTGTCCATGTCGGTCGACGAACGCGTCGACCTGGACGACGTGGTGGACCGGGTGATCCCGATGATGAGCGACGTGGCGGTCACCGAGACCAGGGTGGCGGTGCGCCGCGAGGGGCGGTTCGGCGTCGTGCCGGCCGAAGTCGCCACACCGTTGGTGATGGTGTTGACCGAGCTGGTGCAGAACGCGTTCGAGCACGCCTACGCGCCGGGGCAGCGGGGCGAGGTCGTGGTGCGGGCGGACCGGTCGGCGAAGTGGCTGGACGTGGTGATCTGCGACGACGGTCGGGGGCTGCCGGCGGGGTTCTCGCTGGAGCGCACCGAGCGGCTCGGTCTGCAGATCGTCCGCACGCTCGTCGAGTCGGAGCTGCGGGGCTCGCTGAGCCTGCGTCGGCGGCAACAGCCCAGCGGGACCGAGGCGGTGCTGCGGGTGCCGTTGCAGCGCCGGCGCTGACCGCCGGCGGTCCAGACCGAGTCCACGGCCGGGCCGCACGACTGAGTCCGCGGCTGGGTCCACGACCGAGTCCACAGAGGACAGTCCGCTGCCGACGGTGGTGTTCGGACTGTCGCCGGGGAACGGATTCGGTTGGTGCGGCGGAGAAGTACGGGCCGGGAACGCGGAAGGGGCCGCCCTGGGGTGGGGCGGCCCCTTCCGGGGTTCTAGCGTGGTGCTGGGGTTCAGGCGCCGGTACGGGACCGGGTGCGGGCGTTGCGCCGCTTGAGGGCGCGCCGCTCGTCCTCGCTCATGCCGCCCCACACACCGGCGTCCTGCCCGCTCTCCAGTGCCCAGGTCAGGCACTCGGAGATGACGGGGCAGCGCCGGCAGACGGCCTTCGCCTCGGCGATCTGCAGGAGCGCAGGACCGCTGTTCCCCACCGGGAAGAACAGCTCCGGGTCCTCGTCACGGCACACCGCACGGTGGCGCCAGTCCATTGTTCCTTGCTCCTCGCTAGGCGCGTTGATGCGCCGATAGTCAGTGGTCCGGGGTGCTTGTGAATGCGTTCACGTGCTTGTGAATGCTTTCACGAACTCTCGCGATGTCAAGGGTTTCGCCCCGATCCGGTGAGGCACGTCACCGAAAAGATCAGCTTCCCTGACCTGCGAGTTTCCCTGCGTTACTCCGTGTACACGGCAACGAGCACAGCACGCTAACTCTTTCGAGTTACATGCTGCTCATACCGCGACCCGCAGTGCGGCGGGCGCCGCGGAGAACTCCACGGCGGATCGCTCGCCCAGGTGGTCGCCGTCCACCTGGAGGCGGACCGGGCGGGCGCAGGTCACCCTGATGGTACCGACATCGTCGTCGCGCACCAGGTTTCTGCCGCGCGGCTCACTGTTCCGGAACACCTGCGCGACGTGCCGCAACACGGTGTGCATGCGCAGGGAACGCAGTGCGAAGAGACCGAGGCCGCCGTCGAACGAGCAGCCCGGATTCAGGTGCATCGCGCGAGTGGCCAGATAGGTCCACGGATCGGTGTTCGACACGAAGGCCAGGTGGACGCCGTCCACCGGCTCGGCGCCGGGGAGCTCGATCGTCAGCCTCGGGTGTTTCTGGTCGAGGCGGAAGTAGCTCGTCACGGCGATCCGCGCGTACCGGAAGGGGGTGGCGGCCCGGCCCCTCGCCCGCAGCGTCTCCATCCTGGCGACGACGTCGGCGTCCCAGCCGAGCCCGGCGTTGAAGGTGAACCACCGGTCGGGCTGCTCGTCCTCCCCGCTCACCCTGCCCAGGCCCACCCGCCGGCTGGTGCGCTCCTCGACGGCGCGCAGCAGGTGGTGCGTCGCCTCGACCGGGTCGCGCGGCAGCCCCAGCGCGCGGGCGAAGACGTTGGCCGAGCCGCCGGGCACGACGCCCAGCATCGGCGCCTCGTCCCGCACGCCGTCGGCGAGCAGCCCGTTCACCACCTCGTTGACGGTGCCGTCGCCGCCGTGCGCGACCACCAGGTCGAACCGGTCCGCCGCGGCCTCGCGCGCCGCGTCGGCCGCGTGCCCCCGGTAGTCGGTCTCCAGCACGTCCAGCTTCACCGCGCTGGCCAGGGCGTGGGCGAGCACGTCCCGTCCGGCCGGGGTGGTGGCGGTGGCCTGGGGGTTGACCACGAGCAGGGCGCGCACCAGTCGAGGGTAGGTCAGGGCCGGGGGCGGACCGCCGACTCGGGCGGGCGCAACGAGGGCGAGATCACAGTTCCGCGAGTTCGGGGGAGATCCACGCGTATCCCGTGGCCCGAGCCGTGGGCGGGGCCGCTCACCGCCGGGCATAGCATCGCGGATGCCCACGTGCCGCGCCGCGTGGCGCGCTTCGCATCCGCCACCTGTGAGCAGGAGGACGTCGAGTGCCCACCGAAGTCGCCCCGGTGCCGCGCAGCGTGCGCGCGGCCGGCGCGTTGACCGGCCTGCAGGGAGTCGCCGGCGTGGGATACGCCGTCGCGCTCGCCACCCAGAGCGGTCACGAGCACGGCCCCTACAACGCGCTCGGCACCGCGGCCTACTTCCTGGTCCTGAGCGCGGGCGTGCTCGCCGCGAGCGTCGGCCTCCTGCGGGGCCGCCGGTGGGCGCGCACGCCGGCGTTGTTCGTCCAACTCGTGCTGCTCGGCGTGGCCTGGTACGCGTTCGGGTCGGCGGGGCAGCAACTCGCGGGTGTCGCGGTGGCCGCGTTCTGCCTGGCGATCATCGTCCTGCTGTTCACCACCCACGCCAGGGCGTGGGCCGTGGGCGCGGGGCCCTACGACCCGGACGCGCCCAACCAGGACTGAGCCGGAGGAACGCCTCCTGAAGAACGCCGAGGGGCGTGGCCGTCGCCGGCCACGCCCCTCGGTCATGTCACTGTCAGGTGATGATGTCGTTGATCTCCCAGCCCCAGCCGACCAGCACTCGCGGGGAGAACGTCGCGGTGCCGTTGAGCGACCCGCTGTGCGGGTAGACGTACAGCTTGCCGTCCTTCATCCGGGCGATGAGGTCCTCGTACCCGTCCTTGTTGACGTCGGCGATCAGCACGGTGTCGGCGATGTCCCAGCCCCAGCCGGTGACCACGGGCTGCGTTGCCTCGGCCGCGGCGGCGCTTCGCGCGGTCTGTCCCGCGTTGGGGATCTTGCCCAGCTTCGGCTTCGGTGCGGTCCGCTGCTCGCCGGTCCGCTGCTCACCGGTCCGGGGCTCCCCCGGGGTGACGAACATCGTGTACCCGTCGTGCGCGATCATGTCGAGGTGGCCGTCGCGGTTGAGGTCGGAGAACTGGAACCAGCGCAGGCCCTGCCAGTTCTGCGTGATCGGCTTGCCGGGGTTGGCGAACATGCCGGTGTCCAACGAGCCGGTGTTCCGGTAGGCGTAGAGATCGCCGGTGCCGGCGCGGCGGGCGAAGACGTCCTCCCGACCGTCACCGTCGATGTCGACGAAGGTCAGCAGGTCGTTGATGTTCCAGTGCGTGCCGATCAGGATCTTCGTCGTGTAGATGGACGAACCCCTGGTGGCGCCGCTGTGCAGGTAGGCGTAGAGCTCGCCGGACTTCGTCCTGGCGACGATGTCCTTCCGTTGGTCGCCGTTGACGTCGGCCGTGCCGATCCAGTCCATCCCGTCCCAGCCCCAGCCGGCGGTGAACGCGGACGGGAACGTGTCGGTTCCGGAGAACCGGCCGGAGTGCGGGTAGACCATCAGGCGACCGCTGCTCTTGTTGCGGGCCACCAGGTCCGGCCAGCCGTCCAGCGTGATGTCCGCCGCGCGGCCACCCGAGTTGATCGGGTCCGCGGCGCCGGTGCCGGCCGCGCCCAACAGCACCACGCCGGCGACCGCCGTTGCGGTGGCCGCGCGGAGAAGTCTTCGTGCGGTGGAGCCGATCCCCCTGCCGAGGCTCATGCTCGTCCCTTCCTGAGGTGACAACGACAAGATCAACCTTGGCGGTGTCTGTCACCACCCGGCAAGGCAATTGCCAAACGACAGCGCGAGTTGCGACGACCGGTCGCCGGTAGGTTCCGCCGAACGATGTCCTTGCCCCGAAACGGCGGCGAGCCGGACGGCTCCTCGCAGGAGGAGCCGTCCGGCTCGTGGCGCGCCCCGCCCGGGGACGCGGAAGCGGTCAGGCGCGGCCGGCGGCGCCGAGGGCGGCCAGGGCGTCGTCGGTGACCCGATAGACCGTCCACTCGTCCATGGGCACCGCGCCGAGCGACTTGTAGAAGTTGATCGCGGGGGTGTTCCAGTCCAGCACCCACCACTCCAGGCGCGAGTAGCCCCGCCGCACGCACTCCTCGGCCAGCTCGGTCAGCAGGGCCCTGCCCAACCCCGACCCCCGCTGGTCCGGTCGGACGTACAGGTCCTCCAGGTAGATGCCGTGCGTGCCGCGCCAGGTGGAGAAGTTTAGGAACCACAGGGCGAAACCGACGACCTCGCCGTCGACCTCGGCCACGTGCCCGAACAACGCCGGGCGCTCGCCGAACAGGGCCGCGCGCAGCTGGTCGGGCGTCAGGTGGCACTCGTGGCGCGCCCGCTCGTACTCGGCCAGGTCGTAGACCAGCTCGACGACCCGCTCCACGTCCGACTCGCGCACGGGGCGCACTCGTGGGTCGGCCACCGGCCACCTCCTTCGGATCACCCGTTCAGACGAGTCCCCATGGTGGCACGTTCAGCCGGCGGACCTGCGGCACGCCCCGCTCGTGGCCGAGCACGACGATGCCCGCCGCCTCCAGAGCGAAGTGCACGCCCGCCGTCGCGGGCAGGCCGATCCAGCGCGCCGTCAGCACCCGGCTGAAGTGGCCGTGCCCGACCAGGACGACGTCGCCCCTGGACAGCGCGGCCCTGGCGCGGGCGAGCACGGCGTCGGCCCGGTCCGCCACCCGCGCGGGCTCCTCGCCCCCGGGCACGGGGTGCGTCCAGACCGTCCACCCGTCGACCGTCCGACGGATCTCCGGGGTGGTGAGCCCCTCGTACTCGCCGTAGTTCCACTCGGCGAGCTCGTCGGTCACCTCGTCCGGGGTGAGGCCGGCCAGTTCGGCGGTCCGCAACGCGCGTCGCCGCGGACTGGACAGCACCAGGGCCGGCCGTTCGTCGGTGCCGCGGAGCCGGGCCAGGACCGCGCCGGCCGCCCTGGCGACGCGCTCCCCGTCGCCGGTCAGCGGCACGTCGGTGTAGCTGGTGTGCTTGCCCGTCGCCGACCACTCCGTCTCGCCGTGCCGGATGAGGTAGACCGCCGGTTCCCTGTCCGCTGCCACCCCTTGATCGTAAGTTGGCCTCGCGGGCCCGACCCGGCCCGGTGGCCACCACATCGGCTGACATCCGGGATGGCCGGGGCCAGCCGGGGTACCAGCGAGGTATGGCTGTGAACCCGATCCAGGTCCAGAAGTTCCTCGGTGGGATCGACTACCCGGCGACCAAGGACGAGGTCGTGCGCACCGCCGAGTCGCACGGCGCCGACGAGGACGTCCTCAACACCTTGCGCAACCTGTCCCGTGACAACTTCAACTCGCCGAACGACATCAGTGAGGCGATCGGCGAGCAGAAGTAGCGGTCGCGGCGTCGGCCAGGCGCGGAGCCGGACACGGCAACGGCCGGCGGTGCCGGGTCGGGAGTCCCACCCGACCCGGCACCGCCGGCCGTCCGCGTACGTGTCGCTGTCAGCCCGCCGGTCGCCTGGGATGGCGCCGGCGGGTGTCAGCGGACGCCGGGGGACTTGCGACCACCCGCGGGCGGTCGACCCCGACGCCGTGACCTCACGCCTGCTTGGTCTCCCAGAAGATCTTGTCGATCTCGGCGATCAGGTCGAGCAGCTCCTGTCCCTTGGCGGGGTCCATCGAGCCCTTGACGCCCGAGGCGCCGGCGGTCTTGGTCGCCTTGTTGAACAGGTCGTGCAGCTGCGGGTACTTCTCGAAGTGCGGCGCCTTGAAGTAGTCGGTCCACAGCACCCACAGGTGGTGCTTGACCAGCTCGGCGCGCTGCTCCTTGATGATGATCGCCCGCTGGCGGAACTCCGGGTCCTCGTTGGCCTGGTACTTCTCCTGGATGGCCTTGATGGACTCGGCCTCGATCCTGGCCTGGGCCGGGTCGTAGACGCCGCACGGGAGGTCGCAGTGCGCGGTGGCCTCCAGACGCGGACCGAGGACGCGCGACAGCAGTCGCATCTTTCCTCCCTGACAGTGGATGCTCCGACGCGGCAGACCCTACTCCTGGATCATCGTGTCGGCAGGCGGGAGGTGATCGGTGGCACGGGAGCTGGGGCCGTGGCCGGTGCGGCGGGTGCGGGTGCGCGGACCCTCGATGGCGCCCACCCTGGCCGACGGCGACGTCGTCCTGGTCCGGCCCGACGGTGTCGTCCGACCAGGTGACGTGGTGCTCGTGCGGTGGGTCGCGCGGCCGGGTCAGCTGTCCGTGAAGCGCGCGCTGCGCGCGGAGGCCGACGGCTGGTTCGTGGTGGGGGACAACGAGTTCGCGTCGACGGACTCGCGCGAGCTGGGCCCGGCGGTGGTGCTCGGTGTGGCGCGCTGGCGGTTGTGGCCCCGCCCGGGCCGGCTCCGGGCGGGCGGCTGACCGGGGCAGGCGCGGGGCCCTGGCCGGGCGCGGTTGATGGCCCAGCGCGACTCGTGGCCCGGGCGGCTGACGGGCTGACGGGCTACGGGCTGGCGCGGGTGGTGGGCCGGCGGCGGGCGCCGGCCCACCGGGCCTCAGGAGCGCAGCTTGTCGTAGTACGCCAGGCAGTCCTCGTAGCGGGGCAGGAGGCCGGCGTCGGCCGCCTCGGCGAGGGTGGGGGCGTGCCGGTCCTTGTCCGACAGGACCGGTTCGAGGTCCGCCGGCCAGGGCAGGCCCAGCGCGGGGTCGAGCGGGCTGATGCCGTGCTCGGCGCCCGGGTTGTAGCCCTCCGAGCACATGTAGCCCATGACGGTGTCGTCCTCCAGGGCGATGAAGGCGTGCCCCAGCCCCTCGGGGAGGTACACCGCTCGGTAGTCCACCGAGTCGAGCCGCACGGCGTCCCACCGCCCGAACGTCGGGGAGCCCACCCGGATGTCGATCACGACGTCAAGCAGCGCGCCGCGCGCGCAGTACACGTACTTGGCCTGGCCCGGGGGCACGTCGGCGAAGTGGACCCCCCGGATGGTGCCGCGCCGGGACACCGAGTGGTTGGTCTGCGCGACGCGCAGCGGGTGGCCGACGGCCGCCGCGAACGCCGACTCCTGGTACGGAGCGGTGAACACGCCGCGGTCGTCGGGGAAGGTGGCCGGGGCGAACTCGTAGGCCCCGCTGATGGTCAGTTCCCGAACCTGCACAACGGACGAGGGTAAGTCGTGTCACTCGATCGGACCTGCGGAGGGCGTCGAGCCGGCCCGGACAAGATGATCTTCGTCGGCCGGGGCGGCCGTCGCCTGCGGAAACTGACCCGCGAGTCCAACAAGCCGGACGGACGTCTTGCTAAACCGCCTCTGACCTGGGCGGAAATTCGGTCCTCATTGTGATCGGCATCGCTGACACCGGGGTGATCAACTGCCAGACTGTCCCGCACCGCAGCGTCCGTCGGCGCGTCGCCCCACCCGGGCCGCCCGTCGACCGGTTGACCTCGCCCCGCTGCGTCGGCAGGACAACGCCGGCTTGGGCGTGCTCGCCAGGACGGGACCGACCCGTCCACCCCACACCGGCAGGAGGGACGCCGTGACCACCGTGAACGACCACACCACCTCGACCGTCGAGCTCACCGACGAGGAGATCTTCCGCGCCCACGAGGGCGGCAAGCTCGGGATCGAGGTGACCACGCCGCTGACCGACCCGCGCGCGCTGTCCATCGCCTACACGCCGGGCGTGGCCAGGGTCAGCCGGGCGATCGCCGACGACGCGGCGCTCGCCGCCCGGTACACCTGGACCAACCGCCTGGTCGCGGTGGTCAGCGACGGCACTGCCGTGCTCGGTCTCGGCGACATCGGCCCGCGGGCCTCGCTGCCCGTGATGGAGGGCAAGTCCGCGCTGTTCAAGCAGTTCGGCGGGCTGGACTCCATCCCGCTCGTGCTGGACACGACCGACGTCGACGAGATCGTGGAGACGCTGGTCCGGCTGCGCCCGTCGTTCGGCGCCGTCAACCTGGAGGACATCTCCGCCCCCCGGTGCTTCGAGCTGGAGGACCGGCTGGTGGAGGCGCTGGACTGCCCGGTCATGCACGACGACCAGCACGGCACCGCGATCGTCGTGCTCGCCGCGCTCCGCGGCGCCAGCACCGTGCTCGGCCGCCAGCTCGCCGAGCTGAAGGTTGTCGTCTCCGGCGCCGGCGCCGCCGGCGTGGCCTGCGCGCGCATCCTGCTGGCCGCCGGGGTCGGCGAGGTGGTCGTGCTGGACTCGCGCGGCATCATCCACCCGGCCAGGGACGGCCTGAACCCGATCAAGGCGGAGCTGGCCGAGAGCACCAACCCGCGGCGGCTGTCCGGGGGGCCGGCCGAGGCGCTCAAGGGCGCCGACGTGTTCGTCGGCCTGTCGGCGTCGACGGTGGCCGAGGAGCTGGTCGCCAGCATGGCTCCTGGGGCGATCGTGTTCGCGCTGTCCAACCCGGACCCGGAGATCCACCCCGCCGTGGCGGCCCGGCACGCGGCCGTGGTGGCCACCGGCCGCAGCGACTTCCCCAACCAGATCAACAACGTGCTGGCGTTCCCCGGGGTGTTCCGGGGCGCGCTCGACGCCGGCGCGCGGCGGATCACCGAGCGGATGAAGCTGGCGGCGGCCGAGGCGATCGTCGGCGTGGTCGGCGACGACCTCGCCCCCGACCGCATCGTGCCGAGCCCGCTCGACCCCCGGGTCGGCCCCGCGGTCGCGGCCGCGGTCGCCCGGGCGGCGCGGGAGGACGGAGTAGCCTGAGCGGCGGTGGAATCGTTGAGATTCCATCGGCAATCTCACCGGACGGGGGACATACCCGTCACCTGAACGCCAGACTTGTCGGCACGGCCGGTCCGCAGTGGCGGGCGGTCGAGTGGGGTGTACGACGGATGGCGGGTAGGTGACCCCCGGAAGGGTGCGTGCCTACCGGTTCGGGCCCGCCGCCGGGCCCGAACCGGGGCGCACTGCTCAGGCAGCCGCCGCCCGGCCACCGCCGCCATGGTGGCCGGGAGTGGACAGGGGTGGAACGTGGCCGACCGGGTCGAGCGGACGGGAGGCGCTCCCGTGGTGGGCGACGCGGGACGAGCGGCCGGCACGCGGTGCCCCCAGAGTGGCCCCGCCCTGCCGGCGGGTCCCGCGCTGCGCTGCGACGCGCACGGCCTCGTGCTGGCCGTGACGCCGGAGTTCGCCGCGCTCGCCGGCGCGTCCGCGCCGGACCTCGTCGGAGCCAAGGTCGACGACCTGGTGGTGGGCGAGGGCGCGGAAGCGCGGTTAGTCCGCGTCGACGGCGGCGCCCTGCCCGTGCGCCTCGTGGCGTGGCCGCTCGCCGACGGCGGCCGGATCGTGTCGCTGGTGGACGTCTCGGACCTGGCCAGCGCCGCCGAGGCGCTGCGGGACGAGCAGCGCCGGCTGAACGAGGTGCAGCGGGTGGCCGGGATCGGCTCCTGGGAGTTCGACCCGGCCACCGGGGAGACGTTCTGGTCGCCGAGCCACTACGAGCTGCTCGGGCTGGAGCCGGGAACCGCGAAGCCGGGAGCCGAAACGGTCCTGACCCTGATCCACCCGGACGACCGGGAGCAGGTGCTCGCCTACTGGGCCGACCACAAGGCCAGCGGCGCGCCGATCCAGATCGAGTACCGGGTGCTGCGGCCGGACGGCGAGCTGCGCCGGATCCGGGGCGAGGCCAAGGCCAAGCGCGACGCCAGGGGCGAGATCGTCCGCATCACCGGCTACATCAGGGACATCACCGACCAGTGGCGGGCCGAGACCGAGCTGGCCGCCGAACGGGCCCGGCTGCTGGAGGCCCAGCGCATCGCGCGCATGGGCAGCTGGAGCTACGACGTGGCCACCGGTGTGGTGCGCCGCAGCGAGGCGTTGAGCGAGCTGTACGCCGAGGGCGGTTCCGACGGCGACTTCGGGGACCTGTTGTTCGGCGTGCACCCCGACGACCGGTCCCGGATCGCCGCGCTGCGGGACCAGCTCCTGCGGGGACCGCACGGCAAGACGGTCGAGGTCGAGGTCCGGGGGGTGCGCGGCGAGCAGGTCTACGTCGGGCGGGCGCGGGCCGAGCAGGGGCCGAACGGCGAGATCGCCTGGCTGCAGGGCACCATCCAGGACGTCACCGAGCAACGCGCGTTGGAGCGCCAGCTCCGGGAGGAGCGGCGGCGGCTCAACGACGCGCAGCGGGTCGCTCGCCTGGGCACGTGGGAGTGGGACCCCGACACCGACGAGACCGCGTGGTCGGACATGCTGCACGAGCTCTACGGGGTGTCCCTCGCGGAGCGCACCACCTACCAGACCTACCTCTCCCTGGTGCACCCCGACGACCGGGACTGGGTGGACGAGAAGTGGTGGCAGCTCCGCCAGGATCACCGGTCGGTCGTGTGCGAGCACCGCATCGTGCGGCGGGACGGGGCGGTGCGGGTGTTCCGGTGCCACGGCGCGGCGGTGCGCGGCCCGGACGGCCGCGTGCTCCTGGTCGGCACCGCGCAGGACGTCACCGAGCAGCGGGCCACCGAGACCCGCATGGAGCGCTCCAGCCAGCGGTTCACCGACCTGGTGTCGATCACGCCGGTGGGGATCGGCCTGTTCGACGACAACGAGCGCCTGGTCGACGCCAACGACGCGTTGTGCGAACTGCTCGGCTACGACCTGGACCAGCTTCGGGGGATGACCGCCGAACAGCTCACGCACCCCGACGAGCGGGCGGAGCGCCGCCGGTCGGCTTCCCGCATCAACGCGGGGCAGGACCGCAGTTACCGCATCCCGCAACGGATGTTGATGCGCGCTGACGGCGAACCGGTGTACTGCGAGCTGCACATCGCGGTGTCGGTGCAGGACGACGGTCGCCGTTTCTGGTTGGTGGTGCACCAGGACATCACCGAGCGGCGGCGCGCGGCGGAGGCGCTCCGACACCAGGCGACGCACGACGACCTCACCGGGCTGCCCAACCGCGCCGCCGTCAAGGAACTCCTCGGCCGGCTGCTGCACGCCGACGAGTCGAAGGTCGCCGTGTTGTTCTGCGACATCGACAACTTCAAGCGGGTCAACGACTCCCTGGGGCACGACGCCGGCGACGAGCTGCTGGTGGCGTTGGCGCGTCGGTTGGAGAGCGGCCTGCCGGAGGGGTGCACCGCCGCCCGGCTCTCCGGCGACGAGTACGTGATCATCTGCTCGGACGTCGACCGGGTCGGCGGGGTGGAGGCGTTGGCGCGGAAGGTGGCCAGCCTGCTGCGGACCGCCGTGCCCGTGCACGGCCAGCTCGTCCGCGTCTCGGCGGCCATCGGCGCGGCGGTGCCCAACGGGTCCCGGCCCGCCGGCGCGGACCTGCTGCGGTTCGCCGACGCGGCCATGTTCGAGGCGAAGCGGCGCGGAGCCGGCAAGGTGTCGCTGGCCAGCGCGGCGCTGATGGCCAGCGCCGACCGGCAGGTGCACCTGGAGGGCCAGCTCAGGGACGCCCTGGCCAGGGACGGCCTGGTGCTGCACTTCCAGCCGGTGGTGGGGGTGGACGGCGCGGTGCTCACGGCCGAGGCGCTGGTCCGGTGGCCGCACTCCGACCGGGGCCTGCTCGCGCCGGACGTCTTCCTGCCCGTGGCCGAGCAGGGCGACCTGTTGCGCGAGCTGGACCGGTGGGTGCTGCGGACCGCGTTGCGGGAGGCGGCGAGGTGGCCGCAGCAGGACGGCCGGCCGGTGGGTGTCGCGGTGAACCTGGCCGGCCTGGTGCCCGGCGACCCCGACTTCGTGGACGCGGTGTGCACGGCGGTCATCGAGAGCGGTGTCGCCTTCGACCGGGTGGTGCTGGAACTGGTCGAGACCGCGTTGGTGGACCTGCCGTCGCGGACCAGGGCGCAGATGGCGGAGCTGGTGGAGCGCGGCGTTCGGTTCGCCGTCGACGACTTCGGCACGGGCTACTCGTCGCTGGCCCGGCTCAAGGAGCTGCCCGCGCAGATCGTCAAGGTGGACCGGCGGTTCGTCTCGGGGGTCGGCAACGACCCGGCGGACCTCGCGGTCGCCAAGGCCGTGGTCGACATGGCGCGGGCGATGGGCCGGCACTGCGTGGCCGAGGGCGTCGAGACCGCGACCCAGTTCCACGTGTTGCGCGGCGTCGGGGTCGACGCGTACCAGGGTTGGCTGTTCTCCCGGCCGGTCGCCGCGCGCGAGTTCCGCTCCCTGCTGGGGATGGGCTCCCTGCACGTCCCCCGCGCCCGCTGACGCCCCGACCGCCGAGAACTCCCACCCCTGGCCGGGGACAGCCCCCACCCGTCCCGGGGGGCGAGCCCCGCTCCAGCCTATCGGCGAACGACGGGGCGCCACCAGACCACGACTGTCCCCTGTGGACAACTCACGAGGCTGTGGACAACACCGTCCACAAAGGAGTGGGGATTTCGCCCTCGCGAGGGATTTTCCTCGCGAGGGCTTGCACGAAGGACCTCGGCTCTAGCCAGCCTGGGAGTCGCGCACCGCGGCGAGCGCCGCGCCCAGGCGGTGGCGGGGCAGGTCGACGAGGCGCACCGCGAGCTCGTGCGCCCGCAGCCCCGCGGCCTCGCTCGCCGCCGCGATGCGGTCCCTGGCCGCGTTCTTGGTCAGCGCGCCGCCGGACGCGGCGACCAGCGCTTCCCGCCAGATGTTGCCGATCTTGCCGTGCGCCCGGTCGAGCAGGTGGCGCACCACCCGGTCCGCCGGGGCCAGCGACTCGACCGGAACCTCCTCCGCCACGACCACCGCCGACTTCGGCTCGGGCGTGCTCCGCAGGTACCGCAGCCGGAACTTCGCCGCCAGCGGCGCGGCCAGCGCGTGCTGTCCCTGCTCGTTGGCCAGGTCCGGATGGCTGTTGCCCACCAGCACGGCCACGCGGCGCGCGTTCGACGCGAGAAGCGTGCGCAGCAACCACGGCCCGGGGTCGGCCGAGGCGTCCACCGCGAGGGCCTGGCCGGCCGGCACGGTCAACGGTTTGTCCCAGCCCGGCCCGCGCACGCCCTCCACGCGGTGCTCCGCCGCCGCCGCGATCCGGACCAACTCGGCCCGCGCCCGCTCACCGGCCGCGCCCGCGCCCTCCACGGACTGCGGGCCGTGCGTGTAGATGGCCACCTGCGGGCGCTCCGCGAGCTTGCGGCTGCGCGCGGTCGGCTGGCAGACGTAGAGCGAGCTGGCGCTGCCCACCGCCTGCGCGCCCTGGTAGCGGTCGAAGGCGGGGAGGACGGCTTCGAACACCAGCCCAAGCCGCTGGAGTTCCTGCTGCACCTTGAGCCCCAACGCCGGAGCGCGGTCGGAGTAGCCGTAGACCAGCGCGAGGCGGCCCAGCTCCGGCTCCCGCAGCGCGGACAGCCCGCGCGCGGCGAACAACCCCATGCCCTCGGGCGTGTAGGGCGGGTCGCTGAACACGAGGTCGGCCCACTCGGTCGCCGCCGGTGGCAGGCCGAACCGCAGATCGGCGTGCAGGCAACGGATGTCGTAGCCGCGCTCCCTCGCGATGCGGTCCACGAACTCCAGCACGCGCTCGTCGAGGTCGACGACCGTGACCGACAGCCCGGGCGCCACGGCGCACGCGGCCAACGAGGTCAGGTCGTGGTCGCCGAGCAGGAGCAGCCGGGCGCCGTCCAGGTCGTAGTTCTCGGCCAGCCACAAAGCCCGCCGCAGCACCGATTCCGGCGTCGCCTGCACGTGGTCCAGCGCGGCGAGCGGCGGCGGCACCGCCGCGACGTCGGACCGCACCCGGTCGAGCAGATCGGTGTGGGACGTCAGCGCGGCGGCCTGGTCCAGCGCGGGCAGGGCGTCGAGCGCGAACCGCGCGCGGTAGGCCTCGGCCCGCGCCGGAGCCAACCGCCACCGGTCACCCCGCTGTTCCACGTCGTCACCCAGAACGGCGAGCAGTTCCTCCACGGTGCGGCGGGGAACGGCTGGGATGCGCACCAACTCGTCGAGGGCGCGCCACTCCTGCGTGAGCAGGGCCACCACGTGTCGGAGCCGCCGGCCGTGGACCCGGGCGGCAGCGATGTGCGTTGCCACGTTCTCAAGCGAATCAGCGCTGCTCACAAGCACTTGACCCTACGGGGTGGCCGCCAGGGCGCCGGATCGGGGCGGGGTGGCTAAGCGCGTGCCGTTGTCAGCCATCCGGGCTAAGGTCGACCCGACCGCGGCGGCCGGCGAGAGGCCGTCACGACCTCAGGGGGGCTCGGTGATCGAGTTCCGGGCCGTGACCAAGCGGTTCGACGACGGGACGGTCGCCGTCGACAACCTCGACCTGTCGGTGGCGGCGGGCACGATCACGGTGTTCGTCGGCCCGTCCGGGTGCGGCAAGACGACCTCGCTGCGCATGGTGAACCGGATGGTGGAGCCCAGCTCGGGCACGATCCTGGTGGACGGCGTGGACGTTCGCGGCGTCAACCCCGCCCAGCTGCGCAGGGGGATCGGCTACGTCATCCAGCAGGCCGGGCTGTTCCCGCACCGGACCGTGCTCGACAACGTCGCCACCGTCCCGTTGCTGTCCGGGTGGACCCGGCGTCGGGCGCGGGCCAGGGCGGCCGAGTTGCTGGAACTGGTCGGCCTGCCCGCGGAGCTGGGCGCGCGGTACCCCGTGCAGCTCTCCGGCGGGCAGCAGCAACGCGTTGGGGTGGCCAGGGCGCTGGCCGCCGACCCGCCGGTGCTGCTGATGGACGAGCCGTTCAGCGCCGTCGACCCGGTGGTGCGGGAGGGCCTGCAGGACGAGTTGCTGCGCCTGCAGGCGGAACTGGACAAGACGATCGTCTTCGTCACCCACGACATCGACGAGGCGGTGAAGGTCGGGGAGCGGGTCGCGGTCTTCCGCCAGGGCGGTCGGCTGGTGCAGTACGCCGGGCCGGACGAGCTGCTCGCCCGGCCGGCCGACGACTTCGTCTCCTCCTTCGTCGGACGCGACCGGGGATACCGTCGTCTGTCCTTTGTGGACGGAGGGGGCATCGAGCCGGCCGAGGTGCCGACGACCAGGGAAACGGCGCTGGCGACGGCGGAGCGCGCGCCGGACGCCTGGACCCTGGTGCTGGACGAGGAGGACCGGCCCCGCGGCTGGCTGCCACCCCGGTCGGGCCCGGCCGAGGAGGCCCCCGGTGGGGGCGTGCGGCCCGGCGGGTCGCTCTACACGCGGGGAACGCCGTTGCGCGGGGCGCTGGACGCGGCGCTGTCCTCGCCCTCCGGGCTCGGCGTCGTCGTCGACGAGGACGGCCGCTACGCCGGGGCGGTGAGCGCGGAGGAGGTCCTCGCCGCGATCCGACGCCGCCGCGACGAGGCCGGGGCGGGCGCCGGGGGCGCGGCCTGATGCTGGACGACCTGTCCCGCTACCTGGGCAGCGAGAGCACCCGCCAGCTGATCGTCGACCAGCTCGTCCAGCACGTCGAGCTCGCGTTGCTCCCGCTGGTCGTCGGTGTGGCGCTGGCGATCCCGCTCGGCTGGCTGGCGCAACGGCACCCCCTTCTCCGCACGAGCCTGCTCGGCGTCGCCAACGTCGTCTACACCGTGCCGTCGCTCGCGTTCTTCGTGGTGATCCCGGGCGTCATCGGGACGCAGATCCTCGCCCCGGTCAACGTGATCGCCGCGCTGAGCGTGTACACGGCGGCGCTGCTGGTGCGCCCGGTCGTCGACGCGCTCGACGCCGTGCCCGGTCACGTGATCGCGGCCGCCACCGCGATGGGCTACCGCCCGCTGCGGCGGTTCCTGGCGGTGGAGCTGCCGCTGGCGGTCCCGGTGCTCACCGCGGGGGTCAGGGTCGCGTCGGTGAGCAACATCAGCCTCGCCAGCGTGGGCGCGTTGCTGGGCATCGGCGGCCTCGGCGCGTTGTTCACCTCGGGCTTCCAGACGAGCTACCTGCCGCCGATCATCGTCGGGATCGTGCTCGTCCTGGCGCTGGCGCTGGTGGTCGACCTGGTGCTGGTCGGGTTGCGCCGACTGCTGACGCCGTGGGCGCGGGCGGGAGGCGCGCGGTGACCCTCTCCTGGCTGTTCGACCCCGCGCACTGGAGCGGCACCGACGGGATTCCGGTCCGGCTGCTCCAGCACCTCCGGTACACGCTGGTCGCGGCGCTGGCGGCCACGGCGGTCGCCGTCCCGCTCGGGCTGTTCGTCGGGCACACCGGGCGCGGCGGGGTGCTGGTCGTGGGCGGGAGCAACGCGATGCGCGCGTTGCCGACCCTGGGCCTGGTGACGTTCCTGTTCCTGGTGCTCGGCAGCGGCGAGGTGTCGGCGCTGGTCGCGCTGACCGTGCTCGCGGTGCCCCCGGTGCTGGCGGGCACCTACGCCGGCATCCAGGACACCGACGCCGGCGTGGTCGACGCGGCGCGCGGCATGGGGATGACGGGCTGGCAGCGGTTGTGGCGGGTCGAACTGCCCAACGCGCTGCCCCTGTTGCTGGGCGGCGTCCGCAACGCCGTCCTGCAGGTGGTGGCCACCACCGCGGTGGCCGCCTACGTCGGGCTGGGCGGCCTCGGCCGGTTCCTGCTCGACGGGCTGCGCGCCTTCGACTACCCGAAGATGGTCGCGGGCGCGGTGCTGGTCGCGGCGCTGGCGATGGTTCTCGACCTGCTGCTCGCGCTGCTGCAACGCGCGGTCGTGCCGAGGGGGCTGCGGCTGGCCGCCCGCGGGCGGGGCCGGGGACCCGCGCGGGTGGTCGAGCGCGGGCGAACGGAGGTCGCGGCGGACGCCGCGATGAGGGAGGGGACGGAATGAAGCGCGCGTGGGTGGTGCTCGCGGTGCTCGCCTCGGTGGTCGTGGCCGGGTGCGGCGGCGACCCGACGAAGGGCGGCGGCGGTGGCGGCAGCGGCCCGCTGGCCATCGGCTCGGCCGACTTCGCCGAGAGCGAGCTGTTGATGGAGCTGTACGCGGGCGCGGTGCGCTCCACCGGGGCGCAGGTGCAGACCCGGCCTCGGATCGGCAGCCGGGAGGTGCTGGTCAGGGCGTTGCAGGACGGCTCGCTCGCGGTGGTGCCGGAGTACGCCGGCAACCTGTTGAACTACTTCGACAAGGACGCGACCGCCGCGAAGTCGGACGAGGTCTACGCCCAGCTCCAGCAGAAGGTGCCGTCCGGGCTGCAGGTGCTGGAGAAGTCGGCGGCCGAGGACAAGGACGTCCTGGTGGTGTCAAAGGAGACCGCGGAGCGGCAGGGGCTGCGCTCCATGGCCGACCTCGGGCCGAAGTGCGGCGACCTCGTGCTCGGCGCCGCCGGTGAGTGGCGGGGTCGCTGGGAGGCGCGGATCAAGCAGCTCTACGGCTGCGTGTTCAAGGAGATCCGCACGACCGACCCGGCAGGGCCGGTGACCGTGGAGGCGCTGCGGTCCGGCCAGGTGCAGGTGGCGAACCTGTTCACCACGGCGTCCGCGATCGGGGTCAACGGGTTCGTCGAGCTGGCCGACCCGAAGCAGATGTACCCGGCGCAGAACGTGGTGCCGCTGGTGCGGCAGTCCGCGCTCGACGACCGCGGCCGGCAGGCGGTGAACCGGGTCTCCGCGGCCCTGACGACCGAGAAGCTCTCGGCGATGGTGCGGCGGATCGAGGTGGACAAGGCCACCGTGGCGGACGTGGCGTCCGGGTTCCTGAAGGAGAACGGCTTCTGACGCCGACTCCCGCCCGGGGCGGAGGACCTGGCCGAGGAGGCGGGGTCGTCCACCCGGGGGGAGCGGCGGGACGAGACGCGTGGGCGTCCTGCGGGCGGCCGGGCTGACGATCAGGTCAGCGCCGGACGCGCCCCGGGGCGCCCGCCGTCGTTTCGGCACCGGACCCCGATTGTCGCCGCGGGCGCCGCGGCGACGCTCCCCGTCCTGGCTCTGGGCCGACGTGTTCGGTCGAGCACGCGTTCCACCGAACTCAGCGTTCCGTCGGCACCGCGTTCCGTCGGGTCTGGAAGGCGGGCCGCCGGAGGCGGGCCCGCTCCTAGAAGATGCGCAGGAGCTGCAGCTCGCCGTCGGGGCTCTGCCGCACGTGCACGGAGCCACCGGACTGCATGAGCTCCTCCAGGAACGCGTAGACCTGGAGCGCGCGGTTGATCGTGTCCGTCTTACTGTCGCCCGTCAGTGCCACCGTCTGCTCCAACGCCTTGGAGGACCGGGGCGTCAGATTGACGGTCACCCGCTCCAGAGATCCGTGTCCCCGGCCAGTCGTCCGGTCCCTGTCGGTGACCGTTCCAGCGTTCCTGGGCATGCGCTCGCCTTTCCTCGTGCGAGCCACCCCCACCCACTGGGACTAGAGGCGACTCACGTCCCCAGGCGCTGTGGACAGCCTTCGCTCCCATCGCGCCTCCTACGGATCTCGACCTCCACAGGTTCGCACCGTTGTTCGCACTTGGTCAAGTGATTGCCCATAGAACATACGAGTGATACGCATACGGGTGTTGTACATCACCCGCTATTGTGACGTAGGGGGAGTACTTGGACACGCGGTGTCACGGCCCTACCCGAGAGGTGACCAGCCGCAATGAGCAAAGGTGTGGAAACAGATCTCACCCAGACGGAGGGGGACCCCGGAGGACGCGCTGACGTCCTCTACGAACTGCAGAAGCAGGAGGTGGAGGTACGACTGCCCGGCGGCGGTCGGGTCCGCGCCACGTCCGAGGCGCCGGTCCGCGCGCCCGGCAGCATCGCGTCCGCCATGGTGCAGCTCTCCATGGCCGGCGTGATCCCCGGCCTCGGCGTCGGGCTGCTGGGCTCCATGCTGTCGGCGTCGGCGGAGCTGGCGATCTTCCTCGCCGCCGGCATGTACGTGCTCGTGATGGGCAGCGGGGTCTCCCTCATGGTGCGGGACCAGCGCCAGCGACGGTGAGCCGCGGGGCGGCCACTGCCTCCCGCCCCCCTGGTCCCGTCTTCGGTCACCGGCGTCACGTGCGCTGCCCCTGGCGCGCCGTGCGGCCGGGCTCCGGCATGCCCGGAAAACGGCAGGAACACGGCCCCAAAGCCGCCGAGAACGCGGCCCAGGAACGGCGTGGAACACGGCCGCCAACACGGCTCAGGGCGCGGGACTCCCCCCGATCCGAACCGTCAGCTCCGTCGCCGCCGCGCGCACCTCGGTGGCCAGGTCCGGCCACTCGGCGCCGCACTCCGGTCCCGGACCGCCCGGCGGCGCGGTGGGGTCGCACGCGTGCCGGAAGGTCACGCTGATCGCCGCGACGGGACGGCCGCCGTGGTCGAACACCGGGGCCGCCACCGAGGCGAAGCCGGCCGTGACGTAGCCGTCCTCCACCGCCCACCCCCGGCGGCGTTCCGCGGTCAGCAGGCGGCGCAGGGCGGGGAGGTCGCGGGGGCCGCGGCCGGTCCGGTCGACGAAGCTCGCCGCGCCCGGGAACAGGGCGCGCACCTGCGCGGCCGGCAGGTGCGCCAACATCGCCCTGCCCGAGGCGGGCAGGTGCGCCGGCAGGCGCACGCCGACGTCGGTCACCAGCGTCTGCGGCTGCCTCGGCTGCTCCCGCACCAGGTAGAGCGCCTCGGGGCCGTGCAGCACGCCCAGGTGCGCGGTCCGCTCCACCCGGTCCACCAGGCGCCGCAGCAGCGGGCGCGCCAGCCGTTCCAGCGGGTCGTGCCGCAGGTACGCCGAGCCCAGCTCGAAGGCGGCCACGCCCAGCCCGTACCGCCGCTCCTCGGGCAGGTGCGTCACGAAACCGGCCTCGGCCAGCTCCGACAGCAGGTGGTAGGTGGTCGACCTGGGGAGGTCCAGCTCCCGGGCGATCGCGCCGGCCGACACCGGCCCCGCCTTGCTCGCCAGCAGGCGCAACACCGCCAGTCCGCGCCGCAGGGCCGGGACGTCGCTGCTCAGGCCCATGCTCGCTCCCCGGCCGCGCGGGACCCGGACTGGGACCCGGACTGGGACTGGGGTTGGGGCTGGGGTTGGGGCTGGCACATCGTCGGGCCTCCCGGGTGATGTCTGATATCGCAGACAGTGTCACCCGACCCGGGCTTCTGCCAGCGGCTCTCCCAGGTTGGGATGGGGACATGCAGCAGACCGTCCCCGTCGGTCCGGGGCCGCTGGGCCGCGAGCAGGTGCTCGCGGTAACCCGCGGCGGCGCCCGGGTCGAGCTCACCCCCGCCGCGCTGGAGGCGTTGGCCGCGAGCCGCGCGCACGTCGAGGCGCTGGCCGCGGGCGAACGACCCACCTACGGCGTCTCCACCGGGTTCGGCGCGCTCGCCGTCCGCCACATCCCGCAGGACCTGCGCGCCGCCCTGCAGCGCTCGCTCGTGCGCTCGCACGCCGCGGGTGCCGGTCCCGCCGTCGAGCCCGAGGTCGTGCGGGCGCTCATGCTGCTCCGGCTGAGCACGTTGGCCACCGGCCACACCGGTGTGCGACCGGAGACCGCGCTGGCCCTCGCCGGGATGCTCAACGCCGGCATCGTCCCGGTGGTGCACGAGTACGGCTCGCTGGGCTGCTCCGGCGACCTGGCCCCGCTGTCGGCGATCGCGCTGGCGCTGATGGGCGAGGGCGAGGTCGTCGACGCCGAGGGGCGGCGGGTCCCGGCGGCCGACGCGCTGGCCGCCGCCGGCCTCGAGCCCGTCCGGCTGGCCGAGAAGGAGGGCCTGGCCCTCATCAACGGCACCGACGGCATGCTGGGCATGCTCGTGATGGCCGCCGCCGACCTGGCCGCGCTGCTCGACGTCGCCGACGTCACCGCCGCCATGAGCGTCGAGGCGCTGCTGGGCACCGACCGCGCGTTCGCGGCCGATCTCCATGCGCTGCGCCCGCACCCCGGGCAGGCGCGCTCCGCGGCCCGGATGTTCGCGGCGCTCGCCGGCTCCGGGATCGTCGCCAGCCACCGCGGCCCCGACTGCACCCGCGTCCAGGACGCCTACTCGCTGCGGTGCGCGCCGCAGGTGCACGGCGCGGCCCGGGACACCCTCGCGCACGCCGAGACGGTGGCCGACCGCGAGCTGGCGTCCGCCGTGGACAACCCGGTGGTGCTGCCGGACGGCCGGGTGGAGTCCAACGGCAACTTCCACGGCGCGCCCGTCGCCTACGTGCTCGACTTCCTGGCCATCCCGGTCGCGGACGTGGCGAGCATGGCCGAGCGCCGCACCGACCGGATGCTCGACGTCGCCCGCTCGCACGGCCTGCCGGCCTTCCTCGCCGAGGACCCGGGCGTCGACTCCGGGCACATGATCGCGCAGTACACCCAGGCGGCGATCGTCTCCGAGCTCAAGCGGCTGGCGGCGCCCGCGTCGGTCGACTCGATCCCGAGCTCGGCGATGCAGGAGGACCACGTCTCGATGGGCTGGTCCGCCGCGCGCAAGCTGCGCAGGGCCCTGGACGGCATGACCACCGTCCTGGCCGTCGAGCTGCTCACCGCGGCCAGGGCGCTGGACCTGCGGGCCCCGCTGCGGCCGGCGCCGGCCACCGCGGCCGCCGTCGCCGCCCTGCGCGAGCGCGTCGCCGGCCCCGGCTCCGACCGACACCTCGCGCCGGAGATCGCCGCCGCCGAGGAGCTGGTCCGGTCCGGCGCGCTGCTGGCCGCCGTCGAACCGCACCTCGCCGCCGCCACCCCGGCCGACGAGTCCACTCTGGACAGGAGGAACCCGTGACGACCCCGGGACCACGCACCGTGCGCGCCGCGCGCGGCACCGAGCTGACCGCCAGGAGCTGGGCCACCGAGGCCCCGCTGCGGATGCTGCACAACAACCTCGACCCCGAGGTCGCCGAGCGCCCCGAGGACCTGGTGGTCTACGGCGGCACCGGCAAGGCCGCCAGGGACTGGGCGAGCTTCGACGCGATCTCCCGCGAGCTGAGCACGCTCGGCGGGGACGAGACGCTGCTCGTGCAGTCCGGCCGGCCGGTCGGCGTGCTGCGCACCCACGAGTGGGCGCCCCGGGTGCTCATCGCCAACTCCAACCTGGTGCCGGACTGGGCGAACTGGCCGGAGTTCCGCCGGCTCGACGCGCTCGGGCTGACCATGTACGGCCAGATGACCGCCGGCTCGTGGATCTACATCGGCACCCAGGGCATCCTCCAGGGCACCTACGAGACGTTCGCCGCGGTCGCGGAGAAGCGCTTCGGCGGCACGCTGCGGGGCACGCTGACCGTCACCGCCGGCCTCGGCGGCATGGGTGGCGCCCAGCCCCTCGCGGTGACCATGAACGAGGGCGTCGCGCTGGTCGTCGAGTGCGACCCGGAGCGGGCCCGCCGCCGGGTGGAGACCCGCTACCTCGACGAGATCGCTGACGACCTCGACGACGCGGTGCGGCGGGTGGAGACCGCGAAGCGGGAGCGCCGCGCGCTGTCCGTCGCGGTGATCGGCAACGCCGCCGAGGTGCTGCCGGAGCTGCTGCGGCGCGGGGTCGAGATCGACATCGTCACCGACCAGACCTCGGCCCACGACCCGCTGGCCTACCTGCCCAAGGGCGTGGACCTCGCCGACTGGCACGACTACGCGGCCAAGAAGCCCGACGAGTTCACCGACCGGTCCCGGGAGTCGATGGCCGACCACGTCGGGGCCATGGTCGGCTTCCTGGACCGGGGCGCCGAGGTGTTCGACTACGGCAACTCGATCCGGGGCGAGGCCAAGCTGGGCGGCCTCGACCGCGCGTTCGACTTCCCCGGCTTCGTGCCGGCCTACATCCGGCCGCTGTTCTGCGACGGCAAGGGCCCGTTCCGCTGGGCCGCGCTGTCCGGCGACCCGGCCGACATCGCCGCCACCGACCGCGCCATCCTGGAGCTGTTCCCGGACAACGAGCCGCTGGCGCGGTGGATCAGGATGGCCGGCGAGCGGGTCGCGTTCCAGGGCCTGCCCGCCCGGATCTGCTGGCTCGGCTACGGCGAGCGGCACCTGGCCGGCCTGCGGTTCAACGAGATGGTCGCCTCCGGCGAGCTGAAGGCGCCGGTCGTCATCGGCCGCGACCACCTCGACTGCGGCTCGGTGGCCTCGCCCTACCGGGAGACCGAGGGCATGCTCGACGGCTCGGACGCGATCGCCGACTGGCCGCTGCTCAACGCGCTGGTCAACACCGCCTCCGGCGCGACGTGGGTCTCCATCCACCACGGCGGCGGCGTGGGGATGGGCCGCTCGATCCACGCCGGCCAGGTCACCGTCGCCGACGGCACCGAGCTGGCGGCCCAGAAGGTGGAGCGGGTGCTCACCAACGACCCGGCGATGGGCGTGCTGCGGCACGTCGACGCCGGCTACGACCGCGCGGAGCGGGTGGCCGACGAGCGCGGGGTCCACATTCCGATGCGGGGCTGACCCGACGGGTCGCCCGACGACCATGACGTGGCCGGGACGCACCGCGGGGGTCTCCCCGGGCGCGTCCCGGCCGCGCCGGACAGCAGGAGGTGGGATGGCTACGGCGACCGGCCTGCTCGCCGCCATCGCGGACGTCGGCGTCGACCGCGTGCGCGGTGGCTACTCCCGGCACGGGTTCGACCGGGACGAGCTGGCACTGCGGGAGTGGTTCGTCGGCGAGGCCACCGCGCGTGGCCTGGACGTCGAGGTGGACCGCAACGGCAACATCTGGGCGTGGTGGGGCCGGCCCGGCCCGGACGCGGTCGTCACCGGGAGCCACCTGGACTCGGTGCCCGGCGGCGGGGCGTTCGACGGGCCGCTCGGCGTGGTCGCCGCGCTGGCCGCCGTGGACGGGTTGCGGGCGCGCGGGTTCGTCCCGGCCCGGCCGCTCGCGGTGGTGGTGTTCGCCGAGGAGGAGGGCGGCCGGTTCGGCGTGCCCTGCCTGGGCTCGCGGCTGCTCGCCGGCACCATCGACCCGGACGCGGCCCGCCGCCTGCGGGACCGGGACGGCACGACGGTCGCCGACGCGGCGCGCGCCGCCGGCCTGGACCCGGACCGCATGGGCCGGGACGACGAGGCGCTCGGCCGCATCGGCCAGTTCGTGGAGCTGCACGTCGAGCAGGGCCGGGGGCTGGTCGACCTGGGCCGGGCGGTCGGCGTGGCGTCGACGATCCTGGCGCACGGCCGGTGGCGGTTCCGGTTCACCGGCGAGGGCAACCACGCGGGCGCCACCCCGATCACCGACCGGCACGACCCGATGCTGCCCGCGTCGCGGCTCGTGCTCGCCGCCAGGAGCGCCGCGAGCGCGCTGCCCGGCGCCCGCGCCACCGTCGGCCGGCTGGTGCCCGTGCCCGGCGGCACCAACGTGATCGCCTCCACTGTGGACGTCTGGCTGGACGCGCGCGCGGCCGACGACGGCACGACGCGCGCGGTGGTCGCGGACATCACCGCCGCGGCGCGCGAGGCCGCGGCCGCCGAGGGCTGCCAGGTCGAGGTGACCGAGGAGTCCTACGGCGACACGGTCTTCTTCGACCCGGTGCTGCGGGACGAGCTGGCCGGCCTCCTCGGCGGAGCGCCGGCGCTGCCCTCCGGCGCCGGCCACGACGCGGGCATCCTCGCCGCCCGGGTGCCCACGGCGATGCTGTTCGTGCGCAACCCCACCGGGATCAGCCACGCCCCGGCCGAGCACGCCGAGCCGGCCGACTGCGAGGCCGGCGTCGACGCCCTGGTCGCGGTCCTGGCCCACCTGGCGGGAGACGGCCGGTGAACGGCTCCGGGTTCTGGTGCGAGCGGGCCTGGCTGCCGACCGGGATCGCCGAGGGCGTCCTCGTCCGGACCGACGGCGCCGGCCGGATCGCCAGTGTGTCCACAGTGGACACAGCGCCGCTGGGCGTGCGGCGGCTGCCCGGGGTGGTCCTCCCGGGTTTCGCCAACGCGCACTCGCACGCCTTCCACCGCGCGCTCCGCGGCCGGACCCACGGTGACGGCGGCACGTTCTGGACCTGGCGGCACGCCATGTACGCGCTCGCCGACCGGCTCGACCCGGACAGCTACCTCACCCTGGCCAGGGCCGCGTACGCGGAGATGGCGCTCGCCGGCGTCTCCTGCGTCGGGGAGTTCCACTACCTGCACCACGCGGGGGAGGGCCGCCGCTACGCCGACCCCAACGCCATGGGGCAGGCCCTGCGGCAGGCCGCGGCCGAGGCCGGCATCCGCCTCACCCTGCTCGACACCTGCTACCTCGCCGGCGGGATCGGCCACGAGCTGACCGGGACCCAGCTCCGGTTCGGCGACGGCACGGCCGCCGCGTGGGCCGAGCGGGTCGCCGCGCTCTCCGACGACGCCACGACCCGGATCGGCGCGGCCATCCACTCGGTGCGCGCCGTGCCCCGGCAGATGCTGGCCGACGTCGTGGCGGGCGCGGGCCGGGACCGGCCGCTGCACGTCCACGTCTCGGAGCAGCCGGCCGAGAACGAGGCGTGCCTGGCCGCCTACGGCCGCACTCCGACCGAGCTGTTGCACGAGGCCGGCGCGCTGTCCCCGCGCACCAGCGCCGTCCACGCCACCCACCTCACCGAGCGGGACGTCGAACTCCTCGGCGACACCGGGACCGTGGCCTGCTTCTGCCCCACCACCGAGGGCGACCTCGCGGACGGCATCGGGCCGGCCCGCGACCTCGCCGACGCGGGGAGCCCCCTCTCGCTGGGCAGCGACCAGCACGCCGTGGTCGACCCGCTGCTGGAGATGCGCGCGCTGGAGCACGGCGAGCGGCTGCGCAGCAACCACCGCGGCCGGTTCCGGCCCGAGGAGCTGCTCGCCGCCGCGACCGCCCACGGCCACGACAGCCTGGGCTGGACCGGCGACGGGCGGATCGCCGTCGGCGCGCACTGCGACCTGGTCGCCGTCCGCACGGACACCCCGCGCACCGCGGGCGCGCTGCCGGACCAGGTGCTGCTCGCGGCCAGCGCGTCCGACGTGGACACCGTCGTGGTGGGCGGCCGGGTGGTGGCCCACCAGGGCCGGCACGAGACTCTGGGAGACGTCGGCCGGCTGCTGGCCGAGGCGATCGAAGGGCTGTGGGCATGAGCGTGCTCGTCACCGGGATCAGCGAGCTGACCACGAACGACGACGACCTGGGGACGCTGTCGGACGCGGCCCTGGTGCTCGACGACGAGCGGGTCGTCTGGGTCGGCCCCGCCGACCGCGCCCCGGACGCCGACGAGCGGGTCGACGTGGGCGGGCGGGCCGTGCTGCCCGGCTGGGTGGACAGCCACACCCACCTGGTGTTCGCCGGCGACCGCACCGCCGAGTTCGCCGCCCGGATGGCCGGACAGCCCTACCAGGCCGGCGGCATCGCGGTGACCGTCTCCGCCACCCGCGCGGCCAGCGACGCCGAGCTCGCGACCGGCCTGCGCCGGCACGTCGCCGAGGCCGTCGCCCAGGGCACCACGTGCTTCGAGACCAAGACCGGCTACGGCCTGACCGTCACCGACGAGGTGCGCTCCGCGCGGATCGCCGGGCAGGAGGTCGAGGAGGTCACCTTCCTCGGCGCCCACCTGGTGCCCCAGGGCTGGGACGCCGACGACTACGTGCGGCTGGTCAGCGGCGAGATGCTGGACGCGGTCGCCCCGCACGTCCGCTGGGTCGACGTGTTCTGCGAGAGCGGCGCGTTCGACGAGGACCAGTCGCGCACGGTGCTGGCCGCGGCGAAGGCGCGCGGGCTGGGGCTGCGGGTGCACGGCAACCAGCTCGGCCCGGGGCCGGGCGTGCGCCTGGCCGTGGAGCTGGGCGCGGCCAGCGTCGACCACTGCACGTACCTGGAGGGCCACGACATCGACGCCCTCGCCGGGTCCGAGACCGTGGCCACCCTGCTGCCCGCCTGCGACCTGTCGACCCGCCAGCCGCTGCCCAACGCGCGCGAGCTGCTGGACGCCGGGGCGACCGTCGCCCTGGCCTCCAACTGCAATCCGGGGTCGTCCTACACCTCGTCCATGGCGTTCTGCGTGGCCACGGCCGTGCTCCAGATGCGGATGAGCGTCGAGGAGGCCGTGCGGGCGGCGACCTGGGGCGGAGCGCGGGCGCTCCGCCGGGAGCGCGGCGACGGGGCCGTCGGCGTGCTGCGGCCCGGCGCGCGCGCCGACGTGCACGTGCTGAACGCGCCGAGCGCGGCGTGGCTGGCCTACCGCCCCGGCGTCCCGCTCACGCACGCCGTCTGGCGCAAGGGAGAGCGCGTCCGCTGAGCCCACCACCACCGACACGACCCCGCGCGCGGCGCGGGGACACCTCCGCCGTGACAGCGTGACCCGCTAGCGTCGGCGAGCATGACGCGGACCATCACACTGCGGTTGTCGGACGAGGTGTACGAAGCTGTCCGCCGCTACGCCGAGGCCGACCACCAGTCGATGAACAGCTGGGTGGAGGGTGTGCTGGACGCCGAGGACATGCGCCGCCGGTGCGCGGCGCACGCGGCGTGGCTGGCGGACAGCCCGGGCGTGGTGGAGACGGCGCTGGCCTTCCACCGGGCGAACCAGCGGGCGCTGGCCGACGTCGGTGTCCCGACCGTCGGGGGTCCGACCACCGGGGGCTCGACTGCCGAAGGCCCGAACGCCGGGCGCCCGAACCGCGAAGGCGCTGAGTGAGGACGCCTCGGCGCGGTGAGGTGTGGACGGTGGGGGACGCGGCCGTTCTGGTCATCAGCTCCACCGTCTACAACGAGATCGACAGCGAGCCGACGGTGCTCGCCGCCCTCGTGGTCGGTCGGGCGACGGACGAGGGGTTCTGCGTCGACCTCGGGGACGGCCAGTGGGCGGTGATGGGCCTGGTCACCTACGTGCCCAAGGCCCACCTGGTCGAGTGCCAGCGCCGGGTGGCGGCCCAGGTCCTGACCAACGCCGACAACATGCTCTTCAAGATCCTCGTGACACCCGAGGGCTGACCTCCCGGACACCCTCGCCCGACGCCCGGCCACGGGGAGAAACCGGGTGCGATCCTCGGTGGGACCGCACCCGGGAGCGCGGGTGGCCGCGGGTCGCGCGGCAGCCCCGCGCCGCGTCACTCGTCGACGTCGTCGTCCCGGGCGAGGAACGTGGCGAAGCGCTCCATGGCGTCCTCGAAGTCGGGGTTCAGGTCGACGAACGCCCGCATCTTCTCGGACAGCCAGGCGAGGGTGACCTCCTCGTCGCCGCGGCGGTCCTCCAGCTCCTCGATGCCCCGGTCGGTGAAGTACACGAGAGTCCTCCAGATGAGGGGGAACGGCCGAGCCGCCGGGTCCGATCGGGACCCGGCGGCTCGCCAACAGCGTAGGCGTCGACTAGCTGAACGCCTTGGTCAGGATCTCCTGCTGCTCGACCTCGTGCACCTTGCTCATGCCCGAGGACGGCGCGGCCATCGGCCGGCGGGAGACCCGCCGGATGCCCGTCAGCCGCTCCGGCAGCAGCTCCGGCAGGTTGAGGCCGAAGAACGGCCAGGCGCCCTGGTTCGCCGGCTCCTCCTGCACCCACCGGATGTCGGTGGCGTTCGGGTACCGCTCCAGCAGCTCGGCCAGCCGGCGCTTCGGCACCGGGTAGAGCTGCTCGACGCGCAGGATGGCGGTGTCGGTGGCACCGCGCTTCTCCCGCTCGTTGTTCAGCTCGTAGGCGATCTTGCCGCTGCACAGCAGCAGGCGGGTCACCTTCGACGGGTCCGGCACCAGCGGGTCGTCCAGCACGGTCTGGAACCGGCCCTCGGTGAACTCCTTCACCGGGCTGGTGGCCGCCTTGAGCCGCAGCATCGACTTGGGCGTGAACACCACCAGCGGGCGCTGCACGCCGTCGAGGGCGTGCCGCCGCAGCAGGTGGAAGTAGCTCGCCGGGGTCGACGGCACGGCCACGGTCATCGAGCCCTCGGCGCACAGCTGCAGCCAGCGCTCGATGCGGCCCGAGGTGTGGTCCGGGCCCTGGCCCTCGTGGCCGTGCGGCAGCAGGACCACGACGTCGGAGCGCTGGCCCCACTTGGCCTCACCGGACGAGATGAACTCGTCGATGATCGACTGGGCGCCGTTGACGAAGTCGCCGAACTGCGCCTCCCACAGCACCAGCGCGTCCGGGTTGGCCACCGAGTAGCCGTACTCGAAGCCCAGGGCCGCGAACTCGCTCAGCGCCGAGTCGTAGACCAGGAACCGGCCCTGGCCCTCGGCCAGGTTCTGCAGCGGGGTGTACTCCTGGCCGGTCTTGCGGTCGATCAGCACCGCGTGCCGCTGCACGAAGGTGCCGCGCCGCGAGTCCTGGCCGGCCAGTCGGACCATCCGGCCCTCCATGGCCAGCGAGCCGAACGCCAGCAGCTCGGCGAACGCCCAGTCGATGCCGCCCTCGCGGGACATCTTGGCGCGCCGCTCCAGCACCGGCTTGACCCGCGGGTGCGGGCTGAAGCCCTCCGGCAGGTTGACGTAGGAGTCGCCGATCCGCTGGACGACCTCGGCCGGGACGTTGGTCGGCACCTTGGCCGGGACCTGCTGGTCGGACTCCACCGACGGGCTCGGGGACGCCGGGTGCCGCTCCAGCTCCCGCACCTCGTTGAAGACGTGCTCCAGCTGGCTGGCGTAGTCCCGCAGCGCCTTCTCGGCCTCGTCGACGGAGATGTCCCCGCGGCCGATCAACGCCTCGGTGTAGGTCTTCCGGACGCTGCGCTTGCCGTCGATGATGTCGTACATGCCCGGCTGGGTCATCGAGGGGTCGTCGCCCTCGTTGTGGCCCCGGCGCCGGTAGCAGACCATGTCGATGACGACGTCCTTGCCGAACTCCTGGCGGTAGTCCACCGCGAGCTTGGCGACCCAGTAGCAGGCCTCCGGGTCGTCGCCGTTCACGTGGAACACCGGCGCCTGGATCATCTTGGCCACGTCGGTGCAGTACTGGCTGGAGCGCGAGTGCTCCGGCGCGGTGGTGAAGCCGACCTGGTTGTTGATGATCACGTGCAGCGTGCCGCCGGTGCGGTAGCCGCGCAGCAGCGCCAGGTTCAGCGTCTCGGCGACCACGCCCTGGCCGGCGAACGCGGCGTCGCCGTGCATCAGCACGGGCAGCACGGTGAAGCCCTCGCCGCCCTTGTCCAGCAGGTCCTGCTTGGCCCGGACGATGCCCTCCAGCACCGGGTCCACGGCCTCCAGGTGCGACGGGTTGCAGGTCAGCGAGACCTTCACCTCGCCGTCGCCGAACATGCGGAAGTACTTGCCCTCGGCGCCGAGGTGGTACTTCACGTCGCCGGAGCCGTGCGCCTGGCCGGGGTCGAGGTTGCCCTCGAACTCGCGGAAGATCTGCGAGATCGGCTTCTCGACGATGTTGGCGAGCACGTTGAGCCGGCCCCGGTGCGGCATGCCGATGACGACCTCGTCCAGGTCGTGCTCGGCGGACTTGTCCAGCACCGCGTCCAGCAGCGGGATGACGCTCTCGCCGCCCTCCAGCGAGAACCGCTTCTGGCCGACGTACTTCGTCTGCAGGAACGTCTCGAAGGCCTCGGCCGCGTTCAGCTTCGACAGGATGTACTTCTGGACCGTGGCCGCCGGCTTCTCGTGCGGGACCTCGATGCGCTCCTGGAGCCAGCGGCGCTCGTCCGGGTCGGTGATGTGCGTGTACTCGACGCCGACGGTCCGGCAGTACGAGTCGCGCAGCACGCCCAGCACGTCGCGCAGCTTCATGCGCTCCTTGCCGGCGAAGCCGCCGACCGGGAACTCGCGGTCCAGGTCCCACAGCGTCAGGCCGTGCGAGAGGACGTCGAGGTCCTCGTGCCGGCGCTGGCGGTAGTTCAGCGGGTCGGTGTCGGCCATCAGGTGGCCGCGCGTGCGGTAGGCGTCGATCAGCTCCAGCACGCGCGCCGTCTTGTCGACCGCGCCGGCCGGGATGTCGCGCACCCAGCGCACCGGCTCGTACGGCAGACGCAGCGAGGTGAAGATGTCGTCGTAGAAGCCGTCCTCGCCCAGCAGGAGCTGGTGGACGCGCCGCAGGAACTCGCCGGACTCGGCGCCCTGGATGATCCGGTGGTCGTAGGTGGACGTCAGCGTGATGATCTTGCTGATGCCCATCTCGATCAGGGTGGCCTCGCTGGCGCCCTGGTACTCGGCCGGGTACTCCATCGCGCCCACGCCGATGATCGCGCCCTGACCCTTGGTCAGCCGGGGCACCGAGTGGTTGGTGCCGATGGTGCCGGGGTTGGTCAGCGAGATGGTGGTGCCGGAGAAGTCGTCGGCGGTCAGGCTGCCGGTGCGGGCCTTGCGGATCAGCTCCTCGTAGGCCTGCCAGAACTGGGAGAACGTCATGTTCTCGCAGCCCTTGATGGAGGCCACCACCAGCGAGCGCTGGCCGTCCTTGCCCGGCAGGTCGATGGCCAGACCCAGGTTGACGTGCTCCGGCGTCACCAGGTTGGGCTTGCCGTCCACCTCGGCGAACGCCCGGTTCATGTTCGGGAAGCTCTCCACCGCCCGGATGACGGCGTAGCCGATGAGGTGGGTGAAGGAGACCTTGCCGCCGCGGGTCCGCTTGAGGTGGTTGTTGATGACGATGCGGTTGTCCGCGAGCAGCTTCGCCGGGACCGCGCGCACGCTGGTCGCGGTCGGAACAGTCAGCGACTGCTCCATGTTCTTCGCGATGGCCGCGGCGGCGCCGCGCAGCGTCTTGCGCTCCGGGCCGGCGGCCGGCTTCACGGGAGCGGCGCTGGGGGCCTGGGCCGGCGCGGGCTTGCGGGCGGCGGCTCCGGCGGTCGTCGGCGCGCTGGCGGTGGGGGCGGCGGCCGGCGCGGCGGGGGCGGGCTTGGCCGCGGGCGACGTGGGGGCGGTCATGGTGGGCGAAACCTGGCCGTTGCTGTCCGGGGTGGTGGTCGCGGTCTGGGTCACGGTCTGCGGCGCCGCGGCGGCTGGCTTCGCCGGCGTGCCCGCACCCGCCTTCTGTGTCGGCTTGTAGTCAGCGAAGAAGTCGTGCCACGCCGGGTCTACTGAGGAGGGATCGGCGAGGAACTTCTCGTACATCTCCTCGACGAGCCACTCGTTGGGGCCGAACTGTGACGCAGGACTCGCAGGGCTGCTGCTGGACACGGCTGGCTCTCGCCTCGATCCATCTGCTCGGGGTAGTCACACTCGGTTTTCAGGCTAGTCCCCCGCGGGCGCGTCTTGGTACACGGTCGCCCCCTGGGGGAGAGGAGTGGGTCACAGGATCGATCCGGAAGACCCTCTGTCACCCGATCGGCTCTGTCCATCACCACTACGGCGGGTCCCGTCCGGGGGTCTTTCCGGTCTCTGGCTACTCCGCGCTGTCGAGATGGCGGCCGATGTCGGGATCGATCACCACTCCGGGTTCCGCCGAGGGGTCGGAGACACCTGTCCGCGCGAGCGCCGGGCGGTGGCCGCGCTGCGCCGAACGGTCGTCCACCTTCTGTCACCCAGAGTGATCATCTGGTCGCGACGGGGCGAGGGCCTGCCGGCGGTCGGGTGAGGACCGCCTGCCGGGGCGTCACCCCTGGCAAGAACCACCTGGCAGTTGCACGCCGCCGGCGCCGCGCCCGCCCGACGCCCGGCGGCGCGCCGGACAACCGCCCGATGGTGTCTCCCCACCCGGCCCCGGGGCGGTCAGCGTGCGGCGGCCGGCGGCTCCTCGCCGCCAGCCGGAGCCGTCGCCGGACCCGCCGGGGAACCCGCCGCCCGGCCCGCCTCGGAGCCGGCCTCGGAGCCGGCCGCCCACAGCCGGGCGTAGGCGCCACCGGCCGCGAGCAGTTCGGCGTGGCCGCCCTCCTCGACGATCCGCCCGCCGGCCAGCACCACGATCCGGTCCGCCCTGGCCGCCGTGGCCAACCGGTGCGCCACGACGAACGTGGTCCGGCGCTGCGCGAGGCGGTCGCTGGCGGCCAGCACCGCCGCCTCGGTCGCCGGGTCCAGCGCGGCCGTCGCCTCGTCCAGCAGCAGCACGTCCGGGTCGACCAGCTCGGCCCTGGCCAGCGCGACGAGCTGGCGCTGACCGGCCGACAGCCCCTGCCCGCGCTCGCCGACCTCCTGCCGGAACCGGGCCGGCAGCGCGGCGACCGCGGGCGTCGCGCCCACCGCCCTGGCCGCGGCCTCGACCTCCGCCGGACCCGCGTCCGGCCGGCCGTAGGCGATGTTGCGCGCGACGTCCCCGGTGAACAGGTGCGCCTCCTGCGGCACGACGCCCAGTCGGCGCCGGTAGCCGGCGAGGTCGTAGTCCCGCACGTCCACCCCGTCGACCAGGACCTGGCCCCGCGTCGCGTCGTAGAACCGGGCGATCAGCTTGACCAGCGTCGACTTGCCGGCCCCCGTCGCGCCGACCAGCGCGACCGTCTCCCCGGGGGCCACCCGCAGCGACACCCCGGCCACCGCCGGCTCCTCGGTGTCGGCGTACTGGAAGACGACGTCCCGCAGCTCCACCTCGCCCCGCAGCCGGCCCCGCACCGGCACCGGGTCGGCGGCCGGGGGCACCGAGCTGGGGGTGCGCAGCAGGTCGCCGATCCGCCGCAGGCCCACGCTGGCCTGCTGGTAGGAGTCGAACACGTTGGACAGCTGCTGCACGGGCCCGAAGAACAGCCCGAGGTAGAGGAGGAACGCCAGCAGCACGCCCGGAGTGAGGCTGCCGGTCGCCACGCGGTGCGCGCCCACCGCCAACACCGCGGCCTGGGCCAGCTCGGACAGCAGCGTGATGAACGGGAAGTACGTCGCGATGTAGCGCTGGGCCCGCAGCCGCGACCGCCGGTAGGCGTCGCTGCGCTCGGCGAACGCCTTGGCCGAGCGCTCCTCCCTGGTGAACGCCTGCGCGACCCGCAGCCCCGAGACGTTCTCCTGCAGGTCGGCGTTCACCGCGCTGACCCGCTCCCGCGCCTCGGCGTAGGCGTGCGACGACAACCGGCGGAACACCAGCGTGGCCACGAGCAGCAGGGGCAGCGCGCTCAGCGCCACCAGCGCCAGCGGCAGGTCGATGAGCACCAGCGCGCCGGTGATGCCGACGAGGGTGAGGACGCTGACCACGGCGCTCGCCAGGCCGGTCTGGAGGAACGTCGACAGCGCGTCGACGTCGGTGGTCATCCGGGTCATGATCCGGCCGGCCAGCTCGCGCTCGTAGTAGTCGAGCCCGAGTCGCTGCAGGTGCGCGAAGCTCCGCACGCGCAGCACGTAGAGCAGCGTCTCGCCGGCCCGCGCGGTGACCACCGCCTGCACCGCGACCAGCAGCCAGCCCACGGCCACGACGAGGAGCCCGAGCAGCACGGCGGCGCGGAGCGCGTCGCCCTGCCCCACGTGGACTCCCGAGTCCACTCCGTGCCGCACCAGCGAGGGCAGCAGGACCGAGGTGGCCGCGTCCCCGGCCACGCACAGGACGGTGACCAGCAGCGGCCACCGGACCAGCGGCACCAGCCGGCGCAGCCGGAACCCGGGGTCCTCCGCCCTCGGGTCGACGCCGGCCAGCCGGGGCTCGTCCGCGGGCGGCGGCAACGCCTCGACGCTGGCCAGCAGCTCCGGCGTCGGCGGTTGGGCGTCGACGGCCGCACTGGTGCGCGGGCCTCGGCCGGCCCTGACCGCACGCACGCCCGCCGAAGCGGACAGCCGGGCCGCCGCGGTCGCGGACGTCGACGCGGACGCGGAGCCCGACGCCGAGCCGGCCGCGCTCACGCCCGTGTCAGTGACGCTGTCCGTCTCCGGCTCGGGCCACAGCGCCGGCGTGACGCCGTCCGGCCCCGGCGAGAGGTCGACCGGCGTCCGCGCGTCCGGGTCCTCGATGCCCTCGCCGGGGCCGGAGAGCAGCGCCCGGAACAACGCGCAGCGCTGCTCCAGCTCGGCCCTGGTGCCGACGTCGACCACCCGGCCCGCGTCGAGCACCGCGATGCGGTCGGCCAACGCCAGCGTCGACCGCCGGTGCGCGACCAGGATCGTCGTGCGCTCCGCGGTGACGGCCCGCAGCGTGGCGTGGATGGCGGCCTCGGTGGCCGGGTCGACCGCGGAGGTGGCGTCGTCCAGCACGAGCACCCGCGGGTCGCTCAGCAGCGCCCTGGCCAGCGCGATGCGCTGGCGTTGCCCGCCGGACAGGGTCAGGCCGCGCTCCCCGACCGGGGTGTCGTAGCCCTGGGGCAGCGCGGTGACGAACCCGTGCGCCTCGGCCGCCCGCGCCGCGGCCTCCACCTCGGCGTCCGAGGCGTCCGGCCGGCCGTAGGCGATGTTGGCGCGGACGGTGTCGGAGAACAGGAACGCCTCCTCGAACACCACGCCCACGGTCCGGCGCAGCGAGGCGAGGCGCAGCTCCCGGACGTCGACCTCCGCGCCCGGCGGGCCGATCCGCACGCTGCCCTCGTGCGGGTCGTAGAAGCGGGGCAGCAGCAGCGACACGGTGGACTTGCCGGACCCGGCCGTGCCCACCAGCGCGAGCGTCTCGCCGGGCGCCACCGACAGGGACACCCCGTCCAGCACGGGCTCGCTCCGGGTGTAGCCGAACCGCACGTCGGTCAGCTCGACCCGCACCGGCCCCGCCGGCACGTCCCCGGCCCCGGCCGCCTCCCGCACCTCCGGCTGGGAGTCGATCAGCTCGTACACCCGCTCGACGCCGGCCCTGGCGAGCTGGGCCTGCATGAGCAGGCTGGAGATCAGCCGCGCCGGTCCCACCAGCCCGGCCACGTAGCTGGCGAAGGCCAGGAAGGTGCCCAGGCTGAGCTCGCCGCGCAGCGCCAGCCACCCGCCGAGGCCGAGCATGCCGACCTGCCCGAGCGCCGGCAGCAGGGCCAGCGAGGCCGTCGGCCGCGCGGAGAGCCGGGCGACCCGCATCCGCTCCCCGAACAGGCGGTGGGCCGCCGCCTCCAGTCGGGAGACCTCCCGCTCCTCCTGGCCGAAGCCCTTGACCACCCGGACCCCGGTGACGGTCTCCTCGACGTGCTGCGCGAGGTCCGCGGCGCGCTGCTGGGCCGACCAGGTCGCCGGGTAGAGCGTGCGCCTGGCCCGGGAGGCCACCACGCCCACGGCGGGCACGACCAGCAACGCGACCAGGGTGAGCATCGGCGAGAGCCACAGCATCGCGGCGATGGCCACCACCGCGAAGACGACGGTGCCGATGCTCAACGGCACCATCATGAGCAGCGCCTGCACGAGCTGGAGGTCGCTGATGGCGCGCGACACCACCTGCCCGGTGCGCATCGCGTCCTGGTTGCCCCCGTCGAGCCGCTGCACCGACGAGAAGACCGCCCGGCGCAGGTCGTGCTGGACGTCCAGGGCCAGCCGGCCGCCGAGGTAGCGGCGGACGAAGGCCGCGCCGTAGGAGAGCAGCGCGAGGCCGACCAGTCCGGCGACCACCCACGCCAGCCGCGCCGTGCTGCCGGCGACCGCGTCGTCGACCGCGACCCGGGTGAGCAGCGGACCGAGCGCCTGGAGGCTGACCCCGAGCACCGAGGAGCCCACCGACAGCGCCACCGTCCTCGGGTGCCGCCAGCAGGCCGCGACGAGCCGGCGCAGCCAGCCGGACCGCCCCGCGCCGCCGTCCGGGTCGTCGGCGTCGGCCGTGCCGTTCCTCGCCGGGCGGCTGGGCGGGGCTGTCGGTGCTGTGCTCACGCGACCAAGGCTAAGCGCGACCCCTGATAACGCCCGGTCGTTGTGGGCGGCGCCGCAGGAGCCGGTGGGCCGGGAAAACGCGTGGGCCGCCGGGATCGAGATCCCGACGGCCCACACGCGGAGGTTGACGCCTAGCTGATGTCGCGCCGGCCGGTCACGAGCCAGCCCAGGCAGATGAACAGCGCGGTGTAGCCGGCGAAGATGAGCGTGTTGGCCCACCACGGGAACGCGCCCTGCGCGCCGGCCGCCGCCTCGACGACCAGCCGCGCCTCCTTCTCGACGAGCGGGTTGATCGGTCCGACCTTGTCGAGGAACAGGTCGGCGGCGACCGCGCCCGGCATGCCGCTGGCCGCGCCGTTGGGCAGCACGGTCGGGACCGTGGTCTCCAGCGCCGAGCTCAGCACGTAGGCGCCCAGGTTCTCCACCAGCACCGCGTAGATCAGCAGGCCGATCACCGCGCCGAAGATGTTGCCGACCAGTGCGCCGACACCCACGCCGAACAGGGTCCACAGCGTGGACTCCAGGATCGTGGTGAGGGTGAGCAGGAACCAGCCCGCGCCGCCCGGCAGGGGCGTGTTCCCCGCGCCGAGCACCGTGCCGAGGCTGGCCGACAGCGCCACCGCGACGCCGAAGCCCAGGCCCACCACGGTGTAGACGACGAGCTTGGCGCCGAGCGCGCTGCCCCGGGACGACGCGGTGAGGAAGGTCGTCGTGATGGTCCTGCGGTAGTTCTCGCCGGCCACCGCCAGCGCGCCGAAGATCATCGGGAACAGCGTGGTGAGGTTCGCGCCCCTGGCGAACCCGAAGACCGAGACCATCCAGTCGCCGGCGTCGACGCCCTCAAGCGCCGGGGTGCTGGTGAGCCGCTCGACCACCGCGCTGCCGAACGCGGAGAAGCCCCAGCTCCACAGCACGCCGAGCAGCACGGTCGGGATCAGCAGGCCCCACCAGAGGTTGGTCGTGAAGATCTTGCGGAACTCGGCCCTGACCAGGGAGCCCATCAGGCGTTACCTCCGAAACCACTGGGGCCGCCCTGCTGCCCTGGGCCCGGCGGCTGTTGCTGGTAGCCCTGCTGCTGGTGGTCCTGCGGCGGGTACACCGGCTGACCGGGCTGTTGTCCGGGCTGCTGACCGACCACCGGCTGCTGACCGACGACGGGCTGCTGCCCGGTCGCCGGCCCGTACCCCGCGTGCGGCTGGTAGCCGGGTGGCGGCTGGTAGCCCTGCGGGACGGCGCCCGGGGGCACCGGGCCGTAGGGGTTGACCCCGGCGGCGGCGTACTGGCCACTGGTGAGCTGGAAGAAGATCCGCTCCAGGTCGACGGCCTCCTGCTGGATGCCGTAGACGGCCACGCCGGCGGCCAGCGCGATGTCGGCGACCTGCTTGCTGTCCGCCCCCGTGACCGCCAGCCGGCCGTCCTGGGTCGGCTCGACGTGGTGCAGCCCGGCCTCGTTGAGCGCGGCGACCAGCGCGTGCGGGTCGGCCGGCTGCACCAGCACCCGGGTCTGCTGGGACTGCCGCAGGTGCTCCAGCGGGCCGTAGTACATGGTCTGGCCGCGGCTGACGATCACCACCTGGTCCACCGTCTGCTCGATCTCGGCCAGCAGGTGGCTGGAGACCAGCACGGTGCGGCCGGTCCTGGCGAACTGCCGCAGGAAGTTGCGCAGCCAGGCGATGCCCTCCGGGTCCAGCCCGTTGGCCGGCTCGTCGAGCACGAGCACCTGCGGGTCGCCGAGCAGCGCGGTGGCCAGCGCGAGGCGCTGCCGCATGCCCAGCGAGAAGCCGCCCACCTTGCGCTGGGCGGCCTCGGCCAGCCCGACGAGGGTCAGCACCTGGTCGACCCGCGCGTCCGGCACGTCGGCCGCCGCGGCGTAGACGCGCAGGTGGTTGCGGGCGGTGCGCTTGGGGTGGAAGCTCTGGGCCTCCAGTACCGCGCCGACCACCCGCGCCGGGTTGCCGAGCTGGTCGACCCGGCGACCGTTGACGGTCGCCGTGCCGGCCGTCGGCGTGACCAGGCCGAGCAGCATGCGCAGGGTGGTGGTCTTGCCGGCGCCGTTGGGCCCGAGGAACCCGGTCACGGAGCCGGGCTCGACCGTGAAGCTGAGGTTCTGCACCGCGATGACCGGACCGAACTGTTTGGTCAGGCCCTGCACCACGATCCGGCCGCTGCCGTCGTGCACACGTCCTCCAGGATGACCGGTGTCAACTCGTCGTCATCCTGCCGCATGACGGTGCGTGCCCGGGTCGGAACAGCGACGGCCGGCGCTGGTCACCCCGGGTCAGGCACAGCACCCGGGTGGGCGTTCCTCCCGGTGCGGGCGTTCCACGACCGGGGCGACGTAGATCCGTGTGGCGTCGGTCTCCAGGTGCCCGCCGATGGGGATGGGCGAGGGCGGGGCCGCGTCGACGACGGGCAGCCCCGAGGTGGTCTCCGCCCTGGGCGCCGGGGTCTCCACCGGCGGCGCGGCCGGCGCGGTGGGCGCGGCGTGGCGCGGGACCCACGGCGTGGGCCGGGTGGACGACGCCATCCGGGCGAGGCGCGCGCGGCGCAGCAGTTCGAGCGTGTTGCGCAGGGGGCGGCGGCGGTCGCGGGTCGGCGCGCCGTCGCCGATCAGGTGCCGGTGCGCGGTGAGCCAGAGCTGGCACGGCCACCGGCGGCGCCGGCGCAGCAGACCGGGACAGGCGCGACACCGGCCGTCGGCGTCGGGTTGGTGCACCAGCAGCAGGAGGCGCCAGCCCTCGGCCAGCCGCTGGATCTCGGTGCGGGCGACCGGCAGCAACGCCGCCGGCTCGCCCTCGGCGGCCAACCGGTCCAGCAGGGCCAGCCGGTCGAGCACCGCGGTGATGGTCAGACCCCCCTCACGCTCGGCGGTCTCGCTCCGCCGCGCGTGCGCGCCGCCCTGGGCCGCGCCACCCCCCACCGGGGCGTCCCGCCCGTCGGCCGGCCCGCCCGCGGTCGGCCCCGGTGAGCGGGTCCCGACGCCGGTCGTCCGACCGCCCGCGCGGGCCGCACGGCTCCGCGTCCGGCCGAACACCGGGATCGAGCCTCGCCACGCCACGTGGTTCATCCCACCTCCAGTCCCCGTGCGGACACCCGCACTCGTCGGCGTCCGGGAGCGCGCCGGGGCGGACCGCGCTCCGGGACGTCCCCGTCCCACCGCCCTAGCGGGCGGCCTGCTCGTCACTCGAACCGGCGGCCTCGTCGAGCGCCCCGCGCAACCTCGTGGTCTGCTGTGCGGAGAGCACGGCGGCCTCGCCGGGCGGCGCCACGAGCACCACCTCGCCGCGGTCGACCAGAACGGTCACCGCCCGGTCCCGCCCGAAGGCGTCCCGGCAGGCCACCCACCAGCGCTGCTCGGTCATCGGCACGCACCCCATGCGCCGCCGGCGGTCCGGCTGCGCGCTCCTCGCTCGGCGTCGCTTCGGTTCGCTGGGGACATCGGTGGTGGGGGTGGGACAGCGCACCAGAACACGGGAACATCACTCGTTTGCTGGCCGAAGCCACCCGGACGGGCGGACTTGTCCCTTCTTGGGGGGATGATTGCCGATCCGCTGCCCACAAACCCCGTGTGGCGGCTAAGCTGTACGCGGCGGCTCGCTCCCGGTGACCCCCAGGCCGGTTGAGCGGGCCGCCCCTTTCGTCTCCAGGATCTTCCTCTTCCCCGTTCCCGCGCGACGAGCTCCCATTGTCGTTCGTCATCGCGGTGCGCCCCTCGTCCGCCCCTCATCCGTTCTCCGGTCGCCAACCCCGCCACAACCTCGCCGTTCTCCCCGCGTCGCGCGGTTTTCCGCTGACTCGCCACGTCGTCGACGGCTCGCGCGCGGGGCATCGCTGGTCACCTCCGGCGGCGGGGCGGGACCCTGCGCCCGACCACCCCGGACCGGGCGTCCGCTGAGGACAGCGGGGCGGCGGTGGCGGGGGTGTGACCAAGGACAGGCCTTCCCCCCGCGAAAGATTCCCGACAGATTCGGTGCTCCTCGCTGACCGGCGCCGCGGTTCGATCTGTCTCCGCTGGTCCCGGCTTCGCTTCCGCGGCGCCGGCGTGTCAACCCCTCCCGGCCCGGTTTTATGTCACTGGTTAAGACTCTTAGTCACAGAGATACCTTGCGGGGATCACTCAACACCGGGGGAAAGGAACACCGATGCGTGTCCTCCTGACGGCCTCGCCGGGGCTCGGCCACCTGTTCCCGCTCATCAACTTCGCGTGGACGCTGCGCGCCAGCGGTCACGAGGTGCTGGTGGCCACCGCCGCCGAGACCACCGACGCCGCGGTCGCGGCTGGTCTGCCCGCCGTGGACCTCGCGCCGGACTTCAGCTTCGAGCCGCTCAGCGCGCCGCTCGCCCCGCGGTTCGCCGCGTTGACCCCGGAGGACCGGAGCGGTCCGAAGCTGATCGAGATCGGCACCGACCTGTTCGCGGCCGTGGCCGAGAACCTGGTCGACCGCGCCGTCGACCTGGCCGACCACTGGCGACCCGACCTCGTCGTGCACTCGCCGATGGACGGCGTGGGGCTGTTCGTGGCGGCCAGGCGCGGCATTCCCGTGATCAACCACGAGTACGGCGTCTCCGCCATGGCGGAGCGCACCGAACTGGTGCGGACCAAGATGGCCGCGACCTACGAGCGGTTCGGCGTGGCCCACGAGGCCCCGCGCGGCGCGCTGCTCAGCGTCGCCCCGCCCAGCATGTACACGGGCGAGCGTCAGCCGTGGACGATGCGGTACGTCCCGTACAACGCCGGCGGTCGGCTGCCGGAGTGGTTGCTCGTCGAGCGGACCCGGCCTCGGGTGGCGGTCACCCTGGGCACCGTGTTCAAGAACGTGACCGCGCTGCGGAACCTGGTCACGGCGGCGGACGGGATGGACGCGGAGTTCGTGCTGGCGCTCGGCGGGGCGGACCCCGAGCCCCTGGGCGCGCTGCCGGACAACGTGCGGGTCGTGGACTGGGTTCCGCTGAGCGTGTTGTTGGACGTCTCCGACGCGGTCGTGCACCACGGCGGGTCCGGGACGACGATGACCGCGCTGGCCTCCGGACTGCCGCAGATCGTGTTGCCGCAGGGCGCCGACCAGCACTTCAACGCCATCGCGGTGGCCAAGCGCGGGGTGGGCCTGACGCCGGAGGAGACGGCGCTCGACCGGGAGGTGTTGACGGCGTTGCTCTCGGACGAGGGCCTGCGGTCCGTCGCGACCGAGGTGCGCGCCGAGATCGACGCGCTGCCCACGCCCTGTCAGCTGGTGCCGCGCCTGATCGACTCCCTGTTCTGATCGTTCCGCGCGGGCGGGTGGTGTGGGCTCCCCACCCACACCACCATCCGTCCTCGGTGGACGGGGGAACCCAAGCGTCCACATTGGACACGTCGGGAAAGTGAGCCGCCTCTGGCGGTTCCGGCCCTGCGAGGTCCATAGTGGACGAAATCGCGATTCGTGCCCGTCGTTTCTCCCGCCGGCTGGAGCATGGGACCGGTTGGCGATTTCTGTCCTGTCGTCGGGTATATCGGGTACTTGTCGTCAACGTGCCTGTCGCTGCGGTCGAGGTCCGTACGATCACCTGAGCGTCGCGGGTCGGGTGGGGACGCACCGTGGGAGGTCGCGTGGCGGGCAGACGGCAGAACAGGTCCTGGAACACCGTGTGGGCGGAGACGCCGAGGACACCGTCGGGACACCAGGCGGGCATCAGCCGCGAGCAGATCGTGCTGGTCGCGGTGGAGCTGCTGGACCAGGACGGCATGGAGGCGTTGTCCATGCGCCGGCTGGCCTCGCGGGTCGGGGTGGCCGCGATGTCGCTCTACTGGCACGTGGCCAACAAGGGGCACCTGCTCGAACTCGCCATGGACGAGGTGTTCGGGGAGGTCTCGATCCCGGCCGTCGACCTGCACTGGGCCGAGCGGGTGCGGGCGCTGGCGACCAGCTACCGCGCGGTGTCCTGCCGGCACCCCTGGGTAGCCCGCCTGCTGGGCGTCTACCCGCCCATCGGTCCGAACCTGATGCGCTTCACCGAGGCGATGCTGGTCGCGTTCGGGGACTCCGGGCTGTCCGGAGCCGACCTGGACCGCGCGGTGAACACGCTCGCCGACTACCTGCTCGGGTTCATCACGGCGGAACTGCGGACCGAGCAGCGCCTGCGCGCGGCCGGGATGGACATCGTCGGGTTCGCCGAGATGATGCGCCCCCTCGTGAAGTCCCTGGCGGGGGACCGGTTTCCCGAGGTCTCCGCCCGGGTCGACCGGATGAGTGAGCGGACGATGGACGAGCGGTTCGCGTTCGGGCTGGACAGCGTTCTCGTGGGCCTCTCCGCCCGGGGGCCGCGCCCCTGACGGGTGACAGCGGTCACAAGAACGGTATACCGGTGGCTTGATTTAGTACGAGCGTGTCAAATAGATGGCGTGACGAACGCGATGGACACCGTGTCGCGACAGGGAGCGCCACGGGGTGAGGGGGAGCGGATCGTCCTGCTGGACGTTCTGCGGGGGATCGCGATCCTGGGCACGTTGGGCACCAACATCTGGATCTTCACCGATCCCCGGGGGATCGTCGGCATGCTGGTCGGCGACCGGGAGGGCGGGGTGGCCGAGGTCGTGCTCCGGTTCCTGGCCAACGGGAAGTTCCTCGCCATGCTGACGCTGCTGTTCGGTGTGGGGCTGGAGATCCAGCGGGCGTCGGCCGCGCGCAGGGGGAAGCGCTGGCCGGGCTGGTACCTGTGGCGGATGGCCCTGTTGTTCCTCGACGGCGTGCTGCACTACGTGCTCGTCGTCGAGTTCGACGTGCTGATGGGCTACGCCGTGACCGGGCTCGTGGTGTCGTACCTGGCGTTGACGAGTGACCGCGCGCAGCGCTGGTGGATGGTCGCCGCCGCTGTGAACCACCTGGCCCTCATGGGGCTGATGACGGTCGGGGTCGGCGCCGCGGGGGCGGGGGCGGGGAGGAGCGAGCAGTTCACGCTCTACACCGGCGGCAGTTACCTGGACCAGATCGTGTTCCGGTTGCAGCACGCGGGCGTGTTCCGCGCGGAGGCGATCTTCACGATCCCGCTCGCGGTGACGTTGTTCCTGCTCGGCGCGCGGCTGTACCGGGCGGGCGCGTTCGCGCCGGGGGAGCGGGGCGCGGTGCTGCGTCGCCGGCTGATGATCGTCGGGCTCGGGGTCGGCGTGCCGTTGAACCTGGCCACGGCGCTGCTGGGCGACCCGTCGCTGGTGTTCGTGGACCGGTACGTGCTCCCGCCCGTGGTGGCACTGGGCTACGTCGGTCTGATCGGGTGGTGGGTGTACCGCCGGCCGGGTCGGAGCTGGTTGCGCGCGCGGTTCGCCGCCGTCGGCCGGATGGCGCTGACCTGTTACATGCTGCAGAACCTCCTGGGCGCGGTGCTGTGCTACGGCTGGGGTCTGGGCCTGGCGGCGGCGCTCGTCGAGTACCGTCCACTGTGGACACCGTTTGCGTGGTTGGGGATCTCCGTGGTGCTGGTGGTGTTCAGCGAGCTCTGGCAGCGACGGTTCCGGCAGGGGCCGATCGAGGCGGCGTGGCGGTGGGCCGTGCAGGCCCCGCAGCGCTCACGGGACAGAAGTCGCCAGGTGACTGCCTGACCTGTCCGGCGAAACCCGCCGTCCATCACCACGTGGTGATAGGCGGCGGGTTTCGCGTTCTCGCCATCGCGATGAGTTCCCCCGGCGGAGGGAGGGGACTGGTTCCTCAAGGGGAGGCCGGACTGCTCCAGGGTTGGGAGGCTCCGACGCGAGGCTGTGGCGAGGGGAGTGACATGGACAGGTCAGCGAGGGGCGCGGAGGCCTCGACGTCCGCACCGAGGTGGGCGGTCTGGGCGGCGTACGCCGTTCCGCTCTGCGTGTTGCCCTCGGCGGGCTGGCGCGCCGGCGAGGTGTTCTCGGGCGAGGTCAGCTTCCGGGACGAGGGGTGGTACCTGCTTCTCCTCTCCGCGGTGACGATGGGATTCGCGATGCTCACCCCCGGTCTCGTCCACCGCTGGGGCGAGCGGGTGCCGAAGTGGGTGCCCGGGCTCGGCGGCCGGGCGATCCCGGTCCGGTCGGCGGTGGTCCCCGCGGTCGTCGGGGCGTCCCTGATCATCGCGCTCTGCCTGTACGGCGTGCTCAACTGGATGTTCCACCTCGTGGACCGGGCACCGGTGCTGATCGGCCCCGACGACGTCGCCCGGCAGCCGCCCGGCTGGGAGGTCGGGGTCCTCTACCTCCCCGCGCTGGCGTGGGGTCCGCTCGTCCTCGTGCTGGCCCTGCACTACCGGCGGCGGCGGTCGCGGGCCATGGCGTTCGGCACGTCCTCGTCCGCGGTGGCCTGACCCTCCGGCCGTGCGCTGCCGTCCTCAGTGGACTGTCTGCTATGGACGGATGAGTTGCGTGATGCCCCTGGCGGTCAGGTGCGCGTAGTCGTCGGCCCGCTCGTCCAGCACGACGGCGGCGGGCGCGCCTTCGGCGGCGAGCCGCATCCACGACTCGAAGAAGTCACCGCCGGGGGCGGAGGGCGCCCGCCCGCCGGAGAGGACCAGCGCGACGGGGCGGCGCCGGCGCGCCGGCGGGTCGCGGCGCAGCCCGGCGACCGTCGTGGCGACCGCCTCCGCCAGGGGTTTGCGGCTCCGGTCCGACCGGAACAGGCCGAGGCCGTACTCCAGCTCGGGGTAGTCGAGGAACCGCCGGTCGATGTCGTGCGAGCACCACCAGGTGACGCCCCAGACACGCGGGCAGGTGACCACGGCGGACAGCGCACGCCTGGCGAACTCGGGCGCGAGGGCGGCGGGGATGTGGGGAGCGGGGGCGCCGAGCTCCTGCACCCACACCATCCGCGCCGGGTCCGCGGCGTACGCCTGGGACAGCTCGACGGCGTACTCGGCGAGGTGCGTGGCCTCGAACGACAGCGCGCCGTAGCGCCGGGCGCAGTCGTGGCTGAAGACCCACGGGTGCACGACGGTCATCGCGCCCTTCGTGGCGCAGGCCCGCGGGGTGAACGGGTGCCCGTCGTCGTACCACGCGGCGTCGTGGGCGCAGTGGCAGTGCGGGTGGTCGGGGTCCGCGTCGGCGCACGCGGCGAGGAGCCGGTCCAGCCAGGCTTCCACCTGGGTGGGACCGCACGGGTGGTGCGGGACGAGGTTGTTCGGCTCGTTGCCCAGGGTGAGGCCGAGGAAGTTCGGCTCGTCCCGCAGCGCCCCGGCCACGGCCCGCAGCAGCGCCGCCTGCGCCTCGACCACCGCGCGGTCGGTGAAGAAGTCCCGGTGGTGCCAGGTCTGCGTCCACGAGGGGTGGAAGTCGAAGCTGGACAGGTGGCCCTGCAACCCGTCGACCGCCACGTCCAGGCCGCACCCCGCCGCGACCCGCGCCAGCTCGACGAGCTGGGCCAGCGCCCTCGGCCGCACCACGCCCCGGTTGGGCTGGAAGACCGGCCAGACGCAGAACACCCGCACGTGGTCCAGTCCGAGCGCCGCGACGCCCTCCAGGTCGCGCCGGACCGAGTCGGGGTCGAAGTCGAGCCACGTGTGCCACCAGTGCTCGGACGGGGTGTAGTTCGCGCCGAACCGCGGTCCTCCGGTCATCACGCACCTCCCTGGCCTGAGGCATAGCAGGCGAGGCCGGCGCGACAAGCCGCCGAAAGGGCTCGTCCGCGCCGCGCTGGTCAGCCGAGCAGGACGTACCCGACGCCGACCAGGCCGACGACGACGGCCAGCGCGGTGACCACGGCCGGCAGCCGGCCGTCCGGCAGCGGCCGTTCGGCGTGCAGCCGCCGGCGCCCCTGGCGGTAGCGCTCCCACACGAGCAGCCCGAGCGCCGGGACGAACGGGAACGCGACGATCGCCGCGACCACGGCCGCGAGCACGTCGCGGTGGGCGGTGAACCGCACCGCGACGAGCACGACGACGAGGAACGCCAGGCTCGTCCGCACCCAGGCCAGCGTCGTGCGCTCGGGCTGCAGCCCCGGGTCCCACGGGCTCACCGCAGGGCCAGCAGGAGGACGGCGACGGCGCCGGCGGCGACCAGGCACAGGCTGAGCACGGCGGCCAGCCGGGGCGCGGGGAGCGGCCGGCCGGTGCGCATCGCGCGTTCGGTGGCCGCCCAGCGGCCGAAGGCGGTGGCCGCGGTCAGGATGCCCACGACGAGCAGGACCAGTGCGAGCGCGGTCTGCAGGAAGCCCTCGAACGGGTTGATGGCCTCCACGGCGATGCCGCCGGCCATCAACGCCAGGGACGTCCGCAGCCAGGCGAGGAAGGTGCGCTCGTTGGCGAGGGAGAAGCGCGGGTCGGGCTCCTCGCCGACGCCGTACACCCGACCCGGCCAGCGCGTTCGTTTCCGCCCGTCCTCCACCCCGGCGACGGTAGTCGGGCGGGGCGGCCACGGCTTCGCGCGGGAGGCTCCCGCGCCACCGCCACCGCCACCGCCACCGGCGAACGCCGAACGCGGGGCGCGGGGCGGGCACGGCCGCCGGCCCGCTCAGCCCCGGAGCCGCCGCCACACCTCGTGGTCGCGCTCCGGCGTCCAGATCTCCGGGTGCTCCTCGCCCGCCAGCTCATCCCACGCGCGCGTCACGTCGAACGGCAGCACGTGGTTGTACAGCGGCATCCGGCCGAAGGTCGGGGTGAGGGAGTTGTCGGCGGCGCGGAACGCCTCCTCCAGCGTGCCGCCGCTGCGCTGGGCGGCCGTCACGCACCCCAGCAGCGTGGTCAGGAAGTCGCGCGTGTGCTGGATCGCCCCGTCCACCTGGTCCCGGCCGCGCGCCACCTCGCCGCGCCCGCCGACCAGGACCTCCGCGCCGAGGCCCGCCACCCGGTCCAGGGTGCGCAGCCAGTCCTGGTGGTAGCCGTCGCCGGTGTGCACCGCCGCCCGCGTCTCGACCAGGTCGCCGGCGAACAGCACCCGCTGCCGGGGCAGCCATGCCACGACGTCGCCGGAGGTGTGCCCCCGCCCCAGCCAGGCCAGCTCCACCACGCCCCGGTCGCCGCCGAGCTCGATCGTCACGCGGTCGGTGAACGTCACGGTCGGCCAGGTGAGGCCGGGGATGGTCGCGTGCCCCTCGAACAGCCGCGGCGTGCGGCCGAACTCGCTGGCCCGGTCCTGCTCCCCGCGCTCGGCGACGAGCCGGCGGGTCTCGGTGTGGGCGAGGACCGTCTCCGCGCCGAAGGCGTTCGCGCCCAGTGTGCGGTTCGCGTGGAAGTGGGAGAGCACGAGGTAGCGGACGGGCTTGGCGGTGCGCTCCCGGAGCCGGGTCAGCCACCGGTCGGCCAGCAGGGGCGTCGCCCGGGCGTCGAAGCAGACCAGGAAGTTCTCGCCCTCGACCGCGCCCACGTTCGGATCACCCTCGGCGGTGAGCGCGTACACCCCGTCGGCGAGGACCTCGAACGTCTCGGTCCGCTCACCGCGGTCGGCCGACGAGGCGAACGGCGTGGCCATGGTCCCTCCTGCTGGTCGCGCCGAGCGGCGGCGGAGACGGCGGGTTCCACTGTCCCGCCGTTGGGCCGCCCGGGCGATCCGGGCGCGCGGGAAGCCGCCGTGGGGGTGACGTCCGGTCGCGGTCACCCCCACGGTCGTGGCTCACGCCACCCGATCGAGGACCTGGCAGAGCACCCGGTGCAGCGTCGTGGTCGGGTCGGGCGTCCCGACCGCGCTGCGCCACGCGACGACGCCGTCCGGCCGGACCAGGCTCGCGCCGGCCTCCCCGATGCCGTAGGCCCCGGCGAGCCGGTCGTCGGGGTCGGCCAGCTCCTCGCCCGGCCCGACGGCGCGCAGCGGCAGCCGGAGCCGCTCGGCGACGTGCCGGGCCGCCTCGTGCCACGGCCCGCCGGCGCGCCCGGTGACCAGGACCCAGCCGTCACCGAAGAGGTCCACAGTGGACAGAGGCGTGCCGGCGCTGGTCAGCGGCACGTGCGGAGCGCGGAAGCCGGGCCGGCCGCTGGGCCGCAGCGCGTTCTCCGCGGGCGCCCCGTCGTCCGCCCCGTCGTCCGCGCTGCCGTCCCCGCCGTCCGCGTCGTTCTCCGCCAGCACGGCCGAGGACCGGCACCGGAAGCCGAGCATGATGTCGAGGTAGGGGACCTCCTCGGGCAGCGCCTCCTGGAGCAGGTGCGGCGCCATGCGCACCGCCGCGTTGCGCAGCGACTGCCCGACGACCATCTCGGCGAACGGCCGGCGCTCGGCGTCGAAACTGTCCAGCAGGCCGGGCCCGGCCTGCCCGTCGAGCACGGCCGCGAGCTTCCACGCGAGGTCGAAGCCGTCCTGCACGGCGGTGTTGCCGCCGAGAGCGCCGGTCGGCGGCGTCACCTTCGCGGCGTCGCCGGCCAGCAGCACCCGGCCGACGCGGAACCGGTCGGCCACCCGCGCCGCCATCTCCCACGGCCCGCGGCTGAGGAACCGGGGTCGCAGCGCCGGCGAGTCCAGCGCGACGCGGAGCAACTCGGTCATGCGGTCCTCGGTGAGGTCCTCCGGCGACTCGCCGCGGTCCGGGTGGTACTCGACGGAGAACACGTGCCGTCCGCGCGCGCCCATCGGGCTGGCGAGCGCGGCGATGAACTCCGGGTTCTGGAGGTAGTACAGGACCTGCTCGCCGGGGTCGGCCAGGTCCCCGAGGTCCGCCTCGAACAACACGCTCACGTTGTGGGTCAGCGTGCCGGCGCCGTGCGTCCCGACGCCCAGCGCGCTCCGGACGGCGCTCCGGTTGCCGTCGGCGCCGACGAGGTAGTCGGCGCGGACCCGCTCCTCCTCGCCGGTGGTGCGGTCCCGCAGCAGGGCCGTGACGCCGTCCTCGTCCTGCGTGAACTCCACCAGCTCGGTGTGGAGGCGGACGGTGGCGCCCCGTTCGGCCGCCCGGTCGAGCAGCAGGGCCTCCATCCGGTCCTGGCTCGCCATCCCCCAGGAGGCCGGGCTCAGGTGGCTGGTGTCCGGCACCGTCCCCTCGGTGATGGAGTGCAGGACGGGGCCGCGCACGCTCGACGCGATGACGATGCGCAGTCGGGCGTGCTCGACGGGGCTGATCTCGTGGACGGCCGACTCCAGGCCGGCCCACCGCAGCAGCTCCATCGTCCGCACGTTCTGGCCGATCGCCCTGGGATGGGGCGAGAGCCCCTCCCTGCGCTCGACGACCAGCGCGGGAACCCCGCGCGTCGCCAGGAAACACGCGGTGGACGCCCCTGCCAGCCCGGCGCCGACCACCAGCACCGGAACCCGGTTGTCGGGCATGCCCCCTCCGATCCGAGACGCCATGTCTCATGGTTGCAAAGTATCTCGCTAACCAAGATACACGGGAGTCAAGGGAAGTGGCGGGCGCGGCCGCCGCCGGCCCTGCCGTCCGGTGGATGAACATTCGGGCCGAACGGGTGGACTTGTCGGGGCGAGCGGCGGTCGCGGCCCGGATTTGAGAGCCTTTGTCTCTTGTCTGTGCGTCAAGGACTCGCGACGACGGAGGCGGTCGAGACGGGGCTCTTCGGGCCGCGTTCGGTGACCTGGCAACTGCACGCCGACCCCGCCATGTGGCTTGCCGGCATCTGCTCGCTCTACCTCCAGGCGCTGCACCCGCTGGCGGTGGCGGGCGTGGTGCAGAACTCGAACTTCCGCAGGGACCCGTTCGGCCGGCTCTTCCGGACGGCCGCCTACGTCGGCGCCGTCACCTACGGCACGACCGCCGAGGCCCAGCGGGCCGCGGCCAGGGTGCGCGCCGTGCACCGCGCGCTGCGCGCCGTCGACCCCAGGACCGGTCAGCGGTTCCGCATCGACCAGCCCGAGCTCCTGCTCTGGGTGCACTGCGCCGAGGTCTACTCGTTCCTCACCGTGGTGCGGCGGGCCGGGTTCCGGCTCACCCCCGCCCAGGCCGACCGCTACCTCGCCGAGCAACGGAGGTCGGCCGTCCTGGTCGGCCTGCGCGCCGACGAGGTGCCCGGCTCGGTGGCCGAGTTCGAGGACTACTTCGCCGGCGTCCGCCCGACCCTGCGCCGCACCGGGGACTCGGAGGTGATCTACGACTTCCTGCACCAGCCCCCGGTGCCGTGGTGGCTCGTCCCACCCAGGGCCGTGGCCTACCAGCCGATCGGCCACCTGGCCTACTCGCTGCTCCCTGGCTGGGCGCTGGACCTGCACGGCCACCAGCCGTTCCCCAGGACCGTGGCCACCGTGGGGCTGCGCGCGGCCAGGGCCGCCGGCCTGGCCGTGCCGGAGTCGGTGCGCTGGCGGGTGGCCGACAACCACCTGCGGGACGCGCTCGACCGGCTCGGCCGGTCCGCGGCCCCGTCGCGCGCGCTGCTCCCCGCGTGATCCCGGCCGCTGCCGAGATCACGCGGGCCCCGGTCAGGAGGGCCCCGGTCAGGAGAGCACTGGTCAGGAGGTCGCCGGGGTCACGAGGTCGGCGGTGACGAGGTCTCGCTCGCCAGCCAGGACAGGTAGTCCGGGTTCCCGGTGAGGATCGGCGTGGCGACGACCTCCGGCACGTCGTAGTCGTGGTGCGTGCGGATGTACTCCGTCAGGTCCACCAGGCGCGCTGTGGTCGTCTTGACCACGCACTGCCACTCCTGGTCGACCTGGAGCTCGCCCTGCCAGCGGTAGACGCTGCGGATCGGGCCGACGACCTGCACGCACGCGCCCAACCGCTCCTCGACGATGCCCCTGGCCAACTCCTCGGCGGCCTCCAACGAGTCCGTCGTCGTCACGACCTGGCAGTAGTCGGTCACACCGGCCACCCTAGCCAGCGGAGGCGGTCGGCGACCGCCGGCGGACGTCACCCGCCGGCGGTGTTCTCACGCCGGGAGCGGGACGACCCGCCCCTCCCGCGCCGAGCGGTACGCGGCCTCGATGACCTCCAGCACCGTGACGCCGTCCGCCGCGCCCACCGGCGGCTCGGCCCCGGTGGCCAGGGCCTCGGCCACCCCCGCGTAGTACCGCTGGTAGGCGCCGGCGTCGGTGCGCTCCAGCTCGACGTCCCCGCCCGCGCCGAGCCGGCCCCACGCCTCCGGCGGCTCGGTTCCCCACTCCGGGCCGCCGGGTGTCTCCCCGGCTCGCAGCGCGGCCTCCTGCGGGTCGAGGCCGTGCTTGACGAACGCCCCGGCGTCGCCGAGCACCCGGAACCGGGGCCCGAGATCGGCGGCCAGCGCGCTCATCCACAGGTGCGAGACGATGTCGGGCCCGCCGGAGACGCCCGGGGCGCTTTCGGGCGCGGGGTGGTGCAGCGCCACGAAGGCGTCGTCGTCCACCAGCGCGCCCGGCCGCAGGGTCGAGACCTCCGCGTAGACCCGCGACGGTCGGCCGAACAACGCGACGGCCTGGTCGATCAGGTGGCTGCCCAGGTCGAACAGGATGCCGCCGGCGTCGGCCGGGTCGGCGCTCTCCTTCCAGCCCGCGCGCACCTCGGGGCGCCAGCGCTCGAACCGGGACTCGAAGCGGTGCACGCGACCCAGGCGCCCCTCGGTCAGCAACCGCTGGACGGTGCGGAAGTCGCCGTCCCAGCGCCGGTTGTGGAACACCGACAGCAGCAGGCCGCGCGCGGCGGCCAGCTCGGCGAGCTGCCGGGCGTCCGCGCTCGTCGTGGCGAACGGCTTGTCCACCACCACGGCGAGGCCGTGCTCCAACGCGGTTCTGGCCAGCGGCGCGTGCTCGCGGTTGGGCGTCGTGATCACGGCGAGGTCGAACTCGGCGGCGCGCCGCCACAGCTCGGCGACGGACGGCAGCACCTCCGCCGTCGGGTGCCGGTCCCGCGCCGCCGCCTGCCGCTCGGGGTTGCCGGTGACCACGGCGGCCAGCTCCATGCCGGGTGTGGTGGCCAGGAACGGCGCGTGGAAGGCGGACCCGCCGAGTCCGTATCCGACCAGGGCGACGCGGAATGTCCTCACCGCCTGAACCCTAGGCGACCCGCGCGCCCGGTCGGGCCACCCCCGAGGAGCCGGATCGGGGCGGGCCGAACGGCCCGGTGGGGAAGGTCACGGGGCCGCGCGGGCACGTCCCCCGACTGGCTCGCGCCCGGCCGCTCCGCGCATGACAACGTTGACGGCGGAGGCGGTCTCTCGGCGCCAGGGGGGCGCGGGACCGGCCAGAGGAGCGGTTGAACCCTTGACGACCTGCCATGATGCTGTCCCGCCGGCGTCCGGCTGGGCAGACTGGAGTCCCGTGGACGCGGTCGGGAAGGACGACGGGGGCGGCGCGTCGGGTGACGACCCGACGCGGGTGTTGGCGTGGGAGGACCGCTGGCGCGCGGTGCCGGCCCGCCGACGGGCGCTGGTGCTGGACGTGGTGGCGGTGCTGCTGTGGGGCGGCGTCACCCTGGTCGGCGAGTCCGGAGCGGCGCTGTGGTGGTCGGTGGCCGCCGGCGCCCTGTTGGCGTTACGCCGGCCCGCGCCGACCCTCGTGCTGCTCGCGGTCGCCACGATCCACGTGCTGACCGAGCCCAACGTCTTCCCCGCGCTGGGCTGCGCCGCGTACACGGTGGGGGTGCGGGCCCGGCTGGGGCCGAGCCTGCTGACGCTCGGGGTCGCCGCGGTGGCCTTCGCCGTCGCGCCGTGGCCGGAGGCGACCCCCATGGGGCGGCTGCTCGACCTGGCCTTCATGGTCGTGCTGCCCCTGCTGGTCGGCCTGTACCTGCGGCGGACCCGGCAGTTGCTGGTCGCCTACCGGGACCGGGCGGAGGCGTTGTCCTGCCAGGAGCAGCTCGCGACCGAACGCGCGGTGCTCAGGGAGCGGCACCGCATCGCCCAGGAGATGCACGACTCGCTGGGGCACAAGCTGAGCCTGATCGTCCTGCACGCCGGCGCCTTGGAGCTCGGCGGCAAGCAGGGCGCGCAGGCCGAGCTGTTGCGGCGCACCGGCCAGGAGGCGATGCGGGAGCTGCGCAAGGTGATCGGCGTGCTCCGGGACACCGACGCGGGGGACCGGCCCCTCGACCACGCCGACCAGCGGGCGTGGGTCGAGCTGGTGGAGAGCTCGCGCCGCGCGGGTGTGCCGGTCGTGGAGTCGGTCGACCAGGCCGTGTGGCGGTTGGACCCGGTGCTGCGCCGGACGGCGCACCGCGTGGTGCGGGAGGCGCTCACCAACGTCCACAAGCACGCCGGGGTCGTGCCCACCCGGCTGTTCCTGCGCGTGGTGGGGGAGGAGCTGCGCATCGTGGTGCGCAACGCGGCGCCGGAGACCCCGCCGGCCAGCACCGCGGCCGGCGCCCGCAGCGGCCTGGCCATGTTGGCGAAGCGGGTGGCGTTGCTGGGCGGGACGTTGGAGCACGGCCGCCTCGAACGCGGCGACTACGTCGTGGTGGTGCGGATTCCGGTCGGGGAGGTCTCGGCGAGCTCCTGACGGGACTTCCTGGGGAGATCCGCTGAAGAGGCCTTCCGAAAGCCGCTGTCACGGCATGCGCAACAAGCCCGCCTCGTGCGCGACGATCGCGGCCTGCACCCGGTTCTCGCAGCCGAGCTTGGTCAGCACCCGGCTCACGTGCGCCTTCACCGTGCCCTCGCTGAGGTGCAGCCGGTGGCCGATCTCCGAGTTGGAGATGCCCCTGCCGATCAGCGCGAGCACGTCCAGCTCGCGCTCGGTGAGGCAGGCGACCCGGCTCCTGGACCGCTCGGCGGTCAGGCCGCAGCCCCCGCTGAAGTGCTCGACGAGGGTGCGGGTCACCCTGGGCGAGAGCACCGCCTCGCCGTCGGCGACCACGCGGACCGCGCGCAGCAGTTCGGCGGGGTCGGTGTCCTTGAGCAGGTAGCCGACCGCGCCGGCCCGCAACGCCCGCAGCACGTACTCGTCGTAGTCGAAGGTGGTCAGCACGACGACTGCGGTCTCCGGCGCGGTGTCGCGGACCGCGTTGGCCGCGAGCAGGCCGTCCATGCCCGGCATCTGGACGTCGAGCAGCAGCACGTCGGGGCGCAGCGTCCGGACCAGCTCCACGGCGGACCGCCCGTCGTCGGCCTCGCCGACCACCTCCAGGTCGTCGGCGGTCTCCAGGATCCCGCGGACACCGGCGCGGACGAGCGCCTCGTCGTCCGCGATGCCCACTCTGATCACCACTGCCTCCCCCGTACGAGCCGGCCTGGTCGAGGCTAGTGGGCGGAGGGCCGCGCGCGGCCGGTCGCGATTACGACTTCCGTCAGCACCCCGTCCGACGAACGGGGGTTGTGGCGGGCGAACAGAACCTGGTTGGCCTAGTCCGACCCGCCGGGGTGCGGGGCGCGGGTGTGGCCCGATCGACGATCGGACGGGCGCCGACCGCGCTCCCCGGTCCGTCCGGGCCGGGAGCGGGCATGACTGTCCACAATGGACTAACTGGGTGGGGTGACGGCTCAGCGCAGGGCGAGCAGCGGCAGCCAGGCCCGGTTGCCGCCGTCGATGGTCAGCAGCACGGCGAGCACGCCGGCCGCCCCGCCGAGCAGGCTCATGTCCGACATGGCCAGCCCGGCCACCTCGTCGAGGTGCAGCAGCAGGTGGCTGCGCAGCCGGTCCCGCAGCGCCACCGCGTCGGGCATCCCGGTCCAGTGCGCGAACGCGTCGGCGATCGCGAGCACCCCGGCCGCGCCGTGGCACACCGCGAGCCGGTCGGCGGCGGCCTCGCCGACGAGGTGGAAGTCCTCGTCGAAGTTCTGGGCCAGCGAGCGCATCGCGACGAGGGCGACCTGGCCCAGCTCGGCCGCGACCCCGGAGGTCCCGCGCAGGGTCAGCGCGACGCTGGCCTCCCGCAGCGCCCACGCCCCGCCCGGGCAGCCGTAGCACCATGCCTGGCGCGGTCCCGCCTGCGTGGGCGTGGCCGCGCCCTCGCGCCCGGCGGAGGACCACGTGTAGACGCCCCGGTCGTCCCGGAACGCCTCCCCGGCCAACCACCGGCCGACCCGGCGCAACGCCGCGGCGACGTGGTCGTCGGCCGGGTCGGCGTGGACGGCCGCCGCCAGTGCCACGGCCACCCCGGCCGCGCCGTGCGCCAGGCCGGCGTTGACCAGGCCCTGGTTCCATGCCAGCGCCTCGTGCTCCTGGTAGGCGGTGCACCGCAGTCCGGCCAGGTCCGGCTGGTCGCAGCGGGCGGCGAGGGCGGCGGCGAACGGGGTCAGCTCGCCGTCCCTGGGGCCGTGCACGCAGTGCGCGAGCAGGACGCCCGCCGGCCCGCTGACCACGTCGTAGCTGGGGAAGCCGACCGGCCCGGCCGACCAGTGACCGCGGTGGGCGGCGCGGGTGAGCGCCACGGACACGGCCTCGGCGACCCGGGACAGCCGGGGGTACAGCGGCGACAGCAGGCGGAGCCCGCCCAGTTGGCCGGCGAGCCCGCCGTCGTGCAGCCCGGCGAGGGGTTCCGGCTCCTCCAGCTCGGTGAGCCACCGGCGCAGCGCCGGGGCGACCGCGGAGTGCCGCGGCCCCAGCAGGAAGGCCAGCACCGCCGGCCCGGGGTCGGTGCTGCGCCGACCGCGCTCCGCCCAGGTCGCCAGGGCCCACCCGGCCAGGTCGAGCGCGGCGCTCGGGGTGCCCGGTTCCAGCCTCGTGGTCATCTCGACCTCGCCACGAGGACGCGCCGCTCGGCCGAGGTGTGCGACGGAGCTCTCCGCGGGATCGCCCCGGAGGACGTCCGAGGGGTGGGTCTGCGTCTGGGCGGGAGCCCGCGGCGCCGGTGTCGCTGGGCCGGGAAGCGGTGGGACACGTCGTCCTCCGTGGGATCGCTCGGTGGGGGATTCGGGTCTCCGGGGTGGTCGGGGACGCTCTCGGCAGAGCGGGGGTCGACAGGTCGGACGTCGGGCCGGGCCACATATGTCCACAGTGGACCTTTGGTGGAAGTGGCGTCCTCGGCTCGGCTCCCGCGAGAGCGCGCGTGAGCGAAGGAGCTGACGGGCGAAGCGGACCGCTCTGTCCGAAGTGGACCGGGTGGGCGCCACCCGCGCACCCACCCGGTTCGACCAGCGACGACCGTCGGTGCTCCTGGCCGTCGAGATGTCGCGGACGGCAGGCCGGCGGTGACGCTCACTGGCAGCCGAGAACGGTCCGGGGTCGGCACTCGGGATCGAGGACGCTGCACAGCAGGTGGCTCAGCCGCCCGCCGTCCGGCGGGTCCGGCAGCCGGAACTCGGCCGTGCGGGCCTCCAGGTCCTCGATGAGCTGGTCCAGGTCGTGGAGCGGGAGGGACTCGCCCATCGCTCACCTCCCTTCGTCGGCGATCGGTCGGATCCCCGCACCCGTGCCCGGGAGGTCCCCGGCGGGTGGGGAGGACGGCGTGGGGTGGGCGGGCTCGCGCCGCGCCCACCCTGGCCGCTGCGGTTAGACCGTGCAGTTCTGCGTGCAGACGATGAGGCTCGGGATGGTCTCCGCCTGACGCTCCGGGAGTCGCACCTCGTTGACCTGCGTCTCCAGGTCGTCGATCAGGCTGTCCAGGTCCTCCAGGTCCAGCGTGAGATCCACTGTTTCTCCTTTCTCCGGTTGGGTTTCACGTGCCCGCGGCCGGTTCGACCTCGGTGGGACGGGGCGCCGCGCGGACGGCGGGGCGGAAGGGCGCGGAGGCGGCCGGCAGCCGCAGGAGGAGCTGGGCCACCAGCCGGTCGCCGGGGGCGTGCGCGGTGTCCGAGACCGCGGCCTGGTCCGGGGTCGGCAGCATCTCCTCCACGAGGATCTCCTCGACGTCGGGCGCGGCGAGCAGGCGGTCGACGATCCGGACCGCGGGCAGGCCGGCCAGGTCGACCGGCACCGGACGGGCGGCGGCGCCGGGCGCGGCGAAGACCCACCGGGGCACGCCCCGCCGCGCCATGAGCCGGGAGAGCACGCGGAGCTTGTCCACCGTCGTGGCACCGGCCGGCCACAGCTCCGCCCGCCGCACCCGCCACTGGGCGGGGCACAGGACCAGGTCGTCCTCGATCTGGACCCGGGGCAGGTGGTCGCGGGTGGGGAAGGCGGCCAGCAGGCCGCTCCACCGGATTCCCCGTCGGGACCCCTCGGGCGCGGCGGCGCGCAGCAGGGCCATGACGATGTCCCACGGCGGTAGGGGAACCCGGGTCGCGTGGTACATCGGCCACACGACCTGCCCCTCGGCCTCGGCGACCGCGCGGCCGTCGACGAGCCGCAAGGTGATCGCGTGCAACGGCAGGTACCTCGGCCGGGCGTCGCCCGGCTGGGTGCTGTCCGACCGGTCGGGGGGCGGGTGGTAGGCGCGGTGGTCGGGGTCGCCGGTCCACAGGTCGGTGTAGCGGGGCCGGCGCACCGCGTTCGCCGCGCGCTCGGACAGGGGCGGCACCAGGACCTCCACGAACCGGCCGCCGTCGCGGCGCTCCCGGTCGCGGAGGAAGGCGCGGTAGTCCGCGACCAACGCGGGCTCGCCGTGCAGCTGGCCCAACCCGTCGGCGAACCGGGCGTCGGTGGTCGCCGGCGCGCTGGCGGTCTCCAGCACGGCCAGCGGCCCGCCGGACGGGAGGGGGCGGAGCATGAGGTCCAGCGGCCAGTCCGCGTCGATCTCGGGGGTCCCGGTCGCGCCGACGGCTTCCAGTAGCCGCGCGTCGATCCGGATCGGGTCCTCGCCGCGGTCGCAGCGGTCGGCGAGGCAGGCCAGCAACCGGGCGTACCCGGAGTCGGGGCGGTCGGCGCGCGGCCAGTCCCTGGGTGCTCCCTCCGGGGCCGGTGGCCGCTGGTCGCGGTGCTCCTGGAGGTATCGTCGCACCAACTCGGGGACGGTCCGGCGGCGCTCGTCGAGCAGTTCCAGCACCGGATGCCTCGGCCGCTTCCGTTCCCGCTGGATCAGGGCGGCGAGCCGGAGCGCCGGCGCCGTCGCCTGCCGCACCCGCTCGACCGCGCTCGCCGAGACGACCGCGCGGACCTGCCGGTAGACGTCCACGAACGCGGAACCGTCCTCTGTGGACGCTCCGGTGGGCGAGTGCCGCCAGTCGGACAGGAGGTTGGTGACCCTGGCGGCGCGCTGCACGACGCCGAGCTGGACGAGGTGGTCCAGGAACGCGGTGAGCGTCGCCACGGCCCCCGGGTCCCGGGTCCTGGCCCCGAGCAGTTGGGCCAGCACGTCGTCGCGCTCGCGCGGTCCCCCGGCCAGCGCCCGACGGACGGCGTCGAGCACCGGGGTGTTGCGCAGCCGGACCTCCCGCGTGTGGGTTCCGCCCCGCTGGTCGACGACCCAGCAGACCAGGTCCTCCCCGTCCAACCAGTGCAGTCCGGTGAGGGAGACCTCGCCCTGCCCGGACGCGGCCCCGTCCGCCGGGTCCGGCCGCGACGTGTACACGTTGGACACCTGGTGCACGGCGTACCGGGCGGCGACGGGCTCCGATCCGTCTCTTGTGGACAGAAGGCGCCGGTCGCCGTCGTCGCGGGTGCCGGCCGTGTCGGTGATGTCGACCAGCGCGACGTGCCCCAGCCACGTGCGGGGCGTTGTCTTGACCGCTCCCCGGCCGATCAGCCGCCACAGGTAGTCGCCGCGCTGCCGGAGCCGCTTGTCGTCCCAGTCCTCGCCGGCGGCCAACCGGCGCTCGACGTCGGCCAGGGCGTCCGGGGCGTCGTGGGCGAGCGCCGCCGCGCCGGCCGGCGACGAGCGGAGCAGCCGCCAGGGCAGGCCGCGCAGGCGGACCTGCTCCGCCGCGATCTCGCTCGCGATGTGCGCGTCGAGCGCGTGGAGCCAGCGGGACCGTTCGGCGAGCGACCGCAGCTCGGCGGCGATCCGAGGCCCCGGATCGGGGAGCAGGCCGATCCGCTCGACCAGCGCCGCGTGCTGGTCCCCGTCGACCGGGAGGCCGTGGTGCAGGGTCCGGCGCAGCGCGATGAGCCGGACCCGGTCCTGGTCGGCGAGCTCCCGCAGGGGGACCAGGCGCTCGCCGATCCGCTCGGCGAGCCGGGCGGCGCTCCGACGGTAGTCGTCCGCCGACCGGTCGGACTCGGCCAGCAGGGAGAACAGCCGGGGGCAGCCGCCGGCCAGCCACAGCCGCACCGGCAGGCCCGCCAGCCGGAGCAACGCCGCGCCCTGGTCTCCCCGCCGGTTATCCGACACCGTCCCCGACCTCCCCGACCTCCGCGGGTTCCTGGCCGGGACTGGCGAGCGCCTCGGCGAGCAGCGACTGGCGCGCCGCCGTCAACCGGCCCCGGTTCCAGTGGAAGACCACGTAGAACGCGGCGGCCCTGCGCGGTCCGACGTCGGCGTGCTCGGTGTGGAAGTACTCGGCGCGCCACCGGTGCCCCACGTCCAGCGCGGCCGCGCGGTGCCGCTCGGCGACCCGCTGCGCCCAGCGCGGCAGGCGGCGCAGCAGCGCGTCGGGCCGTTCCCACATCCGGCGGATGCCCTCCGCGGCCGAGGCCAGCCCGGCGACCGCGCGGGCCTCGGTGGGGAACTGGCGCCCGGTCTCCCACTGCACCCGGCGCCACACGTCCCGGTGCTCCCAGCCGACGATCTCCAGCCCGTCGAGGACGGCGCGCAGCAACAACAGGGACATCGCCCACGGCGGCGCGGCGTCCTCCCCGCCCTCCGGCCCCGGCGCGGCGGCCGCGTGCCGGTGGATCTCCAGCCAGGCGAGGGAGTCCGCGGTGAACAGCTCGTGCACGTACCGCATGGAGACCGGCCCGCCGAACAGCTGGGTCTCCGGCTCGTACACGGCGGGCAGGACGGTCTGCGCGGTGCCGCGGGCGCGCAGCTCCTCGGCCCAGCCCAGCACCCGGCGGTGCAGCTCGGTGAACCGGCCGGGCGCCGCCTGGAAGCGGAGTCGCAGACCGGGGGGCTTGTGCATGAAGAAGAAGTTGACGGCCAGCCCGTGGTCGAGGAGTTCCCCCGCGATGTCGGCGATCAGCCCGGGGAGGACGGTCTGGGCGTCCGGCCGCGCGGCGAGGCCGACCTGCGTCCACTCCCGCTGCTCGGCCCCGGCGCGGAGCGCGGCGAGGCCGGCGGCCACGAAGGCGCGGTGGGCGTCGGCGAGCTCGGCGTCGCCCTGGCCGGCGCCGCGCGTCGTCTCCAGGCAGCCGGTGAGGAAGTCGGCCAACGAGAACTCACGTTCTCCCACCGGCACGGGGTAGTCGGGAACCTTGCTCACCAACTGGTTGCTGGCTGTCATGGGAACACCCTCGGTAATGGCGATGAACTGAGCATGACTCCCTTGTCGGGACGGCGAAACCGCAGGCAGCCCAATCACCGGATCGGGAGGGCGGCCGCTGGTGGCAACTTCACCTGAAGGAGGGGAGGCGGCCGTCGCTCTCACCCGAAGTCACCGAACGCGGTCTCGATCCCTTGGCGCAGAGCGGTTTCCGGGTCTTCTCCGGGTCGCGGGAGATCGTCCGGCGGAGCGGAGATGCCGTCAGGGCAGCACGTTCGTCGGGATCGGCGCTCGCTGTGACGGGCCGGATGCCGATCTCCGGCCACTGCGGAGCGCCGGTGTGGTCGGGCGCGCGGTGACCGAGTCGGTATCACTCACAAGCAGTCATCCACAGTGGACACTCACAGCGACGACCGCCACCGGCGTGCCGCCTCGGCTACGCCGTGAGCTGGGCGGCCACGGTGGCGCCCAGGTTCCAGCACGCCTCCAGATCGGCCTTGCCGGGATCGCCCATGACCACCACCGGGTCGGCGACCTTCTGCCAGCCCAACCCCGTGGTCACGCCCTCGACGCTGCGCACAGCGCCCTCGGTGCCCTGGTTGCCGTGCACGTACAGGCCGTACGGCCGCCCGCGCGTGGAGTCCAGGCACGGGTAGTAGATGAGGTCGAAGGCGTGCTTCAGCGCGCCGCTCATGTAGCCCAGGTTCGCCGGAGTGCCCAGGAGGAAGCCATCCGCCTCCAGGACGTCGACCGCCGTGACCGCCAGGGCCGCCCGCCGCTCGACGTCCACGCCCTCGATCTCCGGCGTGGTCGCGCCGGAGACGACCGCCTCGAACATCGCCTGCAGGTGCGGGGAGGGCGTGTGGTGGATGATCAGCAGCCGCGGCACGCCTCGGGAGCCTGCCCGCCTCGCCGCCGGTCCGCAACAGTGGCCGTGCGCAGCAGTCGTTGTGATCGACAGAGGTTTTGATCAACGTTGACGGAACCGGCTTCTCGGTGGGGCGTCCCCAGGAGGGAGGACACAGACCGGGAGGAGTCCCAGTGGTCGTCGCACAGCCCGCGCGGAGGCGGTCCCTCGCTGTTCGAGGATGGTCGGCGGTCGCAGGTGTGAGCCTGCTGGTCGCGGGTTGCGGCGCGAGCGACCCCAGGAAGTACCCGCCGCATCCGGAGGAAGACGTCACGCGCGGCATCGAGACGCTGGAGGAGGCGCTCCACCGCTACGCCATCGACCTGCCGTGCCAGGACGGGCTGCGGTGGTTCTCGGACGAGAACATCATCGGCTCGGGTGGGGTGCTCTACATCAGGCTCACCCCGTCCGACGCCTGCCTGCGGTCCCTCGTCTCGAACCTCGGCGGCGACCCGGCTGGCGAGCGGCGGGTGCGGGACGAAGGGACGTGGAGCCTGCCGCAGATCCCGTTGAACCTCGACTGGCGTTTCCCGCCCGACCACGACCTCGGCACGTACAAGGTGCCCCAGCGCATGGGCGGGGCCAGGAACCACGTCACGAACACTCACCTGATCGTCGACCACACCGAGGTCCCGATGACGGTGTTCCTGGTCTCCCGCTCGCCGGACTCCTAGCTGTTCTCCGGCCGCGCTGTTCTCTCCGGCCGCGCTGTTCTCTCCGGCCGCCCCGGTCAGCTCGTCAGGAGGCCGATCCCGAGGGTCACCACGCCGGCGGCCAGCGCGGCGGCTCCGACCCACAGCACGGCGATCAGCCGGTTGGGGCGGGTGGCGCCCGGGCTGAGGGAGGACGCGAAGAAGCCGGCGGACATGAGCACCGCCGCGGCCGGGACGCCGAGGCGGGCGATCCAGCCCAGCGCGCCGTCGAGCCGGGTGGCGTCCGCGAGCACCAGGCAGACCAGGCCGAGGGTGACCAGGACGCCGGCGTGCGCGTGCCCGGCCCTGGCGAACGCCTTCTGGAAGTCGGTCAGGGGCACTCGTCCGGCGGTCACCTTCGTGAGGTACCAGCCACCGACCTCGATGGTCACCACGGTGAGCAGGACCAGGCCGGCGACCAGGCGGGACGGGGTGCTGAGCACGAGCGTCTGCATGGGGTCCTCCGCGCGGAGCAGCAATCAGAACGCCGTTATAGAACACCGTTACGAAACGGCAGTCAAGGCCCGGTGGCAGGATTCGGCCCCGTGGAGAGCGTGGGTCTCGACCAGGCGCGGGTGTACGCCGTTCCGATGCGGACGCGGTTCCGCGGCATCACCGTGCGGGAGGGCGTCGTGCTGCCCGGTCCGGTCGGCTGGGGCGAGTTCTGCCCCTTCCCGGAGTACGACGACCGGGAGTCCGCGAGCTGGTTGGCCACCGCGCTGGAGGCCGCCGGGCGGGGCTGGCCCCCGCCGGTCCGGGACCGCGTCCCGGTCAACTGCACCGTCCCGGCGGTCGGGCCGGAGCGCGCGGCGGCCATCGTCGCCGCCTCCGGCTGCCGCACGGCCAAGGTGAAGGTCGCCGACCACCCGGACTCCGCGGCGGAGGACGCGGAGCGGGTGGCCGCGACGCGGGACGCCCTCGGGCCGTCCGGCCGGATCAGGGTGGACGCCAACGGCGCGTGGGACGTCGACACGGCGGTCGCGCGCATCCGCCAGCTCGACCGCGCGGCGGGCGGGCTGGAGTACGTGGAGCAACCCTGCCGCACCCTCGACGAGCTGGCCGCGGTGCGCCGCCGGGTCGACGTGCGCGTCGCCGCCGACGAGTCGATCCGCCGGGCGGAGGACCCGCTGCGGGTCGCGGTGGCGGGCGCCGCCGACGTGGCGGTGATCAAGTGCACGCCGCTGGGCGGGGTGCGCCGCGCCCTGCGGGTCGCCGAGGCGTGCGGGCTGCCGTGCGTGGTGTCCTCGGCGTTGGAGACCAGCGTGGGGCTGGCCGCGCAGGTGGCGCTGGCCGCCGCGCTGCCGGAGCTGGACTTCGCCTGCGGGCTGGGCACGCTCGCGTTGTTCGACGGCGACCTCGTCGCCGACGGGCTGCGCCCGGTCGACGGCGAGCTGCGGGTGCCGACGGCCCCGCCCGCGCCCGACCCGGAGCTGCTGGCCGCCGCCGAGATCGTCGACGACGAGCGCCGCGCGTGGTGGCTGGACCGCCTCCGGCGGACGCACGCCGTGCTCACCGCCGGGGGCGGCCCCGAGCTGTGAGAACGGGGCTGTCACCAGCGGCGGAGCGCTGTGGCGTGATGGCCCTTGGTGTGGTGGCGCTGTGGTGTGATGGCGCGGTGAGTCGCGCCGTGGAAGAGACCAACCGCCGGATGCTCCGGGCACGGGACGCGATGGACCGCGCCTACGCGCAGCCGCTGGACGTCCCGGCCCTGGCGCGGATCGCCCACGTGTCGGAGGCGCACTTCACGCGCACGTTCCGCGCCACGTTCGGCGAGACGCCGCACCGCTACCTCCAGCGCCGCCGGGTCGAGCGGGCGATGTTCCTGCTGCGGGAGACCGACCGCAGCGTGACGGACATCTGTTTCGAGGTCGGCTTCGGCAGCCTGGGCACGTTCAGCCGCACGTTCCGCGACATCGTCGGCCGGTCGCCCAGGGAGTACCGGAAGGAAACGACGGCCTCGGGCGTGCCGACGTGCTTCGTGATGGCGTAGGCCCGCCCGAGCGCCTGAAGGTTCCGCCCTCGCCAACGCCGTCCGGCAACCGAGCAGTTTTGGATAAGTTTTCGTCCGGACCTCGCCAGTAGCGTTACTCCCATGTTCAACGCCATCACGCACTCGCAGATCTACGTCCTCGACCAGGACGAGGCCCTCGACTTCTACGTCGGCAAGCTGGGGCTGGAGGTCGCCGCCGACATCGACATGGGCTTCATGCGCTGGCTGGCCGTCAGCGTCCCCGGCCACCCGGAGCGCCAGATCCTGCTGGAGAAGCCGGGCGCGCCGGCCATGTCCGAGGAGACCGCGCAGCAGGTCCGCGACCTGGTCACCAAGGGTGCGATGGGCGGCTGGCTCATCCTCACCACGGAGGACTGCCGGGGCACCTACGAGAAGCTGCTCGCCAAGGGCGTCGAGTTCACCGAGGAACCGACCGAGCGCCCGTACGGAATCGACTGCGGCCTCCGCGACCCGTTCGGCAACCGCATCCGTTTCACGCAGCCGAAGGCCTGAGGCCCGAACCACGGGGTCACGAGCGGGAGTCGAATCCCGGTGACGGAAACCTTGCCGGGAAAGGAGAAGAACCGCTCGGCTTCGGATCTTCGCCTGGTTCCGGGAGAAACGCGGAAAGCCGATCTCCAGGTTGGTCCTAGCGGGCGGCGGGCAGGTCGGCGAGGGCCTGGCGGAGCAGGCGGTCGCCGTCCCGCTCGACCACCCGGTGCGGCTGGTCGGTCAGCACCGCCAGGGCGGCCAGGTGCCCGGGGCCCGGCCGGAGGTCGTGCAGCGTGACCGGGGAGTTCAGGGGCTCGGCCGCCGACCACCGCACGAGCCGGGGCGGTTCGGTCGGCGCCGACAGCTCCACGGCGCGGGTGGCGATCGCCAGCCCGTGGCCGGTCGCCTTGAGCACCGCCTCCTTGCGCGTCCAGTAGGTGAAGAAACCGGCGTGCCGCCGGTCCTCCGGCAGCGCGTCGAGCGCCGACAGCTCGGCGGGGGAGAGCACGTGCTCGGCCAGCTCCGGCTCGGTGCGGCGGCTCAGCTCCTCGACGTCGACCCCGAGCTCCACACCCCTGGCCACCGCGAGCACGACCCGGTCGCCGGAGTGGGAGAGCGAGAAGTCCAGCCCGGACTCCGGCGTGAGCCGGGGCTTGCCGTGGCCGGCCCCACAGTGCCGGCAGACGGTGGAGAAGGCCAGCTCGGCCGGGCGACGCCCGACGAGCGGGGCGAGGACGAGCCGGATCAGGGCGTGCCCGGCGACGTAGCGCCACCGGTCGGCCTCGCGCAGGAAGCGGTCGTGGCGTCGGCGCTCGGCCTCGTCGAACAACCCGACGAGACCGGCCAGCGCGGCGTCCGGGCGCGCCCACCAGACGTGGCACTCGTCCGCCGGCAGCTCCTCGTGCTCCGCCATGTCCCCACCCTCCAGCTCATCGACGGCACGACGCTAGCGGGGTCGGCAACACGCGCGCAGTGATCGCCTTCACCCCGACGACGAAGGCGCCTGCGCCGCCGCACGAACGAGAAGGGGGACGACGCGGAGCTGGACGGGGGAGCCCGTCGGTATGGTCCGGGCGTGTCGCCACGTGAGCTGATCGTCCTGGGCACGGCCAGCCAGGTGCCCACCCGACGGCGCAACCACAACGGGTACCTGCTGCGGTGGGACGACGAGGGGCTGTTGTTCGACCCGGGCGAGGGCGTCCAACGGCAGATGCTGCTGGCCGGGGTGGCCGCCTCGGACATCACCCGGCTGTGCCTGACCCACTTCCACGGCGACCACTGCCTCGGGGTGCCCGGCATCGTCCAGCGGTTGTCGCTGGACCGGGTCGCACACCCGGTGCACGCCCACTACCCGGCCTCCGGACGGGAGTTCTTCGCCCGCCTCCGGCACGCCTGCGCCTTCTACGAGACGGCCGACCTCCGGGAGGTCCCGGTCGAGAGGGACGGCCCGGTCGCGACCGGGCCGTTCGGCGTGCTGGAGGCCCGCCGGCTGGACCACGGAGTGGAGTCCTTCGGGTACCGCCTTGTCGAGCCGGACGGACGCCGCATGGTGCCGGAACTGTTGGCGCGCTTCGGAATCAGCGGACCACGGGTCGGCCAGCTCCAGAGAGCCGGCTCCCTGGAGGTCGACGGCCGCACGGTGGCCCTGGCGGAGGTGAGCGCACCGCGACCGGGCCAGCGCTTCGCGTTCGTCATGGACACCCGGCTGTGCGACGCGGTCTACGCGCTCGCCGACGGCGTCGACCTCCTGGTGATCGAATCAACCTTCCTGGACGAGGACCGCGCGCTGGCCACCGACTACGGCCACCTCACCGCCGCCCAGGCCGCCCGGGTCGCGGCGGAGTGCGGGGTGCGCTGCCTGGTGCTCACCCACTTCTCCCAGCGCTACGACGACCCGACCCGCTTCCACGCCGAAGCGGCCGAGCTGTTCGACGGCGACATCGTGGTCGCCGAGGACCTCACCCGCATCCCCGTGCCGGCCCGCCGGATCGTGCCCGCCTAAAGTCCGGCGAGCACGAGCACTCCAGCCCGCCCATCCACGCCGCATGGGAACGATCTCACCCAGGAAGGGCGGGCGACGCCGAGCTCAGCCCTCCGCGCCGGGAAGGTCGAGCCGGCCGGCCTTGGTGCTCCGCACGAAGGACTTCCATGCGGTGGAGTGGAAGGCCAGCGCTGGTCCAGCAGGATTCTTGGAGTCCCGCACCCCGACCGGTCCGGTCAGGTCGGCCACTTCAACGCACTGTCCGCCGTTGGGGCCGCTGTGGCCGCTCTTCCGCCACATCATCGCCAGGTTGGCGACTTCCAAGCACTGTCCGCCGCCTTGCCCACTGTGGCAGCTCTTCCGCCACAGCGGAGCCAGGTCGGCGACCTCGACGCAGTTGCCGCCACCGTTGCCGCTTCGGCTGCTTTTCCGCCACCGAACCGCAAGCCGGGCAGTTCTCATCGGAGCTCCTTCGAAGCCTTGAGGAGGGCGGGTGTTGCCGTGTTCAGCTCTCCGTGCTGGGGAGGTTGAGTCGGCCGCTCTTGGTGGTCTGCATGAAGGATGTCCATGCGGTGGGGCTGAACGCCAGTGCTGGTCCGGTGGGGTTCTTGGAGTCCCGTACCCCGACTGGTCCGGTCAGGTTGGCCACCTCGACACACTCGCCGCCGTTGGGGCCGCTATGGCTGCTTTTTCGCCAGAGCGGGGCGAGGTCGGCGACCTCGACGCATGCTCCCCCATTGGGGCCGCTGCGACCGCTCTTCCGCCACTTCGGATCGGGACTGGTTGCCTTGGGGACATGGCTCGCGCTCATCCAGGCTCCTTCAAAGCCTTGGGGAGGGCGGGTGTTGCCGTGTTCAGCTCTCCGTGCTGGGGAGGTTGAGCTGGCCGGTCTTGGTGTTCCGTACGAAGGATGTCCACGCAGTGGGGTTGAACACTAGTGCCGGTCCGGTGGGATTCTTGGAGTCCCGCACTCCCACTGGTCCGGCCAGCCCGGTCACCTCCACGCACTGTCCGCCGTTAGGGCCGCTGTGGCTGCTCTTCCGCCACAGCGGAGCCAGGTCGGCGACCTCGACGCAGTCTCCGCCGCCGTGGCCGCTCCGTCTACTTTTCCGCCACTGCACTCCACGGAGGGAGACCGAGAAAGTAGCGCTTGTGCTCATCCGAGCTCCTCCAGCAGCGAGTTGATCAGTTTGATCGATGCCTCCGGTGCGAGGGCTCGCCGGCTGAGCTCCACGAAGTCAGCGCGAAATCTGCTGAGCTGCTCGGACTTCTCCAGGTAGAGACCGCCGCCCTGGTTTTCCAAGTACACAACGCCGGGATCTCCCTCCTGCGGGAAGCCCAGCCACTTGAAAGAACCGAGCTGACCTCGGTGCTCACCTCGCGCGAAGGGCATCACCTGAAGAGTGATCGTAGGGCCCTCATCCAGCGTGGCCAAGTGTCGAAGCTGGTCACGCATCACCTGAGGGCTGCCGACTCGACGACGTAGCACGGACTCATCCAAGATCGCGTGGAGTCGAAGGGGATTCTCTCGGCGGCGCAACGCTTCCTGCCGGCGCAGTCGGGTAACGACCTGCTCGTTGATGGCGCTGTCGTTGACAGTTGCTCCATCCGTGATCACTGCTTCGGCATAGCCCTGCGTTTGGAGGAGGCCGGGGATGTAGCCCATGTCCCAGGAGTGGATCTCGCTGGCTCCCCACTCCAGGCCGACGTAGAACGAGAACCAGGAGGGGATGGCCTGGCTGCCGTCCCACCAGCCCTTCTCGCGGGACGCCTCCCAGATGCGGAGGTACCACTCGACCCGCTCCGGTGGGACCCCGAGGAAGGGCAACGCGATCTCCAGGTCGGTCGCGTTGAACGTGTTCCGCATGCTCTCCAGGTGCGTGATCTTCGTTGAGGCGCACCGGAGGCGCTTCGCGACGTCGGACTGGGTCATGTTGGCGGCCTCGCGGAGGCGGCGGAACTCCTGGGCGAGCCAACGTCGGCCGACCGTCGGGCTGAGCAGTGGGACTGCTTCCGGAGGCGTCTCGGCCACGGCGGGTCCTTTCGGCGTCGGGGACAGGCAAGTTTGCCCGTGTGCCCGCCAGGACCGACAAGTCACCCCATTGGGCAACTTCACCAAGTAAGTCTTACTGCCTACCCTTCGGTGTGACAGTGATCACCACGTTTGAGGAGGGGTGATGTCGCACAAGCTGGTGTTGCTGGAGGAGCACAACCCGGGCCGGCTCGGGTGTTGGTACGAGACGCGCGCCGAGAAGGAGGTCGACGCGGCGGACGTGCCGACCGAGGGGGCGGACCGCTGGATGCACGAGTGGGCGGTCGAGATCATGGGCAAGCAGGAGTACCGCTACGGCTCGTACTGCGTGGTGCTCGTCGAGCGCGAGCTGGACCACGTCGATCCCTACTTCTGCGAGGACCGCGAGGACGTCTACTGGTCCGGCTGGTGTGAGCTGGTGCCGGTCGAGTGAGGGTGGTTCGCGGCGTCACTCGTGGGTGGGCAGTGCGGCGAGCGCCGTGACCAGGGGGGCCAGCTCCGGTCGGGCGTCGGCCTCGTCGAGGGCCTCGCGGAGCGCCGCGTCGTGGGTGGGGCGCGCCCTGGCCAGCAGTTCCCTGCCGGCGTCGGTGACTTCGGTGTAGATGCCGCGCCGGTCGGTCTCGCACAGGAACCGGCACAGGAGGCCGGCCTTCTCCAGCCGGCCGACCAGTCGGCTCACGGCGCTCTGGCTGAGCACCACGGCGTTGGCGAGCTGCTGCATCCGCATGTGCCAGTCGTCCTGGCGGGACAGCACCTCCAGCACGGAGTACTCGCTCACGCTGAGCTGGTGCTCCGCCTGGAGCACGCGCTCCAGGTGACTCTCGATCATGGCGTGCAGCGCGGCGAGCGTGCGCCATCCCTGGGCGCGCACCTCGGCGGCGGTGTCGTCCTTGAGCATCGCCGAGCCTCCTTCGTCCCCGGGGCCCATGCGCGTGCAACACGTGCACCTGCACAGACCGCTCTGCGGACCACCCTACGCGGCGGCGGGCGCGGAACGACCCGGCCCGGACGAATCCGGGCCGGGCCTGGCGTCCGGCGGTCGCGTCGGGTCAGGGGCGGATCACTCGAAACCGCGCCCGCCGTGCGGCACGTGGGCCAGAGCCGCCGCGTGCTCGTGGATCTCCCGCGCGGGCTCGGCCGTCGGCAGCGCCCGCGCCTCGGACGGGAACGCGTCCTTCGCGTGCAGGTCCTTCACCAGGTCGTCGATCATGCTCGGCTTGGCCCACGGCATGAGGAAGACGTGGACGTAGTCGAGTTGCGGGCTCTTCGGGTCGTCCGGGTTCAGCTTCAGCGACTCCGACGACAGCGACCACTTCGCGATGATCCGCTCGTTGGGCCGGCGGAACCGGACGGTCAGCGCCAGCGGAGTGCGCGCGACCATGAGGTCCCTGCCGAGCGTCTTCTGCAGCCGGAGCAGCTGTTGCTCGGTGTAGTGGGCCATCCGCTGGGCGTCGCGGATCATCGAGATCTGCTTGTCGTAGGAATGCTGCGCGAGGTAGTCCCAGAGGACGATCGGGGAGAACCCGTTGCGGGACCCGGCGAAGGTGGTGTCCGGCGAGCCGATGTAGGCCGGGTTGTCCGGCGGCCGCATCTGGAACTTCACCTTGGTCATGAAGACCCCGCACGGCCAGGGCGAGCCGATCCACTTGTGGCCGCTCATCGCGATCGAGTTGACCATGTCGTAGGTCCTCCCGGTCTCCTGGTCGCTGACCGTGAGCCCGAAGTCGAACTCCGGGATCGGGACCTCCGGCACGTACTCGTAGTTCGGGTTCTCCGCCGCCATCCGCAGGAACGGCAGGTAGGCCGCGCCGAGCGCGCCGTCGATGTGCAGCCAGAAGCCGCGCCGCCGGTCCGTGAGCGGCTTGGCGTCCTTGCCCTTGCCGTACACGACCTCACGTTCCAGCAGGCCGTGCTTCTTGAAGATCGGGAAGAGCCGCTCGGACACCGCGCGTACGTCGTCGTAGGCGCCCTTGAACGTGGAGCCCAGGTTGAGGTTGACCAGGATCGGGTGGCCCTTCGCCGCGAAGAACTCCACGAGCACGGCCAGCTTCTCCACGTCCACGCAGCCCGGCCCGTCGGCGGAGAACCCGGACTCGCCGGCCGCGGAGGGGACTTCCTTCGGCCAGGGCTTCCCTGGAGCCAACGGGTTGTCCTTCGGGTACTTCGCCGTGCCGAGGGCGTAGAAGGTGTCGACGCTGAGCACCCGCATGGCCTTGGTCAGCGAGTAGTGCGAGTCCTCGGAGAAGAACGCCACGGGGTGCAGCGCGTTCTCCTTCTGCTCCGCGGACAGGTGCTCCGGCGGCGCGGCTTGGACCCACAGCAGTCGGGGCTGTTGCGCCGTCGACTCGGGATCGGTGATCAGGGCTTTGCCGGCCAGGTAGTCCCGCGCGTTCCACAGGCCGTACAGGTTGCCCTCGGTACAGCCCATGCTCAGCGTGTAGCCCCAGTAGGACTCGGGGTCCGTCTTGTCGTGCGGCCACTTCGCGTTCCACAGCGCCGCGTAGTAGTCGAGCACGGACCGCTCGACGACCTTGCTGTTGACCTTGAAGTTGCCGGCGGTGAACGGGTCGCCGACGTTGTTGACGTGGCTCTCCATGAACCGGGACAGGTCCAGCCGGTAGTGGTCCTGGTCCTGGTTGGCCTGGTACCCGAGGAAGTGGTCGCGCTTGCGCGTCACGTACTCCTCAAGTTCGAGGATCGCCGCGTGTCGCTTCTCCGGGCTCAGCCCGGTGGGCGGCAGCTCGAAGACGTTCGGCGGCAGGTCGTCGCGCGGGTAGACGTCGCGGGGGTTGGCGACCGGGTCGCTGATCATCGCCGGGTGCCCGTTGGACAGCCCCTCCGAGCGCAGCATCTCCGACCACGGGACGCCGTCGGGGCCGTAGGGGAGGTCGGGGTGGGTCTGGCGCTCGCGCCTGGCCTGCGTCATCGGGAACCTCCGGTGGGTGGGATGAGACCGCCGGCGGTTGCCAGCAGGATCGCCTCGGCGAGCGTCATCGCCGACAGCTCGCGGTAGCTGACGCTCTCGTTGGTGCCGTGGATGCGGGCCTTCGGCTCCTCGCAGCCCCACAGCACGATGTCCGCGTCCGGGTTGAGCTTGTGGAAGGAGTCGACGAGGGGGATCGACCCGCCCTGACCGGTCTGCTTGGCCTCGTCCTGCTCGTACGCGCTCGCGATCGAGCGCATGGCCATGCGGTAGTACCGGCCGTCGGTGTTCGCCTTGTAGCCGGCGCCCGCGCCGGCGAACTCGACCTTCGGTGTGACGCCCCACGGCCGCTGCGCGTCGAGGTGCTTCTGGAGCGCCTGTCGGGCCTGCTCCGGGTCCTGGGAGGGCGCGAGCCGGACGCTGATCCTGGCCTTCGCGTGCGGGGTGAGGACGTTCGTGCTGCTGGCCCAGGGCTTCGGCCCGTCCAGCCCGACGACGTTGATCGCCGGCCGGCCGAACAGCCGTTGGGCGAGGGTCCCGCTCCCCACGAGGGGAACGCCGTCCCGCACGCCGGCGTCCGTGCGGAACCGCTGCTCGTCCACCGGTTCCCACGGGAAGTCGTCGTCGTGGGCCAGGCCGGGCACGGCCACGTCGCCCCGGTCGTCGTGCAGGGTGGCGAGCGCCCTGACGAGCACCGTGAAGGCGTCCGGGGCGGGGCCGCCGTACATCCCGCTGTGCACCGACTGCCCCAGCGTGTCGACGGTGACGTCGAAGATCGCGATGCCCCGGAGCGTGGAGGTGACCGTGGGGACGCCGACCGCGAGGTTGCCGGTGTCCGCCACGATGACCAGGTCGGCGGTGAACCGGTCGTCCTCCGTCGCCGGGTCGGCGAGGTAGCCCTCCAGGATTCCCCTGCCGATCTCCTCCTCGCCCTCGAAGACGAACTTGAGGTTGACCGGCAGTCGTTCCTGGAGCGCCTTCCAGACCCCCAGGTGCACGACGATGCCGGACTTGTCGTCGGCCGCGCCGCGTCCGTAGAGGCGGGTGTCGTCGCCGTCCGGCTTCTCGGTGGGCTTGAACGGCTCGGTGTCCCAGCCGTCCTGCTTCGCGGCGGGCTGCACGTCGTAGTGCGAGTAGATGAGGACGGTCGGCGCGTTCGCCCCCGGGAGCTGGCAGGGTTCGTGCGCGAAGACCAGCGGGAAGGTTTCCCTGCCCTGGTAGGTGATCGTGTCGCGGTGGGCGGATGACACCCCGGCGTCCCGGAACATCTGGACGACCGCGTCGCAGCAGTCCCCGATCTCCTGGGGTGGTGGGCTGACGTCCCTGCTGACGGAGGCGATCCCGACGAGGCTCTTCAGCGCCTCCCGTTGTGACTCCGCCTCCTGCCGGGTCCGTTGCCTGAGCTCGTCGACGTCGACGTCGAGGTCGGCGACTGGCGTCCGGGTCGTCTGACCCATGGTCCTCCCCTTGCTGCGCGGTGTTCGGGTGCGGGCGGTGTTCGAGTTCGGCCGATCTCCGGCGGTTCGCTGTTCTCGTCCTCAGTGGACAGTCCGCTGAGGACAGGAAGTCTGGACGCGTTCGGTCCCGGCGCCACGGGGGACGCCGCGAGGGCGGAAGGTGGGTGGTGAGGCCGGCGCAGTCGGTGGTCTCCGCGCGCTCGGCGCCTCGGTCCTCGGGTTGTGCCCCCGAGCCTTCTCAGCCGGCCGGCCGCCGGCAAGGGAGCCCCCGGAAGATCACTCCGAAGTTGACCTTTCTCGGGGGGTTGGCTCCGCTCCGTGAGGTGGTTGGCGCGAGGTTGCCCCGTGCCAACTGCCCGAACGACGGGAAGCACGCCCCGGCCGTGATCACTCGATGCGGTGAGGTGGGTCGGGGTGGCCAGGGGCGGCCGAGGGAGCCGCAACCTTTTGCGAGAGGTAACAACCGGTCAGGGCTGTGGTCCAGGTCACCTGTTCGGCTGTGGCTGCAAGTATTTGCAGTCACTAGCGTCGCCGGGCATGAGGGCTGACGAGGGGAGCGACATGGGCGGCGGCGTGCCGGAGCGGCGGGAACCGGACCGGCGGTGGTGGCGGGACGCGGTGATCTACCAGGTCTACATCCGGTCCTTCGCCGACGGCAACGGCGACGGGATCGGCGACATCAACGGCATTCGCGGCCGGCTGGACTACCTGGCCGACCTCGGCGTCGACGCGTTGTGGATCAACCCGTGGTACGTCTCGCCGATGGCCGACGGCGGCTACGACGTCGCGGACTTCCGGCGGATCGATCCGGTGTTCGGTTCGGTGGCCGATGCGGTCGCGCTGTTCAAGGAGGCGCGCGAGCGGGGCCTGCGGGTGATCGTCGACCTGGTTCCCAACCACACCAGCGACCAGCACGCGTGGTTCCAGGAGGCGCTGCGCTCCGCGCCGGGCGGCCGGGAGCGGCGGCGCTACCACTTCCGCGACGGCCGCGGCGAACGCGGTGAGCTGCCGCCGAACAACTGGCGCAGCGTCTTCGGCGGTCCGGCGTGGACCCGGGTGCCGGACGGGCAGTGGTACCTGCACCTGTTCGCGCCGGAGCAGCCCGACCTCAACTGGGAGAACCCGGAGGTGCTCGCGGAGTTCGACGACGTGCTGCGGTTCTGGCTGGACCGGGGCGTCGACGGGTTCCGGATCGACGTCGCGCACGGCATGGCCAAGGACGGCGCCTACCCGGACGAGGTGGTCGAGACCGTGCCGGGGCTGTTCACGCACGTCGAGGGACGGGACCACCCGTACCTGGACCGCGAGGACGTGCACGAGATCTACCGCCGCTGGCGCGAGGTGCTCGACTACTACCCCGGCGAGCGGATCGCCGTCGCCGAGGCGTGGGTGTCCCCGCCGGAGCGGCTGGCCAGGTACGTGCGGCCGGACGAGCTGCACCAGGCGTTCAACTTCGACTTCCTGCAGCGGCCGTGGGTGGCCGAGGAGCTCAGGGCCGGCATCGACCTGGCGATCTCGGCCAACGGGTCGGTCGGCGCCACGCCGACCTGGGTGTTGTCCAACCACGACGTGGTGCGGGTGGCCAGCCGGCTCGGCCTGCCCGCCGACGTCGACCCCAAGAAGTGGCTGCTGACCGACGGTCGGGAACCGGCGGTGGACGCGGGTCTGGGGCTGCGCCGGGCGCGCGCCGCCGCGTTGCTGACCCTCGCGCTGCCCGGGTCGACCTACGTCTACCAGGGCGAGGAGCTGGGTCTGCCGGAGGTGGCCGACCTGCCGGCCGAGGTGCTCCAGGACCCGATCCACCGGCGCAGCGGTGGCGCGGAGAAGGGGCGGGACGGCTGCCGGGTCCCGCTGCCGTGGACCGCGGACGCGCCGGGCTTCGGGTTCGGTCCGGGCGGCGAGTCCTGGTTGCCGCAGCCGGCCGACTGGGGCGCGCTGTCCGTCGCCGAGCAGCGCAAGGACGAGGGTTCGACGCTGCGGCTCTACCAGACCGCGCTCCGGCTGCGCCGGCAGTTGCCGGTGGAGGGCGAGCTGGTCTGGTCCGAAGACGCCGCGGCCGCCCCGGCCGACGTGCTGGTCTTCCGGCGTGCCAGCGGGTTTCGCTGCGTCGTGAACCTGGGCGCCGAGGCGGTCGAGCTGCCCGCCCACGACCGGGTGTTGGTGAGCAGCGTGCCGCTGGAGCGGGCGGGCGACCGCGTCCTGCTGCCCTCGGACGCCGCCGTCTGGCTCGCCTGACGTCCCTTTCGTCCGCTGTGCCCGTGTGGTGATCTCGCCGCACGGGCACAGCTTTTTGTGCACTCTCCGCGATCGGATCGGGACGTGCTGTCGCTCCATCGTGCGTGACGGCGGCCACGGGGTCTTCGCAGGGTGATCTAATGAGGTTAGGCTTACCTCACTCATCACCCGATCGAGCGAGGAGACGTGATGCGAGCTGCGGTGCCGGGCCCCGTCTCGCGGGAGTCGGGCGGTCGGGTGACCGCCGAGCCGCTGGTCTCCCCCGCCGCGCTGGCCGAGCGGATGCCGGTGACCGACCGGGTCGCCGACACCGTGCTCGCCGCCCGCGAGGCCACCTGCCGGGTGCTGGCCGGAACGGACGACCGGCTGCTCGTGGTGGTCGGCCCCTGCTCGGTCCACGACGTGGCCGCCGCGATGGCGTACGCGCGGCTGCTGTGGGACATGTCCGAGGAGCTGGCCGACGACCTCCTCCTGGTGATGCGGGTCTACCTGGAGAAGCCGCGCAGCGCGCTGGGCTGGCCGGGGCTGCTGACCGACCCGTCGCTCGACGGCGGCTTCGCCGTCCACAGTGGACTCAGCTCGGCGCGCGAACTCATGTTGGCGATCACGGAGCTGGGCCTGCCGATCGCCGTCGAGTGGCTGAGCCCGATCACGCCCGCCTACCTCGGCGACCTCGTGACCTGGGGCGCGATCGGGGCCAGGACCGTGGAGAGCCAGGTGCACCGGCAGCTCGCCAGCGGCCTGCCGATGCCCGTCGGCATGAAGAACGCGACGTCCGGCTCGGTCCAGTCCGCTGTGGACGCGATCCGCGCGGCGGCGGCGCCGCACGCCTACCTGGGCATCGCCGACAACGGCGCCCCGGCGATCCTGCGCACGAGCGGGAACCCGCACTGCCACGTCGTGCTGCGCGGCGGCTCCGGTCGTCCCAACTACTCCGCCGAGGACGTCCGTGAGACGCGGCGGCGGTTGCGCGCGGCCGGCCTGCCGGAGCGGGTCGTCATCGACGCCAGCCACGGCAACAGCGGGAAGTGCCACGAGCGGCAGCGCGCGGTGGCCGGCGAGATCGCCGAGCGGATCGCCGCCGGCGAGGACGGGGTGCGCGGGCTGCTGCTGGAGAGCTTCATCGTCTCCGGCCGGCAGGACGTGGTTCCCGGAGAGCCGTTGGTGTTCGGCCAGAGCGTCACCGACGCCTGCATGGGGTGGGACGCCACCGCGTCGCTGCTCCGCTCACTGGCCGTCGCGGTGCGCGAGCGGCGGCGTCACGCCCAGCCGCTGGTCAGCGTGATCAACCCCGTCGCCAGCGAGCCGAGCCAGCACGCGTAGTCGTGCCCGCCGGCGTGCTCGGCGTAGCTGACGTCATATCCCTTGTCCCCCAACACGTTCCGGAGGTGTCGCGTGGCCGGCGTGAGGATCCACTCCTGAGTCCCCACCTCCAGGTGGATTCGGAGGGGTAGCGGGGCGGATTCCGCGAACTGGCCGGCGAGCCAGTGCGGCTCGCCGGCGCCGTCCGGTCGCCACCAGACCGAAGCCGACTGCGCCAGCAGGTTGCCGAACCGCTCGGGGGCGCGCAGCCCGGCGTACAGGGCGGTGAGGCCGCCGAGGCTCTGCCCGGCGATGACCGTGCGGGCCGGGTCGTCGGTGACCCGCCAGCGGCGTGCGGCCCAGGGGAGCAGGTCGTCGCGCAGGAAGCCGAGGAACGGGTCGTGGCACCCGAGGTCGCGCCAGCGGGTCTGGTTGTCCACCGCGTCGGGCATCACCGCGACCAGCGGGGGCAGTCGGCGCTCGGCGACGAGGTTGTCCAATGTGGACTGGATGGGCAGCGCGTCGCCCCACATGTCCCCGTCGAGCAGCACCAGGATCGGGTACTCGACGTTCGGGTCGTGGTCGGGCGGCAGGTAGGCCCACACCTTCCTGTCCGCGCCCAGATGTCCACTGTGGACTATGTGGGTCTCCACCCTGCCCCGGGGAGCTCCCGGTCGCGGCGCGGCCCAGGGTTGTGGCGGCGCGTCCGGCAACTCGGCGACGGACCGGGGCGGCGCGCCCCACCGCGCCGGAAGCCGGCGGTGGTTGAGCGGGTCGGGCTCGGCCATCAGCCCGAGCATTCGCCACATGCGGTGCCCGGTCGTCGCGCTGTTCGCGTCCTCCACGGCGGGCGGGTCGGGAAACGGCTCGTCCAGGGCGACGAACTGGTAGCTGCCGCGCCACTTTCCGGACATCCGGTAGCTGCGGTGCCACACGTCGGTGCCGGGAATCCGCGTGAGACGGCTCTGGGGGAGCACGCTGCGGTCGGTCACGCAGTTGGCGAGGAGGAGCACCTCGCTGGTGCGCGTTCCCGCGTCGCGCCAGAGGAAGGTGACGACGCGGTGGTCGAGATCGCCCGCGATCGGCTCGACCAGCGGTGTGCCCTCTCCGGCGACCTCGGCCCAGAACCGGGGGAGGGCGTCGGGAGCCCCCGAGGCGAGATCCCGTTCCAGCTCCGCGATCCGTGGGCTGACCGCGAGTTCGGGCGGGGGCATCGGGGTGCGGGGCGGGGCCGGGGGCGTCATGCCCCGACCGCCTCCGCCTCTGTGACCGTCGTGGCCGGAGTGGCCGGGGCGGGGGCCGGCACGACCACGGGCGCGCCGTCGGCCGGAGCGCGCAGGATGTCGGCCTCGATGTCGTAGAGCGCCCGCACCAGGTTGGCGTCCACCACCTCGCGGGGCGGCCCGGCGGCGACGATCCGGCCGGCCCGCATCGCGACGAGGTGGTCGGCGTAGCGGGCCGCCGAACCCAGGTCGTGCAGCACCATCACCACGGTGCGCCCGGTGGCCGCGACCGACCGGGCCAGGCCCAGAACCTCGACCTGGTGGCCGAGGTCGAGCGCGCTGGTCGGCTCGTCCAGCAGGACCACCGGCGTGCGCTGGGCCAGGGTCATCGCGATCCAGCACCGCTGCCGCTGACCGCCGGAGAGCTGGTCGAGGCGGCGTTCGGCGAGGTCGGCCACGCCGGTCGCGGCCAGCGACTCCCCGACGATCCGCTCGTCCTCGCGCGACCACTGCCGGAACAGCCCCTGGTGCGGGTGCCGACCGAACCGGACCAGCCCGGCCACCGTGATGGCCTCCGGCGCGCGCGGCGACTGCGGGAGCAGCGCGACGCGGTGCGCGGCCTGGCGGGGGCGCAGCCCCCAGATGTCGGCGTCGCCGACGAGCACCCGGCCCGACTCGGGCCGGTGCAGGCGGGCGAGGGCGCGCAGCAACGTCGACTTGCCGCAGCCGTTGGGTCCCACGACGGCCACCACCTGGCCCGACGGGATCCGGAGATCCACCTCGTCCACGGCGACGAACCCCGGGTAGCCGGCCCGCAGCCGCTCCACGACGAGTTCCACTAGAACCTCCTGTTCGACTTGTCGCTGAGCAGGACCCACAGCAGGAACGGCCCGCCGAGGACGTTGGTGACGACGCCGACCGGCAGCTCGTGCTCCGTGGCGATCCTGGCCAGCGTGTCGGCCAGGACCACCAGCACGCCGCCGACGAGGGCGGAGCCGACCAGCGGGACGCGGGCCGGGCCGGCGAGGCGGCCCGCCACGATCGGGGCGGCCATGGCCACGAAGGCGATCGGCCCGCCGACGCCGACCGCCAGGCCGGCGAGCAGGACCGCCATCGCCAGGACGTACATCCGGGCGCGGCGCAGGTCCGTGCCCAGGGTCGCGGCCACGTCGTCGTCGAAGCGGAGCACCGAGAGCTGCCGGCCGGCGAGCACCGCCAGCGGGAGCAGCACCGCGAGCGCGACGCCGACCGGCACGGCGATCTCGTACCCGCGCGCGTTGAGGCTGCCGATGGTCCAGGTGAAGATCGCCGACGCGGTGTGCAGACCCTGTTGCGTGAGCACGAGATCCGTGATCGCGCGCACGGTGGCGGTCAGCGCGAGGCCCACCACGAGCACGCGGTACCCCCTGCTGTCCGCGCCGCCGGCGGCCAGCATCACGAGCGCGCCCGCGACGACCGCGCCGACCGGGCCGAGCCACCAGTCGCCGATCATCCCGGCGGTGCTGCCGGCGACCGCGACCAGGATCGCCACCGTGGCCCCGTCGGTCACGCCGAGCAGGTCGGGCGTGGCCAGCCGGTTGCGGGACAGCGTCTGGGTGAGGCAGCCGGCGAGGCCGAGCGCCGCGCCGGCGAGCAGTCCCGCCACGACCCTGGGCAGCCGGAACTTCTGGACCAGGAGCACCGCGTTGTGGCCGCCCTCGCCGAACAACGCGTTCAGCGCCTGGCCGGGCGTCAGGTGGCCGGCGCCCACGAGGGTGGAGCCGACGACGGCCAGCGCCGCGAGCACCCCGAGGCCCAGCGCCGCCAGGCTGGCGCGGCGGGGCAGCAGGACGGAGAGGGCGCCGCGCCGGAGGACGACGCTGTCCGGGGGCGGGGGGACCGGGTGCTCCATCACGCCTCCGTCCGCAGGGTCATCAGCCGGCGGGACCGGGCGATGAGGACCAGCGCCGGCCCGCCCACGATCGCCAGCAGCACCGAGACCGGCGCCTCGTACGGCCGGATCACGACCCGGCCCAGCACGTCGGCGGCCAGCAGGAGGACGATGCCCGCCATGCCGGACACCACGACCTGCGCGAGCATGCGCGGGCCGGCGACCGCGCGGGCCAGGTAGGGCGCGAGCAGGCCGAGGAAGGCGATCGGGCCGGCGAGGGCGACCGCCGCGCCGGCCAGCAGCGTCACGACGACCGCCACGACGACGCGCACGAGGCCCGGCCGGTGGCCGAGGGCGCGGGCCGCGTCGTCGCCCAGGTGCAGCGCCGACAGCGGCCGGGCCACCAGGACGGCCGTGAGCAGCCCGATCCCGATGGCCGGCAGCATCCGCAGCGTCAGGCTCATGTCCACACCGGACAGTGAGCCGAGGACCCAGAACCGGTACTGGTCGTAGGAGTTGGCCTGGCGCAACAGGATCGAGCCGGTGAGGCCGCGGAAGGTGGCGCCGAGCGCGGCGCCGGCCAGCACGAGCCGCAGCGGCGAGACGAGCGCGCCGCCCACCCTGGCGATCATCAGCACGAGCGCGCTCGCGACGGCCGCGCCGGCGAAGGCCCAGACCAGGTAGCCGTACCCGCTCTCCACGCCGGCGTAGGCGATGCCGAGCACGACGCCGAGCGCCGCGCCGGCGTTGACGCCGAGCAGGCCCGTCTCGGCGAGCGGGTTGCGGGTCGCGGACTGCAGCAGCGTGCCGGCGACGCCGAGCGCGCAGCCCACGAGGACCGCGGCCAGGGTGCGGGGGACACGGAGCGTGGTGATCACCATCTGTAGGTGGGAGTCCGCGCGCGCGGCGGCGTCGCCGAGGACGTAGTCGATGACGCGCCCGCTGGGGATGTCCCCGGAGCCAACCAAGATCGAACTGGTGACGAGGGCGATGGCGAGCACCCCGAGGCCTGCCGCCACCGGGCCGACGGCCGTCCGGCGGCGTTGCCGCCGCACCGGCGCGTCGGTTGCAGTATGTGATACATCATCGTCTGGTTCACACGACCGGCGTACCGATGACAGGGGCATGAGGAGAGGCTAACCTAACCCACCGTGCACAGCCGAGGATGGCGCTTCCTCATCCCCGGGACCGTGTCCCGGCCGACGTCCGCGCGCCGCTCGGCGTCCCCCGCCGGGTCCCCGGTGGCGTCCCCAGTGATGTCCACAGTGGATGGTTGTCGCCGGGCGGCCGGCTCGGGCGTGCGCGCGTCGGACCTTCACTGTCGGAGAGGAACCATGACCGCTTCAGCTCGACTCTCCCGCCGCGGACTGGGCCTGGTCGCGGCCTCCCTCGCGGCGCTCGTCGGCCTGTCCGCCTGCTCGTCGGGGCAGTCCCCGGTGACCGGGGGTCAGGACGCCGGTGGCAAGCGCACGATCACGGACGCCCTGGGCAAGCAGGTCGAGGTGCCCGCGAACCCGCAACGCGTCCTCGCGCTGAGCGAGCAGGACCTCGACGCGGTGCTGGCCATGGACGTCAAGCCGGTGGGCACCGTCAACGGGCGCGGCCAGAAGACTCCGCCGCGCTACCTCGGCGACCGGCTCAAGGACATCAAGGTGGTCGGGGACCTCAGCACCCCGTCGATGGACAAGGTCGTCGAGTCCACCCCCGACGTCATCCTCGCCGGCGGCGTCACCGACGAGAACGTGCTCAACCAGCTCCGCCAGGTCGCGCCGACCGTGGTGACCTTCAAGCTGGAGACCGACTGGAAGACGGCGTTCCGCATCGAGGCCGACGCGCTGAACAAGGCGGACAAGGCCAAGGCCGTGCTGGCCGACTACGACCGGAAGGTCCAGGAGGTCAAGGGCAAGCTCGGCCCGAACGCGAACGCCGAGGTGAGCATCGTGCGCTGGAACCCAAAGGGCCCGGGCACGATGCAGACGCAGCAGTTCGCCAGCCTCGTCGTCGCCGACCTCGGCCTGCGCCGCCCCGCGGCCCAGCAGGAGCCCGGCTTCAGCCACGGCTCGCCGCTGAGCCTGGAGGCGCTGGCGAAGATGGACGGCGACTGGCTGTTCCTGGGCACCCTGACCCCGGACGGCGAGGCCGTGCAGGCCATGGAGCAGGCCCGCAACATGCCGGCGTTCCAGCAGCTCAAGGCGGTCCGCGACAACCACCTGGTGGCCGTCGACGGCTCCCTGTGGACCAGCAGGGGCGGCCCGCTCGGCGCGCTCGCGGTGGTCGAGGACGTCAGCAAGGCCATGGCCAAGTCCTGATCCCGGCTGCACGCGCCCGCTGACCCGAGGCCGCCCCCGGCCCGGGTCGGCGGGCGTTGTCGTCTGTCGCCCCGCCGCGTCGGGACGCCCGTCGAGGCGTCCGGACGCGGCGGGTTCTCGTCTGTGCGGACGAGCGCGGTATCTGCCGTTCGCCCCGTCTTTCCTTTCTGGCACAGCACACGCGAGCAACGCGGCACCGGCTCCGACCTGGGGCGGTGCCCCGTGAGGCCGATCACTCATTCGCAGTCACACGATGGAGTGAACTTAGGTTAGCCTCACTTCACATTTGTATTCCGGGCCGTCCGCCGCGGACCTCCCTGGTCGCACCGCCCCGAGCCGAGTCCCGGGGCCGGGCCGGGAGCCCGCGCGGCCGGCGGGGACGAGAGGGACACGAGCGTATGGACGGCAACGGCATCGCGGGCGGGGTCGCCCTGGTGACGGGCGCCGGTCAGGGCATCGGCGCCGCCGTGGTCCGGGCACTGGCCGGGTCCGGGGTCGCGGTCGCCGCGCTGGACCGGGATCCCGCCGGCGTCACCGCCCTGGCCGAGGAGCTCACCGAGCAGGGGTTCCAGGTCTCCCCGTTCGTCGCGGACGTGAGCGACGTGGCGGCGGTGGAGTCGGTGGTGGACCGGGTGGAGCGGGAGTTGGGGCCGCTGGGGATTCTGGTCAACG
>NZ_FQVN01000004.1 GCF_900129375.1 Streptoalloteichus hindustanus | reverse complement strand
TCGGCGGCGTGATGGGCGTCAGACGGCCTGACGACGGCCTGAGGAGATCAACAAGATGCAAACGGCCTGGTCAGGGGTAGAGCGTGAACCAGATCTTCAGGTAGTGGTCGTGCTTGAACGGGACTTTCCCCCGGTCCGGGTCCTGGAGGTCAGTCCACATGCGCTCGGCCATGGGGAGCACGATCTGGGCGAGCTGGTCGTGCTCGTGTTCCTCGCTGATGCCCTTGGGCCAGGGCACGTGCTGGTGGGTGAGGACGTCGTCGGCGGAGTAGCAGTACTGCTGCACCGTGTCCCGGGCGATCGAGCACAGCGTGGGGGGATGCAGCTTGCGGGCGCCGATCGTCACGCGCATGTCGATTTTCAGCAGCTGCGCCAGCTTCGCGGTGGCCATGCGCGGACGGTCCATCCGGTCCTGGAAGCGGTGGCCGACGGCTTGGAACGCCAGGCTGTGTGCGGTCGAGCAGACGACGTTGCCCGGGAACCTGCGCTGTGCTTCCTGGGCGATCGACTTGTTGAACGCCAGATACCGGCCCCGTCGGCGGGACGCCGCGGCCAGCATCGTCAGTGTTGTGGTCTTCCCGGTCCCCGCGCCCGCTTGCAGGACGAGATCGTCGCCGCGGCGGAACGCCTCCACCGCAGCATCCTGTTCGGGGGTTGGGCGACGTAGGGGCATCGGCTCTCCTGCGAGGTAACCAACGGGTCGTCACACAATCACACAGAGGAACAACATCTCGCGGGATTTCGGTGAACGACCCACCGCTGTCGCTGGCACGTGTACGTGTCAGCGACTCCGCCCGCTGGAGGGTGTACTTGGCGGCTGCCAGCCGAAAGGGGTCCGCCTTCTGGTCGAATCCAGAAGGAGGATCATCGGCAGGACCGGTTGATCAGCCCGGTAAGTCCTGCTGGGGCGCGGCCAAGTAGTGGTGGGTTCGGGTCGACCTTGCCGCACGCTTCGTACACCACGAACAACCAGATTCACACGCGCGTTGAGTCCTTCCGCAACGGCACCACGATCGTGAACAACACGATTACCGACAAGAGCTACCGTTCGCGCTGGTACGGAGGGGAACACCAGAAGACCAGGACCGAGGGCCCCAAGACCGCCCGGAGAGTGCGGGTCACGGTGGACGTGGGCTGCGGGTACGGCACGTGGCACCGGTGGCGCACCGAGGGGTTCGGCGGCGGCATCCTCGACGGGCGGTCCGTGAGGTCCTGGGCCGTTCGGATCGACAGGGGGTGAGGACCTGATGTCGCTGGAGATCGCATCATGGTTGGCGCGAGTGACCCGCAGCTCGGTCAGCGCGACCGCGAGGTGCGATGTGGTGGGGGAGGACGGCTCCGTGCGGGAGCGGTCCGAGCACGTGCTGGAAGCCGACGACCTGCTGCGCTGGTCCTACACGGCACGCGGAGGTGGGGACGAACTGCTCCAGTCCTGCGACGGCGAGGAACTGGTGCACTCCGAGCACGGCCGCACGACCCGAACGCCGCTACCAACCCCGAGCGCCTCCCCGGACGATCCGCTGTACTTCTACTCCTGGCCGGGCGTGGTCGACGCCTGGCTGGTGGAGATGGTGCGCCCGGTCGATCTGCTCGCCCGTGTGACGGTGTCCAGCATCTCTGGTGACACACCGGTGCGAATCACCGCGCGGCCCCTGGGCAACGAGCGCTCCCCCTACAACGGGTTCTCGGTCCCGGACGGGCGCCTGCTGGCCATGGTGCTCGACGTCGAGCGCGGCTGCTTCACCGACGTCACCGTCACCCGTCCCGGCCACGACATGCTGACCTTCACGTTGACCCGCCTGCCGTAACCCGCGCAGCACTTCCTCGCAGGGGCGTCCTCGGCTGTGGTCGTGGTGATATTCGCGGGGGTGTGGGTATCTGCGAGACACCACCGAGGGGAGGACCCGCCCTGGGGTGGGTGGAAGCACCCGGAGTGCGAAGTCCGGGCGGGTGCGCTCAACCACGCCGATCTGGACCCGGTGCTCGATCAGGTCGGCCGGATTCCGTGGCGCTGCCCCCGCGCCGTTCAGGTCTTCCTGATGGACCAGGAGCAGATGTTCTTCCGGCTGTGGATGTTCCGTGATGGACGCCTGCGGCAGTACGCGCCGACCTCACCCACTGAGAGCGATCCGGACTTCGACCCGCCCGACCTGTGACAGGAGGTCCTGCCTGGTGCGTCCGCAGAAACATATGGGCGCACCAAGTGCGAATCACATGTCTAACGACCGATCGTGTGCATTGTCCACAGATTCTGCTCGCGTGAATGGCGAACCGGTCTCGCGCACATACGCGGCGTGAGGGGCGTCAGGCTGGCACGGTGAGGGTGGTCAGGGCGTTGGTGAGCTGCTGACGGTGGTGGTGCGGCGCTTCGAGGAGCGGGAGGCGCACCGTCGCGTGGGGGATGATCCCGAGTTCGGCCAGGGCGGCCTTGGCCATGACGGCCGCGGGGGAGGTTCGCATGACGGCTTCCACCAGGGGGATCAGTGAGACGTGGATCGACCGCGCCGTGTCGAGATCGCCGTCGCGGACCGCGTGGATCAGCGCGGCGTTGCGGTCGGCGACGATGTTGCCCACGGCGCTGACCACGCCGGTGGCGCCGGAGGCGAGGTAGGGCAGGTTGAGCTCGTCGATGCCGCAGTAGTAGGCCAGGGACGTGCTGGCCATGACCGACATCGCTTCGAACAGGTCGCCCTTGGCGTCCTTGACCGCCCGGATGCGCGGGTGGTCGGCGAGTTCGACCAGGGTCGGCGCTTCCATGGCGATGCCCGCGCGTGCGGGGATGTCGTAGAGCATCACGGGCAGCTCGGTGGCGTCGGCCACCGCCAGGCAGTGCGCCACCACTCCGGCCTGGGTCGGCTTGGAGTAGTAGGGGCAGACCAGCAGCAGGGCGTCCGCTCCCGCGGCCTCGACCTGGCGGGCGCGGCGGATGCTGGCGGCGGTGTCGTAGGTGCCGACACCGGCGATCACCCGGGCTCGGCCCTGTACCTGGGTTGCCACCGCGCGGACCAGGCGGGTCAGCTCGGCGTCGGTCAGGGTGGGCGCCTCGCCGGTGGTGCCCCCGACGACGATGCCGTCGCACCCCCTGGCCAGCAGGTGGTCGACGAGGCTGACGAGCCCGGGCTCGCTGATCGCGCCGTCGGGCTGCAGGGGGGTCACCATGGCGACCAGGTTGGAGCCGAAGAGGAGCTCGGCCGGGTGCTGCGGATCGGTCATGAAGTGATCGTGTCCGGTGCCGACCGGTGTGGTCCAGCGATGCTTTTTCACCGGTATTGCATAGTCTGGCTTCATGGTCGAGATCGGGGCTCTGCGGGCGTTGCGGTCGGTGGCCGCGCTGGGGACGTTGGCGCGGGCGGCCGAGGAGCTCGGGTTCACGCCCTCGGCGGTGTCGCAGCAGATCAAACGGTTGGAGCGCCAGATCGGGGTGCCCGTGCTCGCGCCGGCGGGGCGCGGGGTGGTGCTCACCCCGGCCGGGCAGGCCATCGTGGACGCGGCGCCCGAGGTGTTCCAGGCGCTGGAGCGCTGCGCCGAGGCGGCCCGGTCGGTCGCGGAGGGCGCTCCGCGCGGCACGCTCCGCGTGGTCGCCTTCTCGACAGGGATTCGCGGGCTGCTCGCGCCGATGATCCCGCGACTGTCGGCGCGCTGTCCTGACCTGCGGCTGCACATCACGGAGCAGGACCCCGAGCAGGCCCTGCACAGCATCCACAGCGGCGCGGCCGATCTCGCGCTCGTCCACGACGCCGACGGGCTGCCGGCCCCGCTGCCCGTGCCCCTGGCCCAGCACCACGTCCACACCGACATCGGCGACGTCGTGATGCGGCGAACCCATCCGCTCGCGCGGCTCGACCGGCCGTTGACCAGCGCCGACCTCGCCGGCCAGACGTGGGTGACCAGCCCGCCCGGCACGGTGTGCCACCAGTGGTTCCGGCGGCTGGTCGCCGACGTGCCCGACGACCCCGACGTGCGCCACCTGGTCGACGACTTCTCCACCCAGTTGTCACTGGTGCGCGCGAACCAGGTCATCGCCCTGGTTCCCCGCCTCGCCCGCCCGCCCCTGGGGGAGGGGCTCGTCTCCCGACCGCTGGGGCGACCGCCGAAACGCGAGATCCACGCGGCGTGGCGGCGCAGCGCCGACGCCAGCCCCGCGATCCAGGCGGTGCTCGCCGAACTGGGCCGCACGGACACCCCGACGTCATCACCTGACTGAACACTCGCCGCTCGACACGTCGTTCTCCCAGGGCCGCCGAGCTGATGGAGACCCGTGCCCAGCGCCTCGCCCGCTGTGTCGTCCGCGTAGCGTTCCCAGCTCAGCACACCGCCCCAGATTCCCGGCGCCCTGCGCTCCGCCAGTCCCGTCAACCTGCGGAAACGGCGTCCGGCGGCGCGCCCTCGCGGCGGCTGGGACGCGGGGTCCTTCGTCCCTGGGGGTTGCTGACTTTCGCCGGCGTTTGTCCGGTGGGGACGCGCCTACCGTGCTGGTTAGTGACGTAGTGGTCTGATGACACGTTGTCGGCCCGCCCATCCATCCGGGGCACGCCACCGTCCATTTCGGACTCAAGAAGCGCCAATTCCCTGGAGGACGCCATGAACGAGCAGTACGACGGCGCGGTGGTCGCGGGAATCTCCGGTGTCGGGGACGACGACGCGAAGGTGGTGGCGTGGGCCGCCGCGGAGGCGGCGCGCCGGCAGGTTCGCTTGTGCCTGCTGCACGCCTACGTGCCCATGCCCTACGAGATCCCGTTGACCCTGGGCGGTTATGTTCCGCCCGCCAACGACCTGTCGGTGCGCGCGGCCGGGCGGGCCGCGCTCGACGCGGCGGCCGCTCAGGCCCGCGCGGCCCACCCGGACCTGGCCGTGAACACCGTTCTGGCCACCGGCCGCCCCGACCTCGTGTTGGGGACGGCGTCCCGGCACGCGGCGTTGTTGGTTCTCGGCAGCAGTCCGCACAGCGCGTTCGCGGAGACGGTCCTCGGTTGTCTGGCCACGGAGATGAGCGTCGCCGCGACCTGCCCGGTCGTGGCGGTGCCCCTGGGTGACACCCCGGTCCGGCCGGGCGGCCCGGTGACGGTGGGGATCGACGACGACGCCGCGGCCCCGGCGGTGCTGGAGTTCGCCTTCGCCGAGGCGGAGCGTCGGCAGGCCCCGTTGCACGTGGTGCACTGCTGGCCGCGTCGGGACGCGGGCGGGGACTGGGACGGCCAGCGGGCGGCCCAGCACCACCTCAACCAGGTCGCCGTCGACGTGTCCCTCCGGTGGCCCCAGGTGTCGATGTGGGTGTCGATCGTCGCGGCGGACGCCCTCACCGAGCTGCGGCGTCGCGCCGAGACGTCCGCGCTGCTGGTCGTGGGCACCCACGGGCGGCGCCGGCTGGGCGCGCTGGTGCTCGGCTCGGTGAGTCGGGCGCTGCTGCGCTCGGCCGCGTGCCCGGTGGCCGTCGTGCGGCCCGCCACGGCGATGGTCCCGGCCACTCCGGTCGGCCAGAACTGAGGGCTTTCGGCCCAGCGCGGGCGCAGCTCACGGGGCCGGCGTCGCGGGCCTGCCCGTCGACCGCGTCCCGGGCGCCCGCGCTGGGCCACAGCCCGGATCTGTTCCACCGTCCAGCGCCGCGTGCGCGGCGATGTCGCAAGGGAGTGCGAGATGAGCTTCGTCCGGCGGTTCGACCAGCTCTGTCCGACCGAAGAGGGCAACATCGGGAGCACCGCGGTGTGGTTGGCGCACCTGGCCTCGGCCGGGGCGCGATTACCGACCGGTTTCGTCGTGTCGGGAGAGGCGTACCTGCGGTCGATGAGTGATGCCGGAGTGCGTGACGAGTTGCGGCGCACCGTGCACGACGCGCTCACGCTCGTCGACCACTCCGAGCAGCTCGCCCTGCACTGCCGGCAGTTGCGCGAGCTGGTCCACGCGGCAGGCGTCGCTCCCGCCGTCGAAGCGGCGGCGCGACAGGCCTATCGGGAGATGGACTGGCGCGGGTCGGCGCTCGTCCTGGCCTCGACGACGGATGGGGACACCAGCGCGGTGGGCGCCCTGGTGGTGGTGTCGGACGAAACCGAGCTGGAGTGGGCGCTGTCCGCGGCCTGGGCCGGCCTGTTCACTCCACGCAACCTCGCCGAGCGCGCCCTCCGCGACGTTCGGGGGGAGCCGGTGCTGGCTGCCGTCGTGCTCGCGGTGGGACGGCCCGGGAAACCGGCCGCAACCGGCGACACGAGCCACTTCCGCGCGGACCACCTGGTCACGGCCGGCTGAACCCGTCCAGGGTCCGACCCCTGATCGACAGGCGAAACGCCCTCACCCCGGTCGAGTCCCTTCGACCGGGGTGAGGGCGTGGAATCGCTCGTAGCTCCGGGGCGTCACCTAGACGGACGCGGAGGGTGGGACCACGACGACGGGGCAGTGGGCGTGCCGCACGCTGTAGTCGCTGGTGGAGCCCAGCAGAGCCGACATCACGCGCCCGTGGCCGTGGCTGCCCACCACCAGCATCGCGGCGTCCTCGGCGAGCGCGCACAGCACCGGGCCGGGCTCGCCGTGGGCCACGACCTGGTCGGGGGAAACCCGTCGGGCCACATCTCCCGCCTGCTCGACGGCGGAGGCGAGCACGGTGTGGTGTCGCTCGTCCAGCGCGTTGTCGGTGCTGGTCACGGGCAGGGGGACGGACGAGGGGAGCACGGGCGAGACCGGGCAGACCGAGACCACGCGGACCTGCGCGCCGGTCCGCTCCGCGTGGTGCAACGTCCAGCGCAGGGCGGCGAGGCCGCAGGGGGAGTCGTCGACCCCCACGACCAGCGTCCTGCGCCGCGTGGCGTTCCGCCGGCGCGTGCTCGGGCCGGGTTCGGCGGACCCCGCCGGCGGGTGGGCGAGCAGGGCCAGCACGTCGGCGGTGGTCAGGATGCCCACGACCTGGTCGCCGTCGGTGACGAGCAGGCCGTCGCCGTCGGTGTCGCGCATCTGGCTCGCGGCCTGGCCCAGCGTGGAGTTCGCGGGGACGTGGGGGAGTGGGCGCTGGGCCACCTGCGCGGCCGTGGCGGTGGGGCCGGAGAGCGAGCGGTCCGCGGTGAGCCGCCACAGCGCGTCCGCCTCGGACAGCAGGCCGGTGCACACGCCCTCGTCGACGACCGGCAGGTGCCGGACCGCGCACGACGCCATGAGACGCAGCGCGTCGGGCAGGGGCGTGTCGGGCCGCACGGCGAGCACGAACCGGCTCATGACCGCCGACACGGCGGTGTCCTGGACCGGTGGCGTCGAGGGCGCGGCAGGGGACTCGACGGCGGAGGTGGTGGCGGTGGCGGGTTCGGGCTGGGGTGGCACTACCGCGACGGGGCAGGCCGCCTCGCGCAGGCAGTGGGCGGTGACCGACGTGGTCCACCGCCGCTGGGGGTGGCCGCCCAGGACGAGCAGGCGGGCCGAGCGGGCCTGCTCGACCAGCTCCACCGCCGGGCGCCCGGCCAGCACGACGTGGCTGACCCGGGCCGTGAGCACCTCGGGCGGGAGGGCGGCGGTGGCGCGGGACAGCCGCTCGGCGCCCTGCCGCGTCGCCTCCCGCCCGTCCTCGGGGTGGACGAGGACCGCGCGGAGCGGGGCGTCCAGCGACTCGGCCTCCCGCGCCGCCCACGTCAGCGCGGCAACACTGGGCGGGGACCCGTCGACACCGACAACGACCAGCTCTGACCTGTTCATGACCTACCGCCTCCGGCTCTCCTGGGCAACCAGCATCGCCCCGGAGCGCCGCCCGCGGCAGGGCATGACGACCCGGCCACCCAGGAGGGAGGACCCTGTCCCGCCGGAGGCCCCGACAGGGACTTTCGGCCCGGGTCAGCAGGAGTGCGAACGCGTAGGTTCTGACAGGAGAAGGGTGGTGGCGGATGGGCATCCGAGTGTTCCTGGTCGACGACCACGAGATCGTGCGGCGCGGGATCGCCGATCTCCTCGATTCGGATGCGGGTCTCGCCGTGGCCGGAGAAGCCGCTTCGGTGGCGGAGGCGTTGGCCCGGGTGCCGGCGACGCGGCCGGATGTGGCCGTGCTCGACGTGCGGCTGCCGGACGGCAACGGGGTGGAGTTGTGCCGGGAGCTGCGGTCGCAGCTTCCGGAGCTGCGGTGTCTGATGTTGACGTCGTTCGCCGACGACGAAGCTCTGCTGGACGCGATCATGGCTGGCGCGTCGGGTTTCGTGCTCAAGCAGGTGTTGGGCGGCGACCTGGTGGCGGCGATCCGCACCGTCGGGGCCGGGCAGTCCCTGCTGGACACCCGGACGACCTCGGCGTTGCTGGCCCGGCTGCGTCGCGACCAGGAGCGCGCGGACCCGTTGCGGGAGCTGACCGAGCAGGAGCGGACGGTCCTGGATCTGATCGGTGAGGGGCTGACGAACCGGCAGATCGCGGAGCGGATGTTCCTGGCGGAGAAGACGGTGAAGAACTACGTGTCGCACCTGTTGGCGAAGCTGGGGATGCAGCGCCGGACGCAGGTCGCGGTGCTGGCCACCGAGATGCGTCGGGAAAGCTCAGGCCGACGGCGGTGAACCCGTCGCCGTCATCGACCCGACGTGAGCGGTGCGCGCCAGCGCAGGACGGTGCCTCCGCCGGGTTCGGCCTGGACGACGAGGGACCCGCCGACCTCGTTCGCGCGGTTCTCCAGGTTCCGCAGACCGCTGCGGGCCACCTCGGGGTCGATGCCCACGCCGTCGTCGGCGACCTCCAGCACGAGGTCGTTGGCCGCGTCGACGGTCACGACCACCTGGCTGCCGCCGGAGTGGCGGACGGCGTTGCTGACCGCCTCGCGCAGCACCGCCACCGTGTGTTCGGCCAGCTCGGCCTCGACCAGCGTGTCGATCGGGCCGGACAGCCGCACGGAGGAGGACAGCGCGGTGTTCGCGGTGGCTTCGGCGACGATGTCCAGCAGCCTCCGCCGCAGTTCGGAGTTGACCTCCTCCTCGTGGGTGTGCAGGTCGAAGATCGAGGTGCGGATCTCGCGCACGGTCTGGTCCAGTTGTTCGACCGCGTCGCGGACCCGCCGGCGGATCTCCCCGTCGGTGGTGCGGTGCATGGTGCTCTGCAGGCCCAGGCCGGTGGCGAACAGTCGCTGGATGACGTGGTCGTGCAGGTCGCGGGCGATGCGGTCACGGTCGGTGAAGACGGCGAGTTGGCGTTGCGCCTGGTTCTTGGCCGCGAGTTCGAGCGCGAGCGCGGCCTGGTCGGCGAAGGAGGACAACAGGGGAACCTCGTGGGGCAGGAAGGGCTCGGCGCCCTTGCCGCGCAGGGCGAGCACGACGCCCGTGGTGCGGTCGCCCGCGCGGAGCGGGACCGCGACGAGCGGGCCGACCTCCGGCAACGTGCGTCGGATCTCCCCGATCTCCTCGTCGCCCCGCCCGGCGGCCAGCACCGGCGCGCCCTGCCGCAGGGCCTGCCCCACCACCGGCTCCTCCGCGGTCAGCCGGAGGCCCTGCGCCGCCGCGGCCTGCCCGGCCGCCGCGGAGACCACGAGGTCAGGGCCGTCGGAGTCGACGCGGAGCACGATCAGCGCGCCGTCGGCCTCGGCCAGTTCCAGTGACCGCTGGGCGATCAGCCGCAGCGCGTCGGCGGAGCCCGCGCCGGACAGCAGCTCGGTGGTGATCTCCCCGGCCGCCTCCAGCCAGCGTTGCCGCAGCTTGGCCTGCTCGAACAGCCGGGCGTTGTCCACCGCGATGCCGGCGGCGGCGGCCAGGGCCTGGATGACGACCTCGTCGTCGGCGGTGAAGGTCCCGCCGTCCCGCTTCTCGCTCAGGTAGAGGTTGCCGAACACCTCGTCGCGCACCCGGACCGGGACGCCGAGGAAGGTGCGCATCGGCGGGTGGTTCGCGGGGAAGCCGACCGACGCCGGGTGCTGGGTCAGGTCCTCCAGGCGCAGGGGGTGGGGATCGCGGATCAGCTGGCCGAGCAGGCCCCTGCCCTCGGGCAGGTGGCCCATGCGGGCCCTGGTCTCGGCGTCGATGCCCACGTACACGAACCGGGACAGCGTCGGGCCGCTGCCCAGGACACCCAGGGCGGCGTAGCGGGCGTCGGCGAGGTCGGCCGCGGCGGTGGCGATCCGCTGCAGGGTGGTGTCCAGGTCCAGCCCGGTGGCCACGGCGAGGATCGCGTCGAGCAGGCCCTGGAGCCGGTCCCGGGTGCGCACGATCTCGCTCAGCCGCTCCTGGACCTGGCCGAGCAGCTCGTCCAGCCGCAGCCCGGACAACGAGATTCCCACGCCGGCGGGTGCGCCCCGGCTCTCTTCCGCCATGCGTGCCTCTCCCTCCGGCTGGAGTGCTTTCAGGCTGTCATCGCCGGGTCATCGGAGGCAACGGCCGACACGGTGGAGCGGCAGTGCCCGGCCGGATGGGGACTTTCGCCCGTGGGCCGGGCCCCGGACCAGGGGCGACGCTGGATCGTACAACGTTCGGCACCCCATCCGGCCTGCTCGTCAAGCAGGAGTGAGGTTCGCCATGAGGGCGGTTCCCGAGGTGCAGGGGCTGCGGCCCGGCCGGGTCGAGGCGGCGTTCGCGGCCGTCGGGGCGGCCTCCGCCATCCACAGCGCCCCACCCCGGCGGTCCCGGGTCAGGGCTGAGGGCTCCGCGCCGCCCGCTGGCCGGACGCGCCCGCTGCCGGCGACCGATCGGGAGGACCGGGAGCTGTGGCCGACCCACCGGCTCCCGTTTCTCGAACAGCCCGTAACTCCTGGCCACCGCCAGGCGTTGGTGCGGACCGCGCGGGCGGAGCGGTCCTGGCCGCACGTGGTGGACGGTCCGGAGGCAGCGGGCTCGGTTGCGGGTGTTGGCGACCTGGGGCCACGAGGCCCTGTGCTCCGAACCGGGATGTCGAGGTGCCGAGACGTCCGGTCGCCGACCCGCTGGTGCGGTACAGCACGGTCGGCTGAGCCGGACACCGGGGCGGGAGCGTGAACCACCCCTGCCGCTCCCGCCCCTCCCCACCTCCTAGACCACCGCTCCCACATCACCGCCTGTCACGCCGGGCAGTGCCGGGGCCACGGACAGCACGGCCGACAGCGGGCACGCGCTGACAGGACCACCGACAACCAGGAGAACAGGATGCGCGCCAAGGACGTCATGACCAGTCCAGTCATCACCGTGAGCCCGGCGACACCCGTCAAGGCCGCGGCCGCGCTGCTCGCCGCACACGGCCTCACCGCGCTGCCCGTCGTGGACGACGACGAGCGCCTCGTCGGCATCGTCAGCGAGGCCGACGTGGTCCGCGACCGGATCCCGCCCGACCCCCGGACCCGCCTGTACCGCGACACGTCGCCGAGCTCGCCGGCCCCGCCCACGGTCGGCGAGGTCATGACCACCCCGGTCTCGGCCGTGCCCGCGGGGGCCGACCTCGCCGACGTCGCGTCGATGATGCTGAGCGAGGGCATCCGCAGCGTTCCCGTCGTCGGGGGCCCGCGCCTCGTGGGCATTGTCACCCGCCGGGACCTGGTGCGGGTCCTGGCCAGGGACGACGCCGCGATCGCCGCTGACGTGCGCCACAGGCTGGAGATTTACGGTGGTTTCGACCGGTGGACCGTGCGGGTCGAGCACGGTGTGGTCACCATCGAGGACGAGTTCGACGACCCCTCCGACCAGCGGGTGGCCCGGACGCTGGCGCTGGCCGTCCCCGGGGCGCAGGACGTGCGGACGCCGGCGCGGCAGCTCGCGGAGGGACGGAGCTGATGGAGACCACGACGAACACCGACAGGACCGCCCACACCACCCCCTCGGCCGGGGCGGCCCCCGTTGCCCGTGAGGACGAGTTGCGGCAGGTGGACGCCTACTGGCGGGCGGCGAACTACCTCTCGGTCGGTCAGATCTACCTCATGGACAACCCGCTGCTCACCGAGCCGTTGCGCGTCGAGCACGTCAAGCCGCGCCTGCTCGGCCACTGGGGGACCACTCCCGGTCTCAACCTCGTGCTCGCCCATCTCAACCGGGTGATCAATGCCAGGGGCGCCGAGGTGCTCTACGTCCTCGGGCCGGGCCACGGCGGGCCGGCCGCGCTGGCCACCGCCTGGCTGGACGGCACCTACGGCGAGGTGTACCCGGCGGTGGGGCAGGACCTCGACGGCATGCGGACGCTGTTCCGCCAGTTCTCCTTCCCCGGAGGGGTGCCCAGCCACGTCGCCCCCGAGACGCCCGGCTCGATCCACGAGGGCGGCGAGCTGGGGTACGCGCTGACCCACGCCTACGGCGCCGCCTTCGACAACCCCGACCTCGTGGTGGCCTGCGTCATCGGGGACGGCGAGGCCGAGACCGGGCCGCTGGCGGCGAGCTGGCACGCCAACAAGGTGCTCGACCCGGTCAGGGACGGCGCCGTGCTGCCGATCCTGCACCTCAACGGGTACAAGATCGCCAACCCGGCCGTGTTGGCCCGCGTCCCCGAGTCCGAGCTGGTCGACCTGCTGCGCGGCTACGGCCACGACCCGCTGTTCGTCTCCGGCGACGACCCGGCCGTGGTGCACCGGCGGATGGCCGAGGTCATGGACACCGCCTTCGACCGGATCGGCGAGATCCAGCGCGCCGCCCGCGAGGACGGCGCCCGGCGGCGCCCGCGCTGGCCGGTGGTCGTGCTGCGCACGCCCAAGGGCTGGACCGGGCCGCACGTGGTGGACGGCGTCCCGGTCGAGGGCACCTGGCGGGCGCACCAGGTGCCGCTGCACCAGGTGCGGGAGGACCCGGAGCACCTGGCGATGCTGGAGTCCTGGATGCGCGGCTACCGGCCCGAGGAGCTGTTCGACGCGACCGGCCGGCCGCGCGAGCTCGTGACCGCCCTGGCGCCGCGGGGGACCGCCCGGATGAGCGCCTCTCCCCACGCCAACGGCGGTCTCCTCCTGCGCGACCTGCGGCTGCCCGACTTCCGCGACTTCGCCGTCGACGTGCCCGAGCCGGCGGTGGGCCGGAGCGAGCCGACCCGGGTGCTGGGCGGCTGGCTGCGCGAGGTGATGCGGGCCAACCAGGACAACTTCCGGCTGTTCGGCCCGGACGAGACGGCCTCCAACCGGCTCGACGCGGTCTTCGAGGTGACCGACCGGGCGTGGACCGCCGCGGTGCTGCCCACCGACGAGCACCTGTCCCCGGACGGCCGGGTGGTGGAGGTGCTGTCGGAGCACCTGTGCCAGGGATGGCTGGAGGGCTACCTGTTGACCGGCCGGCACGGCCTGTTCAACTGCTACGAGGCGTTCATCCACATCATCGACGCGATGTTCAACCAGCACGCCAAGTGGCTGAAGGTGGCGCGCCAGCTCCCGTGGCGCCGCCCGATCGCCTCCCTCAACTACCTGCTGACCTCGCACGTGTGGCGGCAGGACCACAACGGCTTCTCCCACCAGGACCCCGGTTTCCTCGACCACGTCGTGAACAAGAAGGCCGAGGTCGTCCGGGTGTACCTGCCGCCGGACGCGAACACCCTGCTGTCCACAGTGGACCACTGCCTGCGGTCGCGGGACTACGTCAACGTCGTCGTGGCCGGCAAGCAACCCACGCTCAACCTGTTCCCGATGCCCCAGGCGATCCGGCACTGCACCAGGGGCGCCGGAATCCTGGAGTGGGCCAGCGGCGACCAGGGCCGGGAGCCCGACGTCGTTTTGGCCTGCGCCGGCGACGTGCCCACCCTGGAGGTGCTGGCCGCGGCGGCGATCCTGCGGGAGGAGCTGCCCGAACTGGCGGTGCGGGTGGTCAACGTGGTCGACCTGATGCGGCTGCAACCACCCACCGAGCACCCGCACGGCATGACCGACGCCGAGTTCGACGCCCTGTTCACCGTGGACCGGCCCGTCATCTTCGCGTTCCACGGCTACCCGTGGCTGATCCACCGGCTGGCCTACCGCCGGCACGGCCACCCGAACCTGCACGTGCGCGGGTACAAGGAGGAGGGCACCACCACCACGCCGTTCGACATGGTCATGCTCAACGACCTCGACCGGTTCCGGCTGGTGGTCGACGCGATCGACCGGGTGCCCGGGCTGCCCGGGCGTGCGGCGCACCTGCGCCAGCGGATGCTCGACGAGCGCCTGCGCTGCCGGGCGTACACGCGTGAGCACGGGGAGGACCCGTCCGACATCCGCGACTGGCGGTGGCCGCACGCCGCCGGTGTCCCCGCCGAGCCATCGGCGTGATCGACTCCTCCGACTCCTCTCGGCACGGCTGCGGGGGACGACAGGTCCAGGACTGTCGTCCCCCGCAGCCGAGGATCGCCCGGTCGAGCGCTCAGGTCGTCGCGGGCGGCGGAGCCACCACGACCGGGCATCCCGGGCGCGCGAGGAGCAGGTCGACCAGGTGCAGCGGCCACGAGGGGTGGCGTGGGCGGCCGAGCACCAGCAGCCGGGCGCCGAGGGCGGCCTGCCGCAGCACCTCGGGCAGCGGACCCCGGAACGCGGCCCGGCGGACGGGCACCTCCGGGTACCGGTGCCGGCCCGGTTCGACGGCCGCCTGGAGCAGGGCGTGGTCGGCAGGGAACGGGACGACGCCGACCTCCAGGGTCCGCTCGTCCACCGTCACCCCCTCGACCTCCCCGTGCTCGCGCTGGACGTGCACCACGGCGAGAGGGCAGTCGTGGACGGCGGCCTCCGCGTAGGCCAGCTCGACGACGCCGGCGCTGGCCGCACCGGTGTCCACGGCGGCGACGACGTGCCCGGCGAACGGCCCCCTCCCCGTGTCCGCCGCGCCCGGCCCGAGCGCGGCCACCGCGCACGGCGCGTGCGCCAGCAGAAAGCTGGACGTGGAGCCGAGAAGTCGCGCGGCGACCCGGTGTCTGCTGTGCGGCGCGAGCACCAGGAGGTCGCCGGGGAGGGCGGCCGCGCTCAGCGCTGGGCCGGGCTGGCCCCGGAGCAACTCACCCCGCACCGTCAACCCGGGATGTGACGACTCGACCTCGCCCACGAGCGCCTTCAGCATCGCCTCGGCGGTGGGGGAGGGCCGCTGTTCGGGCCGCTGTTCGGCGGTGGCGACGGGAAGCACGGCCCCGTCCGGCGCGCAGGACACCTCGGGTGTGCCCCGCACACAGTGGCGCACGACCAGCGGGACGCGGTGGGCCGCTGCCTCCTCGGTCGCCCAGTCCAGCGCACGCCTGTCGTCGACACCACCCACACCGACCACCACGCGGTCGACGGGCTTCGGGCCGTCGGGGCTCATCGCGGTGCTCCCGTGGGTCTCGGGGCGGCGAGCGCGTCGCGCGGGCCGGTGCGCGCAGGCGTGGGCGCGGGTGGTGCCGCGGCGCGGAGTCGGGTCACCGCCTCCTCCGGGGAGAGGGTGAGGACCGGCACGCCGGTGGCCAGCTCGAAGCCCGCGAGGGTGGTCAGTCGGGGCACGATCCGGATCTGCCAGGACAGGTAGTCCGCCCCCTCCCAGCCGCGGGGGGCGGTGTCCACGACCAGGTTGTAGGGCGGGTCGTCGAACGCCGTGCGCAGTGCCGCGAGCGCCTGGCGCAGGCACGCCGCGATGTCGGCGAGCTCGCTGTCCGGGACGGTGGTGACGTCGGCCCGGGGAGTTCGCGGTTGGAGCCACAGCTCGGCGTTGGACGTGCCGGCGAAGGGCGCCAGGACGACGACGTCGGGGGTCTCCAGCAGGATTCGCCGTCCGTCGGCCAGCTCGCGGTCCAGGACGTCGGAGCCGAGCGGGCGGCCGGTGCGGCGGTGATGCTCGCGGGCGGCGTGGATTCGCCGCCGCGTGTGGGCCGGCAGGACGGGCAGGGACACGACCTGCGAGTGCGGGTGGCTCAACGAGGTGCCGGAGGCGGCGCCGTGGTTGCGGAACAGCACGACCTGGGCGGAGCGGGCGCGCAGGGCACGCGCCCGCTCGCGCCACGTCAGCAGGACGTCGAGGACCTCGTCGTCGCCGGCCGTGGCGAGGTCCCAGTCGTGGCGCGGCGACTCGATCACCACCTCGTGGTGGCCGCGCCCGGCGCGTCGGCGGAAGCCGCCGTGCCCCGACGACAGCAGCGGCGGCGGCGTCGTCGTCGGCGGCGGTGGCGTTGTCGTCGCGTCGGGTGCCGCGATGGGGTAGCGGTTCGGGACGACCCGCACGCGCCAGCCCTGCCCGTCCGACAGCCGCCAGATCTCGGCGGGGGTGTCCTCGGTGGGGCCCGGGCAGAAGGGGCAGCCCGCCCCGCCCGCGTCGTGGGGGCGGCGGGTGCGGTCGGCGGCGACCACCACCCAGTCCCGGCGCGCGGGGTCCCAGCGCAGTTCGGCGCCGGACGCCGGGCCGGAGGTCGTCGCGGGGTCCACGTCAGCCGACCTTCCGCGGCGACGTGGCGGTCCCGACCGAGGCGTCCCGGCACTGCCGTGAGCAGAAGCGGCGGTGGTGGCCGTCGACGTCGGCGGTGAGGGCGGGCAGGCCGGCGGGCAGGCTGATCCCGCAGCACGGGTCCTGGTCGACCCGCTGGTCCGCGGGGCCGCCGTTGACCAGCTCGTCCAGCATCGTCAGCTCGTCCAGCAGGAGCCGGGGGAGCAGGAAGTGCCGGCGCACCCGCTCCTGGCCGGCGGCGCCGAGGGCGCGCGCCCGGTCCGGGTCGGCCAGCAGCGCGACCATGCCGGCGGCGCACTCCTCGACCGAGTCGACCAGGAGCCCGCCCGCGCCGTCGGCCATCTGCAGGGGGATGCCGCCGGCGCGTCCCGCCACCACCGGCGTCCCCTTCCACAGCGACTCCGACACGACCAGGCCGAACCCCTCCCGCAGCGACTTCTGCACCATGACGCCGGAGAGCCGTTGGAAGGCGTTGACCTCCACGTTGCCCACGCCGGTGAGGTTGGTGAACACGTGGACGTCGGGGTCGTTGTCGCTGACGGCGGTGATCTCGCGGTAGATCTCCCACGCCTCGGGGTCGTCCAGCGCCATCGAGCCGACCAGGGCGAGCTGGAGGCCGGGAACCTCGGCCCTGGCCAGCCGGTAGGCGCGGATGACCCCGAGCGGGTCCTTCCACGGGTCGAACCGCGACACCTGGGTGACCAGCGGTCGGTCCGCTTCGATGCCGATCCAGTTCAGCACCGAGGCCGCCGTCGCGCGGTCCAGGGGCATGTTCTTCGGGCTCAACGGGTCGATGGCCGGCGGCATGATCCGCACGCGCTCCGCCGGCAGGTCCGGCGGGACGAACTCGGCCGAGGTGAAGACCGTCCTGTCGTGGCGCAGGACGAAGTCGCGGAGGTAGGACCAGGTGTGCGGGTCGGGCTCGGCGGTGTCGATGTGGCAGCGCCAGACCCAGCGCGCGGGGGAGCTGTCCACGAACGACCTGATCGCGCTCGGTTGGGGGTCGTGCGCGACCACGACGTCGAAGTCGTCGAAGTCCGCGTCCGCGCCCAGCATCGCGGCGTTGCGCCGCGAGGTGTCCTCGTACACCCGGCGTTCGGCGGGGGTCGGGGTCGACGCCGCACCCTGCAGCGCGTTGTGCATCTTCTTGGTGACGGTGAAGAACGCCTCGTTCCCCGCGATGATCTTCCAGCGGGTGGGGATGTCGAGGTCGTTGCAGAGGGGCACCGCCGAGCGCAGCAGCTCGGACACCCCGCCGCCGTACGGGGTGGCGTTGAGGTGCAGCACGCGCAGCCCCCGGAGTCGGGCCGCCACCGCGGCGAGCGCGTCGAGCACCTCCTCCGGCGCCACCCCTCGATAGCTGGCCAGGGAGAACTCACCGACATCGACCGTATGCAGCACAGCTCCTCCTGGTCCGGCTCAGTGGTGCTCGACGGGCGGGACGCCGGGAACGCCAGGAACGCCGGGAACGCCGGTGCCGTGCGGGGTCGACGGCGGCGACGGGGCCACCGCGACCGGGCAACCGGCCCTGCCCAGCACGAGGTCGACCACCCGGACCGGGAGCCACGGGTGGCGGGGACGGCCGAGCACGACCAGGCGCGCTCCCGCGGTGCTGTCGGCGAGCACGTCCGGCACCGCGCCGCGCAGCGCGGCCTGGCGCACCGCGACGTCGGGGTAGCGCTCCCGCCACGGGGCGAGCGCGTCGCGCAGCAGCGGGTAGTCGTTGGGGAACGGGACGACCTCGGCCTCCTGACGCGGCTCGCGGCGGGTGGCGCCGATGACGTCGCTGCCGAGGCGTTCGACGTGGACCACGGCCAGCGGCCAGTGGTGGGTGGCGGCCTCGGCGAACCCCAGCCCGAGCGCGGGCGCCGAGTGGGCGCTGCCGTTGACCGCCACCACCACGTGGCCGGTGAACGGGCCGTCCCCGACCGGGATGCGCGGGGGAACGGCGACGACCGCGCAGGGCGCGTGGGTGAGGAGGTCGCTCGCCGTCGAGCCGAGGAACCGGGCGGCCACCCGGTTGCGCTCGCGCAACCCCAGCACCAGCACGTCGCCCGGTCGGGCCACGGCGCGCAGCGCGGCGGCCGGGAAGCCCTCAAGCAGGTGCGCCGCACGGGGGATGTCGGGCCGTTCCGCCTCGACCACGCGGAGCGCCTCGGTCAGCACGGCCACGGCGGCCCGGCTCGGCGCGACCGGGCTGGCGGCGACGGGCAGCACCGCCCCGCCCGGCGACGAGTAGGCGCGGGGCGCCGGTCGCCAGCAGTGGTAGATCCGCAACGTCCTGCCGTGGGCGGCGGCCTCCTCGGCCGCCCACCGCACCGCCGGCCAACCGGCCTCGGTGCCGTCCACCCCGACCACGATGCGTCCCGGTCCCGCGTCGTCCACGTCCATCGCCGGCCCTTCCGGTTGGCGTCGGCCTATCCTGAGGTTCCCCGCTGGGTGCGTGGTTCATCAGGGGCTTTCGGCCCGGTCCACGACGTCTGTTGGACGGTGTCGGCGCCCCGTGCCGGCGACCTAGCGTCAGGACGTGATCAGCGGGTCCGCCGTCGGCGGCCCCGCGCGTCCCGAAGGAGCTCGACATGCGAGCACGTGTCGGAAACTGGCTGGTCGTCGAGGGAACCCGGGTCGACGACGGTCGCAGGGAGGGCCAGATCATCGAGCTGCGCCACTCCGACGGCTCCCCGCCGTACGTGGTGCGGTGGCTGGACAACGGCCACGTGAGCCTGGTGTTCCCCGGGCCGGACGCCCGGGTGGTCGAGGGGCCGCCCCACGCCGTGTCCCACGCCGACCGCGCCGGATGACCGCTCCGGGCGTGGCGACAGCCGAGGTGAGCAGCGATCGAGGCTTGACCGCGCGCCCTTGACGCGCGGTCGGGGCGGAGGTGTCCCGTGAACGCCATCAACGCCGCGCGGCGACGGACGTCGGGCCGACGGCCTGTCCGACGCGACCGGCTCGGACTGGCCGCCGCGGTCGTGCTCGGCCTGCCCGCTCTGGGTCTGGCCGCGGTGGCGGGCGGGGCGCCGCTGTTCGCCGTGGCCGGCCTCGTGCTCGTCGGCGGTCTCGCGCTCGGGGAGGCGGCTCGCCGCTGGGCGGAGCAGGACCTGCGCCGGGTGTGGAGGGCCGCGCCGCGATGGGCGAACCAGCGGATGACCCGCGGGGTGCGCACCGTTCCCGCCGCGCGGGTCGGGCCGGGCGACCTGGTGGTGGTCCGGCAGGGCGAGATGGTCCCGGTCGACGGGCGGATCGCCGGCGTGGGGCTGTTCGACGAGTCGGCGCTCGGCGCGGGAACCCGGCCCCGGTGGCGCTCACCCGGGGGCGCTGTCCTGGCCGGCGCCACCAATCTCGGTCCCGACGTCGAGCTGTGGGCCACCACGGGCGCCGACGACAGCGCCCACGCGGCCCTGCGGAACGCGGTCGTCGCGTTGCGGGTGGCCGAGGAAGCGCTGGTCAACGCCCTGCGTCGGCTCGGGTTCGGGCTCGGCGTCGCGGGCCTGCTGGCCGCCGCGGTCGTCTGGGCGCTGACCGGGGAGCCGGCGCGGGCCGCGTCGGTGCTGCTGGTCGCGACGCCGCTCCCGCTGCTGACGGCCTCGGTGGTGGCGATGACCGCCGGAGCGTCCCGGGCGGCCCGACGCGGGGTTCTCCGGGACACCGCGAACCCGCTGGCCGGCGCCGTCGCCCGACGCGCCAGGCGGTGCGCGGTCGGCGCCGGCTGCCTGGCGCTCGTGCCGGGCCTGGCGGGTGTCGCCGCGGCCTTCGGCCACCTCGCGCCGATGACCGCGTTGCTCGTGCGCGCCGTCGTCGACGCGACCGCTCTCGGTGTCGCGCTCCTGGCGCTGTTCCCGCCGCTGTGCCCGTCGCTGCGGGGGCGGGCGCGGGGGAGCGAGCGCCACGACGGTCCCGGGACGTCTCTCAACGCGCTTCTGGGTCTGCCCGGCTGAGGGCTCGCCGCCGTCGCGTCCGCCGCGACGCCGACCGCCGCAACCCCTCGGGCCGTGTGGGCTCTGACCACAACCTGTGCCGCGTCGGCGGCGAGCCGGACGGAAGGTGATGGCACATGAGCGTGGTGGGGTCCACCCCCGACCAGCGGGAGGCCACCGACGAACAGCTCGGCCTGACCTCCGCCGAGGCCAGGCGACGGTTGGGGCGGGACGGGCCCAACGTGCTGCCCGCGGCGCGGCGTCCGCACCCGGTGCTGATGCTGGCCGCGCAGCTCGTGCACTTCTTCGCCCTCATGCTCTGGGCGGCGGCCGGGCTCGCCCTGCTGGCCGGGATGCCGGCGCTGGCCGTCGCGATCGCCGTGGTCGTCCTGCTCAACGGCGTGTTCGCGTTCGTCCAGGAGTACCGGGCCGACCTCGCCGCCCAACGCCTGCGCGAGCTGTTGCCGAGTCGGGTGACGGTCCGGCGCGACGGGCGCGCGGTCGTCGTCGACGCGGCCGACCTGGTCACCGGCGACGTCGTGCTGCTGGATGCCGGCGACCGGGTCTGCGCCGACCTCTCGCTGCTGCGCGCCCACCGCCTGGCCGTCGACGAGTCGCTGCTGACCGGGGAGAGCGTCCCGGTCCGCCCCGAACCCGGCGCCACCCTGCACGCCGGCACCCACGTCGTGGAGGGGCAGGCGGTCGGGCTGGTGTCCGCCACCGGCTCCGGGACCCGCCTGGCCGGCATCGCCGTGGTCACCCAGCGCGCCCACCGGCCCCGCAGCCCCCTGTCCGCCCAGCTCCACCGCGTGGTCACCGTCGTCGGCGCGATCGCGGTGGGCGTGGGCGTCCTCTTCTTCGGCGTGGCGGTCGCGCTCGGGTTCGACGCCACCTCGGGTTTCCTGTTCGCCATCGGGGTGACCGTCGCGCTGGTCCCGGAAGGGCTGCTGCCCACCGTGACGTTGTCGCTGGCCCGCGCGGCCCAGCGGATGGCCGGGCGCAACGCGCTCGTGCGGCGGCTGGAGTCGGTGGAGACCCTGGGCGCGACGACCTTCATCTGCAGCGACAAGACCGGCACGCTCACCCGCAACGAGATGACCGTGGTCCGGGTGTGGACCCCGCGGGGCGAGGCCCGGGTCAGGGGAGAGGGCTACGACCCGGACGGCGAGGTCCTCGCGTCGGAGGCCGTGCGCGAGGCGGTCCGCGCGGTGGCCGACAGCGCCGCGCGCTGCTCCCCCGACGCGCACGCCGTGCGGAAGCAGGACGCGTGGCGTCCCGTCGGCGACCCGATGGAGGTGGCGCTGCACGTCCTGGCCGCGCGCGCCGGCGTGCCCGAGCCACCCCGCGCCCGGGAACGCCACCCGTTCGACCCCCGGCGTCGCCGCTCCTCGGTCGTCGACGTCGACGGCGTGCACGTCACCGGGGCCATGGACTCGGTGCTGCCGCGCTGCGCCGCCCCACCCGAGGCCGCCGAGGACGCCGAGGCCGCCGCCCTGCGGATGAGCCGAACCGGGCTGCGCGTGCTGGCCGTCGCGCGTCGGCGCGCCCCCGTCCCGGCCGCGGCCGACGACCCCGAGCACGACCTGGAGTTGCTGGGGCTGGTCGGGCTGGAGGACCCGCCCCGACCCGACGTCGCCGCTGCCATCGCCTCCTGCCGCCGCGCCGGCATCCGGGTCGCGATGATCACCGGCGACCACCCGGCCACCGCCGCCGCCATCGCCCGCGAGGTGGGCCTGCTCGGCCAGGACGAGCTGGTGGTGGCGGGCGGGGACCTGCCACCCGACGAGGCCGCCCTGGGGCGCCTGCTGGACCGCGACGGCGTGGTGGTCGCCCGGGTCACGCCCGAGGACAAGCTCCGCATCGCGCGGGCGCTCCAGGCCAGGGGGCACGTCGTGGCGATGACCGGGGACGGGGTCAACGACGGCCCCGCCCTGCGCGCCGCCGACATCGGCGTCGCCATGGGGGCCTCCGGGACCGACGTGGCCAGGGAGGCGGCCGACCTGGTGCTGCTGGACGACCACTTCGCCACGATCGTCGGCGCGGTGGAGCTGGGCAGGGCCACCTTCGCCAACATCCGACGCTTCCTGACCTACCACCTGACCGACAACGTGGCCGAGCTGGCGCCGTTCGTCGTGTGGGCGCTCTCGGGCGGGTCCGTCCCGCTGGCGCTGTCGGTCCTGCAGATCCTCGCCCTGGACATCGGCACCGACCTGCTGCCCGCCCTCGCGCTCGGCGCCGAGCCGCCGCACTCCCGCACGATGGCCGGGCCGGCCCGTCGCGGCCGCCTGATCGACGGGGGCGTGGTGCGCCGCGCCTTCGCCGTCCTCGGCCCGACCGAGGCCCTGGTCGCGGTGGGCGCGTTCGTGCTGGTGCTGCTCGGCGGCGGGTGGCGGCTGGGGCAGGACGCCCCGGCCGGCCTGCTCGCCACGGCCTCCGGCACCGCCTTCGCCGCGGTCGTGTTCGGCCAGCTCGCCAACGCCTTCGCCTGCCGCAGCGAGACCCGCTGGGTCGGGCGGGTGGGCCTGCGGGGCAACACCCTGCTGTGGTTCGCGGTGGTGTTCGAACTGGCCGTGTTGCTGGCGGTGCTGTCCGCGCCGTACGTGCCCGCCCTGCTGGGCGGCACCACGCCGAGCCCGTGGGGTTGGGCGCTGGCGCTGTGCGCGGTTCCCGCCGTCCTGCTCGCGGACGGCGCCGACAAGGCCGTGCGGGCGCTCTCGACGCGGCGACGGACAGCGGGCGCCAGCTCGGGGCGAGCGCCTCGCCGGCGGCCGGCGGCCCGGCCCGTCCCGGCGCCGGAAGAGCGGGACGCCTGAAGGGCGGGGGACCTTCTGCCCTGCCGACCTGGACGGGGTCGCCGCATGCTGGGCACGTCGAGACGGAGGAGGCGGGCCATGCGCGCGGTGGGACCGGTCGTGGTCGGGGTGGACGGTTCGACGAGCGCGCAGCGGGCGGCGCGGTGGGCGGCCCGAGAGGCGGGCCGCCGGAAGGCCCCGCTGGACGTGGTGCACGCGTCGCTGTGGCCGGTGGTGCGCACTCCCGGTGGCTGGCTGGTCCAGGGCGGCCACCAGGCCCTGCGGGACGCGGCGAACGCCGTGCTGGCCGAGGCCGTGGCGACGTGCCGGGCGGAGGAGCCGTCCGTCGAGGTGCGGGGCCACCTGGTGACCGCGTCGCCGACGGCGGTGCTCATCGACCGGTCCCGGGAGGCGCGGCTCGTGGTGGTGGGCAGTCGGGGGCTGGGTGGCTTCACGGGCCTGATGGTGGGGTCGGTGGGAGTGGCTCTGGCGTCGGCGGGGCACTGCCCGGTGGTCGTGGTGCGCACGGGCGCGGACGCCACGGCATCGTTGACGGAGGGGGCGCCGGCGGAGGGGCCGGTGATGGTGGGGGTGGACCTCTCACCCCTGAGCGACGCGGCGGTGGACTTCGCCCTGCGCGCCGCGACCGACCGGAACGTGCCGCTCCTGGCCGTCCACGCCTGGCACAACCCGGTGGACAGCGACTTCCTCACGCACCTGCTGACCGCCGACGTCGGCTGGGACGAGCAGCGCCACCGCGCCGAACAGGCCCTGCTGGACCGGCTGGTGCGGTGGCGCGAGGAGTATCCCGAGGTCCCCGTCGAGGTGCGGGTGGTGCCGGAACGGCCCGCCAGGGCGCTGTTGACGACGGCTGGGAGCGAGCACGCCCAGCTCCTGGTCCTCGGAGCCCGCGGCCGGGGCAGCGTCACCGGCATGCTGCTCGGCTCGACCAGCCACGCGGCCCTGCACCACGCGCCCTGCCCGGTGGCGGTGGTGCGCAACCCGGTCGGCTGAACCCCGCGCTCCGCGTGGTTTCTCGACGCGGACTCGGCGAGTCGTCATGGAAAGCCGGACCACTCACGCCTGTGAGGGCTTGGGCGGTGTCCTGTGAGTCGGAGATCGGGGTGTCTGGTGGTTCTGGCGCACGGTTGGGCGTGGTGAGCTGACCGATCGGGCGTGGGCGGCGGTCGAGCCGCTGTTACCGGTGTCGGGGTGTGGTCGCGGGTGGCGGGATCACCGCCAGGTGATCAACGCGATCCTGTGGTGGCTGCGCCCCGGCGCTCCGTGGTGGGACCTGCCCGACCGGTGCGAACCGTGGAAGGTTGCGCACGAGCGGCCCGGGGCGGACTGAGCACCAAGATCCACCTCGTGGTCGACGGACGCGCCTCTGCCGTTGCGCATCCTGATCACACCCGGTCAGGCCGGGGACAACCCGCAACCGCTGCCACTGCTCGACGGCATCCGTGTTGCCCGCCCCCGGGCCGGGACCCCCGCGTCCGGCCCGAGGCGGTGATCGCGGACAAGGCGTACTCGCACCGGTCAACCCGCACAGCGCTGCGCACCCGGCGCATCGCGTTCACCTGACCGGAACGCGACGACCAGATCGCCCACCGCGCGAGCCTGGGTCGCGTGGCGGGCGGCCACCGACCTTCGACGTCGTGGCCCCCTCGCCGACAGTCCCCGGCGCGCCACGAGCCGGGCTCGTCCGGCGCGTCGAAGCCGGTCACCGCGGTCACCAGGGAGGGGGCACGGAGACCGTCTCGGCGAGGGGGCGCCGGGCGGTGGCGGGGATGCCCAGGGGGTCGCCGGCCGGCCAGCCCAGCCGCAGGACGATCTGGGGTTGGCCGGAGCCACCCAGGGCCGCCGTCCGGACCAGGTCCCGAGCCGGCTCGACCTCGGGCACCTGGCTGAGGGGGCAGGTGGCCAACCCGCTGTCGGTCGCGGCCAGCAGGACGGCGCTGAGGGACTCCCCGGCGGCCAGCCAGGAGCCCTGGTCGTCGCCGTCGGTGGCCAGCACGCCCAGCGCCGCGCCGTCGTCGACGGCGTGGGGCGCCGCCAGCGAACCGAGCCCGGCCTGCTGGAAGTCCCGGGCGGGCATGCCCCGGTCCCCTGGCCGCCGGTCCGGGAGGTTGGCGGCGGGCACGCCCTCGTCGGCCACGCCGGAGCGGCCGGCCCACGCGGCGAGTTCGGTGCGGTAGGCGGGATCGGCCCGCTGGGTGGCGTCGGCGTGGCCGATGGCGACCACGAGCTCGCGACGCGCGGTGGGTTGGTCGACGACGACCCACCGCGCGCCCTGTTCGGCGGCGGCGCTCGTCAACCGGTCCAGCACCGGACGCGGGACGGCGTCGGGCAGGAACGGCCGCCGGTCGGTGTGGCGCCGGGAGGCGGCCAACGCCAACGCCACCTCGTCCGGGTCGATCTCGGGGTGGCGGACGAACTCCAGGGTGGCCAGGTGGTCCGGCTGGTCGGGGCGGGGCAGTCGGTGCGCCGTCACGCGCCAGCCCAGCGCGGCGAAGGCGACCCGGGCGTGGTGGAGGGCGGCCCCGCAACTGATGACGAGCTGCCGCCCGGCGGGGTCGGTCGCGGGGAGCTGCCGGGACCGGTCGGCGTGCAGGCGCACCGAGTGCGCGTCGACCTCCCACCGCCAGGGCTGGGTGTTGTGCAGCGAGGGCGCCCGGCCGGCGACGGCCAACGCCGAGTGGATGGTGCGACGGTCCGGTGTGCTCCTACCGGTCATGGCTGCTCCCTGTGGAGTGCGGTCGTCTCTCGACTGTGGCCCGCGCGGCGCGGGCCGGCCCAGGGCACAACGGCACGGTGGGCGAGGCCGTTCAGCCCGTTCAGTCCGTTCCGCGTCGCCGCGTGCGGTCCGCCGCGGTCGTGGCGCGGTCACGGCTCCGACCGCGCGTGCGGTCGCACGACCGCCACGGGGCACGGCGCGTACCGGAGCAGGGTGTGGCTGACCGAGCCCAGCAGGACCCGGCGGACCGCACCGCGGCCGTGGCTGCCCACCACGACGAGGTCGGCGTCCTGGGCCTCCCGCAGCAGCGCCTCGGCGGGCCGCTGCTCGCCGACCACCCGCCGCACCTCGACGTCGGGGTGGCGGTCGGACCAGCCGGCCAGCGAGCGGGACAGGGTGTCCTGGGCCTCCTCCCGCAGCGCCGCCCAGTCGACGCCCCAGGCGCGGGCGGGGTCGAGCGCGTCGAAGGGGAGCGTGGGCCAGGCGTGCACCGCGACGAGTCCGGCGCGGTGGCGGGCGCAGAACTCCACCGCGAACCCGACGGCCTCGACGCTGGTCGGGGAGCCGTCGACGCCGACGACGACCCGACCGGCCGCCACCGGCCGCTCCCGCGGCTCGCCCCGCACGAGCACCATCGGCGTGACGACGCGTCGCGCCAGGTCGGTGGCGGTCGAGCCGACCAGCATCGTGACGGCCGAGTTCACCTCCGAGGCCCCCAGCACGAGGAGCTCGGCGTCACCCGCCACGGCGTCCAGCGCCGCCACCGGTTCGCCCGAGACGACCTCGGTGCGCACCCGCAGCCCGGGCACGGCGAGCCGGCACTGCTCGGCGACGTCGTCGAGTTCGGCCGCCATCGCCCTGCGCAGCGGCTCCTCCGACACCGCCGAGACCGGCAGCCGGAGCCAGGCCAGCTCCGCCAGCGGCCAGCGGAAGGCGTGCGCCACCAGCAGCGGCCTGCCCCGGCTCCCCGCCTCCGCCGCGGCCCAGCGAGCCGCCCGGCGGGCGGACTCCGACCCGTCGAACCCCACCACGACGGCGCCGTGCGACCTGGCGGTCATTCCGCATCACGCTCCCTGACGGGTCCTCGTGCGGCACGCCTCGTCCGGGCCCGGCCTGGACGGTGGCGCGGTGCTCAGCGCCGTGCTCAGCGCGGTGCCCCGTCGCCCGCCGTGGCGGCCCCGACCTCGCGCAGCACCGTCTCGGCGACCTCCGGCACCGCCCGGGCGACCGGAGGGGACAGGCCGAGGCCGAAGCCCACGTCAGCGACCTCGATGGTGAGCACGACCAGCCGCTCCGGCAACCCGTCCAGCGCCCTGGCCAGCTCCACCGCCTCCGGCAGCCCCATCCCGTGCGAGCTGGTGGGGCCGCCGGGCAGCCGGTTCACCGCGCTGTGGTGCACCCGGCCCGGGCGAGCGGGTTCGGCGGTGGCGGCGTCGACCACGACCGCCAGCCGCACGCCCCGCCACGCGTCCAGCAGCCGGGAGGGCTCGCCGTCGGTGCCCACCACCCGCACCCCCCGGGGCAGGAGCGGGCGCACCCGGGAGACGACGGCGAGGCCGACCCCGTCGTCGCGGCGGAACTCGTTGCCCACCCCGATCACGACCGCCCAGTCGCTCACGCCCGCTCCACGGTGAGGTCGAGGAAGTGCGCCGAGCAGGAGATGCACGGATCGTGGTTGCGGATCGCGCGCTCGCACAGTTTCGTCAGCTCGCCGTCGTCCAGGTCCAGGTTGTCCTGCACCACGCGGCGGAGGTCGTCCTCGATGGCCAACTGGTTCTGCGCCGTGGGCGGCACCATGTCGACGGAGTCGAGCAGGCCCGCGTCGTTCAGCACGTACCGGTGGTAGAGCACCCCGCGCGGTGCCTCGGTGGCGCCGTGCCCGACCGCGGCGCGGGCCGGCACCGGGACGTGCGGCGCGGCGGGCGGTTGGTAGTGGTCCAGGACGTGCAGCGCCTCCTCGACGGCGTGGACGACCTCCACCGCCCGCACGACGATGCTGCGGAACGGGTTGCGGCACGGGCCGTCCAGGCCGGCCGCCCTCGCCGCCTCCGCCGCGGCCGGTCGCAGCCACTGCGCGTTGAGCGCGTACCGGGCGAGCGGGCCGGTCAGGTGGCGACGTCCGTCCAAAGTGGACTGAAGTGCGGTGGAGTGCGCGACCTGCCGCTCCACGACGTGGTCGAGGAACTCCTCGACGGGGAACTCCAGCCCGCCGCTGGTGCGCAGGACACCGCGGTCGACGGCGTACTCGCCCGGCTCGTGCAGCGCCAGCAGCTCGTGGTCGGTCTCCACGTCGGGGAAGTCGAACGTGGCGACCCAGGCCGCGGTGGCGACCGCGTCGTCGAGGGCCTGCCGGAGCTGCTCGCGCAGCCGGCGGAGGTCGGCGGGGTCGGGCAGCCGGTAGAAGCCGCCGAGACGCACGTTGATCGGGTGGATGGCGCGCCCGCCGAGCAGCTCCATCACCGCGTTGCCGGCCCGCTTGAGCGCGAGACCGCGCTCCACCACCGCCCGGTCGCGCCGGGCCAGCGTGATGGCGTCGGGAACGCCGAGGAAGTCCGGCGCGTGCAGGAGGTGGATGTGCAGGGTGTGGCTCTCGATCCACTCCCCGCAGTACAACAGCCGGCGCAGGTCGGCGACCCCGGCGGCCACCCGCACCCCGCAGGCGCGCTCGATCGCCTGGCAGGCGCTCATCTGGTAGGCGACCGGGCAGATGCCGCAGACGCGCGCGGTGATGTCCGGGGGCTCGGTGTGCGCCCGCCCGCGCAGGAACGCCTCGAAGAAGCGGGGCGGCTCGTAGATGCGGAGCTGGACCTCCTCGACCCGCCCGTCGCGGACGCGCACCCGCAGGGCGCCCTCGCCCTCCACGCGGGACAGCGCGCCCACCCGCAGGTGCCGGCTACTGCGATGGCTCATCGGTCTCTCCCCTGGCGGAGGCGAATCCCGGCGCGGCGGCGTTGAAGGTGTGGAAGACCCGGTCCAGCTCGGCGTCGCCCATCCCGCAGACGCGGAGCTGGCGGATGAGGGACCTGGTGTTGGGCGCGCGGACCGGCCCGAAGCAGCCGTAGCAGCCCCGGCGGTAGGTGGGGCACAGCGCGCCGCACCCGGCGTGGGTGACCGGGCCGAGGCAGGGCGTGCCGTCGGCCACCATCACGCAGGTGTTGCCGCGGCGCTTGCACTCGGTGCACACGCTGTCGTCGGGCAGGTCGGGTTCGCGCCCGGCGAGGAAGGCGGACAGCACCGCGACGAGCTGTCGGCGGTCGATGGGGCAGCCCCGCAGCTCGTAGTCGACGCGGACGTGCGCCGCGATCGGGGTCGACGTCGCCAGGGTGTCCACATAGGACGGTGTGGCGTAGACGACCGAGCGGAACTCCTCGACGTCGGCGAAGTTGCGCAGCGCCTGCACCCCGCCGGCCGTGGCGCACGCGCCGATGGTCACCAGCACGCGGGACCACTCGCGCACCTGCCTGATCAGCCGCTCCTGCTCGGCCGTGGTGATCGACCCCTCGACCAGGGAGACGTCGTACGGTCCGGGGTCGGCGCGGCTCGACGCCTCCAGGAAGTGCCGGATCTCGACCTGCCCGGTGAGGGCGAGCAGGTCCTCCTCGCAGTCCAGCAGGGTCAGCTGACAGCCGTCGCAGGAGGTGAACTTCCAGACGGCCAGCGTGGGCGTGCTCCGCTCGGCCATCACAGCTCCCGCACGGCCAGCTGGGGAGCGGCCGCGGAGTACGGCACGACCGGCCCGTCCCGGCACAGCAGCAGCGGCCCGAGCTGGCAGTGTCCACAGTGGCCTATTCCGCACTTCATGTTGCGCTCCAACGACACCCGCACCCGCGTGGCGGGCACTCCTCGGTCAAGCAGCAGCGCCGCGCAGCGGCGGATCATCACCTCGGGGCCGCACAGCAGGGCCACGGTGCGCGCGGGCTCCAGCGCGGTCTCGGCGAGCGGCGCGGTGACCAGGTCGACCCGGCCCGGCCAGTCCGGGCCCGCCCGGTCCACGGTGACGTGGACCTCGACGTCGGCGCGACGCCGCCACCGCGCCATCTGGTCGGCGAACACCAGGTTCTCCGGGTCGCGCGCGCCGAGGACGGCCACCACCCGGCGGTAGTGGGCGCGGTGCGCGAGCGCCTCCAACAGCGCGGGGCGGAGCGGGGCTAGCCCGCACCCGCCGCCGACGAGCACCAGGTCGCCGCCCCGGGCCGAGGGGACGTCCCACTCGGTGCCGTAGGGGCCGCGAGCCCCGACGACCCCGCCCACCGGGGTCCCGGTCAGCGCCCTGGTGACCGCGCCGACCACCCGGATCGTCTGCTCCAGGACGCCGTCGGTGGCGGTCGGGTCCCCGCTGACCGAGATGGGCACCTCGCCGACGCCGGGGGCGAGCAGCATGGTGAACTGCCCCGGCCGGAACGGGGGCAGGGCGCTCCCCGTGGGGGCCAGGCGCAGGGTCACGGTGTCGTGGGTCTCCCGCCGTCGTTCGATCACGCGGTGGGGGACCGGCGTCATGGGGTCGGGACGTCGGGCGTGGGTGGGGGCTGCCGCGGTCGTCATGTCCCGACCTCCCGGGAGGCGAGGGCGGTGAGGCTGGCCGCCTCCTCGGTGATGTCGATGCCCACCGGGCACCACACGATGCAGCGCCCGCACCCCACGCACCCGGAGCTGCCGAACTGGTCGTACCAGGTGCTCAGCTTGTGGGTCATCCACTGCCGGTAGCGGCTCTGCCTGCTGGTGCGCACCTCGCCGCCGTGCAGGTAGGAGAAGTCCAGGTCGAAGCAGGAGGACCAGCGCTGCCACCGCTCGCCGTGCTCGCCGGTGAGGTCGGTGACCTCCTCGGTGGTGGTGCAGAAGCAGGTCGGGCACACCATCGTGCAGTTGCCGCAGGCCAGGCACCGGGAGGCGACCTCGGCCCAGTGCGGGGACTCCCGGCTGTCCACCAGCAGCGCCCGCAGGTCGACCTCGGGCATGGCGCGTCCCATGTGCTCGGCGGCGTCGGCCAGGTCGTCGTCGGCCACGCGCAGGTCGGCGTCGGTGGCGGCCCGGTGCGGCAGGGCCGCCAGGAGCTCCTCGCCGGCGGCGCTGCCGACCTCGACGAGGAACCGGTGGCCGGCGTCGTCCACCCGCTCGGTCAACGCCAGGTCGAATCCGGCGGGGGCGCGGGGTCCGCCGCCCATGGACACGCAGAAGCAGGTCGCGCCGGGCTCGGTGCAGTTGGCCACGATGACCAGGACGCCGTCCCGCCGGGCGGTGTAGCCGGGGTCCGGGTACCGGCCACCGGCCAGGACCCGGTCCAGCACGCCGATGGCGACCAGGTCGCAGGGCCGCACACCCAGGAACGCCATGCGGCGCGACGGCTCCGGCTCGGGCTCCACGGTGAGGTCTCCGTCGGAGGTGTCGGTCGACAGCAGCCGCCGCCGCGCCGGGTGCAGGAACGACTTCCACGACTGCGGCCCGGCGGAGTGCGCGAACACCGCGTCGTCCGCGCGCCGCACCACCCGGTAGCGCCCGGCCTCGGTGTCCACTCCCCAGCCGGAGACCAGGTCGTCGCCGTCGTCGAGTTCGGCGAGCACGATCGCGTTCTCGCGCAGGGTGGGACCCACCACCACGTAGCCCTCGGCGTGGAGCAGCCCCACCAGCTCGACCAGGGCCGAGTGGTCGATCACCGCGACACGGTCCGTCATGTGTCGACCCTGCTCTCTGCGCGCCAACCCGGCCAGGGCCCTCCGGCCCGGTTCGCCGGGCCGGAGGGCACCGGTTCAGCAGATACGGGGAAGCTGCTCGCCGACGAGCACGTCGACGACGCGGTGCGACCCGACGAGGGTCCGGGCGCGCACCCGGTGCGCCGGGTCGTCGACGACCCGGCCGACGACCACGGCCGAGGCGCCCTCCGGCCGCGCCCGCATCGCGTCCAGGACGGCCGGCGCGACCGCCGGGTCGACCACCGCCACCAGGCAGCCCTCGTTGGCCACCTGCAGCGGGTCGAGGCCGAGCAGGTCGCAGGCGGCGGCCACCGGCGGGGGCACCGGGAGGTCGGCCTCGACGAGCTCGACGCCCACCGCCGAGGCCGCGGCGATCTCGGTGAGGGCGCTGGCCAGCCCGCCGCGGGTGGGGTCGCGCAGGGCGTGCACCCCCCGGCCGCCGGCGGCGAGCATGGCCGCCACCAGCCGGTGCAGCGGCCGGGTGTCGGAGGCGATCTCCGCCTCGAAGCCCAGCCCCTCGCGGGCGGACAGGATCGCCGTGCCGTGCAGGCCGATCGGGCCGGACAGCAGGACCAGGTCGCCGGGGCGGGCGCCCCGCGCCGACGGATCGGCGTCGGCCGTCGGGACGCCGAGTCCGGTGGTGGTCAGGTAGATCCCGTCGGCTCCGCCGCGCTCCACCACCTTGGTGTCCCCGGTGACCACCGGGACGCCGGCGGCGCGGGAGGCGTCGGCGACCGAGGTGGTGATCCTGCGCAGTTCCTCGATCGGCAGCCCCTCCTCCAGCACGTAGGCCAGGCACAGCGCCACCGGGCGCGCGCCCCGCATGGCCAGGTCGTTGATGGTGCCGTGCACGGCGAGCGCGCCGATGTCCCCGCCGGGGAAGAACCGGGGGGTGACGACGAAGCTGTCGGTGGTCAGCACCACGCGGGCCGGGCCGAGGTCCAGCGCGGCGGCGTCCTCCACCAACTCCGCGCCGCCCAGGGCCGGGGCGATGACCTCACGCAGCAGCTCGGCCATCAGCTGACCGCCGGACCCGTGCCCGAGTCGCACGTGTTCGGTCTCCGGCTGGCTCGTGGGGCAGCTCGTCGTCAGGGCGGAGGTGCTCATCTCACTCTCCTGCTCGCGCGGGGGCGGGCTCGGGGCGACGCCCGGCGTTGTGGAAGGCCGCGCAGGTGCCCTCGCTGGACACCATCGGCGCCCCCAGCGGGGTGCGCGGGGTGCAGCGCGTGCCGTAGGCGGCGCACTGGGTGGGCAGCACGGTGCCGAGCAGGATCTCCCCGGCGATGCAGTCCGGGTTCTCGCGGGTGGTCAGCCCGGCGGGGGCGAAGCGCCGCTGGGCGTCGAAGGCCGCGTACTCGTCGGTCAGCGTCAGACCGCTGCCGGGAATGGAGCCGATGCCCCGCCAGTCCCGGTCGGTGACCCGGAAGACCCGGCGCACGGCCCGCTGCGCCTCGGTGTTGCCGGTGCGGCGCACCGAGCGGACGTACTGGTTCTCGACCTCCGCGCGGCCCCGCTCCAACTGCCGGGTGGCCATGAGGATGCCCTCCAGCAGGTCGAGGGGCTCGAACCCGGTGACCACGATCGGCACCCGGTAGGCGGCCGCGATGGGCTCGTACTCGGTCCAGCCCATCACCGTGCACACGTGGCCCGCCGCCAGGAACGCCTGCACCTGGTTGTCCGGGGAGTCCAGGATCGCGGTGATCGCCGGGGGCACGAGGACGTGGCTGACCAGCACGCTGAAGTTGTCGATGCCGGCGGCCGCCGCGCGCAGGACGGCCATGGCGTTGGCCGGCGCGGTCGTCTCGAACCCCACGGCGAAGAAGACCACCTGCCGGTCGGGGTGCCGCTCGGCGACGCGCACCGCGTCCAGCGGGGTGTAGACGACCCGGACGTCGCCGCCGCGGGCGCGGACCCCGAGCAGGTCGCCGTGGGTGCCCGGGACCCGCAGCATGTCGCCGTAGCTGGTGAGGACCACCCCGGGCCGCGCGGCGATGTCGACGGCCCGGTCGACCATCGCCAGCGGGGTGACGCACACCGGGCAGCCCGGCCCGTGGATCATGCGCATCCCGGCGGGCAGCAGCTCGTCGATGCCCTGCCGCACGAGGGTGTGGGTCTGCCCGCCGCAGACCTCCATGATCGCCCAGGGCCGGGTCGCGGTGGCCGCCAGCTCGGCGAGCAGCCGGCGGGCCAGCACCGGGTCGCGGTACTCCGCCAGGTACCTCATGTTCCGCCCTCCTCGGGTTCCGGGCCCAGTTCGGCGTCCAGGGCGTCGGGCATCGCGCGGAGCACGGCCAGGGTGCGGGCGGCCTCGGCCTCGTCCACCCGGCTGATCGCGAACCCGACGTGGACGATCACGTGGTCGCCGACCTCCGCCTCCGGTGTGTAGGCCAGGCAGACCGCTCTGCGCACACCCCCGAAGTCGACCGTCCCCGTGCGCAGGTCGGGACGGTCCGGCGGGGCGTCGACGGTCACGATCCGTCCGGGCACGCCCAGGCACATGCGCCTCACCCTCCCGTGAGCACGGCCGCCGCCACGGCCGCCTGGCCGAAGCTGAGCCCGCCGTCGTTGGTCGGCACCTGCCCCGGCAGGTGGGTGGTCAGGTCGAGGGCGGCGAGGCGGTCCAGCACCAGCCGGGTCAGCCGCTGGTTCTGGAACACCCCGCCGCCCAGGCACACCGTCCGCACGCCCGTCGCGGCGGCGGCCTGCTCCACCAGGGCCGCGGTCGCCTCGGCGACCGCGGTGTGGAAGCGCGCGGCCACCTCGGCCACCGGCGCCTCCCGGGACGCCGTCAGCACGTCGCGCAGGGTCGGCAGCGGGTCGTACACCCACAGCCCGTCCCGCCGGACCAGGCGCCAGGCCAACGCGCGGAGATCGCCGCGCCCGTGGGCGGCGGCCTCCAGCCGGACCGCGGCCTCGCCCTCGTAGCTGACCGCGCCGCCCAGGCCGAGCAGGCAGGCCACGGCGTCGAACAGCCGTCCGGCGCTGGAGGCCGGTGGGCAGTTGACCCCTCGGTCGATCATGCGCCGGACCAGCTCGACCTCGCCGCGGGGCAGGCGGCCCAGCGGCCCGTCGGCCGGGAGCTCCGGAGCCGGCGAGCCCAGCGGCTCGGCGCCGAGGAGGTAGCCCAGCGCCGTCCGGGCCGGGCGGCGGACCGCCGCCTCGCCGCCCGGCAGCGGGGCCCGGCCGAACCGGCCCACGCGCCGGTAGCCGGTGAGCGAGGCGAGCAGGATCTCCCCGCCCCACAGGGTGCCGTCGTCGCCGAGCCCCAGGCCGTCGTAGGCGACGCCGAGGAAGGGGCCGCGCAGGCCGTGCTCGGCCGCCGTGGCCGCGACGTGGGCGTGGTGGTGCTGGACGGCGAGGCGTCGCGACGCGGGGCGGCGGCGGGCGTACTGGCTGGACAGGTAGCCCGGGTGCGCGTCGTGGACGACGACGTCGGGGTCCACCGCGTGCAGCCGGGTGAGCTGGCGGATCGTCTCGTGGAAGGCGTCGAGGGTGTCGGCGTCGGCGAGGTCGCCGACGTGGGGTCCCAACACCGCGTGGTCGCCGTCGACCAGGGTGACCGTGTTCTTGAGGTGCCCGCCGACGGCCAACAACGGCCGCGGGCTGGGGACGGGCAGGGTGCGGGGCGCCGGCGCGTAGCCGCGCGCCCGCCGCACCGTCGTGGGCCGGCCGGCCACCACCCGGCACACCGAGTCGTCGTAGCGGGCGGTGATCGGGCGGTCGTGGGCCAGGACTCCGTCGGTGAGCGGCCCGAGCCGGGTCAGCGCCGGCCGGTCCTCGGTCGCGATCGGCTCACCGGACCGGTTGCCGCTGGTCACGACCAGCGGGCGGGCGAGGTCGGCCAGCAGCAGGTGGTGCAGGGGGCTGTAGGGCAGGAAGACGCCGAGGACGGGCAGATTGGGCGCGACCGCGGCGGCGACCGGCGCGTGGTCCCGCCGGGGGAGCAGCACCACCGGCCGGGCCGGCGAGCCCAGCAGCGCCGCGGCCTCCTCGTCGAGCGGCACGAGCCGGTCGGCGGCCCGGAGGTCGCCCACCATGATCGCGAACGGTTTGCCGGGCCGGTGCTTGGCGGCGCGCAACCGGGTGAGCGCCGCCTCGGCGGACGCGTCGCACACGAGCTGGTAGCCGCCGATGCCCTTGACCGCGACCAGCCCGCCGCGGGCGATGGCGTCCTCGGCGGCGGCCAGCGCGTCGACGCCGACGTCCGCGGGCTCGTCGGCCCCCGCCGGGTGCCACGCCAGGCGCGGCCCGCAGTCGGCGCAGGCGATCGGCTCGGCGTGGAACCGCCGGTTGGCCGGATCGAGGTACTCGGCTCGGCAGGCCGAGCACATCGGGAACCGGCTCATCGTGGTGCGGGCCCGGTCGTAGGGCAGGTCCTCGATGACGGTCGCCCGGGGCCCGCAGTCGGCGCAGTTGAGGAACGGGTAGCGGTGCCTGCGGTCGGCGGGGTCGAACAGCTCCCGCACGCAGGCCGCGCAGGTCGCCAGGTCCGGGGGGACCTCGGGGACCGCTCCGGTCGCCGCGCCGCTGGCGACGACCCGGAAGCCGGCCTCGGGCACCGTCGTGGCCGGCAGGTCGGTGACGAGGAGCCGGCTGATCCTGGCCGCCGGCGGCGCTTCGGCGACCAGCCGGTCGGACAGCGCCGCCAGCTCGGGGTCGGCGCCCCTGACCCGGATCTCCACGTGGCCGCCCGCGTTGCGGACGTCCCCGGCCAGGCCCATGGCGGTCGCGAGGCGGTAGACGAACGGTCGGAACCCCACGCCCTGCACCGTGCCGTGCACCTCGATGCGGGCCGCCCGCGAGGTCGTGGCGGTCGCCATGGGCTGACCGTTCCACCGCCCAGGAGATCTCGCCATGCCCGCAGGTTTCCGTTCACCGCTTCGAGTAGCCAGGGGCCAAGGTCCCTTGCCGCGCGGGGTCGGCGGCGCGCGGTGCGGTCGGCTTCGGCGACGAGGACGGGAGATCGAGCCCCGGGCCCGGCCCCCTGCGAGGCGGCGGCGCAGGTCGGCGGAAGCCGCCTCGCGGTGGGCGGTCCGGGTGCTCCCTCCGCCGGTGTTGGGCCACTCCGAGCGGCCAGACCGGCGGCCCCGCACGACGCGTGGTGACCGGGCGGGCGGATCACCGTCGGGTGGGTGCGCGGCGCAGCGACCGAGTGCCGTGTGGGCCGCCGGCGGCTGGGGGGTCGCCCGGCTCCGGCGTGGTGAACGCCGTCGCCGGATGTCATCCGGTCACCCGGGTGCCGGCACGGCCGGCGAGGACGTCCCGCGCTCGGGTCAACTGGCCGATCGCGGCGAGGCCGCCCGTCCGGGCGAACCGGGCGCACGCCTCGACCTTGGGGCCCATGGAGCCGGCGGGCAGGTCCAGCTCGGCCAGCTCGGCCGCCGACGCGCGGGCGACCAGCTCCGGTGCGGGGGAGCCGAAGCCCCGCAGGACGCCGGGGACGTCGGTCAGCAGGAGCAGCGCGTCGGCGTCGAGCTGGGTGGCGAGCAACGCGGCCACCAGGTCCTTGTCCACGACCGCCTCCACCCCGCGCGGTCGGCCCTCCGCGTCGAGGGCGACGGGTGTGCCTCCGCCCCCTCCGGTGACCACCAGGCACCCGTCGGCCAGCAACCGGCGCAGGACGGCGGTCTCGGGGATGCCGGTGGGTTCCGGCGACGGCACGACCCGGCGCCAGGCGCGCCCGTCCGGTCGCAGCTCCCACCCGCGGTCGGCGGCCAGCCGCTCGGCCTCCGCCCGCGGGTACTGGGGCCCGATGAACTTGGTCGGGTGGGCGAACGCCCGGTCGTCGGGGTCGACCGCGGTGCGGCTGAGCACCGCCACCACCTCGCGGTCCGGCAGCTCCGCGTGCAGCGCGTTGACCAGCCAGTAGCCGATCATGCCCTGGGTCTCGGCCACCAGGACGTCCAACGGGTAGGGGCGCTCCAGGTCCCGGTCCGCCGCGCTCTCCAGCGCGAGCATGCCGACCTGGGGGCCGTTGCCGTGCACCACGAGCACCTCGTGCTCCCGGGCGAGCCCGGCCAGGGCCGCCGCCGCGGCCCGGACGTTCTCCATCTGCACGGCGTGGTCGGGGCGCTGGCCCCGCCGCAACAACGCGTTCCCGCCGAGGGCGGCGACGACCCTCACCAGCCACGCTCCGCGCCGCGCAGCGTCCGGCACAACAGGGCGTACAGCACCGCCTGGGCGACCGGGCGCCGGTTGGCGGCCTGGCGGAACACCACCGAGTTCGGCCCGTCCATCACCTCGTCGGTCACCTCGATCCCGCGGTGGGCCGGCAGGCAGTGCAGGAACACCGCCTCCGGCCGGGCCAGCGCCATGAGGTCCGCGTCCACGCGGAAGGCCGACAACGCGGCCCGCCGCGCCCCGGCCTCCTCCGGCGCGTCGCCCATCGACAGCCAGACGTCGGTGTAGACCGCGCTGGCGCCGCGCGCCGCGGCCCGGGGGTCGTTCACGAGCTCCACCGCGCTGCCGGTCATGGCCGCGATCTTCTCCGCCGCCATCAGCTCCAGCGGGTCGGGCGGGTAGTTCTCCGGGGTGGCGAGGGTGATGTCCACTCCGGACAGCGCCGCCGCCTGCGCGAGGCTGACGGCGACGTTGTTGCCCGCGCCGACGTAGGCGACCCGCCGCCCCCGCAGGTCGGAGAACACCTGGTGGAGGGTGAACAGGTCGGTCAGGCTCTGCAGGGGGTGCTGGCCGTTGGTGAGCGCGTTGACCACCGGAACCGTGGCGGCGTCGGCGAACTGGGCGAGCTGCTCGTCCGACGAGCCGCGGACCACGATCGCGGCCACGTAGCCGGACAACACCCGCGCGGTGTCCTCCAGGGACTCGCCGCGCGAGAGCTGGAGCTCGCCGGGGCTGATCGTCAGCGGGGTGCCGCCGAGTCGGGCGACCGCGGCCTCGGTGGACACCCTGGTCCGGGTGGAGGGCCTGGTGAAGTACAGCGCGACCACCTGGTTGTGCAGGAAGGCGGGGTGGTGGTCGGGGTCCTCGGCGAACAGCGCGGCCAGCCGCATCAGCTCGCGCACGTCGTCGGGCGTGAGGTCGGCGGTGGTGAGCAGGTCCTTCACGGGGATCGTCTCCTGGTCTCAGAGGGAGTCGCGGTGGACGGGGCAGCTCATGCAGCGGGGGCCGCCGCGACCCCTGCCGAGCTCGCCGCTGGGAATGGTGATCACTTCGATGCCGTGCCTGCGGAGCATCGTGTTGGTCGTGACGTTGCGCTCGTAGGCGACGACGACGCCGGGGGCGATCGCGAGCACGTTGTTGCCGTCGTCCCACTGCTCCCGCTCGGCCGCCCGCACGTCCTGCTCGGCCTGGAGCACGCGCACGCCGCCGAGGCCGAGCCACGCGCCGACGGCGGCGAACAGGTCGTCGTTCTCCCGGACCTCCGGGCGGGCCGCGCCGGCGCCGCGGCTGGGGCGGAGGGTGAACGAGCGCAGCCGCCCCAGGCCGGGGTACACGGCGAAGGCGTCGGTGTCGACCATGGTCATCACGGTGTCCAGGTGCATGAACGCCCTCGTCCTGGGCAGCCGCACCGCGATGACCGCGCGGGCGGCCCCGCTGTCGAACAACCGCTCGGCCAGCAGCTCGACGGCCTCCGCCGTGGTGCGCTCGCTCAGCCCGACCATCACCACGCCCTGGCCGAGCACGTGCACGTCGCCCCCTTCGAGGCTGGGCGCGCCGTTGTCCGGGGTGAGCCACCGCGGCGCGTCCGAGGCGGCGAACAACGGGTGGAACCGGTACACGGCCTCCACGTGGGTGGACTCCCTGCGCCGGGCGGGTTTCGCCATCGGGTTGAGGGTCACCCCGCCCAGCAGCCAGCAGGACGGGTCGCGGGTGAACAGGTGGTTGGGCAGCGGGGGGAGCAGGAACTCGTCCGGGCCGGTGCTGGCCGCCTGCAGGCTCGACCCGTCCGGCACGCCGAGCTCGCGCCGGGTGATCCCGCCGACCAGGGTGTCCACAAGGGACACCGGGTCCATCGCCGCGCAGGCCTCGCGCAGCGCGGGGCCGACGCCCCGGGAGGAGAACACCCGGTCGAACACCCACTCCCTGGCCTCGTCCTGCTTCAGCGTCTCCGCGAGCAGGTCGCCGAACAGGTGCACGAGGACACCGCGTTCCCGCAGGGTGTCGGTGAACACGTCGTGCTCCTGCCTCGCCCGGCGCGTCCACAGGACGTCGTCGAACAGCAGTCCGTCCTTGTTGGACGGTGTGAGCCGGAGGAGTTCCAGTCCGGGGCGGTGCAGGATGACGCGCCGCAGGCGCCCCACCTCGTTGTCCACTGTGGAGCGCGGCGCCGCGCCTCCGTCGTTGTCGGCCGTCGTCGGCTTCATCGCACGTCCTCCGTCGTCGGGTCGGGGTTGGTCACGCGGTCAGCGCGGAGTCGCGGGGGCGGCTGCTCTCGACGGGCGCGTCCGGCTCGCTCCGCGCGCACGACGGCGGGGTTTCGGCGGGGCCACGCCGTTCGCGTCGGCGGTGGTGGAGCCAGACGTAGACCGGCATGCCCGCCAGGAGCAGGAGCGTGCCCCGGAACACGACGTCCCGCCCGGCCCCGGCGATCGCCCACAGCGAGTAGCCGAACGCCAGCAACGCGACCGCTCCTCGCGCGACGCGGCGCCGGGGGACCCCGGGCTCCCCCTCGGTGGCCAGCAGCATCAGGTCCGCCATGGCCGAGTAGGCGTAGGGGACCAACGTGGTGAACGTGGCCAGCAGGATCACGAAGCTGAACTGGTCCACCAGGCTCGCCGTGTAGTTCGTCAGCACCAGCAGGGTGACCAGGACGCTGGAGAGCACCAGGCCGAACACCGGCGTGCCGTCGCGGCTGGTGCGGGCGAACACGGCGGGGAACAGGCCGTCCCTGGCCGCGGCCATCGGCACCTGGCCCTGGAGCAGCACCCAGCCGTTGAGCGCGCCGAACGCCGCCACCGCGGCCCCGGCGGCGACCACCGAGCCGGCCCAGCCGCCGAACAGCGCCGCGGCGGCGTCCGCGAACGGCGCCGTCGAGGCGGACAGCCTCTCGCGGGGGACCACGCCGAGCACGCCCACCGTGCCCAGCACGTAGATCAGCGCGGTCACGACGGTGCCGACCACGGTCGCCCGGGGAATCGTCCGGGCCGCGTCCCGCACGTCGCCGGCGGGCACGGTGGCCGACTCGATGCCGATGAACGCCCACAGGGTGAGCGCGGCCGTGGCCGCCACCGCCCCGACCCCGCTGTCCCCACTGGCGTTGAACGGCGTGAAGTGGGCGGGTTCGAGCAGGAACGGCCCGACGACCGCGACCGCGAGGAGGGGCGCCAGCTTGAGCGCGGTGGTGACGAGCTGCACCACGCCGCCCTGGCGGGTGCCGAGCGCGTTGACGGCCGTGACCCCCCAGATCGCGGCGAGGGCGGTGAGCGCGGCCAGCGGCCGGTCGGTGGCCAGCGCGGGCCAGAAGTGGGCGAGGGAGCCCACCAGCGCCACGGCGATCGCCGCGTTGCCGGCCCAGACCGCGATCCAGTACCCCCACGCCGTCTGGAACCCGAGGAAGTCGCCGAAGGCGCGCCGGGTGTAGGCGTAGGGGCCGCCCACGTCGGGGTGGGACCGGCCGAGGCTGGCGAACACCAGGGCCAGCAGCACCGCGCCGGTCGCGGTCGCCAACCAGCCGACGACGCTGATCCCGCCGTAGGCGGCCAGCGCGCTGGGCAGGAGGAAGACCCCGGAGCCCACCATGTTGCCGACCACGAGCGCGGTCGCCGCCCACGGCCCCAACGCGCGACCCGGTGTCGGGGACGCCTGGTTCGCTGCCATTGCGTTCCTTTCGACGGTGCCGTCGGACTCGGGAGCCGAGGACACGGCTGGCTGCGGCACGACGGGGTTCAGCACAGCCGAGGAGGAGCACGGGCCACCCGGGGCGCAGGTACCGAGCCGGCCGGGTCGAAGGTCCCCGTCGCCGACGGGGCGGGGGCCACCCGCGGAAGCGGGTGGCCGGGTGCGACGTCGGGGCCGCTCGCCCCGGTCGTCTCGGGACGTTCGCGATCCGCGGTGGGACCTTGGTCCGTGTCGTGGCCGGGCGGCGCTTCCTAGCGTGGGAGGGGACAGGAACCGGCTCCGAGGAGGCCGTCATGCGCACCGGGCCAGCGACGCCGCCGGGGGAGTACCCGGGTGTGGCCGTCCAACGGCAGCTCGACGACTACGCCGGGCCGCGCCACTGGGCGGCCCACGTGTCGGGTGGACGCGTCACCGTGCGCGGGAGCTTCGCCGACGAGGCGGAGCGCCGGGTCGTGGTGGCGCTGGTGCGCGCCGTGCCCGGCGCCGAGTCGGCTGAGGTCGTGCTCGTGCCCGACTCCGACCCGACGCGGTGACCACGGCCCTGGCCTGACTATTAGCCCATACTGGCCTGACTATTAGTCCATAGTGGACGGTTCGGTGCGACCAGGGCTCGTCGCCGTGGCGGTCTCCTGGCCTCGGCGCCAACCGGTAGGAGGAGCTCGTGTGGCAGCGGACCACCCCCGCGACGGGGCCGGCGGAGACGGCGCCGCCTCCGCACCACCTGACGCCGCCCGAACTGGCCCGACAACTGGCGACCTCGCCGGAGGCCGGGCTGACCGAGGCGGAGGCCGCGCGCCGGCGGGAGCGCCTCGGGCCCAACGCCCTGACCGCCTCCGACCACGACGGCCCGCTGCGCCGCCTCGGCCAGCAGTTCACCAGCCCGCTGATCCTCGTGCTGCTGGCGTCCGCCGCGATCACCGGCGCGCTCGGCCAACTCGTCGACGCGGCGGTCGTTCTCGGCGTCGTCCTGCTCAACGCCGTCATCGGCTTCCTCCAGGAGTCCCGGGCCCAGCGCGCGCTGGACGCCCTGGCCCGCATGGCCCGCACCGAGGCCAAGGTGCTGCGCGACGGCGTCGCGCGCCGGGTGGCCGCCGAGGACCTCGTCCCCGGCGACCTCGTCCTGCTCGACGCCGGCGACCGGATCCCGGCCGACGTGCGGTGGACCCGGGTGAGCGCGGCGGAGGTCGACGAGTCCGCGTTGACCGGGGAGTCGGCGCCGGTGGGCAAGGACGTCGCGCCGCTGCCCGTGGCCACCGAACTGCCGGACCGGACCAACATGGGGTACTCCGGCACCGTCGTGACCAGGGGCGGCGGCCGGGCGGTCGTGGTCGCCACCGGCGCGAGCACCGAACTGGGCCGCATCCACCGGCTGGTGGCCAGGGCGAGCCCGACCCAGACCCCGTTGACCAGGAAGCTGGTCGGTTTCAGCCGGCAGCTCACCGCGGTCATCGTGGCGCTGGCCGCCCTGGCGGTCGCGGTGGGCGTCTGGCGGGGCAGCCCGTGGGGCGAGATGGTCACCGCTGCCGTCGCCCTCGCCGTCGGCGCCATCCCCGAGGGCCTGCCGGCCGCGGTGACGATCGTGCTCGCGATCGGCGTGGTGCGGATGGCCCGGCGCAACGCGGTGGTCCGCCACCTGCCCGCCGTGGAGACCCTGGGCAGCACCACGGTGATCTGCACCGACAAGACCGGAACCCTGACCACCGGCGCGATGACGGTGACCGGGGTGCTCGCCGGCGGCCGCCGCTACGACGTCGACGGGAGCGGCTACGAGCCGCGGGGCGAGGTGCGCACCGGCGGGCGGGTCGTCAGCGCCGACGGCGAACCCGCGTTGCGGGAGTGCCTGCTGGCCGGAGTGCTGTGCAACGACGCGCGACTGCAGTCCACAGTGGACGGATGGCGGCACGTCGGCGACCCCACCGAGGTCGCCCTGCTCGCCGCGGCCGTCAAGGCCGGGCTCGACCTGGCGGCGGTCCGGTCGTCGGCGCCCAGGGCGGACGTGCTGCCGTTCGAGTCCGACCGCCGCTACATGGCCACCGTCCACAGTGGGCGGAACGGGCTGGCGGCGGGGTACGTCAAGGGGGCCGTCGAGCGCGTGCTGGCCCGCTGCGACGACGAACTCGGGCCGGACGGGGCGGTCGGCGTCCTGGACCGGGCGCGGGTGCGCGCGGACGCCGACCGGCTGGCGGAGCGGGGCCTGCGCGTGCTGGCCCTGGCGCGGTTCGACGTTCCCCCCGGCTTCGGGGCGCTGACCGAGGACACCCTGCCCCGCCTGACCCTGGTCGGGCTCCAGGCGATGCACGACCCACCCCGCCCGGCGGCGGGGGCGGCGGTGTCGGCCTGCCGCGACGCCGGCGTCGAGGTCAAGATGATCACGGGTGACCACCCGGGCACCGCCCGCGCCGTCGCCGCCGAACTCGGCCTCCACCCGCGCTCCGACGCCGAGGCGTCGCCGGTGCTGACCGGAGCGCACCTGGCGCGGTGCGCGGACGACGAGCTGGCCGAGGCCGTCGAGGCCACGACGGTGTTCGCGCGGGTGTCGCCGGAGCAGAAACTGCGCCTGGTGGAGTCGCTGCAACGCCGCGGCCACGTCGTCGCGATGACCGGGGACGGCGTCAACGACGCGCCCGCCCTGCGTCGGGCCGACATCGGCATCGCGATGGGCCGGGACGGCACCGAGGCGGCCAAGGACGCGGCGGACATGGTGCTCACCGACGACGACTTCGCCACGATCGAGGCGGCCGTGGAGGAGGGGCGCGGGGTCTTCGACAACCTGCGCAAGTTCATCGCGTGGACGCTGCCGACCAACATCGGCGAGGGGCTGGTGATCCTGGTCGCCGTCCTGCTCGGCGCGACCCTGCCGATCCTGCCCGCGCAGATCCTGTGGATCAACATGACGACCGCGGTCCTGCTCGGCCTGACGCTGGCGTTCGAGCCGAAGGAGCCGCACGTCATGCGGCGCCCGCCGCGCGACCCGGACCAGCCGTTGCTGACCGCCGACCTGGTGCGCCGGGTCCTGCTGGTCTCCCTGGTCCTCGTGGCCGGGTCGTTCGCCGCGGTCGAGTGGGAGCTGGCCGCCGGGGCCGACCTGGCCACCGCGCGGACGGTCGCGGTCAACGTCTTCGTCGCCGTGCAGGTCGCCTACCTGCTCAACTGCCGTTCGCTGGAGCGGTTCGCGCCGATCCGCCGACGGGGCCGCAACCCCTGGATCGCCGCGGGGGTGGTCGCCATGGCGGGCCTGCAACTGCTGATGACCTACACGCCGGCGATGAACCACGTGTTCCACACCGCCCCGCTGGGCGCGGGGGCGTGGGCGCGCGTGCTGGGCGTCGCGGCGCTGGCGTTCGTCGTGGTCGAGGTCGACAAGCTCGTCTGGCGAGGCCGGGACCTCCGGGCCGGGCGCCGCACACCCCCCGCTGTCCGCACGCCGGCGGCCCGCCGCGGTGACGGCGCGCCCGGCCAGGTCATCCGCGCGGCCGGGGTGTCACACCCCGGCCGGGCCCCCGACGGCGACCCCCACCGGGAAGAGGCGGTGTCGCCCTGGCTCCCGGTGTCTCCGTCCGGTCGGGTCGACCTCCGGTGGCGGACGCGTTCCCCGCGCCGGCCAGGGGTACTCAGCCGGCCAGACAGGCACTCCGAACCCGCCGAACGCCGGACGTTCCGGTCGCTGTCCCTGGTCCGCCGACGGCGGCCGAAGGGCAACCCGCGCTGTTCCGGACAGACACCCATCGGAGGAACCGATGCCAGTACCCACCGTCGCCTCGGTGATGACGCGTGACGTGGTCACCATCAGCGAGGACACGCGCTTCAAGGACATCGTGGCGTTGCTGACCGACCGGGGGATCAGCGCGGTCCCGGTGACCGACAGCGACGGCCAGCTCGTCGGTGTCGTGTCCGAGGCCGACCTGCTCGCCAAGGAGGAGTACCGGGCCGGGCTCGACCGCGCGCCGACGCTGCTGCCCACGCCCGACCCGGAGGAGGGCTCCCGCAGGGCGGAGGGGCTCACGGCCGGCGACGTGATGACCCGCGGCGCCGCCTGCGTCCGGCCGGACGACCCGGTCGTGGCGGTGGCCCGTCGCCTCGCCCAGGCCAACGTGCGCCGGATGTTCGTCCTGGACGAGACCGGTCAGCTCGTCGGGGTGGTCGCCCGTCGCGACCTGCTCCGCCTCTACCTGCGCCCGGACGAGCGGGTTCGCGACGACGTGTGCGAGCTGCTCGGCGAGGTCGTGGGGGGCGACGCGACCGGGATCGAGGTCCGCGTCGACCACGGTGTCGTGACCCTCCGCGGCTCGATGCCGACACACGCCCAGGGAGAACGGGTGACGCGCGCTGTTCGCGCCCTTCCCGGCGTGGTGGGGGTGGAGGACGGGCTCACCCGGAGTGACGCGGAGGCGCCCGTGTCACCCGCTGGCGGTGGTGCCGCCCTGTCCGAGGAGCGCCAGGCGGGCGGACGGGGCCGGGACGCGGAGCATCCGACGCCGCCGGTGGTCGTGGGTGTCTCGGGGATCGAGGAGGAGGACGCCCCGGTGGTGGCGTGGGCGGCCGAGGAGGCGGCCCGCCGCGGCGCCGCGCTGCGGCTGGTCCACGTGTACGTTGCCCTGCCCTACACCACCCCGGTCATGCTCAACGGGCCGATCCCGCCCCTGGACGACGAGGCCGTGCGCGAGGCGGGCCGCGCCGCCCTCGACCGGGCGGCGAACCAGGTCCGGGCCACCCACCCGGCGCTGGACCTGGGCACGGAGCTGACCGGCGGGCAACCCGAGCTGGCCCTCCGGACGGAGTCGGCCACGGCGTCGCTGCTCGTCCTCGGCGCCCACCACCACGGGCCGCTCGCCGAGGCGGTGCTCGGCTCGACGGCCGGCGCCATGAGCGTGACCTCGGCCTGCCCGGTGGTCGCCGTCCCCGTCGACCGGCAGCCGTCCGCGCCGGACGGGCCGGTCGTCGTCGGGGTCGACGACCCCGGAACCGCGCGGGCGGCCGTGGAGTTCGCCGTCGCCGAGGCGTCCCGGCGGGGTGTGGACCTGCACGCCGTGCACTGCTGGGCCGGGCAGGCGGCGCTGGGCGGGGAGGTCCCGGACGAGCCGGAGCGCCACGAGCAGGTGCTCGCCGAGGCGACCGCGGAGCTGGCCGAACGGTGGCCGGACGTCCGCCTGCACACCACCTCGGTGCGCGGGGACGCGTTGTCCGAGCTCCTGCGGCGCTCGGACGACGCGGCGCTGCTGGTGGTGGGCACGCACGGACGGCACCGCCTCGGCGCGGTCGTCCTCGGCTCGGTGAGCCGGGCGCTGTTGCGCTCCGCCCGCTGCCCGGTGGCGGTGGTGCGGCCGCGGGGTTGACCCGCCGCGCGGCGGCGGCCGGGATGCGGCGGGCCCGGGCCGAGCGGCCGGATCGGCAGGGCTGAAAGTCCTCGTCAGGTGGGGTCCGAAGCGCGCGGCCCCACCGGTTCCGCGGGCTTAGCGTCGGTGGTGCTGGGGGACGACGGAAGGAACCAGTCATGCGAGTTCAGGACATCATGACCCGTCCCGTCACGACGGTTCGCCCGGAGACGACGGTGCGGGAGGCGGCCACCCTGCTGGCCGTGAACGGGTTCACCGCGCTGCCGGTGGTGACCGACGAGGACGAGGTCGTGGGCATCCTCACCGAGATGGACGTGATGCGGAACCGCATCCAACGCGACCCCCGCAGCCAGTTGCTGCGCGAGCCGTCGCCGGACCAGCCGCCCCCGGCGACCGTCGGGGACGTCATGAGCAGCCCGGCCCTCACCATGCCGCGGTGGGCCGACGTGGCCGAGATCGTCAAGGTCATGATCGACCGGGGTGTCCGCAGCATCCCGGTCACCGACGGCGCCCGGCTGGTCGGCATCGTCACCCGGCGGGACGTCGTGCGCACCCTCACCCGGGACGACGCCACGATCGAGGCCGACGTGCGGCACCGCCTGGAGATCTACGGCGGCTTCGACCGGTGGTCCGTGCGGGTCCGCCAGGGCGTGGTGACCATCGGCGACGTCTTCGACGACCCCACCGACGAGCACGTGGCCCGGGTCCTCGCCCAGGCCGTACCGGGCGTGACCCACGTCGAGATCCACCGCCCGCAGGTGGGCCAACAGGCCTGACGGCCCACCGGCCGACCGCACGACACCAGCGGGGTCGGGCGTGACCGGCGAGGATGGAGGACGAGCTGGTCCGCCACCGCCCCGGCCGCCGGCGACCGGGAGGCCACACCCCGACCGGTGACGACGCGGAAACCGGGTGCCGTCGCGGAAACACCAGCGGAAGCGGCACCCCGACGGGAGGGAGGCCCGCCATGACCGCGCTTCCCGAGGCCCTGGGCCTGAGCCCCGACCAGGTCGAGGCGGTGCTCGTCGCCGCGGCGTCCGCGCCCTCCGTGCACAACACCCAGCCGTGGCGGTTCCGCCTGAGCGACGACAGCGTCGAGGTGCACGCCGACCCGGAGCGCCGGTTGCCAGTGGTGGATCCCGACGACCGCGAGCTGCGCCTGTCGTGCGGCGCGGCCCTGTTCAACCTGCGGCTGGCCGTCGAGTCCCACGGCGTGCGACCACTGGTCAGCCTGGTGCCCGACCACGCGCGCCCGAGCCTGGTGGCGGTGGTCCGCCGGGGCGGCCCGGCGCGGCCGAGGCGGGAGCTGGACGAGCTGGTGCGCGCGATCCCGCTGCGCCGCACGAACCGGCTGCCGTTCCTGGACCAGCCCGTGCCCGAAGGGCATCGGCGGCCGCTGGTGGAGGCGGCCGAGGCGGAACGGGCGTGGCTGCACGTCGTCCGCGACCGGGAGCAGCGCGCGGAGTTGCGGGCGATGGTGGTCCGGGCCACCGAGCTGTTGCACGCCGACCCCGAGTACCGGGCGGAACTGGCCCGGTGGACCGGTCGGGAGCCGAACCGGACCGACGGTGTGCCGTCCTCCGCCGGCGGCCCGCGCCGGGAGCCGCAGGACGAGTGGGTGCTGCGGGACTTCACCGGCGGTCAGGCCCGCCCCCGGCTGACCGGCAAGGACTTCGAGGACGACCCGCTGCTCGTGGTGCTCTGCTCCCACTACGAGGGCCGCGTCGCCGAGGTCCAGACCGGCCAGGCGATGGAACACGTGCTGCTCACCGCCACCGCGCTGGGCCTGGCGGTGTCGTTCCTGTCCCAGGTGATCGAAGTGCCCTCGGTGCGCGACGAGCTCCGCCGGATGGTCGGCGGGGGGCTGGAGCCGCAGACGGTGCTGCGGATCGGGTTCGGGTCCCCGGTGCCGGCGGTGCCCCGCCGCCCGGTGGCCGAACTCCTCGTGCGGGACAGCGCGGCCGGCTGACCACCGGAGGGAACCCCGCACCGGTGCGACGCGGACCCGGGGAACCAGGAAGGCCGAGGAGGCCGAGATGCGTGCCAGGGACCTCATGACCCGCCCGGTCATCACAGTCACGCCCGACACCCCGGTCAGGGCCGCCGCCGCGCGCCCACGGCTTCCGCGCCCTGCCGGCGGTCGACGGTGACGAGCGGCTCGTCGGCATCGCGACCCGCAGGGATCTCGTGCGGGCCCTGGTGAGGGAGGACGTGACCACCGAGGCGGAGGTGCGCCACCGGCTGGCGGTCTACGGCGGCTTCGACCGGTGGACCGTGCGGGTCGACCAGGGCGCGGTCACGGTCGACGACGAGCTCGACGACCCCGTCGACCGGAACGTCACCACCGCGCTCGCCCTGGCCGTGCCCGGCGTGCGGGAGGTGCGGGTGCGGGGAACCGAGCGGGCCGGGGGCGGGGCTGACGTGCCGGCGGCCACCACCAGGCCCAGCGACAGACCGCGGTCCGCGGGAGACGACCCCGGCGGGGTCGGGCCGATGGTCCCGTCGAGTGAGGACCAAAGCGGGCAGGACGCGAGGTCGCCGACGCCTAGCGTCGGCGACAGCGACGATGAGGGAGTACCGCCATGACGGCTCTCGCCACCACCCCACCCACCGCCGTGCGCGCCGTCCTCGCCGACGGCCGCGTGGTCGACGTCCGCGGGCTGGGACCGGCCGACCAGGACGACCTGGCCCGCCTGCACGCCGAACTGCCCGAGCGGGACCAGTTCCTGCGGTTCTTCACCCCGCGCCCGGTCGGCCTGGACGCCCTGTTCGCCCGCCTGGTCCAGACCGAGGACGCGCACCGCCTCGCCCTGGGCGCCCACCTGGGCGGCCGGCTCGTCGGGGTGGCGCACTGCGAGGTGCTCGCCGACCCCGCCGAGGCCGAGGTCGCGCTGGTCGTGGACCACCGGCAGCAGGCCCACGGCGTGGGCACCCTCCTGCTGGAGCACCTGGCCTCGGCCGCCAGGGAACGCGGTGTCCGGCGGTTCGTGGCCGAGGTGCTGGCGGAGAACGCGCGGATGCTGCGCGTGTTCACCGACGCCGGCCTGCCGCTGTCGGTGCGCCGGGAGGCCGGGACGCTGCACGTGACCCTGCTGCTGGACCCGGTCGAGGGCTACCTGGAGGCCGTCGGGGAACGGGAGCGGAACGCGGACGTGGCCAGCCTGCGGGGCCTGCTGCGACCGCGCTCGGTCGCGGTGGTGGGCGCGAGCCGGCGTCGTGACTCCATCGGCAACGCGGTCCTGCGCGGCCTCCTCGCCGGCGGGTTCACCGGGGCCTGCCACGTCGTGAACCCGCACGCCTCCGAGGTCGAGGGCGTGCCCTCGGTGCCCTCGGTCCGGGACCTGCCCGAGGGCGTGGACCTCGCCGTGCTGTGCGTGCCGGCGCACGCGGTGCCCGAGGTGGCCGAGGAGTGCGGGCAGCGCGGGGTGCGGGCGTTGGTGGTCATCACCGCCGGGCTCACCCAGCGCGGTGACCTCGCGGACGGGCTGCTGGCCGCGGTGCGCCGGCACGGGATGCGGCTGGTGGGGCCGAACTGCCTGGGCGTGGTGAACACCGACCCGCTGGTCCGGATGAGCGCGACCTTCGCCCGTGGCCCGGCCCCGGCCGGCCGGGTGGGGGTGGTGACCCAGTCCGGTGGGATGGGCATCGCCCTGCTGGACCAGCTCGCCGCCGTCGGCCTCGGGGTGTCCACCCTCGTCTCCACCGGCGACAAGTACGACGTCAGCGGCAACGACCTGCTCATGTGGTGGCAGCACGACGACGACACCCGGGTCGCCGTGCTCTACCTGGAGTCCTTCGGCAACCCCCGCAAGTTCGCCCGGCTGGCCCGCCGGCTGGCCGCCCGCAAACCGGTCGTGGCGGTGCGGGTGGGCACCAGCGAGGTGGCGCGCCGGGCGGCCGCCTCGCACACCGCCGCGGCCGCCACCCCGGCCGCCACCAGGGACGCCCTGTACGAGCAGGCCGGGGTGATCGCGGTGGACGACCTCAGCGAGGTGCTGGCGGTGACCTGTCTGCTGAGCTGGCAGCCGCTGCCGGCCGGCTCCCGGGTCGGGGTGATCAGCAACGCGGGCGGGGCGGGTGTGCTGGCGGCGGACGCGTGCGCCCGGTACGGGCTGGTGCTGCCGGAACTGGACGAGCGAACCCGCGCCGGGTTGGCCGAGGCGCTGCCCGAGCACGCGGGCGTGGCCAATCCGGTCGACACCACCGGCGGGGCGAGCGCGGAGGTCTTCGCCCGGTGCCTGCGGCTGGTGTGCGCCGACCCGAACGTGGACGCCGTGCTCGTGTTGGCCGCGCCCACCGCGGTCGCCACGCCGATCGACGCGGTGGCCCCCGCTGTCGCCGAGGCGGGGCCGGACCTGGGGAAACCGGTGCTCGCGGTGCACGTCGGCCAGCTCGACGTGGTGCGCCCGCTGCCGGTCGCCGCGACCGGCGGGACCGTGCCCGCGTTCGCCGATCCCGCGCTGGCCGCGCGGTCGCTGGCCGCCGTGGCCCACTACGCCGCCTGGCGGGAACGCCCGGCCGGCGCCGTGCCGGACCTGGCCGGCATCGACGTGGACGCCGCACGCGCCCTCGTCGCCGACCACCTCGCGACCAACCCCGAGGGCGGGTGGTTGGACCCCGCCGCGACCCTGCGGCTGCTCGGCCACTTCGGCATGCCGATGGTGCCCGCCACGGTGGCCCGCGACGCCGACGCGGCGGTCGCCGCAGCACGCGACTGCGTCGGCCCGGTCGCCGTCAAGGCCGTCGCCACCAACCTGCTGCACAAGAGCCGGGGCGGCGGTGTCCTGCTCGGTCTCCGCGACGACCGCGAGGTCCGCGCCGCCGTGGCCCGGCTGGGCGACCGGTTCGGCGACGACCTGACCGGCGTGCTGGTGCAACCCATGGCCGAACCCGGCCGGGAACTGCTGGTCGGGGTGAGCAACGACGGCGTGTTCGGGCCGCTGGTCGTCCTCGGCCTCGGCGGGGTCGACACCGACCTGGTGGCCGACCGCGTCTGTCGGCTGGTCCCGCTCACCGATCGCGACGCGGTCGAGATGGTGGGCCGGCTGCGGGCGGCGCCCGCCCTGCTGGCCGACCACGCGGCGGGCCGCTTCGATTTGGCCGCCGTGACCGACGTGCTGCTGCGCGTGGGACGGTTGGCGGAGCTGGTGCCGGAGGTCGCCGAGCTGGACCTGAACCCGCTCGTGGTGCGCTGGCGCGGAGCCCAGGGCGTGGACGCCCGGGTGCGGCTGCGACCCCGGGAGGCCACCGACCCGTTCCTGCGCCGCCTCCGCGCGTGAATCTGCTCCAGCGGCGGACGCGCCCCGGCTGCTGCGCGCCAGCCGGGGCGCGTGCCGGCTGTGCGGGATGGGCTCGCCAGGAACGGGCGCCCCGCCAGGGCGGAATCCGTCGGTAGCCGGCCGGCCCGGTGGTGGTCCCGATGCCCAGCTCGGCGTGAGGGCGGCGCGGGGTGTCAACCGGATCTGTCATCCGGGGAACGCGTTCGACTGTCTGACTGCTGTCCGGATGCGCTGAGCCCCGGGGGTTCCGCGCTGAACTGGCGCTCGAACAGGCATCTCTGCGTTTCGCATCCCCGCACGCGGTGTGCCTGCCGCCTTCACCAGGTCCGTCCGGGCGTGCCCGGAGTGCGCCCGCACGGCCCATAACGAGGTGGTGGGGGCTGGTGGCGGGTGGGTGGGCGTCCCGGCACGACCAAGACTGACCGGTGCCGGGGCGGACGAGCGCGACCTGCTGGAACGCGGGGGTGCGAACGGGACCGTTGACAGCGATCGGCCGGGGGACCAGACTCGGCGGGGCCAATTGTGAACGAAAGTTCACTGGGCGAACACCCGGTGGCGCCGTCCACCCCGGACTGATCGGAGCGCGTGCGGATGGACAAGGTGGTGGCCACCGCGGCCGAGGCGGTCGCCGACGTGTGGGACGGCGCGTCCTTCGCCGTCGGGGGCTTCGGGCTCAGCGGGGTGCCCACCGTGCTGGTGCGCGCCCTGTACGAGACCGGGGTGCGGCGGATCAGCGTGGTGTCCAACAACTGCGGCGTCGACGGCGCGGGCCTCGGCGTCCTGCTGGCGGCCGGCCGCATCGCCAGGGTCACCGCCTCCTACATCGGGGAGAACAAGGAGTTCGCCCGGCAGTACCTCGGCGGTGAGCTGGAGGTCGAGCTGGTGCCGCAGGGCACGCTCGCCGAGCGGCTGCGGGCCGGCGGCTGCGGCATTCCGGCCTTCTTCACCCCGGCCGGGGTCGGCACGGCGGTGGCCGAGGGCGGCCTGCCCTGGCGCTACGCCGCCGACGGGTCCGTCGCCGTGGCCTCCCCGGCCAAGGAGGTCCGCGCGTTCGACGGGACCGACTACGTCATGGAACGCGGCATCACCACCGACTTCGCGCTGGTCAGGGCCGCGCGCGGCGACCGGCACGGCAACCTCGTGTTCAACCGGTCCGCGCGGAACTTCAACCCGCTGGCCGCGATGGCCGGCCGGATCGCGGTGGCCGAGGTCGAGGAACTGGTCGAGCCGGGGGAGCTGGGCCCCGACGAGATCCACCTGCCCGGGGTGTTCGTCCAGCGCGTGCTGCCGCTGACCCCCGAGCAGGCGGCCGACAAGCAGGTCGAGAAGAGGACGGTGCGCGGCTGATGGCCTGGAACCGGGAACAGATCGCCGCGCGCGCGGCCGCCGAGCTCACCGACGGCTCCTACGTCAACCTCGGCATCGGGCTGCCGACCCTGGTGTCCAACCACCTGCCCGCCGGCGTGCACGTCGTGTTGCAGTCGGAGAACGGCATCCTGGGCGTGGGCCCCTACCCGCACGAGCACGAGGTCGACCCCGACCTGATCAACGCGGGCAAGGAGACGGTCACCGTGCTGCCCGGCGCGGCCTTCTTCGACTCCGCCCTGTCGTTCGGCATGATCCGCGGCGGCCACGTCGACACCGCGATCCTGGGCGCGATGCAGGTCTCGGCCGCCGGCGACCTGGCGAACTGGATGGTGCCCGGCAAGCTGGTCAAGGGCATGGGCGGCGCGATGGACCTGGTCCACGGCGTCCGCCGGCTGATCGTGGTCATGGAGCACACCGCCAAGGACGGCACGCCGAAGATCGTCGAGGAGTGCGCGCTGCCGCTGACCGGCCGGCGCTGCGTCCACCGGATCATCACCAACCTCGGCGTCCTGGACGTCACCGCCGACGGGCTCGTCCTCGTGGAGACCGCCGAGGGGGTCAGCGCCGAGGAGGTCCTGGCCCGCACCGCCGCCCCGGTGCGGCTCGCGCCCGAGCTCAACGCCGCTGCCGCCGGTGTCGCCGGTGTCGTCAACGCCGCCGGTGTCGCTGGTGTCGCCGCGTCCGCCACGGCCCACGAGAGCAGGGAGCACTGATGATCGAGCGCCCACGCGACGTCTACGTCGTCGACGCCGTCCGCACGCCCATCGGCCGCTACAACGGCATGCTCGCCTCGGTGCGCCCCGACGACCTCGCCGCCGGGGTGCTGCGCGCGCTGCTCGACCGCTCGCCCGACCTGGACCCCGCGCGGATCGGCGACGTCGTCTTCGGCAACGCCAACGGCGCCGGCGAGGAGAACCGGAACGTGGCGCGCATGGCCGTGCTGCTGGCCGGACTGCCCGCCACCGTGCCCGGCGTGACCGTCAACCGGCTGTGCGGCTCCGGCATGGAGGCCGTCATCCAGGCCGCCCGCGCCGTCGCGCTGGGCGACGCCTCGATCGTGGTCGCCGGCGGCGTGGAGTCGATGACCCGCGCCCCCTGGGTGCTGCCCAAGCCCGAGCGGGCGTTCCCTGCCGGCGACCAGCGGCTGGTGTCCACGACCCTGGGCTGGCGGCTGGTCAACCCGCGCATGCCGGCCGAGTGGACCGTCGCCCTCGGCGAGGGCGCCGAGCTCATCGCCGACAAGTACGGCATCACGCGTGAGGCCCAGGACGAGTTCGCGTTGCACAGCCACCGCCGCGCGGCCGTGGCCTGGCGCGAGGGCCAGTACGACGCCGAGGTGGTCCCCGTCGACGGCGTCGAGGCCAGCCGCGACGAGTGCATCCGCGACGACACCTCGTTGGAGGCCCTGGCCAGGCTCAGGACGGTGTTCCGCGCCGACGGCACCGTCACCGCGGGCAACTCCTCCCCGCTCAACGACGGCGCCGCCGCCCTGCTGCTCGCCGACGAGGAGGGCGTGCGCGCCCTGGGCCGCGAGCCGCTGGCCCGTGTGGTCACCAGCGCGGTCACCGGCATCGAGCCGCAGCACTTCGGCCTCGGCCCGGTCGAGGCCAGCCGTCGCGCCCTGGCCAGGGCCGGCCGTTCGTTCGACGACCTCGCCGTGGTCGAGCTCAACGAGGCGTTCGCCGCCCAGGCGCTGGGCTGCCTGACCGCGCTGCCCGAACTCGACCCCGGCATCGTCAACCCGCGCGGCGGGGCGGTGGCGCTGGGCCACCCGCTGGGCGCCTCCGGCGCCCGCCTCGCCGGCGCGGTCGCCCACCAGCTCGCGCAGGCCGGGTCCGGCACCGGCCTGGCCACGTTGTGCATCGGCGTGGGCCAGGGCCTCGCGCTGGTGCTCGAACGCTGACCCCCGCCCGTTTTCGTCGAGGAGCCGTCCGATGAGCACGCCCCCGTCCCCACCGCCGGGGTCCTCCCCGGCCCTGGCCAGCCAGGCGGAGATCGACCGGGAGATCGCCGCGCAGTACCAGTCCTATGTGGACAGTCGTGCGGCCGGCGCGCCCGCGCGGCAGCACCCCGACCGGGACTACCCGCCCTACCGCAGCAGCGCGCTGCGCCACCCCAAGCAGCCCCTGGTGTCGGTGGGCGACCCGGAGGACGTGGAGCTCAGCGGCCCGGTCTTCGGCGTCACCGACGTGACCGCCCTGGACTCCGACCTGACCCGGCAGCACACCGGCGAGCCGCTGGGGGAGCGCCTCACGGTCACCGGGCGCGTCCTGGACCGCGACGGCCGCCCGGTGCGCGGGCAGCTCGTCGAGGTCTGGCAGGCCAACGCCGCCGGCCGCTACGCGCACCAGCGCGACGACCACCCCGCCCCGCTGGACCCCAACTTCACCGGCGTCGGCCGCTGCCTCACCGACGACGAGGGCCGCTACCGGTTCACCACGATCAAGCCGGGCCCCTACCCGTGGCGCAACCACCGCAACGCCTGGCGGCCGGCGCACATCCACTTCTCGCTGTTCGGCACGGCCTTCACGCAGCGCCTGGTCACCCAGATGTACTTCCCCGGCGACCCGCTCTTCCCGTACGACCCGATCCTGCAGTCGGTGACCGACGACGCCGCCCGGCAGCGGCTGGTCGCCAGCTACGACCACGACCTGTCGGTGCCCGAGTGGTCCCTGGGCTACCGCTGGGACATCGTCCTGGACGGCCCCGCCGCCACCTGGATGGAGGAAGGACGCCTGTGAGCCCGCTGCCGCCCACCCCGTCGCAGACGGTCGGCCCGTTCTACGGCTACGCGCTGCCCTTCCCGACCGGCGGGGAGATCGCCCCCGCCGGCCACCCCGACACGATCACCGTCCGGGGCGTGGTCCTGGACGGCGCCGGCCAGCCGATCCCGGACGCGCTGCTGGAGATCTGGCAGGCCGGACCGGACGGCGACCTGACCGGCCGGCCCGGCTCGATGCGCAGGGACCCCGTCACCGGGGGCTTCCTCGGCCGCGACGGCGTGGACTTCACCGGCTTCGGCCGGGTCGCCACCGACGCCGACGGCGGCTGGGTGGTGCGCACCCTCCCGCCCGGCCCGCACCGGCCCGGCGCCGCGCCCTACCTGTCGGTGTGCGTGTTCGCCCGCGGCCTGCTGCACCACCTGTTCACCCGGATCTACCTGCCCGAGCACGCCGACGCGCTGGCCGCCGACCCGGTGCTGGGCGCCCTGCCGCCCGAGCGCCGCGCGACCCTGCTCGCCGAGCGGGACCATGACCGCACGTACCGGTTCGACATCCGTCTCCAGGGCGGGGACGGAGGGCACGAGGAGACGGTCTTCCTTGCCTTCGCCTGACGAGCCTTCGCCTGACGAGCCTTCGCCTGACGAGCCTTCGCCTGACGAGCCTTCGCCTGACGAGCCTTCGCCTGACGAGCCTTCGCGTGACGGGCCTGCGCCTGACGTGCCTTCGCGGGAGGACGCGGCGGGCCACCCCGGCGACCTGCCGCCGGGTGCGGACCTCGGCCTGCTCTCGCCCATGCGGGCCGGGTCGGCGGTCGAGGCCGAGACCGGCGACGTCGCCTTCCTCCAGGCGATGCTGGACGCCGAGCTGGCGCTGACCCGGGCGCAGGCCCGGCTGGGGCTCGTCCCCGACTCGGCCGTGACCGCCGTCCAGTCCGCCGCCCGGGCCGAGATCTACGACCTGCGGGCGCTGGCCGTGCGCGCCCGCGCCGGCGGCAACCCGGTCATCCCGCTGGTCGCGGACCTCACCGCGGCGGTGAAGTGGCGCGACCCCGACGCCGCCGGCTCCGTCCACCTGGGCGCGACCAGCCAGGACATCCTGGACACCGCGGCGATGCTCGTGGCGCGCCGCGCCCTCGGGGTGGTCGTGGCGGACCTGGACCGCGTCGCCGCGGACCTCGCCGGGCTCGCCGCCGCCCACCGGGACACCGTCCTGCCCGGCCGCACCCTCACCCAGCACGCCGTGCCCACCACCTTCGGCCTCAAGGCCGTCGGGTGGCGGTCGCTGGTCCTGGACGCCCGCCGCCGGCTCGCCGCCACCCGGGACGCGCTGCCCGCGCAGCTCGGCGGGGCCGGCGGCACCCTCGCCGCGTTCCACGTGCTGGGGGAGGGGCACGGCGACGACCTCGGGCTGCGGCTGCTGGCCGCCTACGCCGAGGAGACCGGGCTCGCCGAACCCGCCCTGCCCTGGCACACCCTGCGCACGCCGGTCGCCGACCTCGGCGCGGCGCTCGCCCTGACCGCCGGCGCGCTCGGCAAGATCGCCGCCGACGTGCTGGTGCTCTCCCGCACCGAACTCGGCGAGGTCGCCGAGGGCGGTGGCGGCGGGTCCTCGGCGATGCCGCACAAGAGCAACCCGGTGCGCGCCACGCTGATCGCCGCGACCGCCCGGCAGGTCCCCGCCCTGGCCGCCGTGCTGCTCGGCGCGCTCGCCGCCGAGGACGAGCGGCCCGCCGGGGCCTGGCACGCCGAGTGGCAGACGCTGCGGGAGGCGTTGCGGCTCACCGGCGGGGCCGCCCGCGACGCCGCCGAGCTGGTCGCGGGGCTGGTGGTGCGCGCCGAACCCATGCGCGCCCACCTCGACCTCACCCAGGGGTTGATCGTCTCCGAGCGGGTGCGCCTCGCGCTGGCCCCCCTCGTCGGCGCCGCCAGGGCCAAGAAGCTGGTCACCGACGCCTCGCGCCGGGCGGCCAGCGAGGGCATCGGCCTGGCCGAGGCGTTGGCGGACGAGCCGGAGCTGGCCGCGCTGCCCCCGGGGCGGCTCGCCGACCTCACCGACCCCACCGCCTACCTCGGCTCGGCCCGTGCCCTGGTCGACCGCGCCCTGCTCGACGGCGCTCTGGTCGATCGGGCCCTCGCCGAGGAGCCGCAGTCCACCGCACGCCGGGAGAACTCGTGACCGCACTGCTCCACCACCGCCTCGACGGCCGGGAGGACGCCCCGCCCCTGATCCTCGGCCCGTCGCTGGGGACCTCCCTGGCCGTGTGGGAACCGCAGGTCGCCGCGCTCGCCCGACACCACCGCGTGCTGCGCTACGACCTGCCGGGCCACGGCTCCTCGCCGACCGCCGTGCTGCCCCGCCCCGAACCCGGGCGCACGACCGTCGCGGACCTGGCGCGGCTCGTCCTCGACCTCGCCGACCACCACGGCTGGGAGCGGTTCCACTACGTCGGGATCTCCCTCGGCGGCGGGATCGGCGCCCACCTCGCCGCGTACCACTCCGAGCGGGTCGCCTCGCTGGCGCTGGTCTGCTCCTCCGCCTGGTTCGGCGAGCCCACCGCGTGGCACGAGCGGGCGGCGTTGGTGCGTGGTGAGGGCGTCGAGTCGCTGGTGGCCTCCGCGCCCGCCCGCTGGTTCGCCGACCCCGCCACGGCCCGCGCGCCGCGGGGAGCCGCGCTGCTGGCCGACCTGGCCGCCGTCGACCCGGCCGGCTACGCCGCCTGCTGCGACGCGCTGGCCGGGTTCGACCTGCGGGCGGAGCTGGGCCGGATCGGCTGTCCGACCCTCGTCGTCGGCGGCCGCCGCGACGCGGCCACCCCGTCCGCGCACGCCCGAGAGCTGGCCGACGGCATCCCCACCGCCACCCTGACCGAGCTCGCCGGAGCGGCGCACCTCGCCGGGGTCGAACGCCCCGCCGCCCTCACCTCGGCCCTGCTCGCGCACCTGGACACCACCGACTCCAGCGACACCGACTCCAGCGACACCGGCACCACCGACGCGGACGCCACCAACACCGACGCGACCACCGACGCGGACCGGCACGCCGCCGGGATGCGGGTGCGGCGCGCGGTCCTCGGCGACGCCCACGTGGACGCCGCCGTCGCCCGCACCACCCCCTTCACCGCCGACTTCCAGGACCTCATCACCCGCTACGCCTGGGGCGAGATCTGGACCCGGCCCGGACTGGACCGGCGGGCCCGCAGCTGCGTCACCCTCACCGCGATGGTCGCCCACGGCCACCACGAGGAGCTGGCCATGCACGTGCGGGCCGCGCTGACCAACGGGCTCACCCGTGACGAGATCAAGGAAGTGCTGCTGCAGACCGCCGTCTACTGCGGGGTGCCGGCGGCCAACTCCGCGTTCGCCGTCGCCCAGCGCGTCCTCGCCGAGCTCGACGCCGCGTCGGCCGACCGAACCGTCACTGTCCACAAAGGAGTAACAGCATGACGCGTCCCCACCGGACCCGCGTCGGCGTCATCGGCGCCGGCCCCGCCGGTCTCCTCCTCGGCCACCTGCTGCACCGCGCGGGCATCGACACCGTCGTGCTGGAGGCGCGCACGCGCGACTACGTCGAACGTCGACAGCGGGCCGGCATCCTGGAGCAGGGGACGATCGACATCCTGCGTGCCTGCGGCGCCGGTGACCGGATGGACCGGGAGGGGCTGCGGCACGACGGCATCGAGCTGCGGTTCGACCGGCAGGCCCACCGGATCGACTTCCCCTCGCTCACCGGCGGCAGAGGGGTGATGGTCTACGCCCAGACCGAGGTCGTGAAGGACCTCATCGCGCTGCGCCTGGAGTCCGGCGCCCCGCTGCTGTTCGAGGCCGAGGCGGTGGCCGTGGAGGACTTCGACACCACCAGCCCGCGCGTCCGGTACCGGCACGAGGGCGACGAGCACGTCCTGGAGTGCGACGTGGTGGTCGCCTGCGACGGCTTCCACGGCATCGGCCGGCGGTCGCTGCCCGCCCACGCGCTCCAGGTCTTCGAGCGCGTCTACCCGTTCGCCTGGCTGGGCATCCTCGCCAGCGTGCCGCCCTCCTGCGAGGAGCTGATCTACGCCCACCACGAGCGCGGGTTCGCGCTGCACAGCATGCGCTCCCCGGAGGTCAGCCGGCTGTACCTGCAGGTCGCCCCGGACGAGGACGTCGACGCCTGGTCCGACGCCCGGATCTGGGACGAGCTGGCCACCCGCTTCGCCGTCGACGGCGACTGGGAGTTGGCCACCGGCCCGATCACCGACAAGGGCATCACCCCGATGCGCAGCTTCGTCGCCGAGCCGCTGCGCCACGGCCGGCTGTTCCTGGCCGGGGACGCCGCCCACATCGTCCCGCCCACCGGGGCCAAGGGCCTCAACCTGGCCGTCGCCGACGTCGCGCTGCTCGCCGAGCTGCTGCTGCGCTGGTTCTCCGAGGGCGACGAGGCCGCGCTCGACTCCTACTCGCGGCAGGCGCTGCGCCGGGTGTGGCGCGCCGAGCACTTCTCCTACCTGATGACCACGATGCTGCACCGCGACCCGGGGCAGGACTCCTTCGCGCACCGCCTCCAGCTCTCCCAGCTCCACTACACCGTCAGCTCCACGGCGGCGGCCACCACCCTGGCCGAGAACTACGTGGGCCTGCCCACCGTCTGATCGCTTCCCCCGCCCCGCCCCGTCCCGCCACTGTCCACAAAGGACAGTGGCGGGGCGCTTTCTCCCGCCAGGCGACTCCGCCGGCGAAATCGGCGCCCGCGTCCCCCGGGCGGGCTGGGTGGCGATGACGACGCCGCGTGGGCGTATTGTCGGTTTCCGTTCCCGGCCGTTGTTTCCGTCGTGAGGCTCCCCGTTCGGCGCGCTGTTGTTCCCGCGCCGGCAGATCAACGGCAGAAGGAACACCTCGACGTGTTCGCCGCCCGACGCTGGCCGTGGTGCGACTGTGTCTGGGCGCGGTGACAGGGAATGCGAACACACAGGTCGTGGTGGGCGCAGACGCGGTGGGGCCCGTTGTCGGGTTGATCGGCCAGCCCCTGATCACGAGGTGATCGCCGCGCCGCGCATCGCGCTTCCCCGGCCCCTCGTTTCTTTGCGTATCCCTAGTTAATTCGGATACCGATGTCCCGCATCGCCCTGTCGAGGACAGTCTGCCGGCGTGACCTTCCCCTGCAACTGCCCGGGTCACGCGCCGAGCGGACCGCTTTCGCCGGCGGGGCAAAAAGATGAGGGAGTTCGCTGCATGCATTCCTCGCGCAGTTCAACACGGAGGGCCTCGGCCGTGGGCGTGACGGCCGCGCTGGCCGCGCTCGCGTTCGGGGTGGCCTTCCCGTCCAGCGCCGCCGCGGCCGAGGGGCAGATCCGCGAGGCGAACGCGGCCGACTCGGTCGCGGGCAGCTACATCGTGCACTTCCGGGACTCCGCCGTCCTCGGGGCCGACCAGGTCGCCCAGAGCGCCCAGCGGATCGTGGCGCGGCACGGCGGAACGGTGTCGCACGTCTACGACGCGGTGGGCGGTTTCGCCCTGGAGGCCGACGAGGCCGCGGCCAAGCGGATCGCGGCCGAGCCCTCGGTCGAGTTCGTGGAGCAGGACAAGATCGTCAAGGCCACTGACGTCCAGAACAACCCGGTCTGGGGTCTGGACCGGATCGACCAGCGGAACCTGCCGCTGGACAAGAAGTACAACTACCCCGGCAGCGCCGGCGCCGGCGTCACCGTGTACGTCGTGGACACCGGCGTGGACGTCAACCACTCGGAGTTCCGCGGCCGCGCGAAGCACGGCTACGACTTCATCGACAACGACTCCGTCGCCCAGGACTGCAACGGGCACGGCACGCACGTCGCCGGCACGATCGCCGGGTCGACCTACGGTGTCGCGAAGAAGGCCAAGGTCGTCGGCGTGCGGGTGCTGGACTGCTCGGGCTACAGCCGCGGCAGTTCTATCGTGTCGGGCCTGAACTGGGTGGCGAGGAACGCCCAGAAGCCGGCCGTGGTCAACATGAGCCTGGCCGGCTCGGCCAGCGACTCGATGGACCGCGCCACCCGCGCCGTCATCAACGCCGGGGTCACCGTCGCGGTCGCGGCGGGCAACGACAACCGGGACGCCTGCAACGTCTCGCCGGCGCGGGTGCGGGAGGCGATCACGGTCGCGGCCAGCGACTCCGCCGACAAGCGGTCGATCTGGCGGGCGCCGAACGTGGCGTCCAACTACGGCCGGTGCGTCGACCTGTTCGCGCCGGGCAGCAACGTCCTCTCCGCCAAGCCCGGTGGCGGCACCGCGACGATGGGCGGCACCTCGATGGCCAGCCCGCACGTGGCCGGCGCCGCCGCCCTGTACCTGGGCCTGTCCGGCAACGCGGGCAAGTCCCCGGCGCAGGTGGCCGACGCCATCCTCGCCGACACGACCCCCAACAAGATCAGTGACGTGAAGGGCTCGCCGAACAAGCTGCTCCACGTCGGCTCCCGCCGCTGAGGCTCCCGCCGCTGACGGGAAGGACGCCGTTGGGATGCCTCCGCGTCGGCATCCCGACGGTTTCCGTCGTGTCCGTCCTCGGCGCGGAGGCCGCGCCCACCTCCCGGATCAGTCCACTGTGGACCAGTCGGGAGGTGGGCGCGCGCCCGGGTCGGGGCTCAGGCGGTCAGGGCCGTCGCCAGCCAGCCCAACGACGCCCCGAACTCCTGGATCTCGCTGGGGTGGTGCGGCTGGCACGCCCACGTGATCAGGTCCCGGTCCGCCACCAGGTCCGCCGCGCGCCGGCGGGCTTCCTCCTGGTCGGGCGGTGACGCCCGCAGCGCGTCGCGGAGGCGGATGACGGGCTCGACCAGGGGGATGAGCTCAGCCGGCGGGCGGTTGCCCGGGGTGAAGACCCGCTGAGCGCTCTTGAGCACCATCATCGCGGCCAGCCACGAGCTCTCCCAGGTGCCGGTCTCGTCGTTCGGCGGTCGCATGAGGCCAGCCTAGAGATCGACCGCCATCCCGACAGGCACAAGCGCACAACCCGCTCTCCGACAGGGGAGACAGGGGGAGAGGGGAGCGGGCGCGTCAGCGGCGCTGGCCCGTCGTGCTGGCCCGTCGTGCTGGTTCAGGCGAGGCCGTCGACCAGTCCCGCCTCGTGGGCGACGATCGCCGCCTGGACCCGGTTGCGCACGCCGAGCCGGCTCAGGATCGTGCTGACGTGGGCCTTGACGGTCCCCTCCACGAGGTGCAGCCGCCGCGCGATCTGCCCGTTGGACATGCCGGAGCCGAGCAGCACCAGCACCTCGCGCTCCCGGTCGGTGAGCTGGTCGACGGGATGCCGGCTGGGAGTGCCCGCGCCCATCCGCCCGGCCCGCAGGCCCGCGATCACCCGCGCCGCCACCCGGGGGGAGAGGTACGCCCCGCCGCCGGCCACGGCCCGCACCCCGGCCTTGAGGTCGTCGGGGTCGTCGGACTTGAGCAGGAAGCCGTCGGCGCCCTCGTGCAGGGCGCGCGCGATGAACTCGTCCTCGCCGAAGGTGGTCAGCATGATCACCCCGGTCCCGGGCCGGGTGCGGTGGATCTCGGCCGCCGTGGTGAGACCGTCCACCGCGGGCATCTGGATGTCCAGCAGGGCGACGTCCGGGCGGTGCTGGTGGACCCCCTCGACCGCCTCCCTGCCGTTGGCGGCCTCGGCCACGACCTCGATCCCGGGGTCGCTGGCCAGGATGGCGCGCACCCCCGCGCGGATCATGGCCTCGTCGTCGGCCAGCAGCACCCGGATCACCGCGGTCCCCCTCCGTCCACTGTGGTTCGCGACCCGAGCCTAGGTCAGCGCCGCGCGGGGACCCGCCACCCGTCGTGCGGGCGACCTGACGAAGGTCAGGGTGGTCCCTGGCGATCGACCGATGTGGGCGGACCCCCGGTCTCCCTAGCGTGACGACCACTGCGGGACCGACGAGAGGCGTCACATGATCACCTTGCGGGGGCTGACGAAGCGCTACGGCGACACCGTCGCCGTCGACAACCTCACACTCGACGTCCGGGAGGGTCGGGTCACCGGTTTCCTCGGCCCGAACGGCGCCGGCAAGTCCACGACCATGCGGATGATCCTGGGCCTGGACCGGCCGTCGCGGGGCGAGGCGCTGATCGGCGGCCGGCCCTACGCGGCGCTGCGGCACCCGGTGCGCGAGGTCGGCGCGCTGCTGGACGCGAAGGCGCTGCACCCGGCGCGGTCGGCGCGCGACCACCTCCTGGCGATGGCGCGCAGCAACGGCATCCCGGCGCGTCGGGTCGACGAGGTGCTGGAGACCGTCGGCCTGGCCAAGGTCGCGCGCAGGCGGGCCGGCGGCTTCTCGCTGGGCATGTACCAGCGCCTCGGCGTGGCCGGCGCGCTGCTCGGCGACCCCCGGGTGCTGATCTTCGACGAGCCGGTCAACGGGCTCGACCCGGACGGCGTCCGGTGGATCAGGGAGCTCACCAGGAACCTGGCCGACGAGGGGCGGACGGTCTTCCTGTCCAGCCACCTCATGAGCGAGATGCAGCTGACGGCGGACCAGCTCGTCATCATCGGCCGCGGCACGCTGCTCGCCAACACCTCGATGAGCGAGTTCCTCGCCAACAGCGCGGCCACGGCGGTCCGGGTGCGCGGGCCGGAACCGGGAAGCATCGCGATGTTGCGCCACCGCCTCGAAAGCCACAGCGCCGACCCGGCGGTGCGGGTGGATGTCGTCTCCGACACCGAGTTGGTGGTTCGCGGCACGACCGTCGAGTTCGTGGGCGATGTGGCGCATGCCCTCGCCGTGCGCCTGCACGAACTCCGCACCATGTCGGCCTCGCTGGAGCAGGCCTACATGGAACTGACCGCCGAGAGCGTCGAGTACGCCGTGCCCGGCTCCACGGCCGGCGCGAACCCCTCGCCGCGACAGGAAGCGCAGGTGTGACCGATGAGCACGATCACAAGTCCACAGAGGACACTGGGCAGGCCCCGCGGCGGCGGGCTGGCCGGCGCGGTCGCGTCGGAGTGGACCAAGCTGTGGTCGGTGCGCAACCCCTGGGGCTGCGTCGTCGCCGGTCTCGGCCTGATGAGCGTCTTCACCTACTACTACGCCGCGATCGCGCGCATCAACCACAAACCGATCCAACCGGTGGCCAACGCGCCGGTCACGGCGGTGATCCTGGTCCAGTTCGTCGTCGTCGCGCTCGCCATGACGATGGTGACCAACGAGTACGCCAACGGCAGCGTGCGCGCCACGCTGCTGTGGGTGCCGGTGCGGGCGCGCATGCTGCTCGCCAAGACCCTGGTCGCCGGGGGAGTGTCGTTCGTCCTCGGGCTCGTGCTGGGCGTCCTCGGGGTGGCGATCGCCTGGCCGGCCTTCGGCGGGCACGCGACGTTCGGGCTCGGCGAGGTGGCGTCCCAACTGCTGAAGATGAGCGCGTACCTGGCGTTGGTCGCGGTGCTCACCGTGGGCACGGCGGTGGCGTTGCGCTCGGAGGCCAGCACGTTCGCCGCGGTCTTCTTCCTGCTCGCCGCGCTGCCGACCGTGCTCGTCGGCATCGGTGGGGAGTTCCTGACCACGGTCAACGACGCTCTGCCGCAGAGCGCCGGCAACCACTTCGCGTTGGGGCACACCGATCCCTACCCGCCGGAGGTCGGCTTCTGCGTCGTCCTGGGCTGGGCGGTCCTGGCGCACGTCGTCGGCTTGACCGTGCTGCGACGGCGCGACGCCTGATCCCGGGACGACGTCGCGTTGGCGGAGGGCGCCGCCCACACGGCGTGTGGCGCCCTCCGCCTGTCCGAAGGGTGCTCGCCGTCGCTCCACACAGGACAGTCCCGGAAAGCGGGGCCGCGCGGCACATGTTGGGTTCGCCGCAGTGAAATGCCAGGTCACCAGTGGTGGAGTCGGGGAGTGGGCATGCCGGGACTCTGTACTGTCCCCAAGGTGAACCCTTCGGCGAACGCGCCCGGCCCGCCGGGAGAATCCCGCCGTCACCGGGTGCGGGACGCGGTCCTGTGGCTGGTGTTCGTCGCCGTCGGCGTGCTGTGGTACCGGGACGCCCACGACTCCTCGCTGTGGCTCGACCTCGTGCTCCCGGTGACCGTCCTGGCGGTCGCGGTGCCGGTCAGCAGGCGCGCGCCGGTCGTCGCGTTGGGACTGGCGACCCTGGTGACCGCGCTCGGCCTGTCGCACCCGGTCAGCCCCGCCACCCCGTACGTTCTCGCGCTGGCCGCGATGAGTTACCTGCTGGGCGCGAGATCGGCCGACCACCGGCGGGCGCTCGTCGCGATCGCCGCCTGTGTCGCCTTCGCCCTGGTGCTCTGCGCGCTGCTCCGGGTCAGCATCCTGGCGTGGTTCTTCATGACCGCGGTGCTGCCGGTGGCGTTGGTTCTGCCGTGGTTGGTCGGCCGGTACCGCCGCGCCCAGCGGGAGCTGGTGCGGGGTGGTTGGGAGCGCGCGGAGAGCCTGGAGGCGCGGCAGCGCGAGGCCGAGGAGCAGGCCCGGCTCCGGGAGCGCACCCGCATCGCGGCGGACATGCACGACTCGCTGGGGCACGCGCTGAGCCTGATCGCGCTGCGGGCCGGCGCGCTCCAGGTCTCACCGGCGCTCACCCCCGAGGACAGGGCGAAAGCGCGGGAGCTGCGCGCCGCCGCCTCCGACGCCGTCGAACACCTGCGGCAGACGATCAGCGTGCTGCGCGACGGCGCGGAGCCGGACTCCGGCGTCCCCGCCGACGAGACGGTGGAAGCGCTGGTCGACCGCGCCCGGGCCTCCGCCGTCGAGGTGGAGTTGCGCCGCGTCGGCGAGGTGCCCGAACTCGCTGCCCAGGTCGACCGCGCCGTCTACCGGATCGTCCAGGAAGGACTCACCAACGCCACCAAGCACGCGCCGGGGGCGCCGGTGACCGTCGAGATCATCCACTCACCGGACGCTCCCGGCGAGACGACCGTCCGAGTGGTCAACGCGGCGCCTGCCGAAGGGCCGCTGACCGGCCTCGTTCCCGGCAACCACGGCCTGGTCGGGCTGCGGGAACGGGTCGACCTGGTCGGCGGAGCCCTGCGGGCCGGCGCGCACGCGGGCGGCTTCGAGCTGGTCGCCACGCTGCCGAACCAGCCGGTGTTCCCCAGCCAGAAGGCCGGGGACGCCCGGGGCCGCGCCCTGCCTTCCGAATCCACGCGCCAACTCGCCCGCGCGCGCCGTCGGGTCCAGCTCAGGTTCGTGCTGGCGTTCGCTGCCCCGGTGGTCACCGGCGGGGTCATGGCCGTCTCCGCCGTGTTCTTCGCCTACCAGATGCTCACCTGCGTGCTGCGGCCCGCCGACTACGAGGCCGTGGGAGTGGGGCAGGAGCGCGCGGAGTTCGCGGCGGTGCTGCCTGCCCAGCAGTTCCGGTACGTCCGCCAGGACATGCGGTCGGCCCCCGCCCCGACGGGTTCGGCCTGCGAGTACTACCGCTCGAACGGCAATCCCTTCGAGGAAGTCGACGTGTACCGCCTGTGCTTCGTGGACTCCCGCCTGGTGGCCAAGGACGTGCTGTCCGCCGGGAGCCCTGACCGCTCACCGCGTTGACGTCCTTCTTCGCTCGGTCAACGGAAATCGTTGGAAGGATGATTTCAGTGCCGATCGAAACAATCTTCTTTTCGCCCGGCGGAAGCGCGTTGGGGAGGGGCGTTGTGGCGGCTGGTGAGGGCCGACCAGACTGGAGCGTGTGGTGCGGTCGGCGGATCGGTTGCTGCGTGACCTGACGGTGGCTGCCCGGCAGGGGGCGAGTTCGGGGGAGTTGGGCGAGGCGGTCTCGCGGGCGGTCGCCCCCGTGGTGGCGCACGACGCCCTGCGGCTGGTGGGGACCAGCCCGGCCGCCGGTTTCGGGCCGGCGTCGTTCAGCTTCTGGCACGGCTACGAGCCGGATTTCGGCCGGGCGTTGATGCGCAACTGCTACCTGGGCAACGACCCGTGCCTGGTGGAGGACCTGGTCCTGCGGCCGGTGCCGGCGGGCGTGGTGGGTGGCCGGGGGCGTGACGGACAGCGGGACCGGTTGGCGCGGCGGCTGTTCGCCCACCACGGCGTGGGCGGTGAGTTGCGCCTGGTGTTGCGGGACCACGTGGGTGTGTGGGGGACGCTCGGCCTGTTGCGGGCGCAGGGCGGCAGGCCGTTCGATGGCGACGACGTGGCCCGGGCGGCGCGTCTGGGGCCGACGCTCATGGCGGTGCTGCGGGGCTACGTCACCTCGGCTCCGCTCACGTCGCCTCTGCCGACGCTGTCGCCGGGGGTGCTCGTGGTCGGCCCCGACCACCTGATCCGGGCGGCCACGCCGGAGGCGCACCGGTGGCGGGACCAGCTCCAGGACCACCAGCGGGCGCCGGGGTTCACCGGCGAGGTGTTCTTCGCCGGCATGTCGGCGCAGGCCCGCAAGCACGCGCGGGACCCGCGCGCGCAACCCGCCTTGGTGGTGGGGCCCGCCGCGAGCTACGGCCGTTGGATCGCCTGCCACGGGCAGCCGTTGGGCGATGCCACCACGGGGGACGTCGCGGTCGTGATCCAGGCCGCGACCGTCGAGCAGCGCCTGCCGTCCTTCTGCGACTGGTACGGCATCACCGCGCGCGAACGTCAGGTCATGGCGTTCCTCTGCGACGGCTCCGCCCCGAAGCAGATCGCCCGTGGTCTCGATCTGTCGCTGCACACGGTGAACGGCCACCTGCGGGCCCTGTTCCGCAAGACCGGGGCCAGCGGCCGGGACGAACTGCTCGTCGCCGTGACCGGCTGAGCACGGCGGAGCGTGTCCACAGAGGACTGATTAGGGCGCGGCGGGCCGGGAAACCCGTCCGGCGTGACTGACGAGTCGTCGACGGGGAAAGCCCGTGTCCTGCGGCCCTCCTGGTGGGTCGCGGGCGCGTTCGACGTCCTGGCGCGCCTGCGGCGTGCCCGCGCGTTCCACCCGCGCGGGCTGTTCCTCGCCGGCGAACTGACCGTGGAGGAGGGCGCGGGGCTGGCGCTGCCCGCCGGAACCCGACCGGTGATCGCCCGCATGTCCAAGGGGGTCGGCACTCCCGGGGGCCGGCCGGACGTGTTGGGCCTGGCCGTGCGCGTCCCACCCTGGGCGGGGCAGGAGCGCCCCTGGGATCTCCTCCTGTCCAGCACCGGAGCGGGGCAGCGCTCCCGGCTCCTGCCGATCCCGGCCCGGAGCTGGGGCAGCGCCCGTTACGGCAGCCTCGCCCCCTACCTGCTGGACGGGCGTCGGGTGTGGGTGCTCGCCGTGGCGCGGGATCTGGAGGTGGGGGAGCCGGCCTCCCTGGAGTGGCTGGAGCGGCGGGTGGCTGCCGCGCCTGTGCGGTTCACGCTGCACGTCGTGTGTCCCGGGCTCCCAGCTCGTCAGGTCGCCAGCCTGACGTTGCGCGTGGTCCCGTCTGGTCTGGCGGAGCACGAGGTGCGCTTCGACCCGGTCGTCAACTGCCTGCCGGACCTGCCGATGGTCCCGCGCTGGCTGCGGTGGGTGCGGCGGTTCGCCTACCAGGGGAGTCGGCGGGGTCACCGCGCCCCCGCCGACTCGCTGCGACGCGTCCCGCCAGGGCCAGGGGAGTGACCTGGTCGGTCAGGGGCGCTTGCCCACCCCGGTCACCAGCTCCTGCACCCGGCCGCCGGGCACTTCGGGCACCAGCGGCGGGGTGGGCATGCCCGCCTGGTTCCGCAGACCGTTCAGGAACTCCTCGATCGCCTCGCGGGCGCTGTGCCGGGGCATCCACCCCAGGTCCCGGCGCGCCCGGCCGGTGTCCATGATCGGCAGGCGCAGCACCGCGTCGAGCAGTTGGGGCGAGGCGGGGAGCAGGTGGAGGTGCCAGGCGGCGGACACGGCCGCGCGCAGGAACGGCGTGGGCACCCGCACGGTCCGGGCGTGCAGGATGTCGGCCAGCAGCTTGGGGTCGACCACGGGTTCGGCGGCGAGGTTGAAGGCCCCGCGCACCGGCTTGAGCGCGGCCAGCCGGTAGGCCTCGGCGACGTCGGCGGTGTGCATGGCCTGGAACCGCAGCCCGGGGAGGTTGGGCACCACCGGCACGTTGGCGGCGCGGACGAGGCGGTTGGGCAGCAGCGGCCCCGCGAACAGGCGGCGTTGTTCGCTGGCGGACTCGCGTTTGAAGATGAAGCCCGGGCGCAGCCGCACCAGGCGGGTGTCGGGGTTGGCGAGCTCGAAGACGTCGAGCACGCGTTCCAGGTAGGCCTTCTCGCGGGTGTAGCCGGCGGTGGGCCAGCCGTGGGTCGGCCACGTCTCGTCGACCGCCCGGTCCTTGGGGCCGGGGGAGTAGGCGCCGACGGAGGAGGCGTGGACCAGCGCGGGCACGTCGGCCCGGGTGACGGCCTCGAAGACGCGGATGCCGCCGTGCACGTTGACCCGCCAGGTGGTGACCGGGTCGTGGGTGGGCTGGAACAGCCAGGCCAGGTGGATGACGACGTCGGCGCCGCGGAACAGGGGGACCAGGTCGTCCTTGCTGATGTCGGCCCGCGCCCACTCGGTCTTGGGGGCCTCCCACTCGGGCAGGCGGCGGGCGAGGCCGAGGACGGACTTCACCGCCGGGTCGCGGCCGAGCGCGCTGACGACGCTGGTCCCGACGTTGCCGGTGGCGCCGACCACCACGACCCTGATGCCGCCGACGCGACCCTGCTCGGTTGCCATCCTGTGCCTCCTCCGCGCCGACGGGACGTCTGCCACGGGGCCGGAGTACCCGAGGAACGGCGTGGTGACTCCTCGCGGTCGGGCGGCGGGGTCAGGGCTTGCGCGCCGCGTCGCCCGGTTCGGGCGGCAGGCCGTGGCCGGTGTCGGAGATCGTCCGCACGCGGGGGCGCAGTGTCCGCTGGAGGAGCGCGGCGGCGCGCAGGGCCGCGTGCAGGCCGAGTTCGGTGACGCGCGGGACGGGGCCGCCGCCCACGGCCGTGCGCAGCGGCGGGTCCAGCAGCGCGGGCCCCACGCGGCGCATTACCGGCCGCAGCGGACGGGGAACCCTGTCCTCCAACAACCGCTGGGAGGCGCGCATCAACTGCCGGGCTTCGGGTGTGGGGGCGAAGTGCACGGTTTGGTAGGCGTCGAACCACTTTCCGAAAGACGCGTAGGAGTCCGGGATATCGCGCAGCCTCATGAGATGCCCGAGCCGGGTGTGGAAGCGGTGCGCCGCCCGGATCTCGACGTCGGTGAGGTCCCGCCAGCCGTAACGGGAAATCCAGCGCAGCGGAACGAGGAGTGTGGCGCCGAGAACGAAGAGGTGGTCGTTGTGGGTGGCCGGCAGGGCGTGGTGCGCCCGGTTGAGGCGGCGCAGCGCCGCGCGTCCGGCCGGGTGGTCGAAGCCGTGCTCGATGAGCGTGAACATGACGGCCCCGGTGGCCTTGGCGCGCTGCCGGGTGTGGTGGGTGATCTGGCCGGTCCCGGCGAGGATCGCGGCGACGCGCGGGATGCCGTAGGTCTGGTAGAAGGCCAGGTTGAGGCCGAGGCGCGCCTGCCAGGGGAACTCGGTCAGCATCGTGGCCCGGTAGATGGCGTGGTACTCCCGGTCGGGGTCCAGCCGTGCCAGGTGGCGGAGGTCGCGGTAGCGGTCGGTGCGCACGTGTCTCCCCGGTCGGTCGCCTGCCGTGCGGCAGTGTTCGGGGAGGAGGCGGCCGCGTCAATCCCGGTTCACGGAGCAACTCCGGAGCACTGGCGGAATGCGAAGGACACGGCACCCCTTGTGACCTGCTCACGATCCTGGAAGTAAGTGCTTACCTGATTGTGCGTGGTTGACGCTTCCACCACCTGCCCCAAAACTGGGAACAGGCCGGCCCGGAACCATTCAGGAAACACTCTCTGACAGGAGAAACACGTGAGCAGTCAGGCACCGGTGACCGTGCTCGGCCTCGGCGCGATGGGTCGCGCGCTGGCCCTGGCCTTCCTGGCCGCCGGCCAGCCGACCACCGTGTGGAACCGCACCGCCGCCAAGGCCCAGGACCTGACGGCGCACGGCGCGGTCGCCGCCGGTTCGGTCGCCGAGGCGGTGACCGCGAACCAGATCGTGGTGGTCTGCCTGCTGGACTACGGCACGGTCCGGGAGACCCTGGAGCCGGTGGCGGCGGAGCTGCGCGGCCGGACCGTCGTCAACCTCACCAACGGCACCCCGGCGCAGGCCGACGAGATGGCCGCGTGGATCACCGGCCTGGGCGCGGAGTACCTGGACGGCGGCATCATGGCCATCCCGGCGACCGTGGCCACCCCGGAGGCCTTCGTCCTCTACAGCGGCCCGGAGTCGGTCTTCCAGGAGCACCGGGCGGCGCTGGAGGCGCCCGCCGCGGCCAAGTACCTCGGTGAGGACTTCGGCCTGGCCTCCCTCTACGACCTGGCGCTGCTCAGCGGCCACATGCAGATGCTCGACGGGTTCCTGCACGGCGCCGCCATGGCCACCTCGCGCGAGGGCGGCACGGCCACCGGCTACGCCGAGCTGCTCGTCTCCTGGCTGAAGAGCATGATCGCGGTGATCCCGGCCATCGCCGCCGACATCGACGCCGACCGGAAGTCGGGGACGCCGCCCCAGATCGCGCAGGGGCTCGACGTCCAGCTCGCCGGTGTGGGCAACATCCTCACCGCCTCCCGCGAGGCCGGCGTGGACACCGCCCCGCTGGACCCGTACATGGCCGGTGTCGAGGGCCTCGCGGCCGCGGGGCAGGACCTGTGGAGCGGCCCGGCTCGGGTGCGTCAGCTCAAGGGCGAGTGACGCACCCTTCGCCGGGTGACGGTGCTGGCACAGCCTTGGGCGAGGTCCTGTGCCAGCACCGTGTTCCTCGTTCTTCCCGTTCGGTGCTGGGCCGGGTTCAGGCGGGTTCGGCCAGTCGGCGGCGGGCGGCGAGGACCACGACGCCGCCCGTGGCCGCCAGCAACGCGAGGAACACGCCGAAGGTCGTCGCCCCGGCCGTCAGGCCCACGGCGTCGCTGAGGTAGCCGGCCGCCACCGGCAGCGCGCCCGCCGGCACGTACCCGCAGACGTTGAGCGCGGCGTTGGCCTCGGCCAGCCGGCGTGGCGGGACCGCGGAGTTGAGCAGGGACAGGCCGCCGAGCTGGCCCATGCCCTGGCCCGCGCCGGCGAGCACCGCGGCGGCGACCAGGACCGGGACCGACAGGGTGTGCACCGCGACGACGAGCACGACCATGCTGGCGGTGGTGCCCACCGCGCCCGCGACGAGGATCGTGGGCCGGCGAAGGCCCCGCACCGCGAACTGGGCGAGCGCGGCGGAGGCGAACGCCACGAAGGCCAGCGACCCCGAGGCCACGCGGCTGGTGGAGCCCAGCAGGCTGGCCAGCAGGGACGGGCCGAGCGAGACCACGAAGGACGTCGCGGTGAGGCCCGGGGCGAACACGGCGACGCCGAGCGCGAGACGCGCGCCCGTGCCGCGCGGCACTCGCGGAACGCGCACCCAGGCGCCGGAGGCGGGCGCGGCGGGCCGCCGCAGCGGCAGGGCCAGGGTCGTGAGCAGCGCGGTCACCAGCAACCCCGCCTCGACGACGAACACCGTGACGGTGGGCGCCGGCAGCGCCTCGGACAGGACTCCGGCGAGGAGCGGCCCCGTGCCGGCGCCGAGCACGGTCCCGGTCGAGGCCAGCAGGGCGGCCAGCCGCGCGCGGCCCGGTCCGGCCACGTCCGAGACCGCCGCCATGCCGCCGGAGACGACCGCGCCGATGGCGACGCCGGTGAGCAGCCGGGCCGCGACCAGCGCGGCGACCGACGACGCCGTCGCGTAGATCACGCAGGTCGCCAGGGCCAGGGCGATCGCGGGCAGCAGCACGGGCCGGCGGCCCCACCGGTCGGCGGCGACGCCGGACACCAGCAGGGACGCCAGCAGCCCGACCATGTAGCTGGCGAAGATGACCGTCAGCGTGCCCTTCGAGAAGCCGATCTCGCGCTGCCAGAGCACGTACAGCGGTGTGGCCGCGTTGGACAGGACGAACACCGCGACGACCGGCCACGCCGCCAGCCACACCCACCGCGTCGGGGCCGGGGGAGTGGACGCGGTCGCGTCGCCGTCGTCCCGTGGTCGCTCCGCGCGTGGTTGCGCCAGCGCTGTCGTGCTCTTCGCCATGGCTCCCCCAGTGAGCTCTTGTACGAGTTTTTTCGAACTTAGCACCTAGTACGATGAAACTCGTACAAGAGGACCGGGAGGAGTCGACATGCCCTCGACCACGCGGCAGCGGTTCGTCATCCGGGAGGTGCCGGAGCCGGCGGGAGCTCCGGCCCCGCTGCCCGAGCCGGCGGTCGCCGACCTGCGACTGGAAACGGTGATGGCGGCGCTGAGCGACCCCCTGCGCCTCCAGGTCGTGCGCAAGCTCCTCCTGGACCGCGAGGAGTTCGACCACCCCTGCGGCTGGTTCGGGTTCGACCGCCCGAAGTCCTCGCTCACCCACCACTTCCGGGCACTGCGCGAGGCCGGTCTCATCCGCCAGCGCCAGTACGGCCTGGAGCGCCGCAGCCACGTCCGCGTCGAGGACCTCAACGCGCGCTTCCCCGGCCTGCTAGAACTGGTCATGGCCTGGACGCCCGACCAGGACTGAACTTCCCGCCTCCTCTGTCCTCTGAGGACTGTCCTCAGAGGACACCTTGCGCTGCCGTCGCCATCGAAGTCGTTGCCGCGAAGGCTTCAGTGCTGACTAAAACAAATCACCCCAGATGGACCGGCACCTACCCCGAAAATCCATGCGCCTCACGGCGCATCCAGCAGGGACACTGCCCGGCGCGGGTTGCAGCAGCAGGAGACTTGTCACGCGCCGAACAGGGCGCGAACGCGCTCGGCGACCTCCCGCATCTCCTCCTCGGGGCGCGGCGGGAAGTCCTTGCTGGACTGCATGATCGCGCCGCTGTCCAGCCTCGTCTCGACCACCTCGCCCCGGATCATGTGGTCGTTGAGCGGCCCGCCCCGGTGGTGCGGGGCCAGGTGCACGTGCAGGTGGTCGAACGACCCGCCGAAGACGTACACGTACACCAGCTCGGCCTCCGCCGCCTCCCTGACCGCCCGCGAGCACTCCGCGAGCACGGCCCCGAAGGTCACCGCCTCCGCGCCGTCGAGCTCGTGCACGTACCGGATGTGCCGCTTCGGCTCCAGATAAGAGAACCCGGGCACCTCACCCACGACCGCCGTCGTCAAGCGCCACAACGAGTCCTCCCAGACCTGCACCCGCATCAGCTCCGAATCCGCCTCAACCCCACGGCAGAGCAGACAACTCGACATCCGCACCAGCTCCTCATCCGATTCCCCTGGGTAGGGGTTCCGGTAGTTTTCGCGCTGTAGGCAACGTTTTGCGGTCTGACCTGCGGTGATGCGTTCCCGGTGCTGGGCCGGTTGATCGACTGGGGATGATGTTGCTCGTCAGCGTCCTGGAGTGTTCGGGGTGATGGGTGGCGACGCAGTTCTTCTCCCCGGCGGAGATCCGCAAGCTGGAGTCCTGGCCGGTGGAGTCCGGCCGTGACGAGCTGGTCCAGCACTTCACGCTGACCCCGGAGGAGCCGGTGTGCGTTGATGCACAGCAGCAATGCCTCCTCGACCACTCGCACCACGGCTTCGATCTGGGTTGAGCAGCGGTCGATGGCTTGTTGTGCTCCTGCCAGCTCGCGGGTGATGCGTTCCTGCTCGGACTTCAGCACGTCGAGCGGGGCGGTCGTTCCGTCGTGGGCGCCTGCGGTGGGCGCGCCGGAGTCGCTTGCCGAGGGTGTTGCGGGCCTCGTGGACGTTAGAGGCGCCCGAGGTGTTGTTCGGCGGCAAAGTCATCCCGTCGTACGGCGTGATGCCAGGCGGCGTCACGCCAGTAGTTGTGCTTCACGATCTCGGCTGCGTCCTCGATGATCTCGCCACCCAAGAAGGCGTCGTTATCGTCGAAGTGCATCCGTACCAACTTGCGTGAGTCGAACAGCCAGTAATCGTGGTCGGGTAGTCCAGCAGCTTCGGCCTTGTCGCGCGTGAGGTAGCGGATGTCTTCGCCTGCGCCGTTGGTGAACTGGGCGCACCACACACCGAAGCGGCTGTAGTCGGTGAGCGGCAGTGTCACCACGCGGACACGAGCGAAGCGCCGCCCCTTGGCTGTGGCCTCGCGCAACATGTCGAGCCAGCTCTGCATCCAAGGCAGGTCATCCGGTTCGTCCGCGAGGAACTTGCGCAGCGACTCGTTCTCGTAGCTGGCGTCGTACTGGTCGCGGGCTTCCAGCCGGTAGGCGGTGTGCTCGAAGGAGTGGAAGAGCTGCCGGAACTCCGGGCCAGGTTGGATGAGGGAAGTCAGCTCTGCCCCTCCTGCTCCTGATAGCGGCGCACGTACATCTTGAGCACGTCCTCGGGGATCTCGATCAGGGTCTCGTGGTCGGGCACCGGGCCGATGTCCGCGAGCGCCTGCGGGTCAGTGACCTTCCAGCCCTGGGCGATGTAGGTCACCCGGTCGGTGCGGTCGGTGGCGAACAGCGTGGGCGAGTTGTCTACCTGCGAGTTTGGGTCTTTGCCGAGAACCGGGCACGCATCTGACCTCCTGATGATCTTGCGAGAAACTTGGCGAACCGTTCTAGTCCATCGTGGCTGAGGTGCGGTCAGGGTGGCTGAGGTGCGGTCAGGCGTCAACCAGCTAGCCCGGGCAGCTTCACCACGGTGCGCGTTACAAGCAGTCAATAGAAACCGCTGTTACATGCAGTCACACTTTTAGATGTGGACAACGAATACAGATTTCTCCAGGGATTCGGCCGCGATGAACGCGCTGAACGCCGACACTGCGGGTGCCAGTTGGCCACCGGTCCGGTTCTTGCTGTCCCGGATCGCGACAGTGTCCGGGCCGCTGCCGATCTCGACGCACTGGCCGCCGTGGTTAGCGCTGTGGCTGGACGTCCGCCACTTCGTCATGAGGTCACCTCCATTGGCTGGAGCCTTGTCCCCCGAGGGTGCGGGGGACAAGGCTCCAATTGGGAGAACACCGCGTGCGCTGCGTCCGCGGGTCAGTCGACCTCGGCAAGATGGGGTGTCAGGTAGTGGGTCCCCGAGCGTTAGGGCCGCTCGGGGACTCTGCTACCGCCTCCCGATCCTGTCGGCCTTCACTGCGGCGATGAACGCGGTGAAGGTCGCGCGGTCAGCGGTCAGGGTGCCGCCGGCCGGGTTCTTGCTGTCTCGCATACCCACGTGCTCGCCGGCGAACAGTGCGGTCTCGACGCAGTCCCCGTTGTCCGTGCTACGGCTGGATTTCCGCCACTTCGTCATGGGATCACCTCTCGGAAGCCGGTGTTCACGGCGGGAGCCTTGTCCCCCGAGGGTGCGGGGGACAAGGCTCCAATTGGGAGAACACCGCGGGCGGTGCGCCCGCGGGTCAGTCGACCTCGGCAAGATGGGGTGTCAGGTAGTGGGTCCCCGGGCGATAGCGCCGCTCGGGGGCTACTACCTCATCCCTGGCCGGTCAAGCTCTCCGCGCTGCGCGGCCGCGATGAACGCGCTGAACGCGGGCACCGCGGGTGTGAGCTGGCCACCGGTCCGGTTCTTGCTGTCCCGGATCGCGACAGTGTCCGGTCCGCCGCCGATCTCGACGCACTGGCCGCCGTGGTTAGCGCTGCGGCTGGACGTCCTCCACGTGTTGATCATCTGGTCACCTCCTTCCGTACCCGCTCAATGAACACCATGGACTCAGCCGGGTTCAAGCTCGTAACGCGCAGGGCGTTGAGCACGTCGACAAGACGCTCAACCTCCTCGGGCTCATCGACGAACGTCGCCCGCACGACGCTCTCCAGGTAGCCGATGCCAATCAAAGTCGTGGTGAACCCGAATACCGAGAACGACCCGTGCATCCCTGCGTGTGCGCCAGTCTCCGCTGGAGTCACCTGAATCCGCACCTCGGGCTGACGTCCGATCTCGATCAGGTGATCAAGTTGTTCGGCCATGACCTGTGTCCCGCCGACCATGCAGCGCAACGCGCCCTCCGTCACGATGGACCACACCCTCGGCGGATCGGCCCGCTTGAACACCGCCTGTCGCTCCATGCGCTGCGCGACGAAGTCCTCGATCTCCTCCACGGACAACGCGGGAGCGGAAGCGGCCAGGACCGCCCGTGCGTACGCCGGTGTCTGAAACAACCCCGGCACAGCTACGGCGTCGAACGACTCGATGGTGGTCGCGCTCTGTTCCAAGCCCACGAACAGGTTGAAGTCCTTGATGTTGCTCTCGATGTGTGCCCAGGGATCGGCGACCTTCGCGGCCTCGACCAGCTGACAGAGATCCCGAATCTTCTCGGGTGCGCCGTAGAACGTCAGCAGCCGCTCTACGATCGCCGGCTTCGGCAGGTGTTTCGCCGTCTCCAGTTGCGCGAGGTTCGCGCGCGTGACGCCGGTGGCCGCCTGCACCTCACCCTGACTCACGCCCAGGTTCTTGCGGAACCGGACGAGTTGCAGCGCGATGTAGCGCTTGATCAGGGGCGGGCTGATGCGCATCCAAGGCTTGGTCATGCGGAAGAGCCTCCAGCTCCGAGGAAGTACGAACACGTCTCACATGTGAGATCCACTCGAATGGGGCATGGTCGCCATGTGGCAACGGATCTACAGTCGTCTCACAAGTGAGATAGTGACTCAGCGCACAAGATCGGCAACTGAGGCAACCATAGCGGCCCGGCTCGCGCGCCCGAACACCACCCCAGGAAGCGCGCCATGCCTGTGGTCTCTCGTCGGCGGATCGCCTCGCGCTACGTACGCGATGGGGCCTTGCCAAACAGTCCCGCAACACCACGGGTGAGTCCCCATTCCCACCTGGTGTCCACGGGTCCGCCCCGCAATCGAGGGAGGGGAACATGACGACCAGTTGGAACACGCCAGCCTCCTCCGCGTCTGCTGAGGAGACTTCCGAAGCGCCCGCACCCCCGACACCGGTCGAGACGACGACTGTCATGGCGGCGCTCGTTTCCGCTCGCCCCACCAGGAGGGCGGCCGTCTGGCCCTCTGGTGAGCGGTTACCACTGTCCACACGGGACATCGCCTACGTCTACGGCCGTCGGGTCCTGGAGATCCAGGACCACATCGAGGCCCTGATCGCGGGCCTGCGGCGCATCACCGCCGCGCCCGCCCCAGACCCCGGGTCAGTGCGCAACCCGCGCTGACCCGGCTTCCACCGGTGGTGCCCCGGGGCGCTGCGGGGGTGCCCCCCGACTTCGCCCGCCGCAACCAATCCCGGATGCGCGCCACCACGGGCGTGGCCCTGCCCGCACCCTCCCAACCCCGCCGCCACCTCCTCCCCGGCGGGGAGGGCAGGGCCACGCCCACCCCAGCAACCCCCTGTGCCGCAACGGAAAGCCGGATGCACCTCGAACGGGAGGAACCGTGGGAAACGGATTCGACACCACCTCCCACACCTGGCAGCCGGCCGAAATCGACGGCAGGGGCCTGCGCCACGTCTACCTGGGACCGGCGCGGCGCGGTGACTGGCCCGTCACCCTGCTGTGCGGGCCGACCATCGATGACGAGACCTGCGCCGATCACAACGACGCCTGGCTGTGGCCCACGTGCGCGACCTGCGACGCCAAGCTCCGCGAGGCACTGGGTCTGCCCTTCCCATCCCCACCGGAGCACCCCTGCCGCCGGAAGCTCCTGCGCCCGGAGACCGAGTCCCGCTGATCGGCGTCGCGCTCGGCCTTCCCGACACCCCTCGGAGATCGCTCATGTCTTCCACTGCCGCCGCTGTCGCTGTTCGCCCCGGCGACCTGAAACACGCCGTCGACGGCTGGTTGCCCGGGCTCGGACACGACACGCTGCACCTTCCCCGCGTGTACAAGGGGTTCCTGCTGCCCTCCCCGATCCAGCCCGAGCAGGGCACCTACCGGGCGGTGTGCGGCATGAGCTGTCAGGACCGCCCGGCCGCAACTCTGGCCCAGGGCAAGAACCTTCCGCCCTGGACGTGTCCCTCCTGTCAGGAGCGCGGCACCGCCCAAACCGCCCCCGAGTCCGTGAATCCCGGAGAGTCCCGATGACGACGACCAACACCGACTGGACCGCCCACGCCAAACGGCTCGCCGACCAGCTCGCGGAGTCCGGCGACCTGACCGACCCCGCGTGGCGCGCCGCGATCAGCGCCGTGCCCCGCCACCTGTTGGTGCCGCGCGCCTACACCCAAGCCCACGACGGGTCGTGGTCGGAGATCGACCTCAGCACCCCCGAGGGGATGCAGCGGGTGTACTCGACCACCACGCTGGTGACCGCGATCGACGGCCGAGGCCACCCGGTCTCCTCCAGCACCAAGCCGGACCTGATGGTGCGGATGCTCGAACTCCTGTGCTTCCACTACGGGGACCGGGTGTTGGAGATCGGCACCGGCACCGGCTACAACGCCGGGCTGTTGTCCCAACGGCTCGGTGAGGACAACGTGTTCTCGATCGACGTCGACCCCGAGCTGGTCACGCTCGCCCGCCAACGGCTCGGCGGACTCGGCTTCCTGCCCCGCCTGGCCGCCCGGGACGGGGTCGGGGGATGGCCCGAGCACGGCCCCTACGACAAGATCATCGCCACCTGTTCGGTGCCCCGCATCCCGCAGGCGTGGGCCGACCAGCTCGCCCCGGACGGCCGGCTGCTCGCCGACCTCAAGATCGGACTCGACGCCGGCAACCTCGTGCTGCTCACCAAGCACGGCAACCGGTTGAAAGGCTCGTTCACCGCGCGTTGGGCGTCGTTCATGCCCGCGCGCCACGCCCGCGATGACGGGCAGGCCCCGGCCCGGGTCGAGCGAGCCGAGCAGGAACGGAAGTTCGCGACCACCGCGCCACCGGAGCCGTGGAACACCCACCGCGAGGTGTGGATGCTGGCCAGTCCACTGCTGCCCCCGGGCACCACCTACGGCTACCGGCTGGACCCCGGCACCAGGACTCCCACGGCCGCCACCCTCACCGCGTCGGACGGGTCGTGGTGCGCCGTCGACCTGTCCAAGAAGCGGCCGCGCGTGGTGACCGAGGGCGGGCCGACCCCGCTGTGGGAGTCGGTCGAGCGCGCCTACGAGCAGTGGTACGGCCTCGGCGAACCCCCATGGGCGAAGTTCCACCTGGAGGTCCGGCCCAACGGCGACCACGAGATCACCATCGCGGACCGCCCAGGCTGGCGCCTGTTCCTGCCATAGGAGGCCAGCTCGTTGATCTTGGACAAGGCAAGCGATCGAGAACCTCTCTTCTGAAAGAGTAACCAGGTGAACACTCTCCGTCGTGACGACGCCAGTGCCGCGGAGTTCCGCGATGCTCTGGTGGACCAGCTCCTGACCAACGGCATGATCACCTCGCCCGTCGTGGAACGGGCCTTCCGCACGGTGCCCCGGCACCTGTTCGTCGCCGAGGGCACTCCGCTGGAGGCCACCTACACCCTCGACCAGTCGGTGCCGATCAAGCGGGACCCCGGCGGTGTGGTCATCTCCTCGACCAGCGCGGCCTACATCCAGGCCCGGATGATCGAGCAGGCCGAGCTCGGCCCGGGCATGAGCGTGCTGGAGATCGGCTCCGGCGGGTACAACGCCGCGCTGCTGGCCGAAGTCGTCGGTGAGGGTGGCCGGGTGGTCAGCGTGGACATCGACCCGGAGGTGACCGACCGCGCCCGCGAGCTGCTGGAGGCGACCGGATACGGCAGCCGGGTCACGGTGGTGCTCGCCGACGCCGGGAACCCGCTGCCTGGGCTTCACGAGCCGTTCGACGCGATCCTGGTGACGGTCGGGGCCTGGGACCTCGCGCCGGCCTGGCTGGAGCACCTGTCCGAGGGCGGCAGGATCGTCGTTCCGTTGCGGATGAACGGGATCACCCGCGTCATCGGCTTCCGCCGGCAGGGCGACCACTTGCTGAGCACGTCGGCGGAGGTGGCCGGGTTCGTCCCGATGCAGGGCGGGGGCGCCCACGACGAGCGGGTCTTCCTGCTGCCCGACCGCAACGGCCACCACGTCAAGCTGCGCTTCGACGACGGCGCGCCGGCCGAGATGAACCTGTTGGACGGGGTGCTGGCGACCGACCGCACCGAGGTCTGGTCCGGCGTCACGATCAAGCACGGCGTGTCCTTCGCCGACCTGCACCTGTGGTTCGCCGCGTTCCTGCCCGGCTTCTGCAAGCTGGCCGTGGACGAGGGCACCGACATGGCCGCCGAACGCAAGACCTGGTTCCCGTTCGGTGTCGTGCGCGGCGACTCCTTCGCCTACCTGGCCGTCCGCCCGGTTCCCGAGGGCGGCGGGGTGGAGTTCGGCGCGCGCGCCTACGGCCCGCACGGCGAGGCCGCCGCCACCGCGATGGTCGAGCAGATCCGGGCGTGGGACCGCCGGGCCCGCCACCTGGAGCCGGCCTTCGCCTACTGGCCGACCGGCTCGCAGCGTCCCGAGTTCGGCGAGGACACGGCCGTGCTGACCAAGACGCATGGCCTGGTCACGATCTCCTGGCCACCGGCGGCGGACGCCGTGACTGGCCAGGGTGCCCCGCACAACCCCACCACGGCGCACACGCCAGCGTGACCGCTGAGCAGCGCGCGGCACTCACCACCCTGATGAACGCCTCCGGCCTGAGAATCGGGACACTGCCGGAACCGTTCCGGCAGAGCCTGCTCGACTCGGCACAGGCCGCAACCCAGGCGCTGCGCCTGACGCTCGGGCAGCCCGAGCAGCCAACCACGCGAGTCTGACCAAGGCGGCCCGGCTGCGTTCGAGATCCCCGACCGGGGCCGAGCATGGAACAGCGGCCGATTCCACAGCGCTCACCCGGCGACGGAGACGTTTCCGTCTCAGTGATTCGTGGTGTGATCACAGCGGAAGCGACGGGATGGGGGCGCGATCCCACGCGAGCGAATCTTCGTGCGTCGTGGGCAAGCGGAGTCTGATCACCGCACCGCGGACCTGGGATGACCGGCAGGTCACCCGCGCGGGCTCGCCGAGGTGCGGGAGCCGAACGCTTGCTGCTCATTCGCCGAATTCCGCAGAGCTACCCCCGCGTGCGCGGGGACGACGTGTGCTCTGCGTCACCGTGCCATGCACTTAACGAGCTACCCCCGCGTGCGCGGGGACGACGCTAGACGTCCGATCGGGTGGTCTGGTCCGCCAGAGCTACCCCCGCGTGCGCGGGGACGACGTGGGGCAGATGCGTCGCAGGTGCCCCAGGACGGAGCTACCCCCGCGTGCGCGGGGACGACATGAGGCAGCTAGGCGCGCCGTTCCACGAGTACGAGCTACCCCCGCGTGCGCGGGGACGACTGCTGAGCCGAGATCCCCGCCGCGAACCAACGCGAGCTACCCCCGCGTGCGCGGGGACGACCGCGCTGTCCAACGTGCCCATTTCCGAGGGAGAGAGCTACCCCCGCGTGCGCGGGGACGACCGCGTACGTGCCCGAAAAGCACGGTATGGGCGAGAGCTACCCCCGCGTGCGCGGGGACGACACTTGCTGACCTGGCACTTTATCGCGCGTTGGGGCCTGTTTTGACCATTTGTTTTCGCACAGGGTGTCTGGGCTGGTTCCTGGGTCCGTAGATCATCCTCGTCCGGAGGTTGTCAGGACACCAGAAGCGCCCTGGCGGTCAGCGGTTCGCTGACCGCCAGGGTAGATGTTCGGTTACGGGAGGGCGTTGAGGAACGGGCGGTGGCTGTTCTGGAACTCCCACTTGTAGTAGCGGTCCCAGTTGATCGACCAGGTCATGAGGCCGCGGATGGCGGGGGAGGCTCCGCCGCGCAGTGTGTAGCTTCCGCAGTTCTGGTTGCGGGCCAGGCAGTTCAGGGCCTGGTGGACGGCGGGCGGGGCGGTGTGGCCGTTGCCGGCGCTGACGGCGGCCGGCAGGCCGAAGGCGATCTGGTCCTCGCGCAGGCCGGGGAAGGTGTGGCCGGTGTTGGCGACGCGGAAGCCGGCCTTGAGCATGTCGGTCATCGCGATGTGGAAGTCGGCGTTGCCCATGTTGTGGTACTGGTTGTCCAGGCCCATGACGGGGCCGGAGTTGTAGTCCTGCACGTGCAGCACGGTGAGCGCGTCGCGCAGCGCGTGGATGACGGGCAGGTAGGAGCCGGTGCGGTTGTCGCCGCCGCCCGCGCCGCCGTAGAACTGGTGGCCGACCTGGACGAAGAACGTCTCCGGGGCCATGGTGAGCACGAACTTGGTGCCGTAGCGGGACTTCAGGGTGCGCAGCGCGGAGATGAGGTTCACGATCACCGGCGTCGTCGGGTTGCGGAAGTCGGTGTCGCCGGCGTTGAGGTACAGCGAGTGGCCCTCGAAGTCGATGTCCAGGCCGTCGAGGCCGTACTTGTCGATGATGGCCGAGACCGACTGGACGAACTTGTCGCGGGCGGCGGTGGTCGTGAGCTGGACCTGGCCGTTCGCGCCGCCGATCGAGATGAGGACCTTCTTGCCCTGCGCCTGTTTCGCGCGGATCGCCGCGATGAACTCGGCCTCGGACTCGACGTTCGGGCACTCCGAGGCCGGGCACAGCGTGAAGCGGATGTCGCCGGAGGTCACCGAGGTCGGCTCGCCGAAGGCGAGGTTGATGACGTCCCAGGCGGCCGGGACGTCGGCCATGCGCAGGTAGCCGGAGCCGTTGGCGAAGCTCGCGTGCAGGTAGCCGATCAGCGCGTGGCGGGGTAGGCCGGTCTGCTGGCAGCCGGTGGTCGTCGCGGTCACCGGCACGCTGTGGGCGGATTCTCCGACCGTGTTGTACGTGGCGACGGTGTAGGTGCGGCTTGTGCAGGCGGGCAGGTCGGTGAAGGTGGCCGTGGTGTCGGTGACGGTGGTGCGGAGCGCGGTGCCCTCGTAGACGCGGTAGCCGGTGGCCCCGGGGACGGCGTCCCAGCTGATGGTGACGCTGTCGGCGGTGGCTCCGGTGACGCGGACGTTGGCCGGGGCCGCCGGCAGGCCGGGGGTTGCGCCGCCGCAGTCGGCGCCGTTGACCCGACAGTTCTGTGGGGAGCCGGCGCCGCTGGCGACGAACCCGAAGCTGACGCTCGCGCCCGGGGCGATGGTGCCGTTGTACTCGCGGTTGGCGAACGTGTGGTGGTTGCCGTTCTTGGTGAGCAGGGCGTCCCAGTAGCTGCCGAGCGTGGTGCCGGCCGGCAGGTCGAACTCGACGCGCCAGGTGGAGATCGCGCTGGTGCCGGTGTTGGTGATCGTGTACTTGCCCTCCCAGCTGGAACCCCAGTCGGAGACCTTGGCGAAGGTCGCGGTCTCGCCGGCGGCGAGCGCGGGTGTGCTGGGCAGGAGCACACCGGCCAGGGCGAGGAGGAACGCGGACAGGACGGTGGACAGGCGTCGCATGACAACCTCCGAACCGCGCGGCGAGCAGGGGAGGGGCCGCGCGGGGTGGCTACTTGTCTAGACCAATGGCGTGATGTTGTCCAGGTCTCACCGGAGCAACCCGGGGGCCGGGCTCGCGCCGGTCACGCGACGCCGTGGTGGGTCGGCGGTGCCGAGGCCGGCCGACCCACCACCTGAGCACCCCCGCGGTTATCGCGCGATCGCGCCGACCGTCGCCCTGGGCGTGCCGTGCAGCGCGGTCCAGTACTCCACCACCTGCTCGACCGAGCCGGGGTGGGCCACCAGCCCCACGTAGCCGTCGGGGCGGACCAGCACCAGGGTGCCGTCGTGCGCGTCGTACCCGGCCCGCGCGTGTCCGTCGCTGTCGACCAGCGCGTGCTCGTCGGCCGGCACGCCCGGCCGGACCACGGTGTGGGCGCGCAGGGCGGGACCGAACCGGTCGCCCAAGGTCGCGGCCGTGGGGGTGTGCTCCGCGCCGAAGATCAGAAGTGTCCACTGTGGACCGTGGAACAGGTCGAACAGCCGGGTCGGCCGGCCGGCGACGGTCACGGGCGCGTCCGGCGCCCGGTCGCCGGCCCGCAGCGCGCCGGGCTCGGCGCGCTCGTCGCGGGAGAGCGGACCGGTGCGGTAGTTCAGCGTGAGCCCGTGGACCTCCGGGCCGCGCACGTGGGCGTCGTCGTCGCCCCGCCGGTGCTTCTCCAACAGCGCGGTGCTGATGTCCAGCGCCGCGCGCGCGGCGGCCATCCGCTCCGGTTCGTAGCTGTCCAGCAGGACGTCGGCGGCGCCGGCCAGCGTGGCGGCGAGTTTCCAACCCAGGTTGTAGCCGTCCTGGATGCCGGTGTTCATGCCCTGGCCGCCGGTGGGCGGGTGCACGTGCCCGGCGTCGCCGGCCAGGAAGACCCGGCCGACGCGGAAGCGCTCGGCCAGCCGGGTGTTGGCCCGCCAGACGGTGTGCCAGGTCACCTCGCGCACGGCGATGTCGTCGCGGCCGGACGCCTCGGTGATCTGTCGTTGCAGGTGCTCACCGACCGGCTCGTCCGGGTTGTCCGGCGTCGGCGCCGTGACGACGAACAGGTCGGTCCCGGTCAGCGGCACCACCGAGACCATGCTGTCGCCGGCCGGCCAGATCCGGCCGTGGTCGCGGCTGACCCCGTCCACCCGCGCGTCGGCGAACAGCATCGTGGTGCTCTCGTCGGTCTCGCCGGGGAAGGCGATGCCCAGCCGCTTACGCACCGTGCTGCGCCCGCCGTCCGCGCCCACCAGGTACCGGGCCCGCACGGTCTCGGTCGCGCCGTGGGCGACCAGCGTCGCGGCCACGCCGTCGGCGTCCTGGGTGAAGTCGACCAGCTCGGTCGAGCGCTCCACGCGCACACCCAGCTCGGCGAGCCGCTGGCGGAGGATCTCCTCGGTGCGGAACTGCGGCACGAGCCAGATGTTCGGGTACGGCACGGACGGGGTCGGTGCGACCGGCTCGGTCATCCGCCCCTCCCAGACGACCTCCCCGCCCCGGTAGGCGCGCAGCACGGTGCCGAGGTCGCCGCTGGCCAGGATCGGGTCGAGGACACCGAGGTCGGCGAAGACCTCCAGGGTTCTCGGCTGGATGCTGTCGGCCCGCGATCCACCGAAGAAGCGGTCCGCCCGGTCGACCACGCGGCACCGCACGCCGCGTGCCGCGAGTGCGCAGGCCACGGTGAGTCCGGTCGGGCCGGCCCCGACCACCACGACGTCGACATCCCCCACGAGGTCCTCCCAGATCGCTTGTTCGTATCGCGTACCAAGCTTTGGTACGGCGTACCAACAACGCTAGCGGTACTGTGTACGAATGGCAAGGGACGAGGAGTCGGCGCTGATCTGGACCCGGCCGGAACCCCGCACCCGCCGGCCGAAGTTCACCCGCGAGCAGATCGCCTCGGCCGCGCTGGCGATCGCCGACGCCGAGGGCTTCGCCGCGGTCTCGATGCGCCGGATCGCCAGCGAGCTGGGCGCCGGCACCATGACGCTCTACTACTACGTCCGCACCAAGGACGAGCTGGTCGCGCTCATGGACGACGCGCTCATGGGGGAGGTGCTCGTCCCCGCCGAGGAGTTCCCGACCCACTGGTACGACGCGCTCACCGCCGTCGCGACGCGCACCTGGGACGTGCTGATCCGCCACCCCTGGGCCCTGCACTCGCTGCAGAGCGCGCCACTGGGTCCCAACAACATGCGCCACTTCGAGCAGTCACTCGCCGCCGTCGCCGACACCGGTCTGGACGCGGCCGACAAGTTCGCGTTGCTCGGCATCGTCGACGACTACGTGCACGGCAGCGTGCTGCGCGCCTGCGCTCCCACCGTGTCCGGCGAGACGGTGGAGGAGGCCTTGCGCTACGCCGAAAACCTGGTCGCCACCGGCGAGTTCCCGCAGATCCAGGCGCTGTTCGGCGGCGACGTCCCCCGGGAGGACTCCCGGCACGCCTACGCCCAGGCCGTCGACGTGGCCTCCGCGCGCGACCGGTTCCTGCGCGGTCTGTCCGCGCTGTTGGACGGTGTGGCCGCGAGGATGAACCTCAGCCTGCCCCCGTCGTGACGGCCCCGCGCCGCGGGCGCGCGGTAGGTTGCGGGCATGCCCAAAGATGATCTTCCCGTCGAGGTCGGGCGGAGCGCGGAGCTGTTCCTGGCGGCCGCGGACGAGCTGGCTCCGGGTCTGGTCACCGGCTTCTCTCTGGTCGGATCGGTGGCGCTGGGCGACTTCCGCCCCCGGGGCGCCGGCCGGGGCCCGCTCAGCACGGCCAGCGACATCGACTTCGTCGCGGTGACCGACCACCGACTGGAGCCGGAATCCCCGGAAATGCGGGCGGTGGCACAGGCCCACGCCCGCACCGTCGCCCGCTTTCCCCGGCCCTACTTCGACGGCATGGTGCTCACCCGCGCGGATGTGGCGGCCGGGCCACAGGACTGCCCCGACGTCCCCTGCGCCCAGCAGAGCCGTTTCACCCCGGCCGGGCGCTCCGCCCTCAACCCGGTCACGTTCTGCGAGCTGGCCCGGCACGGGATCGCGGTGCGCGGGCCACAACCGGCCGAGCTGGACGTGTGGGACGACCAGAACGCCCTGCGCGCCTTCACCCTCGACAACCTGCGCACCTACTGGCGACCGTGGTGGCGGCGGAACACGCAGTCGCACCCCCTGGCACTGGCCATCGGGCTCACTCCGTGGTTCCCGGTGTGGGCGGTGCTCGGCGTGAGTCGACTGCACCACCTCCTCGCCACCGGAGCCATGACGTCCAAGACCGGCGCCGGCCGGTACGCGCAGGAAACGTTCGACCCGCGCTGGCGGCGCATCATCGACGAAAGCCTGTTCCTGCGCACCGAAGGCGCCGAAGGCCGCCGCGGCTACCGCAACCCGCTGGCGCGCCGCCGTGACACGCTCGACTTCCTGGACGCCGTCATCGACGACGCCCTCGCGCTGCCCGCGGTGCCCTGACGCGAGATACGTCAGGTTCCCGAATGATCCTGGCGTCTGGTCATCCCCGCGGTTGATGTGGCGCGCCAACGGTGTCTGGAGGATGGGGCGGGTCCCGAGCGGAACTTCTCGTTACTGGGAGGGGATTTCGTGAGACTGGGCATGCGCCGGTTCACCACCGCCGTCGTCGCCGCCACGGTGGCGGTGGGATTGTTCGGCCCGACAGCGCTCGCCGCGCCGGAGACCGCCACCGCGCCAGAGGTGCGGGCGCAGCACGATCAGGACCGTGCCGCGTTACGGAAGGCCATGAGCGAGCTGGTCTCCTCCGGCGCCGCCGGCGTGCAGGTGCGGGTGCACGACGAGCAGGGCGACTGGACCGGCAGCTCCGGGGTGAGGGAGCTGCCGACCGACGAGAGGGTGCCGACCAACGGGCGGTTCCGGATCGGCAGCATCACCAAGACCTTCGTGTCCACTGTGGTCCTCCAGCTCGTGGGCGAGGGCCGGATCGGGCTGGACGACCCGGTGGCCCGGCACCTGCCGCGGTTCGGCCTGGACCAGCGGATCACGGTGCGGATGCTCCTGCAGCACACCAGCGGCCTGTTCAACTACACCGGCGATCGCACCGCGGACGGGAAGTTCGATCCGGGGATTCCCCTGCTGGGCAAGGAGTTCCTCAACTGGCGCTACCACACCTACCAGCCGGACGAGCTGGTGCGGTTCGCGCTGTCCAAGCCGGCCCGGTTCGAGCCGGGCGCGCGTTGGCAGTACTCCAACACCAACTACGCGCTGGCCGGCCTGTTGATCGAGAAGATCACGGGGACGCCGTACGCGCGGCAGGTGGAACGCCGCATCCTGCGGCCGCTGCGGTTGTGGGAGACCAGCCTGCCCGGCACGGCGGTCGACATCCCCGGTCCGCACGCGCACGGCTACTTCCCCTACACGGAGAACGGGAAGGTCCACGCGGTCGACATCACCCGGCACAACGTCTCCTGGGCCAACGCCGCCGGCGAGATCATCTCCACCACCAGGGACCTGGACCGGTTCGTCTCCGCGCTGCTGGGCGGCACGCTGCTCAGGCCGGAGCTGCTGGCCGTCATGCGCGAGACCCGTCCGATCGGCGACGAGATGGGGTACGGACTGGGACTGATGACGCTGGACAAGGGGCCCGCCTGCGGCGGCACGATGTTCGGTCATGACGGGGGCGTTCCCGGCTACCGCTCCTACCTGCTCAGCAACGCCGACCGCAGCAAGCGGTTGGAGTTGTCCGTGACGGTCGGGGCGGTGAACGTGGACGACCTCGACGCCGCCATGAAGTTCGGGAACGCCATCGTGGCCGTGGTCGTCACCGCCTTGTGCGGCGGGCCGGCCCCGAGCACCCACACGGCCTCTCCGCTGGCCGCTCTCCCGTCGATGCGTTTCTGACCCTCACCGGGCCATCCGCATTCGCGGCGAGACCAACGCCGGTGCGATGACCAGCCGACGCCGAATGACGGAAAGTCGTTGGGACACAAGGTGGTTGGTCGCCCCGCGCGACCGGTGCGACGGTGGGCCGAGGTCGAGCCGGACCGCCGGCTCATGGGGGAGAGGGGCCCCGAACGTGACGAAGAACCTCCGAAGACCTCGCTGGCTCACCGCCGTGGTGGGCGCCACGCTGGCCCTGGCCGTGACCGGCGCTCCCGCCGTCGCCGGCGAGCCCGACGGGCAGACCCCGCCGGTCGAGTGCCAGGCGGGCTGGTGTCCCGAGACCCTGCCGGCCGATCCGCTGCCGCTGGGCATCTCCGAGCTGGCCGCGGTCCACGGCGGGGAGACGTGGGCGGTCGGCCACGCCCGGGGCTCGGCCCCGCTGGCCCTGCGGTGGGACGGGCGGTCGTGGCAGGCCACCACTCCGCCGAAGGCGGAGCAGGTCGACCTCAACGGCGTGGCCGGGTGGTCGAAGAACGACGTGTGGGCCGTGGGCACGCGGGGCGACCTGTCGACCGGGACGCACACGCACGTCCAGCACTGGGACGGTCGCGAGTGGACAGTCGTGCCCAGTCCCAGTCCCAGTCCGGGGCCCGCCGTCTCCCGCGACCAACTCCACGCGGTGGCCGTCGCCGGCCCGCACGACGTGTGGGCGGTGGGGGAGATCGACAACCTCGGGCCGGGCAACCGGCCGCTCCTGCTGCACTGGGACGGCAGGGCGTGGTCGGTGGTGCCGACCCCGCTGTCCGACCTCCCCGGCGCCTTCCGGACCGTCACCGTCCGCTCGCCCCACGACGTCTGGGTGGGCGCCCTGGTCGGCGACGACCTGCGCACCCGCGTCCCGGTCACCCTGCGCTGGGACGGCCGGAGCTGGCAGCGGATCGACGTCCCGGACCCGGACCCGGCCTCCACGATCGGCATGGGAGCCGACCTGAACGGCCAACCGCTGCTGGTGGTGAGCAAGACCGTCGGCAAGTACCGCGACCACAGCCGGGTGTGGCACTGGACCGGCACGGCGTGGAGCCGGTTGTCGGTGCCGGTGGTCGACGGGGAGAACCTGGCGCTGGCGTCGATGACCGCCGACCGCACCGGGCGGGTCTGGCTGGCCGGCCGCACCGGCGGCGGCGCCGGGATGGTCGTCACCTGGGACGGCACTCGGTGGACCAGCACGCTGCTCGGGTTCGGTGGTCGGGGCTCGGTCAACGGGCTGGCGGCGTCGCCGAGCGGCAAGGAGGTCTGGGCGGGCGGCTCCTTCCGGGCGGGAGGGCGCGGCCGTGGCGTGATCTTCGCCCAGCGCTAGCCCAGCGATAGCCCTGCGCCCAGCGATAGCCCTCGACGATCACGCGGGCCGGCCGCGATCGGCGAACGAGAAGGTCGGCGAACGAGAAGCGAGAGCGGTCCCCGGCGTGAGAGGAACGTCGTCTCACGCCGGGGACCGCCTGTTGCTCGTCGAGCGTCACACGAGGACACGCTCGTGGTCGGCGTCCACCCGGGGTGCGCCGGCGTCGCGTCGCTCCAGCGCGGCCGAGAGGATCGCGAGCAGGAGCGCGGAGGCGGCGAGTGCGGCCCCGACCCAGTTGGGCGCGGTGTAGCCGAGGCCGGCGGCGATCACCAGGCCGCCGAGCCAGGCCGCGAGCGCGTTGCCGAGGTTGAACGCCCCGATGTTGAGGGCGGAGGCGAGGGTGGGGGCGCCCGCGGCCTGGTCCAGGACGCGCTTCTGCAGCGGCGGGACCGTCGCGAAGCCCAGGGCGCCGATGAGCGCGACGGACACCGCCGCGGCGATCTTGCTGTGCGCGCTCACCGTGAACAGCGCCAGGACGACGGCCAGCCCGCCCAGCGACACGTACAGCATGGGCATCAGGGCGCGGTCGGCGAACCGGCCGCCCACCAGGTTGCCGGCGACCATGCCCAGGCCGAACAGGACCAGCAGCCAGGTGACGGAGGAGCCGGCGAACCCGGCGACGGTCGTCATCATCGGCGCGATGTAGGTGATGGCGGCGAAGACCCCGCCGAAGCCGAGGACGGTCATCGCCATCGCGAGCAGGACCTGGCCGTTGCGGAGGGCGGCCAGCTCGTGGCGCACCCGCGCGCCCTCGGGCCGGGGCTGCTCGGGCACGAGCCGGAGGATGCCGAGCAGGCCCAGCACGCCGAGCCCGGCGACGACCAGGAAGGTGACGCGCCAGCCGAGGGTCTGGCCGACCAGGGTGCCCAGCGGGACGCCGACGACGTTGGCGACGGTGAGGCCGGTGAACATCATCGCGATCGCCCCGGCCTGCTTGTGGGGCGCGACCAGGCTGGCCGCGACCACCGAGCCGATGCCGAAGAAGGCGCCGTGCGCCAGCGAGGCGACGAGCCGGCCGGCCAGCATCACGCCGAAGGCCGGCGCGAGCGCCGAGAGCGCGTTGCCCACGGTGAACAGGACCATGAGCAGGGCCAACATGCGTTTCCGCGTGACGCGGGTGCCGAGGATCGTCATCAGCGGGGCGCCGCCGACGACCCCGAGGGCGTAGCCGGTGACCAGGTACCCGGCGGTGGGGATGGAGACGCCGTAGTCGGCGGCCACCTCGGGGAGGAGGCCCATGATCACGAACTCGGTGGTGCCGATTCCGAAGGCGCCGACCGCCAGGGCCAACAGCGCGAGAGGCATGAGGGGACTTTCTGGGAGAGAGCGGGTTACGTGCGTCCACAATAGTTGCAGACGCGCGATAGCTGCAAACGCCGGATGTCGCGATCGTGTCCTATCCTGGGTCGCGTACCCACTCCCCGCGCAGGAGGACCGCGATGAGCGCCATGGACGCCGTGCCCACCGGCCTCGCCCAGGGCTGGTGCGCCCTGTCGCTGCTGCACAACAGGATCGAGGCGCACGTCGAGCGCGCCCTGCAGGCCGGCCACGACCTCAGCGTCCGCGAGTACTCCCTGCTCAACGTGCTCAGCCGCCAGCACTCCGGTGACGATGGCCACCTCCGCATGTCCCAGGTCGCCGACGCGGTCGTGCTCAGCCAGAGCGCGACCACCCGGCTGGTCTCCCGCCTGGAGGACCGGGGGCTGCTCGCCCGCTACCTGTGCCCGACCGACCGACGCGGCATCTACACCGACGTCACCGAGGCCGGACTCGCGCTGCTCGCCGAGGCCCGCCCCACCAACGAGGCCGCGGTGCGCGAAGCCCTCGACCAGGCCGCCCGCGACCCCGAGCTCGCCCCGCTGGTCACCGCGGTCAAGTCGCTGTCCACCGCGCCCCGCCCCGCTCCGGTGCCGGCCGACCACCGGTGAAAAGCCGCGTGACCAGCGCGCGACCCGCCGTGGACACTGGCCGGTGATCCAGCACCGCGAGGCCCTTCGCCCACTCTGGAGCCGCGTCCGGGCGCATCTCGCCGCCGCCGAGGCGCGTCTGGCCAGCACCCTGGAGTCGACCTGACCGACACCCACGAGTTCGGCGCACCACAACGAACTGGAGCTGGCCCTCGACTGCCTGGTCCACCTCGGTCTCGACCACGACCTGCCGCTGCCCTTCTGGCGGGACCTCGACCAGGCGGCACGAGAGATGGGGCTGCACACCGCTGCTCTCGACGCTCCGCACCTGACAGCGGCTGATCTCTGCCAGCGCCGTCTCGCTGCCGCGTCCGAGATACCGACTGAACCGGACGGCGAACATTCCTGACCCCAACACCGGGGCCGCGCCCCGCCGGGTGCTGGCGGTGGGCACACCGTGTGGTCTTCTTGCGGGTGACACTGCTGGCGCGTCGGGTCGGCGGGCACGGACCAGGCGCGGGCGCCGGAGAGGTGCGAGAAGCATGAAGTACGTGCGGCTGGAACCGCTCATCGACCCCGAGGACTACCTGGACAAGCTCGGTGCGGTGGCCGACGCGCTGCCGCCGGGCGCGCGGGAGTTCGCCACCGACCCCGGGCACTACGACTTCGGCAGCGACCGCTGCGTCAAGGACCTGACCGTCGAGGCGCTCGGCTACGACGACGACCACGACCGCATCGCGCTGGAGATCGTGTTCGGGCCCAACCCGTGGAAGCACACCGAGCGGCTCACGGTGCGCTACCGGGGCGTGGTCGACCTCTCCCTCCAGGTCGGACCGAAACCGCTCGCGGGGCGCCGGCTCGGCAGCGTGGTCCTGGACGAGATCCTGCCGCACGAGCAGGGCTGCCGACACGAGATCGCCCTGCACGCCGGGTCCATCGTGGTCGTCGCCGCCGACCTCACGGCGGTCTGGTCGGCGCCCACGCCCTGAGGGCGTGCTGTCGTCCTAAGTGGACAGACGCTCGGCGAGGAGAACCACGCCGACCACGACCATCGCGGCGCCGGAGACGCGGGAGACCACGCGCGACGCCGCCGGACGGGCGCGGAGCAGGCGGTGCGCGAAGCCGGCCACGCCGAGGCAGACCACCCCGCAGGTGACGGTGAAGGCCATGCCGAGCACCGCCATCTGCACGGGCAGCGGCCAGCTCGCCCCGGGGTCGGTGAACTGGGGGAGCAGGGCGACGAAGATCAGCAGCCCCTTGGGGTTGAGGCCGCTGACGGCCATGCCCCGCGCCAGCGTGGCCGGCCGCCGGCCCGCGGGCGCTGGCGACGCGCCCAGCGGCTCCGCGGGGGAGCGCAGGACCGCGAACCCCAGCCACACCAGGTAGAGGCCCCCGGCGAGGGTCAGCGCGGTCAGCGCCACCGGGGTCGAGGCGATCAGGACACCCACACCCGCGGCGACCACGGCCGTCACGGCGGTGTAGCCGAGCACGATCCCGCCGGCGGCGGGCACGACGTGGCCGCGGAGCCCGGCGCTGACGGCGAAGGCCCAGTCCGGGCCGGGCACCGCGATGAGCAGGGCGGCCACGCCCCAGAAGGCGAGAACGGAACTGACCGGCACGGACCACGTCCTTCGCTGGAGGGCGGAGATCCCGGAAGGCTATGCGCGTCCTGCCCAAAAGGGGTTCCAACTGTTACCCCGGAATCCGCCGGGGAGGAGAAGGATCTTCCCCATGGACGCTGTCGACAGGAAGATCCTTGCCGTGCTCCAGGAGGAGGGGCGGCTGACCCTCACCGAACTGGCGGAGCGGGTGCGGTTGAGCGTCTCGCCGTGCCACCGACGCCTGCGGGCGCTGGAGCGCGACGGCACGATCCAGGGCTACCGGGCGGTGGTCGACCCGGCCGCGCTCGGGCTGACCTTCGAGGCCCTGGTGTTCGTGACGATGCGCCAGGAGGACCGCGACACCCTGCTCGGGTTCGAGGAGGCCGTCGCCGGCATCCCCAACGTCCTGCTGGCCCAACGCCTGTTCGGCGACCCCGACTACCTGCTCCGCATCGTGACCGCCGACCTCGCCGCGTACCAGCGACTTGAGGACGACGTCCTGGCCGCCCTGCCCGGCGTGCAGCGCCTCAACTCCACCCTGGTCATGAAGCGCGTCGTCGACGACCGTCCACTCCCGACCCGGTAGCGCCGGTGAGGCGTTCCACCATTCGGGTGAGCTTGGTGTGGTGGAAGGACCAGGGTGACGCGGTGATCACGGGGGAGGGGACCCGCCTGGGGGTGGCGGCGGCGCGGCGGCTGGCCGAGTTGGACCGCCCCGAGATCGGGCCCGGGTTGACCGAGGCGGAGTTCGACCGCGTCGAGCGCGAGTTCGGGTTCCGGTTCGCCGACGACCACCGGGCTTTCCTGTCGGTCGGGCTGCCGCTCAACGGCCCCGTGGCCGAGGGGCAGGCCGGGGAGCGGCCCTGGCCGGACTGGCGCGACGGCGATCGCGACGAGCTCCGCGAGCACCTGGACTGGCCGGTGGACTGCCTGTTGTGGGACGTCCGGCACGGGCACTGGCGGGAGAGCTGGGGCGAGCGGCCGGAGGACACCGAGGCCGCCGTGGCTGCGGCCCGGCTGTGCCTGGCGGAGGCGCCCCGGATGACGCCGGTGTACGCGCACCGGTTCCTGCCGGCGGGGGCGGGCACCTGCGGTCACCCGGTCCTGTCGATGCGGGGAGGCGACATCATCTACTGCGGCGTCGACCTGCTCGACTACGTCAACCAGGAGTTCGCGGAGCCCCGGCCCGACCGTCCGGCGGGCTGGCCCCCGCACCTCACCGTGCCCTTCTGGAGCGACTACCTGCGTCCGCGCTACCGCTCCTGAGGCGGCAGGGCTCCCTTCCGGTGAGCAGAAGACGACGTGTCGCGGCTACTCGCGGCTCGGCGTCGCGCGCCAGCGCTCGGCCGTGCGGACCATCATGCGGACCATGTCGTCATGGACGAGGCGGAGGAACTGCTCCAGCTCGGCCATCCGGGCGCCGGCCGGAGTGGCGGCGCCCAGCCTCGCGCGCGCCTCGGTGGCGGCTTCCACCCACATCGCCGCGATCCGCGTCCTCGCCGTCCAGATCCGGTGGTGGGCGTCCGGGGCGAGGAGGTACCGCTCCCGACGGCAGTGGGGGAGGCGTTCGCGGTGGAGGAGTTGTTGGCGTTCCAGCTCGCGGACGGCCTTGGAGATCGACGCGGGGCTGACCCGTAACCGGCGGCCGAGGACGTCGGCGGTGAGCCCGGTGGTGTCGCTGGTGACCAGGTGGGCGAGCACCCCGGCCACGACACGGGGGAACCCCGCCTGGACCAGCAACGTGGTGAACCGGCGCGCCACCGCGCGGAGCGCGTCGAGGTCGTTCCCGCCGGTGGCGGACTCGTCCGGGGACCCAGCTGGCGGGCCGGGCCGCCGACGGCCGGCACGGACCATCGCCGAGTGCTGCGCCTGGTCGGCCTGGTAGCCGGCGCGTCCGCCGTTGCGGCTGACCTCCCGGCTCACGGTCGAGGTCGGCCGCCCCAGCCGCCGCGCGATCTCGGCGTACCCGTGTCCGGCGGCCAGACCCGACGCGATGACGTGCCTGTCCCGCAGGGACAACCGGACTCCCGCCATCCGGGTTCGCCTCCCACCTGGCTGTGCTGTTGTCGGATCCCGGGAAAAGGCGGTCAGCGTGTCGCCGAGGTGGTCGGGGGAGCGGGCCTCACCCGCCCCCGCCGATGGTCCTTTTCCGGTCGCTGCTCGGAGAGGTGGAGAAGCCACCTGCAGGGTCCATCGTGGGCGACCCGGCGGCTGGCGGGACAGTCCGGGAAATCCGCTACCGCGGCGGCTGACGACACGCGGTGGGCGAGGCCACCGGTGTCCGCACCCACGGAGCCGCCCGCTCTGTCGCAGCTCTAAGCCCTAACATTTCAGTGCTTACTAAATAGTTCTCCCCTCCATCGAACCCGAAGGCAAGTACGGAAAAACCCTCAAGAAAAAGCAGCAGGGAGAGGAGGCGCCGTTCCGGCCCGTTCCTCGTGTTCGCCGCGTGGTCGAGAGACGCGCCGGCGCCCACTCAAGATCCGTATCCGGCGTGACGATGACCCACACGCCGACGCCCCATCGACGTGGTCGTCGTGGTCCTCACTCTTCGCCGCTGTTTCGTCAGCGCTGTTTCGCCAGGGAGCCGCTGTGCCGCGTGACCTCACTCCCGAACTCCGCTGCATCGCCTCGCGCGACGCCGCCGACGGTGTCGAACGCGCCGTCGTCGGAGCCGTGATCAGCGACCGGGGCGCCGTCCTGGTCCTCCAACGCCGCCTCGACGAGGAGTTCCTGCCAGGGTTGTGGGAACTGCCCTCGGGTCGGGTCGAGGCGGGGGAGGACCTGGTCACCGCCCTCCGGCGCGAGGTCGCCGAGGAGACCGGCCTGGACGTCGACGTCGTCACCGGCTACCTGGGGTCCTTCGACTACGTCTCGGCCGGCGGCGCCCGCACCCGGCAGCACACCTTCGCCGTGACCGTGGTCGAGCCCGAACCCCTCCACCTCACCGAGCACGCCGACCACGCGTGGATCACCGCCCCCGACGAGCGTCCCGTCAGCCGCAACGTCGCGGTGCTCCTCGCGAAGCACCTCACCGCCGCGTAGCCCCGACCACTCGTGGGGGCCGGGCTGCCCCGCGTGGTCTCCTGCCCGGTGGTTCGACCAGTGGTGATCTCTGGCCCTGTGATTTCAGTGCAGACCAAAACTAACAATCTCCAGCAACACGAACGCCAGCCCCCTGAACGAAAACCAGCAAGGAGGGACAGAAGGCAGCCCCATAGCGTCCACAGTGGACTGAGTTGGGGATGGTCAGGGAAGGTTCAGGGGCGGACCCGGGGGCGCCCCCGCTGTTCGCGCGGGTGACCGCCCGCCACGCTGATCATCGTGTCGACCAGTCCTCGTCCCGCCCTGTCCCGTCGTTCGGTCAAACTCGCCCGGTACGCGACCCCGGTGCTGGCGGTCGCCGCGCGCGCTGGTGCCGTGGTTGGTGGTGCTCGCGGCGACGCTGCCGTCCACCACCGTCGTGCGGCACTGGGACGTGGCGTGGGTGGGGCTGGACTGCGCGCTGGGCCTCGGGCTGGGCGCGACGGCCTGGTGGTGGCGTCGGCGGGACCATCGGACGAGTCTGGCCGCGGTGGCGACGGCGACCCTGGCGGGTGCGGACGCCTGGTTCGACGTGTGCACCTCGCCGGGCGCGGGAGAGGCGGTGCTGGCGGTGGCCCTGGCCGTGTTCGTGGAGTTGCCGGTGGCGGTGTTGTGCGTGGCGGTGGCCGCGGCGTCGTTGCCGCGGCCGGTCGCCGGTCAGCTCACAGCTGGGGCACCCGGTGGTGGTAGCGCTCGATGAGGGAGGCGTTCCAGGCGTCGTTGCCGTCCACGTTGGAGCTGCGCCACAGCGGGAGTTCCACGGCCTCGTCGGCGGCGTGCTCGGCCAGTCGGACGAGCAGGCAGTTCCACAGGAACATCACCGCCAGCGACGACAGGGGCGCGGTGGTGGGGGCGTCGGCGGGGTGGGTGACGTCGCCGGGCGGGACGAGGGTGTCCAGGACGAGGGTGGCCTGTTCGGCCAGGGTGGTGGCGGCGCGGCGGGGCGCGCCGGCGGTGGAGGCCGGGGAGGTCACGGCGATGACGGGCAGTCCGGCCTGGCGGGCGTGGAGGGCGAGCTCCACCGGGTAGGGGTTGACGCCGCTGGTGGAGAAGACGACGGCGACGTCGTGGGGGCCGGGGTTGGCCTCGGTGAACACCTGTTCGGCCAGGCCGGCGCGGCGTTCGGCGACGGTGCTGTCCCCGGCGCCGTGGAGGGGGAGCAGCTGGGGGTGGTAGAGCGGGCGGACGCAGGCGAGGCCGCCGGCGCGGAAGAAGGTCTCGGCGACGGCGGCCAGGGAGTGCCCGGCGCCGGCGGTGAGCACGACGCCGCCGCCGCGGACGCAGTCCAGCAGGAGTCGGGCCGCCTTGTCGAGGGCGTCGGCGTTGTGCTCCTCGAGGCGGGCCAGGTGCGTGCGCACCGCCTCGCCGTAGCCGGTGCTGGGGGTGCTGGACGGCATGGGTGCCTAACCTCCTGCGGCGCGGGGCCTGTGGTCCATACCACTGTGCCTGGGGCGTCAACCCCCGCGCGTGGGGGCGCTGTGTCGGGGGTGGGTCCTAGGGTGATCTCCGTGCGAGAGGTGCGCATCAGGCCGGCGACGGCGGGGGACGCGGAGCGCCTGACGGCGTTGATGCTCGCCTCCAGCGCCTACCGGGGTGTCTACGCGTCGATTCTGGCTGGCTACCGGCTCACTCCTGAGTACGTGGAGGGGCATCCGACGTTCGTGGCCGAGGCCGGTGGTCGGGTGGTGGGCTTCTACGGCCTGGTCGTGGAGCCGGCGGAGCTGGATCTGTTGTTCGTCTCCGACGACGCGCAGGGCCTGGGGGTGGGGCGGGCGTTGGTGGCGCACCTGTTGGCGGAGGCGCGGCGGCGGGGGATCGCCAGCGTGCGGGTGGTGTCGCATCCGCAGGCCGAGGGTTTCTACCGGCGGATGGGCGCGCGGCCGGTCGGGGTGGTGCCGCCGTCGCCGCCTCGGGTGACCTGGGAGCGGCCGGAGTTGGTGTTCGACGTGCCGGGGACGGACTGAGGCGGGTCGCGGGGCCGCGCACGTCCTTGCCGTTCGAACATTGATCATGTTCGAATGAACAGGTGGAGAGTTCGGATCGGCAGGAGATGATCCTGCGCGCCCTACGCGAGGCGGACCGGGTGAGCGTGACCGAGCTGGCGGCGCTGACCGGGTGCTCGGAGATGACGATCCGGCGGGACCTGGACGCCCTGGAGCGCGACGGTCTGCTGCGGCGCGTGCGGGGCGGCGCGGTGAGCGCGTTGACCGGGGAGGAGACGCCGTTCCCGGTGCGGGGCCGGCAGCACGTGGCCGCCAAGCGGCGGATCGCGGCGGCGGTGGCCGAGCTGGTGGACGACGGCGAGTCGCTGGTGCTCGACAGCGGCACCACGGCGGTGGAGGTGGCGCGGCTGCTGCGGGACCGCCGGCTCACGGTGCTGCCGTTGTGCCTGCACTCCGCGACGGTGTTGGCCGGGGCGGAGCGGGTGCGGTTGCTGTTGCCCGGCGGGGACGTGCGTCCCACGGAGTTGGCGTTCACCGGGCCGTTGACCGAGCACGCGTTCCGGCAGTTGCGGTTCGACACGCTGGTGCTGGGGTGCTGCGGGATCACCGCGCGGGACGGGGTGACCGCCCACGACCTGGCCGAGGGGCAGGTCAAGCGGGCGGCGGTGGCGGCGAGTTCCCGGGTGATCGCGGTCGCCGACGGCAGCAAGTTGGGCCGGACCAGTTTCGGTCGGGTCTGCGGGCTGGAGGAGGTCGATCTGGTGGTGACCGACGTCGACGCGCCGGCGGAGCAGGTCGAGGCGCTGCGGGCGGCGGGGGTGGAGGTGCTGTGTGTCTGAGGTGAACGCGCCCGTGGGCGCCGCGCGTCCGCTCGATCCGCCGCGGGCGGCGCGGTGGGCTACGGCGGTGGTGTTCGGGCTGCACGCGGCGGTCTTCGCGTCGTGGACGCCGCACGTCCCCGAGGTCAAGGACCAGTTGGGGTTGCACGAGGGCACGTTGGGCGCCACGTTGCTGGGCGCTCCGCTGGGCTCGGTGTTGGCGATGCTGGTGACCAGTCCGGCGTTGGCCCGGTGGGGCAGTCGGCGGGTGACCGGGGTGGCGTTGGTGGGGTACGCGCTGGCGGCTCCGCTGTTGGGGTTGGCGGGTTCGGCGGTGGCGTTGTTCGCGGCGCTGACGGTGTGGGGCGCGTTCCAGGGCGCGTTGGACGTGGCGATGAACGCGCAGGCGGTGGCGGTCGAGCGGGGGTACGGGCGGCCGTTGATGTCGGGGTTCCACGCGTACTGGAGCCTGGGGTCGGTGGCCGGGATCGGGCTGGGGATGGCGGGGCTGTCCCTGGGGGTGTCGTTGGCCGCGCAGCTGGCGGCGGTCGGCGCGGTGGCGGTGGTGGCCGCGCCGGTGCTGGTGCGGCCGATGCGGGCCGACGAGGTCGCGGGTGATGACCAGCACCGGTTCGTGGCGCCGTGGCGGCAGCGGGGGTTGTTGCCGTTGGCGGGGATCGTCTTCGCCGCGTTGTTGTGCGAGGGGGCCGCGGGGGACTGGACCGCGGTGTACCTGCGGGACAACGTGGGCGCGCCGGCCGCGTTGGCCGGGGTGGGCTACGGCGCGTTCGCGACGGCGATGTTCGTCGGCCGGTGGATGGGGGACCGGTGGGTGGCGCGGCACGGCCGGGTGCGGGTGGTCGCGGTGCTGTCGGCGACGGCGGCGGTGGGGACCGCGGTGACGTTGGCGGTGGGGCATCCGTGGGTGGCCCTGGTGGGTTTCGCCGCGTTGGGGTTGGGGCTGTCGTGTCTGGTGCCGGTGGTGTTCAGCGCGGCCGGGTCGTTGCCGGGCAGTCACCCCGGGCAGGCGCTGGCGGCGGTGGCCTCGGCGGGGTGGATCGGGTTCCTGCTCGGTCCGCCGGCGATCGGGGGGTTGGCGCACCTGTCGTCGTTGCCGTTGGCGTTGACGGTGTTGCCGGTGTTGGCCGCGGCGATCGCGGTGGGCGCGCGGTCGTTGCGGGACCGGTCCTGACCTGCGGTGATCACCCAACCCACACCCTCCAGTGGAGGTTGAGACGGTATGTCTCAACCTCCACTGGAGGGGTGGTCAACCTTGGGTTGAGGGTGAGAGTTCAGGGGTGGGAGGGGGCGGGGGTGGGTCACCGGTCGTCGCGGTCGCCGGCGCGGTGCGCCCGATGAGGTGAACTCCGCGTCCGGGGTTCGGGTGTCCCCGTCACGGGGCAGTACTGGAGCGTCCTGGTCTGGCCGGCGACGGCGGGCGACCGCATCGAAAACGGGGTGCCGAGATGGACGTGCGGGCGAGGATGGTGGAGGCGGCCCACGCCGCGGGCTGGCAGGTGGCGGGGGCGCTGCCCGAGGGCCTGGCGCAGCGGATCTTCCAGGGCGCGGGCGCCCTGGCGGCCCGGGTGGGCGGCCGGGGAGTCCGGCAGCTGCGGCGCAACCTCGCCCGGGTGCGCCCCACGGCCACCGCCGACGCGATGGACGAGCTGGTGGCCGCGGCGATGCGCTCCTACGGCCGCTACTGGTGCGAGGTGTTCCGGCTGCCCTCGGAAGACCGGAGTCGGCTGTGCGAGGCCGTGGCCGCGCGGGTGGTGGGGCGGGAGCACCTGGACGTCGCCCTGGCCCGGGGCGCGGGCGCGGTGCTGGCGTTGCCGCACATGGGCAACTGGGACGTGGCCGGGGTCTGGCTGGCGGCGCGCCTGGGCGGGTTCACCACCGTGGTGGAGCGGCTGCGCCCGGAGGCGGTGTACCAGCGGTTCGTCGACCACCGGCGGTCGTGGGGGTTCGAGGTGGTGCCGCTGACCGGCGGGGAGTCCGCGGCGGTGCTGGCGGCGCGGCGGCTGCGGGAGAACCGGGTCGTGTGCCTGCTGGCCGACCGCGACCTGGCCGGCGACGGGGTGGAGGTGTCCTTCTTCGGGGAACCCGCGCACCTGCCGGCCGGTCCCGCGCGGCTGGCGGCGGCCACCGGCGCGGCCCTGATCGCGACCGCGGTGTCCTTCACCGACGACGGCGGCTGGACGGTCACCTTCTCCCCGCCGGTGCCGGTGTGCGGCCGGCAGGACGTGGTGCCCGCGACGCAGGCGCTGGCCGACACCTTCTCCGCCGCGATCGCGCAGCGACCCCAGGACTGGCACATGCTCCAGCCGGTGTGGGACGTCGACCGGGTGGGGGAGACGGCATCCGCCGGGACGGCGCCGGCACTCCGATAACCCCTCGTCCCACTGTTCCCCGGGGAACCCGGGCACGGCCGGAACACGCCGGAAGGCTGCCACGAGCCCGTGTCACTGCTGGTTACCACCGGCAGGCACCACACCGGTGCCGGATTCGGGTGGCCAGGGTGCGGCCGTCGCGCCGGTGAGCATGTGGGGTGTTCTGGACGGGGTCGGTCGACCGCCGGTCGGCGCGTGCCTCTAGTAGAAGAGCAACCCCGCACTGACGGGCGACCGAGCTGAGCTGGACAACGCCGTGGCGCTGGCCCGGGAGATAGAGCGCCTGCGGTGTCGCAGCTCCCTCGTCGTCCATGAGCGCCAACGCCTCGGCCGCGGTTGACGCTGGTCACGCCGGACGAGCAACCGAGGACCTCCGACATCGGCTCGGACTTCCCGGCCGGCGAACTCCGAGCCGCGACTCGACCTGGAGGGGCACGAGTCCACCCACAACCGGGGGCACCGCCGCGCGACTGGCCCTCATCCAAGGCACAAGAAGGGCCGTACCCCTCAGCGCGCGGTGGGCGGTGCCGAGGGGGCGGCACGGGTTCCGGCGTGCCATATGCCCCAGCGTTCGCCTCCGGGGTTGGTCCCACGGCCTCGCATGGGGCTGCCATGGTCCATGGGCGGCGCGCCGTGGTGGACGCGCGGCGGCTCGGGTTCGGGGCGTCCACCGGCCGGTTGCGCTCGGGCGCGGTGGTGCCCGGAGTTGTCCGGGTCGTGCGGGGACTACCGCCGACCCGACCCCCGAGGGGCGGGCGGCGCGCCGCGGGTCAGCCTGGTTGGCCGTTCTCGACCCGTCCGGCGAACCGCTGGCGGAACCCCTTGTCCTCGGCCAGGTGGATCTCCAGGTCGTACCAGCCTCGGGTGCCGTTGGTCGGCCAGGACACGTCGCGTCGCTGGCCGGCGTGCACGCGCACCGCGCGGGGCCCGAGGGCCAGGGTCTGGTCGGCGGTGTCCTCGGCGGCGCGCAGCTCGAAGGTCACCGGCGAGGTTCCCCTGTTGGTGAGGCTGAAGACCAGTCGGCGTTCGTGCCGTTCGGCGCGGGCGCGCACCTCGGCGTCCGCGCCGACGCCGGAGGTCGGCCCGGCGAACTCCCGGCGGAAGCCGTTGGGGCCGAGCACCGCCAGGTGGTAGCGGTCGCCCCGGAGCGGCACCGTCTCGGTGTGCCCGCCCCGCACGTCCCGGTGGCGCGGGTGGTCGAACTCGCCGGCGTAGGGGTAGATCGCCAGGTGCGCGCTGGACTCGCCGTCATTGGTCATGTCCACGACCAGCGTGTGCTCCGAGGCCTCCAGGCGGCACCAGGCGTTGGGCTGGTAGGGCAGGGGGCGGGCCGGCCGGGTGCCCGGCTCCTGGACCGGCATGTGCTGCTCGGCGGGGGGTGAGGGGCGCCAGCGGGGTGTCGCCGGCGGGGTGGCCTCCGGTTGGTCGAGGGCGGGTTGCCGCTGGTGTCGTTCGAAGTCGAAGGCGCCGGTCAGGTCGCCCACCACGGTGCGGCGCCACGCGCTGATGTTGTCCTCGCGCACGCCCAGCCACCGCTCCAGGAACCGCAGCACCGAGGTGTGGTCGAAGACCTCCGAGCAGACCCAGCCGCCGACGGTCCACGGGGACACCACGATCATCGGCACGCGGAAGCCCAGGCCGATCGGCAGGCCGTCGACGAACTCGTCGGCGGTGCCGTCGGGCGGCACCGGGGGCGGCACGTGGTCGAAGTAGCCGTCGTTCTCGTCGTAGTTGATCAGCAGCGCGGTGCGGGACCAGACCTCGGGGTGGGCGGCCAGCGCGTCCAGCACCTGGTAGGTGATCGTGGCGCTGGCGGCGGGCGAGGACGCGCCGGGGTGCTCGGAGTCCGCGGCGGAGGGCACGAGGTAGGAGACCGCGGGCAGCGCGCCGGAGGCCACGTCGGCCCGGAACCGCGCGGCGAGCTGCCCGGAGGGCACCCGGCGCAGCCCGCGCTCGTAGAGGCGGCGATCGGCCGGGTCCAGCCGCGCGACGCCCTCCTCCAGGGCCGCGAGCATCCGCTGTTGTTCGGCGGGGGAGGCGGCGCGCAGCGTGCCGTAGAAGGTGTCCAGGCTGCGGTGCCCGCCGGCCGGGACCAGGGCCTGGCGCGCGATCTCCTTGAACCGGACGAAGAACTCCAGCGCGTTGTCCTGGAAGTTGTCCCACTCCTGGTAGACCCGCCAGCTCACGCCGGCCCGCTCCAGGCGCTCGGGGTAGGTGGTCCAGGCGTAGCCGGCGTGCCGGTCCTCGGCGTAGGCGTCGTTCTCCACGGCCCGCTTGCGGTGGTGGGGCGCCGGCTCGTACCCGACGGTGCCGGTCATCAGGTACATCCGGTTGGGGTTGGTCGCCCCCATCACCGAGCAGTGGTAGGCGTCGCAGAGGGTGAAGGTGTCGGCCAGCTCGTGGTGGAACGGCAGGTCACGCCGGTCGTAGTAGGCCATGGTCGCGGCGGTCTTGGCGTTGACCCAGTTGTCCAGCCAGCCCTTCGACCACGCCCGGTGGCCGCCGGCCCAACTGTGGTCCAGGTCCCCGATGTAGTGGATGGCGCCCTCGGGGCGGTCGCTGTCCCTGGCCGCCTGGCGCACCGGGAAGGGCAGCACCGACCCGCCGGCCGTGCGGGGCTGCTGGAACACCGGCTGCCCGTTCGGCAGGGTGAGGGCGTTGCGGTCGCCGAAGCCGCGCACCCCGCGCAGCGTTCCGAAGTAGTGGTCGAACGAGCGGTTCTCCTGCATCAGCACGACCACGTGTTCGATCGCGCGCAGGCCGCCGGGGCGGACGGGCATGGCCAGCGCCCGGTGGACCGAGGGTGGCAGCAGCGAGCCGGCGGCGGCCGCGCCGACCACGCCGGCGCCCATCCCGAGGAAGCGGCGACGCGAGGTCTGGGACATGGCTGCCAGGAAAGTCGACCTCGCTGACGCGCGACAGGTGTGAACGGTCGCAAGTAAATGAACAGGACGTGACGGGAACCTGGCCGACCCTGCGCCAGAAGGGGTGACGTGCCGCGTGGTCGCCCGTCGGCTCCGGCGAGAGGAGCCGGGCGGAGACGCCCGGCTGGGCTGGCCGGTTCGCGGCCGTTCGCGTCACCGCTGGTGTGCCGGGAGGAGGTGGGCAGGCCGCGGTGCCACGATGGGGCGCATGCCTTCTGTTCCCGAGGAAGACTCCCAGGCGGCGCGGCGAGGCTACGACTACGACAGCTTCGCCGAGGCGTACTCGGCCGAGAACGAGACCAGCCTCCTGAACGCGTACTACGAGCGGCCCGCGACGCTGGAGCTCGCCGGGGACGTGCGCGGCCGGCGGATTCTCGACGCCGGCTGCGGCTCGGGCCCGCTGTTTCAGGCGCTGCGCGAGCGGGGCGCGGCGGTGACCGGCGTCGACGCGAGTCCCCGGATGTTGGAGCTGGCGCGGCGGCGGCTGGGCGCCGAGGCGGACCTGCGGGTCGTCGACCTGGCCGACCCGCTGCCCTTCCCCGACGGCGCGTTCGACGACGTGGTGTCGTCCCTGGTGCTGCACTACCTGCGGGACTGGGGTCCGACGCTGGCCGAGCTGCGGCGCGTGCTGCGGACCGGCGGTCGGCTCATCGCCTCGGTCTGCCATCCCCTGGCCGAGTACTGCGTCGCGCGGCTGGCCGGGCGCCGGCCCGACTACTTCGCGACCGCCGTCGTGACCGAGGAGTGGTCCATGAGCGGCCAGGTCGCCCCGGTGACCTACTGGCACCGGCCGCTGCACGCGATGACCGACGCCTTCACCGCGGCCGGCTTCCGGGTCTCGGTCATCGGCGAGCCCCAGCCCGTGCCGGCCGCCCGCGAGCTGTTCCCCGACGAGTTCCCCCTGCTCGCGACCGCCCCGTCCTTCCTGTTCTTCGTCCTGCGCGCCGACTAGCCGCCGGCGCGGTCGGCTCGGACGGCAGCACGTCCTCCGGCGCCCACCCCCCGGGTATTGCACTGACTGATCCAAAACGGTTAGAGTACGGATCATGGCGCGACCGAGGACCTTCGACGAGGAGCGAGCGGTGGAGGCGGCCATGCGCGCCTTCTGGGCCGCCGGCTACGAGGCGACCTCGACCCAGGACCTGTGCGCGGCCACCGGCCTGGGGCGCAGCAGCGTCTACAACACCTTCGCCAGCAAGCACGACCTGTTCGAGAAGGCCCTGGTCCGCTACATGGAGACCAAGTCCACGGCGGCGGAGGCGGTGCTGGCGAGCGCGCGGCCGGTGCGGGAGAAGGTGCGCGTCCTGCTGTGGCGGGCCGTGGACGGCGAGCCGGAGGACCCGGTGGGCTGTCTGGTGGTCAACGCGATGGTCGAGCTGGCGCCGAAGGACTCCCGGATCGCCGCGCTGCTGGCCAGGGACTACGACCGGCGGTTGGAGGCGCTGCGGGTGGCGTTGGAGGCCGGCCGCCGCGCCGGGGAGATCGCCGCCGACCGGGACCCGCGCCAGCTCGCGCACTTCGTGATCTCCTCGATCACCGGGCTGGTCGTGCTGGCCCGCTCGGGCGCGGACCGGTCCGCCCTGGAGGCGGTGGCCACCTCCGTGCTCGCCGCGCTCTGAGGCGGGGCGCCCGAAGGCGCCGATGACCGTGTCCTGACCTCGTCGATCCCTTCTGGTCTGTCTGTCTGAGTTTTTCTGCCCGAATTTTGAACTGATCTATCCAAAACAAGGAGTTGACCCGATGCCCCTGGCCGTCTACGTCCTGGGCCTGTCGATCTTCGCCCAGGGCACCTCCGAGCTCATGCTCGCCGGCCTGCTCCCCCAACTGGCCACCGACCTGGGCGTGTCCATCCCCGACGCGGGCCTGCTGATCTCCGCCTTCGCCATGGGCATGCTGGTGGGCGCCCCGGTGCTGGCCATGGTGACCCTGCGCTGGCCCCGGCGCACCGCGCTGCTGACCTTCCTCGCGATCTTCATCGCCGCGCACGTCGCCGGCGCGCTGACCCCCGACTACGCCACGCTGTTCGTCACCAGGGCGGTGGGCGCCTTCGTCTACGCCGGGTTCTGGGCGGTGGCCACCGTCACCGCGATCGGCCTGGTCCCCGACAACGCGCGCGGCAAGGCGATGGGCATCGTGGCCGGCGGCCTGACCGTGGCCACCATCCTCGGCCTGCCGGCCGGCACCGTCATCGGCCAGCACCTGGGCTGGCGGGGCGCGTTCTGGGCCGTGGCCATCCTCTCGGCCCTGGCCATGGTCGGCGTGCTGACCACCATCCCCGGCGGCCGCCCCGCGGCCGAGGACACCCCCCGGGTGCGCACCGAACTGCGCGCCCTGGCCAACCCCCGGCTGTGGCTGTCCTACGCCATGACCGCCCTGGCCACCGGCGGCCTGCTGGTCACCTTCAGCTACCTCGCCCCGCTGCTGACCGACACCGCCGGCCTGCCCGAGAGCTGGGTGCCCGCGGTGCTGGGGCTCTACGGCGTCGGCGCGTTCCTCGGCATCAGCGTGGGCGCCCGCAACGCCGACGCCCGCCCCTTCGGCACCCTCTACGTGGGCGTGGTGGGCCTGGTCGTCATCTCGGTGGCGCTGGCGCTGGGCGCCCACCAGCCGGTGCTGGTCGTCGTGCTGGCCTTCCTGCTCGGCGCGTTCGGCTTCGCCACCAACCCCGTGTTCAACAGCCGGGTGTTCAGCCTGGCCGGCTCCGCGCGGACCCTGGCCACGGGCGTGAACGTCTCCGCGTTCAACGTGGGCATCACCGCAGGGCCGTGGCTGGGCGGGCTGGCCATCGACGGCGGCCTGGGCTACCCGTCGGTGGCCTGGATCGGCGCCGCCCTGGGCGCGGCGACCCTCGTCGCGGTCGTGCTGGCCGCCGCCACGCGCGGCCGCCGGTCCCCGGCGGCCGGGACCGCGCCCGCGGTCGAGCCCGCGGCCGAGCCGGCCGGCGCGGGGGTGGTCACGGGGTGAAGGCCGCGAAGGTGCGGTAGTGGTCGGCGGTGTAGTAGCCCAGCGGTGGGGACTGCCGGAAGTCGACCACGATGCGCCGCGGCCCCCGGTTGGGCGGCACCCGCGGATGGCACAGCACGTCGTACTCGACGTAGTCGCCATCCGCGGGAAGCCGCTGTTCCCGGTTGCCGAACCTGCCCCCAGCGAAGCACTTCCGGCCCTCGACGTCGTACCAGCCGCGGTCCCTCGGCCAGCCCCGCGCCCGCCAGCGGGCGTAGGCGTCGTAGGCCTCCTGAGGCACCGCCAGAACGGCCGTCGCCGAGGCCGGGGGACAGGCCACGGCCGGGGCGGCGCACCAGCACACCGCGCCGACCACGATCGCGGCCAGGGTCCGAGCCTGTCGATACCGCCACCACGTCCTCATGCGTGTCCGTCCCCTCGCCGACCCGCCCCCGGCCCGGCCTTCCCGGGCGGGGCACTCGGATTGTCGGGGCGCGGGGACAGCGTGATCGAGCGCCGGGACGGTGACAGACCGTCACGACCGGGTGATCACCGGACGGGGCGGGACCGCCACGACCAGGACCGACCCACCCCGCTGACCCACCCGGCGGCGCGTTCCCCGGCCCGGCCACCACCCGGTGGCCGGGCCACGGCGCGTCCCGGGGACCTCAGCCCTCGACGTCGCCCTGGTCCTCCTCGGCGGGGCGGCCCTCCTCGGGCTCGGTGTAGGGCTCCCAGCCGCGCTCGGTGTTCTCGCCCGCCCGGTCGGTGTCGGACTCGTCCAGGTCAGGGCGGGTGAGGTCGTGGTCGTCACGGGGACGGGACATGGCTACCCCCTGATGGGGATCGGCGGGTGACCGGTCACGGGCGGCGTGGCGGCCACCCGAGGGTGGTCGAGTGGCCTCGCGGCCGGCTCGGGGAAAGCCCCCACCGCTCCAGTGCAGCACCGACGCCCCGGGAAGGCCCCCGTCCGCGCCGGGGTTCCGCCATCCGGGAGCACACCGGGAGGGGACTCGGCCGGGGCGCGGCGGCACGGGACCCGGCCTGGCGCCCACCCCTTCAGGCCGCCCGCCGACGCCGGTCGACCACCCACCACACCACCGCGCCGAGGGCGACCACCACCAGCCCGGCCAGCACCGAGGAGACCGGCAGCGTGACCACCAGCGCCCCGCACCCGACCACACCCACCACGGGCACCCACCGCGGCGGACGCCCCTCCCCGCGCCGCAGCGTCATCGCCGCGACGTTGGCGACCGCGTAGTACAGCAACACCCCGAACGAGGAGAACCCGATCGCCCCGCGCAGGTCCACGGTCAGCACCAGCACGACCGCCGCCGCGCCCACCGCCAGCTCCGCCCGCCGCGGCACCCGGTACACCGGGTGCACCACCGCCAGGCCGCGGGGCAGCCACCCGTCGCGCGCCAGCGCCAGCACCGTGCGCGAGACCCCCAGCACCAACGCCAGCAACGCGCCCACCGACGCCACCGCCGCGCCCGCGGTCACCACCGGAGCCAGACCCGGGGCGCCGGCCGCCCGCACCACCTCCACCAGCGGCGCCGCCGCGCCCGCCAGCCCGGGCGCGCCCACCACCAGCACCGCGGCCGCCCCGACGGCGGCGTACACGACGAGCACCACACCCAACGCCAGCGGCACCGCCCGCCGGATCGTCCGCTCGGGGTCGACCACCTCCTCACCGAGGGTGGCGATGCGCGCGTAGCCGGCGAAGGCGAAGAACAACAGCCCCGCGCCCTGCGCCACCCCGTACACCGAGGTGTCCCGCGCCGGCGGCCACAGCCGGTCGAGCTCGGCGTGGCCGCCGGCGAGCGCCACCACGACGACCAGGGCCAACACCAGCAGCACCACGGCCACCAGCACCCGGCTCACCCGCGCCGAGCGCTGCACGCCGAAGCAGTTGACCGCCGTCAGGACCACCACCGCGGCCGCCGCCACGACCGGAGCGGCGCCGGGCGCCAGGTAGTGGCCGGCCGTCAACGCCATCGCCGCGCAGCTCGCGGTCTTGCCGACCACGAAGCACCAGCCGGCCAGGTACCCCCAGAACGCCCCCAGCCGCTCCCGCCCGTAGACGTAGGCGCCACCCGAGGTCGGATAGCGCGCCGCCAGCCGCGCCGAGGACGTGGCGTTGCAGAACGCCACCAACCCCGCCACCACCAGCGAGATCCCCACCCCGGTCCCGGCGGTGGCCGTGGCCGGGCCGAACCCGGCGAAGACCCCCGCCCCCAGCATCGCGCCCAGCCCCACCAGCACGGCATTCCCCGTGCCCAACCGCCGCGCCAGTCCCGGCCCCGCGCTCTCGCCCATCGGCGCACCTCGATTTCCCACACCGCCAGAACCGCACGATGATCGCGTGCTGGGCGCTGGGCGTCCGCCCAGCCCGGAGAGATCGGCCGCAACCGGCGAAGCGCCGGGCGCGCTCGGCCTGGCACGAATCCCTTCCCGCAACCGGCGACGCCATCGCCGCCGCGACCCCGCCCGTCCCTGCCGCCGAATCGCGTGGCGGAATCCGGCCGACCTCGTGCTGGTCAACGCCCACGTCCGCGCCACGGCCACACCCGCACCGGCCCTCGGCCAGGGCAGGCCATTGGTGCTGCCCGGCCTCAACAACGGTCGCCTGCACGCCTGCGTGCTGGGCTGGACGGCCGTCACTGGCCTCGGGTGTGTCCTTTCCCGCCGTGCGGTCGATCGGGGACGTGGCCGCCACCGTCGCCGAAGGCCGCCCACCCACCCGGGACGACCTCGGGTGGCCGCGGTCGGCCGCACGGGGCCAGACCGACGAGGAGTGCCAGCGGGAGCTGGTTGCGACGTTCTGCCTGGCCCAGCCCGCCATCCTGCGCGCGCTGGGCAAGGGGAGTTCGGCCGCAACCGTCGTCCCCGCCGTTCCGGACCAACGTCGACGACATCCCGCTGTGTGGCGACTCGACACCGTCGCTGGGCGGGACCGCGCCGGGGCCGGGGAAAAGGCACGATCGCCACTGGCGAGGTCGCCGCCGGGCGCGTTCTGGGCGCTCCGCTCAGGGCAGGCGCAGCACGCGGGTCGGTTTGACGTCGACGCCCTCCAGTTCCCGGGGGACCGGCACCCCGTAGCGGGCCAGTTCCTCGAACGCCTCCCCGGGCAGGTGGGCGCGGCCCGGGTCGCCCACCACCACCTCCGCGCCGGCGCGGCGGGCGCGCCGCAGGAACGGCAGCACCCGCGCGGCCATCGGCCGGTCGTAGAAGACGTCGCCGGCGAAGACCACCTGCGCCCCGTCGGCGTCACCGGTCAGCACATCGCCCACGACCACCCGCACCGGCACCCCGTTGGCCTCGGCGTTGAGGCCGATCGCCGCACCCGCCCACGGGTCGACGTCGTTGGCGGTGACCTCCGCCGCCCCAGCCAGGGCGGCGGCCACCGCCACCACCCCGCAGCCCGCGGCCAGGTCCCACACCCGCCGGCCGCGCACCAGCTCGGGGTGGTCCAGGACGTGCCGGGCCAGCGCCTGGCCGCCGGCCCAGGCGAACGCCCAGAACGGCGGCGCCAGCCCGGACCGGCCGACCTGCCGCTCGGTGGCCTCCCACACCGCGATCGCCTCCTCGGCCAGGTGCACCCGCACCTCGGGCACCAGCGGCGGGGCGCCCAGCCGGGTGTGCGCCCGCACGAACCCGGCGGCGCTGTCCGCGCTGTCCCTGCTGTCCGGTTCCGATCTCGTCATGCCCCCACCCAACCCGACAGGGCGTCCCCGGCCGCAACCAGGGCGGCGCCGCCGGCCCGTCGCGGATTTCCCTGACGGCGCAAGCACAAACCGGGGGCGCGTCGAGGTGTCGCGGAGCCGTGGCAAGATCAGCCGGGTGCGCTTCCACGCCGACCTGCACATCCACTCCAAGTACTCCCGGGCCTGCAGCAGGGACTGCGACCTGGAGCACCTGACGTGGTGGGCGCGGCGCAAGGGCATCACCCTGGTGGGCACCGGCGACTTCACCCACCCCGCCTGGTTCGACCACCTGCGGGAGAACCTCGTGCCGGCCGAGCCCGGCCTGTTCCGGCTGCGCCCCGAGCTCGACGCCGCGATCGGCCGCACCCTGCCGGCCAGTTGCGCGGGCGAGGTCCGGTTCCTGCTGTCGGTGGAGATCTCCACCATCTACAAGCGGGACGACCGCACCCGTAAGGTCCACCACCTGCTGTACGCGCCGGACCTGCAGGTCGCGGCGGCGATCAACGCGCGGCTGGCCCGCATCGGCAACCTCGGCGCCGACGGCCGCCCGATCCTGGGCCTGGACTCCCGGCACCTGCTGGAGATCACCCTGGAGGCCGGCGGCTACCTGGTGCCCGCCCACGTGTGGACGCCCTGGTTCGCGGTGCTGGGCTCCAAGTCCGGCTTCGACGCCGTCGAGGACTGCTACGCCGACCTGGCCGAGCACGTCTTCGCGGTGGAGACCGGCCTGTCCAGCGACCCCGCGATGAACTGGCGGGTCTCCGGCCTGGACCGCTACCGGCTGGTCAGCAACTCCGACGCGCACTCGCCGCCCATGCTGGGCCGGGAGACCACCGTCTTCGACACCGACCTGGACTACTTCGCGGTGCGCCGCGCCCTGGAGACCGGGCAGGGCTTCGCCGGCACCGTCGAGTTCTTCCCCGAGGAGGGCAAGTACCACCTCGACGGCCACCGCAAGTGCGACGTGCGGCTGGAGCCGGCCGACACCCGCGCCCGGGAGGGCCGCTGCCCGGAGTGCGGCAAACCCCTGACCGTGGGCGTGCTGCACCGCGTGGAGGAGCTGGCCGACCGGCCCGAGGGCGCGCGGCCGGCCGGGGCGGGGGAGTTCCGCAGTCTGGTGCCGCTGCCGGAGATCATGAGCGAGATCCTCGGCGTCGGCCCGCGCAGCAAGACCGTCCTCGGTGAGATCGCCACCCTGACCGCGGCCCTGGGGCCCGAGCTGGCCATCCTCGACCAGGTGCCGGTGGCCGACATCGCGCCGCACTCGGCGCCGCTGGCCGAGGCGGTGGCCCGGCTGCGTCGCGGGCAGGTGATCCGCGACGCCGGCTACGACGGCGAGTACGGCACCATCCGGCTCTTCGAGCCCGGCGAGCTGCGTCGCGCCACCCTGCACGCCGTGCCCAGCCTGTTCGACGACGAGGCGTTCCCGGACCCCACGCCGACCCCGGCCGCCCCGCAGGCCCCCACCCCTGCCGCCACCGCCAGTCCCGCCCCCGCCGGGCCGGAGGCGAGCACGGGGGAGCAGGGCATGCCGGAGGCGTCGCCCGACCCGACCGGCGGCGTGGCCGGGGACGACGAGGTCCCGCGCGCCAGCCTGTTGGACGGCCTGGACCCCGACCAGCGCGCCGCCGCCGCGACCACCACCGGCCCGCTGCTGATCATCGCCGGGCCCGGCACCGGCAAGACCCGCACCCTCACCCACCGGCTGGCCCACCTGGTGGCCACCGGGCAGGCCGCGCCCGAGCACTGCCTGGCCATCACCTTCACCCGCCGCGCGGCCGAGGAGATGTCCGAGCGGCTGGCCGCGCTCACCGACCGGGCCCGCCACCTGACCGTGGCCACCTTCCACTCCCTGGGCCTGCGGATCCTGCGGGAGCAGCACGCCCGCGCCGGGCTGTCCGCCGACTTCGGCGTGGCCGACGAGGCCCGCCGCCTGGCCCTGCTCACCGAGCTGACCGGCGACGAGCGGCAGGCCCGCCGCGCCGCCGCCGCCCTGTCCCGCCCCGGCGACGAGGCCGACCCGGAGCTGGCCGAGCTGCGCCAGCGGCACACCAAGGCCCTGCGCGAGCGGGACCTGGTCGACCTCGACGACCTGGTCCGCCTCCCCGTGGAGATCCTGACCGCCGATCCGGGCCTGACCGCGGCCTACCGCGACCGCTACCGCTGGATCTGCGTGGACGAGTACCAGGACGTCGACGACACCCAGTACCAGCTGCTGCGGCTGCTGGCCCCGCCCGACGGCAACATCACCGCCATCGGCGACCCCGACCAGGCCATCTACCGGTTCCGGGGCGCCGACGTCGGGTTCTTCCTCCGCTTCACCACCGACTTCCCCGGCGCCCGCACCGTCCAGCTCACCCGCAACTACCGCAGCACCCCGCCCATCCTGAGCGGCGCGCTGCAGGCCATCGCCCCCACCAGCCTGGTGCCCGACCGGGTGCTCACCCCCGCCGTCGAGCACCCCGACAGCCCGCCGCTGGGCCTGCACCAGGCCGCCGACGAGCAGGCCGAGGCGGCGTTCGTGGCCCGCACCATCGACCAGCTGCTGGGCGGCTCCTCGTTCCACTCGCTGGACAGCGGCCGGGCCGAGGGGCACGACGGCCACGAGCTGTCCTTCGCCGACATCGCGGTGCTCTACCGCACCGACAGCCAGGCCCGCGCCCTGCTCGACGCGCTGACCCGCGCCGGCGTGCCCGTCCAGAAGCGCTCCCACGACCGGCTGGCCGACCGGCCCGGCGTCCGCGACATCCTGCGCGAGCTCACCTTCCGCCCGGACACCAGCGGCGGCGAGCCGGTGGGGGAGCGGGTGGTCGACCGGGTGCGGCTCGCCGCCCGCGCCGCCCTGGCCCTGGCGCCGGAGCGGGACCGCGAGGCGCACGCCGCCGAGGTCCACTCCGCGCTGGACCTGCTCGGCCCGCTGGCCACCCGCTGCGGCCACGACCTGGACCGCTTCCACACCGAGCTGGTCACCGGCGCCGAGGTCGACACCTGGGACCCGCACGCCGACCTGGTGTCGCTGCTGACCCTGCACGCCGCCAAGGGGCTGGAGTTCCCGGTGGTCTTCCTCGTCGGCTGCGAGGACGGCCTGCTGCCGCTGCGCTGGCCCGGCGCCGAGGACACCGAGGCCGCCGAGGCGGTGCGGGAGGAACGCCGGCTGTTCTTCGTCGGCATGACCCGCGCGCGGCGGCACCTCTACCTCAGCCACGCCGCCCGCCGCGCCCGGCACGGCAGTGCCCGCCCCGCCGCGCCGTCCCCGTTCCTGGCCGACATCGACCCCGCCCTGTGCCAGCGGGTGGGGGACCCCGCGCCCCGGCGACGCCCCCGCTCCCAGCAGCTCCGCCTGCTGTAGGCGGGTGCGCCGCGGGCGAACACACCGCCGTCCGCCACCACGCCTACCCTCGACCCCGACACGACGCGACGTGGTGGAGGTGGGGGCGGACGATGAACGGTGAGTCCACAGTGGACAGCGGTGGTCCGGGGGCGCGCCGGGTCCTCGGCTCCCGCGCCGTCGTCGAGGAGCGGCCGGCGACGGGCCCCGCCGACCCGGCGGGACCCGTGACCGCCCACCACCCCACGCCCACGCGAGCCCTGTTCGACTCGCTGGTCGGGCAGTGGGCCCTGTCCCGCACGATCTCCGGGTTCGGGGTCTTCGACGGCACCGCGCGGTTCCGGCCGATCCAGGCCGACGTCCTGCGCTACCGGGAGGAGGGTGAGCTGGTGACCGCGACGGGCGAGCGCGGCCCCGCCTACCGCGAGTACTTCTACCTGCTGCGGGGCGAGCGCATCCTGGTCTGCTTCACCGACACCGAACCCGGGGGTCGCGTCCTGCACGATCTGCTGCCGGCCGGCTCCGGGGCGGGGCCGTTGTCGGCCAGCGCGGTCCACCACTGCGGCCGCGACGTCTACACCGGCCACTACGACTTCCGCGCCCCGGACCGGTTCGACGTGCGGATCGAGGTGCGCGGCCCGGCCAAGGACTACACCATCCGCAGCACCTACCGGCGGGCCTGAACCCGGCACTCGGTCGGCGGCGTGTCGGCGCCGGGTCGGGGCCGCCCGCCGGCGGCCGGGGCTCAGCCTCGACCTCAGCCGAGGGTGCGCAGCTCGCCCTCCACCGGCACGTCCGGGCGGGCCGCGTTGGCCACCAGCACCAGGTCCCAGCCGCTGTCGCGGCGCCGCCACTGGCCGCCGGCCAACGGCAGGCGCGCCACGTTCGGGGCCGGTCCCCGCGTCCAGTCCAGCCGGCCCGCGACCGTCTCCAGGCAGGTGGCGGCCAACGTCCGGGCCACCGCGTCGCGGTCCCGGGGGTCGGCCGTGGCCGTCACCGCGTGCACCGCCACCTCCACCAGCGCGTGCGCCAAACCGAGTGGTTGCAGCCACGGCCGTCCGGTGACCTTCTCGTAGCCGCGCGCCAGCTCCTCGGCGCTGCGGCCGCCCAGCGAGGAGCGCGTGGCGCCCCGGGGTGTCCACGACACCACCGTGGCCACGCCGTCGACGTCGGCCTGGGCGGCCCCGAAGGGGTAGGTCAGCCACCGCGACGAGGTCAGCAGGCGCAGCCGCAGTCCCGCCTCCGTGGTGGCCGCCCAGAACCGCGCCAGGTCCTGCGGGGTGCCCGCCGAGGTGACCACGTCGGCCCCGCTGGCGGCGAGGGCGGCCACCTGCTCGGCGAAGTCGGCCCGCGCCTCCCGGTAGGCGCCCAGGTCCACCAGCTCGACGCCGGCCGCCCGCGCGGTGGCCACGAACCCGCCGCCGGCCGAGCGCAGCGCCCGGCCCTGCACGTCGTCGTTCCACAGGCAGCCCACCCGGCTCGCCCCGGCCATGCGCCACATCTCCGCGAAGGCCCGCGCGATGTCGTCCAGCCCCCAGGCGAAGTGGAACGCCCGGTCCGGGCCGCCGCTCTGCTCCCGGAAGACCTGCCAGGGCAGCATCGTCGACACGGACGGCACCCCCGCCCGGGCGCAGGCCCGGGCCACCGCCGGCACCGTGTGCGAGCCGGCCAGGGTGATGACGACGCCGACCTCGGCGCGCCGCGCCAACTCCTCGGCGGCGGCCACCGCCCCCTCGGAGGTGGAGCCGCTGTCGAGCACGGCCAACGCCACCGGGTGGTCCGGCCCCCACCGGGCGAGGAGATCGTTGATCACGAACAGCAGGGCCTCGCCGAGCGAGCGCAGCCGCCCGGTGCGGTGGACGACGACACCCACGGTGGGGACACCGGACGCGGCGGGGGAGGAGTCGAGGGTCACTGCACGGACTACGGCCCCGCACGCCACGGCCACGATCGCCCATCCGGCTGACCACGGGGCGCCGGCCGTTCGCCGGTGCGCGTTGACCCGTTCAGGGGCAGGGGCCGTGCGGACCGCTCACCGCGGGTCGGGCAGGTGGGTCACCACCTCGCCGATCACCTCGGCGTAGCGGCGGAACAGGCCCGGGGTGGGGTCGGCGGCCGGGTGGTCCCGCAGCCGGGCCCAGCAGCGGGCGACCAGCTCCCGGGCCCGGGCGCCCGGCCAGGGGCGGGGCAGCAGTTCGGGGGGCAGCAGCGGGTCGGGCTCCGTGGCGCGGGTGAACTCCGCCGCCAGCTCGATCGCGATCGTCAGGAGCTCCGCGCGGCCCACGCGGGCGGGCTCGGTCAGCCGGTCCAGCCAGCCGGCGGCCAGGTCGGCGAGCTGGTCGTGGGCGCGGGCGAGCTCGGGCAGCGGCCACAGCCGCGCCGCCAGCGCCCGAGGCTCGGCCACGTCGCCCACGCGCAGGTCGGTGGTGGTCAGGGTGGTGACGCGGTCGGCGACGTCGAGTCGGGCGGCCTCGGCGGCCACCAGCTCCTCCCACGGGTGGGCCGAGACGTAGACGCCGCCCTGCAGCAGCGCGCCGCCCAGCCCGACCACGGTGTCGCGCAGGGCGTCGCGCGCGGCCCTGGCCGACTCCGGGACGGCGAAGGTGACCAGGTGCCACACCCCGTCCCAGGGCGCCTCGCCCCGGTCCTGGGCGTACATCAGGCGCACGAACTCCACGTCCGGGTCCAGCGCGTGGCCGCTGGCCCCGGCGGCCCGCAGCACCGCGCCGCGGCCCCGGCCCTGCTGGACGAACCTGCCCTCGGCGACCAGGCGCTTGACGCACAGCCGCACCTGTTGGTCGCTCATCCCGAGGGCGGCGGCGACCGGGTAGAGCTCGGTCGCGGCCACGGTGCCGTCCTCGCGGACCATGGCCTCCACCAGCGTCCGGGTGGTCAGTTCCGTCCGCTCGGCCCGCCTGGTCGACATGTCACCACCTCCCCACAGCGACGCTAGCACGTTCGTTCTGGTTACGATCGTTCCGTGAATGAACGAAACGAGGGGTGCGCGGCCACCCCGCACCGGCCCCGCCGCCGCCGCCGCCGTCGTCGTCGGCGCCCGCTGCTGCTCGGTGCGCTGCTGACCCTGCTCGCCCTGGTCCTGACCGCCGGCGCGGTGGTGGTCGTCGGCAACAGCTACGACCTGCGCGAGGAGCAGGTCACCATCACCGGCGGCCCCCAGCCGCTGACCGGCGTGCTCGCCCTGCCCGCCACCGGCTCCGGCCCGCACGGCCTCGTGGTGTTCGTCCACGGCGACGGCCCCCTCGACGCCACCCACGAGACCTTCTACCGGCCGCTGTGGGAGGCCTTCGCCCAGGCCGGCTACGCCTCGCTGTCCTGGCACAAACCCGGGGTGGCCGGCGCGCCGGGCGACTGGCTGGACCAGAGCATGGACGACCGCGCCGCCGAGACCGTCGCCGCGATCACCTGGGCGCGGACGCGACCCGAGATCGACCCGCGCCGGATCGGGCTGTGGGGCGCCAGCCAGGCCGGCTGGGTCATGCCCAAGGTCGCGGTGCGCCTGCCCGAGCTCCGCTTCGTCATCGCGGTCTCCCCGGCCATCAACTGGCAGCGCCAGGGCCGCTACAACCTGCTCGCCGAGCTCGCCGACCAGCAGGCCCCGCCGGAGCGGGTCCGCGCCGAACTGGAGCGCAGCGAGACGACCCTGCGGCTGCTGCGCGAGGGCGCCTCCTTCGAGCAGTACCGGGCCGCGGTCGGCGACCCCCGGGAGATGACCGCCCAGCGGTGGCGGTTCGTGGCCAGGAACTTCACCGCCGACGCCTCGGCCGACCTGGCCGCGCTGCGCGTGCCGGTCCTGCTGGTCCTGCCCGGCCACGACCGCAACGTCGACGTCGCCGACACCGAGGCCGGCTACCGCCGGCTGCTCCGCGACCCCGCGACGCTCCAGGTCCGGCACTACCCCGACACCACCCACTCCCTGCTGCCCCGACAGGTCGAGTCCTGCCCGGTCCGGGCGTTCCTGCTCGCCGTCGCCGCGCCCCGCGCGCTCTACGCCGACGGGGTCCTGGATGACCAACGCCAGTACCTGCGCGACGTCCACTGACCCCCGCCGAGCCCACCGAGCGCGGAATTCGACACCGGAGAGGAGCCACCGTGCGCGTACTGGCACTGGGCGGAGCAGGCGCCGTGGGCGCGGCGGCGGCCCGCCTCGCCGCGGCACTGCCCGGCGTGCGGCGGATCGAGGTGGCCGACCGCGACCTGGCCGCCGCCCACCGACTGGCCGGCCAGATCAGGGCGAACGGAACCCCGGCCCAGGCCCGGCGGGTCGACATCGGCGATCCCACCGCCCTGCGCGCCGCGCTGACCGACGCCGACGTCGTCCTGAACACCGCCGGCCCCTTCTACCGGCACGGACCCACCGTGCTGCGCGCCGCCATCGACACCGGCACCCACTACCTGGACGTCTGCGACGACGGGGAACCCACCCTCGACATGCTCGACCTGGACGGCGCGGCCCGCGCGGCCGGCGTGCGGGCCGTGGTCGGCGTGGGCGCCAGCCCCGGCCTCAGCAACCTGCTGGCCGCCCGCGCCGTCCGGGACCTCGACGCCGTCCACGACCTCCACACCGCCTGGCCGGTCGACGTCCCCCGCGCGCCGGGCCGGGCGGCCGGGACACCACTCGGCCCGCCCGCCCGGCCCGGCGCCGCGCTGCTGCACTGGATGCACCAGATCAGCGGAGAGATCCCCGTCGTCGAGGACGGCGTAGGGCGGCGGCGACCCCCGCTGCGGCCGGTCACCCTGAGGCTGCCGGGTGGGCGCCGGGGCACCGCCTACACCGTCGGCCACCCGGAACCGCTCACCCTCGGCCGCAGCTACCGGCCCACCGGCCACGCCACGACGCTCATGGTCGTCACCCCGACCACCGCGGCCTACCTGGACGTGTTGCGCCGCGACCTCGACGCCGGTCGACTCACCCCCGCCACCGCGGCGGCCGCCCTGGCCGCGCCGTCGGCGCGCCGCATGGCGCGTTCCCTGCGCCGCCTGCACCGCTTCGCCGGACCCCGCTCGCTGCCCCCGTTCTTCGCCGTGGCCACCGGGACGCGGCGGGGCCGGCGTCGCACCGTGCTGGCGCACCTGCCCGGCGCCTCCGCGTTCCTGGCCCACGACATGGCCACGGCCACCGCCGTCCCCCTGGCGCTCGGCCTCGCCCAACTGCTCGACGGCATCCCCGCCGCGCCGGGGGTGCGCCCGCCCGAGACCGCCCTGGACGTCGACCGGTTCCTCACCGACCTGGCCCGTCACGTCCCCGGGCGCGGCGGGGTGGTGGTCGAACACCGCGACGGGTAGCGCCCCCCCGGCCGGGGGGGCGCCGTCAGGTCAGGCGGTGGGGCGGGGGAGCAGCGCCTCGGCCAGCTCCCGCCACCGGGGCATCGCCGAGGCTCCGGGCTCGATGCCGATCACCTGGACGCCCACGTGGTCGGCGCCGGCCGCCAGGTGCTGGCGCAGCCGGCCGACGATGGTGTCCAGCTCGCCCCAGACCACCAGGTCGTCGACCAGCCGGTCACTGCCCCGGCCGCCGTCGATGTCGGCCTCGGTGTAGCCCAGGCGCAGGAACTTGGCGACGTTGAACTCCGTGGTGAGGTGCAGGTGCAGGTGCTCGCGTGCGATCTCCCGCGCCCGGTGCGGGTCGGTCTCGAACAGCACCGCCTGCTCCACCCCGAGGAACGGGGCGGCGCCCAGCACCTCCCGCGCCCGCGCGGTGTGCCCGACCGTCACGTGGTAGGTGTGGGCGCCGACAGCCCGCTCGCGGGCCAGCTCCAGCATCTTGGGCCCGTAGGCGGCCAGCAGGCGGCGCACCGGTGACCGGGGCGCGGGGTTGGGGCTGGTGGTGGCGTCCATGGCGTCCAGGTACTCGCTCATCGCGCGCAGCGGCCGCGTTCCGGGGCGCCCGCCGCCGACACCGAGACCGAGCAGGTGCCGGTCGGGGTAGGCGTCGGCCAGCAGCAGCGCCGCCCCTTGGGTCCAGCGCGGCTCGCGGGCCCAGATCTGGGCGATCCCGTTGACGACGCTGAGGCGCTCGGTGCAGGACAGCAGGAACCCGGCGTGCGTCATCGCCTCCCGACCGAGCAGCTCCGGAACCCAGATCGCCGGCCAGCCCAGCTCCTCCAGCTCCTGGGCGGAGTCCCGCACCAGGCTCGCCGGCTGGTCCTCGAAGTCGAACGTCCAGACCCCGAACCGGCCCAGATCCCTGCCCGTGACCTCACCCATGCCCACTCCTGACCCGCGCGGGGCGGTCCGCCCGCCCTCGTAGATCGAAGTATCGCATAAAGTCGATATGATGTTGGGGGGTGGGTCGACACCCGACACCGAGAGACCGGGCCGAGAGGCAGCCGATGGCTACAGCGAACGCCCAAGCACCTCGACCAGCCAGGCGATGCGGTCCTCGTCGCGGCGGTAGTGCGTCCACTTGCCGACACGGGTGGAGCGGACCAGCCCGGCGCGCTGGAGCGCGGCCATGTAGGCCGAGACCGTCGACTGGGCCAGACCCGTCTTGGCCTGGATGTGGCTCACACACACCCCGACCTCCCGCGGATCGGCCAACGCCTCCTCCACGGGGAAGTGCCGCCCGGGCTCACGCAACCACCGCAACACCTGCAGCCGCACGGGGTTGGCGAGCGCCTTGAACACCTCCAGCAACTGCTCGTCGGCGTCGGCGGGGGATCGCGGGTCGTCGTGGGCCATCAGGCCGAGTCTAGGGTCCGCTCCGACGATTCGAGGAACCTCGATCCCCCCGCCCGCGCCCCGTGCGAGTGCCACCACCAGGGACGGCCACCACCGGGTCGCTGTCTTCGCCCACCAACACGTTTGCCGACCACGACCAGGACCGGCAAGCATGCGTGCCGTGCGACTCGCCACGGCGCGACCCGGCCTGGAACTGCGCTCCCTGCTGCCCACCGACGGCGCGACCTACGCCGCACTGATGGCGGCCAACACCGCCCACCTCACCCGACACGGCGACTACACCGACATCGTGACCGCCTCACCCGCCGACCACACCGCCACCCTCGCCGCCAGCGACCCCCGACACCACTTCGGCATCCACGAAGCCGGCCACCTGGTGGGCAGCGCGACCCTCGTACCCCGAGATCCACCCCGCTACGGGCTGGGCTACCTGCTGGCCGAACACGCCTGCGGCCGGGGCATCGCCACCCTCGCCGTGCACGCCCTGGCCCGACACGCACGCGACAACCTGGCCGCCACCGACCTGTTCGCCGGCGTCACCCACGGCAACCTCCCCAGCGTCGCCCTGCTCCGCCGGCTCGGCTTCCACCGCGTCGCGACCTTCCCCACCCACGACCGCTACCACCTCGACCTCGCGGCACTGCCCGACGTCACCGCCTGACCCCGGCCACAGTCCGTACCGGCCGCCGCCGCGCGACCGGGTCCACTTCCCCGCACCCGGCTGATGACCCGACACCCCCGGCGTGGCGGCCGACCACCACCCTCCGGACAGCCCGATACTGCGCGCCTGCCACTCGGGCCGCAGGAAAGGGAACAACGGTCATGCACGGCACCACCACGGGCAACGCGCCGACCAGCGCGGCCCGCCCACGGGCGCGACGACCCCGCCACCGCAACGGCACCCGCTTCGGCTACACCCTGTCCTTCACCGTGGGCGGCCTGGAGGGCGAGCTGATCGCCAACACCCACGAGGACGGAACCCTGCGGGAAATCTTCATCTACGTCGGCAAACACGGCTCGACCCTGGCCGGGCTGCTGGACAACCTCGCCGCCGCGGTGTCCATCGGCCTGCGCAACGGGGTACCGCTGGAACGCTACGTCGACGAGTTCGCCGGCGTCGGGTTCTCACCCGCCGGCATGACCGACGACCCCGACGTCCGACGAGCCAGCTCCGTCATGGACTACGTCATGCGCCGGCTCGCCCGCGACTTCCTGCGCCAACCCGTCATCGTCCACGACGCCACCGTCGGCTGACCGCGCGCGGGGGCGTCGCCGACCCGACGCCCCCACACCCCCCACGGAAAGCCGGGGGACAAGCCCACCACGCCGAGCGTGGCGACCCACACCACCCGCGGCCACACCAGCGGGGGAGCGCCAGAACCCGCCACCCCCCGCAACATCACCCACCACAACAAGAGCCGCGTGACTACCAGTCACACCCACGTCACACAGCCCGACACGCCCACCACTCGGCCCGCCACCAACCGGCCGCAGCCACACGGGCTCGACCCGGCCACCCCCGCCACGCGAACGCGCCAACGAAACCCGGCGAACCGCGGCGGACGGCGAACCACAGCACCCCAAGAGCAGCTCCACCCCAGGAAGAGGGCACTGCCGACCCCGCCACCACCCGCGTCCCGACCTCTTTCCCCGGCCCAGCCAGTACCCCCAGACACCCCAACAGCACTGGGCGTTTTCGTCGGCAGCCTGAAAGAAGTCGCAACCCCCCAAACCATGATCGCTAGATTCCCCGACGCTGCAGCTCCACCACGCACACAGCACCACCCGACGACCACATCCACCCACCGCCGGCACGTGACGGCCACCGGCGCGCACGCCGCGCCCCGCCCGACCCACAACCGGCGGCACCTGGGGAAACTGGGGAACCAAGTGAACATTCGGCGCTGGCGCGCCACAGCCCTCCCGCTGTTGGTCGCGCTGTTCATCCCACTACTGGCCACCCCCGGAGAAGGCGCACAGCCCGACCGGCGCTACACCATCCCGGGACTCCACCAACCGGTCAACCTCATCGTCGACCGCTGGGGAGTGCCCCACATCTACGCCCGCAACACCGACGACCTCTTCCTGGCCCAGGGCTTCAACGCCGCCCGCACCAGAACCTTCCAACTCGACCTGTGGCTGCGCCGCGGCCTCGGCCGCCTCGCCGAGGCCTTCGGCCCCGACTACGCCGACCAGGACCGCGCCACCCGCCTGTTCCTCTACCGCGGCGACATGAAGAAGGAGTGGGACAGCTACGGCCCCGGCGCCCGCGCCGCCGCCACCCGCTTCGCCGACGGCGTCAACGCCTACCTCTCCTGGCTGGAGGACAACCCCAAGTCCCTGCCCGAGGAGTTCCAGCGCCTCGGCCACCGGCCCGCCCGCTGGACCGCCGAGGACGTCGTCCGCATCCGCAGCCACGGCCTGAGCCGCAACGTCGACTCCGAGGTCGCGCGCGCCCACATGTCCTGCGCCGCCGACCCCCGCACCGACAAGATCCGCACCCGCCTCCAGCCCGACGTAGACCCCGTCGTCCCCGCCGGCCTCGACCCCTGCGCCATCCCCGACGACGTCCTCGACGTCTACGACCTCGCCTCCCAGTCCGTCGACTTCAGCGACACCACCAAGACCCTCCGCCGCACCAAGCGGCGGCTCCCCGCCCGCGAGGGCAGCAACAACTGGGTCATCGGCCCCAACAAGACCACCACCGGCCGACCCATCGTCGCCAACGACCCGCACCGGGCCCAGGCCGCGCCCTCCCTGCGCTACCTCGCCCACCTCTCCGCCCCCGGCATCGACGCCATCGGCGCCGGCGAACCCGCCGCCCCCGGCATCAGCCTCGGCCACAACGACAAGGTCGCCTTCGGCCTCACCATCGCCGGCATCGACCAGGAAGACCTCTACGTCTACGACCTCGACCCCGCCGACCCCACCCGCTACCGCTACGGCAACGGCTGGGAGAAGATCACCGAGCACACCGAGAAGATCACCGTCGCCGGCGAGAAACCCCGCGAGGTGACCCTCGCCTTCACCCGGCACGGCCCCGTCATCAAGACCGACCCCACCAACCACAAGGCCTACGCCCTGCGCACGGTCTGGCTCCAGCCCGGCACCTCGCCCTACTTCGGCAGCATCGCCAACCTCCGCAGCGACACCGCCAAGGAGTTCGACGCCAACCTGCGCCACTGGGGCACGCCGTCGCTCAACCACGTCTACGCCGACACCAAGGGCAACTTCGGCTGGACCCTGGCCGGCCTCGCGCCGCGCCGCCCCAACCACGACGGCCTGCTGCCCGTCCCCGGCGACGGACGCTACGAGTGGGACGGCTTCCACCCCAGCTCCGACCTGCCCCGCACCAGCAACCCGGCCTCCGGCATCATCGCCACGGCCAACAACTACACCCTGCCCGCGGACTACCCCGCCAAGGAGCGCAAGCTCGGCTTCGAGTGGGAGGGCCCGGCCCGCCACGACCGGATCGTGGAAGTCCTCACCGCCAAACCCAAGACCTCCGTCGAGGACTCCACCAAGCTGCAGAACGACCGGGTCTCGCTGGTGGCCCGCCGACTCACCGCCCTGCTCGCCCCGCTGACCAGCAAGGACCCCGCCACCAGCGCCGCACTCCAGATGCTGCGCGGCTGGAACGGCGACGAGCACACCAACTCCACCCAGGCCACCCTCTTCGAGATCTGGTTCTCCCGCCACCTCAGCTCGGCCTTCGCCAAGGCCGTCCTCCCCGCCGACGCCGCCGAGCTCGTCTCCTACCCCGACTACACCGTCATGCTGGAAGCCCTGGAGAACCCGAAGTCCTGGTTCGGGGACGACGCCGTCGCCAAGCGCGACCAACTCCTGCTCACCACGCTGGGCCAGGCCCACGCCGACGCCACCAAGCTCCTCGGCGCCGACACCAGCAAGTGGAAGTGGGGCGACCTCAACAAGATGACCTTCCGGCACCCCGCCTCGGCCCGCCTCAGCTCCGCCAAGCCGTCCTTCGACGTCGGCCCGCTCCCGCACGGCGGCTCGTGGTACACCGTCAACCTGTCCGACTACGACCCGGACAGCTTCGACGGCGGCGCCGGCGCCTCCGTCCGAGTCGTGATGGACGTCGGCAACTGGGACGCCGCCCAGGCCATCAACGCCCCCGGGCAGTCCGGCGACCACCGCGACCCCAACTACCGCGACCTCGCCCCCAAGTGGAACAAGGGCGAGTACTTCCCCCTGCTCTACACCCGCTCCGCGATCGAGAAGAACGCCCAGTACCGCATCCAACTGAACCCCAAGAAGTGACCTGACACCAACAAAGTGGGGCCCCGGGCGGCGTCGCGCCCGGGGCCCCACCGTCGTCACACCACCGTCAAACCAGGGGAGAGGACCACACCCCCACCACGGTCACCACGCCGCCTCCCGCGTGAGGTCAGGACACCGCCACACCAGCCCCACCCCGACGACACGGACGATGATCACGCACATACGCCGCGGCGGCGAGCCCAGCACACACCTGCGCACCCACCAGAGAACGCACAGGAGAAGCCGGCGGCACCTCCCGCTCCAACCGAACCGCCTCCGCCTCGAACTCCGCGGCCACCTCAGCCCGAGCCCCGACCAACCCCGCCACCGCCGCACCAGCCGGCCGATCAGCCAACTCGACGTCCAACATGCGCACGAACATCCCCCGCACACGCTGCACCACCCCACGCAGGAACACGACACGGTGCCACTCCGCGACAGTGGCCACCTCGTCCCCATCCACCAGCGCCGCCAGAGCATCCCGTTGCTGCGCCGCCAGAAACCCGTACATCTCCAGGCTGTGCCGCACCGCCCGACGCAGACGCGTGTCCCGCCGCAACACCGGCTCGAACCCCGCGAACCGCTCAGCCAACACCGCCGAAGCACCCAACACCTCGACACACGCGGCGAGCACCTCCGCCCGCGTCACCGACGACAAGGACAGATCACCACTGCGCGGATCGTCGAACGGCGCCACCTCCGACAACAGGCAGAACGTCCCGAACCGCCGCAGATAGTCACTGATGAGACCACCGTGCCCGGCCAGCAGGGGAGCCGACGCCGGGTCCGCGACCCCACTCTCCGCCAGGAGGTCATACACACCCGTCATGCTCGGCAACGGCCCGATCCCCGGCGCGAACACCGAGTCACCCGGATTCGGCCCGGGCAACGGCGACAGATGCAGACCGAACCAGGACGGCAACTCCTGCAGCAACGAGTACAACGGCGCACACCGCTCACTGACGTAGTAGAAGGTCCCCCCGATCTCGGCGTTGTGCAGCGGATAGCAGAAGTCCGGCTCGGCCTCGTCGATCACCGCCATCAACGCCCGCGTCTCCGCCGGCGGACGGTCGAACACCAGACCCCGGTAGCTGATCGGGAAGTTCAGATCAGCCTCCTCCTCCATCGCCTCCCGGAAGAAGTGCCGGTGGTAGCTGGTCAACGTGATCGGCGGCGAGAGCCACCCCTCGTTCAACCGCAGCCCGTCGGGATCAGCCACCTTCACGAAGTGCCACGTGAAGTCCAACTCCGCCCGCAGCGACACGTCCTCGCACAGCCGCCGCGCCAGGTACTCGATCGTCAACGTGCCCACCGGCTCGTTCGAGTTGGGCACCCCGTACACCACCGCCGAGCGCGCCCCGTCGCCGACCGTGAGGCACTCGATGTCATCACCCGCGCTCGACCGCCCGACGGTCCGTAACCGGACCACGTCCGGGAACTCGGCGGCGAGCTCCCGACTCGACGCGGACAACTCGTCGAGCGAGGGATAACCGGAGTAGTCGGGAACGTCCGCGGCGATCGCACGAAGATCCATCAGAACTGCCCTCCCAGGCGTGGGGACGTGGCCCGGCCCCGCATCGCCCGGTCGCGGATCACCGCGACGGCCTCTCCGCACAGGCACCCGCGGCGCCCCAGATCGAATCGGACACTACGTTGCGTTTCGCACACCGTCAATTGATCTTGAGCTATTTCCGCCCCCGTAGAGCGGCTTTCGCGTAAATCGTTGCAATGACAGTGAACGTGGATGCAACGCCCAGGACCAAACCAGGGGAGAGGCGCGCACGACGGGAGACCGTCAGGCGGAAGAAACCTCCACCACCGGCTCCGACAGCAGGCAGAACTCGTTGCCCTCCGGATCGGCCAGGACAACCCAGTCCACATCGGACGGCTGGCCCACGTCGACCCGACGCGCTCCCAGCGCGAGCAGCCGATCGAGCTCGTCCGACGTCGACAGCCCATCGGCCCGCAGATCCAGGTGCAGGCGGTTCTTGACCGCCTTCGCCTCGGGCACGGCGTAGATGCCGATCGTCGGCCACGACGCCTCGGCGCCGCCGATGGTGAGGCCGTAGTGCTCCCGTTCGATGATGCTCCAGCCGAGCACCGCACACCAGAAATCGGCTACGGCCTCGGGGTTCACGGCACTGATCACGATCGTGGCTAGTCGGCTCGACATGGGGGCATTGTGGCGTCCCGGCCAGCACGTGGTCGACGGAAATTCCACCAGCGATCGGCGCCGCCAGCCGGCGCGGCAGGAAGGGAACTCGCGCACCGGCGGCACCACCTCGCACTCGGGGTCGCGGGTGGTGCCCCGGTGCCGTGACCGGGTCGCGGTCACGGCACCGGGCTCGCGGTCACTGGGGTTGGAAGGAGCGGATCTGGTAGCTGCCCTGGAGGTTGCCGCCCGCCAGGGACGGTGTCGAACCCACCCTGTTGTTGTAGTTGGTGCTGGTGTAGTACTGGACACGGTGGTTGGTGTTGTTCCACACCGAGCGGACTTTCTTACCCCGGCGGATGAACGAACAGTCGTCGGCGGTGTTGGCCACCTTCTTCTGCCTCCATTGGCAGCGAGTGCCGCCGCCGTCGTAATCGCTGTAGATGCAGAAGTAGCCGGCCGCGCAATTGAAGGCGCGTGGTGAGACGTCCGGCGACGCGGCGGCGTGGGCCGGAACGGTCAGGGACGCGGCGGCCAGGACAGCGGCGGCGGCCAGCGCTTTCGTGATGAACATGGGCGAATCCTCTGCTCGTTGACAGAATACGGACGTGTCTTCCGGTCTCCCGGACGACGACAACAGCCGTTGGGCATTGACCTGCCCGTGCCGATCCGGGTGAGTGCGTGTCAGTGGTGACTTCCGTACACGTTCACGATCCGTTCACGCGGTTCGTGCCCCATCGACCTTGTCGTTCACATCGGCGTCCGGCAACAGGGGCGGCATCTCCCGGACTGTCCGCACCTGTCCGGCCTGGAGCGGACGCCGTCCGGCCCCGCGTCCGGCCATTCCGGACGAGGTCCGACCGACGCCGGACGGCACTCGGACGGATGACGCGGCGCCGCAGCGGGCTGCGGCAGGGTTGACGACGTGAACGACAGCGGCGGAACTGTCTCACCACAGAATGTGCGCACTGCCGCAGACCTGGTGGAGTCGATGCGGCAGCTCAGGAAACAATCCGGGCTGAGTTATCGGGAACTGGAGAAACGTGCCGCCGCACGCGGCGACGTGTTGGCGCGCAGCAGTATCGCGGACGTGTTAAGCGGAAAAAGGCTTCCCCGCGCCGAATTGCTGACCGCGTTCGTGCTGGCCTGCGGGGACGACCGGGTGGAACCGTGGTTGCACGCCCTCGACAGGGCCGGCGCGCAAGAGACGTCCACGGACGCCTCTCCTGAACCACCTGCCCCTGGCCGAAAAATCCGCGCGTGGCACGTGCTGCTGATGTCGGCCGTGATCGTGATGGCGCTGGTCGCCGTGATCCGGTCGACCCTGTCGGGGAACGACACCGTCGACGGTCCGACGACGTCGACGGGCGCGGTCCGGCCGAGTCTTCCCACCGGCTGGATCCGTCTCCGCCCGATCACGGCCCCCCATCTGTGCCTGACCGACGGCCGGGTACGCGACGGACGCCACACCCCCCTGGTGGCTGTGCAACGCCCCTGTAACCGGGTGGCTCCCCAGCTCACCCGGTTGGAACCGGTGGGTGGCGACCTGTACCGGATCCAGTGGCACCACCCCGACCACGGCGTCGGTTGTCTGAAAGCCCTTTCGGAAGGACCCGGTGTCGGGCTGCTGGAACCCTGGGACGCGTGCGCGGAGAGCAGTCATTTCCACGTCGAGCCCTCCGGTGAACCGGCCGGGAACACCTACGTCCTGCGGGTCGAGGGACAGGGGTGCGTCGGCATCGCTGGCTCGGACACCACAGAGGGCGTCGAGGCCGTCGTGAGCCGCTGCCTCGGCAAAGGCGGACAGGTGTTCATCATCGAACCGCTACCTTGAGGCATTTGGCACGGTGGCAGGGGAGGGACGGTAGCCGCCGCAGTCGCGGCCGTCGTGTGCGTCGTCCGGATCGGTCACTGACATCTGGCGCGCGCCGTCACTGACAGTTCGCGTGCGCACGCGTTGACATGTTGCGGTGCGCCCAGCTCAAGCGCTGACAGTTCTGCTGCGCGTCACAGGCCACTGGTCAACTTCGCTGCGCCCTGCAACAGCCCGGACTAGGAAGGTGAGGGTGGGTGGGTGGGGAGCGGTCCAACCGGCTTACTTAACATAATGTACATTATCGGCAATGCGGTGACCTGCGGGAATGGTTCGAACGGGGTCTCTGTGGCAGTTGCTCCCGATCGCCGGTCCATGTGAGTCGCCGCGGCCCGCTGTCTGTGTGCGCTCGTCCGCCGTGATCAGCGCGGAGCCGACGGCCGAGGCCTGCCTGGCGCACGGCAGGCGGTCAGCCAGCAGACGAAGCGCGGCCGTGGCAGCTCGAAGGCGGCGCAGGGCTGGCCCGGGAACCGCACCCCTCGGGCAGGCTGGGTGGCTTCGGCGGTCCAGCGGCACCACCGATAAAACGTCACCGTGACGTAATGGCGTGGGCTCCCGTGGGTCTGGCGTGACAGGTCCGAGCAAGACGGTCTTGCGCCCTGGAAGCCCGTGACCGGCCTCTCGGTTCCATTCGCAGGCCGCCGTGTCCAGCACGTACGAGGCCGACCGGCGCAGCGCGAATCAGGCCGGCGCACCCAACGGAGTTGATCATGAGCGGAGCTGTCGCTGCCGAGCCGCGGTCAGCGCGACGACAACGTCAACGAAGTCGGGAACGGAGCCGAGAGTGGGCGCGGTCCCCCAGCGGAAGCGGAGCCGCCTCCACTCATGTTTCATGCATAATCCCAATTATGCATGAAACAGGAAGGTGAGAGTCCGGCACTGTTTCAGGCCGCCGTTCAGCGTTGTCGTGCGCGTCGCGGCGTACCCGTAGCTGCCGGGGCGCACAAGCACTGGACGAGTGATCAACGAGCGTTCTCCCTCGCCTCTCGCCCCTCCCCGGCGCCCTGGCTAGGCCGGAATCCCCGCGCTCTCCCGCTCCGGGGCCGTGAGGCGGGCGGCGTGGGCGAGGCGGCGGTAGGAGTCGAGCATCTCGGCGCGGTCGAAGGTGCTCATGGTGATCAGGAACTCGTCGACGCCACCCCGGGTGGCGAGGGTGTCCAGGGTGGCGATGACCTCGTCCTCGGTGCCGTGGACCTGGCCGGCCACGGCCTCCTCGAACAGGGCGCGCTCGCGGTCGCTCATGTCCAGCGCGAGGACGTCGTCGGCGGGCTGGAGGGGTGGGAACACGCCGTGGGTCCGGGAGTGGGCGGTGGACCAGGCCTCGGGGGCGAGCAGTCGGCGGGCCTGCTCGCGGGTCTCCCCCACCGCGACGGTGACGGCGGCGATGACCTCGGGGCGGGGTGACCAGGTCGAGGGTTGGAAGCGGGCGCGGTAGCGCTCGGCGACCTCGATCCAGCGGTCGCCGCCGAAGACCGCCAGGACCAGGGGAAGTCCGAGGTCGGCCGCGTGGTCGGCGGCGGCGCCGGTGGCCAGGACGAAGGGCGGGACGCGGAGTCCTTCGGCGGGGTGGGCGTGGACGCCGGGATAGCGGTCCTGGTCGCCGGTGAAGTAGCCGAGGAGTTCGGTGAGGTGGGTGTCGAACTGCTCGGCGTCGGCCTTGTCGGCGCCGAGGGCGCGGCGGATGCCGTTGGTGAAGCCGACGGAGCGGCCCAGGCCCATGTCGATGCGGTCGGGGTGGAGCGCGGCGAGGACGCCGAACTGCTCGGCCACGACGAGGGGGCGGTGGTTGGGCAGCATCACTCCCCCGGTGCCGACGCGGATGCGGGAGGTGGCGGCGGCGACGGCGGCGGCCAGGACGGTGGGCGCGGATCCGGCGACGCCGGGGACGCTGTGGTGCTCGGAGACCCAGAAGCGGTGGTAGCCGAGGGCTTCGGCGTGTTGGGCGAAGCGGACGGTGTCGCGCAGGCTCTGGGCTTCGCTCTGTCCCTGGCGGGTGAGGGAGCGGTCGAGGATGGAGAACCGGGTGGGGAGCACGTCAATGTCAACGCCCGGTTGGAGTGGTGATTCCCGGGTGGGTGTGGTGAGGGGTGCCACGCGGGGTGGCTGGTCGTGGGTGGGTTGGGTTGGTGGTTACTGGGCGGTGCCTTGGAGGAGCCAGCGGTCGATGGGGACTTCGAGGAGGACGCGGGGTCCGAACGGTTCGACTTCGGTCGCGGGGTCCCAGCCGTCGTACTTGGTGGAGATCGCGGCCAGGACGTCGTTCGGGAGTGTGTGGTGGTGGACGCGGGCTCGTCCTTCGGCGACGCAGGGGTTGTCGCCGTCTTCGAGTGCGAGGCTGACTCTGGGGTCGTGGGTGATGTTGCGGACCTTGAGGTTCCGGGCGCCGCTGCTGATCCAGAAGGTGTTGTCGCGGTGGACGAACCAGACGGGTGTGACGTGGGGTGATCCGTCCTTGCGGAGTGTGCAGAGCCAGATGTTGCGTTCTCGCTGGAGTCGGTTTGTCAGGGTGGGTTCTGGGGTCTGCATGTCGACAGCTTGCCGAAGTGTCTCGGGGTGTTGGTGTGCTGTTCGGGTCTGTGTTGGACGGTCGTGGGTGGTCGCTGGGTTGGCGCAGTGTCGGGGTGCTGTGGTGGGTTCGGGGTGACGGCCGGTAGTGGGGCCTCTCCCCCGGGCTGGGGTGTGGATGGTTCGGGGGTGGGACGTAGGCTTGGCGGACGTGACCGCTGCGCAGCTGATTTCCTTTGCCCGTGGTGCCCCGTCGTTGGACATTGTCGATGTGGATGGTCTGAAGGCGGCGGCTGTTCGCGCCTTCGAGGCTGATCCGGTGGGTGTCACCGCCTATGGTCCGTCCGCTGGCTATGCGCCGTTGCGGGAGTGGGTGGCGGAGAAGCACGGTGTGGCCGCTGATCAGGTGTTGGTGACGAACGGGTCGTTGCAGGCTGACGCGTTCCTGTTCGAGCACCTGGTGTCGGCGGGTGACCACGTGGTGGTCGAGAAGCCGACGTATGACCGGACGTTGCAGAACCTGCGCGCGATGGGCGCGGTGGTGCACCCGGTGACGGTGCGGGATGACGGCATCGACGTGGCGGAGCTGCGGGCGTTGTTGGAGTCGGGGGTGCGGCCGAGGTTGGCGCACGTCATCCCGAACTTCCAGAACCCGGCCGGGGTGACGTTGTCGCTGGAGAAGCGGCGGGTGTTGCTGGAGCTGGCCGGGGAGTTCGGGTTCACGATCTTCGAGGACGACCCGTACGTGGACATCCGGTTCCGGGGTGAGCCGGTGCCGTCGATGTTGGAGCTGGACGCGGGTGCGGGTCGGGTGGTGCACGCGTCGAGCTTCACGAAGACGGTGTGCCCGGGTGTTCGGGTCGGTTATCTGGTGGGTGCGGCGTCGTTGATCGGTGCGATCGCGGCGAAGGCGACGAGCCTGTACATCTCGCCGGGGATGGTGTCGCAGGCGGTGGTGCACCAGTTCTGCGTGTCGGGGGCGTTGGACGCTTCGATCAAGACGGTGCGGACGGCGTTGGCGGAGCGGGCGTCGGTGTTGGCGGGGTCGTTGCGGCGGCATCTGCCGGAGGCTCGGTTCACGGAGCCGGATGGTGGCTACTTCCTGTGGGTGGAGTTGCCGGAGGACGTGGATGCCGCGGCGTTGGTGCCGGTGGCGGCCGAGCGTGGGGTGGCTGTGGTGAAGGGCGGTGACTTCCTGGTGGAGGGGGGTCGCAGCGCGCTGCGGTTGGCGTTCTCGGCGGTGACGGTGGAGCAGATCGACGAGGGTGTGCGTCGGTTGGCGGAGGCGGTGTCGGTGGTGCGGGCCGCCGGCTGAGGTTCTGTTTTCCGGGTTGTGTGGGCGCCCCCGGTGGTGCGTGCGTGGGCACGTGTCGCCGGGGGCGTCGTGCATGATCGGGTGTGGTGGTCGGTTGGTTGTGCTGGGGGTGGCGTGGTGCGGTTGGTGGAGGCTGAGGAGGCGTTCTTCGTGGCGCGCCGGCCGCGGAAGGATTCGCCGCACACGACGGCGGCGTATCGGCGGGATGTGGCGGGTGTGCGGGCGCGGTTGGCGGAGGTGTTGGGTCGTGCTGGTGAGGAGTTGTTGCTGTCGGAGGTGACGGCGGAGGCGTTGCGGCGGGCGTTCGGGTTGTTCGCGGACACGCATGCGCGGAGTTCGGTGTCGCGGGCGTGGTCGACGTGGAACCAGTTGTTGACGTTCTGCGTGGTGGAGGGGTGGATTCCGGGGAATCCGATGGGGGCGGTGGCGCGGCCGAGGACGCCGGAGCACTCCCCCAAGCCGTTGCGGGGTGAGGACACGCCGGAGCGGTTGTTGGAGGCGGTGGCCTCGGGTGGGCGGCGGGCGCGTGATCCGTGGCCGGAGCGGGATTTGTTGGTGTTGGCGTTGGGGTTGTTGTGCGGGTTGCGCTCCAGCGAGATGTTGGCGTTGACGGTGGGGTGTGTGGTGGGGCGGCCCGGGGAGAAGCGGCTGCACGTGCGGGGGAAGGGGAGTCGGGATCGGTCGGTGCCGATCGAGCCGGCGATGGAGCGGGTGGTGGAGGCGTATCTGGTGTCGCGGCGGCGGCGGTTTCCGGGGGATCGGGTGGGTGGGTCGTCGCCGTTGTTGGTGGATCGGTCGGGTGCGGCGATGGGGCGGGGTGCGTTGCAGTACCTGGTGACGTCGTGTTACCGGTGGGCGGGGTTGCACGATCGGGTGCCGGCGGGGGCGAGTTTGCACGCGTTGCGGCACACGTTCGCGACGCGGTTGGCGGAGGACGGGGCGCACGCGGCGGAGATCATGCGGTTGTTGGGGCATGCGTCGTTGGCGTCGAGTCAGCACTACATCGAGTCGACGAGTCGGGAGCGTCGGTTGGCGGCGGCGGCGAACCGGACGTACCGGAAGTTGGGTGAGGTGGCGTTCGGCGGGGATTAGGGTGTGCCTCTTCGGGCTGGTGGGTGCGGTGACCGGGGCTGGCGCGGGGGCCGGTGGTTGTCGTCGTCGGCCGTCATCGGGGTCGTGGGCCGGGGTGTCTGGTGCGGGTGGTGGTGGGTCGTCATCGTCTGACTGGTTTTCGGGTGCAGGGTGTTCACAGTCCTGCGGTTCAGCGTGAGTTCGTGCGTCCCTGGCGGGGTCGTTCGCTGTCGTTGTGGGAGTCGCGGGAGGACGCCGAGCGCGCTGCCGGGTTGTGGAACACGGTTCGGGCCGAGCAGGCGGGTGTGCGTCAGCAGCGTCGTCGTGATCTCGTTGTTGTCCTGGGTGGGCTTGCCGGGCTGTACGCGTGGGTTGGGTTGCGGTATGCGGTTCCGAGGTTGGCCGTCGAGTTGTTCGGTAGTCCGCCGGATCTGACCGGCGTTGTGGGCGCTGTGCTGCGTGATCGGCGTGAGGTCGAGGTGGTCGGTGCTGTTCTGGTCCTGTTGGGCGTGGTGGTCGAGGATCTCGGGCCGGAAGCCGCTGATGAGGTTTACCGCGATCACCTGCGCTGGGGGGACGTGGTGACTGCCGCGGCCGCCGCACGTGACGTGCTGGCGCGTCCTTTCGAGGGTGTCGGGGGCTGAGGGCGCGGTCCGCGCTGGAGGGGTCGCCCGCGGGTGTGGGGTGAACCCGGTGTCGGGGTGAGGACGCCGGGGTTGTCGGTGTCGTGACGCAGAATGCCTGGTCGTGCAGGTGGTGGTGGCGCCGCGCCCGGACGGGGGTGGCCGGTTGCGGCCGGTGGGCGTGGACGGGGAGCCGCTGGGGCCGGTGGAGGAGGTCGACGACCTCGCCGGGCGGGTGGCGGAGTGGGAGCGGGTGGCGGGTCCGCGGTGGGTGTGGCCGGCCACGGCCGAGGTGTACCCGGAGTTGTTGCGGGCCGGGGTGCGGGTGCGGCGGTGTCACGACCTGGGGTTGGCCGAGGGGCTGTTGTTGGGGTGGGCCGGGCGGCACGGTGAGCCGCGCTGGTGGGGTGCGGCGTGGGCGCGGTCGCGGGGTGGGCCGGTGCCGGCGGATCCGCCGGCACCGCGGCGGGAAGAGTCGCAGCCGGCGTTGTTCGAGCCGGTGGCGGCGGGGACGCCGGATGTGGACCCGGTGGACGCGATGACGGCGGTGTGGGTGGACCAGGCGCGTCGGGTGGCGGGGGTCGATCGGCCGGAGTTGATGCGGTTGTTGGTGGCCGCGGAGTCGGCGGGGTCGTTGGCGGCGGCGGAGATGTCGCATCACGGGTTGCCGTGGCGGGTGGATGTGCACGACGCGTTGTTGACGGAGTTGTTGGGGCCGCGGCCGGCGGTGGGGGCGCGGCCGGGGCGGTTGGTGGAGTTGGCCGACCGGATCGGGGCGGCGTTCGGGGGGCGGGCGGTGAACCCGGACTCGCCGGCGGAGGTGGTGCGGGCCTTCGCCCATGACGGGGTGGCGGTGCCGTCGACGCGGTCGTGGGTGTTGCGGGGGGTGGATCACCCGGCGGTGGAGCCGTTGCTGCGTTACAAGGAGCTGTCCCGGTTGTTCTCGGCGCACGGGTGGTCGTGGCTGGAGTCGTGGGTGCGGGGTGGGCGGTTCCGGCCGGAGTACGTGGTGGGTGGGGTGGTGTCGGGGCGCTGGGCGAGCCGGGGTGGGGCGGCGTTGCAGTTGCCGAGGGTGGTGCGTCGGGCGGTGGTGGCCGATCCGGGGTGGGTGTTGGTGGTGGCGGACGCGGCGCAGGTGGAGCCGCGGGTGTTGGCGGCGTTGTCGGGTGATCGGCGGTTCGCGGAGGTCGCTGGGGAGGGTGACCTGTACGCGGGGGTGGCCGCGGAGGTCTTCGGTGGGGATCGGCAGCGGGCGAAGGTGGCGTTGTTGTCGGCGATGTACGGGGGTACCTCGGGTGGGGCGGGGCCGTTGCTGGCGGTGTTGCGGCAGCGGTTCCCGGAGGCGGTCGAGTTCGTGGAGGCGGCGGCGCGGGCGGGTGAGGAGGGGCGGATGGTGCGGTCGCGGTTGGGGCGTACCTCTCCCCCGCCGTCGGCGGGGTGGCGGGCGGTGGTCGAGCAGGGCGCGGATCCGGGGGCCGGGGAGGTCGAGGAGCGGCAGGCGCGGCGGGTGGCGCGGGGTTGGGGGCGGTTCACGCGGAACTTCGTGGTGCAGGCGAGCGCGGCGGAGTGGGCGTTGGTGTTGGTGGCGGTGTTGCGGGGGCGGTTGGCGCCGTGGGCGGGGTCGGCGGAGTTGGTGTTCTTCCAGCACGACGAGGTGGTGTTGCACTGTCGGCGGGAGGTCGCTGACCGGGTGCGGGAGGAGGTGCGGGCGGCCGGGGTGGAGGCGACGCGGTGGGTGTTCGGGGCGACGCCGGTGCGGTTTCCGCTGGGGGTGTCGGTGGTGGACTGCTACGTCGACGCCAAGTAGGCCCCGGGCGCGAGGAGGCTCGACGTCGAGTAGCTCCGAGGCGAGGTGGGCCCAGCCATCACGGGGGTGGCGTCGGGGGTCAGGGGTCGCGGTGGGCGCCGGGGGTGTGTCCGAAGGCGCGGCGGAAGACGTGGATGAACGCGCTGGCCGAGGACCAGCCGCAGGCGTGGGCGACGGTGGTGACCGGGGTGTGCTCGGCGAGCAGGGCCAGGGCGTGGTGGAGGCGGAGTTGGGTGCGCCACTGGGGGAAGGTCATGCCCAGGTCGGAGCGGAACAGGCGGGCGAGGGTGCGGTCGCTGGCGCCGACCTGTCGGCCCCAGGCGGCGAGGGTGCGGTTGTCGGCGGGGTCGGCGTGCAGTTGGGCGCACAGCGCGCGGAGTCGGGGGTCGGTGGGGGCGGGCAGGTGCGCGAGTTGCCGGGGTGAGGCGCGGAGCTGGTCGAGCAGGACGGCCCGCAGGCGTTGTCGGGCGGGGCTGTGGTCGTGGGGGTCGCGGGTGTAGGCGAGGATCAGTTCGCGCAGCAGGGGGCGCACGGTCAGGACGGTGGGGGTGTCCAGGCCGAGGGGGTTGTCGGTGGCGGGCAGGCCGACGAAGTGGAGTTCCAGGTCGCCGTGGGCCTGGTGGGCGTGCACGGTGCCGGCGGGGACCCAGATGGCGTGGGTGGTGGGGGCGATCCAGGTGCCGGCGTCGGTGGTGATGGCCAGGACGCCGCGGGCGGCGTAGACGATCTGGTGGTCGTCGTGGTGGTGCGCGTCGATGACGGCGCCGGGTGCGAGCCACTGGGCGCGGGTGGGCGCGACCGGTTCGTGGCGGGTTTTCGTCATTGGATGGCAGCTTAGCGAAAGCACGACGGGTGCCTGAGCGGCGAGCATGGCCGGGTGTCGAGAAACAGAACGGTCGTCCTGCTGTCGGTGGGGCATGCCTGTGTGGACGTCTACCAGGGCGCGGTGGCCGCGCTGGTCCCGCTCTTCGTCGCCGAGCGCGCCTACACCTATGCCGCGGTGTCGGGGATCGTGTTGGCGGCGTCGCTGCTGTCGTCGGTGGCGCAGCCGGTGTTCGGGGCGTTGACCGATCGGTGGGCGATGCCCTGGTTGTTGCCGGTGAGCACGTTGCTGGGCGGGGTGGGGATCGCGGCCAGCGGGGTCGCGGGATCGTACGCGTGGACGCTGGTGTTCGTGGCGGTCTCCGGGATCGGGGTGGCGGCCTACCACCCGGAGTCCGCGCGGGCGGCGCGGGTGGCCAGCCGGGGCAGTCACCAGGCGATGGGTTGGTTCTCCCTGGGCGGCAACATCGGGTTCGCCGCCGCGCCGGTCGTGGTGGCCGGGGTGGGTGCCCTGGGTGGTGTGCGGTTCTCGCCGGTGCTGGTGCTGCCGGCCCTGGTGGGCAGCGTGTTGTGCCTGCCGGTGCTGCGGGCGCTGACAGGACGGGCGCAGGGAGGTTCCCGTGCCGGCGCCTCGGCGGGGGTCGACGACTGGCGCTCGTTCATCAGGTTGACGCTGGGGGTGGTGTGCCGGTCGATCGTCTTCATCGGGTTGAGCACGTTCATCGCGCTCTACGCCCAGCAGCGCACCGGGGCGGGTCCGGTGGGCGGCACGGTCGCGTTGTTCGTGCTCTACCTGGGTGGAGCGGTGGGCACCGTGGTGGGCGGGCACCTGGCCAGCCGCTGGGACCGGGTCACCGTGGTGCGCTGGTCCTACCTGCTCACGGTGGTCACCGTCGCCGGGATCGTGGTCGTGCCCGGCCCGGTGTTCTACCTGTTCGTGGCGTTGACCTCGGCCGGCCTCTACGTCCCGTTCTCGTTGCAGGTCACCCTCGGCCAGGACTACCTGCCCAGCCGGGTAGGCACGGCCAGCGGCATCACGTTGGGGTTGGCGGTGAGCGTGGGTGGGCTGGCCAGCCCGGTGATCGGGAGTGTGGCCGACGCGTTCTCGCTGCAGGCGGCCCTGGCCCCGTTGGTCGTGTTGCCGGCGCTGGGGTGGCTGCTGTTCCGGACCCTGCCCGAGCCGGCCGCGCCCCGGGTCGCGGCGCCGTCGGAGGCCGCCCCCGCCCGCTGACGCCGAGGTGGGCCAGGTCGAGTGCGTGTCGGGCGCGACAGTCAAGCCCGACACGCACTCGTGTGGGTGACGCGAGCGTGCGGGTGTGCTCCATCCGAGGTACCCAGGGGGGCATGCGGGCGATGTGGAAGGGCGCGATCTCCTTCGGCCTGGTCACCATCGGGGTGAAGCTGTTCGCCGCGACCGAGGAGCACGACTTCCGGTTCCACCAGGTGCACCGGACCGACAACGGCCGGATCCGCTACCAGCGGGTGTGCACGGTCTGCGGCGAGGAGGTCGCCTACGCCGACATCGTCAAGGGCTACGAGCTGGAGGACGGCCGCATGGTCGTCCTGGACACCGAGGACTTCGACAAGCTGCCCGTCTCCACCGACCGGGCCATCGAGGTCGTGGAGTTCGTGCCCGCCGAGGAGGTCGACCCGATCTACTTCCAGAAGAGCTACTACCTGGAGCCGGAGAAACCGGCGGTGCGGCCCTACGTGCTGCTGCGCCAGGCCCTGGAGCGGGTGGACCGGCTGGCGCTGGTGAAGGTCACGCTGCGGCAGCGGGAGACGCTGGCGATCCTGCGCGCCCGGGAGGACGTGCTGGTGCTGCACACCATGCTCTGGCCCGACGAGATCCGCACCCCCGACTTCGGGTTCCTGGAGTCCGACACCACGGTGCGGCCGCAGGAGCTGGAGATGGCCCGCTCGCTGATCGAGAACATGGCCGGCGAGTTCACCCCCGAGGAGTTCCACGACGACTACCGCGAGGCCGTGGCCGCGTTGATCGAGGCCAAGGCCGAGGGCGCCGAGCTGCCCGAGCGGGCCGAGCCGGAGCCGGCCGGCGAGGTGATCGACCTGATGACCGCGTTGGAGCGCAGCGTGGAGGCGGCGCGCTCCTCCCGCGGCGGGGGCCGCGCGGCGTCGAAGGAGGGCGCGCAGCGCGCCAGCGGGCGGAGCAGGGCGGCCAAGACCGGCGCGAAGGAGAAGAAGGAGGAGGCCAAGCCGGCCCGCGCGCGCACCGCGACACCGCGCAAGACCAGCGGCAAGAAGCGACCGGCCTGAGCGCGGCCCGCGCGGGGACCGGGGGCCGCGGCCATGGGTGATCTCAGCGAGTACCGACGCAGACGCGACCCTCGCCGCACGCCCGAGCCGGTGCCGGCCGAGCCCGTGCGGCCCGGCCGTGACGAGCTGTTCGTCATCCAGGAGCACCACGCCCGCCGGCTGCACTGGGACGTGCGGCTGGAACGCGGGGGCGTGCTGGTGTCCTGGGCGGTGCCCAAGGGACTGCCGCCGGACCCGGAGGCGGTGCGGCTGGCGGTGCGCACCGAGGACCACCCGCTGGAGTACGCCGACTTCGAGGGAACGATCCCGGCCGGCGAGTACGGGGCCGGCCGCATGCTCATCTGGGACCGGGGCCGCTACGAGACGGTGAAGTGGGGTCGCGACGAGGTCTCGGTCGTGCTGCACGGCGACCGGGTGCGCGGCCGGTACGTGTTCCTCCGCCGGACGCGCGGCGGCGGGGAGCGGGAGGAGTGGCTGGTGCGGCGTGCCGACCCGCCGCAGGAGCCGGACTGGGAGCCGCTGCCGGCCTCGGTGGCGCCGATGTTGGCCACCGCCGGCGGCCTGCCGCCCGCCGAGCAGGACCCGCAGTGGGCGTACGAGTTCAAGTGGGACGGGGCGCGGGCGCTGGTGCGGGTGGAGGGCGGTCGGGTGACGATCACCTCCCGGTTGGGCAACGACGTCACGCGCAGCTACCCGGAGCTGCGGGCGTTGGGCGAGAGCCTGGGCGCCACCCAGGTGGTGCTGGACGGGGAGATCGTGGCCTTTGCCGGCGGGCGGCCCTCGTTCTCGGCGTTGCAGCGGCGGATGCACGTCACCGGTGAGGCGCAGGCCCGGCGGCTGGCCACCGCGCAGCCGGTCACCTACCTGGTGTTCGACCTGCTGCACCTGGACGGCCGGTCCTGCCTGGAGCTGCCCTACAGCCAGCGGCGTCGGCTGCTGGAGGGGCTGGAGCTGGCCGGGCCGCGCTGGCAGACCCCGCCGTCGTTTCCCGGGCAGGGCGCGGCGGTGCTGCGGGCCAGCCGCGAGCAGGGGCTGGAGGGCGTGGTCGCCAAGCGGTTGTCCTCCCGCTACCAGCCCGGTCGCCGCTCCCCCGACTGGATCAAGATCGCGCACGTGCGGACCCAGGAGGTCGTGGTCGGCGGGTGGCGGCCCGGCCAGGGCCGGCGCGCCGAGACGGTGGGGGCGTTGCTGTGCGGGGTGCCGGTGGCCGAGGGGCTGCGGTTCGTGGGTTCGGTCGGCACCGGGTTCACCGACGCCGACCTGGCGCGCCTGGCGGGGCTGCTGGCGCGCCGCGCCCGCGCGTCCTCGCCGTTCGCCGAGCCGCTGCCGGCCGAGCTGCGGCGCCAGGCCCGCTGGGTCTGCCCCACGCTGGTGGGTGAGGTGGTGTTCCGCGAGTGGACGCGGGACGGGCGGATGCGGGCGCCGTCCTGGCGGGGGCTGCGCCCGGACAAGTCGCCGCGGGAGGTGGCCCTGGATGAGTCCTGACACGGTGGTCACCACGCAGGTGCAGGGGCGTCGCCTGAAGCTGTCGAACCTGGAGAAGGTGCTCTACCCGCAGGAGGGGTTCACCAAGGCCGAGGTGCTCGACTACTACGTGCGGATCGCGCCGGTGCTGCTGCCCTACCTGCGGGCGCGGCCGCTGACCCTGCGCCGCTACCCCGACGGCGTGGACGCGGCGTCGTTCTTCGAGAAGGACGTCTCCCGGCACGCCCCCGCCTGGGTCCGCACCGTGCGGGTGCCCACCCCGGGCAGCGGCAAGGGCGCGGAGGCCGCCGACTTCGCCGTGATCGAGGACCTGCCGACGCTGGTGTGGGTGGCCAACCTGGCGTCGCTGGAGCTGCACGTCCCCCAGTGGACGGTGGGGCCGCGCGGGGCGCGCCGCGACCCCGACCTGCTGGTGTTCGACCTGGACCCCGGCGCGCCGGCCACCGTGGTGGAGTGCTGCCGGGTCGCCGAGCGCCTGCGCGAGCTGCTGACCGCCGACGGCCTGTCGGTGTGGCCCAAGACCAGCGGCTCCAAGGGGCTGCAGCTGTACGTGCCGGTGGCGGTGCCCGGGCCGGAGCGCACCAGCGAGTACGCGCGCGCCGCCGCGGAGTTGCTGGCCCGGCAGACGCCCCGGCAGGTGGTGGCGACGATGGCCAAGCAGGCCCGGCACGGCAAGGTGTTCATCGACTGGAGCCAGAACAACCCGAAGAAGACCACGGTGGCGCCCTACTCGCTGCGGGCCCGACCCCGCCCGACCGTGTCCACCCCGGTGACCTGGGCGGAGGTCGTCGACTGCGCGGGCCCGGAGGACCTGGTGTTCACCGCGCCGCGGGTGCTGGAGCGCGTCGAGGAGTTCGGTGACCTGTTCGACGGGGTGCTCTCCGACGCCACCCGGGAACGCCTGCCCGCCCGGCCCGGTGCCGTCTGACCCGGCGCCGTCTGACCCTCTGGGGGTCACCCGGACGGATGGGCGCGGCCGATGGTGGGCCGTGGTGGGGGCGGGCCGGTGGCACGATGCGGTCTGATGCGAACCAACGGGGCTTGCCGGCTGGCCCGCCCCGGTCCTGTCCAGCGACATCCGCGCGTCCCCGGCGAGGAGCCGGCGGACGAGTTAGGAGGGGTCGTGGCCACCTCCTCCCCCGGGCCCGCCTGGCACGCGGTGCGGCCCATGGACGTCTACCAGGAGCCGTCGACCCGGTGGGGCTGGCACGGCGTGTTCCCCCGGGGCACCCAGGTCGCCGGGTGGGGCACCGTGGTCGTCCTGCTGTTGATGATCTTCACGCTCCAGCGCGGCACCAGCGACTGGCCCGACCTGTGGATGGGCGCCCTCGCCCTGGTCATGGCGATCCTGCTGATCCGCGACCTGGTGCGCCGGCACCGCCTGAACAAGCTGTGACCCCACCAGGTTGTGACCCACCCACCGGTCACCGGCCGATCCGGTGACTCGCTGACCCGATGGTGGGCCGCCGGGGGGCATGCGGCAGGGTGTGCGCATGGTAGGACTTCTTGCTTCCCGCCGCGCCCGACGCTGGTTCGTCGGCGTGGCCAGCGTGCTCGTCTTAGTCACCGCGGCCGGCCTGACACTGTCCCGGGTCGCCAACTCCCGGACGTTCCAGTTCTTCGGCGAGATCGTCGACCGGGTCGACACCGACCAGAAGCTGGTCGCCCTGACCTTCGACGACGGCCCCGACCCCGCCGGCACCCGGGCCGTCCTGGACACCCTGGCCGCCCGGGGCGTGCCGGCGACGTTCTTCCTCATCGGCCGCGACCTCGCCGCGCACCCGGACCTGGGCCGCGCGATCGCGGCGGCCGGCCACGAGATCGGCAACCACAGCTACTCCCACGAGCGCATGGTCGGCGTGACCCCGGGCTGGGTGTCCCGTGAGATCGAGTCCACCGACACCCTCATCCGCGGCACCGGCTACACCGGGGAGATCCACTTCCGGCCGCCCAACGGCAAGAAGCTGCTGGTCCTGCCGCACTACCTGGGCGAACACCAGCGCAAGACGATCACCTGGGACGTCGAGCCGGACTCCGCCTCCCCCAACCAGAACGCCGAAGCGCTCACCACGCAGGTCGTCGAGCGCGTGCGCCCCGGCTCGATCGTGCTGCTGCACCCCATGTACCCGGCCCGCGAGCAGACCAGAGCCGCCCTCGGCCCGATGGTCGACCAGCTCCTCCAGCGCGGCTACCGCTTCGTCACCGTCTCCCAGCTGCTGACCCACGCCCGCCGCTGAGCGGCGCTCCCCGCGCGGGTCGTGAGCGCACACGTTCACGACGACGCCCCGTCCCCCCACCCGGGGGGTGTGGTGGGCGCCGCCCACCACACCCCCCGGGATGTCCTGCCCCCTCAAACAGCGGTCGTCAGAAATGAACGGCCGTCACGCGCCTGGTCCCCTACCCCGCCGTCACCTTGCGGGGATGCCACTTCTGGTCGTCTGGTCCACCCGCCCACACAATGACCGCCGTCCCGTCATGCTTGCTTGACCCGGCGACGCCCATCCAGGTTTCCGTGAACAAATTGTGGAAAGCCAGTCTTCCGTCAGGCTCGGTATGCGTGTACCACCACTGGGACGCTTCGTTCCGACAGGTGTCCTGCAGCACGCGGGCACCGTTACTGGGGCGGTTCGTCTCCACGGACAGACACTTCTCGCTGTGCTTGGCGACGATTTTCACGTAGGTGAAATCACCAATAACTGTCTTGTCTTTGAATGAGAACATCTGGTTGTACGCCCATGGCGTGCAACGCCACTGGATGAGTGGGGTCCGGTCCTCCACCCTGCCGTGCTCCACGTCCAGACACTTGTCGCTGACGTGGTTGACGAGCCGCACGGCGTCGGCCAGCTCCACCTGGTTCGGTGGGGGAACAGGGGTCGCGACATCCGGAGCGGCGGATGCCGACGAGCCCAACAACGACAAGGTCAGGACAACCGCGGCCAGCGAGCTCAACGCCATCCTCGTGGCAGTACGTGCCTTCATGACTCCCCTTTCAAGTTCGCTGCGAAAAGACAGGAGTCAGGACCCGGTGAGATCCTCGGCAAACGCGGCGTCGGACCCTGCCCGATCATCTGACCACATTGCCGCACTCGAACCGCGCCGGGTGTCCTCCCCCGTTCTTCGGCGCGTTTCCACCGTCTCGATGACCCCCGCGGCGATATTAGGCGGAGCTCTGCCGGGTCCAGGTAGAGGCCAATGGAGTGAAGGCTGGAATCTTCCCGCAGTGCGGACCGGATACGGTCCGTTGGGACGTTTCGCGGAGCGACGAGCAGGCTAGACCGAAAAGGGCAGCACAAAACCTGCTGACGGCCGGCAACCTTTCCCGGCGGGGACGTGGATCACAATGCGCGACCTGGCACGGGGCGGTGATTGAGGAGAGCCGGGTCGTGTCGAGGAGTCGGTGCGGTCGCAGGCCCACCCCGAACTGGCCACAGCCGCGACCACTGAGCGCACCCCGCTCCGAGGCCCTGCCGGGGCCGCCGCCCAGGTGAGCGCCGGCCCCAGGAAAAAGGGGGACGGGGAATGCGACGAAAACACGTCCCTGTTCCGCGGGTCGACCGGGTGCTGCGTTCCGGGGAATCGGGACGTGCACGGCGGGGCTGGGGCCGCGCGGCGCAAAGCGATGTTGCGTGAACGACGTTCGCGGCACTAGGGTTCACGTCGTGACTGCCGGGTCTGCCTTCGGGCACACACGAGAGAGTCGCCCGGCCGCCGAGTGAGCGCCGGGCGGCCGAGAGCGCCGCCCCCGTCGGGATTTCCGCGCGATCCGCGCGACGTTGCCCCTGGCTGACGGTGCCCTCCACCCCCGCCACACGAGCACGTCCCCACCGACCCGCGACCGCGTTGTCGCGCGCGGTCGGATATTCGGACGTGTCTTCCCCACACCGGGCTCGCCACCACGCGCGCCTGATTTCCACGCTCTCACCGGGCGGGTTTCCGCATGCGGCGAAAACCGGCCCGGGACAGACCACGAACCGGAGACGAAACAAAGCATGCCCAGCGATTTCAACCAGCGTGTCATCGACGAGTTCCGCGCCAACAACGGCCGGGTCGGGCCGCCCTTCGACGGTGGCCGGCTGCTCCTGCTGACCACCACCGGAGCGCGCTCGGGGAAGGAGCACACCACCCCCGTCGCCTACCTGCCCGACGGCGACCGGGTCCTGGTCATCGCCTCGGCCGGCGGAGCGCCCAACCACCCGGCCTGGTACCACAACCTGGTCGCCCACCCCCGGGTCACCGTCGAGGACGGCGTCTTCACCTACGAGGCCCAGGCCACCGTCCTGGAGGGCGCCGAACGCGACGCCGCCTTCGCCCGCGCCGTCGAGGTCGACCCCGCCTGGGCCGACTACCAGGTCAGGACCTCCCGGGTCCTTCCCGTGGTCGCCCTGGAGCAGGTCGCGGGCGGGCCGCCCAACGCCTCCTCGCCGGGCGCGGGGCTCAAGCTGGTCCACGACGCGTTCCGGCGCGAGCTCGCCCTGATCCGCGCCGAGGTCGCCCGGTCCGGGCCGCGCCTGGGCGCCCAGCTCCGGGTGAACTGCCTGACCCTGTGCCAGGGGCTGCACCACCACCACACGATGGAGGACACCGGCATGTTCCCGTACCTGGCCCAGCACCACCCCGAGCTCGCCCCGGTGCTGCGCCGGCTGGACGAGGAGCACAAGACGGTCGCCACCCTCCTGGCCGACCTGCAGAAGGTCATCTCCGCCGAGGGCGCCGACACCGCGCTGGTGCTGTCCGAGGTCGAGCGCCTGACCAAGGAGCTGGAGGACCACCTGACCTACGAGGAGCAGCAGCTGATCCCCATCCTCGACGCCTGACCCGCCGCACGGCGGTCTGGGGGGAGATCACGGTGGGGCGCCCGCGTCGGCGCCCCACCACCGCAGGACACACCGCGCGGCGGCGTTCCGGTGGCGCTACCGCGCCTGGGCGGCCCAGTCGGCCCGCAGCAGCTCGTACTCGACCTCGCCGTGCTCGGTGCCCGGCAACGGGTCGTCGAAGTGCGGGTGGAAGGTCCGCACGTGGCGCAGGCCGGCCTTCTCCATCACCCGGCGGGAGGCGAGGTTGACCGCCATCGTCTGCGCCCACACCCGCCGCACACCCAGCTCGGCGAACGCCATCCGGACCAGCGCGCGGGAGCCCTCGGTGGCATACCCCCGACCCCACACCGACGCCTTGAGGCGGTAGCCCAGCTCCACCTCCTCCACCCCGCCGTCCTCGGCAGGCCGCAGCGCCAACCACCCCAGGAACTCCCCGCCGTGGCGGTGGTGGGCCGCCCAGCGCCCCGCCGGCCCACGCCGGTAGTCGCGCAGGATCGCGGGCAGCACCTCGTCCTCGATCTCGGCGCGCGGCGTCGGCTCTCCGGTGAGGAACCGCATCACCTCGGGATCGCTGTCCAGGTCCACGAGGTTGTCCACATCGGACTCGGTGAACCGACGCAGCACCAACCGCTCCGTCTCCAGGACGACCAGCACCGCGCTCCCCCTCCGACGCCGTGGTTTCCGCGCATCCTGCCGGAACCCCGCGTCCGCCCGCCCCGAGTTTTCCCGCCGGCCACGCTCACCCTCCGGGCAGGGCTCCGGGCAGGGCTCCGGGCAGCCCCGGGTTGGCTGGGGTGAGCCTCCGAACGGGGTGCCACCCACACGGGTTCCTGGCTTCGGCGCGAGGGTCACTCACAGGTGCGGTGGGTTCTCTCGTTCCGGCGGCGGTGGTTTGCGCCTCAGGTCGTCGGGCAAGCCGCGTGGCGGCGCGTCCCGGGGACGCGCCGCCACTGGGTGGAGGTGAAACCCGTGAACCTGTTCGAAGAGATCACGCCGCGTGAACCGGAGATCGTTCCCCAGACCATCTGCATCTGTCTCGTCGGCGTGGACGTCGACGACGAGAACGAGGAGTGAGGAGTCGGACCGCCGGTGGCCGGCGGCGGGGTCGCGGGTGGGTCACCACCCGCGACCCCCACCTGGCTCAGGGCCGCGCCGCCACAGCCGTGGAAGAGATCGAAGAGATCGGGACTACCGGCCGGCCTGGCTGTCGAGGGCGGCGACGACCGCGTCCATGACGCGCTGCCAGTGCTCCCGCTGCCGCTCCCGTTCGGCGGCGTCGGCCAGCCGCTCCTGGTGGAAGCGCAGCACCGTCCGCTCGTCGCCGCTGACCGTGAGCTGCACCGTCGTCTCGTGGTCCCAGTCCGCCGGCTGCCAGGTCAGCCGCACCCGGTCGTGCTCGCGCAGGCTCCGGACCTGCCCCACGGTGCCCTCGGCGGTCCGGTAGGCCGCGCCCCTGTCCGCCGACAGGCGGGCGCCCTCGCCCAACCACACCGCCAGCCCCGCCGCGCTGGTCACGAACTCCCACACCCGCTCCCGCGGGTGCGGCAGGGTGCGGGACACCCCGATCTGGAAGCCGGCGTCCCGGGTCTGGCCCACCACGTGCGTCATGGTGTGCAGTGTGCACGGGACCCCGACAGAAACCGGCGCGGGGTCAGCGGACGCCGATCGTGGTGGCGTCCCTGGCGTGCAGCGTGCCGCCCCAGCCCGGCGGGCGCTCCAGCAGCGTGCACACCGCGCCGTCAGGGTCGGCGACCACGCACACCCGGCCGATCGGGGCCGTCACCGGCGCCACCACCACCTGACCGCCCAGCTCGGCGCAGCGGTGGGCCGCCGCCCCGGCGTCGGCCACCGAGAAGTAGCACATCCAGCCGGAGTCGAGGAGCTCCCGCTGCTGCGGCTCGGGCACCATCCTTCCGGTCACGGCCCGCTCGCCCAGCCGGTAGACCGCGTAGGGCTCCAGGGAGCCGTCGGCCCCGCCGGCCTGGACCTCCCAGCCCAGCGCCCCCGCCCAGAACCCGTCGGAGGCGTGGGCGTCGGGGCCGCCGCGGGCCACCCGCAGCTCCACCCAACACGGCTCGCCGGTGCGGGGCGCCGGGGCCCACGGGCCGTGCTGGACCCGCCCGGAGTCGTAGTCGGCCACCACCCCGACCGGCCCGGCCAGCGACCGCCGTTGTCGGCGGGGGCCGCCCCCGCTGCCGAACACCACGTGCCAGCCGGGTTGTTCGCCCTCGTCGGGGCGGCGGCAGGTGGCCACCTGCCGTTCACCCACCCAGCAGGCCACCTCCGGCCCGACCGGGGAGAGCACCACCCAGCCGAGCAGGTCGGACCAGAACCGGGCCGCGTCGGCCGGGTCGTCGGTGAGCAGGTCGATACGGCGCAGGCCGCGCACGGGCGCCTCAGCGGTCACGAGCACTCCGGAGTGGACGTCACGGAAAGACAACGGACGGTCATCGATCCTGCTGCGTACCGGTGGGTGTGGACAATGCTCCGTTCGGCGGCACGAGCAGCGTCCGCAGCGGTCGGGCGCGGCCGAGGTGGAAGCCCTGGGCGACGGTCACCCCCAGCCGGCGCAGCGCCTCCACCTGCGAGGGGCGCTCCACCCACTCGGCCACCGCCGACAGACCCAGCCCCCGCGCGATCTCGATCATGCCGGTGACCAGCACCGCGTCCCGGTGCCCGTCGTCGATGCCGCGCACGAACTCGCCGTCGATCTTCAGGCCGGTGATCGGCAGGTGCTTGAGGTGCACGAAGGAGCCGAAGCCGGAGCCGAAGTCGTCCAGGGTGATCCGGCAGCCCGCGGCGCGCAGCCGGCGGGCCAGCACCTGGGCGGCCTCCAGGTTGGTCACCGCCGCGGTCTCGGTGATCTCCAGGCCCAGCCGGCCCGGCGTCACCCCGGCGTGGGCCAGCCGGTCCAGCACGAAACAGGCGAAGTCCGGGTCCTCCAGGGTGCGGCCGGAGACGTTGACGTCGAAGCGCAGCTCCGGGTCGGGGTGGGCGACCAGGGCGTCGATGGCCTGGCCCAGCACCCAGCGGTCGATCTCCAGCACCAGGTCGGAGCGCTCGGCGGCGGGCAGGAACTCGGCGGGCCCCGGGGCGGGCACCTGCCCGTCCTCCAGCCGCAGCAGCAGCTCGTGGCCCACGACCCGGCCGTCGCGCAGGTCCACCATCGGCATCGCGTGCAGCGCCAGCCCGCCGTTCTCCAGCGCCGCGCGCACCCGGTCCAGCACCGACACGCGCTTGGCGGTGTCGTCGTAGTAGCCGCTCTCGTAGACGGTGACCCGGTTGCGGCCGGCCGACTTCGACGCGTACAGGGCGAGGTCGGCGTTGGCCAGCACGCCCTCCCAGCCGTCGCCCCGGCTGTACTGGGCCACCCCGACGCTGACAGTCATCCGGGTGGTGGCGCCGGCGGCGGCCACCGGCAGGGCGGCCACGGCGGTGGACAGGTTCTCGGCGGCCTCCTTGCCCTCGGCGACGCTGGCGCCGGGCAGCACGACGGCGAACTCGTCGCCGCCCAGGCGGGCGATCATCTGGTCGGCGGCCAGGTGCTCCCGCAGCGTGCTGGCCAGCAGCCGCATCACCCGGTCGCCGACGGCGTGGCCGCGCAGGTCGTTGACGTCCTTGAAGTTGTCCAGGTCCAGCAGCAGCAGCGTGCCGTGGCCGCCGGTGGCCAGCTGCCGCTCCAGCTCCCTGGTCAGGGCCCGCCGGTTGGGCAGGCCGGTCAGCGGGTCCTCCTCGGCCATGCGCAGCAGCTCGGCGTGCAGCCGGTAGGCCTGGGTGATGTCGTGGGCGGTGCCCAGCATCCGCACCGGCACGCCGTCGCCGTCGGCGATGACCTCGCCGTAGCACTCGAAGATGCGTTCGGTGCGGCGGTCGGCCATGAGCATGCGGTGGGTGTAGGTGAAGCGTTCCCCGGTGCGCAGCGACCGCTGCAGGGAGTCCTCGACGACGGTGAAGTCCTCGGGGTGGATCAGGGTGGTGTAGCTGGCGTAGTCCAGCTCGGTGCCGGGCGGGAAGCCCAGCATCTCCAGCAGCGCGTCCGACCACACCACGCGGTCCTCGGCGATGAACCACTCCCAGTTGCCCATGCGGCCCAGCACCTGGGCGCGGTGCAGCGACTGGGCCTGCTGGGAGGCCTCCAGCTCCCGGTCCCGCCACGCGGTGACGTCCACCGCCGTGTAGAGCAGGCCGTCGGGCCCCAGCCGGGAGCAGCCGATCTCCAGCCAGCGGTGGCCGTCCTCGCCGTTGGTGGGGGCCAGCACCGCGGTGGCCTCGTGCGGCCCGTCGGGCACGCCGGGCAGCAGCGCGGGCAGCGACCGGCCCACGACCTGCTCCAACGGCAGGCGCAGCAGGCCGGCCAACGCGGGGTTGGCCCACTGGAGCCGGCCGAGCGGGTCGGTGACGCCGAAGCCGATGTCGGTGCACTGCAGCACGTGGTGCGGCAGCGCGGGGTCCTCGCTCCAGCCCACCGGGTCGTGGTGCACGACCTGGGGGCAGCTGTTGTCGCGCAGGTCTGGCGCGTCGGTCACCTGCTGCTCCTCCTCGCCGCCGGCGACATCGTCGCCGGCCGGCGCGGCCATGGGCAAGCCGCGGACTGCGGCCGTCCCGCCGCCCATCCCGTCTACCGCAGCCGTTCCAGCCGGTGCGCCGCCTCGGCGAGCCCGGCGGCCATGTGGCGCAGCTCGTCGCGGCCGACGCCGTCCTCGGCGGCGGTGACCACGTCCTCGGCCGCGCAGCGGAGCTGGAACACCCGGTCCTGCAGGTCGGCCAGCTCCTCGGCGGAGAGCACGACCGCGTCCTCGGGCAGGCCGCCGCGGTGGACCGCGGCGCGTTGCTCGTAGGCGCGTTGTCGGCAGGGCTGCCCGCAGTAGCGGCGGGGGCGCCCCACCCGGGTGCCGTGCGGGAGCCGTTGCCCGCACCACGCGCAGTGCCGGGCCTGCCGGCGAGTCGACGGGAACGTCGTGTCGGCCGCCACATCCATGGGGCGCGACGTTATCCGGCTACCCGCCGGTCACGGGAACGCCACGCCACCACCCAGGTGGTTGATCTTGAGGGGAGAACGCGGAGGATCACCGGTTCGGGCAGACTGGTTCACCGTGCCGACCCGCCACCCCTACCTCGACGGACCGCACCCCCGTGCCTTCGCCCACCGCGGCTGGCACGTCGATGACCTGGCGGGCATGGAGAACGCGTTGAGCGCGTTCCGGCGCGCCGCCGCCGAGGGGTACCACTACCTGGAGACCGACGTCCACGCGACCGCGGACGGGGTCGTGGTGGTGCACCACGACGCGTCGCTGGACCGCACGACCGACGGGCGGGGCGCGGTGGCCGGCCTGTCGTGGAAGGCGGTGTCGAGGGCGCGCATCGCCGGTCGGGAGCCGGTGTGCCGGCTGGTGGACCTGCTGGAGGAGCTGCCGGAGGCGCGCCTGAACGTTGACGTGAAGTCCGACGCGGCGGTGGAGCCGGTGCTGGCGGCGCTGCGCCGGGCCAACGCGTGGGACCGGGTGTGCCTGGCGTCCTTCGACGAGCGGCGGCTGGCCCGGCTGCGGCGGCTGGGCGGGCCGAGGCTGCTGACGTCGCTGGGGCCGCGGTCGGCGGGCGCGTTGTGGGCCGGCGCCAGGGTTCCGGGGCTGCCGCTGCGCCGGGCCGTGCGCGGCGCGCTGGCCCAGCTCCCGCGCCGGCACGGCCGGTTGACGGTGGTGGACCGGCCGTTGGTGCGGCTGGCCCACCGCTGGGGGCTGGAGGTCCACGTGTGGACCGTCGACGACGAGGCGGAGATGGTGGAGCTGCTGGGCCTGGGCGTGGACGGGCTGGTGACCGACCGCCCGGACCTGTTGCGCGCGGTGCTGCGCGCCCGGGGGTCCTGGCCGGCGGCGGTGTGAGTCGGGCGCGGTCGGCAAGTGGGGTGTGCCCGCCGGCCACGCCGCCCGGTTGTTTTGTCGTGCGTCCGGGTGAGGCTCGGGCCGGTCGCCGCGCGTTTCCGTCGCCGCCGGTGAGGTCCGCCGGGAGCAGCTGCTCGGTGAGCAGTCGGCGGACCCGCTCGACGCGGTCGGGGGCGTCGAGCCAGGAGTCCAGCAGCCGCCAGCCGTGGAAGTAGTCGAGCACGGACAGGCCATGCCGGTGGCCCGCAGCGAGCCCAGCACGCCGGCGGTCTGGGCGTCGGACAGCAGGGCCCAGTGCGAGAGGTAGGCGGCCCGCTCCGCGTCCGGTCGGCCCTCGGCGGCCATCAACGAGGCGTTGGCCCAGACCCCGAAACGGTGCCGCCAGGGTTCTCGGTCATCCGCCGGTTGACGCGCAGCGCCAGGAACGCGTAGTCGCGTAACCACTGCTCCGGGGTCATGGCCACGGAAGTCCTCCTGTTCGGCCCTTGGTGTGGAGTGCGCCGTGGGCGGCTACAGCTCCGAGTCGCCCCAGGCGGTGACGGTGAGCTGGTCGCCGAGGGAGATCTTGCCGGGTCGCAGCACGGCGAACTTGACGCCGAGGGCGACGCCGCCCTGGGCGGCGCGGCGGTAGGTGGCCAGGGTGCGCAGGGGTTCGGGGCCGGCCTTGGCGGCGGTGTCCTGGTCGACCAGGGTCACCGCGCAGCGGATGGCGAGCTTGCTGTAGCCCAGCTCGACGTCGCCGACGGTGAGGCGGCGCAGTCGGTCCTCGGCGTGGTCGGCCCACCCGTCGACGACGATGTTGGGGCGGAAGCGGCTCATCGGCACCGGGTGGCCGCCTCCGGCGGTGATCCGCTCGTTGAGCGCGGCCCAGGAGGCCGCGGTCATCAGGTGGAGGGGGCTGCTGTCGGCGTAGCCGGAGGTGCCGGGCGTGTGGCCGTCGACGACGCGGTCGTGCTCGGGGGGCACCCGCACCAGCCGGCTGGGCGTGCCCAGCACCTCGGTCAGCCACGCGGCCACCGGCTCGCCCTGGTCGATGCCCCGCATCGGAGCGCCGAACAGGTCCACCTCGCGGCGGGCCGAGGTGAGGTCCACGTCCACGCGCAGCGGCTCGACGCCGGGTGCGTGCAGGGTCAGGGTCCGGCCGTCGTCGCCGATCCGGGGCTGGACGAGCGCCAGGCGCCGGTCGCGGCGTTGGGTGCGGAACACGCCGTGGGCGTCGACGACCATGAAGGAGCGGTCGTGGGCCAGTCCGGCCGGGGTCACCGTCGCGTCCGCCGTCGGGGTGCCCGCGCATCCCTTGACGGGGTAGGAGTGCAGTTCGAGTACCTTGGCCACGCCGGTGATCCTTCCGGCTCGACGCCGGGATGTGGTGGGGGTTTTGCCGGGACGGGGTGGAGCGCGGCAGGCCCCGCCTCGCGGTCGGGTGGGAGCGCGCCGCACCGGGGCGACGCGGATGCGACCGATCTCCCCTCCATCACCCGATCGGGTCAGTACAGTCCGCCCGGACGGCGAGGAGGCGGGATGACTGCGGTGGCCGAGGGCCCACACCCGACGCGCGACCCGGCGCGGCGGCGGCACGAGCAGCGCGGCTGGGTCTGGTACGACTGGGCGAACTCGGTGTTTCCCACCTCGGTGGTCACCGTGTTCCTGTCGCTGTACCTGACCTCGGTGGCGCAGAGCGCCGCCCGGGCCGACACCGCGCGCAACGGCGTGGACCCCTGCCCGGGCGGGGACGCCCTGCGGTCCTGCGACATCTCGGTGTTCGGGTTCGCCTTCCCCGCCGGGTCGCTGTGGGGTTACCTGCTGTCGCTGGCCACGGTGGTGCAGGTGCTGGTGCTGCCGGTCACCGGGGCGATCGCCGACCGCACCCAGAACAAGCGGCGGATGCTGGGGGTCTTCGCGTTCGTCGGGGCCGCGGCCACCGCCCTGCTGGGCCTGGTCGCCGGCGCGGACTGGCAGCTCGGCGTGGTGCTGTTCGTGCTGGCCAACATCTGCTTCGGCGCCTCGGTGGTGGTCTACTACGCGTTCCTGCCCGAGATCGCCACGCCCGACGAGCGCGACGCGGTGTCCTCCCGGGGCTGGGCGTTCGGCTACCTCGGCGGCGGGGTGGCGCTGGCGCTGCAACTGGCGCTGTATCTGGCCCACTCCTCGCTCGGGCTGGGCCAGTCCGACGCGGTGCGGATCATCTTCGTGACCACCGGGCTGTGGTGGGCCGCGTTCACGCTGGTTCCCCTGGCGCGGCTGCGCCGCCACCAGGCGCCGCACGGCGGGGAGCGGGGCGTCTCGGCGCTGGGCGCGGGGTTCCGCGAGCTGGCCGGCACCCTGCGCGAGGCGCGGCGGTTCCCGCTGACGCTGGCGTTCCTGGGCGCCTACCTGATCTACACCGACGGCATCTCCACGGTGGCCAACGTGGCCGGCCAGTACGGCAAGTTCGAGTTGCGGCTGGCCGAGGACGCCCTGATCACCACGATCCTGATCGTGCAGTTCATCGCGTTCGTCGGCGGGGTGCTGCACGGGGTGGCCGCGCGGCGCTTCGGCGCGCGGCGCACGATCCTGGGCAGCCTGCTGGTGTGGATCGTGGTGGTGGGGGCCGCCTACTTCGTGCAGGCCGGCCAGCAGTTGCAGTTCTACGGCCTGGCGGTGGGCATCGGTCTGGTGCTGGGCGGCACCAACGCGTTGTCGCGGTCGCTGTTCTCGCAGATGGTGCCGCCGGGGCGGGAGGCGCAGTACTTCTCGCTCTACGAGGTGGGCGAGCGCTCCACCTCCTGGCTGGGGCCGCTGGTGTTCGCCGGGGTGGGGCAGGCCACCGGCTCCTACCGGCTGGCGATCATCTCCATGGTGGCGTTCTTCGTGGTCGGGTTCGCGCTGGTGTCGCTGGTGCCGGTGCGGCGGGCGATCCGCGCGGTGGGCAACCCCGAACCCCGCGTGCTGTAGGCGGCGCGCGGGGGCGGGTCAGCGCGGGGTGAAGCGGATCGGCAGGTGCTTGACGCCGTTCTGGAAGCAGGAGCGCAACCGCACCACCTGCCCGGCCAGCTCGACCTCGGCCCACTGGTCGAGCACGGCGGCGAACAGGGCCCGCATCTGCACCCGGGCCAGGTGGGCGCCCAGGCAGAAGTGCGGGCCGTAGCCGAAGGTCAGGTGGTCGTTGGGGTGGCGGGCCGGATCGAAGGCATCGGGGTCGGCGAACACGCGCTCGTCGCGGTTGGCCGAGGAGAACCACACCACGACCTTGTCCCCGGCGCGGACGCGCGCCCCGCCCAGCTCCACGTCCCGGGTGGCGGTGCGCCGGAAGTGCATCACCGGCGTCCACCAGCGCAGCATCTCCTCCACCGCGGTGGGCAGCAGGGCGCGGTCGGCCCGCAGGCGCGCCAGCGCCTCGGGGTGGGCCAGCAGCGCCAGCAACCCGCCGGGCAGCCCGTTGCGCAGCGTCTCGTTGCCGGCCACGGAGAACAACCAGAACAGGTTCTCGAACTCCTCGACGCCGACCCGGCCGCCTTCGGCGTCGACCTGCCGCATCAGCGCGCTCATCACGTCGTCGCCGGGGTGGCGCCGCTTGTGCTCGCCCAGCTCGTGCGCGTAGGCGTACAGGTCGGGCATGCCGGCGCGGGTGCGGGGGTCGGGCAGTTGGCCGCCGGGGTCGGGGCGGGGGCGCAGCGCGAGCGCGGCGCGGGCCATCGGGGTCGCGTCGGTGGCGTCGAACGCGGCGCTGGCGGCGTACTCCCGGTCCTGGTAGCCGATGACCCGGTTGCTCCAGTCGTACATCAGCCACCGGTCGGACTCGGGCACGCCGAAGACGTCGGCGAGGGTGGCCAGGGGCAGGTCGGCGGCGACCTCGGTGGCGAAGTCGCACGTCCCGCGTTCGGTGACCGCGCGCACCAGCTGCTGGGCGCGGCGGTGGATCCGGTGTTCCAGCCGCGCGAGGGCGCGGGGGGTGAACGCCGCGGTGAGCAGACCCCGGAGCCGGGTGTGCTCGGGGGGATCGAGGTTGAGCATCATCCGCCGCACGTAGGCCAGGTCGGCGGGGGTGGCCGGGTCGCGGATCTGGGTGGCCCCGGCCTGGGAGGAGAACACGGCGGGGGTGCGCAGCACGGTGCGGGCCTCGGCGTGCCGCAGCACCGCCCAGAAGCCGGGGCCCGCCGGCCAGGAGTCGATCGGCGGCTCGGGGAACCACGTCACCGGCGCCCGGGCGCGCAGCGCGGCCAGAGCGGTGTGCGGCACGCCGCGCACGTAGGTGTCGGGGTCGACGACCAGGCGAGTCAGCTCGTCCATCCGGCTACCGCCCCAGGAACTCCTCGACGCCGCTCAACAACCCGATCGGGGTTTCCTCCATCGGGTAGTGGCCGGCGCCGGCCAGCAGGCACAGCTCGGCGTCGGGGTAGTGCGCCAGCCAGGTGGCGCGCATGAGCTCCACGGTCAGCGCCGGGTCGTGCACGCCGACGAACACCCCGACCGGCAGGCGGCTGCCGCGGATGGTCGCGGCGAAGTCGGCCCGCGCCCACCGCGGCAGGTAGGCGGCGACGGCCTCGGGTCGGGAGGACTCCAGGGAGGTCCGCACCATCCGGTCCAGCCAGCGGCCCGACAGGCGCCCCCCGGTGGTGAAGTCAATGATCGCCCGGCGCTTGTCGGGGTCGGCGGCGGCGCCGGAGAACAGCGCCCACCCCTGCTCGTCCAGCGGCACCCCGCTGGCCGGCACCGGGTTCACGCCCACCAGGCGGCGCACCCGCTCGGGCGCCACGGCCAGCACCCGCTGCGCCGCCACCGCCCCCATCGAGTGGCCCACGAGGCTGAACCGGTCCCAGCCCAGGTGGTCGGCCAGCGCCAGCACGTCGGCGGCGATCTCCTCCAGGGTGTACTCCCCCGGCAGGTCGCGGTTGCCGCCGTAGCCGCGGTAGTCGGGGAAGGCCCAGGTGAACCGGTCGGGGTCCAGGTCCGGCCACAGCGGCGCGAAGCTGCGGTGGTCGCCGAACCACCCGTGCAGCGCGATCACCCGGTGCGCGCCCTCGCCGAGCAGGTGGTGACTGGTGACCATGTCGGCAACGTAGCCCGTCCGGGGCCGTGGGACAGCCGCGCGAACGGGTGGTGCCGGCGGTGGGGGCGAGCGGGACCACCCGATGGGGTCGTGCCGCCGGTCGCGGCCACCCACCCGGGTGCCCCCGGCGTTACCGTCGGTGGCGGGGGAACCGGGGGTGACCAGCATGAACGGGCCACGGGACGAGCCGGGCGCCACCGACACCGAGCGGGGGTACGCCACGGTGCTGGGCCACCACATCCCGACCGAGGCCGAACGGCTGCGCGCGTTGGAGGCGGTGTTCGACCCGACCACGGTCACGGTGCTGACCGGGTTGGCGGTCGGCCCCGGCTGGCGGTGTCTGGAGTTGGGCGCGGGCGGCGGGTCGGTGGCCCGGTGGCTGCGCGACCGGTGCGGGCCGGGCGCGGTGGTGGTCACCGACGTCGACACCCGGCTGCTGGCGGGCCTGGGCGAGGGGGTCGAGGTGCTGCGCCACGACCTGACCAGCGACGACTTCCCGGACCGCCGGTTCGACCTGGTGCACGTCCGGGCGGTGCTGCTGCACCTGCCCGATCCGCGCCGTCAGCTCGGGCGGATCGCCCGGTGGGTGGCTCCCGGGGGCTGGCTGGTGGTGGAGGACCCGGTGTTCAGCCTCGCCGAGACCTCCCCCGACCCCGACTACCGCCGGATGGTCGGGGCGCTGCGGGAGTGCATGCGGCGCGTGGTCGGCACCGACCTGTCCTGGGCGCGTTCGCTGCCGACGGCCTTCGCCGAACTCGGGCTGGTGGACCTGCGGCTCACCCCGACGGTCACCGTCGTCGGGATGGGTGGGGCCAACGACCACATGTGGCGGCTGCTGGTGGAGCAGATCGCCGGCCCCCTGGCCGCGCGGGGGCTGGCCACCGAACCCGAGGCGCGCGCCTGGGTGGACCGGTTCGACGACCCGGCGTTCGTGGAGCTGAGCCTGACCATGCTCTCGATGGCCGGCCGCCGCCCACCGGACCGGTGAGGGCCGCGGGGTCGGCGGGGTCGGCGGGAAGTCGTGTCGATCCGGACGCCGGCCGCGCCCGGCCCGAGGTGCGTCCGCTCTCAGGCGCGCGGCTTGGCCTTCTCCAGCGCGGCGATGGCACCCACCGCGACCGCGATCAGCAGCAGCGGCACCAGGTAGGCCGACACGCCGCCGCGGGCGCCGAACACCCACTCGAACAACCCGCCGTGCCGGTCGGTGGCCACCCACCGCACCAGCGGGATCACCCCGATCGTGATGCCGACGATCGCGCACGCGCCCTGCAGTCCGTCGATGGTCCTGCGCGTCACTGTCCCCACCTCTCCCCGTGGCAATGCGATCGCATCGTAAGAACCGGCGCACCGCGATGTCAATGCGATCGCATTGCTAAGCTGGCGGCATGCCCCGCAGGGTCGACACCGAACAGCAGAGGACCGACATCGCCCACGCGGTGTGGCGCCTGGCCGCGCGGGCCGGACTGGAGGCGGTCAGCCTGCGCGAGGTCGCGGCCGAGGCCGGGGTGTCGATGGGGCGCGTGCAGCACTACTTCCGCACCAAGGAGGAGATGCTGCTCCACGGCCTGCGACTCGCCCTGGGGCGCATGGAGGACCGCATCTCGGGGCGCCTGCGCCACCGGTCGTCGGCCGACGCCGAGGACGTCCTGCGGTCGGCGCTGGAGGAGATGGTGGGCGGCGACCAGGACACCCGGCAGGCGATCCGGGTCTGCGTCGCCTTCTACCCGAGGGCGCTGGAGGACCCGCACGTCGCCGACCTCCTCTTCGGTGACGACGACGTCCTCCACGCGCTGGCCGCCGACGTCGTCCGCGCCGCCCAGGCCGACCACCGCGCCGCGCCGGAGCTCGACCCCGACCAGGAGGCCCGCGTCCTGTGGTCGGTGGTGAACCACCTCGGCACGGAGGTCGCGTTCCACCGACTCCCTCCCGACCAGGCGCGAGCCACGCTGCGCTACCACCTCGACCGGGTTCTCGGCCCTCGACCGGACACCGCACCCGCCTGAGGGGTTCCCCGGTGGGGCGACACCAGTCGGGCGCGACCCGGCGCGCCGACCTAGTCTCGAATCCACGGTGCGTGCCACCGGCGACGGCCTCGGCCCGGCCCCTCCGCCACACCCCCACGCGGCGCTCGCCGACCTCCTGCCGCACCGCTGGCGGCGTACCGGTGAAGGAGCCGACCATGGCCAGCACCCAGCGCGTCCTGATCGTCGTCACCAGCGTCGGCCAGTACGAGAAGGTCGGCTACCGCACCGGCCTGTGGCTGGGCGAGCTGACCCACTTCGTCGACGTGGTCGACCAGGCCGGGGTCGAACCGGTGATCACCAGCATCGGCGGCGGGCTGGTCCCGCTGGACCCGGAGAGCCTGTCCCACGACTTCCTCGCCGAACTGGGCACCGACAGGCGCTACGCCGACCGGGAGTTCATGGACAAGCTGGACAACACCCCGTCGGTGGCCGAGGTCGACGCCGCCGGCCACGACGCGATCTACCTCACCGGCGGGCACGGCGTGATGTTCGACTTCCGGCAGAGCGACCGGCTGGCCCAGCTCGTCCGCGAGTTCCACGAGTCCGACAGGATCGTCTCGGCGGTCTGCCACGGGCCGTGCGGCCTGCTCGACGTCCGGCTGGGCAACGGCGCGCACCTCGTCGACGGCCGGAACGTCACCGGGTTCTCCTGGCGGGAGGAGGAACTGGCCCAGCGCGACCGGGCCGTGCCCTACAACCTGCAGGACGAGCTGACGCGACGCGGCGCCCGCTACTCGCTGGCCGACACGCCCTTCGCCAGCCACGTCGTGGTGGACGGCCGCCTGATCACCGGGCAGAACCCCGGCAGCGCCCGGGCCGTGGCCGAGGCGGTGGTCCGGCACCTCCGCTGACGAGAGAACACGCGACGAGGTTTCGTCACCGTGACGTTGCTCTGCTGGTGTGAGAGACCGGGGCCGATCAGGTGAGAGTGGACCACTTCGGACGCCGACGACGGGGTGGGGCCGGCGGGGAACCCCGTGATCACCACCCGATCGTGAGCCCGGCATGCCCGAACGCCTGACCGGCCACGCCGAGCAAGGGTCATCAGGGCTGGTCCGGGAGCTGACCCACCGCCCGATCCCCCGCAGCCCCTGCGTGGTTCGGGGCCAGCCACCGCGGGGATGGCCGGCCCCGGACCACGGAAACAGGGAAACAGGTCAGAGACCCAGTTCCTCCTCCACCGTCACCGACGGGGTGACGAGCACGCCGTCGAACGCCTCGGGCAGCGGCGCGTGCATGTAGGCGGTCTGCGTGCGGATGCGGTCCAGCGCCCCGCCCAGCTCGCCCGGAGCCCGGCGCAGGTTCACCAGGCCCAGCCCGAGCCCGGCTCCGAGGACCGCCGCCTCCACGCTGCCCGGTTCGGGAGCGGGCAGCGGCGTGTCCACCACGGTGAACCCGACCGCCGCGGACTCGTCCAACCGCATCTCCGGCACGTGGTCGTCGGTGCTGGTGACCGCGATGGCCCGGTAGTCCTCCCCGAGCGCGCGGTCCAGGTACCCACCCATCGTCAGGCCGACGAGCTGACCGCCGAAGGTCGCCGGGGTCTTCTGGATGTGGTTGTTGTGCGCGACCAGCGCGATCCGGGTTCCCGGCGCGGAGTGCTCCAGGTGCCAGCGCACCGTCTCGGCCATGTACAGGTCCCGCACCGAGGGATCGCCGGCCAGCCCGGTGCCGGCGAACAGACCCGACATCGCGCGGAACATGTAGTCCGCGTGGAACGCCGCCTCCACCTGCCGCAGGGCGACGTCGTAGCGGTCCTGGCCGCCCCGCGAGACGTACAGCGGCTCCAGGGCGCGCATCCGCAGGAGCAGCCGCGTCAGCGTCGCGGTCAGCGCGTCCTGGTCGGCGGCGGGCAGCGCCGCCCACCGCGGGGCCGCCGACGCGCCCGACCCGCCCGCGCACCGCTCGGCGATCCCGATCGCGGTCTCCAGCAGGGCGACCACGTCGGGGTCGACGTCCCGGAGGTAGTCCGCGAGCGGGGCGAGCGCGGGCAGCAGTGAGCCCCCGGCCTGCGGGATGTCGATGCCCACGAACCGCACCGGATGGCCCGAGGTGGTGTTGTGCCGGCGCACGAAGCGCGCCAGACCGCCCAGACCCCAGGTCAGGGCGTACGGGCTGACCTGGGCGAGCTCGTCCTCGGCGCCCTCGCCCCACACCCACGGGGCCAGGGCCAGCCCCTCGCTGAAGCCGAACTCCAGCGCGAGCACGGAGAACCCGCAGCGTTCGGCCAGGAAGCGCACGACGCGCTGTCGGGCCAGGGAGAACTCGTGGACGAAGTGGGCGCCCTCGCCGACCGCGACGACGCGGGCATCACCCACCAGCTCACGCAGCGGCTCCAGGTCGTCCAGGGGCGCGTCCGGGTCGAGCGTGGACAGGGAGGTCGCGTGCTCGCGGACCCACGCGGCGAGGGGATCGTGCCCGGAAGCGGCAGCAGACATGCTTCAACAGCTCGTTTCTGGTCCGAAGGTCGTGACGTCGCCGATCAACCGGACGAAGACTACGCGCGCCCACCCCGAACCCGACCGTCCACTCAGGACGCCGCGCGGGGTGGGACGCCCTGGTCGACACCTAGGCGAAGGTGTCCAGCCCGGTCAGCTCGCTGGAGAACGTCCAGAGCCGGGCGGCCTGCTCCGGGTCGACGGCCCAGGGTTTGACCCCGCCGACCAGCATGTCGTCGGTGGTGGCCGGCTCGGCGACGTCGCAGTCCTGGCAGTAGACCCCACCACGTGCTTCCAACAACGGCGAGGTGGCCGCCCACACGGCCGTCGCGGCGCCCTGTTCCGGGGTCTTGAACCCCGCCGCCGGCGCCCCGTCTGCCGTCATCCAGCCCTGGGCGATCTGCTCGTCCCGGGGGACGTGGCGCTGCAACGGGGTGAGGATGCTGCCCGGGTGCAGGGCGAAGGCGTGCACGCCGCCGCTGGCGCCGAGGGCGTCCAGGTGCACGGCGAACAGGGCGTTGGCCGTCTTGGACTGCGCGTAGGCCAACCACCTGTCGTAGCCCCGGTCGAACTGCGGGTCGTCCCAGCGGATGCCGGAGAGGAAGTGCCCGGACGAGGCCACCGACACCACCCGCGCACCCGGGGACAACGCCGGGCGCAGCCGGTTGACCAGCGCGAAGTGGCCGAGGTGGTTGATCGCGAAGTGCGCCTCCCACCCCGGCCCGACGCGGGTCTCCGGGCAGGCCATCACCCCCGCGCCGGCGATGATCACATCCAGGGCGCGGCCGGTGTCCAGGAACCGCTCGCAGAACAGGCGCACGCTCTCCAGGTCGCCCAGGTCGAGCGCGTGGGTCTCGGTCCTCGGCACACCCCGCAGGGCCTGCTCGGCCACCGCCGGCCGCCGCGCCGGGACGACCACGTGCGCCCCGGCGGCGCTGAGGGCGCGGGTGGTCTCCAGCCCGAGCCCGGAGTATCCGCCGGTGACCAGGACGGTTCTGCCCGCCAGGTCGACGCCCCGCACCACCTCCTCGGCCGTGCTCCGGGCGCCGAACCCGCTTCCGATCCCGCGTTGCTTCGTCATCACGGGCGGCAACGCTAGGAACTAGAGTGCGGTCTAGGTCAACATATGCTCCCCGGCATGAGCACGGGATCGGGTGGCCTGTCCATCGGGGACGTCGCCGAGGCGACCGGGATGAGCGTTCACGCGCTGCGGTTCTTCGAACGCGAGGGACTCTTCCTGCGCCCGATTCCCCGGTCCGGCGGCGGGCACCGGGTCTACGAGGCCGCCGACGTCGAATGGCTCCTGCTGTGTGACCGGTTCCGCGCCTCCGGGATGCCGATCGCCACGATCAGGAGGTTCGCCGAGCTCGTCCGGTCGGGCCCCGGCAACGAACAGGACCGGCTCGCGCTGCTGCGGGACCACGAGCGGTCCGTCCGCGCCCGGATCGCCGAGCTGACCGCGTGCCTTGAGGTCATTCGCGGCAAGGTCGTCGCCTACGAGGAGCACGTGCGGGAGGGAACCGCCGCCGGGGTCTGGGCGCCGACGCCGTCTCCGTGATCCGTCTCCCGCGTCCCTCTCCCGTCCCCTGTTCGCGCCGCCCGAATTTTCGGTTTCGTCCCGCGTGTGTGAGTGGGAGGGTGCGCCTGCGGAGTGTCGTCGCGGATCTGGGCGGAGAGGCGGGGGTGTGGTGGTCGATGCGGTGGCTCGGGTGCCGGGGTGGATGCGCGCCTGGGAGTTGCCGGCGGCGCGGGTGGTCGAGGAGCTGACCGATCTCGGTGACCGGGCGCGGGTGTGGCGGGTCCGGTCGGGTGACCGCGACTACGTCGCGAAGCTGACGTTCGACGCGCCCCGGTTCGTCGAACCGGGCCTGCGGATCGCGGCGACGCTGGACCGGGCGGGCATCGTGACCGGGGCGCCGGTTCCCACTCGCGCGGGCGGGCTGTGTCGTCGGGTCGGGTGGTGGCGCGGCGGGTGGACGCTGGCCGTGCTGGAGCACGTGGCAGGACACCCGCTGGACTGGTCGGCGCCGGAGGCGCCCGAGGTGTGCGGGGACCTCCTCGGGCAGGTGCACCACATCCTCACCAGCACCGACGAGCCTGTGGAGCCAGCGGGCCGACTGCTCGACTTCTACGCCGAGGAGGCGACGCGCGTCGGTGGGCAGCACGGCGACGCGCTCGCCGAGGCTGTCGCCGCGGTGCGCGCCTTCGACCGCCGCGTGGGGCTGACCCAGGGAGTGCTCTACGGCGATCCGGCGCCGGAGGTGCTGCGCGTGGCCGGTGGCGACGCCCTGGCGCTGATCGACTGGGGCACACCCAGCTGGGGACCGGTGCTGCACGACGTGGTCAGCTGGCAGCTCTTCGCCCAGCGGCACCGTCCCACCGACCCCACGGCCGGGCCACGACTCCTGGCCGCCTACCGCGCGCGGATGCCGGTCGCCGACGCCGAGTTGGCCGGGCTGGAGCTGGTCGTCGTGCTGCACCGGGCGATCCAGGCGGCCTGGGAGCCGACCCGCGCCGGGGACGACGCGCGATGACCGGTCCCGGGGTGCGGATGCCCGCCGAGACCGCCCCGCACCTGCGGTGCTGGATGGCCTGGCCGGCGCGCCGCGGCATCTGGGGCGGCCTCCTGCCGCACGTGCGCACCGAGATCGCCCAGCTCGCGCGGGTCATCGCGGAGTTCGAGCCGGTCGTCATGCTCGCCGCGCCCCGACAGGTCGAGCAGGCGCGCCGCGCGCTGGGCGGCGGCGTGGCGGTCGTCCCGATGCCGGTGGACGACGTGTGGATCCGCGACACCGGCCCGATCTTCGTGCACGACGCGCACGGCCGGGTGGCCGGCGTCGACCTGGCGTTCAACGGGTGGGGCGGGCGGCAGCGGCACCGCAGGGACCGGCACGTGGCCCGCCGGCTCCTGGACCGCCTCGGCCTGCCGAGGGCGTCCTCGCGCCTGGTGATCGAGCCGGGCGGCTTCGAGTCGGACGGGGACGGCACCGCGCTGGCCACCCGCAGCTGCCTGCTCCACCCCGCGCGCAACCGGGACGCCTCCCCGGGCGAGGTGGAACGGGAGCTCGCCACCCTGCTCGGAGTCCGCGAGGTCGTCTGGCTCGACGGCGTGCCCGACCTCGACGTCACGGACTGCCACGTCGACGGCCTGGCCCGGTTCGTCCAACCCGGCCTCGTGGTGGTGCACCAGCCCGTCCCCGGCAGCGACCCGGCCTGGGAGCGGGTCACCCACCAGGCGCTGGAGGTCCTGGCCGGGGCCACCGACGCGCGCGGCCGGCGTCTGCGGGTGGTGACGCTGCCCGAGCCCACCTCGGTCCGGGTGACCGATCCCGCGCTGTTGGCGCACTTCGTCGCCGGCTACGTCAACTACTACGTCGCCAACGACGCGGTGGTCATGCCGCGCTTCGGCGACCGGGCGAGCGATGACCGGGCCGCCGGCATCCTCGGAGACCTCTACCCCGGCCGGCGGGTCGTCGCCGTGGACCTCGACACCCTGCTGTCCGGTGGCGGCGGCATCCACTGCGTGACCCGGGACCAGCCACGGCCCGCACCCCCGGCACCGCGCTGACGCCCGCGGTCGGATAGCACGCCTCCGCCATACGCGCCAGCGCTTTTTGCTGTTTCCGCTCGCTTTGTTCTGGGCTCCCGGCACTCCCCCGTATGGTTGCCGCTGCAAGATCCACTCTGGGGAGAAGTGCATGAGATTGTTCAGACGGTCACGGCTGGCCGCGGTGTCGTTGGCGGCCGCGTTCACCGTGCTCGGGGGGACCGCCGTGGCGACCGGCGCCACCAGCGCCGACAGCGGTGACGCGGCCAGCCGCCGGCTCGCCGAGCAGATCAGACAGGCGATCGTCGCCCAGAACTTCAAGGACGTGTTGGACACGACGCCGCCGGACCTGGCGGCGTCGTCCCGCGCGTTCCGCGCCGGGGCGCCGGAGAAGTACGACTCGCCGCCCGCCGAGCTGTCGACGCGGGCGCGGGTGAACGCCGCGGCCGCGCCGAAGCCGCTGCACCAGACGCCCAACATGGACGTCGCGGTCATCGAGCTCGACTCGATGGGCCGCCCCACGGCGATGGCCGACGTGCTGCTCAGCCCGCAGCACCCCGAGGGCGTCGTCGTGCCGCTGAAGCGGAAGGGCCTGTCCACCGACCAGGTGCGCTACCGGTGGTGGGACGACACCGAGTGGGACGTCAACGGCGGCCGGGGCAGCCGGGACGTGCTCGCCGGCCGGGAGAAGGCGCCCATCGACTTCTCCTCGCCCTACCCGGCCTCGGTGCTCAAGCTCATGGTCGGCTTCGGTGTCCTGCGGCTGGTCGACCAGGGCCGGGTGTCGCTGGACGCCGAGTACGCCTACCAGCCGGTGACGCCCAACGTGGCCTGCGGCGGCCCGTCCACCAAGCCGGTGCGGCAGTACTTCGACGAGATGATCACCATGTCGGCGAACGAGTCCACCTGCGCGGTGATCAAGATGGTGCACGACCTCAACGCGTGGGACGAGGTCAACCGCACGTTCGTCGACCTGGGGATGCCCACCCTCATGGTGACCGGCACCAACCCGGGCAACGGCGGTCGCTGGATCGGCTCGAACATGAGCGGCGTCGACACCGCCAAGCTGCTGTTGCTGCTCAACGGCGGCCCCGGCACGCTGTGGACCACCGACGCCGGCCGGCGGATCACCAGGGACGAGCTCAGCGGCGGCTCGCGGCGCCTGTTCCTCAAGGCGCTGGGCGAGCAGGGCCACAACGAGATGCTGTCCACCACCAACTGGTGCGGCCGGGCCTACCCGGCGCCGGGCATCCCCCAGGTCACCCCGCAGCGCTGGATCAACCCCGCCGACGGCACCGTGACCGTCGGCGGCGCGGTCTACGGCCAGGACGTCCGGCCGTGCAACGCCCGCGCCGAGGTGACCTACGCCCACAAGAACGGCTGGGTCGACACCACCGGCAGTGACGCGGGCATCGTCCACTCGCTGCCCGGCAAGGCCAAGCGCAACTACGTCGTCGCGGTGTTCAGCAACCTGGGCACCGACTACATCGACGTCAACCGCCCGGCGGACCCGGCCGGCGTCTACCCGGTGCCCTACACCGAGAAGTACGGCAAGCTCGGCCTGGCCATCGACAAGATCGTCACCAGCCTGCGCCGCTGAGCCGTCGCCGGCCGCGCCCGCGTCGGCCAGCGAGGTCGAGGCGTCCCCGGCGCCGACGCGATCTCCAATCCTGACCCGGCCCGGTTCCCGGGTGGCAGAGCAGCTGCCACCCGGGAACCGGGCCTCGCGCTGTGCGGCGCCGGGGGAACCGGAACCGCACCTGGTCGCTAGTCCTCATCCGCCATGCGGAAGGCGCCCTCCTCCAGGCGTCGGATCAGCCGGTGGGTCCACTCCGCGCGGCTCCGCGCGGTGTGCAGCCACAGCTCGACGACCTCGCCGATCGGCCCCCACGTCGACAGGTCGGCGCCCGGCGGCAGGTGTTCGACGATGCTCGCGGTCCACTGGTCCATCGCCTCCGCGCGCCGCCGCAGCAGGTCGGTCGCCTGGTCGCGGGGCAGGTCCTCGATCAGGCCCACCGCGGCGGCGAGCAGGTCCAGCCGGGGGTCGCGGCTCGACAACGCCTCCCGCAGGAGGGCGAGGTACGCCCGCTCGCCCTCCCGCGTGAGCTCGTACTCCATGCGCGGCGGCCCGCCCGCCGCACTCGGCGTGGTCTCGTGCACGAGCAACAGGCCCTGTCCGGTCATGGCCTTCAGCGCGTGGTAGACCGAGCCCGAGGTGGCGCTGGACCACTCGTGGGCGGCCCAGGACTCCAGGTCGGCCCGCACCTGGTAACCGTGTGCCCGTCCGCGCCGTCGCACCGCGCCGAGGACGAGCAGGCGTACCGCCGACATGCTCCCCGCCCCGCTCAGGCCGCGGCCGCGCCGCGGGGCCGCTCGGTGCTCAGCCACCACAGCGTGCCGAACGGGTCGACGAAGCCGCCCATCCGGCTGCCGTCCTCCTGGGTGGTGATCTCCTGGACCGGCGTGGCGCCGGCGGAGACCGCCCGCGCGAGCACCGCGGCCGGGTCCGGCACGGTGGCCCACAGCTGGACGTGGACCGGCTCCGAGGGTGAGCGCAGGCACCGCTTACCGTGCGCGCCGGAGTCGGCGAAGAACACGACCCCGGTCCCGATGCGCGCCTCGGCGTGCATCCTCCGCTCCGGGTCCGAGGGCAGCGGAAGCACGTTGGACACCTCCGCGTCGAAGGTGCTCCGGAGGAAATCCTCGTAGGCGCGGGCGTTGTCCACCATCACGTAGGGCGTCACCGACGACATTCCTGCCTCCTCACTAGCCAAATTCGGCTACCGGGACCGAGGGTATCGCCGGCTAGCCAAATTCGGCTAGTGGTTTCCCGGGGCGCGGGCCCCGCCTCGTCCGAACCTCTCCTGGCCCGCCGCCGGCTCAGGCCGGGAGAACGGGCTCGGGACCGCGGTCGCGCCAGACGACGCCCCGACGCTCGTAGTCGAACAGCCGCTCCACGGAGTGGGCGACCTTCGGGCCGACCTCCCGCTCCAGCAGGTGCAGGGCCACGTCCAGGCCGGAGGTGACCGCCCCGCCGGTGACCAGGTCCCCGTCGTCGACGACGCGCGCGGCGACCACGTGGGCTCCGGACTCCGCCAGCGCGCGCAGGCCCAGGTGGTGGGTTGTCGCGTGTCGCCCGGTGATCAGCCCGGCGGCCGCGAGCAGGAGGGAGCCGCCGCAGACGGTGGCCACCGTCAACCCCGGCCGCTGGCACGCCTCGCGCAACAGCGGCGACAGGTTGGTGGCCAACGCCTTCTCGAAGACCGCGGGGATGTTCGCGATCCCGTCCTCGGGGGTGCCGGCCGCGCCCGGCACGACCACCAGGTCGGCGCGCTGCGGCTCCAGCCGCGCCGTCGCGCGCAACGACAGCGCGCCGACGCCGCTGGGCACCTCGCGCTCCCCCTCGGCGGAGACCAGCTCGACGGTCATCACCCCCGATGCGGCCAGCACCTCGTAGGGGGCGACGACGTCCAGCGGATCGAAACCATCGAACAGCACCAACTGGGCAAGCATCCGAAACCCGTTCCCTTCCCTGCGCGGGCCGCTCCGCAGCAGCCCCACCGCCGACGCTAGGCACGCGGCGCCCGCACAGGAATCGGCTGGAACGCCAGCTTCCAACGGATTCTCGCCAACCGACTCCGACTGACCCTCACCTGCGAGGAAAGCCGCGACGGCAGCCCTGCCGAGGCGGTGGCGTCGTTGGCCGGAATCCGGTCCCTGTCTACGGTATGGCCATGCACACCGTGGCCGTCCTCGCGCTGGACAAGGTCATCGCCTTCGACCTGTCCACCCCGATCGAGGTGTTCACCCGCACCCGGCTGCCCGACGGCCGGCCCGCCTACCGGGTCCGGATCTGCGCCCCGACCCCCGAGGTCGACGCCGGGATGTTCACGCTGCGCGCGCCCTGGGGGCTGGACGCGCTCGCCGAGGCCGACACGGTCATCGTGCCCGGCTGCGCCGAGACCGACACCCCGGTCCCGGCCGAGGTCGTCGAGGCGATCCGCGGCGCGGCCGCGCGGGGCACGCGCATCGCGTCGATCTGCAGCGGCGCGTTCGTCCTCGCGGCCACCGGGCTCCTGGACGGGCTGCGCGCCACCACCCACTGGCTCGCCGCCCCGCTGCTCGCCGCCCGCCACCCCGAGATCCGGGTGGACCCCGACGTCCTCTACGTGGACAACGGCCAGATCCTGACCTCGGCGGGCGCGGCGGCCGGGCTCGACCTGTGCCTGCACCTGATCCGCCGGGACCACGGCTCCGCCGTGGCCGCCGACGCCGCCCGGCTGTCGGTGATGCCCCTGGAACGCGAGGGCGGCCAGGCCCAGTTCATCGTGCATGACCACCCGCCCGCTCCCCGCGGCGCGACCCTGGAGCCGCTGCTGGAGTGGCTGGAGGACAACGCCGACCAGAACCTCACGCTGGAGGACATCGCCCGCCGCGCCGGCATGAGCACCAGGACGTTGAGCCGGCGTTTCCGGGAGCAGACCGGCACCAGCCCGGTGCAGTGGCTGCACCGCGCCCGCATCCGGCAGGCCCAGTACCTGCTGGAGGCCACCAGCCACCCGGTGGACCGGATCGCGTTCCAGGTCGGCTTCGGCTCGCCCACCGCGTTCCGCGACCGGTTCCGCCGCGTCGTCGGCACCAGCCCCCACGCCTACCGCAGCGCCTTCCGCCGCCCGGACGTCGACTGAGCCGGGCCCGACCACCTCCGGCGCGCACTCGGCGAGCCAGAACCGCCGCCGCGGACCGGGATCTCAGGCGGGGTTGACGACCGGACCGCAGGTCACCGGCGGACCTCGCGGAGCCTGGCGCGGCCGAGCCACGGTGACCAACACCGCTGGGACGGCCCTCGCGACTGGGCGTCGCGGCCGCACCCGCGAGGTAGCGTCGGCCGGGTGCTGGAACGGCTGGAGATCGAGAGTTTCCTGATCCTCGCGGACGAGTTGCACTTCGGGCGCACCGCCGAGCGGTTGCGGGTCTCCCGGGCCCGGATCAGCCAGACGATCCAGCGCCTGGAGCGGCGCATCGGCGCACCGCTGTTCGACCGCACCAGCCGCCGGGTGCGCCTCACCCCGCTGGGGCGACGACTCTACGAGGACGTGGAACCGGGCTACCGCCGCATCGAGCAGGGCGTGGCACGGGCGCGGTCGGCGGCCAGGGGCGTGGAGGGCGTGCTGCCGGTCGGCTACCTGGGCACCTCGGCGGGCGAGTTCGTCATGGACGTGCTCCGCGCGTTCGCCCGCCGGCACCCCGCCACCGAGGTGCGCATCCACGAGACCCAGGTCAGGGACATGTTCGGGCCGCTGCGCTCCGGCCAGGTCGACCTGCTGGTCACCCAGTTCCCCGTGGTCGAGCCCGACCTCGTGTGCGGCCCGGTCGTGCTGCGGGCTCCTCGCGTGCTCGCCGTGCCCGCCAACCACGCCCTCGCCCGGCAGGAGACGGCGTCGGTGGAGGACCTGGCGCGGCACCGGGTCTTCGCCTGCGCCGGCGACGTGCCGGTGTACTGGCAGGAGCACATGACTCCCTCGCGCACCCCGGGCGGTCGGGCGGTCACCCGGGGGCCCGCGGCGGGCACGCTGCAGGAGACCCTCGCCCTGGTCGGCGCCGGTCACGGCATCTCTCCGGTGGGGGCGGACGTCGCGCGGTACTACACGCCCCGAGGCGTCGTCTACGTGCCCTTCCGCGACGCCGAGCCGCTGGAGCACGGGCTGGTCTGGCGCTGCGACAACGAGACCGCCCGGGTCCGGGCGTTCGTCGCGGTCGCCACGGAGATCGCCGAGGCCGGGGCCGGGGCCGGGGCCGGGGCCGGGGCCGATCGGTAAGCCGGGCTTACCGATCGTTGCGGAGACAGCGGCTGACCAGGGCGTGCCCGGACGCGAACCTGGACGGCGTGATCCACGATGTTTCGGCTCCGCACGAACAACCGCGCGAACTCCACCACCCACCGGCTCCGCCACGTCGCGGCGGGGTCGCCGCCCTGGTCGCCCTCGCCCTGGGGACCTTCGCCGTCGGCACCACCGAGGTCGTCATCGCCGGGCTGCTGCCCGAGGTGGCCGCCGACTTCGCCGTGTCCCTGCCCACCGCCGGCCTGCTGGTGTCGGGCTTCGCGCTGGGCATCGTGGTCGGCGCCCCGCTGCTGACCATCCTGGGCGCCCGGGTGCCGCGCAAGCGGATGCTGCTGGCGCTGGTGGCGCTGTTCGTCGTGGCCAGCCTGCTCACCGCGGTCGCCACGAGCTACGCCGTGCTGCTGGTGGGCCGGGTGCTCTCGGCGTTGGTCGGCGGCGCCTACGCCGGCATCGCCACGGTGGTCGCCGCCGGGATCGTCGCCCCGGAGCGGAAGGCCAGCGCGATCGCGACGGTGTTCATGGGGTTGAGCCTGGCCAACGTGCTCGGCGTTCCGGCGGGCACCGCGCTGGGGCAGGCGTTCGGCTGGCGGGCGACGTTCTGGGCCGTGACCGCGGTCGGGGTCGTGCTGCTGCTGGCCGTCGCCGCGCTCGTCCCGGAGGTGCCCCGCGAGGAGGGGACGAACCTGCGGCGCGAGCTGGCGGTGTTCCGCCGCGGCCGGGTGTGGTTGGCGTTGGCGGCCACGGCCCTGGGCTGGGCCCCGTTCCTGACCGTCGTCACCTACATCGCGCCCCTGCTCACCGAGGTCACCGGGTTCGACCCGGGCACCGTCCCCCTCGTGCTGGTGCTGGTCGGTGTCGGGATGGTCGTGGGCACGCCCCTGGCGGGACGGCTCGCCGACCGGGCGCTGCTGCCGACCCTGTACGGGGCGCTGGCCGCCTTCGCCGCCGTGTTGGCGTTGCTGCTGGCCGTGGTGCACAGCAAGCCCGGCGTCGTCGTCGGCTTCCTGCTGTTCGGCATGATCGGCGCCGCGGTCATCCCCCCGATGCAGACCCGGGTGCTGGCCACCGCCGAGGGGGCCGACAACCTCGCCTCGTCGGCCAACATCTCCGCCTTCAACATCGGCAACGCCGGGGGACCGCTGCTCGGGGGTCTCGCGCTGTCGCTGGGCAGCGCCTACTCGGACCTGCTGTGGATCGCCCTCCTGCTGTCCGTGGCCGGGCTGCTCCTGGTCCTCGCCGGGCGCGACCGCCGCACCACCTGATCGGGGGAGGGGGGACGGAGGGACGGTGTGGTCGGGTCGGGAGGATGCCCGACCACACCGTCCGCTGTGGAGCGTGCCGGGCGTCGACCCGGGTCAGCTCGCCTCCAACAGGGCGGCGATCTCCTCGTGCAGGTCCAGCGGCAGCGTGACGCGCCACCGGTCGGCGGCCTCGGCCGCCAGGTCCCGGCTCCACCGCCAGCTCTGCTGCGCCGCCACCCGCACCTCCCACTCCCGGGCGGTGGCGGTGGTCGCGACGTAGCGGCCGCGGTCGGCCACCGACAGGTCCTGCTCCAGGGCCCGGCTGGGCGTCAGCCAGTGCGCGGTGGAGCCCCGCAGGAGCCGGCACAGCTGGAGCTGCTGCGGCGCGACGACGGTGTGCAGCAGGGCGTGGCCGCGGGCGATCTCACCCCGGGCCAGCACGTGCGCGAGCATGAGCGTCCAGTTGGCCAGCTCGTCGGTGAGCTGCTGGGCGGTGGCGGCCGGGTCCGGCGGGCGGAACTCGGCGAGCTGGCGGGCCGCCGGGGTCAGCCGGCCGGAGCGGTCGAGCAGGACGGCGGCCTCGGGGTCGGGCAGGTGCACCGCGCCCCGCCAGGACGCGATCGCCGCGATGCCCGGCCCGGCCGCCTCGACGTGGAACTCGCCGCGCATCAGGTCGTCGAAGATCACGGCGAGGATGCCGAACATGTTGGTGTAGGCCAGCTTCAGCGGGGCCAGCCGTTCGACGAACTCCCGGCCGTCGAAGCCGTCGACGTCGGCGTCCCGCACGTAGAGGTAGGCCTCGATGTCGGAGTGGGCGTCGGCCTCGCCGACGGTCCACGACCCGTACAGCAACACGCCCTCCAGCCGGGGATCGGCCTCGGCGAGGGCGCGCAGCGCCTGGACGCGGCGGTCGAGAGCGTGGGCGGACGTGCGGAGGTACATGGGCGGTTCCTCGGGCGTGGGACAGGGACGGGGAGAACCCGAGGGCGGACCGTCGGGTCGGGGTCCCGGGGGATCAGGTCCGCCTGCTCAGGAGGTCACGCACATGCCCGACATGGTACGGATCTCGGCCCATGGCCGGCTCCGGCGGAAAGTCGGGTCGCGGCGCGGCTCAGCGGCCCCGTGCCGTCACCCGGCCTGCCGTACTGAGGAGTGACGGCACGGCACGCGTGCCCGGGCGGAACGAGTGACGCCCTCGGCGGCCGGGTGGTGGCGCGTCCCGAACCGTGGGAGTTCCGCGTGCGGTGGACGCGGTGGACCACCCTGGTGGAATACCGGTGCGCGGTTCCGAGTTGCCAGCGGACGTGAAAGATCAACTCGTGGTGGTGATCGGCGGCAGCTCGGGGATCGGCTTCGAGGTGGCGCGCCGGGTGGTGGCGGACGGCGGTGAGGTCGTCCTCGGCGGCCGCGACCGCGAGCGGTTGGACCAGGCCGTGGCCGCGCTCGGCCCGGCGGCCAGCAGCCGGGTCGTGGACGTGACCGACAAGTCCTCGATCGCCGCGTTCTTCGACCCGCTGACCCGCGTCGACCACCTGTTCACCCCGGGCTCGTCCTACGGGCGCGGCCGGCTCACCGAGATCAGCGACGAGCTGGCCGAGAGCCCCTTCCGGTCGAAGTTCTGGGGCCAGTACTACGCGGTCAAGAACGCCGTGCCCAAGCTCGCCGACACCGGCTCCGTCGTGCTGATGGCCGGCGCCTACAGCGTGCGCCCACCGGTCGACGGCGCGGCGTACGCGGCGTGCAACGGCGCGCTGGAGAGCCTGGGCCGCGCGCTGGCCCTGGAGCTGAGCCCGATCCGGGTCAACGTGGTCTCGCCCGGCATGATCGACAGCGACCTGTGGGCCCGGCTGCCCCAGGACGTGCGGGAGCGCAACGCCGCCGCCTTCAGCCGCGACACGCTGGTGGGCCGGCCGGGCACGGTCGCCGAGGCGGCGCAGGCCGTGCTGTACCTGATGACCAACACCTACACGACGGGGTCGGTGCTCTACCCCGACGGTGGCTTCTCCCTGCGCTGAGTATGGAGCAGGGGTGGCCCCGGTCTCCCCGGGGCCACCCCTCGGGGGTCAGCAGCAGCCCGCCGCCCGCGACAGGTCCGGCTGCGGCATGCCGGCCGCGGCGGCCTCCACCTCGGCCAGCATCTCCGCCCGCCGCTCCGGGGTGATCAGGTGGCCGGCGACGACGACCGCGTGGATCCGGCTGGTGTTGCGGATGTCGGCCAGCGGGTCGGCCTCCAGCACCACCAGGTCGGCGTGCTTGCCCTCCTCGACGGTGCCCGCGACGTCCGCCACGCCGAGGAACCGGGCCGGCTCCAGGGTGGCGGTCTGCAGCGCCCGCATCGGGGAGAGCCCGGCGGTGACGAACAGGTCCAGCTCGGTGTGCAGGTCGAAACCGTGGTAGCCGAACAGGGTGGGGGCGTCGGTGCCGGCCAGCAGCCGCACCCCGGCCTCGTCCATCGCCCTGGTGACCTGGAGTCGCCGCTGGAACAGCACCGCGCGCTGGGCGGCCTCCTCCACCGTGCGCCCCCGGGTGTACATCTCGTCGTGCACCCACTCCCAGACGCCTCGCACCGACGCCGGCAGGTACCGGAGCCGGTCGTCGACCAACGAGCCCAGGTAGGGCATGTCGAGCATCCGGTGCATGGTCAACGTCGGGGTGAAGGCGGTGCCGTGGGCGACCAGGCGCTCGAACACCGCGGCCGCCCGGAACGGGCTGTAGGCGTGCGCCGACTCCCACTCCACCTGGTTGATCTGGTGGAACCAGCTGCTGTAGGCGTCCGCGCCGCGGACGTCGATGCCCGCCAGCGCCCGCAGGTGCTCGGTGTCGTGCCGGGAGGTGGCCGGGAACAACGCGTGCACGTGCTCGAAGCTGGCCTGCCCCGCGGCGGCGGCCTCGGTGACCGGCACCTCGTCGGGGATGTGGCCGGCGAAGGGGATGCCCAGCCGGTCGGCCTCGTCGGCCAGCGCGAGGTAGACCTCCCGCGGCAACCGCGAGTAGACCTTGACGAAGTCGGCGCCCTCCGCCGCGGCCTCCCGCACGGCCCGCCGGGCCTCGGCCTCGTCGGCGACCTTGACCACCGGCGAGCCCTGCACCGGGTCCCAGTTGGCGTCGGGGAAGGAGTCCCACAGGGACGGCCGGCCGTCGACGATCCGGCTGCCGATCACCAGGCGCGGCCCGAGCAACTCGCCGTCGACGATCCGCCGCCGCCACTCGTGGTGGTGCCGCTGCCCCGACATCTGGCGCAGCGTCGTGACGCCGTTGGCCAGGTACAGCGGCAGGTAGACCTGCTCGACCGCGTCGGTGTGGATGTGCATGTCGGCCAGGCCGGGGATGAGGAACCGGCCGGTCAGGTCCACCACGGTCGCGTCCTCGGGGACGGGGACCTCGCTGGAGCGGCCGACGACCGCGATGGTCCCGTCCCGGACGACCACGGTGGAGTCCGGTCGGGCCGGAGCGCCGGTGGCGTCGATGACGGTGACGTGGGTGAGCGCGAGAGGTGTTGACACGATTGCACTTCTTCCTGGTCGGTGACGAACACGATCTGTGACGGACGCTGCCGTCGGTGAACCCCGACTGGGGGCTGGGCGAGGTTCAGGGGCGCGGGGAGTCGCCGGGGACGCGCCGGAGCAGCACGGTGGCCACGACCGCGGTGGCGGCGAAGGCGACCAGGCAGGCGAGCATCACCACGCGCATGCCGGAGACGAACGCCGTGGTGGCGGCCTCCCGCAGCGCGGGGCCGGCTCCCCCGGACAGCCGCGCGGCCACCGCGAGCGCGGAGCCGAGGGTTTCCCGCGCGGCGGCCACGGCGTCGGCGGGGGCCTCCGGGGGCGCGGCGGCGTCGACGCCCGCCCGGTACAGCACGGCGTGCAGGGCGCCCAGGACCGCCGCCCCCGAGGCGGACCCGAGCTTCTCGCTGGTCTCGACCACGCCGCCGGCCGCTCCGGCGTGCCGGGGCGGCGCGCTGGCGATGATCAGTCCCGCGGTGACCGACAGCGTCATCGTCAGCCCCACGCCCAGCAGCGCGGTGCCGAGCACGACCGGCCACACCGCGGCGTCGACGGACACCAGCGCCAGCGCCCCGAACCCCGCCGCGGCCAGCGCGAGTCCCGACCCGATCGCCACCGCCGGGCGCGACCGCCGCGCCAGGACCGAGGCCAACGCCGCCCCGGACACGGCCGCGACCGCGCCCGGCAGCAGCCACAGCCCGGCTGCCAACGGGCTCTCCCCCGCCACCAACTGCAGGTACTGGCCGGCGAACAACGCGGAGCCGACCATGCCGAAGGAGGCGAGCACGTTCGTGCCGACCGAGACCCGCGATGCCGGCGCCGCGACCACCGCGGGATCGATCATCGGCTCGGCGAGTCGTCGTTGCCTGAGTGCGAACGACACGCCGAACGCCGCACCGGCCGTCAGCGTCAGGAACGGGTGCCACGCCTCGCCGCCACCGGTGGCCAGGGCCTTGATCGCGGAGATCGCCAGGAGCACCGCGGCCAGGGACAACCCCGCGCTGAGCAGGTCGATCCGGCGGGCCCCCTCGCCCCGGTCACCCGGCAGCAGCCGCCCCAACACCAGGAACAGGGCCATCAGCGGCACGTTCACCAGGAACACCGAGCCCCACCAGAAGCGCGCCAGCAGCGCCCCGCCCACCAGCGGGCCCAGCGCCGCGCCCACGGCGAACCCCGCCGTGACGACCGCGATCGCGCTGGCCCGCTGCCGGGCGTCGGGGAACAGGTGGCGGACCAGGGCCAACGCGGACGGCATCAGGGTCGCGCCCGCGATCCCCAGCAGGGCCCTGGCCGCGATCAGCATCCCGGGCGTGGTCGAGCACGCGGCCAGCAGCGAGGCGGCCCCGAACCCGGCCGCCCCGACCAGCAGCAGCCGGCGTCGCCCGATCCGGTCGCCGACCGCGCCCATCGTGATCAGCAGGCCGGCGAGCAGGAACGGGTAGACGTCGACGATCCACAGCAGCTCGGTGGCACTGGGGCGCAGGGCCGCGCTCACCGCCGGCAGGGCGAGGTACAGCACCGTCACGTCCAGGGAGATCACCAGGACGGGGAGCACGAGCACGGCCAGGCCGGCCCACGCGCGGCGTCGTGCCGTGGCGCCGCCGGTGTTCGCGATCATGAAGTCGACGCTAACAGCCGTTTCAAACAGCTGTTAGAAACAGTGGTTTGAAACACACGTCAGCCCGCGTGCTACGGTGATCACGTGGGTATCCGGGAACAGCTGCTCGACGGCGCGAAGCGCTGCCTGGCCGAACGGGGCTACGCGCGCACCACGGTGCGCGACATCGTCGCGGTGACGGGCACCAACCTGGCGGCCATCAACTACCACTTCGGCACCAAGGACGCGCTGCTCAACCAGGCGTTGATGGAGACAGCGGCCGAAGCCGTCGACGAGATCCTGCGGCGGGTGGGCCCGGTCGGCGACCCCGCCCAGCGCCTCCACGACTTCCTCGCCTCGCTGACCAGCTCGTTCACCGACAACCGGGCGACGTGGGTCACCAACGTCGAGGCGTTCACCCAGGCCACGCACGCGCCGGAGCTCCGAGCCCAGCTCGCCGCCGGCCAGGTCGAGGCCCGCACCGAGCTCTCGAACATGCTGCCCACCAGCGACCAGGACTCCGCCGCCACCCGCGAGGCCCTCGGCGCGCTCCACATGACCCTGCTGTGCGGCCTGCTCGTGCAGTGGATGATCGACCCGGACCGCGCGCCCGGCGCCGACCAGATCATGGCCGGCCTGCGCGCCGTCGCCGACACCGTCCAGCCACCCCAGGGCTGACGCGCCGGCCGGCTGTCCCGCCCCACGCCCCCGCCCTGGCCAGCGGGCGTCCTGTGATCAGGCGTGGTCCAGCAGCGAGGCCAGGGGAAACGCGGTCACGTCCGGCGCGGGGCGGGACAGGTGCAGCGCGGCGTGGAAGTACCCGTCGGACTCCCTGCCCTCGGGGTCCTCGCCGACGGCCGTGACCGCCTCCACGGCGTACTGCCGCTCCTGGTCGTCCGTGAAACGCCGCTGCGGAAAAGTGCGGTTCCTGTCGACCTCGGTGACCAGGCCGAAGGACGCCAGGGCCTCGGCGAGGGACTGGTAGGAGCCGCTGCGCAGGACGAACGCGGCGACCCACACGGGCCCGCGGACGGCGGCGAGCAGCGGTTGGAAGGTGCGGGGCGACAGGAAACTGATCCCGCCGGTGACCGTGATCAGGCACGCGTCCCGCACCGCGCGCAGCAACGCCTCGCTCGGCGGCGCGGTCTCCAGGTTCTCGGCGAACCCCTGCTCCAGCAGACCGACGGCGCGGGCGTAGCCGACGGCGTTCCGGGCCGCGTCCAGCCCCACGACGCGGACCGCGTCGGGGCGCCGACGGGTGGCGTAGAAGGCGCGGTCCCGTTCGACCAGCTCAGCGGTGGAGAGCGCGGCCACCTCCGCGGACCCGTAGTGCTCGTACAGGTCGGCCATGGTCAGGTCGTGGTTGAGCAGGGCCGCGTTGATGCCGTAGGAGCAGCAGAGATCCACGACGGTGACGGGCTCAGCGGCGTGAGCGGCCTGCTCGCGCGCCGCCACCATCCGCCGGAAGATCGCCTGGGCGTGGTGGGGAGTCTGGTACTCCCAGGCTCCCAAGGTCCGGAAGAAGGCGCGCGGGTCGGGTTGGTCGTAGATCTCGTCGAAGTCGGTTCTGGCCCTGCCGCCGGAGCTCGCCGTGGCCGGCGCCTCCGGCGACGTCTCCTCCGTGGCCCGTCGAGATCGAGGCGTCACGGCCTCCCCTTCCCACTCCGCGTGAGCCAACGTCCAGCCGTCGTCGGGGGATTCTCCACCAGCGCGCGACGTGACGGCGTCGGACAACGGAACCGGGACGGATCTCTGCGGGATCGGGTGAGCGCGTTCACCTGGTCGGCGGGGGTGCGGATCGCCCAGGAGGTCCTCGCGGGGCACGAAGCGGTCCACCAGGAGCGCGAGGCGATCGGCGACCCGCTCGGCGGAGAGGCGCCGGGCGCGGGTGAGGGTGACCAGTCCGTGCAACGCGGCCCAGAACGTCTCGGCGGTCTCCTCGGCGCAGGGGAAACCGTTGTCGAGGCTGAACATCGCGTCGTACAAGGCGGGACTGCGCGCGGCGAACTCCCGGCCGGTGGGCCCTCGCGCGGCCGCGGCGCGCGATGCGTCCGTCAGCTCGGCGAACCCTCCAGCGCGACCACGCCCACGATGGCGCTCTTGCCGCGGAAGTGGCTGGAGAGCACGGGCTGGCTGTACTCGATCTGCTCGGCGAGTTCGCGGGCCGTGGCGACGATCAGCCGGTGGCGGGCGGCCCGCTCGCGTTCCTGGGTCGCACTGGCGTGGTGCTGCTCGTGCTGAGCGTGGTGATGTCGGCCCTGCTCCTCGTGCCGATCAACTCGCGGGTCGCGACCTGGTCGCGTGAGGGGGCGCCCGCGGACTGGAAGCGGCAGGTGCGGCGGTGAGACCCGGTTCCGCCATGTCCGCGTGGGTGTCATCACGCTCGCCTGACCAGGTCGACGGGAGTTGTTGTTCGTGCGTCCGCCGAGATCCTTCGCGGCACCCGAAAACGACGTGAACGGGAGACCTCGCACCTGAAAGGGTGACCTGTTCCAGGTCGGACCCGAAGGGAGCACCCATGACGCGTGCCGTCACGCTGATCCGTTCCACCCGCCTGTCCACCGTCGCCGAGTACGCCTACGCCGCCACGGCGCCGGCCGACGCCCGGCTGATCTTCCTGGCCGGGGCCTGCCCGCTGAACGAGGACGGGACCACGGCGGCGGTCGGGGACTACGCCGGGCAGGCGGCCAAGGCCGTCGAGAACATGCGCATCGCCCTCGACGATGCCGGCGCGACCCTGCGGGACGTCATCAGCACCCGGGTGCTGGTCGCGTCCACCCGGCAGGAGGACCTGGTGACGGCGTGGGAGGTGGTGCGGGACGCCTTCGGCGATCACGACGTGCCGAGCACGTTGATGGGCGTGACCGTGCTCGGCTACGACGACCAGCTGGTGGAGATCGAGGCTGTGGCCGCCGTGCTCGACTCCTGACGCACGATGGACGCGCGATCAGGAAATCCCGTGGTGGTCGTGCCGCCAGCTTCTCCGGTGGCGCGACCACCACGGGTGGCTCGGCGCTCGACGACCCCAGCCGAACCTGGTCGCCGAGCTCGTCCTCAGCGTCAGCGCGTCTCGCCCGGCGCCGCGCCGCGAACCTCGCCGTTGTCGGGTCGCGTCGCGCGAAGGCGTTCCAGGTCCGCCAGGAGGCGGTCCCACTCCCGTTCGGCGCGCTCCGCCCGCGCCAGGGTCTGGGCCCTGGCCTCGTCCAGCGCGGCGATCCGCTCGGCGGCCACCTGCTTGGCCTCCGCGAGCGCCTCCGCCGCGCCCTCCCGCTGTCGCGCCAGGTCCTCCCGCAGTCGCGTCGTCTCCGTCGAGCTGACCCGGCGGAACTCCGCGAACTCCGTCCGGAGCTGCCGCAGCTCCTCCCGGGCCTGGTCGAGCTCGCCCCGGGCGTCGACCCTGAGCCGCTCGGCCTGCTGCGCCGCCAACTCGGCTCGCTCCGCGCGCCGCAGCGCCTCGTCGCGCTCGGTCCGCGCGGCCTCGACGTCCCTGGCCGCCTGGCGGCGGGTCTGTTCGACCTGGGCGACCGCGTCGTCCTCGGCCTGCCGCACCCGCGTGTCGGCCTGTCGTTGGGCGGCGAGGACCGCGACCTCGGCCTCGTTCCGGGCGGCTTCGGCCTCCTCCCGAGCCTGTCGCATCACCTGTTCGGCTTCGGCGAGGGCGGCGTCGCGCGCCTCGGTGGCCGCCGTCGCCTCCCGCTCGGCCGTCTCGGCGGCAGCCACCGCGTCGGTCGCGGCCTCCTCCGCCGCGCGCCGGGCGGCCTCGGCGTCCCTGCTCTGGTGCTCGGCGGCGACCGCGCGGGCCTCCGCCTCGGCCACCCGCCGGGCCGCGTCCGCCTGAACCGCCTGGACCTGGGCCTCGGCGACGCTGGGGTCGGCCAACGTGGACAGCTCGCCGACGGCGGCGGCGAGCGTGTCGCCGAGCTGGGCCGCCAGCGACCGGAACTGGCCGAGGAGGTCGTCCGCCCTGGTCCGCGCGCTTGTCACCGGCCCGTCCAGTTTCGTCACCGTGACAGAATCGCCCTGGGGTGACTGGATCTCCTGTTGGAGTCGCTGTCGCTCCTTCCAGGCGCGCCACCGGGTGTGGTCGGGGTGGTCGCAGTACTCCGGCGGGCGGCCCGGCTTCGTGCTTCGGGCCACCGGTCGGGAGCAGCCAGGGAACTTGCAGGCCGTCCCGGCGCTCCCCGACAGCTCCCCCGCGTCGGCCACGCCACCATTCTCAAGATCATCCACCCGGCCACCGTAACACGTTTCGTTGCAAACGTTTCCAACGCAACGCAATACCCTCGGCAGGGATCTACCACCCTGCGTGAGATTCCCGGCTAACCCGTGATAAGTGAACCTTATCGCGGGTCAGAACTGACGCCCGCCGCTCCGCCCTATCCCCCAATTCCGTTTCGTTTAGTTTCAAGTGACGAAACGAAACTAGGGAACGGCAACGAGACAAAAGTGGGCCGGTCGCCTGAGCACCGCCTGACAGGCCCTTCCCCCAGGCCTTCTCGTCATTCGTCACGTGACACAAGCAAGCCGGGGTTCCTGGCCTGGGCATGCGCAAGCCGGGAGCTCTGTCCGCCGGCCTCCTCCGGGCGGATCCCGGGCCGTCGGTCAGGGCGGGGCGTGCAGGGCGATGCCGGCGAGGCGGAGGTTGCCGGGCAGGCCGGGCGGTACGACCAGTCGGATCTCGGCCGCGGTGACCTGTCGTCCCCCGGGGAGCGGGTAGGTGCGGGCGGCGGCGTGGGAGACGAGCCTGGCGACTGGTTTCCAGACGTCGCCGGGTGTGGCGCGGATGTCCAGCCGGAGGTCGCGGAGCCAGGACTCCGGGTGCGCGGGGTCGTCCCACAGGGTGAGGCTGCCGAAGGTGACCGTCGCCTTGGGTTCCCGCAGGAGGACGTGGAGATAGCCGAGGGGAAACGCCTCCGAGAGGAACTCGACCAGGGGATCCGACAGGTGGGGCCGATCCGGTGGCTCCGGGTGCGGGGCGAACTGTTTCTCGGCTGGCAGGGCGACCGGTCGTTTGCTGTCGAACCCGACGAAGCTGAGTCCGGCTGTGTCCGGGGTGAGCAGATTGGCTTGTCCGGTGGGTGGCACTCCGTTGCCGGTGACGGTGATCCTCGCTGTTGGGGCTTTTTCGGGCGCGAGCAGGGTGCTTCGCATGTTCTGCGCGGTCGACCGCAGGGTTGTGGACCACAGGGGTTGGTAGGTGGCGCCGTGCAGTCGGGTGGCCTGCCCGAGCCAGGTCGCCACCAGGAGGTCGCCTCCGGGGAGCCAGCGTGGTACCGGGATGCCGGTGACGTCGGTGACGAGGGCTGGTTCGAGGTCGGCGGTCAGCACGACCAGGTTGCCCTGTTCGTCGCCGCAGGCGATCCGGCCGTCGGCGGCCACCGCGAGGTGGTGCAGCACGTCGGCGCCCGGATAGGAGGCGTGCGGCGCCCACGTCGCCCCGCTGAGCCGGTGTTGGTCCAGTCGAGTGTCGTGCAGCGTGACCAGGGACGTGCCGTCGGGGCCCCATGCCACCTCGTCGGCTCTGATCGGCAGCTTCGCCTTGACGGCGCCGTCGGTGCTGGCCAGCAGGAACACGCGACCGGAGTCGGCTGTGGAGCTGACCGCCACGGTGGCGCCGTCCGGGCTGAGGGTCGCGGCCGTGGCCTGGCCGCCGACGGCTGTGACCAGCGCGTCCAGGTCCTGACGCCACTTCGGGGTCAGGGTGTTCACCTGGTACGCCGTCGCGATCCCGCGCGTGATGACCAGCAGGGTGTTCTCGTCCAACGCGGCCAGCAGCGCGTCGCTGGCAGCGCCGGGCCGGTCCGACAGCGGCGCCTGCTCCCACCAGTCCCGGCGTCCCAGCAGTGTGCCGTCCCGTCGCCAGAGGGCCAGGCCGAGGTTGCCCGCGGTGGCCACCCACGCGCCGCTGGGCGAGGTGGCGAACGCCGGGGGCTGTCCGTCCGGCATGGCGGCGCTGAACCGGTAGAACCAGCTGGGCTGGGTGCCGTGCAGGTCGAAGCGGCGTTCGACGGCGCCGTTGGCGGTGTTCACCAGGTGCAGCCCGTAGCCGTGGGGAGCGTCCAGGACCATGCCCTGCACCGCGACGCCGCCGAAGAATCGTCGCAGGCCGTGGGTGAACTGGTGGCCGATCCTGGTCTGCCAGCGCTGGGCGCCGGTGGCCAGGTCGAGGGCGAACAGGTTGGTGTCCCAGTTCGCGGCCGCGAGCACCGCGCCGCCGTCGTCGGTCAGCACGATGTCCCGCACGTGCGCGCCGAGCCGTTCCACGGCGGGACGCCAGTCGGCGACCGGCGCGGAGGCTGGTGCGGAGGCCGTGGGTTCGGCGGCCGGGCGTTGCCCGACTCCACCGCCCGCGCCGGTGAGCAGGTCCAGCGGGCCGTCGTCGGCGCGGACGCCGGAATCGGTGGTCGCGGACTGTCCGGTGAGCAGTTCGAGCGCCTCGACCCGGATCGAGCCGTGCGCGTTGACCGGCACCTGGTAGCGCCCGGAGGCCGGCGCGGTCGTGTACTGCTGCCACAGCAGGGCGCCGGCGGCGTCACGGATCCGGACCCGCACCGGCAACGGCAGGTCCGGGTCGGCGCCCGATCCGCCGGACACCCGGATCCACCACCCGACCTCACCGGGTTGGCTGGCGGACGCTGTCACGGTGACGCCGGTGACCGGAGCGGGCAGCAGCGCGTAGATCGCCACCGGCCAGTGCCGGAAGTCGACCGGCAGCCGGCCCTGCGGGGTCGGCGTGACCCGCCTGCCCGCCAGCACGTCGTACACCACCGGGGCGGCGGGCAGCGTCAGCGTCGTGGTCAGCGGCGCGGTGACCGCCGCGAAGTTCCCTGCCCGCCGGAAGAACACGTTGTCCACAGCGAACAGGGAGTTGTTCACCGCCACCACGATGCGTGCCGCGCCCTTGCGGCGCTCGCTCACCAGCACCTGCGGATCGTCCGCGGTCGCCCGATCGCCGCCGACGACGGGGCCCAGGGCTGCCCGCATGGCCGCGGCGTTGCTGAGCGAGATCTGGTGCCAGCTCTTCGGCCCCACCTTCGTGTTCGGGTCCTCCACGGACACGTTCGGGTTGGAGCTCTGGAAACTGCAGTCGTGGCCGACCGCGGGGAACTTCTCGTACTCGGACTGGTCGAACCGGTGGCCCAGCGACGTGCTCCCCGCCGCCGCGGTCACGATGTCCGCGCAGGTGTCGGTGTGGAACACCCGCCTGGCCGTTCTCAGCGCCGCCAGCACCGCCGGCTCGGGTTCCACCCGCTCGTCCACGAGCAACACCGCGGCGTAGTCGGAGAGGGGGCGCACGCCGGGAACCGCGAGGTCCTCGACGAACACCAGGCTCGCCGGGATCTGCGCGTAGAGCAACGCGAGGTAGGCCTCGTGGAGCAGTCTGAAGTGGACTGTCATGTCACCGCGGTAGCGGTCGACGCCGAACTGGCGGCGGGACACCAGGATCGCGACCCGGTCGGCGTTGTCGAACGTGCCGATCCACTCGCCGTACTCGTGCAGCAGGTCGGCCAGCACCCGGAACACCGAGGGCGTCCCCGCGACGAGGGACCGGGGATCCGGCAGCAGGGTGCGTTGCCGGAACCGGGGCACCGTGTCGGCGTGCCCGCTGGTCTTCGCGCCGCGCAGCAGCGCGGCGAACGCCTGGCCGAGGATCTGGTCACCGGTGCCGCTGTCGTTCAGGTTCTCCTGGTGCAGGGTGCTCGGCTTGCCCGGCCGCGGGTAGAAGTCGACACCGAAGGCCGTGTGCAGCATCAGCGGGAACTGCTCCCACTGCGCCTGCAGGTCGACCTCGTCGACGTCGGTGAAGGTCTCGGGCGGATAGCACAGGATGTGGCGGAACGGGCCGGTGAACGACGTGACCAGATCGCCGCGGCCCATGCCGGCCGCGGCGCCGATGGCCAGGGCGCGCCGCAGGTGCCGTTGTGCCTCCGGTCCGTGGCTGAGGCCGTACTCCTGCATCGCGGCCAGCAACGGACGCCACTTGCCGTCCTTCCTCGTCGCTTCCAACTCGACGACGTACGGGCCGGTGTGCGGCTTCATCGGTCCGTACGGGAGGTCGTCCGGGGAGCCCTCGTTGGCCCACCAGTTGCCGGCCCACTGCCAGCCCTCGAACGCGCGGTAGGCCGAGAACACGGCGTTCGTCCGGAACAGGTTGAAGTACCGGTCGATGGGCCTGGTGCTGTCGTTGTTGGTCTCGGCCGAGGTGTCGATCTGGTTGAGCCAGGGCAGCGTGGCGTCGTTGTCCAACAGGGTCGCGCGTTGTCGGATGCCGAGCATGCCGAAACCGCTGACGGCCTCCAGCAGCGTGGACAGCCGCCGGAGCTTGATCGAGTCGACGGCTGTCGGGTCGGCGTCCAGGCGCGACTTGGTGGGGCCGATCACCGGCAGGCCCGCGTCCCAGTCGGGGTGTCCGAGCGCGAAGGAGGCGCTCTGGCGGGCCAGCCGGTCGACGACGATCGTCCAGCCCTGGCGGCGCACCCGCTCCAGGTACGCGGCGGCGATGTCGGCGTCATCCCAGTGGGTGCCGCTGAACGGCGAGTTCACCGGCTCGTCCGCGGTCGGCCACAGCTCCGTGTGGTCGCCGAACCAGACCCGGCGGTAGCCGCTGATCGGGTGCCCCGTTCCGATCGCGATCGGCTGGGTGGCGACGGTCATCCCCGGCGCGTCCGCGGTGAGCAGGTAGTCCCCGGGGCGCAGTCGCCGGGTCACCGCGGCCGGCACCGTGACCGTCACCTGGGGCGGCTTGTCCGTCGGGACGCGCACGGTGGCCCGTGCCGCGGTCGTCCCGGTCGCGTCGGCCAGCCGCACCACGAGGTCCCGCGCGGTCGAGGGGGTCGGCCGCACCGACACGCTGAAGGTGATGGGCTCGCCGGCCGCGTACCGGGCGCGGTTCAGCGTCCCCCGGTAACCGCTGGCGTGCTCGTTGTTGGGGCCGATCACCGCGCCGGTGATGGTGGCCAGGCTCACCGAGCCCGTGGCGCCGGCCGGGCGCACTTCCACGATGCGCCGCAGCCGGTGATGGGGAGCGGCCCCGATCCGGTACGGGCCTGTGGTCGGCGCCAGCGTGAGTTGCCGCAGTCCGCTGATGTCGGCCGGGACCGTGAGCCGGAACAGGGTGGGGTCGCCGCTGTCGGGCACGAGGTCGATCCTGCGGTGGTCCTGGCCGCCGACGGAGCGCAGCCACGCTCGCCAGCCCGCCACAGGGAGGCGCTCGCGCTGACCGTCGAGAACGCGGTCGACGGTCAGCGCGATCCGCACGGTGCTCCCCGCCGTCCACGCGGTTTCGGTGGGCTCATCCAGGAACCGCGCCCGCACGTGGTCGTGCTGGGCGGAGACACTCCGCCGGAACACCACGTTCCTGTCCGAAGTGGAGGGATCGGGGAGGTCGAACACCGAGTACAGCTCGCGGTCCTGCCGGCGCTGCAGGAGCACCTGGTTCTGCCGCACCCGGAGCTCCCGGTAGGGCGCTCCGACCGGCGGGGGGAAATCGCCGGTGAGGGTCAGCCGGGTGGGTTCGAGGGTCGCGTTGTCGGGGTGGTAGCGGTGCACCAGGTAGCTGTCCCGGACGGCGTGCTGCGGCTCGACGACGTACACGTGGCCGGCGGCGTCGACGTCGAACCCGCACCCTCCCTCGGTCCTTGCCGGCGAGAGCTGTTGGATGACCGGGTCGGTGCGCTTCCACAGGACGGTCCCGGTCTGGTCGATCTTCGCCAGGTACCGGGTCCGCTCCTGCCTGAGCTGGTACAGCACGTAGAAGACCGGGGCGAAGTCCGGTGCGGCGCCGGTCTCGCGCACCCGGAAGTCCACCAGGATCCGCGGATCGGCCGGCGGGAACGACAACGGGTACCTGGCCAGGGCGGTGATCGGCTCCGGCGGGCTGCCGACGGCGACGATGTGCGGTGTCGGGTCGGCCAGCTTGCCGGGCTCCCCCGGCGCCGACAGCCCGTCCTGGGCCAACGCGTAGAACCGGCCGCTGACCGCTCCCGCCTCCACCCGTCGCGGCGCATCGTAGTTCACGGCGTTGTAGCAGCCCACCCACCGCCCGAGCGGCTCGGGGTCGAGGTCCGGGCCCAACACCCGGACCGCCCCGGCGAAGTGCGCGTCGGACGTGGCCACGTAGCCGGCCTTGTTCGCGGTGGCCGACGTCAGCGTGTCCGCCCCGGCCAGGTACCCCAGACCGCGCCGGGCGCTCCCGTCGGGCGCCATGCGGAGGAGGTAGTTGACCCTGTTCTGCCCGTTCGACTGGGAATCGACCAGGTAGACCCGGCCGTCCGCGCCGACGCTCATCAGGGCCGCCGAAGGCACGAACACCCGGTCTTCCCAGTTGACGGTTTGCTCGAGCGTGAACACAGGACCCCCAGGTCGGCACGCGACGATCCAGCGCATCAGTCGATCAGGGGCCGAACAGCGCCAACAACGACCAATGGGACGCACTTGTGGTTGAGCCGGGCAGCGGTGTCCTCCACCGTTGCCCGGCTCGCTCAGCGCGTGGTCCTCCCCTGTGCGGTCCCGGTTCTCTCAGCGGCCGGTGGGGTTTCCTGCCCAGACGGTGGGGGTTCGGGTCGACCATGGGCTTGCCTGTTCGAGTTGTCCGGCGAGGCGGAAGAGGCGGTCTTCGAGGCCGTAGCCGGCGGCGAAGTGCATGCCGATCGGGAGTCCGGTCTCGGGGTCGGCCGTCACGGGCACGGACATGGCGGGGGTGCCCGCCACGTTGAACACCGCGGTGAACGGCGAGTGGTCGAAGAGGCGGCGGAGCCAGCCCAGGCCGTCCAGCGTCTCCGCGCCCTCGGCGTGGGTGCCCAGGGGCACGGGAAGGTCCGGCACGGTCGGGGTGAGCAGCATGTCGTGCGCGTCGAAGTAGCGGGCCAGGCTGCGCGCGACCCGGTTCCGGATCGCGAGCGCGGTGACGAACTCGGCGCCGCTGACCCGCTGCCCGTAGTGGTAGCTGGCGAGGGTGGGCGGTTCGAGGGTGGAGGAGTCGACGGGCCGGCCGAGGGCGGCGGCCAGCTCGTCGACCGAGGCCGTGAGGTTGGCCGTCCACTGGCGGGCGTTGGCCAGGACGAACTCCTCCCAGTCGACGCCGAGGTCGACCTCGACCTCCGCCACCCGGTGGCCGAGGGATTCGAGCAGGCGCACGGTGCGGGAGAGGGCCTCGGCCACGGGTGGGGTGGGGCGGTGTCCGCCCCACGACTGGGCGAGGACACCGATCCGCAGCGAGCCCGGGTGGCGGGCGACTTCCTCCAGGTACGGGCGGGGCGGCTCCGGGGCGACGTAGGGGTCACCCGGTTCCGGGCCGCGGATCGCGTCGAGCAGTGCCGCGCTGTCGCGCACGGTGCGGCTGACGCTGCCGTGCACGGCCAGGCCGTTGAAGATCTCGTCGAAGTGGGGGCCCACGGAGACCCGGCCGCGGGTGGGTTTCAGACCAAAGAGGCCGTTGTAGGCGGCGGGGACGCGGATGGAGCCGGCGGCGTCGGTGGCGTGGGCGATCGGGACCACCCCGGCCGCGACGGCCGCGCCGGCGCCGCCACTGGATCCGCCCGCGCTCCGCTCCAGGTCCCACGGGTTGCGGGTGGCGCCGTACAGCACGGGTTCCGTCGTGTTGCTGTAGGCCATCTCCGGTGTCGTGGTGCGGCCGAAGGTCACGAGGCCGGCTCGGCGGAAGCGGCGCATCAGGGAGGAGTCGGCGCCGGCGACGTGGCCGGCCGCGAGCCGGCTGCCCAGCTCCATCCGCTTCCCCGCCATCGCGACCGCGATGTCCTTGATCAGGAACGGGACCCCGGCCAGCGGTGCGCTGCCCGGGGTGGGCTCGTCGTCGGCCGGCCACGTCTCGACGATGGCGTTGATCCGCGGGTTGACCGCCCGCGCCGCCTCGCGTGCGGCCGTCTCCAGTTCGGCGGGGGTCACCTCGCCGTGGGCCACCAGCTCCGCGAGTCCGACCGCGTCGAACCCCACGTACTCGCTCACTCTCACTGCCACTCCCGGAGGACGAAGCGATACCACCGAGTATCGGACGATACCGAGCGGTATCACATGGGACGGGCTGGTACCATAGCAGCGGGCAAGGGGCCCCACAACCGACCGGACGTCACGGAGCAGTCATGGCATCGACCGCCAGCAGGCCGAGCAGGGTGGCGACACTGCCGCCCCGTGAGCGCATCCTCGACGCGGCGGAGGAGCTCTTCCACCACGAGGGGATCCGGCGGGTCGGCCTCCAGGCGATCGCCGAGCGGGCCGGGACCACCAAGATGGCGATCTACCGGCACTTCGAGACCAAGGACGCGCTGGTGGCGGAGTGGCTGCGGATCGTCGCCGCCGACTACCAGGCGGCCTTCGACCGGGTCGAGGCCGAACACCCCGGCCGGCCCGCGGAGCAGATCCTGGGCCTGGCCCGCTTCATCGCCGAGGGCCTACCCAGGCTCTCGCACCGGGGCTGCCCGTTCATCAACTCCCTCGCCGAGCTGCCCGACCGGTCCCACCCCGCCCGCCAGGTGATCGAGCAGCACAAGGCCCGCCAGACCCGCCGGCTGGTCGGTATGTGCGCGCAGGCCGGGCTGCCCGACCCCGAGCAGGCCGCCGCCGAGATCACCTTCGCGCTCGAGGGCGCGCAGGTCAGCACGCAGAACGGAAGCATCGACCAGGTGGGAGATCGACTGATGAGGGTCGTCGAGGGAATCCTGGATCGGCACCGCTCCCCCTCCGGCGCGTCCCGGTCGACCACCGACTGACCCGTCGGGTTCAGTCCTCGGACGGCTCGTCGAGCTCGCCTGCGAGGGCCGAGGCGATGAGGGCGACAGCCCGGTCGTCGTCGTGGGCCAACCGCCGCAGGACGCCCCGTGCGAGGGGCGCCGGCATCTCGGCGAGGGCCTGGGTCAGGCGTATCCGCACCGCGGAGTCCGCGGTGTGCGCGGCGAGCTCGTCGACCAGCGCACTCATGATCCGGTCCGCGCACGCGGGGTCCAGCGCCAGTGTTCCCAGGACCTCGGCCGCCTCGACGTCGTTCGTGCCCTCGACCACCATGCCGACGAGGGCCGGCACGGCGGCGGTCGCGCCGCGCCGGCCCAGGGTCAGAGCGGCGTGCCCGCGCACCGTCGGGTCCGAGTCCCCGAGGGCGTCCGCGAGCACCGCGTTCGCCTCGTCGCCGGGCATCTCGGCGATCGCCAGGACGGCCCGCCGCCGGATGGCGGGGTCCGCCGAGTGCACGCCGGGCGCCACGCTCGCCACACCGTCGCCGCCCGCCCGCGCGAGGGCCCACCGCAGGGCGCCGGCGACGTGGGGATCGGACTCGGCGAGGACCGCCCTGGCCAGCACCTCGGTGGGGACCGGCGCGTCGTCGGCCGGGGCCAGGACGGCCTGCTGGCGGTGCGCGGCGCTGGGCGAGTTGAGCCCGTGCAGGAGTTCGACGATGCGCAGGACGTCCTGCCAGCCGGAGGGCGCCGAGGCGTCGACCGCGCGGAGCCGCTCCAGAAGCTCCCGCTCCCGCCTCAGCCGGTCCTCGGTCCGTCGGATGAGGTCGCCGACCAGGGCGGACGGCGCGAAGGCGGGGTCCGCCAGCGCGCGTCCGACCTGGCGCAGCGACAGGCCCAGGGACCGCAGGATCTCCACGTGGAAGATCCGGCGGATGTCCTCGGCGGAGTACTCGCGGTAGCCGCCCACGGTGCGGCCGGTCGGCCGCACCAGCCCGAGGGAGTCGTAGTGCCGGAGCATCCGGGTGCTCACCCCCGAGCGGCGCGCCACCTCGCCGATCAGCACGCTGTTCCCTCGACCCGCTCCGGGCCGAGCGCGACGATGCGCTTCGCCTCCTCGATGACCGAGTCGACGTTGGCCTCGGGGTTGCGGAGGAGCAGCTCCGTGGCGTGGGCGTGCGTGCGCACCGTCGGGTCGGCGTTGGCCATCGCCGTCCGCAGGGCCGGCTCGATCAGGTCGCCGAGCGCGACGAGCGCCCGGCTGAGGCTCAGTCGCACGTGCCGGTCGCCGCGACCGAGTTGCGCGGCCAGGTCCGCGGCCAGCCCCTTCTTCTCCCCGGCCGGCACGAGGATGACCGCGGCACGCCACGCGCTTCGCGCGACCTCGTCGTCGGCGTCGTGCAGCAACGACCGGGTGATCGCGGGCCACACACTTCCGTCGCCGATCTTGGACAGCGTGTGCAACGCCTGGCTTCGGGCCTGGGCGCGCTCGGAACCGAGCTCCGCGCGGAGCCGGGGCACCGTGATCTCCGCCGGCAGGCGGGTCAACGCCCAGGTGAGCATGTCGCGCACGAAGAAGTCCGGCTCGACCGCGCACCGCTCCACGAGCGCCTCAAGCAGGGCGGGGTCGGGGCTCGTGCCCGCCGCCAGGGCCGCCTGGAGCCGCGTCGACGAGTTGTCGGCGCCCAGCGCGTCGAGCAGGCGCGGGTTGGGGGAATCGCTCGGGGTCGAGTTGATGGGAACCACCTCCGGCACCCAGTGAAGACCTTGTCACAGTGTCAACGTCAAGCGGGTTAACGCGGGTTGACGCCGGGCGAGCGGAAGCTCGGCCCGGAACGCCCCGGTGGGACACGTCCCGTCCGTCCGGTTCTTCGGCGAGCACCGCAGGCCCCCTCCTGGCGGCCCGCCACGGGCCGAACACGCTGTGTTAGGCTGCGCCCCGACTTCTCACCGTTGGGCTTTCCGCCTCGCCAACCAGCTTCACCCGGGTCCCGATGACGTGGGGAAGGTGGAAGTCGCTCACCACATCCTGGAAAAGGGTGTTCTGTGGTGGTGGCGACGCGCGTCCAGCCCTCCGCTTCCTTCCGCGTTCCCGGGCACCTGCCGGGGGCCGTGTTCCGGCGTGAGCGCCGTTCTGGCGGCGACGGCCCGGTCGGTGTTGACCTGGTCGGTGCTGGCCTGGTCAAGGTCGCCTCCCCGCGGAACCGGTTTCCCTGGGAGGTCTCCGGAGTGCCGGAAGTCAACACCGCCGAGCGACCGGTCACGCGGCGTCCGTGGCTGGTCCTCGCGATCATGTGCATGGGTTTCTTCATGGCGTTGCTCGACGGGTCCGTCGTCAACGTCGCCATCCCGACGCTGATCCACAGCGTCCACGCCTCCTACGACCAGGTGCTGTGGATCGTCGACGGCTACCTGCTCGTCTTCTCGGTGCTGCTGGTCACCACCGGGCGGCTGGGGGACGTCTTCGGCCACCGCCGGCTCTACGTGGTCGGCGTCGGCGCCTTCACCGTCGCCTCGGCGCTGTGCGGGCTGGCCGACTCGCCGGGCCAGTTGCTGGTCGCCCGTCTGCTACAGGGGCTGGGCGGGGCGTTGCTGTTCCCGCAGGTCATCTCGACGATCCTGACGATCTTCCCGCCGCGGTTGCGCGGCCGCGCGTTCGGCCTGTTCGGCGCGATCGTCGGCTTCGCCCCGATCCTCGGCCCGGTCGTCGGCGGCGTCCTGCTCGCCCACCTCGGCTGGCGCTGGATCTTCTTCGTCAACGTCCCGGTCGGGATCGTCACCGTCGGGCTCGCGCTGGCCTTCGTGCCGCCCCTCCGCTCGGGCCGCGCCCACCGGCTCGACCTGGTCGGCGTCGCGCTGGCCACCGCCGGGTTGAGCGGCGTCGTGTTCGGACTGATCGAGGGCGAACGCTACGGCTGGGGCGCGATCGCCGGGCCGGTCAGCATCCCCTCGGTCATCGTGGCGGGCCTCGCGCTGCTGGTGGTGTTCGTCCTGTGGCAGCACCGGCAACGGGGCGAGCCCCTGATGCCGCTCTCCCTGTTCCGCGCCCGCGACTTCGCGGTCGGCAACTGGGTCGGGTTCGTCTTCCAGCTCGGCATGATCGGCATCATGTTCGTGCTGGTGCTGTACCTGCAGATGGCGCGCGGGTACTCGGCGCTGGAGACCGCCATGGTGGTGCTGCCCAACGCCGTGCTCACCGCGGTCGGCTCGGCCTACGCCGGGCGGCTGTCGGACAGGTTCGGCGGCAAGCGCGTCCTCATGGTCGGGCTGACGTTGCTGGCTGTCGGCCTGCTGGTGCTCGTGGCCACGACCGGCCCCACCAGCAGCGCGTGGAGCCTGCTGCCCGGCCTGACCGTCATCGGGATCGCCAGCGGCGCCACGTTCGCACCGCTGCAGCAGGCCACCATGGACGGTGTCGACCCACGACTGGCCGGGGCGGCCTCCGGCGTCTCCAGCACCGTTCGGCAGGTCGGCGGCGTCCTCGGCACCGCGGTGGTGGGCGCCCTGCTGTCGGCCCGCCTCTCCTCGGCCCTGCACAGCGAGGCGGAGAAACGCGCCGGGCAGCTACCGGAGAACCTGCGCGCGCAGTTCGTCGACAACAGCACCGCCGCCGCGCGGCACTACAGTCCGCCCACGCCGCCCGGTGACCTGAACCCCGCCACGACCAGCCTGTACGAACGCGTCGCCACCGACACGTTCGCCGCCGGCTTCGTCAACGCCATGCAGACCACCCTCGTGGCGTGCGCGGTGGTGCTGGTGGCCGCCGCCCTGTTCTGTCTCCTGTTCAGCCAGGGACAGCGGGCGAGGACCGCGCCGGTTCCGAAGGAACAAGCCGAAACGCGGGCCTGACGCGGAAAGGACGGTGGTCGCGGCCGGCCGGTCAGCCGGCCGCGACCACTCAGGTCGACGTGATGCGGCGGAGGTTGCGCCGGCCGAGCAGCGCGAGGGCCGGTTTGGCCAGGAGCCACTCCCCGGGGCGGTAGTCCCGCGCCCGGACGAGGCGGGCGGCGAGATCGGGGCGCTGTCGCCACAGGTAGGCGCGTGCCTTCTCGGCGTGCAGCGAATGCGAAACGATCTTGATGCGGTCCGCGTCCTCGATCAGCGGAATGACGTTCCTGATGTTCTCCCAGGTGGTGGTGCTCTCGGTTTCGACGCACAGCCGGCCGCGGTATCCGCGTCGCCGCCGCGCGTAGTCCGCCATCAGCTCGGCTTCCGGCCGCGCGCCGCCCACCGGTCCCCCGCTCAGGACGAGACGGGCCTGCGCGCCGTCGAGTGAGCGCAACCCGGCGCGGACGCGCCACCGGTTCACCGCGTTGATCCGGTTTCCCCGGTTGCGGTACCCGAGCACGACAACCACTTCGCTCGTCCCGTGCCCGCTCGCGGTGGTACCGAGTCGACGGCGGGAGGCGCGCCAGTGCTCCACTTCGCCCCACCCCAGTAACGCCAGAACCAGAGAGCCGGCGCTTGTCACGATCGTCCTCACGAGGAGCCACGCTAACGACCGTCCGGATCTCGAAGGTCAGCGCACTGTCCAAACCGGACAGTGCGGGTTCCGCGGCGGCGCTCCGCTGACGGACACGCGGTGTCGGGGATGCGGTGTCGGGGACGCGTTCGGCCCCTGCGGACAAGAGTGGGTGTGATGTCATCAACCAAGGGGTTGGCCGGCGCCGTCGCCGAGGTCGCCGACGGCAGGCCACCCGACGACGGGCGGCCACGGCTATCCGGGCGGGACCCGAAGGTCGTCTTCGCCGAGTTGTTCGACGCGCACGCCGGGGGACTGCGCGGGTACCTGGCAGGGCGGGTCGGGGAGCACCTGGCCGACGACCTGGTGTCGGAGACCTTCCTGATCGCCTTCCGCCGCCGCGACAGCTACGACCCGGAGCGGGAGCCGATCCGCGGGTGGCTGTACGGCATCGCCACCAACGTGCTGCGCAACCACCGGCGACAGGAGATCCGCGGGTTCCAGGCCACGGCGCGGGCCGCGACGCTCGGCCTGCCCGAGGAGCCGCACGAGACGCGGGTGGTGGCGCGGGTCGACGCCGAGCACCGGATGCGACAGCTGGCCGGCGCGGTGGCCGAGCTGACCGACGAGGAACGGGACGTGCTGTTCCTGACGTCGTGGGCCGGGTTGGAGCCGACAGAGGTGGCGGCGGCCCTGGATGTTCCGCCCAGCACGGTGCGCTCCCGGCTGCACCGGCTTCGCCGGAAGCTGCGTGCGGGCGGGCCCGCGGGGACGACAAGTGGAGGTGAGGGGCACGATGCGTGAGAACGACAACGACGCGGTGCGGCCGGCCGTGGACGGGGCCGAGGCCCGGACGTTGTGGAGCGAGGCGGAGCTGGACGAGGCGATCGGCCTGCTGCACGCCGAGGCGCGAGGTGCGGACCCGTCGGCGGATCTCCGTCGCCGGGTCCTCGCCGAGATCGGGCGTGCGGAGGCCGACCAGGCCGCGATCGCGGAGCCGGCGAGGCTCCCGCGTTCCGGCAAGCGGCGGTTTCGCCTGCCGTGGGTGTCGGTCGCGGCCGCGGCTGCGGCGGTGCTGACCATCGGGATCGCCGTCCTCCCGAACGACTCCTCGCCCGGTTCCGCGTCCCAGGCCGACTCGACGGCGGACGGGTCGGCGAAGCCGGGCGGGGTGGAGCTGGCGTCGGCCCAGCGGGCGCTGAGCTCGGCGGCGGACCTGCTGATCCGGACCGAGGACCAGCCGCTGCGCGCCGGCCAGTTCCGCTACATCAGCAAGCACGCGTGGTGGGCCTCCACCCACGGGCCCGGACAGGGCAAGGGGTACACCTACCTGCGGGAGCAGTTGATCGAGCGGTGGGCGCCGGCGGACTACCGCGACGAGTGGGTGGAGCGCCGCGCGCTCACGGGCCGCAAGAAGTGGGTCGGCGGCACCGAGCCGGAGTCGGTGATGGACCGGCCGGAGAGGGACGCCGACATCCAGAACGGCGAGCGCCGCGGTCGGTGCGCGGACTTCTTCCCCGAGGCCAAGCCCAAGAAGGTCTGCGGGAACCCGGACGATCCGGACTTCCCCGAGTACTACGCCAAACTGCCGCGGGACCCGGACCAGTTGCTGGCGTGGTGGCGGCAGCAGGCCGACGTGCGGGTCGACGTGAAGGGTGACTCCCCGCGCACGATCATGGGCCTGGCGCAGGAGGTGCTGGGCACCGGCCAGGCGCCGGCCGAGGTCCGCGCGGTGATCTACCGCGCGCTGGCCAAGCTCCCGGGCATCCAGATCACCGACCGGGCGGCGAACCTCGACGGCGTCGTCGGGGTCGCCATCGGTGTGGAGGACGGGAAGGGCCGTTACGAGTTGATCTTTGACCGGGAGACCGGGCAGTACATCGGCGACCGTGAGGTGGTGACCCGGCCCGACGAGCCGTGGGTCAAGCCCGGAACGGTCGTGGCCTACACCTCGCAGGAGATCAAGGTGGTTGACAGCCTCGGCGCGAAGTAGCGGCTGTCCGGGGAGGAGCGGCTCTCGGGGGGCCGCTCCTCCCCTCCTTGGCTGGTCCCGGCCCTTACCCGGCCGGTCCGGCCACTGGCCACCTGCCGCGATCACGGTCGTGATCAGTGGCCTTCCCCGGGAACTTCGAGTGATCTACGGCGACCCGACAGCCCGCCCGCCCTGGACCAGGTGAGCCGGTGACGGGTCGATCTCCCCGGCTTCGGTGGTCATCGCCACCGCTGCCGGCCAGGAGCAGCCGCCCACACCTCGGCAGAGGCAGAGCCGCTCGGCGCCCCGCCGAGAAGCCGCGCTCCTCATCGATTCGCCCGGTGTGGAGCGGAGCGTTCGCCCGGCGCGCCCACCAGCACCACTCCGCGGACCCGCCGCCCTGTCGGCAGTGCGACCTCGCGGTAGCCGAGGAAAGTGAAGTGCTCGTCGAACGGCCATCGCGGTCCCCTTCACCTCGGATCAGTCCGATCGGGCGGGGGCAGCGCGCCTCGGCGAGGCCGATTTCGAGGAGGATCGACGACTCCACGCGCGCCTCGTGCTCAACGCACCTCGCCTGGGGCACGCCGCGGCTGGCGCAGGCGAGGACAACGGCAGAGTTGGCCTGGAACGGCATGTCGTCGGTGACCACCTGGAGCACCGCGCCCGGTCCCCACTCGAAACCGGCGGCTTCAAACTCCAACTACACCCCCGATTGTGAAGAGCCTCCACAGCCCGTTCGTCCGCCTCGCTCAGACGGTCGATTCCGAGTCACCGGAGTGCAAGTCGGGGAGATTCCGCAGCGACCAGAAGGGCCCGGTCACCACGAAGGCGGCCGCGCACAGCTCGAAGAGGGCACCGATCCACAGCGTGGGAACGACACCGATCGAGGTGCCGAGCGTTCCGGCGACGAGCGCGGCGATCGGCATCACGCCCCACACCGCCCAGCGCACCGACGCGTTCATCCGGCCGAGCAGGCGCGCAGGTGTGATCCGCTGGCGAAACGTCACCTGCGTGATGTTGTAAAGAATCCCGGTGAACGCACCGACGAAGAACTGAGCCGCCAGCAGCGGGAACGCCATCCACGGCACGACTGCGGCGAACGGCATCAGCAGAGCGACGAAGCTGAAGCAGATCGCACTCACCGGGATCGTCCTCGCCTCGCCGATCCGGCTGACGATGTGTGGCGTCGCCACGGCACCGAGCAGTCCGCCGACCGCGCCCAGCGAGAGCACCAGCCCCATGGCCTGCGGTGTGAAGCCCAGTTCCCGAAGGAGGAACAGTGGCAGCAGCGTCATCGAGATCGTGCTCGCGAAGTTGGAGATGGCTGTAGTGCCGGCGATGCGGCGCAACAGCTTTTCGGTGAAGACGAACCGCAGCCCCTCCGCGATCTCGCGCAGGATCGGCCCGTGGTCCTCGTGCGGTCGCTTCTCTTCGTGATCGCGCGTGAAGATCAGAGCAACGGCTGACAGCAGATAGGTGCCGACAGTAGCGAGCACGGCGAGTGGCGCTGTGATCAAGCCGATGAGCCAGCCAGCGACCCCAGGACCCGCGATGTTCGCCACCTCGTAGGTCGACTGCAGCTTCCCGTTGGCCTGAGCGATCTGGCCGGGTCGTACGAGCGAGGGGACGATGCTCTGGTACGACACGTCGAAGCACACCGAAGCAATACCTATGACCGCGGCGACAACGATCAGGTGCCAGATCTGCAGGGCATCCAGCATCCAGAGGAGCGGGACGCACGCGAGCGCGGCGGCGCGCACGAGGTCGGCCGCGATCATCACGTGGCGTTTGCGCAGGCGATCGATCCATGCCCCGGCCGGCAACCCGATCAGCAGGAAGGCCGCCACGTTCGCCGCGTTCAGCACGCCCACCTCGAACTCACCGGCGCCGAGCAGGAGCACCGCGAGGACGGGAACCGCGAGTTCCGAGATCTGCACACCGAACTGCGCGAACGCCTGGCCGGTCCACATGGTGAGGAAGTTGCGGTCACGCCACAGCGACTCACTGGGTACCGCGGAGGGTTCGGCAGCGCCGGCCGGAGCGGACAAGTCGACCGCGGCCGTGCTGGCGCCCTGGTCGGGAGGACCGGGATCTGCTGATTGAGGCATGCCGACCATTGTGGGGCTTGGCGCGTGCATTTAAAGCCTAACGGCTACCAGGGCCGAGTGCGTCCGATACGCTGCCCGGTCCCGAACCACCAGTTTGCCGAGTGGGACTTTCGGTCAGGCGCCGAGACCAGGACCTCGTGCACGCGGTCGAGTTCGAGGCCGGTCAACTCCCCGAGGGGACTGGCGGCCGGCGCGCCGACCCAGCGGATCGGCGACGACGGCCACGGCGGGCCTGCCTCCGAGAACGTCTCCCCCGATCCGGCACCGGTGAAATCGCTGTTGCTCGTTGTCGGGTCCACGACGCGTACAGCCGGATCGTTCCGGTAGGGGTGTCGCTTCGGGGTCGGGCTCAGAAGATGACGCGGTCGGAGCTCGACAGCCGAGCCTCACGCGAGTTGCGGAGGTTGCGAGTGACGCAGATTCGCTTGAGCCAGCGGTCGTTGCCGTCGTAGCGGGCTGTGAACGGGTTGCGGCCGTGCACCGCCTTGTAGTTGTCCACGAAGCAGCAGTCACCCGGCTCGAGCACGACCGGCTCGAGCACCCGGTCGATGACGTCGATGAGGCCCCGAAGCGCTCCCCTGGCCGGCTCCTCGAGCTTGTCGACGTCCATGAAGTAGGGGTCGAGGCACATGTAGGGGGATCGGGCTGATCCCGAGAGGATCGGGCGCTTCTCGGCCTGGGTGTTCATCTCGATGATCCGGGCGTAGGCGGCGTCGAGGAGTTCCTGGGTCTCCGGAGGCACGTCGCGGACGGCCTGGTTCTTGGGCAGGTGGGACTCGTCAGGTCGGATGTGGAACAGCGGCTGGAAGAGGTGGTCGACGTCGACCTCGTTCCACGGGATCTTGTCCGCCATGGCGACCGTCGTCTCGACGCCATCGGGGTTGCGCAGACACAGAAGCCCGACGTAGTCGCCTCGGAACGGGTGGAAGGCGTCCTCGGTGTGCCACCAGAGCAGCTGTTTGCTGCCCGAGCCGAGCTGGTCGTCCTCATCGCCCTTGATCGGGAGCACGTCGTGCATGAGGTGGCCGTCCTGCTGCGTCGACCAGCCGAACACGTCCCCGAGGAGCGTGCCGCACAGGAAGAAGAAGACCTCCTCGAGCAGCGCGGATGAGACCGCTTCGCGGTCCCGCCAGTGGGCGGGCGTGCTGCCGATGCGCTCCTGGTCGATGGGGAGGCCGGAGATCACGGCGACGCCGCTCGGCTCGGTGAGGCGGAAGTCGTTGAGGAAGCTTCGAACGCGCCGGGGAAGCTCGTGCGCGAGGACGGGTGCATTGCGCAGAAACTCGGCGTTCTCGACGGTCGTGTACTTCTCGGTGATCTCACCGACCAGTCGATGGATGTCATCGATTTCCCGACCGTTCAACGTCATCCGGTACATACTTCTCCTCGCATTGGTTCCCGTGATGGTCTGCAGGCATTGAGACCCGGATGACTTAGGCCTCGGTGAGTTCGGCCCTAGGTGCAAAGCGGTTGGGTGATGCGTCAGACGTCGTCTGCGCACGGAGGCGGGTGACGATCAACATCGTCTTCCGGGCGTCGTCACCCGGCAACGATAAGCCGGGTCGAACAGACCTCGTGGCTGGCACTTGTCAGGGCGCAAGGGCCCGCTGGAAGACGCCGAGCCGGCACCGCCGACCCTTGCATCTGTCAGTGTTCGGCCACGTCGTGGCACACGATCCTGATGGTGAGAGAACTCGTCGGACCCTGAGAGCACCGACTCGATCCAGGGTATCCGGCTCCAGCGCGTGAAGGGGCCGGACGAGCACTAGACCAGGAGGCGCTGTGGCCCGGCAATTCGCATTTCTGTGCGACCGCACAGAAATGGACCGATGACAATGCTGGGTCAGGTTGCCGCGGCCGCGCTCGAGGACTGGTTCCGTGTGCGCTACTTCGACGCACACGTGGACATCAGCAGCAGCGGCGTCCACCCCTACACGCTGGGCGAAGTTCGTGACCTGACCGGGATGACCGCCGAGGAACTCGACGAGCTCACCTTCCGCGACTCCCCCTCGTCGGGACAGGACAGGCTGCGCGCGGCGCTGAGCGAGCGGTTCAAGCCCGGTCCGGGACACGAACCGCTGGTGTGCAACGGCTCCACGGAAGCCATCCTGCTCGCGGTGGCCGCCCTGGTCGGCGCCGGCGACGAGGTCGTGGTCACGACTGCGAGCTACCACGCGCTCACCGCCCTGGCCGCGTCAGCCGGCGCGACGCTGGTCAGGTGGCAGCTCGACCTGACGGGCGGCCGGCCTGACCTCGACGCGCTCCGCTCGCTGGTCGGTCCCCGCACCCGCGCGGTCATCGTCAACTTCCCGCACAACCCCACCGGGATCACCCTGACTCCCGCCGAGTACGACGAACTCCTCTCGATCGTCGACCGCAGCGACGCCTACCTGCTGTGGGACGCCGCCTTCGCCGAGCTGGTCCACGACGGCGAGCCCTTGCCGGATCCATCTCGCACCATCGAGCGGTGCGTCTCGTTCGGGACGTTCTCCAAGGCGTACGGCCTGCCCGGGCTGAGAGTGGGGTGGAGTTTCGCGCCGTCCGCGCTCGTCCCGGAGCTCATCCGGATGCGCGACTACGTCACCCTGAACACCTCACCCCTGCTGGAGGAGATCGCCGCCTGGGTGATCGAGAACGCGGATGCCGTGCTCGCGCCTCGGCTTGCGGAGGCCCGAGCGAACCGTGCCACCGTCGTGGACTGGTTGGAGACCAACCAAGACGTCGTGGCCGGCGTCGCCCCCGGCGGCGGTGTGACCGTCTTCCCGCAGATCCTCGGGGTCGAGGACACCAGGCCCTTGTGCGAGTTCCTCGCCGACGAGCACGGCATCCTCACCGTCCCCGGCGACTGCTTCGACCAACCGGAGCGCATCCGGCTGGGCTTCGGTGCCCCACCGCCCGACGTCACCACCGGGTTGGACGTACTTGCAAGCGTGGCAAAACAATGGAGACGGCGCTGATGCTGACGGACGACGGCCGCAAGGCCACACCCTCGCGGCCGGGCCCCTTCGCGCGGTCCGGAGACGCCGACGTCGACGAGGCCGTGCGCGCTGCGTGGCTCAAGTTCAACCAGGCCCCTGAGTCGTCCTGCGACCATCCACAGAGACTGCTGCAGTGGCTGGCGCAGACCGCCCAGGACCATCAAGACCGTCCCGCCGTGTCGGCCGATGGCCAGGTGCTCACCTAACGAAAAACGCCGCATCCGACACGCTCCTTCCGTGTCCTCCCCAGCGGGCCCTGTCCTGCTGAGGAGCTCCGTCAGCAGGGTCGGTTCCCCGGTGCGGCACGGCGTGTGCCCGAAACCCTGGCCCTGGCGCGAGCCCGCGCCGGGGGACAACGACGACGCCGTCGACGCGGACCCGAGCCCGCGTCGCCGGGCCGCTTCGGCATCGACCGGCGAACCGCCGGTCGCCGTCCGCAGAGCAGCGTCAGTGGCGGGCTGGGCCGCCGTGTCCGCGGACGGCGTGCTCGACGGCGTCGACGAAGGCCCGCGTGCGCGCGGTGGCGCCCGCGGTGCGCCACACCACCGCCACATCCGTGGGCGGAGCGTCGTCGAAGGGCACGAACACGACGTCGGGCCGCGGGTAGTAGCGGGTGACCGAGGCGGCCACCGGGGAGATCCCCTGCCCGGCGGCGACCAGCGCGAGCAGCTCCTGGAAGGTCGCCACGCCCTGTCCCCTGGGCACGGGTTTGCCGGAGGGGGTGGTCGGCGGCACGTGGAAGTCCCACCAGTAGTCGGGAGCCGGGCCGACGACCCCGAAGACGGTGTGGCGGGCCAGGTCCTCCAGCGAGACGCTCCGGCGGCGGGCGAGCGGGTGCCGGGCGGGCACGGCGAGCACGCGGGGCTCGGACAGCACCACCGGCCCCACCGTCAGGTCCGGCTCCTCGACCGGGAGCCGGGTGAGCAGGAGGTCGACCTCGCCCGCGCGCAGCGGTCCCAGCGGGTCGGCGAAGTGGGTCTCGCGCATCTGGATCTCGCAGCCGGGGTGCCGGGCGCGGAACGTCTCCAGGATCGTCGGGGTCAGCTCGCCCGCCCCGGCGCCCAGGAATCCCAGTCGCAGCACGCCGTCCACGCCGCGCGCGGCGGCCGTGGCCCGACCGATCGCCTCGCCCATCGCCCGGTGGAGCGGCGCGAGGTCCTCGCGCAGGCGCGCGCCGATCGGGGTGAGCGCCACGCGCCGGCTGGTGCGCTCGAACAGCGGCGCGCCGATGGCCCGCTCCAGCTTCCTGATCGTCTGGCTGACCCGGGCCTGGGACAGGCGCAGCCGCTCGGCGGTGCGCCCGAAGTGCAGTTCCTCGGCCAGCACGAGGAACGCCTCCAGTTCGTGCCGCTCCGGCAGCCGTGAATCCATAAGTTTGGATTATTGGTCCTTTGCCGCTTCGGCGTTGTTCCGGCCCCCGCGTTGATCGATCGTTTCTGCTGTTCCCCCCGCGATGACCTGGGAGTTGAGCAGCATGAGCGTGTCCGTCGAGACCCCGACCCGACGCCCGGCGCGGCCGGTGCCAGCGCCGCCGTCGGACTCCGCGCCGCCGGTCGGTGTGGAGCGGTTCTCCGGTCGGGGCCTGTGGACCCTCGTCGTGGTGCTGGCCGGCACGTTCATGGCGATCATGGACTCGTTCGTGGTGAACGTGGCGGTGCCCTCCATCCGCGAGGACCTGCGCGCGAGCTTCGCCCAGGTGGAGCTGTCGATCAGCGGTTACGTCCTGGTCTACGGGCTGCTGCTGGTGACCGGCGGCCGCCTCGGCGACCTGTTCGGCGCGCGCCGGCTGTTCCTGGCGGGCACCGCGGTCTTCACCCTCGCCTCGCTGGCCGCCGGTCTCGCCCCGGACCCCGTGTCGCTCGTGGTCTTCCGCGTGGCCCAGGCCGTGGGGGCCGCGTTGTTCTACCCGCAGGTGTTGGCCGTGTTGCAGACCGCGTTCACCGGGGCCGCCCGGGCCAGGGCGTACGCGGCGTTCGGCGCGACGATCGGGTTGGCGTCGGTCGCCGGGCAGGTGCTGGGCGGGCTGTTGATCCACCTCGACCTGTTCGGCCTGGGCTGGCGCACGGTGTTCCTGGTCAACGTTCCGGTCGGCCTGCTGACTTTGCTCGGCGCCCGCCGCACGCTGTCCCCGACCCGCGCCACCACGGCGGGGCGCGGCCTGGACGTGACCGGTGTCGGGCTGCTCAGCGGCGCGCTCCTGCTGCTGAGCGTGCCGCTGGTGGTCGGCCAGCAGGCCGGGTGGCCGACGTGGACGTGGATCTCGTTGGCCGCCTCGGTCCCGACCCTGGTCGCGTTCCTGGTCTGGGAGCGTCGACTGGCCGCGCGGGGCGGCAGCCCCCTGGTCGACCCGGCCCTGTTCCGGTCGCGGGTCTTCGCCGGGGGCAACGCGATCGCCCTGACCTTCTTCGCCGGCAACGCGGGGCTGTTCTTCGTCCTCACCCTCCAGCTGCAGAACGGCATGGGCTACTCGCCGCTGGCGGCCGGCCTCACCTTCGCCCCGCTCGCGGTGACCTTCTCGGTCGCCTCGCTGCTGGCGCCGCGGCTCCAGGCCCGCCTCGGCCGGCACACCCTCACCCTCGGCTACGCGGTCAACGCCCTGGGCACCCTCGCGCTGCTGGGCACCGCCTGGGCCGCCGGCGACGGCCTGACCGGCTGGCTGCTGATGCCCGCCCTGGCCGTCATCGGCCTCGGCGAGGGGCTCGGGGTGAGCCCGCTGATCAGCACCGCCCTGTCCGGGGTGCCGGCGCGCGTCGCCGGAGCGGCCGCCGGCGTGGTGGAGACGGCGGGTCAGGTGGGCATGTCGCTGGGCGTCACCGTCCTCGGGCTGGTCTTCTCCGCCGCCGTCGGCGGCGCCCAGCACACGGCGGAGCCGGCGGCGGTCAGCCAGGCCTTCACGATCACGCTGGTCGGCAACCTCGTGCTGGCACTGGCCGCCCTGGCGCTGCTCCCCCTGTTCCGCGCCGCGCCCACCGCGCCCACCGCGTCCACTGTGGACCGGAACTGAGCCACCCCCACGTCAACAGGTCGCGACCCCCTCCGAACGAGAGGGGGTCGCGACCACACGTCGTTCGAGGTCTGCGCGGGGGCCGCGGAGAGTGGCGAGGCCGGACTTGACCTTACCCTTAGGGGCAAGGTTTAGCGTTCTTCGAGGTGAGAGACATGCGGATCGGCGAGCTGGCCCGTCGGGCGGGCGTGACGACCAAAGCGGTGCGCTACTACGAGTCGCTGGGGTTGCTCACGCCCGAGCGGCTGGGCAACGGCTACCGGGACTACGACGAGCACGACGTGCGGCTGGCGCGGGAGATCCGGGCGCTCAACGCCCTCGGCATCCCCGTCGAGCGCACCAGGCCGTTCCTGGACTGCCTCGCGGCCGGTCATCGCCACGCCGACGACTGCCCGGCCTCGCTGGCCGGGTACCGGGACGCGATCGACGAGCTCACGCAGCGGATCGAGGGGCTCGCCGCCCGCCGGGCGGTGCTGCTCGCGCACCTGCGCGACGCCGCCCACCGCAACAGCGGTGTCTCACCCGCCGACGAGGAAGAGGACCTGATGACCGACTACACGACGCTGCCCGCCGACCTGCCCGTCCCCGAGGACGACGGCGAGGCCGCTCATCTGCCCGGCGCCACCCTGCCGCCGCTGGAACTCCACGACACCAGCGGCGCGCCGGTCCGCCTCGACGCGCTCGGCGCCGGCCGGACGGTGATCTACGTCTACCCGCTCACCGGCCGGCCGGGCACGGACCTGCCCGATGGCTGGGACGCGATCCCCGGGGCGCGCGGCTGCACCGCCCAGGCGTGCGGCTTCCGCGATCACCACCAGGAGCTGCTCGCGGCCGGCGCGGTCAGCGTGTTCGGCCTGTCCAGCCAGGACACCGACTACCAGCGCGAGGTCGTCGAGCGGCTCCACCTGCCGTTCCCGATGCTCTCCGACCCCGAGCGGAGCCTGGCCGGGGCGCTCGGCCTGCCCACGTTCGAGGCCGGCGGGCTGACGCTGTACAAGCGGCTGACCCTGATCGTCCGCGCCGGCGTGGTCGAGCACGTCTTCTACCCGATCTTCCCGCCGAACGAGCACGCCGAGCAGGTCCTCACCTGGCTCCGCGACAACCCGCTGTGAGGTCCTTGAGGTCCTGACCGGACTGTCGGGACCAGCGCGGGGTCTGCGCGAGGTCAGCGCGGAGGCGGCGTCCCGCTCGCGGCGTTCACTCCCAGGTCGCGGTCTCCGGATCGACGCCGTGGGCCCGCGCGTTCGCGAAGATCACGTCGCGCAGCCACCCGGTGAGCCCCGACTCAAGGCTGTCGTAGTACTGCGCGAAACCCGGATCCTCGACGAACATCCGCGCCATGCACGCGTGCATCGAGTGCGTGCAGTCGAAGTGCTGCGAGATCGAGGCGCGGTGCCGCTCGGCGAGCGCGTTCGCCTCGTCGGAGCCGGGCGCGACGCCGGCGCGCTTCGTGGCGGCCAGGGCGGCCTGCAACGCCTCCGCCTCCGCCGCGACCTCCTTCCAGTCCTCGGGCGTCCGGTCGGCGGCCCGCTCGGCGTACTGGGCCCACTGCGCGCTGTCGCCCCAGCGCTCCTCCGCCTCCCCGACCCAGGCGGGCTGCCAGTCGCTGCCGAAGATCTCGACCTGCTCCTCCGGGGTGAGCCGCATCCCGGTGCTCGACGCCTCCATCATGCGGTCGACCGCCTGGACCATCCCCTGGAGCCGGGTGATGCGGTCGACCAGGAGGGACCGCTGCCGGCGCAGGTGCTCCCGGGCGTTGACGTCCGGGTCGTCGAGCAGCCGGCCGATCCTGGCCAGCGGGAACCCCAGCTCCCGGTAGACGAGCACCCGGTGGACCCGGGCGATGTCCTGGGCCGAGTACACCCGGTACCCGGCCCAGGTGCGCCCGCTCGGGCGGACCAGGCCGATCTCGTCCCAGTGGTGCAGCGTCCGCACGCTGATCCCGACGAGCGCGGCCGCGCGGCCGACGGTGAGGCCGTCGGGTCCGACCGGTCCGACCGGATCGGCGGCCGTGCCGTCGACGACGCCGGCGGCACGGCCGTGCTCGTGGGAATCCGTGGTCATGGCCCCAGTCTCGCTCACCCCGGCCAGCCGCCCGCTGCCCGGGCGGGCGGGAACCCGCGGCCCGGGGGTCAGGTCAGGAGCCATCGCGCGGCCATGTCGTGGACCTCCGCGCGGGTCCGCGTCCCGTGGTCGGCGGCCAGGACGTGCTTGCCGACGGCGAGGGAGAAGGCGAGCATGCTGCGGATCTCCACCTCGTCCTCGTCGGCGCAGAAGGTGCGGAACAGCGAGCGCGCGTAGTCCATGCGGCGGTTGTCGACGCGGCGGAGGCGTTCGGCGACCGCCGCGTCGCGGCGGGCCCAGTCGCGGACGGCGAGGTCGACCGGCAGCAGCTCCGCGGAGAGGGTGAGCGCGCCCGCCCGGCGGACCTTGGTCCTGGCGTCCCCGCCCTCGGTCTCGACGCGCTCGATCACCTCGTCGGTGCTCGCGCGTTCCCAGGCGTCGAGCATCGCGTCGAGCAGGGCGCGTCGGTCCTGGAAGTGCCAGTAGAAACCGCCCCGGGTCACGCCGAGCGCCTTGGCCAGCGGCTCGACCCGGACGGCGTCGGGGCCGCCCGCGGCGAGGGCGCGCAACCCCTCCTCGATCCACTTCTCGCGCGGGGTGCGCGTCGGGGGCGCCATCGCGGTCTCCTCTCGTTTGGGTCCGGCTGCGTGGTTGACCCCATGATCGGCCACGGCTACCCTCACCATCCATACAGTCCTGTATGGATGGTGAGGGTCCGCCGACGAGACGCCCCGGGACCGCGCGCATCGCCCGTCCGGCGCGGCAGCTCACCGGCGACACCCGACACTCGTGAGGAGTGCTCATGGCTGATTCCGCCTCCCCCGCTCCGGCGTCGGACCGGGCGCGTGAGATCGCGGTGCCACCGGCGTTGCGGGAGCTCAGCCAGCTCCCGCGGATCGACTACGAGAACGCGGTCCTCGCCGACACCGACCTGGCGGGCGACCTGACCGCCGAGCAGTGGATGCGGGCCGTCCTGGACGACGCGCCCGCCGAGTACCGCGCCCTGCTCACCCGGGGCTGGACCAGCCTCGGCCTGCGGCTGGCCCCGGAGCCGTCCGACCAGGTCGTGCTCGGCTGGACCGTGCGCCACAGCACCCCGGACCACGTCGTGCTGGCCGTCCACTCCGACGACGGGCTGGCCGCCGAGCTGGTGATCGAACGCCGGCAGAACGCCGTGCTCTACGCCAGCTTCATCCACCACGGCAGCGACGAGGCGCGTGCGAGGTGGGCCGCCGTCGAGCACCAGCACACGCCCGCCATGTGCCAACTCCTCGACGAGGCCCTCGGCCGGGTGGCGAAGGCCTGAGAAGGGGGCTTCCGGCCTCGGGTGGAACCTGTGGTGGGGCTGCTGGCGGTGACGATCACCCGTGCAGCGGCACTCGGCGAGTTGGATGGCCGTTGCCGACCACGCCAGCGCTGGCCGCCACCGGAACAGCCGCACCCGCGACACGCCGCCGCCGTCGGTGACTTGTCAACGCGCGATGCGCGGCCGAGGCGGGGAGGTCCAGCGTCGAGCCCGAACGACGTGTGGTCGGGCAGGGCGACCGCCTGCCGGCCGCCGGGGACGACCGTGAACGGGGCGGGCGTGCCCCACGCCCGTCGCCAGGCCCCCTCCCAGATCCACAGCCGCTGCCCGACCCGGTCCGGGCGCACGTCCGGGTCGGCAGCGTCGACGACCTGGAAGACCGCGGGGCCACCAACCGGGGTCCGGACAGCGGCCTTCCTCTCCCACCGTTGCTCGGCTGGTCCATCGCCGCATCGCAGGCACGCACGGCCACTGTCTGGTGCATCAGTTCGATGCTCGACCAGCGCACGTCGACCGGACGCGCCGGTACCGCGCCCGCGTCGTGGACAGACGAGTTCCCCGTGGCCGCCGCCCTTCCGCACGTGCTGACCCCCGGCGGCGAGATCCACGAGTACCGGTGGCAGGAGAACGACGTGTCTGGCTGTCCGGGCGCCTCGGTCCGCCCGGACAGCCAGCCGCGTTCCCCTACCGGCTGGCGCTTCGCGCGAGTGCCGGCACCGCGACGCAGGTCAGCACCGCCAGTGCGGCCCCGGCGATCATCAGGGTGGACACCGCGAACGCGCCGGACAGCAACGTGACGGCGTACGGGGCGAACATGCCCAGGTAGGCGGCGGTCCAGAACAGGGACGTGACACGGGCCAGGTGGTGCGGCGGGGCGACCGCCGCGACCTCGGTCAGGCAGAACGCCAGGAGCAGGCCGTACCCGGCGCCGAACACCGCGGCCGCGACGAGCGAGAGCACCGGTCCGCCGTCCGCTGCGGCGGGGGCGGCCAGCAGGAACCCCAGTGCCACCACCGCGGGTCCGCTGGCCGCGGCGGTCAGCCGGTACCGGGTGGCCAGGTGGCGGGCCAGCGGCTGGATGAGTAGACCGGCGGCGGGCACGACGGCGGTGGCCACCCCCGCGTAGACGGTCCGCAGGTCACCGATCCCCCGCACCAGGCCCGGCAGCGTGACGAAACCGATGCTGGGCGCGGCGAAGACCCACGGCGCCAGCGGCAGCACCGCGCGGCGGAAGCGACGCCAGTCGGTGACGTGGGCCGGCCGCGCCGGGCCGGTGGGCCGGGCGGAGCGGGTCTCGGGCGCGGGGCGGGCCAGCACCAACGCCGCCCCCGCCAGCAGCAGGTGCGGCAGGTAGCCCGTCACCAGCGGGGACGGGGTCCACTGGGCGATCAGGGAGGCCACCAGACCGCCGGAGGCGAAGCCCGCCGAGACGAACAGCCCGGCCCGGCGCGCCGCGGTGCCCGGCCTGGCCTCCTCGGCGAACGGCGGCGCGGACAGCTCCTTGACCCAGGCGCTGCCGGCGGCCAGCAACGCGCCCGCGCCGATCCCGGTGAGCAGCCGCCCCGGCAGCAGCAACCAGGCCGCCGAGGACCCGAGCATCAGCACCGCGGTCGAGGCCAGGTTGATCGCCAGGGCGGCCAGCGCGACGGGGCGTCGACCGACGCGGTCCGCCAGCGGGCCACCGGCCAGCAGCCCCGGAACCAGCCCGAGGACGTACACCGCCACCAGGCCGGTGACCGTGGACTCGGTCAGGCCCAGCCCGGAGCGGTAGGTGTCGAGCAGGGCGGAGAACTGGTTCGCGCTCCACCCCGAGGCGGTCATCATCCAGGCCGCGCGCAGTCCGTGGCGGGCCGCTGGCGGTGCGACGGGAGGCGGGGCGTGGTGGACGGGTGTGCTCACGGCGGCCAGTTGTACGAGCCGGCAGGGCGTCGCCGCCTCCCCCGTTCACGAATCGTGAACGGGCCGCCGGCTCGCCCGCGCCGCGCCCGTAGGGTCGGCGGCATGGACCTCCGTCTGCTGTCCTCCTTCCTGGCCGTGGCCGAGGAGGGGCACTTCGGGCGGGCCGCCGCACGGCTCTTCCTCTCCCCGCCCGCCGTCACCCAGCACGTCCGCCGGCTGGAGACCGACCTCGGGACGCCGTTGTTCCACCGCAACCCCGTCTCCCTCACCCCGGCCGGGGAACGACTGGCCGTGCACGCGCGGATGTTGCTCGCCGCGGCCAACGCCGCGCTGGAGGACGTGACCCAGGCGGCCGAGGCGGCACGGGCGGTCACGCGGCCGTTGCGGGTGGGCATCATGGGGCACGGCTCGGCGGAGCTGACCCCGGCCGCGATCAACGCCTACCGGCGGGCCCGCCCCGAGGTGCCCGTGGAGATCCGGCAACTGGACTACACCGAGCACGTCAGCGCGCTGGTCGGCGACCGGGTCGACGTGGCGTTCGTCCGCCCGGCCCCGGACGACGAGCGGATCGTCAGCGACGTCCTGACCACCGAGCAGCGCATCGTCGTCGTCCCGGCCCGCTCCCCGCTGGCCGACGCGCGCCACACCGGCGCCTCGCTGAGCGACGTCGCCGACCTGCCGTTCTTCCAGCTCCCCGAGCACACGCCCCGCGTCTTCACCGAGTACCTGTACTTCGGCGGGCCGCCGCGGCGCGGAACGCCCACGGCGCTGACCCCGCAGGAGGTGCTCACCGGGGTCGTCACCGGTGGCGCGGCGGGCAGCGGGATCAAGTCCTTCGCCCGCTACTACGGCTGGCCCGGCGCGGTGTTCGTCCCGGTGCTGGACGCGCCGTGGGAGAGCACGCACCTCGCCGTCCGCGCCGACGACGCCAACCCCGAGATCCGCATCTTCCGCGCCCTCACCCAGGCCCTGGCCCGCAATCCCGTTTCCCGACCGGCCAACTGAGTGCGGAAAACGAAGTTCGGCAACGGCACGGGTCGTGGCGAGAATGGCCGGCATGACGACCAGAAAGGGCCATGCCGCGTAGGCGACCGACAGAATTCGGGGTCTGGTTCATATCCGGCCGGAAATTCCCGCTGAGCAGTGAGGCGCCGGTCAGCGGGGCTCGCCCCTGCGTGGTAGGTGGTGTGCCACCCCTCGGCGGCGGCCGAGCCGGTTGGGCTGCTGTCCCGACCTTGCGGAATGGTGTGGTCCGGGTGGACGCTCAGTCGTCTTTCTGCTGGTCATCCACCCGGTCCCGGGGTTTCAGCAACAACCCCTAACATGACTGCCCATGGCAAATCCGGACCTTCTCGCCGCCACCCGCGCGGCGTACGACGCCGTCGCCCCTCGCTATGCCGAGAAAATCCCCGAGCGCTACCACGCCAACCCGTTCAACCACGCGATGGTCCCCGTTTTCGCCGAACTGATCCAAGCCCACGGCGGCGGCTTGGTGTTGGACGTGGGATGCGGCCCCGGCCACGTCACCGCTCATCTGCACGCCCTCGGCGTGACCGCCTTCGGTGTGGACCTGTCGCCGGAGATGATCGGGCTCGCTCGGAGCCTGCATCCAGAACTGCGCTTCGAGGTCGGGGTGATGGATGCTCTCAAGGTCGAGGACGCCGCTCTGGCCGGTGTCCTCGCCAACCACTCCATCATCCACACCCCGCCCGAACGGCTCTCCGAAACGTTCGCCGAGTTCCACCGCGTGCTCGCGCCCGGGGGTTGTCTGCTGCTCGGCTTCCCGGCCTACGACGACGCCTCCAGGCTGGCCGAGCCATTCGACCACGTTGTGTCACTCGCTTACCGGTATTCGCCTGACCGCGTTGCCGAGCTGCTCCTGGGCACCGGGTTCACCGAGGTGGCAAGGCTCGTCATCTCCCCGAACGAGGATCCCAAGCGGGGCTTCCCGCAGGCACACCTTCTGGTCCGCCGGGCGATCGCGGCACACGGGGAATGACCAACATCCTGATCAACATCGTGTCGCGCGGCAGGAGCCGCCGACCAGCAGGCCGGTCCAGGACTGGCGTCACCCCCAAGCCGTGGCCCCTCTCCGGCAGCAGCCCCATGGGGGGTCTTGGCGGTGATGGTGGTCAGCGCGGCGGTGCACAGCATCGCCCTGCCGGCCGCCGCTCTGCTCGTTCCTCGCTCCAGACGCGGTCCAGGAAACCGGCGAGGAGCGGGGCGATTTCCGACAGGTGGGTTTCGAGGGCGAAGTGGCCGGTGTCGAACAGGTGCAGCTCGGCCTCGGGCAGGTCGCGCAGATAAGCGCGGGCGCCCGGCTCGGGGAAGAACGGGTCGTGCCTGCCCCAGGTGATGAGCGTGGGCGGGGTGTGCTCTCTCAGCCAGGACTGCCAGAGCGTGTAGCGCGCCACGTTGCTGTGGTAGTCGAAGGCCAGCGCGAGCTGGGCCCGGTCGCGGCCGGGCAGGTCGAGGAAGTGCTGGTCGAGCGTCCAGCCGTCCGGTGCGATCAGCGAGGTGTCGGCGACGCCGGTCTCGTACTGGCTCCGCGTGCCCTCCGGGGTGAGCAGTTCGCGGATCGTCTCCTCGGCGCCGGGGGTGTCCGGGCGTAGCGCGATGAAGTCGCGTGCGCCGTCCGAGAGTCCCTCGGCGTAGGCGTTGCCGTTCTGCACGACCAGGCCGGCGATCCGCTCGGGGTGCCGTCGCGCGAGGCGGAAGCCCACCGGGGCGCCGAAGTCGAAGACGTACAGGACGAAACGGGTCAGACCGAGCCCCCGCACGAAGCCCTCGATGACGTCGGCGAGAGCGTCGAAGGAGTAGGTGAAGCCGTCCGGCGCGTGGGTGTGGCCGAAGCCCGGGTAGTCGGGCGCGATGAGCCGGTACTGCCCGCCGAGCACGTCGATGAGACGGCGGAACTGGTGGGAAGCCGACGGAAAGCCGTGCAGCAGCAGCAGGACGGGCGCGTCCCGCCGCTCCGGGAGGGACTCGCGGTAGAAGACGCGGACCCCCTCGACGTCGACGTGCCGGTGAGCGGTGCGGGCGATCGGGAGGATGGTCATCACTGGCGCCCTTCAGCGGTGGACCGGGAAGTTGCTGCGGAAGAGGTTGTTCGGATCGTGGCGACGCTTGATGGCGCGCAGGCGATCCATGACGGCCGGGGTGAAGGCGTCGGCCGCGCTCTCGCCCGGGTTGAGGTAGGTGAAGGGCTTGCGGCCGCTGACGGGCAGGGCGCCGGCGAGAGCGGCCTGCTTGTCCTGGACGGCCTCGGCCGTGGCGGGGTCGGTGGGGATGCCGAACAGGTAGAGGGCGTACGGCTCCGTGAGGGGGCCGTGCGGGCTGTCGGACGGGCGGGTGAACGCGCCTCCCAGATGCCGGATCTGCAGGCTGAGCAGCGGGGCGATCGGGTCGGCCAGCAAGGTCTTGACCACGGTGTCACCGAGGTCGCTCAGCAGTTCGCCGCGGGAGAGGCCCGCGCCGGGATCGGTGGGTTCGGCCGTGATGCCGCCGACGTCGGAGACCGGCATGCTCCGCCTGCTGTCGGACAGGGGAACGGGCAGGCGGTCCAGGAGGCCGAGCAGGTCACGCGCCTCGCTCTCAGCGCCCAGGTAGGTGGTGTCGATGGCCACCACGGGGTCGGCGCCCGGGAAGTGCAGCAGGTCCAGCCAGACCGTCAGCTCGGGCGGGGCGTCGGCGGTGATCTGCCGGTAGGCGTCCATCACGTCCGGCGCGTGCTCGGCCGCCCACAGCATCCGGCCGCCGTAGAGGCGCGGGGCGGGATGCAGGGCCAGTTCGAGGGCGGTGACGACGGCGAAGTCGCCGCCTCCGCCGCGCAGCGCCCAGAACAGATCGGGGTCGGTGCCCGCGGTGACGTGCCGCTGGCGGCCCTCGCTGTCGACGATGTCGAAGGCGGTGACGCTGTCGGCGACCCAGCCGTACGCGCGGCCGAACCAGCTCAACCCGCCGCCGAGGGCGACGCCGGCGACGCTGACCACCGGAGAGCTGCCGGGCAGCCCGGTCAGCGCGTACGGCGCGGCGGCGGCCTGCACCCGGCCGGAAGGCACGCCGGCGCCGACGCGGGCCCGCCGCGCCGCCGGATCGACCTCCAGGGTCTCCAGACGGCCGGTGCGCAGCAGGACCGTCCCGTCGGTGCGGCCGGTCGCCCCGTGTCCGTTGGGCTGGGTCGCGATGGCCAGCCCGGCGGAACGGGCGTGCCGGACCAACACGGCGACGTCGTCGGCGTCGGCGGCCTCCACCACGGCCGCCACCGGCTGCTCGATCGCCAGGTTCCAGGGGCGGCGGGCGGCGTCGAAGCCGGGATCGCCGGGCAGCCAGACCCGGCCGCGGAGGAGGGAGTGCAGGGGGTTCAGCGCGTTCATGAATCTTCCTCGGGTGATGGGGGTGGCAGGCGGTCTGCGGCGCCTGCGGGAGGACCGATAACGGGACGCGACGTCCAGTATGGCTTGGCAGGAGGATGCGGGAGAGGTCCCGTCATTGTCAAACCAAACGTCTCGTCCCGGTATGCTGGCGGCATGAACGCCCGCCGCCGCTCCGACGACCGGACCGAAACGATCATGCGGACCGCGCTCGACCTGGCTCTCGAGGTCGGCTACGCCAAGCTGAGCATGGAGGCGGTCGCCGCCAGGGCCGGCGTCGGCAAGGACACCATCTACCGCCGGTGGCCTTCCAAGGCCCTGCTGTTCCTCGACGCGGTGCTCAGCTCAAGGAACACCGGCCTGGAGCACCCCGACACCGGCGACATCGTGGCCGATCTGCGCGAGGTCATGAGCCGGGCCGCCGACCTGCTGGCCCGGCCGCCGTGGGGACCGCTGTACCAGGACCTCATCGGCGAGGCGCAGCACAACCCCGATGTCGCCGCCGCGCTCAACCAGCGCTTCATCCAGCCGCAGACGGCCGACACCCTCGCTCGCCTCAAGGTCGCCAAGGAGCAGGGGCAACTCGCACCCGACTTCGACCTGGACCTGGCCTTCGAGATCCTGTCGGGCCCGTTGTACTTCCGATTGCTGATCACCCAGCAGCCGATCACACAGGCCTACATCGACCGCTTGCTCCGAGCGCTCTTCGCCGGGATGGCGCCCGAACCCCATCCCCGATAAGCGCGGCCCTGGCCACGTGCCGTCGCCAGGCCGGCGTGGCCAACGAAGCCGGAGGCCAGGACGAGGTCAACGTCGGGCTCAGCAGACGTGTGAGGACACGCGCCGACGATCAGTCGTAGGGCTGCGACGTCGCGACGGGTTGCGGACAGCGTCGCGGCGAACGTCCGCGCCGGGGACTGCCCACGTGCCGCAGGCCGGGCAGGGCCGCCCGGTCTCGTCCTTCCGCCGGCCACCACCGGCGGAACGCCCGCGAGCACGGGGACGTGCCCAATCCGCCGGTAGGCCTTCAACCACACCAGCAGCGCCAGCAGATGCTGATCGTCCTGCGGTGCGCCCCGCGCCCACTCCACCTCAGTCAGTTCCGGAGCGGGCACCGCCCGCTGACGCACCCACAGCCGTTCCTCGATCAGCCGGGCCTGCGGGTTGCCCCACTTGTCGGTGCCAACCGCGTAGACGTCGCGCCGCCGCAAGCCGTGTGCGGGGCCTCAGGATGCGGAAGGTGTCAGCGGGCCTGTCGATCAGGGGTGGGTCCAGCTTCGGGCCACCGAGCACCAGCCGCGGTCAGGAGCGGGCCACCAAGCCCCCGAACCCCTTGATGCGCGCGCGGCCCGGCTTGCGCGCGGCCATCAACCGGGCATGCGCCGCAGCGCGGCCAGGATCGGTGAGCCCGCTGCGGTGCATCCCCGCTGCGGCGACCGGGCGGTCAGCGTTCGCTGGCGGCGGCCCGCCACTCCGGGGCGAGCACCGACCAGACCTCGATGTCGTACCGCTCGCCGCGGTGCACGTAGCTTCCCCGCAGCACGCCGTCCCTGGTCATCCCGAGTCGGCGGGCCACGGCGACGCTGGCCGTGTTCGGGGCCGCCACCTGCCACTCGATTCGGTGCAGGCCCCGCTCCTCGAAGGCCCAGTCGATGATCACGCGCGCGGCCCTGGTCACCAGGCCCCTGCCCGCCGCCGCGGGCTCCAGCCAGCAGCCCGCCTCGGCGGTGCCGTGCGCGACGTCCATCGTCCGGAAGAGGACGCCGCCGACCAGCGTGCCCTCGGACCAGATGCCGTAGATCCGCCCGGTGTCCGTGGCGGCCTTGTCGGCGTAGGACTGGAGGTACGCACGGCTGGACATCAGGTTCGTGACCGCGTCCGGCAGCCCGATGTAGCGCCCGATGAACTCCCGCCCGCGTTCGATGTTGGCCAGGAACTCCTCGGCCTGCCACGGTTCGAGCGGGCGCAGCTCCGCGCCGTCGTCGCCCAGCGATACCCGGTACATAGTCACCCACCGTGATCAAAATCGGCTCAATGGACGGAAGGATCATCGCATGTGGGGGACGTTGCCCCGGTGAGAATTACCTTTCGTAACTGCGCTTCGCCGGTGTCGCGCCGGTCACGACCGCCGCGTCAGGGTTCGGGCGCGAGCACGCGCAACGCCAGGAACAGGTCGGTGCGGTCTCCGGTGTCGCTCAGGTCCCGGTCGGTGAGCTGCTCCAGCTTCGCCAGTCGGTTGCGCAGGGTGTTGACGTGCACGTGCAGGCGGGTCGCCGCCTCCGACCACCGACCCCCGCAGGCCAGGAAGGTCGCCAGGCTGTCCACCAGGCCGCTGCGGTGCTCCCGGTCGTAGTCCAGCGCCGGGCCGAGCACGGTCCGCGCGAAGTCCTGCCGCGCGCGCTCGTCCAGCGACGCCAGCACCATCCGGTAGGACCCGACCTCGTCGAAGGTCACCGCTCGGCGCTCGTGGCCCCGCACCCGCGCCATCCGGCACGCCTCGCGCGCCTGCACCAGGCTCTGCCGCAACACCTGGTGGTCGCGCGCGATCCGGCCGGCGCCCACGCACCAGTCCGCGCCGGGAACACGCCTGCGCAACGCCTCCACGAGCTGGGCGGCCAGGTCGGGCAGCCGTGCCGGCGCGGTGTGCAGGCCCACGATCGCGACGATCTCCTCCGCCGTCGTGGGCGCCACCGCCGGGAGGCCCCGCGAGACGAAGTGCTCCGCGACCACGTCGGCCGCCACCTCGGGTGGGCGCGCGTCGGTCGCGTCCCGCACCACGAACACCGCCATGGCGGCCTCGGCGGCCAGGCCGAACGAACGCAGGCGGGCGGCCAGCTCCTCGTCCCGCCGCGGTCCGGCCAGCACCAGGTCGACGATCTCGGTGGCGAACCGGGCCTCGATGGCGCGCACGGCCTGCCGTCGCCCCAGCTCCACGGTCACGAACCGGACCGTCTGGGTCAGCGCCGCCCGCTCGGACTCGGTGAGCGCGGCCGGGGCTCGTCCGTAGAGCAGCGCGAGGTCACCGCTGCCGAACCCGGTCACCGTGACGACCGTCGCCGGTTCGCCGCTGGCCAGCTCGACCTCGCCCTCGGACTGGCCGGCGTTGAGCACCGCGGCCGTCCGCGCGGCCTCGACGTTCGCGGGGACGGGGCCGACGTGGTCGAGGACCTGCCCGAGCCGGTCCACCACGGCTACCGCCACCGGCGTCTGTCGCGTCCCGGCCAGCACCCGCAGCACGCCCCGCAGGCCGTCGCCGCTCGACACCGCCGCGGTGAGCGCGTCGGTGCGCCGCACGGTGTCGAGCAGCATGCGTTGGCGTTCGGTGGCCGTGGCCGCCGCGACGGCCCGGGTGACGGCGGTGAACGGCACCTCGACCGGCAGGCTCGCCAGCGGCAGGCCCTGACGCCGACACGCCTCGACGACCGGGGGCGGCACCTCCGGCACCGTCGTGCGGAGCCCGAACACCAGCCCCACCGCGCCGGCCGCCGCGAGACGGCCGACGAACGCCTCGGCGTCCTCCTGCGCCAGCCACAACCCGTTGGTGAGCACCAGCTCCTCCGCGCCCACGTACGGCGTCGGGTCGGGTAACTCGGTGACGTGCGCCCACCGGATCTCCCGGTCCAGCCCGTCGCCGCCCACCAACACCACCAAGTCCAGGTCGGGGTCGTCGAGGAGCTGGCGCAGCCGCGGCACGATCAACAACCTATACAAGGAAACCGGTCGTCTACTGGAGTTTCGTCCACTGGTTGCCGACGGCCGTGGCCGTTCTGATGGGACGGTGCCCCGCTCCCCCGTCTCCACCGCCCGCGCCGGCTCCGTGTTCAGCCCCGCCATGGTGTTCCTGTTGCTGTGCACCTTCGGTGGCTTCGCCGGCTTCTACCTGCTGCTCTCGGTCGTCCCCCTCGCCGTGGCCTCCGGCAGCGCCGGCGCGGCGGGTGCGGGTCTGGTCACCGGCGCCCTGATGGTGGCCACCGTCGCCGTGCAGCCGCCGCTGCCCCGACTGCTGGCCCGGTTCGGGTACCGGACCGCGCTGCTGGCCGGCACCGTGGCGCTGGGCGCGCCCAGCGCGCTGCTCGTCCTGTCCACCGACCTGGGTCCGGTCGTCGGCGTCAGCCTGCTGCGCGGCGCGGGCTTCGGGATCTTCGTCGTCGCGTCCAGCGCGGCGGCGGCCGAACTGGTCCCCGACCACCTGCGCGGTCGCGGCACCGGCTGGTACGGGGTCGCCAACGGCGTCGGCGCGGTCCTGGGCCTGCCCTTCGGGGTGTTGTTGGGCGATGTTCTCGGCCGCGGGTGGGTGTTCGTCCTCGCCGCCGCGCTGCCGTTGGCCGGCGCGCTGGCCGCGATCGGGGTGCGCGCGCCCCGTCCCGCCCCGGTGCGGCGCGCCCGCGTTCTGTCCGGGCTGGCCGATCCGCCGACCCTGCGGCCGTTCGTGCTGCAGGCGGCGAGCACCGTGGCGTCCGGGGTGATCGTCACCTTCCTGCCCCTGGTCGTTCCGCACGCCCTGGCGTGGGTGGTGCCGGTCGCGCTGGCCCTGCAACAACTCGGCGTCACGGTGGCGCGCGGAGCCGCCGGAGCGCTCGGCGACCGGTACGGGCACGAGCGGCTGCTGGCGCCCGCCGTCCTGGCCACCGGCCTGGGCGTGCTGAGCGGGGTGTGGGCCGATCGCCCCTGGGCGGTGCTCGCCGGGTCCGTCCTGTTCGGCCTCGGACTCGGGGCGGTGCAGAACGCCACGCTCACCCTGATGCTCCAGCGCGCCGGCCGGGCCGGCTACGGCACCGCGAGCACCCAGTGGAACCTGGCTTTCGACGCGGGCACGGGACTGGGCGGCGCCGGCGTCGGACTGGTCGTCGAGCACCTGGGCCACGACGCCGGGTTCGTCACCGCCGCCGTCCTGCTGTTCGGACTCCTCGTGGTCGCCCGGCGCGACGCCGCCGCCAGTACCGGCGACACGGGGCCACTGTGCGAACCCACCGTCCACGCGGGCGGAACTGGAGAGCTGTCCACTGTGGGCGATCCGCCCCGACGTCCATGATCGAGACGTGTCTTCCGCGCCCTTCACCGTGAACGAAAGGCCCGCGATGAGCGCACCCACCCACACCGTCCCGGCCCGCTCCGGTCGCGCCGTCCCCCTGCCCGCCGGCGCGACCCTGGAGATCATCAACCCGACCGGGGACCAGGTGGTCGACACCTGGGCGCTGTGCCCGCCCGACCTCGACGAGCACCTGTCGATGGAGCACACCCGCACCGCCCTGGGCCGCCTGGTCCCCCGCGTGGGCGACACCCTGGTCAGCGACCGCCGCCGCCCCCTGCTGACCCTGGCGGCCGACACCAGCCCCGGCGTGCACGACACCCTCATCGCGGCCTGCGACGTCGCCCGCTACCGCCTCCTGGGCTGCGTCGACCACCACGACAACTGCCACGACAACTTCCACCACGCCCTGCGCGAGATCGACCTGGCGCCCCCGCCCGTGCTCCCCGCGCCGCTGAACCTGTTCATGAACGTGCCCTGGAGCGCCGACGGCGAACTGACGTTCGCGGCGCCCCCGGCCCGGCCGGGCGACCACGTCCAGCTCCGGGCCGAGGTGGACCTCGTCGTCGTGCTGTCCGCCTGCCCCCAGGACATCCTCCCGGTCAACGGCCGACACCTGACCCCCACCGAAATCCACTACCGCGTCACGACACCCTGACCCTGGTTCTGGAGATCACCGGCCGCCAGCTCGTGTGTCCGCTGTGGGATCTCCCGCTATGCCTGCCTCAGCCTCAGTCCCTGCCGGAGTTCGCCGAGGCGGCGGTGCACCCGGCGCGATGTCGTCGTCCGCGCCGCTGTCTCGGCGCGGTGGGCGAAGTGCCTCGCCGCGTCCAGATCTCCGCCGCGCAGGTGTGCCTCAGCCAGGGAAACCACGTCCAGAGTGGCATTGCGCGCGTATTCGGGGCCGCGTGACCCCAGGGCCATCACCAGACGACGCGCGGCTTCCCGCGCATGACGGGGCTCCCGCCGCGCCAACTCCACATAGGACGCCCCGGTCAGCGAGAACAACTCGGCGGGCGAGACGTGTCGCCGCTCCCGTTCCACCACGTCGTCACGCTGGTCGCCGACACGCGACATCTCCTCCTCCGCACGTCCGACGGCGCGGTGCACCTCCTGTGCCTCGCCGGACTGGGCCAGAGCCCACGCGCGCAGCATCAGCAGGTTCGACTTCTCGGCATGTGTGGGAGTGCCGACCCGCTCGGCGCTGTCCAGACACGTCAGCACCTCGCGCGGTTGCGTCAGTTCCAGGTACAGGCCCGCCAACCGGACCAGGAGGTACCGCGCGAGCACCGGGTCCTCCGCGCTGCGCGAGGCCTGCAACCCCAGCACGTAGAAGTGGTGTGCCCGCTCGACCTGGCCGCGGTCGCGGCTCGCGTACCCCGCGACACCAGCCGTATCGGCCAGCACGTCCAGCAACTCCGACCGCTGCCCCGGCCCGTTCACCTCGGACAGCAGCGCTGTGGTCCGGTCCAGCAACGCGGTCAGGCCGCGCTGCAGCTCCACAGTCGCCCCGTGCTGGTAGATCGCGGCGCGGTAGAGCTGGGCCGCTCGCCGGACGTGCTCGACCTCATCCAGCGTCACACGCCGGGTCTCTGCCAGCGCGCTCGGCGCCAGTGGCCACCCGGCGACCACGATGCCGGCCGTCCTCAGACACTTGAGCAGGTCACGCCGGTCCGTCTCGTCCTCCTCGGCCGCAGGGACAGCGAACGTGTCGAACGGAGGTCTTCGTCGCTCGGCACGCGACGACAGGTGTTGTCGGTAGGCGGCGAGCAGCTGTCCCTCGGCGCGGCACACGACGTCCGCCCGTGACCAGAACTCCTCGGGCGGGCGCTGGTCCCCACGCTCGACGTGGGCGATCGACGACCGCTCATAGCCCAGCCGCGCCGCCAGCGCCTTCTGTGACAGCCCTGCCCGAGTTCGCGCCGCACGGAGGGCAGCGCCCAGCCGCAGCGACCTCATGTCGGCCAAGGTAGACCGAGCGCGCTCTGACGCACGATCAGTCAAGCGAGCGTTTCCCGGCCCCGATCGGCTCATCGCCGTACTGGCCTCACCACGACACGGTGGTGAGAACGGGCGGCCGGTCAGGTTGTGACGCCCTCATCCTGGCGAACCAGGTCACGGTAGGGCAGAGCCACGACGGGATAGCCAGTGATCCCCAGGGCGGCCTCCACCTCCGCCAGCAGCACGGCCGCCTGGTCGGAGTCGGTGGCGGTGATCTCGACCTCGACGAATGTCCCCAGATTGGTGATGGTGTCCAGGGCGACGGTGATCTGATCCCGTTGGGGGTTCGTGTAGGCGGTCCGCGTCTTCTCCACGACGGCGACTTCGATCATGCCGACAGCGGCGAGGAGCTGGCGAGCTGCGTTGGCCTGGCGGGCGTCCGCCAGCAGGACGTTGGTCTCCTGTTTGACGATCATGTCACCGGCACGGTGGGTGTCGGTTGTGCTGGCCGGCTTGTAGGTGATCTCGGCAAAGCTGCCCCGCTGTCGGACCCGTAGGCATTCGACTGTGGTCAGGTAGTCCACGTCGGGCCGGGAGTAGTAGGTGTCGGTTTCGGTGTGCTGGGCGCGCTGGTGGTGGCCCAGTTCGAGCAGGCGGTCAGTCAGTGCCGCGGCCTCGGTCACGGAGGGAAGCCGGCGTTTGCGTTCGACCTCGAAGAGCGCCATGACGCGATCATCCTCGCGTGCACACCGCGGTGTGGATCCGGGCGAGGTTCGGCTTGCTGCACCAGGGCCGCACCGTTGCGAGGGCTTGGCGCAACGTGGTCGTGTCGGCACGCGGAACGTTGGCGAACAGCACCAGCTGTTTGGCGTCGAGCAGGGGGCTGATGAGACGTCGGCTGAGGAACCGGTTGTAGTGGTGCCGCTCCCGTCGTTCGATGTCGCTGGACTGAATGGGCATCAGCACGGTTTCGGCTTGGGCTTCGGCGGAGAGCACCGTGAAGGCCGTGAGCAGCTCGTCGAGACTGAAGTACGTGTAGGTTTCGTGTCCCTCTCGCGACATCCACGCCGACCACACCTCGGCGCACGCCCGGTCACCGCGCTCGACAGCGTTGAGGAACGCGTCGAGCACGACGTCGGTGACCTCGTCGAACAGATCCCCGTCAACGGTGAGGTGGTCGGCGTACGGTTCGCTGATCGAGCGCAGCATCGCCTTCTGGGAGAGGGGCAACCAGTCCAGGTCAGTCAGGGCGTAGTGCACACGCTTGTGGCCCGCGCCAAAGTCGATCCAGTCAGCGGCGAGCTGGCCGTCCAGGATCGGGGTGAAGCCGAGAGCTCCGGAGCGCCAGACGTGATCACGGGCGGTGAGGTAGTGGCGCTGCGTCTCGCGGAGCAGTCCGATCGGCGCGGTCACGAGCGCGCATGTGCTGGTGTCCAGTTCTGGGATCGTGATCGGGCGGGAGTTCTGGCGCACGAGGATCTGGTCGTCAGCGCGGTGGTAGGGATGCCGCCCCTCGGACAGGTACCGCGGCAGGAACAGCCGCAGGAACCGCAGCCACGACGGAATGTCGTAGCTGTGCGTGACCCGTTGGTGCAAGCAGGAGGCGTTGACGGCGTAGACGTCGCGATAGGCGAAGAAGCCACCCGAGGTCAACATCGCGGGCAGGGCCCGGATCAGCGAGTACAGCCCGGGATAGCCTCCGCTGTAGGAGTACACCTCGTGGAGCAGCGCCGAAGCGCTGATCACGTCTACTGGCCCGGGTAGCACGGCGTCCAACTCGGTGGCCAGCCCGGTCACCAGCCGGCAGGCGCCGACCTGGCCGAACTTCTCCATGGCCTGGACCAGGGACGCCGAGGTGACCCCGGGCGCCTCGACCAGGGTGAGCTCCACCCTCGGGGTGTCGGCTGGCTGGTCAGCGAGTGTGGCGGCCAACCACGCCACCGCGGCTCCACCTCCGGGACCGACCTCGACCACCTGCCGGCGCGTTCCGCCCAAGCGGTCCAGGGCCTGGCGCATCAGATGACCTTTCTCCGCGCCGTGGGCGTTCGCTGCCACATCGAGATAGCTGGGCGCGGACTTGGCCGCCGTCGCGAAGTTCCGCGGCGCGTAGCTGTTCATCGCGGTGACCACTTTCATCGCGTTCTCCTCCTCGTCGAAGGCCGTGGCACCAGAGACGGTCGGGGACCCGGGACGACCGCCGGGTTGGCTGTTCGCGTCTGTCACCCCTCACAGGGGTGTCTGCCGCCAAGTGCGCGTTCAGCACACGACATGTGGGCACGGGTGGGGCAGGGGTGTTCGGCGAACACTCACTCGGCCACCGCGAGGGTTGTGCAACACTTGATGTACAACGGGTGTTGCAGCTTCGGGGGGTGGGAATGGCTCGGTGGGATGTCGTTGTTGTCGGGGCGGGCTACGCGGGGCTGTCCGCCGCGTGCGCGCTCCAGGAGGCCGGGGCGAGCGTCACGGTGTTGGAGGCGCGGGACCGCGTCGGGGGTCGGGCGCACACCGAGCGGTCGGAGGGGCACCCGCTCGACCTGGGCGGGCAGTGGATCGGCCCCGGGCAGCACCGCATCCTGGGGCTCGCGGAGCGCCACGGGCTCGCCCGGTACGCGTCGCACACCGACGGGACGCACCTGTTGGCCGAGGACGACCGCGTCCACGAGATCGGCGGCGTTCCCCCGTGGTCGCTGGTTCCCGCGGCGCTCACGCTCGCGCCCGCCCTGCTGCGGCTCGCGTGGAGCGGGCGGGGGATCGACCCGGAGCGGCCCTGGCGCTCGCCGAGGGCGGCGGCGCTGGACGAGATCACCGTTGCCGCGTGGTTGCGCCGCACCGTGTTGTCGCGGCGGGCACGCCGGTGGGCGGACCTGGTGCTGCGGGAGCTGGTCTGCGTCGACCTGGCGGCGGTGTCGCTGTTGTCGCTGGTCAGCGGCGTGGCTGCCGCCGGAGGGCTGCGGTCGGTGCTCGGGTTCGACGGCGGCGCGCAGCAGGACCTCTTCGTCGAGGGGGCCGACCGGCTGGCCACGGTCATGGCGGCTGCGCTGGGCGTGCGGCTGGGCGCCCCGGTCCGGTCCGTCACGAGGGCGGGCGCCGGGTACGTCGTCGCCGCCGACGCCCAGGTGGTCCGGGCCCAGCACGTCGTGATCGCCGTTCCGCCCCCGCTGGCCGCGCGGATCGCGTTCGAGCCCCCGCTCCCGACCGTCTGCGAGGAGATCTTCCAGCGGATGCCGATGGGCCGGGTCGTGAAGATGTTCGCGGTGTACGACCAGCCGTTCTGGCGTGCGGACGGCAGGTCCGGGACCGCGCTGCTGCCGGACGGGCCGGCGTCCGTGGTCGCCGACGTGTCCCCACCGGACGGGCCCGGGCACCTGTGCGTGCTCGCCTGCGGCCAGGACGCGAGCGCGCTGGCCGCGCTCAACCCCGACACCCGCCGGGCTCGCGTGCTGGGCGCGCTCGAACGGCTCTTCGGGCCACGCGCGCGGCGGCCGCGCCGGTGGGTGGAGAAGGTTTGGGCGGACGATCCCTGGGCGTTGGGCGGGTACAGCGCCGTGCCCGTCCCCGGGGCGCTGACCGCGCTGGGCGACTCGGCGCGCGCCCCGGTCGACGGCGTCCACTGGGCCGGCACCGAGTTCGCGTCGTGTTGGCAGGGGTACTTCGAAGGCGCGCTGGAGTCTGGCGAGCGCGCCGCCCGTGAGATCACCACTCCGCCGCGCTGAATGCGACGCGTGTTGCGCAACGTCAGTTGTACAACGTGGCGAGGTGGTGTCAGGCTGGCCGCGTGCCCCGGGAGATCGACCATGCCGCGCGACGCGAGGCCCTCTGCGACGCCGTGGTGGAGATCGCGTGCCGCGAGGGCTTCCCCGCCGTGACCATCCGCGCGGTCGCGGCGGCGATGACCGCCTCGACCACGACGGTGACCCACTACTTCCGCAGCCGCGACGAGCTCGTCAGCGCGGCCGTGCGACGCGAGCTCGACCGGTTCCAGGGGTTCGTGGCCGCCGACGTCGGCGACCGCAGGGGCGCGGACGCGCTGCTCGCGCTCGTGGAGGCCGCGGTCGTGCGCGCCCCCGCCCGGACCAGGAACCTGTGGCTGAGCGTGATCGAGGGGGCGCGCAGGGACCCGGTGCTCGCCGGCGAACTCGCGGTGTTCAACCGGTTCTGGGACGAGCGGATCGCCCGGCACAGCGCCGAGCTGACCAGGGGACGACGGCGGCGGGCCGCGATCGCGGACACCGTCGACGTGGTCACCTCCGGGCTCGTCAGCCTCTCCTTCGAGGACGCGGAATGGGACGAGGACCGCCGGCGCGCCCTGATCGCCGGCCTACTGCGTCCGCTGCTGCGCACCCCGGCCGGGACGGGCGCGGGCGGCTGACCAGCGAAGTTCACGTTGCGGCACAAGAACTTTCAGATGATCTTGTCGTGCCGGGCCATTGTCGGCGACCACCGCGCCCGGCGACGCTGCCTCCCGTGACGACACTCCTGGACACCCTGGTCGACAAGGCGCTGCGTCGTGAGCACCCCACGCGCGAGGAGGCGCTGGCGGTGCTCTCCGGCGACGACGAACTGCTCGACATCGTCGCCGCCGGCTCCCGGGTCCGGCGGCACTTCTTCGGGCGTCGGGTCAAGCTCAACACGATCATCAACATGAAGAGCGGCATGTGCCCCGAGGACTGCACGTACTGCTCGCAACGCCTCGGCTCCGGCTCGGAGATCCTCAAGTACTCCTGGATCTCCCCCGAGGACGCCGCGCGCACCGCCGACCAGGCGGTGCGCGCCGGGGCGAAACGGGTGTGCCTGGTGGCCAGCGGCCGCGGCCCCGGCGAGCGCGACATCACCCGGATCGAGAACACCATCGCCGCCATCAGGGAGGACAACCCGCAGGTGGAGGTGTGCGTCTGCCTCGGCCTGCTGGGCGCCGGCCATGCCGAGCGGCTGGCCTCGGCGGGCGCGCACGCCTACAGCCACAACCTCAACACCAGCGAGGCCCGCTACTCCGAGATCTGCTCCACCCACACCTTCGCCGACCGGGTCGACACCCTGCGCCGCGCCACCGAGGCCGGCCTGTCGCCCTGCTCCGGCGCGATCTTCGGCATGGGCGAGTCCGACGAGGACGTCGTCGACCTCGCCCTCGCGCTGCGGGAGCTGGACCCGGACTCGGTGCCGGTCAACTTCCTCATCCCGTTCCAGGGCACCCCGCTGGAGGGCCGCTGGGAGCTGACTCCCGACCGCTGCCTGCGCATCCTCGCGGTGTTCCGGTTCTTCTTCCCCGACGTCGAGGTCCGGCTGGCCGGCGGCCGGGAGATCCACCTGCGCGGCATGCAGCCGCTGGCGCTGCACCTGGCCAACTCGATCTTCCTGGGCGACTACCTGACCAGCGAGGGCCAGCCGGGCGCGGACGACCGGCAGATGATCGCCGACGCCGGCTTCACCATCGAGGGCGTCGACGAGCCGACCCTGCCCGAGGCCCGCCACGACCTGGTGGCCATCCGGCGCCGTGGGGCGGGTACCGACCTGCCGGCCAACGCCTGACGGCGCCCGCGACGAGGAGCCCTCCCCCGTGACACGCGCCGACCTCACCCCCGAGCGACTGCTCGACCTGGACCGCGAGCACGTGTGGCACCCCTACGCCCCCATGCCCGGCACGGCCCGGCCGCTGCTGGTCGAGTCGGCCTCCGGCGTCCGGCTCCGGCTGGCCGAACCGGCGCACGGCCGGCGCGAGCTGGTCGACGGGATGTCGTCGTGGTGGGCGGCGATCCACGGCTACGCCCACCCGGTGCTCGACGCCGCGGTGCGCGAGCAGTTGGGGCGGATGAGCCACGTCATGTTCGGCGGGATCACGCACGAGCCCGCGATCCGGCTCGCGCGCACGCTCGTGGAGATCACGCCCGAGCCGCTGCGGCACGTCTTCCTCGCCGACTCCGGGTCGGTGTCGGTGGAGGTGGCGACGAAGATGTGCCTGCAGTACTGGCGGTCCCGCGGCCGGCCGGGGAAGCGGCGGCTGATGACCTGGCGCGGCGGGTACCACGGCGACACCTGGCAGCCGATGTCGGTGTGCGACCCGGAGGGCGGGATGCACCACCTGTGGCGCGGCGCGTTGCCCGAGCAGGTCTTCGCGGACGCGCCGCCGGCCGAGTTCGACCCCGGCTACGTCGACCACCTCGACGGCGTGCTGGCCCGGCACGCCGACGAGGTGGCGGCGGTGATCGTCGAACCCGTGGTGCAGAACGCCGGCGGCATGCGCTTCCACTCGCCGCGCTACCTGGCGGCGCTGCGGGAGCTCACCACGGCCCACGACGTGCTGCTGGTCTTCGACGAGATCGCCACCGGGTTCGGGCGCACCGGCGAGCTGTTCGCCGCCGACCACGCCGGTGTGAGCCCGGACGTGCTGTGCGTGGGCAAGGCGTTGACCGGCGGCTACCTCACGATGGCCGCGACGCTGTGCACCGGGCGGGTCGCCGCCGGGATCTCCTCCGGCGAGGTCCCCGTGCTCGCCCACGGCCCCACGTTCATGGGCAACCCGCTGGCGGCCGCCGTGGCGAACGCCTCGGTGGGGCTGCTGCTGGACGGCGCGTGGCGGCGGGACGTGCGGCGGATCGAGTCCCGACTCGCCGAGGGGCTCGCCCCGGCCCGGGATCTGCCGGGCGTGCGGGATGTCCGGGTGCTGGGCGCGATCGGCGTGGTCCAGCTCGACCACGAGGTCGACCTGGCGGCGGCGACCCGCGCGGCCGTGGCGCACGGGGTGTGGCTGCGCCCCTTCCGCGATCTCGTCTACACCATGCCGCCCTACGTGACCGGCGACGACGACCTCGCCCAGATCACCACCGCCGTGCTGGCCGCCGCGACAGCGGGCTGATCGCCGAATGTTCCGCTGGCGACGGCGGTTACGCTGACCGGCGATCAGCGAACGCACGATCAGCGAACGGAGCCAGCCACGCGAACCGTGGCCGCGACGAGGAGGGCTGACGGGTGGCGTATTTCCTGTTGGAGTACGTGGTGGTCGAGGACTACGTGCAGCGGAGGGCGGAGTACCGCGCCGAGCACCTGGCGCTGGCTCGCCGGGCCCACGAGCGCGACGGGCTGGTGCTCGCCGGCGCCCTCACCGATCCGGTCGACCGCGGGGTGCTCGTGTGGTCGGTCGAGGACCCGGCGGTGATCGAACGGTTCGTGGAGCAGGACCCGTACGTCCGCAACGGGCTGGTGACGTCGTGGGCGATCCGGCCCTGGACGGTCGTGGTGGGCGGCGACGCGACGACCTGACCAGCGTCAGCCCACTCGCTGTCGAGGGGTTGACGCGGTGATCGCGTGGTTTGGAGGTGGGGCCGCGAGTCGTCTCGACCCGCGGCCCCACCTACCCCCAGCGCAACGCACGTCTGGGATTTGAATACGCCGCGCGGACAACAGGTTTTTCGCCACGACCGCCGGACGGCCAGCGCCGTACGAGCTCGGGACGGCGAACGGCGACACAACCCGCCGCCGCCCTGCCGGCAGCGAGGACCGCCTTGATCACTCGCTGAACTGCCTCGTCGCCGGTGATCCCTGCGTCACCAGGAGGACCCGCGCCGCCCTCCTGGTGTCCCGGCTCCCTGTCGACCCACCGTCGGCCCCGTCGGTGGGCACCAGCTCCGACCCCCTGCACGAGTCGGCGGCGCCGCGGCCATCACCACGACGGTCTTCTCCACCCCGCGGGCCCCGCCCTGGTCGCGGAGTGGGCGCGCCGGCTCAGACCCCGTGGCTCTGGTCGCCGCGGACGGCCGCGGCGACCTGCTGCTCCATCGCGTTCGAGAACACCTCGCCCGCCTGGCGGTAGTCCTCGACCGCGCGGTCGACGTCCTGCTCCAGCAGGTACCCGTTGATCGCAATGGCGGAGACCGAGGCGGCGCCGGCCGCGGTGATCACCTGGGCGCGGGGGTCCACGACGTTGCCGGCCGCCCACACCCCGGGGACGCTGGTGCGGCCGGACGGGTCGGCCACGACCCAGCCGTTGTCGCCGACCTGGCAGCCCAGGCCGGTCAGCAGCTCGTGCCGGGGCACGAAGCGCGGGGCGACGAACACCGCCGACCTCGGCACGGCCTGGCCGTTGGCGAGCTCGACCGCGCGCAGCCGGTCCTCAGCGACGATCAGCCGCGCCACCTCGCCGTCGGCGATCCGGACGCCCCGGGCGACCAGCCGCTCCCGGTCCCGCGGCGCGAGGTCGATCCGGTTCGGGAAGAACACCACGTCGTCCGACCACTGCCGCAGCAGCAACGCCTGGTGCAGCGACATCTCCGGCACCTGCCCGCCCAGCACGCCGATCGGGGTGTCCCGGACCTCGTAGCCGTGGCAGTACGGGCAGTGCAGCACGTCCCGGGCCCACCGCTCGCGCACGCCGGGGATCTCCGGCAGCTCGTCGCGCAGCCCGGTGGCCACGAACACCGCGCGCGTGGTCAGCGCCCGGTCGGCCAGGCGCACGACGAAGCCGCCCTCGACGCGGTCGACGCCCCGCACCTGGTCCCGGACCACCTCGCCGCCGTACCCGAACACCTCGGCCCGGCCGGCCGCGAGCAGGTGCGTCGGGGACATCCCGTCCCGGGACAGGAAGCCGTGCATGTGCGCCGCCGGGGCGTTACGCGGCTCCTGGCCGTCGACCACCGCCACCCGGCGCCGGGCCCGGCCCAGCACCAGCGCGGCGGTCAGCCCCGCCGCCCCGCCGCCGACCACCACCACGTCGTACTCCATCGCGTTCATCGCGATCACCTCCTGCCACGAGACTGCGCCCGCCCCGGACAAACCAGCAACATTTGTTGCCGATTCCGGGAAAGGCGCGGGGGTGGTCCGGGCTGGAGGGGACCCGGGCTCGTGGCTGGGGACACGACCTGCCGCCGAGGGCGGGACCGGCGCGCGGCGCCCGTCATCCGGCGTCGCCGGACTCGCCCGATCGGCCCGGGGCCGGACTCCGGTCGGCCCCGCCATTCTGTCAGCCAGCCGACCCGGTGATCGTGGGGGTCGTGGCGACGGCGCCGCCACGACCCCCACCCGCCCGTGGCCTCGCTCAGGAGGTCGCGGTGAAGAGCTTGCGCGTCTTCCGCGCCATCCACTCCCCGGCGGTGACGCCCTCGATCTCGTCATCGGACCCCGGGGCGATCGGCGGCAGGACCGGCTCGGCCGGAGCGTCGTGGTTGGGCTGGTAGAAGAAGGGGATGGACAACCGGGAGGAGGTGTCGCCCTGTTCCGGGTTGACCACCCGGTGCATGGTCGACACCCACCGCCGCCCGGTCCACAACGACATCAGGTCGCCGATGTTGACCACGAAACTGCCCGGGATGGCCCGCACGTCCCGCCAGTCGTCCTCGCCCTGGAGGACCTGGAGGCCGCCGAGGTGGTCCTGCTGGTAGAGGACGGTCAGGCCGCCGAAGTCGGTGTGGGCGCCCCGCCGCAGTTGGCCGGGCAGGGGTTTCTCGACCTGTGGGTAGTAGTAGTTGGCCACCAGGGACGACACGTGCCGGTCGAACCGGTCGTCGAAGGCGGTCTCGGCCAACCCGAGCGCGAGCGCGAACAGGCGCATGACGTCGGCGGACAGCTCCGCCATGACGGCCATGTACCCGTGCCAGGTGTCGCGGAAGTCGGCGGGCTCGTCGGGCCAGATGTTGGCTAACTTCCAGGTCGCCCAGTAGTCGCCGAGCCCGTCCCGCTCCTGGTCGTCGAGTTCTCCGGTCACGTGCGCGCCGAAGGACTCGCAGAGGTCGGGCGGGGTCCGCTGGTCCAGGCTGCGCGCGGTGGTTCCCCCGGACCTGCGGAACCCGGAGACGCCGGGGCGGTGGGCGACCCGCTCCTTCTCCGCCTCGGGCAGCGTGAAGAAGCCGTTGGTCACCGTGTGCATGCGGTCGACGAGCTCCTGGGGCACTCCGTGGCCCACGATGACGAAGAAGCCCGAGGTTCGGCACGCGTGACCGATCACCTCCGCCAGCGCGGCGCGGCCCTTCGGGGTGTCCCGGGACGAGATGTCGATGACGGGCACGTAGCCGTCGACCAGGGTGATGGCGTTGCGGTTCATAACTCCCTTTCTTGTGCGACTTCTTGTGGACGGGCTCGGGTCAGCCGCGCGGCGACTGCGCCGAGGTCACCGAGGTGAGGGCGCCCGGCTCGGCGTGCGTGTCCGGGTCGGGGGTTCCGCGCTGGGCGCGGCGGACGGTCAGCGGCGCGGTGAGGCACGCGGCGGCGAGCAGGATGCAGAAGGCGACGGTCAGGGCCGTGGTGTAGCCGTGCACCGAGGCCGCGGTCGGCGTGGGGCGCTCGGCGCTGGCCAGGTGCGCGGCGGCGGCGCTGGTGGCGACGGTGTTGAGCAGCGCGGTGCCGAGCGCGGCCCCCAGTTGCTGGGCGGCGTTGTAGGCCGCCGACGCCGCTCCGACGTCCTGCGGCCGCACGCCCGCCGTCGCCAGGCTGGCGGTCGGCGACATGACGCAGCCGAGGCCGAGTCCGGTGAGCACCAGCGCGGGCACCAGGTAGAGCGGCAGGACGTCGGTGCTCTGGGGCGTCAGTCGGGTCAGGACGAGCATCCCGGCGGCCGCGGCGACCAGGCCCGGCACGATCAGCGCCGCCGGGGAGACCCGCCCGTGCAGCCGCCCGGCGAGGAACGTCGAGCCGAGCAGGGTGGCCACGGCGTTGACGATCAGCGTCAGCCCGGCCTGCACCGGCGTGTAGCCCAGGACGGTCTGCGTGTAGTAGCTCATGAACAGGTAGAAGCCGAACATCGCGACGAACATCAGGGCGATCGCCGTGATCGCGCCGCCCCGCCCGCGGTGCAGGAGCACGCGCATCGGCAGCAGCGGGTGCGCCGACCGCGTCTCCACGGCGACGAACGCCCCCAGCAGCAGAACACCGCCGCCCAGCAGGCCCAGCACCCGCGGCGCGGTCCACCCCAGCGACTCGGCCTCGTTGAAGGCGTAGACCACGGCGGCGAAGCCCGCCGCGCTGAGCAGCGCGCCCGCGACGTCGAGCCGTCCCCTGCCGGGGGCGCCCGGGCGGTCCCGGGGCACGAACACCGTGCCGGCCAGGGCGAGCGCCGCGACCGGGACGTTGATGTGGAGGCACCACCGCCAGTCGGCGTACTCGGTGAGCAGTCCGCCCACGACCAGGCCGACGGCCGAGCCGGCGGCGCCGACCGCCGCGAACACCCCGAACGCCCGGCCGCGCTCGCGGGGCTCGGTGAACGTGGTGGTCAACAACGACAGGCCCGCCGGCGCGAGCGCGGCCGCGAACACCCCCTGCAGGGCCCGGGCGGCGAACAACACCGCGGGGCTGGCGGCGATCCCGCCCAGGGCGGACGCGGCGGCGAAGCCGGCCAGGCCGACCGCGAAGGCGCGCCGGTGGCCGACCGCGCCGCTGATCCGGCCGCCGATCAGCAGCAGGCCGCCGAAGGCCAGCGCGTACGCGGTGACCACCCACTGCCGGCTCGCGTCGGACATGCCCAGCGCCTGCTGGGCCGACGGCAACGCGATGTTCACGATCGTGCCGTCCAGGACCACCAGGAGCTGGGCCGCGCTCACCACCGGCAACGTCCACCACCGCTGCCGACGGGAGGCCGGTCCCCCCGTGCTGTCCACCATCACTCCACCACCTGACTAACGTAGTTAGTTACTCTCGAACGCTGTTAGTTGCGGCGAACACGCTACTACACTGATCGCGACGGTCAGGGCGGTCGGGATCAGACGGGGTGGGAACGGCGACGTGGGCGAGGGACGCGACCAGCGCGACGGCACCGGAGTGCGCAGCATCTGGCTGCGGCCTCGCCGCGCGACCAAAGGGGAGCCGCCGCTGACCCGCGCGCGGATCGTCGAGGCCGCCGTCGCCCTGCTCGACGAGGAGGGCATCGACCGGCTCACCATGCGCCGGCTGGCCGAGCGGCTCGCCGTCGCCGCCCCCTCGCTGTACTGGCACGTGGACACCAAGGACGACGTGATCGACCTCGCCGTGGACGCGATCTTCGGAGAGATCTCCCCCGACCTGGTGCCCAGCTCACACTGGCGCGAGGACGTCACCTCGGTGCTGTCGGCGTGGCGGGCCACGTTGCTGCGCCACCCCTGGGCCGCGACCGTGCCGGCGCGGCGCCGCCCCACGATCGGCCCGAACTTCCTGGCGTGGATGGAGATCCTGCAGGCGACCCTGCTCGGCGCCGGGTTCACCGGGCGTCGCCTGGCCGCGGCGACCTGGGCGCTCTACAACCACGTCATGGGGTCGACGGCCTCGGAGACGGCCCTGCACATCACCGACGAGGAACGCCAGGTGGGTCAGGCGCAGCTGCGGGCCGAGCGGGACCGGTACCCGACGCTGGCCGCCAACGGCTATCTCTACGACGACGACTGGGACGGCAGCTACCGGGCGGGACTGGCCTACCTGCTCGACGGGCTGCAGGCGCAGCCCGACCGGCGCGAGTCGGGCGAGGCCTGAGCGTCAGCGGCGAGGCTCCAACGCCCGCCTTCTAACGTCGCGACCGCGATGACGAGCCGGCGCGGCCGCTCCTCCCCCGCGAGCGACGATCGCACCGCGCCGCCCGAGTTTCGTCACCGTGACGCTACGGCCCCGCCGTGTGGCCGCCTAGGAATTCGGCCGGGAATCGCGTTCCTCCGCCTCGGCTGACTCCAGCTCGGCGATCGTCTGCCGCAGCCACGCCCGGTCGGCCCGGCTGGTCGCCCCGGCGAGCGTGAGCATCCCCCTGCGGAACCGGTCGGTCATGTCGGCCGCGCGCAGGGGCCGCCCCCGGTCGTAGAAGTAGCTCGCGGGCTGCTCCATGAACTCCAGCCTGCGCCGCAGCACCCGAGCCTGGTCGGCCGGGTCGGGCAGGTGCCCCAGGAAGGCCAGCAGGATCAGGAACGAGTTCCGGTCGGTGACCTCGACCTCGGCCGGCTCCCGGAGGCGGCGCAGCAACTCGGCCCGGCCGCTGTCGGTCAGCCGCAGCACGTTCCTCGGCGTGGCCCCAGAACCCGCCTCGGCGTGCTTGGTGAGGTGCCCGGCGGCCTGGAGCCGGTTGAGCGCCGGGTACAGCGCCCCGTCGCTGACCGGGCGGATGTGCCCGCTCAGCCCGGAGATGCGCTGCCTGAGGTCGTAGGCGTGCAGCGGCTCCTCGTAGAGGAACCCGAGGATGCACAACGTCAGCACGGTCCCACCCTTCCTGTGTCTGCCGCCATAGTAGTGACTCGATTAGAGAGCCCTCGAATAGAGTGGCCGGCGCCGACGACGAGGGGAGCACGAGATGACCGCCGCCCAGAGCGCGAGGACCGGGTACCTGCGCATGCCGGAAGGCCACCAACTGGCCTATGTGGACACCGGCGGAAGCGGTCGTCCGGTCCTGGCGCTGCACGGCGCCTACGGCAGGGGACGGGTGTTCCTCGGCCTCGCCGAACGCCTCGGGCCGGACTACCGGGTGATCGCGGTGGACCAGCGGGGGCACGGCCGCTCCGACCACCCGGCGGACTACGGCCGGGAGGGGTTCCTGCGCGACGCCGCCTCGGTGATCGAGCAACTCGGTCTCGCACCGGCCGTCGTCCTCGGCCACTCCCTCGGCGGGATCAACGCCTACCAGTTGGCCGCGCGGCGGCCGGAGCTGGTGTCGGCGGCCGTCGTGGTGGACATCGGCGCGGAGATCTCGGTGCCCCAGGACACCGAGATCCTCGGCCTCCCGCGCCACTTCCCCACCCTGGCCGCGCTGCTCGCCGCGATCGGCCAGGCCGTACGGCTCGGGGTCGTCGAGCACTTCACCGAGAGCGCGGCCGAGGACGAGCACGGCTGGCACTTCCTGTGGGACGCCGAGGAGGTGGACCAGGTGAAGCGGAACGTCCGCGGCGCGTGGTGGGACGACTGGGCGGGCGGCGCGCAGCCGGTGCTGCTGGTGCGCGGCGGGGACAGTCCCCTGATCTCCCCGCAGCACGGCGCGGAGATGGTGCGCCGCCGGCCCGGCGCCGAACTGGTCACCGTCGAGGGCGCGGGGCACGACCTGTACCTCAGCCACGGCGACCAGTTCGCCGCGCTGGTCAGGACGTTCCTCGACCGCCTCCCCCGCCGGGCCGACCGGTAGCCCCGACGCTCGTGACGAGCACGGGACCGCGCCCCTCGGGCGTCGGCCCGAAAATGGAGTTGAGTCTCCAGTCGCTGGAAGGTCGAGGCTGAACCCGTGATCGACGACCACAGCGAGCTGTTCACCATCGGGCAGCTCGCCGAGCGCACCGGGCTTCCGGTGCGCACCATCCGCTTCTGGTCCGACAGCGACATCCTCCCGCCGACCGCCCGGTCGGCGGGCGGCTACCGGCTCTACGACACCGAGGCCGTCGCCCGTCTGGACCTGGCGCGCACGCTGCGCGAGCTGGGGTTGGGCCTGGACACCGTCCAGAAGGTCCTGGACGGGCAGCTCACGCTGGCCGACGTCGCCAGGGCGCACGTGCGCGCCCTCGACGCCGAGATCCGGACCCTCCAGTTGCGTCGCGCGGTGCTGCGGTCGGTCGCCGCACGGAAAAGCACCACCGAGGAGATGAGACTTATGCACAAACTGGCCCAGCTCTCCGCCCGGGAGCGGCAGCGCATCATCGACGAGTTCGTCGACCGCACCTTCGAGGGCGTCGACCCGGACGCTCCGGGCGCGCACATCGCGCACGCCATGCGCCAACTGCCCACCGAGCTTCCCGAGGACCCGACGCCCGAGCAGGTCGACGCGTGGGTGGAACTGGCCGAACTGGTCGACGATCCCGACTTCCAGCAGCGGGTTCGGCAGATGGCGGTGACCGGCGCGCGGAGCGAGGAACCTCAGCGCGCCGTCGACCCGGGGCCCGTGATGGAGCACGCGGGTGGCGCGGTGACCGCCGGCATCACGCCGGATTCGGCTGAGGGCAAGGAGATCCTCGACCGGATCGTCCCCGCCGACACCCCCGCCGAGGAGCGTCTCCGCATGGCCGACGACGTGGAGACCTTCACCGACCGGCGGGTGGAGCGGTACTGGCAGCTGCTGGGCGTGATCAACAACCGGCCGCCGTTCCCGCCCAGCGTCCCGGCGTTCGAGTGGCTCGTCGCCGCGCTGCGCGCCCACGCGTAGCCCGTCGAGGGTCGATCAACGCAGCACATCGAGGTCACCGGCGACGAGCGCGACTCCCACTGGCGCCACGGCCGACCAGCGCGGAGGACCGCAGAGGACACGTCGGAGCTGTTTTCCAGAACATGAGGTGCGGGGCTCGTCGCCACGCGACGAGCCCCGCACCTCATGGTTCCGCTCGGGGTCGCTCGCGGTAGAGGTCGGCGAGCAGCGCGACGGCGGCGTGGGTCGCCGGGTGCGGGTCGTGGCGACGCCAGACGAGCTGGACCGGGACCGGGGCGGCGTCGCGCAGGGGCCGGTAGGCGATGCCGTCCCGGCGGTACTGGGTGACGGTGGCGTGCGGGGTGATCCCCACGCAGCGGCCGGTGGCGATGGCGGCGAGGCAGTCGTCGATGTCCTGGGTGAACTCCAGGGCGGGGCGGGCGTCGGCGGGCCACAGGTCGACGGTGGTGGTGCCCGTGCGGCGGTCCACGATGAGGACGCGGTCGCGGATCTCCCCCAGGGTGAGGGACCGGCGGCGGGTCCAGGGGTCGTCGGCGGCCATGATGACGTAACGGCGTTCGTGGCCGACGACGGCGTGGGCGTAGCGGCGGGTGTCGACGGCGGTGCGCACCACGGCCAGGTCGCACCGCCCCTCGGCCAGCCCGCCGGTGGCGGTGTTGGTGCGGACCAGGTGGAGCTCGATGTCGGGATACCGGTCGGCCCAGCGGCGCAGGAACTCCGCGGTGTGGCGGCCCATCGCGGACCAGGCGTGGCCGATGCGCAGTCGGGTGTGGCCCGTGGTGGCCTCCCGGACCAGGTTCTCGGCCTCGGCCAGCAGGTGGCGGGCCCGGGCGAGGACCTGCACGCCGGCGGTGGTGGGGGTGACGGCGCGGCTGGTGCGGTGCAGCAGTCGCACGCCCAGCACCTGTTCCAGGGACCGCAGGGTGCGGGAGACCGCGGCCTGGGAGACGCCCAGCTCGACGGCGGCGTCGGTGAAGCCGCCGGTGTCCACGATCGCCACCAGGCAGCGCAGATGCCGCAACTCCAGATCCATGCGTTCACCGTATCGATGACGTGTCGGATGCATTTTGCGTATGCGCGGGGGCTGTCGAGCCTGGCCGCATGGCGACGCAGAGTCAGGAAACGCCGGCACCGTCCCCTGACGGGAACGCGGCCGGGAGCTCCGGTCGATGGGTGGGGACGGCGATGATGGTGGGCAGCGGACTGTCCAACCAGGTCGGCGCGGCCGTCGCGGCGCTGGCCTTCCCGGTGATCGGACCCGTGGGCGTGGTGGCGGTGCGCCAGTGGGTGGCCGGGGTGGTGCTGTTGGCGGTGGGACGGCCCCGCTGGCGCTCCTTCACCGCGCGTCAGTGGTGGCCGGTGCTGGCACTGGCCGCGGTGTTCGCCACCATGAACCTGTCGCTGTACTCGGCGATCCAGCGCATCGGGCTCGGTCTGGCCGTCACGCTGGAGTTCCTCGGCCCGCTCGCGGTGGCACTGGCCGGCTCCCGCCGGGGCGCCGACCTGGTGCGCGCGCTCGCCGCCGCCGGCGCGGTCGCGGTCCTCACCCGGCCCCAGCCCAGCACCGACTACCTCGGGATCGGCCTGGCCCTGCTGGCCGCGGTCTGCTGGGGGAGCTACATCCTGCTCAACCGCACCGTCGGCGCCCGGCTGCCCGGCGCCCAGGGTTCGGCGGCCGCCGCCGCGGTGTCGGCGGCGCTCTACCTGCCCGTCGGCGCGGTGGTGCTGTGGCACCACCCGCCGAGCGCCGGCGCCCTCGGCTGCGCGCTCGCCGCCGGCGTGCTGTCCTCCGCGGTCCCGTTCCTGGCCGACCTGCTCGCCCTGCGCCGGGTGCCGGCTGCCGCCTTCGGGATCTTCATGAGTGTGAACCCGGTGCTGGCCGCCCTGGTCGGCATGGTCGTGCTGGACCAGCGACTGGACTGGGCGGCGTGGGCGGCGATCGCGGTCATCGTCTCCGCCAACGCCACGGCCGTGGCCTCCACCGCGCGCCGCGCCCGTCGCCGGAAGAACGCCTGAACCCGGACGTGCGGGCGGCGCAGCCGGACTGGCGAACGCCCTCCCGGCGGCATGAGCGGACGTCGAGGAACGTGACGACAATTGCCCGTCGACAAACGATGTTCTGGGCAGGACCCAATGACGATCAGAAACACCAACGGTCAGCGGACAGGAATTGAGACGTCCGTCCTGTTGCACGACGCGGCCCCTCATGGCCTGCGCCGGTGGAATGTGCCCGCCATCGACGCTCTGACCTGCGATGGAGCACCTTCGATGGCGGAACGAGAGCGCGACTGCGCCGCTGGAGGTGGCCCGTTCGGCCTCCCTGTTGCACGACGCGGAATTTTATGGCCTCCGCGGCAGGCCCATAGCGTCGAATTCATGGAGTGGAGTTTTCGGTCGGCCGAAGAGATGATGGCCGCGTTGCGTGCCGGTGACGTGACCTCGGTGGAATTGACCGACGAGGCGATCGCCCGTGTCGAGCGGGACGACAAGGTGATCAACGCGATCTGTGTTCCGGACTTCGACCGCGCTCGGGCCGCCGCGCGCCGTGCCGACCAGGCGCGCGCCCGCGGAGAGGATCGGCCGCTGCTCGGTGTTCCGGTGACGGTCAAGGAGTCCTACAACATGGCCGGGCTGCCCACGACCTGGGGCATGCCGCCGCACCGGGACTACGTGCCGGCCGAGGACGCGGTGCAGGTGTCACGGCTCAGGGCCGCCGGCGCGGTGGTGCTCGGTAAGACCAATGTGCCCTTGGGGCTGCAGGACATCCAGAGCTTCAACGAGATCTACGGCACCACCAACAACCCGTGGGATCACGGTCGCACCTCGGGCGGATCCTCCGGCGGATCAGCCGCGGCCCTGGCGTGCGGATTCGGCGCGTTGTCCCTCGGCTCCGACATCGCCGGCTCGCTGCGCACCCCCGCGCACTTCTGCGGTGTCTACGCGCACAAGCCGACGCTCGGACTGGCGGCACCCCGGGGCATGGTCGCGCCGCCGGCACCAGCGTTGCCGGTCGACCTCGACCTCGCCGTCGTCGGTCCGATGGCGCGCACCGCCCGCGACCTCACGCTCCTGCTCGACGTCATGGCCGGACCGGACCCGCTGACGTTCGGCAAGGCGCACGACGTGACGCTGCCGCCCGCGCGCCACGAGCGGCTCGGCGACTTCCGGGTCCTGGTCCTCGACGAGCACCCGCTCATCCCGACCGGGTCCGCCGTGCGGGCGGGCGTGAACCGGGTGGCCGACGCGCTGGTCGACGGCGGCGCCCGCGTCGAACGGCACAGTCGGCTGCTGCCCGATCTGACCGAAGCCGCGACGCTCTACATGCAGTTGCTGATTTCGGGCTCCGTCGCGCGTTTTCCCATGGAGTCGTACGAGCGGCTGCGAACCCGCGTCGCCGGCCTGAGCGCGGACGACCAGAGCCTTGACGCCGTGCGGTTGCGCGCCATGGTGTTCAGCCACCGCGACTGGATGGAGGCGAACAACCGCCGCGAGCTCCACCGCCACGGCTGGCGGGAGCTGTTCGCCGAGTTCGACGTGGTGGTGTGCCCGATCACGCCGACGCCCGCGTTCCCGCACGACCACACGCCCAATCCGCTGGAACGCCGGATCGACATCGACGGCGTCGAGTACCCGTACTTCGACCAGCTCGTGTGGGCTGGTCTGGCCACCATGCCCGGCCTGCCCGCCACCGCCGTGCCAGCGGGCCGGTCCCCCGAGGGCCTGCCGGTCGGAGTGCAGCTCATCGGCCCGGCGTTCGAGGACCGCACCCCGCTGCGGCTGGCCGAACTGCTGGAACAGAGGATCGGCGGCTTCCAGGCGCCGAAGTAGGGCGCGCGCCTCCCATCGCGTGAGCCCCCGCCCGGTCACCCCCCTGCCGAACCCGGACGCGGGTTCGGCAGGGGGTCGGTTGCCGGTGCGCGGGCCTCAGTCGCGGTAGCGCTCGGTCAGGGCGGCGAGCTCGTCGAGTTTCCGCAGGGCGTCGGCCTCCGTCAGCCATCCGGAGTGGAAGGTCACGCGGTCCACCCCGGCCTCGATGTGGGCCTCCAGCGCCGCCGGGTCGTTCTGGGGGACGACGACGTTGAGCACGACGTCGGTGCGGCCGCGCTCGGCCAGCCACTCCCGCACCCCGGGGATCTTCTCCGGCGCGAGCTCGGTCGGGAACCAGCCGTCGCCGTGCGCGGCCACGCGCTCCCGCGCCGCGGCGCTGTTCCCACCGATGTAGATCGGCGGGTGCGGCCGCTGGACCGGCTTGGGCCACATGTGGATCGGGTCGAACCGCACGTGCTCGCCGTGGAACTCGGCCTCGTCCTGGGTCCAGATCACCTTCAGCGCCGCCAACTGCTCGTCCATCCGGCGGCCGCGGGTGTGGGGGTCGACGCCGTGGTTGCGAATCTCCCCCAGGTTCCAGCCCACGCCGACGGCGAAGATCACGCGGCCGCCGGAGAGCAGGTCGAGGGTGGCGACCTCCTTGGCGGTGTGGATGACGTCGCGCTGGGGCAGCAGCGCGATTCCGGTGCCCAGCAACAGGTTCGTGGTGCTGGTCGCGGCCGCGGTCAGGGCGACGAACGGGTCGAGCGTCCGGTAGTAGTCGCGCGTGAGCTCCTCGCCGCCGGGGAACGTCGACCCCCGGGGGATGTGGGAGTGCTCAGCCAGGAACACGGCGTCGAACCCGCGCTCCTCCAGCGCGCGGCCCAGCACGTCGGGGCGGATTCCCTCGTCGGTCACGAAAGTTGAGAAGCCGAACTTCATGTGCGGATCAACCCCGTCCGTCGTCCGCGCTATTCCGGCCGCGCCCGGGATGACTCGACCTGGCGGACAGCCCTGGTCCGGTCGGCGCGGGGCCGCCCGCTTCCTGTCCGTGCTGTTTTCCGGGTAACCCGGGCATTTCCGCGCCTGTCGGGTTCGCCGGCCCGGCGTGGGGGTTCAGGCGTCGGGGCTGGTGGCCGCCCACCCGCGTTCGAGCATGGTGAAGATCACCTCGACCGCCTCGGTCGGGTCGGGGTGCCGGTGCGCCAGCTCGACGGCCTCCAGCGCGAACCGGGCCAGGGCGGCGCAGGCCACGTCGCCCTCGGGGGCGTCGAGCTCGGCGGCGATGGCTTGGGCCAGCGCGGTCTCGTGGCGGAGCCACATGCGGCGGGCGTACTCGCGCAGCGCCGGGGTGTTCTCGATCATGCGGGTGAAGGCCGGGGCGTGGGGGTACCCGGCGACCACGGTCACCCGGTGCAGGATGTGCTCGCGCAGCGCCCCCAGGACGGGCTGGCCGGGGGCGCGGTCGCGCACGGCGGCCACGAGCGCCGCCTCGACCTCCTGGTCGATGTCGAAGACCAGCGCCTCCTTGCTCGGGAAGTACTTGAACAGGGTGGTCACCGACACGTCCGCCGCCTCGGCCACCTCCCTGACCCCGACGTCGTCGTAGCCGCGTTCGAGGAACAGCGCGAGCGCGGCGTCGGCCAGGGCCTTGCGGGTCTGGGCCTTCTTGCGTTCGCGCCGCCCGGTCGGCTCCGTCATGCCGCCACCCTACCCAGCAAAGGTGTAACGAACAAAAAGTTGAACCGTTGCACTTTTGGTCGATGGTGTGTTCTCCTGGGGACGCGCCCCGATCACCTCCGGCGCGATCCCATCCCCCTCGTCACGAAGGACCTCGCTGCCGTGAACGCTGTCCCCAGCCCTCGTATCGCGGTCGTCGGCGCCGGTATCGGCGGCCTCGCCTGCGCCCGCATCCTCCACCGGCACGGCCGCCGGGTGACCGTGTTCGAGCGCGAGGCCTCCGCGCACGCCCGTTGGCAGGGCGGCATGCTGGACCTGCACGTCGACACCGGCCAGGCCGCGCTGCGCGCCGCGGGCCTGTTCGAGGAGTTCCGCGCCCTGGCCCGCCCCGAAGGCCAGGAACTGCGGGGCCTGGACCCGATCACCGGCGCGCTGGTGCACCACGAGCGCCCCGCCGACGGCGCGAGCGGCGCGCCCGAGATCGACCGCGGCCAGCTCCGCGGCCTGTTGCTGGGCTCCCTGCCCCCTGGCACCGTCCACTGGGGACAGTCGGTTCGCGGGGTCGCCCCGCTCGACGACGGCACCGCGCGCCTGCGCTTCGGCGACGGCACGACCCAGGACTTCGACCTCGTCGTCGGCGCCGACGGCGCCTGGTCGCGGACCCGCCCCGCGCTGTCCGACGCGACCCCCACCTACACGGGCGACACCATCGTCGAAACCTTCCTCGACGACGTCGACACCCGCCACCCCGCGCTGGCGCGCCTGGTCGGCAACGGCACCCTGGCGGCGAAGTCCGGCCGCACCATGCTGTCGGCCCAACGCAACAGCGGTGGCCACCTCCGCGTCTACGCCGGACTCCACGTGCCGGCCGACTGGCACGTCGCCGCCGGCCTGGACCTCGACGACACCGCGGCCGTGCGCGAGCACCTCCTCGCGGTGTTCGACGGCTGGCACGACAGCCTGCTCGACCTGCTCCGCGAGTCCGACGGCGGGTTCGTCAACCGGCCCCTGCACGTCCTGCCCGTCGGGCACACCTGGGACCACGTCCCCGGCATCACCCTGCTCGGCGACGCGGCCCACCTCATGCCCCCGTACGGCATCGGCGCCAACCTCGCCCTGCTCGACGGCGCCGACCTGGCCACCGCGCTCGCCGCCCACGACGACCTCGACCAGGCCGTCCGCGCCTACGAGAACCTGATGCTGCCCCGCGCGGCGGCCGCCGCCCGTGCCTGCGCAGAGCTGACCGACACCCTCACCGCGGACACGGTCATCAACGTGGACGCCGCGCGCCACCACCTCAACGAACGGCTGCTCCACCACCAGACCGCGCGCTGAGCCCACCGCTCCAGTCGGCAGCGGGGTCGACTCCGGCGTTCGATTGGCCAACCGCACCCGGTCAACGGGAGGGCTCAGGCATCGGCGGCCGTACGGAGCAGTCGCCGATCGCTTGCGGCGAACGCCAGCATGCCCTGAGCGAACACCGCCCGGAACACCGGTGGCGGGCTCCTACCGTCGGTCGCGTTCGGCGTCAGACAACCAAGGCAGGCAACATGTCTCTTCACCTGGTGCCCGTGATGCGGGCCGCCGTCGCACCGTCGGCCAACGACTCGATCTACGAGCATCTCCTGCGGGACCGCATCGTCTTCCTCGGCTCGGAGGTCACCGACGAGGTGGCCAACCGGATCGTCGCGCAGCTGTTGCTGCTGGCCGCCGAGGACCCGGACAAGGACATCACCTTCTACATCAACTCGCCGGGCGGCTCGGTCACCGCGGGCATGGCCATCTACGACACGATGCGGCTCATCCAGCCGGACGTCTCGACCTGGGGCATGGGTTTCGTGGCCTCGATGGGCCAGTTCCTGCTGTCCTCCGGCACCCCGGGCAAGCGCTACCTGCTGCCCAACACGCGGATCGTGATGCACCAGCCCTCGGCCGGCATCAGCGGGGTGGCCAGCGACATCCGCATCCAGGCCGAGGTGTTCGGCAAGATGAAGCGGCGGATCGCCGAGATCACCGCGCAGCAGACCGGGCAGACCGTGGAGCGGATCACCGCCGACGCCGACCGGGACCGCTGGTTCGACGCCGAGGAGGCGCTGGCCTACGGCTTCGTCGACCACATCGTCGCCGGTGACCAGCGGGCCGCCACCGCCTGACCCCGTTGGTCGGCGCGGAGATTCCGGTCCGCGCCGACCAACCAACCTCGGCATCTGCCCGTTTCTGGTGCGTGGCATGGGTTTCCGCCGTGTTCGTGCGGGTTCTCCCAGACTCCGTGGCCTGTTCTAGGCTCGACGGGTGTCGGGGAAGATTCGGGTGGCAGTGGCGCAGAGCACGGTGCCGGAGGACCCTTCCGACTCCGGGGCCCTGCGGGCCAGCGGGCGGGAGATCCGCGCGCTGATGCGTCGGGCCAGCGCCGCCGGGGCGCGGCTGGTGCAGTTCCCCGAGGGCGCCATCACCTACCCCAGCAAGTACGCGCTGTCCTCCGCCGGCCCGGACCAGGTCGGCCCGGCGGACTGGAGCCGCGCGGCGTGGCCGGTGATGCGCGAGGAGGCCGAAGCGATCGCCGAGCTGGCGGGCGAACTGGGCATCTGGACCGTTTTCGGTTCCCCGCACCAGCTTTCCGGTGCGCGCCGGCCGCACAACAGCCTCTACGTCGTCTCCGACCAGGGCCAGCTCGTCGACCGCTACGACAAGCGTTTCCTGTCCCACACCGAACTCCAGTTCCTGTACACCCCGGGAACCCGGCCCCTGGTCTTCGAGGTCGACGGGTTCCGGTTCGGCTGCGCGGTGTGCGTCGAGGTCAGCTTCCCCGAGCTGTTCGCCGAGTACGAACGGCTGGACGTGGACTGCGTGCTGGTCTCGGTGATGGTCGACGACGCCGCCCGCGCGACGGTCGCCCAGGCGTACGCGACCCTCTACTGCTACTGGGTGGGCTACTCCCTTCCCGCCCAGTTCAGCGCGACCGTGCCCGCCGGCCTCGTCGCCCCGGGCGGCCAGTGGGCGGCCCGCTGCGCCGGCGACGGACAGCCCGGCGTCGTGGTGGCCGATCTCGACCGGCACACCGCCGACCCGACCATCGACGTCGCCCTCCGCCTCGCCCGCCCGTGGCGGCGCTCAGCCCGGTCCGGTCTGTACGACGCCCACGTCGCGCACGGCGACCCCCGAAGCGAGACCCACACCGCCTTCTGAGAGCACCCAATGTCCGTCCCAGCTGGCCACATCGTGAAGATTGGTGGTGTTGACGACCAGAAGGCCTAGGTTTTGCGGAGGTCGACCGGGCTGCAAGCCAGTGGACGGGAGGCTCCACCGCGGACCCGCGGGCCCCGTGCTCACTTCCCCGCAGTAGTGTCCATCGATCAGGCGGGCAAGCTGTTCATTGAGTTATAAGACAGTGCCTACTTGCCGGGTTTCGATGCTTCGAGGTTCGCCGCCTTGGTTCAGAGGCTTCCCCATCATCCTCGGCCCCTGGCCCGAATGGACGAGCGCCTCGCTGGTGTAGCCACTTGGCGCTAGTCATGGTGGGCCTACGAAGAGTTCTGCTCGCCAGCGGACATGCACTAGTAAACTACTCCGAATAGCTCAACATACATGAGCCTGAAAGAGGGCCAACCCAAGGCGGCACACCGCGAACTGAGTCTCGGCTGGTTCACGACTCGCCCAGATCTAGAACTTATCCGACCTGGCTGTTGACTGTCTGCTACCGTAGCGCCTTGATCGGGAGGTTTAAGAGTTACTGACCCGACAGGGGGCTTACCATCAGCATCAACGTCGACCCGTTGCGTCTGTCCAAGCCGCAGGACTCCAGCACGTACTTGGCCATCAAGACTGTGCAAGGCGGCCGGGCTGTCTACACCACCCGTGTCCCTCTCCTCGACCTTCCCACGATCTTGCCGATCCCTGACCCCAACAACGTTGACAAGGACAACCGCAAGGTTGACCGGCTGCACGCCAAGCAGTTCGGCCAGTACCTCGACAGCAAGCAGGACTGGGTCGCCCCCGCCCTTCTGGCGCGAGATAGCGGTGGCTGTTTGTTCGAGAAAGTTGACGAGCACGGGGCAGTCGGGTATCTCACCGTTCCGTGGGCGATCGGCGGCATCTCCTCCCTCCGAACGATCGACGGGCAGCACCGCGTCCTCGGAGTCTCCATCGAGAAGCAGCGCATTACCGATGCTATCGCGAATGTTGACCGCGAGATGGCGCGCAAGGTCAGCCCCGAGAAGGCCGCCAAGCTGCAGGCCGAGCGCGAGAAGCTCATCGGCCAGATGAATCGACTGAAGAACGAGTACGTCGGCCTGGACATCTACGTGGAGCCAGATCCGATCAAGGCTCAGCAGATGTTCGTCGATGTTGCAGACAATGCTAAAGGCATCAGCAGTGCCGTCCGTGCTCGATTCGATAACTACAAGGTTGCCAATCGGACCCTGTCCGACGTGATCGACCACCCCCTGCTCAAGGGGCGCGTCGACCCGGAACAGGACCGCATGACGACGAAGAACCCGAATCTCATGGGCGCAAAGCACGTCGCCGACATCACTCGGGCTGTCATTGCTGGAGCCGGTGGACGAATCAGCAAGAAGGCGGAGCAAACCCTTTCCGACGGGGAGGTGATCGAGCAGGTCAAGGACTTCCTCGACGTCATCTCCAACGCCTTCGCCAGCCTGGCTGCTATCACTGAGGATGATCCTGACGCGGTACGAAAGCCAGGAGAGTTGACTCTGGCCCAGGAACTGCGCCGCACTTCGCTGCTCGGCTCGGTTGGCATGTTGCGCGTCCTCGGGGGTGTGTTCCGCGAGCTGCGCGCGGGCGAGAACCCAGTGGAGCTTGATGATATCACTGCGTTTTTCAAGCGCTTGGACCCGCATATGACCGCGCCAGTTACGGAAACTAGCATCTGGCGCACGAGTGACGCGAGCGCCGATTTTGAGCCGAACGCCGCGGCGCCAATCATGCGCACCCAGAACATCGTGCATCTGGTTAGCGTGATTGCAGGCTGGTACAAGAAGGCTCCGGCTTCCTTGTAACAAGGGGAGCAACGGTGCGAACGGCGCGCCTCCTGTCGGAACGGCGCGCCGTTCGTCATAGACCCGTTGCAGTTGAGGCGGGATCTGGAAAGTCGTCTCGCTTCCGTCACTGTGACGGAAGCGAGACGACTGTGAGAAAAGGTGCCGGGGCGCCGGCGGTCACGCCGAGGGCGCGGTGGTGGTCCTGGCGTAGTGCTCGGCGATCTCGTCGCTGGTCGTCAGCCACACCCCGGGGTGGTTCACGACGTACTCCAGCGCCTGGTCCAGGTACTTGTGCCGGAACGGCTGGTTGATCACGAAGGGGTGCACGGCCAGCGCCATGACCCGGCCGCTGTCGGCGGAGTCGGCGTAGAGCTGGTCGAGCTGGTCCTTGACGATCTGGACGAAGTCCGGGCCGCTGAGGCTCTTGCCCACGAACAGGCTGATGTCGTTGAGCTCGATGCCGTAGGGCACGCTGAGCATGCCGGGCACGTTGAGCCGGTAGGGCTGGTCGTCGTTGCACCAGTCCAGAACGTAGTTCAGGCCGAGTTCGGCCAGCAGCGCCGGGGTCTGGAACGTCTCGGTGAGCGCCGGGCCCATCCAGCCCCGGGGTCGCCGGCCGGTGGCCTTCTCGATGGTCTCCACGACGTCGGTCAGGTAGGCGCGCTCCTCCTCGACGGTCATGTCCGCCTGGAAGGTGGAGTTGTCCCGGCCGTGGGCGATCCACGCCCAGTCCCTGGCCGTGCCCGCCTCGATGATCTGCGGGTTGTGGCGGGTCACCTCGGAGTTGAGCAGCACGCTGGCGCGCAGGCCGTGCCGGTCCAGGGTGTCGATCAGCCGCCAGATGCCCACCCGGGGGCCGTAGTCGCGCCAGCCGTAGTTGAGCGGGTCGGGCGCCAGCCCGGCGGTTCCGGCGAAGATGCTGGTCGAGGGCTGGTCCACCTGGTAGTGCTCGACGTTGACGCCGAGGTAGAAGGCGACCCGGGCGCCACCGGGCCACTGGATCGGCGCGCGCTCGGTGATCGGGCTGTAGTCGAAGAGCTGGTTGTCCATCACGGTCCTCCTCGTGTCCTCTGTGGACTCGCTGGTACGACCATGCTCAAACATTCACATATGTGGGAAGGTCAAAGTGGACCGAGTATGAGGACGACCACACCCGCGTCCCGGGCCCCCAGTCCTGCCCGGGTCGCGGCGTGTGGTCACCGCGACCCGGGCGGGAGCACCGCTACCGGACCGCGTGGAGATCCGTGGCCGAGTCGGTGTTCTCGCTGGCCACAGCGTTGTCGGTCCGCCCGGCTCGCTTCTGCCCGCCCGTGCCCGCCGGGTCGCGGTCGAGGCGGATGCGCACGGCGACGCCGGCGCAGACGATGACGGCGAGGCCGCCGAGGACGGTCGGCCAGGTCAGCTCCTCGCGCAGCAGCAGCGCCGCCCAGGCGATGTTCAGCACGGGCTGGACCAGTTGCACCTGGCTGACCTGCGCCATCGGGCCGATGGCCAGCCCGCGGTACCAGGCGAAGAAGCCGAGGAACATGCTCACCACCGCGAGGTAGGCGAACGCCGCCCACTGCGCCGGCGTGCCCGACGGCGGCTGCTGGACCACCGACACCACCGTCAGGGCGATCATGAGGGGTGCGGACAGCACGAGCGCCCAGGACACCGTCTGCCAGGAGCCGAGCTCGCGGGCGAGCAGTCCGCCCTCGGCGTAGCCGACCGCCGCGGCGGCGACCGCGGCGAACAGCAGCAGGTCCGACCAGTTCAGCCGGCCGAACCCGTCGCCCTGCAGGGACGCGAATCCCAGCGCGGCGAGGGCGCCGGCCACCGCCATGACCCAGAACGACGCGGGCGGGCGTTCCTTGCCGCGAGCCACCGCCATCGCCGCGGTGGTCGCCGGGAGCAGCGCGATCACCACGGCGCCGTGGCCGGCCGACGCGGTGGTGAGCGCGTAGGAGGTCAACAGCGGGAAACCGACGACGACCCCGCCGCCGACCACGGCCAGCCGCCCCCACTGCCACCCCCTCGGCAGGGGCTGCCGGGTCAGGACGAGCGCGGCGGCGGCCAACAGCGCCGCGACGACGGCGCGCGCCGAGCCGATGAACAACGGCGACAGGCCCCCGACGGCGACGCGGGTGAAGGGGACGGTGAACGAGAACGCCACCACGCCCAGCAGACCCCACCACAGGCCGGCCCGCGAGGGCGATAGCACCGCCACGCGATTTCCAGTAACGCTATCGTCTCCTGACATGTCCAACGATAACACCGCGCGGATCGTGGCTGATCTACGCGCGTGGATCGCGCAGGCGCCCCCCGGCGCGCGGGTGCCGTCCAACCGGGCGCTGATGGCGAAGTACGGCGCCGGCCCGGTCACGGTCCAGAAGGCGATGCACGCGCTCGGCGCGCTCGGGCTCGTCGAGGCCCGCCCCGGCGTGGGGACGTTCGTCCGGGCCACGCGGACCGTTCGCCCGCCCGACTACGGGTGGCAGACCGGCGCGCTGCGCGCCCCGCAGGCCCGCATCCCGGTCCTGTCCACGGCGATGCGCGGCGGCTCGCCCGACGCGATCGTGCTGCACGCCGGCTACCCCGACCGCGACCTGCTCCCGGAGCGGCTGGTGCGCGCCGCGCTCGCGCGGGCCGCCCGCGGCGACGCGGCGCTGGCCCGGTCCGACGTCGCCGGGCTGCCGGAGTTGCGGGCCTGGTTCGCCCACGAGCTGGCCGAGGCCACCCCGGTCGGCGTGACCCCGCCGGCCCCGCGCGACGTCGTGGTCCTGCCCGGCAGCCAGAGCGGCCTGAGTTCGATCTTCCGGTCCCTGGTGGGTTTCGGGCAGCCGCTGCTGATGGAGTCGCCCAGCTACTGGGGCGCCATCCTCGCCGCGGCGCAGGCCGGCGTGCGGGTGGTCCCCGTGCCCAGCGGCGCGGCGGGCCCGGACCCCGACGAGCTCGCGCGCGCCTTCGAGGAGACCGGGGCGCGCATGTTCTACGCGCAGCCCAACTACGCCAACCCCACCGGCGCGCAGTGGTCCCCGGAGCTGGTCGAACGGGTCCTCGACGTCGTCCGCGCCCACGGCGCCTTCCTCGTGGAGGACGACTGGGCTCACGACTTCGGGATCGACACCACCGCGCGGCCGGTCGCGGCGCTGGATGACTCCGGCCACGTCGTCTACCTGCGCTCGCTGACCAAGAGCGTGTCGCCGGCCCTGCGGGTCGCCGCCGTCGTCGCCCGCGGCCCCGCGCGCGACCGCGTCCTGGCCGACCGCGGGGCGGAAGGGATGTACGTCAGCAGCCTGCTGCAGGCCGCCGCACTCGACGTCGTCACCCAGCCTGGGTGGCGCACGCACCTGCGCGCCCTGCGCGACCAGTTGCGGGCCCGCCGCGATCTGCTCGTCGCCAGCCTGGCCGAGCACGTCCCGCAGGCACACCTGGACCACGTTCCCCCCGGCGGCCTGAACCTCTGGGCCCGGCTGCCCGACGCGACCGACCTCGACCGGCTCACCGACGACTGCGAGGCCGAGGGCGTGATGATCGCGCCCGGCGGCGGGTGGTTCCCCGCCGAGCCCTCCGGCTCGTTCGTCCGCCTCAACTACGCCGGCCCGAACCCCGACCGCTTCCCGGACGGCGCCCGGCTGATCGGCCGCGTGCTGGCCCGCTGCGGGGATCGGCGAGCCGACGGGTGATCCCACCGTGGGTCCACAGTGGACGCTCGGAGCGAGGCGGGCGGTAAACGTCTGGACGAGACGAACGCGGCGCGGCTAGCCTGCGCTCGTGTCCAGCCCCGAGGCGTCAAGACGCTAGCCACCGGTCATCCGGTGGCTCTTCCGCGTTCTCGCCCCGCCACGCCCTGAGGAAGGTCGTGGGCGTCGCTGGCTGAGGACCGCCACCGGATCACCGTCGTACGGGCTGTTTCCGCCGTGGTGACGTCACTTCCCTGACCTCGCCCGGCTTCTCCCCCGCGGTGCTCGTGTGTCCACACGCGACACTTCCGTTCGTGCGCGCGCTCACCGCGGCCTGCCCTGTCGACCTCTCGATGGTTGCGGAGTCCTCATCGTGCCGTTCGCTCTCTACGTCCTCGGACTGGCGATCTTCGCCCAGGGAACGTCCGAGTTCATGCTGTCCGGGTTGCTGCCCGACATCGCCACCGACCTGAATGTCTCCCTCTCGGCCGCCGGGGCGCTCACCTCGGCCTTCGCCGTCGGAATGGTCCTCGGCGCGCCGCTGGTGGCGGCGCTGAGCCTGCGCTGGCCGCCGCGCCGCGCGCTGCTGGCCTTCCTGGTCGTCTTCCTGCTCGTCCACGTCCTCGGCGCGCTCACCTCCAGCTACGAGGTGCTGCTGGCCACGCGGATCGTCGCCGCCCTGGCCAATGCCGGGTTCCTGGCCGTGGCCCTGGCGGCCGCGGCGGGCATGGTCCCGCCCGACGCCAAGGGCCGGGCCACCTCGGTCCTGATCGGCGGCATCACCCTGGCCTGCGTGGCGGGTGTTCCCGCCGGCGCGCTGCTGGGCCAGCTGTGGGGGTGGCGCTCGGCGTTCTGGGCGATCGCCCTGGTCTCGGCGCCGGCGGTCGTGGCGATCCTGCGCTCGGTCCCGGACCGCGCTTCCGACACCACGACCCCGTCCACGCGCGCCGAACTGCGGGCGCTGGGCAACCCCCGGCTGGTGGTGACCCTGCTGCTGGGCGCCCTGGTCAACGGCGCGACGTTCTGCGCCTCCACCTACCTCGCGCTGCTGGTGACCACGGTCGCCGGCCTCGACTCCCTGTGGGTGCCGGCCCTGTTGGCGCTGTTCGGCGTGGGGTCGTTCGTCGGCGTGGCGGTCAGCGGCCGGGTGGCCGACAGTCGCCCGGTTCCGCTGCTGGTGGTCGGCGGGGTGGCGCTGGGGCTCGGCTGGGTCGTCTTCGCGCTCACCGCCGGCAGCCCGGTGGCGATGGTGGTGCTCGTGTGCGTTCAGGGCGCGTTGGCGTTCGGGGTCGGCTCGACGTTGATCTCGCAGGCGCTCTACGCGGCGCCGGGGGCGCCGACCCTGGCGGGCGGGTTCGCCACCGCCGCGTTCAACGTGGGCGCGGCCCTGGGCCCCTGGCTGGGCGGGATCACGATCAGCGCGGGCCTGGGCCACCGCTCCCCGCTCTGGGTCAGCGCCGCGCTGGTGGTCCTGGCGCTGGTTCTCGGCGCCGCCGCGCACCTGGTCCGCCGGCGCACGACGAGGTCGCTGGCTTCGACCGCGTGACCGGAGGGGGTGGGTGGCCGGATCGCTTGTGGCGACCGGCCATCCACCCCCTGCGCCGTGCACCGCCGCCTCCCCTTCGGACGGACGCGCCCGCGCGGGCGCTACCGCGTGGTCGGAAGCGGCTCCGGGCCGGGCGTGGGCACGAACGAGGGCAGCGCGCGCAGGCTGTGGGCGACCGCCTCGGCGCCGTAGTCGATCATCTGTCGTTCGTAGTCGTCGACCGCGTCGAGCAGGTTTCCCCGGTGGGCGGCGACGGCGATCAGGTTGCGGCGCAACAGGTCCGCGTCGCGCAGCGCGGTGTTGGCTCCGTTGCCGCCGCTGGGTGAGGTGGCGTGGATCGCGTCGCCGAGCAGGGTCACCGGCCCCAGCGGCCAGCGCGCGCCCGGCCGCACGACCCTGATCGACAGCTGCGCGCTGTGCGCGGTGTCGGTGGCCTCGACCACCGCGCGCAGGTCCGGGTGCCAGTCCCGCATCAGCTCCGCCAACGGGGCCGGCGAGGTGGGCATCCCCACCCACCGCACGTAGTCGGGGGTGTCCGGCAGCCACGGGGCCGCCTGGCGGGGCGGGACCCGGAACCGCATCAGGCCCAGCATCAGGGTCAGCCCCGATCCCTTGGCCACGGTGCCGAAACCGGGCACCAGCCGGGCGAACCGGTCGGTCAGCGGGGTGCGGCCGAGCACGAACCGGACCCCGGTGTCCTCGGGCCGGATCTCCGGGGCGAGCTGGGCCCGCACGGCCGAGCCGATGCCGTCCGCGCCGACCAGCAGGTCGGCGGTGGTGGTCTGGCCGTGGGCGAAGTGGACGCGCACCCGGCCGTCCTCCCCGACCTGGTGGTCGGTGAGCTGGTGGCCGAAGCGCACGTCGAGGCCGTCGAGCAGCAGGTGCCGCAGGACGTGCCGGTCCACGGCGGTCCCGGTCGTCGGCCCGAGGTCGCCGACGGGCTCCAGGCGCGGGTCCACCACCGGGCGGTCGCCGGCCAGCTCGCCGGTGATCGCCGTCAGCACCGGGTGCAGGTGGTGGGGCAGGCAGCCGCGCAGCGCCTCGGCCCCGACCTCGGACAGCCCGAGCCGGTAGCCCTGGAACCGGGCGTGCACGCCGGGGTCCCGCTCGTAGACGTCCACCTCGATCCCGGCCTGCCGAAGCCCCTGGGCCAGGCACAGCCCGCCCAGTCCCGCGCCGATCACCACGACTCGCACGCCGCACTCCTTGAACGCCGCTCAATTGAACAGTGCTCAAGCTACTTGAGCGGTGTTCAACCAGCAAGGCGTGTGATGGACTTGACCCCATGCCCCTGACCCAGGCCGTGGTGCTGGACGCCGCGCTGACCCTGCTCGACGAGGTCGGACTGGACGAGCTGTCCACCCGCCGGCTGGCCACCAGCCTCGGCGTCCGCGTCGGCGCCCTGTACTGGCACTACCCCAGCAAGCAGGCGCTGCTGGACGCGATGGCGGACCGGATCATCGCCGAGGCGGCCACCATGCCGCTGCCCGACGCCGACTGGGACGACAAACTCCGGGCACTCGCCGGGGCGCACCGCGACGCCATGCTCGCCCACCCCGACGGCGCGCGGATCATCGCCACCATGAGCACCCCGGGACCCAACGGCCGGAGCTTCTTCGAGCGGACGGTCGCGGTGCTGCGCGAGACCGGCCTGTCCACCGACGAGGCCAACGTCGGCGCGGACGCGATCACCAGCTACGTCAACGGTTTCACCATCGAGGAGCAGGCCCGCAAGATCGACAGAATCGCGAGGTCCGACCGCGACCACGCCTTCGCCGCCGGGCTCGCCATCGTCCTCAATGGACTGCGGCCCCGCTGACCCAGCTCCGTTGACCGCGCCCCGGCGCGCCCCGCGCCGCCTCAGGCGCGCCGCGCCTCCCGGCCAGTGCCCGTCAGGAACTCCAGCTCCTCGGTGGCCTGGAAGGGAACGAAGTGGCCGACGTCCGGCAGCAGTCGCACCGTCGCGTGCGGCACAGCGGCTTCGATCCGCCGCTGGGTCTCCCGGGAGTCCAGCATGACGTCGCACTGACCGGCGATGACGTGGACCGGCATGGTCAGCCGCCGCAACGCGTCGTCGCCGAACACGGGCACCTTCTCGGTGCGGTGCCGGAAGTTCCTCGTCACGAGCAGCACCTGGTCGACCACCATCTCCGCCGTCGCCGGCGGCAGGGTCGACAGCGCGGGGCCGAGGGCCAGCGCCACCGACCTGCGCTGGCCGGCGGAGCCGAGCAGGTTCAGCAGGATCGCCTTGGGCAGGAAGCCCTTCTTCTGCCTGCCGACGCCCACCGGGCACACCAGCGCCAGGCGCTCCACCCTGCCGGGCCACCGGGTGGCGAAGCCCAGCGCCACCCAGCCGCCCAACGACATGCCCATGAGCCGAACCCGCTCCAGGCCGAGGAAGTCCAGCACGGCCGCCACCCACTCCGGGTACCGGCCGGACGCCAGCGGCGGACGGGACGGCGCGCTGAGGCCGGGCTCGCCGATCAGGTCGACCGAGTGGACCCGGAAGTGCCGCGCGAGGTCGGCGACCCGGCTCATCCACTCGGTGGAGTTGCTCCCCGAGCCGTGCAGCAGCACCAGGGGCGGAGCGGTGGCGGGGCCGCAGACGATCACGGAGGTCTCCCCCTCGGGGGTGGGCACGCGGAGACGCTCGTGGTCGACCGGCCAGTGCTCCAGCGCCGCGAGGTAGCTCTCGCGCAGCAGACGGGCTCCGGCCTCGGACCGGTAGATCTCACTCATGTTCCGACTCCTTCCTCGGGGTGCGGGGCCAGACCCGAACAGGGACCGTAACACCCCCATAAATACCTAACTATCTCATTTGTAGGGACTCTTAGGTAAGGATAGACGGTCGGCGGGTCTGCGCTAGGTTGCCTGCCATGCCTGATCTCGGACCCGTTGCCTGGCCACCAGCGCCGATCAGAACCGACCGGCTCGTGCTGCGCGAGTCCGAGGCCCGGGACCGCGCGGCGCTCATCGAGTTGTTCGCCTCGCCGGAGGTGGGCGCCTACGTCGGCGGCGCTCGGCCGCGTGCGGAGCTCGAACGCGTGGTGCCCGAGGTGCCGGGGCGGCGCCCCGGCTTCTTCGTGGTCGAACTCGACGGCGCGATGATCGGCATGGTCACGCTCGACCGGCGCGCCCCGGAGCGTCGGGGTCACCTCCGCCCGGACGGCGGGGAGGCCGAGCTCGGCTACCTGTTCCTGCCCACGGCGTGGGGACAGGGGTACGCCGCCGAGGCCTGCGTGGCGGCACTGGGCTGGTTCGCCGACGCGTTTCCCGGCGAGCCGGTGGTGCTGTGCACCCAGAGCGCCAACGACCGCGGCATGCGCCTCGCCGCGAAGCTGGGGTTCACCGAGGTGGAGCGGTTCGAGGAGTACGGCGCCGAGCAGTGGTTCGGCGTGTGGTCCCCGGCCATGCCTTCCAGTACCGCGAGCTGACGTCCCGATCTTCTGTCGGTGTCGGTCGCTAGCGTGCGCGCAACCGGGCCGGGCCAGGAGCGGCCCGCCCGCGAACCCCCGAGAGGAAACACCTCGTGCGCACGTTCAAGCTCCAGGTCCACACCAGCGCCGACGGCTACATGGGCGGCCCGAACGGCGAGCTGGACTGGCTGACCTTCCCCTGGAGCGACGACCTCAACGCCTACGTCACGGCCCTCACCGACCCGGTCGACCGCATCGTGCTGGGCCGCAAGCTCGCCGAGGACTTCATCCCGCACTGGGCGTCGCAGCCGGAGGGCGAGCCCCAGGAGGGCGTCGAGAAGATCAACAACACGCCCAAGGTCGTGATCTCCCGGACCCTCACCGAGTCGCCGTGGGAGAACACCGTCGTCGCCGCCGACCTCGTCGAGACCGTGACCCGCCTCAAGTCCCAGCCCGGCGGCGACCTGATCGCCTACGGCGGCGGGGAGCTGGTCTCCAGCCTGATCGCCGAGAACCTGGTCGACGAGCTCCACCTGTTCGTCAACCCGACCGCGATCGGCTCCGGAATCCCCGTCTTCCCCGACACCGGCGCCCACCAGCGGCTCCGTCTGGTCGCCACCCGCGCCTTCGAGTGCGGGATCGCCCTGCTGCACTTCGAACCCCGACGCTCCTGACCGCGTTCGCGGACACCGACGACGGTCGCCGACCGCTACTGCGCGGCCGGCGACCGAACCGGGTTTTCTGGTTCCGGCGTTCGGGTCTGGTGTCCGAGCCGGACTCTCAGCTGTTGGTCAGGGCACGGCCGAGGAGAGGGAGCAGGCGGTCCCAGTGGCGTCGCAACGCCGCCGGGTCGAAGGCGTCGGTGTCGGACATGGTGAAGCCGTGGACGGTGCCGGGGTAGATCTCGGAGGTGTAGTCGACACCCGCGGCATCGAGGGCCTGGTTGAGCCCGTCGAGGGCCTCGGGCGTGATGTCGGTTTCGGCGTGGCCGAAGTGGACCTGGGCGGTGAGCTTGGCGAGGCTCTCGGGTCCGTCAGCGCCCACCGGGCCGTGGAACGCGGCGATCGCGGCTACCTGGTCGGGGTGGGCCACCGCGGTGCGCACCGCCAGGAGACCGCCGATGCAGTAGCCGGTCACCGCGACCGGCCCGGCGCTGACCTCGGGCTGGGCGGTGAGGAACCTGAGATATGCCTTGGCGTCGCTCAGGGCGCGTTCAGTGGTGTGCGCCTCGATCAACGGCATCAGCTGGGCGAAGACCGCGGGCCGGATCTCTTCTCCGATGTGCTCGGGAAGCTCGATCACCGGCGCCGGGCCGTGACGGTAGAAGAAGTTGGGGACGAGCACGTAGTACCCGTGCCCGGCCAGTTCGAGGGCCATCTCCCGCAGCACGGGCCGGATGCCGAAGCCGTCCGCGTACATCAGCACCCCGGGGTGCCGCTCGCCGTGGTCGGGGAAGGCGGCGAAGGCATCGGCCTCGCCATCGGTGGTGGGAATCCGCAGAGCCTTGATGGGCATGACTTCTCCTGTCGTGGTTGACCTGTCGAACCTGAGATCAACACGACGGAGGTGGAGCCCGCGCCGCGGCGCGAGACCCTCGACCGAGCAACGGGCCCACCCCGGCCCGCACGGCGCTCAGGAGGGCACCGGGTCACCAATCCGTGTGTGGCGCAATGCCGTCCCGGTGATCATCGCCGCCCAGCGTAGCCCACCCCTGCACCACTCCCGCACCACGACGGGTTCATCGATCGTGCTCACCGAGGAGTGTTTCGGTGGCCACGGCGGCGAACTCTCGCCACTGCTGTGTCTCCTCCAGAAGGCGGAACACCCGCCGTTCAGGCTGAGCTTGGTGCGGGTCGACGGTGAGGACCTGAAAGGTCTCGTTCGGCTCAACCTGAGCACGTCAGTCGTCGGCACGCGTGGAAGCGGGAAGAAACGCCATCGCTGTTCAGTGGCGCGGTACCAGGGAAGCCCCACGACGCAGAGTTCGTCGCTGACGGCGAGCGTGCGGCGGAAGCCGGCGACAAGGCAGGCCAGAACGGCCATGTCGGCGTCGAGCATGACGATGTTGTCTCCAGACGCCAGCAGACAGCCGGTGTTGAGGGCAGCAGCCCCGCCGTAGTGGGCGCGATGGCGAACCAGGACCACCTCTTGAGCTGCGTCGCGCCACAGATTCGGATCAACCGGCGCTGGCGGGGCAGAACCGTCGTCGGACGAGCACACGTTGAAAGTCGCGATCAGTCTGGGTAAGACGCACGGAACGTGCCGGCTACGCTTACTCTTCGTGGCCAGGCGTGCCGGGCCAGTCAAGCTCACTGGCTGCTCGCCGATGCCCACAACCGCTGAACGAGTGCGATCTGCTGGATGAGGTGGCGAAAGACGTGTCCTCCGAGATCACGCCGAATGTGCCCGAGCGGCCTTCACTGGAAGGCTTGGAGGCCAAGTGGGCCGATCGGTGGGAACGTGAGGGTGTATACCGCTTTCGCGCCCCGGGACAGCGGGCTGCGGTCTTCTCGATCGACACCCCACCGCCCACGGTGAGTGGCTCGCTCCACGTGGGGCACGTCTTCTCCTACACCCACACCGACATCGTCGCGCGCTTCCAACGCATGCGCGGCAAGCACGTCTTCTACCCGATGGGCTGGGACGACAACGGTCTACCCACCGAGCGCCGGGTCCAGAACTACTTCGGGGTGCGCTGCGAGCCGTCGCTGCCGTACGACTCGACCTTCGAAGTGCCCGAACCTGTGGCGAAGAAGGGCGAGCGGCCGGTCCTGGACGTGTCGCGCCGCAACTTCGTGGAGCTGTGCGAGCGGCTCACCGCCGAGGACGAGAAGGCGTTCGAGTCGCTCTGGCGTCGTCTGGGGCTCTCGGTGGACTGGTCCATGACCTACACGACCATCGGTCGGCGCGCGCAGCGCGTCTCCCAGCTGTCGTTCCTCCGTCTGCTCCGAGCTGGCGAGGTGTACCAGGCGGAGGCCCCCACGTTGTGGGACGTCGGTTTTCGCACCGCGGTCGCACAAGCCGAGTTGGAGGACCGGGAACACCCCGGGGCGTGGCATCGGATCAGGTTCCACCGCGGCGATGGAGCCCCGGCTGTGTTCGTGGAGACCACGCGTCCCGAGTTGCTGCCCGCGTGCGTGGCGCTCATCGCCCATCCCGAGGACGAGCGCTACCAGGCTCTGTTCGGCACCACTGTGGTCTCCCCGGTGTTCGGTGTCGAAGTGCCCGTTCTGCCCCATCCAGCTGCCGAACCCGACCGGGGCGCGGGTATCGCGATGTGCTGCACCTTCGGTGACCTCACGGACGTGCAGTGGTGGCGCGAACTACGGCTTGCCACACGCTCGGTCATCGGGCGGGACGGGCGCCTCCTGGCCGACCCGCCCAACGGACTGACCAGCGCGCGTGGCCGCGAGGCGTATGCGGAAATCGCGGGCACGACCGTGCACACTGCCCGGGAGCGCGTCGTCGCGATGCTACGCGAGTCCGGCGATCTCGACGGCGAGCCACGCAGGACCGTCCGACCGGTCAAGTTCTACGAGAAGGGCGACAAGCCGCTGGAGATCGTCTCCAGTCGGCAGTGGTTCGTCCGCTCGGTCGAACACCAGGAGGCGCTGCTTGAGCGGGGTGAGCAGTTGCGGTGGCACCCCGCCTACATGAAGGCCCGCTACGACGACTGGGTGCGGGGTCTCAACAGCGACTGGTTGATCAGCCGCCAACGGTTCTTCGGTGTCCCCTTCCCCGTGTGGTACCCGCTCGACGAGAACGGGGAGCCGAACTACGAGGCGCCCATCCTGCCCAACGAGGACGCGCTTCCGGTCGACCCCTCCTCCGACACTCCCGTGGGATACAGCGCGGACCAACGGGGGAAGCCAGGGGGATTCGTCGGGGAGACCGATGTCATGGACACCTGGGCGACCTCCTCCCTCACTCCGCAGATCGTGTGCGGCTGGGAGCACGATCCCGACCTGTACGCGCAGACCTTCCCCATGGACCTGCGGCCCCAGGCCCACGACATCATTCGCACCTGGCTGTTCGCCACAGTCCTGCGCGCGGAGCTGGACGCCCACACGCTGCCGTGGCGTCACACCGCCCTCTCCGGCTGGATTCTCGATCCCGACCGGAAGAAGATGAGCAAGTCCAAGGGCAACGTCGTCACTCCCGTCGGCCTGCTCGACCAGTTCAGCTCCGATGCGGTCCGGTACTGGGCGGCCAACGGACGGCCCGGCACCGACACCGCCTTCGACCAGGGCCAGATGAAGATCGGACGGCGGCTGGCGACCAAGGTCCTCAACGCCAGCAAGTTCGTGCTCGGCTTCCCCGCCCCGGCTGACGACGCCGAGGTGAGCGCACCACTGGACCGCGCCATGCTGGGCCTGCTCAACGACGTGATCACGCAGGCCACCGTCGCCCTGGAGAACTTCGAGTACACGACCGCCCTCGAACGCGCCGAGCGCTTCTTCTGGTTCTTCTGCGACGACTACCTGGAACTGGTCAAGCAACGCGCCTACGGCGATGACACCGCCGACCCCACCCAGTCGGCGCGCCTCGCGCTCCGCACCGCCTTGTCCGCCTTGCTGCGCCTGTTCGCACCGTTCCTTCCCTACAGCACCGAAGAGGCGTGGTCCTGGTGGCACGACCACTCGATCCACACCGCACCCTGGCCGTCGAAGGACGACAGGATCTCCGCCGACCACGCGTCCACGGCCTCCCTGGCCAGCGCTGTGATTGGCGCGGTCCGCAAGGCCAAGTCCGAGGCCAGGCGCTCGATGCGCACTCCTGTCAGCAAGGTCGTGATCGCGGGAGAACCCAGCGCCCTCAACGTGATCAGTGCCCTCACGGCTGATCTGGTGGCCGCTGGCAACATCGAGAACCTCAGTCTGTCGCCAGTCCCCGAGCAGGAGCTCCGCGTCGAGGTTGTGCTCGCGCCCGAACAGAAGCCACCAGGACGCGGGATCTGACGAGAAGACCGTGATGGGAAGCCACTGACACCTTGACGGACACCTCCCCGCCGCCAGCGCAGCCGTGTGCCGGGCCGCGTGTGCTCACCCACGTGATGCCGTCACTTCTGGCTGCGCTGGCGGTCCCCGGTTTCGACAACCCTCTCGGGGTTCGGGACGTCCGCGCCGCCTGCGTGCTTCTGGTCGACGGCCTGGGGTGGGCCCAGCTGCGGGAGCACGCGGTTGACGCTCCGTTCCTCTCGTCACTGGCCGAGGACAGCGAGCCCCTGGTCGCCGGGTTTCCCGCCACGACCGCCACGAGCTTGGCTTCGCTGGCGACCGGGCAGCCCGCCGGCGTGCACGGCATCGTCAGCTACAGCTTCGCGCTGCCAGGAATCGGTCTCCTCGACACGCTGACCTGGACCGCATCCGACGACGACACCCAGATTGACCTCCGCGAACGTGTTCTCCCCGAACAGGTTCAGCCCACAGTCACCATGCTGGAACGCGCCACGCACGCCGGTGTCGACGTCACCTGCGTCGTTCCGCCACGGCATGAGCACTCAGGCCTGAGCCGGGCCGTCCTGCGTGGCGGCGACTTCCGTGCCGCCCGTGCCCTGGGAGAACTCGCCGCTGCCGTCCTCGCCACCCTCGCGAAACCTCATCCGGCCCTCTGCTACGCCTACCTTGGTGATCTCGACGGCCTTGGCCACGCTCACGGGCCGGGATCGCTGGAGTGGCGGCTGCATCTGTCCACTGTCGACCATCTGGTCTCGACGCTCGCGGAGCGAATGCCGCCTGGATCGGTCCTCACGATTACCTCCGACCACGGCATGATCGACGTGCCTGGTGACTGCCGTGTCGACGTCGACACCCATCCCGTGCTTCGCGAGGGCGTCCGCTACCTCGCTGGAGACGTCCGAGCCCGCCACGTCTACACCCAGCCAGGCGCGGCAGCCGACGTCCTGGCCGCCTGGCAGGAGGTTCTCGGCCCGCGGGCATGGGTTCTCTCCCGAGACCAAGCCACTGAGGCAGGTTGGTTCGGCCCCGTCACCGGGCGGGTTCGGCCGCGGATCGGTGACGTCGTCACCGCGTCTTGTGGCCACCACGGCATCGTTCGCAGTCACGCGGAACCGAATGTCACCGCGATGGTCGCTCACCATGGTTCCTTCGCGCCTGCCGAGCAACACGTCCTGTTCCTCACCTCCTACCGGTGATCTCGTCGAGCCAGATACGGACGACGAACGCCGCCGCCTCCGCGCGCGCCGTGCACCTCCACCATCCACTCTCAGTGTCCAACATCCTTCGTGCCGTCTCGGTCCAAAGTGGACTAAGCCGGACCGCAGGGTTGGGGATTGTGTGAGCTGGATGCCGAAGGAGTACCGTGCCCCAGCGCCTGTCTGCCCGCTCCTGTGGAGGAACGAGCCCATGGCCCAGACCCCTGCGGCATCGCCCCGTCTGTCCTGGGCGGATCTGCCTGACAGTCTCCGTGCGGCCCTGGGCGGCGCGCTGGGCCCGGTTGAGGGCGAGTACCGCCACTCCGGCGGGTTCTCCCCCGGTCTGGCGTCCTCGTTCGAGGTGGAGGGCGGGCGCAGGGTGTTCGTCAAGGCGATCAACGCCGCGAGGAACCCGGACGCGCCGGGACTGTACCGCCGGGAGATCGAGGTGGCTTCGGCGTTGCCGGCGGATGTGTCGGCACCGCGTCTGTTGTGGACCTATGACGACGGTGACTGGGTGGCGCTGGCGTTCGAGCATGTGCGGGGCCGCCATCCTGCCGAGCCCTGGCACGAGCCCGAACTGCGTCGCGTCATCGCCGCGATCGACGTGCTGGCCACTCACCTGACGCCAAGCCCCCTGTCCTCGGTGCCTTCCGCGGCAGTCGACTTGGGGGACGCGTTCGGGGCGTGGGCGCGGATCGCTGCCGACCCCGCCCTGGTGCACCGGCTGGATGTGTGGGCGCGGGCGCACCTGGACCGACTGGTGGAGTGGGAGTCCGGCTGGGCCGAGGCCGTCGCGGGCACCACGTTGTGCCACACCGATCTGCGGGGCGACAACATCCTCATCGCCGACGACGGCCAGGTCGTGTTCCTCGACTGGCCCTACGCCGTCACCGGACCACCCTGGCTGGACCTGGTGTTCCTGACGCCGTCGGTGGCGCTCAGCGGCATCGACCCGCACCAGGTGTGGTCCAGCTCGACGGTGGGGCGCGCGGCGGACCCCGACGCGGTCACCACCACCATCGCCGCGCTCGCCGGCGACTACGTCCACAGCTCCCTGCAACCGGCGCCCACCAACATCCCGGGACTGCGGTCGGCGCAGGCAGCCAAGGGCGAGGCCACGCTCCGGTGGCTTCAGGCCCGCATCGCCTGAGAAACCAGGCGAAACCCTCCGGCCGTGGTGCGCACGACACCCTCGCGGACCAGGTGGGCCACACCGCACCGAAGGAGATTGCGCGCTGGCACACATCGCGCCACGCGGTTGACGGCTGCGATGGCCGGGGACGCCGCCTGCGAGGCGGACAGTGCTGCGGTCGATCGGTGTGCTCCTCACTTGTCGGGGTTGTGCGGAGCACCCTGACCAGCTACGGCACCCGCCGCCGGCGGCCAGGGATCGTGACCAGGTCATTGCGTCGTGGCGATCCGTTCACAGCCTGCTGACACGCAGCGCCGTGCTCTCCCCGCAATGCCAGGAGTGGCCGTGACCTCGGCTTAGGCTGGGCCAGGTGATCGACCAGTTGACCGTGGAAGCGGCGGTCGCCGATGCTCGCCTTGCTGCGATGGAGTTCGATGACGCCCAGGCGTGGCTGCGCGCCCATCAGACGCTGATGGAGCCGCTCGCGGCCGAGGTCTGGGTCACCGACCCGACCTACAGCCGCGTCCTGCTCGTACGGCATCGCGTGCGTGGATGGGTGCCGCCTGGTGGCAAGGTCGAGCCGGGCGAGACGCCGCGGGCAGCCGCGGCCCGTGAACTCGTGGAGGAGGCCGGTGTCGTGGGCGAGTTACTGCCTGCGCCGGCCGCGGTGGCTGTCCGCTCCTTCCGTGCCGACTGGGCGCCGACGCTGAGCCTGTCCTACGGCGCCGTCGTCGACCATGACGTGCCGCTGGGCGGGGAGACGGGACAGCCGTCGAGGTGGGTTGACCTGGACGAGACGTGGGAGAGCGTGTTCCCCGAGGATCGCGACCGCATCCGCGCCTACGTGCGCCGATTGGCAGCGGGCAACGTCGTCGGGGCGTACTGAGGCCCGTCGCCGGTGTACGAGCCAGAGGACCTTGTCGATCAGACTCAAGGTGCCGTCGGGCAGCCTGACCAGCGGAAGCTCGGCAAGGAACCGAACCCACACCCGCTCCCAAGCCGGACACCGCCGAGTGGTGCCCCGCGTGGACGCGGCGACCGGACAAGCGGCCCTTCCGGTGAGGAGATGAGCACGCCGACGGCCGCGTGGTCGCAGTACTTTGGTCCCGCTGCCACAGCTTCCTGCCGGTGGCAGGGTCAATGTTGTTCTCTGGGGCGCTGTGCGACGACCACGAGCCAACTCGTCACGGTCGGCGTGTCGGGTGTGGTCAGCGAGTACGCCTTGTTGAGGATGTCCATCCGTTGAGCGTGGGTGAACTCGCCGTCGGGTCGAGCGAAGACCGGAATCGACAGCCACGCCTTCTTCTCGGCCATCGTGCTGTGCTGGGCGACGATCTCGCTGTCGAGCACGGTCAGCCCGGCGACCGCGAGGTGGTCGGCGACCATGTCCAGCGGCAGCGTGGGAGCTGCCTCGGCGGCTGGAGGCGGCGGGACGTAGCCGTAGTCACGAGCTGCGACTTGACGGACCAGGGTGTTCAACGATGGTCCGGTGCGCACGCTGGTCTCGTCGGGGTGGCGGACGCCGGCGAAGCCGCCGCCGACGTTGAACACGAACCGTCCGCCTGGCCGTAGGACCTGGTGGACGGCGGCGAACACCTGGAGCACGTCGGTCTTCCAGATCGCGGAGTTGCACACCACGGCGTCCGCCATGCCGGGAACGTGGTCGGCCATGTTCTCGGCCGGGGCCGTGATCCAGGTCAGCCGCGGGTCGGTCAGCATCCGGATGCCCACGCGTTGCATGGCCGCGGCGTTGTCCAGGGAGATGACCTGGGCCTGGGATGGGACGAGATCGAGGATCGCCTCCGCGGTCGCGCCGGCTCCGCCGCACAGGTCGATCACCAGGCGGCTGCCGGCGAGATCGGCGCGGCGGGCGAGGTCTCGGCTGGTGGCTCCGTACATAGGGAAGTCACGGGTGAAGGCGGCGTACGCCTCCGCGGTCGTGTCCTCGTCCCAGCCGAGAACGGCGTCCACGGGTGCCATGGGGGTACCTCGCGTGCAGGATGCGGGGTTGGGTTCTTGGTGGACGGGACGTTGGCGAGTCAGGCGCGGGTTAGAAGAGAGAGCTCTGGAAGGCGGCGGCGGGCGACACGAACGGGCCGAGCGTGATGCGGCGCCCCCTGAGGGCGCCGAGGTCGAGCACGTAGCCCACCTCGTCGTCACCGTCCAGGACGGCCAGCACCTGGGTGCCGACGCACGAGACGACGGCGAAGCCGTGCTCACCGTCGCGCAGATCGTGCGGATACGGCATCCGTACGCCGTTGGCGACGCGCATCCGCTCGCCTTCGGCAGGAGGAGTCCACTTCTCCGGCATTGCCGGGGTGCCCATGTCGGCAAGCGTGTCAGCGGCACGGGCGACGTGGCGGTCGTGGGTCGCGCTCGCGGTGGACAGGTCGGTCAGGTTGGCCAGCGCCCTGAGCTTGGTCACGGCCCGGACGGTCTGGGGTATCTGCAGGCCGCGGGTGATGGCGTCCTCGAGGTGGCGTACGGCCCGGCCGTCGGGACTCCTGGTCAGGTAGGTGGCGATCAGGGCGCCCTGCTCGTCGAGGCGGGATTGCTTGCGTGGTTCGGCTGCGGTGCCGACCTTGGTGGCGCCGTCGGCGAAGGTGGCGAGGTAGAGCCAGTGTGGCTGGTCCATGTACTGGCGCAGGGCCTCAGGGACGTTGCCGTGCTGGTGGAACTGGTGGGCGAAGCGGAACTCGTCCTGGCGCAGGCACCGGGCGCACTGGTCGCCCTGCTCGGTCGGCGCGCGGTCGGGGCATGCGAGGGCTTCGACGCGCACCGTGTCGGTGAACTGGTACCGGCCGGTGCACCAGCGGCCAGCGCCAACCGCGAAGCCGAGTCGCTGGTTCATGATCTCGGCGTAGACCAGGGGCCCGTCGGGCAGCGGGGCCAGCAACAGCCGGGGATCTCCTGTCGCCCAGGTGATGCCGTGGCACACGTACTCGCTGTCAGCCGGCCGGGTTGCTGGCATAACGCGTTCCTCGTGGTGGCTGCGGGCGGGGTCAGATGGAGAGTTGGAGGCGGTCGGCGAGCGCACCAGCGGCGGTCTTGAAGACCGCGTCGCGGTCCATGTCGGTCACGTCCACCGACAGCCATCCGCCGCGCTGCTCGTGCTCACGTAGCTTCGCGAGGACGATGTCCTGGTAGCGGATGAAGTCCTCGTCCGCACCGCCGGAGTGGCCGGTTTCCAGGGAGCTGAATTCGCCCTTGCGGGCGAGCGCGTCGCGGGCGCTGATGCACAGGAAGAACACCAGGTCGGCTTTGGTGAGGTGGGCGAAGACCTGCTCGGCCAGGCTGGTGGGGACGTCGGGATTCACCGCGTAGCGAGCGAGGATCTTGTGGTGGGCGTTGTCGAGGATCACGTGGGTTCCGGCGGCGAGAGCGGGCTGGATGACGAGTTTGTCCTGGAGGGTGTACCAGGCGGCCAACGCCAGCAGCCAGTAGTGATCGCCGCACGCCTGGGCGACGCGCGCGTCGCGGCGATAGACCAGGGCGTTGAGCCGATCGACGTAGGCGGACAACTCCGGGTCCATCGGGACTTCGGTGCTGTGCTTGCCAATCAGGATCGCTTCGTGGCCGGCCTCGTTGAGCGCGTGGTGCAGGCGGATGGCGAGAGTGGACTTGCCCGCGCCGTCAATGCCGACGACCGTGATCTCCCGTCCCCGCGCGGGGTTGACGAGGGGTGCGGTGTTCGTCATGTGGTGCTCCTCCAGGGGGTTCAGATCGGCCGGGCGACCAGTCGGTCGGCGATGATGTTCTGGATCTGTCTGATGAGGACGGTGCGCTGTCGGACAACTTCGCTGTGCCGCTCGTTGGACAAGTCCGCGGGGTAACGGCGAGCGAGGTTGTTGGAAATGACGTGTAGATAGCCGAAACCGATCCCGGCATCGCGGGCTGCGACCCCCATGGGGCCGATCTCCGGATCGACGAAGGCGTACTCGGTGTGCTCGGTCAGCCAGTCCTGGTTCTCCAGCAGGATCGACGGCGAGGTGACATGGACGCCGGTGTGCACGCCCGGTTGGGCGGTAGCGAAGCCACCGAAGAAGTCGGGCCACGTGGCGAGGCTGCCGCCCACGAGGCTCGTGTTTCCGGTGGCCAGCCACGTGTTGGGCTCGATGTCGGGGTTCAGTGCGCCGACTTTGCCGACGTAGACGACGTCGCGGGCGCCGAGCTCCGCCAGGCGCGTGACGACTCGTCCGGCGACGTCACCCCAGATGCTGTGCAGGAAACCGAGGTAGACCACCCGGCGGCCGTTGACCTCGGTGCGCTGCCATGCGTAGCCGTGCCCGTAGTTCCACACACCGTCCGGCGGGGCGAGGTGCGCAAGGCCCCAGCCGACGATCACGAGGTCGCCGTCGAGGTCGAGGGCGAGTTGCTGTGCTGCCGCACGGGCTACCGCGGGTTCGGGAAGCTCGTAGGTGACGGTATCGGCCGCCTTGCCCGTCATGGCGAGGTACGTGGCGATGATCAGCGCGTAGTGGTGGACGTAGTCACCGCCGGGGAATGCCTTGACCACCAGGGCTCGGCCGTTGATCTGGGCGGTGGGACGCTCGAAGTTGAACAGCTTGCCGTTCTTCTCGTGGGCGGAGATCACCGCTTGGCGGTCGTAGCTGCCGACGACGTGGATGCTGTCCCAGTCGTGGTCCTGGATGAGGTGGTGCACCTTGATCTGTAGGTAGCGCAGAAGGCGGTCCGGAGCCATCGTGTGTCCGTCCACCGCGATGGGAGATGCGCGCAACGTCCGACTCGGACGTGCGGGCAGGACCGCGTTGGCGAGGAGGTTCATCATGCGGCCTCCGGGATCCGCACGCTGCTGCCCGCCGCCGCGCGGACGACGGCGATGTTCCGTCGGATCAAGTCGAACCGCTCCTCGGGGATCCGGCCCAGGTTCTCGATACGAGGAGTCGGTGGCTTCTCGTAGGGGCCGTCGGGCAGCATCGCGATGCCCATCGCGCCGAGGATGACCGGGGCGGCGCCGTCGACCGAGGCGATCCATTCGTGCTCGCGCTGTTCGACGAGTTCCAGGTGCCCGGTGCGGCCGAGGCCAAGCAGCCGATAAACGATGCCGCCCTCGATCATGCCGTGGTCTTCCAGGTACCGGGTGGCTGCCCAGCGGGTGCGGCAGAGCTCGTCTTCGGGCGCTCGACGCCGGGAGGCGGGCAGCGCGATCGCTCCGACGTAGTCGCTGGACGCGAAGTAGTCGTAGCAGCGCAGCCACTCTTGATCGTCTGCCGCGTGCAGCACGACGCACAGCCGGAACTCGTCGCTCAGGTCGAGGATCTCGCGGGCGGCTTCGTCGCTGGCCCTGAGGGTGGCGAGCCCGTCACGCATGACGTCCGGGAGGATGATCTCGCGGGCATCGACGAGGCGGGCCGCCGCGATCAGGTCGGCGGCTGGCAGGGCGTGGCCGAGATCGAAGACCCCGTTGTCGACAACGATCTCAGCACCGCGCCGGGCCTCACGGTGGAAGAACGCGCGGTAGGCGGCGTCGGTCAGAACACGCTGGGCAGCCACGTGGTGGACGCTGGCGGGCTCCTGTGCGACGAAGGCGTTGAGGTAGTTGGGCGGCGCGATCGCGGAGAAGGGGATGCTCTTGGCCATCAGGCGGCCCTCCACCTGGCGGTGGCGAGGGTGAGGAACTGTTGGGAGAGCACAGGATCGCTCTTGAATCGGCCGCCCGCCTTCAGTGTGGTGGTACGAGCCGCCTCCATCCGCACGCCCCGCGCGCTCATGCACAGGTGCGTGCCGCGGACCGCGACGGCCAGGTCCGTACTGCCGATCACGACGGCGATCTCGTCGGCTACCTGCTGGGTGAAGCGCTCCTGCACCTGAAGGCGACCCGCACACCGCTGTGCGATGCGGCCGAACTTCGACAGGCCCATCACTTCGTCGTCCGGTACGTAACCGACGGCGACGTCCAGGTTCATGGGCAGCAGGTGGTGCTCACACAGGGACCAGACGCTCATGCCGCCGATCACGACCAGCTGGTCGCTCAGGTGCTGCTCGGTGAAGCAGGTCGGTGTGGCTGACGGCTCCGGGGAGAAGAAACTGCGCCACCACGCGGCGACCCTGACTGGCGTCTCCGACAGGCCCTCCCGTCCGGGGTCCTCACCGATCGCGGCGAGGAGCTGGCCGACAAGATCGGCGACGCGCTCGATGTCGACTGGACCCGACGACATCAGGTCCTGGCTTCCACGGGGAGGAGCCAGCCTGTCGAGGGTGTTGGTCACGGACTTCGCCTCGCTTCCGGGTGTGGTGAACGGGTCAAGGACGTCAGCAGCAGCAGCGGCCCGTAGTAGCGCCACTGCGCGCAGGCAGGGGGTGCCAGGCCAGCGCGGCGACGGCGACGGCGAGCATTCAGGGTGGTTTTGGTCAGGCATTCGGAAGCCGTGACTCACAGGAGGTCGTCGAGGTTTTGGTGCTGGCGCGGAAAGTCCCGTGATCCGGTGCTCGGGCGGGGAGCCGGTGTCACCGCGCTCCGGTCAGGATGTGCAGGCGGGTGGAGACGTTCCATCCGCGTTCAGTGGCCCGGCTGTAGAGCGCGTCCATGCCGGCCAGAATCTTCTCCCGGGTGGTGCCTTCCGGCATCACCCACACCGGAGCTAGCTGGTGCTCCTCGACGAGCTGGGCGATCTCGTCGAGGTCGCGGTCGGGCTCGGTGACCACGAACTTGAACACCGCACGGTCTGTCACGGCGAACGCCGAGAGGGCAGCGGGCTTGATGCGGGTGGAGTAGGTCATGCCGGAGTTCGCGAGTTTCGGACTCACCACCCAGAGGTCGACCAGGGAGGCCAGCTCCGGTGTGGGCGCGATCGTGCCGTTGGTTTCGACCTGCACCCGAACGTTGGCCAGGCCGCGGGCGAGGGCGGTCATGGCGGGCTGCTGCAACATCGGCTCCCCGCCGGTGATCACCATCATGTCCACGCCGCGCTCACGCACCCACGACACCAGCTCGGCGACGGGGGCTCTTTCGCTGACCTCGGCTGGGTTGTACCTGCTCCAGTCCCAGCTCTCCGGGGTGTCACAGAAGCCGCACCGGAGGTTGCAGCGGGAGAACCGGACGAACACGCAGCGCTGCCCGGTCCAGGGACCTTCGCCCTGGAACGACTCGAACTTCTCGGTGAGAATCGCGGAACCCTCTACCCGTTCGGGAGCCACAGTCAGCGTGTTCACGAGGCATCGCCTCGTTCCCACAGGCCGGTGGTGGTACCCGAGTCGACCCGTACGGATACGAGTCGACCGCGGGTCTCCGGCTCGACGTTGTCGACGAACCAGCCAGCCAGGTGGGCGACCAGCGCAGGGCCGGCAGCACGTAACCCCGCGTCGGCGTCAGGCGCCTGGAGATACGTCCCGAACGGCTTCAGGTCACCGAAATCGGTGATGAACCCAACCTCGTTGAGCCCGTCCGCCCCCAGCACCAGCGTGACGTCGCCGTGACTGGTCTTGAAGGTCTTCGAGATCGTGACCTCGCCGGTGACGCCGTCACAGCGCGCTGATGTGGTCGTGGTCTCCGAAACCTCCATGGTGACAAGCGTGATTGGCGTCGACGATGCGACGTTGTCTCGGAACCACTCGGCGAGGTAGGCCGCGAGAAGTTCGCTCGTCGGGTGGAAGATGACCTGCTCGTTGAGTAACCGGTGGTCGAACGTCGTGGCCAGATAGTCCCCAAGGGGCGACAGGTCTCCGGGGGCGGCGTCATCGCGCACGAGCGCCGAGGCGGTCACCACGTAGTTGTGGCCGTGGTTGCGGCGACACTTGTGACTGGCTGGTAGCAGCCTCAGTTCGTGGCTGGCGCTGAAGGCGAAGGACTGCGAGATGGTGATCTGGCCGTTCGCCACGCACTTCTCGTCAGCGGCCTTCATGTAGCCCTCCTTCCTCGGTCATGTCGAACAGCACTCGGACGACGTGCGCTGGCGACGGAACTGGTGCGCAGGCCGTCTCGTTGTCGGCGTTTCGTGATCTTGTCCGGGACGGGGTGAGGTTCACGGCAGGATGGTGAATTCCGCCTGGTCCCAGGCTGTCGCGCCATGCCGTGGTCGACCAGGCCCTTCGTCACCCGTGTTGCTGGTCACTGGTCGAGCAGCTGGACATATCCTGGACAGGGTGTCCAGCTCCTCGCTCTCCGTCGATGAGGTCAAGGACGGCCTCAAGCGCTTACGTCAAGGCCATGGCCTCGCCCGACCAACGGCGCTACTCACCACGCTGACTGCCTCCGTGCGGGCATATCTCGCCAACGGTGCGGTCCGCGAGCCTGGTTCAGTCGAGGAAGTGAACCAGCTTGTGGTGGTACTTCGCCGGGCGATGGAGTGCCTTGCCGACGACGAGCGGCTGTACGTCGAGGTGGACTTCAACCTCGTCGCCGAGCACCGGTATCCAACGCTGACCGAACGGCAGGAGTCACTCGCGCGGCTGCGGAGGTGCGCGGCGAAGACCGTACGGCGTCGCGCCGACCGCGCCCTGGACACCCTCGCCTACCTGCTCTTGAGCAATAACGGGGTATCGGCACCTCCCCGACCGTCGCCCTCCGGCAACGGCATGGTTTCCGCCCAACGCCAACCCGCGGCCAGCCAGCCCGCACACTGGGAGGAAGACCTCCGCGCCTTCTGGCGGCTGTCGAACGGGCCACGGGTCGACATCGTGTGCTCGGAGATCCCAGAAGACGAGCTCCCCGAATACGCCTCGCCGACCGACCGGAACTACCTCCGATACGCCAAGTTCGCTGACCTGGACACGCTCATCTACCTGCGAACTCGATTCGCGCAACTGGCTCCGACGGTGACAATCCGGGACTTCGCGCCCTCCGAGTACTACGACACCCAGGCAGATGTCCTGGTAGTCGTCGGCGGCCCACCGTGGAACGCGAAGTACCGAGAGTTCCTACCCCAGCTGCCGTTCCACTTCGAACCTCACCCGCTCGGCGAGGACGACCCCCTGGTCATCCCCGATCTGGGCGGGCTCACCCTGGGACCACGGTGGACGCAACGCCAGGAACTCCTCGAAGACCTCGCCGTGTTCACTCGCCTCACGCTCGCCCAGGGCACCACGGTCTTCTTGCTCGGCGGGTGTTTGACCCTCGGCGTGCTCGGTTCTGCTCGCTGTCTACTCGAAGCCGAGCGCGGCGCACGAAGCGTCCGTTACGTCACCGAACAAGTCGGCGACGCGGACTTCGTCCTGGTAACCGAGGCCAGGCGGATCGGCGGTATCACCGACGTCACGGATCTGACCATGGTCAATCCGCTACTACTGCTGGCTCGCCGACACAACGAACCGTTCACCGCGGTCGCTGACAACTCCGACCGCTACCTCGATCATCGAGCCGGGAGAGGAATCCGTCGCATTGATCACGCCCGCTGACCTCCGCACCTACGTGATCAACCTGCCTCGACGCCCAGATCGGCGCACGTGGATGACCACGGTCCTGCCTCCCGGCATGCCGGTCACCTTCACGTCAGACTGGACCGGACCCTTCGACGGCCACGAGCTAACCCGGAACCAGCTGGAAGCCGCCGGCTACAAGCTCTTCCCGTGGAAGATCGAGTCGGACAATCCGTGGTGGAGCAGGCCCCTGAAGTACGGCGAGATTGGCTGCACGCTGGCGCATCTCGCCTGCTGGCGGCATGCCGCCGAGACCGGCGACGAGAAGTTCGTCGTCATCCTCGAAGACGATGCGATCGTCAGATCCACGTTCCTTGATGACTTACTCGTCGGACTACGTCGCGTCGTCTCCGGCAACACATTCGATGTGCTCTACCTAGGACGTTGTCCCCTCGATCCTGAACAAGACCAGGCAGTGACAACCGGTTTCGTGTCGCCCGCCTACAGCCACTGCACCTTTGGCTACCTGCTCACCCGGTCCGCGCTCAACGTCCTGCTCGCAACGCACTTGGAGCACGCGATCGTGCCGATCGACGAGTTCCTACCCTCCCTCTACATCGACCATCCGCGGCCCGACGTACGGGCACGCTTCCCCAAGCAGCTCAAAGCAATGGCCTTTGATCCACCACTGGTTCGTCAGCGCTCCAAGGACGAAGCTGGCAGTGACACGGAGGACTCCGACTTCGTCGAGCCGTAGGCGAAAGCGAACGATCTCGGCTCACGTTCGCAGGCGGGCCTGAGACAGCGACTGCCAGTGCTCAATCAGGTTCTGCAGTCGGCGTCCCTTCCATTGCCCAGCCGGGGTCTGGACGTTGACGCCGGTCACGACGCACTCAGGCGGTACGTCCTTGGTGACTACTGCGCCTGCTGCGACATAGCTGCGCGGGCCGATGTGGACTCCGCCCACCACCCGTGCTCCGTAGCCAACCACGGAGTCGGCCTCGATCACCGGGGGTTCCTCATCAACGTCCCACCACCCTTCGTGGGGGCGGGTGTACTCGTGCACCAGTTCGCCCATCACAGTGGATCGATCGCCGATAGTCGTGCCGTCACAGATGAATCCCGCCACGGTCGCGTCGACGCCGATCGTGACCCGATCACACAGGTACGCTCCATAGACGATGCGGGTTCGATCGCCGATCACGCTGTTGTAACCAATCCGCACCCGGTCCTCGATCACGCACTCCGCACCGATCCGAACCCCTTCGTAGACCACGACATGGTGGGCCAGCAAACACTTCGGCCCAACCGTGACCTGCTCACCCGTCAGCGAGGAGCCGGGGTTCTGCTGCTCGGCCCGCAGGCGGGCCTCCTGGGGACAGCCCAGCACGCAGTGCTCACCCACAACGCTGCCGCTGCCGAGGCTCACGGGTGCGTAGAGGAAGGCGCTGTTCACACCGTCTCCCGGCCGTTGACCAGCCATTCCACGGTGACCGCCACAGCCTCGTCCTCTCGTTCCCGCGTGTCGAACCCGTGGTCTGCACCGCGGACCGTGTGGAACTCGGTGTTCGGCCTGGCAGCAGCCGCCTGCCGCGCGATCTCGTAGGAGACCGCGGTGTCCTGGTCACCGTGTACCACGAGCGCGGGGACCGTGTTCGCCGTCAGGCACTGCAGCGGCTCGTAGCGATGGAACTCCTCGAACAGGACTCTGCCAACCTCGAACTCGCCGTCCAGCGTCAGGAAACCCTGGGTGGCCAGCAGCTTCTGCTGCTCCGCGTTGAAGTTCTCCTTACCCCACGGCAGTTCCGGGGTGACGAAGGTGCGTTGGAGGTCCAGCACGGGGTTCCAGAGAACGAGCCGACCGAGGCGGTCCCCCAGCCACGGCAGGGACAGCGAGGTGGGTACCGCGCCGAAGCTCGACGCCACGATCACCAACCGACCGGGAAAGCGTCCAACCACGTGCTCGACGGCGGCCTGCAGGTCGAGCATCTCGCCCGCGATCGTCACACCCCGCTGTGTTCCCTGGCTGTCACCGTGTCCCCGGAACGAGAACCGCAACACGGTGAAGCCCGCTTCCGCCAGCTGCTCGGCGAGACGAACGAACATCCCTCCTTCGGTCATGGTGGCGTTGATCCCATGGGCCTGGATGACCACGCCTCGTTGTCCTTGTGCTCGGGCGGGATGCCACGAGGCGTCGAGCCGCGTCCCGTCGATAGACGTCAACTCCACCTGTCGCATTCCCGCTGCTCCCCTTGTCACCAGAGGTGACTGTCTGCGCTTGAGCAGTGTGCCCGAGGAGATCGACCGAACCCAGCGAACTGCGACGCTTCAGGCCAGCCCGTCAGCGAGAACCACCCAGGAGGAAGCACTTCGTCGTGGACTCTGCCGCAGACACGGGAGGTTGCCGTCATGGCCGAGGCGCTGGGCGGCAGGCTGGTCACCATCAACGAACGTGCCGTGGTGGTCGACGGACTGGATGAGCAACTACGGGCGAGCCGACCTGGGTTGGCCTGCGGTGGTGAAGGAGACGACGCTGTGAACGGTTCCCTGCCAGCGGCTCTGAGGGGCCAGAAGCTCGCCGTGGTCGATGTGGAGGGCAACGGCCAGCAGCCACCCGAGATCATCGACATCGCGGTGCTGCCCGTGCACGGCGAGGCAACGGCTGAACACCTGCGGGCATGGATGATCCGTCCTGAACGGCCCATCAACCCCCTGGTGACGCGCAAGGTACACGGCATCAGCGACAAGGACGTGGCGCACTGCCCACCGTGGTCCACGGTCGCGGCCGAGGTCGAGCAGCTGTTGACCGGCCGCACGCTGATCGCGCACAACGCCTCGGTGGAACTGAACGTCCTGTCCGCCCACCTCCCGCGCTGGAAGCCGCCGATGGTGCTCGACACCCTGCGGCTGGCCAAACGGGTCCTGCCCAACCTCGCCGGTGGCTACGGGCTCGACAACCTTCTGCGGGTGGCGAAGGTGGACACCAGCGGCGTCACCGAGCAGCGCCGCCACCGCGCCAGTCACGACACCTGGTGTGCGTGGACGCTGCTGCTCACCCTGATCGAGATCGGCGGGCTGGACTGGGAGAGGCTGGTCCAGGCGTCCCTGCTTCGCCGCCCGTACGCAAGACTGCCACTCGGCCCGTTCGAAGGCGAGCGACGCTCCCTTTGGGTAGGGGAAGAGCCTGGGCATCAGGTCTACAGATCAAGCGAAGCCCAGGAAGGCGCTGGCCGGCCTGACATGGCTGAGCCCCGGCGATGAGATTGCCGGGGCCCAGCCATGTTCTGTGGTTAGTGCGGGTCGAGCTTGCCGAGCTTGGCTGCCGCGACGAACGCGGTCAGCGTCTCGGCCGGCACGACCAGCGCGGGCCCCTCCGGGTTCTTGCTGTCCCGGAGCGCACCCACGTGCCTGTCGCAGTCGAACGCCATCTCGACACACTGTCCGTTGCCCGTGCTACGAGAGGACTTACGCCAGGCCCAGCGGGACGTCTTGGGGGTAGACATCCGGCACACCCCTTTTCGTTAGCTGTGACCCTGCGCGATCTGCGCGATGAGATCGACAGACTCCTGTGGTTCCAGCGCCAGTTCCGTCAGGCGCTGGAAGGTGAGCCTACACCGCTCAACATCATCTTCTTCCTCCACGAACACGCCTCGTGTAAGGGCGTCCGTATAGGCGACCGGTGCTGTGTGCTCGCCGAGGTGGAGGAGACAGAAGGATACGCCCATCGCGGGATGCGCACCGATCGCGCGCAACACCTGGATCGTGACGTTGGGCAGTTCCGCCATCTCCACCAAGTGCAGAAGCTGTGCCCGCATCGTCTCCGTCCCGCCAACCGGCGCACGGAGGCCGGGCTCGTAGATCACTGCGTGGAGGCGCAGCGGACGCTCCGCTTGGAGCCGGGCCTGTCGCTGCACTCGAAGGGCGGTTCTGTCCTCCACCACATCGTCGCTCGGGCGCAGTTCCCAGCCACGCGCGATCGCTTTTGCGTAGCGTTCGGTCTGGAGGAGGCCGGGGACGATGGTCGTTTCGAAGTTGTCGAGCTGTGTCGCCTCAGCCTCCAGCTCGATGTAGTCCTTCAAGGTGCCGGGAACGAGATCCGCGGGGAACCGGCGGAGCCAGTCCACCCGGTCACCGTTCTGCGCCAGCGCCACGTACTCGTCTCGTTCGGCTTCGCTGATGCCGTAGATCGTTGCGAGCACGATGACTTCGGCCGGGCCGGCGATGGTCACGGCGTTCTCGAGTCGGCTGATCTTCGCGTCGGACCAGCCGATGCGAGCCGAGACCTCCTTCAGCTTCAGGTCGCGTGCGTTGCGCCAGGCGCGCAGCGCTCTGGCCACCTTGCGTTGCCGGATCGTGGGCGTCGGTTCGCGCACCCTGCCTCCACCTCAGAACTCGTCGGTCCCTATGGTCTTCGCTGCAAGCCTAGGGCTTACACCGGCATGAACCCGGGGTCCAACAGGGTGAATCTGCAAGTTTTCATCTTGTGTTCTCTGCTCTTGCAGAAGATCCTGTCTGCACTGCGCCAACTCTGGAGGTGACAGTGCCAGCACCACAGGAAGACAGCCACCACTCCCACCAACAGCCCCTCGAAATCCCGTGCACGGACATCCGCGGACACCAGGCCACGTTGAGGCTCTGGCCTGGCGCGGGCGGGTCCCTGGTGCTTCTGGCTCCGCCACAGGGGTTGGTTCGCCTGGACAAGGACGGCCTCATGCAACTCCTCGCCCGCAGCGTCGATCTCCTCGACAACTCGGGCACCCGCCAGAGCGTCGAGCGCCTGAGGTGAGGCGTGCGCGCCCCCTGGGTCCGTGATCCGGACCGAGCCGGCGTGCGGCACCGCGGCGGACTCCCCTGGTGGAAGGCGCCGCTTCCTCGAAGATGGCACCTCTGCAGGCCACAGACCGTCGAGCTGTGGCGAAAGCTCGATCGGACAACTCGGAGATACCAGATCGACGGGCGCTGCTGGTGTGCGTGCGGAGCCGTACTCGACGACTCCGGAACATGGCGCGGGAAGAACCACCGTCGCACGCGTGCGACGGGCAAAGCACCGCCGGTTGATCGCTCACGCACGGCATGAACCCGACCACCGTCGGGGGGCCGAAAGCCTGAGGCTTCCCCACCGCGATTCTCCCCCGCCTCAGATCGAGAGAGGGAAACCCAGATCTGCCCGGCGTCGACGCCGCTCTGTTTCATCCGGCGCGGAGCGCGCGGCGACCGGGCGCCCGGGCCGCAGGCGGCCCCACCGTGTGTCGCCTGCGGCCCACCCCACTCGACATCGCCACCTCGGTCGATATCGGAGACATCTATGGACAATCTGGCCTCTCCACACGTCGGGCTTCCCGACCTGCTGGACCCGGCTCTCCGCCAGCGACAGCTCGGAACACCAGCCCTGGCCGACCCGGGACACCGGCACGGCGACGAACAGGGCGAGTTGCGTGACGCTGCTGTCTCCTACGCTTCCCATGGCTGGCCGATCGTTCCCGGCGGCCCGGACTGTTTGCCGGTCGCGCAACCCTGTGGGAGTCCGCCGGGTTTGTCCGCGCCGCAGGCGCTGGAGACCTGGACCCACGCCCCGTACCCGATCCTGCTGGCCTGCGGGCGCGGCATCGACGCCGTGGACATCCCGGCGGCAGAAGGGGAACACACCCTGGCCGCGCTGCGGGAGTCCGGGGCGATCGGGCCGGTCGTCGTGACCTCACACGGACGTTGGCTGCTGCTGGTCACCTCCGGCCTTCCCCTGCACCCCACACTCGGGGTGCGGGTGCTGGGCTCCGGATCGTGGGCGGTGCTGCCACCCACCGAACAGCACGACCGGCCGCACCGCTGGCGGATTCCCCCGGAGGCGGCGGGATGGACCCTGCCATGCCGGAACCTCGTGCAGGACGCCCTGTTCCAGGCGTTGCGCACCACGAAGACGACAAGACCCGACCAGCATTGAGCCTTCGTCACCGTGACCCGGTGATGTTCCTGTCGTGCGGCTTCGGCCGGCGCGGACTGTCCACCTCCTCCAGACCGCGACCGCGCCGCCGGGCGGCGGCGTAGCAGACACCCCCGCACCCTGCCCGTTCCCGTGTGCCGCGCCGCTCCGGGAACGGCGAGGAGTGGCTCCGTCGCCGCCCGGCCCCAGGGCGTACACCCCCACACCCGGCGGGTGGCCCGGCCGCGCCTGGACTTCCTTGAGACCGGTTGCCCCCTGCCTGGGCGCTTCCCCATGCCGAGGAGCGCACAGTCCCCCGTCAGGCAGGGGGCAACCACCCCACCCCGCAATCTCCTGCCGGAGTTGGTCGAACACCGCTGGACGCCGTCCGCTCCCCCACCGAGACGGCGAACAGCGGACAGTCCCCTGGCCCCGGCGGGCGGGCCCGCGCAACGGCGCGCCGGGTCCACGGGTCGCGGCACCCCGGGCGGAAGCACACGCCCCAGGTGGCTCCGCCGTGTCGGGTGCCGCGACCCGCCTCCACCGTCCACCACGTCTTTCCCCTGGGATTTCCCCCCACGGTCTGTCCACACGCGACAACCAGAACTGTCTGTCCAGAAAGGACACACGTCATGCCTGTGCGGAACCTGGATCTCTGCCCCAGCATGGAGGAGGCCGTGCGCCTGGTGATGGCCACCGAGCACATCGGCTACGCCGAGGCGGTCCGCCGCCTGGTCGCGATCGGGGTGCGCGTCTACCGGTCGGTGTTGCTGGACGGCGTCCCCATCACCCTCCACGCCCCCGCGCCCCGGCGGCGGTGACCACCCGTGCCACGACCGCCCGCCACCCCCGGCGCCGACGACGACAACCGCGACTGGCCCAGCGCCATCGACGGAGGGCTCGGCCGGCTGGAACACCTGCCGCCGTCCCCCACCGTGCCCCCGTGGCATCCCGAAGCCTCGCCACCCGCGTCGTCGCGGCCACGGCTCCGGGACATGCGGTTCACGATGAGCCTGGGCGCCCTGTTCGTCCTGGCCTGCGTCGCCGCCGCACTGCCCCTGGTCGAGTGCGCGCTGAACGACCAGCCCTGGGACTGGCGGCACATCCTGATCTCCTGGGCGACGCTGCTGCTGACCACCGTGCTGATTCCGGCCTCGCTGCTGTTCCTGGTCGCCGCGTTCGCCCTCCTGGCCCGCCGCCGATCCCGCTGAAGCCCCGTCCTGTCAGGTTCCGGCGGCGCGGCCCCCGACGCCGCCACGCCCACCACCAGATCTGTCCACACAGGACGGACACCGCACCTGTTGAGGAGGTGCACCATCCCATGCCCGCCGAACTCGCACCCCGCGCCACATCACCGACCAAACCGGCCCGCACGCACTGGGACATGTTGCGGGAACGGCGCAGCATCCCGGAGCTGGAACAGCTTCTCGCCGAACGCCTCGCCCTGCTGGGGGCCGGCCGCGTTCACCACCCGCAGCTCGGGGGCTCCCATGTCGATCACGCCTGAGACCACCGGGGGCGACGAGCCGGTGTTCCCGGTCGAGGCGCTGCCCCCGCTGCCCTACGCCCCGCACCCCGGCCTGCTGATCCTCGCCGCACCCCACTGCCTCCTGGGCTCGATCCCCGCCTGCCAACGCCTCGCGACCTGGCCCGAGCACACCCAGGTGCTGCTGTTGCGCACCCGCAGGGCGTTGGCCGACGCCGAACACGCCCGCCACGCCCCCGGGGTTCACGCCGTCACCGTGATCCCCTCCGGCCCGATCACCGTGGAAGCCCGCCTCGCCGTGACCTACAGCCGCCACCTCCACCACGTCCGCCGCCGGCCCGCGCACTCCTACCTCCTCGCCGGCGCCCCGATCACCGGCACCACCCCGACGATCCAGGCCACGGCCCGGCCCCCGGAGATGACGCTCGTCCCCCACCTGGTCACCCTCACCGCGCGGGGCGGAGCCCGGGAAACGGTGGTGTGGGAGTGGATGTGGCAGCCCGAGGCCCACCTCCACCTCGGCCCCGACCTCCTCGACGAAACCCTGCTGCGCTCGATGTTGCCCGGCCTGCTGTGGTTGCGGCACGCCAGCCGACACCACCAGATCCCCCACACCGCTGCTGGCCGCGCCCTCGCCCGGATCCTGGCCGGCCGCGCGCTGTCCATTCAGGACGTACACCGGAACTTCCTCCTGGTGCACGAACTTCTGGCCACCCACACCCACGCGGCCCCGGACCAGGGGCGGGCCTCGTGAGCCACGACCAGCCCCGACCGCCCGTCAACCAGGTCACCGCGCACACCATCGGCCTGTCGATCCAGGCCGGGGACATCCACGGCGGCCTCCACCTCCACAGCCCCGCACCCCACCAGCCGCATCCCGTGCCGAGGCAACTTCCCCTCCCGCCACCGGTTCTCCTGGGCCGCGACCGGGAACTCACCCAACTCGACACCTGGGCCGGCCAGCGGTCCGACCCGATGCTGGTGGTGATCACCGGGCCCGCCGGGATCGGCAAGACCGCCCTGGCCGTGCACTGGCTCACCCGCCGCGCCAAGGAGTCGTTCCCCGACGGGCAACTGTACGTCGATCTCGCCGGCACCGACCCCGTGCAGGACCCGTTACCGCCCAGCGACGTCCTCGGCGCGTTCCTCCGCGCCCTGGGCCACCCACCCCAACACCTGCCGGTGGGACTGGAGGGCCGCGCGGCCCTCTACCGCGCCCTCACCGCCGACAAGGCCCTCGCGGTGCTGCTGGACCGGCCGCTGTCCGCCGCCCAGGTCCGGCCGCTGCTGCCCGGCTCGCCCCGTTCGGCGGTGCTGGTCGCCAGCCGCGCCACGCTGTCCGGGCTCACCCTCGACGGGGCACGCAAGATCGCCCTGTCCCCACTCGCACCCGATGCCGCGCACCAGGTTCTGCGTCGCGGCGCCGGCCCCCGCGCCGACGCCGAACCCGAGGCGCTGCGTCAGATCGTCGGCTGGTGCGCCGGCCTCCCCCACACCCTGGCCCTGCTCGCCGCCCACCTGACCGTGCGGCGCCACCTCACCCTGGGCCAACTCGCCACGACCCTGTCCGCCACCGACCCCACCTCGGGGGTGATCCCCGTGATGTACGAGGAACTGTCGTTCGAGGCGCAACAGGCCCACCGGCTGCTGGCCCTGCACCCCGGACCCGCCTACCACCCCGACGCCGCGGCCGCGCTGCTGGGCATCGGCCGGGACCGGGCCGGGCAGGTCCTGGCCGAACTCACCCACGTCCGACTGCTGGACCAGCACCACGGCCGGCTCCGCCAACCCGAACCGGTCCGCGTCGACGCCCTGGACCGCGTCCGCGCGCAGGACACCGTCCACACGCGACTGCTCGCCGTGCGCCGGGTCGTCGAGTGGTATCTCGACCACGCCGTGGCCGCCGCGTACCGGCTGCGGCCCACCCGGGCCTGGATCGGTGACCGGTTCCAGAACCTCCCGACCACGCAGGCCGGTGCGGCCGAGACGGTGGCGTGGCTGGAGGCAGAACGGGTCAACCTCACCACCGCGACGTTGGTGGCCGCCGGCCACGGCTGGCACACCCTCACCTGGCAGCTGTGCGAGGCGTTGTGGCCGCTGTGGCTGCACACCCGCCACCACCTCGACTGGGCGCGCACCCACCTCGTCGGCATCGCCGCCGCCCGGCACGACGCCCACCCGGCCGCCGAGGCGCGGCTGCGCACCCAACTCGCCCACGCCTACCTCGACCAACACCGCCACACCGAAGCCCACGAGCACATCACCCCCGCGTTGGAACTGGCCCGACAGGCCGGACACCAGGCAGTCGAGGCCACCGCCCTGGAACAGCTCGGCGCCCTCGCCCACGCCCGTGGCCAGCACACCCGCGCCCTCACGCTGATGCGCCAGGCGCTGGCCATGGCCGAACACCACGGCCACCCCCGGGCCGCCGCCCTGCGCCGCGCCCACGTCGGGCGGATCCTCCTCGACCTGGGCCAACACCGCGACGCGATCGGCGAACTCACCACCGCGCGGCGCGACCTGGAGGCGTTGGCGGACGGCACGGCGGTCGCCCGCGTGCTGCGCCCGCTCGCCCTGGCCCACCACCACGCCGGCGACACCACCCACGCGGTGCTCCTGCTCCACCGGGCACGAGACCTCCTGGGGTCCATCGGCGCGCACCACGACCTCGGCGCGGTGTACCACCTGCTCGGTGATCTCGCCGAGGGCGCCGGCGATGCCGCCGCCGCCCGCGCCCACTGGCGACAGGCCCTCCACCACTACCAGGCGATCGCGCACCGCGACGCCGCCGTCCTCAAAGCCCGCCTCGGCGTCCAGCGCCACGTTCCGAAGAACAGCGACCCGAGGGACAGCGACCCGAGGGACAGCGACGAACCCGGGGGCGACCGATGAGTCGACGGGCAGCGCTCAGGCGGCCCACCGCTGGAGGACAGCGGCCGCGACGACCACGGTCACAGCCCGAGTTGTGCGGCGGCGAGCGCGGTGCCCTCGACCCGCGCGCGGATCTTGGCGAAGGCGGTGTCGCGGGAGGTGGAGGTGTCGTCGGCGAACGGGGAGAAACCGCAGTCGTCGCAGGTGCCGAGCCGGTCGACGGGCAGGTACCCGGCGGCCGCCAGGACCCGGTCGCGGACCTGCTCGGCCGTCTCCACCGCCGGGTCGATCGGGTCGATCACCCCGACGAACACGCGCGCCGCGGGCGGCAGGTGGTCCGCGACGACGGCCAGGACCCTGTCCGGGTCGGGCTCGCTGGCCAACTGGAGGTAGAAGTTGCCCGCCTTCATCCGCAACAGCTTCGGCAGCAGGCCGGCGTAGTCGACGTCGAGGCTGTGGGTGGAGTCCTGGTCGGCGCCCGGGCAGGTGTGCACCCCGATCCGGGCCCGCTCGTCGTCGGAGAACCGCTCCAGCACCCGGTTGTTCAGGGCGACGAAGTCGTCCAGGACGCCCCCCGACGGGTCGAGCTTGAGCGACAGCCGGCCCTCGGTGAAGTCCAGTTGGACGACGTGCGCGCCGGCGTCCAGGCAGCGACGGATGTCGGCCTCGGCCTCGTTGACCAGGTCGTCGAGGAACGACTCGCGCGAGTAGCCGTCGATACCGCCCGCCGGGTACAGCAGGCTCAACGCCGAGGGCGCGATCACCGCCTGCTTGACCGGCGCGCTCGCGTGCTTCTGGGCGGCGCGGAGGTACTGCTCGGCATGGGCGCCGTAGCGGAACGGCCCGGCGGTCAAGGTGGGTAGCTGCCGGGTGTGCCCGTCGGCGAACGGGATCACCACGCCGCCCGGCGCCAGGTTCGGCAGGTCCGCGACCGGGTAGGTGAGGAAGCTGGGTTTGGCCTGCTCGCCGTCGGTGACGACCGGACTGCCGGCCTGCTCCATCCGCGTGATCGTGTCGCGCACCGCCGCTTCTTGCGCGGCGGCCAGCGCGGTGGCGTCGCCCGACTGCATCGCGGCCAACAGCTCGGGGGGACGGGGGATGCTGCCGATCGGTTCGGTGGGAATCGTCATCGGGCACGCCCTCTCACAGTCGCAGCGCCGTGCTGGCCACCAACGCTGGAAGAACTACCCGACAGGCGCGGGCACCCGACACTGCCGACCCCAGCGATCACACGATGTGATGAGGAACCCTGCCCCTCCGTTTCAGCTCGCCCCTCGGGTGGACGCGCGGAGAACGGCCGCGTCGCGGGAGGCCATCGCGTCGAGGAGGGCGGTACCGCGCCGCTGGAGCAGACGCAGGGTGAGGACGGGGGTGACCGCCAGGACCGCGGCGGACAGGCCCACGGCGATCAGGACGCCCACCCACCGCGGTCCACCGGCCACCCCGCCGAGCACACCGGGGAGGACGGCGGCCAGCAGCACGACCGGGAAGATCGTCATCTGCCCGCCGGTGGGATCGCCCGCCCGCTGGCCCGGGTGGATCCGATCGCGGGCGTCGGCGCCCACGGCCGGCATCACGACCGCGAGCAGCGGCGCCCCGGCGCAGCCCACCGCGGCCGCGGCGAGCGCCCCGCCGACGGCCGCGCCCCCCACGGGCGAGCCGGTCGCCGCCCACAACGCGGCCGCCAGCGCGAGGGAGGGCAGCCCGAACAGCACCGCCCACGCCGCCATCCGCCCCCGCACATCGGCTTTGAGCGCGCCCGGCGTGGTGAGCGGCTGCCACAGCGCCGTGCCGTCCAGGGCGTAGGTGTTGGTCGCGACCATCGCGCCGAACACCGCCGCCGCGGGCCCCACCAGGGGCAACGCCCACCACCACTCGGAGAAGGCGATGATCAGCGCCATCAGCGGCGGTGTCAGCCAGGCGCTGCGCAGCTCCACGCCGCGCGCCGGGTCACGCAGCCAGGTGGCCAGTTCCCGGGCGACGACCGCGGACACCGGCGTCATCGTCAACGGCGACACCGGAGGGCGTCCTGGTGCGGCGGGCCGTCGTGGCCGCGGCGGGCGAGGCGGCCGGCGCAGGGCGCGGGCGGTCAGCGCGATCCAGCCCAACTGCAACAGGGCGCCCACGGCCAGCAGCGCCACCAGCGGCGGCACGACGGCACCCGGCCCGGCGCCGTCGCGGGCGGCGAGGGCCGCGGCGTAGCCCCATCCCGTGGGCAGGGTGGCGAGCAGGTCGGTCACCGACGCGGGCAGCCGCCCGAGCGCGGGGGTGACCAGGGCGGTGTCGCCCTCCCCCAGCTGCGGCAGCAGCCAGGCCGCGACCGGCACCCATCCGGCGAACGACAGCGCGAGCATGACCGCGGTCTGGACGGCCGCCAGCGTCATCCCCGCCCGCGTCCGCAACAGCCAGGCCGCCAGCGCCGCCACCGTCTTGCCCGCCCACACCAGCAGGTACAGCTGGGCCAACGCCGCCACCGCGGCGATCGCGCCCGCCGCGGGGCCGCCGGGCGCGGCCAGCACCACCAGGGACGACAGGCACGCCACCGTGATCAGCGGCCCGACGCCCAGCAGTTCGGTCCACGACAGGGCGCGCGCCAGCCGCCACGGCCGCAGCGGGTAGCCACGCAGCCACTCGCGCGAGATGACCGACGGATCGTGGCGGGGCTGGGCCAGCGGCCCGAACACCCACATGCCGCCCCAGACGGTGACCGCCACCGCGACCCAGCCCTCGTGCATCGCGCCGCGTGCGGCCAGGCGGGCCCCCACGACCACCAGTGCGGCCAGGACCAGCCCGGCGACCAGGCTGAACCCGCGTTCGTTGTGCGGGCCGTTGCGGAACAGGCGCAGCTTGAGCGCGAACAGCGTCCGGGTCATGCCAGCCACTCCAGCGGGCGCACGGGGTCGGCGCCCACCAGGTCGACGAACCGCTCGTTGAGGGTGGCCCCCGCGGCCACCTCCTCCACCGGCCCCTCGACCAGCACCCGCCCGCCGGCCACCACCGCCACCCGCCGGCAGTTGCGTTCGACGAAGTCCATGATGTGGCTGGACATCACCACCGTGCCGCCGCCGTCGACGTACTGCCGCAACACCTGCTCGATGGCGTGGGCCGAGACCGGGTCGATCGCCTCGAACGGCTCGTCCAACACCAGCACCCGGGGCCGGTGCAGCAGCGCCAACGCCAGGTTGATCTTCTTGCGCATGCCCGTGGAGTACTCCACGACCAGCGTGCGCGGGACCGCGTCCAGCCCCAGGATCTCCAGCAGGTCACCCGCGCGCTTCCGCCAGCCGTCGTCCAGGCCGCGCAGGCCGGCGCTGTAGCGCAGGACCTCGGTGGCGGTCAGCCGCTCGGGCAGGGACAACCCGTCCATCATGACGCCGAGCTGGGCGAGGGCGGCTTCCCGGGCGGTGCGCAGGTCGTGGCCGGCGATCGTGATCGAGCCCGAGGTGGGCTCCCGCAGCCCGCACACGGCCGTCAGGGTGGTGGTCTTGCCGGCGCCGTTGGGGCCGACGATGCCGTAGAACGTCCCCGGCGGGATGCTCAGGCTGATCCGGTCGACGGCGAGCACGGAGCCGAAGCGCTGGGTGAGGTCCACGACCTCGACGGCGGGGACGGAGGGAGCACGCACTCGCGGTGTCTTCCTTCACGTGGTTCATGCCGGGGAGGGCCGGCGGGGAACGCGACCGCGAGTTCGGTTCAGCTCACTGCTCGTCGGACCAGGGTGGCGATGCGTTCCTCGACCTCGGTGGTCATCTCGGTCAGGGCGAAGTGGGTGGGCCACATCGCGCCGTCGTCCAGTGCCGCCAGGTCGTTGAAGCCGAGGGTGGAGTAGCGGGTCTTGAACTTGTCCGCGTTCTGCAGGAAGCACACGACCTTGCCGTCCCGGGCGTAGGCGGGCATGCCGTACCACAGCTTCGGCGCCAGCATGGGGGCGTTGGCCGTGACGAGGGCGTGGACGCGTTCGGCGATGGCGCGGTCGGCCTCGGGCATGGTGGCGATCTTGGCGAGGAGGTCCTTCAGGGCTTCGGCGGCCTTGTCGGCGCGGGAGCTGCGGCGGGCGGCCTTCTTCACCTCCTGGGCGTGTTCCTTCATCGCGGCGCGTTCCTCGGCGGTGAAGCCCTCGTAGTTGCTGGTCTTGGTGCGGCTCATGGGGGTGTCTCCTTTCAGGGGGTGGTGCGCGGGACCGTAACCCGACCCGCCGTACTGACCTGGTGTTTTTCGGAGGCCGGACATGTGATGTCGTCAACACCAGATGGGTGATCGGCCGGGTGGTCGGCGCCGGCGGCGCTGACGGTGCTTTCCTCGGCGAGCGCGGCGGCCATACCGAGCAGGTGGAAGTGGCACATCAGGACAGCACCGCCACCGCGGTGTTCTCCCACGCGAACCCGTCCGGGTCGGTGAACGGCTCGACAGCCCCACCGAGCGCGATGCGGTGCGACCCGGTGCCCTCCGGGGAGACGCCGACGTCCTTGGCCAGGGCACGACGCCGGTACAGCGCCAGCTTGACCGACGCCGACGTGACCGGGGCCAGCCCGACGGGGCTGGGGCTGGGGCCGGTGGCGAACTCGACGTACATGCGGCCGAAGCTCCTGGCCACGGTGAGGCCCCGGTCGAGGTAGAACCGCCTGCTCGCGGCCACGTCCGCGACTCCCAGCAGGAGCACGACGTCGTCGACGCGCCGGGTGGCGGGTCCGGTGTCCTTCTTCGCCGAGGTCGCGACCTTCCAGATCGTGCCGTCGGGGGCCTGGACGACTCCGCCGTAGCCCCACAACGACTTCGCGGCGGGCTTGAGCGCCGTCGCGCCGGCCTCCAGGGCCGCGGTGACCAGCGCGTTGACATCGGCGGGCTGGGACACCGTCAGCGACAGGACGAACCCCCGGAAGCCGGTGGTCGGTTCCCGCGCGGCCCGCAGGCGCAGCTGCGTGTCGAGCCCGAAGGCGCTGGTGTAGAAGCGTTCGGCGGCGGCGGGGTCGGCCACCTCAAGGGTGACGCTGTCGATCGAGGTCATGGCAGGAACGCTAGGCGCGGCCCCGTGACCGGTGCTTCTTGATTCCTGACCGGTCTCGGAGCCGCGCCGCTGGCCGCACTACGCCCGCGAAGGCGGGCTCAACCTCCGGCCGCGCTCAGCGGCGGCCCAGGATGTCGACGATCCGGATGAACCCGTCCGTGCCGTGGCCCAGTCCGATGACCCGGCGGGCCAGGCCCTCGGCCGCGCGCATCACACCCGCGTCGATGCCGTGGGCCTCGGAGGCGTGCACGATGTGCGCCATCGACGAGGCCGCCGAGGTGATCGGGTTGCCCTCGCCGGAGTAGCGGCCGCTGTCCACCTCCTTCGCGTCCTGCTCGATGGACAGGGACAGGACAGCGCCGATGCCCTTGGCGAACGGCGCGAGCTCCTGCGCGGAGATGCCCTCCGCCCGGGCCACGGCCAGGGCGTGCGCGTAACCCGTCATCGCGGTCCAGAAGATGTCGAGCAGCGCGATGTCGTACGCCGCCGCCCGGCCGATGTCCTCACCGAGGTGGGTGTGGGTGCCGCCCAGCGCGTCCAGCACGGGCCGGTGCTCCTGGAAGAGCGCTTCCGGTCCACTGTGGATGAACACCGCGTTCGGCGTTCCGATGGTGATGGTCGGCGTCATGATCGCGCCGTCCAGGTAGCGGATGCCGTGCTCGGCCGCCCAGGCCGCGGTGTCCCGGGCCCGGTCCGGGGTGTCGGCGGTCAGGTTCACCACCGTGCGCCCCTGGAGCGCCTCGGTGACCGCGTCCCGCCGCAGGATGGCGTCCGACGCGTCGTAGTTCACCACGCAGACCACGACCAGCTCGCTCGCGGCGACGGCCTCCTCCGCCGACTGGGCGCTGATCGCCCCGCGCGCGGTCAGCGCGCCGTCCTTGCCCGGCGTCCGGTTCCAGACCGTGGTGCGCACCCCCGCGTTCAGGAAGGCGCTGGCCAGGGCCTGGCCCATCGGTCCCAGACCGAGCACGGTGACGGCGGACTGTTCGGAAAGCGAAGACATGCTATGACTCCTGTAGAGGACAAAGGCAACAAACGGGGTGACCATGACGCGCAGTCGTGCGCAGAACACGAATGTCTGCGGAGTGACCGCCGCGATCGCCGTGATCGACGGCAAGTGGAAGACGGCGCTGCTCTGGCTGCTCGAATCCGGTCCGCACCGGCCCGGGGAGATGCTCCGGCGGCTGCCGGGCATCAGGGAGAAGGTGCTGACTCAGGCACTCCGGGAGATGGAGGCGGACGGGTTGGTGCACCGGGAGGTGCACGACGTGCTGCCGCTGAAGACCGAGTACTCGCTGACCGCGTTCGGCCGCGAGCTCTCCGAGGCGCTGGCGCCCCTGTCCGACTGGGGCCATCGCCGCCTGGCGAGGCTCATCGAGGCCCAGTCGGCCTCCTGACGCGACACCACCTCCCCCGCCGTCTCCGGACACAGCGGCCTTCGACCACCCACCACCAGGTTCTCCCGGCCGTCACGCGTTGCCAAGTACCCACAAAAAAGTGGGTACCGCGCAGCGCCGCATCCGCCTGCCTGACGGTGCCGACCAGCCGACGGCGAGGGGCGACGCGCCCTGGATCTGTGTGCTGGTCCCGAAAACGCGAGGCCCGCGGGGTGGTGTGGGGGCCGGTGGCCTCAAACTCCGGCCCCCACGCGGACATTCGGTCCTCCACCGAGGGAACCGACTCGGACGTCATGGCCGCCGCTGCGCCACGACCAACCGGATCACCGGATCTCCACCATCACGGCGTTGTCGGGAAACGCGCGTCCCGCGTGTTCTCGCCGTCCCTCATGCGCTCCTTCTTCCGCGCGGCCGCCTCCTCGATCGCGGTCAGGGTTTCCGCGCCCACCCGCGCACCGGCCACGTCGCGCCGCGCCCGTGTTTCCAGCAGGGCCTGGAAAACTCCCCCGTCCCGCCATCGCCGGAAGCGGTTGTAGACCGTCTGCCACGGGCCGAAGCGCTCGGGCATCTCCCGCCACCGGCCGCCGGTGCGGAACCGCCAGATCACGCCCTCGAACTGCTCGCGCAGTCGCTCGGGATACGGGCCGAACCGGCCGATCGGCAGGAACGGCTCGACGAACTCCCACTCCTCATCGGTGAGTCGCGCACGCGTCACACCCGCGTCCTCTCGCCCGTCGCGCGCCGATCAGCACGCGCCCCGCTGTGCCGCCGCCGAGATCGATGACGGGGCGGTCCTCAGGCAGGAGGCGGGTTGTCCAGGAGCACCACTCCATATCGCGCGAGGTCGTCGAGGTGCTCGTCGTCGCGGCGCGCGTCGGCGCTTCCGACCGACCGGAAGTAGCCCTCGATGGCTCCGGGGTTGTTGATGACCAGAACCTCCGCGGTCGAGGTGATGGGTTGGAGCGTGTGGGGGACGAACCGGGGCGCGAAGACGTAGGCGCCGGGTCCGGCGTCGCGCACCTCGCACTCCTCCAGGGAGTTCGCCCCCACCCAGAAGCGGACGCGGCCGGACAAGACGACCCAGCTCTCGTCCTCGCGGCTGTGGCTGTGCAGGGGTGGCGCGTCGCCGCGGCGCATGCTCAGGCGCGCGACGGTGACCGCTCCGTTGGTCTCGACGGTCGACACGACCTGTTCCTGCAGCGCGTCGTAGTACCGGTAGGGCTCGCCGTCGCCTCGGTTCCGTATCAGGGCGATGCTCATGTCAGGTCCTTCCCGGTCACGCACAAGGGTTGTCTGTGCGTCGGCTTCTGCGAGGTCAGGCGGAGCGGTGCGGTCCTTCTCCCGACGCGACCGTCGCGCCCGGCCGGTTTCGTTGAAAATTCAACCAACCGCGTCCGATGATCACAACCGCAGACAGGCTCCGCCGCCAGGACAACCGGAATCCAGCCCCGGCACGGCTGGGTGTCTCCCTGTCGGGATCTTTCGCTACGTTCTGTGCATGATCGGCTCTTCGCGTTCGTGGGCGGACGGTCCCCTGTTGGCGTTCGACATGGAGTCCACCGGGGTGGACCCGACGACGGACCGGCTGGTCACCGCGTCGCTGGTGGTGATCTCACCGGGCCAGCAGCCACGGGTGCGGACCTGGCTGGCCGATCCCGGGGTGGAGATCCCGGCCGAGGCCAGCGCCGTGCACGGGATCAGCACCGAACACGCCCGCGCCCACGGTCAGCCGGCCGCCGTCGTGGTGGCCGAGGTCGCCGAGGCGTTGACGACGGCCTGGAACCCGGACGTGCCGCTGTGCGTGTTCAACGCCCCGTTCGACCTGTCGCTGCTGGCCGCGGAGCTGTGGCGGCACCACCGACGGGAGTTCGCCGTCACCGGGCCGGTGGTCGACCCGATGTGCCTGGACCGGCACCTGGACCGCTACCGCAAGGGCAAGCGCCACCTGGAGGCGCTGTGCGCGCACTACCAGGTGCGGCTGGACCAGGCCCACACCTCGGCCGGCGACGCCCTGGCCTGCGCGCGACTGGCCTGGCGACTGGCCCAGCGCTTCCCCACCGAGGTCGGGCAGGTCCCGCTGGCCGAGCTGCACCAGAGCCAGGCCGAGTGGCACCGGGAGCAGACGCACAGCTTCGCCGGTTACCTCGACCGGCTCGCCGCCCGCGCCGACGACCCGGCCGAAGCGCAGAAGTTGCGGGACCGGGCGGCCGGCGAGCGCGCCGACGCCGACCAGTGGCCCGCCAGGCTCCCGGCGGTGGCCGGCACGACGACGCACGGGAATCCCTGATGCCGCAACGAGTCTGGCTCGACGTGCCGTTCGAAGCGGGCTGGGCGACGAGAACCGGTGCCACCGCCAGGAAGAATGGCGACATGGCGCAGCCCGCTGGACGCAAGCACCTGGCCTCCAGCACTGTGAATCACAGCGCAGCGCTCCTTAGCGGCCAGGCGGCGGCACGCACGGTCCGCTCGTCCGGCAACTGGTCCCAGACCAGGACGGCGAACATGCCTCCAGGTCCCACAGGAACGCGTCGGCGGTGGGATGTGAACGGACGAAGAGATGCCAGCCATGGACCGCACGAACCAACAGGGCGCTGAGCACCCGGCGGCCCAGTGGCGTCAGCCACGAGCGGTCCGCGCGAGCACCTCGTCGCGCGCCGCTGAAGCTGCCGTTGTTGGCACGGACTCAGGTTCTAGTACGGAGCGTCAACGACGGCGGTTGATCAGTGATCTTTCACCTGTTCGTCGCAGCGAAGAAAGTAGTCAGATCGTCAGATGGAAGGGCGGGTAGCCTGGCCAGCCGCGATCGCGCTAACGGCAGACTCGGGTGCTGAATTAACCCGATGAGGCGCGTGTCAGACAAACACAGACGTGGTTGCATGGTTGCGCATTCGATGCGCTGAAGCGGCTAAGAGGAGAGCGGTGCGGGAGCCTCGGCGGTGGTGGCAGGAGGTCGAGGCGAGCGACTGGTCCGTTTTCGCCTTGCCCGAGGACCTCGTGCGCGAGCGGTACACGGCGCTGTTGGCCGCGTTGGAGGAGTTGTCCACTCGCGGCCCGATGTCCACCCTGAGCGACATCGCCGAACAGGCGAAGGCGGTCGGCTATCACGATCCGCTGCCCGAGGGTGAGTTGCGTTCGGCACTCGACCAACTCGCGAAATGGGGTTTTGCCGAGCCTTTTCGCGATTACGCGGCACCGATCCGAAGCTTTCAGGGGGTGATCGTTCGACAGGAGTCGTGGGCATTAACCCGCAAGGGCAGGGCTATCGTCGCAGCGGTCCGCCTTGCGGTGGTTGATGCGCGCCGGGCGCTGCAACTGCCCAGCAGGCTTCTCGACGGTGTCGAGAGCACGGTTCGCGGGCTGCTTGCGCACGCTGGAAGCGATCCGGGTTTGCTGCCGGTCGACCTGGACGATGTGCGAACGCGGCTGGACGAACTTCAGAAGGTGACCGCTGACTTCTACGCCGCACTTGCGCAGATGGTGCAGTCCGACGTCACCGATGACGATGTGTTCGGAGACAACCGGGACCGGGTCGTCGAGGCGTTACGTCAGTTCCCCCGCGAGTACGAACGGGCGCTGCAACGGGTGGAGGCGGCTCTGGAGGATGTGCGGGCAGCGGGCCACCACGCCTTGGCGGAGGCAGCGGTCGCTCACGCCGGCTTGATCGACGCCGCCGACCAGCAGAGCTGGGTGGAGGACAGGGTGCGGCGGCTGGCCGACCTGGAGGCGTGGTTTCACCCCGACGGCACAGTGCACCGGCTGATCGCTTCGGCGACGGGAGCGGTGCACACGCTGCTCGTGGCGATCGACCGTCGCTACACGGCTCGGCGCAGAGGTTCGGACCTGGGGCATGACTTCCGGATACTGGCGCGGAGCCTGCACGCCCAGTCGACCGACGCCGCAGCACGGCAAGTGTACGCCGCCGCGTTCGGCGACTGGCCGGCGTGGCACGCCGTGACAAGGGCCGCCGAGGAAGACGTAGCCCACGGGACACTGGCGGTGGGCAGCCGCACCAGGCACCACGTCGAGGTGACGCTACGGGAGCACGAGCGGCACGGGCCGCCCAGCGGGCGGCCCCGCAAGGTGGCCGACACGAGCAGGGAACGTGAGGCCGCGTTGATCGACGCGGCGGCGCAGGCGGCGCGACGGCGACGGCTCACCGCGCTGCTGGAGACCGACGGCGAGGTCGCACTGGACCACTTCGCTGGGCTGCCAACGGATGCAGCCGACGTGCTGATGCGCGCCGTCGAAGTCGCGCTGGCCCAGTTGGACCCGGTCAGCGGCCTTGGACGGGCCTACGCGGACGGGGCGAACCTCCAGGTCCTGGTCAGGCTCGGCATCATGGGAAGGGTGGCGCGTGTGCGGTTCACAGATGGAGTGCTGACCGCTCCTGACATCCGGGTGAGCGTGCTGCGCTCCGCCGACGTCGAGGTTGGCGCTGACATGGCGGAGCAGGGCGGGGCGGCGTGAGCGGCGGGCGCTCTCTGGCCCCGGAGCTGCAAGAGCCCGCCCGCAAGCTGATCGCCACCGGCCGTATCCGGGCTGAGCTGGATGTCGAGCTGTACCGGGCGGCGGTTCAGGGACGCCGGGAGCTGACCGACTTCTTCCGGGTGGAACTCGGCTGGGCGGTGGAGGTCGTGGAGTCAGCCGAGCTGGTCCGCCTCCACAAGCGCCGCAGCGACGTGCCGGCCGATCGGGGACCGTGGCTGCGACGGGACGGCCGCGACGTTCATCTGGCGTCGAAGGAGATTCTGGCACTGGTCGCGCTGGTGTGCGAACAGCTCTGGCGCCGGCCGAGGATGAGCCTCCGGGAGCTGATGCAGGCTATCGCCCAGGTGTGCGCCGCCGAAGCGCCGGCCGATCAGCTGCCCCAGTTCAAGATCGTCGCCTCGGACGGCACGGGCAAGAAGGAGGCGCAAACGAGCCGGGCCAACCTCGTCGACGCGCTCAAGCTCCTGGTGGACGAGGGGTCGATCGCCGTCGACGCCGATCTCGACCGCGCGATCGGCGAGGATGAGAGCGACCTGGTCGTCAGTGCCTCACGGGAGAGGTTGGCGCAGAAGTTCTCGTCGTTGTCCCCCGCGCTCCTCGGCTTGGCGGACCTGCCAGCAGCCCGGCACGTCGACGCCCTGTCGTCGAGCGCCCTGTCGTTGGCTGCGTTGGGTGACGAGACCGGGCGGGTAGAGGAACTGAACGCGAGCGAACCGAGCGTGGACGAACGCCGGCTGCGGGCGGTTCGCCGCCTGGTCGATGACCCAGCCACTGACCCTCTGGATGACCGTGCCGCGATGCCGTACCTGCACACGCCGGCTGGTCGTGATCGAGCTCTGGAGGTCACCGCGTCCCTGGGCTTCACCACAACGGCACGGCGCGACTGGTGGGAGGTCACCGACGCCAGCGGCATCGGCACGCTGATCGATTTCCCGAACGGGCGGCGAAACGAGCGGCAGGCGGCGCTCGCGCTGCTGGACGCGGTGACCCAGCGGCCCGACCCACGAGGTGAGCTGGACATCTTCGAGGTGATCGAGCTGTTCACGCGGGTGCGGTCGAGGGTGCCGCGCTGGGCTGCAGCCTACGACCAGCGGCTGCCCGCACTGGCCAGGGCCGCGGCTGCAGAACTCGTCGCCGTCGGGCTGTTGGTGCCGATGGGTCCGGACGCCTGGCAACCCACACCTGGTGTCCACTTCTGGCGGGTCGCAGTCCGGCACGGTGCCCAGACAAGCGGCACCACGTCGAACGGCGGGAAGGGCGTCGCCCCATGAGCAGCGTGGAACACCCGGCGGAGCGGTGGGGGCCGGTGCGCGACCTACCCTCGGTGGGGGTGCCTGGGGCTGACGGCCGCTGGCAGCCCACCCGTGCCGGAGCGGTCAACTCCTGGGCTTGGTCCGACGAGGTCCTGGTGTTCGCCGACGGCTGGATGACCTTGACCGGCCCGAACGGATCGGGCAAGTCGTTGACGGCGTCAATGCTGGTCACGCTTCTCCTGGACGCCGACACCTCGCAGACCGCCCTTTCCGTGACGGGCAAGGCTGCGGGCACGCTGACCAGCAGGCACACCGACCGCAACGAACGCGAGGACCGCACTGGCACGTGGTGGGTCGAGTACGGGATGCGAGACGCGGTCAGCAAATCGACGTCCTACCTGACCACTGGGTTATGGCTGCGTTCGGTCAGTGGAAACCTGCAGCGCGCCTTTTTCCTGACGCCTGGTCGGATTGGTGACCAGCTCGTACTGACGCGGGCGGGAGATCCCGTGCGCATCGACGATCTCGCCAGCCAGCTGGCCGAGACTGGTGGGGAGCTGTTCACCTCGGCAGCCCCACTGAGGTCGAAGGCCGCCAGGCACCTGGCGGCGGTCGGCGATGAGCCCGGTTACCGGCACGCGGTGCGCCAGCGCCTGTTCGCCCCGTTGGACGAGGTCCAGTTCGAGGCGCTGATGGGTGTGCTGCGCAGCCTGCGGAGCCTGCGCACCGCAGAGGCCATCCCGCCGGCGCAGATGCGCGCGGTCCTCACCGAGGCCCTGCCCGCGCTCGATCCGGACCGCCTGATCGTTATCGGTGAGGCGATGGAGCGCATCTCTGAGCTGGAGACGCAACTGGCGGACATGCGCGACGAGGCCAAGCAGCTCGCCACCGTCGACAAGCGGTACCAGCGCTACGTCTCGGCGCTGGTCGAGGTGGAGGCGGCGCGGCTCACGGCAGCCAACACGGACTTCGACGCTCAGGCTCGCCAGACCCGGGATGCAACCGAAAAGCTTGAGGCGGCTCGACGGGCGCAGGACGATGCGGCAGAGCGGCTCAGGGCGCTGGACGCCGAGATCTCCGTGCTCGAAGGCCGCAGGGACGCCACTGACGCCGCGCTGCGTGATCACGCGGGAGCCGAGCTGCCGCAGCGGGAACAGCGAGCGGCGGAGCTCGCGCAGGATGCCAAGAGGGCTGAAGGCCGGGCCGACGAGGCCGCGGTCGATGCTCAGATCGCGGCAGAACGGTCCACCGAGGCCGCGGTGAGCGCCGAGGAGAGCATGGACCACCTCACGCAGTTGCTGGACGAACTGCGTGCGGCGTCCCGCGAGGTGGGGGCTGGCGCCGCACTCGAACGGATCGTCGAGGTCACGGGACTGCTGACCGCTGCCGGCGAACGCGACACGCCGACTGTCGACCTCCAGCACGTGTGTGCGACTCCACTGGCGTGGGTGGCCTCCCGTGTCGAGCAGGTCGATCTCGTCGCGGAGGCGCTGCACGCGCACGCCGACGCCCAGCGCGACGAGCAATCGGCCGCGGACGAGCTGCGTCGCGCCGAACGAGACGAAATCGAGGCGCGGCAGCGAGCGGAGAACACCACCCGGGCACGCCAGGAGGCCGAGGCAGACCTGGTTGAGCAGATCAGCCGGTGGGCGACACAGGCCCGGCACTTCGACGACCTACCCGCCGAGCTGGTCGAGTACCGCGATTCGGCGGACGAACACCTGGAGCCGGACCTGATCGAGGCGTGGATGTCGGCGGCGGTGGATCTGGTGCGTGGCCGGATCAACGTGACGGGGCATCACCGCGCCGCCGATACCGCCGCAGCTCTTCGGGACCAGGCCGAGCGAGCGCGCGACGATGCGAGCAAGGAGCAGCGGGAGGCCGAGGCAGCGGCCGCGGAGGCCGCCGCGGCACTGGCGGCGGCGCGTGCGGCGGCACTCGCCGAGGCAGCGGCGGACCAACGCCGGCGTGCCTCGGCGGAGGAGGCCTGCACACGGGAGATCGACGCCGCACGGCACCAGTTCGATGCCACCGAGCGCGCCGCCGTCGACGCCGCCGCGACAGCCGACCGGACCGCGATCAACTGGGCGAGGGAAACCCATCGGTGGCGTGCCGCCAACCGATTCCTGACCACCGTCGCGCTGCCCGACCCCGCCGCGGACGTGGACCCCGCCGCGGTCCGCCTGGCTGTGGAACAGGCGCACGCCCAGGTCAAGGTCGATCTGGAGCTGCTCCTGAACGAGTCCCGGCGGGCGCTGGCAGACGCGCGGGCCGCGGCCGACGAGGTCGAGGGCAAGCTGCTCGACGCCCGCCGTGCGGCGCCGGTGCCGACAGCGCCGCCCTGGCGTGATCGCCATCCAGGTCAGGGTGTGCCGCTGTGGGCCTTGGTGGACTTCGCCGAGGGCCTGCCACCTGAGCAGGCGAATCTGGTGGAGGGCGCCCTTCTGGTCTCCGGCCTGCTGGACGCGTTGGTGACGTCGGACGGCGCAGCGCTGGCCGGTGACCTGGTCATCACCGCTGGCACGCCGGTCCCGGGCCGTACGCTCGCGGACCTGCTGCGCCCGGAGCCCTCGCCCGCCGTTCCCCCGGATCGCGTGGAGGCGTTGCTCCGTTCAGTACCAGTGCCCCGCACCGCCGAGCACGGGCAGCTCACGACCGGTCCTCTGACCGCTGCCGCACCCGAGGGGTACCGCGCGGAGTTCATCGGCCGTACCACCCGCGAACGTCGACGGTTGAGACTCGTCGCTGAACTGGAAGCGGCACTGGCCCGCGCGACCTCCGCCGTCGACGCGGCTGGGTCCGAGGTCTCGACGCGGAAGTCCAACGTGCTCGCGGCCGCAGCGGAACGCGACTCACTCCCCGACCCCACCGAGCTCGTCGACGCCCGCCGGGACGCAGCGCGGCTGCGGGCCGACGCCGAGGAGGCGCGGCACCGTGCAGCGGAGCGCACCGCCGAAGCGCAGCGCGAACGCGACAGAGTGCTCGCCCTGCTGACGGCCGCGGCGGAACGTCGGACCTCTGGAGTCGCCGCCGTCAAGCAGCGGCTTTCCCACGCCGAGGGCGTTGCCCGTGCGACCAGCCACCGAACCGACGAGGCGACTCGGACAGCAGAACAACGCCGGGTTGCGGCGGCCCAGGCGGCTGACGCGCTGAGCAGGGCTACCGAAGCGCAGCGCGAGGCTGACGCCGAACGCGCCTCGTTCCCCGACCTGGGTCACGTGCGGCGCGTCCATCTCGACGAGGACCGTGAAGAGGGCGTACTGCGCCGGGCAGCCAGGCAGGTGCTTGACGTCGCCGAACGCCATCGGCAGGCGGGTGCGGCGGTGCACGAGGCGCTTCGCCGACTGAACCAAGCGGCCACACTGCCGGACGGGCGGTTGCTGCCCGCAGAGCGGACGCTTCTCCAGGCACACCGCGTCACCGCCACTCGCCTGGGGCACCAGGTCGAGCTGTGGGAACACGCCGCAACCCGGGCCACCGAACTGGCCCGTCACGCCCGCGCCACCGCCGCCTCAGCCAGAAACCGCGCTGCGGTTGCCGCCAGAGATCGGGCCGAAGCGGACGCTGCCAAGCTCAAGGCGATCCGCGAAGCCTCCACCGTCGCCGAGGCACGGGAACTGTACGGCGCCGAGTACCAACAACTTACGTCCGCCAGGACGGGGATCGTCGACGATCTCAACCGCGCGAAGAAGGAGCACGGCGAGGTGCTGGACCGCGGTCAGCAGGCCAGCAACGCCGCCGCGGCCGCGCAGGCCACGCTCGACGGAATCGCCCCCCAACGCGAGGCGGCGGAACGACGCCGGGACGCGTGCGTGCGGCAGATCGGCCGGCTCGTGGAGGAGCGGTTCACGTCCATACCGGACGAGCTCAGCAACGAATCAGGCAAGCCCGCGCACCTCACGGCAGCGCTGACCTGGGCCCGGCGACTGCTGTCTGACCACACGGGTGGCACCGACCGGCTGGAGACGCTTCGTCAGGCACGCGGCCGCGCGCTCTCCCAGGTGGAGTCCAGCGCGCGCACGACCAGCACCGCGTTGGCGCGGTTTGACCGCCAGGTCGTGCTGGCGAGCATCGAGGGCACCGAGTGGCGCCGCGCCGTGGTCGCCGATCCCGGCGCGAGCCGGGGCGAGGACCTGCCCGCCGCGGTCGAGAAGTTGACCGCGACGGCGGCACAGTTGGAAGACGACCTCCGGGATGACGTGAAGCGCACGCTGAAGACGGGCCTGTTCACCCAACTCCGGCGCGACATCCTGGTTCGCCGGGAAGCCGCGCAGGAGCTGGTTCGCCAGATCCGCAGGACTCTCGCCGAGGTGCGCACCGGGGTGGCGAACGTCGGCGTCCAGGTCGAGTGGACCGTCCGGGAGGACGAGGACGCCCGACGCATGGTCGAGTTGATCTCGCAGCCGCAGTCCGACGAGATCTTCGAGGACATGTACACCGTGCTCCGTCAGCGGATGAACGAGCGAGCAGGCGACTCGTGGAAGGAACGTGTCGCACACACCTTCGACTACCGCTCGTGGCACGACTGGACGATCTCCGTGACACACTCATCCTTCAGCGACCAGAACGAGGGGAAGTTCCGCGAGGTCACGGCACGCTCCAACCCCCTGGAGTCACTGTCCACCGGTGAGCGACGGCTGGCCACGATGCTCCCCCTGCTCGCAGCGGCGTGGTCGATGTACTCGGGCCCGGACTATCGAGGACCACGCTGGGTCTCGATCGACGAGATCGACGCCGCCTTCGACGAACCCAACCTCAGGCAGGTGCTCGCACTCCTCCGCTCCTGGGCTTTCGACGTGCTGGCCACCGCCCCGTTCATCACCCCGATGATCAAGAAGGAAACCGGCCGGGTTGTGGTCCACCAGCTCGTCACCGCGGGCAAGCGTCGAGTGACAGTGCCGTGGTTGTGGGAGGGACACGGTGAACCGGAGGTCCTGACGCTCGACCTGTCCGCGGGCGGAGGTGAGGGTTGATGCCCACGCGACGGGATGTCCTGGCACGCGACCCGGACCTGGCACCGCTCTGGGCGGCCGTGCACCGAAGGTTGTGCTCGGGCGCCCAACCGACGACCATCGCGGCGATTCGGGTCGAGGGCTTGTCCCCCAACGGGATCGCCGTGCTCAGGTCGTGGTTGGACACCACCGCACGCCGTCGGCGCGACCGTTCGGCGGTGGAGAGCCGCGGCGCGGTCACAGTGGTGCCCATTCGTCAGGTGCTGGACGTCCTCGGGGTACCAGCCGACGAGCTCATCCCCTTGGTGGAACTGGCTGTGGGCCGGCCCGTGGTCGACGTGGCGGCCCAACGAAGGGAAGCCCTCGCCCAACGGCGCGACCTGTGGGCCGACGTCGAGGCGAAGCTGCCCGCCCTGCCCACTCTGGTCGCGCGAATGCGCGCGGCCGGGACGGACAACGAGGAGTCCGTGCTAGGTCTCGTCGACAGCCTTGTGAAAGTGATGTCCAGGCTGCCGTTCGATCCACCGGCCAGCCTCGCGAAGCTGTCCCACGACCACGCCGGCGACCCGCACTACTTCGACCTCGACCGTCTTGCCGGCGCGCGACTGGTGAGCGCGGTCGCTGAGTGGACCAGCACGCCCGAACCGACACGCCCCGACCTGATCCGCGCGATGCTGACCAGAGTGGGCATCCTCGCGGACCGGCTGTCGGCCACGGTCCTGCTGCACCAGGTCCAGGTGGCAGGCGACGGGCCGGTCGACCGCCGCCTGCGGGACGCGACCACACCGGTGCCGGTCACGCTGCTGGACCTGACCGTTCACCCACCCGCGCTAGCCTCTCAGGTGCTCACCGTCGTAGAGAACCCCTCAGTCCTGGAAGCCGCGATGCGCCGCCAAAGCCCGATCGCCCTCGCGTGCACCAGCGGTCACCTCGGCAGCGTCGACCACGCCCTGCTGCAGCTCGCCGTCGACCACGGCGTCGACCTCCGCTATGCCGGCGACCTGGACGGCCCTGGTCTGCGCATCGCCAGCCAAGTCGCCGCGACCTACGGGGCCACCCTGATCGCGATGTCGCCCGATGTCGTCCGCCGTGCGGGAGCGGCGCCGTCTGCCGTGGCGTTCGGAGACCCTGCCGAGTGGGTCGACCCCGACCTGCGAGACGCCATCGCCTCCTCCGGGCGCGTCGTATACCAGGAACACGACGCCGCGCTGGAGGCCCTCTTCGGATCCGATCAACCGCAAGGCAGTGATCCCCAACCGCCTGCAGGCCGCGCTCTCGCCTGAGCACCGCGATGTCCTGCGCTCGCGAACGCCTCCGTCACGCGTTCGCGGTGTGGCAGCAGCGGTCACTGGTCACGTGGGAGTTGGACCTGAGCGCCCTCGCGCCGCCTCCGGCAGGGCTGCCGGAGGCGGCGCGGTCGCGTCACGCGACGGCGGTCGCCTCAAGCTCGACCATCAGGGCGGGGATCGCCAGCCGCGTCACCCCGAGCATCGTGGTGGGCGGCGCCACCCGGGCGGCACCCAACCTCGACGCCAGCACGCCGTAGTGCTGGAAGAGCAGATCGACGTCGGTGGTGTAGACGGTGAGCCGGACGAGGTTGGCCAGCGACATGTCGGCCTTGGCGAGAACGGCCTCCAGGTTGTCCAGGCTCAGCGCCAGCTGTGCCGCCATGTCCCCCTCGTGCCGGGGCGTGCCGTCGTCGCCCGTCGCGGCCTGCCCGGAGCAGTACAGGGTCCGGGTGTGCCCGGAGACGATCTCACCCTGGTTGAACCCCACCCCCACCGACCACGTCACCGGGTTGACGGCCGTGCGCTCCACTGCCACTTCGGCTCCATTCGCTTGATCGAGAGTACGGGCGTCCGTCGGCTCGGCAGCCGCGTCGTTGACGTCCCGGTGGGAAGCCTTGCAGCCAATACGCGACATCCTGTGTCGTGTATTCCGGCTAGGGTTTTCGCCATGCGCGCTGACCGGTTGGTGTCGCTGGTGCTGCTGCTGCGCCAGCACGGTCGGCTGTCCGCGACCGCGCTGGCCCGCGAGCTGGAGGTGTCCACCCGCACCGTTCTGCGCGACATCGAGGCGTTGTCGGCGGCCGGTGTCCCCGTGTACGCCGAACGCGGCCGGCACGGCGGTTTCGCGTTGCTGCCCGGTTTCCAGACCGAACTCACCGGGCTGAACCACGACGAGGCGCTGGCGCTGTTGGTGGCCGGATCACGGCGCGGCGCGCAGGCGTTCGGCCTCGGCGCGGCGCTCGCCTCGGCCATGCGCAAGGTGGTGGACGCGCTGCCCGAGAGCTCTCGGGCCACCGCGGCCGGCGCGGCCCGTCGACTGCTCGTCGACCCGGAGACCGACCTGTTGTCGCGCCGGCAGGTCGCCGAGGAGGTGCCCGAGGCCGTCATGACCGAGGTCCGGCGCGCGGTGCTCGCCGGGCACAAGCTGCGCATCCGCTACGCGGCGACGGACCAGACCCCGCAGTGGCGGACGGTCGATCCGATCGGCCTGGTCACCGCCGGCGGCCACGGCTACCTGTTGGCCACGAGGTCCGGTGCGGACCGCACCTACCGGCTCTCCCGCGTCCTGGCCGCCGAGGAGCTCGCCGAACCCGCGCAGCGACCGGAGCGGGTCGATCTGGGCCGGGCCTGGCAGGAACGCGGCACGCGGTTCCGGACCGGCGGCGACCAGCAGGTCACCGTGCTGGCACGGGTGAACCCGGCGCGGCGCGAGGACCTGGTGGGCACCGCGCTGGCCGTCCACGCCGAGGAAGTCGACGCGGACGGCTGGCTGCGGCTGGAGGTGACCTTCCAGGACTCGCGCCACGCCGAGTGGGCGCTGTGGCAGCTCGCCACGGACGCGCACGCCCTGACCCCGCGGTGGTTGCGCGTCACCCTGCGCGACCGCGCCGCCGCGATCGCCGCCTCCTACGGAGGGTAGGTGGGCGGGATTCGGCCACGGGCCAAGGAGTTCCGCCCAGCCGTGTCCACTGTGGACACCCTGGCGCCGCCGCGTCGACGACACGGCGGCGCCCGGTGTCAGGTGTCAGGTGCGGGTGTCAGGTGCGGGTGTCAGGTGCGGGTGTCAGGGGGTGCGGGGAGCCACCGCCGCGAGGTCGTCGACGCTGCCGGACATGATCGTGCGGACGTGCTCGGTGATGTGCGGCAGCGGCCAGTCCCACCAGGCCAGCTCCAGCAGGCGCGCGATGTCGTCCTCGTCGTAGCGGCGGCGGATCAGGCGGGCGGGGTTGCCGCCGACGATCCCGTAGTCGGGGACGTCGTCGACGACCACGGAGCCGGAGGCGACGATCGCGCCGTGTCCGATGCGGACTCCCGGCATCACCGTGACCCCGTAGCCGAGCCAGACGTCGTGGCCGACCACGGTGTCGCCCCGCGCGGGCAGCCCGGCGATCAGGTCGAAGTGCTCCGACCAGGAGCCGCCCATGATGGGGAACGGGAAGGTCGAGGGGCCGTCCATGCGGTGGTTGGCGCCGTTCATGATGAACCGCACGCCGGTGGCCAGCGCGCAGAACTTCCCGATGACCAGCCGGTCCGGCCCGTAGTGGTAGAGCACGTTGCGGGTCTGGAAGGCGGTCGGGTCGTCGGGGTCGTCGTAGTAGGAGAACTCCCCGACCTCGATCAGCGGCGAGGTGATCAGCGGTTTGAGCAGCACCACGCGGGGCTGTTCCGGCATGGGGTGCAGCACCGTGGGGTCGGGGAGAAGCGGCATCGCAGGTCGTCGTCCTTCCGCGTGGTGGATCGGCGCGTGATCCTAGGTCAGGGTGGCGGCCGGGACGCCAGCCGGTTTGAGCGCGCGCGGGGCCCGCGCGCGAGGATGATCACGAGATGACAGGCTGGGGGCCGCGAGGTCGACAGTCGGGCAGCGCCGGGGAGGGCAACGTGGGGGTTTCGCCGTCGACGCCGCGGGCGCTGCCCGAGCCGGTGCGGGCCGCGCTCGAACGCCGCACCGGCAGCGTGCTGGTCGACACCGAGCACCTCGCGGCCGTGCGCGCCCGGTTCGACGACGACCAGGCCGCCGCCCTGACCCGCTACCTGCGGGCATCCCAGTCCCCCAACACGCTGCGGGCCTACCGGTCGGACTGGATCGCGTGGTCGGCGTGGTGCGCGGCCGAGGGCCGCCAGGCGCTGCCCGCCGACCCGCTCGACGTGGCCGTGTACCTCGCCGCCGCCGCCGAGGAGCGCCGGCCCGCCCGCGCCGGCGAGACCGGGCCCACCCGGTGGGCGTTCAGCCCGGCGACCCTGGAACGCAAGGCCGCCGCGCTCGCCGCGGTGCACGCGGCCAACGGCCTGCCCTCCCCCACCCGCGCCGACGTCGTGCGCCTGACCCTGCGCGGCATCCGCCGCACCCGCAGGAGCCGCCCGCACCGCAAGCGGCCGGTCCTGCTGCACACGCTGGAGGAGTTGCTGGCGCAGCGGCCCGAGGCGGGCTGGCCCGGGGAACCCGCGCGCCGCCGCGACGCCCTGCTGTTGTTGGTGGGCTTCGCCGGGGCGTTGCGGCGCAGCGAGGTCGCCGGCCTGACCCTCGACGACGTCGTCGTGCACGTCGACCCGAGCACGAACGAGCCGGTGCTGCTGGTGGATCTGGCCGTGACCAAGACCGATCCCAGCGGCGTGCGGCAGCAGCGGGTGGTGCTGCCGCGGGGCGCGCGCCCGCACACCTGCCCGGTCTGCGCGTTCGCCGCGTGGGTGGAGCTGCTGGAGATCCACACCGAGCGCGGTGGCCCCGGACTGCGCGAGCACGTCGCGCAGGGGGCGGGCGCGGAGCGGTCGGTGCACCGCTGCCACGGCTTCGAGGGCACCTGGTTGGCCGACGGCCAGGCCCGCCCGCTGTTCCCGGTGATCAACCGGCACGGCGGGGTCGGCGCGCGGGCGATGTCGGGTCCGGCGGTGGCTGAGCTGGTCAAGCGCTACGCCCAGCGCGCCGGCCTGGACCCCGACCTGTTCGGCGGGCACTCGCTGCGCGCCGGGTTCGCCACCCAGGCCGCGCTGGGCGGGGCCAGCGACCGCGAGATCATGCGGCAGGGCCGGTGGAGCAACCCGCGCACCGTCCACCGCTACATCCGGGTGGCCAACCCGTTGGACGACAACGCCGTCACCAAACTCGGCCTGTGAGAACGCCGGGCCTGGCGTTCCCGGTGCGCCGCCACCGGAGCCGGCACCGGGGCGCGGCGACCGGGCTGTCCACAGTGGACAGTGCTCAGGCGATGGTGGGCAGGTAGTCGCTCAGGAGGTCGAAGCTGCGCGACGCGCCGTCCTTCATCCCCGTCCGCAGCGCGGCGTCCCGCGCCTCCGGCGTCGGGAAGAGCACGATGGTCGTCATCGTGGTGCGCCCCCCGGTCTCGGTGAAGGTGACCGTGTTGACCGTCTCCGGCCAGCCCTCGCCCCAGGACTCGGTGTTGACCAGCCGCTCCGGCGGCGCGACCTCCCGGTACTGCCCGGTCATCTCCATCTCCGAGCCGTCCTCCCGCCGCCAGACGTAGCGCCAGGCCCCGCCGGGGCGCAGGTCGATCTCGCAGACCGGCATCGTCCACCCGTCCGGCCCCAGCAGCCAGTTCGGCACGTGGCGGGGGTTGGTGTAGGCGTCGAACACCAGTCGGCGCGGCGCGGCGAAGACCCGGGTCATGACGATCTCCCGGTCCGAGGGCGTGGTGAAGGTGGTGGTGCCGAGCTCATCGGTCGTGGCCATCGTCGCTCTCCTCGTCCTTCATCTGCTGCAGGTAGCTGTCCAGGCGGGCGTAGCTGGCGTCCCAGAAGCGGCGGTAGTGCTCGGCCCAGTCGGCGACCTCCTTCAGCGGCGCCGCCGACAGGTGGCAGGGCCGCCACTGCGCGTCCCTGCCCCGCGTGATCAGCCCGGCCCGCTCCAGCACGCGCAGGTGCTTGGAGATGGCCGGACCGCTCATCGCGAACGGCGCCGAGAGCTCCTTGACCGTGGCCGGCCCCTCGGCGAGCCGGGCCAGGATCGCCCGGCGCGTGGGGTCGGCCAGCGCGGCGAAGATGACGCTCAGGGGGTCCGTTGCCATCGCTACCTAACCACTCGGTTATCTAACCTTGCGGTTAAGTGCACACCTCGGACGGGCCGCTGTCAACCCCCGGATTCGCGCGACCGGCGCCGTCCGGCGGCGCGTCCGGAGCGCTCCGAGAACCGTCCTCAGTGGACACACTGGACTCGGCGGTGGTCACGGGAGGGCTCAGTGACCAGGCCAGGAAACCGGTTCCGGGCGCACGCCCGGAGGACTAGGGTCCTTGTGCGCGCAACCGTGCCCGGGTCCGGGCGCATCGGCGGGATGTGTCGACACCGCCCCTCCGGCCCGGCCGGTACGGGCGCGATCAGAAAGGGGAGCCCTTGCCACAGGTGACGCCGTCCTCCGAGCCCGGCGAGCAGCAGACACCAGACCCCTCCCCCGCCGGCTACGGGTTCGTGGGCACGGGCGAGATCACCGCCGCCATCGTGGAGGGCCTCAGCGCGGGGGTCGCCGACCCTCCCGCCGTCTTCCTGTCGCCCCGCGGCCGCGAGGTCGGACGCGCGTTGGCCGACCGCTTCCCGAACGTGCGGGTGTGCCCGAGCAACCAGGACGTGCTCGACAACGCGACGTCGATCGTGCTCGCGGTACGCCCGCAGATCGCGCACGAGGTCGTGGAGGAGCTGACGTTCCGCCCGCACCACGTGGTGATCAGCGCCGTGGCCGGTGTCCCGTTGGAGCGGCTGCGCGACTGGACCGCGCCGGCCGGTCGCGTCGTCCGGTCCATCCCGCTGCCGCAGGCGGCGCGGCGCCAGAGCCTGACTGTGCTGTACCCGGACGACACCGTCGCCCGTGGACTGTTCGAGCGGGTGGGCGGGATCCTCGTACCCGGCGAGGAAGCGACCCTGGAGGCGTTCAGCGCGGCGACCGGCACCTTCGCCGCGCACCTGGACTACCTCGCCACCATCGTGAGCTGGCTGGCCGACCAGGGCGTGGACTCCGAGGTCGCGGCCGCCTACGTCACGCACATCTTCGGACAGTTGGGCCAGTCCCTGACGCGGCGGACCGACTCCCTGGCGACGATGACCGCCAAGCACATGACTCCGGGCGGGCTCAACGAGCAGTTCATGGCCGACCTGCGCCGCGAGGGCACACCCGAGGCGGCGCGCCGCGCCCTGGACCGGCTGCTGGCCCGTCTGCGCGGGTAGCCCACCTCACCCGTCTGTCCACAGTGGACGAGCCGTCGTAGTGGCCGACCAGCACCGGTGAGCGCGGTTCGGGCGACGGATGATCGCGTCCAACGACCATCGAGGCTGTCGGGCCACCCGCGCGGGGGTGGCCCGACGCCCTGACGTCAGAAGTTCCACTGCTGGTTCTTCCCGCCGTTGCAGTCCCACATCCAGACCAGCTCACCGTTGCCCGGCCGGTTGTCGATGATGTCCAGGCACTTGCCGTTCATGCGGCTGCGGATCTGGTCGCCCTCGCGGTACCACCTCTGGTTGTTGCCACCGTCGCAGCGCCACGTGCTGACCGGGGCCCCGTTGCCCTGGTGGAACGCGTAGATCTCCAGGCACTTGCCGTTGAGGCGGGTGCGGATCTGCTCGCCGTCCCAGTACCACTGCTCGCTGGGGCCGCCGTGGCAGTCCCACATGACCACGCTGGCCCCGTCCTCCTGGTGGCCGGCGTAGATCTCCAGACACCTGTCGTTGAGCTGGGACCGGATCAACGGCATCGGCAGCGGGCTGGCGGGCTGGGCGGAGTGGGCCGGCGCGACCTCCGCCACCGCCGACGAGGTGACGGCCCCACCGCCGAGCACCAGGCCCAGGGCCGCCAACAGGGCCACCGCACGTGACTTGTTCATGGGATTCCCCCTCCTGGCCGCGCCTTCCGCGACTTCTCCGCGGTTTCTCCTCCACCAGACGCGGTCCGGGATGAAGGGTCGGGCAGCGCGACGTCCGCGGGCCACCCCCGCGTTTTGGGGATGGCGCTGACCGCCCGGACGGCTCCGTTGGTGGGAGGTGCCCGCGCACCGCGGGGACGGGGCTGGTCACGGGGGTTTCCCGGGTCCACGAGACGATCGGGGTGACCGTGTCGGGCGGCCGGGTCCGCCGCCCGACACGGTCGGGCCTGGCTCAGTTCAGGCCGGGCACCAGGTTGAACTCCACCGGGTGGCCCATGGTGGCGATGCGCCAGGCGACCAGGTCCTGGTAGGCCGGGGAGGCGTACCAGCCGCGCGCCTGCTCCTCGGTCGGGAACGACAGCACGGCCGTCTTGGTGTAGTCCACCGTGCCCTCCAGGCGCTCCGGCCGGGCGAAGGCCAGCAGCTGCCCCTCGAACGGCTCCAGGGTCGCGCCGACGTGGGCGAGGTAGTGCCCCAGATCGCTGTCGGGGGTGTCGTCGGTGCGGACGATGACCACGTAGTGCATGCGCTACTCCTCATTTCAACTTCGAACACTTCGACATCGAAACTTCGTGTCGACGGCGACCCTAGTTCCGCGCTCTCCGCGCTGTCAAACACTTCGACGTCGAAAGGTTGCTAGGGTGCTGGCATGGGCGACGCCGTCGACGAGATCACCGAGCAGTGGGCGCGGGTCCGGCCCGACCTGGACACCACCCCGGTCGGGGTGGTGCTGCGGATCTTCCGCGCCGCCCGCCTGCTGGAGCAGGGGCTCAAGGGGTACTTCGACGAGCACGGCCTGGAGACCTGGGAGTACGACGTCCTGTCGACGCTGCTGCGCGCCGAGGGCGAGGGCCCGCTGCGGATGGGCGACCTGGCCGGCGCGGCCATGGTCTCTCCCGGCGCGTTGACCAACCGGATCGACCGCCTCGTCGCCAAGGGCCTGGTCACCCGCGCCACCGACCCGGCGAGCCGGCGGACGGTGCGCACCGCCCTCACCGAGGAGGGGCGCCAACTGGCGGACGGGCTGATCGAGGGCCACATCGCCAACGAACGCGACCTGATCGACGGACTGACCCCCGACGAGCAGCGGCAACTCGCCGCGCTCCTGCGCAAGTTGCTGCGCTCCCTCGAAGGCTGACCCGGCGGGCTGCCGGGCTGCCCCCTCACGGTGAGCCCCTGCCGCCGGGCGCCACCGGTCGGTCGGGAATGTCAGAGGGGCGGTGTATCCCTACGGCATGAGCACTGTGACCTCGGCCGACGGCACGACCATCGACTACGACCGCGACGGGCAGGGCCCCGCCGTCGTCTTCGTCGGCGGCGCCACGCAGTACCGCGCCCTGGACGAGGACACCAGCAAGGCGGCCCACCAGCTCGCGGCGGAGGGGTTCACCACCGTCGTCTACGACCGGCGGGGCCGGGGCCGCTCCGACGACACCGCCCCGTGGTCGCTGGAGCGGGAGGTCGATGACCTCGCGGCGCTGATCAAAGCGGTGGGCGGCGCGGCGACCCTGTACTCCAGCTCCTCCGGCGCCGCCATCGCGTTGGCCGCCGCGACCGCCGGGATCGGGGTGACCGGGCTGGCGCTGTACGAGCCGCCGTTCTTCGCCGGCGCCGACCACACCGAGCACCTGGCCGCGCTGCGGTCGCTGCTCGCCCGCGGTCAGCACGACGAGGCGATGCGCTACAACCTGACCACCGTGATCGGGATTCCGCGGGAGGCCGTCGAGGGGATGGCGCAGTCGCCCGTCTGGCCCGCGATGGTCGCGGTGGCGCCCACCCTGGTCTACGACCTCGCCGCCGTCCACGAGATCAACGTCGACCCGGACTGGCGGGCCCGCTGGGCCGCGGTCACCGTGCCGGCGGTGGTGTGCTCGGGCGACCAGTCGTTCCCGGGCATGGCGGAGGCCGCGGACGCGGTGGCCGCCGCGCTGCCCACCGCGCGCCGCCAAACCCTGGCGGGGCAGGGCCACGGCCCCACGCCGGAGGTGATGGTGTCGGTGCTGCGGGAGTTCCTCCGCCCCTGACCCACCTCCCCACCGCCAGGGGGGATGCTGGCTGGACCGCTCCCCGCGGGGGGGGGACGCTGAGGCGGGGAGCGGTCCAGCCGGGTCAGGACAGGCAGGCGTAGACAGCTCGCGCCAGGCGCAGCGAGCGGGGGTCGACCAACTGCGGCGCACCCAGGTGGTTGGCGACGAAACCGAAACCGAGGCCGTGCTCGGGGTCGGCGAAGCCGAGCGAGCCGCCGTAGCCGGGGTGGCCGAAGGACCGGGGACCCACCAGCGGGCTGGGCTGTCCGTTCTCCGGAGGCAACAGGAACCCCAGCCCGTAGCGGATGTCGAACCCGTGGATCCGCTCCACGCCGCTGGTGTGCACCGTGCTGGCCTCGGCGACGGTGCGCTCGTCCAGGACGCGCACGCCGTCGACCTCGCTGACGAGCGCGGCGTAGAGGCGGGCCAGGGAGTGGGCGGTGCCCAGCCCGTTGACCGAGGGCATCTCCGCCGCCCACACGCGCGGGTCCCGGTGGTCGAACTGGGGCTCGGTGACGTGGTGCGTCCGCATCGCCAGCGAGGTGGGGTCGAACATGACCTCCGGGGCGTCGACCGATGCCTTCAGATCCTCCATTTCCCAGGAGATCGCGCGGCTGACCCGGTGGTGTTCGGCGGCTGGCAGGCCGATCCAGAAGTCCAGGTCCAGCGGCGCGGCGATCTCCTCCCGGAGGAAGGAGCCCAGGCTCCGCCCGGTGATCCGGCGGACGACCTCGCCCACCAGCCAGCCGTAGGTCAGGGCGTGGTAGCCGTGCGCCGTGCCCGGCTCCCACACCGGGCGTTGCGCGGCCAGCGCCTCGACCACCGGGTCCCAGCGCAGGGCCTCGGCCAGGGGAACCCGCTCGTCGAGCACCGGCAGGCCGGCCTGGTGGGTGAGCAGCCACCGCACCGGAATCCGCCCCTTGCCCTCGGCCGCGAACTCCGGCCAGTAGTCCGCCACCGGGGCGTCCAGGTCCAACGCCCCGCGCTGGGCCAGCACCAGGGCGCAGATCGCCGTGACGCCCTTGGTGGCGGAGAAGACGAACTGGAGCGTGTCGCTCGTCCAGGCCCGGCCGGTGTCGGCGTCGGCCTGGCCCGCCCACAGGTCGACCACGGGCCGGCCGTGCTGGTACACCGTCACCGCCGCGCCGATCTCCTGTTCCCGCGCGAAGTTCTCCGCGAAGGCGTCCCGCACCGGCTCGAAACCCCGCGCGATCTCACCCTGGATCTCGGTCATCCCGCCCGTCCCCCCTGGTCACCCGTCCCGATTTGATCATGAAGACAGTTGTACCAGTCCCTGTCATCTCCCGGCGTCGGGTTATCGCCGCGCCGAGGCGGTGCGGGCCCGGTCCGGCCCCCTCGGGGGAGGTCGTGAGATCGGGTGGTCCCCCGCCCTCGCCACGCGTGTCGACCCGCCCCGGGGCGGTGGGGCGAACACCCTGTCCCCCGCCACGGTTCGTGGACTTCGTGGACGCCGAGAGGACAGGGCCGATGCGTCGTCGCCACACCTGCCTGCGCGTGCTGGGAGCAGCCGTGATCGCGTTCTCGGCGCTGGTGGCCCCACCGGCCCACGCCCAGACCCCACCACCGGCGGAACCGCGGTGGCAGGACTGCCCCGAGACCACCGGCATGCAGTGCGCGAGCATCGCGGTGCCCGTCGACTGGCGACATCCCGACGGCGAAACCCTCACCCTGGCCCTGGGGCGACGCCCCGCCACCGACCCCGCCCGCCGCCGGGGCGTGCTGATCGTCAACCCGGGCGGCCCCGGCGACTCCGGGGTGGGCTGGGTCCGCGACGAGCTGCCGTTCACCTCGACACTGCGGGAACGCTTCGACATCGTCGGCATCGACACCCGCGACACCCACCTGCGGTGCGACCAGGGCCTGCGCATCCAGCGCGACAACCTCCCCCTGCTGCCCGGCGCCACCGACCACCAGCACCGGGTCGCGGTGAACCAGGCGCTGGCGCGCAGCTGCCGGCACTTCAGCGGCGCGCTCTACGACCACGTCAGCTCCGCCGACCTGGCCCGCGACATGGACCACGTGCGCGCGGCGCTGGGCGAGGCCCGGCTGAACTACTACGGCATCTCCTACGGCACGCTGGTCGGCCAGACCTACGCCGAGCTGTTCCCCTCCCGCATCCGCGCGATGGTCCTGGACAGCGTCGTGGACCACAGCCTCGACCCGCGCGCGTACGTGACCAGCTCGGCGTGGGGTCTGGAGGACGCCTTCGCCGCGTTCGCCCGCTGGTGCCGCACCGCGCAGACCTGCGACTTGAGCGACCGCGACCCGCAACGCCACCTGGGCGAGCTGTGGCACGCGGCCGCGCGGGGCCGGCTCCGGGACAGCCGCGACCAGCCGGTCAGCCCCGACGCGCTGTCGGCCTCCGTCGACGGCGCCCTGCGCTCCGGCGAACTGCGGTGGCACGACCTGGGTGCCAGCCTGGCCGACCTGCGCGTCGCGCCCGACACCGCGTCTGCGGCCGACCCCGCGACCTCGGCCCAGCCGCACCAGCCCGACCGGCAGACCACCCCCACCGACATCCCGGACGTCGAACACCGCCCCACGCCCCTGCTGTGCGCCGACTGGCGGTTCGACGCCGCCGACCCCGCCCGCCTGGACCAGTACTGGGAGCTGAGCGTCCGCGCCGCCCCGCACACCCGGGTCAACCGGTGGAGCTGGGAGTGGATCACGCGGTGCGCGGGCTGGCCCGACGCGACGACCAACCCGCCGCACCGCCTGCGCGTCCCGCACCTCGCGCCGGTCCTGGTGGCCAACGCCCGGCACGACGTCGCCACCCCGCACCCGTGGGCCCGGTCGGTGGCCGAGCAGCTCCCGGGCTCGACCCTGCTCACCTACGACGGCGCCCGCCACGAGGTCTACCTGCCGGCCAGCCCGTGCATGACCGGGGCGATCGACCGCTACCTGGTCGACCGGCTCTCCCCCGCGCCCGACACCCACTGCCCGGCGGTGGAGCAACCCGCCTGACCCGGGCCGGCGGCCCGTCCGGTGTGGTCATCCAGCGCGGCCCCCGCCGCTGGGCGACAGTGGGACGGCCAGGTCCGCCAGGACCTCTCCGGGGATCGGCACGGCGGAGCCGGCCCCCCGAGCGGCCGCCCTCGTCAGGAAGGAAGACCCGTGAACACGATCATGGAGCTGTCGGATCTGGACCAGCTCATCGAGGATCTCGCGGCGCGGATCGTCGAGGTGCGGCTGCCCGAGCCCTCGGCGCGGGCGCAGAGCGACCTGCCGCTCGTGTGCGACCTGAGTCTTCCGTTCGCCTGCGTGTGATCCGCTGAGGACGACGGCGCCCCCTGTGCCCGCGCGCCTCGCGTCGTCGCCCCGACACCGCGCCCCGTGGTGATTCCGACGTGGGAGTGGTGCAGCCGATCAGGGTGACCGCGGGTCCTGGCGGCGACACTGAGCCCTTGCGCTCAGTGTCGCGCCAGGCTAATACTTAGCCTCATGGCTCAGTATTCGGATGAGCTCGACGGCGTGTTCACGGCGCTCGCCGACCCGACCAGGCGCGCGGTGGTCCGGCGGCTCGGACGCGGGCCGGCGAGCATCGGCGACCTGGCCGGGGACGCCCCCATGACGTTGCCGTCCTTCATGAAGCACGTGCGGGTGCTGGAGTCCAACGGCCTGATCCGCACGGCGAAGTCCGGCCGGGTGCGCGTCTGCGAGCTCAACCGGGAGCGCTTCGCGCTCGTCGAGGACTGGCTCGCCGAGCAGCGCCGCGTCTGGACCGACCGCACCGACCGCCTGGAGCGGCACGTCACCACCCCGAAGGAGAAGCAGTGAACCCCGAACTCGACCTCGGCATCGACCGGGTCATCCGCGCGCCCCGCAAGCAGGTCTGGGACGCGTGGACCGATCCGACGCACCTGGAGCAGTGGTGGGTGCCCGCCCCGACCCGGTGCCGCGTCCAGCGCCTCGACGTCCGCCCCGGCGGCGCGTTCGTCACGCTGATCAGCGACGACGGCGACGCGTTCACCCCGCACCTGGACGCGTGCTTCCTCGTGGTGGACGAGTACGAGCGGATCGTGTTCACCAACGCGATCGACAGCGGATGGCGCCCCGCGAACCCCGCGCCGGTCCCGATGACCGCCGAGGTCGTGCTGCGCGACCACCCCGACGGCACCGACTACCGGATCGTCGTGCGCCACGCCGACCCCGCCGCCCGCGCCCGGCACACCGAGCTGGGCTTCACCCAGGGCTGGCGCACCACCACCGACCAGCTCGCCCGACTGGTCCAACGTGAGGTCGGACGGTGAGGATCGCCGTCACGGCCTCCGTCACCCTCGACGGGGTCAGCCGAAGACCGGCACCCGGTCGATGGGGTGGTCGGTGCCGCGAGGTCGACTTCGGAAACTGACAACGCCGGTCAGTACCCTTCGGTCGCCTCGGTGTGCCGGGCGCTGGCCGACCACGACGCCGCGATTCTCCAGCAGAGCCTCGACCGGTTGTCCGCGTGGAAAAACACCAACACCCCTGGCCTGGCCTTCGACTGCTGCGCCGGATGCCGGGCCACCATCATCGCCCACCTGCCCGGGAAGCGACCGCACCCGCCACCTGTTCTCCGGCCGACACGGCGCGAGCACCGACTTATGCGCGGAGATCAGCAAAGAGCAGGTCGTGCTGACCATCCACGGACCCTCCACCGATCCGAACATCACCGGCCCGTGAACTCGGCCGCGTGGGGCTGGGTCGAAGTCGCCCGCTTCGCGCATCAGCCCGGCTCGGACTGCTGGAGCGAACCGGAAGGTCCCACCCACCGGGCCAAGCGGGTCCTGGCCGAATGGTTCCGCGACGAGGGCTACCGGGTCCGGCTGGAAGAAGTCCACCGGCAACAAGGGCGCGGGGTCGATGTCGCGGTCACCATCCGAACTCTTCGCGGGCAGCGGTTCCGTGTCACCGTCGAGGTCCAGGGTTCACCGAGCACTGTCCACAGTGGACATACAGGGACGTCCTGCCGCCCACCGGTGGTGGCGCGAGCGCCGTGGTGCGGCGGGGGGAACACCCCACCGCCGCACCACGTGGTGATCAGACGCCGTCGAACGCCGCGGCGTAGCGGATCACGCCCGAGGGCACCGGGCGGGACTCCTCCAGCGGCAGCGCCATCATCGCCTCGTCCGGCACCTCGAAGGGCGCCCGGATGCCGTACCGGGAGGCCGGGACGAACCCGAACCTCGGGTAGTACTCGGGGTGGCCCAGCACCAGCACCAGGCCCTCACCCCGCTCGCGGGCGGCCGTCAGCGCGGCGCGGATCGCGGCCGAGCCGGCCCCCGACCGCTGGTGGGCGGGCAGGACCGCGCACGGCGCGAGCGCGAGCGCGGGGTGGCCGTCGACGTGGCAGCGGGTGAGCAGGGCGTGCCCGGCCAGCGTGCCGTCCGGGGCCTGGGCCACCACCGACAGCTCGGGGATCCAGGCCAGCGGGTCGGCGCGCAGCGCGTCGACCAGGTCGGCCTCCAGCGGGGTGGGGAAGGCGGCGGTGACGATCGCGCGGATCGCGGGGATGTCGGCCGGGGTCTCCGGGCGGGTGGTCCAGGTGGTCATCGCGGTTCCGTTCTGGGGTGCGGAGGTCAGGCAGGTGCGCGGGGCGGCGCCGTGCGCGCCCCTGGGGGTGTTCTCGTGTCGTGACACGGCGCCAACCGGGGACGACCCGGGGTGCGCCGGAGGGAGGGTGGCGTTCCGCTCGGACAGCGGTGGAGCGTGCTCCTGCCACCGGGAAGGTGGAGACAACGCAGAGTCCCTTGACGACAGGGGCCCCGACAGCGGCCTCCCCGACACGGCCCACCCCAAGGTAGGGGCGGGCGAAGGGGTTCAGGTCAGGCCGGGACCCGGAGGGTGAGGACGCTTCGCGTGCCGCGGAAGGCGGCGACGATGGCAGACATCAACTCATCCCCTACCAGAGTCCGGCGGCCGATCTCGATGATCTCCGCTGACGCCACGCTAGCACCCCCCGACCACGGCGCGCCGCCGCCCCCGGAACCTGTTTCCCCGACGCCGCCGCGCCGGGTGGGGTTGGCCGCGCAAGCACGTCGGCGCCGGGTGGACGTCCCGCTGTCCACCCGGCGCCGACGGCACGCGCGTCCGAGGTCTCAGTCGCGGTGGGGCTGCTCCAGCTCCCGCGCCTGGCGCAGCCAGGACCCGAACAGCTCGGCGTCGATGTCGGCCGCCGCGCGCAGCTTCACGCTGGTCATCGTCCGCGCGTTGGGTTCGAGCCGGCCGGAGGGGTCGGTGATCTCCTGTCCCCGCCACACCCCGAAGGTCACGTGCTGGGCGTGCGCCTTGACGTAGCAGACCGGGGACTTGCCGGGGGCCACGCCCAGGCTCCACACCGGGTGCCCGTGCCAGACCGCGCCGGCCCCGGGCAGCACCGCCTCGATGAGCGGCACGAGCTCGTCGGCGATCTGACGCTGGGTCGCGGGGCGGGCGGCGAAGTAGTCCTGCACGGCGGTGGACGTGGTCATGTCACTCAATCCTTCGGGAGCGTGAGGTGGATGGTCGGTGGGGGCGGGTCAGGCGGGTGGGAAGGTCACGAGGTCACAGGGCGTGGCGGAACCCGGCGGCGACCACCGAGACCCACAGCATCGCGGTGATCGCCCCGCCGGCCAGGGTCAGCGAGCCGCCGGCGGCGCCGCTCATCGCCCAGCCGTTGCCCAGCAGCAGCGCGGTGCCGGCCACCCGGGAGGCCGCGGCCCGACCCCGACGCCCGTCGCGGGCGAAGTGGCGGCCCAGCACGAGGCAGGCGGCGATCAGGGCGGTGAAGGCGATCGAACCGGCGGCCATGTGGCCGTAGCTGTGCCAGGTCAGCTCCCCCGGCGCGCCGGCGGGCGTGCCCAGCGGGAAACCGTCGGCCGGGTCCATGACCATCAGCCCCGCCGCGATCATGCCCAGACCGTTGACCAGGACCAGCCTCGGCGCCCACCGGCCGCCCGCCGCGCCCCGCATGACCCGGCGCAGACCCACCGACCCCGCCACGGTCAGCGCGCCGGCGACCACGAAGTTGGCGATCTGCAGCCAGCCCGGCGAACCGGTGCTCAACGCGCTGAGCGGGTGCCGGGTCAGGTCGAAGCCCGCACGGGTGGCGGCCTGGGCCAGGGAGACCACCGACCACAGGGGCGCGGACACCGCCCCGGCGGCCAGCAGGGCGCGGGTGCCGGCCGAACCGGAGACGGCGATGGTGGCGGTAGTGGTGGCGGTGGCGGGCGTCGCGACGGCGGTCATGGTCGGGTCCTTCCTCGCAGGGTGTTCTCGGTGGGGCTCGCTCACACGTCGCTCCACCGATGTGACAGGGAACGCCGCCGCGCCCTGACGTGGGTCGTCTGACGTCGGACCGTGATGGCACTGGGCTGTCGCCGGTTCTCGGCGTGCGCCGGAGGGCGTTGCGGTAGATCGTTCCTCCAGGCGTCAACGTGTGCGTTGACAAGATCTATTGTCAACGCATACGTTGACGCCATGAAGTACGTCGACCCCGCCACCGCGGGAGAGCCGCCCGCGATCGTCCAGTCAGTCGCCGCCCTGCGCATGATGGCCAGGGCGCACGAGACCGTGAACCACGCCGAGCTCACCCTCATCGAGTCGATCATCGACAACGGCTGGACGTGGGAACGTCTGGGCTCGGTCTACGGCGACCGCTCCAAGCAGGCCATGCAGCAGCACTACAAGCGGCGCGGCGGGGAGCGGAACTGGCGGGAGCGGCCGTCCGGGCCGGACAGCCGGGCCGCGGTGCGCGAGGCGATGGAGCGGGTGATCCTGAACTTCCGCGCCACCGACGAAGCCCTCACGAACACGATGAGTGACGCGGTGTGGAACGAACGCGACCCCGAGCAGGAGGCGCAGCGCCGCCGATCGCCGATCGCGCGCCTCACCGACAGCGCGGAGGAACTCGTCCAGCTCGTCACCAACCGCGTGCACACCGAGGTTGACGCGACGACCGTCGAGGGCAAGCGCACCCTGATCGACAAGATGATCGCGGGGATCGAGCAGCACCGCGACACGCTCGACGAGACCATCGCCGAACTGCGGCGCCGCCGGGCCGAACTGGACGGCCCGCCGGAATGACCAGCCACAAGAGACGTCGACTCATAAGAGACGTCGACGATGCGCGTCGGGCCTTCTGCTCGCGTGCTGTCCCTCAACGTCGAACACCTGGACCTGGCCGGCCGGCACGCCCGCCTGGGCCAGACCTCGATCCGGTGGCGCACCGCGACCGCCCAGCTCCTGCCCCACCTGATCGCCGGCCGCACCCGGGGACCGCTGTTCCTGTCCGACCGCCGACCCGCACCCGCCCGCCGGCCCGCCGAGACCGACCTGTGCCCGGAGACCGGCCGGCGCCGCCTGTCCTACGAACGCGCCGAGTACCTCTTCAAACAGGCCACCACCACCCTGGACCCCACCGGCGCCGGCTACACCCTCCGCCAGCTGCGACCCCGCGCCTGACGCCTGACCAGGCCGGACGTGCGTGGGGGCCAGACCGGACACACCCGGCCTGGCCCCCCACGAGCGCGGCGGATCACAGCGACAGCGCGTGCCCCGTCGTCACGTCGACGTGGTCCGGGACCTCCTCGTGCCGATCCCCCACCGACAACGTCCCACTGCGCTCGAACATCAGGATCTGCGCCCCCGACGGCGCGAACGGCCGGTGCTCCACACCGCGCGGCACCGTGAAGACCGAACCCCGCTCCAGCCGCACCGTCCGCTCCACACCGGACTCCCGCAGCGAGATGAACAGCTCGCCCTCCACCACCAGGAAGAACTCGTCGGTGTTGTCATGGGCGTGCCAGACGTGCTCGCCCGCCACCTTGGCCACCCGCACGTCGTAGTCGTTGACCCGCGTGACCACCCGCGGGCTCCACAGCGCGTCGAACGACGCCAAAGCCCTGCTCAGGGCGATCGGTTCGTTGCTCATGACCCCGATCGTTCCCCGCGCACGCACCCCACCGCGAGTGCTAGGAATCGCACATGACGCAAGAATCCTCGCACCCCGCGCCCGGGCCGCACCGGGTCGTCGTCCTCGTCGACGAGAACTCCAACCCCTTCGAACTCGGCTGCGCCACCGAGGTCTTCGGCCTGCGCCGCCCCGAGATCGGCCGCGACCTCTACGACTTCCGGCTCTGCTCCCCCGAACCCCGCACCCTCATGCGCGACGGCTTCTTCACCCTCACCGGCGTCGCCCCCCTCACCGCCGCCGACACCGCCGACACCCTCATCGTCCCCAACCGACCCGACGTCGAGGTCCCCCGCCGCCCCGCCGTCCTCGACACCATCCGCCGCGCCCACGCCCGCGGCGCCCGCCTCGTCGGCTTCTGCAGCGGCGCCTTCACCCTCGCCGAGGCCGGCGTCCTGCACGGCCGCCGCGCCACCGCCCACTGGCAGTGGGCCGACGAGTTCCGCGCCCGCTTCCCCACCGTCCACCTCGAACCCGACGTCCTGTTCGTCGACGACGGCGACATCCTCACCGCCGCCGGCAGCGCCGCCGCCCTCGACCTCGGCCTGCACATCGTCCGCCGCGACCACGGCGCCGAGATCGCCAACGCGGTCAGCCGACGCCTCGTCTTCGCCGCCCACCGCGACGGCGGCCAACGCCAGTTCGTCGAACGCCCCGTGCCCCACATCCCCGACGAGTCCCTCGCCCCCGTCCTCGCCTGGGCCCAGGAACACCTCGACGCGCCCCTCACCGTCGCCGACCTCGCCACCCGCGCCGCGGTCAGCCCCGCCACCCTGCACCGCCGCTTCCAGGCCCAACTCGGCACCACACCCCTGGCCTGGCTCACCGGAGAACGCCTCACCCTGGCCCGCCGCCTCATCGAACGCGGCGAGTCCCGCCTCGACGTCGTCGCCCGCCGCAGCGGCCTGGGCACCGCGGCCAACCTCCGCGCCGTGATGCGACGAGAAACCGGGCTCACCCCCTCGGCCTACCGCCGCCGCTTCGGCCCCGGCACCCAGCAACAACGACCCGCGGCCGCCGCGAAATCCCATGCCGGCCTTCCCGCGCCCCAGTAGCCTCGCGAGGCCGTCTTCCCCGCAGTGACAAGGAGAAACCACCGTGGCCGAGGCCTTCCCCGACATCGAACCCCACGCCCACGGCCTCCTCGACGTCGGCGACGGCAACCACATCTACTGGGAGACCAGCGGCAACCCCGACGGAAAACCCGTCCTGTGCGTCCACGGTGGACCCGGCAGCGGCGGAAAACGCGGCAGCCGCAAGGCTTTCGACCCCGACGCCTACCGGATCATCCTGTTCGACCAGCGCGGCTGCGGCCAGAGCCGCCCCCACGCCTCGGACCCGGCCGTCAGCCTCGACCACAACACCACCGAGCACCTGATCGCCGACATGGAACGCCTCCGCGAACACCTCGGCGTGCGACGCTGGCTGCTCTTCGGCGGCTCCTGGGGCTCCACCCTCATCCTCGCCTACGCCCAACGCCACCCCGAACGGGTCTCCGAGATCATCCTCGTCGGCGTCACCACGACCAGCCCCGACGAGATCGACTGGCTCTACCGCGGCGTCGGCCGCCTCCTGCCCGGCCCCTGGGAGACCTTCCGCGACGCCCTGCCCGAAACCGACCGCGACGGCGACCTCGTCGCCGCCTACCACCGGCTCCTCAACAGCCCCGACGCCGCCGTGCGCACCCGCGCGGCCCGCGCCTGGTGCGCCTGGGAGGACGCCGTCATCGCCCACGAGACCCTGGGCAAACCCGGCCAGTACAGCGCCAAGTCCGACGACGACCTGATGGCCTTCACCCGGATCTGCGCCCACTACTTCGCCCACCACGCCTGGCTGGAGGACGGACAGCTACTCCGCGAGGCCCACCGCCTGGCCGGAATCCCCGCCGTGCTGATCCACGGCCGACTCGACCTCGGCAGCCCCCTCGCCACCGCGTGGGAGCTGGCCAAGGCGTGGCCGGACGCCGACCTGCAGATCATCGACGACTCCGGCCACACCGGAAGCCCCGCCATGCGCGACGCCGTCCTGGCGGCCACCGCCCGCTTCGCCAGAACCGGCCAATCCCGCTAAGCCCCGCCCCCGCACTCGGCTGAGTCGCTGTCCTCTGGGCTGGATGCGCCGAAGGCGCATGCCTGTGCGGACTGAGTCTCCTCGTGTGTTGGAAGTGACTAAATTTAGTTAGCACTGAAATAATAGGGCCTACGATCCCGGAAGCGGTGATCCTCCGAGCCACCTGCGGGCTGGCCCGACTGGCCGAAGCCGCAGACCTCGCTCGTCCCCTCGCCCGGTCCTGTGGTGCCCCGGAAGACGAAACCCCGGGGCACCACAGGAGGTGTCAGACCCCGAACGGGGCGTTGGGCCCGTTCTCCGGTGGGCTGTCGTGGAGGTGGAAGAGGTAGGCGGCGTAGTTGTAGTCGCCGCCGTGATCACGCCGCATGGCGATCTCCGCCCGTAGCGCGGCAAGCGCCTCCGGCATCCCGGGCCGCTGCGGGTCGGATTGGGCGAGCCGCTGTGTCAGCGGGGTGTAGTACTCGTCCCACCAGTCGCTTTCCGGTAGCGGCCAGTGCGCGAGCAGCCGGTAGCCGGCCGCCCGCGCGGCATCGACGTTCTCGGCACAGGTGCGCAGTGGGTAGATCGCGTCCCAGTAGGCGCGGGCGGCCGCGGCGGGACTCGGCCTGGTCCACTCGATCTCGGTGACGGCAAGGACGCCGCCGGGGGCGAGCAGGCGACGCCAGGCCCGCAGGGCGACGTCGAAGCCGACGGTGTAGACCGAACTCTCCGCCCAGATCACGTCGAAACTGTGATCAGGAAAGGGAACTCGGTCCATCGAGCGGTTCAGCACCGTGATCCGCTCGCCCAGCCCCCGACGAGCCGCGGCGGCCGCGAGGTCGTCCAAAAACGGCTGGTGCAGATCGACCGCGGTCACCTGTGCGCCGGCCTCTTCGGCCAGCAGCAGGGCGGAGCGGCCGGGACCGCAGCCCGCGTCCAGCACCCGCGGGTGCTCGGGCAGCGGCCCGGCCATCTCCAGCATGCGACGCGTGGTGGCGTCCGAGCCGGGGCCCTGCCGGGGCAGGCCGTGGTGCAGGGCGAAGAACGCCTCCACCACCGCGTCGGCGTCCGGAGTGCGGTCTGGGGTGTCGGTGTCGCTCACCGCTGGCGCTCCCGGAACTGGTAGGTGGCGCGCAGTTTCCGCGCGATGTCCTTCTTGACGGCCTCACGGTCGGCCCGCAGCCGCGCGTCGGTGCGGGAGGCGGCATAGGCGTTCTCCCTCAGCAGCCGGTGGTAGCTGTCCAGTCGGCGCTGGGAGATCTCCCCCGCCTCGACGGCGGCCAGGACCGCGCAGCCCGGTTCGCTCCCGTGCGCGCAGTCCGCGAACCGGCACTCACCCGCGAGGTGCTCGATCTCGGCGAAGGTCTGCTCCAGCCCGTCCTGGGCGTCGTGCAGGCCGACCGCACGCAGACCGGGGGTGTCGAGCAGAACCCCGCCACCGGGCAGCGGAAGCAGCTCCCGCCACGCGGTGGTGTGCCGGCCCTTGCCGTCGGTGTCGCGCACCGCACCGGTGGCCAGCCGGTCCTCGCCCAGCAACTGGTTGCCCAGGGTGGACTTGCCCGCCCCGGACGGGCCGAACAACACGACGGTCCCGGTCAGGACAGCGGACAGAACGTCCAGACCCTGCCCGGTCACGGCGCTGGTCACCAGCACGTCCACACCGGGGGCCACCTCGGACACCTGGGCGTGGGCCGAGGACACGTCGGCGCACGCGTCGGCCTTGGTGAGGACCACGACGGGCTGGGCGCCGCTCTCCCAGGCCAGGGCGAGCATGCGTTCGGTCCGTCCGTGCTTCAGCGGCGCGGCCAGCGACACCGTGACCACGACCGTGTCGACGTTGGCGGCCAGGACCTGCCCGTGCGAGGTCCGCGACGCGGTGGAGCGCACCAGGGCGGTGCGCCGCTCCAGCACCGCGTGCAGCACCGGCGCGTGGCCGGCGGTGGCGGGACGCAGGGCCGCCCAGTCACCCGTGCACGGCGCGGACAGCGGATCGGCGTGATCGGCGACGCCGGGGATCTCCGCACGGACGATCCCGGCATCGGTGACAACCTCGCACGAGCCGCGTTCGGCTCGCACGACACGCGCCGGGACCAACCCGGCGGCGCGATGAGGCGCGAAGGCGTGCTCCCACGCCTCGCCCCAGCCGTAGTCGGCCAGGGAGTACGACGGAACATGACGAGAGGAAGAGTGAGACAACGAAGAGACCCTTTGAACAGGGGCCCCGATGAGCACCCAGACTGCCACCCGCGAGCCGTCAGGGCTCTGCCAGGGGCGCGAACGTCAGGTCAGACCGGGGCCCGGGACGTGAGGATGGTCCGGCGGGCGCTGCGCACGGCAGCGGCCTTCGCGGCAGACATCAACTCACCCCCCACTTCTGGTCCCGCAGTCGACCCGGTCGTCTCTGCCCCGCCGATGCTACCGGGCCGGGAGTTCGGGGTTTCAGCCGGTTGGCCGATGACCTTGCGCGGGGGGCGGGTCAACGATGACTGGAGGAGATCCTCTGGGCGTTCGACGACGTCGACCCGTGGGAGGCTGGACATGCGTTCTCGCCGTGTGATGGCCGTGATCGCCACGGCGTTGGCCGTGGGGGCGGGCACCGTGGTGACCGGAGCGGGGGCGGCGTCGGCCTCCCCGTCGCCCACGCCCCACCCGGCCACGGCCAGCGCGTCGGAGCAGGCGGATGTCCAGTTGGCACGCGGATACCAGGGGCCGTTCGGCACGCGCGAGCAGTGCGACGGGGAGAACCGGCGCTGGGCGCAGACCCACCGGGTGAACGAGTGCTTCTACTGGGGCGGCTCCGGCTCGCCGCGCGGCTGGTACTTCTACGTCTTCGGCCCCCGCTGAGACACATCCAGCGCAGGGACGACACCGCGCGGGCTCCGTCCACTTCGGACGGTCCGGCACACGGCTCCCGCAACCGCCGTCGGCTTTCACATCCACGCGCCTGACGGGTGCGGCGCGCTCCCCTGTCACCAGCCGATGTCCCACAGCACGTCGACGGTGAGGTTTGTCCACTGAGGACTGACCTCCCGCTTTGCCGTGCCATCGCGCGGAGGCCAGCGGCGCCGACCCACGCGCATGCTTGATCCAAATCGATCGTTCTGGTTAGCTTGCCGTTGGCGGCTCCGCCAGGGGGTCAGGACATCCGCGGCTCGGCAACCGCGGGCTCGACACCGCCTCAACAGGAGAGGCACCGGCACGAAGGACCTCCTCTCCTCGCCGTGAACCACGCTCGACCGGAGCCGCCGATCGCTTTTCCGCGCACTCCACGCCGCCGTGATCGATATTCTCAGGATTGGACCCGAATGCGTGTCATCATCATCGGCGCGGGGCTCGGCGGCCTCGCGCTCGCCCGATTTCTGCGCCGCGCGGATATCGACGTGTCCGTCCACGAGCGCGACGAGGCCCTCGAACAACGCCCGCAGGGCGCGCGAATCCACCTCGACGAGCGGGGAATCGGCGCGTTACACGCCTGCCTCACCGCGTCCGAGAGCGAATTCCTCGACGCCACCCTGGGCCAGCCCGACGAGCACGTCACCGTCCTCGACCAAACCGACCTCGCGATCGTGAAGCGCCGGAAGTCCACCGGCCGGGAGGGACATCCCGACGCGATACGCCCCGGAGCGTCGGCGAGCCGCCGCATCGTGCGGCGGCTTCTCGCCCATGGCGTGCGCGACACGATCCGATTCGGCTCGACGTTGACCGACTACACCGAACACACGGCAGGAGTCACCGTCCGATTCGCTGACGGAACCGTGGACGAAGCCGACCTTCTCGTCGGAGCGGACGGCATCGGATCCGCCGTGCGCCGGCTCCGACTGCCCGACGCCACGGTCAACGACAGCGGATTGCGACTGCTGCAGGCGAAAACGCCGATCACGCCCGAGCTGGTCGCCACCGGTGTGCTCGACCGGATCGGAGGAAGCTTCACCCTGACCGCGATCGGCGACGTGCAGGTGATCATGGGCGCGGTCCGTTTCGGAGAACAACCCGCCACCGCCGCAGAACGGCTCGTACCCGGTTTCGACCCGGGCGACCGACAGGACTACGTCATGTGGGGACTCCTGTTGCGGCGACGCCAGCTCGGGGACCTCGGCCGCGACTTCACCCGCCGATCACCCGCCAGCTTGTCCGCCCACCTGCGGAACGTCACCGCGACAGCCCACCCGGTGTTCAGGCTCCTGCTCGACCAGGCGTTTCCCGACCAGTTCCACGGCCTGGCCATGGGAACCTCCCGCGAAATCCCCGCCTGGACACCAAGCCGCGTCACCCTGCTCGGAGACGCCATCCACGCGATGCTGCCCACCCGGGCCTCAGGGGCCAACTCCGCCCTCCAGGACGCGCGCCGGCTCGCCGACGCGATTCTGTCCACGCACACCGGCGCCCAGACATGGGAACACGCGATCGGCGACTACGAGAACCTGCTCCGACGCGACGGTTTCCAGGCGGTGCGGGCCTCACTGAACGGTGTCCACGAGCTCGACGAACACCTCACCACCGCCACGGCCTCAGCCGTCTCCTAGGTCCCCACTCGATCCCCGCGCACGTCCGCGTCGCCACCTCGTGATCGCTAGGCTGACGCGGTGACACCCCGGGAACGGCCCCGTCGAGGCCCTGTCCGCAGAGAGCAGATCGCGGCCGCGGCCTTGGCCGTTCTCCTCGACCGCGGCTACGCGGGCACCTCGATCCGAGCCATCGCCGAGCACGCCGGCTGCTCCCTGGAAACGCTGTACCGGCACTTCGAGAACAAGGAAGCCCTGTTCCTCGAACTGGTCAACTCCTTCCGGAAACGCATCGTCGAGCCCCTGCGCGACGTGGCCGCCGCACCCTCCACCGACCGCGAGCTCAAAGAGGCGCTCACGCGCGCCGGAACACTGCTCTTCGACGTTCTCACCAGCGACGAGGGCCTCAAGATGCAACGCCTGACCTTCGCCGAGTCGGGCCGGTTCCCCGAACTGGGGCGGCTCGTCTACGACGAGGGGATCAAACCCTTCGACAACGCCGTCGCCGCCATCCTCAGTGACGCCGCCGCGCGCGGGCTCCTGCGGTGCCCGGACCCGCTGGAGGCGGCGCGCGTGTTCAGCGGAATGGTCCTGTTCGACCCACGGGAACGACTGCTCCTGGGGATCGAACAGCCACCGTCGTTCGGCGACCGTTCTGACTACATAGAACGCGTCGTGACACTGTTCCTCGCGGGGGTTCGCGGCTCCGTGGGAACTCGACGGTAGATCACCCCGGGCCGGGACGGCTCTCACCACCACCCACTCCGCTCTACTGAGCGCGGACGCCCCGCCCTGTGACCAGGGAGTCCGGGCGCTCACTGCCCCGTTCGCACGTATCCCGAGGGGTCTCTTTCGTAGCTGTATGCGCCGTGAGGCGCATGCGTTTTTGGGTTTGATCCCAGCGGGCCGCTGAGTTTGGTTGATTTTGGTCGGCACTGAAATCACAGGCTTCGCGACTCGGTCAGTTGTCGCGCGACCAGAGGGGAGACCCGGCGGAACCAGTCGCCGAGTTGCTCCGAACGGCCCTGTGACACCGGTGGGGCTGCGGCGCATGAGCGGGGTGACAGGGAGGAGAAACTTTGTGGCCCCACAGGACCGTTTCGATGCGCTCCACCAGCAGCACTACGACCCCATAGCCCGCTACCTCGTCGCCTGGCGTCGCCGCGACCACCTCCCCCACGACCGCGAGGTGCTGCCGTGGTTGTACGAGGTGGCGCGGCGGGTCGCGGCGAACGAGCGTCGCCGCCAGGACCGCTACACCCAGCTCGCCCAACGGCTCGCCGCCCACCGCGACTACCCCACCACCGGCCTCGAACCCGAGCAGCTCGACGTCGCCGCCGCGTTCGACCACCTCACCGCCGACGACCAGGAGCTCCTGCTGCTGTCCGCGTGGGACGGGCTGGGCGTGGGTCAGATCGCCGCGCTGCGGCCCACCCCGCCACGGACTGTCCGTCAACCGAAAGGGGTGCTGTGATGCGTTCCGCCCGCCGAACCCAGGCCCCGTTCGACCCCGAACGGGACCGCCCGCGCCGTGAGCCTCCGCCCTTCACCCGCGTTCCGGTCGCCGAGGGCGTGGACGAGCACTCGCGGGCGCCCGTCGGCCGGGGTTGTCCCGTCGCCGGGCGCTGACCGCCGCCATGGTGGCTGCCGTGGGGATGGCCTCGATCGCCGGATACCAGTGGTGGACGGCCCCGCCCGGGATCGCCGCCACCCCGCCGTTGCTGACGATCCAGCCCCCGGTCACCGGGCGGCCCGCTCCCCTGGTGCTCGCCGAGATCGCCGACCGCGCCGCCGCGCTACCGGCCCCGGTCACGGCGGGGCGCACCGAGAAGGTCACCATCCGCGCCTGGTACCTGCACGGCCAGGTCAGCGGCGGCACGACGATCTCGGCGCTCCAAGCCGAGCGACGCGAACTGGTTCGCCGCCCCGACGGCAGCGGCACGATCGTCGGGAGCAAGGAGCCGCCCGAGTTCCAGTCCGAGGCCGACCGCCGCGAGTGGGCCTCCGACCACGGCGGCCAACGCACCACAACCTGGGCGGCCGGTGGGCGGTCGTTCTTCAACCAGCACCGGCCACCGTCCACTGTGGAGCAACTTCGCCAGTACCTGTGGCGGCCCAATCCCCCGGACAGCAACGGGTCGGTCAAGACGCTCCAGGCGATGCGGGAGGTCCTGCGGGAGCGGGCGCTGCCGCCGGGCGAACGCGCCGCGTTCCTGCGGTTGATGGCCGAGAGGCCGGAACTGCGGCACGAGGGCCGCGCCCAGGACCGCGCCGGGCGGTGGGGCGAGGTGTTCTCCGTCGACTCCGCCTACGCGGGCCTGCCTGCCCGCTACAGCTTCCTCCTCGACGCCGACACCGGAGCCTTCCTCGGCTACGAACACATGCTCACCACCACGCCCGGTGCCCTCAACGTCCGCGTTCCGGCCGTGACCACCTACGAGACCTTCCTCGACGGAACGTTCGTCGACTGACCCACGCGGTCGGCGACGCCGCGTGCCACGTCGCCCTGTCCAGCAACGGTTCCCGCCGCCACCACGGGTCCGATCACGGCGTCAGCGGTGGTTACGATGGGCTGTGACCAGCGAATCCTCCCTTGCGAAACGACGTCGCCGCGAGCAGTTGCGTGACTTCCTGCGCACCCGCAGGGCGCGGATCACGCCCGGCGAGGTCGGCATGGCGGCGGGCGGCCGGCGTCGGACGCCGGGGCTGCGGCGGGAGGAGGTCGCCGCGCTGGCCGGGGTCGGCGTGTCCTGGTACACGTGGCTGGAGCAGGGCCGCGACATCAACGTCTCGGCCGAGGTGCTCGACGCGATCAGCGGGGCGCTGCGCCTGACCGAGTCCGAACGCGCGCACCTGTACGTGCTGGCCGGTCTCAACCCGCCGCCCGGCGGCGTGGCGCGGGACGTCGAGGTCGCCCCGGAGCTGCGGCGCCTCCTCGACGAGTGGGCGCCCCGGCCCGCGGTCCTGCAGGACCGGTACTGGAACCTGATCGCGGTCAACGACGCCGCGCGGGCCGTGTTCGGCTACGACGACGCCGACCACAACTGCCTGATCGCGTTCTTCACCAGCGCCCGGAACCGCCGCATGCACGCCCACTGGGAGTTGGTCGCGCCGACCGTGGTCGCCGCCTTCCGCGCCGACGCGGCACGCTCCCCCGGCGACCCGGAGTTCGACCGGGTGGTCGACGAGCTGAGCGCCCTCAGCCCCGAGTTCGTCGCGCTGTGGGAACGCCACGACGTCGGCGTCCACCTCTCGGCGGTGCGGGCGGTGCGCCACCCCGAGGCCGGCGACCTGGTCTTCGACAAGACGTCGCTGGCCGTGGCCGACCACCCCGGCTGGCACCTGCTGCTGTACGCGCCGCACCCCGGCACCGGAACCGAGGACCGGCTCGCCCGACTGGCGCGCGTGCGGCTCGCCGCCCCCGCCTGATCCTGGTGGTGCCAGACCCCTGATCAGCTCGCCCTGGTCGGGTCGCCGACCCGCGGGCAGGCTCGAACCCGTGACACGAACCCTTTCTCGATTCGACGGCAAGATCGCGCTGGTCACCGGCGGCACCAGCGGCATGGGGCTGGCCACCGCGCGGCGGCTGCTCGCCGAGGGCGCGCAGGTGGTCATCACCGGGCGCGACCAGGCCCGGCTGGACGCCGCCGTCGCCGACCTGGCCGGCGGGGACCGCGTCCTCGCGGTGCGCGGCGACGTGGGGAACCTGGCCGACCTCGACGCGCTGACCGAGGCGATCCGGGAGCGCCACGGGCGGCTGGACCTGGTCTTCGCCAACGCGGGCATCGCGTCGTTCCACCCAGTCGAGCAGGTCACCGAGGCCGAGTTCGACCGGGTCGTGGACATCAACTTCAAGGGGCTGTTCTTCACGGTCCAGAAGACCGTGCCGCTGCTGGCCGACCACGCGTCGGTCGTGATCAACGCCTCGTGGACGCTGCACCGCGGGATGCCCGGCGCCTCCCTCTACGCGGCGACCAAGGCGGCCGTGCACAACCTGGCGCGCACCTTCGCCGCCGAGCTGGGCCACCGGGGGATCCGGGTCAACTCGGTGAGCCCCGGCTACATCACGACCCCGATGTTCCACGAGGTGCTCCAGCCGCACGAGCACGCGGCCGTCGCCGCCAAGGTCGTGATCGGACGGCTCGGCACCGCCGAGGACGTCGCCGACGTGGTCGCCTTCCTCGGCTCCGACGAGGCGTCCTACGTCAACGGGCAGGACCTGGCGATCGACGGCGGCCTGGTGGCGACCATCTCCGGCCACTCCGGCTGATCCCGCCCCACCGCCACCGCCCCTCCCCCACCCCGCCCTCCCGGCGTCCCGGACCTCGACGGTCGGACGCCGGGAGGGCGGCGGGGCGCCCGCGCCCTTCCGAATCCTCCCGCCGGGAAGTCGCGCGATCGGTACGATCGCGTGTTTCCACTGTGGAGGGTGGCGGCGTGCGCGTACACGATCTGCCAGTGCGGGTTGGTCGCCGCCCGGCAGGCCCTGTTAGTGGGGTTGGTGGACAGCGCTGGCCGAACCCGGGCGCGGGCGTTCGCGCTGGACGTGGCGAGTTTCCTGGCCGCCGCAGTGTTGTTGGCGCGGCTTCCCGCCGTCGCGCCGACCACCCGCGAGGCCGACGACGGCCAGCCCGCGTTGGCGGTACTGCGTGATCGACCGTACGCGTTGGTCACCGCGTTGAACGCGGTGATGGTGCTGTACATGCCGTTGCTGAGCGTGGTGCTTCCACTGTGGATCGTGGAGCGCACCGACGCGCACCGGTGGCGACATCGGTGCGGTGGGCGCGGTACTGGGAGATCAGCTTCGGGCTCGCCCCGGACGGCCGTCACGGGCAGTACCAGGGGTTCTTCGGCAGCGGGGTCTCGGTCGCGAGAATGGCCGGGCCGGTGCTGCTGACCTCGCCGCTGCTCGTCGGGGGCACCCCGGGTTGGCTCGTGCTCGGCGGGCTGTTCCTGGTGGCGGCGTTGGCGACCGGGCCGGCCGTCCGCTGGGCGCGACGCACCCGGCAGGACACCGCCTCCCCGCTCCCCCGGTAGCCCCCCGGTAGCCGTGGGCCCGGCGGAGGCGATGTCCGCTTTCCTGTGTCCTCTGTGGACGGTCGGCGTCGCCGCCGTCGGTGTGCGCGGATGTCGTTGCGGTGAGCCGGTTGTCGCGCCGTGGTCGGGGCGGCTCGCCCAGCGCGGCCAGCCGCCCCAACCAGCTCGTCACGTCAGGCCGTGGCCCTCGCCGAGCAGGTGCGCCACCTCCGGGTAGCTGCCGACGGCCTCGACGCGGCCGTGGTCCAGCACGACGATGCGGTCGGCGGCGCGGATGGTGGAGGGCCGGTGCGCGATCACCAGCAGGGTGCACTCGGCGCTGATGTGCTCGATGGTGCGGGTCAGCACCGCCTCGTTGGCCGCGTCCAGGTGCGAGGTCGGCTCGTCCATCAACAGCAGGCGCGGGCGCGGCAGCAGGGCGCGGGCGATGGCGACCCGCTGCTGCTCACCGCCGGACAGCGCGCTGCCGTGCTCCCCCACCGGGGTGTCCAGGCCCTCGGGCAGCCGCTGGACCAGGCCTTCCAGGCTGGCCAGCTCCACCGCCCTGGCGATCTCGGCGTCGGTGGCCTCGGGCTTGGCGTAGGTGATGTTCTCCCGCAACGTCCCGTGCATCACCGGGGCGCTCTGCTCCACCAGGCTGATCGAGGCCCGGCACTCCTCCACGGTCATCTCGTGCGCGGTGTCGCGCCCGTCGAGCAGGATGTGGCCGGTCCGCGGGTCGTAGAAGCGGGCGATCAACGCGAAGATCGTGGACTTGCCCGCGCCGGAGGGGCCGACCAGGGCGACGTGGCTGTTGCGGGGGATGCTGAACGAGACGTCCCGCAGCACCGGGCGCTCGGGCTCGTAGGCGAACCCCACGCCGCGGAACTCGATGGCGGGGGTGTCGGCGGTCACGGGGCGCTCGGGCGCGCGGGGGCTGGTCGTCACCGGCCGCGTGATCTCCTCGTCCTCCACGGGGATCCGCGCGACGTCCTCCACCCGCTGGAGCGCGGCCAGTCCACGTTGGAGGGTGGCGAAGACGTCGAAGAGGTTCGACAGGGGCGTGGCGATGTAGGTGACGTAGAGCAGGAACCCGACCAGCTCGGCGAGCGAGGTTCCCCCGCTGGCGACGCGCATCCCGCCCACCACCAGCACGGTGATCATCGCGCCGTGGGTGGCCAGGGTCATGGCCGGGTTGATCACGGCGTTGCGCTTGGCCGCCTGGAGGCTGTTCGCGTACGCCTCGCGGGCCAGGCGGCCGATGCGGTCGCGCTCCCGGCCCTCGGCGCGCATGACCCGCACGGTGCGGATGGCCGACAGGGCGCGCTCCAGCTCGGCGCTCATGGCGCCGAGGCTGTCCTGGGCGTCCTCCACGGAGCTGCGGATTCCCTTGAGCAGCAACGTGGTCAGGCCGCCGATGGTGCCGACGATCGCGGCGACGATGAGGAACATCGTGGCGTCCAACCAGATCATCGTGGCGATGCCGCCGATGATGATGAACACGCCGACGCTGGCCTCCACCAGGTCGTAGGCCAGGGAGTCGCGCAGCAGCGTGGTGTCGCTGGTGGTGCGGGTGAGCAGGTCGCCGAGCCGGTGCTGCTGGTAGCGGCGCATCGGCCAGCGCAGCAGGCGGTCCACGACGCGCAGCCGCACGCCCAGCACGACCCCCTCGCCGGTGCGCTCCAACAGGTAGTGGCCGACGGCGGTGATGAGGGCCTCGGCCACGAACACCGCGGCCAGCAGGCTCACCAGCATCTGGTAGGGCCGGTTGTGGGAGAACTCGTCGATGGTTCTGGTCGCCAGCAGCGGCTGCGCCAGGCCCATCGCGCCGCCCACCAACGTCAGTCCCAGCGCCGCGCTGATCGCGCCCCGGTGGCCCCGGGTGACCCGCACCAGGTCACGCCAGTTCACCCGCTGCTTCGGCTCGTCCTCGGGGGTCGACTCCTGCGGGTCCTCGACGTCCTCCCGGGCCCTGGCGGGGCTGACAGTGTTCAACACACGGGCTCCCTAGCGGTGGCGTGGTTCGATCGTCATGACGGGACGGAAGGCCAGCACGTTCTCGCCCTCGTCCACGGCGCGGCCCTCCGCCTCGACCCAGGCGTGCGCTCCGAACGGCGAGGTCCGCGCACCCACCCGCCACGTCGGCCAACAGCCGCGCAGCCGGCACAGTAGCGCGGTCGCGATCGAGCGCGGCAGACATCCCTTGCCGGCACAGGTGACGCTGACCGCGATGGCGGCCGAGCGGGCCGCGCGCGCCTGCTCGTAGCTGGCCGGGACCGCGCCGATCCGGGCCACGGACAGGATCTGGCGGATGCGCCGGGGCGGCAGGTGCGCCATCGCGACCGCGACCGCCACCACCACCCGCGCCGCCGCCCGCAGCCACCACGGGGGCCGGTCGGCGACGAACAACGTCTCCGGCGTGCTCATCCCCGCACCACCAGTCCCGACGCGACGAGCTGCTCCACGAGCTCGCGGACGTCGAGCACCGCCCGCCCGAGGCTGACCCGCTCGCCCGCCGGGTCCTCGGGCACCAGGGCGCCGGCGATGTCCTGCTCGGCGGCCCCGGCCAGGCTCATCCGCAGCGTGGTCAGGCCGCTGGCGTTGAGCTGCCAGTACTCGCCGGAGCGCTCGTCGAGCAGCACACCGCTGCCGTCGTCGGTCTCGGTCAGCGACACGTCGTCGCGCAGGCGGATCGTCACGACCTGACCTCCATCGTGGTCGAGCCCGACTCGGCGGGCGCGGGGTGCTCCAGATCGCGCAGCCACCGCTCGCAGCTCAGCGTCATGGAGATGGCGTAGGGGGTGAACAGCCGGATGCGGAAGCTGGTGCAGATCTCGCGCAGCACGGCCGGGTCGACCAGCCCGAGCCGACCGAGCCGCGAGTCCTCGCACAACGCCACCAGTCTGTCCACATTGGACCGCAGTCCGTCGTACTCGACGTTGGAGCCCTCGGCCTTGGTCGCCCGCGCCAGGCACCGCTCCGGCACGATGCCGCGCATGGCCTCGGCCAGCAGGGGTTTGTACGTCCACGGCGTGCGGCGTTCGTGGGCCCGCGCGGACATGCACGCCCGCACCACCGCGTCGTCCAGGTACGGCGTGGTCACCCGGATCCCCTCGGCCGCGTACAGCGGCACGGTCGCCCGCGCCACGCTCGCGCCCATCCGGATGCCCCAGATCGTGTGGTGGGCCGTCCAGTTGTGCCCGTGGTGGCGGGTCCTCTCCGCCTCCGCCAGCAACAGCTCCCTGGCCAGCTCGACCGCCTCGGGCGTGGCCCACGGCGGCATCTGCACGAGGTTGGTGGCGCCCTCGTCCTCCAGCGGGGAGGCGATGATGCTCCGCGCCCGCCGGGCCAGCCACCCCGGGTAGCGGTCGCGCCGCTCCAGGGCGTTGCTGACGACGTCGCGCCACCGCCAGTGCTCGAACGCCCGGTAGGCCCGCAGGTACCGCAGCCCGGTCAGGGGCCGGGACCGCAGCAGTTCGAACACGCCGGCCGCGCCCCCGGTCAGGGTCTCGTCGCCGCCGTCGCCGGTCATGTGGACCTGGGAGCCCGCCGCGCCGACCCGGGCGGCCAGCGCCCGGTACATGGGGCGGTCCTCCACCCCGGGGAAGGGCTCCTCGGTGGGCGGCGAGGGCTCCAGGACGTCGCTGTAGTGCGAGGGGATCTCGGCGCGCGGCACCACGATGCGCCGCAGGTTCGGCAGGTGCTCGGCGGCCAGGTCCGCCCACCACTCGTCGTCGTCGCCGACGTCGCCGGCGGAGCGGGTGATCGTGGTCAGCGGTCGGCCGTCCCGGGAGGCCAGGAAGCACAGGGTGGTGGAGTCCAGGCCGCCGGACAGATCGGCGGTCAGCGTCAGACCCGAGTCCCGCCGGGCCCGCACCGCATCGGACAACGCCTCGCGCAGGGCCGCGGCCGCCACCGGCAGCGGCTGGTCGTCCACCGGCGGCTCCCAGCGCCGCCGGGTCCTGGCCCGCCCGTCCGGGGAGACCACCAGGCAGGAGTCCTCCTCCACCGCCTCGATCCCCGCCCACAGCGGCGTGTTCATGACGTGCAGGGGGATCTCGGAGAGCAGGAACCGCAGGGTCACCCGCCCCCGGTCGATCCTGGCGCCGGTCAGCGCCGCGAGCACGTCGGCGCGGGTCGCCGCGACGCTCACCCCGCCGACGACGCCGTGGAACACCCGGCGCAGCCCGGAGACCGTCCCCTGGGCCCGGGTGGTTCCGTCCACAGTGGCCAGGAGGTGGAAGCTGCCCGGCAACGCCAGGTCGTCCAGCGCGGCCACGTCCCTGGTGCGGGCGGCGATCTCCGCCAGCCGCTCGGGGGTGGCCGAGCAGATCCCGAGCGCCGCGACCGACGTCGGGCCGGCGGAGCCGACCCGCAGGTCCACCGGGTCCCACCGGCCGACCAGCCAGGGCCGGCCCGACGGGTGGTCGGCCCGCCGCGGCGTCGGCCCGAGCGCGGCGAGGACGGCGGCGGCGTTCGGGGTGTCGGGCAGCGCGACCAGCCACTCGCCCGCATGGCTCGTGTGGTTCATCGTCAGGCAAGCCCCCTTCGGGCGCGGCAGGCGACGGCACGGGCGGGGTGGGGGTGGTGCGGGGCGGAGGGAGCCCCGCACCACCACACCGCACATCACGCTCGTCAGAGCAGGATGTGCCGGGGACGACGGCGGCCGTCCTTGTCCTTCTTGGCCGGCCGGCTGTGCATCGTCAGCCGCTCGAACGAACCGAGCTTCAGCAGGGTGGGCTTCGAGTACATGTGCGCACCTCCTTTCCCGTCGGAGAGGAACCGAAAGGCGCCTGTGCACAGGGCCGCACGATGACCGTGCGGAAGCAACGCTAACGGCCCGCCGACCGCGGAACCACCCGTTGCCACATTTTTGCACTTCTTGGCCGAAAGAAGTGGGACAACAGCGCGAATCACAATGGCGGTTGACAACCCAAAAGCGATTCAGCGAACTTGGTTAAACTGAAAGATACCGGAAGTATATGGTTCGGAGATATAAGTCCGAAGCACGAATCAGGACGCCCCGACGCGTCAGGAGAAAATCCGCCGGGCGGACGCGGCCGAACAGCCGACACCCCGGCGGACCGAAGACGGCTGACCCTACCGCGAGTCGGACCCGCGAAGCTACGAACCCGGTGTTCGTCCAGGCAGGCCACCCGGGCCGGCCCCACTCGGCCCAGACCTCAGCGCCCCTCGCCCTTCCGCACACGGCCCTTCGCCGGGCGCGTCCGCCTACTCCATCGGAGTTGCCCGGCGGCAAGTCGCCGGCCGCCGCGCGGCGGTCCCGTGCTGACCGCGCGTTGGTCCAGATGGCGCAGAGGACCGCTCGGGGCCCGTCGCGAACAGGCCCGACCGGGAAACGCCCGGCCGCAGCCAGCGACCTCGACAGGTGGCTGGCGGCGGCCGGGCGGCTGCCCTCACAGCGGCGGTCAGGCGACCTGGATGACGGTCTTGCCCACCGTGCCGGCCTTGGTGACGAACGCCTCGCGGGCCTCGGCCAACGGCCGGACCGCGCCCACCGACGGGCGCAGCCGGCCGTCGGCCACGCGGCGGGCGAGCTCGACGAGCTGCTGCCGGTTGGGCTCCACGACGAAGAAGACCGCCCGCCCGTTGTCGGGCCGCACCGAGGGCGGCGCGGCGATGGTCACCAGCGTGCCGCCGGACCGGACCGCCGCCGCCGACCGCTCCAGGATCTCGCCGCCGATCACGTCGAACACCACGTCGACCTGGCCGGCGTCCTCGAACCGCTCCTTCTCCAGGTCCACGAACACCTCGGCGCCCAACTCCAGCGCCGTCGCCCGGTCCCGCTCCCGGCCGGTGGCGATCACCCGGGCTCCGGCCTGCGTGGCGAGCTGGACGGCCACCCCGCCGACGCCGCCGCCCGCCCCGTGGACCAGCACGCTCTGCCCGGGCTCCAGCCGCCCGTGGTCGAACAACGCCTGCCACGCGGTGAGACCGCCCATGGGCAGCGCCGCCGCGGTGACGTGGTCGATCGAGGCGGGCAGCGGCGCCAGGTTGCGGGCCTCCACCGCCACGTACTCGGCGAGCGTGCCGTCCCGGGTCCAGTCGGTCAGGCCGAACACCCGCTGGCCGACGGTCAGGCCCGTGGTGCCCAGCCCCAGCTCCGCGACCTCGCCGGACACCTCGTGCCCGGGGATCGTCGGCGTGCGGTCGCGGCCCGCCCGGTCGGTCCAGGTGCCCGGCCAGTCCAGCTCGCCGGGGGTGAAGCTGGCCGCCCGCACCCGGACGATCACGTCGTTCTCGCCGGCGTGCGGGTACGGCGCGTCCTCCAGGACCAGCCCGTCCAGCCCCGCGTCGCGCTGGTGCGCCCGAATGGCTCGCATGGTCGCTCCCTCGTGCTTACTTGATCATCGCACACCGTACGAACCCGCTCCGGCATTCGCTGATTCCCCGACGGCGGAATGCCCATCGTCACGTTGACAAAAGGGGGGCAGGACGTGTCCTCAATGCCGAACGGCGATCGAAGGCAACCGTGCCGCCGCGATACGTGATCCCCGCCCGCGGGCCGGAAACGGGGTCAGGAAGATTGCTTCTGGCATTGGATGCCATATGCCTGGAGCACGCGACGAGTCCCCACGGAGTGCTCCGACCGGGTGCCCAGAGCACGCCGCCCGTGCAGAACCGTCAGATTCGAGAAGACCGCGAGTTGCCCGCGCTGGAGCAGCACCGCGTCCGCGCACGCGTTCACCGTCGACTCCACGAACGCGAAGGACTCCCGCTCGGCGGCGGAGAACTGCCCCCGGTCGGCCTTTCCGGTGAAACGCAGTCTCGGCTCCGCGTCCGACAACAGGGGAATCCGCGCCATCGCCTCCCCCACCGCGCTGTAGCCGGAAAAACGCCCCTCCGCGTAGGACAAACCGGACAGGTCACGTCCCGACGCGCCGGCGGACAACTCGGCCAACACGTCCTCGACGTCCACGAAAAGCGATTCGCCGCCCCCGCCGGGATCGGGCTCCAGGCACAGGAACGCGATGACCCGCGGCGGGAGCGTGCAGTTCACCATGTCCAGGTGGATGTCGTTGTAGCCCACGCCGCCGTACCGGTTGGCCGGCCGGTCCGGGTCCACCGGAATCCGGTGCCAGAACGGCCACCCGTCCACGACCGGGTGCGCGTGGGCCCCCAGGCGGAACACCACGTCGGCGCACCGCTCCAGGTGCTCGTCAGCACGCTCCGCCGGCATCCGGATCACGGTGAGCCGCCGCGCCGCCCACCCCCCGCACCCGGCGAAACGGGACAGCCGCGGCACAGCCCGGCACACCCGCTCCCGCAACGCGCCGAGTTCCCCGTGCCCGTCCGCCCCGGAGACCGGCCCCACCGCCAGGAGCGCGTCCACCTCGTCGTCGTCGAAGTCCAACCACAGCAACGGTTTCACGGCGACGGCTCCCCGGAGACCGACTCCGACAGCATTCGCGACGCCTCCCCGACGCCCACCCGGGCCAGAAGGTCCACACAGGACAGCGCGTCGACGAACCGGCTCGACTCCCGCTGCGGGTAGGTCGGGTGCCGGAACCGGCTCACCGCGATCGCCACCCCGTCCACCACGGCCGGCAGCTCCCCCAGGTACCGCCGCGACCCCTCTCCCACCACCACCCGCGCGGCCCCGAGCTGCCGGGCCGCGGCGACGAGCATCCCCGCCGCGCGCGTACCGCCCAGCTCCAGCGCGGAACTGCGCACCACCCGGCACGAGATCCCCAACGCCCGCAGGCAGTTCTCGAAGAACACCTGCGTGATGTCCACCAGCAGGTCCGACTCCAGCGCCAACATCGGCCGGACCAGCTCGTCGCGGACCTGCTCCCAGTGCCGCCCCCTGCCCAGCGCCGCGTCCAACGTGCGCAGGTGCCGACGCCGCCAGCCCTCCGCGTCCACCACCCGCACCTCGTTGAGGGCCTGGGGAAACCGGCCGGCGCGGTGGACGGGGACGGTCAGGTACCGCGGCCGGCCCCCGATCAGCAGCCGGTTGCGGTTCTGCCACCCGCGTTCGCAGAACTGGACGTGGTCCAGCAGCAGGAACACGTCGGCCTCCACCGCGCGGGCCAGATACCCCAGCCACGGCAGGTAGGCCGGCTGGTGCGGCGCGACCACCGTCATCGCGGTCCCCCGCCGGTCACGCCCCCTGGGGCGACGGCGGACCGCCCGCACGGCGGTGTGGCCGTCACCCGCCTCACGCAGGGCCACACCACGCAGGACCGCGTCACGCAGGGCCGCATCGAACCCCCCGGTTCCCACCGAGCCGACACCCAGCCCGGTTCGCCCCCCGAACGAGTCTGCGCGGCCACCGCCGGGACCAGCCACCCCCGCCCGCACCCGCCACCTGGACGGGTGGCACACCGCCAGGGGATCACGACCCCGTCAGCCGGTCAGAACAAGCACAACTGGACGCCGTCGGAAGCGCTCCGGGACGGCCGACACCCCGGCAGCCGGCAGCTCACCGGGTCGTTGGTGGAGGTGTAGACCCGCCACCACTCCCACACGCCGAAGGCCCCGACGTGGCAGGCCGGCACCGGGATCTCCACCCCGCGCGAGTCCAGAACCCAGGTGATCGCGTGCACCACGCGCTGGTCGTGGATCCGCAGCCCCGACCGCTCCCGGAACTGGTCCGCCTGCCAGCTCTCCCCCGGCACACCGGTCGGCGTCGACGACCCGCGCTTCGGCGACGGCACACCGGGCAGCGGTAGCGGGACCACGTTCACCCCACCGATCGTCGCAGGCCACGATGCCGATCTCCTGACCAGAACGGGTGGTCCTCCCCGGCGAACGGGGATCACCACCCCAGGACGCACACCGTGCCCACCAGATCCCCGGGCCACCGCTTCCGTCTCGATCTGTCGACAACCTTTCCGAGGTGCGACGTTCCACCTCGCGACGTCGGCATCCTGGGGTGTGGCGTGCGGACTGGCTCGGGTCGCCGCCCCAGAGGTGGCTCAGGTGTCGGCGAGACGAACCCGTCGGCGACGCCCCGACACCTGATCGTGTTCTCCAGCGACACCGTCAGGTCCTCTTCCGGCACCGAGTCGAGGAAGGTCCTCATGCTCAGGATGATCAAGCGCGTCGCCGTGGCCGCCGCCGTGGTCACGGGAGCGACCCTCGTGCTGGCCGCGCCCGCCTCGGCCGCCCAGGACCCCGCGTTGGCACTGCCCGCACAGGCGTGCACGACGTTGACGGGGCCGGCGGGCGGCAAGCTGCCCCTGTGCAAGAGCTGGGTCCGCAACGGCGACGCCTACGACGGCAGGTGGTGGGGGAACGGCCCCTCGACTCTGCCGACGAAGACCTATCTGCAGCGCTCCGAGGACGGGCACATCACCAGCTCCGATTTCTCCGGCAGCTACTACAAACGCAAGAAGGTGCTCTTCCGGTTGTGCGACCGGCTGGCCGGCCGCTGCAGCGGTTGGTGGTAACCACTTCCACCAGATCCGACGCGGTGGGTCACGCCGTTGCGGCGCGACCCACCGCCCACCGCCGAACCCGCCGAAGCGCCCTTCAGGCCAGCCTCACCGGGAAGCCAGGAACTCACGGAACGAGGGGACCGTCTCGGGCGCCTCGTCCTCCGGCAGGAAGTGGTCCAGCCCCTCCAGGCACGCCCGCGCGATCTCGGCCGAGCGCGGGGCCATGACGCTCTCGTAGGCGCGGACGGCGGCGTCGACGTCGGGTTCGGTCACGAGGGCGGTGGCCAGGTCGACGCCGTCGAGCAGGGCGAGGTTGGCCCCCACGCCCAGCGGCGGCATCAGATGCGCGGCATCGCCCAGCAGCGTGACCCCGGGAACGTGGTCCCACGCGTGCGGCGCGGGCAGCACGAACAGCGGCCGGTTGACGAACCCGCCGTCGTTGCGGCGGAAGAAGTCCAGCAGCGGCTCGGCCCAACCCTCGTACGTGGCCAGGAGATACCTCCGCACCGCCGGGGTGTCCGCCAGGCTCAGACCGGCGGCCCGGTGCCAGTCCTCCGGCACCCGCACCATCGCGTAGCCGCGGATGTGGCCGTTGCTGTTGCGCTGCGCGGCGATCCCCTTGCCGCCGGTCTTCGCCATCATCGTGCCGTCGCCGACCAGCGCGGCGAGGTCGGCGTGGCGGGTGTCGCAGTCGTCGAAACCGAACTCGACGAAGGTCACGCCGGTGTAGCAGGGCTCGGCGGCGGAGACGGCGGGCCGGACGCGGGACCAGGCGCCGTCGGCGCCCACGACCAGGTCGACGTCCTCGGTGGTCCCGTCGGCGAACCGCAGCCGGCGCGTGCCGTCGTCCAGCAGGTCGACCCCGCTGACCGCGCGTCCCCACCGCACCGTGCCGGCGTCGAGGGAATCCAGCAGCAGTCCGCGGAGCTGGCCCCGGTCGATCTCCGGCCGGACCTCCTCGCCCTCGGCCGGCCGCTGGTGGCCGACCAGGGCGGCGGTGACGGGGTCGACCACCCGCTGCTCCTGCCCCTCGGGGCGGGCGAGGGCGCGGAACCGGTCGAGCAGGCCGGCCGCGCGCAGGGCGACCTGCCCGGTGTCGGCGTGCAGGTCGAGGGCGCCGCCCTGCGGTCGGTCCCCGGGCGAGGCCTCGCGCTCGAAGACGGTGACGGAGCGGCCGTGGTTCTGCAGGACACGCGCGCAGACCAGACCGCCGAGACCGCCGCCGACCACGGCGACGCGGGGTGCACGGGCGGAGTTGTTCACGGTGGTGCCTCCGGGAGTGGGTGGGGCGCCGCGAGGCGCGACGCCACCCTAGAAAAGCACAGTCACTAAGAACGTGCAATGACTCAACTTTTGAACTGACTACACCCCTGCGGTACCGTGGCGGGGTGACCGAACCCCTCGGACGCCGCGAGCGCAAGAAGGCCCAGACCCGCCAAGCCCTGGCCGACGCGGCCCTCCGGCTCTTCCTCGAACGCGGCTACGACCAGGTCGGCGTCAAGGACGTCGCCGACGCCGCCGACGTGTCGGTGACCACCCTGTTCAAGCACTTCCCCAGCAAGGAAGCCCTGGTCTTCGACCAGGAGGACGACATCGAGGCCGCGCTCGTCGCGGCGGTGCGCGACCGCCCCGCCGGGCAGACGATCCTCGACGCCCTGCGCCAGCACGTCCTGCCGGCAGGGGGTCGACCCCGCGACCCGGAGATGGCCACCTTCGTCGAGCTCGTCGAGAACACACCAGCTCTGCGCGACTACGCCCACCGGATGTGGATGCGGCACGAGGCCGCCCTGGCCCGGGTGATCGCCGAGGAGATCGGCGCCCCGGAGGACGACCTCACCTGCGCCGCCCTGGCCCGCTTCGCCCTGGAGATCCGCAACCTCACCCGCGGGCACCCCGACCCGCGCCGAGCCGGGGACGCGCTCTTCACCCTGCTCGATCGCGGCTGGTCAGCCCTGCACCCCAACACCTGACCGCTCCAGCTCGGCGCGGGTGAACCCGCTAAGGAACCGAACACGGCCGACGCCTGCTCGTCGGTCAGGAACTCAACCGGCAACGCTGGGCGTCAGCGCGGTGGGGCAAGGTCCTTGGTGGGGGGCGTGCGGCGGGAGAACCGGGTTCGGAGCAGGTCGATGAGGGAGGGGCCGCCGGCGAAGCACCAGATGGCGATGACGGGGTCGCAGATCGCGCAGCCCAGCGAGGAGTGCTCGGCGAAGGGGACGATCGGGTTGCCGTACAGGTGGTGCACCGCGTCCCAGGCTGTGTGCAGGAGCCAGGCGATTCCGACGAACGTCCACGACTGCAGACCGCGGTAGGCGCAGTAGGTGGCGACGATGGTGAAGGCGAACTCCCACCCGCCGAGTCCTCCGCCGCTGAGGTAGGCGGCGCCGGCGCCGGCGACCATGACGGCGTTGACCTTGAGCCGGTAGGGCTCGCGGATGAGGGAACTGAGCAGTACGTACACAACGCCGATCAGCACTGGGGCGATGACGGTCATGGTCGGCCTCTGCCATCTCTGTCTCAAGTGGAGGGTGCGGGAATTCGCGTCGCCGACGCTATTCGCCGGCTCTCCCCCGCAGGAGTGGCTGGAGCGACAAACACCAACGGATTCTCGCCAACAACGCCGTCGACCCAACAGCGCCGTCGACGGTGGCGCTGCGGACCCGACGGTGGCGCCGCGGACCCGAACCAGGTCCGCGGCGCCACCGCGATCGTCAACGGCGAACGGCTACCACGCCGTGAGGTCGCGGGCCTGCGTGGTCGTGGAGACGGTGTCGAACCGACGGACGCGCCGGCCTTCGCGGAACCGCGGCCAGCCCGGGTTTCCGCTGCGGGCGAAGGAAACCCATGCCGTGTGCATCTCCCGGGCCAGGGACGCGGGCGGCTCGGCCGGGCCCAGCAGAGCGTGTGGGCCGCGCAGCGCCGGGAGGTCGAGGCAGTCGAACACGAAGGGCAGCTCCACCGCGTGCGCGGCGCCGAGCTGACCGTCCACAGCGGACGATCGCCACGTGAACTCGTAGACGTGGGCGGCGCCGTGCGCCTCGGCCAGTCGGCGGGAGCCGACGCCGAACACCGCGTCCCCGAGGATCGCCGAGCGCAGTTCGCCGTGGCCGGCCCCGGGCCGCTGGGCCCGGTACGCCGCGACGAGCCGGTCCGGATCGGGGTGTGCGCGCGCCGCGGTCTCCCGCACGTCCTCGGCGGTCGAGGTCGTCAGGTTTCCCTGCGGCGCCAGGTAGAGGTTGCCCTCCTCGGCGTTGGTCCCGACGAGCAGGTCGACGTCGGCGAGGGGGCTCTCGGCGGGTTGTTGGTCCAGCACGGGACCGCACGGGGTGAGCCGGATCGCCGGGGCGGACCGTTCCGCGCGCGGGTCCAGCCCGCCGAGTTCGGGCACGAGCCGGACGAGCCGGTCATCGGGAACGGCGGCGAAGCCGGCCGCGGTCGGTGCGACGCCGAGCGCGGTCGCGGCCGCCCTGGTCACGCGGGCGGCCTCGTCGGGGAGGATCGCGCCGAAACCGTTGCCGCTCTGCGTGATCGCGCGGTGGAACAGCCCCCTCGCCTCGGGCGTGGCGAGGATCGCGCCGACGACCGTGGCGCCCGCGGACTGGCCGAACAGCGTGACGTTGTCGGGATCACCGCCGAAGGCCGCGATGTTGCGGCGGACCCACCCCAGCGCGGCGATGACGTCGAGCACTCCGCGGTTGCGCGGCGCCCCGGGCAGGTCGAGGAACCCGGCGACGCCGAGTCGGTAGTTCAGCGTCACCAGGACCACGCCGTCCCGGGCGAAGGCGTCGCCGTCGTACAGCGGGGACAGGTTCGAGCCGGACACGAAACCGCCGCCGTGCACGAACACCATCACCGGGCAGTCCCCGGCGTCCCGGGGCGCCCAGACGTTGACCGTGAGGTAGTCGTCACCGCGAACCCACCCGGGGCCGAAGAACGGTGCCATGTCGAGCGCTCCGAAGCCGTCCCGGGTCGCCTGGGGCGCGCTCGGCCCGGGCCGCGTGGCGTCGCGGACACCCGCCCATGGGGCGTGGGGCTTCGGCGCGGCGAACCGACCGGGGCCCTGTGGCGCCGCGGCGTAGGGGATGGCCAGGAAGCGACGCGCGTTGCCGACGACGCTGCCGCGCACGTCGCCCTCGGTGGTGGTCACGGTGGTGGCCACAGTGGAGTCAGACACTTGGGTTGTCCTGTTCTCGTCTTCAGATCCGGGAGAAGGCGGCCCACGCCCTGATGGCGAACGCGTCGCCCTTGCGCACGACCTCCGCGGCGCCGTGGCCGGCGAGGTGCGCCGGCAGCACGAGGGCGTTGGTGTCGCTCGCGCGGCCGAGCAGCCGGCGGCGGGTGGCCCTGGCCTCGGCGGGGTCCTCGCAGAAGCAGCTGTTCGTGTCGGGGGCGACGATCTGCACCGGGTTGTGCAGCACGTCGCCGACGAACAGCGCCCTGTCGCCGCCCGATTCCAGTGTCAGCACCGAGGATCCCGGCGTGTGCCCGGGCGCGAGGTCGAGCCGGAGGTTCGCGTCGATCGCGTGGCTGTTGTCCCACAACAACGTCTGACCGGCCTCGTGCACCGGTGCCACGCTGTCCTCGAAGACGTTCCGCCAGCCGTCGACCTTGCCCGGCTTGTGGCCGTTCGCCGGGTTCCAGAAGTCGAAGTCGGCTCGGGGGATCAGGTAGGTGGCGTTGGGGAAGGTGGGCACCCAGGTGTCGCCGTCGAGCCGGGTGTTCCAGCCGACGTGGTCGACGTGCAGATGTGTGTTGACCACCAGGTCGACGTCCTCGGGTCGGACCCCGGCTCGCGCGAGGTTGTCGAGGAAGTCGGTGTTCAGGTGGTGCCAGCGCGGCGTTTCCGACCGCTCCTTGTGGTTGCCGGCCCCGGTGTCCACCAGGATCGTCTTCCCCTGGCTGCGCAGCACCCAGGTCTGCAGCGCCGAGACGCATCCGTTCGCGGTGGGGTCGAGGAAGTCCGGGGCCAGCCAGGACTCGTTGTCCCGCCAGGCTTTCTCCGGCGAGTCGGGGAAGAAGGTCTGGGGCGACATCCCGACAGGTCCGTGGTACTCGACGACGCGGGTGACGGCGACGTCACCCAGCACGATTTCCTGCATGGCCCCAGCCTGCGGGCGCGTCGGCGCCGGCAACCAGCCTCGGTCGTGCCTACCACTGGCGGGGTCAGGCTGGCGGCCCGGCGCTGCGGCATAGTGAGGTCGTGACGGTTTCCGGACAGCTCGGCGAGTTCCTGCGGGCGCGGCGGGCGCGCCTGCGCCCCGAGGACGTCGGCCTGGCCGCGCTGCCCGGTCGGCGGCGCGTGACCGGTCTGCGCCGCGAGGAGCTGGCGCACCTGGCCGGCGTCAGCGTCTCCTACTACACGCGGCTGGAACAGGGGCAGTCGGTCAACGCCTCCGACGCCGTGCTCGACGCGCTCGCCGGCGCCCTGCGGCTGGACGGCCACGAGCGCGCGCACCTGCGGGACCTCGCGTCGCAGCGTCCCCGCCCGCTGCGGCGCCCGCCGGTGGAGCGCGTCAACGCGCTGACCCGTGGTCTGGTGCGGTCGTTGGGGACCGTGCCCGCGCTGGTCCTGGGCCGCCGCACCGACGTGCTGGCCTGGAACGCGCTGGGCCACGCCCTGCTGGCCGGGCACCTGGACCGCACGGCGCCCGAGCGCCCCGCCGACCGGCCCAACATCGCGCGGATGTTGTTCCTCGACCCGCACTGTCGCGAGCTCTACGTGGACTGGGAGCGCAAGGCGCGCGGGGTGGTGGCGAACCTGCGGCTGGTCGCGGGCCGGCACCCCGAGGACGCGCTCCTGGCCTCGCTGGTCGGCGAGCTCTCGGTGAAGTGCCCCGAGTTCGTGGCGATGTGGCGCGACCACCGGGTCAACCCCTGCGCGGGGGCGACCTACCGGCTGCGCCATCCCCTGGTCGGTGAGCTCACCGTCACCCAGCAGGCCCTCCTGCCTCCCCACTCGCCCGAGCAGTCCGTGCTCGTGGTCACCACCGAGGAGGGCTCCAGCTCCGAGGACACCCTCACGCTCCTGGGCCGGTTCACGGCCACCGACTGACACCCCCGACGATCGCGACGGCGAACCCGGGCCGGGCGGGGTCAGGCGGAGGCGGTGTCGGAGTAGTAGGAGTTCACCGCCGGTTGGCCGGTGTAGTTGGGGCCGGCCTGGTCGTCCGCGCCGAGGTACCGGAACGGCAGCCGAACCTGCTGGCGTCCCTCGCACCTGATCCGACGCCGACGCGCGTCGTAGTCGAATCCGGCCGTGCGCAACGCTTTGGTCAGCCTCCGCCGCCCGGAGTCGCCCTGCTCCGAGACGACCGAGGCGAGATCCAGGTTGGCCACCAGAAGACCGTCAGCGGTGAGCCAGGACGCCGCCCGGGCCAGGGCGTCGAGTTTGTCGCCCACGTAGTGCAGGCCGTGCACGCAGGTCACCAGGTCGTAGGAGCGGGGCGGAGTCCACGAGGTCACCGACGCCGTCACGAAGTCCACCGCGGGGTGCGGCGGTCCCGCGAAGAAGTCCACGAGGTCGACGCCGGTGATCCGCAGCCTCGGGTCGTCCACCAGCTCGGCGCACTCCAGCAGTGCCGTGCCGGTGCCGCAACACAGGTCGAGCCACGCGAAACTCTCGGCCCCCTGGGACAACCGGCCCCGGATCAGCTCGGCCACGTCGATGCCGAGCTCACGTCCGTACCCGTTCGACCCGGACAGCCGGCGCTCCCGGTTCATGGCGCAGTTCGCGACCACGGACGAACGTTCCAACGCCTCGTTGTCCAACAACCGAGCCATGATCGATTCTATCGCCACGAGCATCCCGGGTTCTGGCGGGTCGCCTCGCGGTAGCGGGCGATGAGAGCGGAGTGGAAGGGGTTGACGGGGGCCTGGTACTCGTACTGGATCTCGTCGGGCACCGGGGTGCAGCCGCCGGGTCGGAACTGGGACGGGGAGTCGTCCCTGCCGGTGTGGAAGTCCCGGACGGTGCGGCCGCAGCACGGGAACTGGAAGACCAGGGAGTACCCCTGGACGGCCCCGGTGGACTCCACGTGGACCGCCGGCTCCGGGTGCCACGTGTTCTCCAGGTGCAGGAGGCCGCGCAGCAACGCGATCTCGGTCTGTTGCTCCAGCGCGACGCCGTAGTGGTCGGACAGGGGGATCGACTCGCGCACCTTGAGCTCCTCTTCGAGGAAGACCCGCATGAGGCCGACCAGTTCGAGGTAGCGGGCCTTCTCGATCTCGCCGATGGTCCGGCGGCGGGCCTCGGCGGAGCGGCCGGCGGCGAGGAAGTCCAGCACCAGGTCGGAGTGCTCCGGGGCCGAGGTCGGTCGGCGGGCGGCCCAGTCCTCGGCGTCGCTCTGCTCGCTCCCCCGCGGCAACCCGTCGTCGAGACGGCCGGAGGCGTCCCAGCGGCGGGCGGCGGACAGCAGGCGCGCTCCGGTGCGCAGCCAGGTGACGTCGAGCTGGATGGCGGAGTGCAGCCGGGCCAGGTGGTCCGCCGTGTTGTCGCTGTCGACGAACGAGATCTTGATGTTCAGCGCGGACAGCCGTGGTGGCGCCGTGGCGAAGTCGATCGGCCGGCACAGCACGGGGATGATCCGCTTGCCCAGGTTCTGGGCGAAGGCGATCTCCTCGTCACAGATCGGGGACCGGGCGGAGTCGGGTGAGACGACGAAGACGACGACGTCCGCGAGGGTGATCATCTCCTCCAGGCGCGCCCACCACGCGTCCTCGGCGGAGATACCGGTGTCCACATTGGACGGGTCCGCTGTGGACTGGTCGAAGTCCGCCACGCAGCCGCGCCCGGTGAGCTCGGCCGCGAGCCAGTGGACGAAGTCGGAGTCCTTGCGCGAGTAGGACAGGAACACTCTGGTGCGGCCGTCCGGTGTCGCGGTGTCCATGCGCCCTTCCCCGAATCTCGGATGGGAGCATCCTCGTCAACGGGGCGCGACCTGGCCAGCGGCACATCGGGACGAAGTCCGGTCCCGGTCGTCGCGATCCACCGCCAAGGCCGCGACGACCGGGGCGGAGGTCAGGCCGACGTCGTCACCTCCGCGAGGTGGCGGGTGACCTCGGCCAGGTAGTCGGACGGGCGGGTGAGCAGCAGGGAGTGCCCGCCGTCGGGGAAGACGCGGAGCTCGCAGCCGGGGTGGAGGTCGAGCAGGCGCTGACGGTGGGTCGGGGTGATCAGCGGGTCGTCGGCCGCGGCGAGCAGGAGCGCGGGCCCCTCCCAGCCGGGGCGCAGCTCGTGGGAGTGCTGGGCGAGGTCCAGCAGCATGGCGCAGGAGTTCGCCAGGCCCTCGGGTCCGGCCCGGTGGTAGGCGGCCTCGACCTGGCCGATCCAGAAGTCGGCGTCGGCGGAGTCCCGCCAGGCGGCGCGCAGCGCCGACCGCGCGGCGTCGAGGGTCTGCTCCCACGGGGTGGCCCGCACGCCGGCGAGCTTGCCCGCCAGCCGGTCGACGTCCTCGGGGCCGTAGAGCCCGGTGCCGCTGAACACGAGCGAGGCGACCCGGTCGGGCGCCCGCTGGGTGAGCACCTCGGCGAGCATGCCGCCCGCCGACTGCCCCACCACGTGCGCCCTGTCGATCCCCTCGGCGTCCAGGACGCCCAGCACGCCGTCGGCGAGGTCGGCCAGCGTGGCGGGGGTGGGCGGGTAGTCGACGGTGATCGTCCGGTGGGTGGGCGCCAGCGCGAGGGCGAGATCCACCCAGCTGATGCCGATACCCGCGCCGCCGGGCAGGAGGAGCACAACGTCGCCCTGGCCAGCGGTGTAGTACCGCCACCCGTCGTGCTCCCCGCTCCGGTAGATCCGCTCGAACTCCGCCGCGCGCTGCTCGATGGTTCGCATGTGCCCTCTCATAGTTACATCGCAATGCGTGCATGTATATCGGAGAGTGGATCACCCCCACAACCGACCCCACCGATGACCGAGGACACACACCCTCCGGAGGAGCCCGCCACGATCACCCCGCGCCGGGCCAGTTGCGCAGCACGACGTCGAGGGCGTCCAGGGACCGGGACCACGAGACGTCCGACTCGCGGGGGTGGTGCCCGAACCCACCCATCGCCTCCAGGCTCACGTACCCGTAGAAGGCGCTGTGCAGCAGCCGCACCGCGTCCGTCTGGTCGGGCTCCGGAAGCTGGTAGCCGCGCAGGATCGCCCGCGTCAGCTCGGAGTGACGACGCGCCGCGCTGGCCTCCGCCGTCTCCGGATCAAGCGGGAACTGCATCGCCGCGTAGCGCCCCGGGTGCTCCCGCGCGTAGTCCCGGTAGGCGTTGGCGAAGGCCACCAGGGCGTCCTTGCCCGCCCGGCCGGCCAGCGCGGAGGCGGCCCGGTCGGCGACCTCCGCCAGCGCCAGCACCGCTACCCGCTCCTTCAGCTCCCGCAGGTTCCTGACGTGGGAGTACAGGCTCGCGTCCTTGACGCCGAACCGACGGGCCAGCGCCGAGACGGTCAGGTTGGCGAAGCCGACCTCGTCGGCCAGCTCCGCCGCCGCCCGGGTCAGCCGCTCCGCGGTCACTCCAGCACGTGCCACAGGCACCCCTTCCCTCTACCTAGGGCTCCTAGGGTAATGCTTAATACAGAGCAGCACTCATCTAGGGTGCGTAAGGTGTTCCCTATGAGACCCGTGACCGAGCGCGACATCCGCGACTCCTTCGTCAACTGCACCAAGGGCGAGGCGCGACGGCTGGCCGTGCCCCGGGATCTCGCCACCCGACCGTGGGACGACCTGGACTTCCTCGGCTGGCGCGACCCCGCCTCCCCCGAACGGGCGTACCTCGTCACCGAGTCCGGCGAACGACTCGTCGGCGTGGCGCTCCGCCTGGCCACCCACGCCGGACGCACCCGGCGCGGCATGTGCTCGCTGTGCCTGACCACCCACCCCGGAGACGGCGTCTCGCTGATGACCGCCCGCAAGGCCGGACGCGACGGCCAGCAGGGCAACTCGGTCGGCGTCTACGTCTGCACCGACCTGGCCTGCTCGCTCTACCTCCGCGGCAGGAGGCAGGTCGAGATCGGCGGACGCCTGCGCGAGTCGCTCACCCTGGAGCAACAGGTCGAGCGGACCACGGCCAACGTGGCCGCGTTCCTCCACAAGATCACCGGGTGAGGCCGGCGCCCACCAGCGCGCGCCGCCCCCACCTCCGCGACGAAGAAGCCACCATGACCGACTGGATCACCGCCCGCATCGAGCCCCACCTGCTGCGCGGCGCCCTCGACGTGGAGCGCACCGCGCGCGGCGTGCTGCCCCACCGGCTGCCCGCCCGGGCCCGCGCCCAGTTCCCCGACGACTACCTGGCCATGGTCGAGACGCAGCCCTCCGGCGTGCGGCTCGTCTTCCGCACCCGGGCCACCGCCGTCGAGCTCGACGCGCTGCCCACCAGGATGGTCTACCGGGGCGCGCCGCCCCTCCCCCACGGCGTGTTCGACCTGCTCGTCGACGGCCGCCTCACCCGACAGTCCACTGTGGACGGAGGAAACGTCCGAACCCTCGACCTGGCCACCGGGACGTCGGTCACCCAGCCCGGCCCCGTCGGCACCGCCCGGTTCCCCGACCTGCCCGCCGGCCCCAAGGACGTCGAGATCTGGCTACCGCACCGGGAGACCACCGAACTGGTCGCCCTGCGGACCAACGCCCCCGTCGAGGCCGCACCGGACCACGGCCGCCGGACGTGGCTGCACCACGGCAGCTCGATCAGCCACGGCTCCAACGCCGACAGCCCCAGCACGACCTGGCCCGCGCTGGCCGCGGCCCGGGGCGGCGTGGAGCTGACCAACCTGGGACTGGGCGGCAACGCCCTGCTCGACCCGTTCACCGCCCGCGCCATGCGCGACACCCCCGCCGACCTGATCAGCCTCAAGATCGGCATCAACCTGGTCGGCAGCGACCTCATGCGGCTGCGCGCCTTCTCCCCCGCGGTCCACGGCTTCCTCGACACCCTCCGCGAGGGACACCCCACCACGCCGCTGCTGGTGGTCTCCCCCGTCCTCTGCCCGATCTTCGAGGACACCCCGGGCCCCGGCGCGCTGGTCCTGGACGGCCCGCGGCCGAGTTACCGGGCGCTGGGCGACCCGGCCGACCGCGCCGGCGGACGGCTGACGCTCAACGTCATCCGGACGAGCTCTCCCGCATCGTCGCGCGCCGGGCGACCGAGGACCCGAACCTGCACTACCTCGACGGCCGTGCCCTCTACGGCGAAGCGGACTTCGCCGAGCTGCCCCTGCCCGACCAGCTCCACCCCGACGCCGCCGGCCACCGGCGCATCGGCGAACGCTTCGCCGAGTGGGCCTTCGGCGCGGACGGCCCGTTCGCCCTCCCCTCGGCCCGCGCCTGAACTCAGGCGTCGGCGGGCGAGCCGGCGGGTGAGTCGGAGAGAAGCGCGTGGAGCGCGTCGGCGAGCGCGCTGGCCGCGACCCACCCGCCCTTGCCCACCGCCTTCCCGCTCACGGTGATCGTCGCGACCGCCTCCGCCTCGATGGGCGTTCGCGGCGCCGGGCGCGGGTACAGCCGCAGGGCGGGCTGCCCCGGCAGCACCGGGACGACCACGTCCTGCCCCGACCAGGACGCGGCCAGGGCCATGACCTCGCCCGAAGGGACGACCGGGTCGACGCGCACCTGGTCCACCACGGCGCGGACGCCGCGCTCGTCGAGCAACGCGGCCACGGCCTCCGCGAGGGCGTCGCTGCACACGATCAGCGCGGCCCGGCCGCGGTAGTCGGCGGGCGCCAACGGGGACTCGGCGGGAAGGCGCTCCCACCAGGCCTTGGCCGCAGCCTCTGACGCCTGCGCCGTGTGGACCGCCATCCCCCGCACCTCCCGAACCGGACCTCCACCCGGGCGGACACTCTAGTCGCAGCTTCACCCGTTCAGCGCAATCGACGCCATCGGACGCATGCCTCTACCCGGCGGTATGTCGCTTCTGGTGACACTCGGGGAAATGGAGGCGATTTCAGTTCGCACTGAAATCGCAAAGCGACCAGTTCGGGTTCTCTCCGTCGGCTCGGACCCTCACCCCCACCCATCGACGTTCCCGCTCGACATCCGCCGCGGCGGGCGGTTCAGCCCAGGGAGGTCACCAGCTCCCGGCACGCCTGCTCGCACCGGCGGCAGGCCTGGGCGCACACGCGGCAGTGGCTGTGCCGGTCGGCGTGGCGTTCGCACTCGTCACCGCAGGAGCGGCACACGGTCGCGCACGCCGCCAACACCGCCCGCGTGATGTTGGCGTCATAGCCGGTGTGGCGGGACAGGATGCGGCCGGTGGTGTCGCAGACGTCCGCGCAGTCCTCGCACGAGCGAATGCACTTGCGCAGCATCGGAAGCATCTCGTCGGCCTCCGACATGCACGCGTCAGCGCAGGCGGTACACGTCTGCGCGCAGGAGTAGCACTCCTCGATGCAGCGGGTCAGCGCCTCGCGGTCGACCCGGCCCAGATCCGCCGGATAGCTTCGGAGCATCTCCGCGACCTGTGTCATCGCGGCCACCACCCTCGACGGCACCCCGCCCCGTGGCCCCGCGCCACAGGTGAGCACGGGCTGCCTCCGGGCCCGGCTACCCGCTTGATGCGGTCGGCACGCGCGGGAGAGCTGGCGAGCGCCGAGGGGTGGCGAGGCCGGAGGACGGCCGCGCCGGGACATCCAGATCGGAGGAAGATCGACAGGGATGACCGGATTGGAGACGCCACGCGCGGAACACGTGTCCTGACCCGCTACGTCCCGACCGTCGTGCTCGCCAGACAGGCCGACGAAGGAGCACGCGTCGCACTCGTGCTGCTGGCCATCGAACGCGCCGACAGCGCCGTGCTCGGCGGCACCCTCGTCGCCGCGTTGCTCGTGCCGCACGTCGTGGCGGCACCCGTCGTCGGCGCGCTCGCCGACCGGGTGCGCCACCGCCGACTCTTCTACGCGACCACACTCGCCGCCTACGGCGTGGCGCTGCTCGTCCTCGGCCTGGGCACCGGAACCCTGCCCCCACCGGTCCTGCTCGCCCTCGCCGCCCTCGGCGGCCGCGCCGGCCCCATGATCACCGGCGGCCTCACCGGCCTGCTCCGCGAACTCGTCCCCGACACCGCACGCACCCGCGCCTACAGCCTCGACTCCATGACCTACAACCTCAGCCAGATCGGCGCCAGATCGGCGGACCCGCCCTCACCGGAGTGCTCGGCGGCCTCGCCGGCGCCCAGACCGCCACCCTCGCCCTCGGCGCGTGCGGCCTGGCCGCCGGCCTCCTCTCGCTGACCCTGCCCATCCAGCCCCGCCCGCACGACGGCCAACCACTCCTGGCCGCGATCCGCTCGGGCATGACCCGCGGTGTCTCCGCGCTGTGGACAAACCACACCCTCCGCGCGATCACCCTGGCCACCACCCTGGGCGAGGCCGGCATCGGCGCGCTGCCCGTCGCCGCCGCGCTGCTCGCCCAGAACTACGGCTCGGCCTCCCTGGCCGGGATGCTGGTCGCCCTCTTCGCGGTCGGCGCGCTGGTGGGATCACTGGCCTACGCCCGCTACCCGGTGGCCGACCACCTCCCGGAACTCCGGGTCGTCGTCCTCCTCGCCGGGGTCGGGATTCCGCTGCTCCTCCTGCCCGCCACCACCGGAGCGCTCACCGGCTCGGCGCTGTTCGTCGTCTCCGGCCTGTCCTACGGACCGCTCCTCATCGCGCTGCTGACCAACCGGGAACGGCAGTCCCCCGCCGACGCGCACATCCAGGTCTTCGCCCTGGCCGCCGGCCTGCGACTGACCGGGGCCGCCGCGGGCGCCGCCGTCGCCGGCTGGTTCACCACACACGGCGCCGGATGGGTCGCCGACGGGGTCGCCCTGTCCCAGATCCTCGCGGCCCTGCTCGGAATCGCCCTGATGGGCGGAATCCGACCACTCCTCGTCCAACGCTGACCCACGAGTACTCCCCGGCGGTCGGAGCCGATTTGTGGTCGCACAGCTCGGGAATCGCGGCCGACGCACAACAACAGTCCACTGTGGACGATTCCTGGGGAGGACGAGAACAGGCGGGTCAGCACACCGGAGCCGAACAGGATGGCCGACCCGATTCCCAGGTAGACCACGGGAACGAGCCAGGGGCCGGCCCTGTCCAGCGCGCTGACGACCCGCCCGTGCCGTCCCAGCACGAGCGAGAGCCAGCACCACAGGGCGAGCAGGAGCGTGAACAACGCGACGAGGACCGGGCTGCGGGAGAGGGTGTGCAGGCGGAAGGCGGCGGTGTAGGCGCCGATGCTGTCGCTGCCGTTGGCGAGGGTCACGACCAGAACCCGCCAGGTGGTCGCGACGTCCGGCTCCGGCGTGGAGTCCGCGCGCCGGCGGAGTTGGCAGAGCTTGTGGCCGCCGAGGGCGAGGGGGACCAGCCCCAGCAGGCCCTCCCAGTGGTCGGGGACGACGAGGAGGCCGGCCGCGATCACCCCGCTGGCGGCGACCACGACGAGGAAGCCGAGGACCTGCCCCAGGATGATCTTCCAGGGCGGTGGTCGGCCGGACCGGGCGGAGGTAGCGAAGAGCACCGACAGCAGGATGAGGTTGTCCAGGTTGGTGCCGACGTAGAGACCGACCGCTTCCCCGATGGTGTCCAGCGTTCCACCCATAGTTCGGAACGTAGGGTAGTCACTAAGTCACGGAAAGTACGCGATTCTGGGACGTTGTCAGCCACCGCAGGATCTCCTCCCCCGCGAGGACGCCCCGGGTCCGGGTGACGGCGACGTGCGGCCGCCGCCAGCCCCGCGCCGCCAGTTCCCCGTGCGCCGGCCGGATCGCGGCGTCCGCGCTCTCCAGGAGCTCCGCGTCCAGGAGGGAGTCGCCGGCCGCCAGGAGGGTGGTCGTTCCCGCGCGCCGGGCGACCTCGGCGACGGCGGCGGACTTCGTCAGCCGCGCCGGAACGAGGTGGATCTTGTGGTCCAGGACCGAGACGCGCCACCCGCGCGCGGTCGCCCAGTGGTCGAGGTCGGACAGCCAACCCGCCGGCAGCGCCTCGCGATCGGTGAGGACGACGTAGGTGAAGAGGCCCTCGACGCATCGTCGCGATCGCACCCAGGCCGGGGCGAGCACCTGGTCCAGATGGGCCCGCACCACCGACAACGGAACGGAGTCGAGAAGTCGGGCGCGCACACTGGTCCGCCATCCCCGGTCGACGATCCCGTCGACCAGGAGCGTTCCGCCGTTGGCGCAGACGGCGAACCGAGAAGGGCGTCCGGGCAACCGAACCCGGGCGTACTGGTCGGCGGTTCGGGTGGTGGCGGGCACGAGGACCGCGGTGGCGGCGAGTTCGGCCAGCAGATCGGCGGCCGTGCGGGTCAGGTACGACAGGGGAGCCCCGTTCCGGTGCTCCACGCACACGATCTCCGGCGCCCCGTGCGCGGAAAGTCCACAGTGGCGGGTGGTGTAGATCAGGGTGCGGTCGAGGTCGGCGGCGACCAGGATGCGCGGGCTGGTCATCGGCGTCCCTCCCGCCGCGGCGCGGGACTCTCGAAACTGCCGGAGCCGTGAGGACTCTGGGCGCCACCCTGGGCGTCACTGGGGGCGTCACCCTGGGCGAACCGGGGACGGACCACGCCGACGCTCCGGTACGGCAGCAGACCGGGCACCTCGACGACGTCGACACCGCGTTGCCGGGCGAGCAGGAGGATGTGGGCCACCTCGGGATCGCGCAGGGAACGCACGAACACCTTCCAGGGAACCCGGCGCAACAGGACGCGGGTGGTCTCGCCGAGGCCGGGTTTGACCAGGTTCAGATCCGCGATCCCGCAGGACCTGGCGACGCGTCGCGCGGTGGCCCAGCCCACGGGGCCGGCCGACGTGGAGGCCGCCGGTTCGGGGCGGAACGGTGGCGTGAGCGCGGGGAACGCGGCGGTGACGGTGTCCAGGAAGCGCGCGGAGACGTCGGCGGCGGTGAGGTGGGCGTAGAACTTCGCGCCGTGGAAGGTGTTCGGCCCCACGAGGTCGGCGCGCAGGACGGTGCGCGAGACCAGGCCGGTGACCGTCGCGTTGAGCATCGCCGACGGGACCAGCAGATCCTCGCGGGTGCCGCACCACCGCCCGCAGTGCGCGGGGTCGGCGAGGACCGCCAGGTCCGACGCGAACCGCACGTCCGATGCCCGGTCCAGCGCCAGGTTCAGCTCGCGGGCGATGGCGCCCTTGCCGGTCCAGCCGTCGACGAACACGACCGTCGAGGGATCGTGGTGCGCGGCCAGGTAGCGCAGGGCGACCGGGTCGATGCCCCGGTCCCGCACGATGGAGATCGTGTAGTGGGGCAGGGCGAGACCGTGGGCGTGCGCGGCCCAGCGCCGCATGAGGATTCCGACCGGTGTGCCCGCGCGGGCGAGGGAGACCAGGACCACGCGCCGTCCCCTGGCGGCGAGGACCGACTCCGTGACCACGGCGACGGCCCGGGCCACGGCCGGGGCGGTGCGGGCGAGCATCTGGTGGAACAGCGCCACATAAGCCAAACCGGGTTGGTACTCCACCGGCAGCATCTCCGCGTAGTGGGTTCCGGACCGGACGCGCCGCTCGCGGTCGGCCAACCCCAACTCCAGGTCCACAGTGGACAGATCAGTGAGCAGCCAGGTGACCTCCTCCGCCCGGTAGGTCGAGAACGCCGGGCCGTGCAACGGGGTTGGCAGCCTCATGCGCCTCACCGCGCCCGGTAGCAGGGAAGGACGACGAGCGTCACGCGGCCGCACAGACCACGCAGTTGCCCCAACAACCCGCCGGGCGCGTGGAGGGCGGGCGTGTCGGCGTCCTCGTCGACCACGACGACGATGTCGTCGAACGTGTTGTCCGCTGGCGAGGCGGCGACGTTGTAGACGTACCGCTCCCCCACGGCGTCGGTCGAGCCGCCGTGCGCCGGGAACGCCAGCCCGCTGCGCACCGGGTAGCCGGGTTCGTCCACGACCAGGATGGGCGAGCGGGCGGTCGCCGCCGTCAGCACCGCGCTTCCCCGGGGCAGCAGGGGCGGCAACGCCATCGCCAGGCGCAACGGCAGGTACATCAGCTCCTCGCAGCCGAGCACCAGCACCCGGGGGCCGGTGACGGTGCGGGACACGCGCTCGGCCAGGGCCGGCAGCGCCGCGGCCAGTCGACGGCGGTGTTCGGGCAGGAAGCCGTGCCGGCCGCTCTCCGGCACCCCGACGGGCCAGGCGAGCTCGACCCGGTGCAGCGCGTCGCGGGGATGCCGGGCGGCGGGGACGCGCACCCGCTCCTCGGACCGGGCCACCAGGGCCGCGGCGCGCGCCAGGACGTCGTCGGGCAGCTCGATCGCACCACGGGCCAGCGCGACGACGTCCAACCGCGCGCCCAGGGCCGCCACCCGCTGGCAGAGCCGCTGCTGGTCGAGGGCGGAGCGCACGTCGACCAGGACCGCCACGAGGTAGTGGGCGCGGGGGCACCGCTCGTGGAGCGCGGTGATGGTGTTCATCACCGTGGTCCCCGTGCTCAGCTCGTCGTCGACGAGGACGAGCGGCGCGTCGGTGGCCAGGACGTCCGACGCCGCGGGCAGCAGGTGGTGTGCGGGCGCGTGGGAGTGCGGCTCGTCGAAACACGCCCACGGGGCCGCGCCGGACAGCGACCGACGGGTCGAGTGCGCGTAGGGAGCGTCCAACACGTCGGCGACGACGTGCCCGAGGGCGGTGGCCGTCTCGGCGTAGCCCAGAACAGTCGTGGACCGGGCGCCGAGGTGTTCTCGCACCCGTCGCGCCAGCGCCACCGCCGCGCCGTGCACCACCCGGGGTGGCGCCGGCAGGTACTTGCCCAGCACCGTGGACACCAACAGGTGCGCGCGGCGCGGATTGCGGCGGACGGCCAGGCCCACCAGCGTCCGGGGGTCCACTCCCCCTGTCGGTTCCAGCGCGATGCCCAGGTGGCGGGACACCCAGCGCCCGCCCCACCATCCCCGCTCGGGATCTCCCGGAACCCGCCGATCGGCCTGCCGCAACATGTCGTCTCCACCCGTCCGGCCGGCGGTCGCCGGCGCCCCGATCCACCGTTGATCATGGTGTGATCGCCGCCACAGTCCAGGGCTGAGCGGGACAGAACGAGGTCGGCGGGTGGTCGACCCCGTCCCCGGCCGATCAGCCGACCCTGACCGGGTGAACAGCCCCGGAGAAGGGACAGCGGACGGGTCTCAGGCCGCGACGAGCGCGTGACAGGCGGTGGCCACGAAGAGGCCGGGCCGGGCCCCCGTCGGGGAGGCCCGGCCCGGCTCTGGTGGCACGTGCGGCGCGGCTAGTGGCGTTGCGCGTAGGCGCGGGCGGCGATGGAGACCCCGATGGCGGCCAGACCGACCTGGATGAAGATCTCGATCCAGTCGATGCCCTTGGTGTGGGCCACCCCCAGCGCGCGGGCCACGATGGTGCCCAGCAGGGCGGCGGCGACGCCGATGGCGATGGTCAGCCACAGCGGGATGGACTGCCGTCCGGGGACGACGAGCCTGCCGAGGGCGCCGATGATCAGGCCGATGATCAGGGCGCTGATGATGCCGGTCACGGCCACCAGGGGCCTCCTTGTGCTTGAGGGTGACAGGTGTTGCTCAGATCAGGATTCCGTGTTCGCGGCGGGGGCACCTCGTCCACTCGTCCATGTCCTGGCCGGCGTCCGCGCCGCCGAGGGGGCCCGGCGCGGGCCCGACGACCGCGCCGCCCACGCCCCTCTCCAGGCCGGATTACTCGCCGTGACCACGGGCGGAGGGGTGGGCCGCCGACGTGGACCGCCGCGAGCGGGAGCGGCGTGGCGAACCGGGCGGATACCAGGAGCGCCGTCGCCGCGCAGTCGGCCGAACGGCCGGAGTTGGCGGCACCCGCCGGCGGCGTTGGTCCTAGCGGAGCCAGCCCTTGCGCTTGATGTACCACAGCGGGATGAGCGCGGCGACGAAGGTGAGCGTGGTGGTGACCAGGAACCCGTGTTCCCAGGCCAACTCCGGCATCTTCGTGAAGTTCATGCCGTAGAAGGTGGCGATCAGCGTGGGCGGCAGGAAGACCGCGGTGATGATGGTGAAGACCTTCACGATCTGGTTCTGCTTCACGTCCAGCGAGGTCATGATCGACTGCTGCAGGTAGCGGACCTTGTCGTGCTCGTAGCTGGCGTGCTCCTTCACGCCGTCGACGTCGGCGATGAGGATGTCGACCAGACCGGCCAGGCGGGGGTGCTCGGGGGTGATCTCGGCGCGCAGGTGGCGGGCGGCGCGGGCCAGCAGCAACTGCGTCTCCTGCGAGCGGGACACGATCTCCTCGGCCTCGTTCATCCGCTCGATGGTGTCCTGCATGTCGGTGACGCCGATCTCCCTGCCCTGCGCGTCGTAGCCGTTGGTGGCCATGGTGATCTCGTCGGTCATGCTCTCCAACGTGTCGCTGGCCGAGTCGATGACGCGTTCGGAGACCTCGTTGAGCGCGTACAGCAACGCGTACATGATCCCGTGCGGGGTCTCGGTGAGCTCCGGTGTGCGCCGGATGCGGGCGATGGCCTTGTCGAACGCGGCGAAGGGTGTGCGGGGTTGCAGGGTGACCAGCACGTCCTCGCCCAGGGCGAAGACGACGGCCTCGCGCACGAGGACGTCGCCCCGGCGGACGTTGACGACCACCGGCAGGTAGACGAAGTCGTCGGTCTCCCAGACCCGGCCCGCCGCGGCCGCGAAGTCCACACCGGTGGACCGACTGGCCTGGGTCAGCGCGGCGGGGTCGTCGGCGGCGACCTGGATCCAACGGCGGCGCAGGGTGGTGGAGGCCATCGTGGCCTCCAGAGCGGCCTGGGACGTCATGGGGCAACTCCTTCCGAGCGGTTCTCGGGCAGCTTTCGAACAGCGCGGGGCGCGCCTGGTTCCCCCGCGCGGGGCGGAAAACCAGGCGGTGTCAGGGAAAAAAGGGGGATCCGGCGGATCAGGGGTTGAACGGCGAGCCGGACGAGCTCTTGTTCTCCTTGGCCGGCGGCGAGGCCGGCGCCGGCGCCGCGTAGTGCACGGCGAGCAACGCCGCGCAGATGAACAGGTACAGACCGATGGTGAACAGCAGCGCCTGGCGTTCCAGGTTCGGTCGCCTGGCCTTGCGCGTCGACGCGTTCGTGGTCGACAGGGTCATGACACCACCTCCGTTTTCCGGCCGGCGGGGTGGTGAACCCCACACAGCTCGACTATCCACAGTGGACAGGGTTCAGCGGGAGAAAGAGACCTGGCTGGTCATGGCACGCAGCACGGTGCCGCTCGCGGGCAGGTGCGTGCCCGTGAGCCTGATCGCGCGCGGGACGCGAATCGCCGTCACCGCGCGGAATTCGTCGTTCGACGGGGCGGTCGGATCGGCCGTGCGCCAGGCGCAGACCAGTTTTCCCCGTCGCGTGCGGTCGGGAACCCACCGCGCGCTCAGCCGACACCGCGGCATTGTGCGGCCAGGCGTTCCGAACAACATGTCGTCGCTCCTTCGATCAAGGAGCGCGCACAACCAGACCAACCGATCCCGCGCAGAAGCACCCGAGCCCGGACCGACGACGGCCCAGGTCGTTTCCTGGTCAGGGAAACTCAGTGTCGTGCGACCTCGACGGGCGAGGTGAGGGTGCTATCACCGCAGGCACCGGTACTGTCGCCTGGCATGTGCCGCTCACCTCGCTTTCCGTCTCCGGGTTCGCGCAAACCCCGGTGATGATATCGGTCGGCCACGCCGGCGGTAACCCTACCGAGCGAACTCGGCCAGTGGGGCGTCTCACCCGAAACCCCGGCGGCACGGGATGACGGAGGCCGCACCGGAACTGTTGCGTTACCTCGACTGCGAATCCGGACCAGATCCGCGCCGACGGCGGCGCACATCGTCACGGGTGCGCGAGCTTGTTGCGCCGAGTTGTTGTGCGGCAACGAAAAGGCCGTGGTCAGCTCGATCGGTGGACCTGACCGGGTTCGACGAGGCCGTGGTGGTAGCCGGTGATGACGAGCTGAACCCGGTCGCGGGCGCGGAGTTTGCGGAACAGGTGGGCGATGTGGGTCTTCACCGTCGCCGAACTCAGGTGCAGCTCCGCCGCGATCTCCGCGTTGGTGCGGCCGAGGGTCACCAGGGTCAGCACCTCCTGCTCGCGGGCGGTGAGCCCGGTGATGCGCGGCGGCGGCTCCTGGGGCGGGCCCGAGGGGGTCCGGCAGAACTCGGCGATCAGGCGGCGGGTCACCGAGGGCGCGAGGAGGCTCTCGCCCTCCGCGACGACGTGGATGGCGCGGAGCAGGTCGTTCGGGGTGACGTCCTTGAGCAGGAACCCGCTGGCGCCCGCCCGCAACGCCGCGAAGACGTACGAGTCGTGGTCGAACATCGTGAGCATGATGATCCGCGTCCCCGCGGTGGCCGGATCGCCGAGGATGACGGAGGCCGCCTCCACACCGTCCATCCTGGGCATCCGGATGTCCATGAGCACCACGTCCGGGCGGTGGGTGCGGGCGAGGTCGACGGCGGTGAGCCCGTCCTCCGCCTCGCCGACGGCGGTGAGCCCGGGATCGCTGTCCACGAGCATGCGGAAGCTGCCGCGCAACAGGGCTTGGTCGTCCGCGATGAGCACGCGGATGGGATCGCTCATGGCCGCGACGCGCTCCGCCGGTCGGTTTCTGGTTCCTGGCGGCCGTTCGGGGCGTAGGGCAGGGTCGCGGTGACGGCGAACCCGCCGCCGGGCCCGGCGCCCGCGTGGAACTCGCCGCCGTAGAGCGCGACTCGCTCGCGCATCCCGACCAGGCCGTGCCCCTCCCCCGCCGTCCCGGGGCCGGGGCCGTCGTCGACGACCTCGATCCGCAGGCTCGTGGCCGAGGCGACCAGGCTGACCCGGCAACGCGCCGGCGCGGCGTGCTTGACCACGTTGGTGAGCGCCTCCTGCACGATGCGGTACGCGGAGAAACCCGCGCTCTCCGGCACGAGGTCGAGTTTCTCGGCGCGCAGGTCGACGTCGACCTCCGCGGCGGCGACCCGGTCGAGCAGCTCGGGCAGACCGGACAGGCCGGTCGACGGCCGCAGCGCGGGCGCGCCGTCGCCCTCGACGCCTCCGGTGCGCAGGACGCTGAGCATGTGCCGCATCTCCGACAGGGCCGACCGGCTCGACGTCTCGATGGCGTGCAACGCCTCCCGGGCCGTGGGCGGCAGGTCGGGCAGGACGTGGTTGGCGACCCCGGCCTTGACCACGATGACGCCGAGGTGGTGGGCGACGATGTCGTGGAGTTCCCTGGCGATCCGCAGGCGCTCGTCGGTGACGGTCCGGGCGGCGAACTGGCGCATCACCTGTTCCGCGTGTTCGCGTCGCTCGCGCACGGCCCAGCCCGCCGACCACGCGATGACCACCAGCGCCACGCCCATCAGGAACAGCACCGGGCTCCAGGGCTGGTAGGGCGTGCCCGCGACCAGCCCGCCCAGGAACACCGTGGCGCCGGCGATTCCGACGACGGGGTTGGGCGCGAGTCGCCGCGGCGACGTCGTGACGGCGACGGTGTAGGCGGCGAACGCGGTGGCCAGCAACGGTTCCCGGACCACGCCGAGGATCGCGCACAGCAACGACAGCGCCGTGACCACACCGAGCACGGGGACGGGCCAGAGCCTGCGCACCGCGAGCGGCAGGCTCATGCCGGCCAGCAACAGCACCACCGGTCCCCACGCCTGCTCGGTCCGCGACGCGATGACGAGGTAGGTGGCCAGGAGTCCGAGCGCGACGGCGGAGTCGGCCACCAGCAGCCCACGAATTCCCGTGCGCCGCACGGGAACGTCACGTCCTGCCAGGTCAGCCCCCACCGGCCCACCCTACGGCAGCCCGCGGGCGGCGGACCTCAGCCCGCGGAATGACAGCCCACGGGCGGAGATCGACCCCCGGTCCGGCGTCCGCCTCGGCCGGCGGGGTGAGAACAGGTCCAGATCACGGGCGGACGCGCCGGGGCCGCGCGCCCAGCACGATCGACGGCATGATCGAGATCGCCGGACTGACCAAGCGCTACGGTGCCGTCACGGCCGTGGACGACCTGACCTTCGCGGTCGGACCCGGCCTGGTGACGGGTTTCCTCGGCCCGAACGGCGCCGGCAAGTCGACGACGATGCGGATGCTCCTCGGGCTCGGCCGGCCCACCTCCGGCCGCGCCCTCGTGCACGGCCGGCCCTACCCCGAGCTGCCGGACCCGCTGCGCTGGGTCGGCGCGCTGGTCGACGCCCGGTCCGTCCACAAGGGACGGACGGTGGCCAGCCACCTGCTGTGGTTGGCCAGGACCAACGGGATCGGGCGCCGCCGGGTCGCGGAGGTGCTGGAGCTGGTCGGGTTGGCCGGGGTGGGCCGGCGCCGGGCGGGTGCGCTGTCGCTGGGCACATGGCGCAACGACTCGGCCTGGCCGCCGCGCTGCTGGGCGATCCGCCCGTGCTGGTGCTGGACGAGCCGTTCAACGGCCTGGACCCCGAGGGCGTGCGGTGGATGCGCACGATGACCCGCACGTGGGCGCGGGAGGGGCGCGCCGTCCTGGTCTCCAGCCACCTCATGGCGGAGATGGCCGTGACCGCCGACCACCTCGTCCTCATCGCCCGCGGCCGGCTGGTGGAGGACATGGCCACCGACGAGTTCGTGGCCCGGCACTGCGCCCCGACCGTGGTGGCCCGCACCCCCGCGCCCGCCCAGCTCGTCGCGCTCCTCACCGCGCGGGGCCTGACCGCGCGGCAGGAACCCGGAACGCCGGTCGTGCTGGTGTCCAACGCCGACACCAGCACGGTGGGGCGTCTGGCCGCGACCCACCACATCGGACTCGACGAGTTGAGCACGCGGACCGCCCCGTTGGAGGAGGCCTTCCTCCGGTTGACCGCGGAGGGCACCCAGTTCCGGGGCCGCACGGAGGGGTTGTCGTGAACGTGAACGTCAGGGATTTCGTCGGGGAGCGCGCGATGCCGGGGGTCTCCGGGGGAAGCGGCCTGGGCGCGCAGATCCGGGCGGAGTGGACGAAGATGGCGTCCCTGCGCGCGGTTCCGCTCCTGCTGGCCCTCACCTGCGTGCTGCCCGTCGTGCTGGGGGCGGTCAGCGGCTGGTCGGTGCGCAACGCCTTCGACAAGAAGCTCAACATCGTCCGGGCGGACTTCAGCCCGGTGAACTCCGGGCACTACCCGCTGCTCTACGCGCAGGTTCTCGTGATCGCGTTCGCCGTGCTGGTCGTCGGGTCCGAGTACGGCTCCGGGACGATCCGGGCCTCGCTCGCCGCCGTGCCCCGGCGTGGCGTGTTCTACCTCGGAAAGGTCGTGGCGGGCGCGGTTCCGGCCGCGGTGGTCGCCGTGATCGCCGCGGTCGGCGGTTTCCTCGCCACGCAGTGGGGCCTGGGCGACTACGCCGTCGCCGCCGACGACCCGGACATCCTGCCCACGACGGCGGGCGCCGCCGTCTACCTGGTGCTGATGTACGCCGTGTCGGTCGGCGTGGCCACCGTCCTGCGCGGCACCGCGCTCGCGTCCGCCGTGCTGATCGTCCTGGTCATGGTCCTGTCCCCGCTGCTCAACAGGTTCCCGACGCTGCGTCCCGTCGCCCGGTACCTCCCCGACCACGCGGGCACCCAGCTCATGACCGTCGGGGAGAGCGCCGACCCGGGCCTTTCTCCCCTGGCTGGCCTGGTCGTCCTCGTGGCGTGGGCGGCGGTCGCCCTGCTCGGCGGGTACCTGGCCCTGCGGGCGCGGGAGGTGTAGCGGGGCGCGGCTTCTGGCCCAGTGCCCACCCTGTCCACTGTGTCCACTGCGGATGGTCGGGTCGCCGGGGACTCCTGGCGACCCGACGCTCGGGAAACCCACGGGTGGCGTGCTGTTTCCGCAACTCATGTCGCCGCGAGATCTCCCGGCATGTTCGGATCGAACACCTGAATGCGCGTCCTCCTCCGTTCCCCGCACCCGCGGCCCAACTCGGTCCCTAGCCTGGCGCTGATGGTTCGAACTGGTGGGGACGAGCGCGGCCCCTGACGGAGGAGTCCGCCCATGGCGACGAACGACGTGGTGGTGGTTGGCGCCGGCGTGGTGGGGGCCTCGGTGGCCCACCACCTCACGCGGCTGGGACAGGACCGGGTGACGGTGGTGGACGCCCGCGCGCGCGACGTGCTGCCCGGATCGACCGGGCTGGCCCCGGGCTTCGTCGGTCAGCTCAACGCGGCCCCGGAGCTGGCCGCGCTGGCGGTGGACAGCGTGGCCACCTACCGCGCGCTCCCCCACGCCGCGGCGGAGCCGGTCTTCTGGCGGGTCGGCTGCCTGGAGGTCGCCACCACCCCGGCCCGGCTGGACCGGGCCCACCAGGACGTCGAGCACGGCCGCGGCCTGGGCATCGCCGCGCGGGTGCTCGACGGGGCGGACGCCGTCGCGCTGGCCCCGGCGCTGGTCGACGCCGAACGGGCGCTGGGCGCCCTGTACATCCCGGCCGACGGCGCGGTCGACCCGGTCGCGCTGACCCACGTCCTGGTGGACGCCGCCGAGCGGGCCGGCGCCGTGTTCCGCTGGAACACCCCCGTGGTCGCGCTGGAAACCTCGCGGGGCCGGGTGGTCGGCGTCCGCACGGGCAGGGACGGCGCGCTGCTGCGCGCGGACCAGGTCGTGCTGGCGACGGGCGTCTGGGGCCCGGTCCTGGCGGCCAGCGCCGGAGTGCGCCTGCCCGTGGTCGCTGTCCAGCACCCCTACGTGTTCACCGCGGACCTGCCCGACCTCGACGACACCCCCATCGACGCGCCGGTCGTGCGCTATCCCGACCACGCGGTCTACACCCGGCGGCACGGTCGCCGCTACGGGCTGGGCACCTACTCGCACGCCCCGATCCCGTGGACGCCGTCCCCGGCGCTCACGTCGGCCGAGAGCCCCTTTCCCGAGGCGCGGTTCGGCGCCGCCGTCGCCGAGGCGACCCGGTTGGTGCCGGCGTTCCGCGACGCCCCCCTGGGCCGCCGGTACAACGGCGCGTTCGCCCTCACCCCCGACGAGCTGCCCCTGGTGGGTCCGGCGGCCGGTGTCCCGGGGCTGTGGTTCGCGGCGGCCTCCTGGATCACCCACGCCGGCGGCGTGGGCCGCCAGCTCGCGAACCTGGTCCTGGGGACCGGCGACGTCCTGGTCGACCCCGACCGCCTCGCGCCGGACCGGTTCGACTCCTGGTCGGACGAGAAGATCCGCGAGGTGTCGCTCGGCCACTACCAGGGCATCGACGACGCGCACTGACGAGCCCGGGGCGCGGCGTGAGGGCGCGAGGGGCGCGACGGTCGCGTGAGGACTGTCGCACTGGGACTTCCCGCAACGGGACTGCCCGCAGTAGGACTGTCCGCAGTGGATGGTTCACAGTGGATGGTTCATAGTGGACGGTCAGAGCCGGAGCGCGTCGAGGTCGACCGACTCGGCCATGGCCCGGGCTCCGGCGTCGTTGAGGTGCATGCCGTCCCCGCAGTCGAACTCGGGGCGGATGTGGTCCGGCCGCGCCGGGTCCGCCACGGCGCGCGCGACGTCGAAGACCGCGTCGAAGGCGTCGCCGGTGCGGATCCACTCGTTGACCTCGCGCCGCCTGGCGAGCCCCTCGGGGGTGTTGTGGCCGGGGTAGATCGCACCGGCGAACGGGCCGATCGTCGCGGCGTGGATCGCCATGCCGGCCTCGCGCGCCCGGCGGGCCAGCTCGGTGAACCCGGCCACCAGCTCGTCGGCCGTGGCGGGCGGCAGGCCGAACATGCCGGGCAGGGCCAGGTCGTTGATGCCGAAGTGCACCAGCACGTGGGTGGCGCCCGGCACGGACAGCACGTCCCGGTCGAAACGCGCCAGGGCGCGTTCCCCGATCTCGTCGGTCAGCAGCCGGTTTCCGGCGATGCCCTGGTTGACGACCCAGCCACGCCCCAGCCGCTCGTTGAGCACGTCGACGGACCGCCGGTTGGCGCCGACGGTGGTGCCCACGCCCCCGAACCAGGAGTCGCCGAACGCGACGGCCACGGCGGTGCCCTCGGGCGCGAGCACGTCCACCCCGGTCACGAGGAACCGGGCCTCGACCCGCTCCGCCCCGGGGAGATCCGCCGCCCCGGCCCGGTTCCCGCGCGCGACGTAGGTCGGTTCGCCGGACTGGTGCGACCAGGTCGCCAGGCCGGTCTCCTCCGGCAGGTGAAGGCTGAGGACGAGGTCGGCGCCCGCCGCGACGGGCAGGGCGACCGGGTCGCTGACCACCTCCTCGCCGGCCGGGACGACCACGTCGCTGGCGCCGTCGAAACGCAGCGCGGTGTCGGTCTCGGGGATGATCCCGCCGGCGACGCCGCGCTCGGCGACCCGGGCCTCACCGATGACCAGGGCGGACCGGCCGTGGCGGTTGGAGAGCCGCACCCGCAGTTCGTCGCCGCCGCCCGCCATGCGCAGCACCTGGCGCACTGTCTGGTCGCGGAAGCCGCGCGGCTCGACGAACTGGATCGCCTCGTACGGGCTGACCACCGCGCTGCGGAATCCCGCCACCCACTGCCTGGCCATGATCCCCCTCGTTCCGGGTTACTCCGATCGGTCTCCCGCATCCGCCCAACCGAGGGAGTGCGGATCTTCTTCCCGGGCTCGTGCGGTTGGTGGTGTGGTCGTGGTCTCCTGGCGGCGCGGCCGGGTGTCCGTCCCTCTCCCGGGCTGACGAGTCGTGCGAAGTCGCGGGTCGGGGCATTCTCGTAGTGGCCCCTTCGCCGTGGCGCCGAGCAGGCCTTCGCGACGCCCGGCGTGGCCCCGATGGGTCGCCCGAGCCGGTGAACCCGGCTGCTGATGCGCGTCGTGGCGGCGGTGGAGCGCCTCAACGTCGCCTGCGCGAAGCTGGGCAACCGGACCGTGTACGACACCGCGTGCTTCCCCTGGGCGCGGGACCTGGAGCGGGAGTGGCCGGCCATCCGCGCCGAGCTGGACGCCGTCCTCGCCGACCGCGCCCGGCTCCCCACGTTCCAGGACATCGTCACCGACGTCCGCACCATCACCCAGGACGACCGCCTGGAAGGTGTTCCTCCTGGGCGGTTACGGCGTCGTCTCGGCCCGCAACACCGCCCGCATCGTCGTCGACGACGCCTACGAACACGAGGCGTGGAACCACTCCCGCCACACGCGGGTGGTGTTGTTCGTCGACTTCGTCAAACCGCCGCGCTTCCCCGCCAACCTCGTCAACCGCTGCCTGCTGGGCCTCGCCGTGTTCACCCCCTTCGTCCGCGAAGGCGTCGACAACCTCCGGGAGTGGGAAAAGCGCTTCTACCCGCGCCCCTGACGCCTGCCCCGGCGAACAACGAGCAGATGACGTATCGATCACATGCGAGTTGACCAACCTCGTCTCACCGGCGGCGCGTTCGGGCGCGACGTTGATTCGTTGTCCCGTGACTTGACTGTCCGGGGGTCTGTTCGGCCGCGCTCGACCGGCGGTTCCACCGCGGAAGGGGAAATGGTCGGATAACCGCGCGCCTTGTCCGATTCTGTGACGAAGGAGCGCGCTGATGCGCAGACGCACCTGGTTATCCGCGTTCGCGTTGACGGCCCTGGCTGTGGTGGCCGCGGCACCACAGGGCGCGGCAGTCGGTGACGAGCGGGAAAGACAGTTCTCCTATGCGGGTCTGACCACCGATCCCCGATGGGTCAACGACACCGAGGGGCTCAACCGCGAGTTGCTGAAGGACGGCGTGCGGCCGGCGACGATGGGGCTGGAGTCCCCGCGGGGCGCGGACTCCCCGCCCACGGTCAGCGATCCCACTCGGGAACAGGAACTGGCCCAGCGGCACGGCGCCACCTACGCGGCGCCGAGCGAGCAGCACACCGCCCCGGCCCCGGCCAACCGCTACGACTACATCACTCCGCAGGAGTGCCGGAACAACTGGCGGGTGTCCTCCCGCGACCAGGGGTGGATCAAGAACCACTTCGCCTACTGCCAGCTCTTCGTCCTCTACAACAAGACCGAACGGTGTTTCGTCATCTGTTTCACGACCGGCGCGTTCACCGCGAAGGTGACCGTCGTCGGGTACGGGAAGAGGGAGGTGATGCCCGGCAGCGCGGCCCACCGGTTCACCGACTACGCGCTGGACATGACCGAGGTGCGGGCCAGCGGCCGCTTCCGCGAAGCCACCACGATGCTGGACGTGCAGGCGCACTGCCAGGGGTGGCCCAACGCCAACGCCTGCCAGATGGCCGGGCCGAACGGCAAGTACACCAACCTGCCGACGTGGATCGCGCAGCCGACGACGTCGTTCCGGGCGTACTCCCCGGCCCAGCCCGCCGACCAGGCGCACGGTGAGCAGAAGGCGACCGGCGTCATGCGCATCACCTACAGGTTCACCGTCCCCGGGACGGTGTCGATCCCGGACCGGGTCGTCGGCTCGGAGATGGGCATGCGCTTCGACTCCGCGTGGTACCTGCCCGCCAGGCAGGGGTCGATCTTCGACCGGGTCACGCCGTACATCACGTTCCGGCTGTCCGACGAGCCGGTGAAGATGAGCGCCCGCCACCTGTCGGACGCGATCAACCACCCGGAGGCCACCGAGCCGAAGGTCCCGGGCAAGCTGCTGCCCGGCGGCTCGGCGGAGAACCCGCTGCGGCGGCTGTACCACGACTCGGCGCGCCGGACGGCCAACCGGGCGGAGGCGACGTCCTTCTGCCACCGGCGGTGGCCCGGCTACCCCGAACTCGGCCAGGACTGCGACGAGTTCCCCTTCGCCTCCACCTACGAGGGGGCGGCGCGGTACAAGTACGACGGCGACCGGTGGCGCGACCACTTCTCGGCGCGTCCGATCAACGCGCCCGACAACCAGGAGGCGGGCAGCCGTCTCGGCGCCTGGTACGGCAACGACCGCATCCTCGACGGCGACCGGTTCTTCGTGCGCGTCGTGAACTAGCGGCGCGGTCTCGCGCGGCCGAAGGCGGGTGACCGGCCGGTCACCCGCCTTCGGCGTGTCCGCGCGGTCAGTCGGCGGGTCGCACCGGCCAGAACTGGAGGAGGTGCCGCTCGGTCCCGTTCGGCACCACGCCACCCTGCCAGTGCTGGGTGGCCGCGTCGTCCCGACCCTGGCTGCTGACCCGGAGCCGGTAGACCCAGCGGGGCCGCCCCAGCGCGAACGTGCGGGGTGATCCGCCGCCGGTCAGCGCCCACAGTTGGACCACGCCGCTGCTGAGGCCGACCTCGACCTCGTCGTCCTGTTCCCACTCCCCGCCCCGCGCCGGTGGCGGCCCGTCCCACAGCTCCATGCGGACGTCGGCCCAGTGGAACGACGCCGAGCTGCGGAAGTCGACCCGGTTGGGGCGGACGAGGACGAGGTCAGCGTCGGGCAGGACGCCCTGCGGCCACGGCTCGGGGCAGCCGGCGACATCCACGTCCATGAGGCCGAAAACCGAGCTCTCGACCTCGACCACGTCGTCCAGGGAGTCGCGTAAGGATGACATGAGCGCTTCGTCGGCCTTCCCTGATCACAGGTGTTCCTGGTCTCGGGCGCGGGTCCGATCCGACGAGAGGCGGACCGGAACTCGTGCCACACCAGGTGATTCCGGTCAGGTCAGCCATCGTGCCAGGGAACGGTTGCCGCGACCAGCTCCGGCGTGGCGCCGACGGGTCCGGTCAGGATGTCTCGCGCAGGTAGGTGAGCACGGCCAGCACCCTGCGGTGGATGTCGGGCGCGACGGCGAGGTCGAGCTTGTCGAACACGTTGCCGATGTGCTTGGCCACGGCCGCCTCGCTGACCGAGAGGTTCGCGGCGATCGCCGCGTTGCTCTGGCCCTGCGCCATCAGGTCCAGCACCTGCCGCTCGCGGGCGGTGAGCCGCGCCAGGGTGGGCCGTTCCCGGTTGCGGGCGAGCAGCTGCCGCACCACCTGCGGATCGATGACGGTGCCGCCGAGGGCGACCTGCCGCACCGCGGCCGCCAGCACCTCGATGTCGCCGACCCGGTCCTTGAGCAGGTAGCCGACGCTGGCGGAGTCCGAGCTGAGCAGCTCCGCCGCGTAGGTCTGCTCGACGTACTGGCTGAGCACCAGCACCGGCAGGTCGGCGTGTTCCGCGCGCAGCTCCAGCGCCGCGCGCAGGCCCTCGTCGCTGTTGCCCGGCGGCATCCGGACGTCGGTGATCACCAGGTCCGGCGTCAGCTCCCGCGCGGCGGCGAGCAGCTCCACGGCCGTGCCGACCTGACCGACCACCTCGTGGCCGTGGAACTCCAGGATCCGCACCAGCCCCTCGCGCAGCAGCACGGAGTCCTCGGCCACCACGATCCGCAGCCGGGTCACGGCGCGGGCTCGCACGGGATGGTCGCCCGCAGCCGCGTGGGCCCACCCTCCGGGCTGGCCAGCGCGAGGGTACCGCCGACGGCCGCCGCCCGGTCCGCGAGGCCGGTCAACCCACCGCCCCTCGACGGGTCGGCTCCGCCCCTGCCGTCGTCGCGGACCTCCACCCGCAGCACACCGCCCTCGTACCGGGCGCGGACCTCGGCTCGCCGCGCACCGCTGTGCTTCACCACGTTCGTCAACGCCTCGCTCACCCCGTAGTACGCCGCGCTCTCCACCGAGTCCGGCAGCCTGCCGCCGACGGTGGCGTCCACCCGCACCGGCACGGCGCACCGGTCGGCCAACTCGCCCAGCGCCGCGTCCAGGCCCCGGTCGGCCAGGATTCTGGGGTGGATGCCGTGGATCAGGTCGCGGAGCTCGGCCAACGCGGCGCTGACCTCCGTGTGCGCCTTGCCGACCAGCCCGGTCACCGGGTGCTGCGGACCGAGTTGTGCCCTGGCGAGGCCCAGCAGCATCGCGACCGAGGTCAGCCGCTGCTGCGCGCCGTCGTGGAGGTCGCGTTCGATCCGTCGGCGTTCGGCCTCGTGGCGATCCACCATGCGCGCTCGTGAGCGCCGCACCTCCACCAGCTCGGTGGTGTCGGTGGCGCGGTGGGTGGACAGCAACGCCCTGGCGAGCCGCGCCCTGCCGAGCCCGACGAGGGTGACGACGGGGACCGCGGCCACCAGCGCGACCAGCCCGACGGGGACGGTCATCCACAGCAACCCGTTGTCGGCCAACACCTTTCCGGCGGGCACGGCGTCGGCCGGCAGCACCGCCACCAGCAGGGGCGCGAGCAGCGCCACGACCGGCAGCACCGCCGTCGCCACCACGAGCAGGTCGACCGGCCACAGCACGGTCGCCAGCAGCAGCGCGTGGGCGAACTCCCGCCAGGTCGCCGGCTCCCGCAGCCGCGCCCGCGCGCGGCGGAGCGCGTCGGAGGCCGGGGCCCGGTCGCCCGCCACCACCGGCGCCGGGTCCACCCAGCGCAGCCGAGCCCGTTCCACCCGGGCCACCGGGGCGCCGAGCAGGCACAGCAGCACGAGTGGCACCACGCCGACCAGCACCGGCAGCAGCAGCACCCCCGCGCCGCCCAGGACGGCGATGACGACCAGGCACAGCACCCCGACCGGGACGCCGGAGGCGAGGTAGGCGAGGCAGCGCCACGGGCGGGCCGAGGCCAGCGATCTCAGGGGGCGCCATGTCTGTTCCGCGTGCAAGTCCCAACTCCCTCCCGTGGCCACGGTAGAGGCCGTCGGCGCGGCGGGGCACGGGAGCTGGCTCCCGGTCGGGGGTGGAGCAGCTCTACCCCGCGAGTCGAACGAGGGCCAGTGCGCTGATCGCGTGCTGACGGTTTTCTCGTTCCATGGCAAAGGAAACAGCCGTACCGCACGAGGCGGTCGCGGTGGTGGGGCTCACCAAGGTCCACGGGCAGCGTCCCCACCAGGTGGTCGCGCTCGACGCGGTCGACCTGGTGTTCCCGCGCGGCTCGTTCACGGTGATCACGGGTCCGTCGGGGTCGGGCAAGACGACGTTGCTGCAGTGCGCGGCGGGGCTCGACCGCCCCACGCGGGGGCGGGTCCTGCTGGGCGGCGTCGAGATCAGCGGCTCCGCACCTGGCCGGCCGCCCGGCCCGCATGCCCTGCTTCCTGGCCCTTCCCCCCGCCGAACCCTTCGCCCTGGAGCGGTGACGCCAGGGTCTCCTGGTGCGGGTCTGGCGCGCCTCGCCGGGCTGCTCCTGTGCGGTGGCGGGCGTGGCGCCCGCCACCGCTCCCGCGGTCACCAGGTGACGGGCAGCTCGTAGACGCCGTAGACCGAGCCGTCGTGCTTGAACGGGATCTGGTCCAGCGTCGTGGCCAGCCGCAGCGTGGGGATGCGCCGGTAGAGCGTGCCGTAGACGACCTGCAGCTCCATCCGGGCCAGTTGTTGGCCGAGGCACTGGTGCACGCCGAACCCGAACGCCAGGTGCCGGCGGGTGTCGCGCCGGAGGTCCAGCCGGTCGGGGTCCGGGAAGACGTCGGGGTCCCGGTCGGCGATGTCGTTGGCGAGAACGACGCCCTCGCCGGCGCGGATGACCTGGCCGGCGATCTCGATGTCGGCCAGCGCCACGCGGCGCCGTCCGTTGTGCGTGATGTCCAGGTACCGCAACAGTTCCTCGACGGCCGAGGCGACCAGGCCCGGGTCGTCGGACTGCTGCAGCAGGGCGAGCTGGTCGGGGTGTTCGAGCAGGGCGAGCGTGCCCAGGGCGATCATGTTCGCGGTGGTCTCGTGCCCGGCGACCAGCATGAGCACCCCGATCTGGGCCGCCTCCTCCCTGGTCAGCTCGCCGTCGCTGACCCGTACGGCGAGCCCGGACAGCAGGTCGTCGCCGGGGTGGTCGAGCTTGTCGCCCACCAGCCGCTCCAGGTAGCCGAACAGCCGGTCGCTGGCCTCCCTCCGCTCCTCCAGCGTGGTCTCCCGGTTGATGAGGACCGCGCTGTGGACCTGGAAGAAGTCGTGGTCGGCGTAGGGCACGCCGAGGAGTTCGCAGATCACCAGGGAGGGCACCGGGAGCGCGAACGCCTGCACGAGGTCCACCGGCCGCGGCCCGGCCAGCAGCTCGTCGACGAGGTCGTCCACGATCTTCTGGACGGCCGGGCGCAGGGCCGCCACCCGGCGGAGCGTGAACGGCGCGGTCACCATCCGCCGGAGCCGGGCGTGCTCGGGGTCGTCCATGAAGATGAAGCCGATACGCGCCTGTTGGACGGGCACGGAGCTGGGAAAGCCTGGCCGGGTGATGTCGGAGCTGATCCTCGGGTCGGCCAACAGCGCCCGCTGGTCGGCGTGGCGGGTCACCAGCCAGGGGGTGCTGCCGTCGAACAGCCGGACCCGCGCCAGCCGGGTCCGCTCCCCCAGTGCGCGCAGGGCGGGCGGCGGGTCGAAGGGGCATCCCGCGGCCCTGGCGGCGGGAATCGCCAGCGGCTGCTCCTGGTCCGTTGCCGACTCGGTCGTGTTGGTCATGGTTTTCCCTCCACGAGTGCCGAATTCGCGACGAGCTCCCGTCGGCGCAGACGGGCTTGCTTGGGCATGTTCCAGCCGAGCACCCCGACGACCGCGCCGTCCCGGTGGTAGGTGGCGACGAAGCGGCGGTCGGCCGTCGAACCCTCCACAATGGACACTTCGGCGTCCGCGCGCGGGATCCCGTGCACGTGGACCTTGGCGTCGAACTGGTCGGTCCAGAAGTACGGGACGGGCGTGTAGGGCCGGTCCTCGCCGAGGATGTTGCCGGCGACAACGCCCGCCTGTTCGACGGCGTTGGTCCGGTTCTCCAGTCGCAGCACGGTGTCCAGCGTCTCGTGGTGCCAGCGGGCGACGTCGCCGACGCCGTAGACCCCCTCCGCCGCGCGGCAGCGGGAGTCGCAGACCAGTCCGTTGTCGAGGGTGAGCCCGCTGTCCGCGAGCCACTCCGTCACCGGTGCCGCGCCCAGCGCCACGACGACGAGGTCGGCCGGCAGCGTCTCGCCGTCCGCCAGGCACACCCCGGTGACGTCGCCGTCCCGCTCGGTCAGCCCGGTGACGGCCGCGCCGAGCCGCAGGTCCACTCCGTTCTCGGCGTGCAGTTCGCCCAGCAGACCCGCTGCCAGCGGGCCGAGCTGCGCGGCCAACGGCGCCGGTTGCGGCCCGGCCAGCGTGACCGCCACACCCATCCCGCGCGCGGTCGCGGCGATCTCCGCGCCGAGCACACCGTCCCCGACCACCACGAGCCGCGAGCAAGACAGCAGCGCCGAGCGAAGCGCCAGCGCGTCGTCGAGCGTGCGGAGCACGTGCACACCGCGAAGACCAGCCTGCCCGGGCAGAACCCGAGGCCGCAGCCCGGTGGCCACCACCACGACGTCCGCGGTCAGGACCCGCCCGGACGCGGTGTGGACGGCGCGTTCCGCGACGTCCAGGCGCGTCGCCGGGTCGTCGAGGAGGAACTCGGCGTCCAGTGTGGACAGCGCGGCCGGCTGGCGGAGTTGGACGCGCTCCGGCGACCACAGGCCCGCAAGGACCTGTTTGGACAGCGGCGGCCGGTCGTAGGGCAGGTGCGGTTCGGCGCCCAACACGGTCAGCCGGTTCTGGTATCCCTTGCGGCGCAACGCTTCCGCGGTGGACAGACCGGAGGCCGACGCGCCGACCACCAGAACGTGGCCCGGCGCGCTCACGCGGTCCCGCCCAGCGAGATCGCCGCACCCGGGCACGCGGCCGCGGCCTCCCCCACGAGCGCGTGGAGTTCCTCGGGTGGCTGCCCGTCGAGCAGGACCACGACCCCGTCGTCGTCCCGCTGGTCGAACACGTCCGGGGCGAGCAGCACGCAGGCGCCTGCGCCGCAGCACCGGTCCTGGTCCACCGCGACCTTCATGGTTGTCGCTCCTCTAGTCGTGCGGGGTGGAGACAGGCGCCAGCCACATTCCGACGAGCGCGTCGACCAGTCCGGTCGCGGCGTCGTGCCAGCTGGCCCTGGGCGTGGGGGCGCCCTCGGCGAGGGCGCGTTCCCGCTCGGCGACCATGTGCACCAGCAGTTGCCGAGCCATCGCGGCCCGCTCGGCGCGCACCTCGGCCGGCAGGTCGGGAAGGCAGCGCTGCAGCCCGTCCACGATCCGCATCAGCGACGGGGACGACAACGCCTCCTCGACCATGATCGGGCGCAGCGCGGGGTCGGTCAGCAGCTGCGCGCCGAACCGGGCGAACCAGGTCGGGCTGCCCAGCGCGGCCAGGTGCTCGGCGAGGGGCCGCACCAGGCAGGCCACCCAGTCCCGCAGCTCCGCGCCGTCGCCGATCTCGGCGACCATCCGCTGCCGGATCTCCTCGATCCGCCCGGAGTGCCGGCGGATGATCGCCCGCACCAGGTCGGCCTTGGTGCCGAAGTGGTAGCCGACGGCTGTGTTGTTGCCCTGTCCGGCGGCCTCGCTGACCTGCCGGTTGGACACCGCGAACACGCCGTGCTCGGCGAACATCCGCTCCGCCGCGGTCAGGATCAGCTCCCGGGTGAGCTCCGCCCGCTCCGCCCGTGCGGTCCGGTTCGCGGTCCCGTCCACCGTTCTCACCATCGCACCTGTGCACCGGCGGGAACCGGGTGGCGCGACTGGTGGTCCGCGTCGCCCTGGATCACCGGAACCTCCCTCGCCGTGCGGGTTCCATGATCACTCTGCCCGGGCGCTCCCCAACAAGTCAATCGCGTGACTTAAGTCTTCCCCCGACCCGACGACGCCGGGGAAGCCGACCGGCTCCGCGCTCAGGGCAGGAGGAGGTGGGCGAGTTCGTCGAGGAGCGCGGCCACGCGCCGCGCCTTGTCGGGATCGCCCACCACCGCACCGAGCACGCCGTCGACGCCGTGGTCGCCGCGCTGCGAGACCGCCACGATGGTGCCGTCGCTGGCGCGAACCCGGGTGCGCCGCCGATCGGCCGGATCGGTGGCGGTGGTGACCAGCTGGCGGTCCCTGAGCCGGGCGACGCAGGTGGAGACGTGGCTCTGCGCGAAACCGGTGCGGTCGCCGATCTCGCTGACCGAGCTCTCCGGGTGTGAGATCACGTCCTGCAGGACGGCCGCCTCGCCGGTGGTCAGGGACAGTTCGCCGGAGTCGCAGGATGCCTGGTGGGACAGTTCGACCAGTCGCCTGCCCAGTCGGTGCAGTTGTCCGACGTCCACGCGCCCACGCTACAGCGCGGACGGACCATCACAGGGAACACCGCAGCCGGAAACCGCAGCCGAGATGACTCCGGCGACGCGGATACGGGTGCTCGTGGGAGCAACCGCCCGCCCTGCGGGGTGACCACGTGTCCCGATCACCCCGGGAGCCGGTCGCGGCGCGACCACCGTTCCCCCACCCGGACCGGGACGGCAGACCGACCTCGGACCGAACCGCACACCACCGCGAGGGACAGCAACTGTCCACACTAGACAGTCCTCTGCCCACTCACGCCCCGGCGGCACGGGCAGCTGGACAGGAACGCAACCAGCTCGCATTACTGTCGTCGGCTCAGGACAGCGACGGGCGGCCATCTGAGTGGGGGCGTTGTGGGCGTGCGGGAAAGCGGGCGGGGCGCGGCCGAGGACCGGACGGCGGAGGCGATCCGGGCCGGGGACGAAGCGGTGTTCACCGAACTGGCCGAGACCCACCGGCACGAGCTGCGGGTGCACTGCTACCGGATGCTCGGGTCGTTCACCGACGCGGAGGACCTGGTGCAGGAGACACTCCTGCGCGCCTGGCGCAGGCGGGCGGACTTCCAGGGCAGGGCGACCTTCCGCGCCTGGCTCTACAAGATCGCCACCAACGCCTGCCTGGACACCCTGGCCAGCCCGGCCCGCGCGCGCGAGCTCGCGGTGCCGGTGGACACCTCCGGCGGCGCGGCCCACTCCTCGCTGGCCGAGGTCACCTGGCTCCAGCCCTATCCGGACGTCCTGCTGGACAGGGCGGCGCCGGCCGGCGACGAACCGGACGCGGCGGCGATCACCCGGGAGACCGTCGAACTCGCCTACCTGGCGGCGATCCAGCACCTCCCGCCCCGGCAACGGGCGGTCCTCATCCTGCGGGACGTCGCCGGCTGGCCCGCCCAGGAGACGGCCGAGGCGTTGGAGCTGAGCGTCGCCTCCGTCAAGAGCGCCCTCCAGCGCGCCCGCGCGACCCTCCGGGAGCACCTGCCGCAACGGCGCGCGGACTGGGCGGCGGCGACCACCCCCACCGACGACGAGCGCGCCCTCCTGCGGCGCTACCTCGACGCCTCGCGCCAGGCGGACCTGACGGCGCTGGCCGCGCTGCTGCGCGAGGACGCCCGCCAGACCATGCCGCCCGCCCACCTGGTCTTCGAGGGCCGCGCGGCGATCCTGGACATGTGGCGCCCGGTCCTGCTGGGCGAGCAGGCGTGGGGCGACTGGCACGCCGTCCCGCTCGCGGTCAACCGGCAGCCCGCCGTGGCCAACTACCTGCGCCGCCCGGGCGAGCCGGACCACACGGCGATCAACATCGACGTCCTGCGCGTCGAGGACGGCCTGATCGCCGAGATCACCACCTTCGACCCGGGAGTGCTGCCCGCGGCCGGCCTGAGCCGGACCCTGACGCCGTCGGACATCGAGGCGTGACGCAGGAGGCGTGACGCAGGGCACAGTCGCCCGACCGATTCCTCCTCGCGGACCAGCCCGTCACACGAGCGACACCAACGACGTCGCTCCTCCCGGTGCGGCGCGGCAGAAGGGAAACAGCCATGACGGAGACCACTGACAGCGTGCCGAACGTCGAGCCGGACGAGCGGATCAGGGCGCTCGACCGCCTCGTCGGCACGTGGCGCGTGACCGGTGGAGCGGAGGGCACGGTCAGCTACCGGTGGCTGGCGGGCGGCTTCTTCCTGGTCCAGGACATCGACCTCCAGCAGTACGGGCAGGCCGTCGTCGGCGTCGAGATGATCGGGCGCGAGAAGCCCTTCGGCGCGGAGAAGCCGGGCGAGCACATCAGGTCCCGCTACTACGACAGCCAGGGCAACACCTTCGACTACGTCTACGAGCTCGACGGCGACACCCTCGTCATCTGGGCCGGCGAGCCGGGTTCCCCCGCCTACTACAAGGGAACGTTCAGCGCGGACGGCAACACCCTCACGGGCGCGTGGGTCTACCCGGGCGGGGGCGGCTACGACTCGGTCATGACCCGGCTCAGCTGACCCGGTTTCCCCGCAGCAGTCTGATCGTCACCACCGGAGCTGGGCCCGCCACCACGGACAGTCGCCAGCGGTGTGCGGGCCCAGCTCAGTGAGCAGGCCAGTTTTCGTTGCCCCACAAGGTTCTCTGCCGCCGGTCGGTGGCGTGATCGCTGTCGAGGACAGTAGTTTCATTCACCCCTGAAATGACAGGAAGAGCAGGAAGCACGAACGCGCGGGGCGGCCGGTCAACGAGCCCGGTGAACCACCTCACCAGAACCCCGGAGAAGACGGTTGTCCGACCTCGACTTCTACGCCAACACCATCGTCACTCGCCAGACGCGACTACGGCCTCGTGGAGATCGGGTTCGAACGAGACGCGGGCGTGTGGCTGTGCCGCTCTGTCGCCCTCCAGGTGCACAGGCTGACCACCGGGAACACGCCCACGCCTCCCCCGCTCCAAGCGACCTACAGCGCGTTCGGCCGACGACTGCGGTTCGAGCCGTTGCGCCACGCGCTCGCGACGCACGGCCGCGCCCTCCAGCTCGCCGAGCGGCACTCGGACACCGACGTGCACCGACTGCCGGAGGGCGGGGTGAGCGTGCACGTCTTCTCCCAGGACATCTGGGAGCACCAGGCCGGCGATGTCTGCAAGGTCGGTTTTTGGCGCCAGGGAACGGAAGCGTGATCCGCACGTGCCGGACCGCGGCTCAGTCGCGCCCCGAACGAGCGCGCGGAGACTTGCGCTTGTCCGCGTCGAGCGCCGGGGCGATGACAGCGAAGGCGCGGTCGATGAGCTCCATGAGGTCCTCGGCCCCCTCGCTGTCGCTCCAGCGTTGCAGCACGGTGTTGATGACGGTGAGCGCCATCCCGGCGGCGAGCCGCGGGTACAGGTCGGTGTCGGGGTCGAGATCCAGTCGGCGCGCCAACTCCACCGTCAGCTCGTCGCGCCAGTGCTCCTGGCGTTCCAGGAAGCGGGCGAGCAGGGCGGGGGTGCGCAGGATGAGCTGGACCACGCGCAGTGCCCGCTCGGACTGGTCCCCGCACGCGGCGATGGGGACCGAGACGGCGTGGAGCAGCGCCTGGGACGGACGTTCCTCGGCGGGGCGCTCCGCCAGCTCCTCGCGCATGCCGGCGCCCATGTCGGCCAGGAACTGGACGACCACGTCCTCTTTGGACGCGAAGTACCGGAAGAACGTCCGCCGGGACACCCCGGCGGCGGCGACGATCTCGTCGATGGTGACGACGTCGAACCCCTTGAGCACCAGCAGCTGCAGCGCCGCGCTGGTCAGCTCGTCGCAGACGAGCTGACGTTTCCGCTGGGCCATGCTCATTTCCGGGCTGGTTCCGGGGCTGGGGTCGGGGCGGGAGCTCACCGGGCAAGCGTAACGCGATGCTGGAATTGGCACTCAGACGCAAGTTGACACTCAGTGCCACACAGGGCAACCTGTGCCACATGAAGCAGCAGCAACGCTGGACCGCAGCGCAGATCCCGGACCAGCACGGGCGGGTGTTCGTCGTCACCGGGGCCAACAGCGGCCTCGGCCTGGAGACCACCCGGGCGCTCGCCCGCCGCGGCGGACACGTGATCCTCGCGGTGCGCGACGAGCGGAGGGGCCGGCAGGCGGTCGCGCAGATCACCGCCCAGCAGCCGGGCGCGAACCTTGAGGTGCGCCGCGTCGACATGTCCGACCTCAACTCGGTCCGGGCCTTCGCCGACCGGCTGCGTGCCGATCTCCCCCGTGTGGACGTGCTCGTCAACAACGCCGGTGTCCTGGCCCCGCCCCGAACCCTGAGCCCGCAGGGGCACGAGTTGCAGTTCGCCTGCAACCACCTCGGCCACTTCGCGCTCACCGGGCTGCTGCTCGATCTCCTGGCCGTCGGGCGCGACCCGCGCGTGGTCACGGTGAGCTCGGTCAACCACCGTCAGGCGCGCATGCGCTTCGACGACATCACCGGCGAGCGCGGCTACTCGCCCATGGCCTTCTACAACCAGTCCAAGCTCGCCAACGCGTTGTTCGGACTGGAGCTCCACCGGAGGCTGACCAGGGCCGGCAGTCCGGTGCGCAGCGTGCTGGCCCACCCGGGCTACACGGCCACCACCCTGCCGCAGAGCGGGTCGGTCGGGCTGTGGCGGGTGGTGCTCGGCCGCATCGGCAATCCCCTGTTCGCCCAGGCCCCGGCGCAGGGCGCGCTGCCGCAGCTGTACGCGGCGACCCACCCGGGCGTGGAGGGCGGGGAGTTCATCGGGCCGGACGGTCTGGCCGAGCTGCGCGGTGCGCCGAAGCGGGTGCGGCCCTCCTCCACGGCGTCCGACCCGGAGATCGCCCGCCGGCTGTGGGAGTTGTCGGAACGTCTCACCGACGTGCGGTTCGCGTTCCCCACTCCCGTCGAGTCCTGACCCCCGAACAGCATCGAGAGGTCACGGCGGAAACCCAGCACCGGAAACGAGGTGTGGTCCAGCCAGGAACCACAGCGTTGGCTGACCTGACGAACAGAGCTGGTTGGATCCGACTCGGCTCGGAGCCGTCGGGCTTTCTCGCCCGTGGTTCGCGCGCCTCCGCCCGCGCCCCGAGATCCTGTTCCGGCTTCCCGAGTTCCTCCGGTCACGAGACCAACTCCGCCTCCCGTTTGTCCAGTGTGGACCGCGCTCGTCGTGCTCACGTGCGCATCGGGGGCGGAGTTCTCTCGGTTTCGCGGCTCGCCGCGGTTTCTCGGACCGCTGCCTCCTGGCCGTCGGAGGGCCGCTACCCAGGAGACCGTTCTGCTGCTGCGGTTCCCGCACGATCTTGGCCCTGCGCGGCGACCACTTCGAACGATGATCACGGTCCGGCGTTGGGACAGCAGGTCTCTGCCGCCCGCTGTGCGAGCGTTCCCTGTCACCGATGCGCTCACGGGACTCGGCTACCCCACCCCTCCGCGGTACCCCCGCCTTCTCACGGTCAGCGCCGGAGTTGTCGTGTGATTTCGCCCAGTTGGCGCAGTTCACTCCCGATGGTCATTTCCGCGGGTCCGCACATGTGTCGCCCCGTGGACGCCCCATCGTCGCCACCCGGTCGCTCTGGTTCGCTCCGCATGGGAACCGCTTAGCTGCGCTGGCGGGCTCACAGCGGCTCCGTCAGCACCGACGCCGTCGACCCGCCACTCGGCCGATTTGGCCGAGCGAGCAACTCGGCGCTCCTCCCTCCGGGAGGAGCGAAGTTCGGGACGCGGGTAGATCGGGACTCGCCGAGCATCCGGAGTAGACGATGTCACTCTCCCAGCGATTCGCGGAGCCGCTGGTTTCGCGACGCCTCCAGACGTGGCGACCACGGTGATCGTCCACTTCGGACACCGGGGTCCACACCACACCGTCGTCGTCGCCTCCGGGGGCCTGGACTCCACCGTCCTGGCCTACTGGCTGGCAGCCCGACACAGCCGCCTGACCCTGGTGTCCTTCGACTACGGGCAGCGACACCGCGTCGAACTCGACTACGCCACTGAGATCGCGAGGCTGCTCGACAGCTCGCACCGGGTCATCGACCTGACGAGCCTCGGGGCACTGCTGACCGGCTCCGCGCTGACCAACACCTCGGTGCCGGTGCCGGACGGGCACTACACCGATGAGTCGCTGGCCTCCACCGTGGTGCCCAACCGCAACGCGATCATGCTTGACGTCGCTGTCTCGGTTGCCATCGCGGTGCACGCCGACGCCGTGGCGTTCGGCGCACACGCCGGAGACCACACCGTCTACCCCGACTGCAGACCAGAGTTCGTGGAGCGGTTCGCCCGCAGTGTTGAGGCGGCCAACGAGGGCCTGCTGACACCGGGGTTCCAGGTGCTCGCCCCGTTCCTGACGTTGACCAAGACCGACATCGTGCGGGTCGGTGAGGCCCTGTCGGTGCCGTTCGCGCTCACGTGGTCCTGCTACCGGGGACAGCACGTGCACTGCGGTCGCTGCAGCACCTGCGTCGAGCGGCGGCGAGCCTTTCGCGACAACAACATCCCCGATCCCACCGCGTACGAGACCGGGTAGAGAGGCCATGACGATCGTGAATGCGGAGACCTTCGTCTCGGGGCCTGAGCGGGGCCGTCTTTCCCAAGGGCACAGCTCGCGCGTGTTGGGTTGCGAGCCTGCAGTTGGTGACCAAGGGATCGTGCCTACCGCTCAAGCGGTCCCGACGCTAGCGCACCCACGTGGCATGCCGCCACTCCCGTGTCCGCAGTCGCACTCGTTGATGCCGCTGTTGGACGAGAAGCGGCTTCGGATCGCGCTGCGGCAGTGCGGCCGGCGCGCCTCGGCACCTGGTGTGGACCGGATGACGTTGGCGGAGTTGCGCCGACGCCCCAAGGAACTGCTGCCACGCCTGGCCGATCAACTGGTCGAAGGGACATGGCAGCCAGGGCCACTGCGGGAAGTACGTTTCCCGACCTACACCGGCAAGCCGATGGCGGCGTGCGTTCCCACGGTGATCGACCGGCTCGTGCATCGCGCGCTCCGCAACGCCATCGAGCCAATCCTGGAAGACCGCGTGCTGCGGTGCTGGGTGTCCGGCTACCGACCTCGCCGCAATCGACTTACCGCGTTGCGGCACGCAGCGGCCCACAGCGAAGCTGGCTTCCACGCGGTGGCGGACGTGGACGTGGCCTCGGTGTCCGAGGGCGCGACAGTCGACGAAGTCGTTGGCTGGTGCGCCGAACACGTCCACGACGGCACCTTCCTCGCCCGTGTCCGTACCGCTCTCGCCGCGATGCCACATCCCATCGCGCCCGGTTCGGGGCTCGCGCCACTGCTGATCAACCTGCGTCTGTCGAGACCGGACGCACTGCTGGACGGGTTGCGGATGGTGCGGTTCGCCGACAACTACGTCGCCTTCGCCCCCGACGAGTCCGAAGCCGAGGACGCCTTCGGGACTATCGGCGCCGCGCTCGCCCGGTTCGGGCTGGGTCCCAACGAGGCGAAGAGCCGCGTGCGACCACACGTGAACGTCGAAGACCTTTTCCTGATCGGGGGCTGAGCAAGGTGAACGTCGAGTGGGTCGAGGTGCCCGGCGGAACCTGCGTGTTCGGCGACAAGGCTCGTCAGATCAAGGTCAGCACCCTGTTGTGGACACGTACGCCGATCACCCACGCCCAACTGCGTGGTGAACGTGGTGGTGAACGCGCTCTGCACCCGGTTACGTCGCTGAGCCACGCCCAGGCCGCGGAAATCGCGGAAACGCTGGGTGGGCGCCTGCCGACCTCGGTGGAATGGGAGTGGATGGCGGGTGGGTCCGCCCGGCGACGTTGGCCGTGGGGTGATCAGGAGTGGACCCCGGAGCGGGCGAACCTGCGTGGCTCCGGTGTCGACACCACCAGCCCGGTGGACGCGCATCCGGCCGGAGCGACCCCTGAGGGGCTGCTGGACGTGGCGGGCAACGTGTGGGAGTGGACTGCCCGCTCGACGATGGGCAACGGCGCCGTCCTGCGGGGCGGCTCCTACGCCTCGCCCCCGCTGTACGCGCGCACGACGTTCCTCAACGCCGCGCCGGCCGAGCTGGCCTCGCCGGGCATTGGACTGCGGGTGGTGCGGCGCCCATGAGCCCGACCACCAAAAGCCCACTCGAACCGCATCAGGGTCTGCTCGTCGTCTCCTGCAGCCGGAAGAAGCTCGTCACCACCGCCCCAATCCCAGCGCTGGAGCTGTACCAGGGCGCGCTCGTACCCCACCTGCGGGAACACCTCGCCCCCGCAAAGCGCGCACGGATCCGCATCCTGTCCGCCGAACACGGCCTGCTCCACGCTGGGGATCCGATCGACACCTACGACCGCAAGCTGCGCAACCGCAGTGAGGCGGAGGCCCTCCAAAACCGCGTGACCGCGCGCTTGACCGCCGACCTGCGCACCCCCGCGCTGCGACACGTCCTGGTGGTGTTGGAGCCGCTCTACCTGACCGCCGCCGCGTGCCTGTTCAACCATGCGCCGCCGATCGAGCTGACCCTCCTGCCGAACCCAGCCGACTGGGCTGGCGCGAAGGCGGTGCTGTCCCAATGGGGTTGGTTATGACCGACGACTGCCTGCCGTTGCGGGAGGAGCTGCCGCGGCACGGCAATGACCACCGCTTCAGCACTCGTGCCTGGGAGGCGACCGCGGACGGGATCGGCTGGCACGACCCCACGCCCTCGGACTGCTGGCTCGCCTCCTCCCGCACCGTGTCGGTGGTCATCCCCGCCCACCAGGTCGGGTACTGCCTGCCCACCGTCCTCGACGCCGTGGACTCGCAACATCACCAGCACCGCGTCGAAGTGATCGTCGTGGATGACGCCAGCACGGACGACACCGCCGAGGTCGCCATGCGGCACCCGGTGGTGGACCGGCTCGTGCGGTTGCCCGAACGAATGGGCGCGGCGACCGCCCGCAACGTCGGCACAGCGCTCGCGAGCGGGCAGACCGTCCTCTACCTCGACGGCGACATGGTGATCCCACCCCATGTGATCACCAACATCGCCACGCGTGCCACCGACACCAGCGTGTTGGTGGGGTTCCGCCACAACCTGCGCTACGAGGCCCATTTCCAGGACCCCCACGTCCTCACGCGCGTCCCCGACCTCGCGGCCGACCACCGGGTGACGTGGCGACCACCCACGAACATGGTCCTGCCCTACAGCGGGATCACGCTGCTCGAACCACTGGACGGCCGCCCGCTCGCACACACCCGAGACTTCATCGACCTCGGCTACGGACAGCGCTACCACGACTGGGACCTACCCCGCATGGTCGTCACCGCCCTGGTCGCCGTGCCTCGCGCCGCCGTTCTGCACGTCGGCGGGTTCGACCCCGAGTTCGGACGACTGGGCTGGGGCATGGAGGACACCTACCTCGGCGCGTGCCTCATCGCGGCCGGGCTGCTGGTCATCCCCCTGCGCCAGGTCGTCGGGTTCCACCTCGACCCGCCCGACGCCGCCGAGCAGTGGCGCCACAAGCTCGCCGGCTGGCCTCGAACCCTCGCCCGCTATCGAGCCCTGCTGGAGCTGCCTGCCCCGCAAGGCCGGGCTGAGCACTTGAAGCGGGGCCGCCGCCACATCGGCCCCGACGACGTCCGCAGCCGCTATCACGTCACCCCGGCCCAGTGGGCGGACTTCCGCGCCCTCACCGGCGATCCCGCCGACAACATCCCCGGCGTCAGGGGTGTCGGCGTCGGCACCGCGGCCACACTCCTGGCCGGCGGTCTCACCCTCGACGAGCTCCCTGCCTCGGGGCGGCTGACCGGAGCCAAGGGCGCGGCCATCAGGGGCGCGTGGGAGCAGATTCTGGCTTGGCGGGACCTCATCCGGATGCGCACCGACCTCGACCTCCCCCTGCTGCCCACCGGCCGACCCAGCCTGGCCCTGCCCACACCGGCCAAGGTCATCGACGCGCTCGGGCTCTGGTGACCCAGATGAGCGTGCCTGACTTCATCCCGCCCGACTCCGTGCTGACCGTCATGGCCCACCCCGACGACGCCGAACTCTGGGCGGGAGGCACGCTTGCCCGCTGCAGCGCCGCCGGAGCCGTCGTCACCATCGCCGTTCCACACCACCCGGAGCCCCGCGCCAGCGAGGCCGCCGCCGGGGCCACCGCGCTCAACGCCGGGCTGCACCAGATCGAGCGGCCGGGTGCGGCGGCCGTGCGGGAACTGCTGCTGGAGACCCGTCCTGAGGTCGTTCTCACCCATCCACTGCGCGATGTGCATCCCGACCACCGACGCATCGCCGAAGCCCTGCTGGAGGCGCTGCCCGAGGTGGTCATCACCACCGGACGCCCTCGGCGGGTCTATACCGTCGACACCTACAACGGCCTCACCCTCGACGGTCCGATCCCCGCCCACACCATCGTCGACGTCAGCCGCACCTGGGCCACCAAGCAAGGCGCCCTGGCCGCGCACGTCTCCCAGCCCATCGCCACGCACTTCGGGCCGATGGCCCAGACGCTCGCCCGCCTGTGGGGCGCCCGCGTCGGCGTCACCCACGCCGAGAACTTCGTACCGCTGCCCGTCCTCGGACGCCTCACTGCCGCGAACTTCCTGTGACACGTCCCAGAACGCCCACAACCCTCTTCGCCACCGACTGAGGGCGCAGTGCGTCGCGGTGCTCAGGAGTGGAGAAGAAGTTCCCGGTCGCACCAGACGAGGTGGAGCAGGGTCAGCGCGCTGGCCGACAGCCGCGGTTCGAGCCGCTCGATCGCATCACCGAGGAACGGCAGGTCCCGACGTCCACCGCGTCCGACCACCCGCCCCTCGTCGTTCGTCTCGACCATGTCCGCGAACAACCGGTCAAAAACCACGTCGTCGATCACGGCGACCGTCAACTGGACCACCCCCAACTCCAGGGGTTCGATCACCAAGCCGTAGTACCAGAGGCGAAGAGCGCCATCGGCCCGCGCCTGCTGGAACGAGCGGAACGGCTCCGCCCTCCTGTAGTCGATCAACTGCCCGGGGCCGGCGCCGTCATGTTCCGGGTTTCCCAGGAACTCCTCGGAGAACTCGCGCATGATGTTGTGCCACAGAGAGAAGTCGTGCCGGAGAACAGCCGGGTCAACCGACGATGGCTGGAACTCCCCGGCCGGCATCACGTGGCACAGGCCGCCTCCGTCGGCGACCTTGTCTCCGTCGCGCTCGTGCAGCACGAACCGGTGGTCGCCACAACTGGAGCGCCGAATCGTCAGGGTGCTGATCCCGGGAGACATCAACAGCCGGCGGGGGTCGAACGGGTCCCCGATCGCCCGACGCAGCGGTAGCGCGTCCCAGTCCGGAACAGCACGGCAGGACGCGAGCCACGCGGCTTTGAACTCGTGCGCGAGGGCCTGCTTGACGTCGAACACTTCGAAGAACGTGGTCGGCGCGAACTTCAGGGTCAGCCCGGGGTCCGTGTCGAGGTCGACCAGTTGGTAGCTGGGCCTGTTCTCCAACAGCCGGGGTCGCACGAGGTCCCGCACCGCACGGCTGTAGCTGACGTAGCGTTCACCCCGGTCGGTCAACGGCAGCACGTGCTCCAGCGGCCCTGGCGGGGCTACCGGGTGCTGGGCGTTGGACCACTCCAACCGAATCGCGTCGAGGTCCACAGGCTCCCGCAGAAGCCATCCCGGTCCCGTGAGCACATGGCCACCCGGCGCACGCTGGGACCGGGGATACAGCCATGCGGCCAACTCCGACAACTCCCGACCACGCACGCCGGGTGCCTGTCGCACCCTCAACCACTCCTGCTGGCTCCACGCCGCCGCCGCGGATCGTCGCTCCGCCAGTGCGGCCAACGATTCCCGACCTGGGAGAAGCTCGGGAGTCCCCGTGACGCCCCCGACGTTCGGGGAAGTCGACGCTGTGCCCGGAGTCAGGATCTCGTCGAGTTCGAGCAGGGAGACGTGGAGCGCTGACGCGAGAGCGGGGCGCTGCCACGGCTGTGGGATCTGCACACCTCGTTCCCACCGGCCCACGGTCCCGCGGTCGACCCCGAGCTCCTCAGCCAATCTCTCCTGGGTGTACCCGGCAGCGAGCCGTCGCTCAGCCAGTGGGCTCGCGAGTTCGCTCACCAGTCGACCGCTCCCACGCGCCTGCCGGCCATTCGCGATCTCACTTTCCCTTCCAGCTCACACCACTGGGGCTGCCTCCCAGCCCTGTGAACAGCCCCAACGTACTCCGTGATCCTGCCAGGTGGCGGTTGGTCACCGCAGTCAGAACCTGGTGGAACCGCCCCACCACCGGCTCGCAGCCCGCCCGCTCCACGACTGGCCCACCTGTCACTTCGCTCCCGCCACCGGCTGCATGAGGGACGTGGACGCCGACGCCCCGTGAACGCCTGGTCGTCGCCGCATGTCCGCTCTGGTCGGGCAGGACGAGTCGGCGTTGTACTGACTCGGACACAAGCAGTCGGAAGCCCACGTCGGCCCGCACCCGCCCTCACTGCTCGGGGCGTGGCTCGACCGAAGGCGAAGACCCCCACGAACAGAACACGCGGAGGAAGAGCACCTTGATGTTCCGCCGGACCGCGCCCGCCGAGCAGGCAGATCGCCTACCGCTCACCGTCCACAATGAACACCCGGTTCAGCACAGCATCGCCATCGAACACGCCTTCGACACCGCGCACCGGCTACCCGAACTCGGCGGCAAATGCGCCAGCCTGCACGGACATTCATGGCGGGTCCGCGTTGTCGTGTCCGCGATCTCCCTCAGCTCCGACTTCACCGTGGTCGAGTTCGGCGCGGTGAAGGCCGGCGTGCGGCAGTGGATCGACACCCACCTCGACCACGGCACCATGCTGGGTCACCGCGACCCGCTCACCGCGCCACTTGCCGCGGCCGGATGCAAGGTGTTCCGGTTCGGATCCGACCAACCCTCCACGGGGCCCGAGTCACTGGCCGGTGATCTGGCCTGGCCCACCGTCGAAGCCGTCGCCGTGTTGCTACGACGCGTGAGCCACAACGTTCTGCGTGATCTGCCGGGTGCGCCACCCCACGTCCGTATCGGACAAGTTGTCGTGCGCGAGACCCGTACCAACTCCGCGGCCTATGGACCGGAGGAACCGGCATGAGGCCGCACACCGATCAGGAGTTGGTGATCAACGAGCTGTTCGGTCCCACGTTTCAGGGTGAGGGAACCAGCATCGGCCGCTGTGCCCGCTTCGTCCGACTGTTCGGATGCCACTTGTCCTGCGTTTGGTGCGACAGCGGGCACACCCACGATGCCAGCCGCTTCGACCTGGCCGCCGAACGGCACGTCCTCCCGCTCGGAGAGGTCCTCGCATGGCTCGGCTCCGGGCCTCCAGGACTCGTCGTGATCACCGGCGGTGAACCCCTGCTGCAACCCCAGGCCCTCGGCAAGCTCGTGCGGGCCGTGCGAGGTGGCCAGTTGGCTACTGACATCGAGATCGAGACATCGGGGACCATCCCACCCACACCTGAGATCACCGCCAACGTCTCACAGTTCAACGTCTCGCCCAAGCTCGCCCACGCCGGCCTGCGTTCCCACACATCTGGAAGTTCGTCGTGCGGGACGTCGGGGACCTCGCCGAGATCCAGGAGCTTGTCAGCGCTTATCACCTCAACCCGGTGTGGGTCATGCCCGAGGGGACCGACAGCACCACGGTTCTCACCCGAGCCCGGCATCTTGCCGACCCCGTGCTTGAGCGCGGCTGGAACCTTTCCACCCGGTTGCACACTCTGCTGTGGGACAACGTTCGGGCGCGGTAACAGACACATGCGGAACTGACGGTTTTGCGGGCCGCCTCACGACCGTCGTGACGTGGGCCGGGCGACCCGGAAGGGCGGGTCGGGGCGACAGGTGGTGGTCGCGCGTCCTGGTGTCGATCCAGGCGCCCCGGAGATATGAGCTCCGGGTGGCCGCCGGGCCACGCGCGTGTCCGCCCACGCCGCGCCGGGGCCTGGCGCGGGAGTTGGGGTGACCGACCGGACTCGCACCGGCTAGTGCCCGGAACCACAATCCGGGGCCTCGTCTCCTTCGGCTTCGGTCACAGCCGTCCCGCCAGGACTCGAACCTGGGATCTTCCGCCTTCTCCGGCGGACGCTCTGCCGACTGAGCTGCGGGACGTCATCCGCCGTGGCGGCGGAACAGGTCGCACGGGAGGACAGGGGTGTCCTGCCTGGGATGTGCGTGCCTCTGGCAGGAGTCGAACCTGCATGCCCGTCCACGGGCGCGCGGGTTTGAGCCGCGTGCGTCTGCCGTTCCGCCACAGAGGCATTGCTGAAGAGCATTGCTGGGGGGCATCTCGTGGAGCCCCGGGGCGTGGTGGTGGAGGGTGGAGTCGAACCACCGGTGTCGCGGGGACGCCCGGTTTACAGTCGGGTTGGGCTCCGAGCCCGTCTCCACCTCGGTGTGGTGCGGCCGGGCCGCGTGTGGGCGCGGCCCGGCCGCACCCGCTCGCCGGGGCCGGGAACGGCCGAGGCGAGCAGTGGGGAAATGTCTGCTCCGCTGTGGATTTGTCAACGGCCGCGCCGAACCGGGAAATGGACGGCGTCGAGCGCCGGCGGAGGGAGTCGAACCCCCGGACAGGCGGATTTGGAAGCCGCCCCGCTTTCCGAAGCTCGCCGACAGTAAAAACTGTTCAGGGCACGCCGAACAGCGAAAAGCCGCCCGAATCGGTGCTCCCGATGGGCGGCTCTCCCTGACAGGGTCTACCTGCCTGTCACGGCGGGGAGCCGCAGGTCAGATGCTGGTGAGCACACCACGAACAACGCCAGGAGAGATGGTGGCGCGAGGCACCGGCGACAGCGAGCGCCGCGACCGCGCCGAGGCACCGCGCACCCCGCTTTCGCATGTCCCGCATCATGTCCGCTCCTTCGTTCTGGTGGGCACGCTCAGCATGTCCGGTCCGCGCCGGAGAGTCAATCGCATTATGCGAAAAAGGGAGACGAGTTCTCGCCCCGCAGCGGAGCCGGAAGCGTTTCAGGCCGCGGGGGCCGCTTGCGGGGTGGTGATCTCCTGGCTGGGCATCTCGCGCAGACGCGGGATGCGGGACAGCGCGACCGGCACCGCGGCGAGCAGGAAGCCGAGCGCGGCCACCCACAGTCCGGGGCGCAGGCCGAGGTAGCCGCCCACCGCGCCGCCCGCGATCGCGCCGGTGGTGCCGATGCCCCACATGAGGGTGCGCATGCCGGCGGTCATGCGGCCCATCAGCTCCCTGGGGGTGACCGCCTGCCGCAGGCTGGTGCCCGCGACGCTGAAGACCGCCAGCCCGCCGCGCATGAGGAAGAAGCCGGCGATCACGAGGGCAACCGTGCTGATCGTCGAGCCCGAGGCGGCCGGGATGAGCAGCGGGCCGCCGTGCCCGACGATCACCGCCAGCAGGTAGACCCGGCCGAACGGGAACCGCCGCACCAACGTCGAGGCCAGCGCGGCGCCGAGCAGGCCGCCCACGGCGCCCAGCGCGACGATCACGCCGATCAGGCCGGCGTCGAAGTGGAGGTCGCGGACCGCGTAGAGCACGAACAACGCCTCGACGAACATGTAGCAGAAGTTGAACGCGGCGCCGGTCACCGCGAGCACGCGCAGGTGGCGCTGCTGGACGATGAACCGGATGCCTTCGGCGATCTCCTTGCCCACGTGGCGTTTCGCGGGCGGGCGGACCTCCTCGGGCACGCGGACGAACCAGAGGGACACGACCGAGACGAGGTAGGAGAACGCGTTGACGACGAGCGCGAACGGCGCGGTGAAGACCTGCACGAACAGGCCGCCGAGGCCGGGGCCGGCGAACTCGGCGGCCGACGAGCTCGCCGCCACCCTGCCGTTCGCCGTCACCAGGTGTTCCTGGCCGACGATGACCGGCACGTAGGACAGCCAGCACACCTCGAACAGGACGGTGCACACCCCGATGCCGAGCACGATGGCGGCCAGGCCGGGCAGCGTGAGCGCGTCCAGGACCGCGAGGAGCGGCACCAGGCCGACGAGCACCGCCCGGACGAGGTTCGCGTAGATCATCAGCGGTCGCTTGGCCCGGCGGTCGACGAGCACGCCGAACGGCAGCGCCAGGAACAGGAACGGCAGGAAGGCGAACGACCGCAGCACCCCGAGCTCCTCGGGGGAGACCTGCAGCGTGAGGACCGCGGTGAGCGGCAACGCCAGGTTGGTCACCTGCACGCCGAACAGTGAGACGGTCTCACCGAACCAGAACCGGGTGAAGTCCTTGTTATGCCTTAAAAACCGCGCTGTCGTCACAAGCACCTCGCACCAGGTCCGGCCCGCTGCGGGCCGGTCGTCGACTCGTCGGGGACCGCGGCGGACGAGCATACGTAATGAAAATCGTTATCGTCAAGATCATGATCCCGACCTGCCCGGAACGATGCTCCGATCACCCGATCGTGGTTGGAAATGAAAACGCTTTGCGCTACGGTCACGCCGCGTCCAGGAAGATTCGGTCTGGCATGCGCCGGGGGCTGGGGTGTCAACATGCGTGTTCGAGGCAGAGCGACCGCGCTCGGCGGCGTCCTGCTCGCGGTCGTGCTGGCCGCGTCGGGTTGCGCCACCGGCCAACCCGGGCCCGACAAGCGCCACGAGGCGGGGGGAACCCGGCCGGACGTGAACGCCAGGCCGCGGTCGGCGTTGCGCGACGGAGGCGATCTCCGCATCCCGATCGACGCGTTACCCAGCAACTACAACCCGAAACAGGTCAACGGCGCGCGCACCACCACCTACCAGCTCGCCGAGGCGATCCTGCCCAGCGCCTTCCTCGACGGCGCCGACGGGGTCCCGGTGCTCAACCGGGACTTCTTCGACAGGGCCGAACTCGTCTCCACCGCGCCGCAGGTCATCCGCTACCAGATCGCGGCCAATGCCGTGTGGAGCAACGGAAGGCCGGTCAGCTGGGAGGACCTGCACAGCCACTGGCGCGCGTTGCGCGGCGAGGACGGCCGGTACGAGGTCAACAACCACGTCGGCTACCAGGACGTCGCCAGCGTCGAGCGCGGCGGATCGGACAGGGAGGTCGTGCTGACCCTCGCCCGGCCGTTCGCCGAGTGGCAGGGCCTGTTCCGCCCGCTGGTGCCCAAGGAGCTCACCGAGACCCCCGAGGCGTTCAACCGGTCCTGGCTCGCCGGGCCGACGGTCACCGCCGGCCCCTTCGAGGTCGCCTCGGTCGACGCCACGGCGAAGATCATCACGTTGCGGCGCAACCCGAAGTGGTGGCGGGACCGGCCGCCGCTGGACCGGATCATCTTCCGCGTGCTCGACCCGTCGGCCCGCGCGGACGAACTGGCCAACCGCGGCATCGACATCTACCCGGTCGGCGCGGACCTCGACCTGTTCACCCGGGCCAACACCATCCCCGGCGTGGAGATCCGGCAGGCCACCGAACGGCTGGCGGGGCAGGTGACGTTCAACGGCGGCGAGGGCGCCCTGCTGCGCGACGAGGACCTGCGCAGGGCGGTCGCCCAGGGCATCGACCCGCAGGCGATCACCACCGTGCTGCTGGGCCCCATCGCCCGCGGCGCCAAGGCCGTGGGCAGCCACATCCTGCCGCCGGGACACGCCGGCTACAAGGACAACTCGCGTGTGCTGCCGTTCGACGCGAACGCCGCGCGCACCAAGCTCGACGAGCTCGGCTGGAAGCTCCAGGGCAAGTTCCGCGCCAAGGACGGCCAGCGGCTCGCGCTCCGGTTCGTGGCGCAGGCCAACCCGACCGGGCGCACCGTCTCCGGCCTGATCGTCGACCAGCTCGCGGCGATCGGGGTCGAGGCGAAGGTCGAGTCCGTGCCGGTCGAGAAGTTCTACGACAGCTACCTGTTGCCGGGCAACTTCGACATCATCGCGTTCGAGTGGACCAAGTCGGCGTACCCGATCTCCCACGACCGCCCGGTCTTCCAGGAGCCGGTGGGCGCGAGGTACGGCAACAACTTCGGCCGCATCCACATCCGCGAGCTCGACGGGCTGTACGACCGCGCGGTCGGCGAGCTGGACTCGGCGAAGCGGGACGAGCTCGCCAACGAGATCGACGTACTGGCCTGGCGGCACGCCCACCACCTCCCGCTCTACCCGGGGTCCGGCGCGTACGCGGCGCGCAGGGACCTCGCCAACTACGGCGCCCACGGGCTCGGGCTCTACGGGTTCGCCACCGCGGGATTCCTCAAGTGACCGTCGTCGGTCACGACGAGCGCGCGGTTCCCTTGCCCGACAACGGGTCTCGGGCATGGGCGGGCTGGCGGGCCGGCCGGACCGGGGTCCGGCTCGCCGCCCGCCTGTCGGGGTGGCTCGCGCTGTGCCTGGCCGCGACGTTCCTCACCTACACCCTCGCCTCGCTCAGCTTCGACCCCCTCGCCGAGCTGCGGACGACGCAACCGCCCACCCCCCAGGCCGTTCTCGACGCGCGGGCCGCGGCGCTGGGCCTGGACCGGCCGATCCCGCTGCGGTTCCTGCGCTGGCTGTCCGGGGCGCTCGTCGGCGACTTCGGGATCACCGTGACCGGCAACGACATCTCCGACGAGGTGTGGCGCAGGGCGGGCACCAGCCTGCGCCTGTTCGCCCCCGGCAGCGTGCTGGCCGTGGTCCTGGGCGTCGCCTTCGGCATCTGGGGCGCGTTCCGGGCGCGGCGCGTGTCGGAGCGGCTGTCGATGTTCGGGGCGCTGGTGTTGTTGGCCATCCCCGTCTTCGTCCTCGGCACCGTGCTCAAACTGTTGTGGTTACCGGTCAACAACGCCGCGGGCGCCGAACTCCTCCCCTTCTCCGGGGAGACCACGCCCGGCGCCGACCTCACGGGATGGGCCGCCCTCGGCGACCAGGCCCGACACCTGGTGCTGCCGACCATCACCGTCGCGTTGCCGCAGATCGCCTTCTACAGCCGGTACCAGCGGGCGGCGATGTTGGAGGTCCTGCACAGCGACTTCCTGCGCGCCGCGAGGGCCAGAGGGCTGCGGCGCGGCCAGGCGGTGCTGCGGCACGGCCTGCGGATGGCGTTGATCCCGATGACCGCGTTGGTGGCGTTCAGCTTCGGGCTGCACCTGGCGGGCGGGGTGTTCACGGAGCGGATCTTCGGGTGGCACGGGTTGGGCGACTGGCTGCTGCAGAGCATCCGGGAGCAGGACGCCATGGTGGTGGCCACGACGACCCTGCTGATGGCCGTGCTGGTGGTCGTCGTCGGGTGGATCGCCGACCTGGTCCTGGTGGTGCTCGACCCGAGGGTGCGGAGGGTCCGGCCGTGACGCGAAACCTCCTGCGCGCTCTGTCGGTCCGGGGCCGGCGCACGGCGGCGATCGGCGCGGGGGTGCTCCTCCTGCTCGCCGTCGCGGCGGTCGTCGGCCCCGGCCTGTCCCCCTACGACTACGCGCAACAGGACCTCGGCGCGTACTTCTCGCCGCCGTCGGCAGAACACCCGCTCGGCACCGCGCGACTCGGCGAGGACGTCCTCGCGCAGTGCCTGCGCGGCATGCAGAAGTCCCTGGTGATCGGTCTGCTGGCGGCGGTCGCGTCGACGACGCTCGCGGCGGTGGTCGGCACGCTGGCCGGCTACCTCGGCGGCGCGGTGGACCGGGTGTTGATGGCGCTGGTCGACGTCCTGCTCGTGCTGCCCTCGATCCTGGTCGTGGCGGTGCTCTCCCCCGCGCTGCGCGGCGAGTCCTGGCTGGTGCTCGTGGTGCTCATCGCGGCGTTCGAGTGGATGTTGACCGCGCGGGTCGTGCGCGCCCGCGCGCGCAGTCTGCGCACGGCCGACTTCGTCGCCGCCGCCGAGTACATGGGGGCGTCGGTCCCCCGCGTCGTCTTCCGCCACCTGCTGCCGCAGATGGCCCCGTTGCTGCTGATCGACTGCACGATGAACGTCGCGAAGGCGATCCTGGCCGAGGCCGGGTTGAGCTACTTCGGTTTCGGGGTGCAGCCGCCGGACATCTCGCTGGGCACACTGGTCTCCGTGGGCAGCGCGTCCGCGCTCACCTTCCCCTGGATGTTCCTCGCCCCGGTCGGCTTCCTCGTGGCGACCGTCCTCGGCGTCGGCATGCTCGGCGAGGGCCTGCGCGCCGAACTGGACGAGGAGAGGAAAGCATGAGCGTCGGCCCGCCCCTGCTGGAGATCAGCGGGCTCACCGTCGCCTTCCCGCACCGCGCCGGCCGCGCGGTCGCGGTGGACGACGTCGACCTGACCGTCCACAGTGGAGAGAGTGTGGCGGTCGTCGGCGAGTCCGGGTCCGGCAAGTCGACCATCGCCTACGCGGTGATGGGGCTGCTCCCGGACAGCGCCGAGGTGAGCGGCTCGGTCCGGCTGGCCGGGCGGGAGCTGCTCGGCCTCGACGACCGCGCGCTGTCGGGGATTCGCGGCAACCGGATCGCCATGGTGTACCAGGACCCGCTCGCCGCGCTCACCCCGGTGATCAGCGTGGGCGCGCAGATCGCCGAGGCGGTCACCATCCACCGGCCCGAGGTCGGGCGGCGCGCCGCGTTCGCCAGGGCGGTCGAGTTGTTGGACGTGGTCGGCATCGCCGACGCCGCCCGGCAGGCCACCGCGCTGCCGCACGAGTTCTCCGGCGGGATGCGGCAACGCGCCGCGATCGCCATGGCGATGGCCAACGACCCCGAGCTGATCATCGCCGACGAGCCGACCAGCGCGCTCGACGTGACGATCCAGGCCCAGATCCTCGACCTGCTCGCCGACGTGCGGGCCAGGACCGGCGCCGCGCTGCTGCTGATCACGCACGACCTGGGCGTGGTGGCGCGCGGCTGCGACCGGGTGGGCGTGCTGCACCGGGGCGCACTGGTCGAGCAGGGCGAGGTGGCGACCGTGTTCGACAGACCCGACAGCGACCAGTTGCGCCGTCTGCTCACGGCGGCCCCCTCCGCCCCAGTCAGTCCACAGAGGACGGACGACTCCGCGCGGCGCGAGGTGGTCCTGCGCGTCGACGGGTTGCGGCGGCACTTCCCCGTGGGCTCCGGTTTTCCCCGGCGCTCCCGGCAGGTGCTGCGCGCGGTCGACGGGGTGGACCTGGAGTTGGCCGCCGGCGAGGCCCTGGCCCTGCTCGGGGAGTCCGGCTGCGGCAAGACGACGGTCCTGCGGGAGGTCATCGCTCTGCGCAGGCCGATGGCGGGCGCCGTCGAGCTGCTCGGCCACGATCTGGCCGCCCTGGGCTCGCGCGCCCGCGCCGCGCTGCGCCGGGAGGTCCAGGTGGTGCTCCAGGACCCGTCGGCGTCCCTGAACCCGCGGATGTCGGTCGGTGAGCTGGTCGCCGAGCCGCTGCGCATCCACGGGGTCGGCCGGCGGGACCGCCACGCCCGGGTCGCCGAGCTCCTCGGTCTGGTGGAACTGCCGGCCGACTGCGCGGCGCGACGACCCGAGGAGTTGTCCGGCGGCCAGCGGCAGCGCGTCGCGATCGCCAGGGCGTTGGCGCCCCAACCCCGGGTGGTGCTGCTGGACGAGCCGGTGTCGGCGTTGGACACCGCGCTGCGGGCCGGGATCATGGATCTGTTGAACCGGCTGCGCGACCAGTTCGACCTGGCGTTTCTCATGGTGTCGCACGACATCGCGCTGACCCGCCGGTCCGTGGAGCGGGTGGCCGTGATGTACCTGGGCCGGATCGTGGACACCGGGCCCACGTCCGCGGTGCTCGACGCGCCGCTGCACCCCTACACCCGCGCGCTGGTCGCCGCCACCCCGCTGCTCGACGTCCGCGCCGAGCGCCTCCGTCCACACAGGACACTCACCGGCGAGCTGCCCAGCCCCACCGAACGCCTCGACGGCTGCGCGTTCCGGAGCCGCTGCCCGCTGTTCGCCGAGTTGTCCGGGGGCGACCGGGAGCGGTGCGTCCGCGTGGCACCCGACCTGCTGCCCGTTGGCGGGCAGCAGGTCGCGTGCCACCACGTCGACCAGCTATGACGCCAGGTCCTCGGCCAGGGACGCTCCGCTGATGCGGAACTCCCGAGCGACCGTCGTGATCGCCTGACTCACCTCGTCGCTGCTGCCGCCGCGGAACCGGAACCGGCCACCGACGTGCTCGTAGTAGGCGTCGGCCGCCGGCAGGACCTCGCCCTCGCGGAGCACGACCTCGGCGTAGAGCCCGGGAACCGCGTCCAGCATGGGCGTGGCCCCGTGGACGCGACAGGGCCGCTGGGCCGGGGCGGGCACGATCAGCCAGCCGCCGATCTCCGCGCCGGGCGCTGGTGGCCGCCCGGGCGCGGGGAGGTCGCCGAGCGCGACGCGGAACGCGGCGTCGTTCAGGTCGTAGCCGTGCAGTTCCCGCCACAGGAACGGGATCTCGGCCCCACCGGCCCGCGCGCCGACCTCCAGGAAGCGGAACCCCTCCTCGGTGACGAAGAGCTCCAGGTGGAACACCGTCGGTTTCGTGGTGAGCGCCCGCATCACGCGGGCGGCGAACTCCCCGATGCGGGACCGCTCGCGGTCGTCGTCGACCTCCACGGACCCGAGCGGGGTCCCGGTGCGGAACTCCAGGCACGTGCGCAGGTAGCGGGACACCCGCCAGGTCGTGATCCGCCGCCCGTCGAACACACCGTCCACGTGGTGCACGTCGCCCTGGCTGAACGCCTGCACCAACATCGCACCAGCGGCACCACCGGTGCCCTCAGTGCCACCGACTCCGACGTTAGTGCCGTCGCCGACGTTAGTGCCGTCGCCGTCGCCGTCGGGAAGGTCCCACGGCCCGTGCAGCACCACCACGCCCTCGCTGGCGCTGCTCGACCGCGGTTTGAGCACCACCGGCCAACCGTGTGCGGCGGCGAAGTCCCGGATGTCGTCGATCCCCGTGACCGCGGCGAAAGCGGGAACGTCGACCCCCACCGCGGCCACCACCCGCGACATGGTGAGCTTGTCGCGGAACAGGACCACCTCCTCCGGTGTCGGGCCCGGACATCCCCACTCGGCGCGGAGGTGTGCCGCGACCAGCAGGTCGTCCTCCTTCAACGCCACCACGCCGGCGGGCGCGCCGTGCCGCTCGGCGAGCCCGCGGACCTCGCCCCGCACCGCGGGGAGGTCGTCGGTCGCGGGCACGACGACGACCTCCCCGGCGGTGGACGGCACGGCGTCGAGCCCCACCTCGGTGGTGACGTAGGTGACGACGTGCCGGTCGTGGTCGATGTACCGGGCGTACTCGGCGTACCGGTCCCGCCAACGGTGCAGCACCACGACGTGCGGCCGTGGCCTGCTCACGGCTGGGCGACCTGGTAGAAGCCGCGCCCGTCCAGGTAGTTGACCGCGCGGAAGTCGTCGGCCACGACCTGGGCGACCGGGTGCGCCAGGCCGATCATCATCGGCTCCGTGCAGTCGTCGACGGTCTTCGGCAGCCGCTGCCCCGGCCGCACGCCGATGTGCGCCTGGTGGAAGCTGGGCAGCGCGCGCACCTCGTCCAGCAGCGGGTAGGACTCCAGCACGCCCTCGACGGGCGAGGTCAGGTACGCCATCACCACGTGCTTGTCGACCCGGTGCGGCCGCTGGTACTCGGCGAGGAACCGCTCCGGCTCCAGGTAGGCGGCCACCGTCCACTCCAGTTGCGACTCGCCGCCGGCGAGCTGGGCGTACTGGGCCGCTCCCCCGCCGCACAACCGGATTCCGGCCTCGACCAGGCAGGGTCCGTCCACAGTGGACATGATCTCCAGGTGTGCGGGGCCGTGGCCGACGCCGAGCGCGTCGAGCACCGCGAAGGCGTAGGCCACGAGCTCCGGCACGTCGTCGACCGGCGTCGAGAAGACCCCGCTGTGCCGGTTCACCACGCCGTTGACCGTCATCTTGGCGTACTGCCAGATGTCGGTGACGCGGTGGTGGCCCGCGCAGCTCACGGTGTTGACCGCGAACTCGGTGCCCGTCAGGTACTCCTGCGCGACCACGCCCTCGTTGCGCACGGCGAAGATGTTCGTGCTGCCGGCGACGGCCCGGTAGGCCGCGACCGACTCCTCGGGGGTGTCGCAGAAGGTCACCCCGTCGTTGCCCGCGCTGCGGATCGGCTTGACGACCACCCTCCCGCCGATCTCTGCGTGCCAGGCCCGCAACGCGTCCTCGTCGGTGACGAGCAGTTGGCGCGTGCTGCGCAGACCGGCCGCCCGCAACGTCTCGTTCTGCCGGAACTTGTCGCGCCGGGCCGCGCTGTGCCGGGTTCCGTTGGTGACCAGGCCGAGCGCCTCGCTGAGCTGGTCGGCCAGCTCCACCCCGGTCTCCCCGCCGGTGATGACCACCTCCGGCCGGTGCTTGGCCACCGCGTCGCGGGTCGCGTCGAAATCGCCCTCGTGGACGATGTTGTCGGCGAACAGCGCCAGGTCGGGGTGCCGACCGTAGACCGGGGGCGCCTCGCGCGTGCTCTGCACCCGGACCACGGACACGCCCGCGTCCCGGAACGCCTCGGCCAGCGCCAGCGTCGGCGCGTAGACGTCCACCATGGCAATGGTCCTGCTCATTCAGTTCCCTTCACAGCGACGCACGACCGCCAGCAGCCGGTCGATCTCGTCGGGGGTGTTGTAGGCGTGCAGGCTCACCCGCACCGCCCGGTCCTCGGTGTCCCTGCCCGCCTGGCAGTGGCTGTCGGCGCGGACCATGATCCCCTCGCTGGCCAGCACGAACCCGAGGTCGTCGGACCGCACCTTCCGGTGCCGGAACGTCACGATCCCCTCGCGGCGCTGGACGTCGGAGTCCGCGGTGAGGCTGCGCTGGCAGCCGAGCACGTCGACGTCCTCCAGCCGGTTCAGCCCGTCGGTGAGCCGCACGCCCAACGCCGTCGTCCAGTCGCGGATGTTGTCCAGCCCCGCCGCGTCGAGCCAGTCGAACGCGGCCTCCAGGCTGACGATGGCCGCCGTGTTCGGCGTGCCCGCCCAGCCGCCGAGCGCGAAGCGCGGGCCGCGGGTGTTGCGGGCCCAGACCGCGCCGATGCCCGGCAGCGCCAACATCTTGTGCCCGGAGAACACGACGAAGTCGACGTCGAGCTCGGCCACCGACACCGGCCCGTGCCCCATGCTCTGCGCGGCGTCCAGGCAGATCGGCACATCGGGTCCGACGACGTCCCGGATGCGGTGCACGTTCATGTTGCCGCCGTACACGTGGTGGACGTGGGTCGCGGCCACGAACCGGGTGCGGTCGTTGACGATCCCGGGCAGGGCGCGGTGGTCGTAGTCGCCGGAGGCCGGGTCCACCGGCAACCTCCGCACCGTGATCCGCACGCCCTGCCGGGCCAGCACGTCCCGCACCTCCAGCCAGGGCAGCAGGTTCGCCTGGTGGTCCCCGAAGGGGACGATGATCTCGTCCCCCTCGGTGAGCAGCCCGGCGAGCCAGTCGGTGGCGATCGCGCGCAGCCCGTGGCTGGTGCCGCTCACGAACTCCACTGTGGAGTCCGAGTTGTCGTCGCCGAGCGCCTGTCTGATCCGCTCCCTGGCGGAGGCGACCCTGGCCGTGGTGTTGTTCGCCCACGGGTAGGAGCCCCGCCCGACGTTGGCGTTCGTCGTCGACAGGAACTCGGCGACCGCGTCGAGCACCGCCCCGGGCTTCTGGGCGGTCGCCGCACTGTCCAAATAGGCCAGATCGGGATTCGCCGTCAGGATCGGGAAGTCCGCGCGCACGCCCCGCTGCCACTCGCGCAGCCGCTCCAGCGGCTCCGTGTCAACCATCGTGGTCATGGGTCGCCGACCTCAGTCCCGCACCAGGGGCGCGCCGGCGTCCCGCCACGCGACCACGCCACCGCTGAGGCTGCGCACGTCCTGGTGGCCCATGCGGGTCAGCAGGGCGGCGAACCGCGCGGACTTCTCGCCGACCGGGCAGACCAGCAGCACCGGTTTGCTGGCGCCGAACGGCAGACCGCCGTGCACGAGCTCGGCGAACAGCTCGTCGACGATGTTCACCGAGTCCTCGATGTGCAGGGCCGCGTAGGCGAACGAGCCGCGCAGGTCCACCACCAGCGGTCGGGCCTCGGCGATCCAGCGCCGCGCCTCGGCGACGTCGACGGTGGCGGCCGCCGCGATCTCGGCGTCGGTCAGGGTGTCCACGGAGTTGCCCCGCGCGGGCTGGTTCAGCAGTTCGGGCCGGCGCTGCCGGACGTAGCTCATGTAGCTCTCGACCCGGTCGCACACGATGAACACCGCGTTGCGCCGCTCGGTGAGCGTCTCGTCAATGGTCTTCAGGTAGCGGACGGCGCCGAAGTAGGCCGCGCCGCCAGTGGGCCCGCCGAGCATGCCGCACCGCCGGTTGAGGGTGAGCATCCCGTCGATGGCCTCCTGCGCGGTGACCGACTCGATGGTGTCGTAGGTGCCCGGGTCGAACAGGCCGACCTCGTTGACCTCGTCGATGTTGCGGATGCCGGGGATGAAGTCGGACTTGTGCGCGACGAGGCCGACGATGTCCACCGCCGGGTTGTGCTCGCGCAGCACCCCGGCCACACCCGAGGACGAGCCCGCCGTGCCGACGCAGGCGATGAAGTGGTCCGGGCCGCGGCCGTCCAGGTCCTTGACGATCTCCGGGCCGGTGGAGCCGCGGTGCGCGTCCAGGTTCAGCGGGTTGAAGTACTGGTCGGTGTGCAGGTAGCCGTTGCCCTCCTCGGACAGCATCCGGTACATCCGGGTGAGCGGGTCCTCGGTGTCGGTCGGGTCCAGGCACTCCGTCTGGCCGGGCAGCTCCTCGATCTGCGCGCCGAGCAGCAGCAGGAGGTCCTTGATCTCGGGGACCTTCATCCGGTTCGTCACGCTCTTGAACGGCAGCCCGTGCATGGCGGCGATGACGGCCAGCGCCTTGGCGGTGTTGCCGCTGGAGAGCTCCACGATCATGTCGCCCCGCTCGACGGCGTCGGGCAGCCCGGCCCTGGCCATGTTCCACGCGGGCCGGTCCTTCACCGAGCCGAACGGGTTGAGCATCTCCAGCTTGGCGTACAGGTCGATGTTGCGCAGTCCGTGCACCTCGGGCGCCACCCGGACCAGCGGGGTGTCCCCGATGACGTCGGTGATGCTGTCGTACCTCATGCCCGGCTCCCCTTCGTCGGCCAGTACTCCTCGTCCAGACACCAGCGCCACGTCCCCCCGTCGCGGAACATCGCGACCTTGCGGGCGACCGGCTGCATCAACGCGTGGTCCGCCGCGAAATCCATGAAGTACCCGGCGGTGTTGGCGAACACGAGCAGGTCGCCCGGCGCCGGGCGGTGCGGCAGGAACACCTTCCTGCGGGTGATCAGGTCGTCCTCAAGGCAGAGGTTCCCCGACAGGTAGACCCCGGTGGGCCGCCCGGTCCCCTCGCCGGCCGGGTTCGCCCTGACCAGGATCGGGTCCACCAGGACCGCGTGCTCCTCCAGGCTGATGTCCCGCGAGTTCGCGCCGACCCGGACCAGCGGGTCGCCGGAACTGGTCGTGCGCACCTCCTCGACCAGGGTCAGCGTCAGTCCACACTGGTCGACCAGGGCACGGCCCGGTTCGATGTGCAGGTCGTAGAGGTTCTCCAGCAACAGGGTCGCCAACGACCGTCGCAGGGACGGCGCCTCCCCCGACAACAGCTCGTCCAGGTAGCGTTCGCCCGCCACCGGTCGGTAGCTGGGGTACAGACCCAGCGCGCCGCGCAGCGTGCCCGCCTCCACGCGCAGGCCGTAGCCGTGGTTCTGCCAGGTCAGCGGGGGACGGTTGCCGAGCACCGCGTTGCCCAGCTCGGTGGTGTACCGCTCCCACTCCTCCTGGTCGGCGAGGTAGTTGGCCCCGTAGCCGCCACCGATGTCCACCGCGAACGGGTTGTAGCCGCGTTGTCGGCACTCGCGCATCGCCCGCAGACAGCCCTCAAGCGCGAGTGCCTTCTCCACCAGCCCGATGGTGTCGAGGTGGTAGGACACCCCGAGGAGGTTGAACACGTCGCGGTACTTGTCGACGACGTCGAGCAGATCGGTGATTTCCCGCTCGTGGCAACCGAACCGACTCGGCCGGCTGAGCACGGGGACGCCCCTGGACTCGAAGGCCGACAGGCGCAGCATGACCCGCACCCGGGGAAGCGCGTGCGCGGTCAGCAGTTCGCCGAGCTGGACCAGCTCCTCGCGGGAGTCCGCGTTGACCACCGCGCCGCACCGGGCGGCCAGCCACAGGAACTCGGCGCTCTTCGGTCCGGTGGCCATGATCCGGTCGCCGGAGAACCCGGCGGACAGGGCGTGCCGCAGCTCGGCGAGGGAGGCCACGTCCACCCCGGCCTCGCTCGCCGCCAGCTCGCGCACCAGCGCGCTGGACCGGTTCGCCTTGTGCGCGAAGTAGATGGTCCCGCCGAGGTGGTGTTTTCCGTAGACCTCCCGGTACTTCGCGTAGTTGTCGACGATCTGTCGGGGAACGAGAACGTTGAGCGGCGAGCCGAGCCCACTGACCATGGCCAGGAGAGCGTCCGTTTCCTGGACGATTTCCCCCATGTATTGACTCAGACGCGGCCGCAGATACAGGTCCGCAGACAACCAAGCCCCCATTTCACAAGACATGGTTCGACGCCGCCGCGACAGCCCCAGACCGCGGCGTAGGCCCTGGTCGAAACCCCCAGCAAATGTCAAAGACGCGGCGAATCTAGCACGGCCCGCACTGCCGAGAAGAAAGTTACTCCGATCGCCGCAGCCACTGCGGCAATGGCCTTATTCCACACCACCCTGCCATGCAGACAGCGCCACATATCTATTCGTTGATATTTGGTTCGCTTATGCCGCCGCGCCAACGGCCCGAAGACCGACCCGTGATCGGCTCCGCCTCGCAGCAGTCCCGTCCCAGCGCACGGGGCCACCGCTCCCGCCACGCGTGGGCGTGCCTCACGCGGAAAGAGATCACCGGGGACACACGAACCCGGGCCAGGTCCGACGTGGACCGTCATCGACGGAAAGCGTTCTCCCGCGCGCCGCCCCGAGTCCACTCCCCAGCTCGGCCCGGCCGAGTGATGGCACATCGGTCACCGCGTCAGCTTCGCCGGCGACTGGTTCCCCGGAGATTCTGGACAGATTTTCAGCCTTGCGCAATCGGTACCAAACGGACAACGCGAAGCGGGCGCGGCATCCCTTCTTCGGATGCCGCGCCCGCTGTTGTCGTGGCTCCGGGCTACGGGTGTCTGTTCGCCGGAGCGGTCACGCGTGCCGCGGAGAGGGCCGTTCCCGCTCGCGCTCCACGGTGGGCGGCGAGGCGAGCGGGGCGAAAGCCACGAGGTAGCAGAGGGCGGCCAGCGGAGCGAGATCGAGCGTGATGAGGGGAAGGGCCGAGCCGAGCGCGAAGAGGGCGACGCTCCACCACCGGAGCCGGCCGGCACGCGCCAGCATCACCGTCAGCGCCAGGAGAGCGACCACCCACAGCTGCGGCCCGACGAGGTAGAAGGTGGCTCGCACGCCGGGGAACGACTGGAAGGGCTGAAGAGCAGCGCTCATCTCCGCCCGGTCGGTGGCGACCAGCCCCGCGACGATGTCGGCCGTGAACTGCACCAGCAGCGTCGCCAGGCTGACGAGCGCGGTCACCGAGGCGACCTCGCGCCAGGGGCCGGCCGGCAGCAGACGGCGGATTCCCAGCACCAGCGCGCCGAACATGACGAAGCCGAGGAGGCCGACCACGTGGGCCGTGAACCAGTCCATCCCCGGTCCGTAGTGTCCGTCCATCCGGCCCACGAACCGGATCACGCCGTAGCCGAGGAAGCACAGCGGCCCGGCGGTCAGGGCAAGTCTGCTGATTCGCACGGGACGAGCGTTCCCCGCACAACCGCCCGTCGGCTCCGGGATCTCCCCGAGGGCACCCTGGAGATCGGTCCCCGAGACTTCGCCGCCGGGGGGCGGCAACACCTCGGCACTCTGGCCCACACCGGGCAGGTCGTGGTCAGTCCACTGAGGACTGTTCGAGGTAGGTGTCCTCAGTGGAGTAGTCGAAGTAGTCCACGCCGCTGTACGCGGATGTCATGCGGGGCAGCACTTCACGCCAGTCCCGGTCGGCGGTGGCCCGCACGACCCAGTCGATCTCCTCGGCCAACGCCTGGTCGTACCGGCACGCCGGGCGGTAGCCGAGGTCCCGTGTCGCGCGGTCCGTGCTGAGCACCACCGGGTTCGGGACCGTCCACGGGGTCAGGCCGAGCGGGGCGGGCGCGTGGGCGGGGAGCGGGATCTCGCGGCGGTCGTGGTCCAGGAGGCGGGCCACCGCCCGGCTGATCTCCAGCACGCTCGGCGCCTCCGGGTCGGCGGCGTTGAGGACCCGGTGCTCGGGGTCGGTCGCGGTCAGCCGGACGAGCTCGCCGAGGTTGGCGGTCGCGGTGGTCTGGAACCGGTTCCGGCCGCCGTCGGCGAGCAGGACGTGCGGGCGGCGGTCGAGTGCGCGCTTGACGAAGTGCCACTCCCGGAGATGGGTCGAGTGGGGTCCGTGGATGGCAGCGGGGCGCAACACGGTGACCGGGACGGAGCAGCCGTCGAGCAGGATCTTCTCCACCAACCGTTTGCGGGTGGCATAGGTGTCGGAGCCGGCGGGGACGGTGGGCTGGTCCTCGGTGATGCGGTCGGGGTAGCACGGGAACAGCTCGGGCTCGGTGGCGAACATCGTGCGGCCGGCGTGGTCGACGTAGACGGCGGCGGTGGAGATCACCGTCAGGTGCCCGACGCCCTCCGCGGCCGCGAGGAGCTGACGCGCTTCCGGCTCCGTGTAACAGATGCAGTCCACGAGCAGGTCCCTGCCCGTGGCCAGCCGGCGGAGATCGGCGGTCGGATCCGAGCGGTCGAACGGCACCTGGCGCACTCCGAGTTCCGCCAGCGACCCGGGAAGCCGGCGGCGCCCTCGGGTGGCGAGGACGACGGCCCATCCGTCCCGGACCAGCCGCCGCGCGATCGCGACTCCGGTCTGGCCGGCGCCGCCCAACACCACCGCCTCGCGTCCCACGCCACGACCGTGGCCCGGACGCCGGGCGTCGGACAACCGCCAGGTCGGCACCGCCGCCGCGACGGACATTGCCGAACGGGTGACGTGCGCGGCGCGGGACACCGTGGTTCGGGTGGATGTGCCGCCCGAACAGCACAGGGATCACTGACCGTTCGGGTGCGGCCGGCTCCGCACGCCGCCGTTACTCTCGCGGAAAGGCCCTTCGGCTGCCCACTCTCCGTCGTCGCCCCGGCCGATGTCGCCCGGTTGACGTCGCCCGCCCGATGCCGTGCCGGGACGCCGGACGCCCCGCCCTCTCCGCCGCCCACCGTTGACGAACGACGGGAGGTCCCCATGGTCGCCGACACCGACACCCGGGTCCGGGGCGTGACCGCGGCGAGAACCGTCACGATCACGATCGCGGTCCTGACCCTGGCCTGGCTGGTGGACTACGTGGACCGCGCGATCCTGCCGGTGGCACTGCCCCTCATCGGCGCGGACCTGGGGCTGAGCGCGTCGGCGCAGGGGCTCGTGCTGACGGTGTCCTACGCGGTCTACGCGGCGAGCCAGATCCCGGCCGGGATCATCGCCGACCGCATGGGCAGCGCGCGGACCATGGTCGCCGGGTTGGTGGCGTGGTCGGTCTGCACCGCGGCCACCGGGCTGGTCGCCGGGTTCTGGGGTTTCCTGGGCGCCCGGGTGCTGTTCGCGGTCAGCGTCGCCGCGTTGCCGGCCGCCTCGATGAAGGCGATGGCCGAGCGGGCCGACCCGGACCGGCGGATGACCGCGTACGGCGTCATGTTCTGCACCACCGAGTTCGCCGGCGCGTTGTCGCCGCTGGTGGTGGGGCCGCTGCTGGCGACGCTGGGCTGGCGGCCGAGCTTCCTGCTGGTGGCGGCGGCCGGTGTGGTCACCGCGCCGGTGGTCTGGTGGCTGTTGCCGCCGCCGCGGCCGACCGCGGGCGGGGAACCGGAGAGCGGCAGGGAACCGGAGAGCGGCGGCGAGCGGCTCGGCCTCGCCGGGGCGTGGCGGGTCCTGCGGGTGGGTGTGCTGTGGCGGTTCGCCCTGCTGTTCGGCGGCATCAACATCATCGGGTTCGGCGTCGGCTCCTGGCTGCCCAGCTACCTGGTCGAGGTCCAGCACGTCGGGGTGGGCTGGGCGGGCGTGGCGAGCACCGCCCCCCAGTTCCTGGAGGCGGTGGCGATCATGGTCGGCGGCGTGCTGTTCGACCGGTACTTCCACCACCGGCCGCAGTGGCTGGTGGTGCCCGCGCTGGCGGTGACCGGCCTGCTGATCACGGCCGTCCTGTTCGTCGACGGGGTGGCGCCGTTCCTGGTCCTGGTGACGCTCGCGGTGGGCGTGCGGGGCCTGGCGGTGATGTCCGTCTACGGACTGCCGTTGCGCTCGCTGCCCGCGGAGATCTCCGGGACGGTCAACGGCCTGATCAATTTCGGTGGGCAGGTGTCGGGCGCGGTCGCGCCGCTGGCGATGGGCGTCCTGATCGACGTCCACTCCTACACCGCCGCGTTCGCCTTCCTGTTGTTCGGGGTCGCGGTGTCCGTGGCGGCCGCGTTCTGGATACCCCGGACGCCCGAGGACTTCAGCCGGCGAATCACCGCGCTGACCGCGACCGGTGATTGTGGGAACAACGGGACCGGTGATTGTGCGGGCAAGGGAACGGGACCGGCCGGACGGGGCAACTGACTGGTCCGGGTACGCGCGGGCGCGATGGACCAACATTCGTCCGCTTTTCGGCCTTGCCCTTGCGCACCGCTTTTCACTCTCAGTAATGTCGTTGTCACGCAGTGAATCAAGATCAGGCACGAGCCGTGACCCCGTCGCCGACGGGTCCTCCACCTCCCACCCCCAGGCCCCGTGGAGGCGCGCATGCCGTTCGAGTCCGCGCCGGCGCCGTTCCCGTTCCGCTCCTCCCCCACCCCGCTCGACCTGCCGCCGGACTACGCCCGGCTCCGCCGCCGCGCCCCGGCGAGCCGGGTCCGACTCCCGACCGGGGACACCGCGTGGCTGGTCACCAGCCACGCCGGCGTCCGCGGGGTCCTCACCGACCCCCTCCTCAGCCGCGCCGCCGCCGTCCGCCCCCGGGGCCCGCGCTGCAACGCCGTCGTGCACGAGCCCACCACGCTGGGCGCCATGGACCCGCCCGAGCACACCCGGCTGCGCCGGCTGGTCGCGCCGGCCTTCACGGCCCGGCGGATCGAGCGGCTGCGCCCCGGGGTGGAGCGGCTGGTCCGGCGGCGGGTGGACGCGATCGTCCACAGTGGACCGCCGGCCGACCTGGTCGCGGAGCTCGCCCAGCCGCTGCCCATCACGGTGATCTGCGAGTTGCTCGGCGTCCCCGAGGGCGACCGCGCCGCCTTCCACGCCTGGGCGGAGGTCTTCCTCAGCGCCGGCGGGCACCCGCCGCACGAGGTCCACGCCGCGCGGGCGCGGTTCCAGCGGTACTTCGCCGAGCTGATCGCGGCCCGGCGCGCGCGGGACGGCGACGACCTGCTCCGCGCGCTGGCGGCCGCCCACAGCGACGAGGACCGGCTCAGCCAGGCCGAGTTGGTCAACCTGTGCGTGTCGTTGCTGGTCAACGGGTTCGCGACGACGACGACCCAGATCGTCAACTCGCTGGTCGCGTTGTTCCGGCACCCGGACGAGCTGGCGCGGCTGCGGGCCGATCCCGGCCTGGTCCCCCTCGCGGTGGAGGAGCTGCTCCGGTTCGTGCCGCACCGCAGCGACGGCGGGGCGGTCCGGGTCGCCACCGGGACGGTGGAGCTGTGCGGGGTGGAGATCCCGGCGGGCGACGGCGTGATCCCGGCCGTGAGCGCCGCCAACCACGACCCGGACGTCTTCCCCGCGCCGGACCGCCTCGACGTCGGCCGCGCCCGCAACCCGCACCTGACCTTCGGCCACGGCATCCACCACTGCCTGGGAGTCCACCTCGCCCGACTGGAGCTCACCACCGTGCTCGACGCCCTGGTGCGGCGGCTCCCCCGGCTGCGCCTGGCCGTCGCGGAGCACGAACTGCGTTGGCACACCGACACGTTGCTGCCCTCGCCCGTCCACCTCCCGGTGACGTGGTGAGACATTGTCGACCACGCCCCCGCTCCACGGGAAAAGCTCTTCTGGCGCACGGCGCCGGACCGTTCCCGACCCCAGCGCGACAACAGCGCTTCCGCCGTCGGCAGAAAAGGTGTCGACGGTCGCGTTCACGCGACCAATAAGAGCGCGACGCCAACAAACAGCGATTCGACCCGACGGCCGTGGTTTTCCCTCGAACAGCGGATGTGCCGCCATGCCGGCCCAGGTTCCATGAATTCACCGACCCCGCGCACCGAAATCACGGCGCCCGGTCGGAACACCACCGTTCCGCGGAAGGAGGAAGGGCCCATGGACCACATCGAGACGGTGACCGAGGACGAGCTCCCCGAGTTCGCGCTGCTCGTCGACGTCCCGCCGGCGGACTGACCAACCCGGGCCGGGCCGGACGTCCTGGCCGGCCCGGCCCTCCCCCGCCGGCCCCATGCCGATGACCCCATGCCGATGACCCCGTTCCGATGACCCCGTGCCGATGACCCCGAGGACCACAGGAGCGTGGCGCATGCGGTTGTTCCCCGACGCCGAGGCGGCCCAGCGGGACCGCGCGGCGGTGGCCGGCCTGGTTCGCGGTGTGCTCGACCGGTCCCGGCAACGGCTCGGGATCGTCCACGAGGCCGACGCCCGTTCGGTGACCGACGCGCCGCCGCCGGCTCTGGTGGCGCTGGCGCATGCCGCGCGACGCGCGAAGCCGGAGCAGGCCGAAGCCCTGGGCGCCCGGTGGGCCGAGGCATGGGACCACACCGCCGCCAGCGCCAGCCGCGTGATCGACGCCAACCCGGCGTGGCCGGTCGACCTGCCACCACCCGAGCGGCACCTGGGCGAGAGCGTGGCCAGGGCCAGGGGCCAGCTCCCGGCGGCGCTTCGGTCGTCCGGGCGGGAGATCGACGTCGACGTCGTCGCGTGGGAGCGGAGCGACCGGGACGCGTTCGACGCCGCGGTGGACCTGCTCGCGACGCGGTGGCCGGACATGCTGGCCGAGATCGGCGTGTCGGTCGGCCAGGTCGCGTTGCTCGACGGCTACGGGATCGTCGGGTACACCGACTTCACCTGCCACGGCGCGATCTTCGTGCACCGGGAGCGCCTCCGGGACAGCGCGCGCGACGATCTGCCCGGTCCCGTGCGGTTCGCGGAGAGTCTCGTGCACGAGGCGACACACACCCGCTGCAACGCGGCGGCGACCGGAGAGCTGTTCGTCCGCTCCACTTCGGACGGTGGTCACCGCGTGATGACGCCGCTGCGGCCCGATCCGCGCCCCCTCAACGGGTTGTTCCAACAGCTCGTGGTCGTGGTGCGCTGCGCCTTGCTGCACACGCGTCTGGTTGGTGACCCGAGGGTCCCGGAGGAACCGGTGCGCAACCGGCGCGGCGTGTTGCTGCGCCAGGCGGAGCAGGCGGTCGACACCCTGCGCGCGCACGGCGACGAGCTGACCGACCGCGGCCGGGACCTGGTCGAGGAGTGCGCGTGGACCGCCCAGCAGGAAGTCCAGCGGCCACCGGCGAACGTGGCGCGGTGACGTCGTGCCCCACCCCTCCCACGTCGCCGTGCAGGTGTTCCGCCCGTTCGAGACCGCGTCGCACGTCCTGTTCGCCAGGGCGGCGCTCCGGTCGTCGACCTTCGCGCCGACCTGTGCCGGCGGTGGCGCTCCGGTGGTGATCGGCGCCGCGGCGGGCGCCGACGAGACCAACGTGACGACGCGCGCCAGGGGCGAGCTGGTCGAGCGGGTGAGCAACATCCTCGCCGGCCGCGCGGCCGAGCAGGCGCGCGCCCTCGTCACCACGTTCCGGGCGTTGCGCCGGGCCGGGGCCACGGCGCTGGACCCGGCGGCGTGGCCGACCCACGACCCGTCCGACCACCGCCCGCTGCTGTGGGTGTGGGGTCGGTCGCTGGTCACCGGGCACGAGACCGCCGTGCCGGCGGGCCGTGTCTTCCTGCACCACCGCCCGCCCGCCGGCGCCACGACCACGCCCCGGTGCGGCTCCACCGGCACCGCCGCGAACTCCACAGTGGACAGCGCGGTCCGGCACGCCCTGCTGGAGGTGGTGGAGCGCGATCTGCTGTGGCGCGCCTGGTACTCCGACGAGCTCTCCCCGCTCGTCCTGACCCCGACACCGCTGCCGCCGAGCCTGGCCGGGACCGTGGCCCGCCTGGCGTTGCGCCTCACCGTCCTCGCCTTTCCCGGCCCCGGGGGCACCGCGTGCCTGCTGGCCTGCCTGAGCGACCGCGCCGGCGGGCGGCAGACCTACGGGGCGCGGTGCGTCGCGGTCGACGACGAGGACGCGGTGACGGCGGGCGCCGAAGCCGCCAGCTACGAGGCGCTGATGATCCGGTGGAGCATGACCAGCCCCGTGGCGGCCAGGACCTGGGCGGAGGTTCGCGACCGCCCCCGCCAGGCGCACCGCACGCTGCTGGAACAGGCGCTGTGGACCCATCACCGGCAGGACAGTCTCTCCCACTGGCTGCGGAACGCCTCGGCCGTCCACACCGCGACGGAGCTGGTGGATCGGCTGGCGCCGCACCGGTGGGACCCGCTCCCCCACGCCGTCGCGAAGTTCACCGGAGGCGACGTCGTCGCCGTGGAGACGACATCACGGGAGTTCTGCCCCCGCACCATTCGGGTCGTGCGGGTCGTGGTGCCCGGCGCGCACCAGCTGCCCTCGCCGGGCGGCCACTCGCCCACCAGAAGCCACGAGGTCGTCCCCGCGTCGACTCCTCCGCATCCGTTCGCCTGAACCCGAACCGGGACTACGGGTCCGCTCGGCGGTAGACGGAGACGTGGTAGGAGCTCGCCGCCGTGAACGGGGCACGCGCCCAGCTCCCCCACCGGTGTTCCAACCGCAGGCCCGCGATCCTGGCCATCAGGTCCATCTCGGGCGCGGGGGCGTAGCGGAAGGGCACCCGCACGTGCCGCATCCCCTCGTCAGTGGTGATGAGGTAGTGCGAGACGTACCGCTGCGCGAACCGGTCCACCTCGCGGAGCCACACCACCGGCCGACCGTCCACTGTGGAGGTGATCTGGACCGGCGAGCCGCCGACCTGGGCGCTGTCCGGCACCAGCGCGTCGAGCGCGAACCGCCCATCGGACGTCAGCCGGCGGGCGACGTTCTCGAAGCACCGCACCTGCGCGTCCTGCGACGGCAGCTCGGCGAAGGTGCCGCTTGCCAGGTACACCAGGGAGAACCGGCCGTCCACCGGCACGTCGACCAGATCACCGATGGTCACGGGAACCGCGGCGCCGCCCGGTTTCTCCCGGAGTTTGGCCACCATCGCCCGGGAGCCGTCGACGCCGCGCACGTCGACTCCCCGTTCCCGCAGGGGCAGGGCCACCCGGCCGGTGCCGATGCCCAGCTCCAGCACCGGACCCTCCCCGGCCAGCCCGGCCAGACACTCCACAGTGGACCCTGAATCGACCAGGTGCCGGAACCAGATGTCGTAGAAGTCGGCCACGCCGGACTCGTAGATCCCCACGTTCCCGTTCTCGGACATGCCGTTCAGCCTAGGTTCGCGGCCCGCTTCGACATTCGGCCCAACAGCCGATCAACCTCCGGACCACTCCAACAGACCAGTGCCCACGCCCCGAGTTCGGCGTCTCGTTCCCGCGGGCCTGATTCCGAGTGGGCCGGAGCGACGGGGCGACCGGCGAGGTAGGTGTCCCGGTCGCCCCGCACCCGAATCAACAGCCCAGCTCAACGGCCCAACTCAACGGCCGAGTTGGGCGGTCAGCCACAGCCGGAGGACGGGCAACACGGCCCCGGGCTGCATGGCCGTGGTGTGGTCGAGGCCGTCGAGGACCCGAACGTCCCAGCCCGCGGCCTCCAACTCGGCGCGGTGCCCGGCGACCGCGCCCGCGATGTCCACCGTCACACCTCCCCAGCGCTCGCCGTACGGGATCGTGTCGGCCGAACCCACGAAGCACAGGCGGGGGCAGGAGATCAGCGGCTGCGCGGCGCGGTCGTCGAACTCCTGCAGCGCCTCGTAGAGGGTGACGAACTGGCGGGTCTGCGACTTGGTCATCGTCACCTCCACTGTGGACCAGTCGTACTCGTCGCCGGACTGCGGGGCTTGCTGCGGTTCGCTCGACGCCGACCCGGACATCTCGTGGGTGGCGATGGTGACGCGGAGCATCTCCGCGTACGGGCCGCCGAGCGCCGGGAAGCCGCCCATGGCCAGCGCGGAGAGCCGGTTGGTGCGAACCGCGAGCTGGAGTCCGCTCAGCGCCAGCCACGAGTAGCCGTAGTAGGCGAACCGGTCGGCGCCCGCGGCGTCCGCGACGGCGACCAGGTCGGCGGCGATGTTGTCCGGGGTCAGGGTGTCGGGCTTGGGGTGCGCCAGCACGTGGCCCTCGTAGTCGAAGGCCACGACGCGGAAGTCGTCGCCGAGGCCCCGGACCAGGGAGCGCCCCAGCTCGGGGTCCATGCCCCACTTCCGCATCTCGTCGGCGCGCGAACCCGTCGCGGGGTGCGGGTTGACCGGGAGCAACACGGTGGGGCCGGACCCGTGCACCTCCAGTTCGAGCGGGCTTCCGTCGTGCAACGTCGCCTGGACCATGAGTCTCCTCGCTAACTCTTTAGGCCGTAAAGTGGTGACGACAAAACGGTAGCTTACACCCTAAAGAGTTGTCACCCCTCCCCCGTCCCCGCAGGTCAGAAGGCACGCCGACCGGACGATCGCCAGACCACAGGAGTGCGCGGGCCCGGCACAGACACCGCACAAGGGAGAGCAGTCAGCTCCGACTGGCCAGGACGCGAAGCACCGTGTCGGGGCTGTCCAACCACAACCACTGACCGTCGTCGCGGATCTCCAGGCCGAACCGGTCCGCCTCACTGGTTCCAGTAGGTGTGGGCGCAGACGCGCTCCAACCGCGCGCCAATGACGAGCAGCCCCAACCCGGGGTTGCGCATGCGGTCGAAGTCGACCCCGTTGCACACCGTGGACGAGGTGTCGGCCTGGCGGATCATGTCATCGCAGTCAGAACGGTGACTCCGAGAGGGGCCGGGCTCGTGGATGGGACAGATGCGGGGCCTGCCGTCATCACCGCTGGCGTTGGTGTACGCCGAGGTGCGCACAGTCCCGATCCGCGAGCGGGGAGGGAGAATGGCCGCATGACTGAACGCAAACCACCAGGGGTCACGTTCGAGTCGTGGGTTGACAAGCAGATCAGGGAGGCGGCGGAACGCGGCGAGTTCGACAACCTCCCCGGCGCCGGCAAACCGCTGCCGAACGCGCACCAGCAGTACGACGAGTTGTGGTGGGTCAGGGACAAGGCGCGTCGGGAAGGCCTGCCGACAGACGTCCTCCTCCCCACGTCGCTGCGGCTCCGCAAGGAGATCGAGCAGCTTCGCGAGACGCTGCGGGACCTGCGCTCCGAACAGGTCGCGCGTGCGGTCGTGCGGGACCTGAACGAGCGGATCGTCGCCTGGCTGCGCTCGCCATCCGGCCCCCGGGTGCCAGTCGCCCCGGTGAACGTCGAGACGGCGGTGCGGCAGTGGCGGGAGGACCAGTCCGCGCCGACCGGGCCCCCGGCCGGGGACGCGGTGGTGGACCAGCAACCGCGAGGTCAGGCGCCGCCGGAACCGCGCCGGTGGTGGCGGCGGTTCACGCGCCGGGCCTGACCGGAGTCGTACTCGCGGGGGCGGTGTCGAGGAGGATGGTCGTCATGCCGAAGGCCATGTGGAACAACATCGTTGTCGCCGAGAGCGATGACACCGTCGTCGTCGAGGGCAATCACTACTTCCCGCGCGGCGCGCTTCGTGAGGACCTGCTCCGCGCCTCCAGCACGCACACCTTCTGCCCCTGGAAGGGTGTGGCCTCCTACTACACCTTGGAGGACGGCGCCGAGCGCTCCGAGGACGCGGTCTGGTACTACCCGGAGCCCAAGCCCGAGGCGGAGATGGTGCGCGACCGGGTCGCGTTCTGGAAGGACGTCCAGGTCATCGACTGACCGGATGTGGTGGTGCCGGCCGGCACCACGGTGACCCGGCTGCCCCTCGCCGCGGTGGGGCCGCCCCGGCCGACGTCGACACGAGCCTGGTCGGCCGCGCAAGAGAGTGGACGGATCCGAGACGGATCCGACGCGGTCGACCAGGCCACGCGACAGGCTCGGGAAGCGCGTCCACACAGCCTGGTCGACGAGCCACGGGACGGGCCTTCCGCGGACCGCGCGTCCACTGGGAACAACACGAGGACGAGGAGAGACCGGTGCTGGGACAGCAGAGGACACGGTCGTGGTCAGCCGCCGGACGGGCTTTCGCCGGGCTCTCGGCGGCGGCGGCGCTCGCCGCCGCGCTCCCCGCGCCGGTGGCGAGCGCCCAGGAGCCCGCCGCCGGTCCCACCAACTCCATCACCGACGTGGCCGGGATCGAGGTGGGCCAGCACACCGACCACGCCAACGTCACCGGCACGAGCGTGCTCCTCATGAAGGAGGGCGCGCAGGTCGGCGTCGACGTCCGCGGCGGCATCCCGGGCACGGTCAACACCGACGCGCTCGACCCGGTCACCGCGCAGCCGGCGTTCCACGGCCTGGTCCTGTCCGGTGGGAGCTGAGCCGGGCTGTCGGCCTACGACGGGGTCGTGCAGCACCTGCGGGAGCAGAAGGTCGGGCACGTCTACGCGGAGGGCAAGACGCTGCCCGGCGTCGCCGGGGCGATCATCTACGACCTGGAGCAGGGCGCGGACTTCGCCAAGCGGCTGGAGGTCACGCCGGACCGGAAGTTCGGCTACGAGGCGGCGAAGGCCGCGCGGTCGGGGCCGGTCAGGCAGGGCAGCGTCGGCGCCGGCACCGGAGCGGGGACCGACGGCCCCGGCCTCCGCCTCAAGGGCGGCGTCGGGACCGCGAGCCTGAACCTGGGCAACGGCGTCACGGTGGCCGCGTTCGTCGTGGTCAACTCGTTCGGCAAGGCCTACGACGAGACCCGGGGCTGCGAGCTCTACTCGTTGCACCTGGAGGTCGGGAACGAGTTCGGGAACACGCGCCGACCGCCCGCGGGGTGCCAGGCCACGACGCCGTCGTCGAAGCCGGCCGACAGGCCGAGCGCCGACGTGGACAAGAACACCACGATCGGCGTGGTGGCCACCAACGCGAAGCTGACGGCCCCGCAGGTCCAGAAGCTGGCCCAGGTCGCGCACGGCGGTCTCGCGCGGGCGATCCGGCCGGCGCACACGATGTCCGACGGCGACACGATCTTCGGCGTGAGCACGAAGAAGGGCGCCGAGGTCGGGCCGGCGGACTTCAACAGGCTGTTGGAGGGCGGAGCCAACGCGTTCGGCCGCGCGGTGGCGCACGCCGTGCTGAGCGCGCAGCCGGTGGCCGGCCGTCCCACCTACTGCCAGACCTTCCCGGGGGCCTGCGACGGCTACGCCCCGGCGAGCGCGCCCGCCGACGACGGGGCGCAGCAGCCCGCCCTGGCGGCGCCGGCGGCGCACTCGGGCAGTCCGGGCGGGGGCGGTCCGGGCGGTGCGGGCGGGGACCTGCTGTCCCTGGCGGCGCCGGCGCTGGTGGTCGCCCTCGGGTTCGGCGCCCTGATGTTCCGGCGCCCGCTCCGACGCCTGATGTTCCTCCGGGGCAACCCGGTTCCCCGGATCGACAGGTGGTAGTGAACCCCGAGATGGCAGTGGCTGGTCCGGCACCGTGAAGGCGGGCCGGACCAGCCTGTTCCCATGACGTGAATCTCCCACTGTTCTGCTCGAACACGCTGTGGGAGACAGGCAGTTCACGGAGAGATCAGACAGCGACCGTTCACAGTGGACAACGCGACTCTCCACCCCACCACACTCTTGCGCGACCAGTCCATGTCGGACCAACCAGTGTCCTGTGTGGAGAAACCGCCAGCGGCGACCCGGTCCGCTCGGCTTGACCCTCCCGTAACGTGAGGCCCTACGGTCCTGGGCCATGAAGATCGTTGTTCACGACACGGCGTCGGCCACCCTCGACCTCCTGCGGCGACCGGTGGCGGAGCGGGCCGACGCCCTGCGGGAGATGCTCAGCCCGCTGGAAAGCGCGATGGCCGTGATGGGTGATGTGGACCTGGTCCAGATGCACACCACCATGGGCAGCGGCTTCCGGATCGACCAGGACGACCCCCGGTACGCGTCCGCCCTGCACCAGATGCGGGATGCCGGGGTGTGGCGCCGGATCGAGGAGACCCTGTCCGCCGCCGCGGCGCGGCTCACCGCGGTGCCCGACGCCAGGCACGCCGAGACCGTGCACGTCGTCCTCGTGCTCGGCAACCCCGACGACGACCACCTGACGGTCCGGAGCGAGGGCTACTTCGGGATGGGTGGGTTCCCCGGCGCGATCCAGCTCGTCATGTGGCCCACCGAGACCAGCCTGGAGAAGATCGGTTACTGCGCCGCGCACGAGCTCCACCACAACGTGCGCTACGCGAACGTGGTCTGGAACCCGGCGACCGTCACGGTCGGGGAGCACGTCGTCGCCGAGGGGCTGGCCGAGGCGTTCGTGCGGGAGCTGGCCGGCGAGCAGGCCGTGGGCCCGTGGTCGCAGCGGCTGACCGGCGCGGAGTTGGACCGCGCCTACGACAGGATCACCGCCGACATCGACCTGGCCGGGATGCACAACCTGCTCCCGTACGTGATGGGCGACGCCACCGCCCGGCACATGGGGCAGGAGCCGGTGGGGCTGCCGGACTTCGCCGGGTACGCGGTGGGTCTGCGGATCGTGGACGCCCACCTGGCCGCGACCGGTCTGACCGCGGCGCAGAGCGTGGCCCTGCCGGCGCGCGAGATCCTCCGCAACGCGGGCGTGCCGACCAACGCGTGACCGCGTCCGGCACGACGGCGCCGCGCGAGACGGGGGCGGGGTGGGCGGTGATGACGCCGCCCACCCCACCGCCGTTCTTGCCGAAGATCCGGCGACGACGACTTCCTGGTCCACGTCGCCGTGCAGGACCTGGAACATCAGGGGCAGCGACGACCACCGCTCCCCTGCCGAACCCTGCCGAACCCGGTCGGACCTGGTCGGCGGCGCCGCGCGCGGGTTCACCGGCAGGCGAGGTCAGCGCTGTCGCCGCATTCCGGGCCGCGGCCGCTGGCCGCGTGGTACGTGGTCACCAGGCCCTGGCGGAGGTCCTCGTCCAGGCGCTGGAACGTGGCGCCGTCGATCACCAGGTCGATCACCACGGTCAGCGCGGCCTCGTGCCACCGCCAGACCTCCTCCGGAGCCTGGTGCACCGTCAGGTACGTCCGGGCGGCGTGCAGGAACGCGATCAACGCCAGACCGTCGCCCGTCAGGACAGCGCGGCCCGAGGTGCAGAGCCGGTCGGTGTCGTTGGTCTCGCCGCGCTGCGTGACGAACCGGTGAACCGTCGCGAGGTAGCCGCCCAACACGACCCCAGCACGCGTCATGGCGGAACGGTAGTCCTGCCCGACCCCCGCGTGACACACACCTGAACCTGTGTGGGTGACACGTTCTTCGCCTCTTGGGCGAGACACCGGCCGCCCTCGGGTGACGCCCGAGCCCAGCCCGTGACAGCGGGTCACGGCCGGAGGGCGGCGCAGAGCTGATCGACGTGCTCCCGCGTGACGTGGGGCATGACGACCAGGTGCGCCCGCCCGTTCTCGTTGAGCAGTGTCCACTCGCGCATGACCTCCAGGGAGGGGAGGTCGAACAGGACCACGTTGCCGCCGGGCGCCCGGTTGGGATGCTGGTTGATCTCGGCCAGGCGGCGGACGGCGTAGTCGGTCACCTCCAGGCAGTACCGCACCCGACGCGCCAGGCCCTCCCGCCCGAGCCGGCGCAGGGCGTACCACAGCATGAGCGGCGACAGCGCGTTCCTGCCTCCGCTGAGCGTGTCGTCGGCACTGCCGACCGCCGCCCCGGGTTGCCTGATCATCTCCACGTCGGAGCCGCGCGCGAGCACGACGCCGGCCGGGAACGGCAGGCCGACCATCTTGTGGCCGGTGACCATCACGCTGTCGGCCCCGGCCGGAAAGCCCCAGGGGAAGGGGGGTTGGGCGAAGGCGGCCAGCAGGCCGCCGAACGCCGCGTCGGAGTGGACGAACGCGGTGACGCCCTCCTCGTCCGCGAGTTGGCGGATGGCGGCGACGTCGTCGAGCGCACCGCGCCCGGTCGTGCCCACGGTGGCGATCACGAGCGCGGGTAGGTGCGGGCGGCTGCGCAGCTCACGGCGGAGCGCGTCGGGGTCCATGGCTCCTTCGGCGTTGTTCTCCACTGTCACGTAGGGCATTCGGAGCACACGGGAGATTCTCGGGATCGCGTAGTGCGCCTCCGCCGACGCGTACAACACGGCCTCGGGGTGGCGTTCGCGGCCGACGTAGGCGGCGAAGAGGTTGGCTTCCGTGCCTCCGTGGGTGACATAGCCGAAGGTGGCGTCCGGGTCGCCGCCGGCGAGTTCGGCGAAGAACCGCACGACGGCCTGCTCGAACGGCTTGCTGTCGAGGGTGTAGTCGCTGGCCTCGCCCGGGCTGCCGGCGTTGTTGAGGTGCAGGGCCAGGAAGTCGGCGAGGTGGCGGTAGTCGAAGCCGAGGTTGACCGGGAACCCCACCATGCTCAGCTCCTGGCGTCGGACCCGCTCCGCCAGGTCGCGCAACAGGTCCAGGTCATCGCTCTCGGGAACCTGGTCGGCTCGCTCGGGAATGCGGAGATCCTCCGGGTTCGTGGGCACCGTTCCTCCAGCGGGTTGTGGCCGGCGACCGGGCCGACGCCGTCGTGGCCCGCGCCGACACAGCCGACGCCGACGCCCGCGGGCGCCTGGTCAGCGGGTGTTCTCCGCCAACAGCAACATGCCGTTGGGCAGTGGCGGGTAGGTCACCGACCGCGTCCGGAAACCGCCCTCTCGGAGGGCTTCGGTCCACTGCCGCGCGGTGAACAGGCGTTGGCCCATCAGGGCGTGCACCAGGGTGAACTCCGGAGCCCAGCCGTCGTGGACCGCGTCCGGGTCGGCCGGCGCGACCTCCAGGGTCAGCAGCCGGGCCCCGGTGGGCAGGGCGTCGGCCAGTCGCGTCAGGAACCCGACGAGGACGTCGAGGCCCTGGTGCAGGATCTCGTGCAGGAGCGCGAAGGTGACCACGAGGTCGGTGGTGGCCAGCCCGGGGATCGAGTCCAGGTCGACGGCGTCCTGGCAGCGGATCGTGACCCGTCCGTCCACATCGGACTCCTCGACCTCGCGCCGGGCCCGCTCGCAGGCCTCGAGGCTGATGTCCACGCCGGTGCCGACCGCGCCGAACCTCTGGCACACCCGCAGGAGGAACCGGGCGTTGCCGCAGCCCAGGTCCAGCACGCGGGTGAAGTCGACGTCGGCGAGGATCTCCATGGCCTGCGGGACGAAGTCGATCCGGCCGATCAGCGCGGAGGCGTCGGCGACCCATCGCCCGTCCCGGGTGATGTCGACGCCGAAGAAGGCCCGCCCGGTCAGCAGTTCCGGTAGCTGGGCCAGAACCCGGCCGTAGCCGCCGTGCAACCAGACGAGGTAGCTGGCGTCCCGGTAGACCGAGGAGCCGGCCTCGGTGAGCCGGTAGCGCTGGCCCTCCCCGTCGACCAGGCCGTGGCGGCGCAGGTACTCCAGGCAGGCGAGGACAACGGGACGGCCGCGGGTGTCGGGCACGTCGACGTGCTGTTCGGACGTCGTGCGGTCGGGCGGCCCGATCAGGCCCGCCATGTGCAGGGAGGACAACACGGCGGACGCGGCGTAACCGCGGAACAGCTGGAAGGCGGGACGGTCGCTCATCACTCACCATCTCCGTGCGCTCCAGAAGAAGTCGGGCGGCGTGGTCAGGTCCAGGTGACCACCGTGTTCCGGTCGACGCGCCCGAGCAGGCTGGCCGCGGTCGTGCGGCGCTGGCCGGGCTCGGTCGAGGGCTCGACGGCGTGGATGTGCGAGCCGTTGAAGACGTAGAGGTCCCCCTGCCCCACCTCGATCCACTGGCGCTCGACGCCGTCGAGTTGGTCCACCGGGTAGGGCGCTCCGGTGTGGCGCACGCCCAGCCGAGTCCTGGTTTCCCTGTCCGGCTGGATGTTCCAGTAGACGAGCCGGCCGCCGTCGCCGTTCTCCAGGCAGATGTTCACCGCGCAGACCCGGTGCCGCGCCACCCGCTGGATCTCGAAGTCGTGCTGGCGCGGGTCCGTGCACTGGGACAGGTCCTCGTGGGGTTCCAACGCGTACTCGCCGTGGGCGTGCCAGGAGCGCAGCAACACACGCCCCGCCTGCTGGGGCCCGTGCCGGGCACGGCGCAGCGTCGTGCCCTGTTCACCGAGGACCTGTGCCAGCGCCTGGGTGAAGTGCCGGACCGGGTCGTCGGGGCCGGCGAGGACATCGTCGACGGCGGAGGCTGTCTCGTCCGCCTCGCTGAGGTACTGCTGCGTGGGTTTGCCGTAGTGGTAGGCGCCGATGTAGTAACTGGGCGCCTCGCTGCTGCGGCGGCGACGCCGGGGACTGGCCCAGAACCGCTCGGCCAGCTCCCGGCACACGGGTGGGGCGATCACGCCGCGGAAGATGACGCCGGCGACGGCGCCGTCGAGCACGTCCTTCACCGTCTGCGGATCGAACTCGTCGCGTTCGGCGAAACGGAAGTACCGGGTGTCGCCGGACCAGCCGGTGACGCGGAGTCTGCCGTCCCGCGCCCTGGGCGTCTTCGCCATGTCCTTCTGTCCTTCGGTGCTCTCAGCTCTCAGCTCTCAGCTCTTGAGTTCTCGGCAGGCGCCGCGCGGTGTCGTCGTGACTCGTCGCGCCTGTCCGCTGGGGGGATGCCTCGGGAACGTCCACGGGTGGCACGCGTGTCGGGACGCGCGAGGTTCGGCCGCGAGGAGAACAAGCCGCGACCGCCGATGGGCGACTCGCGCTTCGCTGAACCGCCACGTACCGTCGCTCAGCTCCTCCGTGCGGCATCCGACTGCTGGCGTGCCCCGGTACCCGTCCACCGAAACGAGAACAACCGGAACGGGTGCTTCTGGCCGCGTGGCGCTCCGCCCGCCGCCCACTCCTGCCCGCGCCCGCGCGATCGGCATGGACGGACGCCCACTGTGGACGGATACTCGGTGCGGCACCACACGACGCAAGACCACCCGGGTGCGGCGCGGTGCCCGCGTCTCGCTCCCGGCACCCGGACCGGACGTGAGGAGCCCGGGATGGGACAGGACGTGTGCTGGCGGGACTTCACCGAGTCCGAGTACATCCGGTTCCGACAACGGCTTGAGCAGTCCCTGGTCGTTCTCGCGGCACTGCTGGACCGCGACGGGTTCGGGCAGCCCCACACCACCGTGGGCGCCGAGCTCGAACTGTTCCTCGCCGACGGCGACGCGGCCCCCGCCCCGCACAACGACACCGTGCGGGCGGCGGCAGCGGACGACCGCGTCGGCATGGAGGTCGGCCGCTACAACATGGAACTCAACCTCACCCCCCGCCCCGTCGCCGGCCGTTCGCTGGGGATGATGCGCGCGGAGATGGAGGACCTGCTCCGGCTGGTGTCCGCAGCGGCCTCCGAAGTGGACGCCCGACCCGTGCTGATCAGCATCCTGCCCACGCTCCGGCGTCGGCACCTGCGGCACGAGAACATGACCGAACTGAACCGGTACCAGACGCTGGAGCGCGCCCTGGGCCACCGGCGGACCGACCCGTTCCGCGTCGGCATCACCGGGCAGGACCACTGCGAGTTCTGGTCGCACTCCGTCGCGGTGCAGGCCGCGTGCTGTTCCTGCCAGATCCACCTCAGCGTCGAACCCGCCGAGTTCGTCGCGGTGCACAACGCGCTGCAGCTCGCGATCGCGCCCGTCCTGGCGGCGGCGGGGAACTCCCCCCTGCTGTTCGGACAGCGGCTGTGGCGGGAAACCCGGATCACCCTGCACGAGCAGGCCATCGGCGACCGGGACGGGGCCGCCGTCAAACCGGGGCTGCGTCCCCGGATCGGCTTCGGCCAGGACTGGTTGCGGCACGGCCCCGTGGAGAGCTTCGAGCAGATCGTCCGCTGCCACGACGTCATGCTGCCGAACCTGTCCGAAGAGGACCCTTCCGCGGCTCTGGACGCCGGCCGCACGCCGCGGCTGGCGGAGTTGTGCCTGCACCGCGGCACGGTGTGGCCGTGGCACCGCCCGGTGTACGACCCCGTCGGCTCGGGCCACCTCAGGATCGAGATCAGGCCGCTGCCGGCCGGACCGACCACTGTGGACATGATGGCCAACACCGCGTTCCTGCTCGGTCTGGCCACCCATCTCGCCCACCACGTCGCCGACCTGACCCCGCGGTTTCCCTTCCACTACGCCCAACAGAACTTCTACGCGGCCGCCGCGCACGGGCTGGCCGCGAGACTGCACTGGCCGACGGAGGCGTCGAGCGGAGATCCCACGGTCACCAGCGCCGCGGACCTGGTCCCGCGTCTGCTCCCGCTGGCCGTCAAGGGTCTGCGCACGCTGGGAATCGACTCGGGCGAGTCCGACGAACTGCTGTCCGTCATGGCCGACCGGACCCGGCGGGGGCAGACCGGCGCGCAGTGGCAGGAACGCACCTTCGCCGACCTCGCCGAGCGGATGTCCGTCGAGGCCGCGCTGCGCGAACTGGTGGTCCGCTACATCGATCTGAGCACCAGCGGCCAGCCCGTGCACACCTGGCCCTGAGAGCGACGAACGCGGGGGCGACGAACGTGACCGGCCCGCCGGAGGGAGAAGCACATGCCCCAACACCCCGACATCCCCGGCATGTCGTCTCCCGAGTTGCGAGTTCACGGGCGGACACAACCCTCCGCGATCACCGGGCAGCCGCTCGACTGCGTCATCACCGCCGACAGGCTGTGGGACGGCGACAGCGCGCACCCCACCTCGGACTCCTGGGTCCTCGTCCGCGAGGGACGCGTCGAGTCCGCCGGCACCGGAACCGACATGCCCGACGCGCCGGCGGTCGTCGACCTGCCGGGGCACACGCTCCTGCCCGGTCTGGTCGACTGCCACGTCCACGTGATGGCCGAAACCTTCAACACCTCACCCGTCACCGCCCAGGTGTTGCGGGCGCTTCCCCCGATGCGGATGTTGCTCGCCAACGGGTTCACCACCGTCCGGGACCTGGGCACCGCCGAGCTGGCCGCCACCGTCGACCTCCGCGACGCACAGGAGCAGGACGTGATCCGCGGCCCGCGGATGGTCGTGGCGCCCAACATCATCTCCGCCAGGGGCGGGCACGGCGACAAGATGCCGGTGCTGCGTCGCCGCTACGGCGCGGAGATCGGGACGCTGGCCGACGGCGTCGACGAGATACGGCACCGGGTGCGGGAGCAGGCCAGGGCCGGCGCCGACTGGGTCAAGTTCGCCGCCAGCGGCGGGTTCAGCACCAGCGGCGACGACCCGACCTGGACGGCCTACTCCCAGGAGGAGGTGGACGCGCTGGTCGGCACCGCCCGCGACCTCAACCTGCCCACCACCACGCACGCCTTCGTCGACGAGGCCGTCCGACGCGCCGTCCGGGCCGGAGTGCGCTCCGTCGAGCACGCCAGCCTGTGCGCCCCCTCGATCCTGCCCTTCCTGGAGGAGCACGGGATCTTCCTGGTGCCGACGCTGCACCGCCCGCTGTCCCACCTGACCCGGCTCGACGACGACGACTTCTGGGCCGACAAACCCGACTTCGCCCGCACGCAGTTCCGACAGCACGCCGAACAGATGCGCACCTTCATGAACGCGTTGTCCGACAGCGAGGTCCGGGTGGTCCTCGGCTCGGACGCCAGCGGCGACATGGCGAGCGAGAACTGGCGCGAGTTCACCGCGATGACGAGCATCGGGCTGAGTCCCCTCCGCGTGCTGCGCGCCGCGACGAGCACGGCGTCAGACCTCCTGCGGCGCCCGGAACTGGGCCGGGTACGCCCAGGGTGTGTCGCCGACCTCGTCGCGGTACCAGGTGATCCCTTCCAGGACCTGGAGATCATGGGGCGGGTCGACTTCGTGATGCAGTCAGGCGTGATCCGACGGTTCCCGCAGTGAGGACAGAACGGCGGCGTAGTCCTGATCCCACCCCGACAACGCACACGTTTGCATCTGTTCAGTGACAGCTCTTTGTTCCGCAGCGGAGAGGTCTCCACTCCCACGTCACCCACATCGCTGAAGCTGGAGGTTGAGCGGGTGATGGCCGCGAGGAGGGTTACCCGGGCACCCGTCACGACAGCCACGGCGGGAACAGTGGTGGGTGGATCGGATGACAGAGTTGCTGGCGAAGCACGACCGTTGTCGCATCACGGCGAAGCACGGCGTCTACTACTGGGGGAACAGCCTCGACCTGATGCGGACGATCCCGGACGCGAGCGTGGATCTGCTGCTCTTCTCGCCGCCCTTCGGCGGCCCGGCGGAGATCCCGGAGCGACATCACACCGGGGATTCCTTCGTGCGGTGGTTCCGCCCCTTCTGCGCGGAGTTCGCCCGCATCCTCCGCCCCACGGGTTCCCTCGTCTTCGAGCTGGGCGCCACCTGGCTGACCGACGCGCCGGGGAAGGCCGTGCAGCACGCGGCAGCGATCCACACCCTCGCTGGTTCCGGATGGCGTCTCATCCAGGACTTCTACTGCTATACGCCGCAACCGGTACGCCTCACGCCCGCCTGCCCCGCGCGCGCCGCGGACCTGGTCCTGCCCATCTGGGTCATGTCACGCACGTACGACGTGTACTACGACGCGGCGGCGTTGCGACGGCCGCCCTACGTCGACCACCTGCGTGGCAACCTCCTGGAGTTCGGCGCCGCCGACGAGGCCGACCGGGCCTACGAGCGCGCTCTGGCCGCGACCGGACTCGAGCCGAACCGGCAACGCTGGCCCGTCTCGCTCCCGATGATGTTCGTGGAACTGCTGTCCCGAGCGGGTGACCTCGTCCTCGATCCGTTCGCGGGCACCGGAGCGGCCAGCCTCGCCGCCGAACGGCTGGGCCGGCGGTGGATCGGCATCGAGAGGGACCGCGCCCTGGAGCCCCACGTGCGCGCGATGTTCGCCAGCGTGGGCAACGGAGTCCGGTGACGCGCCGAGGGCAACCCTCGCTGGTGTGCTGGGGCGGTCGGCTGGTTCTGTCGGCGCGGGGCGAACGCCCAGGTCACGCGCGTTTGCTGCTCACTCGTTCGAGGGAAACACGTTTCGAAGGAACGGACCCGGTGCAGCCTCGTGTCAGGAAGCCACCGATTCCAGACGGCGGCGCGGCCCACGCGTGTTTCCAGTCGGAACGCGCGCGATAACGAGGTCCGACGATGCGACCTGTCGACTCTGCCCAGCCGCGTGCCGCGACCGCGCGCACCCGGGACGCGATCGGCTTCCCGGACGCACGGGAGGAGTGGGTCGAGGCGACGGCGGAGTACGGCGAGCACGGGCTGCGCATCCTGGGGCACCCCGTGATGGAGCGCTGGGAGGACCCGTACATGCGCGACCTCGCCGTCGTGGCGACGTCCCGGCGCGGGCGGGTGCTGGAGGTGGGCTTCGGTCTGGGGATCTCCGCGGGCCACATCCAGCGCCAACCGATCGACACCCACGTGGTCATCGAGGCGAACCGCGACGTGTTCGCCGAGCTGTTGGCGTTCGGCGCCACCGCCGAGCACCCCGTTCTCCCGATGCTCGGCTTCTGGCAGGCGATCTGCCCCTGCCTCCGCGACCAGTCCTTCGACGGGATCCTGTTCGACACGTACCCGCTGGCGCGGGAAGAGGTGCACGGCAACCACTTCGCCTTCTTCGCCGAGGCCCACCGCCTCCTGCGACCGGGCGGCGTGCTGACCTACTACTCCGACGAGGCCACCTCCCTGGAGCCACACCGCGGACGGCTCCGGAAGGCGGGCTTCCGGGAGATCGCGTGGCGGCTGTGCCGGGTGAGCCCGCCGCCCGGATGCCTGTACTGGCGAAGCCCCACGATCGTGTCCCCGATCGTCGTCAAGACCTGACGCCCGCCTGGTCGACGGCGCACCCAACCGGTGACCGTCCGAGACCGCTCGTGAGGAACACCCACGTGTTCGGCGACGCGAGTTCCCTGTCCCCCACTCCTGGAGCCGGTGTCCCGCAACTTCGCGTTCCCCCGGACTTGACGCTCAGGAGGGGCGAGATCCTGAGACCGAGCCGGAGCGCCCTCCCGCTCAACTCGGAATGTCCTGTCAGCGAAGCGCCTTCGCCATCACCCGTTCCCTGGTGACGCCGTCGGGCAACAGGTCTCCGAGCTCGTCCGTGTCAACGAAACCACTGCGGCGGTAGAGCGCGACGGCGGGTTCGTTGTCCGGGAACACCGCGAGTTTCAGCGAGGTGGCACCCGACTGCCGCGCCCAGGTCTCGACCGCCACGATCAGCCGGCCCCCGACACCACGACCTCGCGCCTCCGGGCCGACCCACACCGATCTCAGCTCGCACACACCGCCGTCCCCGAGCAGCCCACAGGCCATGCCCACCGCCCGACCGTCCAGCAACGCGACGATGTTGTGGGTCTCGGGCAACTCGAATCGCGCACGCCACCGCGCCTCCCCACCGCTGTGCCAGTCCGCGAGCCGCGACTTGAACGCGTGCGGAGCCTCGCCCAACGCGGCGAGACGGACATCCCGCCACAATGGCCAGTCAGCAGTCGTGAGCACTCGCAGCCGCACCATGCCGGGATTCTGCCGCACTGCTCCAACAGAACGTGGTGAGCCGTCTCGCGGCATCACCAGGACCACTGACGCGCTGCGAGGTCGCCGTTGGTCTGATCGGCTCGTCAGCGAGGGTGGTTGGCCTCTGATATCGAACATCGCCTGCCGTCGGGCGCCGTGTGCTTGGGAAACTTGCCGTTCTTGTTCAGCGTGAGCGCCTTGCGCCCGCAGCACGGGCAGACGTTCTTGCTCCGTGGCCGTCGGCACCTCCGGAGCAGTTGACCGTCGGCGGTGAACTGAGTGGTACCCGACCCGGGACACTCCTTCTGTTCCCTATGGACGAGGACACCATGCGTCGTTTCCGAATAGTGCTTCGGCAGTGTCCTGTCCTTGTTCAGGCTCACTCGTAAGCAGCACTCGTCGCAGTGCACCACGTGTCCCCGTCCCCGTTCAGTTGGCTCCCGCGTGGGCCAGCACTTGGTCCCAGAGGGGCGTCGTCGACGCGTCCCTCACCTACCGATCAAGCAAGAGATCTTGGCTCTTCATAGCCACGACGACCTGCTGGCCGCAATCCCCCACATGTTCTTCTCCAGGGTGGTTACCGGGCGGGTTCTGTCCAATGTCGTGGAAGACTTTCGGGGTGACTCGACCTACCGCTCGGGTGCTTGCCCTGTTGGAGATCCTGCAGTCCGGGGGCACCCGCACCGTCGCCGAGTTGGCTGGGCGGCTCGGCGTGGACGAGCGCACCGTTCGGCGCTATGTCGACCACCTGGTCGACCTGGACGTCCCGGTCCGGTCGGTGCGGGGCCGGTACGGCGGCTACCGGCTCGCGCCGGGCTACCGGATGCCTCCGCTGATGCTCACCGGTGACGAGGCGGTCGCCGTGCTCCTCGGCCTGGTCACCGGCCGACGGGCCGGCCTGGTGACCGCGTCCGTGAGCGCGATGGAGAGCGCCGCCGCCAAGGTGCGCCGCGTGCTGCCCGAGGCGCTCGGCCGCCGGCTGGACGCCCTGCTGGCGACCGCCGACTTCACCGCGCCGGCGCGTTCCGTGTCGACCCCGGAGACGGAGGTGCTGCTGACGCTCGCGGAGGCCGCACGGCACCGCCAGCCCGTCGCCATCAGCTACACCGCCTGGGGCGGGCGGCGCAGCCAACGCGACGTGCACCCGTACGGAATCGTCGCCCACTCCGGGCGCTGGTACGTGACCGGGGCGGACTCGGACAGCGGTGAGGTGCGCACGTTCCGGCTGGACCGGATCGAGGCCGCCACGGCGTTGCCGGGCTCGTTCGAGGTGCCCGCCGGGTTCGACCCCGCCGCCCGCGTGTTGTCCGGGCTCGCCCAGGTGCCCTACGCGCACGAGGTGTCGGTGCGGGTTCGCGGCGCGGTCGAGGAGGTCCGGGGCCTGTTCCCGGCCGGGATCGCCACGGTGGAGGAGATCCCGACTGGGGACGAGGGGTGGGTGCGGGTCCGGTTGCGCGCCGAGCGGCTGGAGCGGGTCCCGTCCGTGCTCGCCTGGCTGGACCGCCCGTTCGTGATCGAGTATCCGGACGCCCTGCGCGACCACGTGCGCGCGCTGGCCCGCCAGCTCGCCACCTGCGCCGACGCCGTGCCGGACCCCACCGGACGCGTGCCGGAGCCGGACTGATCCAACTCCCCGTGGGCGCGCTGCTCGGGCACTGCTCCCGACCGTCCCCGGTGTCGGTCCACAGTGTCAGTCCCCGGTGTCAGTCCACAGTGGAGTCGCACCCGCTCCGCGCCAGGTCACCTCCGACCTCAACGCGGTCAGGGCCGGCCAGGGGCGAGGAGAGCCGAGAGGCCGTGCTCGAAGCGCTCGTCGAAGGACGCGGCGTCGAGGTGCGGGAGCACCCGGAGCAGCGCGGGGTGGCTCGCCGCGGAGACCGCCCGGGTGAGGCGGTCGTCCGGGGACTGGGGCGCGGCCTGCTCCTCCTGGGTCAGTCCGAGGGTGAAGTACGTGACGGCCCAGGCTGTCCACGCCGCCTCGCGCTCGGGCATGTCGCCGTCGAGCAGGGCGCCGACCAGGGCGTTGGCGAAGCGCAGAGTGTGCGGCTCGGGGGTGTAGGTGCCGGTGACCAGCGCGGCCCCGTCGCGGTGCGCGAGCAGCGCTCGGCGGTGGCGACGGGCGAGCTCTCGGGCCCGTTCGTCCCACGCCTCCGGCAGGTCGTCGAGGCGGATCTCGCCGACGACGGCGTCGGCCATCAGCTCCAGCAGCCGGGTTTTGGTCTTGACGTGCCACAGGACCGTGTTCATCCGCACCCCGAGCCGGTCGGCGACCGCGCGGGTGGACACGGCGTCCAGCCCCTTGTCGTTGAGGAGCTCGACGGCGGCGCGCACGACGGTGTCCTGGTCGAGCCGTGCGGCGCGACCCTCGCCCGTCCGCTTCTCGACCCCGGCCTGCTTCTCGGTCTCCGCTTGCTTCTTGGTCACTGACCTAGTTTACTGCCCCGCAGTTGATTTGGTCAGTGACCAAGGAGGAATCGTGGAACAGCAGGTCATCGTGGTCGGCGGCGGTCCGGTCGGGCTCTGGCTGGCGGCCGAGCTCCGACTCGGCGGCGTGCCCGTCACCGTGATCGAGGAGCGACCGGAGCGCGACGAGCGGTCCAAGGCCCTCACCGTCCACCCGCGCACCCTGGAGATCCTGGCCTCGCGCGGGGCGCACCAGCCCTTCCTCGCCGAGGGCACGCCCTTCCCCGGCGGCCACTTCGGCGCGCTCGACGACCGGCTGGACTTCACCCCGCTGGACACCCCGTTCCCGTACACGCTGGCCCTCCCCCAGGCCCGGACGGAGGAGCTGCTCGAAGGCCACGCGCTCGCGCTCGGCGTCGAGGTCCGACGCGGCCACCGCGTCACCGGCCTCGCCGAGGACCCGACGGCGGTGACCGTGCGGGTGGCGGGCCCCGAGGGGCCGTACGAGCTCCGGGCCGCCTACGTCGTCGGCTGCGACGGCACCCGCAGCACGGTGCGCGCGGCGGCGGGGATCGACTTCCCCGGCACCCCGTCCACGGTCCTGGGCTGGCTCGGCGACGTCACCCTCGACACCCCGCCGCCGCCCGGCTTCACCGCCTTCACGCCGGCGGGGCTGCTGATGGTCGTGGCGCTGCCCGGCGGCCTGTTCCGACTGGTCGGCGTCACACCCCAGGACCTGCGCACGGACTGGCCCGGCGACCTGACCCTGGACGAGCTCCGCGCCAGGACCACGGCCATCGCCGGGCGGGACTTCGGCATGCGCGACCCGGTGTGGCTCTCCCGCTTCGGCAACGCCACCCGCCTGGCCGAGCACTACCGCCTCGGGCGGGTCCTGCTCGCCGGGGACGCCGCCCACCAGCACTTCCCGGCCGGCGGCGTGGGGATGAACGTCGGTCTGCAGGACGCGCACAACCTCGGCTGGAAGCTCGCCGCCACCCTGCGCGGCTGGGCGCCCGACGACCTGCTGGACACCTACCAGGCCGAACGCCGTCCCGTCGGCGCGGACCTGGCGGAGGGCAGCCGCGCCCAGGTCGCCCTGATGACCGGCTTCTCCCCGGAGGGGATCGACCTGCGGACGGTGCTCAGCCGCGCGATCGCCACCCAGCCGTCCTTCAACCGGACGCTGGCCGAGCGCCTCACCGGACTCGCCGTCCACTACCCGCCGCGGGACCCGTCGGCCCACCCGCTGACCGGCACCCGGGCGCCGGACCTCGCGTTCGCCGACGCCGGCGACGAGCCCGGCGGCTCCTCCCTGTTCGCCCTGCTGCGCGCGGACGGGTACGTCCTGCTGGACCTGACCGGGAGAGCCGTCAGCCCGCTCAGGGACCTGGCGCGGACGGGGCTCACCGTGCACTCCCGGTCGCTGGCGGAGTCCCGGTCCGACTGGACCGCGGTTCGCGCGGCGTTGGTCCGTCCCGACGGCCACGTCGCATGGGCCGGGACCACACCGGACGACGCCGCGCTGGCCTCGGCCGCGAACAGGGCGCTCACCGCCACCCACCGCGAGCCCTGAGTCCTGAGCCCACGACCGTCCACAGCGGACCAATTCGCCGCTGTCCGGCCGGTGACGCGTAACCGGGGTCGACGGCGGGTGGGCGCCCACCCGCCCGATCACGGCGAGCACGTCTGTCCTGTGCGGACACGTCCACTCTGGACTGTTCGGCACGCCAGCCTCCCAGAGCCGAGCGAAGACGTACGGCCTTGTCATGTCCCCCGGCCCTCACCCCCGACTCGACCGGCATCGCGAACGGCCGGGCGTCACGGGGACAGCCCCCTCGGCCGGGCCGAGATCGACGGCAGGCTCCTGCCAGCGGTCAGGACCAGGCGGGGGCCGCGCCGCTGGGGTGCCCGCCGTCACCCCGCCCGCCGCCGGCCGCCGCCGTCCCCGAATGGGGTATTCCGGCTTTCTGACCGTTTCCGCCGTTCCGGTTGTTTCTCCGCCGCTCGCGACGCGGGGTACGTCACTTTGTGGCGGATCTCGCGCCGTCCGTCAGCCGGTTGGGTGGCCCAGACCGCGCTTTTGTGGGGTCCCTACAACGCAGCGGGCCCGGCATGCGCGGTTCGGCACATTGGTGCGTTCGCCGTTGATCGAGGAGGGTAGAGGGAGGTGCAGGCGACGCTCCGGAACCCGGACGTCGCCTTTTGCGCGCGGGTGCTTGGGAGGCTCAGCCGGTGTTCAGTCGTGTCGCCATCGTCAACCGTGGAGAGGCCGCGATGCGGCTCATCCACGCCGTCCGGGATCTTTCCGCGGAAACCGGGACGCGGATCGAGACGGTCGCCCTCTACACCGACGCCGACCGCGACGCGACCTTCGTCCGCGAGGCCGATCTCGCCTACCCGCTGGGCCCGGCGTCGGCCCGCCCGTACCTCGACCACGCCGTCCTGGAGCGGGCGCTGGTGGAGAGCGGGGCCGACGCCGCGTGGGTCGGCTGGGGGTTCGTCGCCGAGGACCCGGCGTTCGCCGAGCTGTGCGAGAAGATCGGCGTCACCTTCGTCGGGCCGAGCGCGGAGGCCATGCGCCAGCTCGGCGACAAGATCGGCGCGAAGCTGATCGCCGAGGAGGTCGGCGTCCCGGTCGCGCCGTGGAGCCACGGCGAGGTCGCCACCCTGGAGGACGCGCTGCGCGCCGGCGACGAGATCGGCTACCCGCTGATGCTCAAGGCCGCGGCGGGCGGCGGCGGGCGCGGCATCCGGAAGGTCACCTCGGCCGCCGACCTGGCCGAGGCCTACGAGCGCACCCGCCAGGAGGCGCTGCGCGCCTTCGGCTCCGGCGTGGTCTTCCTGGAGCGCCTGGTCACCGGCGCCCGCCACGTCGAGGTCCAGGTCATCGCCGACGGGCAGGGCACGGCGTGGGCGCTGGGCGTCCGCGACTGCTCGGTGCAGCGGCGCAACCAGAAGATCATCGAGGAGTCCGCGTCCCCGGTGCTGGCCCCCGAGCAGATCGCCGAGCTGAAGGCGTCGGCCGAGCGGCTGGCGCTGGCCGTGGACTACCGGGGCGCCGGCACCGTCGAGTTCCTCTACCACCCCGGCGAGAAGCTGTTCGCCTTCCTGGAGGTCAACACCCGGCTCCAGGTCGAGCACCCGATCACCGAGATCACCACCGGCACCGACCTGGTCAAGCTGCAGCTGCACGTGGCCAACGGCGGCCGGCTGGAGGGCGAGCGGCCGGTCGAGAGCGGCCACGCCGTCGAGGCGCGGCTCAACGCCGAGGACCCGGACCGCGACTTCGCCCCGTCGCCGGGCCGCATCGCGCGGCTGGTCCTGCCCGCCGGCCCCGGCATCCGCGTCGACACCGGCGTCAGCGAGGGCGACAGCATCCCGGCCGACTTCGACTCGATGATCGCGAAGATCATCGCCTACGGCCGCGACCGCGACGAGGCGCTGGCCCGGCTGCGCCGCGCGATGGCCGACACCACAGTGATCATCGAGGGCGGCACGACCAACAAGAGCTTCGTGCTCGACCTGCTCGACCAGCCCGAGGTGGTCGACGCGAGCGCCGACACCGGCTGGATCGACCGCGTGCGCGACGAGGGCCGCCTGGTCACCCACCGGCACTCCGCGATCGCCCTGGCCACGGCCGCCATCGAGGCCTACCAGGACGAGGAGGAGGTCAGCCGCCAGCGACTGCTGTCCACCGCGCACGGCGGACGCCCGCAGGTGCGGCACGAGAGCGGCCGGCCGCTGGGGCTGAAGCTGCGCGGCGTCAGCTACCGCGTGAGCGTCGCGCGGGTCGGCCAGCAGCGCTTCCGCGTCGGCGTCTCCGCCGGCGGCGACGTGCGCCCGGCCGACGTCGAGGTCGAGCGGTTCGACGCACACAGCGGCCAGATCGTGGTCAACGGGCAACGGTTCCGGGTGGTGTCGGCCACGCACGGCCCGACCCACCTGGTCGAGGTGGACGGCGTCACGCACCGGATCAGCCGGGACGAGGGCGGCGTCGTCCGCTCCCCCGCGCCCGCGCTGGTCGTGGCGACGCCGTTGGCGGTCGGCGACGAGGTCGAGTCGGGCGCGCCGATCCTGGTGCTCGAAAGCATGAAGATGGAGACGGTGCTGCGCGCGCCGTTCCGCGCCCGCGTCCGCGAGTGCCCGGTGTCGGTGGGCAGCCAGGTCGAGACCGGCGCGCCGCTGATGCGCCTGGAGCCACTGGCCGACGAGGGCGCGGACGGCTCCGGCGAGGACGCCGGCGCCGCCACCGGTGAGACCGTCGAGGTCGACCTGCCCGCCGAGCCGTCCGAGGCGTCCTCGGCCGACCGGGTCGAGCGCGGCCTGCGGGACCTGCGCGGCCTGCTGCTCGGCTTCGACGGCGACGCCGCCGACCGCGAGCACGTGCTGTCGGCCTACCTGGCCGCGCGCGCCGAGCTGGGCGGGCGGCCGCTGGAGGGCGAGCTGGACCTGCTCACCGTGTTCGCCGACCTGGCCGAGCTCAGCCGCAACAAGCCGGGCGGCGAGCTCGACGTCGAGCCGGGCAGCCCGGTGCACAGCCCGCGCGAGTACTTCCACAGCTACCTGCAGAGCCTCGACGTCGAGCGGGCCGGCCTCCCCGAGGGGTTCCAGGCGAAGCTGCGGCAGGTGCTCGGGCACTACGGCGTGGCCGACCTGGACCGGACGCCGGAGCTGGAGGCCGCGGTCTTCCGGATCTTCCTGGCGCAGCAGCGGATGTCGGCCGACGTGCGGGTCGTCACTGAGCTGCTGCGGCAGTGGCTGGCCGGGGCGCCGCCGCTGGAGTCGCTGCGCGAGCGCGTCGGGCTCACCCTGGAGCGCCTGGTCGAGGCCACGCAGGTGCGGTTCCCCGCGGTGTCGGACCTGGCCAGGGGTGTGGTGTTCCGCTGGTTCGCCCAGCCGCTGCTGCGCCGCAACCGCGCCCAGGTCTACGCCGCGGTCCGCGCCGAGCTGCGCCACCTCGACCGCCACCCGGACGCCCCGGACCGCGCGGAGCGGATCCAGGCCATGGTCGCCAGCTCCGAGCCGCTGGTCCGGCTGATCGGCCAGCGGATCGGCCGGCCCGGCCGCGACCACGCCCCGCTGCTGGAGGTGCTGACCCGCCGGTACTACGGCAACCGGGGGCTGACCGGAGTCACCGCGGCCGACGCCGCCGGGTGCCGGTTCGTCACCGCCGAGCACGCCGGCGCGGAGGGGGCGACCCGCGTGGTCACCACCGCCGTCGACATCGCCGCCCTGCCCGAGGCCATCGGCGCGGTCAGCGCGTTCGCCGACGGCGTCGCCGAGGGTGGTCTGGTCGCCGACCTCTACGTGACCTGGGAGGACCAGCCCGACGCCGACGCGATGGCCGTCCGGCTGGCCGAGCTGCTCGCCGAGCGCCCGCTGCCCGCGGCGGTGCGCCGGATCACCACCACCGTCGCCGGCACCAGCGGCGCGGTGATGCACCACCACTTCACCTTCCGGCCCGACGGCGCGGGCTTCGCGGAGGACCGGCTGATCCGCGGCCTGCACCCGCAGATCGCCCAGCGGCTCCAGTTGGAGCGGCTGCGCGAGTTCGACCTCACCCGGCTGCCCTCGACCGACGAGGAGATCTACCTGTTCCGGGCGGTCGCGAAGAGCAACCCGGCCGACGAGCGGCTCGTCGCGATGGCCCAGGTCCGCGACCTGACGCCGCTGCGCGAGGCCGACGGCCGGCTGGTCGCGCTGCCCGCGGTGGAGGACATGGTCAGCGCGTGCGTCGACGCGATCCGCAACATCCAGGCGCAGCGCCCGCAGAACAAGCGGTTCGACACCAACCGGATCATGATGTACGTCTGGCCGTCGACCGAGCTGACCACCGAGGAGCTCGACACGCTGGTCCAGCGCATCCTGCCGACGACGGTGGGCGCCGGGCTGGAGGAGGTCCAGTTCCTGGCCCGCCAGCGCACCGACGCCGGCGAGCTGACCGAGGTCGCCGTGCGGGTCACCCTGGCCCCGGGACACGGCGCGCGCCTGCACATCGGCGAGCCGTCGACCGAACCGGTGCGTCCGCTGGACGACTACGACCAGAAGGTGCTGCGCGCGGCCCGGCGCGGCAACGTCTACCCGTACGAGCTGACGAGCATGCTCGCCGGGCCGGACGGCAGCTTCGTCGAGTACGACCTCGACGACAGCGCGGACGCGTCCTCCACGGGCGCGGGCACCTCGGTCGTCGGCCGGCTCGTGCCGGTGGACCGGCCCAAGGGCAGGAACACCGCCGCGATCGTCGCGGGCGTGGTCACGACGCCGACCGAGCGGCACCCCGAGGGCGTCACCCGGGTGGTGCTGCTCGGCGACCCGACGAAGGCGCTCGGCGCGCTGTCGGAGCCGGAGTGCTCGCGGGTGATCGCCGCGCTCGACCTGGCCGAGCGGATGCGGGTCCCGCTGGAGTGGTTCGCGCTGTCGGCCGGCGCGCGGATCTCGATGTCCTCGGGCACCGAGAACATGGACTGGGTCGCGGCCGCGCTGAAGCGGATCGTCACGTTCACCCAGAGCGGCGGCGAGATCAACATCGTGGTCGCCGGGATCACCGTCGGCGCCCAGCCGTACTGGAACGCCGAGGCGACGATGCTCATGCACACCAGGGGCATCCTGGTGATGACGCCGGACTCGGCGATGGTGCTCACGGGCAAGCAGTCGCTGGACTTCTCCGGCGGTGTGTCGGCCGAGGACAACTTCGGCATCGGCGGCTACGACCGCGTGATGGGCCCCAACGGCCAGGCGCAGTACTGGGCGCCCGACCTGCCGGCCGCCCGCGACGTGCTGATGGCGCACTACGACCACACCTACGTGGCGCCCGGCGAGACCGCGCCGCGGAAGGCGGTCACGAACGACCCGGTCGACCGCGACGTCTCCGCGTTCCCGCACGCGGTCGTCGGCAGCGACTTCACCACGGTCGGCCAGATCTTCTCGGCGGAGCACAACCCGGACCGGAAGAAGCCGTTCGACATCCGCACGGTCATGCGCGCGCTGTCCGACCAGGACCACCCGGTGCTGGAGCGCTGGGCGGGCATGGCCGAGGCCGACACCTCGGTGGTGCAGGACGTGCACATCGGCGGCTGGCCGGTCTGCCTGGTCGGGATCGAGTCACGGGCGGTGCCGCGGCGCGGCTTCCCGCCGGCCGACGGCCCGGACACCTACACCGCGGGCACGCTGTTCCCCCGGTCGTCGAAGAAGGTCGCGCGGGCGATCAACTCGGCGTCGGGCAACCGGCCGCTGGTGGTGCTGGCGAACCTGTCCGGGTTCGACGGCTCGCCGGAGTCGATGCGCAAGCTCCAGCTGGAGTACGGCGCGGAGATCGGCCGGGCGATCGTCAACTTCGACGGCCCGATCGTGTTCTGCGTGATCTCCCGCTACCACGGCGGCGCGTTCGTGGTGTTCTCCAAGGCGCTCAACCCGAACATGACCGTGCTGGCGCTGGAGGGCTCGTTCGCCTCGGTGCTCGGCGGCGCCCCGGCGGCGGCCGTGGTGTTCTCCGGCGAGGTCAACAACCGCACCGTGAACGACCCCCGGGTGGCCAAGCTGCAGGCGCAGGTCTCGGCCGCCAGCGGCGCCGAGCGGGCGGCGCTGACCGCCCAGCTCGCCGAGGTGCAGTCCGCCGTCCGGGCGGAGAAGCTCGGCGAGGTCGCCGCGGAGTTCGACCGGGTGCACAGCATCCAGCGCGCGGTCGAGGTCGGCTCGGTGGACGAGATCATCAGCGTCACCGAGCTGCGGCCCCGGATCATCAAGGCCGTCGAGCAGGGCATGAACCGCTGATCCCCCGCGAAACCGGCCGCACCCCCCGGGGTGCGGCCGGTTTCGCGTCTTTCGCCCGGTATGACTGATCCGGAAAAGCCGCTCCGACAGATCTTCGCCATCATTGTCAGCTCCCTCGCGAAGGTCTCCCCCCTGCTCTGAGCTGGGCGAACGTAGACGTGGCACGGGTCATAAGCGGTTCAGGAACACGTCCCGCGCCGGCCTCTGTTAGATCTGTGAGCGCCACCGGCAGTCGGCTTCGACGAAGTCGTGTTCTCCACTTCCCGGAATGTGACCGCGCACTGGGCACTGGGGTCGGGGACGGGGGGCGAACCAGCACCGCACATCCGTTTCGGGGGAGCTTCCTTGCCCATCGCCCTGCTGGCCCTGGCTGTCGCCGCGTTCGGGATCGGGACGACCGAGTTCGTCATGATGGGCCTGTTGCCCGAGATCGCCAACGACTTCCGGGTGTCGATCCCGGACGCCGGTGGCTACATCTCGCTGTACGCCCTCGGCGTGGTCGTCGGCGCACCGCTGCTGACCATGCTCGGGATGCGCGCGCGGCAGAAGACGATGCTGCTGAGCATGCTGGTGCTCTTCACCGTCGGAAACCTGATCTCGGCCTTCGCCCCGACGCACGAGCTGCTGCTCGGCGCCCGGTTCCTCACCGGACTGCCGCACGGCGTGTTCTTCGGCATCGGCGCGGTGGTGGCCGCGAGCCTGGTCGACCGCGACCGGCGCGCCCAGGCCATCTCCCTGATGTTCATCGGGCTGACCGTGGCCAACGTCGTCGGGGTCCCGGTCGGCACCCTGCTCGGTCAGGCGCTCGGCTGGCGCTGGGCGTTCGGCCTGGTCGCGGTGATCGGCGTGGTCGCGCTCGCCGCGGTGGCGGCCCTGGTGCCCTGGCAGGCCAGGCCCACCGACGTCAGCCTGCGCGGCGAGCTGCGCGCGTTCACCCGCCCGCAGGTCTGGCTGGCGTTCGCGGTCGTGGTGTTCGGCTTCGCGGCGATCTTCTCCTTCTACAGCTACGTCAAGCCGGTGTTCACCGACGTCACCGGCTACACCCCCACCGCGGTGACCGTGCTGTTGGCGGTGTTCGGCGTGGGCATGACCGTCGGCACCGCCGTCGGCGGTCGACTGGCCGACCGCGACCCGATGCGGACGCTGTACGTCTTCCTCGCCGCGCTCGCCGCCAGCCTCGCCCTGTTCGCGTCCACCGCGCACAGCGCGCTGCTGGCCCCGGTCACCGTGTTCCTGATCGGGGCGACCGGGTTCGCGGCGATCCCCAGCATCCAGTCCCGCATCCTCGACCAGGCCAAGGAGGCCCCCGCGCTGGGGTCGGCGAGCATCCAGTCGACCTTCAACATCGCCAACTCGCTGGGCGCCTACCTCGGCGGCCTGGTCATCGCGGCCGGCATGGGACTCACCGCCCCCAGCTGGGTCGGCGCCGCCCTGGCCCTGGTCGGCCTGGCCTTCGCGCTCCTCTCCGGCTGGCTGGAGCGCCGCCCCCGCCGAGAAACCCCCGCACCGCACGACGCCGAGAAGCCCGTCCCGGTCCGCTGACTCCTGGCCGTGGTGCTTGTCGGCCGTGGTGCTTGTCCTGGCTAGGAGGTCGCTCCGCCAGGGCGTCGCCGCCGGACGCGGCGGGGCAGGGCGCCCAGCGCCAGCAACACCACGACCGGCACGCCGTAGAAGATCGCTACCTCCACCGGGGCCGGGAGAACGAGCGCCGAAAGCATCAGTGCCTTCGCCGGCCACGTGATCAGGACAGGGAGCACCAGCACCAGAGCGGCACGGCGGCCGATGCGCGACCGCGCGCCACAGGCTGCCACGGTGCCGACGACCAGGACGACCAGTCTCAGCAACTCGCCCACCGCGTAACGGTCGGCCAGAACTCCCAACACCACGGCCACGACGACCGTCGCGGCCATCGTGGCGACCGCTTTCCCGCCCACCAGTTCACGCCCACGTGTCGGCCCGGGCGACCACGTCAACGCGACCGCGGTGAGCGCACCGAGCAGAACCCAGCCCGCGTCCAGAGCGGTCCACCAGTGTTGGGCGGGGAAGACTGTCGCGAGGAACACGAAGCCGGCCGTACCCAGCCACGCGCCCACGGCGGCGGCGCGGCGCAGCCGTAACAGGCTGAGCACGGCCACGGCCAGCCAGACGCACCACACCGGAGCGTCCGGAATCTGCCCAGTCCACGGCATCTCCGACAGCGCTCCGGCCTGGACCCACCAGCCCAGTTCGTGCAGTCCGGTCGTGGCGCCGGTCAACAGGGCGATCGGCCCCAACAGGCTCACGATCGCCAGCACGTCGCGGGGTTCGATGCCGCCGTCCGCCGCCACCACGCGTCGCAGGTGCAGCCGGGCCGCGCCCCACAGCAGGTCGACGGACTCGCGCCAACCCGGAGCTCTCCGGTCGCCGGCCCCCGCCATGAGGACCCCGAGCATCTCCTCGCCGTTGCGTTCGCGGTGATCGCGCGGGTAGCAGGCCAGCAGTCTGCGGTAGCGCCGCTCCAGCTTGCTCACGCCGTCCCCCCGATGAGTCGTGCTCGTAAGCGTTGCTCTGCCGCACGGGTGTGTGCGCGCAACCTCTTCACCTCAGCCTCCAACCTGGCCGCCCCCTCGTCGGTCAGCCGGTAGTAGCGACGGAGCCGGCCGTCCACGACTTCCTCCCGGTCGACGGCCACCCAGCCGTCCGCCGACAGTCGGTCCAGCGCGGCGTACAGGGTTCCGGCGCGCAGTCTGACGCGGCCGTCGGAGATCGCTTCGACGTCCCGCAGGATGCCGTAGCCGTGCTGCGCCCGAGCGGCCAGCGCCGTGAGGATCAGGAAGGTCGGCTCCCTCAGCGCGCCATTGGTCATGCCACCGGTATATACCGTTGATCAGAGTATGTACAGACGCCGGCGCCAACTCGTCTCGGTACGCGCAGAGGTGGCCCGAGGCAGCTCTCAGGCAGCGGCGGCAGGGACTTCGGAGCGCGGGGAGCCCCGTCGCATCAGGTCGACGTCACCGTCGCCTGGCAACGGGGCTCCGGCCAGACTGGATCACCTACGCCGCGGAGGAGGCGACTCGGTGGCGCGGGAGGCTCAGACGCGGCCCACGACCTTGCGGGGCGTGATCCGGACGATCACGCGCTGCCCCTCTCCCGCGGAGGCGGGGTTGAACTCGGAGTACTTCTTGCCGGTGTACTTCAGCGACAGCTCGTCGATGAGCTCAGGGCCGCCCTCGGTGGTCATGGTGGCCTCGCCGCGGATCTCGGCGTAGGAGTAGGGCTCGTCGAAGGGCTGAACCACCAACGTCGTCCTCGGGTCACGGCGGAGGTTGCGCTCCTTGCGCCGCCCGACGGTGGTGGAGATCAGGATGTCGTCGCCGTCGCGCTTCGCCCACACGGGAGAGGCCTGCGGGCTGCCGTCGGGCTGGATCGTCACCAGGGTCACGAAGGTGGGAGCGTCGAGCAGTTCCTTGAGAGGCTCGGGCAGCGTGGCGGCCATGGGACAACCCTTCTCACGACGTCGAGAGGACAGCGCCTACCGCTCTGATCTTGCCTCAACCCGGCGCCTCGCGCCCGACCCGGAAGCCCGATCCGGTGACACGACGTCCGCCAGGATGCGACCTCCCCGCCGCCGTGACTGGCGCAGACCAACAACTTCCCCGAGCCAAGATCTCGGCTCGCCGCATTCGACGCCAACCTCAGAACCTGTGGCCAGAACACCCGATCCCACAAGGTAAAGTCGCAGGTCAGGAAGTCTCGGCCCCGCGCACGCGGGGGTGGCTCGGCGGCCGTGGTGCGGGTGCTCCGTGAGGTCGGCTCGGCCCCGCGCATGCGGGGGGCTCGACAGATCACCGCATCGCGGTGCACGAGTCAGCAGGCGCGTCTGCGTTGGCCAGGCGGTCGATGATTTCCTCGGCTCGCAGCACCTGGGCGAAGCCCTTGCGGAGGACGGCGAGTTCGGGTTCCTGGCGGGACTCGTCGTCGGTCGCCGTGAGGTCCGCGCCGAACACGACGTGGTATCCGCGTTCGTAGGCTTGGCGGGCGGTGGTGCCGCAGCAGTAGTTGGTGAGCGTTCCGGTGACGATGACCGTGTCCCTGCCGAGGTTGCGCAGGATCGTGTCGAGCGGGGTGTCGTAGAACGCGCCGTAGGAGGGCTTGCGGATCAGGACCTCGTCGTCGCGGTAGCCCATCTGGTCCCAGACCTCGGCGGGTCCCGGGCGACGCCAGTCGGTGTCGCCGTGCGGGAGGTGCCGCAGGGCGTGCGGGCGGTCCAGCCCGTGGTGCGTGTTGTCGAAGATGGTCCAGATCACCGGGATGTCCCGGTCCCGGCAGTGGTCGACCAGGGCCCGCAACCGGGGGGCCATCCGGGTCGCGGCCGGCACCCAGTACGGGCTCCAGCCGGGGCGGACGAACTCGTCCTGCATGTCGATGACCAGCAGCGCTGTCCGGTCGGGGTGGACCGCGAAGGACGCCAGCCCCTGCTCGTAGGCCGCTCGCGCCCGCTCCGTCACCCACGCCTCGGTGTACCGCATCACGTACCTCGATCCGATGTATGTCGATTCGATGTGGGACGGTAGCACCGTGCTGGAACTGGCGATCATGGGTTTTCTGGCGGAGGGGCCGCTGCACGGCTACGAGCTGCGCCGCAGGGTCGCGCGGTTGTCCGGGCACACCAGGCCGGTCAGCGACGGCAGCCTCTACCCGGCGATCAACCGTCTGGCCAGGGCGGGTCTGCTGACGCGGCGCGCCGAGCCGGGCGCTTCGGCCGCCCAGCGCCACGTGCTGAGCCTGACCGAGGACGGCCGCCGGGAGTTGCTGCGCCGGCTGCGGGAACCCGCCGACCAGGACATCACCGACAGCACCCGGTTCTTCACGATCCTGGCGTTTCTCTCCACACTGCCCGACATCGCCGAACAGCACGCCGTGCTGCGCCGTCGGCTGGAGTTCCTGGAGCGGCCGGCCAGCTTCTTCCACGACGGCGACCGCCCGCTGCGCGCGGCCGACGTCGACGATCCCTACCGCCGAGGCATGCTCGTTATCGCCCAGGCCACCAACCGGGCCGAACGCGCCTGGCTCCGCGAGATCCTCGACTGAACGCGCCAGAACGCCCGGCGGGCGTCCTCTGTGGACGGTGGTCCCCCGACGTCAGGACGGCAGATCTTCCCGTCGAGGAAAGGAAATCAGGGCTCTCTGCCCCAGGTCGCCTGTCGTTCCCCGGCACCACGCCCACCACGCCCGGCTCGCCTAGTCCGCGTCCCATCCCAGCGGGGACAGCCGGCCCAGATCCTCGTCCCGCTGCGCGAAGTCCGCGATTCCGGACCGGATGGTGTTGTGGAACGCCAGGATCTGCCCGTTCTGGAAGATCATGGTCTGGATGGCGCGCGTCTCGCCGGCCCTCGGCCCGGCCGGCACCCGCAGCACCGATGTCGTGCGCACCAGGAGGACGTCCGCGCACAGGGGTCGGCTGGCCACCCGCCGGATCGCGATCCGGCTTCCCCGGTAGAGGGTGTCGAGGATCTTCTGGTGTTCCCCGGCGATCACCTGCCGGCCGTGCTGCACCCGCCCCACCACGTCCACGAACTCGGCGTCCTCCGCGAAGTGCGCCGCCCACCCGGCGCCGTCACCGGCGTTCCAGACCCGCTGCAACTCGGCAACCACCTCGTCGACCGTCAGCACCGGCCCAGTATCGGTCCTCCACCCTGATCGAGGAACCCCGTGCGGGACACACGTCGGGCCGGTCACCAGGACCGGCCCGACAGCGTTCCTCAGAAGTCGAAGCGGGGCGCGGACCGGCTCAGCACCGTGGACTTCGCGCTGACCGACCAGACCGCCGACAGCTCGTCGGCGACAGCGGACAGCAGCCGGGGGACGTCCTCGGCCGCGCCGTCGTGCATCGCCTCGCTGACGATGAGCACCGTGCTGGTCGTGTCCCGGACGGCCGACAGACGGCTCTGCCGGTTCGTCCAGCGCCGCGCGTGGGCCCGGTTCTCGGCGTCGGCGAAGACGACCTCACGCGGGTCGGGGTTCTCGGTCTCGCCGGAGAAGGCGAGGTAGCTCTCGTCGCCGTGGGCGTGCCGGACCTCGATGTGGTCGGCGATCTCGGTGACGTCGAGGACCGCGATCGGGGTGGCGAACGCCAGCGAGACCGCGTTGCAGAGGTCGATCAGCGGGTGGATCTCGGGCAGCGACCCCTCCTTGCGGAACCGGCGCAGCAACGACTCCGAGGCGCACCGGTACTGCGTGGGCTTGAGACCCATGCGGGAGAACGCCCGGCGCCAGGCCTGGATCTCCGGCAGCTCCCCCTCGGCGGCCGTCGCGAGCCGCTCCTCTGCCGTCCGGTGGAACGGGGTCAGCCGGTCGCGCACCGAGACGTCGGCGGTGATGCCGTCGGCGACGAGCGCCCCGGGGACCAGCTCGGGGAACTCGCTCCAGATCTCGGTCGAGTGTTGGAAGTACATGGATTCCTCTCGTGGACGGGTCCTCTCGTGGACGGGCCCGGACGGTGGCGTCAGCCCTCGAACGCGAGCCGGGCGGCCAGCCCGAGGAAGGCGACGCCGAAGACCCGTTGCACCACGCTCAGCACGCGCGGGCGGTTGACGACGTAGCTCCGGATCCTCGCCGCGAACCAGCCGTACACCACGAAGACGAGGAACATCGCCAGCATGAAGACGCCGCTCAGCTCCAGCATCCTCGGAAACGCGTTCGACTCGGCGGTGTTGACGAACTGCGGCAGGAAAGCGAAGAAGAAAATGGTCAGCTTCGGGTTCAGGATGTTGAGCAGGATTCCCGAAACGATGACCCTCAACGCCGGGCGGGGCGCGGTGTCGCCCGCCTCCACCGCGAGCGTTTCCTTGTCGCGCAACGCTCCCCACGCCATGTAGACCAGGTAGGCGACACCGAGGTACTTGAGGATCTGGAACGCCAACGCGCTGGTGTGGAGCAGCGCGGCCAGCCCGGTGATCGCCGCGGCCATGTGCGGCACGATGCCCAGCGTGCACCCGACCGCCGCGACGGCGCTGGCCCGGGTTCCCCTGGCCAGCCCGGCCGCCATCGTGTAGAGCACCCCGGGGCCCGGTGTCACGACCACGATCAGGGTCGTCACCAGGAATTCGAGACTCACTGCGCCCTCCCAGCGGGACAGCGGACGAGCGGCGACATCCGGCCCCCAGGCTGTCTGATCACGTCTTCCGCCCGGATCACCCTACTCTTCCCGCGCGCTCGCCGAATCAGAGAACGTCACTCCGGTCGAACGGCGCGGCCACGGTGCCCGGGTGCCGCGAGATCCGGAGCCAGGACCGGCTAACGTCGCCGCCATGTACGTGAAGTTGTGCGGGTTGCGCACCGACGCCGACGTCGCCGCCGCGATCGAGGCGGGCGCCTCCGCCGTCGGGTTCGTGTTCGGGGAGAGCGTGCGTCAGGTCGACCTCGACACCGCCCGGCGGCTGGTGGCGCGGACGCCGCCGCACGTGCTCGCGGTCGGGGTCTTCGGCGGGGTGCCCGTCGACCAGGTGCGGCGGCTCGCCACCGCTTCCGGCGTCGGCGCCGTCCAGCTGCACGGCGACTACCCCCGCGCCGCGTTCGACGACCTCGCCGACCTGCCGGCGACGCTGATCCGCGCGACCGCGCTCACGCCCGAGACCGACGTCCGGGTCGGCGCGTACGGCGAGGAGATGTTGCTGCTGGACTCGCCGGTCGCCGGCTCCGGGCACCAGTGGGATCTCGACCGTCTCGACGGGGCGCGCCCGGAGGGCCGTTGGCTGCTCGCGGGCGGTCTGTCGCCGCGGAACGTGGGCGCGGCCGTCGAGCGCGCGAGGCCGTGGGGTGTGGACGTCTCCAGCGGGATCGAGTCCCGGCGCGGCGTGAAGGACCACGGGCTGATGCGGGAGTTCGTGGCGGCCGCCCGGGAGGCGGCCGGGAGCCCGGCTCGTTAGTCGCCGGCAGCCGGCTCGCTCGCGGGCGCCGGCGCGGGAAGCCTGCGGGTCGCCTGCTCCCCATTCGGTTGGCGCATCAGGCTTTCGCGGACGGGAAACGGGGACATGCGCGAGGGCATGTCCCCGCGGGTGAGCCGGTTGAGGCGCTCACGCGTGAAGAGCCCTTCTCCCCCACCACGACGCGATCCGATGGCGCTTCCGGCGCGAGGATTTCCCTTGCTTCCCACGAGTTTGGGCGCACCCTCACGTCATCGTGGATCTCGATCAGGGCGTCCGTTCCCCACGACAACGAGGCATTCTCCAGTTCCCACGCGATCGCGTCCGCCGCCGCGCGACCGGCGGCTCACCGCGGCGGCTCCTCGGCTCCCGCTCCTGTCGGCTCCGCTACGGGCCACGCCCGGGGGAACGGCACCCGCAGTGCTTCCGCCGCGACCGGCGTGTGCTCGGCAGCGGCGTGCAGTCGCCCGTCGCGCAGGACAATCGCGCCGCTGCGGAGCATCGTGTCGACGAGCTCCGCGGCGAGTGCCTCGGGCGTTCTGCCCAGCAACCGCGCGGCGTCGGTCAGCCACATCCGCGCGTGCAGGTAGGGCTCGACCTCGTCGACGGGCAGGCCGCCGCGGATCATCAGGGCGAACGCGAAGATCCGCCGCGCGCCGTACCAGACCGCCCCAGCCGGATCGTCGACGAGGCGCTGGGCGCGGCGGAGCGCGGTGGCGAACGCCGCGCCGGCGTCAGTGGGGATCGGCCCGTGGGAGGGCAGCACCACGCGCGGGGAGAGGTCGACCAGCCGGTGCAGGGAGGCGAGCGCGGTGGCCGCCGCTTCCGGGCCGTCGAGCGCGGTGTTCACCCATCCCACGTCGTAGTCCGAGAGCGCGTCTCCGACCACCAGCAGCCGCTCCTCCGGCTGCCACAGCGACAGGTGGCCGGGCGTGTGCCCCGGTGTGCGAACGACCTCCCAGTCGGCGTCGCCGAGCCGGAGGAGCTGTCCGTCCACAAGGGACACGTCAACGGTGTAGGCGTTGACCGGCTGGTCGAGGTACTCCGCCAGGCAGCAGCCCGGGTCCCGCCGGGCGATGGCCTCGGCGTCCGGAGCGCTCGCCGCGATCCCCGCGCCCGCCGCCTGCAGCAGCGCGTTCCCTCCCACGTGGTCGGAGTGCCAGTGGGTGTTCACGACCAGCGCGAGATCGCTGGTGCGCGCGCGGACCCACGCGGCGGTTTCCTCGGCGTGGCCGACGAAACCGCTGTCCACGAGGGCGGGCTGGCGCCCGTGCGCCAGAAGGAGGTTCGCGTCGGGGAACGGCCTGCGCTGCCAGGTCAACCAGGCTGGTAACCGGTCGTCGTCGAAAGACATGGATCTCCTTCCGGGCCATCGGGCCGATGGGGCCGTGACGTGCCTGGGCACGAAGCTAGCCGGCGCACACCGTCTCAGGGCGCTCGGGTGACCCGGTCGTCACACAGCCCACGCGGGAAGTGGCTCGCAGAGCTCACGCCAGCGCTTCGGCAGGCCCTCGGCCCCGACGTGCGTGGCGACGATTCCCCCGACGATGGCGCAGGTGGTGTCGATGTCACCGCCGGTGCTCGCCGTGGTCCAGAAGGCTTGCTCGTAGTCGGCGAGGTTGCGGGCCGCCGCCCACAGCGCGTAGGGCACGGTGTCGTGGGCGCTGGTGTTGCGGCCGTTGCCCAACTCGCGCACGGCGATCTCGGCGGACGGCACGTGCGCCAACCCTCTGGCGCACCGGACGCCGTGGTGCACCCGCCCCGGCGGCACGTGCTCCAGGACGCGGTCGAGGAAGTCCCGGGGCTCCGGTGGGTTCGGGTCGGCCGCCAGCGCGGCGGCGACCGCGACGGCGACCGCGCCCGCCACGCCGTCGGGGTGGGTGTGCGTGACTTCGGCGGACAACGCGGCCTGGCGCGCCGCTTCGGCGAGGTCGTCGGCGAACCACGCGCCGAGCGGGGCCACCCGCATCGCCGCCCCGTTGCCCCAGGAGCCCTGGCCGTCGAACAGGTCGGTGGCGAGCTCACGCCACGCGCCGCCCTGCCGGACCAACCGCAGGAGCCGGTTCACTCCCGGGCCGTAGCCGCGGTCGAAGTCGTGGTGCTCGGCGAAACTGGTCGCCAACGCGTCCTGGTCGACGTGGCCGGACCGTGCCAGCACGGCGAAGACCGAGCAGGCCATCTCAGCGTCGTCCGTCCACCGCCACGGGCCGGGTGGAAGGCTCCGCGTCGTCAGGAAGTCGCGGTTGGCGGGAACGAAGAACTGCGAGCCCAGCGCGTCGCCGAGGGCCAGTCCGTGCAGGGAGTTCAACGCACGTGTTCGTCGGTCGGTGGTCATCGCAACCATCCTCGCAGAGCTCCCGGGCGTGGTGGACGAGGAGTTGGACCTGTCGTGCGCGTCACGCCGGTCGTCGGCGTGGGCGAAGCGAAGCCGCCTTCATCCCTGTCACCCCACTCGACCGGGACGTCCACCGAATGCTTCCCTGGTCCTGAGGGCACCGCTGTCGCCAGCGGTCGTCCCGCCCCCGTGGCAGAGAGCCGGATCCGGAAGGACACGAATGCTTGAGGTACGCCAGGCCCACGTCTCCGACCACCGCGCGCTCGTCGAGTGCGTGCAGAGCTGGTGGGGCGACTCGCGCACGCCCGAGGAGGCCCGTGAGCTGTCCCTGCTGCTGCCCAGGCTTTTCCTGCAGTTCTTCTCCAGCACCAGCCTGGTGGTGCGGGACGGCACGGGGATCAGGGCGTTCCTGGTCGGCTTCCACGCCGCCGACAACGAGACCGAGGCCTACATCCACTTCGTGGGCGTGGACCCCCAGCTGCGCGGACAGGGCATCGCCCGGAGGCTCTACGAGGCGTTCTTCCAGCGCGCCGCCGAGGCGGGGCGCCGCGAGGTGCGCGCGATCACCTCCCCGAACAACGCCGGCTCCATCGCGTTCCACCAGGCGTTGGGTTTCACGCTCGAACCGGGCGATCGCGAGGTTGACGGGCTGTCCGTCCACAGTGACTACGACGGTCCCGGGCAGGATCGGGTGTGCTTCCACCGGAGGATCACGTCGGCCGCCGACTCGCCGCTGCGTCCACAGTAGACGCCCGTGCCTCTCCTCAGCGGCTGACCGCGCCCACCACCGCAACCGGTCGACCACCGACCGACACGCCGTCGACGGACACTGTGGACGGTTCCCGCCGTCGGTCTACTCCTCCGCGTGGCAGCGCCCCGAGGTGACCAGTTCCTCGATCAGTTCGGCGAGCCGGTACATCCAGGTGTCCGGGCCGAGGAACATGCGCTGGGAGATCACGAAGCCGGTCCGGTCCGCGGCGTGCTCGGCCGCGGGGCAGCCGTCGTTGCGGTACTGGATGGGGTTGTCGCGGAACATCGGGCGGCGGTACACCGGGTCGAGGTGGCCTTCGTGGGCGGAGACCCCTTCCGCCCGGAGGGCCCGGACGAGCCGGTCGCGCGACAGTCCCTCCGCGTGCTCGTGGTCCAGGCGCAGCGGCACCGAGTACACGCTCCACCGGGTCGTCTCGGCCGGTGGGCGCACCGGGACGACGGCCGGGCCGAGGAGTTCGCGCAGCAGGGCCACGTTGCGCTGACGCCGGTCGATCTCGTCGTCCAGCCGGGGCAGCCGCGCCCGGAGGATCGCCGCCTGGAACGGTGTCAGCCGGGCGTTCGTCGAGATCTCGTGGCACTCCTGCTCGGGCGCGCCCGGCATCCAGAAACCGTGGTGGAACGCGTACATGCGGCCGGCCAGTCGGGCGTCGTCGGTGGCGACCGCTCCGCCCTCGCCGCAGGTGAGCTGCTTCTCGTGGTGGAAGCTGAAGGTGCCCACGTCGCCGACGGTGCCCACCTGGCGACCCCGCCACTGCGAACCGGCCGCCTGCGCGCAGTCCTCGACCAGGAAGAGCGAGTCCCTCGCGCACACGCTGACGACGGCGTCGAGGTTGACGGGCACGCCCGACAGGTGGACGACCAGCACCCCCACAGTCCGGTCCGTCACGCGCTCGGCGATCGAGTCGGGCGAGACCGTGTAGGTCAGGGGGTCGATGTCGGCGAAGACGGGGATGGCGCGCATCCGGACGACCGGCGACACCGTGGCGAAGAAGGTCGACGCCGGGACGATCACCTCGTCCCCCGGCTCGACCCCGAGGGCGGACAGCGCGAGTTCGATGGCGACAGTGCCGTTGGTGACCGCGGTGACGTGGTTGCACCCGAGGTACGCACCGAACTCCCGCTCGAACTGTCCCGCCTCGCCCTCGGACCAGTTGGCGTCCCGACTGCGCGTCCAGACACCGGAGTCGAGAACCCGTTGCAGGGCGGCGGTTTCCGCGTCCGTCGGCGCCGGCCACAGCACCTTCGTCTTCTCCGTGTCGAAGGCCGGCGCGCCACCGTCAACAGCAAGCGTTCGCATGGTCACTCTCCTCTTCGGACTGTGCTTCGGGCCGCGGCCGCGGCGCCGGGACCCGGCCCACCGGCCGAGCGGGTTTCCCGATCTCCGCCGGCCGGCCGCGGTTCCTGGCCCGGAAGCCGTTCAGGGCCTCGGCGAGGCGGTCCAGCGACAGCAGCCGGACCCGGTCGCCGGTGATCCGCCAGTCGGCGGGGTGCAGGCCGAGCGCGTGGCAGACCCACCGCCACTGGTCCTCCGCGTCGGTCCGGTTCCCGCGCACCTTCAGCGTGAACTCGAAGTCCCGGGACAGAGCGTCCTCGAAGAGGTGCGCGTTGGCCGGGGACAGCCGCGCCGAGAACCAGGCGGCCGCCAGCAAACCCGAGTAGTCGGGGGACCTGATCTGGTCGGTGACGGTGCGCGAGAAGAAGTTCTCGTAGCCGTTCTTCCGGTTGTAGGGGTCCACGTCGGCGGCCACCCGCAGCAGCCACCGGCGCGGAGATCCCTCGGCTCGGGTGCGCAGCGGGCCGATCGTGCCGACCTCCGGCACGAACTCGTCACCGCGCCACCCACCGCGCACGCAGCTCAGCCGCTCGCCGATGTCCACGTCCTCGCCCAGCCGGCGGTCCGGTGTGTAGCCGCCCATCACGGCGAAGGCCTCGGCGGACACCGCGGAGTTCCAGCCGCTCGTGACCACCCTGTTCCAGGTGAAGTCGTACCGCGGATTGCGGTGCGGCCGCAACGACTCCCGGGCGAGGTACGCCTCGGTGAAGTTCCAGGACCTCCGCAACGCGACCAGCAGGTCGTTCTCGCACATGACCCAGGGGCAGCGGTCCTGCTGGCCCCGCACGCCGTCCAGCTCGGGACGGGCGTCCAGCACCGCGACCTGGATGGCCAACTGGCGCGGATCGAGCCAGACGGTGTCGGCGTCCTCCAGGGCGAAGTACACCGGCTCCGGGTAGTTCTCGCGCGCCAGCAGGCGCGCGATCGTGATGTCCGCGCCGAGCCTGCGGACCAGGGTCAGCGGGTACGGCTCGTCGACGTCGAGCTCCACGTCGACGAAGTGGAAGTCGTCGGCCCGTTCGCCCGCCGCCGCGCGGAACTCCGCGAAGACGGCGGCGGAGTCGTCGGGCCGCTCTCCGGCCAGGCGGTTGTTGACGACCAGAACGTCGAAGAAGCGCGGCGGAAGCGGTGTGCGGTCCAGGGCGCGCTGGTTGGCGTAGACGTCGAGGAACTGGCGCAGGTACCCGGCTTCGAAGCGGGCGGGGACCTGCACGGAGATCCGGCACCGCGGGTCGATGGCGGGCAGGGCGTCGGCCAGCGCGCGGACCCGATCCCGGTGCGCCGTGGGCAGTGCGTCGAAGTACTGGCGGAGGCGCGCGCGTTCGCGACGGGCCGACCGGTGGATGGCGGAGCCGTCCGGCTGGACCAGCCCCCGGGACGTGCGGCGGTAGGGCGCGCTTCCCGCGAGCGGGCCGAGGTTCTCCAGGTGCGCGGTCATGGAAAGGGGCATCAGCACCACCTTGGTGTTCGGCGTAATGCCGGAAAACTGTCCGTACCCCGCGAGCCGAATTGACGCTAGCAACGCGGTGTGGACGCAGCAAGGGAACGACCAGCTCCGCGTGCCCATTCCACCCGTGCCGCTGAAACCCGTCCGGGGTATTGCTCAGCACCGCACCCGGCCACCGCCGGCACCTGCCCCGGTAGGGCCGGGACCAGCGAGGAGTGTTGGCGTTGCTGGGAAAGCCGACTCCCAGTACGGTCCGGGACCACAACACCCTGGCACGGCACCAATCCCCACTCCGCGCAGCGCCGCTCGTCCACGCCAGTTCCGTTCCCGCCTCGGCCGGTTCCTCGTCAGGTGAGTGCTGGAAATGACGTCGCCCGGCCGCCCGCGGTGGTTCGACAACGCCGGCGGCCCTGTGCGCGACAACAGCGGAGGTCACGTCGTGAGTCAGCTCCCGGAACAGCTCCCGGAACAGTTTCCGGAACACATCCCGGACGCGGCGCCGGTCGGTGTGGGCGTGGTCGGCGCGGGCATGATCAGCCGGTCCTACGCGCGGCACCTCGGGCGACATCCCGAAGTCCGGCTCCTGGCCTGCGCGGACATCGATCCCGAACGCGCCGCGGCGTTGGCCGCGCTGGTTCCCGGCATGCGCGTGGGCGAGGTCGACGCCCTGCTCGCCGACCCCGAGGTCGAGATCCTGCTCAACCTCACCCGTCCCCGGGACCACGTGGCGGTGGGGCTGCGCGCCCTGGCGACGGGTTGCCACGTGTACAGCGAGAAACCACTCGCCGTCGACCGCGCGGAGGCCCGGCGGCTGGTCACCGCCGCGAACGCGTCCCGGGTGCGCCTGGCCAGCGCGCCCGACACGTTCCTCTCTCCCGCGTTCCAGGAGTGCCGGCGAGCGATCGACGCGGGGCTGATCGGCCGCCCGGTCAGCGTGACCGCGGAAACCCTGTGCGCCGGCCCGGAATGGTGGCACCCCGACCCGGCCTTCTTCTACCACCGGGGCGGCGGGCCGCTGTTCGACATGGGCCCCTACCACCTCACCGCGCTGGTGGCGGTGCTCGGCGCGGTCACCGGTGTGTGCGCGAGCGCCACCAGGACGTGGCCACACAGGACAGTCACCAGCGAACCCCGCGCGGGCCAGGTCATCGACGTCGAGGTGCTGACGCACCTGTGTGCGGTGCTGGAGTTCGCCGGTGGTGTCATCGGCACGCTGACGACGTCGTTCGACGTGGCGACCGAGCGGTCCCGGCTGGAGATCCACGGCAGCGAGGGCACGCTGCGGTGTCCGGACCCCAGCGGGTACGACGGCCCAGTGCTGTTGCGGGCCCGGGGCGCCACCGAGTGGACCGAGCTGGCCGGACCGAGCTCCACCGGCTCACGGCCTCCGGTGCGACGCGGCGCCGGCGTGGTCGACCTGGCCCGGGCCCTGCGCGCCGGGACCGACCACCGCGCCAACGGCGATCTCGCCTTCCACGTCGTGGACGTCATGCAATCGATCCTGGAGTCCGCTCGGGACGGCCGACGGGTTCCGGTGGTCAGCGACTGCCGCCGGCCCGAACCGTTGGCGGACCCGGAACCGGCTTCCGCGGGCCAGGTCTGTCCTTAGTGGACAGTGCGGGCGTCCTTCAGCGGGCAGTACGAGCGTCAGACCGCCCTGCGGTCACGCACCCGACACCGCGCCACGAAGACCGAGTGAATGTCCACATAGGACAAAGGTGGTCAGCCGCACGAGTCGCCGAGCAGCTCGGAGGTCTGCGCCACCTGGATGGCCCGCACGTAGCCGAGGGAGGCGTCGAGCGCGTCCGCCCGCCACGCCGTGCGCTGCTGCGGCGAACAGTCGCCGGCGAGCGCGACCGTCGCGTCGACGATCTCCCTCGCCGTCTCCTCGGTCAGCCCGTCGGTGACGACCAGCCGGCGCACCGGCGTGACCGTGGCCAGCCCCTCGATCATCTGGCTGGGCCTGGCGCCGTCGTCGAGAACCAGCAACACCGGCTTGTGCATGGCCGAGGCCCACCCCAGTTCCAGGCAGACGCCACCGGAGGGCGGCGTGCCGAGGTAGGCGCACACCACATCGGCCGTCTGCATGGCGCGGAAGTCGCTGGGCACGCACGTCTCGGGCGGCAGCCACCCCTGGCCCCAGCGCTCGTTGTGGTGCGCGCTGAACACCGGCAGACCCAGGTTGAGGAACGTCTGACGCAGGGCGGTGAGCCCCCGACGCGCGCGGGAGTCGACCACGCCGTCCGCGGACAGCCACTGGGCGAAGGGTGCCGCGAGGAACACCCGGAAGTCTTGGTGCATCTTTCCTCCTGGTCGCCGCGACCGGCGTGCCGCTAGCCCACGTCGAGCCCGCGCAGCCAGTCGTCGCGTTCGGTCAGTGCGTAGTAGGTGCTCAGGGAGAGGCAGCCGGACAGTGCGAACTCGGCCGGGCGCTTGGGGTAGTTCCGCAGGATGTACTCCGCGGCGTCAGCCGCGTTGAATGCCCGCACGGCCAACGGCAGGGCCTCGCGCTCGCCCGGCGTGAGGGGCCGCACCCGCTGGTAGGCGGTGAGCAGCTCGCGCATCGCCGGCAGGTCGAACCAGTCGCGCTCCCCCTTGGCCCAGTTGGTCAGCAGGGAGGCGATGTCGAAGACGAAGGGGCCGGCGTAGGACTCGTCGAAGTCGATCAGCGCCGCGATGGACTGGCCGTGGTTGGCGTCCGCGGGGTGGACCAGGATGTTGTCCGGCGCGAAGTCGTGGTGGATCGCCCCGGACGGCAGTGCCCGCTCCCGCAGCTCCGCCAGGTCGTCGAGCAGGCCGCGCAGGTGCTCGACGAGCCGGTCGGCGCCGGCCTTGCCGCCCAGGACCGCGTCGGTTTCCAGCGCCCGCAGCAAAGCCCGGATCCGGCCCCGGTCGGACCGGGAGCGCTCGACGCCGAAGGAGCAGCCGGCCGTCACCAGGTGCAGGCGGGCCGCCAGATCCGCGATCTGGGCGCCGCTCTCGCTCCGTCGGGGGTCGATCGGGACGCCCGCGACGAAGTCGAACAGCACCGCGTGGACGCCCGACTCGACGACCCGGCGCCGGCCGGTGGCGGTGCGCACGATCCGGGGTGTGGGAAATCCGTGGTTCACCAGGTGGTCGATGAGGTCGAGTTCGAAGTCGATCTCGTGCGCCGCCGTGACCTGATAGCACCGCAACACGTGGCGCGGCTCGGGATCACCCACGAGAAAAGTCAGATTGTCCGCGCCCTGACTCGCCGCACTCGCCATTTCTCCGGAGAATCCGTAGTGCGCCAGGATGTTGTCCAGCACATCGTTCGCCATCACTTGGCGGACACTAGCAACAAACACGGCGCGGCCGTCCGTCGACGCCGTCATCGGGCGGCGGACACCGTCAGAAGCGGTCCCTTGTCGGTGTAGCGCCCGCTCTGCTCCGCCAGCGCGAAGGCCTCCTGCTCGTGCTCGCGGACCCACCGCCACACCTTGAGCACGGCCTGCCCGCTCACCACGCCGTCCTCCGCGGTCATCGACGGGCCCACCTCCAGGTCCACCACCCTGGCCAGCTCGCGGTCGGCGACCGGGAAGCTCGCCGGCAGGGAGGGCCCGAGGCGTTCCCGCAGCCAGGCGATGGTGTGCAGCGCGGCGTGCGGCGGCTTCGCCGAGACGTTCTCCCACTCGATCGCCCGCACGACCCAGTCCCGGATCGGCGCGAACCGCTCGGGCAGGAGCACGACCTTGCGGAAGTACGAGTGGTAGAGGGTGTCCGGCACCGGCGCGGGCTCCAGCTCGGTGCCCCGCAGGACGGCGTCGTAGCTGTCGGACACCGCGCGCCGGACGACGACCAGCTCGTCCAGCTCCTCGACGCCCTGGATCCCGATGATCGCGTTCAGCTCCGGCATGACGTACGAGAACCCCATGACCCGGTGCGTGAACCAGCCGTTGTCCTTGCCCTTGTTGGCCACCCGGCGGATCTGCCTGGCCAGCTCGTCGTCGTCGGTGATCAGCATGCCGCCCTCGCCGCAGTTGATGTGCTTGCGGGGCGCGCCGAAGCTGAAGCAGCCCACGGTCCCGTTCGTGCCCATCGGCCGGTCGCGGAACCGGGCGCCGTGGCTCTGGCAGGCGTCCTCGATGACCAACAGCCCGTGCCGGTCCGCGAACTCGGTGAGCCGGTCGATGTCGCTCGGGTAGCCGTACATGTGCACCGGGAGGATCGCCTTCGTGCGCGGGGTCACCAGCGACTCGGCCGCGTCGAGGTCGATCTCGAAGCTCTCCGGGAGGCAGTCGACCAGCACCGGGACGCCGTTCTGCTGCAGGACCACCGTCGCGGCGGTGAAGAAGCAGCTCGTGGGGATCAGGACCTCGTCGCCGGGACCGATCCCGCACGCGGTGACCGCGGTGTGCAGGGCGCAGGTGCCGGAACTGACGGCGACGGCGTTGCGGACGCCGTGGTACTCGGCGAACCGCCGCTCGAACTCCGCGCACCAGGGGCCACCGTAGAAGTCGCTGAGCGCGCCGCTGGCCAGCAACTCGTCGATCCTCCTGCGCGTGTCCTCGGTCGGGACGAAGCGCGGCACGATCTTCCGCTCCCGCACCGGCTCTCCGCCAAGAATCGCCAAAGTGTCCATGCGCCACAAACCTCTTCCGCGACCGGGTTGCCCTGGAAATTTCTCTTCGCGGAACCGCCACGGCGAAGTGGGCTCCGCGCACTCGTAAGGAACGTGAGCGTCAAGGAAGTGGAACCAAAGTTTGAGGTGGGCCCACCGGACTGTCAAGATTCCGCGCCAGGAGAGGCGGGTGAACAATGACGGGAACGCGCGGCCCGGAAAGCTTGACACGTTCGCGGCGGCCGCTCGGCGGCGGCCGATATCTGTGGCTGATTCTGTGGGAGCGGCCGTGGCTGGTGGCCGGCACGGCGATCACCTCGACGCTGTGGGCGCTGCCGGGCGCCCTGCTGCCGCTGGTGATCGGGCACGGGGTGGGCGCGATCGACGCGCGGAGCTGGCGGGGGATCTGGCTGTGGGCGCTGGTCGCCGCCGGGCTGGGCGTGGCGCAGTCCGCCTTCAGCGCGGTCTCCGACTTCCTCGCCACCGGTCTGCGCCTGCACGGCGTCCGCCGCACCCAGCAACTGGTGACGGCCCAGCTGGCGCGGGCGGGCACCGCCGTCCGCGACGCCACCACCGTCGGCGAGGTCGTGACCGTCACCTCCTCGGACCTGGAGTACATCGGCAACGGCTTCACGGTGCTCGGACGCGTGATCGGCACGGCGGTCGGGTTCGTGGTGGTCGCCGTGGCGCTGCTGGGCAGCTCGCCCGTGCTCGGCGGGGTCGCGCTGGTCGGCGTGCCGCTGGCGGTGCTGGGGATCAAGCCGCTGTTCACGCCGCTGCAGCGGCGCACGGCCGCGCAGCGGGAGCGCTTCGCCGAGGCCAGCGCGCTCGGCGCGGACATCGTCTCCGGCCTGCGCATCCTGCGGGGCATCGGCGGCGAGCAGCGGTTCCTGCGCCGTTTCCGCGCGGCCAGCCAACGGGTGCGGGAGTCGGGCCGGCCCATCGCTCGCAGCGAGGGCGTGCTGTCCGCCGCCAACGTGGCCCTGCCGGGGCTGGTCACGGTGGTCATCGTCTGGTGGGGGGCGCGGCTGGCCCTCGACGGCACCCTCGACGTGGGCGAACTGGTGGCGTTCTACGCCGCGTCGGCCTACCTGGTGGTGCCGGTGACCACGATGACCGAGGCGGCGGACGCCCTCTCCGGCGGTCTGGTGTCGGCGCACAGGGTCCTCGCCGTCCTCGCCGTCCCACCGACCCGCTCCGACCCGCCGCACCCGGTGCCGCTTCCCGACGGCCCGCTGTCGCTGGTGGACACCGAGTCGGGGGTGCGGGTGGAACCGGGACTGCTGACGGTGATCGACGCCGGCGAGGCGGGAGCGCCGCTGGCCGACCGGCTGGCCGGGTTCGCCGACACCGCGCCCGGGGAGGACGTCCTGGTCGGCGGCGTGCCGGTGCGACAGGTCGCACTCGCCGAGCTGCGCAGGCGCGTCGTGTGCGCCCACCACAGCGACATCTGGTTCTCCGGCGTGTTGCGCGAGCAACTGACACCGGCACACCCCAGTTTGATGAGCGTGAGCGCGGCGGTGTTCGCCGCGGACGCCGACGACATCGTCAACGCGCTGCCGGCCGGCCTCGACGAGACGCTGGGCGAACGCGGGTGGGAACTGTCCGGCGGGCAACGACAACGGCTCAACCTGGCCCGCGCGCTGGCCACCGACGCCGACGTGCTGCTGCTCGACGAACCGACCTCCGCCGTGGACGCGCACACCGAGTCGCGAATCGCCGAACGGGTCGCGGAGCTGCGACGCGGGCGCACCACCGTGGTCTTCAGCCAGAGTCCACTGTGGACACGCTGGGCCGACCGGGCGCTGAGCCTCAGGGCGGCGGTATGACCGGCCTCCCCCTCGCCACCCCCCGCGACGTGCGCCGCTGGGCCGTGACCACCGTGCGCGGGCGAAAAAAGGAGTTCGGCCTGGTGCTCGGGCTGTTCTGCCTGGCGACGACGATCGGGCTCGCCCGGCCCCAACTGCTCGGCGCGATGGTCGACGGGATCGACGGCGGCACCACCGTCGCCACCATCGACCTGTTGGCCGGGATGTTCGTCACCGTGCTGCTGCTGCAGGCTCTCGCGCGCGGAGCCGCCAGAGTCCGGTGCCGCCTCTTCAGCGAGGCGGTGCTCGCCGACACCCGCGAGCGGTTCGTGGCCAACGCGCTGCGGCTCAGCCTGGAGACGGCCGAGACGGCGGGCACCGGCGACCTGCTCAGCCGCGCCACCAAGGACGTCTCCCGGCTCAACCAGGCGATCCGCCACGCCGTCCCCGAACTCCTGATCGCCGTGATCACGGTGCTGCTCACCGCGGTGGCCATGGTCGTCACCGCACCGCTGCTCAGCCTGGCACTGCTCGTCCCGGTCCCGCTGCTGGTCGCGGCCAACCGCTGGTACCAGCGACGCGTGCCCGACGCCGTGCTCGGCGCGCTGGGCTCGTGGGCAGCGGTGCAGGCCGCCGTGCACGAGACCGTGGTCGGCGCGCGCACCGCGGAGGCGTTGTCGCTCAACCAACGTCGGCAGGCCGCGACGGACGCGCTGCTGCACGAAGCCGTGCGCCGGGAACAACTGTTCCGGCGGTTGCGGCTGACCTGGCTGCTGTCCCTGGACGTCTGCTACCTCCTGCCGATCGCGGTGATGCTGCCGCTCGGCGGGCTCGCCTACGGGCTGGGCTGGGCCGGGCTGGGCACGATCGCCACCGTGCTCGCCTACCAGCAGGCCATGATCACGCCGCTGAACGACGCCCTGCTGTGGCTGCAGGAACTGCAGGTGGCCGCGGCGGCACTGCGCCGCGTGCTCGGGGTGCACCCGCGACCCGCCGCGGCCCGAACCACCCCGGTGGCAGCGAAATCCCCAGCGGGCAAGGAGATCACGGTGACCGGAGTGCGCTTCGGCTACCGCGACGGACACGAGGTGCTGCACGGGATCGACCTGACGATCCCGTGCGGGCAGCGCCTGGCGATCGTCGGCCCCTCCGGCGCGGGCAAGTCCACGCTCGGCCGGCTGCTCGCGGGCATCGCCACGCCCACCGCCGGCTCGGTGGCCATCGGCGGAGCCGAGATCTCCCACCTGCCCGAGGACGTCCGACGCGGGGAAGTCCTGCTGCTCACCCAGGAACACCACGTGTTCGCCGGAACGCTGCGGGACAACCTGGCACTGCCCGCCCAACCGGCCGGCGGCGACTGGACCGACGCGGAGATCCTCGACGCCCTGGCCGCCGTCGGCGCCCGGGAGTGGGCCGCGGCCCTCCCCGACGGGCTGGACACCCCACTCGGCTCCGGCGGACATCCCGTGCCCGCCGCGAAAGCCCAGCAGATGGCGCTGGCGCGCGTGGTGCTGGCCGACCCCCACACCCTGGTGCTCGACGAGGCGACCTCCTTGCTGGACGCCACCTCCGCGCGCGAGCTGGAACGGTCGCTGACCCGGGTGCTCGCCGGCCGCACCGTCATCGCCATCGCGCACCGGCTCCACACGGCGGCGGTCTCCCACCGGGTCGCGGTGCTCGTCAACGGCCGCATCGCCGAACTCGGCAGCCACACCGAGCTGCTGACCGCGGGCGGCCCCTACGCCCAACTCGTGTGCACGGCTTCCTGACGTACCTCACCGCAGGACTCCGTCGCACCCTCCTGTGCTCGGCCCGCATCGGGTCGCTGGCGGGCCGCGGCCACCCGGCGACGTTCCAGCTCCACGGCGAAGGTGCGCCATCGCTCGGCGCAGTTCCGCGCCGCCTCGGCCACCGCGTCCACGCAGTGCGCGGGCACGCTCTCGATGAGCCGGTCCCAGTCCTCGATACCGATCGCGCTGGCGCCCAGGAGACGCAGCACCGCTCGCCCCTGCTCGTTGTACCGCAACGAAGGATCGTTCTTGAGGACGTCCAGGTCGGGTCCCCGCCGCACGGGCGGCCGGGCGACCGGCCCCGGAACCCGACGACCACCCGCCTCGCGATGGCCCTGCTCACCGCTGCGCGGCAGCGGCACCGCGTCCTGACCGAGCCGGAGGCGCTCCCGCACGTCCTTCGCGGTCGCGACGGCGATCCCGGCCCGCTGCGCGATCTCCCGCAACGACGCCCCCGGGTTCTCCGCGATCAACTCCGCGGCCGCCCTCCTGCCCGGCGCCGGGTCCAGCGGCCGCACCCGCCCGTCCCGTCCGGTCCTGCTGTTCAACCGGGGCAGCGCGTCAGTTGAACGCCGGCGCAACGCCGCCACCGCCTTGCTCCCCAGACCGGTGACCGACGCGATCGCGCGATCCGACCACTGCGGATGCGACACCAGGATGCGGCTCGCCGCGTTGACCCGGTCCGACCGCGACAGCGGCAGACCGTGCGACGCGTTCAGCCGGACAGCGAGCGCGAACGCGTCCTCGTTGGTCCCCTGGAAGAACCGCACCTGGATGTGCGAATCACCCCTCAACGCCGAGGCGCGCAACCGGTGCATGCCGTCAATCACCCGCAAAGTGCCCTGCTGCACGACGATCGGGGGAAACGGGCTGTCCGAGTCCGCGAGGCGCCGCACGTGCTCCGGGTCCACGCCCCCGGTTCTCGGCGAATCGGCCGGAACCAACGAGCTGATCGGGACACTCTCCACGTTCGTGCCGGCGCCGCTCTCGCCGCGCCGCGCCCCCTGACCCGCCACCTGCTCCCCAGTTTCTCGTCTCGTCGCAGGGGCAGTCCCGGCCCCCGACCGAACCCGCATCTGGCGTCCCTCCGGTGTCAACCCGTCCGCCGGCCCCTGCTCCTCACCGAGGCGAGCGGCACACCACCGGTCACCTCCCACCTCAGCCCCCCACCCTGGACTCGCCCCCAGGACCCCTACCACCCCCCTTCACCCCAAGAAGTGACCGCATTCCACGAAAAGAGCACCCCCACCACCCCAGCTCCCCCACCCAGTCACGCCAGCGGCCCCCTCACCACTGCGCCCACCCCGCCACAGCCCCCAGCCGAAGGCTGAAACGACAGAGTGGTCCCCCGCACACAGAGGCGAGACGGTTTGGAGCGTTCCCCGCACGCGGGGACGAGACGCCAAGCTGCGCGACGCCCTGGTCGCCGCCGGGGAGCTATCCCCGCACGCGGGGACGAGACCTCCTTCAGTGCTCGCCGAGGCGCTCGGCGAGCGAGCTATCCCCGCACGCGGGGACGAGACGAGACGCAGGCCGTCCGTATCTCCCACGTCTCGAGAGCTATCCCCGCACGCGGGGACGAGACGTCAAACGGGTCTATCTGCTGGGCGACAACGGGGAGCTATCCCCGCACGCGCGGGGACGACAGGTCGAACGCGAGGGGAATGGTGTAGTCGGCCGAGCTATCCCCGCATGGGGGGACGACACTTGTTGACTTGGGGTTTTATTGGTGAAGACGCCCCGAAAATACCAGTCCGTCGACGTCCGCGAGATGCCAGCGGTCTCGGCCAGCGGTGCGGACCGCCCAACCCTGCTCGTTCTCCGCTGGCTCCACCAGCACCGCCTGTCCATCACCGATTCGGCTGGCCAGCAGGTCCCAGAGCCGATCGCGGACGCGCTGGCTCGGGTTACCCACGAACACCCCGGCGTTGACCTCCACCATCCACCTGGTCAGGTGTCCGCGTAGTCCCTCGGGCGCGGCGATGAGCACGATGACGGTGGTCATGGCTGCCTCGCGCCGTCATCGGGAGCGTCGAACTCCGGGCCGACCACCGCGATGTGCCGCTCCCCCATCCCGGGATCGACCAGCGACATAGCGTTATCGGTTGGCAGGCTGGACCAGTTGTCTCCACCAGGGGCCCCACCCAACCTCCTCATCCCACAGCCCGTTCAGGGGGTCGAGCTCCTCACCCTCCCTTCCTCAGGTGTCGGCAACGCTTTCGCATCACAGTGTTCGTGCCCAGAAGCAGGTTCTCCGCGATGCCATCTCGCAAGGAGGTCCGGGCTTCGCGATCCTTGACGAGTCTCCTGGCGGTGAGGTCGAACGGGGAATGGTGTAGTCAACCTTGTACAGAGCGGCTGTCCATGACGAACGAGGTGGCCGACCGGTGGGAAGCCAAGCCCCGGGCTGGCACAAGCCGACGATGACGACCTGACAGATGCCGTAGAGGACGCCTGGTCCCCGACAGCAACCTGTTCAGGTCGTCACCGGCCGCAAAGGGATCACCGGCGCGGACCCACAGCCACTCCAGGGGATACCGGTGCGGGAGTGCTCTTGGCAGGACTTGCGCGCCCGGGCACCTTCCTTGCCACGTAGATGCGTCTGAACAGCTCGGAGACGTCGCGCGTCCCGTACAGCGAGGCGAGGGTTGGCGGCGACTGACCAGCCAGGCCTGGCGATTCAGCAGTCCGGCGCCGCGACTGGGTCCCAATCCCGAGGCGTACAGCCGGACGCCCTGTTCGCCGACCCAGCACACGGCTGTGCCGGAGTCGCCGAGCAGATTGACCGCACCGTGGGTGATACGAGTGCCGGGACCGAGCAGCATGACGGCGATCAACGCGGCGGGCACCCGCACCGTCTCTCGCTTGTTGATCAGGACGACCGCGTTCTCGTCCCGGTCGATGTGACTGCGTTCCACGTAAATGCTCGAAACGCGGTCAACCAGGCGGTGCAGGTCGAGCGGGTCGGCCTTCCACCAGATGTCAGCCACGTGCGCCCCCGTTTCCCGTCACCGTGTTCGTCAGCGGGGCGAGGGTGAGCAGCCCACAGCCGTAGGCCTTGCCCGGCCCGATGCCCGTGAGCAGCCGTTCGGTGAGCAGTTCTGGGTCGGTGACGCGAAGTCGGCCCTGGAAGGTGGCGGTGGACAACACCACGGGAGGTTTCCCGTCTCGCTTGCTGAACGAGCGGCGTTCGCGCGCGATGATGCGCACGTCCCTCGGGGTCTGGCCAAGAACGTCGTCCGTGTCAGCCTGGTGCGTGGGCTGCTGGCCGAGGTCGACAGCGGGTGCGGCTGTGGTGGCTTCGGGCACCTCGAACCCCCACTTGTCCGTCCTGGTCAGAAACCACCTCAGCTGCATCGCCGCGGTGCGGTGGCCGAGGCGATACGACCGGCTCCGCTCGGTGTCGCTGTCCTCTGCCTGATGGGCTGTGAGTTTGTTTGGGGTCATGGTGTTCTGCACGGGATTGGCGGTCAGGCGGAAGGCGAACTCCTGCCCGGTCCGCAGCCGTGTCAGCAGCCGGTTGTAGTCGGCGATCACGAAGTGCTCGCCGTCGGCCTCGGGCCACCCGGCCTGCTCGACGAGGTGGTTCCAGTCCGGACGGGACTGGGTGAGGACCACCAGGTGCGGGCGGCGCGGATCATCGGCGTCCAGGCGCCACAGGCTGCGTTCGGTGGTGGGGTGGTCGGGAATCGCGTTGACCACGGCGGCGTGCAGGACGCGGGGACTGGCCAGCATGGAGCGGCTGGCCTTCCGCAGCGGGTTGATCCTGATTCGGGAGAGGTAGGGCATGTGCTTACCAGCCGAGGAGGGCGAAGGGGTCATGGCCGGAGTCGACGTCCGGTTCGGTGTCGGTGCCGCTGCCGGTGGCCATGGTCGGCACCGACAACCACGTGTGCTGGACTCGGCGGGAGGTGAAGGACCTGGCGCGGGGGTCGAAGGTGCTTGGCACGTCGTAGACCAGGTCTTCGCGCGCCTTCGAGTCATCGTCCGCATCCCGGTCGTTGCCCGATTCCTGGACGTCCAGCACAGCACTCAGGTCCACGCGACGACGGCCGCGCCGCTGAGCCCGTTCGGGGACCTGCCAGGGTTCGTTCGCCAGCACGGTCTCCAGTGACCCGTCCCGCAGGCCCAGGCTCAACGGCTGGGTGGGAACGCAGCTTCGACGCCCCAACGCCAGGGGGAACGCCGGTCGGCGGACAGCGCTGTCGAGGCGCTCCAGAAGGTCCCGGGGGCCGGCCAGACCAGCGACGAACACCGCGTCCTCCAGGTAGAAGCGGGTCGTGACATGGGTGAACTTGGGCGGCGACGTGAGTTTCTGCACTCCCTTGGCCGACACTCCGGCCTGGGGAAGCGGACCCCCTCGGTAGTCGCTCACGGTGTGGTAGTCGCGGAGCAGTCGTCCAGGCTGGTCGACGCGCACGCCGAGCCGCAGGTCGGTCAGGTCCGCGATCGGCTCGCCTCGGGCGCGTCCCTCAGCGGCGGCCAGCAGCCCGACGATCCCGGACTTGGTGGGTTCGGGTCGGGTGTCACGCCGGTTGAACGCGCTGCGGTCGCCCCAGGACTGCAACGGCCCCGCCAGGCGAAGGAGCAGGACAGCCTGCCCCTCATCACTGGGGGTGCCGGGACTGGGGGTCGCCATCAGGCGTGCTCCCCGAACCCGGCGAGGTGCGCGTCCAGTTCGGTGAGCAGTTCGGCGAAGGTTCGCGCCGGCCCGAACGCCTCGGCGAGCTCGGCGGCGAGCTCCTCGTCCCCGAAGCTGTGGCAGAGGCCCTGGTGCAGGGGCTGGTCTCCCCAGTTGCGCACAGCGGTGCGCTGTTCGCGGGCGAGACGTCGAGCCGAGGCGGCCGCGATGCCCTGGTTCGCGGGTACGGGGTTCTCGAACGCCGAGACCAGGTTCACCGGCTGGTCCGCCCGCACGCTGATCGCGACGAGGTGGGGCAGAGTCCGGTGGGCGAACGCGTTGCCGTGCCCCGTGGGCATGGACCGGGCGAACGACTCGACGAACAGGCCGGCCGCGCGGCGGGCGGCGTCCACGTCCCCGAGGTTGTCGACGAGCTGGTGCAGCCCCACGGTGGCGTAGCGGTACAGGGTGGCCGAGTTGAAGCCGACCGTGCCGATCATGCCGGCCCCGGGCTCCTCCTTCTCGTTCTCGTCGTCCACCGCGGTGAAGTAGTCGAACTCCAGCTCGGTGGCGTGGGTGGACAGGGCATGGGCGACCTGCGTGGCGGCGTCGACGTTGAGCGCGGGGACGTCAGCGACCATTCGCCCGAACAACGCCACATCCACCGGATGCCCCTTGCCCAACGTGTCCGCGATCGGCAGCTTCTTGAGTTCGCTCTTCAGCGCCGACTCGTCGAGGACGGCCAGTTCCTCGGCTCGCGACGCGACGAGGTCTGCCAACGCCGAGAGCTGGCGCCGCCCGTAGAACAGCAGGTAGGCGGTGTCACCCTCCTTCTTCCCCGGCTTGATTCCCAGGGTGGACACCACTTCCGCCGCCAGCCTGCCCGCCGTCTCGGGGTCCACGGCAGTGGTGTGCTCGACCACCGCCGAACTCAACTTGCTGACGATCCTCTTGGTCCGAACGCCCAAGTCCTCCTTGGACAGTCCGCTCTCGTGCTCGTCGAAGAACTTCCGCGTCGCCCTCTTCCATGCCTGCGAGGACACTCGGGAGCGACGCACCCCACCGAAGTACGCCTCCTTGGGATTCCCTTGGTCGTCCCGGTTCAGGTTGGCCGGGGGAACGGTCTGCAGGATGTGGACGTCCAGGTAACGACGCTGGGCCATCAGATCTCCGTGGTCGACGTGGCGGCAGTGACCGCCGAAACGAAAAGAATCACCGAAACACCTTGGCAGGCAACAACTTTGCTCATCACGCAGGGAAGGTCGGCGCGGGAAGCGGAAGGCGCTGCTCAGGATTCGACGGACTGGGCGTCAGCGGTGGACGGGGAACTCCAGTCGAAGTAGGCAAGCCCCCAGCGCCGTCGTACTCGTTGGCGCCCATCAGCGTGATGCCAGTCAAGGACGTCCTTCAGCAGCAGGTCGTAGTCGAGCGGGATGCCCTGGGACCGGAGTTGATCGACCAGACCACGCAACCGATATGCGAACGAGGAAACACTGGTCGCGTTCACGGTCGCGGTGACTCGCCGGTCGAGAGCTTCCTCAGCGAACCTCCCGCTCTGCCGCAAGCGCCGCAGCGCTCGTCCCACGCTCAGACCCGGCTTGTGCATCGGAGAATCTTGGCCTTGCTGGTGCAGCCCGAACAGGGCCAGTGCCACGTGCTCGGCAGCCTGTTCCGCCGAGACCTCACCCCTGCGGGCGGCATGGTCGTCGATGGGCGAGGTGTAGAACGGCACCACCGCGAACACCGTGCCCGCTGGTCGGCCGAGTCCTGACCGCAACACCGCCAGATCCTCACCTGGGGGCCTCTGTTCGTCTTCGCGCGGCGGCCTCTGTTTGCCTTCGCCCTGCGGCCTCCGTTTGAGCCGACGCCACTTCCCGTCAGCGCCGATGAACCGTGTCCAGTAGCGCGAGGGAGTCTTCTCGCTCATGCTTCCTCGGTTTTCGTGGTCTTTTCGCCGTCCCGCTCGCGACTTTTCCTGGCGGCGGCAGCACGCGGCAGGATGCGATCAAGTTGCCGCCAGAAGCCCGCCTCCGCAGTAGCGAGGCGGTAGCTGCGCTGTTCCCGGTCGCTCTGGATCGTATGACCGAGGAACGCACTGCCGGGAACCGATTCCATCAGCCGCTCGGCGACCTGCACGGTCGCCGAGCGAGCCTTCTGCTCCCATGCCAGATGCCCACGCTCAACCAGGTCAAAGTCCTCACCGGCGGCGCGGAGCCCGACCAACAGCCGCCGGACCAGGTCGTCAAGGGCGTGCAGGACCACCTCACCTGGCCGTTGTCCCTTGTCCCACGGGACCGGCTCACTCCCGAGCGCACGACGCAGGTCAGCGGAGAGGTTGTTGACCGTGTTGGCCAGGCCCTCGGCTTGGGAAACGACTTCCAGGATGGTCGCCCTGGCCAACGAGCCGTGACTCAGGGCCGCCAGCGGCAGCGGGATGGAGTCCGAGATCACATCCTCAACAACAGCGGACTGGTTGCCATAGACGACTCCGCTGACCTCGATCTGCAGCGGGTAGTCCAAAGGCATCTTCTTTCGTCGTGCGTTGATCTCGATGAGCAGATCGCTGGTCGCGTATCCGGCGGCCTTCAGTTTCGCTTCACGCTTTTCTCGGCTCACCGCCAGCAGGGCGTCCAACCCGCGCCATACAGCCTTGCCCGGTTGATGCCGCCGGGGCCTGCGCGGTGGCAGTGGTTGTCGCTGTTTGCCCTGCTTGGTCTTCCCGCCCACACTCCCAGTGGCTTCCAGGATCCACGCTGTGTGCGGCTCGATGTCGGGCACCTGCGTCATCCGGTCGCCCGCCGCGATGATCACCCGGGACACCCGCACACCATCGTCGGTTTGCTCAGGGATCAACCGAATCCGCCGTGACTGCCACGTCCACAGGTCCAAAAGACCTGTGGCATCACGGGACTGCCAGGCAGGGAGAGCAACGGAGCGAGTTTCCTCCACCCTGCCACTGGTGCTTCGCCGCGTCCACTGAGGACTATCAGTGGCGGGGAGCGCCGGCCCGCTGGGTATGTTCAGCAGCAGCGTGTCGTAGAGGGTACGGCCGACCGGCATGACGAAGCCGATCTGGCCGAGCGGGCCGGTGGGATTTCCGGTCGTTTTCCCCGCTTTGACGTTCCGATCGCCCACTGCCCCGGTCTTGATCGCGGCAGTGTCCCAGCAGTGCGCGTGGATCAACCATCGGGCTGCCTGCGCGGGAGTCAACTCCAGAGGGTCGGCGTCGGAACGGGAGGAGAACAGGGGAACGTTGTTGCCCGTCGGCGCTGTCACCACCAGCGACGCCGTCCCTTTCGTCTCACCGCTGACGGCCTCCAGGTTCGCGACCTGGGCGAAGGGGTTGACGTCGTCGAACAGTTCGAAGAGATGGCGGTGCTTGTCGAGATAGCGTCCCAATTGGTCACGCTGGCCCTGCGTGAACCTCCCCTGCTGGAAGAGTGGCGCCCAGGCGGTTGGGTCGTGCGGACGCCCTAACGCGGCAAGCAGGACCGGCAGCAGGACCTGCCGAAACAGTGCAGGCTTCTGCGTGGGAAAGTCCACGACAAGGTCACGGAACTTGTGTGCGTCGAGCAGGAGATCCCGTAGCGAGTGCTCCTCCACCTTTGTCCCTTCGCAGGGGTAGGCGAGCAGCCACGGGTCGTCCACTAAGTTGACCATATGCCCCTCGGGACGAACTGGCTTTGTATCTGACGACAGAGAGTATCAGCTCATTGCTCTGGGTCAACAACGGGGTATGTTGAGGTGCCCTGCGCCGCTGAAGTGGCCGCCGACCGGCGGGGATGTGCCTTGGCTGTGTATGTGCCGGGTCAGGGTTTCCAGGTTGGCCCCGCATACGCGGGGAAGGCTTCGGGGGTGACACATCCCACCACCCACGAAACCGCCCCGCCCCCTACCGGCCGGCGGTAGTTGGTTCCTCCACCAGTCCAAGTTTCTTGTCGTAGCGCAAGGTTGTGCCGTTGGGCAGACAGAAGGGCTGCCCGTCGACCTCGGCGCGGCCAGCCTGGTCCAACACCAGCGCCAGGCTGTGCCGCAGCCAGGGATGGCCGTACCACCCGGCAAGAGGCCGCAGCTGGCTGGGGGCGACGGCGGTGAACTTCGACGGCAGACGCACTGTCGCGCCAAGAACCTCGTCAAGCAGGTCTGGAGCGACATCTCCGTTCTGTGTCAACGGCCGGCTAGCCAACGTACGGTAGCGGTCCCCGTCTCGCCTCACCAGGATCACCTCGACGCTGGGCTCGCCGTCGCGAACCACAGCCTCCATGTCCCTCTCCGTCCCCGCGCTGGACGGCCCAGAGGAATGGAGCCCCGCCAGAGTGCGGCTCTCGTGCTCTCCCAACCGGGTCAACAGGAAAGCGTCAGCTTTGCTGGCGCGGTCGCGCTGCCGTTGTTCCCACTCCTCCCACGCCGCCTGCTCGACATCCCGCCATGCCTCCGGCACCACTTGCCGCGCGGGCTCGTAGACGCAAGCCACCAAGTCCGGCACCTGACTGGGGATCGCCCAGCTGTTCCCAGTCTTCGCACTGTCCTCAGTGGACACCGTGGCGGCCTGGAGGACTTGGGCGGCCGAGCGCATCAACAGGTACCGCCCGTAGATCACCTCGCTGGCGGGCAGGATGTTCGGCGCTTTCCCCGCACCAGGGTCGAATCCCGTGATCACCACGCGCGGACGGTCCACACCTGCCGGACGAATGACGTTGTCGTGGCGGTGCAGCCTACCGATCCGCTGCAGCAGCAAGTCGATGGTCGTCAGATCAGTGACCAGCAGGTCGGCATCCACGTCGAAGGACTGCTCAGCGAGTTGGGTGGCGACCAGGACGAAGCGCTGCGGCCGCTGGACGCTCTCCTCGTCCGTGTCGTCACGAGCAGCACCGAGCATCGTCAGACAGCGCTCAGTGCGGTCGGCCCGCTCCTGGGAGATGAGGCGGGCGTGCAGAAGATCCACGTCCTCCCCGAACCACGCTGGCTGACGCAACAGCTCGTAGAGCGACTGAGCGCGGGCGACGGTGTTGCGGATGACGAGCGCGCACCCACCCTGCCCGAGGCGCTGCCTGAGCAGTTCCGCGACGGCGACGTCAGCGGCGTGTTGGGCCTGGCGCCGTTGCTCGCGGCTCGCCCTGGCGTCGGGAATGGACTCGGCGAGCACCTCCACCTCGACCTGGAGATCAGCCCGCCAGGACGACGTGTCGCTCGTCCTGACCACCGGCTCCTGGCTGTTCGTGTCGAGCCACGCGGTCGTCACGCAGGGATAGCCCACGGTCTGGATGGGAGCTTCGAGCGCGAACTCCTCACGCGAGGCCGCTCCGGCCAGGTACGCCTCGACAAGCTGCTGGCGTTGCCGAGGTGGCAGGGTCGCCGACAGCAGCACGACCGGCACGCGAGCCTGTCCCAGCCACCACAGCCCTTCGGCCAGGAACCTCGACATGTAGACGTCGGCGGCGTGGACCTCGTCCAGCACCACGACCTTGCCCGCCAGCCCGGCCATTCGCAGCATCACGTGCTTGGTGCGCGTCGCCGTCATCAGCAACTGGTCGATAGTTCCGACTACGAACGGGCACAGCAGTCCGCGTTTGGCGCCCAGAAACCACTCGGCCGGAACCTGCCGTTCCCGCTGCCCGGAACCTGGGGATGACGGCAACCCGTAGGCGTCATCCTCGTCAGCCATCCCGAACTCGTCCACACCGCCGAACCGCTCCTCGGCCTCATCCGGGGAGGACTCCAGCAGCCGCCGCCACTCCTTGTTGAACTTGCGCTTGCCGTGCAGCAACGCCACCTGCGAGGGCAGCTCCGGACCGACCTTCCCCAGCCACTGACGCACCTGGCTGAAGATCGGGTCGCTGGTGGCCTGGGTCGGCATCCCCACGAAGACGCCGTCCGCACCGAACCGGGCAGCCAGGATCTCGGCGGCGGCCAGTGCGGCCTTGGTCTTGCCCTCGCCCATCGGCGCCTCGACCACCACCAGACCGGGCTCCGCCATCGTCCGGGCAACTTCGATCACGAGACTCTGCGACGGTCGCGGCGATTGGCCAAAGCGTTCCTCGAATGCCTCCGGTCCGGGCTCAGCCCGAGCCCCCCATCCACGGCGCAGTCCCAGGTCAGCCCACGCCCGCTCGGCTCGTTCCCGAGCCCCCTCGATGCTCACCCTCGCGAGATCGTCAATGCCCTTGAAGTGCCTCTCGTCGCTGGCGATCCAGTCCGCCATCACGACCAGGCCACTCAGGTGCAACTGCGTCGCCCGCGAAGGCACCAGCACGGGTTGCACCGCGTTCAGATCAGCGAATCCCAGTTCGCGGGTGAAGAACTCGATCACCGCAGCCTGAACCCGGCGCCAGTCGCTGTTCCCCCGCAGTTGCCCCTTGGCCCTGCTCGGCTCCGGTAACTCCCCCTCGGCAGGAATCAGGCCGTGGTGGCCCGCCACCAGCGGCCAGACCCATGCCACATGGCCTGCATGCCACCCCGCCTGTTCCAAAGCCTCTTCTAACAGGCAACCGCCTGCCAGATCGTGTCGCCAGCGATTCCGTGCCGCCGTCGGCTCATGCCAGGTCAGACCAGCCTTGTTGACAGCCTGTGCCCCTTCGGGCCACAGACGCTGGTGAGCCGGGGTGGCTTTCCCGCAGTCGTGAATTCCACACAGCCACGCGAACAGTGCCCTGCCGCGCCCTGGCCCGCCTGCCACTTCATCCAACAACTCACGTGTTGCCGGCGCGAGGTAGTGATCCCAGAGCACCTCCCCCACGGCGGCTGTGTCCAGCAGGTGCGACATCAGCAGATTCATCACACCGCCAGCCCGCTCCTTCGACTTCCCCCACAGAACACCCAGCCACCGCACGATCTGGGGGTCGTCACCCACACCGAACCGCACCCAACCTCCTCGGCCTCAGCGGTACCCGACGTGAGAGCGTAGGACGTGACACCGACAGACTCGGGCGAACAGGACAAGCCAACAGGAAGCCCGTGATGGCACCGAACCCAGCCAAGCAGCCCACCCCGAACAGCATGTTCCGAAAGCAAATGGTCAAAACGACCGACCAAGCCCGGTAAAGCCCCAGGTCAGCAAGTGTCGGCCCCGCGCGAGCGGGGATAGCTCCGCGTCCCAGGTCTTTTCCGACGCCTCGTCCGCGTCGGCCCCGCGCGAGCGGGGATAGCTCGGGTCGGGTCATGGCCGTCGGCGGGCCCGTCGTGTCGGCCCCGCGCGAGCGGGGATAGCTCCCCCGAGGTCGCCAGCACCGCGTACGCCCGGGTGTCGGCCCCGCGCGAGCGGGGATAGCTCCGCCAGCAGCTCCAACGCCGCGTCCCCGTAGCTGTCGGCCCCGCGCGAGCGGGGATAGCTCCGTCGTCGCCTGTAGCGCATCCCGGGCGTGGGGCGTCGGCCCCGCGCGAGCGGGGATAGCTCCCGGGTCGCCGGGGTGGTGGCCGGTGGTGGGTGGTCGGCTCCGCGCGAGCGGGGATAGCTCCACCTCGCACGCCGCGTACGCCTCGGCCTGGTAGTCGGCCCCGCGCGAGCGGGGGTGGGTCGGTCAGATGGGTGGCGGTAGTTCGCTGTTGCTGGTCAGGAGGGTGCTGGACGGCAGTGAGTGGGAATGACTATCGTTGCCGATAGTTGTTTCTTGGGGTGAGGGGTTTCTGCGTGCGCACCATCGTTGGTGTCCTGGCGGCCGTGTTGGTCACGGCCGCGTGCTCATCGCCGCTGCCTGCCGCAAGCACCGGGAGGTCGGGGGAGCCGTCCATTGACCGTTCTGCGCCGCCGTTGGCCGCTGCCAGCAGCATTACGGATCCGCATGGGCGCAAGATCTCGTTGCCGAAACCGCCGGAGCGGATCGTGTGTTTGAGCGGGCTGTGCGATGACATGGTCGTGGAACTGGGCATGACCCCGGTGGGCACGAGCAGTCCGGCTCTGATCAGCCACCCCGCGCTGCTGGGTCAGGGTGGGAGCGCGGTTCCGGTGGTTCAGGGCAGCTTCGGCAGCGAGGACGTCGAGAGCATCGCCCGGCTCAGGCCGGACCTGGTGGTCGGGCTGAGCGGGGTGCACGAGCCGCTGGCCACGGCGATCGAGAAGTTCGCGCCGTTGTGGCTGACCGAACCGAAGAACTGGCAGGAGTCCGTGGGGTACCTGCGCGGCCTCGGTGCCCTGACCGGGCGGGTGGAGCAGGCGGTGCGGGCCGAGCGCGAATTCCGGGGCAAGCTCGCCGATGCGGTGGCCAGGACTCGGCAGACCGGGCAGGCCCGGCGCACGGTGGTGCTGATGTACGGCAGCGTGGACTCCATCGGCGTGGACACCGCGGACTCCCTCAAGGGTGACCTGCTCAAGCAGCTCTTCAGCTATCCCTTCCCCGCCAAGGGAAGTGACGTGTCGACGGCCAGCAACTACAGCGTTGAGGAGTTGCTGGCGCGCAAGCCCGACGTGGTCTTCGTGTACTCGTTGCTGTTCTCCGACAAGGACAGGACGCTCAGCGCGCAGCTCGCCGACAACCCGGTGTGGCGGCAGGTTCCGGCGGTGACCGGCAACCGGGTGCACGAGATGCACGCCAAACTGTGGGGTTCGGGTCGGGGCACGCGGAGCCTGTCGGCCGTCATCGACCAGGCTCTGGAGAAGGTTCCCTCGGCATGAGGGGCCTGGCGTGGCTGGGGTTCGTGATTGCCGCCGCGCTGGTGGTGGCCGCGTACCTCTGTTTCGGCGAGCCGTTCGTCGGGGTCAACCGGCTGCTGGTGGCCGAGGGCGTGGAACGGGTGGTGGTCGTCGAGTTGCGGGCGCCGCGTCTGGTGCTCGCCGCGTTCGCCGGGGCGGCCCTCGGGGTCGCCGGGTTGCTGTTGCAGGAAACCTTGCGCAACCCGCTCGCCGTGCCGGAGTTGCTCGGGGTTTCTTCCGGCGCGGCGGCGGCTGTTTCGGCCTGTGTGGTGTTCGGGATCGCTGTGCCCGGGGCTCCGCTGGTTCCGGCGTTGGTGGGGGCGGTGGTCGGCGGATCGCTGACGTTGTTGGCCGCGCGCGGAGTGGTGGGGCCGGCTGCGGTTCTGTTGGTCGGAGCCGCGGTGAGCGCCGCGACGCAGGCGTTGATGCTCACCGGAATGTCCCTTTCGGACTCACGGGAGCAGGGTGTGCTGGTTCGGTACCTGCTCGGGTCGTTGACCGGGACGACGTGGAACACCGTGGGGCAGACTGTGCCGGGCATGCTGATCGCGTTGCCGCTGGCGTTTCTCGCGTTGCCCGCGGTGGGTTTGCTGCGCCTCGGGGAGGACAACGCCTCGGTTCTGGGGCTGCGGGCCGGTGGTGCCCGGGTCGGTGTTCTCGCGGTGGCGTGTGTGTTGGTCGCCGCCGTGGTGGGGCCGTGCGGCCCGATCGCGTGGGTGGGTTTCCTCGCTCCGCGACTGGCGCGTGCGGCCCGGCCGAATGGGGAGCCGCTCGTGTGGTTCGTCTGGTGCGCGGGCACCGGCGCCCTGCTCGTGGTGGTGGCGGATCTGTTGGCCCGCACCGTGCTCTACCCGATCGAGCTCCCCGTGGGCGGTCTGACGGCGGCGGTCGCCGTCACCGTGGGAGCCCTGTTGCACGCCAGACGTCGCGGGCTTCGCGAGGCGCTGGCATGAGATGGCTGGTTCTGGCGGCGGGGCTGGTGGCGGCGGGGTTCGTGGTGTCCGGGCTGGTGCCCGGGGAGCAGGTGGACGAGCGGATCGTGCTGGAGTTGCGGTTGCCCCGGGTGTTGGTCGGGCTGGGCGCCGGGGCCTGCCTCGGGATCGCGGGCGCTGTCATGCAGGCGGTGTTGCGGAATCCTTTGGCAGCGCCCGAAGCCACGGGGGTCGGGTCCGGGGCCGTGTTGGGTGCGGTGGTGGTGACGGTGTTCGGTGGGGCCGCCACCAGCCCGGTGGGCGTGATCGCGACCGCGGTGCTCGGCGGGGTTGTGGGTGGAGGAGTGCTGTGGGTGATCGCCGCCAGGGCCGGGAGCGATCCGGTTCGGCTGGCGGTGGTCGGCGTGCTGGTCTCCGCGGTGCTGGCCGGGCTCACGTTGGTGTTGCTGACCGCCCGGCCGCAGTTGGCCGGGTCGATGACCCGGTGGCTCGTCGGTTCGCTGAACGGTCGCACGTGGGAGCACTGGGCGGCGTTGTGGCCGTGTCTGCTGGCCGTGGCGGTCGCGGCGGTGCTGCTCGCCCCGGTGCTGGAGGTGCTCGCGGTCGACGACGATCACGCGCGGGTGGTTGGCCTGGCCGTCGGGCCGTGGCGGAGCGCGGTGTTGTTGCTCGCGGTGATGGCGACGGCCGCGGCGGTCGCCACGACCGGGGCGTTGGCGTTCGTCGGGCTGCTGGCTCCCCACGCCGCCCGGAGTTGGGTGGGTGCTGACCCGCGCGTCGCGGTGCCGGTGTCGGCGGTGTTCGGCGCGGGCACCGTGACGGCCGCGGATTCCCTGGCCCAGGCCGTTCCCGGGGTGCCGACCGGTGCCGTGACGGCGTTGTTGGGGGCGTGTGTGCTGGTCATGGTGGCTCGGCGTACTTCGGGAGGTGTGGCGTGATCGAGGCGAAGGGCGTCGAGGTCCACTTTGGACAGCGCGTGGTGTTGCGGGGTGTGGACCTGGAGGTGGCCGAGGGGGAATGGGTCGCTCTGGTGGGGCGGAACGGGTGTGGGAAGACCACGTTGCTCCGGGTGCTCGCCGGGCTGCGGCGAGCGACCGGTTCTGTCCACATTGGTGGGACGCCGCTGGAGTCCTTGTCGCGCAGGGAGATCGCGCGCCGGGTGGCGGTGTTGCCGCAGGCCATGCCCGCTGTGCCGGCGTTGACTGTCCGCCAGTTGGTCAGGCAGGGGCGGTACGCCGTGCGCGGTCCGCTGGGCATGCTCGGCGGCGGTGAGGACGCCGCGGTGCGCAACGCTTTGCGCGTGACCGGCACCGACGCGTACGCGGACGCGCAGGTCGACCGGTTGTCCGGTGGTGAGCGGCAACGGGTCCGGCTGGCGCTGGCGTTGGCCCAGGCGGCCCCGGTGCTGCTGCTGGACGAGCCGACCACCTACCTCGACGTCCGCCACCAGTTGGAGGTTCTGGAGCTGGTGGAACGCCTCCGCGGCGAACTCGGCCTCACGGTGGTGACCGTGCTGCACGACCTCGCGCAGGCGGCCCGCTATGCCGACCGGGTCGTGGCGCTGCGCGAGGGCGTCATCCACGCCGACGGCCGGGCGGCTGACGTGGTCGACACCGCGCTGCTGAGCGATGTCTTCGGGGTGCGGGGCCGGGTGTGGCGGGACGAGGTCACCGGGCGACCGCTGTGCGTGTACGACTCGGTCGAGTAGCCTCTGCCCGCAGTGTTGGCGTGATCCAGGCGGCCAGAACACCGCTCGCCAGCACTCCCACACCGGCGGCAAGACCGGCACGAGGGCCGAACGCGCTCATCGCGCCCGCGAGCGCGGCGCCCAGCGGCTGACCCAATCCCCACGCCAGCATGCGGCACGTGGTGTTCACCCGGGACTGCAACTCGTCGGGAATGACCTGCTGCCGGTAGGTGATCGCGTTGAGGACGACGGTGGAGTGCGCGGCGCCCCACGCCGCCGCCGAGAACAACGCCAGCATCCAGTGTGTTGACAGCGCGACGAGGCATCCGCAGAGCAGCGAGGTGGGCAACGCCGCGAGTGCCAGCCGGGCCGCGCCGAGCCGTTCGCTGAGTCGTGGCACCAGTTTCGCCGCCGCCACGCCGCCAGCGCCCCAACATCCGAACAGGACGGCCAGCCTGGCGTCGCCGGACGTCCGGATGCCGAGGGTCTGGTCGGCCCACGGCACCAGCATCGCCACCCAGGCCCCGCTCGCGGCCGAGTGAGTGGTGCCGACCAACGTGAGCACGCGGACAATCCGGTTGCGCCACAGGAAATCCAGCCCGGAGCGGATGTCGCGCCGCACCTGTGGCGTGCCGTGGCCGATGGAGAGCGGTCGGGTGATCGCGCGGATCAGCAGCGCGGAGCCCACGGCGGTGAGGGCGTTCAGGGCGATCAACGGCGCCGGCGCGACCACCGCGACCACGAGTCCGACCAGTGGCGGGACGACGAGTTCGGTGACGGTCGTGCTGCCGTAGAGGGTGGAGTAGGCGGTGGTGAGACGCTCCTTGCCCACCAACGTGGGCAGTGCGCCGAAGTTGGCGGCGTCGAAGAACACGAAGACGGTCTGCACGCCGAACCCGACCAGCAGCACGTGCGTCGCGCTCAGCGCCTCCACCGCCCAGGCGACCGGAACGCTGACCAGCAACAGCGCGGCGACCAGGTCGAGCCGGACCATCAGCGCGCGCCGGTCCACCCGGTCCGCGACCGCGCCCGCCACCAGGCCGAAGACCAGGTAGGGCACGGCTTCCGCGGCGGCCACCGCCGATGTCCACGACGCCGAGCCGGTGAGCTGGTAGACCAGCACCGGCAGGGCCACCACCGACACCAGGCTGCCCGCCACCGAGAGGACGCGTGCGGCCAGGTACCGGCGGAAGTCCCCCATCGTTCCCGTCACGCCCGTGACCCTAACCGGGAACGATTACCATCACCAAGCTAACGGGCCCGGCCGCCAGGAGCCGGCACCCCCGGTGTCAGCCCGTCGTCGGGGGCCGCGACTCGATCTCGTGCTGCTCCCGCAGCTCGGCGTAGTCCTCCTCGTCCAGGTCCTCCTCCGGGGTCAGGGCGACGGACCACGGAACGGGGCACGGCGACTCGTGCTCCGGGTCCGGGCACAGCAGGGCCGTGATCCGCTCGACGATCCGCGTCGCCTCCTCCTCGGTCGCGTACAGGCCCAGCCTGACTTCCCAGACCGCTTTCTCGGACATCGGGGCCAACTCCCTCTCCTGGGCCGCCTCGCCGGAGCCCTCCGGGCCGCCGAGAAACCCGGCGACCCGGAGGGCCGGTGTCGAGGTCAGCCCTTGATGACCTTGCAGTGACGCTTGTAGTGGCCGCGCGGCACCTTCCGGTCGGCGTCCTTCTTGGCGGCGGCCACCGCGGCCGGGCGGGTCTTCCCGCTGCCGGTGCCCTCAACCTTGCCAACGGTGTGCCCGCCGTGCTTCACGAGGTCACACCGCACCGTCACCGTGTACCGGGCGGCGACGTCCTGGTCGGCGGCGGCGGACACCACCGGCGCCGTGATCTCGGCGGGCGCCGCCATGGCCGCCGGCGCGAGCAGCATCCCCACGGCGAGCGCGGACGCCGTCACACCGATCGCGAGGCGCTTCGGACTGATGAGCCCAACGAGGCGCATGCTTCTCCCCTGTCTGTGACGAACGAGCTCGTCTTCCCTTGGCAGGCCGGTTCCGCACAAGCACAACGCGCCGCCGTGGGGGTGGACCCGCCAGCGGATCAGGCGGCGTTGCTCTGCTCCCCCACGTCAGAAGCCTGTCGTCCCCAGAGACCGATCCCGGCCCATCAGCGATCCTCACCGTGCCGGCCGCGGCGGACATCGGCCAAGGGGCCAGAAAGTCACCTCGACCAACGGCGGGAGCCAATCGGAGCAAGCACCGGTCAACCGCTCTCAGATGTCCTTTATGGACAGTGATCGAGGTGTGCTCGGATCGATGCTCTCTTCGTGTGCCCCGCACCGCTCGAACGAGTGACGACACGGGGAACCCCTGGTTCACCGGAACGAGGGGGGATAGATCTACGGGACATCGGTTTCCGTCCGCTGTGGACACGGCGACGCCGGTCGTCGTGGAGCGGGGAGAACCAGAGGAGGAGCACGCATGCGCCGTCGAACCATGGTGTTACCAGCCGTTCTCGGTCTGCTGGCCGCCGCGTTCCTGACCCCGTCGGCCTCGGCGGCCGAGGTGAAGTTCGAGATCGTCAACCGCGGGAGCGGCCACTGCCTCGACCACGACGCGGGCGGCAGCGCCTACGGGAAGCAGTGCACCACCGACATGGAGAACCGCTACCAGCGGTGGCGGGTGCTGTCGCGGGGCAACGGGGAGGTCTCCCTGCAGGGACTGGCCACCGGGCGGTGTCTGGAGTTCGAGCCGGGCAGCACCCGCGTCCGCACGAACCCCTGCTCGGACCAGAACACCGCGCAGCGGTGGCGGGTGCGCGACACCGGCGGTCGAGGTCAGTACATCCTTGACGCGAAGGAGGGCCGGTGCCTCGACCACATCAAGCGGAGCCTGCTCCGCTCGGCGTGCACCGACCAGCAGGGCGTCAGCCTCTGGGTGTTCAAACCGCGCTGATCGACGAAGTGGTTCCCGGTGCGGGAAGTCGGGGGCGGCGCACGGCGACCGGAACGGCAACCGCCCCCGACGTCGGGCGTTGACGAGCGCGGGAACCCGCACGGACGCGGGGTTCGCGGCGACGGACGGTCAGGCCGGGGCACCGGGCTCCGCCAGGGGCACGGGATCGTCGTTCAGCCGGATCAGTCCCGCCTCAGTTGGCCGGAATCCGCAGGAGCCGAAATAGAAGTCGCGGAGGTGCTCCTCGAAGTCCACGTGGAGCCAGGTGCAGCCCGCCTCCCGGGCGGCGTTCGCCGCGTGGCGCACGAGTTCCGTGCCGATCCCCCGGTGCTGGTGGTCGGGCCGCACCTTGGTGTCGAGCAGGAACGCGTGGGCGCCGCCGTCCCACGCGACGTTGACGAAGCCGACCAGGGACGTGTCGACCAGGGACGTGTCGACCAGCCGGGCGGTGACCCAGCCGAGGCTGTGCCGGCTGACCCTGTCCCACCACCCCGGTTCCGCCTGGCCGCCGTGGGAAAGCGTCAACCCGACCAGCTCGGCGTCACCGCAGTCGCCGCGCCAGCGATAATCGATCCTCATCTCGCGATCATCGCACCAGGCGCGGGGGACGTTCCGGAAAGGCGGCCCGATGGCGACCTGGCCGGGCTGAACCGAGCCGGCCCACCACCGGCGCGAGCAGCAACCGTCCTCAGTGGACAGTTTCGGGCAGTTCGGCCGGCACCACCGTCCCCACCGGCAGCCCTCGACCCACCCAGACGAACTGCTTTGTGGCGCTGGGGAAATCGTCGAACACCGCACGAGTCCGCTGTTCGGGTTCACCGGTGCTCCGCGGTGGGTGGGCGCGGGCCGCCCCAGGTTCGGGACAGGGCGTCCCGAACCAGGTTCCGGTGCGGGATCGCCCAGTCCACCGCCTGCGGGGAGATCCGCCAGCGGTAGGGACGCCGGTGCCGCCTGGTCGGTGGCAGCGGCACCCACGACCCCGTCCCCCACACCCGCGTCCCGGGCACCGGGCGGAGCGGGCCGCCGGAGGTGACCAGGAGCAGCCAGCTGTGGTGGGAGGTCACCGCGATCGGCCCCACGACGCCGGAGTTCCGCAGGGCCGGGATGACGCGTTCGCCCTCGCCGGCGGGGATCTCCACCGCGTCGATCCCCCGCCCGCAGGCCAACAGGATCGGGTGGGCGGCACGGGTCCAGAGCTCCCGCGCCTGGGACGCGGTCACTCCGGGCGGGCTTCCGCACGGCTGCGCGACCGGCAGGCAGTCCGGGTCGCCGGGCACCACCGACCAGCCCTGGGCGGCGTAGGAGACGGCGGCGTCCCGCAGTGCCGCCGCGCCTCGGCGCGACTGGCGCGACCAGCCCATCCCGCCCGACCCGCCCGACCCGCCCGACCTGTCCGACCTGTCCGACCTGGAGTTCATCCGAGATCCCGGTGGATCGCGCGGCCGGCGGTCCGGCCGGAGAAGACGCAGCCACCGAGGAAGACGCCTTCCAACGCGTTGTACCCGTGCATCCCTCCCCCGCCGAACCCGGCCGTCTCGCCGGCCGCGTACAGGCCGTCGAAGAGCGTCCCGTCCGGGCGTACCGCCTGCGCGTCGAGGGTGGTCTGGATCCCGCCCAGCGTCTTGCGGGTGAGCACGTGCAGGCGGACGGCGACCAGCGGGCCGTGGGCGGGGTCGAGCAGGCGGTGCGGCGTGGCGGTCCGCGTGATCCTCTCGGGCAGGTACGCGCGCACGTTGCGCAGCGACATCAGGTGCATGTCCTTGGAGTAGTCGTTGCGGAGCTGGCGGTCGCGCGCCACCACCTCGTGCTCCACGCGCGCGTAGTCCAGCGGCGCTTCGGGCGTGCGGGCGTTCATCGCCCGGACCAACCCGGCCAGGTTCCCGTGCATCAGGACGTCCTCGCCGCGTTCGAGGAACGCGCGCACCGGCGCCATCAGGCTCTTCTTGAGGCGCAGCAACACCAGCGCGGGGTTCTTGCCGGTCAGGTCGGGGTTCTGGTCGGAGCCCGACAGTTCGAACTCCTTGTCCACCATCGCGCGCGTCATGATCAGCCACGAGTGGGAGTGGCCGGACAACGCGATGTGCCGCAACGTCAGCAGGGCGGTGTGCCCCGGGAACAGCGGCGGGGGCAGCCGCCGACCGCTGGCGTCCAGCCACAGCGGCGACGGGCCGGGCAGGAGGTGGACCCCGTGCCGGGGCCAGACCGGCGTGTGGTGCTTCAGGGCGTCGGGGTAGTGCCACATCCGGTCCAGGTTGACCACCGAGGCGCCGGCGCGGTCGCTGATCCGCAGCATGCGCCCGTCGACGTGCGCCGGCACTCCGCTGAGCATCGCGGCCGGAGCCGGGCCCATGCGGTCGGTCGGCCAGTGGGCGCGCACCATCTCGTGGTTGCCGCCCATGCCGCCGGAGGTGACCAGGACCGCCTGCGCCCGCAGCTCGAACGCGCCGACCTCCTCCCGCGAGGAGGGCACGCCGCGGGGTTCGCGGGAGGGGACCAGCACCGCGCCGCGGACGCCGACCGCGGCCCCGCCCTCGACGACGATCTCGTCGACCCGGTGCCGGTGCCGGAAGGTCACCAACCCGCGCTCGGCGGCGGCCAGCACCGGGTCGCGGAAGATCCGGACGAGCTCGGGTCCCGTGCCCCAGGTGAAGTGGAACCGGGGGACGGAGTTGCCGGGGCCGGTCGCGGTGCCCACGCCCCGCTCGGGCCAGCCGACGATGGGCGTCAGGCACAGCCCGCGCCCGGTGAGGTAGCGGCGTTTCTCCCCGGCGGCGAAGTCCACGTAGGCCTCGGCCCACTCGCGGGCCCACCGGTCCTCGCGGGCGCGGTCGAACCCGGCCGAGGCCAGCCAGTCGGACAGCGCCAGCTCGTGCGAGTCCCTGACGCCCACCCGCCGCTGTTCGGGGGTGTTGACCAGGAACAGGCCGCCCTCGGACCAGTACGCCTGGCCGCCGAGGTTGGCCTCGTTCTCCTGCTCGACGACGATCACCCGCCGGCCGGCCCTGGTCAGCTCGTACGTCGCGACCAGACCGGCGAGGCCGGCGCCCACGACGATGACGTCCGCGTCGTCACTCATCGCCGGCACCTCCCCCGGCCGCGCCGGCGATGGCGTCGGCGAGGAAGGGGCGGAGGGACTTGAGGAGTTCTCCGGGGGACTCCAGCGGCAGCAGGTGGCCGCTGCACGGGACCAGCCGCAACCGTCCTCGGCGCAACCGCCGGCGGGCGGCGATTCCCTGCCAGAAGGGCACCAGCCGGTCGTGGACGCCCCAGGCGACCAGGACCGGCATCGGCAGTTCCCGTAATCGGCCGAGGAGCACGTCCTTCTGTCCGAGCAGTCCCACGGCGGAGCGCTGCGAGCGCAGGGTGGTGGCCAGCGCTCCCGGTGTGGAGACCGCGTGGGTCTGGCTGGACCACCACGGCGGGGTGATGCGCCAGGGCCGGACGGCGCCGAACACCGCCGCCGAGGTGACGAGCAGCGTGGGGCCGAAGGGGAGGACCGGGATCAGCCACCGCGTCAGGTCCCCGAGGGGGGTGACGGACTGCGCCACCATCGCCGGGCTGACGGCGCGGCCCATGCCGGAGGAGCTGACCAGCGCCAGGGCCGGCACGTGGCCCGGTCGGCGCAGAGCGGCGTGGACGCTCACCCCGCCGCCGAGCGAGTGCCCGACGAGCGCGGGGCGCCGCAGGTTGAGGGTCCTGGCGAACTTCCACACGAACGCGGCGAGCGACGGCGGGGAGGCGTCCGAGATCGGTCTGGTGTAGCCGTAGCCGGGCAGGTCCAGGGCGATGGCGCGGTAGTCGCGGGCGAGGTCCCTGAGGACGTCGTACCACGACTCGGAGACACTGCCCTCGCCGTGGATCAGCAGGACGGGATGCCCGTGGCCGGCTTGCAGGTAGCGGGTCGGTGTGCCGTCCACAGTGGTCCAGTGTTCTTCCACTGCCCGCTCCCGCACGGCGGTGGACGCGTTCATCGAGGTCTCCCGTCTCCGGTCATCTGGCGGCGCGGAGGCCGCGGGAGGTGCGGCACGGGCGCCTGCGCGCTGGTCGCGCGACGGACCAGGTGAGTCAACAGCCGGGACGGTAGGTGTGGGTGGTGTGGTGTTGGCAGGCGTGGGGGGCGACACCGGGAGCGTGGACGCCCGGTGGTGTGCGCGCCTGCTCACAGGGCGGTTCCGCGGGCACCGGAAGCGAACGGCCGGCGCGGAATTCGCGTTGATATGCCCTCTCGCCGGTGACGCGGTCGGACGGTACCTTGTCGAGATCGCGCAGCGGACAAGTGAGTGGCTTCTGAACTGGGATTTCGCACCGCGTGTCGGGGGCGGCGGTGTGGTTGGGGCGGTGGCGTGGTTGGCCGGCCGAGCGGGCTGAAGGGCGGGTCGAGTTCCGCCGTCGACTGACCGGGCCGGCATCCCGACGGCCTAGCCCGCCCGTTCACGCCGGGGAGCCCGAACGGGCTGTTTCCGACACGAGTGGTGAGAAACACCGCATGTTCACCCCATCGGCTGCTATCCACCACCCTCGTTGCTGCACTTAGCATAAGTTTTACCTCACGCGGAATCGCGTTCTCGCCATTGGCGCAAGCGGTGAAGAAAAGGGGAGTTGGCTTGGCATGACGAGAACGGCCAAAGGCTTGTTCATTCTCCGGGAGGCCGGTGAACGACCGCGGACCTCGACGTCGGCGGGACCGTTCGCGGTCGAGGCGATCGGCTCGCGGGTGGTCGCCACCGTCACCCACCAGGAGCGCGCTGGCCCGCTCCCCCGCGTTGACCTGCGCTCTGGCGGGGTGGGCCGCGTTCTCGTGGCGCGCCCCCCGCTGGGCGGTTCTCTTGCCAGAGGATTGCGACACGGTCCGACGCCGGAGCGCGCGAGAGGACGAGTCGACGGAGGAGAGGCGACCTGCGCCGAGGACGTCAACCGAGGACCGAATGGCACGCCGGACGGATCTTGGAATAAGATTCCCTCCCTGACCCCCGCGGTGAAGACCGGGGAGGCCGACGCCGGCCCGGGAATGTTCCCCCACGACAGCGGAATGACGCGCGCACACGAGACGAACGAACCACGGAAATGCGCTTCCCCCCGATTGGCCAGCGTGAGAGGTGACGGACAGGCGACGAGTGCGGCCGTGCCCGAGGAGAACGACGAAGAGGCGGTGCGCGCCGCGCGCCACCTCCGATCCGCCTTGTTCCTCACGCGGCCCGTCAAGCGCGGTGGTAGACCTTCACCTCATCCAAGAAACGTCATCTGACGAAACGTGGGACAGCGGGCGCCGCCCGGTCCCCCGCGTCGCCACCTGGTGCCCGACCCCGGGCACGGAGCGGGACGCCCCGGCACACCGCGGACTCCACCGGCGGCGGCCAGGTTTCCCGACGGGCGCGAAGGAGGCAGGAGGCTATGGACGTGCGATCGCGTGCTGGTCGACAGCCGAACGAACGGCTGCGCGCCGTGATGGAGGAGGCGGGGTGCTCCAACACCGGGCTGGCCCGCCGGGTCAACGTCTGCGGCGCCGAGCACGGACTCCACCTGCGCTACGACAAGACGTCGGTGGCCCGCTGGCTCCGGGGGCAGCAGCCGCGCGGCCGCGCGCCCGTGATCATCGCCCAGGCGCTGGGGCGCAAGCTGGGCCGGATGGTGACCGTCGAGGAGATCGGCATGACGTCGGGCCAGGGCGCCGCGCCGACGGTGGGCCTGCGGTTCGAGCCGACCGTGCCGGGCGCGCTCCGGCAGGCGCGCGCCCTGTGGCGCGGCGACGCCCACCGCACCGGCGCGCTGACCGGGGAGAGGCTCTCGACGTCGGTGCTGGTCCAGCCCAGCCGCGACTGGTTGATCGCCGGTCCGGACGCCGTCGTCGCCGGCCACGGTCCGGCCGCCGTGCGCACGGCGGACCTCGCGGTGCTCCGCGCGACGACCGCCTCGCTCGCCGAGCTGGACCACCGCTTCGGCAGCGGGCGGCTGCGTCCCGTCGTCGTCCACTACCTCGACAGCGTCGTCTCCGGGCTCGTCGCCGGCTCCTACGGGGAGGCCAGCGGGCGGCAGTTGCTCGGCGCGGTGGCCCGGCTCACCGAGCTCGCCGGGTACATGGCCGTCGACACCGGGCAGCCCGGCCTGGCGCAGCGCTACTACATCCAGGCACTGCGCCTGGCGCAGGCGGCGGACGACCGCGGACTGGGCGGCTACGTGCTGGCGTCCGGGATGAGCCGGGTGGCGCTCCAGCTCGGCAGCCCGCAGGAAGCCGTCCAGCTCGCCCGCGCGGCGCAGGAGGGAACGCGGGCGCGCAGCACCCCCACCGTGGCGGCGGCCTGCCACGCCGCGGAAGCCCGCGGCCACGCGCTGCTGGGCGACGCGCGTGCCTGTCAGCAGGCCATCGGGAAGGCGGTCGCGGTGCTGGAGCACGGCGATCCCGACAGCCACCCCGGCAGCGGACTCGGCAGCGGTCTCGACGGGGAGCCGGACTGGGCCGGCCACGTCGACCACGCCTACCTGGCGGAGGAGCTGGCCCGCTGCTCAGCGGACCTCCAACAGCGCGACACCGCCGCGCGGTGGGCCCAGGAAGCCCTCCGGGGCTGCCCGCCGGACCGGGCGCGGCGGCGTGCGCTCCGGCTGTTGCTCGTGGCCTCGACGCAACTGCGCTTGGGGGAGGTCGACCTGAGCTGCGGCACCGCGGCCCAGGCCGTGGAGGTGCTCGGCGGACTGCACTCCGCGCAGTGCGCCAGCGACCTCGCCGACTTCTGCGGCCGGCTGGAGGCACAGGGGCGTCGGGAGGAAGCCCGGGCGCTCCTCGCCGAGCCGGACCGAAACTGTTCTCCGGACTGATCCCGGACTGATCCCGGACTGATCCCGGGCCCGGTTTCGGGCCTGGTTTCGGGCCCGGTTTCGGGCCTGGTTCCGGGCTGCCCCGGGCCTGGGCGTGGACCCTCGTTGGCCGCGGCCACGCGGGTCCCGGTCGCGGCCGCCCCACCCTGGCGCTGGTCGGGCGCGCCGGGAAACGCCGACGGACTCAGGGAACCCAGCGGGCCCTGTCCGGCCGGTTGACGGACAGGCGCACCATTCCCGGCGGGACGTCGAGCCTGCCGGTGAACACCTCGATCAGGACCAGCCGGTCGGTGGTGGCCACGGCACGGGCGAGCGCGCTGTCCAGTGCGGCGCGGGTGCGGGCCGTCAGCACCAGCGGGTCCGCCACGCCCAGGGCGGCCGGCAGGTCGGCCCAGCGCCACCGGGCGATGTCGTTGTACACGGCGTTCACGCCGTGGGTGATCCGCTCGATGGTGTAGCCGTCGTTGTTCACCAGGACCACGATCGGCTTGAGGTGGTGGCGGCCGATGGTGCCCAGTTCCTGGACGGTGAGCTGGGCCGCGCCGTCGCCGATGAGCAGCAGCCCGCGCCGGGCGGGGTCGGCGAGTTGCGCTCCCAGCAGCGAGGGGAGGGTGTAGCCGATCGAGGCCCACAGCGTCTGCGCGACGAACCGGGCGCCGCTCGGGAAGCGGCGGTCGACGATGCCCATGAGCGCGGTGCCGTCGTCGGCGAACACGGTGTGGTTGGGCCGGACGGCGTTGCCCACCGCCTTCCACAGGTAGGACTGGGTCAGGGGGAGCCTCGGTCCGCACACCGTTCGGCTGACGCAGGTGGCGGCCTCCTCGGCCCTGGCCAGGGAATCCGCCGCGCGCCGCGCCAGCGCGGCCAGCCCGCGCGGCGCGGGGACGGCAGCCGACGCCGGAGTCGGGGTCGGGGTCCGGGTCGCAGCGTCTTCGCCGACCAGCTCGGTCAGCACGTCCAGCGCCGCGGCCAGTGGCACGCCGGGGAAGGCGGCGCCGTCCACTCTGGCGGTGGTCGGCCCGAGATCGATGCCCTCCTCGGGGTCGAACTCGTGGGTGAACTTGCCGGTGTTGAGGTCGGTGAGGAGCACGCCCGCGCGGATCAACAGGTCGGCCCCGTCGATCGTGGCCCGGACCTTCGCCTCGCTCATGCCCCCGGCGTACACCCCGAGGAACCCGGGCGTGCTCTCGTCCACGACGGTCTTGCCGGCCATCAGGGTCGCGTGCGGGAAGGAGCTGGCGGCCAGCAGGGCGGCCAACTCCTCGCGGGCGTGGAACCGGTCCACCAGGAAGTCGGCCAGGACCGCGACGTCGTCCGCCGCGGCGAGCCGGGCGCGGGCCGCGGCGCGGAAGGCCTCCAGGTTGTCCTGGTCGGCGGCCTTCGGGTCGGGCACGTCCAGCGACCGGTGCGGGACGGCGGGGCCCAGCGCGACATCGCGGGGCACCCGCAGGTATCCGGGTCGGCGCTCCCGCAGGCAGGTGATCAGCACCCGGTCGATCTCCGCCAGGGCGTCGTGGGGGCGCAGCACGGCGTCGGCGCACACCACCTGCCGTTGTGCGCGGGCGAACCGGTCGAAGTCCCCGTCCCCGAGCGTGTGGTGGACCACGGCACCGGCCCGCTCGGTGGCCTGTGTGGGGCCGACGGCGATGTGGAGCAACGGGACGCGCTCGGCGTAGGCGCCCGCCACCCCGTTGATCGCGTTCAGCTCCCCCACCCCGAACGGGGTCAGGAGCGCCCCGAAGCCGTTGGTGCGCCCGTAGCCGTCCGCGGCGTAGGCCGCGCCGAGTTCGTTCGCCGTCCCGATCCACCGCACGCGCGGGTGGGCGAGCACGCGGTCGAGCACCTGGAGGCTGTAGTCGGCGGCCACGCCGAACAGGTGTCGCACCCCCAGGGCGCTCAAGCGGTTCAGGAGGTGGTCCATCACCGTGATGTGCGGTCCTAACGGGCTGGTTTCCATGTCTGCCTTCCTTCTTCGGTGGGCGACTTCCCCACGCTAGGCACGGCCCCGGTGTTGGTGGCAGGCGTGCGCTGGCGGCATCGGAGGTGCGCGGACGACCTGTTGTGCGCGCCTGTTCCTCGGGAGCGGTCGTGCGCGTGCTGGATGCCGAACACTCCCGAAGCCTCGACGGAAAGCCCGTCTCATGTGGTGGCAGGCGCTCGGTTCGCGACATGGCGTGGAACGCCGGCTTGCCTGACGGCACGGCAGACCGTGCCATGCGGTGGAGTCGACCAGAGGCCTGGCCCCCGCCCGACGCGCACCGCGTGCGCACCCGTGGTGAGCGGAATGCCTTCCGCAGCACCGTCAATCGGTGCACACACCACATGAGACAGCCGAGTCGCGTTGCCGGAACGGCGTTGGGTGCCATGCTGTCCGGCCATGGGAGGGAAGTTGGCACGGCGTCTGGTACCTGATCCGCTCTGGAAACTGGCCGCACCGCTGATCCCCGGGTTCACCGCACGACCGCAGGGTGGCGGCACCGTGCCGCTCGACGGCCGCGACGTCTTCGCCGCCGTCGTGTTCGTGGTGACCAGCGGTTGCGCCTGGCGCCGCCTGCCGTCCTCCTTCGCGGTCTCACCCGCGACCGCGCACCGCCGCTTCGCCGCGTGGACGAAGGCGGGGGTGTGGGGGCGGCTGCGGCAGGTGCTGCTGGAGAACCCCGACCTCGGCGACGACCGGGACTGGGCGGTGGCGGTCGTCGACGCCGCGATGTCCCGGGGACAGCACTCCCCCGCCCGCCACCACGGGAGGCGCGCCGACGACCGCGCTGGTGGCGTCACGGACGTGAGCCCGGCGGAGCCGGCCACCGGCACCGGGGAGGCCGCGCCGCCGGCCGCCTGACCCGCGCCGCGGTACCGCTGCCGGAGAACGAACCAGCGTCCTCTCCTGGTTGCCGGTCCGGTGGCGGTGGTCGCCGCGTCACATCCCGATGAGCCCGGGTTCCCTGGCGGTGGTCCCGCCACTGGGGTGTCTGCTCAGGTGGACGACGTCGAGCCGGCCCCGTGCGTACTGGTCCTGGATGCCCCGCTTGTCGTACTTGCCCACCGAGTTCTTCGGCACCGAGCTCAGGACCGTCCACCGCTCGGGCACCATCCACGACTCGATCCGCCGGGCGAGGAAGTCGCGCAGGTCCGCCGGCTCGGCGCCGCTGCCCGGGCGCAGGGACACGGCGGCCAGGGGCCGCTCGCCCCAGCGGTCGTCGGGCACGGCGACCACGGCCGCCTCGACCACCGCCGGGTGCTCGGCGAGCGCGTTCTCCAGCTCCACGCTGGAGATGAACTCGCCACCGGACTTGATGACGTCCTTCGCCCGGTCGGTGAGGGTCAGGTAGCCGTCCGGGGAGATCCGCCCGACATCCCCGGTCCGCAACCACCCGTCGGGGGTGAAGTCCGCCTCCGGTTTCCGCTGCGGTGCGTCCACCCCGCCGTGGTAGGCGCTGGTGACGCAGGGACCGCGCACCTGCAACTCGCCCGTGGCCACACCGTTGTTGGGCACGATCACGCCGTCGTCGTCCACGAGCCGGAACCGGATCGACGCCGGGAACTGGCCCTGGCTGATCCGGTAGGACCACTCCTCCTCGCTGTCCACTCGCCGGGGTGGCAGGGCCGTGGTCGTCAGCGACGAGGTCTCGGTCATCCCCCAGGCGTGCACGAGTTCGATGGAGTGGCGGTCGCGGTAGGCGGCCATGAGGGCCGGCGGGCAGGCGGAGCCGCCGACGAGCCCCCGGCGCAGGCTCGACGTGTCGTAGGGGCGGGCGTCCAGCTCCGCCAGCAGGCCGGTCCAGACGGTGGGGACCGCGGCGGCCGCCGTCGGCCGGCCCAGCTCGATCATGTGGGCGAGCGGGACGGGCTGGAGGTACCGGTCGGCCAGCAGCAGGTCGGCGCCGGTGAGGAACGCGGTGTGCGGGATGTTCCACGCGTTGACGTGGAACATCGGGGCGATCGGGAAGATCGTCTCGCGGTGGGTCAGGTCGAAGCGGTTCGGCGCCGCCACCTGGAGGCAGTGCAGGTACGTCGACCGGTGGCTGTAGACGATGCCCTTGGGGTTCCCGGTGGTGCCGGAGGTGTAGCAGATCGTCGCGGCGGTGTGCTCGTCGAGCTCCTCCTCCCACGGGTAGTCGACGGGCTGGTCGGCGATCAGCTCCTCGTAGTCGTGCACCTCGCCGGTGAACCCCGCCAGGGCCGCGCGTCCGCCGCGGCCGGCGACGACGATGTGCCGCACGGTGTCCGGCAGGTGGGGCAGCACGGTGGCCAGGGTCCCGGTCAGGCCGGCGTCCACGACGATCACCTCGTCGCCGGCGTGCCGAATGGTGTAGATCAGTTGGGCGGCCGGCATGCGCAGGTTGTGGGTGTGCAGGACGGCGCCCATCGCGGGAACCGTGAGGAACAGTTCGAGGTGTCGGGCGTTGTTCCACATGAAGGTGCCGACGACGCTCTGCTCGCTCTCCGGCCGGGTGCCGGTGCGCACCCCCAGCCGGGTGCGCAACGCGTGTGCCAGACGGGCGGTGCGCTCGCCCACCTCGGCGTAGGACCTGCGGTCGAAGCTCCGCCCGTTCCACGTGGACACGGTGGAGGCGCCCTGGACCGTGGCGCCGTGCCGCAGGACGCGGACGAGGGTGAGCGGGATGTCCGGCATGGTGCTGTACATGACGACCCCTCCGTTCGAGTCTCGCTGGTGCGTCGGATCGTGGGCACCCGGAGATCCGTTGCGCCGAAAGGTAGGTGGCGCGTGAGCTCGTTGTCGCCTCCCGGAACGGTCTCGTGTGGCCGGGGCGCGCGGGGCTCTCCGTGGGTCTTCCCGATCCCGGAAAACCCTGCCGTTCCCGGCGTTTTCCTGGCCGGGCCGCGAACTCCGCACCGACATCGCGCGTGGTGGAGGGAAAGGCGCGTCGCGAACGCACACCTCGGCGGATTTCCCCTTGTCGTGGTTGGTATCCCGCGTCGTTCCACGTGAGATCCGCGCCGATTGTCGCGTTCGGTGGTGTGGGCGGGCCCCGAACGCTCTCCGCGCCTCCGCCACGCGCCCTCTGCGCACCCGGCGGCTGACCGGCGCGACGGACTCCCAACACGCCTGCCGACACCATTGCGCCCGCCGCTACTTTCCTTCCACGGAAAGCGAAAAGCCGCCGGATATCCGTTCACGGTCCGCCGTCCCGCCACGGCGACCGCGCGTCCCGTGCGCGCCGGGGCGGAGCATCCGGGGGTCACGACGGCGAGGGCCGGCCGGGTGGCCGGCCCGGCAAGGAGTGGCGACCGGTGAGTCCGCGTGGCAGCGAACCGCACCTCCACGACGACCGCCTTCCGGGCCCTGTCCCGGAAAGCTGGGCCTCGGGTAGCTGGGCCTCGGAAAGCTGGTGCGCGAGGGTGGTGCGCCAGTCCCTCCTCGGAATCCGCGAGCTGGCCCCGACGGCCGACTGGGGCCCGGACCCCGATGACCAACGGTTCGGCGACCCCGCCTGGAGTTCCGTCCCCGGCTACCGGTTCGTGCTCCAGGTCTACCTGACCTGGCGCCGGCTGGTCCTGGCCGGCGCCGAGGCGCCCTACCTGCCGGCCCGACGCCGCCAGCAGGTCCAGTTCCTCGCCCAGGTCCTCACCGAGGCCCTGGCCCCCACGAACGTCCTCCCCGGCAACCCCGCCGCGCTGCGCCGCGCCCTGGACACCCGCGGCACGAGCCTGGTCCGCGGAGCGGGCAACCTCCTGGACGACCTGGCCCGCCGCCGGGGACGCCCCGCCAAGATCGCGCCCGGCTCCTACCGCCTCGGCGAGAACCTGGCGGCCACTCCCGGCCGGGTCGTGCACCGCGACGACCTGGTGGAGGTGCTCCAGTACGAGCCGCAGACCGCCGAGGTGCACCAGGTCCCCCTGCTGCTCGTCCCGGCGTGGGTGAACAAGTTCTACATCTACGACCTGGCCCCCGGCCGCAGTCTCGTCGAGTGGGCGGTCCGCGCGGGCTTCACGGTGTTCGCCATCAGCCAGCGCGACCCGACGCCGGACCAGACCGACCTGGGACTGGACGAGTACCTGTCGCGGGTTCCGCTGCGCGCGCTGGACGTCGTCCGGGAGATCACCGGCTCGGAACGGGCCCACCTGGTCGGGGTGTGCGCCGGCGGGTTGCTCGCCGCGATCACCGCCGCCTGGCTCACGGCGGGCGGCGAGCCGGGGGTCGCCTCGCTGACCCTGCTGATGTCCGCCCTCGACCACACACCCCCCGACGGCGGCGACCAGCCGATGGCGGAGGAGATCGCGTTCCTGACCCGTGCCCTGTCCAGGGGCGACGGCCTGGTCGACGGCGGGCGGATCGGTGTCCTGTTCGACCTGCTGCGGTCCAGGGACACCGTCTGGCAGCCCCTCGTCGCCGGCTGGCTGCTGGGCGAGCGGCCGAAGCCCTTCGACATCTGGGCGTGGAGCGAGGACGGCATCGACGTGCCCCGCGTCCTGTTCGAACAGACCCTGCGCATCGCGGCGGACAACGCGCTGGCCCGCGGCCGGCTCCGGGTCGGGGGAAGACCCGTCGACCTGTCCGCCGTCGCGCAGGACGCCTTCGTGGTGGCCGGCCTCCGGGACCACATCGCCCCCTGGGAAACGGTGTACCGCAGCGCCCGGTTGCTCGGCGGCGACGTGGCGTTCCACCTGGTGCCCTCCGGGCACGTGGGCGGCATCGTCAACCCGCCGCGTCCGCAGGCGGACTACCGGATCTGCGCGGACGGGCTGCCCCCCGACCCCCGGGTCTGGTCGGCCCGCGCCACACCCCGGCACGAGTCCTGGTGGGTGGCGTGGTCGCGGTGGCTCGCGCCCCGCTCGGGTCCGCGCGTTCCCCGCCGCGCGACGGGCAGCGCCCGCCACCCCGCCGGCGCCCCCGCACCCGGGGAGTACGCGCGGTCACGGTGAGGACGCGGCCAGACACGGAGAGGGCGCGCTGAGGCGTCGAACGCCGGTGGGCGAACCGAAGCGACCACCGGCCCACCGCCACTACCCGACGCGGCCGGCATTCCCGGTACTCGTCACATCGAAAACCAATCCTCGCAAAGGAGAACCAGCATGAGTTCGTTCGACCGCGCCACGCCGCACGCCGTCCTCGGCTCGGATTCCTTCGAGCACGAGCAGGTCGTGCTGTGCCACGACCCGTCCACGGGTTTGAAAGCCGTCATCGCCATCCACTCCACCGCCCTGGGGCCAGCACTGGGCGGCGCCCGCTTCCACGCGTACGCCAGCGACGAGGAGGCCGTCGCGGACGCGCTCAGCCTGTCGCGCGGCATGTCGTACAAGAACGCGATGGCCGGGCTCGACCTCGGCGGCGGCAAGGCCGTCATCGTCGGAGACCCGGCCCGGGCCAAGTCCGAGGCGCTGCTGCTGGCGTTCGGCCGGTTCGTGGCCTCCCTCGGCGGCCGGTACCTGACGGGCTGCGACGTGGGCACGGACGAGGCGGACATGGACGTGGTGGCCCGCGTGTGCCGGTGGACGACCTGCTCCCGGACCGCCGGCGGCACGGGCGACCCGTCGGGCGCGACCGCCCTCGGCGTGTTCCAGGGGATGCGGGCGGCGGCCCACCACCGCTGGGGGACCTCGTCGCTCCGAGGTCGTACGATCGGGGTCGCCGGAGTGGGGAAGGTCGGTCACCTGCTCGTGGAGCACCTCGTCCACGACGGGGCGAGGGTGGTGGTCACCGACGTGCGAGCGGAGGCGGTGCGCCGCGTCGTGGACACGTTCCCCGAGGTCACCGTCGTGGCGGACACCGAGGCGCTGATCAGGGTCGAGGGGCTGGACGTCTACGCCCCCTGCGCGCTGGGCGGCGCGCTGGACGACGCCGTCGCGCCCGTGGTCACCGCCGAGGTGGTGTGCGGCGCCGCCAACAACCAGTTGGCCCGTCCTGACGTGGAGCAACAGCTCGCGGAGCGCGGAGTTCTCTACGTCCCCGACTACGTCGTGAACGCCGGCGGCGCGATCGCGGCCACCAGGGTGCTGACCGGAGACTCGCCGCAACAGTGCGCCGCCAAGGTGGAGCGGATCTTCGACACCACGCTGGCGGTGCTGGAGCGCGCCAACGCGGAGGGCGTTCTTCCTGGCGCGGCCGCCGACCGGATCGCCGAACAACGCATCGCCGGCGCGGCGAACGCGCGCGCGGAGGAGCGGGCCTCGCGGGCGGGGTAGCCCGACCACGGTGTCCACAGTGGACATCCCGGGTCGCCCACCCGAGTCGGACTCCGGCGGTCTCGGCGGCGCGGTCGCCGAGGCGGCAGGATGGCGTCGACGCCGATACCGAACACCGTTTTCGGCGAATGTCGCGCCCCAATTTCCGAAAATCCTTCGAGTGATTACTCGACACGATCGTGTGTAACTCTTCCTGACTCACTTGGTGGGGTGATCGTCCCTGGTTGATCTTGGCGGGCGTGGGTACCGATGACACGAATCACTCGTTGACGGATGGCATGGGGCGGCGGTCCTTCCTCACCGCGACGGCGGGGGTGACCGCGGCGGCGGTGGCGGGGGTCGGGGTCCGACCGGGGCAGGGCTGGGCGGCATCGCCGGCGCCGGCCAGGGACCCCCAGCGATGGGAGGAATGCCTGCGGCTGGCCCGCGAGCTGTTACTGGTCGGGCCCCGGGGCGAGGACCTCAAGCTGGAGTACCTGAAGGTGCTCATCGACGAGGGGCTGACCAAGACCACCCGGCCGAAGAAGGTGCTCGTCGTGGGCGCCGGGATCTCCGGCCTGGTCACCGGGATGCTGCTCAAGCAGGCCGGGCACCACGTCACCATCATCGAGGCGAACGCCAACCGGATCGGCGGCCGGATCAAGACCTTCCGGAAGGGTCCGGAGTGGACCGGCCGGCCGCCGTTCTTCGCCGACCACCAGCAGTACGCCGAGGCGGGGGCCATGCGGCTGCCGGACTTCCACCCGCTGGCGCTGGCACTGGTCGACAAGCTCGGGCTCAAGCGCCGCCTGTTCTACAACGTCGACATCAAGCCGGGCACCGGCAACGAGAAGGCCCCGGTGCCGCCGGTGGTCTACCGGTCCTTCACCGGCGCCGAATGGCGTCGCGGCCCCCAGCACACCGACTTCCGCCCCCCGACCGCGGCGTCCCGCACCTGGATCCACACCAACGGCAGCAAGGTGCGCCGCGCCGACTACGCCACGCGCCCGTCGGACATCAACTCCGGCTTCGGGCTCTCCGGCAACGACCTCGCCCTGACCGCGGGCCGGCTGCTCGACACGGCGCTGGACCCCGTCCGCGACTACTTCTCGGTGCGGAGCGCGAACGGCGAGCGGGTCAACAAGCCCGTGCCGGAGTGGATCGAGGGCTGGGCCCGCGTGCTCTACGACTTCGACGGCTACTCGATGGAGCGCTTCCTCACCGAGCAGGCCAAGCTGTCCACCGGTGTCGTGGACCTCATCGGGACGCTGGAGAACCTCACCTCCCGCCTGCCCCTGTCGTTCATCCACAGCTTCCTGACGCGCAGCCTGGTGAGCGCGTCGGCGACCTACTGGGAGATCGAGGGCGGAACCGCGAACCTGCCCTACGCGCTGCTTCCCCTGGTGAAGAACGAGGTTCGCATGAACCGCAGGATGACGCGGCTGGAGTACTGGGACCCGCGACGGGACTGCTCCGGCTGCGCCCACGTCGGCGCGAACGGGCCGAAGGTGTGGATCGAGACCGTCAGCGAGACCGGCGGAGACGACGCCAGCTCCGGCAAACCCGGGGAGCGCGAGGTGTTCACCGGCGACGTCGCGATCATCACCGTCCCGTTCCCGGTGCTCCGCCACGTCGAGGTCACCCCCGGGTTCTCCTACGGCAAACGCCGGGCCGTGGCCGAGCTGCACTACGACTCGGCGACCAAGGTGCTGCTGGAGTTCAACCGCCGCTGGTGGGAGTTCACCGAGCAGGACTGGCACCGCGAGCTCAACGCGATCAAACCCGGTCTGTACGAGCACTACCGCTCGCAGGAGAAGGCCGAGGCGACCGGGACCGTCGGCGGCGGTTCGGTGACCGACGGCCCCAACCGGTTCCTGTACTTCCCCTCGCACCCGGTCCAGGGCAGCCGCGGCGGCGTGGTGCTGGCCAGCTACAGCTGGGCCGACGACGCCAACCGCTGGGACTCCCTCGACGACGCCGACCGCAGCGCCTCGGCGATGCGCGGCCTCCAGGCGGTCTACGGCAGGCGGGTCGAGGCGTTCTTCACCGGCCACGCCCCGACCCAGAGCTGGCTGCGCAACCGCTACGCCGGCGGCGAGGCCGCCGTGTTCACCCCGCGGCAGCTCACCGAGCTGCAGTCCTCGATCCCCACGCCCGAGGGGCCGGTCTTCTTCGCCGGCGACCACATCTCCCTGAAGCACGCCTGGATCGAGGGCTCCCTGGAGACCGCCGTCCGCGCCGCCCTCGACGTCAACAACCTCACCTGACCGTCCCCGCCGCACCGCACTGTCCAGTGTGGACTTCTCGGTGCGGTCTCCTTGCTCGCGGGTTCCGGCAGAAGGGCGCACCCGCCCGACGCACCCGCCCGCAGGAGTGCCGGTTCGCCCCGGTCGAGACGACCGGGGCGAACCGGCACGTCAGGTCATCCGGAGTAGGTGCCCCGGTACTCCACGGGGCCCTCACCCGGGAACTGCGCCGATCCGTGGAACCTGTTGCCGTTGTCGAAGAAGGTCACACTGCCGTTGCCCGCCTCGCCGCTCCACGTGACCGTGGTTCCCGCCGCCGGCCTGGCGCCGCTCCCCACCACCTCGCCGCGGTTGCGGATGTTGATCTCCAGCGGCTGGTCCTGCTGCCAGCCGCCGCCCCCGGTGTGGATCTCGGTGTCGTACGTGGCCATTCCACTCTCCCTCAACCAGTTGGCCCTCGACCAGGTGGCCCTCGGCCAGATGGACATCACACCGGTGACCCGGTCGCGGTCACCCACTTCCGCTCGGCCACCGGCTTCACCCATCGTCACGGTCGGGATTGACGTGCCAACACCCCTGCCCCTCAACGTCAACTCATCGTGTACACACATCCGTGTCGTTCTTGACACACAGGAACGTGTTCTGCACCAACGGTGTCCACTGTGGACAATGATGCCTCGGGGTGAACGGGCGGCGAACACCGCGTTCTTCCCGATGCCCGTTGGCCAGGCTGGCCATCGCGTGAAGGACCGTCGCGCCCCGCCCCGGGGGCGGTGGGCAGGGCGCGACGGTCCTGGCGGCTCAGCTCGTCAGCGGACGAACTTCCACGTCACCTGGATGACGCCCCGGCTGGGGTCGGCCAGTCGCGCGAACGCCGGCTTGCTGAGGTCGATGTGGGTTCTGTCGCAGGAGGGACACTTGTCCCTGACCGGCACTCTGATCGTCCGGCCCTGGAAGGACACCTCGACCGAGACGCCCTTGCACAGCGGGTCGTTGTTCGGGTTCGGGCTCGTCCAGTACGACGCCGGCACGGCGACGAGCATCTCGGTGTTGGCGTTGATCCGGGTTCCGCAGGCGCCGTAGCCCGCGTTGTCGTAGTAGGTGGCCTTGCCGCCGATCGGGTTGGCGAACGGAACGGCGGCGCCGGCGGCGCCGGTGATCGTCAGGGGCAGGGCCACCACGGCGGCCAGCACGGGCAGGGACTTGCCGATCTTGCTCATGTTTGCGTCACCTTCGATGTGCTCGTTGAATGCGTTGAACAGCAACGGAGATCTGGTCATCGGGGCGCGAGGTCCCGTGGAGAAGGTCGCTCCTACCTGCTGGCGCGGTGGAAGACGACGTTGAACCCGCTGCACTTGCGGCACTGCCGCACCAGCTGGTTGCCCGGCTCCCGGTCGTGCCCGGACCACGCGTACGCCCTGGGACAGCGGGACGCCAGGGCCCGGCTGTAGTCGGTCGGGGCGTCGCGGTTGGGGTTCGTGCACAGCATCGGCCGACCGTCCGGCCACCGGGTCAGGTTCTGCGGCGGGCAGTACGGCAGGAGGTTCTGGGCGCAGCCGAGGGACTGGCACTCCGGCGACCCGGGCGGGGCCGACCAGTCGCGCGGCTCGATGGTGATCGGCAACGAGAACGCGTTGACGTAGCTGACGTTGTACCAGGGCGCGAGCGGGTCGTGCCTGGCGAAGTTGAACTCGGCCAGGCTCGCCGGCTGCTCCCCGTGCGTGCAGCGGTCCGGCATCGGGCCGCAGTCCGCGACGCGGCAGCGGAAGGTGCTGCCCGGCGCGCCGTCGCAGTCCTGCCGGGCGAAGAACTTGCCCCGCCAGTGGTGCGGCGCGGACGACTCCGGGATGGTGATCGTGGCGGACTGCCCCGGTTGCAGGGTCGGCAGCCCGGTGAGGTTGCGGGAACCGTCGGCGTTGACCCCGCTGCCGATCCAGATCTTCTCGCCAGTCCGGTTGACGAAGGTGATGGTGTGGTTGGCGGCCGCAGCGGTCTCGGCGGCGTCGACGGTGTTGTCAGTATTGGCGGTATTGGTATTGGCGGTATTGGTGGTGTTGGCGGCGGACGCGCTGGGCGCCCACAGCGTCGCCGCGACGGCGATCACGGCGAACAGCGCGTACAGGAACTTGCGCATTGCTCCTCTTCCGGGTTCAGGTCAGCGGGCGGCGCGGTACGCGACCCCGGACGCGTTGGGCGTGGAACCGGAGTAGAGGCCGGTGGGGCTGGTCGCGGTGGACAACGTGAACCAGGCGTAGCGCTCCACGAAGTGCAGGCCCTGCAACATGGCGGTCGAGTTCCGCACGAAGTCGGCCTGCTCGCGCGGGTTCGGGTACCGCGGCGTCGGCCTGGTGAAGTCGATCAGGCCGTACTCGGTGAGCCAGATGGGCTTGCGGTACCGGTCGTACACCGCCTGGAGGTAACCGCGCAGGTGCCCGACGGCGGCGCTGGAGAAGTCGCTGCCGTACCAGTGCAACGGGATGAAGTCGACCCGGTGGCCGCGTGCGGCGGCGCCGCTCATGAACCGGTCGAGCCAGCCGCCGGGGCGGTCCCCGCCGAACGCGACGGCGGGAGCGCTCAGCCGCATCCCGGTGCCCTGCAGGCGCGGCCACAGGTCCAGGGCCCGTTCCACGGACATGTTCGCCTGTCCGGCCAGGTCGGGCTCGTTGAAGGCCAGCAACGTCCTGCCGGACGCTTTGGCCCGGTTCAGCTCGGTGTCCGTCACCGAGCCCGGACCCCAGATCATCGGGACGAACTCGACGCCCGGCGCGGAGACGCCCCGGTTGTCCGATGCCCACGTGTAGAACCAACCCGCGCGGACGTCCCTGAGGGCGGCGTTGGCGCCCGGGACGTTCGCCGCGCTGACGCCCTTCTTGGTGTGGACGACGGCCGAGGCGGACGAGGTTGTCGCGCCGAGCAGCGCCAGCACGGCCAGGACGAGCGTCACGAGCAGGCGTGGTCGTCGCATGTGGTCTCCTCTCTGCGCAGTGGGGAAAGGACCGGCACGGGGCTGGGTGTCCCCGCGCGCGCTCGACGAGCGAGCCGGTCAGGGCCAGCGTGGTGACGGCCGCACGGGCGAACAGCGACGGCGCAGCGCCATTCGGCGTCATTCGGCGTCATTCGGTGATGTCGCCGGCTCGCGTCGTCGCGAGCGCCGGTGTCCCGTCGCTGATCGCGTGGACGGGGATCACTGGAGCTGGAGCTGGACCTGCCGTGGTTCACCCGGTGAAGCCAGGGAGAAGGTAGATCTCCCGCCCACGGCGTGGCCGACCGAGGGGGAAACCCCTCGGCAGGACTACGTGAGGGTTTTCCCCATGCGCAGCAGGAAGAGCGCTGGTGTGGTGTAGGGTCCCGCGAACTTCCTGCGGCCATACGACTTCTTGACCACCGCGATACCCCGCACGCGCCAGCGGTTCCGCTGCCGGACAGGCGAGGGGCGAGCGTCCTGTCCGTCTACTGTGGACTACCGAGGAGAAGTCAGACCTTGGTTCCGGCGCACGAACCGTCTACTCCTGCCGTGGGTACTCGCCGGTCAGGATGGCCGTCGCCAGTTCGACTCGTGAGCGGTAGCCGGTGCGGTGGAAGAGCCGGGTGAGCCTGCCCTCCACGCTCTTCTCGGTGGTGCGCAGGACAGCGGCCAGCTCGCGGTTGGTCAACCCTTCCGAGACCAGGGTCGCGAGCAGGCGTTCGTTCTCCGTCACCGTCGCGGCGCGGCCGGGCACCGGGATCGCGCGCTCGCGCATGAGGTGGCGCAGCCGGGCCCGGGGCAGCAACGCGTCGAGCTGGCCGTAGAGGCCGTAGGCCTCCTGCAGCAACCGGGTGTCGCCCCGGCCGTGCACGGCCACGAGCTCCAGCGTCTCCGCGAGCTCCCACGGCTGGTTCCGGTACCGCACGAGCCGCACCACCTCGTCGCCGGAGTCCTTGTGCGCGACCACCCGGGCGAGCAGGTGGTTGCGGTGGACCCGGCCGAGGTCCAGCCGCCGCGCGAGGTGGCCCAGCCGTGACGCGATCTCGGGCGCCCGCGCCGGGGTCAGCAGGAGCAGGCGCAGCCAGAGCTCGTCGGTGGCGAGGACGAGCCCGAGCCGCGCCGCGACCTCCAGGCCCTGTTCCAGCAGGCGGCGTGCCCGGTCGGGCGCGCCGAGCACGCGGTCCAGCTCGGCCTCCGCCATGCTCATCACGTGCGGGAGGCAGTCCTGCTCCGCGCGACCCTGGTCGATCACCGCACGGGCACGGGTGAGCTGGGCCCGCGCGGCGAGGATCTTCGCCATCTCCTGGCGCACGGCCGTGTGCGCGGGGACGTGACCGGCGGGCGCCCGGGTGGCCAACGCCAGCCGCGCGGCGGCCAACGCCTCGTCCCAGCGACCCGCCCGCGCTCCCAGCGCGATGTCCACAGTGGACCGTTCGTGCGGTGGGGTCCCGTGCTCGGCGTACAACCGGTCGATGCGGTCGATCTCGCCTGTCGCGGCCAGGGTCCACGCGACCGCGGACAGCAGGCCCGGGCGGTGGCGGGGATCGCGGAACAGCGGCAGCAGCCCCGGATCGGTGGCGATCCGTTCGCACTCGGCCATCCGCCCGGTCAGGAGCGCCGCGCCCATCAGGAAGAGCTCGCCGTAGGTCGTGGTGGCGTCGTCGGCCGAGGCCCAGATCGACCTGGTGTCGCTCAGCAGCCGGTACGCCTCGTCCCACCGGCCCGTCAGGCACAACGCGATCGCCCGCGCGGTGGTCGCGCCGGCAGGCCCGCCGGGTGGCGCCTGCCAGCCGTGCTCCGCGATGTCCCGCAACGCCGCGCGGTCTCCGGTGGCGGCGAGTCCGACGAGGTAGATCACCAGTGTTTCCTGGGCCGCCGTGGCCGGGACGAGGTCGACGCACTCGCGGAGCACCTGTTCCGCGCTTTCCTTCGCAGCGGCGAAATCCTGGTGGGAGGCACATGTCGCGGCCTGGAGGAGCAGCGCGGTGGCACGACGCGAAGGTTCGGCGACGCGTCGCGCCGCCGCGCGCAGCCAGCGCCGCGCGTGGTGGTAGTCCTGGCGCATCGCGGCGGACCCGGCGGCGAGGAGTTCATCGCCCGCGCGAGCGCTGTCGACGAGGTCGGCCGCGTCGACCAGGCGCTCCGGCAGGTAGGTGGGATCGGCGCAGGTCGCGGTGCCGGACCACAACGCCGTGACGGCCACAGTGGACAGTTCCCGCCTTTCCCAGGGCCCGAGCCGTTCCCGCAGGCACGACGCCAGCAGCGGCGTTCGGAAGCGCCACGCGCCTCCGCCGCGCGTGAGGTACGGCGCCAGCCGGTCGAGTGCCGCCCGCAGCGCGTCCGGCGACAGCCCCACCGCCTCCGCCACCAGTCCCTCCGCCGCCGGTCCCAACGGGTGCAGCACGGCCAGGGCCTTCAGCACGGCCCAGTCGGGGTCGCCGACCAGTCTCAACGCCCGCAGCACGGGGTGGTCCGGGGGCGGAGCGGGTGGTTGGCCGGCGGGCACCAGGTAGGCGGTGCGGTCGACGATCCGCAGGGTTCCGGCCGCGCGGTGGCCGTCCACCGCGAGCCGCAGGAGCGCGGGGCGTCCCCGGCTGCCGAGGTGCAGGGTGTCCACCAGCTCCGGAACCGGGTTCGCCTGCAACAGGTCGGTCAGCACGCGTTCGGTCTCGGCGCGGCGCAGCGGCCGCAGTGGCACCACGGTGCGCGGGACAGCCGCCAGCTCCGCGTGGCGCCGTTGGAGGGGCGTGCGGTAGGTCGCCACGACCGCCACCCGCAGCCGGGAAAGCGTGGTCAGCGCCTCCTGGTCGGCGCGGTCCAGGTCGTCGAGGAGGAGCACCGACGGCGGGGCGAGCGCCAGCGCCGCGGTCACCCTGGCCACCAGGTTCCGGTCTGCGCGCAGCACGGGGACGTGCGCCGTAGCGAGGCCCATCTCCTCCAGCGTGTCGCGCACCTCGGCCAGGACCGCGCCGCGCCCGACCCCGGCTGCCCCGGTGATCAGGACGGGAGCCGGACGTTCCGCCGTGGCCGCCCGCACCACCTGGAGGACGACGTCGCGCCGGCCGACGAGCCGCGATGCGGCGCTGGTCATCCGCGCACCCCGGGGATGCGGCCGTCGAGGCTCGCCGCGGCCAACTCCACCCGCGAGCGACACCCCGTCCACGCGAACAGCCTGGTCAGGTGGTGCTCGACGGTTTTCTCGCTGACGCGCAGGGCACTGGCGATCTGGCGGTTGGTCTGCCCTTCCCTGATCAGCTCGACGATCTGACGGTCCATAGTGGACAGAGCTGTGGGACCTGTCTCCCGCACCGCCGGGACTCCGAACTCGCGGAGCAGCGCGTTCACCCGCGCGGGCAGCAGAAACTCCGTCCCGCCCTGGTGGCTGATCGACCGCAGCTCCGCGATCACGTTCCGGGAGTCGTCGCAGAACCGCGCCAGGATCTGGCACGCCCACAGCAGGTCCGGCCGGTGCCCGCGCTGGCGCACCACGTCGACGCCCTCGGCGGCGCTGGCCAGGTCGCCGTGCAGCAGACCGCGCCCCAGGAGGACTGTCTGGCGGGTGAGCCGAGTGCCGTCCCGTCGGTACAGGTCCTCGGCGTCGGCCATCAGCGCCTCGGCCATGTCCCGGTTTCCCAGGCGCAGCGCGATTTGCAACGCCTGTAACAGCAAGCGTTCCCTGCCCCACCGCGCTCCCTCGGTCCGGGCGAGCCGCAGCGTGCTCCAGGCCAGGTCGAGCGCGGCGGCGTGTTCCCCTCGTCGACCCAGCACCGCACACTCCACTGTGGACCGAACCAGGGAGTAGCGGATGTCCTGACCCGCCTTGGACAGCCACGCCTCCGCGTCCCGCCACTCGCCCCGCGTCGCGTGGATCGCGGCCGCGACCAGCCGCGCCATGTGGTGCGGTGGGCTCGTGCCGGCGCCGTGCGACTCCAGTTGCCGCACCGCCCGCAGGGCCGCCGTCCAGTCGGCGGCGGCGTAGCCGCGCACCACCTCCTGGTAGAGGCGCGGCGGGCTGTTCCGCGCGCTGCGGTACCGCTGGCCGAGCACGATTTCCAGAACGGTCGCCACATCTCCTCCCCCACCGGCTTCGACCAGGTCGTCGAACCGTTCTGCGGCACGCCCGTTGCGCACCGCGCGCAACGCCTGCGCGCATTCCCGGGGCTCGACTCGCAAAGCGTGGTAGATCGCGGTGAGCTCGGCGGTCGACACCAGCCGTTCGACGTCGTCGGCCCGTGGTGGCAACGGAGTCCACGACGGGAGCCGCCCCAGCCACCAGGCAGCCAGCCGGGACGGTGGCTCGTCCGCCAACGCGGGCACGGGGTCGGCGCCGTTCAGCTCGGCCAGCATGCCCGCGGCGGCGAGGTCCCACCGCCGCGCGCGGTCCGCCCCGGCGGCCTCCTCGTCGAACACCTCGCGCAACAGGTCGTACTGGCCGGTCCGCGCCACGAGCGGCAGCAGGTCGGTCCGCGCCCCCAGCCGCCGCGCCGAGGCCGACCACCGGGCGGCCCGCTCCGGCTCCCGCCGCTCGGCCTCGGCCACCTGCTCCACCAGCCACCCGGCGAGCGCGCCGCCGTCGGCCACGGCCGGCGCGGCGGCCGCGACGTGGTCGGCGAGCGCGGCCCGGTCGACGGGAAGCCCGCGCCGCAGCCCGTCGAGCAGATGCCGGCCGACCAGCCAGTGGACCGCGCGGGCCGCGTCCGGCCCGGCCTGCTCCACCACGGTGGCCGCGAGCGCCGCGCAACAGCAGCTCAGCCGGCCTTCCCTGTCCGCCACGAGAACACCGCACTCCACGAGGGCGTCGACGGCACGCCCGGCCGCGGCCAGGTCGCCGCCGGCGAACACCGACAGGTCGGCCAGGTCCACACCACCGAGGACTGCGGCCGCTTCGAGCACCGTCCGAGCGGGATCACCCACCCTGGCGGCACACCGCACCAGGTGGTGCTCCGGAGGGAGTCCGATCGGCACTTCGAGATGCGCCAGGCAGAGCCGGTCCCGCACCGGCACAAGACGACCGACCTCGGTCAGTCGGCCCACCAGCGCGAGCACGGTGCCGGGATTGCCGAACCAGGACCCGAGCGCGCTCCGCAGAGCGTCCACCGCCGCCTCGTCCAGCCCAGCATCGTTGCGCAGCAGCGCGACAACGTCGTCGTCGCCCAGCGGCGGGAGATCCACCACCTCGTCGGCGATCTCGGGCAGCTCCACGTCGTCGTCCAGGCACGTGGCCACCACCAGGCATCCGGGCTGCCGGCACGCCAACAACGCGTCCGCCGGCACGGCCGGATCATCGGCCACGAGCACGGTTCGCGGGACGACCTGCGTCGACGGCCTGCCCACAGGCGCCGGCGCGACGCGCAGGCCCTCGGCCCGCCACATCGCCGTGGCGGCGCGCAGCACCTCGGAGCGCCCGCTGCCTGGCAGGCCGCGCACGACGAGGAGCCGTCCTCGCCACCCCATCCCGAGAGCGGCGCGGCGCAGCGAGTCCATGTGCGCGCGTCTGCCGCGTGGGTGCGACCCGTCCCAACCCCGCACGCCGCTCCCTGGCCCGTCCGTTGTCCGACCCCGATCCAGAACCGGTGCCCCACAACAACATCGCGGCCTCGTCGCGCGGTGGTGCGTCGCGAAGGAAGTCAGACAGCTCTTCTCGGCCCGCTGTCGCCCGAATTGTCGGGTCTCACCCGTTGTGCCTCATGCCTTCGGTCCCATGCCGGCGAACAGGGCTTCGAGCACGCGGTCGATGTAGTTGTGCGTCAACGGCTCCTCGCTGATCAGCAGCCGGAAGTACAGCGGGCCCACCAGGAGCTCCGACGCCAGGTCCAGGTCGAACCCGGGTGAGAGCTGCCCCTGGTCCCGGGCGGCCCTGAGCCGGGCCGTGGTCTTCTCCGCCTGCGCCCTGACGAAGCGTTCGTTGAGCGCGGCGGCGACCTCGGGACTGTGCTGCGCCTCCCCGAGCACGGCCCGGTACAGCGGGCCCCACGGTGGCCGGCCCACCAGATCGACGACCGCGACCATCTGCTCGCGCAGGTCGGCCACGATGTCGCCGGTGTCGCGGTAGTCCAGTCGCGGCTCGTTCACGGTGAGGATCGAGTCGAGGAACAGGACGCCCTTCGACGGCCAGCGGCGGTAGACCGTGTGCTTGCCGACCCCGGCGCGGGCCGCGACCGCCTCGATGCTGAGCCGGGCGTAGCCGACCTCCCCGGCCAGTTCGAGCGCGGCCCGCATGATCGCCTCGGTGCGGTCGGCGGGTCGGGTGACGCGGCGGACGGCCATGCCGGCGACTCTAGTGGGACGGCACGTGCCGTTCGCCAGGGCTGTTGAACGGGGCCCTTGGACGGGTGCCGTTCGCCACGTGCCGTTTGACAAGGGCATTCGGGCCGCACAGACTGCGCACGGTCGATCAAGCGGCACGGCACGTGCCGTTCTCAGGCGACGGGGCCGGCGCGGGACAGCGCCCAACCCCGACCGCGCCCAGCCACAGGAGAACTCCGCAGGACATGAGACGTCATCGGGACCACCACCGACGCCCGCCCGTTCCGCCGTCCCGGGCGGGACAGCGTTGAGCGCGGCGACGACCGAGCCCGCGCTCCAGCTCACCGGCCTGGTCAAGGAGTTCGACGACCGGCTCGTGGTGGACCACGTCGACCTGACGGTGCCCCAGGGCGCGTTCCTGGGGCTGGTCGGGCAGAACGGCGCGGGCAAGACCACCACCCTGTCGATGGCGGTCGGCCTGTTGCGGCCGGACGGCGGCCGGGCCCGGATCCTCGGCGTCGACGTGTGGGGCGAGCCCGAGCGGGCCGGGGAGCTGGTGGGAGTGCTGCCCGACGGCCTGGCCCTGCCGGAGCGGTTGACCGGCCGGGAGGTGCTGACCTACCTGGGGTTGGTCCGCGGGCTGCCGCCCGCCGTGGTGGCCGAGCGCGCCGAGGAGCTGCTCGCCGTGTTGGAGCTGGAGCGGGCGGGCCGCACGCTGGTGATCGACTACTCCACCGGCATGCGCAAGAAGATCGGCCTGGCCATGGCGTTGCTGCACGCGCCCCGCCTGCTGGTGCTGGACGAGCCGCTGGAGGCCGTCGACCCGGTGTCGGCCGCGACGATCAAGTCGATCCTGCGCGGGTTCGTGGCCGGCGGCGGGTCGGTCGTGCTGTCCAGCCACGTGATGGCGCTCGTGGAGCAGCTCTGCGGGCACGTCGCGGTGATCGACCGGGGCCGGGTGGTGGCGGCGGGGACGCTGGCGGAGGTCACCGCGGGGCGCGCGCTGGAGGACCGGTTCGTGGAGCTGGTCGGCGCGCGCGAGGACCGGGACCGGGGGCTGACGTGGCTGTCGCGCTGACCATGGTGCGGATGAAGGTCGCCATCATCCGCCACTCGATGACCGGGGCCAGGGCGGGGCTGGTTACCACGGGCGGGCTGCTCGGCGTGGCGCTGGCGGTGGGCACCTCCGCGCTGGCGTTCGTCGACGCGGACCTGCTCGCCACCGCCTACGCGGTGTGGCTGCTCGGGTGGGTCCTCGGCCCCCTCCTCGCCGGCGGCGGCGACCAGACGATCCGGCCGGAGTTCTTCGCGCTGCTGGGGTTGCGGCCGCGCCGACTGGCCGGGGGCCTGCTGGCGGCCGCGTTCGTCGGCGTCGCGCCCGCGGTCAGTCTGCTCGCCTCCGCCGGGCTGGTCATCACCGGGATGCGGCGGAGCGCGGCGGCCGGGCTGGTGGCGCTGCCCGCGCTCCTGCTCCACCTGGCGGTGCTGGTGCTGCTGTCGAAGGTCGCCGTCGCGGCGTTCGGCCTCGCCCTGCGATCACGGGCGAACGCGGTGCTTGTGGGCCTGCTCAACGGCGCGGTGCTCGCACTGCTCAGCCAGGGTTGGGTGTTCGCCGTCGCGTTTGGACAGTCGGGCGGCCTGCCGCCGGCGACGGGCGCGATCGTGCGGGCGCTGCCGTCGGGGTGGGGTGTGCTCGCCGTGGAGTCGGCCGCGTCCGGGCACTGGGGACGGGCCGCGGCCCTGATCGCCGCGCTGCTGCTGTTCTGCGGACTGCTGCTCGTGGTCTGGGCCGCGTTGATGGCCCGTCGGTCGGGATCGCCCCGGCCCGGCATGGCCGGACACCGGGTGCTCAACGCCACCTCCGCCCGGAACGCCGTGCTGGGCAAGGAGATCCGCACCTACTTTCGGGACCTGGTCCGGATCCACCAGCTCGTCTTCGCCCTGTCCTTCGGAATCTGCTTCGCCGCGCTTCCGCTGCTCGTGGGCTGGGTCCAGATGTTGCCGTGGGCGGGGCCGGTCTTCGTCCTGATGGCCGCCGCGCTCTCGGCGAACCTGTACGGCAACGACGGCACCGCGCTGTGGATCACACTGCTCACACCGCGCGCGATCGACGTGCGCGGCCGTCAGCTGGCCTGGCTGGCGTTCACCGCACCCGTCGCACTGACACTGACGCTGCTGTTCACCGCACTTGTCGACGGTCCATGGGCGCTGGTGCTCGCGGTCACCTTCGCTCTGCTCGGCGGCGGCGCGGGACTGGCTCCCCTGGTGTCGGTGTACGCGCTCGTCCCCGGCATCGACCCGCGGCGACGCGGCGGAAACCCTTTGCGTGTCACCGAGGACGACGGTTCGGCGACCGGCGTCATGTACGCCCTGCTCGCACTCGCGCTGCTCTCCGCGCTGCCCGCCGGCGTCGTGGCCCTCCTGTACGGCTGGGCCGGCGTGCCCGTCGGCCTGACAACCGGAATCCTGTGCTGGTGGGGACTGGGCAGGATGGCCGCGCGCAGGCTGCGCAGCCACGGCCCCGAGCTCCTCCAGATGATGCGCTCCGGCCGCCGCGACACCAGCGCCACCCGGTGGACCCGGTACAACGACCTCTCCAAGGGCCGCCAAGCCCTGGTGAGCCTGTGCATGACGGCGTGCCCGATCGCGTTGGTGCCCCAGGGGATCCTGCCCGGCGTCTTCAAGGTCGTCGGCGTCGACGCCAAGGCCTGGTTCCTCGCCCTGCACGTCCCGAACTGGGCCCAGTGGCCCACCATCCTCTGCATGGTGCTGCTGGGCGTCGCGTTCGGCGCCGCCGCGGTGCGGCTCCTGCGCGAGAAGGGCGCTCACCACCCGCCAGAGGCGCACCTGGAGCGCGCCTGACGACCTCGACGGTCGGCCAGTCAGGCGCGCAACTCGCCCGGAAGCCCGGCGGTGGCGGAAGTCCCGACCGAGCTTGGGAAAGACCGCCACCGACCGAATGCGGGGTGTTACGTTCCTGCGGTGAGCGACAACGTGGAGTCCGTGGTGCGCCTTGATCCGCACGACGGCGACATCTCGGAGATAGTTGATCGCATCAAAGGCTTTCTCCTCACCTACGGGGTCGTCGAAGGAGACCCCGTGTGGAACGCTGACCACGAATGCTACGAGTGACCTTCTGTCCCACGAACACCCTCAGCCGTCTCCGCACGACGAGAGTTGGCGTGGGACAGCACTCCGGGAGACGAGGTTCAGATCTGCACGAGGCGCATGGTGTACGACCCCGAGGAGAACTACGAGCCCCCCACATGCGCCGAGTGCGGAACAGAGCTCGACTCCCGTGAGCACATTGATGCCGTGGAGCCGTGGCTCCACGGTGTGGAGCCAACATTCACGTGTGGACAGTGCGGGTGGTCGGCACTGGCGGGAGACTGGCCGATGACATGGGGACTGGCCGTGGGCGACATAGCGGTGTCCCTCGCCAACTGGACCCCCATGTCGGAGACCTTCATCAAGGAAGTCTCCAGACTCCGGGGTGGGCGCTGTGGAGTTGTCCGGGCTCGCTACTGACCCTCCTCGGAGGTAGGCCGCACGCCACTTCCACCTTCCCCAGCCCACCGCAGCCAGTGTCCACAGCGGACTTGTCCGATGTGGACGCACCCGTGGCGGCTGGCGACATCCCGTCGGGTTCTGGCTCTCGTGCTGGCCGGCAGGTCGAAGGCGTGCCGTCTACCCGCCTCCCGAGGACACCGGGCGACGGCGCACGCCGCAGGACGCGCGTCGAACGTTCGTCGGAGCTGAGAACCGCCCGTCTGCTCACGCCGGCTCCGCGGGCAGGGCAAGCGAAAGGCAGGTGCGCGACGGGGCGGCGTGAGTACGGTGGTCAGCATGGCATGGCTTCCGGACGACTTCGCGCATCCGACGGTGCTCCCGGTTCTCGACGGTTACCACCTGCGCCCGATTCGGGAGTCCGACACCGACATCGACTACCCCGCCGTCATGGGCTCGCGGGAGCGGCTGTGGCGGATCTACGGGGAGGCGTGGGGTTGGCCGCCCGCCACGATGACCGTCGACCAGGACCGGGCGGACCTCGCGCGGCACGAGCGGGAGATCGCGGCGCACGAGTCGTTCAACTACGCGCTGCTGGACCTCGACGAGACCGAGTTGGTCGGCTGCGTGTACATCGACCCGCCCCGCAAGTCCGGATCGGACGCGGAGATCAGTTGGTGGGTGGTGGACGACAAGGTCGGCACCCGCCTGGAGGAGGCGTTGGACTCCGCGGTGCCGACGTGGATCGCGCAGGTCTGGCCCTTCGAGAATCCCAGGTACGTGGGCAGGGACCTCAGCTGGCAGGAGTGGCTGGCGCTGCCCGACGCCTGACCCCGCCCCGGCTGTCGGCTCGCGGTCCGACAGCCGGGGTCACGGGCCCCGCGCTCGCGATCAGGAGCGAACAGGCGAGCAATCGTGCTTTCCAGCAACCACTTTTCCGGTCACCGGCTGCCGCACAGCGCGGAGTCGATGACATCCTCCTGTGCGGGCGAGGACGCCGAGGACTCCGTGTTCGTCACCACCGCGGCGTGCCGGGCGTCGTCGGTCACGGCCGTCATGGACGAGTAGCCGGTCGCGGAACCGCCGGGGTGCCCCCACGCCGCTCCCCCGCAGCTCAGCGGCTGCCGCATCAGGCCAAGTCCGTAGCCGTAGCCCTGGGAGTGACCGGGAACGGGCACCGTCCGCCGCATCTCGGCCAGGGCGGACGCGGACACCACCTCGCCGCCGAGCAGCGCCCGGAAGAAGGTCGTCAGATCCTTCAGCGTCGACACGATCCCGCCGGCCGAACTGCCGACGGACGCGATGTCGACGTTGGACCCGGGATAGGTGAAGGTGGTCTCGGTCCAGAAGAGGAACGGTCCCACGCGCCTGCCGGTGTACCCGGGCAGGTACGGCTCGCCGAGCGTCCTGTCCCCGGGGCGGGGAAGTGTGGTCTCGGTCAGTCCGAGCGGCCGGATGATCCGGCTGGTGACCGCGTCGACGACCGTTGTCCTGGTGATCCGTTCGATCAGCAGTCCGGCCAGGTGGTAGTTGGTGTTCGAGTAGCCCCAACTGGTTCCGGGCGCGAACTGCGGCGGATGACTCAGCTCGCGCCGAACCAGATCCCCCAGCGCGATGGTGCCGTCCGGGCTGGGGACCCTGCCGATCGCCGAGACCGGCGGGTTCGCGATTCCGCTGGTGTGCTGGAGGATCTGCCTCACAGTGATCTTGTTGCCGTCGTAGCCGTTGCCCCTGACCACCCCGGGCAGGTACCGCTCGATGGGCGCGTCCAACTCCACGCGCTTCTCGTCGACCAACTGCAACACCACCGCAGCGGTGAAAGTCTTGGTCTGACTGGCGATGCGGAAGTGGTCGGTGGTCCTGACAGGACGGTGGGGCCAGCCGGCCCTGGCGGTTCCGCTGTGCAGATGCCACACGCCGGTCCGGCCGCCCGCGTAGACGGCCGCGCCCGGGCCGGACTTCGCCCGGTAGCGGTCCAGCACCACCTGGGTGTCAGCGTGCCCCTTCTCCGTCTGGGCCTGCGCCGAAGCGGGCACCGCCAAGGCGACTGCCGCAGTGGCGGCCAACGCCACCGCCCATCGCCGTGAACCGTTGCGCACGTGCTCTCCTCCCCGTCGATCGCGGCCAGGCCCCTGCGAAAGTCCACCCCGGCCACAACCGGAAGCATGCCCGCTGACAGAGTCGAAGATCCCAGGAGGCCGTTTCCCACGAGGAGCACGGGAAATCAGAGGCCACAGGCGCTACGTCGACTGGCTCCCCCGATCGTCATGGCGTTGCCTTCCGGAGCTTGCCGCGCAGCGCGCGCCGGGCGACCGGCCCGAGGTCGTCGACCACCTCGACGAGAGCGACCAGTCGACTCAGGGCGTCGAGCGCGGCCTGCGCGCCAGCGGGTTCGACGCCCTCGAACAGTTCCAGGCCGATGAACCCGGCGCACACGGCGCGGGCCAGCCCGGCGGTGTCGACGACCGCGGCCAGGGGGGAGCCGGTCAGCAGGCGGTCCAGGGTCCGCTCGACGGGGTCGATCCACAGGTGCAGCGCGGCGGAGGTCGCCTTGGCCAGCCTGGCGTCGGACTGGGCGGCGGCCAGCATCTGGGCGAGCACGGTGACGTTGCCCAGGGAGCGTTCCTCGGCGTGCAGTCGGCGGCCCAGGTCCAGGAGTTGCCGGAGGTCGGAGACCTCGGCCAGCCGTTCGGCGAAGGGCGCGACCCTGGCCTCGGTGGCGGTCAGGCAGGCGACCTCAAGCAGTTCGTGCACGCTGCCGAAGTGGTAGAAGACCAGGGCCTGGTTGACCCCGGCCGTGGTGGCGATCGCCCGCGCGGACGTTCCGGTGATGCCGTGCCGCCGGATGGTCTCGATCGCGCCGTCGATCAGCCGCTGTCGGGTGTCGCCCATGGCTTCACGGTAGATGCGCCGACCGGCGGGTCCGGTCCGGGTGGGCGCACAGGTAGGGGCGGGCCAGGACCAGCGCGGTCAGGGTGAGGCCGATCCCGACGAAGACCGGCGCGAGATGGCCGAGGTCGGTGTACTGGATCGTGCCGTGCACGACCACGGCGGGAAGGAACCCGGCGGCCGCCGCCAGCGCGAGCGACCACCAGACCCAGGACTCGCCCCGACGCCATCCCCACGCGCTCAGCAGGATGATCGCCGTGGCCGCCGCCGTCAGCGCCCCGCCGAACCCGGCCCGGTCGTGCGCGATGAACGGCAGCAGCCGCGGACTGACGGCTCGCAACAGGTCCGGGTCCGTCTGGAGGAACTCCAGGTCGCTGGCCACGAACACGTCGGTGAGGCCGACCGCCGACACCGTCACACCGCCGACGAGCAGTCCGAGTCCGGTGAGGACCAACAGGAGCTGACCGACCAGCGCCCTGCGCCGCTCGCGCTCCGGCCCCTCCTCCCGCACTGTCCACTGTGGCCGGACAGGTCGACGTCGGGTGGCGGCGAGGAACATCGGGAAGAGCACCACCGTGACCGCGGTGTGCAGCGGCTCGACGAACCCGAACCCCACGAAGTACAGCAGGGTGGGGAACGCGATCCATCCGGAGGCGAGGTACGCGTCGCGGGCCCACGGCCATCCCCGGCGGACGCCCCCGACCGCGAGGCCGACGTAGAGCACGCCGATGGCAATCATGGTGCCCGCCATGGTGATCCGGTCGTGTTGCAGGAAATGCACCAAGTGGTGGTTGGCCGCGTGCAGCTGATCCACCTCCATGCCGAGGAACTCGCGGTCGTACCACAGCAACACCGGCCCGAGCGTGATCGCCGCGGCTCCCAGGCCGGCGCCGATCATGCCCAGGCCGACCAGCAGTCCCCACCACCACCCCGGCCACCGACGTGGATCACGACCGACGTCCCGTGCCGACGGCGCGGGACGGGTGGGGGTGGCCGCTTCCACCACCCGGGCGAACCATCCCGGACCCGCGTGCACCAGCACCGAGGGCGCGGCCAACACCACCTTGGCCGGCTCGTTCAGCATTCGAGCGGCCGCGGCCACCGACGGCGAGGTCAGGTAGACCACGTTCGGATCGGCTTCGGTCCTCACCGCGTCGACGTGCGGGGCGAGCGCGGAGGCCACGCCGGCCGCGTCGGGCCCCACCGCGCGCACCACGACCGGGACACGGCGGCCCTCGGCGGCCTCGCGCACCACCGGGACGTCGGCGAGGCTGACGGGAGCCACCTCGATCAGCCCGGCTCCCACCGGGGGCAACGCGCGCACCGCGTCCCGCGCCACGCTGGGCGACACCACTGCTCCGAGTCTACTGTGGACAGTGATGCCCGAGACCGTGCCGGCGAGGTGGGGTGGCGGGTGGCGGTGCCCGAACGCTCGGGCGATCAGCCGACCTCCGCCGGGCGCGGAACCGATTGCCGCCAGGGCGCGCAATGCGACCCGCCGCGATCGGCGGAGCCCCAGGAGCGCGGCCGCGATCCCGCGCAGCGGTTGGTAGGTCCAGTCGGGCACTAGAGCTCCCAGCCGAGGACGGGCGCCATGGAGCGCAGGGCCGCGGTGGCAGGTGTCAGCCTGGTGGCAAGATCGCGCAACCACACCACCGGCGGCCACGACCACTGGGCGAGGGCCCCGAGGCGAGCGGAGCGGCGGACGATCCCCTGGGTCCGCGGCCGGCGCGACCGGTCGTAGCGGCCCAGTGCGGCGGCCACATCAGGGGACGTGTCCAGACAGGCGGCGAGAGTGACCGCGTCTTCCAGAGCCTGGCACGCCCCCTGCCCGAGAACCGGGTCCATCGCGTGCGCGGCGTCCCCCAGCAGCACGACCCGGCCGCGCACGAAGGTCGACACCGGCGGGAGGTCGTACACGTCGTGCCGGAGCACGGATTCCTCCGACACCGCCGACAACAGCGCGGGGATCGGGTCGGGCCAGTCACCGAACCGGCGTCGCACCGCCGCGTGCTCACTGTCGACGGCAGCAGCCCCGGCAGGCAGAGCGGCGGTGGCGAAGCAGTAGAACCGCTGGCCTGGCAACCTGGTGAACCCGAAGCGTTCGCCACGTCCCCAGAACACGGCGCCGTCGGTCCTGACCTCGTCCAGTGGCTCGGTGATCATGCGCCACGCGGTGGAGCCGACGTAACGGGGTTCCTCCGCGTCCGGCCACCAGTGCCGCCGCACCGCGCTGCGCAGGCCGTCCGCGCCGACCACCAGGTCCGCGCGCAGTGTTCCGCCGGAGTGCTCGACCACCACCGCATCGCCGTTGTCCCGCCCGGCGCGCATCTCGCAGCCTGACCGCAGGCAGTCCGACGGCAACGCTTCCACCAACGCCCGCATCAGGTCCGCCCGGTGCACCACCGTCATCGGCCAGCCGTGACGACGGGCGATCTCGGTGTTGTCCATTCTCGACAGCCAGCGGCCCGCGCGATCACGCACACCGCCCGCCGCCTCCACCGCCCCGAGCGCGCTCACCCGCTCCGCGAGGCCGATCGCCGCGAGTGCGCGCATCGCGTTCGGCCACAGCGACAGACCCGCGCCGACCTCGGCGAACTCCGCCGCCCGTTCCAGCACCGTCACCCGCCAACCACGGCGGTGCAACGCGACCGCCGTGGCCAGCCCGCCGATTCCGCCGCCCACCACGATCACCGTGCGCCCGGCCACAACCACCCCTCCTTGAGCGACTGCTCAAGGCGCAGGGTACGCAGGGTTGAGCGACTGCTCAACCCTGGAAGGCGAGCAGGAACCCGCTCGCACCCTGGAGGAGCGGCACGTCGGACTGACTCGGATCGGCAGCGGGAAACCGGTCTCCCGAGGCCGTCGTCAGCGATGACGCTGGTGGAGGTTCCGGCCGCGTTGTTCGTTGTCGGGGTGGCCTCGGGCTCAGCGGTGCAGGGTCGTCTCCTGCTCCATGCGCGACAGCTTCTCGGGGTTGCGCACGGCGTAGAGCCCGCTGATGAGGCCGTTGTCGACGCGCACCGCCAGGACGGTGTCGATCTCGCCCGCCAGCCGGAGAACCAGCGCCGGGTGGCCGTTGACCTGGGTCGGCACCAGCGACATCGTGGCGGCGACCCTGCCCAGTCCGGCGACCAGCAGGCGGGACACCTTGTCAGCGCCCACGATGGGCCGCAGCACGGCCTGCACGACCCCGCCGCCGTCGCCCAGGAGCACGACATCCGGCGCGAGGATGTCGAACAGGCCCTGCAGATCGCCGGTCTCGATCGCCCGCTGGAACGCCTTGAGCGCGTTCCGGGCCTCGGTGGGAGAGGTGCCCGCGCGCGGTCGGCGCGCGGCGACGTGGGCCCGCGCGCGGTGGGCGATCTGGCGGACCGCGGCCGGGGCCTTGTCGACGGCCTCGGCGATCTCGTCGTAGCCCAGGTCGAACACCTCGCGCAGCACGAACACCGCCCGCTCGGTCGGTGTGAGTGTCTCCAGCACCAGCAACATGGCCATCGAGACGCTGTCGGCCAGCTCGACGTCCTCGGCCACGTCCGGCGCGGTCAGCAGCGGCTCCGGCAACCACGGGCCGACGTAGGACTCCTTGCGGCGGCCGAGGGTCCGCAGCCGGCCCAGGGCCTGGCGGGTGGCGATCCGGACCAGGTACGCGCGCTGGTTCCGCACCGTGTCGAGATCGACGCCCACCCACCGCAGCCAGGTCTCCTGGAGGACGTCCTCGGCGTCGACGGCCGAGCCGAGCATCTCGTAGGCGACGGTGAACAGCAGGTTGCGGTGGGCGAGGAACGCCTCGGTGGCGGGGTCCGGGCGGTCGTCCTGACCCGTGCTCGGGCCGTGGTCCTCGGCAGCGGTCCGCGTCGTGCCAGCCATGGTGGCTCCTCTCCACTCTCGACTGCGTCGCCCACCAGACACCGGTCCCCGCCGTTCTGTGACACCGGAACGGCAGCCGACCTCCCTGTCCCCCGCCGCCAACCTAGGTGATGCCAGGTCAACGTCGTGACCAGCGGTGCGTCGCACCGCGCCGACGCGTTCCAGACCGTGTGCCCCTCGTCACGTCGTCGTGCTGTCACACGGCTCGGCCGCCCGGCATCTGGTGTTCGTCCAGTGCGACACCGTGAGAGAGGACAACGTCATGGACGCCCGGATCAACCTGATGCAGAACGAGATCGGCGCGAAGTTCGCCAAGCGGTTCGTCAACGCCAGCCTGGTGCTCCACGAGTCGTCGCTGCCGAAGTCGACCCAGGAGCTGGTTTCGTTGCGCGCCAGCCAGATCAACGGCTGCGGCTTCTGCACCGACATGCACACCAAGGACGCCGCGGCCGCCGGCGAGACCTCGGTCCGGCTCAACCTGGTCGCCGCCTGGCGGGAGGCCACCGTGTTCACCGAGGCCGAGCGGGCCGCGTTGGCGCTGGTCGAGGAGGGCACCCGGATCGCCGACACGCACCAGGGCGTGTCCGACCAGACCTGGGCCCAGGTGCGCGAGCACTACGACGACAACCAGATCACCGCCCTGATCTGCCTGGTCGCCCTGATCAACGCGGCCAACCGGATGAACGTGATCGCGCGCACCCCGGCGGGTTCCTACGAGCCCGGCATGTTCGCCAGCGTGGCGAGCTGACCGGCGCGAGGCTCCGCCCCCGGCCTGGCCCGGGACCGAACGGTCCCGGGCCGGGCCCGCGCATGTCCGGGATGGTCCCCGGCCAGCCGCGCCAGCCGTGATCGCCGTCCCGCCGGCGGTGTCGCGCGACGAGTCGCGCCGCGGTCCTCAGTCGTCGCGGCCCTGCCAGGTCGAGACACAGGCCTCGTTGCCCTCGACGTCGGCGAGCACCCAGAACGCCGGAGCGGAGTCCGCGGACACGACCCGGCCGCCCGCGGCCACCGCCGCGGCGATGCGTTTCTCCGCTTCGTCGTGCGGAACGCTGACGTCGAGGTGGATCCGGTTGCGCTCGGGGCGGGGCCGGTCCATCTGCTGGAACCACACGGCGGGGCCCTGCCCGAGGGGATCGACGATCGGGTCCTCGGGCCCGGCAGCGCCCGGAGCGTCCACATAGTCCAGTACCGCTTTCCAGAACGGTCGGACACGCCCGATGTCCACAGCGTCGATCGCGATCTCCAGCAGGTGGACGGATCGCCCGGGGACGCCGCGCCCGACGGCGTCGGTCCGCAACCCGGCCTCGGCCACAGCGGTCGAGATCCGCCGGGCCAGATCGATCTCGCGCGGACCAAGCCCCGCGTCGCGCGCGCCGTGCACCCCCAGCACGACCCGGTCACCACGCAGATCGACGTGCAGGTGTTCGTCCGCGTCGGCTCCGGCCGCCTCGACCACCCGCGCCGACACCGCCACCGCCTCGACCAACGACCCGACCAGCACACTCGTCTGCAAGGTCTCCAGCACGAACCGCCACCCCAGGTCTCCCACCGCGTCCGAGACCTGCTGCCCGGTCAACTTCCGTCCCATGCCGGTATCTTCACATCCCCCACCGCCCACCGACGCCCCTCGGCACCAGGGATCTCCTTCTGGGCAGCCGTGCCCGTGTCGACGCGGTGGTGTCGGGCATGTCCCCCAACGGATTCCGCCCCTGGAGGCCAGATCGGCTACCCGGGTGAATCGGTACCGGGCCGGAGCCGGAACTGGTTCCCTGGCCATCAGGAGTCAGACGACGAGATGGGGGGCACCCATGTTCAGACTCGCCGCGGTGGCAGCACTGTCAGGGATCGCGCTGCTCACCGCGGTCCTGCCCGCGCAGGCACAACCGGCCGACACCGGGCCCGCCGCGCCACTGGCGTGCGAGATCGGCGGACCGCACACGGACTTCGCGGGAACCAACATCCGCATGCGGTCCACGCCCGGCGGCGGTCGAGTCCTGGGCCACGCCCACCAGGGCGACTGCGCCTACTGGTACTTCACGGATTCGGGGCCGTCTGTTCGTTGCCCGGACGGCAGCACCACCGTCGCGTGGCACAACGTGCTGAACAAGCGCACCAAGGTGCGTGGCTACGTCTCCGCGTGCTTCTTCCGCAAGTGACCCACGGCGGGCACTTCCCCGTACGGCTCAGTGGTTCTCCTGGTGCTGTCCACTGTGGTGGGAGCCGGCGCGGGGCCGGGAGCGGAAGGTGCGGCGGTAGGTGTCCGGAGGCACGCCGACCGTGCGGTGGAAGTGCCGGCGCAGCGTCGTGGCGGTGCCCATGCCGGTGGCCGCCGCGACGGCGTCGACGCTGATGTCGCTGTCCTCCAACAACTCCTGGGCGCGGCGGATTCGCTGCGCCAGCAACCACCGCAGCGGGCTGGTCCCGGTCACCGCCCTGAAGTGGCGGCCCAGGTTGCGCGAGCTCATTCCCGCCTGGCGGGCCAGGTCGGTCACGGTCAACGGTTGGTCCAGCCGCTCCAGCACCCAGGGGAACAGCGCGGTGAGCGGGTCGTTGGTCGGGGCGGGCACCGGGGTGGTGACGAACTGGGCCTGGCCGCCGTCCCGGTGCGGTGGCACGACCAGACGGCGGGCGACCGTGTTGGCGACCGACGAGCCGTGGTCGAGGCGGACCAGGTGCAGGCACAGGTCCATGGCGGCGGCCTTGCCAGCGGAGGTGAGCACGCTGCCGTTGTCCACGTAGAGGACGTCGGGGTCCACGTTCACCCGAGGGTGGCGGGTGGCCAGGGCGTGGGTGTGCGCCCAGTGCGTCGTCGCGCGTTTGCCGTCCAGAATGCCGGCGGCGGCCAGCACAAACGCGCCCGTGCAGAGGGAGGCCACGCGCGCGCCCGCCTCGTGGGCCGCGCGGACCGCGTCGACCAGTTCGGCGGGTGGGTCCTCGTCGACGTCGGCCCAGCCCGGGACGATCACGGTGTCGGCGCGGGACAGGTGGTCGAGGCCGTGGTCGGGCTCCAGCCGGAACCGGCCGGTCCGCACGGCGCCCGGCCCGCAGACGACGACGCGGTACCAGGGGTCGGCCACCCCGGTCAGGTCGGCCCCGAAGACCTCGTAGGCCATGGACAGCTCGAAGTGCAGCATCCCGTTGGTGACCGCCAGCGCCACAGTTCCCATGTCCGAAATTGTATGGATGATGGCGTTCCGGACACTCGCGGGGAGGTCCCGTCCTCGTCAGGCTGTGCACGACAGATCGCGGCAGACCGGTTCGAGCACGGGGAGAACTCATGGGATCAGGGCACACGGTGGCGGTGTACGGCGCGTACGGCCACACCGGGCGCTTCGTGGTGGCGCGGCTGCGGGAACGCGGGTTCGTCCCGGTTCTCTCCGGGCGCGACGCCGCCAGGCTGGCGGCGCTGGCGGCGTCCGAACCCGGACTCGACGCCCGCCCGGCGTCGGTGGACGACCCCGCCTCGCTGGACCGCGCGCTGGCCGGCGCGGCGGCCGTGGTCAACTGCGCCGGCCCCTTCGCGGCGACCGCCGCCCCGGTGATCGAGGCGGCACTGCGCGCCGGGATCCCGTACCTGGACGTGGCGGCCGAGATCGAGGCCATCCTCGACACCTTCGTCCACTTCAGCGACCGCGCCCGCACCGCGGGAGCGCTGGTCGTCCCCGCGATGGCCTTCTACGGCGGCCTCGGCGACCTGCTGGTCACCACCGCCATGGGCGACTGGACAGCGGCCGACGAGGCGCACATCGCCTACGGGCTGAGCGGTTGGCACCCCACCGCAGGGACGCGTGCCGCGGGCGCGGTCTCCCGGCAACGGCGCGGCGGCCGACGCGTCCGGTACGCGGACGGGCGACTGGAGTACCGCCACGACGACCCGCCGACGCTGCGGTGGCCCTTCCCCGCCCCGATGGGCCCCCGAACCGTCATCGGGGAGTTCACGATGGCCGACGTCGTCACGGTCCCCAGCCACCTGCGCATCGCCGACGTGCGCACCTACATGACGGTCGAGGCGGCCAGGGAGGTGTCGGCTCCGGACACCCCGACCCCGGCCGCGGCCGACGAGCGCGGCCGGTCCGCGCAGACCTTCCTCGTCGATGTCGTCGTGCGCTCCGGCGGCCGTGAACGACGCGCCGTGGCCAGGGGCCGGGACATCTACGCCGTCACCGCGCCGCTCGTCGTGGAGGCCGTCGACCGCGTCCTCACCGGGCGGACCAGGACGGTCGGTGTCGCCCCCGCCGGCGAGATCTTCGACGCGCCTGACTTCCTCCGCGCCCTGTCCTCGCACATCGCCCTGGAGCTGCCGGCCCCTGCCGCCGCGAACCCCGCCGGTGGCGAGTGACCGCGCCCAACCTCGCCGCCCGGTCGGTCAATCGGTTCTCACCGAGCGCGGCATGCGCTGTCCGGCGGTTCTCGTGGGCCGTCAAAGGAATCAGGGCCGTGTACCACGAGGCCGAGTTCTTCCTTATTCGAAGGACGTTCCGGGCTATCACCAGGAAGGGAAGCCGCCGTGGACAGAGTTGCGTAGCGATACCACGGTCGGCAGTCGCGAGCCAGCCTGCCAGCCACCGAATCGGTCCTCGTTTCTGACAGTTTTGAAAACACTCTCGATCGCCCAACGGGCCGCGGCGAAACAAACCAACGCGTCGGTTCGGTTCGGCATCGGTCGGGCACCGCTCGAACGGCGGGCCAGCGGTCCCGGCGCTGGTGCGCCAAAGGCCGGATCTCGGCGATGTCCGCACCCGTAGCGCGGGACTACCAGCACCGTCGCCGCAGCTCAGGAGCTTTCACGCTCCCTGGAGGCGGGGCGGGGGCCGCGGGCCGGTCGCGCTGGCGATCGCCGGCCCGGTCCGGCGGAGGACGAAGCCGCAGCGCGGCCTCCGACCCCGGGGCGGGGCGCGGATCGGGCGGACCTCCGCCTCGAAATTTTCGATCCGACCGGCCGTCCCGCGCAGCGGCCGGGCCGTCCTCACCGGCTTCATTCCCTTCCCGGAAAAGCCGACCCCGTCGGCGAATCAGCACACCGCGTTCCGGACTCCAAAGGCCGCCACGACCGCCGTCCAGACAGTGAGTGATCTTCATCACAGGATGTCAACCGGTTCGCGACGCAACGATCGCTCCTATGCTCCGGGACGTGTCCACACGCTTACCTTTTCGCGGCTGGGTTTATCGCGCCGCGCTCACGATGCTCGTGCTTACCGGGGCGTTCGTCGTCGCCACGTTCTCCAGTTCGCAGTCGTCGGCCGAGCCCGAGGACCGCACGCCCCGGGCGCCGCTCGCCCCGGTGGTCGACCGCCCCGTCGAGTCGCCGACTCCGCTGCCGAACGCGGTGGCCGCCCAGGTGCACTCCGCCCCGGCCGGGCGGACGATCGCCCACGGACCGAACATGACCGTCGACGAGTTCACGCTCAACGAGCCGGCGACGCTCAAGGGCGGCAACGCGCCGGTGCGCGCCGTGGCCCGACTGACCATCACCGGTGACTTCCCGACCCGCTCCCTCGACCCGACCGTGCTCGTGGACGACAAGCCGGTCGGCCGGGGCATCGCCGCGGTCGACGAGCGCTCGATCAGCGTCGCGCTGACGGACTTCCCGTCCGTGCGCAGCGGGTCGGTCGTCAAGTACCGGTACGGCTCGGGTCCCGCGACCACGGTCGGCCAGCTCACCCTGGGAGGCAAGTGATGCGGACCAGAACCAGGCTGTTGCTCGCCGCGGTGGCCGCGGCCGTCATCGCCCCGCTCGTCCCGTTCGCCGCGAGCGCGGCGACGCCCGAGGTGCCGGACCCGCTCGCCCCGGGCGAGCACCCGGTCGCCGTGGCGGACTACACGCTCGGCGACGAGGCGTTCAAGCCTACCAACTTCCCGTGGCCGGTGGAGATCACCGGGCAGATCCACTACCCCACTGACAGCAAGAACGGGCCGTACCCGCTGGTGGTGTTGCTGCACGGACGGCACTCTCCCTGCTACGTCGGCAAGGAGACGCGCCTGAAGTGGCCCTGCACCGGGGACGAGAAGCCGATCCCCAGCTACCTCGGGTACACCGAGCTCGCGAAGTCCCTGGCCAGCCACGGGTACGCGGTGCTCTCGATCAGCGCCAACGGCATCAACGCCAAGGACAACCAGGACGCCGAGTTCGGCCAGCCGGCCCGGGGTGAGCTGACGCTCAAGCACCTGGACCTGTGGCGGTCCTGGCGCAACCACGCTAAGGGCCCCATCCCGACGCAGGCGCTGCGTTCGCTCGACCTGAACAACATCGGGCTGATGGGGCACTCGCGGGGTGGCGAGGGCATGGTCAACGCGGTTGAGCAGAACGCGATGCGCGAGGAGTCCCAGCGGCACGGGATCGCCGCGTTGCTGCCGCTGGCCGCCACGGACTTCTCGCGCCGGGTCCCGACCGGGCTGCCGATGGCCGCCCTCCTGCCGGCCTGCGACGACGACATGTACGAGCTCCCCGGCGTGCACTACTACGACGACGGCCGCTACCGGGCGGCCAACGACCGCGGGGTCCGGCACACCGTGACCGTGCTCGGCGCGAACCACAACTACTTCAACAGCGTGTGGTCGCCGAGCGCCGGTCTGCCGGGGTCGGTCGACGACTGGAAGACCAGGCCGGGCTCGCCGTGCGACCCGGCGCAGTCCACCCGGCTGACCGAGCAGCAGCAGCGCAACGTCGGCACTGCCTACATGGGCACGTTCTTCCGCTACTACCTGGGCAACGAGACCCAGTTCGCGCCGCTGTGGAAGGGCCAGGCCGGCGTGCCCCGCTCGCTGGCCCCCGCCCAGGCGTACGTGTCGTACCACCCGTCGACCATCAGCGGGAAGCGCAAGGACATCAACCGGTTCGCGAGCGTCCGGACCGTCAACGAGCTCGGCGGCGACATCACGGTCGGCGGGCAGCTCAAGGCCACCCGTTGCGGCGGCTACCGGACGGACGCGAAGGGCTCGTGCCTGCACGTGCAGCAGACCAGTGACATCCGGGAACCGCACCGGGGCTGGGGTGTGCTCGGGGTGGACGCCCACCAGCTCACCTGGACCTCCCCCACCGACTCGCTGACCAACGCCATCCCGGCCGCGCACAGCGACGTGCGGTCCTTCAAGGCGGTCCAGCTGCGCGCCGCGGTGGACTTCACCAACGAGTTGAACCCGGTCGGCAAGGCCCAGGACATGCGGGTGGAACTGGTGGACGCGGCGGGCAAGTCCGCCTCCGCCAAGGTCAGCGCGTTCAGCCGCGGCCTGGACTACCCGCCGGTCGGCCCGGACGGCGACGTCGTCCCGCACCTGCTGTTCCACCAGGTCCACGTGCCACTGAACGCGTTCACCGGCGTGAACCTGGCCCAGGTCAGCAGCGTGCGACTGGCGTTCGACGCGACCCCGACCGGGTCGATCGTGGTGGCCGACCTGGCGTTCACCGCCTGAGCCGTCACCGCGAACCAGCCTGGCCGGGCTTTTCTCGGCCACCAGCGAGGTGATCCGAACGAGGCGGTCCGGAGCGCGACAGCTCCGGACCGCCTCGTTCGGTCCTGCCTCGCTTAGCGGGGCGAGGCGACAACGCTCCAATCAGGACAGTTCGGTAGCACAGAAGTTGCGAGATGCACTGTCCATAGTGGACTTATTTGTGAGGATCGTCTACGGACGCCGTGCACGACTGTCCTGCGACAGCCGATCGATCAGCGCTCGGGCTCGTTCACTGAACCACCGACGCCACGGACATGTTCCAGAAGTCGGCGTAGCGGCCACCACGGCGCAGCAGGTCGTCGTGAGTTCCCTCCTCCACGATCCGGCCGCCGTCCAGGAAGACGATGCGATCGGCGCGTTGGACGGTCCGCAGGCGGTGCGCCACCATCACCACCGTCCGGCCCGCCATCAGGCGTTCGATGCCCTCGTGGACCGCCGCCTCGTTGAGCGGGTCCAGCGCGGAGGTCACCTCGTCCAGCAGCACGATGGGCGCGTTCTTCAGCAGTGCTCGCGCGATCGAGACGCGCTGGCGCTCGCCACCGGACAGCAACGCGCCGCCCTCGCCGACGTTGGCCGACCACCCGCCGGGCAGTCGTTCGACCACCTCGTCCAACCGGGCCGCGGTCGCGGCCGCGCGCACCTCGGCGTCGTCGGCGTCGGGACGGCCGAGGCGCACGTTCTCCTCGATCGTGCCGTCGAACAGGTGGACCTCCTGGAAGACGATGGCGATCTGGGACATCAACACCTCGCTGTCGACCACGCGCACGTCCACGCCCCCGACCCGCACCGCGCCCGCGTCCACGTCGAAGAACCGGGCGAGCAACTGCAGCAGGGTGCTCTTGCCCGAACCCGACGGGCCGACAACGGCGAGCCGTTGTCCCTGCGGTACGGACAGCGACACGCCGTCGATCACCGTGCGGTCGCCGTGCCGGAAGGTGACCGAGTCGAACTCCACGTCGTGGCTTGTCGGCCGAACGGGATTCGGGGCCTCCGGCAGCGGTTCGGTGCGCAACACCGCGTCGAGCCGCACCAGCTCGGAACGCGCGCCGCGCAGCTTGCCGCCGATGTCCGACAGCGACAGCAGCGGGTCCGCGCAGCGGGCGGCCAGCACCAGGATCGCCAGAACCTCCGCCGCTCCGATGTGCCCGCCGAGTGCGAGCGAGGCACCCAGGACCAGCAGCACGGTGAACACCGCCTGCACCACGAACGTCAGGGCCACCACACCGGGCAGCGCTGACAGCACGGTGCGGCGGGACGCGCGCTGGAGTTCGGTCAGCGAGTCGTCGAGCAGCCGGAAGCGTTCGCCGGTCCGGCCACCGGCTCGCAGCACGGGCTGGGCCTGGAGATACTCGATGACCCGTCCGGTGGCCTCGTGATCGCGTTCGGCGCGCTCCGCGTCCTGGGCGGCCATCGCGCGTCCCGTCCAGACCTGGATCGCCACCACGACCGGCGCGGCGGCCAACGCGGCCAACCCCATCTGCCAGTTGAAGACGAGCATCACGACGGCGACCGTCAGCGGAGTCACGCAGGCGGAGATGAACGGGGCCAACAGGTGCGCGATCACGCTCATGCTCTGCAGCACGCCGTTGCTGGCCAGGACGGACACCTCGCCGACACGGGCGGCGCTGTACCAGCCGAGCGGCAGGCGGGCCAGGTGGTCGCCGAGCCGGTGGTACATGCCCCGCAGCAACGTGGTTCCGACCCGGAAACCGGACAGGTCGCTGCCATAGCGCAGCACCGCGTAGACCACGACCGCGGCGCCGAACGCGATCAGCCAGGGCCAGGCGTCCCCGGGGTTCCCGCCGAACAGCGCCCGCAGCACCGGAACCAGCAACGCGTAGGACAAGCCCTCGGCGACCGCGGTCGTCGTCATCAGGGCCACGGTGCGGCGCACCGGTTGCGCGTACTCGTGTCCGAGCACTCGCAGCAGCGTTCGAATCACCGAGGCTCACCTCCTTGCGGTCCGCCACTGTGGGTTCGCCAGAACGCGGCGAACTTCCCGTTCTGCGCCAACAGGTCCGCTGGTCGGCCGCGCTCGACGATCTGGCCGTCCTCCAGCACCACCACGGTGTCAGCGTCGGCGACCGTCTCCAGGCGGTGGGCGATGACCAGGACCGTCCGCTCGCCTCCCAACGTCGTCAGGGCCTGCCGCACCGCCTGTTCGGTCTGCGGGTCGGCGAAGGCGGTCGCCTCGTCGAGCACCAGGACGGGCGCGTCGGCGAGCAGCGCGCGGGCGATCGAGATCCGCTGTGCCTCGCCGCCGGACAGCGCGGCCTCGTCGCCGAGCACGGTGTCGTACCCGCGCGGCAGTTCGAGAATCCGGTCGTGGATGTTGGCCAGCCGTGCGGCGCGGACCACGTCGTCGAGATCGGCGTGCGGCACCGCCAGCGCGATGTTGTCCGCGACCGACGCGCGCAGCAGGCGAACGTCCTGGAAGACGAAGGAAACCGTCCGGTAGAGCTCCTGGCCGCCGATCTCGCGCAGGTCGACTCCGCCGAGGACGACCGAACCGCTCGTCGGGTCGAAGAACCGCGGCAGCAGCTGAACCAGCGTGGACTTCCCGCTTCCCGACCGCCCGACGATCGCGGTGACCGTCCCGGGCTCCAGCACCAGGTCGATCCCGCGCAGCACCTCGTGGTCGGCGTCGTAGCCGAACCGGACGTCGCGCAGTTCCACGCGGTGGCCGCGGGGCACGGCCGGGCGCGCGGGCTCCGGAAGCGCCTGCACCGCAAGCACGTCCCGAATCCGTCCGACCGCGCGGCGGGCGGTCTGCAGGTCGTCGAAGCCGTGGCCGAGGGCCGCGACGGGGGCGGTCAGGCCCAGGCCGAGCACCAGGAAGGGCAGCAGGTCGGCCGGCGCCATGCCACCGCTGGTGATCAGCGTCGCACCGCCGACCAGCATGACCAGCAGCACGAACGGCGGCGACAGCGCCACCTGCATCCCCGCGGCGACCCCGGACAGACCACGCACCATCCGGAAGAAGCTGCTGACGAAACCGTCCACGGCGGTGCGGAACCTGCGCTGGGCCCGGTCACGTCCCCCGAACGCCTTGACCACCGAGATGCCCTGCACGAACTCGACGACGGAACTCGCGATCCGGCCCATGGCCGCGTCGAACTCCTCCTGCTCGCGCAGCCGCGTCGGGGTCATCATCAGGGGAACCAGCGCCACCGCCAACAGCACCGGGATCAGGGTGATCAGCGTGAGCCGCCAGTCCACTGTGAACAGATAGACCAACGACACCAGCGGCACCACGAACGCGGCGACCAGCTCGCCGGGGGCGTGCGCGATGAACGGGTGCACGGCACGCACGTCATCACCCACCACCTTGGCCAGCTCTCCGGTCCGGCGTCGGGAGAACCACCCGATCGGCACGCGCCCCAACCGCTCGGCCAGCCGCCTGCGGAACGACAGTTGCACCCGGTCGTCCAGGAGGTGCCCGACGCCGGACGCGGCGGCCGTGAACAGCAGCCGGACGAACAAACCGACCGCACCCCCGATCACGACGAACCAGACGTGACCGCGATCGACCGGGCCGGGCGACAACAGCGCGCGCCCGAGCTCGACGACCGCCAGCAGCGGCGCCAGACCGGCGACAGCGCCGATCACCTGCAGGAGCACCACGGCCGCGAAACTCCGGAGATGGGGCCGCAGCAGCCCAGCCAGGCGTTGTCCCGCCTCGGGATCAGCCGCCGGCGGCATGGTTTTCCCTGTCGCTTCGGCAAGTTCCGTGGTGGTCATCGCTTCCCCGTCTTCGTCGGTCCCGCCGGAACCCGGCCCGTCAGCCGGAATCCGCCCCGGAGGAACCCGGCGACCTCCGCTCGCGCCGCTCCGGCCTGCCGCACCAGGCCCGGCATGCTGAGGAACGCGTGCGTCGCTCCGGGGTGCTCGGTGAGGTGGGCCGGCGTCCCCGACTCGCGCAGCCGTGCGAAGTAGAGGCGGCCGTGGTCGGCCAGCGGGTCAACGGTCGGCACCACCACGAGCGCCGGGGCCAGCCCGCTCAGGTCGTCGGCGTGCAGCGGCGACAACGCACGGGGATCTTCTCCCTCCGGGGCGGCCAACCGTTGGAGCAGCCGCATCTGCGCCATGTTCAGGGTCGGGCTGTGGGCGTGCTGGGTGGTCGAGGCGTAGTCGTACGACTTGTCGGTCAGGTCGAGAGCGGGGTTGACCAGCACCTGCGCCCGCAGGGGCAGGCCGGTCTCCCTGGCCCGGAGCGCGACCAGCGCGCAGATCAGCCCTCCGGTGCTCTCACCGAAGACCGCGGCGCGTGCCGGATCGATCCCCCACTCCGCGGCCTGCCGCACCACGTGGTGGAGCACGTCCCAGCCGTCGTCCACGGCCGCCGGCAGCGGAGTCCCCGGAGCGAGGAGGCGGTGCTCGACCGAGACGACGACCGCGGGCAGCCGGGCGGCGAGGTGGCTGTTCACCCAGTCGCTCTGCACCGCCGTGCCCACGAACCCACCGCCGTGCACGTGCAGCACGAGCGGCAGGGCGCGGTGTCCACCGCCGCGCGCGGACGTCGGCCGGTACACCCGGACCCGGACCGTTCGGTCGGGCAGCGCCACCTCCCGCCACCGGATCTCGGCCCCGCGGTCGGGAAGTCCGGTGATCACCCGGATGAACGGGGACGACCGCTTGCGGTTCTCCGCGTCGCTGAAGGCGGCCAACTCCTCGGCGGTGATCGTCGCCCAGTCCGGCCCCTTGTTGCTCAGGGCGTGCAGCAGTCGGATGCCCAGCGGTGGTCGTTCCGCGCCCGTGACGTCCTTCATGACCCCTCCTCGACCGGCGACAGTTCCGCTACCAGCGGTAGCGAAACTGATAGTAGCGAAACTAGCTATCGTGAGGGCATGAGCCCAGCGTCCCCATCCGCCAGACCGCCCGGCCGCCCGCGCGCCGGCATCGAGGCGACGGTCTTCGCCGCGACGCTGAGCACGGTCCACGAGCTGGGCTACGCGGGCGCGACGATGGATCGCATCGCGGCGGCGGCCGGCGTCGCGAAGACGACGATCTACCGCCGCTGGCCGTCGAAGGGGGCACTGATCACCGACTGCCTCGTCGACGCGCTGGGCCCCGTCCCGCTGGCGGACGCCGGCCGGGAGGAGATCATGGCCTCGGCCATCCGCTGGGTCGCGGCGAAGGTCAGCGAGCCCGGCGTGGGCGCGGCGTTCGCCGGCGTGTTCGTCGACGCCGTCAGCGATCCGGCCCTGCGTCAGATCCTGTCCACGCGCCTGCAGGACCCCTACCGGGTCGTGCTCCAGGACGTGCTCGACGAGCCGGAGAACCGGGTCCTGTTCTTCATCGACGTCATCGTCGGAACCCTGCTCCACCGGATGGGCATGACCGGAGCGCCGATGGTCGACGCCGACGTCACTGCCCTGGTCGAGATGGTGGTGCGCCACCTCACCAACGGCACCGGCCCGGCCTAGGCAGGCCGGACGAACGACTTCCCCGACTTCCGGCCGGCTCCGTCAGCCGGTACTGCCCAGCGGCGTCACTGTCCTCATAGGACTATGCCGGAGCCGACTCGGATCACTGATCCGATCACGTGACCCACAGGTCTCGTCAGGCGATGAGTGCCGCGCACCAGCGGCACCGACAGCGGGACAGGCGCGTCGGTCTCGCGCGCTTCGAACTTCAGTGAGAGGTTCTCACTCCTGTCGTTGACACCCCGACTCGTTGGTTATAACTTCTAACTACCGCGACAGACACTAACTAGTCGAGCCACCCCGGCAAGGAGAAGCGCCGTGAACGTCACCACCCCGTCCCTCTCGCCGAGCCCCCGGACCCGAACCCGGCTGTGGAGCGCCTTACTCGCGCTCCCCCTGGCCACCGGGCTCCTCGGCGCCGCCGTCGCGCCGGCCCACGCCGCGACCTCCGACCAGAACGCGACGCCCAGCCACACCGCCGCTCCGGAGTCGCTGACCTGCCGGGGCGCGGGCATCGACCCCACCGCCAAGCTCCACCACCGGACCGAGATCTTCATCAAGGCCCCGCTGAGCACCGTCTGGAAGCTGCACACCGACCTGGAGGGCTGGCCCTCCTGGCAGACCCCCGTCACCAGCATGAAGCGACTGGACCCGGGACCGCTCCGGAAGGGCTCTCGGTTCCAGTGGACCACCCCGGCGCCGCCCACGCCCACGACTCCCGCCACCACCCTGGTCATCACCTCCGCCGTCCAGCAGATCAGGCACAACCAGTGCGTTCGCTGGTCCGGGCCGGCGATCGGCGAGGGGCTCCGCATCGACCAGGGCATCCACGTCTGGAACTTCGTCCGGGTCAGGGGCGGCGTCATCGTCCGCACCGAGGAGAGCTGGACCGGCGCCCAGATCGAGGCCGACCCGGCCACCTCCATCAAGTACCTCGCGCCCGGTCTCGACGCCTGGCTGGCCGCGCTCAAGACCGCCGCCGAAGCCCACTCCTGCGACGACTGAGCCCACCGTCGACCGGGAGAAGACGATGATCCCCTCCACTCCGCCACTCGACCGTCCAAACCAGACCGCCGCCCGCACCTCGCGGCCCGCGCTCATCGCGGCCTGGGCCGTCCCAACCCTCGTCCTCGGCCAGTTCGCCCTGATCGCCGGCATTCCCGTCGCCGTCGTACTGATCAGCGCCCTGCGCGATCCCCGATCGCCCGCACTTCGCTGGTGGGCCGGCGCACTCGCCGCCATCTACGCCGCTCCACTGGCGTTCTGGCTCGTCGGGCCGAGCAGCGCGCCCAGCCTGTCGAAGTCCATGAGCCCCGTCGTCACCGCGTTCGTCGTCGCGACCGGCGTCGTTGTCGCCATCGCACACCACGTCCTGCGCGGACGTTCCGGAGCACCAGCCCGCGAACAGGCCACCTGAACGCTTTGCCCGGCCAGCACCGGAAAGGACGGGGTCGAGGAGTTCTCCTCGACCCCGCCCGCCCTGTGTCGGGGTCGGTCAGCCCACCCGGGGCTTGCTGAACTCCTCGATCAGCACGGGGTACTGCTCCCCGCCGTGCCCGGCGGCGATCGCCCGGTCGGCCATCGCCTTGATCAGCTTGGGCAGTTCGGCGTTGACACCCACCGCCTCGCTCTCCTCGATCAGGTGCGTCATCGCCCGCACGTCCGTCTCCAGGGCCGACACCTCGGCGGGGAAGGAGCCGTTGTCGATCTGCTCGGCGTACCCGGGCAACCACTCGGCCACCTCGACAGCGAGCCGCCGCGCGAACGGCGCGTACGTCGTGGCGTCGACACCGGCCGTCCTGAGCAGGGCCGTTCCCTGGAGCCATGCGTTCAGCACGCTCCACATCATGGCCAGCCCGGCCACGTCGTACAGCGACGCCAGCCCGTAGTCCGCGCCGAGGTAGGTGACGGTGCCGAGCGCGCCGAGGGTCGACTCGTGCGCCTCGAAGACCGCCTGCGGCCCGCTGTGCAGGATCACCCCGTCCGGGGTCCCGATCGACGGGGGGATGGCCATGATGGCGCCGTCCAGGTACCGGGCGCCGCGCTGCTCGGCCCAGCGCGCGGCCTCCCGCGCCTGGGCCGAGTCGCCCGAGGTCAGGTTCACCAACGTCGTGCCGCCCAGCTCGACGTCACTCGCGCCGAGCAGCTCGTGCACGACCTGGTAGTCGGTGACGCAGAGGATCGTCAGAGTCCCCGCCTGAATCGCGTTACCCACCGTCGGCGCCAGCCGCGCACCCTCGGCGACCAACTGGTCGGCCTTGCCGGCCGTCCGGTTCCAGACCGTGGTCGGGTGCCCGGCTTCCAGAAACGTGCGGGCCAGCGCCTGGCCCATCAGCCCGAGCCCGATGACGGCCACGGGTGCGTCTGCGTTGTTGTTCATGACAGCATCGTCAACGTTGATACCGGTGTGAAGGTCAAGCGAGGTTTCGGTGCGAATCGGAGAACTGAGTCGTCGGACGGGCGTCAACACCCACCAGTTGCGCTACTACGAGGCCCAGGGCCTGCTGGAGGCGAACCGCCGCGCGAACGGTTACCGCGAGTACGACGAAACCGCCGTACTGCGGGTGAAGCAGATCCGACACCTGCTCGGCGCCGGTCTGTCCTCAGAGGACATCGCCTACCTGCTCCCCTGCGCGGTCGGCGAGGCCCCGGAACTGCTCGGATGCCCCGAACTGCTCACCGCGATGCGATCCCGGCTCCAACGACTGGACGAACAGATGGCCACACTCGCCCAGTCCCGCCGCGCCCTCGCCGACTACATCGACGCGGCCGAACAAACGGCCAGCGACAACTACCCACCCTTCGACGGCACCAACCTCCAACCCATCCCCGCCTGACCAACCAGCCCACCGGCCACCCCTGACATCCCTCCTCGGAGAGCCACCGCAGCGTCGCGCATGGAATTTATTTTAGTTGGCACTGAAGCCATCGGGGTGTCAGTCGCGTATCGTGTTCGCTCAGTCTCTGGGTGATGCCGCGCCGAGACTGGTCAGGAATCAAGAAGCACAGGTCATCGGACCGCGCCTAACGTTCCTGCCATGACCTCGACCGTCCACTGACTTCCTGAAAACACCAGGTCAGTACGACGGGTCGGGTTACGGTCCCGCGCACCACCGTCCTCCGAGGAGACAGCACGATGAGCCGCACCAAGACCAGCAGCAACTACGAGGGCTTCACCGCCGAGGAACGCGCCGCGATGAAGGAACACGCCCAGGAGGTGAAGAAGGCCGCCCGCCGCAGCTCCCGCACCGACAAGGCCGCCGAAGCCCTGAAGGACGTGCTGGACAAGATCGCCGCGATGCCCGAGGCCGACCGGGTCATCGCCGAACGCGTCCACGCCGTCGTCACCACTCACGCCCCGATGTTGGCGCCGAAGCTGTGGTACGGCATGCCCGCCTACGCGCTGGACGGCAAGGTCGTGTGCTTCCTGCAGAACGCGGACAAGTTCAAGACCCGCTACTCCACCCTCGGCTTCAACGACCTCGCGGCACTGGACGACGGCGCGATGTGGCCCACCCACTTCGCCCTGGCCGAGATGACCACCGAGGTCGAGGAACGCATCGCCGCCCTGGTCCGACGAGCAGTGAGCTGAACCCGACCCAGGCGGGTCCGATCTTCGTCGCAGGCGGACGGCCGTGAACGTCCGCGGTGTCGCTGGGGCTGGGCCGGGTCAGCCGGTGGCGACGGCCACCGGTCGGGTGCCGATGTCCTCGTCCTCCGTCAGGAGGCGGCGGGCGATGGACTCGACCGCTTCCCGCAGGTCCACTCCGGGTCGGCGACCGATGTCCCGCTCCACCTGCTGTTCCAGCCAGGTCGCCCCCGCGTGGCGGATGAGCTCCGACTCCCGGCGTCCCACCTCGGTGTGCGCGTACACCCGGCCCTCGTGGGAGAGCACCCCCTCGTCGACCAGGCGGGTGAACAACGGCGCCAGCACCTCCGGCGGCATGCGATGCCGGAAGGCGATCACCTCCAGGTCCGCCACGCCGAACCTGCGGGTGGCCAGTTCCACCTGGATGACCGCCCACGCGCTCGCCACGTCCAGGTGGGTGCCGGCCGCGGCCACGATGCGCCGCAGGGCGTCCGGCTCCGTGTCGCGCAGGATCCGGCCGACCGCCGCCTCCAGGACGCACTGCGAGTCCGGTCCCCTCGGCGAGCCGAACCCCTCCCCCAGATCGGTCGAGCCCAGTCGCGCGCTGTCCCGCAGGGGGACCTGCTTGAGGAACAGCGACACCACGAAACCCAGCAGCGCCACCGGAACCGTCCACACGAACACGGTCCGCAAGGAATCGGCGTACGCCCCGATGATCGGTTCCTTCGCCAGGGCTGGCAGGGCGTGCAGGCTGGCCGGGCTGTGGGCGGCCGTCGCGATCGACGCGGGGTCGGCCACCCCGGTGCGGGCGGCCACGGCGATCGCCGACGTGAGGTTCGGGGTCAGCGCGTTCGTGTAGATGGTGCCGAACACGGCTGTGCCGAACGCGCCGCCCAGCGTGCGGAAGAACGTCACCCCGGACGTCGCCGTCCCCAGGTCGGCGTAGTCAACGGTGTTCTGCACGGCGATCGTCAGCACCTGCATGCTCAGACCCAACCCCACACCGAGCACCACCATGTACAGCGACGACAGCCACACGCCCGTGTCCGGCCCCATCAGCGACAGCAGGTACAACCCGAGCGCGGTCACCAGCGAGCCGACGATGGGAAAGACCCGGTACCGCCCGGTCTTGCCGATCACGTTGCCGCTGACGATCGACGACACCATCAGCCCCAGCACCAGGGGCAACGTGCGCAGACCCGCGACCGTCGCGGAGACGCCCTCCACGTACTGCAGGAAACTCGGCAGGAACACCATCGCGCCGAGCATCGCGAAGCCCACGATGAAGCTCAGCAACGAGCAGACGGAGAACACGGGGTTGCGGAACAGCCGCATCGGCAACATCGGCTCGGCGGCGCGGGTCTCGGCCCAACAGAACAACGCGAGCGCGACCACCCCGCCCACGAACAGACCGATGATCACCAACGATCCCCAGGCGTACTGGCTACCACCCCAGCTCGTCGCCAGGACCAGCGCGCTGGAGCCGACGGCGACGAGCCCGATCCCGGCGTAGTCCACGACCACGCGGTGCACCGACCGCACCACCGGAATCGTCCGCGCCGCCACGAAAACGACGACGACCGCGATGGGCACGTTGACGTAGAACGCCCAGCGCCACGACAGGTGGTCGGTGAACAGCCCGCCGAGCAGCGGCCCGACGACTGTCGACATGCCGAACACCGCGCCCATCGCGCCCTGGTACTTGCCGCGCTCACGGAGCGGGATGACATCGGCGATCAACGCCATCGCGGTGACCATCAACCCACCCGCGCCGACACCTTGCAGCCCCCGCCACGCGACGAGCAGTGTCATCGACGTGGCCATCCCGCACAGGAACGAGCCGGTGATGAAGACGACCGTCGACACCTGGAAGACCAGCTTGCGGCCGAACAGGTCGCCGAACTTCCCGGCGAGCGCGGTGGCCACGGTCTCGGCCAGCAGATAGGCCGTCGCCACCCACGACATGTGCGCGGCCCCACCGAGATCGGCGACGATCGTCGGCAGCGCCGTGCCCACGATCGTCTGGTCGAGGGCGGCCAGCAGCATGCCCAGCACGATCGTCACGAAGACGACGTTGCGCCGCCCGGTGTCCAGAACTGGCGGCGCCGGTTCCTCGACGGCCGGCGCCAGGTCGGCAGTGGGCACCCCTCCACGGTCACACCGCGAACCCACGCCCCGCACGTCGAGTCACCCGGTCAGTTGGCACCACCCCAACCAGCCACCCCCTCTCTCCATGGGCCTCCATGACCGCGAGATGCTGGGCCACGATGGAGAAGATTGGCCGACCTGATTCGTCGAGCTCAGGGCGGTGGTCGCCTACCGCCACTGCCGGGGAACCAGCTCGACTCGGACATCGGCTCCCGAAGGACTGGTCAAAACCGCCGTCCCGGCGAGATAAACTGCCAGGTCAGGAAGTGTCGTCCCCGCGCGCGCGGGGGTAGCTCCACCGGGGGGCGATGGGATAGCCGATCTACTATGTCGTCCCCGCGCGCGCGGGGGTAGCTCCGAGATGATCCGCAGGTCGGGGTGGGTGCTGGTGTCGTCCCCCCGCGCGCGGGGGTAGCTCCGAGGAGCTGGTAGGCGGCATCGTCCCTGTCACGTCGTCCCCGCGCGCGCGGGGGTAGCTCGTCCTTGAGTGACCACTACGCGGCCATGTGGGAGTCGTCCCCGCGCGCGCGGGGGTAGCTCAAGTCGGGGCCATAGCGCCCCCCCTTCCTGGTCAGTCGTCCCCGCACGCGGGGGTAGCTCTGCCGACCAGGTGCTCCAGGTCCCAGGTAGGCCGTCGTCCCCGCGCGCGCGGGGGTAGCTCGCACAGCAGGCGTACCTCGCCAACGGTTCGACCGTCGTCCCCGCGCGGGGGTAGCTCCTGGCTCGACCAGATCTGGGGGATGAACTTCGTGTCGTCCCCGCGCATGCGGGGGTTCCCCACTTACGTTTCGTCACGGTGACGCAGTAGCGACGTCCGCGCGGGCGGGGGCTGGGACGTGAGCGCATAGGCATCGAGCAGCGGGGAGCTCACACCACGAAGGTTTCGGCGAAGACCACGCGGCCCGTTGTTGGGTCGGGGGTGTCGTCCGTCGGGAGTGGTTCGAGCTCTCGGATGACGATGCGGTGGTGGTCGGGTTGGCGGTCGGCGGGGAGTCGCACCGTTCCGCTCCAGAGGGGGATCGTGGGCCGGATGCCGGGTTGGGGAGGGGCCGGGTTCATCGGCAGGACGAAGTCGCCGCTGGCTGTCACGTCGTGTGCTTCGCCGGAGGGGCATGTGGCGGCTTCGTCCAGCACCAGGCATTCGCACCGGGCGCACCGGCGGGCACCGGCGGCGCCGACGACGTGCGGCAGGACCGTGAGGGCGTGTTCCACGTCGGTGACCGGCTCGTGGTCTTCTCCGGCCGCGCAGGGAGCCGGGGTGTTGTCCGGGCGCACCAACGTCGTGCACTTGCCGCAGAACCGCCAGCCGCGCTCCCCTGCGGTGTCGGGGCCGGACACGACCGGGAGGTTCATCTCCAGGGTGTCCAGCACGTGTCCGCCGCCGTCGGGGCAGGGGCCCGGGGAGTCCGAGGTGAAGACGAGCCCCTGGCATGCCACGCACAGCACCGCGCCGGGTTGTCCCGGGGCGGAGGGGTCGCGGTCGAGCACGTAGTCGGCGCTGCCGGAGTGGTCGTGGGGGCCGCCGAAACTGGCGGGGCAGGGGCCGTTGGCCGCGACGGGGCCGGGAATCGGTCCGCCGAACACGAGGCTGTGGCACCGGGCGCAGCGGCGCCATCCCGTCCACGGGTCGAGGGTGGGGATTCGCGTGAGCGCGTAGACCTCGCCCTCGACGGGGACGTGCTCGCCGCCGGCTGAGCAGACACCGGGGTTCCGGGCGTGGACCAGGATCTGGCACTGGGAACAACGACGCCACGTGTCGCCGGCAGGTGGTTCCGCGGCCGGTTCGAGCGCGAATGCCTGGCGCTTGCGGGGTCGGTGCGAGCCACCGACGGTGCACGGGCCGGACGCCCCGTCACCCACGAAGGTCACCCCGCCGCAGCCGCCGCACGCCCGCCAGTCCCACCGGGGTGACAGAGCGACCTCCACGCCGGGGGTGTCCTCGGGCAGCGGTGCCCAGCCCAGCTCGTCCTGGGTTCCCGGGATGCGCCGCTCCACGTCCACCCGCACGGGCAGGCCGGGTCGGGGCACCGACTCGGGGGGCGCGCCGTCGACCACGAGCTGGAACAGGTTCGGGTCGCCCGGCAGGGGGCGCAGCCGCACCTCGCGGGTCGGTGGCACCTGGGCGAAGTCGGCGAGCACCACGCGGGAGAGCTCCACTCCCGGCAGCGACTGCGGCTGGTAGCGGGCGAGGGCGAGCCGGACGAACGGGAAGTACGTCACGTCGGGAAGGGTGTCGAACGCGATGTCGCAGTACAGCAGATCGCGGTCGGCGTCCGGGTCGTGCCGCACCACGTGGCCGACGGCGATGACCGACAGGCCGGGCTCCTCCTCCAACGTCGTCAGGGGTTCGATGACCACCGCGTTGGAGAACGCCATCGGTTCCGGTGCGCCCAGCCCGAAGTCCACCCAGAGGGGGTCCCCACCCCAGTGCGTCACGAAGGCCGCGGTCCGGTCGTCCGGCGGGTAGTGCACCGGGTCGACCAGCACGACCGCCAGCAGCTCCCCGTCGCCCGAGGAGAACCACGGCCGCTCCAGGTAGACCCGAAGACCTCCGGTGCGGTGGCTGACGCGGGCGCCGTCGGGCGCGGTGTCGCGGGTCCAGGAGAAGGTGGGCAGGACCGACACCACGCGGGGCGCGGCGGGGCGGGCCGAACTGGGCACGACCACCTCGACGGCCTCGCCGGTGCGGGTGATCCGCTCGGGTTGTCGGGTGACCTCCGGCGGGAAGCACTCCCGGAACCGGGTGCTCGCCGTGACCTGGTACTGGACCACGCGGGCCCTGGTGTCCCCGAACTCGTGCCGGCTGAGGAACTCGCGGCCGGACTGGTCCTCCGGGTGCGGCGCGTGCAGGGTGAGCTGACTGCTGTCGTGGTCGTAGGTGGCCAGGGGCACCACCTCGACCTCGTCGAGGTTCGGCGGTTCCCCGCCCGGCTCTCCCGGCAACGGGATCGGGATGTCGAACACGTGCGCCTGGCACGGCACGGGTGGGGCACCCGGCGGGTCGACCGCCTCCAGCCACGACGCGAACACGTCCACCTTGACCGTGCTGTCGCCGTCCACCGGGACCTGGGCGCCGACGAAACACGCGGTGAGGTCGGGAAAGCGGGTCACCCCGATGTCCTGGAGCTCCGGGGTGAGCAGCGGTTGCTCCACGGCGTGCACCAGGGAGATCACGCGCGAGGGGGTGAGCTGCCAGCTCCCGCCGGCCAGCGCCACCTCCAGCGTGCCGGGCGGGACCTGGTGGTCGGGGTCGGTCTCCAGCAGCCACCGCCACTGGCCGAGCTGGTCCAGGTCCTTCACGGCGAGGAACGAGCTGAGCCGGAACGCGCGTTGCTGGGCGGGGGCGAGGAAGACGGTCAGCACCCTGGCCTGCGGGTCCCACGCCGGCGGCGCGTCCCCGACCTGGTCGGCGGGCGGTTCGGCGAGCACCAGGCGGAACGGCAGCCGGTTCGGCCACTGCTCGCCGAACCCGATCCGCACCACCGATCCGCCCAGTGCCGCGATGTCGTCGGCGGGGATGGCGGAGGCGACGAACGTCAACCGCCCCGCCTGGTCCAGCACCCCCGACGGCCGGTCCTCGGGCACCCCGGGAAGCCCGAACAACGCCGCGCCCCGGGCCAGCGGGTCGGGCAGGTAGGGCAGTTCGAGGCGGGGCTCGCGGTGCACGACGTAGCCCTCCCCGGTGCTGGCGGTGGGGATCGTCTGGATCGCGGCGGGATCGGCCACCGGGGCCAGCTCCCCGGACGTGACGTCGACGACCGCCGTGTCCGTGAGCCGGCCCTTCTCCTTGCGGGCGATGCGGTAGGTCTGCCGGGGATCGCCGCCGGACCCGAACGACGCGTCGAACATGCCGTGCGTCTCGGCGGTGAGCTGCGCGGTCTTGGGCGGCACGACATGCCGCTCCGCGGTCGCCGAGTAGTGGGCCGCCGCCTCCGGTCGGGCGTCGCGCACCAGACCGGTCAGCTCGTCGGCCTCCTCGGCCGCGCTCGCCCCCGGGCGGCTGCGGATCACCAACCGCTCCAGCGACTCACCCTCCACGAACCGCTCCCTGGGCACGAGCACGGGCGAGAGCACCGGTTCGAACCGCCGGTAGACGAAGTCCTCCTCGTCGAGCGGGAGCACCGGGAGGTCCAGTCCCAGCAGGGGAAACAGCTCGAACAGCTCGGTGGCCTCCGCCAAGCCCAGCCCGTTGCCGGCCAGGTCGACCGCGCGCGCCCGGAACCGGTAGCGATGGCCGAACCGCAACCGGGGCAGGGACCCGGGTTCGGCCCGGAACGACACATCGAGCTGGGGCATCTCCTCGGGCGCGGTGTTCACGAGCCGCTCGACGCCCTCGTCGGTGATCGTCCGGCCCGGGCGCGGCGCCGCCAGGCTCCAGCCCTGCCAGTGGGCCAGGGAGTCGTGGACGTACAGCTCGCTGTTGGCGTCCGGGCGACCGTCGGCCCCGACGGGTTCGGTGACCGCCTGTTGGACGACGCCCTCGTCGTGGATGACCAGGGTCTTCGGTCCGCCCTCGTGGCGGCGGAAGACGTAGGTGCCCACCCGTTGGTGCAGCGAGCGCCACGCCCCGGCCTGGGCGTCCAACACGTCGACGCGGTAGCCCCGGACGAGGTCCTCGGCGAACAGCGCGGGCGCGCTGCCCTCCGCGAGGGTGGCGTTGTTGTCGGTGGCCGTGCGGAGCCCGTCCCACACCCGGTTGGCGTGGTTGTCGCGGACGATGCTCACGCCGCTGGTGCGGACCGTCGGCACGCCGCCCTCGTCGGCGTCCCCGTCGGGATCGGCCCCCGGGGCGCGCGACAGGGAGTTGACCAGTTTCAGCCCGCTGCCGTACACATCGGTCTGGATCAGGGCGAACTCCCCGTCCGACCGGACGTCGAGCAACCCGTGGACGATCTCCCGCCGCTCCGGGTGCGGGGCGGCGGCGAAGAAGCCGTGGTGGTTGCCCTCCAGCACGTAGGCGGTGAACGGGCTCAGCGAGTCGCCCCGGATCGGCTCGGTGAAGGCGGGCAGCACCTGGAGCTGGTGGGCGACCGGCTCGTCGCTCGGGGACGGCGGAACCGCCCCCATCGGCACCTCCAGGTCGATGACCAGCCCGAGCAGGCGCAGCAGCGCGGCGTCGTCGGAGAGCAGGGTCAGGCACCGGTGGAAGTCGAACACCGGGGCCGGCGGCGGGGGCGCGCCCTGCGGGACCACCTGCCCCTGGTTGAAGGCCGTCAACCGGGCCAGCTCCGCCGCCGGGGCGTCCTCGACCGCCGGCAGCACGTGCACGGGCTCGTCGGGGGTGAGGGTCGCCAACGCCCGCGCCTGGCTGATCGCCACCGCCACGCGGCGCGGCACGTCGGTGTCGTCGTCGGCCCGGAACATGTTGCCGGCCAGCCTGTTCAGAACCGTCCTGATCCGCTCCGGCCCCATGTCCTCGGGCGCGGCCAGCGTCGGCACGACCGGTTCGGCGTCCCCCATCGCGGTGAACGCGGCGGTCAACCCCATGGTCGCGCCCAGGGCCGAGAACGTGGGCCGACCGACCAGGGACTGCTGGGCCAACGCCTGGTGCCCCTGTTTGAGCTGGTCGTGCAGGCGCGCCGCGGAGTAGGTGCTCAGCGGTCGGGCCGACATCTTCTCCGTCGTGTGCGCCTCGACCGGGGTGGAGGCGTCGAACAACGCCCGCCACAGCGCCGAGTCCGGTGGCGGGCTGGTCACCGTCGCCAGGACCGACTGCCCGGGCGGCTCGTCCGCCGACGCCCTGGCCCGCACCGAGAAGGCGACCGCGCCCGGCCGCAGCCGCGCCGGCCAGTCGAGGAAGTCGGGGAACCCGGCCAACGTGGGGCCGCGGCCCTCGGCGACCAGACGGGGGGACACGAACACCGAGATCCGCAGCCGTCGAGCGGCCGGGTCGCCGGTGACCCCGTTGGGCAGGGCCGTCCACAGCACGGTCTCGTCGGCCATCTCGCCTCCTCGGCGTCGCCCGCTCAGGCGAACGCGCGGCAGTACGTCTCCCAGTCGTCCTCGTCGACCAACTCGTCGAAGGAGGGGTCGCGCGCGGGGATCGCGAAGTGCTTCTCGGTGCTGAGCCGCACGGTCTTGGTGAACATCAGCAGCCGCACGGCCACCATCACCGAGGCGCGCCCGCCGATCCGCGGCTCGGGCCCCGGCTGGTACTCCAGCACCAGGTAGATCTCGAACGACACGCCGGCCACGCCCAGCAACTCGACGGCGCCGCCGATCCGCAGGTACGCCTCGAAGCGGATCGCCCCGCCGGCTTCGAGGCCGAAGTAGAAGCCACCCATCACGTAGGCGCTGGCCGACACGATGCCGAGGTTCACCGACAGGCTCGCGCCGACCTCGATCGCGCCCTCGATCCGGCGGATGCCGGTGGTGTCCACCTCGATCGCGAAGTAGCCCCCACCGCCGATCATGGACACCGTGGTCAGGAACGGGTGCGCGCGGTCGGAGAACGCCAGCCGCACCGCCGCGGGGCGTCCCACGAACGGCAGCACGATCCCCGCGGAGAACGCCACGTGCTCCAGGCTGAAGATGCCCAGCCCCGCCTTGGGCAGCCCGAGCGAGTAGGTGGCCTCCACGCCCTCGCTGGTGACCCTGAGCTGCGGGGGATCGCTGAACCCGTCGGACGGCACCATGTCCGCCAGGGCGTTGAGGAACGACAACTGGTTGCGCAGCTCCAGCCGCATGCCGGCGGGGTGGACGTCGATCTTCCTGCCGTCCTCGGCGAGGAAGCGCAGCTCCGCGAAGCCCAGCCGGACCACGTTGACGAAGTCGATCGCGAAGTGGGTGAGGACTCCCTCGACGCGCATCCTCGGCTTCCCTGGCGCGCCACGGGGAACGTGCACCTCGCTGCGCAGGGTCAGGGTGGAGGTGCCCCCGATGTGGAGCTTCAGCGGTCCGGCCTCCGGCCGCAGCGGGGGGCTCCAGGTGAAGACGATGTCCACACCGGACGGTGTGACCCGACGGGACAGCCCGGGGAGCTGCGCCTGGTTGACGATCTGGCCGATCACGTCGGGCAGCGAGATGCCGCCGAGCAGCTTCGCGTCCTCCAGGGCCGAGAACACCTCGCTGAGCTGGAACTGGCCGGTGCCGAGCCGTTCCAGGGCGGGGGGCACCGCGCCGAGTTCGCGCGACAGCGCGCCGATGCTCATGTTCGGTCGCGCGAGCCCACCCGCCCGCTCGGTGGGCAGGTTCAGGCCGAGGGGCTCGCGGAGCCGGGCGAACACCTGGCCGGGGGACGTCGCGGGGTCGACCAGCTCGATCTCGCGCGGCGGCACGGGGGACACGCTGCCGACCAGCTCGTTGGCCCCGGGGACCTGCACCATCGCCGACTCGACGAACGGCAGGAACGGCGGGTCGGCGCCCGCGGCCTCGACGGCCGAGAACGCCATCGACGCGACCGGCAGCACCGTCGTGCCGGGATTCGGTGTCTGCGGGGCCAGCGCCACCGGGCGGTTGTGCAGGTCGATGTGCCGGAGATGCGTCTCGTAGAGACCCTGGAGCGTCGGGAACGAGCCACCACCGCCGGCGGGCACGAAGATCAACGGCATGTCGAGGTCGACCTGGCCGCCCGCCCAGTCCTCGCCCACGACGTCGAAGACGAACGGCACACCGTCCACCGCGATCACGAAGGGGACGCCGGAGGGAGCGTCGTCCCGCGAGAGCTGCGGTGTCGCCAGGGTCTGGATGCGTGCGCGACGGATGGGGAGTTGCGCGTTGCGAGGATGGGCGGAGCGGGTCTGCTCGTAGTCCCGCACCGGCTGTCGCACCTCGACCCGACGCACGGTCTCGGTGAGGAGGTCGATGCCGCCCTCGGACGTCAGTACCCGCTCGACCACCGAGACCAGGACCGCGCGGTGGCCCAGCGGGAACAGGTGTCCGCGTTCCACGACCCGCACGAACTGGTCACGCCCCTGCGCCACCACGTGCCGCCACGACTCAAGGGGCAGTTCCTCGCCGTCGGCGGTGTCCCAGTCGCCTCGGACGTCGGCCCAGGCGCCGAGCGCGGAGAGTGTGAGGTGCCTGGCCTGGAGCGGGGTCGGGTCGTCGAACTGGGTGAAGTCGGCGGACTGGCGCACGATCGCCCGCCGCTGGCCGCCGGTGAGCGAGGTGTCGACGAACTCACCGAGGTCGTCGGCGAGGTCGCGGGCCCACACCGCCCGGACCACCGGCAACCGGGTCTCGTCGACCCCGCCGTCGGCCGCGAGCCCGAGCCGGGTGTGCCACAGCTCGCTGACCCCCTCCCGCGTCACGGCTCCGACCGCGTGGGCCCAACCCGCCCGGTCGTCGGGGCTGAGCACCAGCCGGTACGGCAGTTCGATCGCGGTCTGGTGCGGCTCGGGGGCGGCGGGAGCGGGGCTGGGCACCGGCTGACCGGCGGCGGCGTTGGCGGTCACGCTGAGTGTGTGCCGCGACCAGTCGAGCAGGGTCGCCAGCGAGAAGTCCACCTCGTCGAGGTCGTCGTCCACCCGGAAGGCCAGCCGGGACGGGTTCGCGATGACGGCCTGGGGGTGGATGAACTCCTCCCGCATGACCTGCTCGGCGACGTGCTGGGGAGGCAGGACGACCACGACGAAGGCGGGCTCGCCCCGTCGGAGCCGACGCAACCGCGGCGGCTGGCCCGCGTCGCGGTCGAGCTGGAGGTTGACGAAGTCGAAGTCGAGCACCAGCAGGTCGTCGGGGCGCAGCACCGCGGCCCGGAAGTCGACGTCGGGCATGACGGCGATCTCCTCCCCCGGGATCAGATCACGACGCCAGGGTGTGCAGGACGAAGAGGACTCTTCCCCGCAGCCTGCCGCCCCGGCTCCCCCGTCGCACGTCGACGTGGAGGACCCCGCGGCCCACCTCGTGCCTGAGCTCGCTGTCCGATCAGCCCACCCGAACGGGGAATGCCCCGATCAGGGGAAACCAGGGCAGCGTCCACCGTGGACTCTCAGCGGCGACGCGGTGCCCCGAGCAACGCCTCGACGTGGTGGAGCCGGCGCTCCGCCACATCACACAGCGGGGGAACCAACAACACCGGCATGCCGACGTCCACGGCCGCTCCGTCGTGTGAGGCGCGGTCCCCCACCATCAACGTCTCCCCCGCGCACGTGCCGAGCCCCTCCAGCGCCACCCGGAAGATCACGGGGTCCGGCTTCTGCACACCGTGCTCGTAGGACAGCACGAAAACGTCGACCAGATCCGCCAACCCGGCCGCGCCGAAGACAGGACGCAGGTCGAAGTGGATGTCGCTGAGCACCGCGATCCGACATCCATGCGCGGACACGGAGCGCAACACCGGCTCCACGTCGACGGCGAACTGGTTGTGCGCCGGGTCCGACTCCACGGCGTAGAGCGCACCGGCCAACTCGGAATCGAGCCCCGCATCAGCGAACACGCCGCAGTAGGTGTCCCGGTGCAGGGCGAGGTCGCTGTCCACGCCCGGAGCGTCCAGCCGGTCAGGCTCCCCAGCGGCTTCCAGGACCGCCCGCCACACCTGGTCAACCGCCTCGTCCGAGCTGTCCCGGCCAAGGCACAGCAACGCCTCCCGCACCCAGCTCCCACCGTCGAGCGTCGTCACCAGGGTTCCCCGCCAGTCGAACACCACAGCCCGCAGATCAGCCACCAGCCCAGGACTACCAGCAGATGTGGCGCCGGCGCGTGCGCCAGCGGATTCACGGACAGGAGAGTGGCTGACCGATGTCCGACCCTGGGGAAGGGGGTTGTCAGCCACGTCCGCTCTCGTCGGTGTCGCCGGAGAGGTTGTGGGCGGCCGCACCGGCCTCGCCGGTTCGTTCCGGGGCCACCCACAGCGCATGGGACGGGGACGGTGGGGCGACGAGAACCTGGGCGCCGACGTCGGACAGCAGCCTGTTGATCCAGAGCTTGTCGGCCGACAACGTCTCCGTGACGGCCGTGATGACCGGGACCGGCATCGGGTCGGTGGCGGTGAGAACGCGGACCACCTGGTTCCGGGTGTACCCGATCTTGCGGGCAAGGCGCTCGTAGTCGGTGTGCGAGTCGACGTAGTAGAAGCGCAGCCACAGGTAGATCGCGATGGTCCGGTGCAGGAGCGAGGCGGTGGCGCTGACGTGCCGGAGGTGCCGCATGATCGGCTCCAGCGGGAAGCCCAGGCCGTCCAGGTCGTCGCCCAGCACCCGGGTGACGGTGTCGTGGACGGGGTCGCGCGGGACGGTGGCCACGCCCCGATCCTCGACCACCCGGCTGGACGCCAGGTGCATGGCCACGTACTTCGTCAGCGCCTCGCGCTGACGTCGCAGGATTCGCTTGCGGCGGGCGGCTTCGCGCACCACGTCGGCCAGGGCCGCCTCGGCCTGGCGGTCCCGGCTAGAGAGGATGGTCGCGCGGCTGGCGATCGCGCGGTCGCGCTGCTGGCTCATCCGCCGAAATGCCCTGATCGTCGAGTTGAGCAGCAGCATCGTGTCGATGTCGCGGGCGCGCAGATGCGCGTTTTCCGCGCGCAGGGCGGTGTTTTCGGCGAGGGCCTTGGCGAGGTCGTGTTCCAGGATCGAGCAGCGCAGGGTCAGCTCGGCCAGGGTGTGGTCCTCCGGCAGGGCCAGCGGTGGGTCCGAGGCCGGCAGGCGCAGCGGGCCGTGGTACCCGGGTGGGCGGGCTCCGCCCCGGGCGGCGGCCCACAGGCTCGCCACGTGCGCCAGCTCCGCGTCGGGGTCCGGGCTGCAGCAGCGGACGATCAGCTCCGCGTAGGGCCAGGCCGGCCCCTGGGTCGAGCGCTGCCCGCCCATCTGCTCGGAGAGGCGGCTGACCAGGCGGGACACGTCCTTGGCGCTCGTCTCGGCGCCGGTGTGCTGCGGCAGGTAGATCGCGTCGCTGGTGATCCGGTGCGCGAGGGCGTGCTTCACCAACGCCCGTAACGGCCCCTCCACGCCGAAACGCTGGTGCAGCAGGTGCTGGAGCCGTTTGACCAGGGTGATCACGGCGTCGCTGCACCCCGCCTCGCGCATCTGCTGCGCTGTCCGGAGCCGTCGCCCGCCACGGCGACGCGGCTTGTCGGCGTTGTCGGCATCCACGCGCAATGCCGTTCCTCCGTTTCCCTGACGCCGACAACGTCGGGGTTGTCGGCGAGCACCACGCGGAAGTGGACGGACAAGCTGCCCATTCCGCTGACTGGACGAGTCACCAATCCGCTGGTTCCGCCCGACCGAATCACCACACATTGCCGAGCCTTACTCAAATGAGTTAACCCATTCGAGTGACATCGGTTTCTGAGGGTAGCCAAGGGCGGTCGCAGCGGGGAAAACCAGTTCCCGAGAGAAAGGGACCCAGCTCCATGACGACCTGGCTGGTTGGCGGCGCGGCGCTGCTGCTGATCATCGCCGCGCTCGCCGCGGCCCTGCGCGCCGCCACGCGTCGGCGGACGGGAGTCCGCCAGCGCACGCAGCTACTCGGGCGGTCCCGGAGGGGACGCCATCACGGCCGTCATCGGCGCTCGTCCCGCCCGGGGGAGACGAGGCCTCCCGCCGATGGCGAAACCGGGCAGTAGGGCGAAAGGACGCCGCCGGTGCGCCCTTCGGGGCACCAGCGGCACCCGCCAACCGGCGTCACTGAACAGCACAGGCGAAGCCTGGCTGCTGTTCATCGCGCCGGACCGCACGCTCACCGCGCCGCCGGCGCCCCGTGGTTTCGACCCATCTAGATTCACGGTGCTCCGTTTCCATGACCTGGACCCGACGTGGCAGTGGATGGGCCTCCGAAACCACGAACGGGCGCTCGGGTGAGCGGAGAACTCGCTCCCCCCTCCCCCGCCAGAAGGAGGGGGGAGCCACCGCTCACCCGTAATTCTCCCTTCTTGGGTGAGTCAGGCCGCGCGGTGGTCGCTCATTGGCATCGCCTGCCCGGTAAACGGACCCGGGTGGACCAGTCCCACCGAATCACCAACCATCCGCCCGGTTGACCAATGCCCACGAGCGCCCTGTTGGTCTACGCCAATCACCGTTACCCACAAGCCTCTGTCCAGGGCATTTCCCGGACGGCGCACCACCGAGCCACTCCCGCCGCGCCCACGCGAACCCGAAGACACCCGTCGGACAACCGTCGACAACCGTCGGACAACCGTCGCCGCCACGAGGAACACAGGTGACCAAGGACAAGGACCGCATCCAGTTCCGCACGGGCCCGCTGGCCGCCGACCTCCAGGCCCGCACCGCCCCCGACGCGAGCACCTCAGCCGACCTGATCGCCCGCCGCGACCTGGAGCGCTACTACCAGGTGCTGCACCACGACCTCCACACCGTCGACCTCACCCGAGAGGAGGCCCACCTGGTCTGCGAAGCCCTGTCCACCCCCGACGCGGACCCGTCTCCCGACACGATCCTGGGGTCCATCCTCATCGCCGTCCACATCGACCACCTCGACCGCTCCTACGGCGTCGACGCACGCGCCCTAACCCTCAAGATCAAGTGGTGGACGGTCGGCCAGCGCTACGCCGTCCTCGACGCGGTAGAACGCTGGCGCCTCCTGAAAGACGAACGCGTCGACCCCGACATGGCCCTGGTCCGAGTGGGCCTGTACCGCCCAAAACGCCACTAGAACAACCAGCCCCACCCAGGAAACCCACCCCGCGCGGCCGGGGCCGACAGCGGCGACGCGATCAGGAACGGGGCGATGCGGGAACCATCCCCGCGCGTGCGGGGCCGACCACGCGGCCGCGTCCGAGATCGGCTGGACGATGGAACCATCCCCGCGCGTGCGGGGCCGACGCTTTGAACGTCACGCTCACCTCGATGGGCGTGGAACCATCCCCGCGCGTGCGGGGCCGACACGGTGTCCAGGCTCGCGCCGGATTGCCGGCCGGAACCATCCCCGCGTGCGCGGGGCCGACTTTGTTCCGTAGGCGACGTGCTGCCCCCACCGAGAACCATCCCCGCGTGCGCGGGGCCGACCCAATGTCCGGATCGACGGGGAAACCCCGAAGGGAACCATCCCCGCGTGCGCGGGGCCGACCGGATGGCTGGGACCGATCAGGTGATCCTGGGAGAACCATCCCCGCGTGCGCGGGGCCGACACTTGCTGACCTGGGACTTTATCTCGTGGGGGCGGCTGTTTTGTCCATTTGCTTTTGGAATGGATGTTCGGGGGTGGGTTCGTGTCGAGTCCGGCTCGCTGACGGCGGGGTGTCAGCGGGCCGGACTCGCGTTCTGGAGGAGGACTCGTGCCCTCCCGCAGGGGGCGGGGTCAGACCCGGCCCGCGACCATGTCCATCAGGCGGGACAGGACGCGTTCGCCGGATGCTTGGACGCCGTCGTGTTCCCACTCGTTGGTGACCCACGCGCGCAGCGAGCCGACCGAGCGCGCGGTGGACAGCGAGAGTTCGGTGGGCACGTACATGTCGTCGTGGTAGACGGCCGCGGCGACCGGCACCTGGTTGGCTGCGAGGCGCGCCGGGTCGTACAGGGCGGGCCAGTCGTCGCGTTCGGCCAGGAGGTGTGCCGCGTCGGCGAAGGGGCGGAGGCCGGCGATCTCGTCGAACATCCAGGGGTAGATCATCTCGCCGGTGAGGAGCAGGGGGTCGGCGTCCTCGGCGAACTCAGGGAAGGCGGGGAGGGCGCGCTCGGCGGCCCATGCGGTCGCCGTGCCCTGGGCGTAGATCGACTCCTGGAGCACGGCGTAGAGCGGGTTGCCCACGAAGCCGGTCTGGGTCATCACCTGCTGGAGGAAGGTCGGGGAGAGTTCGTCGTCGGGGCCGATCGCCTCGTCCAGCAGCCAGTGCAGCTGCTCGAAGCCGTCGCCCTTCCCGAGCACCTGTCCGAGCGAGCGCAGCCGGCGCACGGTGAGGCGGTCGCCGTCGGGGAGGTGGACCGGCGTGCGGGTGATCAGGTCGGCGATGCGTCGGACCAGCTCGCGGTCGCCGGGGTAACGGGCGTAGTAGGCGGTCACCTTGTCCCGGACCATCGGGTAGGTGGCCGCGTAGATGTCGTCGGCGGTGGCGTGCGGGTTGGACAGTCCACCGGTGACGTAACAGGCGCGCAGCCCCTCCGGCGCCTGCGACAGGTAGGTGAGGGTGATGAAACCGCCGAAGCTCTGGCCGAGCGTCTCCCACGGCTGGTCCCCGCACAGCGACCGCCGGACCAGCTCGGCGTCGGCGACGATCGAGTCGGCGCGGAAGTGCGCGAGCCGGTCGGCGAGCTCCTGCGGGGAGAACCGCTCGGCTGTCCGGGTCGTCACCGGGGTGCTGCGGCCGGTTCCCCGCTGGTCCAGCAGCAACACCCGGTGGGTCTTGAGGGCCCGGCCGAGCCAGCCGCTCGTGCCGTTGAGCGGTCGCGGCGACTTGCCGCCCGGCCCGCCCTGGAGGTAGAGCAGCCAGGGCAGGTTGTCCCCGGCCCGCGTCGGGTCCACCACTTCCCGCGCGAACAACTGGATCGAGGGTCCGGTGGGGTCGGCGTGGTCGAGCGGCGCCGGGAACACGTGGTCGGTGACCTGGACCCCGGGCAGGCGGTAGGTGTTACTCATGACGTCCTCTCTACCGGACGACACCAGCGGCGTTGGCAGGCAGCCCCACAACACCGCCGGTCGACGTCTGTCCACAGTGGAGCCCTCTGTCCATTGTGGAGCCCCGAACGCCCGTGCCGAGGATGGCGATCAGCCAGGTGGTTATCCGATGACGAACGGGAGTTTCGCGGCCAGCTCGCCCAGTTCGGCCTTCTCGGCGTCGGTCGGGGCACGTCGTCCAGTGCCGACCAGCAGCGCGTCCTCGTCGGAGAACGACTCGGGGAACGCGGTCCCCGCGATCTTCTCCAGGATCTCGCGCGTCCGGGCGAGGCCCTCGGCGGGCGGTTCGGCCACGTGCGGGAGGTGCGCGATGAGGTCGAGGTGGTGCAACGTCCACTCCAGGACGTACGCGGAGAGGTAGTCGCCCGCGGTCAGGACCTCGCCCTGGGTGCTGACGCGGACCGCGGGATCGGCGAGTTCGGCGGCGCGCCCGGCGGCGGAGCCGATGTCGTCGAGGTGGAACTTCAGCAGCCCCGGGTCCTGGTACGCGGCGGCCAGCCGGACGGTCAGCGCGTCGAGCGGGTCGTCGCCGGTCGGCGGCGTGTCGGAGACCTTCCAGTAGGTCACCGCGTCCCGCGTCGGCTCGGCGTCGGTGGGGGTCACGAGGGTGATCAGGACGTCCTGCGCGTCGATGACCAGGTGGCACACCAGGTCCCGCACGAGCCAGCCCGCGCAGCCGGACGGTTGGGCGAAGTCCTCGTCGGAGAGTTCGGCGACCGCCGTGCGCAACGCCGTCCACGAGCGCGAGAAGAGATCCACATCGGCAAGGTAGTGGGCCGCCGGAACGACGGACAACCGTCTTTGACCGGGCCGCCCGCACAGCCCGCGCAGCCACCGTGCGACTAACAGGAATCGACCGAGCCGCGAATCCTGTTCTCCAGACAGACCGCGACCCGCCGAAGCCGCTGGATCTCCTGGAGTGCGGTGCGCAGGGCTGCGACGTCCACGTCCGCGATCGACCGCGTGCAGCGCGACCCCGCCTCGTTGCTCGACTTCACGAACGCGTCCCACCGCTCCTGCACCCCCGGGTCGCTGACGCGGAAGAAGCCCTGCGCGTCCTGCCCGACTCGGGACACCTCGGCGCAGTGCGACGTGAGCGTGGTCGGCTCGATCCGGCCCTGGACCTGGTCGATGTAGGCGAACAGGCGACGGGAGGTGGTGCCGAAGCGGGACAGCAGGTCGCGCGCGCCCTGGTCCGCCCACTGGGCGAGGCCCAGGGCGTCGCCGGGTTCGGGCACGGTGGTGACCGGATCCTCGCCCCGGTGGACGGCGGCCAGGCCGGCGCGCAGGGCGGTCGCGGCGACGGCGGCGGCACGCGCCCACGCGAGGCCGATCTCGGGTTTGGTGGGGCAGTGCGTGCGGGCGCGGTCGGAGCGCGTGACGACGGTGTTCCACAAAGGACGGAGACGCGGGTCGGGAACGCGGAAGAACGCCTGGGCGTCCCGGGCTGCGGTGGCGGCCGCGTCGCAGGTCGTGCCGCTGGTGACGCGGGCGAGGATCGCGTGGCCGCCGACCGCGGACCAGGCGGCGAGCTGCATCCGCGTGACCCGGGCCGAGGACGCGGAAGCCGTGGGGGTGGGGCCGGGGACGAGGGAGCCCGACGGACGTGCGGCGTCGGCGGTGATCTCGACTCCGGCGGTGAGGAGCGAGCCCGTGGCGAGCACGGCCACCACGGCGCGGCGCGGTCGCACAGGAACAACGCGGTGAGGCGGAGGAGACACAGACAAGGCGGAGCGCCGTCGTCGGAGGCGGCGGGCCGCGGCACGGCCAACGGCGATGCCCACCGCCAGCACGGCGGCCAGCGCGAGGGCCGGTGTGATCATCGGGCTCAGGACCGACCAGGAGCGGACGAGCGCGCCGACCGCGATGGCGCACAGGGCGGCGATCTGGGCGGCGGCGAGGACGACGGGCAGGCGGTGGCGACTCGGGGCGACGAGGGCGGCGAGGAGGGCGGCGGCCGTGGCGGCGACGAACGTGGCGGCGACGAACTCCAGCTCCGGCAGGTCGCGGCCCACGAGCAGCGCCACGGCGGCCAACGCGCCCCCGAGCACGCCGGGCAGCACGACGCGCCGCAACGGTGGCAGCGGCTGCGGGAGTTGCTCGGGCGCGTCGGCGACGGCTTCGCGCACCCATCGCAGCGGCCCCGGCCGGACCGTCCACGCCAGCAGCGGCACCGCCCACGCGAGGGTCACGGCGACGAGGAGGAGCGGCACCTTCGACACGGTCGCCACCATCGGCATGGCCACCGCGATGTCCCGCACCAGCCAGGCGGGTCCGGTCCCGGGGGAGATGCGCTGGAACTGCGCGACCATCGCGTCCGTGTCGATCGGCCAGCCCACCACCAGCAGCGCACCGCCACCGCGCCACCACGCGAACCACGCCGACAGCACCACCCACCCGGCGGCGAGGACCAGCAGCATCGGCGCGCGCAGCGTGCGCCCCGGCCACGTCCCGGCCCACAACCGGGCGCACTGGGCGATCCACCAGGTGAACGCCACGCCCGCCACCACGATCAACGACAGGAACCACCAGCGGGCGGGCACCCAGCTGTGGATCACGTTCTGCCCGCCCACCAGCTCCCCCGCGAGCACCCCCGTGCCCAGCCACAGCCCGGCGCGCACGCCGGTCGGGCCGTCGACGTTGGTCAGCCGCGCGTGCGCGACCGCGCGCCACAGGACGATGCCCGCGATGCCCGTGACGAGAGCGGACGCGAGCAGCGCGACGACCTGGTCGGCCCACCACCCGGCGATCCGGTAGTGCTTGAGGTACTGCCAGGCGGAGCCGTAGATCAGCGCGGCGCCGACCCCGGTGAGGAACATCGGCAGCGCCCGCACGCCGAACAGCGGCGCCGGGTCGTCCAGCGAGGCCCGCCGCAGGTCCCAGCGCGGGTGCGTGCGCCACAGCTCGGCGAACGCGCCGCCGACCGAGGGGGTGTCGGCCACCTCCCAGCCGCGGCGGTCCGCGCCCCACCTCAGCGCCGTGAGATCGGCGTGGACCTCGCGGGTGCGCAGGACGTCCGCCCGAGCGAGGTGCACCAGCAGCACCAGCACGACCGCGAGCACGATCCCGCGCGTGACGCTGGGCAGGTAGGACGACCGCAGCGGTGAGGACCCGCCCTCCACGAGCTGCCACACCAACCACACGGTGTCGGGCAGCAGCACCAACGCCAGGAACACCCGCCACAGCGCGACAGTCGCGTAGGTGAGGGTGATGTCGCGGTTGCGGACGTGCGCCAGCTCGTGCAGGACCACCGCGCGGAACCGGGCCGGGTCGGTGTGGCGGCGCACCAGCAGCCCGCCGTGCAGGCTCACGACCGGTCTGCCGTCACGGCCGAACACGACGGCGCCGGTGGACGTGGCGGTCGGGTCGACGACGAACGCGGGCGCCCTGGTCAGCCCGGCGGTGGCCACCAGGTCGTCGAGGACCCGGGTGAGGTCGCCGTCGCGGTCCACGCGCCGCACCGGCACGACCCGGCGCGCCTTCCACGCCGCGATGGCGAAGAACAACGCGGTCGCGGCCGCGACCAGCACGACCGGTCCCAGCAGCGGCAGCCACCACGGCGGCCGGGGCGCGTGCCGGGCGAGGCAGGACTCGTAGGGGCCGGGCTGGCTGAGCAGGCCGGCCATCTCGGCCAGGTCGCCGCCGTCGGGGTCCCACCCGGCGGCCAGCGCGCACGCCCAGGAGTGCGACTCCGTCGTCCGGGACGCGAAGTCCGACGCGGGCGCCACCGACGCGACCACCAGCAGCACCAACAGCAGCGCGAACCGGACGGTGGTGCCGGGGCCGAGGACCCGTTCGTCCACCCTGGACACGGTCGCCTACTCCGGCTCGGCGTCGCGCAGAGCCAGCCGCGCGACGATGGCGTCGGCGATCTCCTCGGACCGCTCCGGCGGCAGGCCCTGCCGCGCGCCGGCCTCCAGCGCCTTCCGGCGGACCTCGGCCAACTGCTCGGGGGTCAGCGGCAGGTCCACCACGCGGGGGATCGCCTTCCGCCGCCGGAACAGCCGCCGCGCGCGGCTGACCACACCGTCGGTGGCCGACTCGGCCAGCCGCCCGGCGACGTGCTCGACGGCCCACCACACGATCGGCGTGACGACCACGACGGCGTCGCCCAGGCCGAACCCCAGCGGCTCCCGGCGCGCGCCCGCCTTCGCCCAGTGCCGGGCTGCGGTGTCGGCGCCCAGGGCGTCGAGCCCGTCGACGATCGGGATCTCCTCCGGCGCCACCCGGGCGACGACGTCGCGGACGACGTCGGCCACCCCGGCCCGTTCCCCCTGGGACGTCATGGGTTCCCCTCCTCGGTGCTCCCGACTCCGAACCGGCAGTCAACCGACAGCCGCTGTTGACCTGGACCGGAGCGGGCCGGAACCACTCGAACGGACCAGCGCCACGACCGAGGGCCCGGCGATGTCAAGATCGGGCGCTCGGCGACGACCACTGAGCGAGCGACGCCACCGGGGCGCGCCGACGGCGGAGGAGACGACGTGAAGTTCCTGTTGATCATGCACATGAACCCGCGGATCTGGGAGAGCCTCACCGAGGACGAGCGCAACGAGGTGATGAAGGGCCACGACGGGTTCATCGACACGATCCGCGAGTCCGGCGAGCTGCTCGGGACGACCGGGCTGGCCGACCCCACCGCCAGCGCCGTCGTCCGCGTTCGCGACGGTGTGCCCGCGGTCAGCGACGGCCCCTACCTTGAGGCGAAGGAGTACCTCGGTGGCTACTACCTCGTCGAGTGCGCGAGCCGGGACCGGGCTTTCGAGCTGGCGGCGATGATCCCGGACGCCAGCGTGGAGGGACTCGGGGTCGAGGTCCGACCGGTGGTGTTCGCGGCGGGAGCCGAGGCGTCGTCGGCCGGGTGACCGCGCCGTACAGGGGTTCGGGCGAACGGGGATGTCGCCCCCGTAATCGAGGCGCGGTCGGTGACACCGGCCGCCGGAACGGAGAGGTGACGTGAACGCCGAGGACCTCGGCCGCCTGTTGCGGGAGCTCGCGCCGCAGGTCCTCGGCGCACTCCTCCGCAAGTACCACGACTTCGACACCTGCGAGGACGCGCTCCAGGAAGCCATGCTGGCGGCGGCGGTCCAGTGGCCGGCGGACGGCGCGCCGGAGCACCCGCGCGGCTGGTTGGTCACGGTCGCCTCCCGGCGGGTCGTCGACCAGATCCGGAGCGAGCGGGCCCGCAGGGACCGGGAGGTGACCAGCGCGAACCGGGAACCGCCGGACGCGCTGGTCGACCCCGGCCCTGGCGAGCGGAGCCCGCGCGACCACGACGACACCCTGACCCTGCTGTTCCTGTGCTGCCACCCCGAGCTGACGCCGGCCTCGCAGGTCGCCCTCACCCTGCGCGCCGTCGGTGGTCTGACCACGGCCGAGGTCGCCAGCGCCTTCCTGGTGCCCGAAGCCACCATGGCGGTGCGCATCAGCCGCGCCAAGCGACGGCTTCGAGCCGCCGGCACGACGTGGGACACGGCATCGGACGCCGCGTCGGGCACGGCGGCGGACACGACGTCGGGCAGGCCCGGGGGACTGGCCTCCGCCGAGCGGCTGGGTGCCGTCCTGCACGTGCTCTACCTGATCTTCAACGAGGGCTACACCGCGAGCTCCGGCCCCGACCTGCACCGACCCGACCTGGCCACCGAGGCCATCCGGCTCACCCGCGCCATCCACCGCGCGCTGCCCGACGACGGCGAGGTGGCCGGCCTGCTCGCGTTGATGCTGCTGACCGACGCCCGCCGCGCGGCCCGCGCCGACGCCGAGGACGGTCTGGTCCCGCTGGCCGAGCAGGACAGGACCCGGTGGGACAGCGCCATGATCGAGGAGGGCGTCCGGCTGGTCACCGACGCGATGCTGCGCTCGCCGCTCGGCCCGTACCAGCTCCAGGCGGCGATCGCGTCCCTGCACACACAGGCGCCGCGCGCGGAGGACACCGACTGGCCGCAGATCAGGTTCCTCTACCGGGTGCTGTGCCGGATCGCGCCGAACCCCATGGCCACGCTCAACCACGCGATCGCGGTGGCCATGACCGACGGCCCGGAGGCCGGCCTGGCCATGGTCTCGGAGCTGTCCGCCGACGAGCGGATGGCTCAGCACCACCGACTCACGGCCACCCGCGCCCACCTGCTGGAGCTCGCGGGAGACACCACGGCCGCGCGGGAGCACTACCTGCTCGCGGCCGATCGCACCGCCAGTCTGCCCGAGCAGCGCTACCTGCGTGCCCGAGCCGACCGGCTCGCGGCGGCGGACCCGCCCTCCTGACGGGTCCGTCCACACGCGACAGTGCTCCCGCGTGGGCGGCTGCGTGTGGCGTCAGCGTGCGAACTTCTCGATGGCCGCCGGGGTGACGGGGGTGAAGAAGTTGACGAGGTTGCCGTCGGGGTCGCGGACCAGCAGCGACCGGTTGCCCCAGGGCATCGTGGTGGGCTCGGTGACGAAATCGGTGACGAAGCCGGTCAGGTCCTGGTGAACGCGGTCCACGTCGTCGACGAGGAACTCGGTGATCACGCTGTGGTTGTCCGCCGGGCGGGCAGAGCCCGGGGCGAACAGCGGAACGGTGCTGGCGCCGGCGATCGCGAGGGTGGCACCCGCGATGTTCAGTTCGGCGAACTCTTCAGTGGCCCACGTCGCCCGCACCCCTGTGGCTCGCTCGTAGAACTCCACGAGGCGCGCTACATCGCTGGTGATGACGCGGATCGAGACGAACTTCATGGGGATCTCCTCGGCTGTGCTGAAGGCGTGCACCGCGCAGGCTAGGAGAAATAGTGGACAGAATCGGTCCTGTAATCGCGTTAGGTTGTGCCCATGCCCCGACCCACTGCCCGCGTGCTGACACTCCTGGAGCTGCTGCAGTCGGGCGGCACCCGGACGGTGGCCGAACTGGCCGACCGGCTCGGCGTCGAAGGGCGCACGGTGCGGCGGTACGTGGACCAGCTGATCGACCTGGACGTGCCCGTGGAGTCGGTGCGCGGCCGCTACGGCGGGTACCGGCTCGCTCCCGGCTACCGCCTGCCTCCGCTCATGCTCAGCGACGACGAGGCGCTGGCCGTGCTGCTCGGCCTGGTCGCCGGCCGCCGAGCGGGGCTGACGACGACGCAGCGCACGGCGAACGAGACGGCATCGGCGAAGATCCGGCGGGTGCTGCCCCAGCACATCGCCCGCCGGCTCGACACACTCCTGGAATCCCTCGCCTTCACCGAACAACCCGGAGAGTTCGACACCCCGGACAGCGCAGTCCTGCTCACCATCGCCGACGCGGTGCGCCACCGCCGACCGGTCTCGATCCGCTACACCGACCGCGACGGACGGCGCAGCGAACGCACGCTGCACGCGTACGGGATCGTCGCCCACGCGGGCCGGTGGTACGTCACGGGCGAGGACGCCCAGATCGGCGAGGACCGAACCTTCCGGCTCGATCGCATCGCGGACGCGCGGACCCTGCCCGGCTCCTTCGAAGCGCCCGGGGGTCCCGGTCCGGCACAGCGCGTGTTGTCAGCGTTCGCCAGGGCCGAGTACCGGCATGAGGTGACCTTGCGGATCCACGGCACGGTGGAGCAGATCCGCGCCCACCTGCCCGCCAGCATCGCGAGCCTGGAGGAGCACGAGCCCGCGGCAGACCAGGATCAGGCGACCGAGCGCTGGTTGCGCGTCGGGCTGCGGGCGGAGCGGCTCGACTGGTTGCCTCCGGTACTCGCCTCCCTCGACCGGCCGTTCGTCATCGAGCGCCCCGACGAACTGCGCGACCTCGTCACCGCGCTCGCCGATCGCCTCGCGTCCCGCGCTCGCCAAGCCTGACCGCGAGGAGCCAAAGCCAGGAGATGGCACAGCTAGGCGTGTTCTCCCAGCACATGGCCAGCGTGGCCAGATCCACCACGCCCTGATCGGGCAGGGCGGTCTTGCCCCACCCGATCCCGACGGACCCCGGGTGCCTTCCGGTCCGCCCGCAGGCCCTGTCCGCGATCACCCTGCCCAGCCGGCTTTCCACAGGTGACCGGACCATCACCTGGCCGGCGCGACCATCGTGTCCACACTGTCCGTCTGATGTGGACTGTCTACTGAGGATGGCTCGCCGGTCGAGGGGGCGCCGGTCGGGGGAACGGCGCGCAGCAGGCGAACGATCAGCACGGCGACGACCGCGAGGATCGCGGCGCTGAGCGCGCTCACCAGGTGCAGACCGCTGACGAACGCCTCCCGCGCCGGCGCGAGCAGCGCCTCCGCCAGATCCGGCGGCAGGTCGCGGGCGGCGACCACCGCGTCGGCGAGGCTGCCGCGCGCGGCGTCGGCGGCTCCGGCCGGAACCTGGGCCGGTGGGGCGAACCGGCTGTCGTAGACGGCGGTCCCGATGCTGCCGAGCGCGGCGAGCCCGAACGCGAAGCCGAACTGGCCGCTGGTCTCGTTGAGCGCGGCGGCGGAGCCGGCCTTCTCCGGCGGCGCGGACGCCATGATCAGGTGGATGCTCAGCGTCACCAGCGGGCCGGAGCCGAGGAAGATCAACGCGAATCCGGTCGCGAGGGTGGTCGGCCCGGATGTCGTGTCGGTCTGGGTGAGCACGACCAGGCCGGACACCGAGACCGCCAGGCCGGCGCCGATCAGGTGCGCGGGCCGGAACCAGCGGGCGAGGATCGGCGACACGACGAACGACACGGTGTTCGCCCCGATGGCGGGCATCATCCACAGGCCGGCCGCGAGCGGGGAGAGTCCCTCGACCAGTTGCAGGTCCTGGGTGATGAACAGCATGACCGCGCCGGTCAGCAGCGTGCCGAACATCATGGCGCCCAACGCCGTGCTGAACGACCGGTTGGCGAACAACCGCAGGTCGAGCAGCGGGTGCTCCAGCCGCCGCTGCCTGCGGACGAACAGGACGGCGAAGACGACCCCGATCACGATGCCGGCGACGGGCGAGGCGCGCCAGCCGGTCTTGGCCAGCTCCTTGAGGCCGTGCACGGCCGGGAGCACGGCGGCGAGGGACAGCGCCACGCTGGTCAGGTCCAGCTTCCCGGCGTTCGGGTCGCGGTACTCGGGCAACAGGACCGGGCCGACCACGAGCAGCAGCGCCATCACCGGCACGCCGAGCAGGAAGACCGAGCCCCACCAGAACCGCGACAGCAGCGCGCCGCCGACCACCGGGCCGATGACCGCGCCGACCGAGAAGCACAGTCCCCACAGCCCGATCGCCAGTCCCATCTGCCGGGGGTCCCGGAACAGGGTGCGGATCAGCGAGATGGTCGACGGCGCCAGGATCGCGCCGGCCACGCCGAGCGCGGCGCGGGCCGCGACCAACATCGCCGGGCTGGTCGCGTAGGCGGCGACGACAGAGGCGACGCCGAACGCGGCGGCCCCGACCAGCAGCAGCCTCCTCCGCCCGATCCGGTCGCCCAGCGTGCCCATCGTGATCAGGAACCCGGCGATCAGGAACCCGTAGACATCGGTGATCCACAACTGCTGGGTGCTGCTCGCGCCCAGGTCCGCGCTCAGGTGGGGAAGCGCGAGGAGCAGGGCGTAGACGTCGACGGAGACCAGCAGCGTCGGCAGGGCGAGCACGGCGAGCGCGGTCCACTCCCGCCGCCCGGCCCTGGCCGGGATCGTGTCGTTCACGACGGTTCCTTCCCAGGTCACCACGGAGCCCGCGCACCGCGCGGGCGTTGTCACAGACAGGTCGGAGCGGACGACCGGTTCTTGACATCCAGCGCGGAGCGCCGTGAAAGGGTTGGACCGCAGAAGCGCGGCACGAGATGTGGGCCTGCCTGTCACGCCGTGCGTCCGCACTGCGGCCTCGGGTTCTGCCCGGGCAGGCTGGTCTTCGCGGTGTCCACGTGCTCCGCACGCTCGACGACGCGCTGGCGCTTCGCTCGGCGCTGCTGTCCTGCTCGCGGCTCGTGGTGGTCGGGGACGGTGTGCTCGGCGCCGAGATCGCCGCGACCGCGCGCGGGATGGGTGTGGCGGTCACCCTGGCCGGACCGCAACCGGCCCCACTGGCCGCGCAGCTCGGCCCGCTGGCAGCGGGTCTGCTGGGCGAGCTGCACGCCGAGAACGGAGTGGACCTGCGGCAGGCAGCGCGCCGAGGCAGCAGAAGCGCTGGTCAGTGCTGGTGTGGACGCGGTGTCACGACTCCCCTGTGCCCGACTCCCCCGTGCCCGACACGGCTGAGGCCGTCGCACCGGCCGCCAGCAGCCTCTCCGCCAGCACGCGACAACGCCTCCCGAGCTCCGGCGGGTCGAGCACCTCGAAGTCGTGCCCCAGCAGGAGCACGTGCATGAGCACGAAGTCGAGGCTGCCGGCACCGCTGAGCACCTCACAGCGCTCGCTTCCTCGCGGGCGCACGACGGCCGCCGACGCCGGGACCTGCGCGCGCACCGTCTCCGCCGGCGCGTGCACGAGGAAGCGCGCCTGGTGCCGGTAGGCCCGGCTCGCCACCCCCTCCTGCACGTACGCCGCCGCGTCGGGCACCGCGCGCGGGCGGAAGCGCCAGGTCCGCGCGGACACCTCGGTCATCCGGTCGACGCGGAAGCTGCGCCAGTCGTCGCGGTCGAGGTCATAGGCGAGGAGGTACCAGCGCCGGTCGGAGGCGACCAGGCGGTGCGGCTCGACCCGCCGCCGGCGCACCCCGTCCCCGGACGGGTAGTCGAAGCCGGCCTCGACCTCGTCGCGGCAGGCTCTGGCCAGCGTCATGAGCACCTCGGGCTCGACCGGGGCGCGGCCGCCTCCGCCGAAGGACTCCACCGCCCCGGAGAGCGCCCGCACCTCGTGCCGCAACCGGACGGGCAGCACCTGGTCGAGCTTGGTCAGCGCGCGGAGCGCGGCGGCGCTGGCGCCGGCGACCGCGCCGCCGGCCCCGGCGAGCAGCGAGACCGCGGTGGCGATCGCCTCCTCGTCGTCGAGGAGCAGCGGCGGCAGGTCCTGACCCGGGCCGAGCTGGTAGCCCCCGCCGATGCCGTGGGTGGCGTGCACCGGGTAGCCGAGCGCGCGCAGCCGCTCGACGTCGCGCCGCACCGTGCGCGGGGTGACCCCGAGCCGGTCGGCGAGCTCGGGGCCGGTCCAGACCTGGCGCTGCTGCAACAGCCCGAGCAGGGTGAGCACCCGCTCCGTCGTCCCCCGCTCGTCAGCCCGCGTCTCGCTCATGTCGCCACCCTGCCAGACAAGCGGACCGATCCTGTCCTCCAGTGGTGTCAGGGTCATGTCACAGACGAACCCCGACCCGAACGGAGCGACCCGATGAGCCGCCACATCCAGATCACCTTCGACGCCCACGACCCGCGCGCGCTGTCGTCCTTCTGGCGCGACGCGCTGGGCTACGTCCACCCCGGACCGCCCGGGGTCGACCTGCCCGAGGGCGCCGACCCGCTGGCCGCGTGGGACGACTTCCTCGCCCGGATCGGCGTGCCCGAGGAGGAGCGCGGCACGAGCTCGGCCGTCGAGGACCCGGACGGGCACGGCCCCCGGCTGTTCTTCCAGCGGGTGCCGGAGGGCAAGGTCGCCAAGAACCGCGTCCACCTCGACGTCCGCGCGGCTCCCGGGCTGCGGGGCGAGGAGCGGATGGCGGCGCTGGAGGCCGAGTGCGCCCGGCTCGTCGCGCTGGGCGCGACGCGGGTCCGCCGCTCCGAGCCCGCTCCCCCGCTGAGCGGCGGCTTCATCGTGATGGCCGACCCCGAGGGCAACGAGTTCTGCCTGGACTGACGCGCCTTGCCGCACAGGCCACGGCCGGTGTCGCGGCCGAGGTCGCCAGGTTGGCCACCAGCTCCACGACGCGGGTCCGGCTACCCCAAGAGCCGGACCCGCGCCGCGGGGCGCCATCGCGCAGCCGGGGCGGTGGTCAGGTGCCGGAGAAGGCGCCGAGGACGTTGTCGATGCTGTCCCGCAGCACCTTCCGCCTCGCCGTGGCGCCCGCAGCATCGTCCACTTTGGACTTCAGGTCCTCGAACAACCGCCGGACACCGGGGTCGCCGTCCCGCAGCAGCTCGACGTTCCCGGCGGTCATGATCTGGACGTACTCCCGCAGCAGCACCGCCAGGTCCCGGTCCGGCGGCTCGGCGGAGGGGTGTTCCCAGTCCGACACCAGGAACCGCTCCGGGTGCTCCACCGCCCACCCGGCGAACCGGTCGTCGGCGGCCAGCAGGTCGACGTGCTGGGCGATGCGGATGCGCTCACCACGGGAGCCGAGGGGCTCCGCGCTCCGCAGGCACAGCAACACGTCGCCGTCCCCGGACATCCACCGCTGGTCGGTGCGCTCCAGGACGAACCGGCACGGACCGGGCAGGCGAAGGCGCGCCGAGCGCGCGGGTGCCGCGAGCCAGCCCGAGCAGTCCCGCTCGGTGGTGGTCTCCGGCATGCGGAGGCAGACGCTGACCAGGTCCCCGCCGCCCCGCTCGAACCTCAGCTCGTCGCCGTCGGGGCAACACTCCCGCCCGCTCCCGACCGTCCCCGCGACGTGGTCCTCGTACACCATCGGGCTCCCGTAGGGCCCGACCATGAGGGTGCGGTCGCGGAGCCCCAGTCTCGGCCCCCAGGGCAGCTCCCACCCGCCCCTGGCCTCGACGGTCACTCCGCTCGCGAGTTCGATCACCACTCCACCTCGGCGAACAGTCCAGGGCGCCAGGCGGGAACCTGGTCCTTGCGGCCGGCAGCGCGAGGCGCGGCCGCGGCCTGGCTGATCGAACCACCCCCAGCGGCGGACGCCACGCCGTTCCATCCCACCCCCACCGCTCCCGCGCCACAACCAGGATCATCCGATCAGCGCACGCGCGTCCGGTCGGCCAGCACCGGCGGGGCCCGGCCGGAGGACGCCGGAAAGGGGTGATGAGAGTCGGTCTCCGCTGGTCAACCAGGGTGTCGCCGACCGCTGACGATCATGTGGCTGGGGGTACCCGGGGCGGGGAGGTCCAGACCCATCAGAAAGGATGTTCCCCATGTCCAAGGTTGAACTGACCACGAACTTCGGTCGCATCGTCCTCGAGCTCGACGACGCCAAGGCGCCCAAGACCGTCGAGAACTTCCTGACCTACGTCCGCAACGGCCACTACGACGGCACGATCTTCCACCGCGTGATCGACGGGTTCATGGTCCAGGGCGGCGGCTTCACCCCGGAGATGAAGCAGAAGCCCACCCTCGCCCCGATCCAGAACGAGGCGGACAACGGGCTGAAGAACACCACCCACACCGTGGCCATGGCGCGCACCAGCGACCCGCACTCCGCCACGGCCCAGTTCTTCATCAACGTCTCCGACAACGACTTCCTCGACTTCAGGGCGAAGAACCCGAACGGCTGGGGCTACGCCGTCTTCGGCCGGGTCGTCGAGGGCCAGGACGTCGTCACCCAGATCAAGCAGGTGCGCACCGGCACCAGCCAGGGCCACAAGGACGTCCCGCAGCAGCCCGTGGTCATCGAGAGCGCCAAGATCCTCGACTGACCGCCGCGCCCCTTCGTGGCGCACTCCGGCCACGCACCCCACCGAGGCCGGAACGCCATCAGGCGGGCCCCGGGGCTCCCGGTCCACTGGCGACTGATCACCGCCAGCGGACCGGGAGCCCCGCCGTGCCGGACTTACCGGAACGCCGGGAGGTTGCGCGCCACCCACGCGCCGAAGGAGTTGGCCGGGCGGTGGAGGACGGCCTCCACGTCGGGGCTCGTCCTCCGCTCCGCGGGGAGCGGGACGCCGAGCACGTCCAGAGTGCCGGTCACGACCTGCTCCGGCATGAACCGCGCCATGCGGGCATGAGCGTCCTCACGGGACAGTTCCACAAAGGTCACCTCCTCGCCCAGGGCCTCCGAGATGACCGCGGCCTGCTGGCGCGGGCTGATCAGCTCGGGGCCGGTCAGCTCGTAGGCGCGGCCCGCGTGACCGTCCTCGCGCAGTGCGGCCGCGGCGACCGCGGCGATGTCCGCCGGGTCGATGACGGGCAGTGCCACGTCCCCGAACGGGGCGAAGATCGTGCGCTGGGCGCGGACCGTCTCGGCCCAGGCGAAGGCGTTGGAGGCGAAACCGCCGGGGCGCAGGATGGTGAAGTCGCGTCCGGACGCCCGCACGGCCGCCTCGAACTCCCGCAGGCGGGCGTGCGAGAGCGCTTCGGGGCGGGTGGCGCTGACCTGCGACGAGACCAGGACGATCCGCTCGACCCCGGCTTCGGTCGCCATGTCGACCAGCGCGGCCGGGCTCTCGCCCCGGCTGTTGAGTTCGCCGCCCATCAGGAGGAACAAAGCGCGGGCCCCTTCGAGGGCGGGCCGCAGGCCCACGCCGGTCCCGATGTCGGCCTGGGCCCACCGGACACCAGCCGCCGGTCCGGCGGGCTGGGGCTGCCGCGACACGGCCACGACCTCCTCACCCGCCTCGGTCAGCAGGCCCACCAAGGTCCTCCCGATGTTGCCGGTCGCACCCGTCACCGTGATCATGTCGTCCCCACAAAGTTAGTTAGCTGACTGACTGAGAGAACGGTAGCACGCGTTCACGGGTGGCTGTCTATAGTCAGTTGGGTGACCAACTCAGGGGATCGGCGAGCGCGGGCGTCGCAGAAGCGCCGGCGGCTGACGGCGGCGGCGGCCCGGGTCCTGCACGAGCAGGGGGTCGAACGCACCACCCTCGCCGACATCGCGCGTGCGGCCGAGGTCCCTGTCGGGAACGTGTACTACTACTTCAAGACCAAGGACGAGCTGGTCCAGGCCGCGCTGTCCGAGCACAGCGCGCACCTGGACCAACTCACCGGCCAGCTGGAGCAGCTGGCCGACCCGCGCGAACGCCTCAAGGCGCTGATCGCGGCGTGGGTCGAGCAGCGCGATGTCGCCGCCCGCTACGGCTGCCCCACCGGCACCCTGGCCGTCGAGCTCGACAAGCGCGCAGACGGGACCCTCGACACGGAGGTCGGCGCGGTCATCCGGCGGCTGCTGGACTGGGTCGGACGCCAGTTCCGCGAGCTGGGCCTGCCCGACCCGGACGACCTGGCCCTCACCCTCATCTCCGCCTACCAGGGCATGTCGCTCCTGGCCAACGCCCTGCGGGACCCGGACGTCATGACCCGCGAGGGAACCCGCCTCCTGCGCTGGCTCGACTCCCTGCGGGCTCCCGACGGACACCCGCGCTGACAGACGCGGGCAGAGAACGACGGCGGGGGCCCATCGGGTGGCCCCCGCCGTCTTCTTCGAAGCTAGCAGCCCCAGGTCGTCGTCCGGGTTGGCGGACGGGTCAGCGCAGCTCCTGGATGCGGACCATGTTGCCGGCGGGGTCGCGGAAGGCGCAGTCACGCACGCCGTACGGCTGGTCGGTCGGCTCCTGGACGACCTCGGCGCCGCTGGCCGCCAGCCGGTCGAAGGTGCCGTCCAGGTCCCTGGTGGCCAGGTTGATCGCGGCGAAGGTGCCCTTGGCCATCATCTCGACGACCGTGCGGCGCTCGTCCTCGGTGATGCCGGGGGTCACGGCCGGCGGGGTCAGGACGATGGAGGTGCCGGGCTGGCCGGCGGGGCCGACGGTGAGCCAGCGCATCCCGTTGTAGCCGACGTCGTTGCGGAGCTCGAAGCCGAGGGCGTCGCGGTAGAAGGCCAGGGCCGCGTCCGGGTCGTCGTGCGGGAGGTAGGTCTGGTGAATGGTGAGGTCCATGGCGGTCACGCTAGGTGGGGTTCGCGGGTCGGTGCTTCTCGATTCCTGACCGGTCTGGTGACCTGCTTCGCCACGCAGGCGGGCATCCCGGCCGTCTCGTTCGCCGCCTGGCGCCGGTAGGCGCTGGGCGGCATGCCGACCAGCTCGGTGAAGCGGGTGCTGAAGGTGCCCAGCGACGAACAGCCGACCGCGAAGCAGACCTCGGTGACGCTGAGGTCGCCCCGGCGCAGCAACGCCATCGCGCGCTCGATGCGCCGTGTCATGAGGTAGCTGTACGGCGACTCTCCGTAGGCGAGCCGGAACTGGCGGCTGAGGTGCCCGGCCGACATGTTCACGCCGCGCGCCAGCGCCTCGACGTCCAGCGGCTGCGCGTACTCCCGGTCGATCCGGTCGCGGACGCGGCGCAGCCGGGCCAGGTCACTCAGGCGCTGCTCCGCGGCGGGTCTGCTGCTCACCTGCGGAATCATGCCAAACCGCGGCGGCGACCAGAGCCGGATCGCCCGCGAGCTCCGAAGCCGCCGTGCTTCGGCACAGTCACGGTGTGCTCGTCTTCGTGGCGCGCGGCCCCCGGCTGCGACCCCGCTTCGGAGGCGGCTCCCCGCTGTCGCTCCCGTCTCCGGTTCGTTTCTCGCCCGTCGGCAGACCGACGCCGAGCGCGCACTCGATCTCGACGACACCCGTCGGGAGCACGCCGTGCAGCCTGGTTGGCTCCGGTTCGTCCGCGGCCCCCGGAACGCGGTCCCGGTGCACCAGCTCCGCTCTGGCCCGAACCCGCTCGCCGACGGCCTTCAGCGCCTTGTTCTTCTCCCCCGGCCACTTCTGCCCCACCACCTCGACCTGGTAGTGGACGCCCCACAGCCGGTTGTGCCGGTAGCCGCCCTGGGGAGCGGTCTCGGCGGCCAGCGAGTCCGCCACGTCGACCGCGTCCTTGACCGGCTTCTCGAACCTGTTCTTCATGTCCATGTTCGCGTTGTGGCTCAACGGGGTCAGGTTCCTCGACTCGCCGGGGCCGCCCACGTTGTCGTTGAGGAGATGTCCCTTGATCCACAGATGGGGTTTGTTGTAGAGCGCGGTGAGATCCTCAACGGCCGTGCACTCACCACGCCGGGGCGGGGAGCCCAGACCGGACTTCCCCGCGCCTGGCCCGAGTCGCACGTCAACCCCTGTTCCACCCTTGAACCTGGACTGCGGCTTGGCGTAGGAAGGCCCCGCCCAGAACACGTGCTCGGCCGGGGTGTACCGAGGCACTCGCTCCCGTGGTGATTCTCGAATCCGTTGCACGACCGGCATTCCCGCACTCGTGGCAGGTGAGGGGCCACTGGTGCGGCCGGTGGTCCCGCGCCCCGGTTCCGAAGCCGTGGCGTGTGCCGCCCGCTCCCCGGCGTCGTCAGGCGTGCTCATCACGAGCCCGTCCCCGGTGGGGACGCCGGGAACTGGTCCCTCTCGTTGCTGGAGCACGTGGCTGAGTTCGTGCCGCAGCACCGCGCGGTTCGTGGCGTCGACGCCGGCGCCGAGCACCACGTGCGATCCGGACGTGTAGGCGAGGGCGTCGACACCCCTGGCGGACCGGTGCGCCAGCGAGTCGGCGTGGACCCGCACGTCGGAGAAATCCGCGTCGAACTGGCTTTCCATGTCACTGCGGAGGTGTGCGGGGAGCGGGGTGCCCGGCTGCTGGAGCACGCCTCGCACCAGACCACCTCGGTCGCCTGTGGACGGTCTGTCCTGTCCGGCGTGCTGTTTTCCGGCCTTGTCCATGCGACTGCCTCCCGTCACCGGTCGTCGGTGTTGGTCGGGATCAGGGATGTGAGGAGGGGTTGACGTAGACGCAGTACAGCTTGTCCGCCAGGGGTGCCACCCCGGGCGCGCTCTTCGACCTGAGGCCCGTGCGCTGGTCCTGGCTCCAGCCGTCACCACGGGAAGTGCTCCAGGACAACGACGATCCATCGGTGTCGAGGTGGAAGCAGTGCAGCAGTCCGGAGTAGACGGACAGCGCCGGCTTCGATCCACCGACGTGCTGGGGGAAGTCCTGCTCCGCTCGCCAGGATGTCCCCACAAGAGTGGTCCAGTTCAGGCTGGAGCCCTCTTCCTTGCCGGGATAGGCGCACCACAGACGTGCCTGGTACGCGGCGAGCGCGGGCGCCCCCTGCGGGCTGCCGTCCGGCGCCGGTCCCACCTTCCACTGGCCCGCATCCCTGACCTGGGTCGCCAACTTCTTCGTCTGGTCGTCGTAGCAGACGCAGTACAGGTTGTTCTTGTACGTCGCGAGGCCAGGGCCCAGGCTGGAGACGACACCGGAGATCTCGCTCCTCGTGCTCTCCCACGTGTTGCCGGTCAGTGCCACCGAGTACAACTTCGTGTCATGGTCCGCTCCCCGGTGCGCGCAGTAGAGCTTGTCCTGGGCGACAGCGAGGGCGGGAGCGTCGCTGGACATGCTGTCGGCGATCTGCGCCGGGTCCGACCAGCTCCCGTTCAGTTTCATCCAGTTCACTTTCTTGTCCGTCGCGGTGTACGCGCAGTACAGCGCGTTCTTGTAGACGGCCAGAGCCGGTGCGTGGGACGTGGTGCAGGTGCCGATCTGCCCCTTCGGACTCCAGGCGTTGCCGTCGAAGATCGCCCAGTGCAACTCGTCGCTCATGGCGCGGTCCTCCTTCTGCTGGCAGGTCACTCAAGCGAGAATCCGACGGCGACGAAGCTGAAGCCCCTGGCCAGCGGGTGGCCGTTGGGCGCGCCCGTCTGGATGCGGAACCCGCGCTCCGTCACGCCCAGGACGACCAGGTTCGCCAGGGTGTTCACGATCGTCACGGTCGCGGGGTCATCCGGGTAGAGCTGGGTCGCGGTGACGGCTGGGGGTTCCCGGAAATACGCGCCGTTCACGAACAGGACGTCCAGCATCCCGGTGCGGTTCTCGATCGCCTGGACGAGGAAACCCTCGCCCCGCGTCTCCCCCGTCGCGGTGACGGTCCCGAAGATGATCTGCTGTCCCATGGCCGCCTACCCTGCTTCCTCTGAACGGGGACTGGTGCTGTCGTGGTGGCCGGTCTCGGTCATGCCGCCTCCAACCGGTAGGTCACGGCTCGCCCGTCGAGCCAGGGCACGGTGGTGAGCGGAGCGTCGTAGCCCGCGAGTCGCACGACCACGTCCAGCGGGCCGGGTGCGAGCTCGACGACCAACTCCCGTTCGGACAGCCGGACCCGCCCCGGTCGGCGCGCGAAGTGGGCGACCAGGTAGGGCACGCTCGATCCGGCGAACCGCCCCAGCCACCGCGCCCAGGCCCGCACCACGGCGACCGCGAGCACGCCGAGCGTCCGGTCCGCCTCAAAGCGGCCGAGTCGGCCCTCCGCCAGGGCGGCGCCGCTGTCGAGCTGGTCCGGGGCGTCGATGACGTGTTGCGCCACAAGGGCTTCGACCACAGCGTCGCCAAGCGCGACGCACTCCTCCTCGGGGAGGTCCAGCCAGGGCTGGAGCAGTTCCTCGACGTCGCCGGCCGGCGTTCCGGCGAAGGCCACCACGGCGGGGTCGTGGGGTGGCGCCCCGGTGAGTCGGGTGGCGAGGGCGAGCAGCGTGGCGGTCAGCAGGTGCCCGAGCCCGACGCGGGTGAGGATGCCGGGGAGGCGGAGGTCCAGGACGGCCCGGAGGAGGAGAAGCACGCCCGCGCACGGGCTGTCCGACGCGTCGGCGGTGGTCGACGTCCTGGCCGACAGCAGGGCCGCGACCAGCTTGTCCTCCTCGCTCGCTCGCGGTTGCGGGGGTTGCGGATGTCGGCTTCCCTCAGGAGCGGACGATTGTCCACTGAGGACGTCTCTTGTAGACAGTTCTGGCGGTGCCAACCGATGTGGGTGACGATCCACCGCCACAGGCACGGGTGCTTCGGCGCTCGTTGCCTCTCCCCCGCTGACCTGTCGCGGCCGTGGTCGCGAGTCCGGCTCTCCGCACTCCGCTGTCCGCGTCCTCGGGTACGTCGTCCTGGCCGACGCCACCAGTGTCTCGGTCCACCTTCGCATGAGGTGGGTCACGGCGTCCTCGGCGGAGGCGCTCGACGTCGTGCCCGGGTGTCGAGTCGCGAGGGCCGCCCGGAGCAGGAGCACCGAGTAGGGGCCCGGTCCGGCCGCCGCGAGGCGGGTGCGGAGCTCCACCGCACCCGGTTCGGCGGTGACGAGGTTCAGCAGTGCCCGGAGCACAGCCGTCTCCTCCGGGCCGATCGGCGCGTTCTCCCGTTTCGGGTCGGGCTTCTCCTGGGTCGTCGTCGCCACGCTGTCGTCCGTTCCTGGTGTGTTGGGTCCTGGTCCGTCACTGCTCAGGGCACGATCCGAAGCGAGGGAAACACCGCCGAACAACGGGATGTGCGTTCTGGAGGCGCGTCGCCACACGTCGGGGATCGCGGAGTCCGTGACTCCTGTCGGATCAAGGCTCCCGGACAGGCGGGACATCTCGTTCGCCGGCGACCGGCCGACGTGCGGGAGCAGGTCGGGTTCCGGGAACGGGAACGTGGTGCTGCTCGTTTCCGCACGGGACGTGGGACCACGAATCGCTCGACGGGCCAACTCGGACCAGGTGAGCTCTCCACGGGTCAGTGCGACCGCCCATCGCTCGGGGATACCGAGACCGAGGAGGACACGGACCAACTCACCCACGTCCACCTTCCCGCTCCGCGCGATCGCGACCAGGTCCGCGGTCACGGAGCCCCACTGCGCCTCCCACACCGCGTCAGGGCTCCAGAGAGAAGGCGTGCCGGCCGGGGCCAACAGCGGAGCACGCCCCACGACCAGTCCACCAGGATCGAGTGGAACGCGGGTTCCAGCCGGCCGACACCGGAACTTCCCGCTGCGGTGCGGAAAACTCGGGGCGCGCTGCCCGTCATCCTGTGCCGATGGCGATCTCTCCAGCCGGAATGGCGCATGGCGTCGCTCGCGCAGGCGTGTTTCCAGGAGCGGCAGGTTGAGCCACTCCAGTTCGGCGCGCAGCGAAGCCGGGATCTCTCGCGGTGGCAGGCGCACGGCACCGGTCTCGGCCAGATGCGACAGGAGGTCGGCCACGTCCTCGGTCAGCGAGTCCGGGTTTCGCCAGTCGGGCGGTGTCGAGGATTGCCGACGCCAGGTGGCAGCCAGTGCCGGCTGAGGTCCGTTGGTCCACAAGGAACAGGCGTCGGATACGCGCAGTGCGACGGCGACCAGGGCGTCGTCGGTCGTGGACGGCCCGGCCAAGATCGAGGGGGACTCGACCCTTCTATCCACAGTGGACAGGGAAAGTGCGGCGACTTCCGCCAACACGTCGCTTCCCACCGCGTCCAGGACCTCGGGCAGTGCGCCGCGCCGGTACAGCGCGGCGAGCACGGGAAGGAGGTCGTGCGCCGGTATCGCCTGGCGTACCACCACGCCGACCGGGGCGCGGTGGAACCGGGCCAGCGGACGGTGGTACCACTCGTTCCCGGCCGATCCCCGGACGTGGGCGAGCAGGTAGGAGGCGAGATAGGCGGCCTCGTCGGGGAAGCGGACGACGTTGTCGGAGTCCCGACCGGCTCGGGTGAGCGCGGCGACGACGGCGGACCCGAGTTGCCGCGCCCACTGGCGTGGCAGGTTCGGTTCCCTGGTGTCGAGCCGCACGTCGGCGACCAGGTCGCGGATCAGGTACACGGCCGGGTCCGCGCCGAGGACCGGGGCGAGTTCGGCTTCCAGCGCGGCGGCGAGATCTGTCCGGACCATCCGGTGAATCCGCTCGGGAAGGGCGGGATCGGTGGCGGTGGCCAGGTATTCGCAGTGCAGTGTCGTGATCTGGGCGTCCACCGGTCACGCTCCCGGGTCCCTGCGCCCGTGTTGGCCGACGACCTCCGCCAGGACCTGGGCCGCCGCCGGGTGTCGCGCCCTCAGCAGCTCGACGAGCCGCGGAATGAGTTCGGGGCACGCCCCGAACATGTCGGCGATGCCTTCGGAAAGCGACACCTCAGGTGGCGCGGGTGGCACGGCGTCCGGCCCCTCTCGCGTGCCTCCCACTCCCCCTTCCAGCTTGCCGTTCACCACCAACGTGCCGTGGACGGTCACGGTGTTGTCCGCCCCGATCGACAGGAGCGGGGCGAAACAGTTCTTCTCGGTCGACCACGCGCCGACCACCAGGGCGCTCTTGCGGTCGTCAGGTAGTTCGACGCGGAGCTCCTGCCTGTTGGTCGCGGCTTCCTTCGCCGTGTACACCTTCCACGGGAGCTGAGTGGTGGGGGTGACCTCCGAAGCGGGGAAGGCCAGTGCGCCGCCGTCGACCCTGATCTCGCCGGCGACCGTCATCCCCTTCGGGAACCGTGTTCCGTTCTCACTGACGGCGAGGAGTTCCTGGTCCTTGTCCTCCTTGCGGAGGATGACCCCGAAGTCGCGTTTCGGGTCGGTCCCGGTGGGGGTGAGATCCAGGCGCACGGTGCCGTCCGGGTGGCAGACCGAGCCCGCGCGCACCCCCACGTAGCGACGACAGCTGTAGTCGATCTCGAAGAAGTGGGTGGTCTGCCCGCCCGCCATCACGCGGGCGAGCAGAACCGGCCACTTGGCGGCCTCGTCGGGCGAGGGGTGGACGGGGCCGAACTTCCGGTCGCCCTCGGGAACCGCCGGCGGCTCGTCCGGTTTGGGCGGCCCGTGCGCGGGAGTGACCAGAACCCGTGGCTCCTCCACCCAGCGGTAGTAGTTCGACCACGGGACGTCCTTCTGCGGGCAGGTGGCGTACCCGGGAGGCGCGGGATCGACCGCGTAGCAGTAGTAGTACAGCCAGACGTCGTAGGTCCGCACCTCGTCGGCGCTGGGCTGGATCGGCACGTCCGCCCGCGACAGCAGGACGAGCTCCCGCCCGTAGCCGTCGATGGCGAACCCCGGCTGCACCGAGAGCTTGTCCCGCTCAGCCAGGAGTTCCAGGCCGGTGACGACTCCCCAGGTGTGGCCGGCGAGGTTGTGCCGACGGCGCATGCGCACGTGGTAGTCCTGCTCGGCCTGGAAGTCCTCCAGCCGCAGGTACTGGCCGTCCGAGTAGCTCACCCGCTTGATGCGGTCCTCGTCCACAGTGTCCTCCGCGGGAGACGGGGCAGGGTCAGGGGTTCTCCTGGAGCTGCCACTCGCTGACGCCGCATCCGTGGCAGAGCTGACGGGTCGGCAGCACGCCGAGGACATTCGCCACCACGCGGGCCGGCCCACTCGCCCCGACGTCGATGGTGTCCGTGACCAGGGCGGTCCCGTTCGGTGGGAGTTTCGGTCTGGTTCCGAGGAGTTTGGTCACCGCTCCGTTGGCCAGGGCCACCGTCACCACGACCGACGCCTCCGGAACGGGCAGCGGCCCGGCGTTCGTGATCGTCACCGTGACGTCCAGCGTGTTCTTCTTGCTCTGCGCGGGCTGGACGGTCACCCGGAGAGCGTTCTCCGGCGTCGCGGTGCCCGGCGGCGAGTTGAGGACGATCATCCCCTGGACCTTGAGCGTTCCGCCGACAGCGGTGACACCACCGGCGTTGACGCTGAGCACCGGAACGCGGGCACCTCCGGAGTCGACGGTTCGCACACTGACCTGGTTCGGATCCAGGACCCCTTCCGCCAACGGTGTCGGCAGTTCGATGCGCCACTGAGGATTCGGTGGCGCGCTGTCGTCGTCTCCCCCGCTCCTTCTGAGCCGGTACCAGCACCAGGGCTGGGAACCCGAGGGCGCCGCCTGACACTCACCGAAGGAGAACGGCCCCTGACCCCCCAGCTCAAGTCCGCTCGTGACCACAGATCCCGTCATCGCGCAGTTCTGGTCCGCGCCCAGGCTGAGTCGGCGCGCGGGACCTCCGGTGCTGGGAACGTCGACCGCGAACGCGACACCAGCCTTCGCCCTGCCGATCAGGACGGTGGCGCCGGTGGGAGAAAGCACGTTCGCCGCGACCACCGCGGCGTGCGGGTGCACGTCCTCGTCGTGCTCGGCGCGCGCCTCCGCCCGGTAGTGCCGCTCGCCCTCCCAGGTGGCCGCGTCCAACGTCTGCCCCTCCACGTACCGGGGCCGGTCATGCCGTGGGGCTGGTAGTGACACGTCGTCCCTCCTGTCAGAGGCTGGTGACACCCACGATCCACCGCCGTTGCGGGACCTGGGGAAGCTGCGACTGGAAGTAGCTGAGGCGGACGAGCGCGCCCTTCTTCGCACGCAGCGGCTCCTTGAGCATCTCCTTGAGCTTCGTGTTGCTGTCCGGAACCCACTCGACCCACTCCGACACCGTGATGCCGCGTTGGCCCAGCAGCGGATCGACCTCGTCCACGTCCGCGCCGACGATCTCAGTCAGGTTCGTCTCGCCCTGGGGAGCCGGGCTCACGGAACGACCGAACACCGTGCGGTAGGGCTCCGTGGTTCTGATGTCCTGCACCGCCCACGGACTCTGCTCGTCGGGACGGGTCAGCCAGACGCGGCCCAGTCGGACGTCACCGATCTGTTCGGCGGGAACGGGTCCGCGCACGAGGCCGTCGAGGCGGTCGAGGGTGATCCACAGGAGCAGCTCCAGGCAGTTCCGGTCGGTCATCTCGGCTTTCTCCACGGCCGCGACGAGAAAGGAGTGCCGCTGGGGTGGTGGGGACAGCAGTGCTCGGAGCCACTTCCTGCGGTCGTCGGGAGTTCTCGTGCCGGGGAACCCGTCGTCGACGGACTTCTGGAGTGGCTGGACGGCATCGCAGTAGCTCTTCTGCCACGCCGTCCAGTCGGCAGGGTCCTCCGGGTTCCCCGTCACCGGGGTCGCCTCGAGGCAGAACTTCTCGGCCATGCGGGAGTTGTCGCACTGCCCACCGCCCTGGCCGCCATCGCCGTTCACCGAACCGCACTGACTGTCCTGTGTGGAGCGTGTGCCGGGCGCGCGCAGCCCCTTGACCGGCCGGTACCCCTCCTCCGCGTAGCGGAGCACGAGGTCGACGACGCAGGACAGGCCGGTCGTGCAGACCGAGCTGAGATCCTTGGTGAGATCCTTCACCTCCGCCTTGGGCACGACCACGTCGTCCCCGTTGGGGGTCACCGCGCAGCCGGGAGCCACGCTGATCTTCGCTGCCTCGGCGGCCGACAGGTGGAGTCCCCTGACCACACCCCAGCCCTGCCGGAGCGTGGCCAGCCAGAGCCTGTCCTGGACCCAGGTCACGAGCGCGGTCAGGTCGTCCTCGGTCAGCATCTGACCGGCGAAGAACAGGGGGCGCGCGAGTTCGTGGAGCGTCCTCGCCACCGGCTTCCCCTGCGACGGGTCCTCGTCATCGGTGGGGTTGGGGGTGGCGGAAGTGCTCGGGGTTGTCATGTCCGTCATGTCCGTCGCTCCTCGCCGCCAGCGCGGCCGCCGCCGATCACGAGCCAGCTCCGGAAGTCGCCGCCCGGCGCTCCGTTGCCGCTGGGAAGTCGTCCCAGCAGGAAGGTGCCGTCCACCGCGCACCCGCGTTCGTCCTCCAGGAAGTCGCAGCACAGGGTCACGTGGATCACGGTTCCCGGCTTGAGCTGGTGGAGGAACTCCGGGTCCCACTCGTAGCTGGCGCTCTGCCGGGTGCTCTGGTCGAGCCGCGGTGGACCGCGGAAGGGGACGGGTTTCCGCGCCTCCTTCGGATCAGTGGAGTACTCGACCAGGAAGGTCCACTGGTTCACGCCCCGGCCCGCATCCGTCGACTCGCGGAGCGGACGCTCGAAGTCCACGCGCAGTTCCGGCACGGGGTTCCAGTCGCCTCCGTGAGTCCAGTTGATCCGGGTGATGCGGGTCAACGTCGTGGACAACGGGGTGGGGACCGGCTCGATGTCGTAGTTCCCGTTGCCCTTGGGCACGATCCGGGCGAGGGGCACCAGTTGCTCGTCCGTGGTGTCCAGGTCGGCCAGACTCAGCACGACCGCGTCCCGGTACCGGTTGTACTGCTTCGCCTCCGCGTCGGCGGCCCCGTCGTAGAAGGCGGGGACCTCCTCCGCGAGTTGCTGGTCGAACTTCGCGCAGAGCAGGAAGGGCTTGTCCCGCGACGGCTGGTCCCCGCAGGCGGACGGCCCCAGCGGCAGGCAGACCGGCTTCCTGGCGGCGAGCACGAGTTCGCGCCCCAGGCGGTCGATGGCCCACCCCGGCTCCACCACCGCCCAGTTCCTGCACTCACCCCTGGGGTGGTGCGTCACCGCCATCCCCTGGACGACACCCCAGCCGTGGAACACGCGGTTGTGCAGGCGAAGCCGGCTGAGCAGGTAGTCGGTGTCGGCGGCGAAGTCCTTGGCCGTCATGAACTTGCCGGTGAAGTAGACGTTGCGGTCGGTGAGCGGCGGCGGGACCTGGGGTGGGGGGCCGCCGAGATGTCCGCTGTGGTCGAGGGACATGCCAGCTCCTCAGATCGTCGCGCACGGGTCGGCGGCCGGTGTCCGCGGTGGTGTGTCACCCCGGGGTCCTCCCACGAGCTCGGGCGCGACCGCCGTGTCGACGCCGACGGTCGACTGCGTCTGCACGCGGAGCCCCGGGCCGGTCCAGCACAGCTCGTACTGGGTGGCCGCGGGCCGCTCCGCGTCCAGCAACCGGCGGACGGCCTGCTCCAGGCCCGGTCTCGCCTTCCACGCCGCCGGGAGGTACACGCGGAAGCGCTGCCCCACGGCGTTGGTGCTGGCGGCCATGTCGCTGGTGGGGTCGCCGACGCCCACCAGCTTGGCCTTTCCCAGTTGGGAGTACTGGCCGATCCGGAGGCGGCCGACCATCGCCTCGCTCCACAGGTGGAGCGGTCTGCCCAGTGTGGACTGTCCCGGGATGCTCAGTGCCAGCCACGCCCCTTGGCCGACCTTTCCCTCCACCACCCGGGGGAAGCCGGTTCCCGCGACGCGGATGCCGAACTGGGAGCGGAGCAACGCGGAGATCAGGGCGTGGACGGCGTACGGGGTTCCCTCTCTCCGCCGCACGTCGAGGTTGGCTCGCACCCATCGCCGTGCGTCGACGATGCCGCCCACGTGGCCCCTGCCGGGATCAGCACCGCCAGGATCGATGGCGCCGGGATCGATGCCGCTGAGGTCGATGCCGAACCAGGTGGCCAGCAGCCGGAGCATGGCGAAGGAGGGCACCGACTCCGGCGCGTAGAGCGCGGGCAGGCGGGTGACCGTGTCGGACAGCTCGTCCCACATCCCCAACAACGACGCGAGGAAGCGGTCGAGGAAGTCGCGGCTGTCCGGGTCGGAGCGGTAGACCTCCGGCAGGAAGTCCAGATGGGACGCGCGCGGGTAGTGCGCGCGAAGCGCGTGGACGCGCGGGGTGCACCACCCGGGGCCGCGAAGGTTCAGCCGCACGGCGAGGTACCGGCCCGGGCGGCTGCGGACCGGCCAGTCGAGCGTGGCGCGCGTGGCTCCTCGCCCCGTGGGGACCGCCTGGCCGGTCTGCTCTCCGCTCCGGCTCCACTCGACCAACGCGTTGGGGTCGGGCGGCTCGTCGAAGGTGGTGGTGTCGACGACCACCGCCGTGCCGGGCGGGAGCCGGACGTCCAGCGCGACGCGGTCCCATCCGCAGCGGTAGACCCGGCTGTCGAGGAGAAGGCTGGTCCACTGTCCACTGTGGACGTATGTTCGGCGGAGCCCGGGTCGCGTGGTTGTCAGCACGGTCATGGCGCTGACCACCCGCCTCGTTCGGCTGGGGCGACGGGGACGCACTCCTCCGGTGAGACGGAGGTTGTGGCGGGCGGTGATCCCGTCGCTCGTTCGCGTGCGCCAGCCGGTCCGGCCGTCCAACAACCAGTGCGTGGGTCGCTGTGGTCGCACCGCGCCTCCTCCGCCGATTCTCCCGACGTCCCGCCCGGTCACTGTCCTGCTGGTCACTGTCCTGCCTGAACACTGCCCTGCCTGGTCACGGACATGTCTGGTTGAGCCCCGTCGTGATGTTGTGCCTGCCGTGCGTGACGAGTTGGTGGGGCGCGAGACGGATCGGTTTGAGCAGGTCGCCCACGGGCTCGCCGCCGACGGACACGGACAGGCGCTGGACCGTGAGCACCCCGGGCACCGACGCGAGCAGTCCCGACAACCGGGCGGGCAGGAACCACTGCTGGAACCGGGCCCGTCGGCGGTCGCCGTCCCGCTGGAGCGGAGCGAGGAAGGAGTCCACTGTGGACTCCGCGCGCCGGCGCACCACGTCGCCGCGGTCGTGCCGCTCCACGAGCAGGGCGGCCTCCACCGCGACCTCGACGAAGCCGGGAGCCCGCACGTAGAGCTCGGTGGCCACCAGCCGGCGCGGTTCGAGCTCCGCGCAGACCGCGGCGACCAGGTCGTGGCCGGGCTTGGGCTGGGCGTCGTCGGTGTCGGCGACGACGACCACGGTCACCGCGCCCGGGACCTTCTCCCCCGGGTGTTCGGGGTGGGCCAGGGGCAGGGCGACGGCGTCGGCCACGCCGGGCACGGCGCGGGCCAGGGCCGCGTAGTCCGCCGCGGTGACGGCCCGGTTCTGGTGCCGCAGCAGCGCGGGGGCCTCCCGCCTCAGGTCGGCCAGCGACTGCTGGTCGGCTCCGCCGGTGGCCGGTCGGAGGTTGGTGGCCGCGTCGACACCGGGCAGTTCGGACAGCAACGTGGTGATCGCCCCGGCCGGGACGTTCCCGGCCGCCCCACCGCCGTGGCGGTAGGCGACGGCGATGATCTCCGCGTCCACCGGGGGAATCCGGCCCCGCCGACCGTCCCCGAAGGACACCGCGCCGGTGGCGACGTCCACTGTGTAGTGACGGTCTCCCGGCCGCGAGGCCAGGAAGTCGTCGACCCGCCGCCAGGGGGCCGGCGACGTGGTGGCCGGGTCGAGATCTCGCTCCGGGTCGACGCGGACCTCGATCTCGACGCTGCCGGCCGCGACCGGGGAGTGCAGCAGCCGGTAGGACTCGTCGGGGTGCCCCTCGCTCTGCCCGAGCAGCTCGTCCCGCACGGTGACGAGGTTGTGGACCGGGACCGTGTTCGGCGTGACGGCCTCGATCTCCGGTTCCCGGCCCTTCGGGTAGCGCCCGCCGGCGAGCCGGCACCGCAGCCAGTACCGCGGTCCGATCCCCTCGACCGCCCGCGTCGGCCGGATCGCCTCCGGGCCCGTCACCGCGAGGTAGCCCTCGACGGTGAGCTGGGCCGTCGCGTCGGTCAGGACGGGCAGCGGACGCCACCAGCTCTCGTCCGCCCGCCCCCAGTACTCCCACACCAGCCGCACGTCCGGGTCGGACTGGGCGCCCGAGGAGGAGCAGCTCCGCGCGAGGCCGGAGCGGGCCGAGGGCGGCAGGGTCACGTGGAGGCCCAGCCGGGCGGGGAAGCGGCCGGCGGCGTCATCGGGCGCTCCGGGTGGTGGCGAGAAGCCGAGGTACAGGGCGTTGCCGACGCGGGGAACCCAACCCAGGGGCCGGAACGCGCCGGGCTGGCGGACGCCCTCGGTCAGGACGGCGACGTGACTGGACCCGTCGACCACGACCACGTCGGTGAGCGCGTGCGGGACGAGCGCGCACTCCTCGTCGCTCTCGAAGACCACCAGGGCGTCGCCGGCACCGGTCGCGGCGACCTGGGTGCCCGCCGGCACCACGACCCGCTCGGCCTGGGGGTTGGCGGTGAAGGTCACCTCGGCGTGCGCGGGCAGGGCGGGCCGCGGCCGCAAACCCACCAGCTCCAGGAACTTCAGGGAGGCGCGGTCCGGGATCTGGTTGAGCTCGTAGAGCATCGTCTCGGTCAGCCACGCGAACAGCTCGACCAGGGTGACCCCGGGGTCGCTGGGGTTGAGGTCCGTCCACTCCGGACAGAACCGCCGGATGCGGCGGTGTGCCTCGGCGACCAGGTCGGCGTAGGTCCGCCGGTCCAGCTTGGGTATCTCCAGCGTCACACCGCGCTCCCTCCCACGCCGGTGGCCGCGCCCTCGCTCAGGAAGAAGGGGTAGACCACGTTGTGCGTGGTGTTGTCGGAGCGGAGGCGGTAGCTGACGCGGACCAGCAGGCAGTCCCGCGTGTCCGCCGGGGCCTCGGTGGCCACGTCGAGCACGTCGACGCGGGGCTCCCACAGGGTCAGCGCTGTCCGCACCTTCTCGGCGACGACGCCGTGCAGCAGCACGGTGTTGGGTTCGAAGAGCAGGTCGTGGATGCCGCACCCGAAGTCGGGCCGCATCTGCCGCTCACCGAGCCGGGTGGACAGGACGAGCAGGATGCTCTGCCGCACCTTCTCCGCCCCGGCGGCCCCGCGCAGCCCCCCGCCGGGTCCGGGCCGGACCGGGAAGGCCAGCCCCCGGCCGAGGATGTCGCCCTCCACGTCGCCTCACCCGCCGATCCGCACCGTGCTGACGGCGATCACCCGGCCGACCGGGAGGTCGACGGGGTCGTTGCAGGTCATGACGAGGTCGCCGGCGCGTGCCGCGGGTTTGCCGTTGATGCGGACGGTGAGGCTGCCGAGGATGACCCGACCCTGGTTCGTGGGCGGCTTGACGAACGTGCCGCCCTGCGGGATGTGCGGCGGGATGTTGGTCGCCGTGCTGCCGAGGACCGCCGCCGGGCGTCGTTCGATCCGCACGTTCCGGGAGAGCTGCCCGAGCAGCATCCCGTTGAACGGGTGCGGAACCGGGACGGGTGGCGCGGTGCCCGGCGGCTGGATCAGGTGCGTGTCCAGCGCGGTCACCCGGTCGCCGAGCTTGGCCGCGGGCTTGCCCATGGATCGGTCCCCTCTCGCGTTCGCCTGGCGCGTGGTGGTTTCCTCGGTGGGCGGCCTCAGTTGATGTCCACTGTGGCCCCCCGGATGGTCAGGCCGGTGCCGGCGGACAACGACAGCCCGAGCCGGGAGTTGACCTTGACGGAGGTGGCGGCGCCGATCTCCACGGTGCGCTCGCCCTCGACCTTGACGGTGGTCCTCGCGTCGAGCTCGATCGCCTTGGCCGACAACCGGATGGTGCCCGCCGGCGCGGAGATCTCGACATCGCCCTCGGTGGCCTCGACGCGGATCCTGCGGCGCGCGCTGTCGATGGTCACCCGTCGTTTCGCGCTCCGGTCAACGATCTCGATCTTCTCCTTGCCCCTGGTGTCGTCGAAGCGGATCACGTGGCCGCTGCGGGAGGTGATGAACCGCCAGTTGTTCTCCGCCGGCTTGCCGTCGTCCGGGGGCGGCGGGTCCGGCGCGCTCCACACCCCGCCGAGCACGTAGGGCGCGCGGGGGTCGCCCTGGAGGAAGCCGACCAGCACCTCGTCGCCCTTCTCCGGCCGGAACACCGCGCCCCGGTGCTTGCCGGCCATCAGGGTGACCAGGCGGGCCCAGTCGCTGCGGGCGTCGCCCAGTTCCGGGTAGCTCACCTTGACCCGGCCCAGTTTCTCCGGGTCGTTGAGGTCGACGACGACGCCGACGAGCAGGCCGTGGTCCGCCATGTGCTGTCCCCTCAACTCTCGCGCCGGCACTCGAAGGTGGTCCGGTAGCCGGCGTCGTTCTGGACGTGCCGGGTGCCGGTCACGAAGTAGGTTCCGTCGAAGCGCCGGCCCAGGCCGTCGATCCGCAGCTTGCAGCCGGCACGGAGGTCGGGCAGGCCGACGGTGGACCCGCTGGCCTGGATCATGTCGTGGGCGATGTCGCGCAACCGGTCCTGGGCGATCCGGTTCGCCTCCTGCTCGTTGGCCACCACCGCGGAGGTGACCTCGACCCGTTGGGCGAAGGCGCGTTCGACCTCCTGGTCGGTGTGCGCGCCGACGTCGGCGCGCCGCGCCGTCGCCCTGATCGGTTTCTTCAACCGCCGGTCCCACGCCTGGACGACGACCTCGCTCACCTGGCGGGCGGTGCTCAGGCTGGGCTCGAACTCCAGCAGGGACCGCCCCCAGGTCAGCCGGTGGGCGACCCGGCGCAGGCTCGCCGACGGCTCGAAGTGCAGCACGCTCCTGCCGGTTCGCTGGTCCTCGTCGACCCACAGGTCGTACCCGGTCCTGCGGGCGCGTTCGAGCAGGAAGACGATGTCGTACTCGTTGTCCTGCAACAGGTACGGGTAGGGCTGTTCGTTCCTCGGCGCGGTGTGGACGCGAACGCCGAGCCGGTCGCCGATCTGCTTCGCGATCTGGCTGTCGGTCTTCTTCTCGTACACCACCGTCTGTTGCCGGTCGCGGAAGCGGTGCAGCACGTTGAGCGCGGTGACGGCGAGGGTGGGTTGGCCGTTGGCGGGGAAGCTGGGCCGCAGCGAGGTGATCTCGCCGGTCATCAGCCGGGTCAGCCCGGAGCCACCCCGGTACCCCATCCACAGCTCCAACTTCTGCCCGGGGAGGAACGTGGAGCCGTCGCTGTACTTGAAGGTCCGCTTGCGGGCGTCCCAGTTGTTGACGGTGAACGAGAAGCTGTCGATCTGGCCGAGCCCGTCGGCGTAGCTGACGTCGATCACGTCGTGCAGCACGTCCCCGGGCATCCGCCGTCCCGGCGGGTTCACCTCGAAGGCCGGGACGTAGAAGTCCTGGCCCGGGTAGATGGGCTGCGCGGAGGTGCTCACGGCGCGTTCCCCGGCGCCAGCGGCGGAATCTCCAGCACGGTGCCCGGGCGCGGCCGACGCGGGTCCACGCCGGGGTTGCGGTCGGCGATCGCCCGCCAGGCGCCGGGGTCGTCGTACTCCCTGGCCGCGATCGTGGCCAGGGTCTCCCCCCGCCGCACCGCCCGGACCTTGGTGTGGTCCGGGGACTGGAGTTTCAGCTCCGCGAGCTGCTGCTCCAACGTCTTGTACTCGCGCAGGGACAGCGTCACGGTGGCGCGCAGGGGAATGCCGCTCGGGCTGAACAGCGTGAACCGCTGCTGGACCTGCTCGGCGATCGCGGTGAAGGACAGGCCCTTGCCCCAGGTGAGCCGGAACCGGGGTGGGGCGTGGGTCGCCGGCTGGATCTTGACGAGCTGGTAGACCTGCCGGGTCAGGGTCCGCACGTCGGTGGCCTTCTCCCCCATGCCGTCGGCGGTGGTGTCGAACAGCAGCTCCAGCGTCAGCCGCTCGTCCTGGCCGCGGACGAACTGCAGGACGGGCGAGTCGACGCCGGGGATGCCGATCTCGGCGAGCTGCGCGCCCTTGACCAGGGTGTAGTCGGTGGGGTTGAACTGGGCGACGAACCGGTCGGACAGCCCGCGGGCCCGGTCGACCGCGGCCTTGTCCAGCACCTCGAAATGGATCTTGGTCAGGCTCATCGGGTTCTCCTCACCGAATCCTCACCGGGTCCCTCGTCGCCGGATCCCTCGTCACCGGGTCCTCACCGGGTGATCGGGTGCGGCGACGCCGCGTCCCGGCGGGGCGCGGTCTCCTCGGCCAACCGCGCCGCCTCGCGCTGGTCCCTGGCCAGCCGGGCGCGGACCAGCTCCACGAGTTCGTCGAGTTGCGCCCTGGTCCACGGCGTTGCCCCGTCGAGGTGGACCCGGCTGGTCAGGTTCTCGATGTGCAGCGGCATCCGGTGTCAGCTCCTCCGCTCCAGGCCCTCGTGGGCGAGCTCGATCGTCTCGACCGCCACCTGGTTCCGGGTGGCGTCCAGCTCCGGACCGGCCCAGGTCACCGGGAACGCGCGGCGGAAGTGCCAGGAGGCCACCACCCGGCTCCCGTCGGGGTCGCGCAGCAGGATGGTGCCGTTGCGCCGCCGGACCAGTCCCTTGGTCAGCTCGCCGTACCAGTCCCACAGCACCCGGTCGGCCACCCCGCGGCGGAGCTGGATGTTGCTCTGCCTGGTCCGCACGGGCAGCTTGTGCACGTGAGTGTTGACGCCGCCCTCGGCGTAGTCCTGGACCTCGGTCTCCACCCGCAGCCCGCCGCACTCGCTGAACCCGGCCACGGTGATCTCGTCGACCCGGACCTCGAACCGGAACGCGACGAACGGGTACCTCGACCGGCCCAGCTCAACCACGGCCGCTCCCCGGCTCCTCGACCTGCACGCCGGCCGGGGTGCGCACCACCCTGAGCACCACGAACTCCGCCGGCGCCGGCGGGTTGACCCCGACCAGGCAGGTCAGCCGGCCCTCCGCGAGCTCGCGCTCGGGGTTGACCGCGGCGTCGCACCGCACCTGGTAGGCCTCCTCGCGGGTGCCCCCCGCCAGCCGCCCGGACCGCCAGACCTCCTCCAGGACCCCGCTGACCACCCGCTCCAGCTCGCCGCGCAGGTCGGGCGAGTTCGGCTCGAACACCGTCCACGCGGTGTCGACGGTGATCTGCTTCTCCAGGGCGAGCACGAGCCGCCGCACGCTGAGGTGCCGCCACTCGGAGTCGGAGTCGGCCAGCGTGCGCGCGCCCAGCACGCGCACTCCCCTGGCCGAGCGGATCACGTTGATCCCCTTGCTGTTCAGCGACCCGTGGACGTCGTCGTCCACAGTGGACGTCGTGTCGACGGCGAGCCGGAGGGCCTCGCCGGCCGGGGCCCGGTGCACGCCCGCCGTCCGGTCCGTTCGCGCGCACAGCCCGGCGACGTGGCCGCTGGGGGGCACGGCCACGGTGGCGGTCCCCCCGGTTCTCGGGTCCAGCACGACCAACCAGGGGTGGTAGAGGGCGCCGAAGGAGCTGTGGAACTGGCGGCGCCAGGCCACCACGTCGTGCGGCGTGATCACCGTCCCGCACGCCGGCGCCGGGGGCGCGTCCAGGAGGGCCACCCGGTCGGCGCGGCGTTCGCAGTGGCGCAGCACGGCCTGGTGCAGCCCGGCGGTCTCCTGAGCGGTGAACCGGACCGGCGCGTCCCCTCCGTCCACTGTGGACCCACCGTCCACCGTCAATCCGCCGTCCACTGAGGACTTTCCTGGCGCTGTGGGCCGTTCGGTCGCTGGCACGGCCGTCGCGCACGGGTCCCGCGGCCTGCGCGGCCGACGCGCGGGCGTCGTGGGGCGGGGCCAGCAGTCGGGCACGCTGACCAGCGCCACGTCGTCGACGCTCGTGAGCGCGCCGACCCCCCAGTTCTCCGCCTCCGACGCGAAGTGCTCGGGGCGCAGGGCGGACAACCCGTCGACGCCACCGGTGAGCCAGCCGCGCACCGGGAGCGGGGGCGGCGCGCCCTCGGGCGGGCGGGTCCAGGACGCGGTGACCAGGCGGGACCCGGTCACCGGGTCGTTGAGCGCCCGCTCGGGGTCCCGGCCGGACACGGCCTCCGCCCGCGCCGCCAACCCGTGCCACACCTCGACCACCTCGCCGAACCGGAGGGTGAGGGTGAACCGCTCCGGGCCGACCGGGCCCACCCGGTACTCGACCCGGTTCCCCCAGCCGCCGGGGCTGCTCGCCCGCAGCGCCAGTCCGGCGATCCCGTCGGCGCCGGGCAGGGCCGCGCCGGCCGGGGCGGCGGTCGCCGGGTCCGCCACCCGCACCACCCAGCACTGGTTGCCGCCGTTGGCGAAGAACCCCTCCACCGCGTAGGCGAGGTAGGCGTGCGCCAGGTGCGCGCCGAAGACGCCCCGGAACTGGTCCCAGCCGTCCACCCGCACCGCCCGGTGCAGCGGTCCCCGCTCGGCGATCCCGACGAAGCCCGCGATGTCCGTCCGCACCGCCACCCGGGCCTGCGGCGCGGCGTCGAGCCGTTCCAGGCGCACGCCGGGCGCCCGGTGGGTGCCCAGCGGGGCCTCCCTGGTGGGGGCGGACCGCCGGGCCTCGGTGCTCACTTGGCCCCCTGTTCGAGTTCCAGGCTCTCGACGGCCAGCACCAGTTCCTCCACGGCCACCTCGTTGGTGGTGCCGCTGAGCGTGGGCGCCGCGTACCTGCGGGGCCAGGCGTTGGTGAACTTCCAGCGCAGCGCGGGCTTTCCCGCCTCGTCGTTGAGCACGATGTGCCCGCTGCGGCGCACCACCTTCCCCTGGAGCACCGCCCGCCGCCACTCCCACAGCTCGCGGTTGGTGGTGTAGCCGCGTTTCAGCGTGATGTCGCCGAACTTCTTCAGCCCGGGGATCTTCACGACCGCCGCGTCCATGTTGCCCTCGCGGTACTCGATCACGTCCTGCTCGGTGTTGGCGCCGCTGCACTCGGAGAACCCGTGTGAGCCCGACAGCCCGTCGATGTCGAGGGTGAAGTTGAACGCGGCGTACGGATCGTTGCGCTGTCCGGTGGGCATCGCCGTTCCTTCCTCGCTGCCGCCCGGATCAGGCGGCGGCCTCGACCGTCTTCTGCGAGAAGCGCAGGATCACGAACTCCGCCGGCCGCACCGGCGCCATGCCGACCAGGCAGATCAGCCGACCGTTGTTGATGTCGTCCTCGGTCATCGTCGAGCGGTCGCAGCGCACGAAGTACGCCTCCTGCTTGCTGCCGCCCATCAGCGCGCCGTCCCGCCAGACGCGTTCCAGGAAGGTGTCGACGGTGCGCCGCACCCGCGCCCAGGTGGGTTCGGAGTTCGGTTCGAAGACCACCCACTGGAGTCCCTTGTCGACGGACTCCTCGACGAAGGTGAACAGCCGGCGGACGTTGATGTAGCGCCACTCCGCGTTGTCGGAGATGGTGCGCGCGCCCCAGACCCGCACGCCGCGCCCGGTCGACCGGAAGTCGCGGATCACGTTGATGCCCAACGGGTTGAGGATCGCCTGCTGCCCCTGGCCCACCGTGAACTCCAGCGGCCCCTCGCCGGGCCGGATGTCGCTGGTGAGGATGCCGCGCACCTCGTAGTTGGCCGGCGCCTTGTGCACGCCGCGGGTGGTGTCGTTGAAGGCGTAGACACCGGCGACGAACCCGCTCGGCGGGACGAGCACCGCCTGCCGGCTGGTGGGGTCCAGGACGCGCAGGTGCGGGTAGTAGATGGCGGCGTGCTCGGACCGGGACGGCACCTGGCTCGCGGCGTTCGCGGTGATGTTGGCCTGGCCGGGCTCGACGTCCAGGATCGCGAACCGGTCGTGCAGGTCGCGGCACTGCTGGAGCATCTTGTCGACCACCGTGGTCCGGTCGGCCTTGTTCGGCAGCAGCACGGTGTTGACGGCGTCGGGGACCGCCAGGATGGCGACCTCGTCGATCGTGCCGATCGCCCCCAGCCCGGTGAACTTGTCGGGCGTGCGGTCCTTGGTGCCCTCGAACTCCTCGGCGGTCAACGGGTCCTCGCCGTCGCCGCCGTCGGCGAGCGCCTTGGGCTCGGGTTGTTCGGGGATGGTCGGCACACCGGGAGTGGGCGTGGGCCACTCCAGCGCCACCAGGTACGACGACGCGTTGACCACGGTGCTGGCGAACCGGCTGTCCTGGGGGTCCGCGCTCAGGTCGTCGAACTCCTCGGTGACGTCCGGGGGGTACTTGCGCAGGTCCAGCGGCGGCTCGACCACGCGGTCCCGGTAGTAGTAGATCGTGAGCCGGAACTTCTTCTCGCCGCCCATGCTGGACTTGCTGACCTGGACCCAGATCCGGTTGCCGTGGGCGCCGGGGCCGACCGCGCGGACCTTCGGCGCGCCGTCGCCGTCGAGGGTGATCTCGGCCCGGGTCGCGTTCTTCCGCGTGATCCTGGCGATGTAGACCCGCTGTCCGCCGTTGGCGAAGAAACCCTGGACCGACAGGGGAAGCACGGACACCCGTGGCGGAACGACGTCTCCGTACCTGCGCTGGTACTCCAACCAGGACGTGACGAGGGTGGGCTGGAGGGGACCGCGCTCGGTCAACCCGACGAAGCCGGCGGTGCTGGTCCCCACCCCCTCGATGGGCACGACGTCGCCACGGACCTCCTCGACGTAGGTGCCGGGAGCGAGGTACTCGGGCATCAGGTCTCCTCAGGCAGTTGTCGTGGTGCTGTCGGAGCTGTCGTTGCTGTCAGTGCCAGTTCTGCCAGTTCTGCGAGTTCTGCCAGTTCTGCCGGTGTTCTCGGGGATGTCGGGGATGTCGGGTGGCGCCGGGACGCGGGTGGTGTACGTCGCCGTCGCCTCCCAGACGACCGGGTGCTCCTCGAACCGGGTGCTGTCGATCCGGACCACCCGGGCCAGGTAGCTCACCGACAGCCGGTAGGGCTCGTGCAGCGCCTCCCAGATCCGGGTGAGGTCGCCCAGCTCCGGCCGGCCGAGGAGGACCTGGATCTCGTCGACCACCTCGTCGTCCCGGTCGTCGATCCGGAGGACGCCGTTGTCGTTGAGGATCTGCATCGTGCGGCCCAACAGGATCTGGTCGCTCCACGCGGAGCCGGTCATCGGGGTGACCAGGTAGTGCAGGTCCAGCGCGAGGGGCGGGAACTGGCGCCGGGTCGACCCCACGCCGTGCGCGGCGGGGTGGTTGCGCACGAACTCGTCCTCACTGACCCGGTACAGCCACAGGGACACCTTGTTGGCGGCGTCCTTCGCGGCGCGGGCCGGGTCGTCGAGGACGATCTCCGACTCGCTCAGCACCACCCCGCGCAGCACCGGGTCGTCCCGACAGGCGTGGAAGATCAGTTGCTGGAGCGTGCTGGTGACGGCGTACAGGGCGAGGGCGCCGCTCACGGCGTCGCTCCGCCCTCCTCACCCAGCCCAGCCAGTTCCTCATCGATCTTCGTCATCCGCCGGTCGGTCTCGCTGATCTTCTCTCGCAGCTCGGCCTGCCGGTCCTCGTCCGTCGTCGCGTGCAGCTGGCCTTCCAGCTCGCGCTTCCGCTCCTCGGTGGTCACGCGCTCCTGGCGCAGCTCCTTGCGCCGCTGGTCGCGATCCCGGCGCTCGGTGTCTCCCGGTGGGGGTTGATCACCGGACTTCGCCGGCGTCTCCTGCTGGGCGGGTCCGCCGGCCGCGTCTCCCGACGGCGTCGCGGCCCCCGGCTCCTCGCCGGCGCGCGTCCGCGTCTCTTTGGCCTGCTTCTCCTTCCAGCGGCGCCGCACCTCACCGAGCGGATCGGTGCGCCACCCGCTCGGCTTGCCGTCGAGGAGAATCGTGAGCCGCTCCACGTCCGCCTCGTGCTTGCGGCACTCCTCGTTCTTGGCCCACACGTCCTTCTGCGCCTTGTACACCACGCCCCACTGCTCGATGAGGTCGACGCAGAAGTAGTCGGGCTCCGGGTACGCCTGGACCAGCCAGTCGTGACGGCGCAGGATCTCCTTGCAGTGCAGGTACGCCTCGACCGCGTCGTTCTTCGCCATGGCGTCGTGCATGCCCTTGCGCAGTTGCTCCAGTTCGGTCAGCGGGACCTTCGAGTTCGACTCGGTCGCGAGCATGTCCCGGAGCTTGGCCTTCTCCGCCGTGAGCTTCTCGTCGGCCTTGCGCTTGTGCGACTGCGCGACCTGGAGGCTGAACCGCGCACCCTCCAGGTCGCACGCCTTGTCCCTGACGTCCTGCCCGAACTTCTCGACCAGCTCGTACAGCTCGTGCGCCTTGTCGTTCCCCAGCAGCTCCTGCACCTTCTTGGCGAGGCAGTGCAGCTTCTTGTGGGCGTCGCAGTGCGCCTGCTCGACCCGGGTCCGCGGATTGGCGATCCGGTAGCTGTCGCAGGCCTTCTTGATCTCGTCGCGGCTCTTCCCGAGATCGGTGATGGCGACCCCGATGTCCTTCAGGTCGGACTGGAGACCGGTGACGATCACCTTGTCCTTGGCCTCCCGCTCCCGCAACTTCTGGAGCTCGGTCTCGGGATCGACACTCGGCGGAGGAGGTGGCGGACAGGGATGCGGTTTGTTCGCGGCCTGCGCGGTTTCGGTCATCGTCGTCTCCCATGCCGTGACGGAGATCCTCCCCGTCCACCTAACGTCTCCTCCGCCGCCAGGAGCAATGCATCCTCGGATCTGTTCCCGGGTCGACCCGGACCGGTTCCCACCCGTCCCGGATTCGGCCGAAAGGGGAACCGAGATCGAGAAACGATCCGGATCTTCCCGACGGCGGGGAACCCGATCCGCTCCACCCGCCGAACCGGATCCGGTCCGACCGGAAGATTCACGTCATCGACGAACGGAGACCGGCGGCCACCGGGACGGAGAAGATGACGGGAACCCGGAGCCGGAGGAGGACAACCGCGGGCTCGACGACACTGAGAGGACCTGGCATGGCGCGCCCGCGCGACGCGCACGGGGCCGGAGCTACACCCAGGCGCGGGCCAGGCCCACGACCTCGGTGCGCCGGCGCACGCCGAGCTTCTCCAGGATGTTGTGGACGTGGTTCTTCACCGTGCACAGCTCGATCCCCAGCTCCCTGGCGATCTCCCGGTTGGCCATCCCGGCCGAGATCAGGTCCACGATCTCGCGCTCACGCCGGGTGAGCGTCACCGCCGAGCGGGAGGGCTGTCGCTCCCGGGTCAGGGCGGCCACCCTGCGCATGAGGACGGCGGCCATCTGCGGCGAGCACACGGTCTCGCCCCTGGCCACGTGGCGCAGGGTGGTCACCAGGTCGACGAGCGAGCCGTCGCGGGGGACGTACCCGGCGACCCCGGCCTCGGCGCAGGCCAGCACGTCGCTCTCGGTCTCGGGCACGGCCAGCCCCACGATCTTCACCGTGGGCACCAGGCGCGTCAGGACGCGGGCGGTCTCCGCGCTCTCCACCATGGACATGTCGAGCAGCGCGATGTCCGGTCGGAACTCCCGCGCCGCGGCCAGCGCCTCCTGGCAGCTCCCGGCCCCGGCGACCGCGGTGACCTCCGGTCGACCGCCGAGCGCCACCACCAGGCCCTCCCGGTACAGGCGAACCCCGGTGATCACGAACAGGCGCAACAGTGGGCGTTCCTCGACGAGACTGGACGACAGGGTCCGCATCGGTGACTGACCTCCCGCGCACCGACCTGCCCTCCCGCGACTCCCCCGGGGTCCGGACCGGGCGGTCTGGATCGACATCCGACGGCCTCTCGTGCATACCGCAACCAGGGCGGCACCGGACACGCCCGGCCCGTGACATCACTCGACAGAACGGTTTTCCACCCCAAGATCACCAGCCACTCTTGACCTTTTCCGAAAAGATCACTATTAGGCCCCGCGATCAGTTCTCTTTGATCGATCACGCACTTCCGCCCGCGGCGATCACTCACGCCGGGATGAACAACCATCGCGCCGGCGCCGACGCCGGCCGTCAGGACGTAAGGCCCTCAGCACCTGATCTGCCGTCACGGATCTTTCACCGAATACCGGGAACAAACCGAACGGTCAGATATCGACCTCCACCCGGGTCGATGTGGAGATCGGGAGAGGCTCAGGACCGCGCGTCTTCCGCACTGGTCATGCCCTCGCAGACCACGGCGACGAGGCGACTGGTGCCACCACGCCGACTGGCCCGTCGTTGCGCGGTGGCGCAGGCGACGAGAATGTCCCGCACGTCGACGACATCGAGGTCGGACCGGATCGCACCGGCCTGTTGGGCACGCCGCAGCAGAGTGCCGACCGCGTCCAGGAAGTCGCGTTCGACGGTCGGGGCGGTCTCGAACCCCACACCGGCGCTGGCTTCCAGCGCTTCGCACAGCGCCTGGTTCAGCGCCAGTTGGTCGATCACCGCGGTGACGAACCCGAGGAACGCCCGGCCCGGGTCGTCGGCGTCGGCGAGCGCCACGGCGTCGGCGACGAACTGGCGGACGCGGTCGAGGAGCACCGCCTCGAACAGGGCCTCCCTGGTCGGGAAGTGCCGGTAGACCGTGCCCACCCCCACGCCGACCCGGCGCGCGATCTCGTCGAACGAGATCGCCAACCCGTCCTCGGCGAAGGCGGTCCGGGCGGCGGCGACCACGAGCTCCCGGTTGCGGCGCGCGTCCGCGCGCAGCCGCCTGCCGCCGGGAACCGCTGACTCGTCGACCACGCGGCGATCGTACCTCGGACCGCTTGCTAACCGGAGAGATCCCTCCATATAGTCAAACGGAGAGACATCTCCGAATAACCCGCGAGCGAGCCGAGGAGTTGCCATGACGGAGCGGGACCACGGGGTGGCCGGGCCCAGGGAGATCGTCGAGCGCCTGCGGCGCGGGCTGCTGGGCGAGGCCGGCGCCGTCGAGTTCACCGAGGACGCGGTGTACGAGACACCGTTCGCGCTGCCCGGGATGGCCCGGCGGTTCACGGGGCGGGCGGCGATCCAGCGGCACCTGGCCGACCGCGCGGCGGAGGGCATGCGCGCCGCGTTGGACATCCGGGAGGCGGTCGCGACGATCTACGACACCACGGACCCGGAGGTCGTCGCCTTCGAGTTCGACCTGTCCGGCGTCCGGTCGGAGAACGCGGCCGCGCTGGCCGGCACGCCGTTCCGCTTCACCTCGTCGATCGGGGTGCTCCGGGCGCGGGACGGCCAGATCGCGCACTGGCGGGACTTCCCCAACTTCCTGGGCGGCGCGGAGGCCGCTGGCGCGCTCCCGCGGCTCGCCGCCCTGCTCGGCGGCCAGACCATGCCGTGAGCCCGGCCAGATCCCGGCCGGGCCACGCGCGAGTCCTTGTCGCCACCGGCCGGGATCTGGTCGACTGCCGACAGTTCGAGGACGTGCGCCCGATCTTCCGCTCCCACCCACCCCTCCACGAGAAGCGAGGCTGCGCTGTGCCCACCCCCCACACCGAGGTGCTCGTGGTCGGCGGCGGCCCGGTCGGGCTGCTGCTGGGCTGCGAGCTGGCCCGACGCGGTGTCGCCGTGCGCGTCGTCGACAGGCGGGCCACCCGGGTTCCCACCGGAGCCCGGGGACGCGCGTTGTCCGCGCGGAGCCTGGAAATCCTCGACGACCTCGGCGTCGTCGACGAGGTCCACGCCCGTGGCCGGCGCGACCCGAAGGCGTACCTCTACGAGGGCGACACCGTGGTGCGCGAGCTCGACCCCGGGGCGGAGAGCGCGAACCGCCCCACGCCGGACGCGCCGCACCGGTGTTCCTTCGTGGAACTCCCCCAGCAGTCCACCGAGGAGATCCTCAGCGACCGTCTGGCCTCCTGGGGCGTTCGGGTCGAGTTCGACCACGAACTCGTGGATTTGGACGACCGGGCCGGCCGGGCCGACCTCGTCGTCGCCACGGTGCGCACCGCAGGCGTCGCCCACCAGATCACCGCCAGGTACGTCGTGGGATGCGACGGCGCGTCCAGCCGGGTCCGCGAGCTGGCCGGCATCTCCTTCCAGGGCCACACCCGGGACACGGAGCACTTCATCACCGGGTGCGCCGAGATCGACGGCCTCGACCCGAGCCACCTGCACATCTGGTCCACCGGCACGATGCTCACCTGGCAACGGGATCTCGACGGCTGGGTGTTCTTCGCCCGGGTCCACCCCGACGACACCGGGCAGATCCCCGCGCCCACCACCGCCACCCTGCGCCGGATCTTCGCCGCCGAATGCCGCCTTCCCGGCGTCACCTTCGGTGCCACCTGGGCGACCTCGACCTGGCGACCGAACATCCGCATGGCGGACCGCTACCGACAAGGACGCGTCCTCGTCGCCGGCGACGCCGCGCACGTGCACCCGCCCACGGGCGGCCAGGGCATGAACACCGGACTCCAGGACGCGTACAACCTCGGCTGGAAGCTCGCCCACGTCCTGCGCGGGGCTCCAGCGTCCCTTGTGGACACCTACGAGGCCGAACGTCTCCCCGTCGCGCGGTCCCTGCTGGCGACGAGCACCCGGCGCTACGACACGGCGACCAGGGAGGAATCCGGCAGGGGAAATCTCGAAGTGGCCACGGACGCCTTCTCCGCCAAGGACAAGTTCGCCGACATCACCCAGCTCAGCATCGGCTATCCCGACAGCCCGCTGTCGCGCGACCTCGACGAGACGACCGGCATCAGGGCTGGTGACCGCGCGCCGGACGCACCTGGTCTCCGCGTCCGCGACACCACCACGAGTCTGTTCGAGCTCTTCCGCGGTCCACACCTCACACTGCTGCGCTTCGGCCAGCCCACCGCTTCCCCGACCGCCCACGCCGACACCGTCGATATCGACCCCGTGCGCGTGATCACCGTGGTGCCGCCAGGAACAACGGAGTCGGCCAGCGACAACGTTGTTGTCGACACCGAAGGGCACGCCCACCGCGCCTACGGCATCACCGGGCCCGCCTCCGTGCTGGTCCGCCCTGACGGCCACGTCGGGTTCACCGCGTCCCAACCCACGGGCACGGCGCTGACCGACTACCTCCGGCTTCTCACCGCACCGCGCAGCGACCAGTCCTGAGTGGACTGTCTACTCAGGACCACCTCGCCGGAGCCGGCGCGACGCTGTCGCGTCGTGGAAACCTCGTTCGGAGCACCGCGTACTCCTTTCGGCCTCGGCTGGACGGCGGTGACGGGATGGGTGAGAACGGAGTTACGCTCCCCTGGGTCCACAGCACCACAGCAACCGTCGGTCAACGCACTGCCGGGAACTCCAGGGGGACGTTGGGGATGTGGGGTCCGTTTGGCGCGCCGAACAACGGCACGACGCGCGGTCGCAGTCCTTCGCTGGTACTCACCGCGTTGCCCGCTCTGGTGCTCCTGATGTCCATGTTCTTCATCAGCACCGCCTCCGCCAGCATCGCCTCCGCCGCGCCTGATCCGCCGGCGGCGAGCGCGAACGCGCGGTGGCTGGCAGCGCGGCTCTCACCCGAAGGCACCTACGAGAACCCGCTCGGCGGTGCGCTGCCCGACCACGGTCTGATGATCGACACCCTCTTCGCGGCGCACGCCGCCGACGAGGGCGCGTTGGCCGAGCCCATCGTCACGTACCTCGACGACAAGGGGCACGCCAGCGACTTCTTCACGTGGGACGCCCTGGTGCCCGGCCAGGGCTACGACGCGATCATCGTCGGCGGCGCGGCGGCCAAGGTGCTGGTGGCGGCCGAGGTGTCGGGCCGCGACCCGCGGAACTTCGACGGTCACGACATGGTCGCCGAGACCAGGGGCGCGATCCGGCGCTCCGGCCCGGACCGGGGCCGGGTCAGCGACTACTCCAAGAACCCGGCCCTGGCTCATCTGGTGCGCAACAACGCCAACGTGTTCGGCCAGGCGCTCGCGGTGATCGGGCTGGCCGGGGTCGGCGAGAACGACCGGCTCGCCCTCGACACCCTGCTGACGCAGCAGTGCTCCGAGGGCTACTTCCGGATCTTCTTCGAGTACATCCCCACCACGGAGGTCGGCGACCACGTCACACCCGACGGCCGCAAGGTCTCGACCTGCGACGAGGGCAGGCCGCTCGGCAAGTCGCCGCCCGACGGCGACGCCACCGGGATCGCGCTGTCGGCGATGCTCGCCGCGCGGAAAGCCGGCGCGAACGGACTTGACCAACCGATCTCCCGCGCGGTCGCCTGGCTCAGGGGCAGGCAGGACAGCGGCGGTGGGTGGGGCGGCGGCGTGGGCACCCAGGCCCCCAACACCAACAGCACGGGGCTGATCACGCAGGCGCTCGCCGAGGCGGGCGGGGCCGACGCCGAGGTGGACCGGGGCGTGGCGTTCCTGAAGTCCGCGCAGGTGACCGACGCGGACGCGGGCACGGCTCTGGCCAAGGACATCGGTGCGATCGCCTACACCCCGGCTGAGTACCGGGCGGCCCGGACGAACGGCATGGTGAACCCGCACACGTGGATCAGGGCGGGCGCGCAGGCATCGCTCGGGCTGTCCCAGGTCGGCTTCTCCGACCTCACCCGGTGCCACGTCGACCCGGCGTCGAAGCCGACAGCGACCAATCCCTTGCACCGCACCAGAACGACGAACAGTGACGCACCTGGCGACGATCTCGTGCTCGGTTCCACCTTTTGACGTGCCATCGCGCGGAAGAACAGGAACATGGGGGTAGTGCTGTGAAACGAATCCTGTCCGGTCTGTCGGCGCTGGCGGTGTCGTTGGCGGCCGCCGCGGCGGTCGCGCCCGCCGCCGGCGCGGTCGACCCGACCAAGGGCTACAACGGGATCTGCACCGGCAGGGACGCCCTGACCGGCGTCACCGTCGTCATCGACTTCCAGGAGCTGAACGGCAACGGGGGCGTTCCCGCGCCCACGATCACCCGGTGCTCGCCGAACCCGCGCCCCGGCACGGAGCGCAACGGCATCGAGGCGTTGCAGGACGCCGGGATCGCGGTGACCGGCACCGACCGGTGGGGACTGGGTTTCGTGTGCCGCCTGGAGAACCGCCCGTCGCCGACCGAGGAGATCCCGATCGGCTCGTCCTCGACCCCGGGCTACACGGAGTCCTGTATCGACACGCCACCCGCTGCCGCGTACTGGTCGTACTGGCACGCCGACGGGTCGGGCACCAAGTGGACCTACAGCAACTACGGCGCGCTCGGCCGCAACGTCACTCCCGGCGGCTTCGAGGGGTGGTCCTTCTCGCTCAACAAGGGCCCGGACACGAACCCGCCGCCCCGGGTGACGCCGAGGAACCCCGCGGTCGGCCCGAACCGGCCCACGGTGAGCCTGTCGGTCGACGACCTCGACCGGAAGATCACTCTCGGGCAGAGCACGTCGCTGAGCTGGACGTCGACCAACGTCAAGACGATCACCGCGGACTCCGTCTCCCCCGGCACCGGCGGCGGTAGCTGGTCGGGCGCGCTGGCCGTGCCCTCCGGCACGCGAACGATCACGCCCACGGCACGGGGAACCTACACGTACACGATCAAGGCCACCGGCACCGGCGGCACGGTGTACTCGACCGCGACGCTGACGGTCGAGTAAGCCGCCCATCTCACCGGAACGCTGGGCGCGGTGACGGCGGGATCTGCTCGGCAACCGTCACCGCGCCCGGCGTTCGGCATCCAATCAGTCCGCCTTACCCGGCTACTTCGCGTGACCTGAGGGCAGTTTCAGCGACGCCTCCGTCGCATGTGGATCGTCGACCAGGAGCGGCACGGACCGCACCGATCTCCCCTCCGCGTCGAGAACGCGACCGAGGAGCTTGACCGGGCGCAGGACCACCGACCGGTCCTGGATTCGCAACGTCGGCAGCGCCTGGCTCATCGTCCGCTCGAAGTCGTGCGCCTCGGCTGTCGATCGCAGTCGCGCGTCGACGATGAGGTTGTAGGGCCCTGCCACGAGGTTGCAGGCTCGCACCCCGGGCAGCGCGCGGATTCGCTCCTCGGCGCTCTCCAGGTCGCGCACGTCGAGCGAGCCGAAGTAGACCGCGGCGACGGCCCGTCCCGAGAGGTGGCGTGAGGTGTCGCAGCGGAAGGTGATCAGCCCCGCCTCCGCCAGCCGGGTCAACCGCCGTCGCGCGGCGACGGGACCGAGGCCGGTGTGTTCGGCGAGCCGCTCGAACGACATCCGCCCGTCGACGTTGAGCGCGCGGACGATCCGGCGGTCCGGGTCCTGGAGGACGGCTCCGCGGTCCTGGCGGGTGCCGGTGCCGGTCCGCAGGCGGCGGCGCTGTTCCGGGTTCAGCGCGCCCTCACGCCATCGACTGCTCTCCACAGTGGACCGCGTGATGAGGTGGCTGCGCACGTTCCTCACCCCGGGGACGCGCTCCACGCGGTCGAGGAGGTAGGCGGAGAGCGCGTCGAGGTCCGGCGCCTGCGCGAGCACCAGCAGGTCCCGCGCGCCGGACGTCACCTTGACGGTGGCCGCCGCCACGTCGGCGGCCAGGACGTCCGCCACCTCGCCCGACCGCCCCGGTGTGCAGTCGATCTCCACCAGGGCGCAGGTGGGGGTCGCGCTTCCCGCCGGGTGGGCGGTGACCCAGGCGTCTCCCGTCGACCGCATGCGCGACCACCGCCGGCTGACGGTCGCCGCGTCGACGCCCAGGACGGGGGCCAGGTCCCGCCAGCTCGCGCGCGGCGCGGACCGCACGGCGTCCACGATCGCGACGTCGAGTTCGTCGAAGGCCGGGGCAGCCATGTCGGCGGTGGCCCTTTCTGTGCGGCGGAGCCGTTGTTGCGGCCGGAAACATGCATTTTCCTGGCCCCGGCGTCAGGTCGCCGTAATTTGGCCGCGGACAGGGCGAGACCACGCCCCGCACCGGGGGACGTCGCTGGAGATCGAGAGCAGGGCGCCTTCCGGGGAGCCGGTCCGGTCACGCGGCGATGCGGAAGCCCCGTCCGAACCTGCCGCCGCACAGAAAGAACAGAGCGCTCGATGCCAACCATCAGCATGCGCGCCACCCGACCACCGGACAGCGACCAGCACACCGGGTGGAGTCGGCGGCTCGTCCGCCAAGTGGCCATCCTGGTTCTCGCCAACGTCATGGTGGACACGGTGGTCGGGGCGCCGCTCCTCGTCCTTCCCCAGATGCTCGACCACTTCGGCACCGACCAGGCGGCGTGGCTCAACGCGAGCGCGATGCTCGCCGGAGCGATGTGGGCGCCACTGCTGGGAAAGAGCGCCGACATCTTCGGGAAGCGGAAAGCGCTCGTGACGTCGCTGCTCATCGGCTGCGCGGGCGCCCTGGTGTGCCTGGTGGCGCCCAACATCTGGGTGTTCATCGCGGGACGCCTGTTGCAGGGCGCGGCCGTGGCCGCCGTCTTCCTCTCGGTCGCGCTCATCCGGCAGATCTGCGCGCCCGGCATCGCGATGACCGTCGTGGGCATCGTGACGTCCGGCTCGGCGGTCCTCGGCGTCGCCTCGCCGTTCTTCTTCAAGGTCCTGGCCGAGGAGTTCGGCTTCCGGAGCGTGTTCCTCGTCTCGGCGGTGCTCGCGGCCGTCGCGGCGGTCTGCGTGCGCGGCACGATTCCCGAGTCCCCGTTCCGAACCGGGGGCAGGATCGACGTCGTGGGGGCCGTTCTGCTCGGCGGCGGCCTGGCGGCGACGCTCAGCTATGTCAGTCTCGGAGCGAAGTTCGGCTGGTTCGCCCTGGGCCCGCTCGTCCTCCTCGTCGTCGGCGTCGCGTTGCTCGTCCGGTGGGTCGCGGTGTCGCGACGGGTTCCCGAGCCCGTGATCGACATCAGGGATCTCCGCGGGCCACTGGTGCTCACGCTGGTCGTGGTCGTCCTCTCCACCGGCGCGTACCAGAGCACGCTCCAGCTCATCAGCCTCATCGCCCAGGTCTCGCCGGACGCCCGGCTCGGCTACGGGCTCGCCGCCGAGGGAGCACTCGGCCTGTTGTTCGCCGTGCCGTCGGTCGGCGTGATGGTCGGCGGCACCCTGGCCGGTGCGCTGGCGACGCGGATCGGTCCAGCGTGGACACTGGCCGGCGGGGTGGCGATCGGCACGGCGGCGACCATCGGGATGTCGCTGTCGGTCTCCCACCTGTCCGCGGCGGTCGTCGTCGCCGGGCTGCTGGGCTTCGCGGCCGGAGCGATCGTGACGTCCGGCTTCAACCTGGCGACGAGCGTGGCCTCCACCGGAACGCAGGGCGTCGTGTCCGGCCTGGTCCAGGTCATGCTCGGGATCGGCTCGGTGGTGATGAACGTGGTGGGTTCGGCCGTGCTCACGTCCACCGCCGTGGTCGTCGACGGAGCCAGGGTGAACTCGGCCGCCGGCGTGCACGGCTACCTCGCGATCGCGGCGGCGTCGTTCGTGGTCGCCACGGCGGTGGCGATCCTCCTGGCGCGACGCCAGCGCCCCACGCCGGCCGGCTCCGCCCTGTCCGGCTAGGGTCCACCTTCGCCAGATCTTTCCCTTGCCAGGAACCGAGATCACGGCAGTGCCGCCACCTCGCACGAGGTGGCGGCACCGTCGTACATGATCGTCAAGCCTCCGGTGCCGGCTCGCCCGCGTCGAGCCCCGTCGAGGTGTCCTGGAGTCGGTCTCCGCCGATCACCTTTCGCCGCCGGGTTCCCGGGCTCGTCGACCTGCGACACTCGGCCCGTGCCGATCGATCACCACGCGCTGCTCGCGTTCACCCTGACCACGGTCGTCGCCATGATCACGCCTGGCCCCGACATGCTGTTCGTCCTCGGCTGCGGCATGCGGGGCGGCCCGCGCGCGGGTCTGCTCGCCACGGCGGGTGTCGCCACGAGCGAGGCCGTGCACGTGGCCGTGGCGGCGGCCGGGCTGGCCGCCCTGTTCGCCGCCGCGCCCGTCGCCTTCGCGGTCGTGCGGACCGTCGGCGCGGCCTACCTGATCTACCTGGGCGTCCAGGTGATCCGCCACCGCGACGACAGCCAGCTCGCGGTGCCCGTTGGCGGCGGAATGGCCGGCCGACGGGCCTATCTCACCGGGCTGACGACAAACCTGTTGAACCCCAAGATGGTCACCTTCACCATCGCGTTCCTGCCCCAGTTCGTCAACCCGCAGTTGGGCCAGGTCGGCGTGCAGTTCGCGATCCTGGGCGCCATCCTGATCACGCTGGAGTTCCTCGTGGACGGCACCGTCGGTCTGCTCGCGGGTCGGATCGGGCGGTGGCTGCGCACTCGGCGCAGGGCGCGCAGACGCATCGACACCGCGACGGGCGGAATCTTCATCGGCCTGGGCGCGCGGCTCGCTCTCGACCACTGACGTCCCAGCGGTCGACATCGTCAGCGCGGGACTTCGCCGAAGGCGATCTCGTTGCCGTCGGGGTCGACATAGGTGATCTTGCGGACGCCGTTCGGGTACGCCTCCCGCCGCACCGGCTCCAGCCCCCGCCTCGCCACCTCGGCCACCAGGGTGTCGAGGTCGTCGACGATGACGGTGTGCAGGGCGTGGCCAGCGTGTTCCGGCCGTTGAACGATGAACACCGACCGGTGCTCGGCGAGCTCCCACACCGCCTCGGTGTCGTGCGGGAAGAACGACGGCGGAGAGCCGAACAGTCTCTCGTACCAGGCCAGCGCCGTGACGAAATCGCTGACTGCTGCCCCTGCGAACAGGTAGACCGCCATGCCCCCACCGTAGGGGTACCTCGCACCTGATCGTCGCTCAGTTCGGGGCGTACGTGGACCGAGGTCGGGATCGCTCGTCCTCTTTGGACAGATCTCGCTGGCCGTGGTTCAGTCGCCCGATCCGGCGAGGAGTGCTTGGAGCCCGACTTCGGCGGCGTGGTCGTCGGGCAGGTAGGTCAGCAGATGGTGGCCGGGCTCGTCGACGGCGGCGAGTTTCACGTAGCGCAGGCGCAGGTCGCCGACGACCGGGTGCCGGAAGTGCCGGATCGCCGGGCGGTAGGCCGCCGTCTCCCGGCGCTCGTACCAGCGGGCGCCGTCCGGGTCCTCGACCACGGCGCGCGCGATCTCGGCGAACCGGGGGTCGTCGGGGTGGCGGGCGGCGTTGGCCCGGAACTGCCCGAGCACCGTGCGCGCCTCGGACTCCCAGTTCACGAGCAACTGCCGGCAGGGCGGCCAGCGGAACACCAGCCACAGCAGGTTGCGGCGTCGTGGCGGGAGGCGCGCCGGGTCCGTCAACAGCGCGGCGTAACCGGGGTTCCACGCCAACATGTCCCAGTGCGGGTCGATCACCACGGTCGGGTTCGGGGTCAGAGCGTCCACAAGCGACGCGAGGTTGCGTGACACCGAGCGCGACGGCTTCCTACGGGCGGCCGTGCTGTCCACAAAGGACAGCACGTGCGCTGTCTCGGCGTCGTTGAGGCGCAACACCCTGGCCAGGGACCGCAGGACCTGTTCCGAGGTGCGCACCCGGCCCTGCTCCAGCCAGGCGTACCAGGACGCGCTGATGCCCGCCAGCTCCGCGACCTCGCTCCGCCGCAGCCCGGCGGTGCGGCGTCGCGGGGAGACGGGAAGTCCCATCTGCTGCGGGGTGAGGCGTTCGCGGCGCGAACGGAGGAATGCGCCGAGTTCCTCACGGGGCGTGGACGTGGTGGACTCCTCTCCGGGCTGGACGCCGACAAGCGTAGTCCGCGCTCGTCGGACTGTCGCAAGGTGCGCAAGCTGTCAGCGTTGGTAATCGGTTGGGCGCCCTTCCCGCCTCCGGTCGCTGCTGAGCTGGGTCAGCCAGTCGCGAAAGGAGCGGACCACCGCCATGACCCCCACATCCACATCGGACGGACTGTCGCCCCGGTCGTTCTGGTTGCTGCGCGTGGCCGGGCTCGTCAGCAACTTCGACCGGTTCTCCATCGGCCCCATGCTGGTTCTGGTCGCAGCGCAGTGGAACGTTCCACTGTCCACCGTGGCCATGGCCGCCAGCGCCTACTTCCTCTGCTACGGGCTGATGCAGCCGGTGTGGGGCGTGGTCAGTGACCGCCTCGGCCGGGTCTGGGTGCTGCGCTGGTCCCTGGCCGGCGCCGCGCTGGCGGCGCTGGTCTCGGCGGTGGCGCCCACGGTCACCGCGCTGGTCGTGGTCCGCGCCGTCGCGGGGGCGTTCTTCGCCGCCGCGATCTCCTCCGCGCTGACCTACGTGGGCGACACCGTGCCCGCCGCGAGCCGGCAGCGGCACATGAGCGACCTGATGACCATGTTCGCGCTGGGCACGGCGCTGGCGACCCTCGTGGCCGGCGCGCTGGCCGACGCGGTGAGCTGGCGGCTCGTTCTCCTGCTGCCCGGCCTGGTCGCCGGGTACCTGGCCGTGGCGATGCGCCGGTTGCCCGAGCCGGAGCGGGAACCGCTGACCTCGTGGACCACTCCGATGCGGATCGCGCTGCGTTCGCGGTGGCAGTGGTACGTGATGGGCGTCGCCTTCGTCGAGGGCGTGGTGTTGTTGGGGCTGTTGACCTACCTGGCGCCCGCCATGCAGTCGCGCGGAGTACCGTCCACAGTGGCCGGTGCCGTCTCCGCGCTGTACGGGGTGGGAGCGATGGTCTCGGCCCGGATCGTCCGGCGAGTGGCGGGCGCGCTCGGTCCGGTCGTGCTCATCGTGGTCGGCGGCACGCTGGCGGTGCTGGCCTACGCGACGGCGGCCGTCAGCCTCGCCACGCCGGCGCTGGTGATCACGGCACTGCTTCTGGGTGGTGGTTGGTCGTTCCTGCACTCCACCGTCCAGTCCTGGGCCACCGAGCTGGTTCCGGCCGCGCGGGCGACCGGCATCGCGTTGTTCGGGGTCGCGCTGTACGGGGGCAGCGCGGTCGCCTCCGCCGTGGCCGCCGACGGTGCCGCGCGGGGCCGCTACTCCTCGTTGTTCCTCATCGGCGCGGTGTTGCTGGTCCCGCTGACCGCGGTCGCCGCCGTCGGGCGGGCCCGCCACCGCCGATCAGGTTCTCGGCCGCAGTCCTCAGCGCCGCACGGAAAGCCTGGATCGCGGGATGCTCGCCGCGTCCTCGGCGGACAACGGTGAACAACCGGCGGGACTGGTGACCGCGAGGAAGCCCGCGCACCGCGACCGTCGGCGGTTGGCCGCCCCACACGAGATCCGGCAGCAGCGCCACGGCGTGGCCCTGCTCGACGAGCCGCACGTGGAGCAGCAAGTCGGTGGACTCGAACCGCACGTCGGGCTCGAACCCCGCCTGCCGGCACAGGGCCGTCGCCCAGCTCCTGGCGGCGGTGCCCACGGGTTCCATGATCCACGCGTGGTCGGCGAGGGCGCGCAACGCCTCGGTCGGCCCCGCCGGGCCCGCCTCCCCGGGCTGGGCCAGGCGCAGCGGGTCCTCGCACAGGTCCGCCAGCTCCAGTTCGGCGGGGCGGGGACGGGGGTGGCCGGGGTACTCCTCGGCGACCACGAGGTCGAAGTCGCGGGCGAGCAACGCGGGCAGCGTCGTCTCCTGCTCGGCCTGGGTCACGTGCACGCGCAGGCGCGGGTGCGCCTCGCGGAGCAGGGTCAACGCGGCCGGCACCAGGGTCAGGGACACGGTCTGGAAGGACCCGACGCGCAGGGTGCCGGTGAGGTCGGTGAGCGATGCGGAGATGTCGGCCTCGGCCCGCTCCAGCCGGGCGAGCACGGCCTCGGTGTGGCCGACGAGGATCTCGGCCTGCGCGGTGAGCCGGACCCGTCGCCCGACCGGCTCCAGCAGGGGAACACCGACCTCGGTCTCCAACAGCGACAACTGCTGGGAGACCGAGGAGGGGCTGTAGGACAGGGCGGCCGCGACCGCCGCGATCGTGCCCCGGTGCTTGAGCTCGCGCAGCAGCCGCAGCCGGTGAAGGTCGAACACGGCTCCTCCGATCCGTCGGTTTTCCCGAACGATATCCGTCGGAAACATTCGCTGGACCGACGAACAGACAGGCGGCACGCTGGTCGTGTGACAGAGAGCATCCGCGGCTCGTGGTTCGTGCGAGCCGACCGTCCCCTGTGGACCGGCGCCCCGGCCCCGGCGGAGGTCCGGCGCTTCCACGCCGGCCTGCCCGGGTACGCGCCGACTCCCCTGGTGGAACTGCCGGCACTGGCCGCGGAACTCGGCGTGGGACGGGTGTTCGTCAAGGACGAGTCCCACCGACTGGGTCTGCCCGCGTTCAAGGCGCTCGGCGCGTCGTGGGCGGTCCACCGCGTCCTGTCCAGCCAGACGCCGGGCACCGAGGTGCGACTGGTGACCGCCACCGACGGCAACCACGGCCGCGCCGTGGCCCGCATGGCCCGCCTGTTCGGCCACCAAGCCCACATCTTCGTCCCCCGGGGCGTCCACCCCACGGCGATCGCGGCCATTTCCGCCGAGCAGGCCGAGGTCACCCCGGTCGACGGCGACTACGACGAGGCGGTCCGCCGGGCAGCCGACGCCGCACGCGCCCCGGGCAGCGTGCTGGTGCAGGACACCGCGTGGCCCGGCTACGAGGAAATCCCCGGCTGGATCGTCGAGGGGTACTCAACCCTGTTCGAGGAGACCGACGACCAGCTCCGGGCAGCCGGCGTCGAATCACCCGACCTGCTCGCCGTGCCGGTCGGCGTCGGCTCACTCGCGCAGGCCGCCGTCACCCACTACCGAAGCCGCCCCGGCAACCCAACCCTGCTGTCGGTGGAGCCGGACTCCGCCGCCTGCGTACTGGAGAGCCTGCGCCAGGGCCGTCCGGTCACCGTCGAGACCGGCACGACAACCATGGCCGGCCTCAACTGCGGCACGCCATCCGCCCTCGCCTGGCCCATCCTGCGGGACGGCCTGGACGCCGCCGTCGCCATCACCGACCGCGACAGCGCCGACGCGGCCCGAACCCTGGCCCACCTCGGCGTCTCCTCCGGCCCCTGCGGCGCCGCCGCCCTGGCCGGACTCCGCAACACGCTCGCCCACACCGACCGCCGTACCGCCCTGAACATCGCCCCCACGGCAACCGTCGTCCTGCTCAGCACCGAGGGCGCGGAAGCCAACCCCAACACCGTGGACAGCGAGGCCTAACCACCCTTCTGTCCACTATGGACTCTCCCTCGCGAGCGCCCGGCGCACCCCGACGCCCGCCGAGGATCCCGACTGGCCCGTCGGGGATCGTGGTCTCCCGCCCCGCTCCCCGACGGGCCTCCCTCATCAGGAAGGCGATGTGAGAGTGTGTGCCGCGACCTCCGACTCCGGTGAACAGGACAAAGCGGGACCCCTTTCGTGACCACGCCCCGACACCGCCATCCCCAACCAGCCCCGCGAAGGACCCCAACCCCACCACTTGCCGAAAGCAAATGGTCAAAACAGGCCACCACGCCCAACAAAACCCCAGGTCAGAAAATGTCGGCCCCGCGCACGCGGGGGTAGCTCCCGCGTCCGCGACGGCCTCGGCGCCCATCAGAAGTCGTCCCCGCGCACGCGGGGATGGTTCGCGTCTATTCAGTCGGACGTTTCTGTGTCCTCCGTCGGCCCCGCGCACGCGGGGATGGTTCCCACACGCATGATGCCCCGTGTGGCCGAGGTTGGTCGGCCCCGCGCACGCGGGGATGGTTCGGTTCATATGGCTGCACGCATCCGGGTCCGGGTGTCGGCCCCGCGCACGCGGGGATGGTTCTCCAGTGGTCGCCGATCTCGTGGGCGACCAGGCGTCGGCCCCGCGCACGCGGGGATGGTTCCTCCACCTTCTTCGGGTCGCACATCCAGACCCGGTCGGCCCCGCGCACGCGGGGATGGTTCCTCATCGTCCTGTGCCCCCGGACGTTTCGGCCGTCGGCCCCGCGCACGCGGGGATGGTTCCCTGTCTGGCCGGTTCACGCTGCTTCGTGGTGCGTCGGCCCCGCGCACGCGGGGATGGTTCCGCTGATCACTGTTTCCCCCCAGACGACGACTGGTCGGCCCCGCGCACGCGGGGATGGTTCCAGAGTCCTCAATAGTGAAGTAATCCTCGATCGGTCGGCCCCGCGCACGCGGGGATGGTTCGTGCCGGTGCGCCCGTCCGGCCTGATCAGCGACGTCGGCCCCGCGCACGCGGGGATGGTTCCATCCGGTAGTCGTCGAGCCCCGCAGCGCTGGGGTCGGCCCCGCGCACGCGGGGATGGTTCGCTGAGCCCCTGGCGCAGCTCCTTCGCCTTCGGGTCGTCCCCGCGCACGCGGGGGTAGCTCCCAGCCTGATACACCCGGATGAACGCCAGCGGAGTCGTCCCCGCGCACGCGGGGATGGTTCCCAGGGCAGCCAGGCTGTTGGGTCAGCCACGAGGTCGTCCCCGCGCACGCGGGGATGGTTCCCGCGCGAGGCGGCGTCGGCACGCGAGCGAGCGGTCGGCCCCGCGCACGCGGGGATGGTTCCCGCGCGAGGCGGCGTCGGCACGCGAGCGAGCGGTCGGCCCCGCGCACGCGGGGATGGTTCCCGCGCGAGGCGGCGTCGGCACGCGAGCGAGCGGTCGGCCCCGCGCACGCGGGGATGGTTCCCCTCAAAGGCACGATCCGTGTCATCGAATCCTGTCGGCCCCGCGCACGCGGGGGTAGCTCCGCCACAGATTCCTCAATCAGCACAACTGAAAGCTGAGACCGCGTGGACGACTGAGGTCGACGCGGTGTCGGGAGCCGTGCCGATAACCTACCTCCGGGTTTCCTCGATTGGGCGAACGTGCGTTGCTCGACAGGGGGCGTTCCTGTCGGATGGAGGTCCTGGGCTTCCGCCACGGCACGATCTTGATCGCCGGTCCGACGGCGAGCAGGACGGGCGCGTCGGTCATTCGCCTTCACGGAAGGAGCTAGTCCCCGTGCACACTGACCAACTGACCAGGCCACCGGTCATGAGGGCGCAGATGGTGATCCGCAGGCCGGTTGAGGAGGTGTTCCGGGCGTTCGCCGATCCGGCGATCACGACGAAGTTCTGGTTCACCCGGAGCAGCGGTCCGCTCCAGGCCGGCGCCAGGGTCACCTGGGAATGGGAGATGTACGGCGTCTCCACCGAGGTCAGCGTCAGGGAGGCCGAGGAGAACCGGCGGATTCTCGTCGAGTGGGACCCCGACGCGCCCACCCAGGTCGAGTGGCGGTTCATCCCGGGGGACAACGGCCACACCCTGGTGAAGATCACCGAGAGCGGGTACGGCGGGACCGCCGACGAGGCCGTCGCGCGGGCCATCGACTCCATGGGCGGGTTCACCATGGTGCTCGCGGCGGCCAAGGCGTTGCTGGAGCACGGAATCGTGCTCACCGTCGTCGCGGACGCGCACCCGCAAGGCTATTCCGAGTGACCCACCGCCCTCGAAGGGCGACCAGTTCGAGCAGCTGCGATGGACTTCCCGTCACCATCGCCGAGTACGACGCCCTGCCCGTCGACAACGAGCTGCGCCGGGAGATCGAGGACGGGTGTCTGCTGGAGAGGGAGCGGCCAGGAACGTCACACGCGAAGGCTCTTCACCGCCTCACGGCACAACTCGACGCGCAGCTTCCTGACCGGTGGGGCCTCTACCCCGAGGTGGTGGTCGAACTTCCCGTGGGCGCCTCGGCTCGTCGCGTCCCGAGCCTGATCGTGACTTCTGCGGAGCGGGACGTCCCCCGCGTTCCCGCGAGTGATGTCCTCCTCGCCGTCGAGATCGTCTCGGCGGGAGAGTCAGCACTGCGCGAGTACGCCAAGAAGCCCACCGAGTACGCCGCGAACCACATCCCCATGACGTGCGTTGTGGACATCCAGCGGCGTCCGTCCGCGTTGACCGTGTACCGGATCGACCCGATCGACGACACCGGTCGGTACCAACTCGAACCTCCCGCCTCGGGCGTCGTCACCGTGGCGGTTGCTGGCACTGCGATCACCGTCGCCCTGGATGACCTTCTCGTTCTCCGGCAAAGAAACCGCTGCTGAACCGATCACCCTCGCGCCTTACGCTCCATTGTGGACTCGGCGCACTGTCCTCTGTGGGCAGTGCGCCGAGGGGCGTCAGGCTGCGGTGGGGAGTTCGGGGTCGGGGGTGGGTTTCGGGGTTCGGGTGGCGTGGACGGCGAGGGAGATGATCAGGAGGAAGGCGGCGAGCGCGGTGATGGTGCGCGCGATGTTGAACGTCTCCCACCGGTGCAGGATCGACGCGTAGTCGGGCGGGGGCACGCTGACCGCCCACACCTTGATCTGGCCGTTGATCGGCACGTTGCCGAGGCGGGTGATCAGGAACGAGGCCACGGCCAGGGCGCCGGCCCCGAACGCCAGGTGGCGTGGCGCGCCTCGTGCCAGCCAGGCCAGGGCGAGTGAGCTCAGTGCGGCCAGCGCCATCGTGGTCTGCATGACGGGGCCGTTCATCTGCATGAGGGCCGAGTGGAAGATCAGGCGCACGTCGAGCGGCACCACGTTGAAGGTGGTCGCGACGTTGACGGCCCCGTAGCCGAAGGCGCCCGCGAGCAGGCCGGTGGACAGGAGCGCGAGCGCGGTGACAAGCCGTAACGACAATGACATGGAGTTCACTCCTCGCCTTGGCGGAGATCAACAGCGATGGTAGGAAGGCGCTGGGGTCGAGCGAGCGGCGGGTGCCGCGACGACGCTCGTGAGGACGGCGAACCTCGCGCCGGCGCGGCAACGGCACTGGACCGTTCGGACCACTGTGGACTCACGCGGGCACTGGTGAGTGACTCGTCGTTCCAGCGTGTTCCCGTTCGGCCAATCCAGCACCCAATACACCGGCGCCCCGACAGGCCGGGGTGAATACACGCCTTCGCTGATAAAACACCAGAAGAAATGAACTTCTCACCGCGTGGCCACTGGTGATCACGCACGTGGCTCGAACTGTCCCCTACCTGCGACGTTCCAGCTCACACACGCTACAGCCCACCACCGACAGCGCCTCCGAGTCGCCCACGGGAACCATCGAGGGCTCGTCCGAACGGCCCAGAGGGGCGGCGAGGGCGCAGGTCACCGGACCCGTGATCAGTTTTGTCGGTGGGCGGAAGTATGTTCTGCCGTGTTCCGCCGGGAGCGCGGAAGTCCTCTTTACGCATGGGAGACGGTGCGTTGTCGAATTGGGAGAGTTCGAGCGTGGCACGGGTGGTTCCGCCCGCACGGCCGCGCAAGCTCGCCAAGGTCCCGTTCGTCGAGCTGGCTGACGGGCGTCTGCAGGGTGTGGTGTCCAGTGGTTCGGACATCGAGCGCGTCTACGTCTCGTCGGTCGCGGCCGGCACGTACGCGTTCGCGTGCAGCACCAACAACAACCGGCCCTGCGGCGGCGCTCGGGGCTGGTTCTGCAACCACATCCGGGCGCTGATCACCGAGGCGGTGCTCCAGTACGGCGCCGAGCGCGTCACCCGCTACCTCCGGGTCGACCTCGGTGACGAGCAGCCGACCGCGCACACCATCGCCGACGCGATGACCGCGACGGGCCCGTCGGAGGCGAGCAGCACGGCGGCGGCTTCGGTGTTCAGCCGGTTCCTGCGCCACCTGGCCTACCTGGAGCTCGCCCCGAGCACCCTGCCGGTGCCGGAGATGCAGTGGTTCCCGCCGACCAGGGCGGTGGCGTGATGCGCGCCGACCTGCTCGCCGAGCCCGTGGCCGGGCTGGAGGAGGCGCTGGACGCCGTCGAGGCCTTCGACCGGGTGCTGGTGTCCGGTCTGCTCCGTCCCCAACCCGCCCAGGCCGCGGGGCTGGCGGAACTCGCCGGCGCTGTCGCGGGGTCGCCGCTGGCCTCCCGGGTCGCCGAGGCGGCGGAGAAGGCGGCGGCCGGAACCGCGGGCGAGGACCACTTCGTCGCCCTCGCCGCCGCCCGCGTCGCCCTGCTCGGCTCCGTCCACGACGCGTTGACGAGCCAGCTCGACGAGGCGACCGGACGGCCCCGCGGCGAGGAGGCGGCGCCCGCGCCCGCCGAGCGGCACGCGGTGAACCTGTTGGCCGCCGCCCGTTCCTGGCTGTGCGACCTGGCGCGCGCGGGGTGGCAGGGCATCGACCACGACGTGGTCTCCGGTGCGGCGCAGGTCGTGTCCGCGATGCTGCCGGACCCGGCTTTCCGCCGCCTGGCAACGGTTCTGGACGGCTTCGCCGCCGAACTCGCCGCGTCCTGCCCCGGCGCGTCCCTGGACCAGGTTCCCGTGCGCCGCTGGGCCGACCTGTGGTCGCGGGCGGCGCTGCTGACGGTGCCCGGTGCCGCCGGCGTGCCCGCGATCGGCACCGCCACGGGACGTCTGCTGCCGCTCGGGGTCGACCTGCACGAACACGCGACCGCCGCGCAGGCCCAGGTCCACGCGGTGTTCGAGCCCGCCGACGGCACCGCGCCCCGGCTGGTGCGGGCGACTGTCTCGGCGCCCAAGCCCGACACGGTCGTCGGCGTCGGAGTCTGGCAGCTACTGCGCCCGCACATGTCGCTGCTGACCGCCGTCAGCGAGGGCCGCTCGGTGGACCTGGTGGACATGCCGATCACCGCCGAAGGCGACCTGCTCTGGAGCGACGAGCACGCCCGGCCGGGCGAACCCGCCGACCCCTTCGCCACGGCCCGCGTCGCCCTGCCCACCGCCGTCGCCCCGGTGACCGCGCCGCTGGACCGGCACCCGGCGCGGATCGCCGTGCCGGTGTTCCTGGAGGGCTACGAGGTCCACACCGACGACGAGTCCCTGACGTTCGCCGTCGCCGGGCACGCGCTCGCCGTCGACACCGACCGCGTTCCGACCGCGGGCCCGCTCACCCCCGAGGCTGTGGCGGCCTCGCACGCGTGCATCGGCCTGGTGCGCTGGGACGCCGGGGCGTTCCGCCTCCAGCCGCTCGCCGTCGAGACCACCGCGCGGAAGAAGACTGTCGCGGTCCACGCCGGAGCGTGGGCCGGCGGCACCAAGGACAAGGCCGGGGTCAAGGCCGAGAAGGCCGCCACCGACGCCGTCGCGGTGCTCCGCGAGCGGGCCGGGAGGTTGTTGCGGAAATGACCGAACCCACCCCCGACCACCCCGTCGGGCCCGAGGCCCACGACAACCGCCGTCAGGTCCTGTACTGGCGGCTGCTGGCCCGGATGTTCGACCGCGAGGAGCAGGCGACGCTGGAGTCGGCGAGCCTGGCCGTCGTCGAGGACATCGGGCTGCCGACGGCGGTGCTCGACCCGCAGACCTCCATCGACTCGGTCGTGCAGCGCCACCCCGAGCTGGCCGCCGAGTTCGACCGGCTGATGGTGCCCGAGCCCGACGCCGGCGACCGCGACCGGGCCGCCGAGGTGCGGCGGGCGGCGCTGGTGTCCAAGGTGCTGCTCAACGTCTTCGACTGCGCGGGGCCCGGCGCCGGCTCGGGCACCGGCAACGTCACCGCCGGGCAGCTCGCGCGGTGGCAGTCCGACGCGGACTGGCTGGAGCGCGCGCTGGGCTGCGAGCCCGGCGGTCTGCGCGGCGGGCGCGCCCCCGGGCGGGGAGTCAGCGCGACCGGCACCGGTGTCGGCGCCCCGGCGCCCGACCTCAGCCGGCTGATCCCGGAGATCGGTCCGGAGCTCAACGCCATCGAGGCCGACCTGGTTCGGCGGATGCGGCTGCGCGAGGTGCTCGCCGACCCCCAGCTCGCCGCGAAGCTGACGCCCAGCATGTCGCTGATCGAGCAGTTGTTGCGGGACAAGGACAATCTGTCCGGCGTCGCCCTGGCCAACGCCAAGTCCCTCATCCGCCGCTTCGTCGACGAGGTGGCCGAGGTGCTGCGGACCCAGGTCGCCAAGGCCACGGCCGGCGAGCTGGACCGCTCGGTCCCGCCCAAGCGCGTGTTCCGCAACCTGGACCTGAACCGCACGATCTGGAAGAACCTCATCAACTGGGACCCGGAAGAGGAGCGGTTGTACGTGGACCGGCTCTTCTACCGCCACACCGCGCGCCGCACCACGCCGTCGCGGCTGATCGTGGTCGTCGACCAGTCCGGCTCGATGGTGGACTCGATGGTGAACTGCACCATCCTGGCGTCGATCTTCGCCGGGCTGCCGAAGGTGGACGTCCACCTGATCGCCTACGACACCCAGGCGCTCGACCTCACGCCGTGGGTGCACGACCCCTTCGAGACTTTGTTGCGCACCAACCTCGGCGGCGGCACCGACGGCACGGTCGCGATGGCGCTGGCCCAGCCGAAGATCGCCGAGCCACGCAACACCGTGGTGGTGTGGATCTCCGACTTCTACGAGTGGGAGTGCGAGCGGCTGTTCGAGAGCATGGCCGCCATCCACCGCTCGGGCGCGAAGTTCATCCCCGTCGGCTCGGTGACCAGCTCCGGCCGCGGCAGCGTCAACCCGTGGTTCCGGGAGCGGTTCAAGGACCTCGGCGCGCCGGTGCTCTCCGGCCACATCCGCAAGCTCGTGCACGAACTCAAGACGTTCCTCGCCTGAAAGGCCCTGACATGTCCGATCTGCTGCGCGCCCCCGCCGAGATCAAGTACGCCGAGGAGCTGGACTGGCTGGAGTCGGTCGACGACGGCCCCAAGCCCTTCGCCTGGCGGCTGTCGCCGAAGATGGTGCGCCTGTTCGTCCTGGGGTCCGAGCGCGCCGACGGCCTGGACCGGGAGATCTCGCAGAAGTGGTTCGGCGACCGCAGTTTCGTCGAGCGGTCCATCGTCACGCTGGCCTCCGACCGCGGTCTGCTGCTGATCGGCGACCCCGGCACCGGCAAGAGCTGGCTGGCCGAGCTGCTGGCCGCCGCGATCTGCCGCAACTCCACGCTGGTGGTGCAGGGCACGGCCGGCACCACCGAGGACCACATCAAGTACTCGTGGAACGTGTCGATGGTGATCGCCAAGGGCCAGTCCCGCGAGTCGATGATCCCCTCGCCGATCATGACCGCGATGGAGCGCGGCGCGATCGGCCGGTTCGAGGAGCTGACCCGCTCCACCAGCGACGTCCAGGACGCGTTGATCTCGATCCTGTCGGAGAAGTACATCTCCGTGCCGGAGCTGGACAGTGACAACATCGTCTTCGCCAAGCCCGGCTTCTCCGTCATCGCCACCGCCAACAGCCGCGACCGGGGCGTGAACGACCTGTCCTCCGCGCTCAAGCGCCGCTTCAACTTCGTGCGCATCCCGGTGGTGACGAACAAGAAGGCCGAGGCGGAGATCGTCCGGTTCCGCACCGAGGAGCTGTTGCGCCGCCACCAGATCGAGCTGGACGTGCCGCCGACGCTGCTGGACGTGCTGCTGCGCAGCTTCGCCGACCTGCGGGCGTCGGCGGCCTCGGCCGGCAGCGACGACGAGAAGCTGGAGTCCGCGCTGTCCACCGCCGAGCAGATCGGCGTGCTGGAGGACGCGATCCTGCACAGCAACTTCTTCGGCGAGCGGGCGTTGACCGCGCACACCCTCGCCTCCTCGCTGGTCGGGTCGCTGGCCCGGCGCGCGCCGGAGGACCTGGCCATCCTCAACAAGTACCTGCACGGCGTGGTCGAGCCGCGCAGCAAGGAGGAGGGCGGCTCCTGGCCGGAGTTCCTTGAGGGCGGCCGAGACGCGATCGCGACCCTGTCATGAGCGAGGTGAGCGAGGTGAGCGCCGTGAACGACAGGATCGACGTGGCCGAGGGGGCGTTCGGGGCGCTGCGCACCCAGTTGCGGGAGGCCGCGACGGCGTTCGCCGACGGGCCCGACGCGCTGGAGGGCATCCTGCTCGGCATCGTCGACGACGTCGACCGCGCGGTGCGCGAGCCGTTGGAGATCTTCCCGGTGTGCCACCACTCCCCGGCCTCGGCGCTCGCGATGGCGCGGCGGCTGCGGGAGAAGCAGCCGAAGGTGGTGTACCTGGAGCTGTGCGAGGACATGGCGCCGCTGCTGTCCGAACTGCGCAACTGCCGGCTTCCGGTCGCGGTGCAGGCGTTCGCGACGGAGGTGGCCGGCTTCCCCGCCGACTGGGCGCCGCTGTCGGTCGTCGCGCCGATCACCGAGGCGTCGGCCGAGTACCAGGCGATCGCCTACGCGCTGGACACCCCGGGCGTCGAACTGGTCCTGGTCGACCGCTCCTCGGACCACGTCTTCCAGTGGCAGCCCCGCGAATCCTCGGCGGACGAGCCGGCCGACCCGGACGCGCCGCCGGCCGAGGAGGAGGCCGCGCTGCACGGCGACGCGGTCGGCGTGGAGATCGGCGACCTGCGGCCCCGCTTCGCCGAGCTGGAGGAGCACCTGCTGCGGCACGGCCGGGTGCGGCACTGGTCGGAGTGGTGGCACCAGTACGTCGAACTGCCGCTGGGCGACAGCGACCACGACACCTACCGCCAGGTCATGCTCCTGATCGGCAGCCTGTTCCGGCGGCTGGCTCCCGGTGATCCGCACCGGGTGCGCGTGGACGAGGACCGCGAGCGCTACATGTGGACCCGGATGCGGCAGCACCTCGCCGCGACCGGCGTCGACCCCGCGGACTGCCTCTACGTCTGCGGCGCGTTCCACGCGGCCAGCCGCGTCGCGGAGTTCGGCGTGCACGGCGCCGACACCTTCGAGATCAGCCCGCCCAGCGGGAGCACGTGGCAGCACGGGTTGATCCCCTCCAGCCACGCGTCGATCGAGGCGCAGTTCGGCCTGGCCGCCGGCTCGGTGTCGATCGCCGCCGCGGAGTGGGCGAAGAACCTCAAGCGCACGCGGGTGCGCCCGTTCCGGCTCACCGGGCAGGCGGGTACGAAGAAGGCGGCGACACCGGAGAGGACCGCCGCACCGGCCGCCCCCGCGCCGGCCGCCGCGCTGCCGGACCGGCTCTCCGGGTTCCTGCGGCGACCGCCCGTCCTCGACTCGCTGGACGAGGCCGAGCTGCTCGGCTGGTCGGTGGAGATCGTGCGGGCGGCGCGCCGCAACGGCTACCTCGCCTCCACGGCCGACGCCATCGCGGTGTTCGAGACGTCGATCCTGCTGGCCGGCATGCGCGACCGGGCCAAGCCCACGCCGTACGACTTCCAGGACGCGGCGATCACCTGTATCGAGAAGGACACGGTGCCGGGCCGGCGCGACGTGCGCCGGCTCGTGGAGATCATGATGGGCGGCGACCGGATCGGCCAGGTCGGCTACGACGCGCTGCCGCCCCTGGCGCGCGACGTGCACGACCGGCTTGCGCCGCTCAACCTGAAGCTCCAGCAACGCGGGGTGCGGCGGGCGCTGCTGGACATCGCCGGGCGGCCCGAGTTGGAGCGCTGCTCCGACGTGTTGTGGATGCTGTCCTACCTGATGCCTCGGGGCGCCGCGCGGCCGATCATGGGCGAGCGGCGGCTGGGCGAGCGGCCCATCCAGGAGTCGTGGGACCTGGCGCTGGGCACGCACCAACGGGCGCTGATCGAGCTCGGCTACGAGGGCGTCAGCGTCGAACAGGTCCTGGAACAGCGTCTCCGGCGCACGGCCCACGACCCGCGGGCGACGGCGGCGACCGTCCTGCAGGCCGTGGAGGACGCGACGCTGTACCTGCGCAGCCGCCGGCTGGCCGACGAGCTGGGCACGCGTGCCCTGGAGGTCCTGGCGACCGAGCGCAGCGTCGACGGCGCGCCGGACGTCCTGCGTCGGGTGCGACGCCTGCTGGCGTACTACCGCACCACCGAACCGGTGCTGCCGGCGTGGATCGAGTCGTTCGTCAAGACCGGTTACGCGCACTACTGCACCCTGTTGCCGACGGCGTTCACCGACGAGGACGCGACCGTCCCGCAGGTCGCCGCGATGCTGGGCTTCCTGTTCAGCATGGAGAGCCTGGCCCTGTCGCTGGGCTGCGACCGCCACCAGTTGGAGCTGGCGCTGGCGCAGTCCCACCCGGAGGAGCTGGCGAAGGTGGCGCTGCTGTGGGCGGCCCAGGTGCACCTGGGCCGCCTCTCCCGCGCGGACCTGCGGGCGCGGTGCGACGAGCTGCTGCGCAACCCGCTGGTCGTGCCGGCCTATCCGCAGTACCTCAGCGGGTTCCTGCACGCGCTGGAGCCGGTTCCGGCGCTGACCGACTTCGTCGTGGAAGCGGTGTCGAAGGCGTTCGCCCAGCTACCCGACCCGGTGCTGCTGCCGTGGCTGCCGACCCTGATCAGCACGCTGCGGTCCGGTGGCGCGGAGCTGGCCCCGCTGCTGATCCGCGAGGCGGGGCGGATCTTCCCCGGCCGGCTCGCGGCGTTGGACGCGTGGGTGCCGCCGTGGCGGGCGGAGCGGGAGGCCGTGCGTCCTGCCCTGTCTGCCGGCGGCAGCGGCGGAAATGGCGGCAGCGGCGGTGTCGCGCTGCTCGCCGCCCACCCCGCGACGTGCGACGCGGTGGCGCGTCTGCTGGGCTGCGACGAGCCGTGGGAAACGGTCGCTGCCGCGCCGAGGGGTGTGGCGCTCCTCGAACGTCATCCCGAGACCGCGGTGGCGTTGGAGGCGCTGCTGACCACTCCGTAAACCACATCCGACGACGACGCTGCCGTCGCCGTCGCCGTCGCCGTCGCCGCGAGCAGCAGATCCGCCGCCTGGCAGCGGATCTGCTGCTTTCGGCTTCGGAGCCAGTTCGGTCGGCAGTCAGAACACCGTGCGTTTCCGCGTGACGAACCATTCCACCGTCGTGCGCAGCGCTTCGGTCAACGGCGTGGCGTGCCAACCGAACGTGCTGGTGAACAGCGAGTCGTCCATCACGAACGGCTCGGTGTGCCAGTAGAACAGCTCCGCGTACTCGGCCATGAACTGCTCGTCGAACGGCCCCCACGGCGTGGGACGGTCCACCAGGTAGGCCCGGATCGGCCTGCCCAGGATCTCGCCGATCAACTCGTGCACCTGCCGAGTCGACAGCGCGGGCGCCACCGGCAGGTGCCACAGCCTGCCGAGGGCCTCCTCGCGCTCACCGAGGATGGCCAGGCCCCGGGCCAGGTCGGGGACGTAGGTGTAGCTGCGCGGCAGGTCGATGTCGCCGAACCCGGCCACGGGGTCGCCGTCGAGCGCGGGCGGGAACACGGCGGCGCCCAGCGACGAGGTCAGCGTCCTCGGCCCGAAGAAGTCGGCGGCCACGCCCAGGGCGACCGGCAGGCCGCTGTCCAGGTAGCGCTCGACCATGCGGGCGCGGACCCGCCCCTTGCGCGAGGTGGCGGCGAGCGGGGTGCGCTCGGTCATCGGCGCTCCGCCGGACGGCCCGTACATGCTCAGGGTCTCGACCGTGACCAACCGCGCGCCCGACGCGCCGACCGCGTCGATCAGCGAGTCCTGGATCAGCGGCAACACCGTGGTCTGCCGCGCGTACGGGACGTGCGTGCAGTTGTAGACGACCTCGGCGTCCCCGATCACCTCGGCTAGCGCCCGTCGATCGGACACGTCGGTTCTGACCAGCGTCGATCCTTCCGGCAACTCCGCCCTGCCCGACCGGTTGACCACGCGCACGGCGTACCCGCGTCCGACCAGCTCGTCGACCAGGGACAGACCCACCGGCCCAGTACCCAGCACCACCCGCATAGCGGCAACATCCCCTCATCGTCGTTATAACCTCTTATCTCCGTTATAGCGACTCACGACTGGGCTGGCAAGCGTCCCGCCACCGGCCCCCGGGACGCCGGACGGCTCGGGTGAGGTCGGTCAGCGACGAGAACAACCGCACGGAAGAGGAGCCCGCGTTACCGACGGGGTAAGCCGCTCAGCGCGAGCCGGCGGTCAGCGTGGGGAGCGGAGAAGGTCGTGCACGCTGAGCGGAACCGACGGCGGGAGGGGCTCGTTCGGATCGGCGTGGTCCGCCCGCACGGAGTTGAGCAGGTACGCGACGAGCCGTCGCGACGCGGCGAGGGTTCTCTCCGGGGAGTCGGCGGTGATGCCCCTGGTGGCCATGAGCAACAACGTGAGGTCGTCGGTCGCGAAGTCGGCGCGCAGGTGCCCGCTCTGCTTGGCCCGCCTGGTCAGCTCGGCGAACCCCCACATGGCGCGCTCCCGTCCCCGCTCGATGTCGACCGCGTCGGGGAACGCCGTGACGAACGCGGGGACGAAGCACCGGTCGACGGTCTGCACCGCGCAGATCTTCTCGATGACGGAGCAGAACCCGCGCCACGGGTCCGGGTCGGCCAGCGCTTCGTCCACAACGGACAAACAAGCGGCGAACTGGTCCGCGAACGCCTCGGTGATCAGTGATTCCCTGGTGGGGAACCGACGGTAGAGCGTCGCGACGCCGACGCGCGCGTGCCGGGCAATCGTGGCCATCGGCACGTCGATCCCCCGTTCGGCGAACAGGGTGCGGGCGACCTCGACGATGCGGTTGCGGTTGTGCGCCGCGTCGGCCCGCAGCCCCGGCACCTCGCCGGAGTCGGCCGAGGCGGCCCGCATCCGAGAGGACCTGGCGCCCATGTCTCTCACTTTAGGTCACGCGGATGACGCACTCCCCCGGCGGCGCTAGCGTGACGATCACAGCGGAGGGTTTTCCCCCGCCGCCGAACAAAGTGACGCGGTTCTGCGTCCGAGGTTTCCGGGTTCGTTCCGATGGAGGGTGTTGTGCGCGCCAGGAAGTGGTTCCAGCATCGAGCCGTGGGTCGGGTCAACGCGTGCGTGGTCGCGCTGCGGTCCTCGCCCCGGTGGGGAGGACTGGTGAGCAGGCGGTTCACCGTCGTCACCTACACGGGACGGCGCTCGGGACGGACGTTCAGCACGCCCGTCGCCTACCGCCGCGCGGCCGACGTCGTGACGATCGGTGTGCAGTTTCCCGACTCCAAGACGTGGTGGCGCAACTTCCTGGGCGAGGGCGGCCCCATCTCGCTGAACCTGGACGGCGAGGACCGCGCTGGACATGCGGTCGCGCGCCGCGATCCCCGTGGCCGCGTCACCGTCACCGTGCGCCTGGACAAGTGAGACCCCGCGCGGGGCCTTGCACCGTCATGGTTTGCCGATGGCGGCGAGGATCGCGTGCGCGAGGTCGTGGGGTCGGGTGAACTGCGGCCAGTGCCCGGTGGGCAGGTCGACGTACTCGACGTGGCGGATCCTCGTGAACTCCCGCACCGACTCCACGTTCCGCGCGATCCAGTCACGCAGCATGGCGGTGGAGTACTCCGTGGCGATGGCCGTGACCGGGACGTCGTACCGGCGTGGGTCGCGGAGCCGCTGTACGTCCCGAGTGATCCGCGCTGGTGAGGGGATGGACCGCTCGCGGAAGCTCGCGCGGAGGTCCTCGTCCAGACCGGCCAGGTCCTCGTCGCCGAAAACCGACCAGTCCGGCAAAGGAATCTCGCCGTTCTCCTCGGGAAAACTGTCGGCCACGGCGCCACCGTCGCCGGACGGGAAGCCTCCGATGTGGACGGCGCGGGTCACGCGGTCAGGCCGGGCGTCCACGGCGGCGTGGCAGATGCCGCACCCGGCGGAGTGCCCCACCAGAACGACCTTCTCTCGCGGATCGACGGCGTCGATCTCCCGCACCACCGCCTCGACGTGGTCGCGCAAGGTGATCCGCGAGCGATCCGCGTCCCTCGACGCCATGCCGGGCAACGTCACCGGACGCGTGCGGTGCCCCGCGGCCGCCAGCACGGGAAGGACCTCCGCCCAGGAGGAACCGTCCAACCACAGACCGGGAACCAGGATCACATCCATGCCCGCCGCCCCCTTTCTGACCCGCGAGGCCGAAGAGCCCCTGCGGGAACCCCGACAAGGGCGCGAACACATCGGAGCCCGCTGACACCCGAGACCGGGCCGGCAGCGAACGCTACCGGCCCGGCGCGGTGGGGCTCAGCTCCCGGTGGCACTCGGCAGCATCGGCGGGCAGCCCGCCGATGCGTAGCTCGGGTCGTACTCGAAGTGCCATTCCTCGTTCTGGTAGCGGCGGCACCACCCCAGCGCGGGTCCGTTGCGCTCCACCCAGCCGGCCGCCCGGAGTGGCTGGATGTCGACCGCGATTCCCTTGACGTGCATGGACTTCTCCGGCGGCAGAACGTACTTGGCCGCCAGCTCCCGGGTGCCGAAGCGCCGCACGGCGTCGGAGAACTCCCGCTCCTGCTGGCCCACGCTCCGCTTGCCGTCGTTGAGGCACAACTGGATGCCCTGCTCCCCCGCCCTGGCCCGCAGCCGGTTCCAGGCCGCCAGCACGTCGGGGCGCAGGGATTCCGGCTGCTCGTCGACGTACCGCTTGTCGACGGGGCAGGCGGGACCGGTCTCCGGACCCGGAATCTCGTCAAGGATCGCGGCCGGCTGGCCGGCGACCCGGTCGAAGGCGTACGCCGCCCGGCCGGTCACGCCCAGCGCGCCGACGACAGCCTCGCCGAGCACGAGCGCCAGCAGCGCGCCGATGACCACGCGCCTGCGCCAGGAGCTCTTTTCTCTGGGAGGTGGCGTGTCGTCTTCGACGTCGGGCGTGGTGGGCACCGCGTCGAAGCTACCCTCCGACGGTTCAGCCTCCCCACCACCGGTGACATTGGACACAACTAACCCCAGTTCCGCGCGATCGCGCGTCTCGTTTCACTGGCAACGCACGGGAAACGCGCCCGCACAGAGTGTGGTGATTCGGTCAGGTGAGGGTTTCCACCGCGTACCTGGTGGCGTCCGCCAGAAGGGCCTGCTTGTACTCGGCGTCCTTGGTGGCCTTGCTGGACATGATCGAGATGAGCAGCGGCGCGGAGTTCGGCGGCCACACCAGCCCGATGTCGTTGAGCGTGCCGTAGTCCCCGGTTCCGGTCTTGTCAGCCACGACCCACCCCTTTTCCACGCCAGCCCGGATGCGATCCCCGCCGGTGACGTTGCGCTCCATCAGATCGCGGATGAAGGCCCGCTTCTCCGACGGAAGAGCGTTGCCCACCACGATCTTGCGGTAGGTGGTGCCCAGCGCCCGGGGAGACGACGTGTCGCGGGGGTCGCCCGGTGTGGCTTCCGTGATGAACGGCTCGATCCGGTCCATCCGGGTGACCCGGTCGCCGAGGCCGCGCACGTAGGCGGTCAGCCGGTTCGGCCCGCCGAGGTCGCGCAGCAGGAGGTTGCCGGCTGTGCCGTCGCTGAAGCGGATCGCCGCGTCGCACAGCTCGCGGATCGTCATCCCGGTGTCCACGTGCTGCCTGGTGATGCGGGAGCTCTTCATGAGGTCGGCTTCGGTGTACTTGACCAGAGTGTCCAGATGGGACATCGGGTTGCGGTGCAGGACCGCCGCCGCCGCCAGTCCCTTGAACGTCGAGCAGAACGCGAAGCGCTCGTCGGCGCGGTGGGCGACGGTGGCGCAGGTTCCGGTGTGGACGGCGTACACCCCCAGGCGCGCCTCGTACTGCCGCTCCAACTCGACCAGCCGGTCGTGGCGGGTGTTCTCCGGAGTGGCGGAGGACGTGGGCGCGGCCGCCTCGCTGGTGGCCGCGACCAGCGGGAGCAGCGCCGCCGCGCCCAGCAGGGAGCGTCGGGTGAGGTGCCGTCGCGTGAGCGTCACGGTTCTTCCTCTCGGAGGTGTTCGCGCCAGGACAGCGCGTGTCGCTGGATGATCGTTACCATCAATACCCGAAAGCCCGGATCACTGGCCGGGTGCGAGGGTGCGGGCGAGCAACCGGGCGGTGTCGACGATCAGTTCGTTGTCCGGCGTCGCGTTCTCCTCGTGTTTGGTCGTCAACACGGCCAGGACGATCGGCGTGCCGTCGGGCGTCCACGTCACGCCCACGTCGTTGACCGTGCCGTAGCGGCCCGAGCCCGTCTTGTCCCCGAGTTCCCAGCTCGGCGGCAACGCCGCGCGGAACCGCTTGCTGCTCGTGGTGTTCGCCTTCAGCCACGCGGTGAGCTGCTCGCGGTCCTGGCAGTTGAGCGCGTCGCCGAGGACCAGGTGGCGGTAGTCGCGCCCGATCGCGGCGGGGGTCGTGGTGTCGCGCGGGTCGCCGGGGATGGCGGTGTTCAGCTCGGCCTCGTACCGGTCGAGGCGGGTGTGGGGGTCGCCGAGCGAGCGGCAGAACCTGGTGACGCCGGCGGGGCCGCCGATCTGGCGGAGCAGCAGGTTGCCGGCGGTGTTGTCGCTGTGGCAGATCGCGGCCCAGCACAGTTCGCGGATCCGCATTCCCGTGGCGACGCGCTTCGCGGTGATGACCGAGTTCTCCACGATGTCCGCTTCGGTGTAGCGGATCAGTCGGTCGAGGAATTCGCCGTCGCGGTCCAGATCGCGCAGGATCGCCGCGGCCGCGAGGGTTTTGAACGTCGAGCACATCGGGAACCGCTCCCCCGCCCGGTAGGCCACGGTGGCGCCGGTGCGGGTGTTGGTCGCGTGGACGCCGAGCCGGGCGCCGTGCTGGCGCTCCAGCTCCCGGAGCTCGTCGTGCACGGCCGGCCGGCGGTGGCCCGACGCCGAGGCGGAGCCCGTGGCGAGGAACCCGGTGGCGAGCACGCCGGCCGCCGAGGCGGCGAGTCCGACGCGCAGCGCGGAACGACGGGAAAGGGAGGTGTCACGCGCCATTCGGCACTCCGTTCGGGGGTTCTTGATCACGTCCGGATGGACGAGCCGAGCTAATCAGCGCGTTCCGCTCCATGTCCAAGAGCTATCTTTGAACGACCTATACCTTTTTGGTATACATGCGGCGTGGACCTGCTCGCGCACCTGGAGGCGTACGTCGCCGTCGCGGAGGAAGGCAGCTTCTCCCGGGCCGCCGACCGGCTGTACATCGCGCAGCCGGTGCTCAGCCGGCGGATCAGGAACCTGGAGCAGCACCTCGGCGGCGAGCTGTTCGACCGCTCCCGGCGCCAGGTCACCAGCACGGACCTCGGCGTCCTGCTGCTCCCGCACGCCAGGGACGTGCTGGGCCGCGTCGACCACCTGCGGCAGACGGCCAGGACGGCGCTCGCGTCGGCGACGCGCGTCCTGGGCGTGCCGCCGGACTGCGATCCGGCGGCCCTGGCCCGCGTCATCCGGGCCGGCGCCGACCGGGGCGTGACGATCGGCGTGCAGGAGCTGTCCGCCGAGGAACGCGCGAGCGGCATGGCGGACGGCTCGCTGATGTTCGCCCTGCTCCGGGTGGCGCCCGAGACGGCGTCCCACCGGGTCCCACTCGGCCTGGCCTCCGCCGTCGCCGTGACCGTCTCGTCCCGCCAACGGCTGGTGCACCTGGAGAGCCTGCGACCACGGCGGGGGACGGACAGCGGATCACCGCCGTCCATCCTGGTGACCGCCGAGGACGAGATCGGCTTCGCCACGGAGCGGTTCCGCAAGGCCGTCGCGCGCGCCGGCCTGCCCGAGGGGCGGGTCCGCGCCGTCACCTCGAACGCCACCGCCGTGGCCGAAACGCTCGCGGGCCACGCCGTGTTGCTGTGCGCCGAGCCGTTCGCGCGCCGCCACGGCCTGGCGTGGTCGCCGCTGGCGGACGTGACGCTCCACCGCGGATACGAGCTGGCGACCGCCACCCGCCGCGTGGGTCAGCGCGAAACCCCCGCACTGGACTGGTTGGAACCGCTACTCGCCGAGGCGATCGGCGCCGCCACCGAGAAGACCACTGTGGACAGTGGCGTCTTCGCGCCGGACGCCCGCTCCGGCATGGCGGCACGCGGATGAGGCCGCGCCGTCCGGAGTTCCTCGCCAGCACGGCCGATCTCCTCTCCGTCGCCGAGTCGATCTTCGAGGAGTGGCAGGAGGTCGGCGCCGTCGGCCACCTGCTGGCGCGCAACATCGACACCGGCGAGGAGCTCGGGTTCGACGTCGACACCCCCGTGCCCCTGGCGTCCGTGGCCAAGGTTCCGCTCGCCCTGGTGGTGCTGGACCAGATCGCGAGCGGAACGCTGGACCCCGCGACGCCGGTGACGATCGACCCCGCGACGAAGAGCGTCGGCCCGACCGGCCTGGCCGCCTTCCGCCACCCCGTGACCGCGGCCGTCGGCGACCTGGTCCACCCGACGTTGACCGTCAGCGACAACGCCAGCGCCGACGCGTTGTTCGACCTGGTGGGCGTGGACCAGGTCGACGAGCGCCTGCGGGAGTGGGGATGCGCGGGAATCCGCATCCGCCACCGGATGCAGCGCATGTACGACTGCGCGGCCGGGGTGGCCGGCAACGACTTCGGGCTTGCCCTGGAGTTGGCGATCCGGGACGACGTCGCCGGCCAGCACTCCATCGAGACGCTCAACCCCGCCTACGCGAACGTCGGCAGCGCGACGGCTCTCGTCGAGTTGCTCCAGCGGATCTGGCTGGACCGGATCTCCCGACCGGAGGCGACCGCCGAACTCCGCCGCGTGATGGGGTTCCAGGTCTTCTACCAACGCCTTTCCAGCGACCTGCGCTCCGACTCGGTGCGGGTCAGCGGCAAGACCGGCTCGTTCCTCTACCTGCGGCACGAGATCGGCGTGGTGACGGCCGACTCCGGTGACCGCGTGGCGATCGCGGTGCTGACCCGCTCCCACCGGCGGGCCAGCACCGCCCACGACATCGATCTCGCGATCGGCGCCGCCGCCCGCTCCGCCTTCGAAAGCCTGCGCGCCTGAGGATTCCCTGGCGGCGTGGGGACGGAACGCTCGTCGCGGTGGCGAATCCACAGTGGACAGAGCAAGGCTCTGTCGTTCGCGCGGTGGCGGCGCCGAGACGCCTCAGGTGGCGTTCGTTCGTCCGGCGGTGAGCGCCATGGTCTTGAAGTGCGCTGTGAAGCTGCCGCCCATCGCGTCGACGGCAGCTCCGACGCTGTCCAGCACCTCCGCCAGCTGCTCCGCCGGGAGCAGGGTGAGCAGGCCGGAAGTGGGGATCTGGTCCAACCACTCGTCCCGGGTGTAGGTCCGCTCCCAGTCGAACCGCCACTGCTCCGGCGCGTCGAACCCGCGCGCGTCCCGCACGCCGTCGGTGACCCTGGAGAGCATCGTCTCGTATCTCTCCTTCGTCCGCCGCGGTGTCCACTCCGGACTGTTCGTCACCCGCTGGTAGGCCGCCAGGAAGGCGTGCACCACCTCGGACGGGGGCTCGAACTCGTGCCAGAACAACGCCAGCCGACCACCGGGTCGCAGCACCTGGGCCGCCTTGGCCGCGCCGGCGACCGGGTCCACCCAGTGCCACGCCTGTCCGGCGACGACCGCGTCGAACGTCCGGCCGGCGGGGTCCCACGCCTCGAACGTCGCCACCTCCACGGCGATTCCGGTCCGCCGCGCGAAGTCCGCCATCCGCGCGTCGGGCTCGACGCCGAGCACGTGACAGCCGGCCGCCCGGAACTGCCGGGCCGCGATCCCGGTCCCGCAGCCCACGTCGAGGACGTCGGGTCCGGGGCTGGCGGCGACGATCCGGTCCACCAGCGCGTCGGGATAGCGAGGTCGGGCACGGTCGTAGCGCTCGGCGTCGACACCGAACGACTCGGCCATCTCCCGCTGTCGGTGCGGCTCGGGATCGGGAGGACCCAAGGGCTCCTGGCGCGAAGTGGGCATGCGCCCACTATGGTGGGCACTCGCCCACTCGTCAACGGGCCGAGACGGAAGGAGACGCGATGCCGACCGGCGTGCACCTGCGTGACGTGCGCACACAGCTGTTCGACGCCGCCGAACGCGTCCTGCTGCGGGAGGGGCTGACCGGACTGACCAGCCGAGCGGTCACCACCGAGGCGGGCTGCGCCAAGGGAGTCCTGCACCGGCACTTCGCCGACTTCGACGCCTTCCTGGCCGAGTTCGTGCTCGACCGCGTCAACCAGCTCGCCCCCCAGGCCGCCGCCCTGCGCCAGTCCGCCGGAACAGGCGACGTCGCCGGCAACCTCACCAACGCGCTGACGGCCCTGTTCGGGTCGGTCGCGGTGGCGGTCGTCCCCCTCGTCACCTTCCGGGACGAGCTGCGCGCCCGACTCCGCCAGGACTGGCCGGTCGGCATCCCGGTCCTGACGGAGGCCGTGGACATCATCGCGTCCTACCTCGCGGCGGAACGCGACCTGGGCCGCATCGCGGCGGACGCCGAGGTCGACCTGCTCGCGCCCACGCTGATCGGCACCGCCCACCTGCTGTTCGCCGACCGGAGCGCCACGCCGGACACCCGCACCCTCCACAAAATGGTGACCACCGTCATCGCCAGCGTCGTGCGCGAGTAGCCACCACCAGCTTGTCCATTGTGGACACTCACACCAAACGCACGGCGACGGTCACGAGGCCCACTGGTCGCGGTACTCGACGTGGATCTCACGGGCGTTGCCCAGAACACCGTCGTTGGAGTGGAACTCAGCGCAGTAATGGGAGCGGTTCGGGTGGACGCCGACGTGCCCCGGGCCGTTGCGAGCGACGTCGAAGAAGAGGCGTGCGGTCTCCCGGAACACCTTCGCACTCCCGGTCATGAACAGGGTCTCCGCGTGGAGGTGTTGGTGGAACAGGTCCCGGTTCTCGCGGTAGTGCCGTTCGGCGAAGCCGATCACGGAACCGGCAGCCCGGCCCGCGCTGGGCAGCGTCGCCGTCCGTGAACGCCCCGGCCCCAGCCGTTGGCGCAGCCCCTTCCAGTCCGAGGGCGAGAACTGCAACGAGTGGTGCAGCAGCACGAGGTCCAACTGACGCGAACCCTCACCGAGGACGACACCGGACGGACCCGGATTCGCCCGCAGAGGCAGGTGGATCAGAGCGCGCGGCGAGGAGGCCGCGAGCTCCCACAGTCCCCCGACGCGCAGCGCGGCATCCTGGTCGACGTAGGCGTTCAGGTACCGGTCGTAGTCCACGAGCACGGCCCGACCGAGGGGCCGCGCCGGCCGAATCACCTTGAACTCCACGGACCCGAGACGAGCCCGGTGGATCGTGATGGCCAGCTTCACCGCTTCTCCTGAACACAAAACTCGGCAGTGAGACGAACGCCGCCCCGGGGCCATGATGACAGGACATCTGCCCGGCTGACGAACAGGATAAGGACTCCTTCTCCGCCCGCCGCGCCGCGAAATGGGAACATGTACGACACCCGATATGTCCACAATGGACCAGAAGAGCTGGGCTCGGACCGGCGATCGGTGATCGTCTGCCTGGTATACGTGGAGTTGTTGTCGAGCGATCTCTTCCTGTCCCCTGATCCCACAGGAGAACGCGATGACGGAGCAGACCGGCTCGGAGCACTCCCCCGCGCTCCTGACGATGGACGACGTCCGAGCGGCGGCACGCCGAATCCGGCCGCACGTCGTCCGGACCCCGCTCCTCCCTGCCGGGTGGTCGGCCCCCGGCCACCCCTTGTGGCTGAAAGCGGAGAATCTCCAGCCCAGTGGGGCGTTCAAGCTCCGGGGCGCGACCAACGCGATCCTCAACCTGAGCCCGGGCACGACCGGTGTGGTGACGCACTCGTCCGGCAACCACGGCCGCGCCCTCGCCCACGCCGCCCGGGCCGCTGGTCTGCCCGCGACCGTCGTCGTTCCCGACAACACGCCGCCGGTGAAGATCGCGGCCATCCGGGAGCTCAGCGCGCAGGTGGTGGTTGTCCCGCCCGGGGACCGGGAGCGGGTGGCCGAGGAACTGCGGGCGCGACACGGGTTCGTGCTCGTGCCGCCGTTCGAGTCACCGGCCGTCATCGCCGGGCAGGGCACGGTCGGCCTGGAGATCGCCGAGGACCTGCCCGAGGTCGCCACCGTGCTGGTGCCCGTCTCGGGGGCCGGCCTGATCTCCGGGATCGCGGTGGCGCTGCGTGCGCTGCTGCCCGAAGTCCGCATCATCGGCGTCGAGCCGGCGGACGCCGCGGACGCGGCGGAGAGCCTGCGGACCGGCCACCTGGTGCGCTGGTCGCCGGAGCGCACCGCCCGCACGGTGGCCGACGGCCTGCGGGCGCCCAGCTTGGGCGAGTTGACCTGGGCCCACGTGCGGCAGCTCGTGGACGACATCGTCCAGGTCCGCGAGGACGAGATCCTCGCCGCGATGCGCGTCCTGGCCACACAAGCCCGCCTGGTGGCCGAACCGTCGGGTGCGGTGGCCGCCGCGGCCTACCAGGCCCACCACGCCTCATTCCCCCACGGCCCGGTCGTCGCCGTCGTCTCCGGCGGAAACGTCGAGCCCTCCCTGCTGGCGCGGGTTCTGACCGAACGGCCCAGCTGATCGCGCGCGTTACGAGCCTCAGGTCTCGTTGGTCGCGCGCGGGGTTGGCGCCTCTCGTGATCCTGACGTCTGGGCGCCACGATGCGGGGGCCCATGTACCGATCAGCACCAATCAGGTGAACACGTTCCGACTTCGAGGGCACCGGCCCCGGTCCCGCTACTGTGCTGCCCGCTCGGGGTTGATGGGAGGGACGCGCATGAGCGGTGTCAACGGCAACGGCAGCCTCCGAACAGAACCAGTGGCGGAGGCCCCGGACGGGGGTCTGCCGATCACGGCCCGGCAGGAGCAGTTCAGCCTGGCCTTCGTGCGCATGGTCGCCGCCGCCGCTGGCTGCTCGATCAAGAGCCACGAGACCGACTACGACGGAGTCGACATCACGGTCGTCTCGTCCGCCGAGTACGAGAAGTACTACTGCCCTGAGTTCGAGATACAGCTCAAGTGCACAACACAGCACCACCTGCTCAAGGACGACCACTTGGCGTGGTCGCTGGAACGCGACCGGTTCCTCAAACTGGTCAACCCCAAGCGGTTCACCCCGGCGCTTCTCGGCGTGTTGCTCATCCCCGAGGACCCCCACCAGTTGCTCGACCTCTCGGAGGAGGGCATGACCAGCTCCAGTCGGATGTACTGGGAGCACGCGACGAACCTGGGCAGGATCGAGGACGGCAAGGCCAGTAGGACAGTGCGCCTACCCAGAATTAACCTGTTCGATGTCCGCGGGCTCCAGAGCCTCATGCACAGGATCGGTGAAGGAGGCCAGTGGTGAACGGCATCTCGCTCGACAGCTACCGCGACCTCGCGTCCACCCTGTCGCCGCCCGCCGTCTCCCAGTACCTCGCCACGCATGACTGGCAGCTGGAGAACCGGGACCAGGACGTCAGGGAGATCTGGCGCCTTCCCGGAGAGAACGGACCGCTGGGGCGGATCATGCTGCCGCTGGCCACCGACTACGTCGACTTCCCCCAGCGCTTCCGCGACGCCCTTCGAGCTCTCGCCGCGATCTACGGCTGGGACGCCGCGCAACTGGTCGAACGCATCGCCGCCAACCGTGCCGACCTGTTCTTCGTACGCCTGGACCAGGAGATGGTCGACGGCACCATTCCGTTCCGACAGGCCGAGAACACCCTGGAAGCCCTGTTCAGGATGATGAAGGCCGCCGCGACGACCGCCGACGACCCCTCTCACTCACACCGTGGTCGGCGGTCTGCCACTGTCACGAACTTCCTGGAAGACGAGATTCGTCTCGGACACACCAAACGCGGCAGCTTCGTGTTCACCGTCGTCGCGCGTCTCGGTGACGCACCCCCACCCCACGAGGACGGAACATCAGCCGTGCCCTTCCCGCGCACGGTGATGACGACGCTCGCGACCGGCCTCCAGTCGACGCGGCGGTTGGCGCTGAACTGGGATGAAAGCGCCCTCGACCAGGCCGGGCAGTTGGGGCTGAGCGCCAGTCTGGTCGAGTCTCTGCTGGAGCTGACCCAGCCGGAAGCCCTCCGCGCGCTGGATCTCTCGTTCGACTGGGCAGCCGCCGAGCCGCGACCCGCTGTGGCAACCTCTCGCATCGTCGTCGATCGTGACGCCATGGCAGGACTGCCTCGTGTCCGGGAACGGTTGGTGCGGCGTGAGGAACCGCCTCGCCGGGAGACCCTGCTCGGCATGGTGCGCACGCTCAACCGGGAAGATCCCAGCGACGAGGAGCAGGAAGCCACGAGCATCGTGCTGAGTGCGCATGTGGGTGGGCGTCTGCGCAAAGTGCACGTGCCGCTGACCGGTGCGGATTACGAGTGGGCGATCCACGCGCACCAGACCAAGATGCCGATCGTCGTGTCCGGGGACCTGGTGTTCGAACGCGGCACATGGCGACTGACCGGAACAGTCACCGTCGAACGGAGCTTCCTGGACCGCCAACCCTGATATTCGAGGATCGCGCGCGTTACGAGCCTCAGGTCTCGTTGGTCGCGCGCGGGGTTGGTGTTTCTCGTGGTCCTGATGGCTGTGTGGCACGGGGCTCGGCGGGCGCGGGTTCGGGGGACGGGGTTTGGCGGCCTCGGACGACGGCGCCCACGGCGACGAGGGCGACCACGCAGGCCACGCCGCCGAGGGTGAACAGCGAGAAGCGCAGTCGGCCGTCGGCGAGCTGCATGGCGAAGGCGAACAGCGGGGACAGCGAGACCAGCAGGGACGTGGTGATCGGTTCGGTGTGGCGGATTCCGATCTGGAGCACGTAGACGGGGAGGCCGACGCCGATGACCGCCACGACCAGGCCCGGCACGAGCGCGGTGGACAGGTCGGCGTTGTCCTCCAGTGCCACCAGGACCCACGCCACCGCGCTCATCAGCAGGAACCGGGTGGCCAGCACCGAGCCGGGGTCGCACCCGGCGTCGCTGAGGCGCTTCATGTAGATGATGTTGAACGCCGAGCCGACGGCGCAGACGACGGTGAGGGCCAGTCCGATCAGGGCGTCGCCGGCGGTCACGTCGCTGAGCCCGCTGCGCCCGGTGAACGAGCCCCACACCAACGCCCCGAGCAGGACGCAGATGCCCACCGAGACCAGTACTTCGGTGGTCATCACGGTGCTGTGCCGGCGCAGCAGCGGTCCCGCGAGGACGGTGATCACCGGGCCGAGCGCGAGCCCGATGACGTTGACGATCGCGGGTTCCAGGTAGTTCAGGGCGTAGAGGGTCGTCAGCCAGGTCACCGCGGTGGTGATGTTGATGGCCACGAGGTCGCGGCGGTGCGCCGACACCACACCGACACCGAGTTGTCGGGCGCCGCGCCGCCGCCACTCGACCGCGAGGAAGAACACCATGGTGGCCGTGAAGGAGATGGCGGCGAGGGCCGCCGTGCTGACCTTCTCGAAGCGGTTCCCCGCGTAGACGTCCATGGCGGCGGTGAGCGCGGCGTAGGCGAGAAGGGGAAGCACGCCTCGACGGAGATTGGACGCGCTGGGGGTTAACGCGCTATCGCTCACGATGCTCCCTCGGTGTCGCGTCCGGAGTTCAACGCATCGCGCCATGGTTGTACAAGCACACAACCGACGTCCAGTCCTTTCCGCGCGATTTCGGCGCGCATGGGATCTGCCCCGTCCACCGTCCCGGCGGGAGGCGCCGACGGTCGCCTCGACGCGGACGGCCGACCGTCACCGGGTCCACTCAGGATCGCCCGAACCTTGACGTAGACGTCAAACCCGCCTCGCGGCGGCGCGCGCCAGCCTCGGGAGGACCTCCGTCCACCCGAGCCACCAGAGCAGTGTCTGACCCCTTTGGACGCATGGCGAAAAAGGGGCACCCAAGGCGTGGACCACGGTCGCACCCAAATTTCCGCGAGTCCGTTTCCGCATGAGGAACCAATTAATTCACGCAGTCCACCGTCACCGGATCACGGTGGTCCGCAGGAACTCCCAGGACTCCGCGATCTGGGACGTCACCCATACCGCCGCGAACACCAGCACGGCGCCTCGACCCGCCCGTGAGGGTGGGCCGGCGTTCTCTCCGTTCCCCGGTCGAGGGAGCGCTCTCCACCGTCCGGGGGTCGCCTCACGATCCGTAGTGCCCGAGCGGGTTCCTGAATCACCCGCAGGGGCACCACCCGCGCCACGGACAGCTCGCAGGCTCGAAGAGTCCATCGGTGTCGTGGGGGCGGGGAGGCGGGCCGGGAGTGAGCGCGGGAAGCGACAGCACGGGGTCGGCGGTCGCCGTCGTGGGCGCGGCGTGCCGGCTGCCCGGGGACCTTGCCTCCCTGGACCAGTTGTGGCGGGCGTTGTCGCAGGGTCGGGACCTGGTGGGCGAGCTGCCCGAGGAGCGCTTCGACCCGGTCAGGTTCGTGGACCCCGTGCTGCCGAGACCCGGCAGGAGTTACACCTCGGCGGGCGGGTACCTCAGCGACGTGGCGTCGTTCGACGCCGACTACTTCGGGATCTCGCCGCGCGAGGCGGCGCAGATGGACCCGCAGCAGCGATTGCTGCTGGAGCTGGCGGTGGAGGCCCTGGACGACGCGGGGATCACCGCGGAGTCGCTGGCCGGGTCGGACACGGCCGTGCACGTCGGGGTGGCGGACGCCTCCTACGGCGGCCTGCAGATGCTCTCCCCGCGCCGGGTGGACGCCTACACCATGGGCGGCGCGGCGTTGTCCGTCGTGGCCAACCGCGTCTCGCACTGCCTGGACCTGCGGGGTCCGAGCTGGGCGGTGGACACCGCGTGCTCCTCGTCGCTGACGGCGGTGCACCAGGCGTGCCGCACGCTCGTGGAGGGCACCAGTCGCGTCGCGTTGTGCGGCGGCGTCAACGTGTTGCTCAGCCCGTTCCCCTACGTGGGGTTCTCGCAGGCGTCGATGCTGTCCCGCCGGGGCCGGTGCGCGGCGTTCTCGGCGGAGGCGGACGGGTTCGTGCGCGCCGAGGGCGCCGGGCTGGTCGTCCTCAAACGGCTGGCCGACGCGGAGGCGGACGGCGACCGCGTCCACGCGGTGATCCTCGGCAGCGGCTGCAACAGCGACGGGCACACGCGGGGGTTGGCGCTGCCCAACGGTCAGGCCCAGCGGGCGTTGCTGGAGTCGGTGTACCAGCGGGCCGGGGTGCGCCCGGACGAACTGTCCTATGTGGAGGCTCACGGCACGGGAACCCTGGTCGGGGACCCCATCGAGTGCTCGGCGCTGGGGGCGGCGCTCGGCGTCCACCGCACGCGGGGCGCCCTGCCGATCGGCTCGGTCAAGAGCAACATCGGGCACCTGGAGGCAGGGTCGGGGATCGCGGGCCTGCTCAAGGCGCTGTTGGTGGTGCGGCACCGGCGAATCCCGGCAACGCTGCACGCCGAACCGCTGAACGAGCACATCGACTTCGCCGGGTTGGGGCTCGCGGTGGCCACCGAGCCGCGACCGGTCACCGAGTCGGAGCGGGTCGTGGTCGGGGTGAACTCCTTCGGCTTCGGCGGGGCGAACGCGCACGTCGTCGTGGCCAGTGCCGCACCGCCCGCGCCCGTGGAGCACCCGGCGCGCGAGATCGTCCCGGTGGTGGTGTCGGCCCACACCCCGGACGCGTTGACCAGGGCCGAGGCCGACCTCGCCGAGCGGCTGGCGGAGGCGGGCGAGGAGGAGTTCTACGACCTGGCCCACACCAGTTGTCTGCGCAGGACGCGACGGAAGCACAGCACGGCCGTGCTGGCCTCGACACCGGCCGAGGCGGCCCGGCTGCTCACCGGCAAGGAGACCGGCCATCCGCCGCTCCCCCGCGCGCGCGGCGTGCGGGCGGGGCAGCGCGAGGTCGGGTTCGTCTTCGACGGCAACGGGGCGGCGTGGGTGGGCATGGCCGCCGACCTGCTGGAGCGCGACGCGGTGTTCCGGACGGCGGTGCGCGAGGCCGACGCGGCCCTGGCCGAGCGCCTGGGGTGGTCGGTGGCCGAACGGCTCGGCGCGAGCACGCCCCGGGATCTCGCCACCACCGAGATCGCGCAGCCCCTGCTGTTCGTGGTGCAGGTCGGCGTGGTCGCGATGCTGCGCGAGCACGGCATCACCCCGTCGGTGGTGCTCGGGCACAGCGTCGGCGAGGTGGCCGCGGCGTGGACGGCGGGCGCGCTGAGCCTGGAGCAGGCCGCGCGGGTGATCGCCGAACGCAGCCGCGCCCAGGGGCTCACCGCCGGGAGCGGGCGCATGGTCGCCGCCGCGCTGCCGCCGGAGGCCGCGCGCGAACTGCTCGCCGACTACCCGGAGCTGGAGCTGGCCGCGGTCAACAGCCCCCGCGACGTCACGATCGCCGGGCCGGAGCACCAGTTGGAGAAGCTCCTCGACGAGCTGGCCCGCCGCGAGGTCCACTCCACCAGGCTCGATCTCGACTACGCCTTCCACAGTCGCGCGATGGACCCGGTCCACGACCAGCTCCGCGCGGCGTTGGCGGGGCTGGAGCCGGACGCCACCGCGGTTCCCCTGATCTCCACGGTGACCGGCGACGTCGTCGAGGGCGGTGCGCTGGACGCCGACCACTGGTGGCGCAACATCCGCACGCCGGTCCTGTTCGCCCCCGCCGTCGAGCGGGCCATCGCCGACGGCGTCGGGGTGCTGGTCGAGATCGGCCCGCGCCCGGTGCTGCGCGGCTACCTGCGCGCCATCACCGCCGCGCACCCGGAGAGCGCGTTCGCGGTCGTCCCCACCCTGCGCCGCGACACCGACGGCGCGGCCGCGGTGTCCCAGGCCGCGGCCGCGGTGATCGCGGCCGGCGGGCGGGTGGACTGGGGCCGGTACTTCCCCGTCCCGGGACGCGTCGTGGACCTGCCCGCCTACCCGTGGCAGCGGGAACGGCACTGGGCCGGCAGCGGCGACGACTGGGTGCGCACCAGTGGCACCGGCCGGATCGACCACCCCCTGCTCGGCGAGCGGATGCCCGCCCCGAACCCGACCTGGGACGGCGCCGTCGAGCCGGTCCTGGTGCCCTGGCTGGCCGACCACCGGCTCGCCGGGCGGGTGACCATGCCCGCCGCCGCGTTCGCCGAGATGGCCCTGTCCGCTGGGCGCCTCGCCTGCGGGCACGAGGTGGAGATCGGCCGGCTGGAGGTCACCCGGCCGCTGGTCGTCCCCTGGCCGGACGCCGCGGCCGTGCGCACCCAGGTCAGCGTCGACCCGGGCGACGGGACGGTGATCATCAGCAGCACCCACGAGGACGACGCCCAGCCGCGCCCGCACGCCAGGGGCCGGGTGCGGCGCCGGGTGGGCGAAGCGCCGGACGGCGTGGACGTCGCGCGGCTGCGCGCGGGCATGCGGCCGTGGAGCACCGGCGAGCGGTTCTACTCCGACACCACCCGCTACGGCCTCGACTACGGCCCCCACTTCCAGGTCCTGACCGAGATCTGGACCGGCGACGGCGAGACGCTCGCCGCCTACCGCCACACCGCGCCCCCGGACGACTTCGTGATCCACCCGGCCCTGCTCGACGGCGCCCTGCAGGCCGGTATTCCGCTGGTCAGCGCCCTGGACCAGGGGCACCGGTACCTGCCCGTCGGGTTGGGCGGGGCGCGGGTGTGGCGACGCGCGACGGAGACCGGGTTCGTGCACGTCCGCGACCGCACCCGCGTGTCCGGCCACCCGTGTTGGGACATCACCGTCCTGGACGAGGCCGGCGCGGTCACCGCCGAGCTGACCGGCTGTCGGCTGGGCCGGGTGAGCTGGTTCTCCGGCACCCCCCGATGGCGGCTGCGGACCGAGCTGCGCGCCCAACCACGGCTCGACCAGCCGGCCGCTCCCAGCCCGCTGCCCGACTCGCGGGAACTCCTGGCCGCGGCGCACGAGCGCATCACCCACCTCCGGAACGACCAGGCCGACGTGCTGCGCCGCCTGCCCCGACTGTCCGAGACGGTGGTCGCCCGCGTCTTCGCCCGCGCCGTCCGCGCCGTCCTGCCGCCCTCCACCACCGAGTTCACGATGGCCGACCTGATCAGCGCGGGAATGCGGGAGCGGCACACGAACCTCGTCGGGATGCTGCTGCCGCTCTGCGCGGCCCACGGGTTGGTCGAGCAGGTGGACGGTGATCGCTGGGAGCTGGGCGAGAACGCGCCGGACCCGGCGGAGATCGCGCGACGGTTGCTCCACGAGGCGCCCGGCGCTGTCACGGACGCCCTGCCGGCCCTGTCGGTGCTGTGGAGCCTGCCCGAGGTGCTGACCGGGGCGCGCGATCCGATGGAGCTGTTCGCCGCGGCGGACGAGGAGCAGCTGTTCGCCCAGCTCTACGACGTGGGATGCCTGGCCCGCTTCCACAACCTCGTCGCGCAGGAGCTGGTGCGGCAGATCGTGCGCCGGTGGCCGGTGGAGCGGCCGCTGCGGGTGCTGGAGGTCGGCGCCGGCACGGGCGGCATGACCGCGGCGCTGCTGCCGCTGCTGCCGGCCGACCGCACGTGCTACCTCTACACCGACATCTCGCCGTACTTCCTGTCCCGGGCCCAGAAGCGCTTCGCCCGCTACGACTTCGTGCGGTACCGCACCTTCGACCTGGACCAGGACGGGACGGAGTTCGCCCCCGGGGCGTTCGACCTGGTCGTGGCGTCCAACGCCCTGCACACCGCCAGGGACCTGGAGCGCGCGCTGCGCCGCGTCGCGTCCCTGCTCGCGCCCGGCGGCCGGCTGCTGGCGCTGGAGACCCACTCGGCCGAGACCGCCGCGCCGCTCTTCGGGTTCCTGGACAGCTTCTGGTCCCAGACCGACCGGCACCTGCGTCCGCGCTCCGTCATGCTGCCCCGCGACGAGTGGCCGCCGCTGCTGGACCAGTGCGGGTTCACCGACGTGGCGCAGACCGGGGCGGCCGACGCGCCGGTCCGCGACCAGTGCTCCGCCATCCTCGCCACGGCCCCGGAGCAGGCGACGCCACCATCCGAGCCGCGCGCCGACGCGCCGAGTTCGGCCACGTCCTGGGTCCTGCTCACCGAGTCCGCCGAGGAAACCCCGCTGGCCGAGCACACCGCCCGCCTGCTGCGCGCGGCCGGGCACACCGACGTCCACACGGTCCCGGTGGCCGAGTGGACGCCGTCGGCCGACGCGGACCGAGAGGGCCAGAGCAAGGCGGTCGTGCTGATCCTCGCGCCACCGCCGGAGGACTCGCCCACCGCGCTGCTGGACCGCACCACCGATCACGCGGCACTGCTGCGCCGCATCGTCCGCGCCCAGCGCGAAACCACCGCGCAGTGGGCGTTGTGGGTGGTGACCAGGCCCAGCGGCGTCATGCCGGCACCGGCGGCCGCCACCTCGCCCGGCGACGCCGCGGTGTGGGGGTTGGCCCGCTCGTTGGGCAGCGAGTACCCGGACCTGTCCGTGCGGCGCGTCGCGCTGCACCGCGCGGGCGGCCCCGACCACGACGCCGACCGTCTCGTCCGGGAACTGCTGGACCCCACCGACGAGGACGAGATCGTCCTGGCCGAGCAGGGCCGCTTCGTGCCGAGGGAGACCGAGCTCGGCGGCAGCACCGTCCACAATGGACCGTTCGCGCTGGAGATCCGCGACCCCGGACTGTCCTACGAGCTCGTCTGGCGCGCCCGGCCCGCCCCGGTGCCCGGCGAGGGCCAGGTCGTCGTCGAGATGCGCGCGGCGGCGTTGAACTACCGGGACGTGTTGCAGGCGGCCGGGTTGCTGCCCGTCGAGGCGTTCGACTTCACCGGCCACTACGGCAGCGGCCTGGAGGGGGCCGGCGTCGTGACCGCGATCGGGCCGGGGGTGACCCGGCTGGCGGTGGGAGACCGGGTGTACGGCCTGGTGCCCGGCGCGTTGGCCTCCCACGTCCTGGCCCCGGCCGACAGCCTCGACCACGTCCCGGAGTCGATGAGCCTCACCGAGGCCGCCACGATGCCCGTGGTCGTCAGCACCGTGCACCACAGCCTGGCCCGCCTGGCCCGGCTGGCCCCGGGCGAGACGGTCCTCGTGCACGGCGGCGCCGGGGGCATCGGCCTGGCCGTCCTGCAGTACGCCCGCCACCGCGGCGCGACGGTCATCGCCACCGCCGGGACGCCGACCAAGCGCACCCTGCTGACGGCCCTGGGCGTCGAGCACGTGCTGGACTCGCGCGGTCTGGAGTTCGCCGAGCAGGTCCGGCGGATCACCGGGGGCCGGGGCGTCGACGTGGTGGTCAACTCGCTGGCCGGGCCGGCGATGGCCGCCAGCCTGGAGCTGCTGCGTCCGGGCGGGCGCTTCGTGGAGCTGGGCAAACGGGACGTCCTCGCCGACAACAACCTGCCGCTGCGCCCGTTCCACAACAACCTGGCCTTCTTCGCGGTGGACCTGTCCGCGCTGATCACCCAGCCGGCGGAGGCCGCCCAGCTCGCCGCGGAGGTGGCCGAGCTGATCCGGGCCGGCGTCTACCGCCCGCTCCCGCACCGCGTCTACCCGGCGGGGCGGATCGCCGAGGCGTTCGAGCTGGTGCAGCACTCCCGGCACGTCGGCAAGGTCGTGGTCTCCTTCGACCGGGGAGCCGAACCCGTCGTCGTGGCGGACGCCGCCCCTCCGCCAGCACCGCGCGACCCCGAGGGCACCTACCTCGTCACCGGCGGGCTCGGCGGGTTCGGCGCCGCCACCGCGCTCTGGCTCGCCGACCACGGCGCCCGCCACCTGGCGCTGGTCAGCCGGCGCGGGGCGCGGGCGCCCGAGGCCCCTGACCTGCTGCGGGCGCTCGCCGAACGCGGCGTCCACGCCACGCCCCACGCGGCCGACGTCACCGACCCCGACGCGATGCGACGGGTCGTCGCCGAGATCGACGCGAGCGGTCACCCGCTGCGCGGGGTGGTCCACTGCGCGATGCACATGGACGACGCGCCCCTGCTCGATCTCACCGACGAGCGGGTCCGGGCCGTGCTGCGCCCGAAACTCGGCGGCGCCCTGGTGCTCGACCGGCTGACCCGCGACCGCGACCTCGACCTGTTCCTGCTCTACTCCTCGGCGGCAACCACCCTCGGCAACGCCCAGCAGACCCCCTACGTCGCGGGCAACGCGTTCCTGGAGGCGTTGGCCAGGCAGCGGCGGCAGCGGGGACTGCCCGCCAACGTGATCGCCTGGGGCGCCATCGGCGACGTCGGGTACGTCGCCAGGAGCGAGCTCGTCCCGAAGATCGCCTCGCTCGGGCTTGAGGCCATGTCCGCGGCCGAGGCGCTCGCCCTCGCCGGTGCGGCCCTGGCCGAGGACGAGGTGGCCACCACGATCGCGACCCTGGACTGGGCCCGGCTCGTCGCGATCGCCCCCGGCGTGCGGTCGCCCCGGTTCTCGCTGCTGGTCTCCGGGAGCGCCGACGACGGCGGGGGCGGCGTTCCCCTCGCCCACCAGCTCGCCACCATGCCCCCGGACCAGGCCAGGGAGGTCATCACCACCGCGATCACGGAGCTGGTCGCGGAGGTGCTCCAGACCGAACCCGACCAGATCGACCCCCACCGCCGCATCGACACCTACGGCATGGACTCCCTCATGAGCGCCGAGCTGCTCGTGGCCGCCCGCAAGCGGTTCGGCGTCGACATCCCGCCGATGGAGGTGATCAGTGGTGGTGGCACCGTCGCCGCCCTCGCCGAGCAGGTGTCCCTGCGGGTGGGACTCGCCCGGTCCGAGCTGGGCACGCCACCGACCACCGGCCGCGACGAGGCCCGGACCGGTGCGCCTCCCGGGCACCGGCCACCGGCGCCCGCACCGGAATCCGACGACACCTCTCGATTGGAGGACGAGAAGCATGACTGACGATCAGCAACGCCATCCATCCCCCGGCCGTTCCCGCGGTCGGCGTTCCGTCGTGTTCGCCGCCGTGGGTGGCGCGCTCGTGCTGGGCGCCGCCGGCGTGCTCGCCTACGACGGGATGTCCGACCCGGCGGCGGCCGCGCCGCTGTCGGCGAGCCTGGTGTGCTCGGGTGAGCAGACGGTCGAGTTCACCCCCGCCATCACCGACAAGCCAACCAAGATCACCGGACAGGGCTCGGGCCGGCTCGACGACTGCCAGTCGCCCAACCACACCCTGGACGAGGTGAAGTCGGCCGAAATCAGCTACACCCTGTCCGCCACCGCCAGTTGCTCCCAGCCCAGCACGGGCACCGGCGAGACCCGCATCACCTGGTACGGCGAGCCGGACCAGCAGGGTCCCGTCCTCGGCACGACCACCGTGCGCAGCCAGGACAAGCAGACCCTCGTCGGCGACCCGAAGAACCACAAGATCACCGGGGATGTGCGGGGCGTGGCCACCCGGGACAGCTCGCTGCTGGCCGACCACACCGCGATCGTGTCGGTCAGTCCGGCCCACGACGGCCAGACGCCCGACTGCCAGCGCGGGGTGCGGGAGGGGACGGGCACGGCGATGGTCTCCTTCCAGGAACCGGACTCCGACGACGCGCGCTCCGGCGGCACCGACTCCGGCGGCACGGGCTCCGTCGGCTTGGGCTCGCGCCGCTGAGACCGCTCGGTGAACGACACGACACCGGACGGCACCGGCGGCACCGGCGCGTGTTCCCGTCCGGGCCGGCTGTTCTACCGGCTCGGACGGGCGTCAGCCAGCCGGCGAGGACTCGTCCTCGCCGGCTGGCTGGCCGTCGTGGTCCTCGCGCTCGGCGGGCTGCCCCACCTGCTCGGCTCCCTGGGGCCGCCGGCGCTCAGCGCCGAGGGGTCGGAGTCCGCCCGCGCCGACGCCCTCGTCGCCGGGGCGTTCCCCGGCTGGGGGCAGGAGCAGGCGGTGGTCGTGTTCCGCTCGGCGACCCTCACCGTCGACGACCCCGCCTACCGCCAGGCGGTGGCGATGGGGCTGGCGGCGCTGCGTGAGCAGCCCGGCGTCGGCGTCGTGATCCTCGATCCGCCGTTCCTCACCGCCGCGACCCGGGGCCGTGCCGACCGCCACGTCACCCTCGTGTTCACCGGTCTGCTCGGCGACGCCCCCGCCCGCAACCGACAGCTGGCACTCCAGCAGACGGCGCTGCGCCAGACCACCCGCGACACCTCGCACGGCCAGGTCGAGGCGTCACTGGTCAACCTGGCCTCGATCTACGCGGAGCTGCACGGGATCGGCCTCGCCGACCTGCGCCGCGCCGAGTTGGTCGCGCTCCCCGTCGCCGCGCTGATCCTGTTGGCCGCCATGGGCGCCCTGCGCTGGGCCGCCGCGGCGATGCTGTTCGGCGCGGCCGCCGTGACGACCGTGGTCGGTGTGCTCGCGCTGGCCACCGCCGTCGTCACCGTCGACACACTGATGCTCGCCGCGGCGGTCACCCTCGGCTGGGGGCTGGGCCTGGACTACGCCATCCTCATGATCTTCCGCTACCGCGCCGAACGCGCCCTCGGGCACGATCCCGAGGAGGCGGCCGCGCGGGCCACCGCCACCACCGGCGTCACGGTCGCCCTGGCCAGCCTGGCCGTGATCATCTGCGGTGCCTGCCTGTTCGTCGTCCGCGCCGCGGTGGTGCGGGAGAGCGCGGTGACGCTGATCATCGTGGCCGCCCTCACCGGCGCCGCGGCCCTGACCCTGCTGCCCGCGCTGCTGCCCAGCGTCTCCGGCCGAGCCGAGCGCCCCGCAGGAGTTCGTCCGGACCGCGACACGCGGTGGGCGCGGTGGGCGCGGCACCTGATGCGCCACCCCTGGCGCTACGCGCTCGCCGCCGCCACCGTCCTGTCGCTCTCGGCCGCCCCCGCCCTGTCGTTGCGGCTCGGGTTGGACATCGACCGCTCGGTCCTGGCCACCACCCCGGCCGGCCAGAGCCTGCTCGCGATGGAGCGGGAGGGCGTGCCCACCGTCATCAGCGTGCTGCTGCCCCGCCAGGAAGGCGCCGCCCCGCCGGAGGTGCGGCCCCTGCTCACCGCGCTGCGCGCCGAGCCCGGGGTGACCAGCGTGGCGCACCTGGACAACGGCCGGGACACGAGCTGGATCAGCGTCGTGCCGTCGATGTCCGCCGACGCGCCGGCCGGGCAGGACCTGGTCCGACGGCTGCGCGCCCACCTCCTGCCCGCGCACCTCCCGCCGGGGCAACAGGTTCTGGTCGGCGGCCCGGTGGCGCAGTTGACCGACTTCCAGCAGGAGATCACCTCGAAGCTGTGGTGGCTGGTCGGTCTCGCCCTGGCCGGCTCCGGGGCGTACCTGGTGGCGGCCTTCCGCAGCCTGGTGCTCCCGGCGAAGGCCCTGGCCATGAACGTCCTCGCCGTCGGCGCGTCCTACGGCCTGGTCACCGTGGCGTTCCAGCCCGCCGACTCCGCGCCGGACCGGCCGGGGGTGCTGAACTTCTTCGTCCCCGTCATCACCTTCGTGATCCTGTTCGCGCTGTCCACCGACTACGAGGTGTTCCTCGTGCGCCGCATCCAGGAGCACCACCGGCGACACGGCGACACCACCGAGGCCGTCGCGGCCGGGCTGCACCACACCGCCCGCCCGATCACCGCCGCCGCCCTGGTGATGGTCGTGGTGTTCACCGGCCTGCTCTCCGCGCACCGCGCCGAGATCCGCCAGATCGGCTTCGCGCTCGCGGTGGCCATCGCGATCGACGCCACGGTGGTCAGGCTGGTGCTCGTGCCGGCGCTCATGCAGTTGTTCGGGCGCTACAACTGGTGGCTGCCCGCGCCTCTGGTTCGACTGCTCGACTTCGGCCCGGTTGAACGGAAGCACCCCGCACCGCCCGACAGCGGCGACGGAGCCTACGCACGTTAGTCCTTTGTGGACAGTGAGGTCACCGCGGACTCCCACGGCCCGCCGCCCGGCGCCGGGCGGATCGCGCTCTTGATGTCGAGTTAGCTTGATGTTCGAGACTGCTCCTCGCCACCGGAGCCGCGAGGACCACCAGGACCACAGCACCCGGCGGCGCGACCTCGGCTGTCCCGGTTCTCCTGAAAGGCCCTGCCGTGCCCGATCTGAGCATCCTGCGTGACCGGCGGTTCGCCGTGCTGTTCACGGCGCGCACCATCGCCGTCCTCGGTTCGGCGTTCGGCCCCGTCGCCCTCACGTTCGCGGTGCTGGACCTGCCCGGCGCCACCGCGGGCACGCTGACCCTCGTCCTGACCGCCCAGACCGTTCCGGAGATCGCGCTGATGCTCTTCGGCGGGGTGATCGCGGACCGGGTGCCCCGACATCTACTGATGACGACCGCCGAGCTGACGGCGGCCCTCGCCTTCTCGGTCCTGGCCGTGCTGTTCCTGACCGGGCACGCGCCCCTTCCGGTGATCGTCTCCTGCTCGGCGGCCGTCGGCGTCTCCATCGCGCTGTACTACCCGGCGCTGACCGGCCTGGTCCCCGACGTGGTGCCCGCCGAGCGCCTGCACACCGCCAACGCGCTGCTGCGGTTCGGCACGAACGCCGCCCGGCTCCTCGGGCTCTCGCTGGCCGGCGGCATGGTCGCCCTGGTCGGGTCGGGCTGGGCCCTGGCCACCAACGCGGTGGGCTACACCATCTCGGCGCTGCTGCTGGCCTCGCTGCGCCTGCGCCGCGGCCCGCGCCGGGACGGGAACCCGTCGATCACCGCGGACCTGCGGGAGGGCTGGACGGAGTTCGCCAGCCGGACCTGGCTGTGGGTGACGGTGCTGTTGTTCGCGGTCGTGATCGCCGCGATGCAGGCCGGCCACGGCGTGCTCGGGCCGGTGGTCGCCAGGGAGCACCTGGGCGGCGCGGCGGCATGGTCGACGGTGCTGCTCGGGCAGTCGGTCGGCACCCTGGTCGGGGTCGTGGTCTCGATGCGCCTCCGCCCCCGCCGTCCGCTCCTGGTGGCCATCCCGATGGTGTTCGCGCTGGCCCTTCCGTCGCTGCTGCTCGGCTTCGCCGCCCCGCTGGCGGTGGTGGTGGCGGGGTCGTTCGTGCTCGGCGTCGCCTTCAACACCTTCGGGGTGCTGTTCGAGACCACCATGCAGCGGGAGATCCCCCGAGAGTCGTTGTCCCGCGTGGCGTCCTACGACGCGCTCGGCTCGTTCATGATGGGTCCGCTCGGGTTGCTGGCCGCCGCTCCCCTGGCCAGCGCGATGGGTGCCCGCCCCGCGCTGCTGCTGTGCGGGGCGGTGACGGTGGCGGCCACGGCGTGTGCCCTGCTCGTCCCGCAGATCCGCCGCCTCACGATCACTCCGGTCACTCCGGCGCCGGAGGGCGCGGACAGCGCCGACGGCCAGGCAGGCCGGGAACCCGCTGTCGCCACCGCCGCGTCCTGAACCCGCGCACCTGTGCGCTTTCCTCCTCTTCGCGGTCCTGGCAGAACATCCGTCCACTTTGGACCCGCAACCAGGATCGTGCGCCGTGGGACCGTCCTCGGGACTGCCGCCCCGAGGACGGTTCCGCGTCCTCACCCACTGGAAAGGGTCTGGTGCCACCAGATCACTGGAACTGCTCCCACGCCCCCGCGCCGTCGGAGCGGGCGCGCAACATCCCGGTGAGATCACGGACGTAGTTCAGCTCGGCGGCCACGAACTTCCCGTTGGCGCTGGACCGAATGGTCGTACAGCCCCCACCGCAGGCCAGGGAGATGGAGAAGCTCTCCCAGCCGCCGGCGGAGTCCGACCGAGCGCGCGTCATCGCGTAGACGTCGCGGCCGTAGTTCAGCTCAGGCGCGACGAACTTGCCGTTCGCGGTGGACCGGATGGTGGAGTTCCCCCCGTTGAGGCAGACGTTGAAGACCTCCCACCCACCCGCGGAGTCCGACCGGGCACGCAACACCGCGTACGCGTGACGGCCGTAGTTCAGCTCGGTTGACACGAACTTCCCGTTGCCCACGGACCTGATCGTCACGTCCCTGCAGGCGGGAACCGATCCACCGCGCACGTGCTCCGTGACGAACTCCGTCAACGAGGGCCATGCCTGCTCGGGCCCGCCGGACGCGCTGGCCTGCGCGGCCGTTCCCACCGACAACGCGGCCACGACGGCGGAGGCCGCCGCGACGCGTCGGATCGTCGCGGTTCTGGCGACGGACATCTGACCACTCCTCACGATCCCGGGGACCCACCTTCGGGGTCCGTTCCACTGCTGGGGTCCGGCGGCACGCGACAGGAGCGACACCGCCGCTGTGACCAGCGAGCGGGGCAGTGAGGAGAGGGCCGACGCCGGGCCGCTGACCGACCTGGGCATCGTCCCCCCTCTGCTGGTGAGACAGCGGGACCACACCCAGGGCTACCAGCGGGGTCTGGCGTGGAACAAGGAATCCGTCAGCGGGCGGGAGTTCTCGTCCAAGTCCGCTCGGCGACGCTCACCGGTGGTGGTCAATCCCCAGTTTTCGGGATCGTTGGCTCGGCATCGGTCGGACAGAGTTGGACCTGTCCCCACCGATCCGCCATGTCATCGGTGCGGGCGACGGGGGAAGTTCCGGGCCGCACCGCACCTCGTGTGACGCGCGGCACGTGGAGGCGAGGAGCGAAGGTGTCCAACGAATCGGGGTCGCAGGTGTTCACTGTGGAGCAGGTCGTCGTGCGCGAGCACTTCGCTCTCCAGCCTTCCACGATGACGTTGGACGTCGGTAGGGACGGCAGAGCCTATTCGTGCGGATTCCAGGCGACCGGCCAGGGCCAGGTCAACTACCTGCTCAGCACGGAGTTGGACGGCCGCGACCAGCGCGGGGTGGCCTACCCGAAGGTCGTCGAGAACACGACCTCCGTCACCGCCAACGACACCGCGCACGGCCGGTACGTCGCCAGGGCGGACGCGCATTTCGCCGGGGCGGTCACCGTTCTCGACAAGGACATGGACCCGCAGCCGGTCGGGCGGTGGGCAGGCGCCTACTTCGGCGAGGACGCGTCCTGGGACGCGCCCTTCCGGGTGGCGGCGGGAGAGGTCACCGGCCGCTTCTACGCCCTCGCGCAGTACGGCACCTTCCCACCACCGGACTCGAAGCCGGGCACGCCGCCGGACCGGCGGCCGGCCGTCATCGTGGTCGGCAGCCCGCCGGAGAAGGTGGACAAACTGGCGGAGTACCGGCTGCCCTTCGACCACACGCAGGTGTCGGTGCTGGACTTCCGGCTCCGTGAGGGCGGCAACCCGAGCCAGCCGCAACCAGTGTTCTACGTGCTCTACCGGATCAGGAAGAGCAGAGCCCAGCACATCGCGAAGATCGAGGCGGACGGCCGGGTGCTCTGGGACCGGTCGGACCCCGTTATCGGGCAGTTGGGCGACTACACGGGCCCCGGTGGCTTTGACGTCGACCAGAACGGTTACCTGTACGTGGTCCAGCCCGAGGGATCGGTGCTGCACCGCTATCCCGACAACGGCACCGACGCCGCCACCCAACTGCGTCTGCCCGCCGAACGGCCCTCACCGGCGACGAAGCCCTATCGCGCGCTCTGGATCTGGCGGCGCCAGGTTCTGCTCCAACGTCGCCAGGACCGCGAGCTGTACTCGGTTCTCGCCCTGCCCGATCCGTCCACATCGGACACGAACGTCGTGTTCGAGCGGTCGGTCCTGGCCGACCACGACGTCGTCCGCGCGCAGTTCCCCGACGAGCCCGCCGATCAGGGCGCGCCGTGGACGGCGGGTCGGACGGTGTCGGCACGCCTGACCGTCGACCGGCTCAGCCGGGGCGTCCACCAGCGGGTGCCCGCGCCGAAGTGGCGGGCATGGCTGCGCTCCCCCGGCGGCCAGGACCACCGCGAACTTCCCGTGACGCCCGACCCCCGGGACGACAGCGTGTTCCAGATCGCGGTGCCTGCCGACGTCCGCGGACTGATGCAGCTCGTGCTCAGTCCCGACACCGGACCGTGGCGGACCGGCAGCACCGGGGACTACCGGCTGCGTCGTGTCGTGGAAATCCGGCCGGAGGCGGCCACCGGCTCGGTCACGCTGAGCACGACGGCCGGTGTAGTGGTCGCGGCCCCGCCGGACGCGCTGCCCAACGACCCGTCGACCGAACCGTTGAACCGCAGCCGCTACCGACGCGGCGAGCCCATCCCGGCGGTCGTCTCGGTCCGGCAGAAACCCGCCACCACCAAGCAGATCGTGGTGCGGCTGGACGACGTGTCGGGGAGCACCCCCGTCACCGTCGCGCGGACCACCCTGGCGGTCTCGCCCACCCCCCTCAAGATCACCATTCCGTCGGCGGTCACCGAGGTGCTGCGGCCGGGGCGCTACCTGCTCACCGCGGAGGCGCCTGGCCTCACCGTGGCCGCCCAGCCCATCGAGATCGGGTCGGGGCAGCCGGTCAGCGGCTACCGCCGGGTCTGGTTCAGCGACCTCGCGCAGATCTCCCCCGGCGCCGTCGACAGCGGGGACGCCGCCGACGTCGTCGAGGCCCACCTGGAGCGGGTGCGCAGGCAGGGCTGGACGATCGTCGTTGACCGACTGGGCAGCAACGTCCAGGACGTCGCGGTTCCGCCACCCGACAAGGACTCCGTGCTCGGCCCGCTGCACGCGCGGTTGCTCTCCGACCCGACCGCGGTGGACCCGTTGAAGCTGTGGCGCCTGCCAGCCGCGCTGGACACCCTCGCCGGGCTCGGCGCGCTCGGCGCGCAACACCGCGCGATCCTGCTGAGGAACGACGCCTCCCTGCCGCTGCTGGAGGAAATCGACCCGCGGACCCAGGAGGACGGCCGGTCGCCACTCCTCCGCTACTTCCACCTGTTCCAGATCAACGGCGTCTGCTCCGCGTACCCGGCGTTCCGGGGATGGCACTGGGCGGGGAACCTGCTGCTGATCGAGAACAGCGCCGGCTGGCTCACGGGCGGCCGCGCGAAGCCACTTCCCTCAGGTCTCTACTCCCGAGCCCTGGATGCGACCCGCAAGGACGGGGAGTGGCGTCCGTTGGTGGCCGCGATGTTCACGCACGCCCGCGAGCACTTCCCCGCCCTCCAACGCCTTCTGCGGGAGGTCCTGGACGCGGGGGCGGACGCGGGCGCTGGCTCCGCGAAGGTGCTCACCTCCGCCCCCGCGATGTTCCGCTTCCCCTTCGTCTACCCGCCCGAGACGTTCGTCGAGGTGGACGAGGTGGACCTGCAGGCGCAGTGGGAGCAGTTCCCGCTCATGCTGCACACGGCCTTCGCCATCGACTACTACGCCCGACCGGGCAAGCCCAGCACCCTGCACGAGGACAACTGGAACGACAGCGGCACCGGTGACCAGCTCCTCAGTCAGGCGTTCGCCGCGCTCATGCGCGGCGGCAACACCAGCGGCCACAGCGCCGGAGTTCCCGTGTTCCGGCAGGCATCGCTGACACCGGACCCCAGGAACAACGGCGCAGGGTGGCCGTCGATGGTCCGGGTGCTCACCGGCGTGCTGCACGAGTACGGCGAGTGGATCAGCCGGTTCCACAACCTCGACCGGGTCGCGATCCTGGTGTCCCGTCGTCAGTTCGCGGTCGAGAAGTGGGGCCCGGTCAACCCCGAGCACCTGGGACGGATCTTCGAGGCGTACCTCGGGCTGCTGTACGCGCACATTCCCGCGAGCATCGTGTTCGTCGAGGACCTGGGCAAGCCCGGAGTGCGGCCACTGACCGACTACGCCGCCGTGCTGCTGGTGCACGAACAGATCAAGTTCGACAGCGACGTCGTGAACGCGGTGCGCGAGACGGTGCGGGCCGGCGTGCCCGTGCTCCACGACGGCGAGTGCCGGGACTCCGTGGTCGCCGAGGTGGGCAGCACACCGTTGCGGTCACCGACGAACCTGAAGTTCGACAAGAGCTACACCGAAGACCCCGCCGACCCCGCCGCCCCGCTGTTCCACCAGGCGGGCAACGACTTCTCCTACCACAGTTGGAATCCCAACCCGATCCTGCGGAGCTGGTACCAGATCTGCCTCGACCACGGTCGAGACCTGCGCGCGGCGCTCGGGAAGGTGGTCGGCGAAGCGCGGCCCACCGCGGACGATCCGCAGGTCCTGGTGAGCGAGCGCGGCATGGGCAGGGCGCGGATCGTCGTCGCGGTGAACAACTCGATGTTCGATGTGGACAATGCCATCTTCCGTCGTGCGGAGAACTTCTCCGCGGTCCGGGCCCCGCTGACCTGCCAACTTCGGCTGCCCGCCGCCGGAGCCGGAGCCAGCGCGGTGTACGACGTCCTGGCAGGCAAACGGGTCACGCCGGCGGCGAACAACACGGTCACCGCGGACTTCCGGCACTGGCCGGTCGCGATCTACGCGCTGCTGCCCGAACCCGTCGGTGCGCCGAAGGTCACCGCGACCACCGTCCACGATGGACCGTCCAAGGCAACCAGGGTCCAGTGGTCGGTGCGTGTGGGCGGCGCCAGCGCGGATCTGCCGTTGCCGGTGCGGGTTCGGATTCTGGACGAGGCCGACACCGTGCTGTGGGAGACCCACACCACCGCGCCCGCCGAGGGCACTCTCCCCGCTCCGGTCAACGCACGCGGCCGGCTGCGCGTGACGGTGGTCGATCTCCTCAGCGGTCAGACGGACGCCGCGGCCGTCGAGGTCCCCGTCCCCCGCGACCCCATGGACCTGCTCACCGGCCCCACGGCGGCACCCACCAGCAGCGCGGCCGTCTCCGCGGCACCCCCACGACACGATCGCTGGCACGCTGCCACCGAGCGACTCGGCGCGCACGTCAACGGCATCGCCCTGACCTCCAACAGCGCCGTGCTGACCGCGTCCAACTGGGACAGCAACCTCTACGCGGTGGACCTGAACACCGGAGCGCAACGCTGGCAGACCCGGATCGGCCAGCAGTACACCTTCAGCCCACGCGCCATCTCCGGCGGTGTCGTCGCGGTCCACGGCATGGTTCTCGACGCGCCCAGCGGCTACGGGCTGTACCTGGTCCGGGGCGATGGCAGCGTGGAGCGCCGGTTCGACCTGCACGCCAACACACCGCGCTGGTTCCACCGGATCACCTCGAACAGCCCCGACGGCCTCCCACCGGCGTTCGCCACCCCGCCCAGTGGCTCCTGGGTGGTCACCGCGGGCAACCTCGGCCTCGGCGGCTGGCGACGCGACAGCAAGGGCAACAGCAGCAACAGCAGCAACAGCAGCAACAGCAAGGACATCAGCACGCTGCCGTGGCAACAGGACTGGTGGGACGCCCCGCTGTCGCAGCGCCCCGGCGCGGCCAGCGAAGCCCATCTCACCGCGTTGGACGAGGACACCGTGCTGCTGGTCAGGCAGCAGAAGGCCATCGCGTACCAGGTCAGCACCGGCGTCCCGCGTTGGCGGAACGACCTGGCGCCGAAGATCACCACGTTGGGGGGCAAGGCGACCTCTGCCGTGCTGAGCCCGGACCGCCGGTTGGTGGCCGTGGCCGGCACCTTCGACGGCGGCCGGGTGTTCCTGCTCGACAACACCAACGGTGAGATCGTGGCGGTCCTGCCCGTCAGAGCCGACGAGTGCGCCTGGAGCCCGGACAGCCGAACGTTGATCACCATCCACGACACGCGGCTCAACCAGTACCGCGTCACCAGCGGCGGTTGGACACTCCACAGCTCCTACCCGGCCGCCGATGTCCTGCACCACCTCGATGTCGCCGCCGACGGTCGGATCGCCTGCGGCGACGAACAGGGCAACCTCATCGTGCTCAACCCCCACGCCGAACCGCTGCTGGTCACCGATGTTTCCGGGATACCGGTGCCGAAGTGGCTGCCCGGAGGGGACCTGCTGATCGGCACCTGGCTCGGCCACGTCAGCCGCATCGACGGCACCACCTACCAACCCAGGTGGACAACGTTGCTGCGCTCCACCGCGGCCACCATGCGCGACAACCTCCTCGCCCCCGAACGCGCCCCCGTCGTGGTCATGACCGGCACCAACAACGCCATCCCGCCGGTGACCGCGGCCAACCTCCTCAAGCCTGAGAGCACCAAGGTGAGCGCGATCGGCTTCGGCAAACCGGTGGTACTGCCGGCCGCGCAACTGGTGGCGACAACTCCGAACCCCGCACCGCCCGCCATGCCGTGGCTGAGCGACTCGTGGGTCGAGTACAGCGCGGAGAACTTCCCCCTGTGCTTCCTGCTCGTCCAACCCGAAAAGCCGGTCACCTTCGACAGCCTCACGCTGTGGGACGACCCGGCCCACCCCGAGTCCTGGCTCCGTCATCTGCGGCTCGACATCCGCCGCGACTCCAACGACATCTGGTGGCCGGTCACGCACCTCGTCTCCCGCATGCCCAGCCGCAGCTACTGGGTTCCCAACGGCGCCAAGCCGATCACCGCGTTCGAGCTCCGGTTGGTCCTGCCCCCGGGTCTCGCCGGGAACCTCCGACTCGCCGGAATCGCACTCCACCGACTCCGCTGACCCCTGATCGGGAAAGACACGATGATCTTTTCCACCCGGAGGAGTCGGACGTCGATCTGGCCGGCCGAGCTCCTTTCCCCGGTTGTGAACCCCCGGCACAGCACGGATTTCCCCGCCGCCGGTGTTTCCGGAGCGAGGATCGGCCACTTCGGGGAAACCGGGGTGTGCTCGCTGGCGCGCCGCCGCGGGCTCAGGAGCTCGTCACCCCCGGCGACCTCGGCGACCTCGGCGGCGGCCGGCCCTCCCCGGGGTCCGGGAAAAGGAGAATCAGTTCTGTCCCCAAACTTTCCACGGTGAGTTCCGTGCTGATATTGACCATTGAACCGCCGCCGCCCGCGTGCCCCGCAAGGCCCTTGAACGACGTGGTGACGGCGGTATGGTCGCGAAATGAGCGAACGGTGTCTGCACGAGGTGTTCCAGTCACAGGTGGCGGCCCGACCGGAGGCGCTCGCGTTGGTGTGCGGCGACCGGGCGATGACCTACCAACAGCTCGACCAGGTCACCAACCAGCTCGCGCGCAAACTCCGTCAGCTCGGCGCCGACCGGGGAACGTTCGTCGCGATCTTCTGTGAGCGCTCCGAACTCCCGGTCGTCGCGGTGTTGGCCTGCCACAAGGCCGGCGCGGCGTACGTGCCCGTGGACACCGACCTGCCCGAGGACCGGGTCAGGCACGTCGCCGACGAACTGGACGTCGTGGTGTGCGTGACCGAGGCGGCCGTGGCCGGGAAGGCCGAACGCGTCTTCCCCCGCACAGCGGCACGGCTCGCGCTGGACCAGGAGTGGGCGTCCGTCCGTTCGCTTCCGGATTCTTCGCTCCGCCACGAGGAATCGGACGTCGACCCGAGCGATCTGGCCTACGTCATCTACACCTCCGGCAGCACCGGCCGCCCCAAGGGCGTGCTGACCGAACACCGCCACGTCACGAGATTTGTGGCTTCCTTCAACGAAGTGTGCGGCACCGGCCCCGACGACCGCGTCTACCAGGGCTTCCCGTTGAGCTTCGACGGCTCGGTCGAGGAGATCTGGATGGCCTTCTCCAACGGGTCAGCGCTCGTCGTGCCCGGCCGCGGCGCGCCACGCCTCGGCGGCGATCTGGCGCGTCACCTCGCGGAGTTGGGGATCACCTACTTCTCGACGGTGCCGACGCTGCTGGCCACCCTGGTCGAGGACGTCCCCACTCTGCGAACCCTTGTGGTCAGCGGAGAACCGTGCCCACCGGAGTTGGTCAACCGGTGGGCGCGGCCGGGACGCCGGTTGCTCAACGTCTACGGCCCGACCGAGACGACCGTCAACGCCACCGCCAGCGAGTGCGTTCCGGGCCAACCGGTGTCGATCGGCAGACCGCTGCCGGGATACCAGGTGCGCGTCGTCGGCGAGGACCTGTGCCCGGTGCCGCCCGGCGCGGCCGGGGAGTTGTTGATCAGCGGTGACACGCTGGCCCGCGGCTACGTGAGCCACCCCGACCTCACCGACTCCCGGTTCGTCGTCCTCGCCGACGAGCAGCGGAAACCCGTGCGGTGCTACCGAACCGGCGACCTGGGCCGGTGGACCGAGTCCGGAGACCTGGAGTTCCTCGGGCGGATCGACAGCCAGGTCAAGATCCGGGGCTACCGCGTCGAGTTGACCGAGATCGAGTCGGTGCTCCTGGAGCACCCGGCGGTGAGCGCGGCCTGCGTCCGGCTGGTGGACCACGACGGTCTCCAGGCGCTCGCCGCGTACGTCGTGCCCGCCCGGCCGGGGCGGTCGCCGAACCGCAACGAGATCCTGGACCTGGTGGAGCGCAAGCTACCGGCCTACATGGTGCCCGGCTACCTCGACGTCGTGTGGGAGTTGCCGCGCACCACCAGCGGCAAGGCCGACCGGGACCGGCTGCCCGACCCGTCGGCCCCGCTGGTCCGGGAGTCGCGCACCGTCGTGCCACCCCGCACTGATCTCGAACGCACGATCGCCCACGTCTGGTCCGAGGTGCTCGGGATCGCCGAAGTCTCGGTCGAGGACGACTTCTTCACCGTTCTCGGCGGGCACTCACTCGTCGCGGCACGTCTGGCCGGCGCCCTGGGGCACATGACCCAACACCCAGTGTCCGTGCGGGACATCTACCGGTTCCCGACAGTCCGCCGCCTCGCGGCACATCTGGACCCCGCGGCGCCCCCGGAGAACCAGGCATAGGCGCCACGGCCGGGCTGTCACGGGGAAGCCTCGGCCTCGGTCAGGACAGTGTGGACGGTTCGCGGCGGGCGGCCACCGGCGGAGTGTTCGATCAACTCCGCCAGCTCGGCCAGGCGCGGTGCGGCGAGAAACGCGCTCACTGAGACGTCGATCCCCCACTCGCGCTCGATGGCGTCCACCAGGCGCACGGCGTCGATGACCCGACCACCAGCCCGGAAGAAGTGCTCGTCACGGCGGGGCGTTTCCTTGCCCCCCAGCACTGAGGCCCACAGCGGCGCGAGTGCCCGTTCGGTTTCCGTCCTCGGCGGCTCGGTCCCGATCGGCAACCGCAACGCTTCGGTGGGCGAGGGCAGCGTCCCCGGAGCCACGCGCGCGCGGGCGAGGTCGTCCGGTGGCAGCCAGGCCAGAACAGTCGGCAGGTGGTGTGGTGGCAGTCGGTGGCGGGCGTGCTCCCACACCTCGCCCTCGGTGGGCTTCCGGCTTCCCGTGAGCCAGGCGACGAGAGTGGGTGTGGGCAGGCCGAAGGAGTTCGGCCAGTCCTGGACCGTGGCCAGCGCTTCCGTGACGCCGTCGCACTCCGCCAACGTCTGCTCGATCAGCTCCACGTCGAGCAACCGACCGCCGAACGCGACGTGTCCCGGGACAGGCGCGGCCAGTTCGAGAGTTCCCTGGTTGGTACGCAGCACGCGGACGTCCCCTCGGTGCCGCCGGCCGCCGGTTCCGGTGGGGTCCGGCACGAACCGGTCCGCCGTCGCCCCCGGTTCGCCCAGGTAGCCCGAGGCCACAGCCGGAGCGGTCAATTCTCCCGGCACGCCGACAGCACACGGATTTCCACGACTGTCCACAAGAGACACACGACGGCCACTGACGACCTGTCCCAGAGTGCCCACCCCGCGTTCCAGGGCGGCGGGCTCGTCGAGGCGAGCGGAAGTGAGGGTGGTCCCCACCTCCGGCCATCCGTGCCGACCTCGGACCAGGAAGCCCGCGTCGGCGAGTCCGGCCACCAACCGGGCAGGGACGGGCGCGGGACCACACCAGGCCTCCGTCCCGGACGCCCGAATGCCCGTCGCCAGCAGCCGCCGCCACTGGTCAGCGGTCGCCACGGCGACGTCGATCTGTGCGGGGTCCGGCTGGCCACTGGGGACGACGACGGTCGCGCCGGACACCAGAGCCAGGGCGACATCTGCGGCCCGATCCTCCGTCGCGGCGACGCGGATTCCCACCCCGAGCCCCGCCGTGTCGGCAAACGCCGCCGCGTCGGCGAGAAGAGCACGGTGAGGTGTCATGACCAGGCGTGCCTTCTCAGTCGCTGGTCGAAGGGCCGCGAGAAGTTCCGGATGTGCCGGCGGCACGACCTGTCGACGCGGAGCACTGCCGAGGCGATCCAGATCGAGGGTGTCCGCGTCGGGAACTCCCCACTTCGCGGTCACCTCGCCCCGCCCGATCGCCAGAGGAGACCCCAGGACCTCCACGACGTCACGGAACCGCTCGTCTGTCCACTGTGGACTACTACTGCCGATGGGCACGTGCCCCGCGAGCAGAACAGCGGTCGTGGCCACCACCTGGTCCAGCGGATCGGCGAGCGCCACCAGAACCGGCCGGCCCACTTCGGGCGACATGTCCGACAACCGGGAAGCCAGCGCCCCGGCCTGCCGCGCGAGCCCGGCGAACGTCAGGAACCGTTCCTCGTGCCGAACCGCGATCGCGTCCGGAGTGAGAGTCAGGCGTTCACGCAGTGCCTCAACGACCGTCCCCGCCGGCGACGAGGTGCTTTCCTCCTCGACGTCGGGCGTTTCGTCCTCCGGCAGCAGAATGTCCAAAGAGGACAGCCGAAGCCCGGGATCGGCCGTCACCTGGTCCAGGACCTTCCGGTATCGCTCGAACCACTGCTCCCCGGCGACCGGCTCGAAGAGCTCCTTGTTGAGGGTGAGGTCGACCTGGATTTCCCCCGCGCCGTAGTCGTAGACCTCGAAGACCAGGTCCGCGGTCCACGCGCACTCCTCGTCCTCGGGCGGCTCGGTCCCGAAGTTCTCCACCGCGACATCCGACCCGAGCTCCAGGACGGCAGGCGGCGTGTTGTGCACCGAGAAACCGACCTGCTCCAGCAGGTTCGGCCGCAGGGCGCGTTCGGGGTCCACCCCCTGGACCAGAAGCGGGAACGGCAACCGCTGGTGGTCGTGCGCGCGGAAGTACTCGATCCGGGTGCGCGCGAGCAGATCCTCGAAGGTGGGATCGCCGGAACAGTCTCCGACGACGATCAGGTAGTCGGAGAAGGCGCCGACGACGTTCTCCACCAGCCGCGACCGGCGGCCGGCAGACGACGAGTAGGTCACCGGGCGCTCTGCCGAGCAGTAACGCGCGAGCAGCGCGTGGAACGCCGCGAGCATCGTGACGTACAGGGTCGCGCCCTGCTCCCTCCCGAGTTGCCGCACCCGCTCGCTCAACTCGACGTCCAGGCTGTCACCAACGCAGAAACAGGTCAGGTGGCGACCAGTCGGCCGAGGATGATCCGTGGGCAACGCGAGTGCCGTGCGGCCATCGAGCCGTTCCCGCCAGCGCCGCAACTCCCGTTCGGCGCGTTCCGCGGTCCAGTGCGCCCGTTCCCGCGCCCCCACGTCGGCCGGCTGCGCCACCGGGGGCAGCTCGACAGGACGCCCCTGCGCGATGGCCTGGTAACTGGCCCGCAGATCGGAGGTGAGGACGGCCATGGACCACAGATCCGCGACCAGGTGCGGCACGCACAGCAACAGCCCGTGCTCCGCCGGGTCCAGCCGTAACAGGGCCACCCGCACCAGCGACGCCCCAGCCATGTCGAAGTGGTGGGTCGCGGCCTCCTCCTCGATCCGCCCCACCGCGGCCGACCGCGCTTCCGGGTCCAGACCGCTGAGATCGACCAGGGGCGCGGTGAGCGCTCCGGGCGGATCCACCACCTGAACGGCTTCGCCGTCCACGACGGGGAACCGCGTCCTCATGCTCTCGTGCCGATCGACCACCGCCCGCACCGCGAGGGACAACGCCACCGGGTGCAGCGACCCGACCAGCCGCGGCAGGGTGGGCTGGTGCCAGTCCTCGCCGGCGGCCTCCCTGGCGAACACCCACTCGGACTCCTGCGTGAGCGAGAGCGGCAGAGGACGATCCCGGGGCAGCGCCAGCGGAACCGGGCGCTCCTCCCGCGCCGTCCCCTCACCCCGGACCCGCGACCACAGCCGTCTCCACCAGCGCGCGACCGGACCGAGCGACGTGTGGTGAGTGACCGCTGCTCGACGCATCCCCGCCTCTTCTCGTCGTGACCGTCGACCAGCACGCCCCGCGACCCGAGACACCTCACCTCGAAGTTTCCACCTCAACCGACCCTAACCACGGATCTCCGCCGATCTCAACCGCTCATCCGGGCCTCCCTCCCCTCCGCCCCGGGACTTCACCCGACGCAGGGGCCGTCCTGCTCGTTCTCCCCGTTCTTCCTGCGCGGCAACGGAAAGATCTCCGAAAGAGGAGGGCCGCTGTCCGTCCACTCCGCACCCCCGCGGCCGCCGAGGACAACGGAAACGATCAAGATCGCGTGGGGCGGGGTGGGAGGAGCAGCCCGGCGACGGGCAGTGCCAGTGCGGCGATCACCACCGTGGCCAGGTAGGCCGTGCCGAGGGATGACCGGGTCGGGTCGCTGCCGTGGACCCAGACCAGCAGGGCCAGTCCGACCGCGCCGCCGGTGTACTGCGCGGCCGTGATCATCGCGCTGCCGGTTCCCTCGGCCGCGCTGGGCAGGTCGCGGGTGCCCGCGACGAACATGCCGGTGAACGCCATTCCCTGGCCGATCCCGCTGACCAGGAGTCCGGGCAGCACGGCGGCCCAGTAGCCCTCGACGGAGGTTCCGTACGCGAGCATCGCCAGGCCCGCCGCGCCGAGGGCGAAGGCGACGCCGAGCAGGCGCCGCAGGGACCAGCGCCCGGCGAGCCGGCCGGCGAGCGCGTTGCCCGCGGCGATGGTCAGCGCCAGCGGCAGGAAGCCGATGCCGGCGGCCAGGACACCCATGCGCAGTTCGCGCTGGAGGAAGAGGGTCACCAGGTAGAACTCGGCGCCCATGCTGGCCATGTACAGCGCCGCGATCACGCAGGCCCCGCGCAGCGAGCCGATGCGCAACAGGTCCGCCGGGATCAACCGGTCCTCCCGCCGCCGCTGGACCAGCACGAAGAGCACAGCCAGAACGAGCACGGCGGCCAGCGATCCGACGACGACGCCGGTGTTCGGGCTCGGCGCGGCCAGCTCGGTGAAGGCCATGCTCAGCCCGCCCACCACAGCCGTCACCAGCGTCGCGCTCGGCAGGTCGACGCGACGGCCGGGCCGGGCCGCGCGACTGCGCAGCGCGGCGCCGGCCGTCGCCAGGACGCTGATCACCGCCACGGGGAGGTTGATCCAGAAGATCCAGGGCCACGACGCGACGGCCAACAACAGCCCGCCGACGACCACTCCCAGTGCGAGTCCCATCGCGCCGGTGGTGCCCCACACCGCCACGGCGCGGTCCCGTGCCCGGCCCGAGGGGTAGTTGGCGTGCAGCAACCCGAGCATGGCCGGGTTCAGCAACGCCGCGCCGACTCCCTGCGCCGCGCGGCACACCATCAACATCTCCGCGTTCGGCGCGAAGCCCGCGGCGACCGCCGCGCCGGTGAACACCGCCTGCGCGACGAGGAACACCCGTCCCGCGCCGAAGACGTCGACCAGACGCCCGCCGAGCAACAGGAATCCGGCGAAGAAGATGGCGTAGGCGCTGACGATCCACTGGAGCGTCACGGGGCTGAACGAGAGCTCACTGCCGATCGTGGGCAGCGCGACGTAGATGATGGAGAAGTCCAACGCCACCAACAACTGCGACAGGGCGAGGCCCGCGAGCAGTTGGGGTTTCCCCATATCTGTCCGTGCGTCGAGTCGCGTCACCACAGCCCCCCACCCCGATCAGCCTGCGAGAGACAACAGTAGGTCCTCGACGCGGCTGGTCGTAGGGTGCTGTGACTACGAGTGGAAGCGGGTGGTCTCGGCGAGGTCGGCGCGGGGAACGGTGATGGTGTTGACAGCGGCGGACGGGTCGGCGTAGCCGAAGGACACTCCGAACAGGAGCTTGCGGTCCCGGACGCCGAGCGTTTCGCGGACGGTGTCGGCGTAGAAGCTCAGCAGTCCCTGCGGGCAGCTCGCGATGCCGTAGGCGGTGAGGGCCAACAGCAAGGTCTGGCCGTACATGCCGAGATCGGACGCCATGCGTGCTTCGGCGTTCGGCGGAAGGAACAGGAGCGCGACGTGGGGCGCGCCGTAGAAGCGCAGGCTTTCGGCGTCGTAGGCGGCACGCGCTTCGTGGTCGTCGCGGCCGATGCCCAGAGCGCCGTACATCGCCGCGCCCGCGTCTCGGCGGCGCTGGGCGTAGGTGCCGCTGTAAAGGTCGTCCCGGTAAGGGAAATCCGTCGAGATGGCGCCTTCCGCGTGGGCGGCGAGCAGCGCTTCGCTGAGCCGGTCCCGGGTGGCGCCGCTGACGACCTCGACGTGCCAGGGCTGGGTGTTGGAGTTCGACGGTGCCGCGCCCGCCAGGGAGAACACCGCGCGCAGGGTCTCGTCGGGCACCGGGTCGGGCCGGAAGGCGCGGACAGCGCGGCGGTTCCGGATCAGGTAGTCGGCGTAGCCGGGCAAAGTGCTGGTGGACATGCGTTTCCTCGGTGTTGGGATCACTTGCGCAGGTAGGAGTCGACGAGGCGGTCGGCGGCGTCCACGAGGGACGCGGCGGACCAGTCCGGGGAGAAGATCTGTCCGGTGATGTGGGCGCCCTCGACCAGCATCTGGATCAGGTAGGCCAGGTTCTCCGGGTGCTCGACGGGCAGGGACGAGACCAGCTCGGTGAACAGGTCGAGGTACTCGCGCTTCAGCTCCTCGGCCGCTTCGCGCACCGGGTGCGCCCGGTCGGGGAACTCCACGACGGCGTTCGCCAGCGGGCAGCCGCGGTGGCCGGGGTCGGTGATCGCGGTGGCGACCTGCGCGAGCACGTGGCGCAGTTGGGCCCGCCCGTCGTCGGGAAACGCCGCCCGCGCGTCCGCCAGGATCTCCTTGGGAGAGACCGCCTTCTCGCGCAGGTAGGCGACGGCCAGCTCGTCCTTGGAGCCGAAGTTCCGGTAGATGCTCGGTTTTCCGACGCCCGAGCGCTCGGCGATCTCCGCCACCCCGCACGAGCGCACACCCTCCCGGTAGAACAGCTCCCGGGCGGTGTCCCAGACGCGCTGCCCGGCCGGGGTGCGGTCCCCTCCCGCCATCGCCCACCCTCCAAGATCATGAGTACCGATCGGTACACACGACCGTACCGACCGGTACGCGGCGCGTCAACCAGCCTCGCGGCCGCCACCACCGCACACGGCTCGACCTCACGTCTTGATCTACAGTGGACTGGAGGTCCTAGCGTTGCGGTGATCATCGTCCGACGACGGGAGACAACACCGTGATCCTCGTGACCGGCGCGACCGGGAACATCGGAAGCGCCCTGCTGACCGAGCTGCGGGACAGTGCCGCCACACCGGTGCGGGCTCTGACCCGTCACGTCGCCAGCGCCTCGTTCCCCGCCGGGGTCGAGGCCGTGGAGGGCGATCTCTCCCAGGCGGCCTCGCTGGAGCCCGCGCTGGACGGGGCGCGCTCCCTGTTCCTGTTGTCCGGCATGGGCGCGGAGGCGGAGATCCTCGAAGCTGCCCGCCAGGCGGGTGTGGAGCACGTGGTGCTCGTGTCGTCCATCACCGTCCGGACTCACCCGCACCTCCCGGAGGCGGGCGCGAACCGGGCCGTCGAGCGCCTTCTCCAGGACAGCGGCATGGCCTGGACCGTCCTGCGGCCGACGCAGTTCGCCTCGAACACCCTGTGGTGGGCGGATTCCGTCCGCGAGCACCGCGCCGTTCGCCTGCCCTATCCCGACATCGGGCTTCCGGCGATCCACCCGGCGGACATCGCGTCGGTCGCCCGCGTCGCGCTGACCGAACCGGGCCACCGGCAGCGGACGTACGCCCTCACCGGGCCAGAACGCATCACGCCGAGGCAGCAGGTCAAGGCCATCTCCACCGCACTGGGGCACGACGTGTCCGTCCACGAGATCAGCCGCGAGGAAGCCCACCGGCAGATGGCTCCCCTGATGGGAGAGCAGACCGCGCACGCGGTGCTCGACCTGATGGGCGGGGACGTCAACGAGGAGCTCCTCAAGGTGCGTGACACGGTCACGGAGGTCACCGGCGCGCCGGCCAGAACCTTCCAGCAGTGGGCGACGGAGAACGTCTCCGCCTTCCGCTGACGATCTCCGATCCTGCTTGGACAACCGTCCCTCCGACGCTGGAGGATCTCCGGCGCCGTCCTGGACCTCGGGCCCCCGACAGGTCGTCCGCTAACCCACGTGATCGCTGTCCTCTGAGGTCGTCTTCTGGGCGGTGCCCGCCGCGAGGCAGCCGCCGACCCCTCCGTCAACCAGCAACTCGGCGCCGGTGGTGTAGGTCGCGTCGAAGGCCAGGAAGAGGGCGGACACCGCGACCTCCTCCGCGGTGCCCAACCTTCCGAGAGGGGTTGTCTCGACGCCTTCCCGCTCCAGCCTCGCCTGGAGCTCGTCGGAAAGCTGATCGCCCTTCACCGTCGACTTGATGTAGCCGGGCGCCACGCAGTTCACCCGGATCCGTCTCGGGAGGAGCTCCGCCGCGAACGCTTTCGCGAATCCCCACACGGCTTCCTTGCTTCCCGAATAGACACTGCTGTTGGAGTAGCCCAGGCTGTGGGTCACGGTGGTGAAGACGACCGCGCCGCCGTCCCGCACGAGCGGGACCAGACGTTGCACCGTGAAATAGGCGCCTTTGGTATTGGCGTCGAAGTGGCGGTCATAGCTCACTTCTGTCACCTGTTCCATCGGCTTCCAGGACTCAAAGACGCCGTGGTTGACGAGGACAGCGTCAATCTGTCCGAACGTACGGTGCACGAACGCCGCGAGCGCGTCGATGTCGTTCATGTTCGCCGCGTCCGACCGCACCACGTGAACCGCCGGAGACGCCAGCGCGTCCCTGGCCGCGTCGAGACGTGCCTGGTTGCGCCCGGTGAGGACGACCTCCGCTCCACGAGCGAGCAGCAGTCGCGCGATGGCCAGGCCGATCGTGCCTGTCCCGCCGGTCACAACGGCCTTCTTCCCCGCGGCGGTGGTCATGGGCGCTCCTGGGAACACGTGGTTCAGGTTGGTGACGGTGGGTCACCAACAATGGTGGGCAGGTCGGGGAAACACCCGCGCCAACAGGGCGCTGTCTCCCGTTCGCATTGTCAGCCGGTCGTCTTCGGCTCGCGATGTCACCCGTCCTGTTGTCACCCTGGTGAGTGAGTGGTTCGGGTTGGAGCATCACCAGAACTGGGTAAGTCGAGGAACGCGGCTCGGTGAGCCAGGCATCCTGCACGTGGCTCGCCCCCAGCGGGAGGGCACAGAGCTCCACCACGGGGACGGCCGCCCCCGCCCCCACACGCCGGGGGGTGCGCACTGCCCCACAAAGGAATCGCTTATGTTCATGGTCGGCGCGAGTGACGAGCAGCGTTTCCAGGACATCCGGCTGTGCCTGGAACGGCAGGTCGTGCCGCGCCTCGACAGCATTCGCACTCCGGCGTTCCTTTACCTGGACGCGGTGCTCGAAGCGAACGTCGCGGAGTACCTCGACTTCCTCGGCCCGCTCGGGGTCGACCTGCTGTACTCGGTGAAACCCTGCACGCTCGACTTCGTACTCCGCGCACTCGCCCGTCACGTGGCCGGATTCGACGTCTGCACACTGCCGGAGGCCCGCCTCGTCCGCGAGTTCCTCGGTTCCACGCCGATGCCCGTCCACCTGACCGGACTCACCGTGTTCCCGGAGAACTGGGCCGAGATCGCCGCCGTGGCCGACTACGTCAACGTCAACTCGCTCTCCACGCTCAGCCGCGTCCAGGCCGTGCACGACAGGGGTTCTCCCCGACTCGGCCTTCGGGTCAACCCGAAGTTCTCCACTGCCAAGGACCTCCGGTACGACCCCGCGCGACCGGGCTCGAAGCTCGGCGTTCCCGCGCCCCACTTCGAACGATGGGTCGTCGAGGACGGCGGGCGGGGGATCTCCGGCCTGCACTTCCACATCGCCTGCGAGTCGTCGAGCCTCAAGGCTGTCGTGTCGAGCCTGGACTGGCTGGCGCGGGCGGCGGCACCACTGCTGCCCCGGCTGGAGTACGTCAACGTCGGAGGGGGCTGGCTGCGGCCGGGAGTGGTGGACGGGCGCGAGGACTTCGCCGAGATGGTGCACAAGGTCCGTGCTCTCGGTGTCTCCTCGATCCTCACCGAACCGGGCACGGGTGTGGCCCGGGACACCGGCGTCCTGGTGACCCGGGTTGTCGACGTGTTCGACGCCGGCGGCGTCGCGGTCGCGGTCATCGACAGCGCGGTGGGCCACGCGCCGGAGGTGTTCGAGTACGAGTGGGAACCGGAGATCTACGCGCCCGACAACGAACCGCTCCAGGAGTCCGGCTGGGAGTACGAGATCGCCGGGTGCTCCCCGTTGGCTGGCGACCGCTTCGGGCGCTACTCGTTCCGCAATCCGTTGGAGGTGGGGCAACCGCTGTTCTTCCTCCAGCTCGGCGCGTATGCCCAGGCCAGGTTGTCGTCCTTCGCGGGACTGCCCTGGCCGTCCGTCTACCGCCTGACCCGGTCCGGCGAGTTGCTGGCGGTGCAGGAGCCGAGCGACGCGGTCTACCTCAACCTCTGGAGAAGCCATGGGCAGCGTTGAACACCGTCTGGTCGACGTGGCCCGCCCACCACGAACCCTGACCTGGACGAGAGTGGCCCACCTGCTGGCTCCACATTCCACTGAGGACGAAGTCCCCCTTCGCCTGGTCCTCGTCGGAGCCGGGGACGGGCGGTTGCGGTTCGAGGTGTCCGTCCTCAAAGGACTGTCCGGGCACAGGCAGGCCTGGGGGTCGCTGTGGGAGTTCCGCCCCCGGCGCCGGCAACGCACCGACCGGTTCGTCGCCGTCCAGGTGGTCCCGACCGGGGTCCGCGCCGAGATCGGCGGGTTCTCCGGAGACGCCACTCCCGCCACCAACCTGCTCGCCAGCGTGTGCGACCACCTCCTGACCCACCCCAACTGCGTCACCGCCTCCGATCTGTACTGGGCCCGGGAGAACGTGCTGTACCTGGAGGGAAACCTGCTGAGCCGGTTTCTCACCGGCACGATCCACCTGCTGCCCCGGCGCACGCGCCGCCTCGGCCTCCTGGTCGACACGCCGCGCAGCGAGGACCTGCTCAACAACGTCCTCAACGCCGTCAACGCCGCGCGGGCGGTCGGCGGACTCGACCTGGGACCGGTGTGGGTGTGCGGAAAACCGCTGCGCGCGCACGTGTTCTACAGCGACTCCGGACGCGCCCTCGGGAACATCAGCAACCTCGCGGAGATCCTCGACCTGGCGTTGGAAGCGGCCCGGTCGGTGGACGCGCTCGCGATCACCAGTGAGATCGCCGTCGACCCGGGTCTTCGCGCCGACTACTACGCGGGCAAGGAGGTCCCCAACCCGTGGGGCGGCGTGGAGGCGCTGCTCACCCACGCCGTGACCACCGTGGCCGGCCTGCCCGCCGCACACGCGCCGATGCTCACGGTGTGGGAGAACACGCGGGTGGACGGCCCGGTGGACCCGCGCGACGCCGCCGAGGTCATCTCCATGACCTACCTCGTCTCGGTGCTGCGCGGGCTCGCCGCCGCTCCTCAGCCCATCGCGGCGGACGCCCCGGTGGTCCCCGGCGACATCCGGCTCACCGCCGAGGACGTCGGCGCGGTGGTGCTCCCCGCGACCGCCGTCGGCGGCATCCCCGCGTTCGCCGCGCTCGGTCAGCACATCCCCCTGGTTCTGGTGACCGAGAACGACACGATCAGCCAACTGCGGCCCGAGGACCTGGCCGCTGCCGGCGACCCGGAGGGGACGGAGATCTACGTGGTCGACAACTACCTGGAGGCCGCCGGTGTTCTGGTGGCGCTGCGCGAACGACTCAGCCTGGGAAGCCTCCGACGGCCGATCCCCGGCACCGAGCCGTTGCGACTGATCGGTGAGGGGACGTGACCATGCGGCGGGTGGCGGTGGTGGGCGGTGGCATCGCGGGAATCGCGGCGGCGTACCGGCTGTGTCGGGACAGCGACGTCACGGTGTTCGAGCGGGCGGCGGATCTCGGGGGCGAGGCACGCACCATTACGGTGGAGGAAGACGGTGCTCCGCTCCGGATCGACCTCGGCGTCTTCGCGTTCCAGGAAGCCCTCTACCCGACGTTCACCGCGTTCCTGGCCGAACTCGGTGTGGCCACCCGTGCCTACTGGGAGCGTCCCTGTTTCTTCGACGCGGACACCGGGGAAGCGTACGTCCCGGACGACTACAGCTTCGTCGACGGCGCGGTATCCGAGCAGATTCCCGGGAACGGGAGGGCGGAGTTCACGATCCTGCATGCCCAGGCTCATCGGTTCCGTGAGAACGGCGCGGCGGACCCGGCGCTGGCGGAGCCGGATGTGTCCCTGGGCGAGTACGTCGCCCGCACCGGCCTCGGCCCCGACTTCCGGCACAGTTGGGTGGTCCAGCTCGCCTCCGCGCAGTGGACCCTGCCTCCGTCCACAGTGCTGCGACTGCCGGCGCGCAGTGTCCTGCGCCTGATGACCGAGGACGGCCCGGGGTCGGCTGTTCTTCCCTGGCGTACCGTCGAATCCGGCACCAGCGGCTATCTCCGCCGAGCCCGTGCCGCACTGGAGGCCCGGGGGTGTCACATCCGCACGCGGGCCGCCGTCACCGGTGTGGCGGAACGACCCGACGGGGTGCGGGTCCGGACACAGGACAGCGTTGAGCACTTCGACCACGTGATCATCGCGGCGCACGCGGACGAGGCACTGTCCCTTGTGGAGCGACCCACAGCCCTCCAGCGCAAGCTCGCGTCTGTCCCGTACCAGCCCTGCACCATGCTCCTGCACCGAGATCCAGTGGTCATGGCGCCGGACCGCTCGCACTGGCGCACCTCCAACTTCGGTCGCACCAGGCGGTTCGGCGACCTCCGGACCTGGCACACCACCTACGTCAACCACACCCAGGGGCTGCGGGCGCGCCGGGACTACTTCCGCACACCCCACAGCCCCCTTCCCATCAGGGACGAGCTGGTGGTGGCCGAGACGCTCTTCCGCCATCCCGTCTTCACCGTGGAAGCACTCCGCCTCCAGGACGAGATCACGGCGCTCAACACCGAGGGCCGTGTTCGCTTCGCCGGAGCCTACGTCCAGACAGCGCCCCTCGGCCCGGACGGGCTCGGCCTGCACGAGGCCGCCTTCGCGTCCGGGGTGGCGGCGGCGGAAACCCTCCTCGTCCACGACGAACCCGTTCCGGAGGTTCCGAGATGAACTTCGCCAAGCCGATGCCCATGATCTACACCGACGACATCCAGCGCGTCGCCGACTTCTACGTCGAGTTCTTCCAGTTCCGGCCGGCATACCGGTGGCCGCCGGCTCCCGACCCGGCGGAGCTGGTCCAACTGCTCCACAACGGGTCCCAGGTGTGGCTGTCCCTGCCGAACGAGCCCCTGCACGGCCGTCGTCCCGTCACCTCCGGCAAACAGGAGGTCTCGTTCGTGCTGTGCCTGGAGACCGACGACGTCGACAGCGTTGTCGATCGGCTCCGGTCGAGTGGGTTGACCATCCTCTATGGACCGGAGGACCACCCCTCCGGAGAGCGCATCGCCTACGTCGCCGATCCGGACGGGCGACCGGTGATGCTCTACGGCGAGATCGACAAGTCCGCCTGACGACGAGACGAGACGCGGGTCAGTCCGCGGTCGCCACCGCTGTGATCGCGGTCAGAGGTGGGGCAGGTGCATCAGGTAGGCGGTGCAGTGGCACTGTGGGCCACAGTGGAGGCAGCGCGACCCCTCGGCCTCCAACGAGGTTGGCGTCCAGTACTCGGGGAGAACGCCAACGACGGTGAAGCCGGCCGCGACGAGCAACGGCAAACTGCTGGAGGTCGGCGAGGACAGCCAGTGCAGCGTGTAGACGGCCGTGCATCCCCTGTCGCGCAACCAATCCAGCATGACGTCCCGCAAGCGGCCGCCAATACCTCGTCGGCGGTGGGAGGGGTGGACAGCCTCGTTTCCCAGCCAGCCGAGGCGGTCACCGTCCTTTCGCGCAGGCAGCGTGCCAGGGGGCAGGGTGGACACCAGTTGCTGATAGCGCTCGGTGTCCAGCACCCGAACTTCGGCGACACCCAGCACCGCGCCGTCCTTCGCCGAACAGGCGGCGAAGGCGGCGAAGGCGGGATCAGCCAGGTCGTGGAGCATCTGGCTCCGCGTCACTGGTCCCAGCCCCGTCCCCAGACACATGTCGGACAAAGCCATCATCCGCTCGACCGTGTCCGTGTCGGACGCCTGCACAGGGCGGATCACGTACTCGCTCATGCCTCGGGGATTGCACCGCCGCACAACGCCGCAACAGCATTCGGGTCCTGTCACCCAGAGAGGGCACTGTTCTGATGACCGGTCAGATGTGGTGGATCGTCCTCGCGGCGACAGCGCGCAGCTTGTCCGGGTTGGCGACGTTGTGGATGGCGGCGACGCGGCCGGTGTCGTCGAGGTCCAGGGTGAGGGTGGCGATCACCCGTCCCGCACCGCTGAACACGATGCCCACGCCACCGTTGAGGTCAACCAGATCAACGGCCATGTCGGCGGGATCGACGCCCTCGTAGGAGCGGGAGCCGATCGCGGCGAACCAGGCGGCCACGCGCTCCGCGCCGGTGACCGGGCGCAGGGCCTGGCGGACCTTGCCGCCGCCGTCCGTCCACAGTGTCACGTCGGGAGCGAGCAACTGCATCAGGGTGTTGATGTCACCACCAGTAGTAGCGGCGAAGAACCGCTCGGTGACATCGCGTTGCCGTGCGCGGTCGGCGTGGAAACGCGGTCGCCGGGCCTGCACGTGCTCACGGGCACGGTGCGCGGCCTGACGCACGGACGCCTCGGAGCGCTCCACAGCGTCGGCGATCTCGCCGTAGCTGAAGCCGAACGCCTCCTTGAGCACGAACACCGCGCGCTCCAGCGGGCTCAGCGTTTCCAGCACCACCAACAAGGCCATCGACACCGAGTCCGCGGCGGCCACGTCCTCGGCGGTGTCCGCACTGGTGAGGATGGGCTCGGGAAGCCAGGGACCGACGTAGGTCTCGCGCCGGCTCCGAGCCGACCGCAGGCGGTCCATGGCCACATTGGACACGATCCGCACCAGGTACGCCTTGGGGTCGGCCACCTGCGAACGGTCGGCCGAGGACCACTTCACCCAGGCGTCCTGCACCGCGTCCTCGGCGTCGGCCGCCGAGCCGAGAATGCGATAGGCCACCGAGAACAACAGGTTCCGGTGCTCCCCGAACACCTGGACCAGGTGTTCGGGGAGCACCTGGTCCGTGCCGGCGTCGGTCATCGGGTGAACCGCCCGCCGCGGGGCCAGATCGAGCCCGAGCTGGGGAACTTCGTCATCCGGCCGTAGGTCGGCCACGGTGCGGCGGTCACGGTCTCCTTGTACCAGACGGCCCGGCGTCCAGTGAGGACCCAACCCCGGGGGCTGTTGTCCGGCTTGGTGAACTGGACCACAGCGTCGTGCCGGCCCAGGCTCACCGGCGTGTGGTAGTAGCCGAACCGGAACGGCTTGGGCTGCTTCCCCTTCATCTGGCGCACGATCGACATCGCGGCGTGCACGCCTGTGGGCATGCCGCTCTGGCAGGTGCCGTGCATGACACCGTAGTTCTGCCGGATCGCGGCGGCGTCGCCGATGGCGTAGACCTCCGGGTGCGAGACCGACCGCAGCGCGGCGTCGGTGATGATGCGGCCGCGGTCGTCGACGTCCAGCCCCGCCGCGGCGGCGAGCGGTGACACGCGCACCCCGCTGGTCCACAGCACCGCGTCGGCGGCGACGGTCTCCCCGCCCGCGAGTTCCACGAAGTCCGGCAGCACCTTGATGATCTCGGCGCCGGCGCGCACCCGCACCCCCAGCCGCTCCAGCGCGGCGTGCAGGTATGCCTTGGCCTTCGGCCCCATCGCCGCCCCGGGTTCCTCTCGGCCGATCAACACGACCGCCAACTCCGGGTGCTGCTCGGCGATCTCGGCGGCCGCCTCCACTCCGGTCAGGCCGCTGCCGCACACGGCCACCGTTCCGCTGCCCAGCCCGGTCAACCGCTGCGCCAACAGTTGGGCGTCGTGCGCGCTGTCGAAGGTGTAGGCGTGATCATCGACGCCGGGGACGCTGGCGGTGTCGGCCATGCCGCCCAGCGCGTAGACCAGCGTGTCGTACTCCAGCACCTGTTCGTCGTCGACGCGGACGGTGCGCGCGGTGGCGTCGATGCCCGTGACCCAGCCGCGGACGAACTCCACTCCGGTGCCCTCCAGCAGCTCCGGGACGCGCAGGTCGGCCACCTGCTGCCCGGCGGCGATCTGGTGCAGCCGCAGCCGCTCGGTGAACCGCTCGGTCGCGTTGACGACGGTGACGCGCACGTCCTCGCGCCGCTTGGTGCGCCCCGCGAGGTTCACCGCCGCCGCCATGCCCGCGTACCCCGCCCCGAGAATCACGATCCTGTGCACTGCCGTTGTCCCTTCTCGCATCCAGTGACGACCCCCAGACGGGTCGCGGGAAACCCAACGTGACATCCAGTGACGCGGGTCACAGAAGCGGGGTCGCGGGGCGCGAAAGCCGCTGGTCGAGGTCGTCCAGGGGTTGCCGGGCCGACAAGGCGGGCACCGAGGAGGGGCCGCCGGACGCGGAGTGAGCGGCAGGACACGAACGAGGTACCTCCGTGGGAGGACTCCCCCGGGCACTGCGGGCTGTGGCGGCCGGCCCGCCCGCCCGCTGTCCCTCATTCATGCTTCACCGAGTGTGGTGAACCCCGGCGTCCTTCGTTGCCAGCGGGTCCCGCCGGTCCCAAGACTCGGTCCCAACGCTCCGACCGGACCGACCACCACCTCACCGTGGAGGAGCCCGCGAAGATGTCGAAGCTCCGGACCCCCACCCCGACCCCCGCCCGGCGGAAGCGTCCCCGCCTCGCCGTCCTGGCCGCGCTGCACCACGATGGCCTGGTGGGACGACTCCCCGACCCGCTCGCCGAGGCCGAGCGCGACCGCGTGGGACCAGCATGAGCGAGCTGGGATATCCCGACAGCCAGACCCACCTCCGGGACGAGCTGGCCCGCGTGGAGCACCTGCTCCGGGCCGCTGTCCCCACTCGCACCGACGAACCCGACCCCGACGGACCCGACGAGCGGCCGCGACACCCGGACCCGGCGCTCGACCACCGGGACGCCGCCCGCGACCTGGCCAAGCACATCGCGGAGCGGGTGGCGGCGACCGGGATTCCCCTGCGCCTGTCCGCGCTGACGCGCTGGTTCGGGCTCGAAGAGCACGAGCGGGACATCGTGCTGCTGTGCCTGCTCGCGGAGGTCGACGCCGACGCGCGCCACCTGCTGGGGTGCCTGGTCGGCCAGGAGGCGGCCGGTCCGACCGCCGCGGCCGCGCTGCTCGCCCTCGCGCCGGAGATCGCCGGAACCCCCCGGGTCTGGGAGCTGTTCTCCGCCGGCCGCCCCCTACTGCGCGACCACCTGGTGGTCCTCGACCCGTCCGGGGAGATCCGCGTCGACCCGGTCGTCGCCCGGCACCTGCTGGGCAACGAGGTCGTCCCCGACGAGGTCGCCGGGGTCCTCACCCTCGCGGAACCGGATCGCGACCCGGACGAGCTGGTGTTCGACCCCGAGCTGCGCGGGACCCTGACCCGGCTCGCGCCGTGGTTGGCCACGAGTGAGCGCACGGTGATCCTTCTCCACGGGCCCTACGGATCGGGCCGGCGCACGGTCGCGTCCGTGTTGTGCGACGAGGGCGGGCAACCGCTGCTGTTCGCCGACGTGCGAGCCGCCCTCGCCCGGGACTGGCCCCAGGTAATCAGTTTCTGCTACCGCGAGGCCAGGTTGCGCGGCGCGGCGCTGTGCTGGGTCGGCGTCGACCCTCTCCTGACACCCGAGCGCACCCATCACTGGTCCACTTTGCTCAGTGCGGCGGACCGGTTCCCCGGCACGAGTCTCCTCACCAGCGAGCACGCGTGGGACCCGACCGACAGCTTTGCCGACGGCCGATTCCTGCGGATCGAGCTACCAGCGCCGACGTTCCCCCAACGCCGCGCCCTGTGGCACGCGCTGCTGCCCGCCGGCGAGCAGTTGACGCACGACGGTGGGCGGGACGAGGTCGTGCACCGGCTCGCCACCGCGTTCCGCCTGACCGCCGGGCAGATCCGGGACGCCGTCGGCGCGGCGCGCGGAGTGGCCAGACTGCGGGACCCCGCCAACCCCGGCCTGCGAGCGGGTGACCTGTTCGAGGGGTGCCGGCGACAGTGCGGTCACCGCCTCGTCGCCCACGCGCGACGGATCGCCCCCCGCACCGACCTGACCTTCGACGACCTCGTCCTGCCCGCGCCGAGCCGACGCCAGCTCACCGAACTCTCCCACCGGATCTCCCTGCGCGGCCGGGTGTTCGGCGAGGTGGGCTTCGACCGCAGGATCGGGCTGGGGCGCGGGGTCACCGCCCTGTTCACCGGCGGCTCGGGCACCGGCAAGACGATGGCCGCCGAGCTGCTGGCCCGCGCCGAGGGCGTCGATCTGTACAAAGTGGACATCGCGGCCGTGGCCAGCAAGTGGGTCGGCGAGACCGAGAAGCACCTCGACCAGGTCTTCGCCGACGCAGAGCGGGCCAACGCGATGCTGTTCTTCGACGAGGCCGACGCCCTGTTCGCCAAGCGGGGCGAGGTGAAGGAGGCCCGCGACCGGTGGGCCAACGCCGAGATGTCCTTCCTCCTGCAACGGGTGGAGGAGTTCGAGGGCGTGGTCCTCCTGGCGTCGAACCTGCGGCAGAACATCGACCGGGCGTTCCTCCGCCGCCTGCACTCCGTCATCGACTTCCCCGCCCCCGACGCCGCGAGCCGCCTACGGATCTGGCGGGGAATGGTCCCACCGGGACTGTCCTATCCGGACGAGGACGAGCTCGCGGTCCTCGCGGACCGGTTCCCGCTCACCGGCGGCAACATCAGGAACGTCGTCCTGGACGCGGCCTTCCGCGCACTCGGCGCGGACCGCGCGGCCACCGCCGTCTCCGTCCGCGACCTGGTCGTCTCGGTCGGCAGGGAGTACCAGAAGGTCGGCCTGCCCATCACCCCCGGCGAGTTCGGGCAGCCCTTCTACGCCTGGGTCGAGGAAACCCTCCTCGCCCACCACCACGAGGGTCCCAGCTCACGAGCACTGACTGACGAGTACTGGCTCACAAGCACTGACTCACAAGCACTGACTGACGAGCACTGATTCCGGAGCGCGCACCGATCGGGGCCGGCCATGCCGAACAAGACGCACCAGGCGGCGAAGACGACGACCACCCCCGCTCCCGGCACCTCGACCGGCCCGACGCCGGCCGATCCCCTGCTCGCCCTCGGCTGGCTGTCCCCGCAGGAACGGATGCGACAACTCGACGCGGAGCGCCGGGAACTCGAGCGCCAGCAACAGGAGGTGCAGGGCCGCTTCGAACACGTGATCAAGAAGGCCCGCACGGTGAAGCGCACGTTCCTGCCCGACAAGCTCCGCAAGGACAAGAACGAGATCGCGGCCCTGCTGGACAAGCTGAACGACATCGCCGACAAGCAGCAGGGTGTCGCCGACAAGTGGCGCTCGCTCCGGGAAGCCCTGAACAGGATCAGGGAGGAGCGGACGAGGGAGCGCAGGGAGGAGCCGGCGAAGGCCCTCACCAAGCAACACGAGGGTGAGGCCAGCGCGATGCTGCGCAGGATCAGCGGCCTGGAGCCGAGCAACATCGGCGGCGTCGTCCGGACCGAGGGCGCTCCCGTCGTCGGCCCCTCGGGACCGGAGGAGATTCCGGAAAGCGTCACCCAGGTCGCCGAGCTCGTGCGGGCCAAGATGGGCCTGTTCGTGAGTCACGACTTCAACGAACGGACGCAGGCATGGCTGTCACGCCAGGCGCGGGACACCGACGAGGAGACTCCCCTGGCGGGGGCCGAGGTCGAGGAGCTGCTGGGCAAGAAGGGCGTCACCGCTCTCGTCGGACTGGGCAGCCTGACGACAGTGCACGAGCTGCGACCGGTGGGACCCGAACTCCGGATGCCGGACGTCGGGGTGGTCCAGCAACGCCTTGCCGCCCAAGGGATGTCGGAGGAGGCGAGAGCCGCCGACGCGCCCGCGATCGTCGAGCTGGGACAGCGGTACTCGAAGGAGATTGACGCGGCCGTCACGAAACTGCGTCCCACCAACAAAACCGTGTACGTCGTCACCACCGGAGAGGGACCGCTCGGCTACCCGGACTACCGGCTCAGCTTCGAGGACCCGGGCGAACACCCGCTCGTTCTCAACGTCGCCGGCATGCTCGTCGAGTCGATCCGCTTCCTGGACACGGCCAGCCGCCTGACCGACCGGATGCGCGCGGACGACTTCCGCGCCACCTTCCGGGTCGCGTCGCTCAGCACGCTGCTGGGCCGGTCGGCCGGGCACATGGTGGTGGACGCCACCGCCGGACTGCTCACCGGTGGGGCGGTCGGCGCGGCCTCGGCGCTCCTGCCCGAGCTGAAGGTGATCGCCAGAGAGGCGTTCCACCTGGCCACAATGGACAATCCGGTGACGCACGTTGCCGGAGCCGCCGCGGCCCAGGTGCTCCCGAACCTGTCGGAGCTCCACCAGCGGTTCGCCCACGCCAGCAAGGCGCTGGAACAGGTCGGCCACACCTTCGTCAACCTCCAGGAGAAGCTGTCGAACCTGCTCGACCGGGCCGAGTCGACCTTCCAGCGGGTGACCACGGCGGTCGCCGAGTTCTCCCCCGGCGTGGTGATCGACGCGGCCGACGCCGCCTCCCAGGCGGTCTCCACCGCCGTCAAGGCGGTCACCGGGATCGTCCGCAGCGTCGCGGGCAAGGGCGGCGTCCACATCGCACACAAGATCATGCACGAAGTCATGGGCGGCAAGGAGAAACTCGGCACCGAGTTGACCGCCCAGGTCGAGCACGCCGCGAGCAGCGTGGAGCGCGCCAAGGGGTACGCGGTCGCGCGGGGCCGGCGGGAAGCCGCCAAGCCCGTCGCCGGAAGCCGGATCACGACCAGCCACGCGTCCCTGGCGTTCGGCAGGGAGACCGACGCCCTGTCCTACGCGCTGCGCCTCCCCGAGATCCACAGCACCGCCCAGCACGTCACGGTCATGCGGGTCCAGCTCCGGGAGCGGTCCGGGTACGACATCGGGCCGCTGGCGTCCTACCTGAAACTCCGGGACGTCGGCCTCACCGCCGTGATCCGCTCCGGCGCCGCGCTGGACGTCTCCTCCGTCTCGGTGGTCGAGGACGAGACCGGCCGGCGGTTCGAGCGCGTCACCGCCACCGAGGCCACCGACCCGGTCGGCCCCCGGCCCACACCACCGGAGGAGACGCCCACCGTCGAGTCGGAGTGGTTGACACCGGTTCCCCGCCCCGCCGTCCGCACGATGATCACCCGCTACCTCGTGGAGGCCATCAGCTCGGCGATGGCGATGACCTACCTGGCGCCCCGGCTCGGCGCGCCCTACCGAGGGGACATCGAGAGCTGGGCCAAGGCGGTCTACGGGGAACAGGGCCGGAACCTGGTCTCCCAGGTCCGACAGCTCACCGCCCCGCGCGAGGTGGTGGACCTCCCCGTCGGCGACCAGGACCTCGGCCTGATCAGGCAGTTCGTGCTGCCGTGGGTGGTGCGGCTGGTCACCGACCGGGAGGACCTGGCCCTGGCGGTGCGCGCCCTGGTGTCCGGGGAGGACCTGAAGAAGGGGACCCTGGACGCGGTCACGGCGTTCGCCAAGGCACGGCTGGGCAAGCACGGGGACACCGTCGAGCGTCTTCGCGACCACGCTGCGGGCTTCGCGGCCGAGTGCCAACGCGTTCTGGACGAGAACCTGACCGAGATCGTCGAGGTGACCAAGGACATCCCGATCGTCGGCAGCGCCGTGGAAAGCCTGGGACACGAAGCGCGCCAGCAGCGGCGACAGCGGGAGCGGGAGTCACGCACCGTCATGGCGGTTCTCGGCGCCGCCATGGGCGCCCAGAAAGCCGCCCTGACCGGAAGGTCCGCCCCCGAGAAGCTGATCGACGAGATCATCGCGACGCCGGGAGCCACCGGAGCTGCCCTGAAGTCGGCCCTGGGCCACTGGATCGGCGGCGTCGAGGGGTACAAGTTCACGGAAACGACCGCCGGCCGACCCGAGGCGGTCACCAGTCAGGCGCTGGCCAACACCGTGCTCCTGGCCCGAGCCGTCACCGACGTCCACCAGGCCATCGCCCAGGACCCGACCGTCATCTCGATCGTGCGCTGGGTGCCCTACGTCGAGCGCACCCTGGCGCTCATGGAGTTGTTCGGCCTGACCGAACAGCTCCCCAGCTACCTCCGCCTCTCCCTGCGCGTCACGCAGTCGGCGATCTCCCTGCACCGGGGAGCCAGGAACGTGACCGGGTTCGAGACGATCGCGAGCATGCCACCGCTGGGCATGGCGACCCTCCAACTCATCGCGGCGGCCGGCGGCGGCGCGGCGGGCTACGGAGCACGCCAACTCCCAGCCCTGGTTTCCTCGGGCATCGAGGGAATTCGCACCCACGCCCCGGAAATCACGGCCATCACGGGAAGAAAACTGGTCGGCCTGGCCCACTCCGGATTCCAGGGACTCCGCACCTACTCCCCCGCCGTCATGGCCGCCGGCGGACAGTTGCTCCTCGGCCTCGCCCGCCGGCACCCCATCTCCCGCACCATGCGATCCATCACGGCCTACGGCCCCCTCCCGCCGGCCCCGCCACCCGTCGAGCCCTACGCCCTCACCGTGCTGGACACCGCGCTCCGCCTGGCCGACCGAGCACGCGGCGGCACCACGGAAAGCCTGCGCCGCCTCGGCACGGCCGCCGTCGAGCCACTGGCCACAACCCTGTGGACGCCCTCGTTCCGCGCGGAACCCCTCCGCCCCCAGGACTGGCTCGTGGCAACGGCCCTGGCCGGCGCGGTCCTGCACCAGCTCGGCTTCTCCCCCACCCGCATCGTCTCGTCCCTGTCCCCCCTCTGGTGATCGGGCGGGGGTGTCTCGGCGACGTGAACGGCACCGCGTCGATCATTGGTCGGAGAAAACACAGGCGCTGAAAGAAGAAGGGGCAGAAAGACGCTCACCGGCGCTGATGAGCACGACGTCGGGCACCGGGCACGGCTGTTCACACCCCACAGAGCGAACAGAAATGCACGGCGCGCCTGTCGTTTCCTTGCTGCCCCGGATCAGAGTAAGGGGCGGCGAGGCGCGTTCGCAGCCGGTCAAACGACCGTCAACGCCACTCAGAGGTCGTCGACGTGGACCAGCCCGTCCTGGATCGCCCGAGCCACCAGGGCGGCCTTGGTCCGGGCGGTGCGGCCGACGCTGGCGTACTTGACCCGCACCCGGTCCAGGTAGCTGTTGACCGTCCGCACCGACAGGTTCAGCGAGCGCGCCACCATCTCCTTGGACTCGGAGTGGAACCACTCCAACAGGACGTCGATCTCGCGGGGCGCGAGGCGCGGGCACAGCGGATCGGGGTTGGTGGCCAACGCGCCCGAGAGCGTGGGCGGCATGTAGGGCCGGTTCTCGGCGGCGGCGTGGATGGCGGCCACCAGGTGGTGTTCGCCCTCGGCCTTGGTCAGGTAGCTGTGGGCGCCGATGTCCAGGCAGGTCAGGGCGGTCTGCCTGTCCGTGCGCATGGTGTAGACGATCACCTGCTGCCCCTGGTCGACGAGGTGCTGGAGTCGGTCGAAGGCCAACGAGCCGACCTCCAGTTGGAGGTCGAGCAGCACCACGTCGGCCCGCTCCGCGGAGTCCTGCCACGCGCGGGGGCTGGCGTCGGCGTTGACCACCTCGATCGGCGGGTCGGCGTCGGCGCACCAGGCCCGCACCCCGGCGATGACCACCGGGTGGTCGTCCACCACCGCCACCCTGATCATCGCGCTGGCGTCCACGTCGTCTTCACCCAGACCCGGCCGTCCTCGCACACGATCGACGTGTTGATCTCGGAGGTGCGCACCGCCGGGATGACGTCCTCGGGAACATCCGCCACGACGCTGACAGTCACCGAATCTCCCATCCCCACCACGGTGACCCGGGCGGCGGTCTCGGCGGAAGCGAGCGCGACCACCGCGGGTTCGGTGAGCAGACGCCGGGTCGCCGTCGGCACCGGGCCGCGCTCGCCGTACGTGAGGAACTGGACGCTGATCCCCCGCCGCTCCGCGAGGTCGACGCACGCTTCGAGCTCGTGGGTCAACGGATCGTCCACCTCCGCGTTCTCGGCGAACAGCCGGCGCATCCTCGCCCCCTCCACCGCGCAGGCCCGGCGCACCTCCCGGTCCGCCGGGTCCAACGCGCCGCTGGCCAGCCCGTCGAGCAGGGGCATGGTCGTCCGCGCCAGCGTGGCATAGCGCTTCTTGCGGTCGGCGTGCACCTGTTCCCGGACCGCCTCGGCGGTGCGGAGTTCCTCCTCCTTCCGCGCCGCGCTCGCCGCGGTCCCGGCGATCCGGTCCAGGAGCGTGGCGCCGTAGCCGACCGCGAGTTGGAACACGCTGGTGATCAGGCTTTGCTGGAGCGCCCCGCCCAACGTGACCGCGACCTCGCCCACCGCCGCCACCTGGACCGCGCTCACCGCGAAGTGCACGACGAGCAACCCGGCCAGAACTCCCACACCCCGGTCCACGACCAGCACCGTCAGCGGCCACCCGACGGTTCCGTAGGACCAGTGCGGTATCCCGAGGTACTGGTCCGGCGCGACGGTGGCGGTGGCGATCACCGAGGCGGCGAGTGTCACGGCGACCAGCGGCCAACGCCACCGCCCCGGCGACCGCCCGCGCCAAGTCGTGACGGCGACCCAACCAGTAGTCGCCGCGAAGACAGCGAGCGCGAGGAACTGCCCCTCAACAGGCCGGTAATGGTGCCGGTGCGCCAGAACCGTGGGGAACTGCAACGCGAACAGCACGGCGAGGGTGATCACGATCGCCGCCCAGGTCTGCTGACGCCGCAACTGGTCGGCGATGCGCACGGCGTCAGGCGAGGGCATTCGGCCACTCCAGGCGAACACGGGTGCCGTACCCCGGGATGCTGGTGATCTCCGCACTGCCGCCGGCCCCGCGCATCCGCCCGACGATGGAGCGGGTCAGGCCGTACCGGCCGTTGGGCACGCCCTGCGGCTCGAAGCCCCTCCCGGCATCGCTGACCTCGACCCGCACCGTCCCGCCCTCTCGCCGCACCTGAACGACGACCTCGTCAACACCGGCGTGACGCACGACGTTGATGAACGCTTCCCGCACGGCACAAGAGAAAGCAGCCGCCACCGAGGCCGGCACGAACGTGGGCCTGGCCGCCTCCCACCGCACCCGCAACGGACCGGCGTCCACGTTCTCCCGCAACTCGCCGACGAGATCCAGTTCGGTGTCGCACGCGTCCGCCCGGCCGAGGATCACCTCGCGGTCCTTCGCCGCCCGCGCCGAGAGCCACGCCTCCCGCCGACGCACGACCCCAAGGCCGACCATCAACAACGTCGCCGAGGCCGTGTCGTGAATCGCCGCCAGGTGCTCACGTTCGTCCTCCCGGCGCACCCGCGCGACCACCGCCGCCCGGCGCGCCCGCCCCGCCCGCTCGGTCGCGTCGTCAGCGGCCTTCGCCCCCTTGGTCAGCAACGTGAACAACGCCCGCGCCAACACGGCCTCCACGGCGGTCCAGACTCCCAGGGGCACCCCGACGAGCCAACTCTCCGGCCGGCTCAACACAACACCCGCCAGGTAGGCGAACGTGATCAGCACCGTCGCCACACCCCCGGGCACCACGCGGAGATGCCACTGGTAGGCGACGACCACGATCGAGACCACCGCCAACGTCCAGCTCGTGCTGTCCTGCTGCGCCCCGACCGCGTCCGTCCACGGCTGCGCCAGACACACCGCGCACACCACCACGACATCCGCCACCAGGAGGGAACGCCCACGCAGCAACCAGAACCCGTGAAACGCGCTCCACGCGGTGAACCCAACCGTGGTCAGCGCCGCCAAAGCCGGCTGACGCGTCGAGGCGAAACCCAACCACAGCAGTGTGCACAGCCCGACGACCACCACCCGCAGGCCAACCGCGAACCGCCTGCCAAGCCTACTGATCTCCCGCCCAACCGCCCCCACCCCGGCCATCCCCCGAAGACTGCACCGTCTTCTGACTGGCTCAGCTCAGATCGAGCCGCCCATCCTTCACAACGTTGACGAACGCGGCGAACGCGCCCGGCGCGAACACCAACGCCGGACCAGCCGGGTCCTTCGAGTCACGCACCGCAGCGACGCCCTTGAACGTCGCCACCTCAACGCAGGCGCCGTTGCCTTGGCTGTGGCTGGACTTACGCCAGTCAGCGCCGGCGGGTGCAGTCACCGGAGCTACCTCGGCGCAGTTACCTCCAGTGCCGCCACTACGGTTGGACTTCCGCCAAGGGCCGATCTTGATGGTTGTCATGCGCCCTCCCGCTCGTGAGATGGCTGCATGTCAGGGTACGAACAGGGAACCTTGCTGACGACGCGCGACGGGGGCCACCCGATTGGCCCCCGCCGTCGACGACTTGCAGATCAGCCCAGGTCGAGCTGGCCGCGCTTCACCGTGTTGACGAACGCGGCGAACGCGCCCGGCGCGAACACCAACGCCGGGCCGGTCGGGTTCTTCGAATCGCGGACTGCGGTGGCGCCAGGCAGGTTGCCAGCAACCTCAACGCACTGGTCGTTCTGCGCAGCGCTGCGGCTGGACTTCCGCCACGCCGCCTTGGTCAGATCGAGGGCCATGGCATTCACCTTTCACTCATGCGCCCGTAGGGCCGGACCGAGGTGAGGAGCGCCTTGCAAGAAGGATGGTCCTCGCACAGGCAGGGGCGAGTCCAGCACCTCGGCGGCCGAGGGCTCAGGGAGGGCGAATGCCCCCGAAGACGGGGGTAGCGCGACAGAGGACAGCGGGGGCCAGTCTGACTGGCCCCCGCTGCCAGATCATCCGGGTCAGCTCAGGTCGAGCCGCCCCTCCTTCACCGTGTTGACGAACGCGGTGAACGCGCCCGGCGCGAAGACGAGCGCCGGGCCGGTCGGGTTCTTCGAGTCACGCACCGCGGCCGCGCCGGTCAGATCCGCGATCTCCACACAGTTAGCTGACCCGTTCTGGCTGCGACTGCTCTTACGCCAGAAGACGGGCAGCTTCGGGTCACGCGTCACGTTGCTACTCCATGGTGTGCTGACGGATATGATCATCGATCACGGCCAGTGATTCAGCCGGAGAGAGCGCTGCTCGCTGGGCTCGATCGAAGGCCAGTGTATAGACCTCAGTGTGAGGTGGGCGATCATAAAAGTCGGACTCGGTCAAGGCTTCGACGTAGACGAACGTCACGACAGGGTCGCCCAGGTGCAGGACGTGGAACCATGTTCCGAGCGCGAGGTGCGCACCTACTGCGAAGGGCAGAAGCTGCAACGTGACGTTTGGGAGACTGGCCAGTTCCCGGATGTGGTCGACTTGGCGCTGCATCACGGACGCGCCGCCTACCTGCCGCCGCAGGGCGGACTCGCTGAGAACAATGCTGAGGCGCAGTGCGGGTCCGGAGAGTTGGCGCTGTCGCTCGACTCTACGGGCAACCGCGAGGTCGATCTCATCGGGCGACAGGATGCCGCCTTCCTCCAACAACGTGCGTGCATAGTCTTCCGTCTGAAGCAGACCGGGCAGTAGCTCCTCCGCGTAGAGCTTGATGTGTGAAGCAGCGGCTTCCAGCGCGATGTACGTCTGTGCGAAGTCGGCAGCGAATGCTGGACCGGGGTCTCTCCGCCGAGCTTCCTTGCCGAGTTCGATCACCTTCTCCCGCTCGGCCGCAGTCAACCTGAACAGGTCTGCCAGAGCGGCCACCTCGGTGGCGGCGAGCTTTCGCTTGCCGGACTCGACCAAGCCCACTTTCTGGACGTAGGTCCAGCCGAGGGCGTGGGCAACCTCGCCCAGATCCAAGCCGGCTCGCTCTCTGTACGTCCGCAGCAGCGCGCCCAGTTCGATACGCCTCGCGAGTGGCGGCGGGTTCGCCATGACCTGGTTCTCTCCCTCCTCGGCAGGAGCTGCGCCAGCATTACCTGCACGTGAGGCGATCACGCAACTGCCACCCGATCGGAGTGCTTCCTACTGTCACGTGACAGTAGTAGCGTGACAGTAGTCCCGATGATCACCCTGAGGATGCATTCCATCACGCAACGCCCACAGGTGGTCGTCCAGGGCTCGGAGGTTCCGCCCGCTTCCATCCCCCTCGTACGGGAGGCGATCCCGTGATCCAGCTTGTCTTGCTCAGCATGATCGTCTGTGTCTTCGGCGGCCTGTTCCTGGTCGCGGCGCGTCTGATGCCGGCGTTGCCGGTGTCCGCGTCCTCGATTTCGCTTCCGCGTCACGCTCTCCGTCAAGCTGGTGACGGGCTCTCCCTCAACGACTTGCTGCGGCGCGGTGACCTGCGCCGACCTCGGAGATCACGGCGGCTCCAGCGAGAACTCACCAATACGCCAACGAAAAACCCCCACGAGGTCGAGGAGGCCGTCAACCGGCTCCGGCGCATCCCACCGGTGACACAAGGAGACGAGACGTGAACGTCCCTCCACGCTGGCACCTGGTGTCCTTCTACCGCATCGACCAACGCGGGCGGCGGGTCCGGCAGCACCAGAAGATCCTCGACGACGACTACTGGCACACCACCCCCTGTGGACCGGAGTCCCACGCCGTCGACCTCGCCCACGAACTGTTCTTCAACGAGAGCGCCACTTCTGGCGACCGGTGGGTGATCACCGTCGACGTCCTCACCGGTGAGCGAGGCACCGTCGACCGGCGGTTGTGCGAGGTCACCGTCACCGTCCCCTCCGAGTCGGTGCTGGCCCCACAACGCGACCGAACTCTCTGGCGCGCACAAGCGTCCTGACCCGCCCGTCGTGGTGTGCCCCCGACACACCACGCCGGGCCCCCGGGTGGCGGGCCGGGACGCCCCTCCCGCCCCGCCACCCCCTCCCAGCACTGTCCACTGTGGAGAGCACCGTGTCCGACACCTTCCCCTACCACAGCTACACCTGGCTCCCCCACGACGGAGCCCGCCACGCCTACCCCGGCGAGAAACAACCCGACGGGCAGGCCGTCACCACCTACTGCCGTCTGGCGGCCACCGCCACGACCTACGACAACCCCCGCGCCCCCGAACGCCTCTGGCCCGAATGCCCCACCTGCAAAACCCTGGTCGACCAGGTCGCCGACCGACGCGCC
>NZ_FQVN01000016.1 GCF_900129375.1 Streptoalloteichus hindustanus | reverse complement strand
TCACTGGCATACATTCGGCACGCTGTTGAGTTCTCAAAGAACACACGCACACCCTCACCCGACACACAAACCGCATGTCCAAGATCCGGGGCGTTTCGCTCTCGGTGTTTCGTACTTTATCCGGTCCGTTTCTCCCCAGTCAAATCGGCCTCTTGGAGGCTTTTTCGCCTGGATCTCGTCCCGGTGACCGCACTACCCTACCCGGTCCGACTCGCGGTGTCAACCCGCTCGGCCCGGAGTGAGCCGCACTCCCCGTCAACACCGTGGGTGTCGCTGAGGAGTGTTACTCTCGCCGTCCGTCCCAGGATCTTCGTCCCGGTCCGTCCGGCCTCCCGTGCGGCGAAGAGAAAGTTACGCAGGTCTGACGACGAAGTCAAATCGCCTGGTCAGAGGCTTGACGGCGACCGCGGGCCGGGGAGGGCCCCAGGGTGTGCCCCGGCCAGCGGCCGCTGACCACTCACCCGGAGCCGTTCGACCGCGCCTTCGGCCGCAACCAGAGGGACGCGGTCGCCCCCGGGCCCGCCGCCTCCGCCGCGTCCAGGACGTCCTGCGGCGTGATGGACGTGCTCCCGCCGAGCGGCACGAGGTCGTACCCCCACGTGTGGAACTCCCGCAGCGCCGCCGCCGGGTCGTCGCCGAGCGCGGCCGTCGCCGACGGCGAGAACGCGCAGACCACGTGCGGCCGGTCCCGTCGGAGCAGCCGGACGAGTCCGCCCAGGGCGCGGTGACTCGCCCCCGGGGCGTCGACCTTCACCACCGACAGGCGCATCCCCGCCAACCCGGGCAGCGCCTCCAGCTCCTTGTCCAGTCGGACGGCCGCGACCCGGGGGACGCCGTCGCCCTGCTCGGGGGCCCGCGCCTCAGCCGAGGACGAGGTCCCGGAGCCGTTCGCCGTCGCCTGCCCGTTCTGGGTGACCACCCCGTTGCCGGCGACCTCCGCGTGGCCGTTCGTCGCGACCTGGTGGGGACGCACCGACACTCCTCCGGTCAACGCCGGCGCGATGGCGAGCTCACCGGGCGCGTCCCACGCCGCCGCCCCAATCACCGCGAAGCGCTGCGCCAGCGCGGGCGCCACGTTCACCTCGACGTTGCGCCGGAGCAGCGCGCGCGTCCGCCCGCACGGCTCGACGGCCACCACCGCCCCGGACGTCCCGATCCGGCTGAGCACCCGCACCGTGTGGTAGCCGACGTGCGCGCCGATGTCGACGAACACGCCGTCGGGTTCGAGCAGGGAGTCGATGAGGGCGCCGACCTCGGGCTCCCACACCCCGTGGCTGGAGAGCCAGGGCAGCATCAGCCCGTCCTCGGCCGGCAGTCGGAGGAGGCCGGCGTCGCAGAGCACGAGCGAGGTGTGCCCGTCGACCCGCTCGACCACGGCGCCGTTGCCCGCCTCGGCCACCGCGGGAGCCGCCGAGTCGTAGTGCCGCTCGTGTTCCCGGACGACCACCCTGCGCAGCGCGTCGGTCGTGCGCACCGCCTGGGTGGCCGCGCGGAGAGTGGACTCCAGGCGGTTGTCCCGCTCGCGGAGCGACTCCGCGAGCCTGCCTTCCAGGACGTCGATGCGGTCCAGGGTGCGGTTGAGCGCCCCGGCGAGCTGGTCGAAGCGGGAGGCGAGCGCGTCGAGCTGCTTGTCGCGCCGCGCTGACTCGTCGGCCAGCACCTGCTCGACCGCACCCAGCCGGCGGCCCTGCCCCGCGAGGTCGGCGCGCGCCCGCAGGACGCCGTCGTCGGTGCCGACGAGCTGGTCGGCGAGCTGGTGCTGGCGTTCGAGGAGGCGGGCCAGGTCGGCGCGGACGCCGTCGAGTTCGGCCAGGCCCGCGCTCTGCCCGATCTCGTCCTGCCGGCGGAGCAGTTCGCCGGCCGTGCGCTCCACCCCGTCGACGAGCGCGCCCATCATGTCGCGCAGGTGCGTGTCGTAGTGGTGCAGGACGCGCAGCACCGCCTTCCGGAGGGCGGGCGCCAACGGGATGCGGCTCTGGGCGTCCACGTCCGGCTCGCGGTGCAGGGCGTGCTTGGCGACCAGCAACGGCCGGAGCGGGTCGTCGGCCTGGCTGAGCCGGGCCTGCGCGCGGCGTGCGCGCCACGCTCGGTAGGCGTGTTCGATCCGTTCCCGCAGCTTCTCCGCGGCCTGGCCGAGGGTTCGGGTGCGGAGCACGTGCTCCCGACCGAGGGCGCCGACCCGGGCCGCCGTCTCACGGTCCTCGGCGAGACCCCGCAGGAGGCGGGCGGCCGACTGGAGGTCCGGCTCGACGCCGCCGTCGTGGCAGGGCACCAGGACCGCGACCCCGCGGTCGAAGAACTCGCTGACGGCGCCGTGGTCGCTGGCCAGGACGGGCAGCCCGCGCGCCGCGGCGGCGGCGAGCAGCAGCGCGATCTTCTCGCCGGCGCCGCCGCCCTGGCCGCCCCCGGGGTCGTGGGCCCGGTGCAGCGCGGCGACGCAGTCGGCCGCGGTGAGCAGTCGGGAGAGGGTGTCGTCGACGTCCGGGGCGGCCGGCTCGACGAGGCGGACGCGCGGGTCGGTCACGGTGGCCAGCCGCAGGCGCTCGGCGGCCTCGGGGTGCTCGCGGGCGGAGGTCATGGCGAGCACCAGGCGGACGTCGTCCCGGTCCGGGAAGGCGGAGAGGAAGGCCGACACCAGGCCGAGGACGTTGCCGCGCCGTTCCTCGCCGTGGTCGGCGGCCCCGACGAACACGACGTGCTCCTCGGCGAGGCCGAGCTCCGCCCTGGCCGCGGCGCGGGCGGCCGGGTCGGGCTCCCCGGGGTCGGCGACGGGCAGGGGGACGGCGCGCACCGGCACACCGAGCGAGTCCAGGTCCCGGCGCGCGGCCTCGGACAGCACCCACAGCTCGTTGACGCCCCGCAGGTCGGCGTCGGCCGACGCGTCCGGGCACACCTCGACCACGTAGCGGTCGGTGGGCGCCGGGGGCGCGCCGGGGCACCGGACGAGCACGGGGTAGACCGGCTCGTCGGCGGTGGGCAGGCCGGAGGCGTGCGCGGCGGCGCGCAGGGCCTCGGCGAGGGGGCCGCCGCCCACGACGGCCACGCCGAGCTGGTCGATGAGCTCGGGGAAGTCGACGCTGGGGGTGCGCACCGCGTTGGGGTGGAGCCGTCCGCCCGGGACGCCGTGTTGCGCGCACCACTCGCGGTAGGCCGCCGCGTCGGTGCCGAAGGGGTCCGGGAACACGCGGCGCAGCTCGGGGTCGTCCGTCCACAGCGCGGCGGACCAGCGGGAACCGCCGGCGGCGCGCTGTCGGTCGTCCGCGGGTTCGCAGGCCCAGCGGACGAAGTCGTCGGCGTCCTCGGGCTGGTTGTCTCGGCCGTCCGCGCGGAAGGCAGCCGGCGGCGGGGCCTGGCCGGCGCGCTCGGCGGCGCGCCACGCCTCGTGGTACTCGCGGCGGAGCGCCGCAGGGAGGGGCGCGCCGTCGGGGAGCAGGGCGAACCGGTAGCCCTCCACGCTCCGGCTCTCCCCGGCCCGGACGAGGTCGTTGCGGTACCGCGCGCACAGCTCGGCGAGCAGGGGGTGCTCGGAGAGCAGGACCCGGGGGCGGTCCGCGATGTCCGCGGAGAGCAACCACGGGCGTTGCGGGTCGAACCCGGTGAGGTGGACGGTGCGCAGCGGGGCGCCGCCGGCCCACAGGGCGCCGAGGGCGTCGCGACCGAGTTCGCGCTGCGGCGCGTTCCAGACGGACAGGCCGACGCCGGGGTCGCGCAGGACGTGGTGGTCGACCAGGGCGGGGGCGCCGTCGAGGAAGGCGCCGGTGGCGTGCGGGGCCTCGTCGACCAGGTCGGACCAGGAGCGCAGGAACGGCTCCGCGCCGGGGGCGACGCCGAGGAAGCCCGGGTCGAACACGCCGGCCGCGACCAGTTCCTCCGGGGAGGGGCGCAGCCCGTCGCGGGCCAGGGGTTCGAGCAGGCGCGGGGAGAGCAGCAGCGGCCACTGGTCGAGCGCCGGCACGACCAGGTCGTCGACCCGCCCGAGCACGAGGACCCGGGGGTCGAGGTGCAGCACGGGACCGCCGGCGGCGACCAGGTGGGCCAGCAGCCGGGGCTGGAGGACCGCGCGGAGCTCGTCGGCGGTGCACGCGGTGCCCAGGCGTGCCAGGTGGTCGGCGGGGACGCCGATGTCGGCCGGGCGCAGCAGCTCGACCGCCCCGCCCCGGGCCTCGCTGGTGCCGGGCACGTCCACGAGGAGGGCGACGAACCGCGCACCGGGGTGGTGGGTCAAGAAGGTCTCGCCGAGCACCCGCACCGCGGCGAGTTCGCCCGTGGTGGCGGTGGTGCAGGCGGTGAGCCGCGGAGCGGTGCGCCCCGGTGGCTGCCGCACGGCGCCGACCTTGGCCGTCGCGGCGACGGGCAGGCGGGTGGTCGCCTCCGCGTCGCCGTGCGGCTCGTCCGGAACGGGAGCGGGCGCCGGCCGCGGGGCCGGCGCGCTGTCAGCCGGAACCCCTGCAGGGACCCCGGGCGACGCCTCGGTCGGCGGCTCCTGGGCCACCGGGCCCGCCTCCGCCGCCGGTCGCGGCGGGTCAGCGGGCCGCTCGCGCGCGCCGGCCCGCTCGTCGGGGGTTCCCTCGGCGTGGTGGGCCGGGTCGTTCGCTTCGTGCTTGCCGTCCTGCACGGTGACAGAACCTAGGCCCTCAGTGGGCTGGTCGCGGTGTGGCGACACGCGACCGTGGTGGTGGGGAGGCCGATATCTCGTCTCCTGGAGCGTGTTGAACACACTGCGTCGCGAGATCCTGACCGGCTTCCCTCACAGGTCACCGGGTGGTGGCGCCGATCTTCCACGGACTCCGAGGTAGACAACGCAAAGTGTTTCACGTCGGTGCGCAAGAGTCGGGATGGCGAATGCACCTCTGATTCCGACGTGGGCGAGAAAGCGTGCCGGGAGAGCACAGGCCAACGCTCGCGGGGGGCGCGGTGACCAGCGGTCTTGCTCGGGGCCCCTTCGCTCGCCGGGGCGACCTGTCTCCTCCTACCGAGGAGTGGGCTTTCCCCCTGCGAGGCGCGGAATGTGCCGTCCCTGAACACGAGAACGCACTTCAACCACAGCATTTCCTCCTGCCGATGCGCTCCCACGGCACGATCTCGCCAGACCGTGCCGCGAGAGTTCGTCGGCGTCAGAGCATCGGCAGGTAGGTGCGGAGTTCGTACGGGGTGACCTGGCGGCGGTAGGAGTCCCACTCCGCCCGCTTGTTGCGCAGGAAGAAGTCGAAGACGTGCTCGCCGAGCGTCTCGGCGAGCAGCTCCGAGTTCTCCATCACCGCCAACGCCTCGGCGAGGTTCTGCGGCAGGCTGCTGTACCCGGCGGCGCGGCGCTCGGCCTCGGTCAGCGACCACACGTCGTCCTCGGCGGCCGGCGGCAGCTCGTAACCCTCCTGCACGCCCTTCAACCCGGCGGCGATCACGACCGAGTAGGCCAGGTAGGGGTTGCACGCGGTGTCCAGGCTACGGATCTCCACGCGGCGGGACGACGCCTTGCCCGGCGAGTACATGGGCACGCGCACCAGCGCCGAGCGGTTGGCGTGGCCCCAGCAGACCGCGGTCGGGGCCTCGCCGCCGACGATCAGGCGCTTGTAGGAGTTCACCCACTGGTTGGTCACGGCGGTGATCTCGCGGGCGTGGTGCAGCAGCCCGGCCACGAACGCCTTGCCCGTGCTGGACAGCTCGAACGGGTCCTCGCTGTCGTAGAAGGCGTTGCGGTCGCCCTCGAACAGGCTCACGTGCGTGTGCATGCCGGACCCCGGCTGGTCGGAGAACGGCTTGGGCATGAACGAGGCGCGCACGCCCTGCTTGATGGCGACCTCCTTGACCACGTACCGGAACGTCATGACGTTGTCGGCCATGGTCAGCGCGTCGGCGTACCGCAGGTCGATCTCCTGCTGGCCCGGCGCGCCCTCGTGGTGGCTGAACTCCACCGAGATGCCCATCGCCTCCAGCGCCTCGATGGCGTGCCGCCGGAAGTGCGGCGCGGCGTTGTGGCTGGCCTGGTCGAAGTAGCCGCCCTCGTCGGCCGGCTCCGGCGGGGTGCCGTCCTTGGGCAGGTCGCGGAGCAGGAAGAACTCGATCTCCGGGTGGACGTAGCAGGTGAAGCCGGCCTCGCTGGCCCTGGCGAGGGTGCGGCGCAGCACGTGCCGGGGGTCGGCCCAGCAGGGCGAGCCGTCGGGCATGGCGATGTCGCAGAACATGCGGGCGGAGTAGTGCTCGCCGTCCGGGGTCTCCCACGGCAGCACCTGGAAGGTGCCCGGGTCCGGCTTGGCCACCATGTCCGACTCGTACACCCGGGCGAAGCCCTGGATCGCCGAGCCGTCGAAGCCGATGCCCTCGGCGAACGCGCCCTCCAGCTCGGCAGGAGCGACCGCGACCGACTTGAGGAACCCGAGGACGTCGGTGAACCACAACCGGACGAACCGGATGTCGCGCTCCTCAAGGGTGCGCAACACGAACTCCTGCTGGCGATCCATGCCCGCAGCGTAGGCGGTCACGACGGCGTGGCGCCGCCTCCGTGCCGGTTCGCACCGTCGCGTGGGCCGGGGGCGGAACGCGCGTTTCCCGACGCCGGCGCTCCTACCATCGGCACATGGTGGGTCGTCCTGCCCGACTCGGCTTGTTGGTCCTGCTGACGGCCGCGGCCGTGCTCCTGCCGGGGTGCGGGGACGCGCCGGGGCCGGCGCCGGTCGTGTCCGACGGGCGTCGGCTGCTCGACCGGTCGGCGGAGGCGATGCGCGGGGTGCCCGGCGCGCACTTCGTGCTCGACACGGACAAGCCGGTCGGCGGGTTCTCGGTGCGGGCGGCGGAGGGCGACCTGACCCGGGCCGGGGCGGCACGGGGCAGGGCCAGGGTGCAGGAGGCCCGGGCGGTCGTGGAGCTGGACTTCGTGCTGCTGGACGAGTCGGTGTACGTCCGGGAGCCGGCCGGCGGCTACCGGCGGCTGCCCTCCGCCTTCGCCGCGGCCGTGTACGACCCCACCGCGATCCTCGACCCGGAGCGGGGTGTCGCCCGGGTGCTCGGCGACGTCCGCGACCCTCGGGTGGAGGCGGAGGAGGAGGTCGCCGGGGTGCGGGCGCGGCGGGTGACCGGCGTGGTGCCGCGGGCCGCCGTGACCGGGCTGCTGCCGGGGGTTCTGGCCGACCCGGCGGGCTGGTTCTGGGTGGCCGACGGGTCCGACCGGTTGGTGCGGCTCCGGTTCGAGGTGCCGGGGATGGACGACGGCGCGGCCACGGTGACGATGACGCTGTCCGACTTCGACCGCCCGCTCGACATCCGGCCGCCCTCGTGATCGCCGGCGCCGGTGATTCCCGGTGGGCGCCGTCCCCGACCGTTCCGCGGGTGGTTTTTCCGGCGGCTGTCAACTGGTTTGGCGTAGTTGTCCACAACCCGGGCTGGTTGTCCCCAGTTACCCGATGGTCGGGTGAACATCGCTACCCCCGGGCGGGTGACTGTCCACAGGCGACTCGCGGTGGGGTGGGCGCGGGGGTGTGGGGCGATAGGCTGGAGCGGGGCTCGCCCCCCAGGGTGGGTGGGGGCTGGGCCGAGAGTGGGGGGATGGTCCGCGTCAGCAGCGGGCGCCCTCGGCGGGAAGCCTCAGGTTGACCAGGTACTCGGCGCCCGCCGCGTCCACGCACCGGTTCTCCTGCAGGAACGCGGTGTGCTGGTTCCCCTCGAAGGTGAGCAGGCGGGCGTTGAGCGCCTTCGCCAGGTCGACACCGGCCTGGTGCGGGGTCGCCGGGTCCCCGGTCGTCGAGATCACCAGCGTCGTCGGCAGGCCGTCGACCTTCGGCTGGTGCGGCTGGCTCGTCGGCGGGACCGGCCAGAACGCGCACGCGTCCAGCGCGCCGACCGGTTCGTCGTCGCCGTCGAGCACGTTGCGCTCGCCCACGGCCTCGCGGATCTTGCGCGCGCGTTCCAACACCACCGCCCGGTCGGTGACGGGCGGGTCGTCGACGCACCGGATCGCCCGGAAGGCGTCGTTCTGCGGCGAGTACCTGCCGTCGGCGCCCCGGCCCAGGTAGGCGTCGGCGAGCACCAGCAACGCGCGTCCCTTGCCCGCCGCGAGCTCGGTCAGCCCGGTGTCGAGCATCGGCCACAGGTCCTTGCTGTACATCGCCTGGGCGACGGCCGTGCCGACGTCGCTGTAGGAGAGCTTGCGGTCGCCCACCGCGAGCGGTTCCTTCTTCAGCGGCGCGACCATCGCGTTGAGCTTCTTCTCGGCTTCCTTGGCGTCCTTGCCCAGCGCGCAGTTCTCCCGCGCGACGCACCAGGCCGCGAACGCCTCGAAGGCGGCGGTGAACCCCTTGGCCTGGCCGATCGACTGGGCGACCAGGTCCTCCGTCGGCGCCACCGCGCCGTCCAGCACCATGGCGCGCACGTTGCCGGGGAACGCCTCGGCGTAGGCGGTGCCGATCCGGGTGCCGTAGGAGAAACCGACGTAGTTGAGCTTCGCGTCGCCCAGCGCCGAGCGCAGGACGTCCATGTCCTTCACGACCTCGCGGGTGCCGACGTTGGCGAGGAAATCCTTGCCCATCCGCTCCGCGCACTTCTGCGCGTACGCCTTCTCCTCGGCCTCGGTCTGCGCCACGCCCTCCGGGGAGGGATCCAGGTCGAGGTCCAGGCGCTCCGCGTCCCGCTCCTGGTCGGTCAGGCAGCGCACCGGCGGCTCGCTCAGCCCCACGCCCCTCGGGTCGAACCCGACCAGGTCGAACCGCTGGCCCAGCTCACCGGTCATCCGGCTGGCGAACGAGGCGGCGGCCTCGGTGCCGGAGCCACCGGGCCCGCCCGGGTTGACCAGGAGGGACCCGACGCGGCGCGCCGGATCGGTGGCGGGGCGGCGCAACAGGGCGAGGGTGATCGTCTCGCCCTGCGGTTTGCCGTAGTCCAGCGGCACGGTCACCCGGGCGCACTCCAGCTGGGGCTTGCGGAACAGCGTCTTCTGCTCCGGCGTCGTCGCGTACCCCTGGCACGACGTCCACCCGAGGGGTTGGCCGTAGAACCGCTCCAGCCCCGCCGGGACCGCGCCGACCGGGCCGCGTTGCTCCATCCGGGGTGGGGCGGGGGTGCCGCTGACGGTGTTGGCGCACGAGGTCAGGAGGCAGACGACGCCGAGGGCGGCCGCGAGGCGGGACAGGCGGGACACCCCGCCATTGTCACCTGTTCGAGTGAGGGGGGCGTCAGCGGCGGCAGGTGGCGCCCTCGTCGGGGAGCTGGAGGTCGACGAGGTAGCGGGTCACCATGTCGTCGACGCACCGCACACCCTGCAGGAACACCGTGTGCCCCTCGCCCTGGTGGGTGAGCAGGCGGGCGTCCAGCGCCTTCGCCAGGTCGACGCCCGCCTGGTAGGGCGTGGCCGGGTCGCCGGTCGTCGAGATCACCACGGTCCGCGGCAGGCCGTCGACCTTCGGCTGGTGCGGCTGGCTGGTCGGCGGGACCGGCCAGAACGCGCACGCGTCCAGCGCGTTCGACGCGCCGCGCCGGTCGTCCAGGAACGGCGCCGCCTCGCGGTAGCGGCGGTCGGCCTCCGCGCGCACGCTCTTGTCGAGCACGCGCGGGTCGTCAACGCACCGCACCGCCGTGAAGGCGTCCATCGTCGTGGAGTACCGGCCGTCCGAGCCGCGCCCGTAGTAGAGGTCGGCGAAGGCCATCAGCTCGGTCCCCCGGCCCTCGGCGAGCTGCCGCAACGCGTGGTTGAGCGTCTTCCAGTACGACTCGGCGTACAGGGCCTGGATCACGGCGGTGGTGGCGTCGCCGTAGGACAGCTTCCGGCCGCCGTCCACCGGCGCGGGCTGGTCCACCAGCGGGTCGACCAGCCTGCGGAAGGCCGGCACCGCCTGCGTGGAGTCCGTGCCCAACGCGCACTGCGGCTGCTGGACGCACCAGGTCGCGAACGACGTGAACGCCTGTTGGAAGCCGGCGCCCTGGGCGACGAGCTCGGCCACCGGGTCCTGCGCGGGCGCCACCGCGCCGTCGAGCACCATGGCGCGCACGTTGTCGGGGAACGCCTCGGCGTAGGCGGTGCCGATCCGGGTGCCGTAGGAGTAGCCGAGGTAGGTCAGCTTCGGGTCCCCGAGCGCCGAACGCAGGACGTCCATGTCCTTGGCGACATCGCGCGTTCCCATGCTGGCCAGCAGTTCCGTGCCCGCTCGCTCGGCGCACTTCTGCGCGTACGCCTTCTCCTCGGCCTCGGTCTGCGCCACGCCCTGGGGCGAGGTGTCGACGTCGTTGTCCAGACGCTCGGCGTCCCGCTCCTCGTCGGTCAGGCACCGCAGCTGCGGCTCGCTGGCCCCGACACCGCGTGGGTCGAACCCGACCAGGTCCAACCGCCGGCCCAGTTCGCCGCCGGAGACCGTCTCGGCGAGGTTCGCGACCGTGCTCATCCCGGACGCTCCGGGGCCACCCGGGTTGAGCACGAGGGAGCCGACGCGGGCGTCCCGGTCCTCGGCCGGGCGGCGGAGCAGGCCGAGCGCGATCGTCCGCCCCTGCGGCGCGCCGTAGTCCAGCGGCACGGTGAGCCGGGCGCACTCCAGCCCCCGCCTGCTGAACGCCGTCCGGTCGTCGGCCGTGGTGGCGAAGCTCTCACACGCGCCCCAGCTCAGCGGCTGGCCGTAGAACCGCTCCAGACCGGCCGGCACCGGGCCGGCGGGCCCTCTGGTCTCGGTGTGGGACGGGGCCGGCGGCTGGTCGGGGTTTCCGGTGGTGCAGGCCGAGGAGGTCGCCACCAGGACCGCCACGCCGAGCGCGACGGCCGATCGGGTCAGTCGGGGCACGCCGCGCATCGTGCCAGCAATCACGCCCCCGTTCCGGCGCACACGGGGGCACCGGAGTGTCGGGTTGTGCGCGATGATGAGGGCATGCCCCAGCTCCGTCTCGCCCTTGCGCAGGTCGACGCGTGTGTCGGCGACCTCGCCGGCAACGCCGACCTCGTCGTCGAGTGGACCCGAAAGGGGGTCCAGTCCGGCGCGCACCTGGTCGTGTTCCCCGAGATGGTGCTCACCGGCTACCCGGTCGAGGACCTGGCGCTGCGCGAGTCGTTCGCGGCCGCCTCCCGGCGCGCCCTCGACGCGCTCGCCGGCCGGCTGGTCGACGCGGGCTGCGGCGACGCCGTGGTGGTCGTCGGCTACCTGGACCGCGACGCGGCGGGCCCCCGCAACGCGGCGGCGGTGCTGCACGGCGGCGGGGTGGTGGCGCGCTACCACAAGCACCACCTGCCGAACTACGGCGTGTTCGACGAGTTCCGGTACTTCGTGCCGGGCGACGAGCTGCCGATCGTGCGGGTGCGCGGCCTCGACCTGGGCGTCGTGATCTGCGAGGACATCTGGCAGGACGGGGGCCCGATCGCCGCGCTGGGCGAGGCCGGCGTGGACCTCGTGCTCTGCGTCAACGGCTCGCCCTACGAGCGGAGCAAGGACGACGTGCGGCGGGAGCTGGTCGCCCGCCGGGCGGCCGAGGCGCGCGCGCCGATGGCCTACGTCAACCTGGTCGGGGGACAGGACGAGCTGGTCTTCGACGGCGACTCGCTCGTGGTGTCCGCCGACGGCGAGCTGCTGGCGCGCGCCCCGCAGTTCGTGGAGCACCTGCTGGTGCTGGACATGGACCTGCCCGCCGGCGGGCACACCGGCAGCGGGCCGATCGGCGGGTTCGACGTGCGGCGCGCGGTGCTGTCGGAGCAGGCGTCGGCGGCCTACGAGCCGCTGCCCGCCCCGCCGGTCGCCGAGCCGCTGCCGGACGAGGCCGAGGTGTGGTCGGCGCTGGTCACCGGCCTGCGGGACTACGTGCAGAAGAACGGCTTCAAGTCGGTGGTGCTCGGGTTGTCCGGCGGCATCGACTCGGCGGTGGTCGCCGCGCTCGCGGTCGACGCGGTGGGCGCCGCCGCGGTGCACGGCGTGTCGATGCCGTCGCAGTACTCCTCCGAGCACTCCCGGGGCGACGCGGCGGAGCTGGCCCGGCGCACGGGCCTGCACTTCTCGGTGCAGCCGATCGCCGACCAGGTGCGGGTGTTCGTGGAGCAGCTCGGGCTCACCGGGCTGGCCGAGGAGAACATCCAGGCGCGCTGCCGGGGCATGACGTTGATGGCGTTGTCCAACCAGCACGGGCACCTGGTGCTGGCGACCGGCAACAAGACCGAGCTGGCCGTCGGCTACTCGACGATCTACGGCGACGCGGTCGGCGGGTACGCGCCGATCAAGGACGTGCCCAAGACGCTGGTGTGGCAGTTGGCGCGGTGGCGCAACGCCGAGGCGGAGAAGCGCGGCGAGGCGCCGCCGATCCCGGAGAACTCGATCAGCAAGCCGCCGTCGGCCGAGCTGCGGCCCGGTCAGCTCGACGCGGACTCGCTGCCCGACTACGAGCTGCTCGACGACGTGCTCGACGACTACGTCGAGGGCGACCGCGGGTACGCGGACCTGCTGGAGGCCGGGTTCGCGCCGGAGCTGGTGGAGCGCGTGCTGCGGATGGTCGACCTGGCCGAGTACAAGCGCCGCCAGTACCCGCCGGGCCCGAAGATCACGTTCAAGGCGTTCGGCCGGGACCGCCGGCTGCCCATCACCAACGGCTGGCGCGAGCACGCCGTGGGCTGAGCGCTGGTCGTTCGGGAGCGCGGGGTCCGTTCGGGAGCGCCGCGCCACGTCCGACGTGAGCGTCGCAGGAACGCAAGCGTCGCAAGGGCGTGAGCGCTGCGGGCGTGAGCGCTGCGGAGCCGGTCAGCGCCGACCCGGTGCCGGGTCGGCGCTGGCGTTTCCGGCGGTCGTCTGGTCCGGTTCGCGTCGCCCGCGCCCGCGGACCCGCGCCCGCAGACGCCCCACACCCCAGACGCCCCATGAACCGGGCGTTTCACGACCTGGACGCCGTGTCACCGACGGCGACGGGCGTCACCGGTCCGGGACCGTGCGGCCCTCGCCTTCCCGGGACGGCTGGTCGCCGCGGGCGCGGGCGCCGGTGGCGAAGCACTCCCCCGCCCCGACGGCGAGCCCCACGGCGACCGCCGCCAGCTGGACCCGTTGGGCGAGGCCGGCCCAGTCGGTCTCCTGGAGCGGCACGGCGAGCGCGCCGGTGACCAGGAGCACGGACAGCACCGCGCGGAGAGCGGTGCGGGCGCGCCCGGTGGTCAGGTGTTGCGCCGCGAACGCGGCGATCACCGAGGCCAGGAAGGCCAGGACGCTGAGGACCTGGTGCACGGTGTGCGCGGTGGACAGCTCGCCGGCCTCCTCCGCGGCGCGGCAGAGCTGGTCGCGCGAGAGCGCGCAGTCGAGCGGGAAGACCGCGATCCCGGCCGTGGTCCCGCCCAGGAACGCGACCCCGAACACCAGGGCCGCCCCCACCCGCCCGCCGGTCAGCACGCTCAACACGCCGGCCGCGACGAGCAGCAACACCCCGGCCAGCACGTCGGGAAGGCGGAAGAACCAGCGGTAGGGCTGCTTCGCGGCGCTGTGCTCGCTGACGTAGCTGGCGGTCGGCGACAACTCCACCGGCAGGGCGAACTCGGCCAGCCAGGCGGAGTAGAACGGGACCGCCGTCGCCAGCAGCAGGCCGGCGAGCAGGCCGCGCCGGCCGTTCAGCTCCGCTCCCCGGCGCCGCCGGGCGGAGCGGAGCCGTCTCCCCCGTCGCCCCCGCGGGTGGCGGGGCGCACGAACGGGAACAACACCGTCTGTCGGATCGAGGCGCCGGTCAACATCATCAACAGTCGGTCCACCCCCATGCCCATGCCGCCGGTCGGCGGCATCCCGTGTTCGAGCGCGGTCAGGAAGTCCTCGTCCAGCTCCATGGCCTCGACGTCGCCGCTCGCGGCCCGCAGCGACTGGGCGAACAACCGCTCCCGCTGCTCCAGCGGGTCGGTCAGCTCGGTGTAGGCGGTCGCGATCTCGGACCCGAAGGCCACCAGGTCCCACCGTTCCGCCAACCGCGGGTCGGACCGGTGCTGGCGGGTCAGCGGCGAGACGTCGGTCGGGAAGTCCCGGTAGAAGGTCGGGGTCGTGGTGTGCGGCTCGACCAGGTGCTCGTAGGCCTCCATGAGGAGTTGGCCCCGGCTCCAGCCCTCCCGGTGGGCCACCCCGACCGGGGCCAGCCGGCGGCGCAGCTCCGGCAGGTCCGTGTCCGGGGTGATCTCCTCGCCCAACGCGGCGGAGACGGCCTCGTGCACGCCGACGACCGGCCACTCCCCGCTGAGGTCGTGCTCGACGGTCTCGCCGGCGGCGGTCGCCCTGCGGGCGACGGGCGCCCCGTGCGCGGCCACCGCCGCTTCCTGGATCAGCTCGCGCGCCACGTCCGCCATCGTCGTGTAGTCGGCGTACGCCTGGTACGCCTCCAACATGGTGAACTCCGGGTTGTGGGTGGCGTCCACCCCTTCGTTTCGGAAGTTGCGGTTGAGCTCGAAGACCCGGTCCACCCCGGCGACGCACAGCCGCTTCAGGTACAGCTCGGGGGCGATGCGCAGGTACATCCGCATGTCGTAGGCGTTGATGTGGGTGACGAAGGGGCGGGCGTTCGCCCCGCCGTGCACCCGTTGCAGCATGGGCGTCTCGACCTCCAGGTAACCCCGGTCGTGCAGCGCGTCCCGCAGCGCGCGGACCACGGCGGACCGCGCGCGCAGCATGGTCCGCGACTCCGGGCTGACCACGAGGTCCAGGTACCGCTGGCGCACCCTCGCTTCCGGGTCGCCGAGGCCCTTCCGCTTGTCCGGCAACGGGTGCAGGCACTTGGCGGTGATCGCCCACCCGGTGACGGCCACCGACAGCTCGCCCCGCCGGCTGGTGACCACCTCGCCGCGCACCCCGACCTGGTCGCCGAGGTCGACCGAGGCCAGCCACGCCGCCAGGCCGTCGGCGCCCAGCACGTCGGCGGACAGCATCACCTGCAGCTCCGCGTCGAAGTCCCGCAGCACCGCGAAGGTCAGCCCGCCCAGCTCCCGCTTGGCGACCACCCTGCCGGCCACGGCGACGGTCTCGCCCGTCCTGGTGTCGGGCGCGAGCCCGGCGAACCGCTCCCGCACCTCGGCCAGCAGCGGTCCCCGCTCCACGCCGACCGGGTAGGGGTCCACCCCGGACGCCCGCAGACGCTCCAGTTTGGACAGTCGGACCCTGACCTGCTCGGGCGGGCGGCGCCGGGGCTGGCGCACCTCCGACGCGCGGGCGTCGATCTCCCGCACCCGGCGGACGAAGTCGGCGTCCACGGCGCCGGCGCGCAGCCCCCGCCCGCCGCCCCGCAACAACGAGCGCAGGCTGGGCACGAACCCCTCGGCCACCCCTGCGACCAGGCCGACCCTGACCAGCTGGCGGGTGCGGGCGAAGCACAGGAACCTGGGCTCCCACACGGGCCCGTACTTGGCGTTGGACCGGTAGAGCGACTCCAGCTGGAAGAAGCGGGAGGCCACGCTGAGCAGGCCCCGCCAGGTCCGCAGCACCGGGCCCGCCCCGATCCGCGCGCCCTCCTCGAACACCGCGCGGAACATCGCGAAGTTCAGCGAGATCCGCTGCACGCCCAGCGTCCCGGCCGCGGCCACCAGGCCGCACACCATGTACTCGTTGAGCCCGTTCTCGGCGGAGCGGTCCCGACGCATCAGGTCCAGCGACAGGCCGCGCCGCCCCCACGGCACGAACGACAGCAGGCCCCGCAGCTGGCCTCGCGCGTCGTAGGCCTGCACCATGACGCCGCGCTCGTCGGTCGGGTCGCCGAGCCGGCCCAGCGCCATCGAGAAACCGCGCTCGGTCTCGGCGCCCCGCCACCGCTGGGCGGCGTCGAGCAGCTCGGTCATCTCCTCGGCGGGGATCTCGCCGTGGCGGCGCACCCGCACCTGGTACCCGGCGCGCTCCACCCGGTTGACCGCCTGCCGCACCGCGCGCCGGTCGCGTCCGGTGAGGCTGAAGTCGCGGACGACCAGGATCGCCTCGTCCCCGATCTCCAACGCCTTCAGCCCCGCCGCGCGGTAGGCGTGCGCGCCGCGCTCGCTGGCGCCGAGGGCGGCGACCGCCCAGCCGTACTGACGCGCCTCGGCCAGCCACGCGGCGATCGCGGCCGGCCAGTGCTCCTCCTCGCCGACCGGGTCCGCGCTGGCCAGGCTGGTGCCGCCGAGAACCCGGTAGGTCACGGCGGCGCGCCCGCACGGGGAGAAGATCACGCTCTTGTCCCTGCGGGTGGCGAAGTAGCCCAGCGAGTCGGGCTCGCCGTGCTCGGCGAGGAGTTCCCGCACCCGCAGCTCCTCGTCGGGGGACAGCAGCCGCCGGGTGCGGACCGAGCGGAAGAACACCGCCATCGCCCAGGCGCCGACCAGCGCGCCCAGGGTGCTCAGCACCAGGCTGAGCTGGTCGGGGCCCCGCGAGTTGACGCCGATGCGGGGCAGCGGCAGCACCTCGCCGGTGACCTGGTTGGCGGCCCACACCAGCTTCTCGACGGCCGAGACGAGGGTGCCGGGGAAGAGCTCGGCCAGCCCCCAGCCGACCAGGCAGGCCCCGGCGAGCCCGACGCTGAGGTGCGCCAGCGCGCGCCAGGCCGCCCCCGCGGCCAGCCGGGCGGGGAAGGCCGGGCGCAGCACGAGCAGCAGCACGACCAGCCCGACCGTGAGCAACTGGTACGGCGCCACGTCCTGCCAGAACGCCGTCGACCGCTCGGCGGGGTCGTCGAGCACCTGGTCGGGCGCGACCCAGAGCAGCGCCGCGAACAGCGCCCCGAGGCCGAAGTAGAGGAGCTGGAACAGCAGGAGGGTGCGCAGCGCCGCCCGCTTGCGCCGGCGCAGGGCGGCGCCCAGCACGGCCAGCACCAACGCGATGAACACGTTGGCCTCCACCGGCAGGGCGAGCGCCCCGAACACCTCCGTCACGACCAACGCGGTCTCGGGGACGTCGTCCTCGACGAAGATCAGCAGGAGGGACAGGACGGCGGCGACCTGCACGACCGTGGCCACCACCCCGGCCGCGGTGGCCTTCCAGGGGGGCACCCGGAGCTCGCGCGCGTCCTCCCGGCGATCCGGCTCCTCCCGCCGCGGCGTCGTTCCCCCGACTCGCTGCACCACGTTCTCTCCCGCCGTGTTCACCCGCCCGACCCACCCGTCCCGCGTAACGTCGACGGTGTTGTGCGGACGGAAACGATGATTCCATCGGCTTCGGGAGCGGTGCACACGGTGCGCCGCGGGCGCCCGGGCGCGCCTCCGGTGCTGTTGGCGTGCGGGCTGGGCGGCGCCTGTTTCGACTGGTCCCCGGTGACGCGGCTGCTCGCCGCCTCGGCGCGGACCGTCGCGTTCGACCGGCCGGGGACCGGGCACAGCGCGCCCGCGTCGGCCCCGCCGGGTCTGCGGCGGGAGCTCGCCGTGCTGGACGCCGTGCTGAATGCCGCCGACGCCGACGCGGCCGGCGCGGACGCGGACGCCGTCGCGGGCGGGACGGCCGGCTCCGGGGCCGTTGTGCTGGTCGGGCACTCCGCGGCGGCACTGCACATCGAGGCGTACGCCAGGACGCGCCCGCACCGCGTGCGTGGTCTGGTGCTGGTGGACCCGAGCACGGAACCGCCGGGAGAGGACGGGCGGCGGGAGTCGGACCCGACCGAGGCGGTCGCCCGGTTCCTGCTCCGGTTTCCGCCGCCCTCCCCCGCCGTCAGCCGGTGGCTCGGCCCGGCGGTCCGACGTCTGATGGTGCGCCTCGGCACGTCGACCGGGCGGGAGACCGCGTCCCGGGAGGAGGTGGCCGAGGTGTACTCGCGGCCGGACGTGCTGCGCGCGGTGCTGGCCGAGAACGCCGGCTTCGACGACCTGGTCGCCGACGTCCAGCGGGTGCGCGCCGAGCACCCGCTGCCGGATGTCCCCCTGGTCGTGCTGACCGCGCGGCGGGCGCTGGGCGGTCCGCGCCAGGCCAGGTGGATCCACCACGCGCACGACGCGCTGGCGGCCATGTCGCCCCGTGGGGAGCGCGTCGTGGTTCCGGGAAGCGGCCACCTGATGGCGGCGGACCGCCCGGACGCCGTCGCCCTGGCGGTGCGCCGGGTGCTCGACGCGGCCTGACCCTCGCGGCCCGGCCCTCGCGGGCAGACCCGGCGCGCCAACGCGTCACTCGCTCACAGGAACGTCTCCCACGCGCCGATCGAGTCCGAGCGCGCCCTGAGCGTCGCGACCGTGTTGAACGCCCAGTCCAGCTCGACCGCCACGTACTTGCCGTTGGCCGCCTTCAGCGCGAACCGCCCGTTCGCCAGGGGAACGCGCTGGAACCGCTCCCACGCGCCCACGCTGTCGCCCCGAGCGCGGAGAACGCCGTTGGTGTTGAACTGCCAGTCGAGCTCGGCCGTGACGTACCTGCCGTTGGCGGTGGACCGGAAGGCGTAGGAGTCGCCGCCGAGGGAGACCATGTCGAAGCCGGTGGCCCCGTCCGGGTTGTCGTTGCGGGCGCGCAGGATCCCGTACGTGTTGAACTGCCAGTCCAGCTCGGGGACGACGTACTTGCCGTTCGCCTCGGCGCGGAGGGTCACCACACCTTCCGCGGGCGGGGTGGCGTTGGCGGCCGGGGTGAGCACGACCAGGGCCACGAGGGCGAGCAGGGCGGTGAGCGGGCCCCGCCCCAGGACAGGACTGCGTCGTCTGGTGGCCATCGTTTCCCCTCGGATTCGGGGGCAACCCGACCTCCGACGCTATCCGCGCGGCTCCGGGCCGACGCCGGCGTGTGACAGGAGGTCAACAGACACCGGCGGACCGGAGCGGACGAACGGCCCACATCACTCGGCCGGGTGGTTTCGCCCAGCGGTGTCGAGGACGCGCGGGACCGCCCGTTACCGTCGCCGGGTCCGGTTCTGGTCCGCAGTTCACGTCCCGCTCGGAAGGGTCACGCGATGGGCGTCACCGGGGACGAGGTCCGCCACGCGACCTTCACCACGACCGGCTTCGGCACCCGCGGCTACCGGGAGCGCGAGGTCGTCGACTTCCTGGGCCGGGTCGCCGACACCCTGGACGGCGCCGGGGACGTGACAGCCGCGCAGGTGCGGGACGTCGAGTTCCGCAGCACCCTCGGCCGGGGCGGCTTCGCCGAGGACGAGGTCGACGCGTTGCTCGACCGGGTCGAGCGGGAGCTGCGGGCCCGGGAGGAGCGGGCCTGAGCCGCCACGTTGACGTCCCCTTCCCCGTTCGTGTCAGCTTTCCCCGTCCTCGGCGGTGTCTCCGGTCACCCACGTCCTGGGCGGCCGGCGGGGTTCCCGGCGCCCGGCCAAGCGGCCCGGTGCGACGGCGGATCTCGTCGCTCCACGTCAACATCATCTTCGGCCGCCGGTGGCGTCGAGCGGGTCGGGTGACCGCCCCTGTGAAGCTGATCGCACCGCCGGTGCTCGCCGCGGGGAGGCGTGTCAGGCTTTTCGGCGGACACCATCCGCACGACCCGGGGACCCGCCGAGCGGGCCTCGAGGGAAGGACGGTCAACGATGACTGCTGTGCCCGGCGTGCCCTCGGCCGAGGAGGCCGCCCCCTACAGCGGGCCCTCCGCCCCCACCGCCGCACCGCGGAAGCGGGTACGCGTTCACCACCTGCGGGAGCTCAAGGAGCGCGGCGAGCCGTGGCCCATGCTCACCGCCTACGACACCTTCACCGCCCGGATCTTCGACGACGCCGGCATCCCGGTGCTGCTCATCGGCGACTCCGCGGCCAACACGGTCTACGGCTACGACAGCACCGTCCCCGTGACGATCGACGAGCTGCTGCCGCTGGTCAGGGCGGTCAGCCGGTCGACCCGCAGGGCGCTGGTCGTGGCCGACCTGCCGTTCGGCTCCTACGAGGTCTCCACCGAGCAGGGGATGCTCAGCGCCATCCGCCTGATGAAGGAGGGCGGCGCGCACGCCGTGAAGCTGGAGGGCGGCCGCCGGTACGCCCCGCTGGTGGAGGCGCTGGTCGACGCCGGCACCCCGGTCATGGGCCACCTCGGCTTCACCCCGCAGAGCGAGCACGTGCTCGGCGGCTACCGCGTGCAGGGGCGGGGCGTCGGGGCCGACGCCCTGGTCGAGGACGCGCTCGCCCTGGAGGCGGCCGGCGCGTTCGCCGTCGTGCTGGAGATGGTTCCGGCCGAGACCGCCAAGCGCGTCACCGCCGAGCTGCGCATCCCGACCGTCGGCATCGGCGCCGGCCCGGACTGCGACGCCCAGGTGCTGGTCTGGCAGGACATGGCCGGGATGAACCGGGGCAAGGCGCCGCGGTTCGTCAAGCGCTACGCCGACCTGGCCGGCGTGCTCGGCGAGGCCGCGACCCAGTTCGGCGCGGAGGTCCGCAGCGGCGTGTTCCCCGGCCCGGAGCACGTCTTCCACTGATGCGCTGATGTGAGCCGTCCCGCCGGGCCTGCCGGCGGTCGGCCGTGACGGACAGGCGTGTGGGCGTGGAGAGGGCTCTCCACGCCCACACCCCTGTGCTGTCTGTCCGTCCGCCCGCCCGGGTTTCCGCGCCCGCCCGTCCGGGTTGGGACGACCGCCCGGATGGCCTGGTGACCCGGGCTGGGTTGCCGGCCCGGCGCGTCGTCAGGCCGGCGGGGTCCCGTCGCCGAACGGGCGGCCGCCCAGGGCCTCGCGGCCGTGGGGCGCGTGCCAGCCGCCGAGGTCGGGGCCGACCGGGACGACGCGGTTGGGGTTCAGCTGCTCGTGGGTCGCGTAGTAGTGCCGCTTGATGTGGTCGAAGTCCACCGTGTCGCCGAAGCCCGGCGTCTGGAACAGGTCGCGCGCGTAGGCCCAGAGCACCGGCATCTCGGTCAGCTTCTGCCGGTTGCACTTGAAGTGGCCGTGGTAGACGGCGTCGAAGCGGACGAGCGTGGTGAACAACCGCACGTCGGCCTCGGTGATCGTGTCGCCCACCAGGTAGCGCTGGTGCGCCAGCCGCTCGGACAGCGCGTCGAGCCGGGCGAACAACGCCTGGTAGGCGCTCTCGTACGCCTCCTGGGAGGTGGCGAAGCCGCAGCGGTAGACGCCGTTGTTGACGTCCCGGAAGACGTCGGCGTTGACGGCGTCGATCTCCGCCCGCAGGTGCTCCGGGTAGAGCTCCGGCGCGCCCTCGCGGTGCCACGCCCGCCACTGCGTCGACAGGTCGAGCGTGATCCGCGGGTAGTCGTTGGTGACCACCCGCCCGCTGCGGGTGTCGACCAGGGAGGGGACGGTCACCCGTCCGGTGAAGCCGGGGTCGGCGGCGCGGTAGGCCTCGGCCAGGAACCCGATGCCCAGCACCGGGTCCCTGTCGTCCGGGTCGAGGGTGAACCGCCAGCCGCGCTCGTCGCGGATCGGGTCCACCACGGCCAGGGAGATCGCGTCCTCCAGGCCGAGCAACCGCCGCGCGATCACCGAGCGGTGCGCCCAGGGACAGGCCAGCGACACCACCAGCCGGTACCGGCCGGGCTCCGCCGGCCAGCCGGAGGTTCCGTCCGCCGTGATCCGGTCGGTGAACCGGTTGGGCTGGCGGACGAACTCCCCGTGGGTGGACGTCTCGCGGGCGAACTGGGGTCGGCTCATGCCCGCACCGTAGGCTCCGGGGAACGATCTTGCACCGCTTCCCGGGAGGTGGACGTTGCGCGCGCTCTACCCGCCGATCGAACCCCACGACCACGGCGTGCTCGACGTGGGCGACGGCCAGCACGTCTACTGGGAGACCTGCGGCAACCCGCACGGGAAACCGGTGTTGTTCCTGCACGGCGGGCCGGGAGGTGGCTGCACGCCCCGGCACCGTCAGCTCTTCGACCCCGCTGCCTACCGCATCGTGTTGTTCGACCAGCGGGGCTGCGGGCGCAGCCGGCCCCACCTCAGCACTCCCGAGGCCGACCTGGACGCCAACACCACGTGGCACCTGGTCGCCGACATCGAGCGGCTCCGGGAACACCTGGGAATCCAGCGGTGGCAGCTCTCCGGCGGCTCGTGGGGCAGCTCCCTGGCCCTCGCGTACGCGCAGACCCATCCCGAGCGGGTGACGGAGATGGTGCTGCGCGGGATCTTCACGCTGCGCCGCGGCGAACTGGACTGGTACTACGGCGGCGGCGCCGGCCAGCTCTTCCCCGAGCGGTGGGCTGAGTTCCTCGCCCCGGTGCCCGAGGACCAGCGCGACGACCTGATCGAGGCGTACCACCGGCTGCTCACCGACCCCGACCCCGCCGTGCACCAACCCGCCGCGGTGGCCTGGAGCACGTGGGAGGCCGCCACGGTCACCCTGCTGCCCCACCCGGCGCTGGTCGAGCAGTTCGCGCGGCCCGAGTTCGCCACCGCCTTCGCCCGGATCGAGAACCACTACTTCCGGCACGGCGGCTGGTTGGAGGAGGGCCAGCTCCTGCGGGACGCCGGCCGGCTGGCCGGCATTCCCGGCGTCATCGTGCAGGGCCGGTACGACGCGGCGACCCCGGCCACGACCGCGTGGGAGCTGCACCGGGCGTGGCCGGGGTCGGAGCTGGTGATCGTGGAGGACGCCGGGCACGCGTTCGACGAGCCGGGCATCCTGCACCACCTCGTCGAGGCCGCCGACCGGTTCCGCCCCTGAGGTCGCCCGCCCCTGAGGTCGGGGGACCGTCAGGCGACCTCGTGCCGCCGGTGGATCTCGCCGCGGAGCGACTCGACCCGGGAGCGGAGGTTGTCGCGCAGCGCGCCGAGCGCCGCCCACCGCCGCTCCAGCTCGGCGAGACGCCGTTCGGCGACCTCCAACGCCGCGTGGCAGGCCGCCTGTCCCCGCAGGTCCTGGTCGAGGCAGTCGCCCATGGGCTCGATGTCCTCCAGGATCATCCCCGCCTCCAGCAGGTGGCGGATGTTGCGCACCCGCACCACGGCCTGCTCCGGGTAGCGGCGGTAGCCGTTGGCGTCCCGGAACGACCGCAGCACCCCGTTCTCCTCGTAGTGCCGCAGGGCCCGCGTGCTGACCCCGGTCCGTCGGGCGAGTTCGCCGATCAGCATCTCCACCCGCGCCACCCTAGGCGGCCACGGCCCGCGCCGTCCGCGAGACCGGAACCGCCACCAGGGCCAACGCGACGAGCTGGAGCACCGCGCCCACCGCGGGCACCGCCGCCGGCCCGGCGGTCGCCAGCAGCACGCCGCCGAGCCCGCCGCCCACCGCCGTGCCCAGGTAGAGCGCCGAGCTGTTCAACGCGACGACCTCGGCGGCGGCGTGCGGCGCGAGAGCCAGCAACCGGGCCTGCATGGGCGGGTTGAACCCCCATCCGACGAACCCCCACACCCCCACACTGGCCAGCGCCAACCACCACGGCGCGCGCAACGCCGTCAACCCGGCCAACAACGCCAGAGCGGCCGCGTGACCGAGGATGGCTGCCCTCAGCGAGCGCTCCGCCCCGAACCGGTCGGTCGCCCGCCCACCGAGCATCGCTCCCAGTGCGCCGGCGACACCGGCGCAGGAGTAGGCCACGGCGAGCAGGTCCCCGGTGACACCGGCGGCCTCCCGCAGCACCGGGGCGAGGTAGGTGGTGAGCATCAGGCCACCGGACGCGGCCACCACGGTCGAGGCCAGGCCCAGCAGCACCACGGGCCGCCGGAGCACCGCGAGCTTGCGGGACAACGGGACGTGCGGCGCCGGCGGCAGATCGGGCAGCGCCACGGCGAGCCCCACCAGGGCGACGGTGCTCAGCGCGGCGACGAACACGAAGCTGGCGCGCCAGCCGAACTGCCCGGCCACGAGCACGCCGAGCGGCGTTCCCGCGACCATGGCCAGCGTCAGGCCGACCGCCACCATCGACAACGCCCTGCCCCGGCGGTCCGGCTCGGCGACGTCCGCCGCCGTGGTGAAGCACAGCGGCGTGATCGCCGCGGCGGCGAGCGCGGCGACCACCCGGGCCGCGAGCACCGCCGGGTACCCGGGCAGGACGGCGGTGGCCAGGTTGACGACGACGAACACGGCGCTGCCCACCAGCAGCGCCCGGCGTCGGCGCAGCCGCGCGGTGAGGCCGGCCATGACCGGCGCGCCCAGCGCGTAGACCACGGAGAACACCGTGACGAGCTGACCGGCCACCGACTCGGTGACACCGAGGTCGGCGGCGATCTCCGGGAGCAGGCCGCCGACGACGAAGTCGTCGGTGCCCACCGCGAACGAGCTGAGCAGCAGCGAGAGGAGGACGAACCGGTTCACGTCGGCGGACGCTAGGCATTCACGCCAGCGTGAAGGTCAAGCGCGGCGGCGGGCGCGGGTCAGGGGAAGAGCGCCCGGCCCAGGACGTCCCTGGCCTCGACCAGCGACGGCCCCTGCCAGGTGAGGTGGCGGCCGGAGACCAGGGCGCACCGCGTGCCGGGGAAGACCTCGGGGCCGTCGTCGGCGGTGAACGGGTACGGCTCGTCGGGCAGGACGACGAGGTCGGCCCGGCCCCCGTCGAGCACCGCGCGCAGTTCCGCCAGCTCCGGCCGGGGAAAGCGGTCCGCGTGGTCGGCGTAGGCGTTGAGCACGCCGAGGCGGCGGAGGACGTCGGTGGCGAAGGTGCTGCCGCCCACCACCACCCACGGCCGGCGCCAGACCGGCACGACCGCGACGGCCCGCACCGGGTCCACCGGCGCCCACACCCGCTCGGCCGCGACCAGCCAGTCCGGGGCGCCCAGCCCGAACGCGCCGGCGAACAGCCGCCGCAGCGACGCCAGGGAGCCCGGAACGTCGTGCGGCTCGGCGGTCACCCACACCGGCACGCCCTCGGCGCGCAGCGCGGCCACGTCGCGGGGCAGGTTCTCGTCCACGTTGGCCAGCACCAGGTCCGGGGCCAACGCGAGGACCTCGTCGACCTTCGGGTACTTCGACCCACCCACGCGCGGCACGTCGAGGTCGGCGGGATGCGCGCAGTACTCGGTCGCGCCGACGATCACGCCCGGCGCGGTGCGCTCGACCGCCTCGGTCAGCGAGGGCACGAGCGACACGACCCGCGAGGGCGTCCCCCGCAGCGGCACCTCCGCGCCCAGGTCGTCCACCGGCGTCATCGCTTCCTCTCCGCCAACTCGGCGAGGACGTCGGCGTGGCAGGGCTCCGGGGCGCACCAGCACCCCAACGCCCGCCCGCGCAGCTCACCGGACCGCACGCGCCGCACGAGCTCCGGGCGCTCCTGAAGCCACGCGCGGTAATGCCGGACCATGGCCTCCCGGTCGGCCTTCGCCTCCTTCACGAACGGGCTCGCGAAGTCGGAGTCAGGCCAGGAGTGCCGTGGTCCGGCGTGTCCCACGTAGGTGATCAGGTCGTGCTCGACCAGCCAGGGCACCAACCGGCTGTGCGGCCCGGACTTCCGCACGTTCACGACGACCGTGTGGCCGGCGGTCAGACGCTCGGCGAGCCGGCGCTCGTCCTCGCTGAAGGCGGCGGGCAGCTCGGGCACGGCCTCACCTCACACGTCAGTGATGCGGATCCCTGCGTGCGCCTTGTACCGGCGGTTGATGGCGATGAGGTTGGCGGTGAACGCCTCCACCTGGCCGGCGTTGCGCAGTCGGCCGCCGTAGATCCCCCGCACGCCGGGGATCCGCTCCGCCAGCTCCCGCACCAGGTCGGTGGCCTCCCGGTCGTCGCCGAGCACCAGGACGTCGGTGTCGACCTTCTCGACGTCGCCGTCGGCCAGCAACACCGCCGAGACGTGGTGGAACGACGCGGTGACCCGGGACTCCGGCAGCAGGGCGGCGGCCTGCTCGGCGGCGCTGCCCTCCGGCACGTCCAGCCGGAACGGCCCCTGCTTGTCGAAGCCCAGCGGGTTGACGCAGTCCACCACGATCTTCCCGGCCAGCTCCGCGCGCAGCGGCTCCAGGGTGGCGGCGTGGGCGTCCCACGGCACCGCCACGACGACGACGTCGGACCGGGCGGCGACACCCGCGTTGTCCGCGCCGGCGACGGTGTCCGACCCGGTGGCCGCCCGCAGCTCGGCGGCCGAGGACTCGGCCCTGGCGGCGTCGCGGGAGCCGATCAGCACTGACAGACCCGCCTTCGCCCAGCGGTAGGCCAGGCCGCGCCCCTGCGCGCCGGTCCCGCCGAGCACGCCGATGGTCAACTCCTGCACGCTCAACCGTCTTCCCTTCGCCACAGCCCGCTGTTCCCGCGCCGACACCCGCGGTCGGTCGGCGTCACCAGGTGAGGACCTCGCCGCCGCTCACCGAACGCCGCCCGCGCTCACACCGGTTTACTCTCGTAACCCCTCGCGGGGCTCGGCAAGGCGACGACGGTCACTCGATCTCGACCATGCTCGCGGTTCCCCGCGCTCGTGGTTCCCGGCGGATCAGTCCTGGTCGGACCAGTCGCGGTCGGCGGCGTCGGCCCGCTCGGTGCGCTCCCTGGCGATGGCGAGCGCCCGCTCGGCCGTGGCGGCGTCCGGGTAGGGGCCCATGCGGTCCACCGCCCGGCATTCCAGACCGCGCTCGACCTTGTGGTGTCTGAGGCAGAAGTACCAGCCCTGTTCGGCGTCCACCATGTCCCGAGCGTGGCACGGGCCGACCGGTGTGTCACCTGCTGGGCAGGCTCCCGGGGCTCGGGCTCCTCGACTCGGGCTCCTCGGCGGCGATCGTCGGTCGTCCCGCCGTCTCCCGAGGACAGCCCCCACCCGCCCTGGGGGGCGAGCCCTGCACCAGCCTATCCGCCCACAACCAGCGGCCCAAGAAGAACACGTCGCCCTGTGGACAACTCCGGGGCCCTGTGGATGGTTCGCGCCTTCCACTTGCGGAACACCCCGTTCGGCCCTATAAGCCCGAACCCTCCCCCACCCAGCCCGCAGGAGCTCCGTCCGCCCGTCCCCGTCTCCCTCAGGCAGGTGTCACCAGGAAGGATCAGCAACCCGCGCAAGCGAAACGCCCCGCCGCCGAAGCGCCGGGGCGCGCCGCCCGCGAGCTCACCCGGTCGTCACCCGAAGGGGAGGTTCACCACCGCTGGGGTGACGAGGCCGGCGGCACGTGACCCGCCTCCTGCTGCCGGGGAATCGGGTCCAAACAGGACACCAGGACCTGCTTGTCCTCCGGGTTGTCGATCCGCTGCCCGCTGCGCTCGCGGTACACCAGCTCGCCGTCACCGTCGATCTCCACCAGGCAGCCGACCTCGGCGAGCTGCTCCTCGTCCAGGTCGACCAGCCGCTCGTAGCGCGAGGGCACCACGCGGTACACCGGCCACGGCAGGTGCCCGAACGCCTGGTGGAACTCGGCGAGCAGATGCGCCATCTGCTGCTGCCACGGCAACGGCATCGACTCGGCCAGGGAGCGCGGCAGCACCACGTACCCGGCGTCCACGCCGTGCCGGGCGTGCTGCAGCGAGTCCCGCAGGGGCGTGCTGGACGCCGGCGGTCCCGCAGGACGGGGGATCGGGGCGTTGGTGTACATGCTGTCTGCCTCCCGTGGTGTCAGGTCAGCAACCGGGCGACTACACGCCGGGGCGCACCGCGTGCGGAATGAGGTCGTGCCAGACGTTGATCCTGGTCCTGCGGACCGAGGCTCCGGTGTAGGGCGCCTCGATCATCTCGCCGTTGCCGATGTACAGCCCGACGTGGTGGATCAGCCACCGGTTCGAGGAGTTCCCGAAGAACACCAGGTCACCGGGCTGGGCCTGGTCGAGGGGGATGTACGCGCCGGCCAGCCACTGGTCGTAGGTCACCCGGGGGATGGTCACCCCGGCGGCCCGGTAGGCGGCCTGCACCAGCGACGAGCAGTCCCAGGAGTCCGGCCCGTTGGCGCCCCACCCGTACGGGTCGCCGATCTGCTCGGACGCGAAGGCGATGGCCTTGGCCGCGGCCTCGGTGGGCGGCGGCGCCTCCCGGCAGCCCGTCGGGTCGTCGACCTTGCCGAGGTCGGAGAGCAGCTGGACGGCCATGCCCTCCCAGCGGTGGTAGCGGTCGGGGAACGCCGAGCGCTCCACGGCCTGCGCCGCGTCGCCGGGCCGCATCCGGTCCCAGTTCCCGATCCGCACCAACGTGTCGTAGAACCAGTTGATCTGCCAGCGCACGTCCAACCGCTGCTGCTCGCTGCCGTGCATGCCCCGGATCTGGAAGATGCCGAGCGAGTCGAGGTCGCCGTGTCGGAGGTTGCGCAGGCCCGACTCCTGACGACCGGCCTGCAGCGCGACCTGCCAGGCCGCCGGCGGCAGGTTCCGCTCCCGGCCGATCGTCATGATCAGCGCCGCGATCTGCAGCGACTCCTCCCCCAACGCGCGCACGTCGCGCCGCGACTGGTCGGTGCCCCCCTCCGGCCAGACACCCATCATCGCGTTGCACGTGCTGTAGGAGCGGGCCGCCTGCGCGGTTCCGCCGTTCCCGCCGACGACCGTCGACACGACGCCCGTCGTCGCCGTGACGACCGTGACCACCACCGAGACCAGGACCAGACCGATGATCGCGAGCCGCATCGTCAGCCCGCCCTGGTGTAGCCGGCCACCCGCCAGCCGTTCTGGGTGGAGATCACCAGGATCTGCAGGTCACCGGCGTCGGTGGGCAGCTTGACCTGCGTCGAGCCTGCGGTGGAGCTGAGCGCGGTGGGCGCGCCGGTGACCTTGGTGGCCGGCACGTTGGCCGGGTCGACCGTGCTCATCACGGTCAGGTACTCCTCCGTCGTGTAGGGCCGCAGGCCCTCCAGCCACTGCGCGCTCGTCATGCCCTGCGGGTGGTTCACCCACGCGCGGCCCCAGTTCTTGGCCGCCTCCAACGCCTCCGGCGTCGGCGCCGCGGGCGGTGGGGCCGCCTGCGGGATCGAGGAGTGCGTGCGCGGCGCGCGGCGCTCCTCGGAACGGGTCGGCCCGGCGGTGCTGCCCGGCGCGAGGGCCGCCGGCGGCGCCGTGGCCGTACGGGAGGGCCGCGGCGGCTCCTGTCGCGCGCCCGGGCCGTACTTGGGCAGGAGCAGCCCAACCGCGGTGGCCAGCGCGACGAACCCGACGACGGCGACGACGAGGTGCTTTGGCGAGCGCAGCGGCCAGCCCCACAAACGGCGGTAGACCGCGGCGCGCCCGCGATGCGTGCGGATCGGCATCCGTCTGCCCCCTCTCTCCCTCAGCGCACCCAGCCGTCGCGGAACTCCATGCCCCGCGACGGCCGGTACACCACCCACACCGGTCGCCCGGCGACGACCTCGACGTCGGCCCGCCGGGGCTCGGGCGCGGCCGGCCCGGCGCCGGCCGCGCTCTGGCGGCGGGACCCGTTGATCCGGGACGGGATCACGACGGCGTCCTCGCCGTGGTGGTCCCAGCTGCGGTCGACCACGGGCGAGGTGTCCACCAGCCGGCTGCGGCCCGAGGGCAGCTCGCCGGCGGCCCGACCGGGTCCGCGCCCGGAGGCCGCCGCCGTCAGCGCGGGCTGGCCGTCCGGGCGCCTCGCGGCGCCGGCGATGGCCCCGGCGACCGCGCCCGCCACCCCGGCGGCGCCGCCGATCGCCGCCGCGGCCGTGCCCGTCCGCTGGGCGTGCGCCACGACCGGGCCGGCCGCCTCGGGCCGGGCCCGCCGCCGGGCCTTCGCCGGCCGGATCTCCTCGTCCGGGTCCATCCCGCGGACCTGCTCCCAGAACTCGTCCTGGGGGGTGGGGCCGGTCGGCCGCTTCCGCCGCAGCCGGCCGAGCAGCCCGGGCCCGGCGGAGGGCACCGCGCTGCCGACCGCGCCCACGCCCATCTCGACCATCTGCCACAGCCGCCGCACCGGCTTGCCGATGATGAAGAACACCACGGTGATCAGCCCGGCGAGCAGCATCTGGGTGAGCAGCGAGAACCCGCGTCCCGGGTTGAAGATCCAGGTCAGCATCAGGGTGTGCATGCCGGCCAGCGCGGCCAGCACGATGACGTTGAGCAGCGCGGCCCCGATCGCGCGGCCGACCGCGCGCAGCACGTCGTGGTAGAGCATGGCGACCAGGCCGATCACCGGCCCGGCCAGGATCAGCACCCGCAGCAGCACCTGCGCCAGCAGGATGGCCGCCTTGGCCAGCAGCTGGAAGAGCGCGTACGCCACGCCCTGCAACGCGCCCAGCACGCCGGCGCCGAGCCGGCTGCCGTCGGTGCCCTTGAGGTAGCCGTAGGTGCTGCCCAGGGTGCCCTGGTTCGCGATGGACTTGAACGCGTTCTTCTTGGGGTCGGCCGACCCGGCGTCCTTGCCCTCGGCGACCTCCTGCTTGGTCCACGCCTGCGCGCGCAGCAGGTCCCTGCCGTACTGCTGGGCCTGGGGCGCGTCCGGCGAGCCGAACTCGCCCCGCAGCCAGTTCCGGTAGACGACCTGGTCGTGCAGCACGGTGGGCAGCGCGTTGCGCTCGTCGATGCCGACCTCCTTGAGGAAGCCGGCCTGGGCCTGGGAGGTGCCGGTGATCAGCACCTCGTCCAGGGCGTGCGTGTAGATCAACGGGGTCAGGTAGGTCGCCGAGGCGAGCCAGATGCCGCCCAACGCCCACATGCCGCGCTTGCTGATCGTCGCCAGGTCGCCCCGCCAGATGTGCCGGAACAGCACGATCGCCAGCAGCAGGGCGACCAGGCCGAACCAGGGCGCGTACACGCTGTTGTACAGCGCGATCGTCCCGGTCATCACCAGGTCGTCGAGCGGTTTCATCAGGTCGCCCGACAGCAGCATGTAGTGCAGGCCGTTGGTCGCGCCCACCAGGTTCTTGCCGACGTTGAACAGCTCGTTGCCGGCCCAGGTGTCGATGACCGCGTTCGGGTTGCTCGCCGCGCCCGCGACGCAGCCCAGGTCGTAGGTGTGCCAGACCAGCCCGGCGTAGCCGACCTCGTCGTAGGCGCTGCCCGGCTGGCCGGCGCCCAGCGGCGCCGGGTCGAGCGCGCCGACCATGCCGGCGCCGGGCCGCTCCGGGTTGGGCGCCTCCTTCTCGCAGACCTGGGCGTGGGCCACCGGGGCGCCCAGCACGGCCTGCCCGAGCAGCAACGCGATCACCGCGAACAGCGCGGCGCCGCGGCCGCGGGCACGGGTGCGCCGCGGTCCGCCGGCGCGCCGCGCGGCCCTGACCCGTCTCGCCACCGCCGTGCCGGCGACCAGGCAGCCCACCAGGGCCCACACGGTCATGCCCTGTCGTCCCGGCCGGGTCGGTCCGCGGTGGACCTCCCGCCGGCCCCGCCTCCCGCGGGCCCGTTCGTCGGCGCGCCCCAGTCGCCCCGGCCCACGCCGGCGGCCTGCAGCTCGGTGTCCGGCTCCGGGTCCAGGCCCAGGCCGCCGAACTCGTCCACCTCGTCCTCGCCGGGCACCCGCTCCGCCGGGACGGCGTCCGCCGCCTCCCCGCGCCGCGCGGGGCCGCCCGCCGGCTCCACCGGCTCGGCCACGTCCGGCGCCGCGGCGGCCACCGGCTCGCCGCGCAGCGCGTCCGGCGTGGTGTCCATCGCCGTCCGCAGGTGGGTCAGGTGGTCGCCGCCGAAGTCGATCCGGATCCGCTCCACACCGCCCGCGCCGTCGCCGAAGATGAACTGCCGCGGCGAGCGGTCGCGCTCGGTGGCGTTGCGGGCCACGCCGCCCGGCCGTCGGCCCAGGCTCGCGACCACCTGCTCGTAGCCGGCCCCGACCGGGACCTTGAGCAGCCGCAGCGCGTCGGCCTGCGCGTGCTCGTCGTCGAGCCGGCCGACGAACACCGAGTCCAGCAGCGACACGAAGCCCTGGATGCGCAGGAAGTCCGCCGGGATCTGGCTGGACAGCAGGACCCGGACGTTCCACTTCCGCGAGTCGCGGGCGAACCGGTTCATCAGCACCCGGCCGGTCGGCACCTCGGACAGGAAGAACGCCTCGTCGATCCAGACGCCCTTGCGCAGGTCCCGGGGCCGCTCGTAGATGGAGCGCTGGGTGAGCCAGGCGGCCAGGTTCAGCAGCTCGACGCCGAGCGCCTCGGCGTCGGTCCAGTGCTCGCGGCCCACGCCGTCCTTCGGCAGGGTCAGCCCGGCCATCGTCAGCACCGTGAACCGGTCGTCCCTGGCCTCGGAGTACGGGTCGGCGTCGACCTCGGGGATCAACAGGGACATCCGCTCCCGCAGCTCGTCGAGGAAGTCGGCCACGACGACGGCGTGCTCGTGGTGGTCGCTGGCGTCCCTGCGCAGCGCGTCGAACACCATGCCGGGGTGGGCGTCCTGCCGGCCGCCGACGGTGCGCACCGCCCGCAGCAGCACGATCCGGGTCTGGGCGAGCCGGGCCACCTCGTAGGGCAGCAGGCCGGTGAGCACGTCGAGCACCAGCCGGCGGCGGGTGGCCGCGGCCAGCGCGCGCTCCCTGCGCCACGCCCGCTCCGGGTCGTCCTCGTCGAGGAAGTGCTCCAGCTGCGGCTCGGCCACCACCCGGTACGGGTTGAGGATGCCGGGCTGCGCGTTGAGCAGGTTGATCGGCCGCGCGTAGGGCCGCAGCTCGGGCAGCTCGCAGAGCTTGGCCAGCGGGCCGGACGGGTCGAGCACCGTCCAGTAGGCGCCGGACCGCAACGTCTTGTAGACGATCCCGCCGCCGAGGAAGGACTTCCCGCCGCCGAGCCCGGCGACCATGGCGGTCAGGCCGGAGGCGTCCCGCACCTCCTGCGCCATCCACGGGTCCCAGGCCACCGGGCGGCGGGTGGCCGTGCAGGTCTCCCCGAGCAGGATGCCGCGCCGGTCGCCGACCTCCGCGGTCGCGGTGGGCACGGCGGAGGCCGCCCACACCACCGAGCCGCGCCGCATGTACGCGCCGGAGGCCAGCGGCTCGCCGGGGATGAACTCCCTGGCCATCGCGTACTGGGCCTCGGGGTGCTCGATCGCGATCTTCGGCTTGTACAGGTCGAGGAGCTGCTGGGCCAGCCGCAGCGCGTCCCGCTCGCTCGGCCCGGAGACCGCCAGCCGCCACCACGACCGGACCCTGGTGGCCAGCGCGGTGAACCCGGAGGTCATCTCGTCGTCGATCTCCAGCACCCGACCGGCCTGGCGGGCCAACGACTGCGGCGGCTCCAGCTCGTGCTCGTCGGTGTAGTGCCGGACCTGCGAGCGCACCTTGTTCATCTGGCGCTGCAGCTCGCCGGCCACCTCCTCCGGCCGGCGCACGTAGATCCGGGCCGACCACTCCACGGAGGCGGGCAGGCGGTCGGACCGCTGCACCCACGGGTCGTCGACCTCCGGGATCTGGAGGCCGTGCATCTGGCCGACGGTGAGCACGCAGAGGTGCCGGCGGATCCCGGCGTTGGAGCCGGTGCGGCCGCGCACCACGACCGTCGGCGCGTACGGCTCCTGGTGGAAGTCGGCGGCGTCGGTGAAGCTGGCCAGGTCCTCGGGCTCCCAGTCGGCCCCGGGCACCGCGGGCATGTTGCGCGGCGCGGGCAGCCCCAGGGAACAGGACCGGTGCATCAGCCAGGACATCTCCTCGGCGGTCACCGGGCGGCCCTCCAGCCCGGAGGAGCCGATCACCTGGTCCAGGTGCTCCACCTCGGAGTCCAGCGCCACCAGCTCGGCGTCGACCGCCTCCGGGAAGATGCGGCGCAGCACCGGGGCGGCCCGCTCCACCGCGCGGTCCACCACGTTGCGGGTCTGCACCTGGACGCCGAGGTAGACCTCCTTCTCCGCCATGGACCGGCCCATCAGCTGCTGCTGCTCGCCGATCATGTAGTCGTCGAAGGTCAGCGCGCCCGGCACGTCCGGCAGCCGGTTGACCGCGTTGTGCACGTGGGCCTCGGCCCACATGCGGATCGGGTAGGGCCGGGTGGTGACCCGAAGGTGCAGCCACCGCCCCTGGAGCTCGGCGTACTGGCCGGCGATCGCGTAGACCAGGTCCTGGCGCTGCGAGTCCGAGCGGAAGGACCAGCGCTGCGGCGAGAGCCGGTACCAGGCGAAGACGTCCTGCGAGGTGCGCAGCAGGTGGCCGTCGATGCTGCGGGCCGTGATGGCCGGCGTGTAGTGCGGGACCGACTGCTCGCCGGGCAGCCGACGGCCGCGGCGGCTGTAGACCCGCTTGTCGCCCCGGGTCTCGGACTGACGCGGGACGGAGCCCTCCGACCTGCCCCCGCCGCGCCGACCGCGCCGCTTACCGAACACCGCGAACCTCCTTCGTGCGGGCACGGGTTCCGCGCGTCCGGTCGCGCCGTGCCCTGGTCCGGCCGGACCGCGCCCGCCGCGGCCGGGGCCGCGTCGGGCTCACCCGGACCCTGGCCGCGCTCGCCGCCCCGCCCCGGGAGGAGGTGGTCTCCCTCGGGGCGGTCAGCTCGCGCAGCCACATCACGCCGACCGCCGTCAGCGGCCGCTCGTGGCTGATCCGGGAGCAGATGATCTTGGTGAGCACGATCGTGATGACCAGGGCCCACGCGGTGGAGAAGAAGCTGAACCCGATGCCCATCCGGCGTTCGACCGTCAGCACCAGCAGGAAGACGGCGATGCCCACGCCCCAGGCCACGTACCGGGCGCGCCAGGGGAAGGTGGCCCTCGGCGGGCCGAGCCAGACGGCGTCGACCCGGTAGACCTCGTCGTCGGTGCGGATCCGCACGGCGGATCACCCGCCGCTGAACAGGCTGGCGATCCAGCGGCCGATGTCGACGCCGGAGCCGGTGACCGCCAGGCCGATGATCGCCAGGGCGACGAACACGCCGCCCACGCGCTTCATCACACCCGCGTTGTCACCCTTGCCTCCACCCAGCCACAGCAGCAGGAGCGCCACCGTGAGCAGCAACAGGGGGACGAGGTTGTCCAGGATCCACTGCCGGATCCCGCCGGTTCCCAGGCCGGACTGGGCCAGCGTGGCCGCCGTGTTCATGGCCGTCGCGAGCATGTCTTACTCCTGGTGCGATCCCCGCCGGCGGCGGTCGTCGATGTTCGACGTGGGAACCATAGGACCACTCTCCGACGCTGAATACGTCTAATCCGGCCAACGCTCATCATCGCGACGCGGTGTCCCCGGGTGAACCACCGACGCGACCTTCTCCCAGTTGCCGGGACAATTCACCCACCTGCGGAACAGTCGACCACGCAGCGTGATCGTCTTCGGGGGGCACACGATCGCCAGCACATCCCACCGGGTTCCGGAGCGGGTGGCGGCGTCACCGGGCCACGTACCCCGTTCAGGGGTAGCGAGATCCGGGCGCCGCGCCACGAGTACCGTCGGCGAGCCGGTCCGCACCATCGAGCCGCCGCGAGGGAGATCCGCCGATGGCACAGCCGACCCAACCCACGCCCGGCTCCGTTGGTGTCGGCCCGGACACGAGCCGCGGTGAGGTTACCGGGGAGCCGGGCGACGGCCAGCGCCGGGTGCAGCGAACGATCAACTTCGACCGCGGCGTGCTCGACCGCGCCCGCGCCGCGGCCACCTACCTCGCCGCCCGCGAACCCGCCTCCGGCGTCCGCAGCCTCGCCGACATCGTCAACCTCGCCGTGGCGGCCCGCGTCGCGGAGCTGGAGAAGCTCTACAACGACGGCAAACCCTTCCGCCCGGTCTACCGCATGCCCCCGGGCCGCCCCTCCAGGAACTGACCCCACCCCTGTCGCGTCGTCGCCCCGGGCGCACACCAGCCGGGGCCGCGAGCTCCTCTGCTTGGAACAGAAAGAACGGACTGGTCGGTTTCCTCGGGTCCCGCACGGCCACACCCTCGACCGCAGCGGCGACCTCAACACTGGCACCGCCGTTGCCGCCGCTGTGGCTCGACTCGCGACGTTGCCCGTCCGACGAGCCATGAGCCTCGGCGGCCTACCAGGTTCTCGATCCACGCTTAGTCGTGATGATCACCTGCATCGGCCGGCATCTCATCCTCTCCCTGCCCGCCATTGACCGCTCATCCCTCGCCACCACCGCAACCCTCGCGCGCGACGTCCAGTGCCTCCACGACACCTGCCGCGACTGACCCACCTCCTGACCAGCCAGATCTCCCCTGCCCAACTCCCTCCACGCGAGCCATCGGACCTCGGGTATCTGACCACCGCGCGTACCCCTCTGCGGATACCGTCAGTGCCGCGAAAGATCACCAAGGAGATGCCGGATGCCCGACCGCCGTCTCGTCGTGCTGCTCACCACGCTGGCGCTCGGCGCCGCAGTGGCCGGTTGCGGCACGGCAGGTAGCCCGTCGGCGAAGGTGCCTCGCTCCGACGCCGCAACCGCCTCCTCTGCTCCCGCATTCCCACCGCGCCCGAAGAACATCCCCGTCGACAACTTCGACACCTGCACCACCATGAGCAAGGCTCAGGTGCAACAACTCGGGCTAGACACCGGACCAAGCAAGGGGACCAGGAGCGCCGACATGTTCGGCAACATGGGTTGCGATCTTTCCAAGGGGCGGGGAAACCCCACTACGATTATTTGATCGTCGCGCGACCTCAGGAAGATGCCGAGGCCTGGCTGACCGGGAAGCGACCGGTCCAGGACAAGCAGCTCACCGTCGCCGGATTCGACGCCGCCGAGACACGCAACGGCGAATCCTGCAACGTCGTCGTTGACGCAGCAGACAAGCAGAGCCTCGACATCCAGCTCTCGCCCTCAGGCAACGAGATCACGAACGATCAATCGTGTGAGAAGGCCAAACAGGGCGCCGAACTGGTCATGCAGACGCTGCTCCAGCGCTGAGAGCGTCACCCGACCGTCAGGGCTGCCCCAGCCAGACAGCGCGGCAGCGCACCGCCACCCCTCATGACTAGCCGCACCGGCATCTCGCGCGGCCATCCGAGGGAACGTGCGGACCTCAGGGAACCGATCACTACGCGTACCCCTCTGCGGTACCGTCAGTGCACGAAAGAAGCTCTTGCACACAGGGGGAGACACAGAGGTGTCCGAGGGCAGCAAGCTCGTCGTCAACAAGGAGAACGTCCTCCAAGCCGCCGCAGCCTTCCAAGCCGAAGCAGACCGAATGGCTGACGTTGTCGACATCCATGCCGGCAAGATGCGGTTCGACGCCGTGTTCGGCGACCCAGCGAGCGCGGACATGTCATCCGCGCTCCAGGCGCGCCTCCAGAGCGACCAGGACTCCCACATCTCGCGGGCAAGGCAGTACGTCGCCGAACTGCGGAGCGCGGCCTCCCAACTCCAGAAGGTCGCCAAGGACTACGGCTACACCGACGAGCAGATCGCGGAAGCCCTCTCCAAGGGAGTCTCGAGTGTCTAACCGTCCTTCTCCACGCCCTCTGCTCTCATTGCTCATTGCGGCTTCCGCACTGGCGGCGTGCAGCACCTCGGGTCAGCCAACAGCAAGCTCGACAACGACGACTGGCAACACGTCGGCGGCCACGAGCACAGCCTCCCGCCCGAAGTCGATCTCAATGGAGGGCCTTGACCAGTGCAAGGTTCTCACCCAGGAGCAGCAGCAGCAGCTCGGGCTGGACAGCCCACCACGGTTGATCACCGAAGGTTCGCCAGACAAGTATGGCAACAAGGGTTGCGCCTTCCGCAGGACACGATCAGAACCTTGGGTGAGTTATCTGGTCGTACCGCGCCCGCAGGAAGGCATCGAGGCGTGGCTGGACGGAAAGCGCCGTGTACAGGTCAGCAAGCTGTCGGTGGCTGGATTCGGCGCGGTGGAAACCCGGAACGGAACCACCTCCTGCAACATCGTCGTTGATGTCGCGGAGCGGCAAAGCCTCGACATCCAGTTCCGCCCGGACTCCACAGGCTTCACGGTGGACCAGATGTGCGAGAAGGCCAAGCAAGGAGCCGAACTAGCCATGCAGACCCTGCTCCAGCGCTGAGGTTCGAGGGGGAGAGGAAATGCACTTCGGGGTCGGGTACTACCGATACGAGGGCTTCGACCTGGAGACCAAGGTCAGGTGGGTCAAGCAGGAAGGCGCCGGCCTGAGCGTCCTGGAGGACAACACGAACGCGGTGCGCGGGCTGACTGAGGCGCTGTACCAGTCCGAGAACAACCTGCGTCGAGTCCTCGGGCAGATCGGCGTCGCCTGGGAGGGCAGTGGCGCGAACGCGGCCACGGCGGCGATGGGCCAGGCCACCAAGTGGGCCGCCGAGGCCGGTGACATGAGCCAGGCGAGCGGCCAACGACTCGACCAGCAGACCACCACGGCCTCGCACACGAAGAACGCCATGCCTGAGGTCGTGGCGAAGCCGGAGTACGGGTTCGACGACCTCCTGGGCGACGTGGCGAAGGTGGCGACCAACAACGCCATCGACGTGCAGACCAACTTCGACAAGCAGGTCGCCGCTCGACGTGCCGCCGACGAGGCGGCGAACCGGGTTCTCGAGGGGTACGAGTCCTCCTCGCGCTCGGTTCTGCAGAGCCTGCAACCGTTGCCGGAGCCGCCGAAGATCACTGTGGAGGCGGCGAGCGGTGGCACGCCGCCGCCGTCCAGCTCGGTCGACTCGTGGCAGAGCCGGCCGACCGGCCGGCGGAACACGGTGGTGAGCCCGAGGGGTGAGGAGAACAGGCCGCCGACCACGGTGACGCCGCCTCCGAGCAACCGGCAGGACGGTTCACTCCCGCCCGCGATCACGCCGCCGAACAACTTCCCGACCCCGGTGCCGATCGAGCCCGGGCCGGCGCCGAAGCCCACCCCGCCACCGCCGCCGGGTTGGCAGCCCTCCCCCAACCCCACCCCGTTCCCCCCGCCTGGCGTCCAACCTCCCTTCCAGTGGGGGCAGCGGCCGGGTGAGCAGCCCGTCCAGCGGGGAGGACAGCGCGGCGGCCCGGGTGGCGGTGGTCTGCCTGGCGGCGGCCGGGCCGGCGGTGCCGGTGCCGGTGCCGGCGGCGGAGTGCGGGCCGGCGGGTTCCCCGGCGCTGGTGGCCCCGGCGAGGGTGGTCGTGGCCCGTGGGGACGCGGACCGCTTTCCGGCGGGGTGATCGGCGAAGCCGGTCCCGGCGCGCGGGGTGGCGCGGCGGGTGCTCCGGGTCGGGGTGGCTCCATCATGCAGCCGGCCGTCGGTGGCGCGCACGGCGCCGGCGGCGGGGGCGAGGAGGACGGCGAGCACACCGACAAGTACGCGGAGCAGACCGACGAGCACTTCCTCGGCGGGCTCCCGATGGTGGCCCCGCCGGTGATCGGCGGGAACCCGCCGGGTCAGCCGTGAGCACGCCGATCGGGCACTGGACGCCGACCGAGCTGTCCACTGTGGAGTTCGAGGTGTGCTGGGAGCGGCTGGGGCTCGGCGACCTGCCCTACGTGCTCGACCTGCCGAGCCCCGGCCGGACGCGCGAGGAGCGGCGGGACCTCGTCGCCGGGGTGCTGGACCAGCTCCGGGCCAGGGACCTGGCCGACGACCGCGGGCTGCACCCGGACCTGCGCGACCAGTTCGACCTGCTCGCGCACTCCTCATGGGCGGTGGACACGCGACTGATCTCCGACCGCGTGGTGCGTGCCAGGGGCGCCGCCTCCGGGCACCGGGGGGTCGTCGCGGTCATCGACGGCGCGAGGGTCGTGTTGCGCTCGATGCCCGACCACACGGTCGTCACCGAGATGGTCGGGTTGGCCGGGGACGCGCCGGTCAGCAGGGCCAGGTCGGTCAGCGTGCGGGCGGCGGCGCTCGACGCGGCCGTCAGAGACGGCGCGGGCGGCGCGGACAGCACGGATGGCGGCGACCCGAAGTCCCTGGCCGGCCGCCTGGTCGAGGAGGGGGAACGCCCCGACGACGCGCACAGGCTGGCGCACATGCTGGACGGAGTGGTCCACCGTGGACAGTTCAGCGTCGTCGCCTCGGACGGCACGGGGCAGAAGCGGCCCGGTCCGTGGGTGGTGGGTTTCCACGACAACGCGGAGGGCCGGTTCCTCCAGTTGCGGCGCAACGGGTGGGTCACCGTGACGCCGCTGAGCACCCAGCAGCTCGTCGGGCACGTCCGGGAACTGCTGGCCAGCACCCGAGACGTACTCTGACTCCCGTTCGCGCCGTCCGGTCACCGCCCAGCGGTGGCCAGACGGCGTTTTTCCCTGCCCGGAAGAAGAAGACGTGCGAAGACCCCTGCACCGGCTCATCGCGGCGACGGTGTTGACGTTCACCCTGGCCACCACGTCCTGCGGCCGCGAGGCCGACCAGGCGGCTCCCCCGCCCTCTCCCACCACCACGTCGTCGTCCGTGACGCCGCCCCCGGTTCCCCAGCCGACCACCAAGCACTGCGGGAACAGCCCGCCCAACCTGTGCCAGGAATGGGTTCCGCTGGAGAAGCGGAAGATCACCGAGATCGCGGCGTTGGGCAAGCAGCGGCCGGGGCCCGCTGGTCACTGGGGCGCCCTCTACCTGTGCGGGATGGTTCCGGACAACGCGGTGGAGACCGCGTTGGGCGGGAACATCATCCGGACGATCCACCTCCAGTACTGCCTGTTCGAGAAGGCCGGCTCGTCCGCGCGCGGCGCCGGGGACCAGAGGATCGGATATCAGGTGAAGGTCTTCTTCCGGGACGGCGCGTTCGACAAGGTGTGCCGGCCGGGGCCACAGCAGGTCGTGGACCTCGTCGCCACGGTGGAGGAGGCGGCCGGGCGGCGCATGTGCGTCCTGAACCGCCCGGAGGACGGGATCGGTGAGAAGGAGGTTCGCAACGACGCCCAGATCATCCTCGACATCCCCGACGTCCCCGACCAGGTCGTCGTGCTCGAGGCCGAGAGCTCGGGCCGTCCAGCGAACCGCGCCGCGACGATCGCGGCGAACGAGTTCTCGCAGTCAGTCGTGAAGTTGTACGCCGCCTTCTTCCTCGAAGCGACGGCGAAGGGGAGCTGAGGGAGTGGCGGCGCGATGTCCCGCTACCCCGACGGGGCATCGCGCCGCGCGCCCCCCGGGCCGCTACCGCGGCTTGTGCGCTCCGCTCACGGTCGCCCGCAGGACGTCCCGGTTGAGGCGGGCGATGGACTCCAGCGGAATGCCCTTCGGGCAGGCCGGGGCGCACTCGCCGGCGTTGGTGCAGCCGCCGAAGTCGAGCGCGTCGTGGGTGGCGAGCATGTCGACGGCGCGGCTGTGCCGCTCGGGCTGGCCCTGCGGGAGCAGGCCGAGGTGGGTGGCCTTGGCCGCCGTGAACAGCATCCCGGAGCCGTTGGGGCAGGCGGCGACGCAGGCGCCGCAGCCGATGCAGGCCGCCGCCTCGAACGCCTTGTCCGCGTCCGGTTTGGGGATCGGGATGGCGTGCGCGTCCGGCGCGCTGCCCGTGGGCGCGGTGATGTAGCCGCCGGCCTCGATGATGCGGTCGAAGGCGCCCCGGTCGACGACGAGGTCCCTGATGACGGGGAACGCCCTGGCCCGCCAGGGCTCGATGACGACGACGTCGCCGTCGGAGAAGTGCCGCATGTGGAGCTGGCAGGTGGTGGTGGCCCGCTCCGGGCCGTGCGCCACGCCGTTGATCATCATGCCGCACATGCCACAGATGCCCTCGCGGCAGTCGTGGTCGAAGGCGATCGGCTCCTCGCCGTCGAGGACCAGCCGCTCGTTGAGGACGTCGAGCATCTCCAGGAACGACATGTCCGGGCTGACGTCGTCGACCGCGTAGTCGACCAGGCGTCCGTCCTCGTCCGGTCCGGCCTGCCGCCAGACCCGCAGGGTCAGTCTCACTTGTAGCTCCGTTGGCTGGGCGTGACGTACTCGAAGTCCAGGGCCTCGCGGTGCAGCACGGGCGGCTCGTCGGCGCCGGCGTACTCCCAGGCCGCGACGTAGCTGAAGCGCTCGTCGTCGCGCAGCGCCTCGCCGTCCGGCGTCTGGCTCTCGGCGCGGAAGTGGCCGCCGCAGGACTCGGTGCGGTGCAGGGCGTCGACGCACATCAGCTCGGCCAGCTCGAAGAAGTCGGCCACCCGGCCGGCCTTCTCCAGCGCCTGGTTGAGCCCCTCGCCGTCGCCGGGGACCCGCACCCGCTCCCAGAACTCCTGACGCAGCTCGGGAATCCGCTCCAGCGCCTTGCGCAGGCCCTCCTCGGAGCGCTCCATGCCGCAGTGGTCCCACATGAGCCGGCCCAGCTCGCGGTGGAAGGAGTCGACGGTGCGGTCCCCGTTGACCGCGAGCAGCCGCGCGACCCGGTCCCGCACGCCGGTCTCCGCCTCGGTCACGGCGGGGTGGTCGGCGGGCACGGGGTCGAACGGCCCGTCGGCGAGGTAGCCGCCGATGGTGTTGGGCAGGACGAAGTAGCCGTCGGCCAGCCCCTGCATGAGCGCGCTCGCGCCGAGCCGGTTCGCGCCGTGGTCGGAGAAGTTGGCCTCCCCGACGACGAACAGGCCGGGGATGGTGCTCTGCAGGTCGTAGTCGACCCACAGCCCGCCCATCGTGTAGTGCACGGCGGGGTAGATGCGCATCGGGACCTCGTACGGGTCCTCGCCGGTGATGCGCTGGTACATCTCGAAGAGGTTGCCGTACTTGGCCTCCACGGCGGGCTTGCCGAGGCGGCGGATCGCGTCGGCGAAGTCCAGGTAGACGCCGAGGCCGCCGGGGCCGACGCCGTGGCCGGAGTCGCAGACGTTCTTGGCGGCGCGGGAGGCGATGTCGCGCGGCACGAGGTTGCCGAAGCTGGGGTAGATGCGCTCCAGGTAGTAGTCGCGCTCGCTCTCGGGGATCTGGTTGGCCGGCCGCGTGTCGCCGGCCCTGACCGGCACCCACACCCGACCGTCGTTGCGCAGCGACTCGCTCATCAGGGTCAGCTTCGACTGGTGGTCGCCGCTGACCGGGATGCACGTGGGGTGGATCTGGGTGTAGCAGGGGTTGGCCAGCAGGGCCCCGCGCCGGTGGGCGCGCCAGATCGCGGTGGCGTTGCAGCCCTTGGCGTTGGTGGACAGGTAGAAGACGTTGCCGTAGCCGCCGGTCGCGAGCACGACCGCGTCGGCCAGGTGCGTGGTGACCTCGCCCGTCACCAGGTCCCTGGCGACAATGCCCCTGGCCCGCCCGTCCGCGACGACCAGGTCGAGCATCTCGGTGCGGGGGTGCATCTTCACCCGCCCGGCGTTCACCTGCCGCGCCAGCGCCTGGTACGCGCCGAGCAGGAGCTGTTGTCCCGTCTGGCCCCGCGCGTAGAAGGTGCGGGAGACCTGCGCGCCGCCGAAGGAGCGGGTGTCGAGCAGGCCGCCGTACTCGCGGGCGAAGGGCACGCCCTGGGCCACGCACTGGTCGATGATCTCAACGCTGATCTGCGCGAGTCGGTACACGTTGGACTCCCGCGACCGGAAGTCGCCGCCCTTGACGGTGTCGTAGAACAGCCGGTGGACGCTGTCGCCGTCGTTGCGGTAGTTCTTCGCGGCGTTGATGCCGCCCTGCGCGGCGATGCTGTGCGCCCGGCGCGGGCTGTCCTGGTAGCAGAACGACAGGACGTTGTAGCCCAGCTCGCCCAGGGTGGCGGCGGCCGCGCCGCCGGCGAGGCCGGTGCCGACCACGATGACCGTGAGCTTCCGCTTGTTGGCCGGGTTGACCAGCCTGGTGCCGAAGCGGTGGCGGTCCCAGCGGGTCTCGATCGGACCACCGGGCGCCGCGGTGTCCGCGATCGGCGCTCCCTCGACGTAACGCATCACTTCACCAATCCCGTGAGGACGGAGAACGGCACGGCCAGGAACCCGGCGCAGATCGCCACGGCGACGCCGAGCGCGACGCCCCTGAGGACGCGCTGCCGGGCGCCGTTGGACGCGCCGAGGGTCTGCAACGCGCTCCACACGCCGTGCCGGATGTGGAAGCCCAGCGTCACGATCGCCACCGCGTAGGTCAGGCTCACGTACCAGTGGCGGAAGTCGGCGGTGACGTTGCCGTACGGGTTCTCCAGGTCGCCGACCGGGTTGAGCCAGCCCGCCGTGAGGTCCATCAGGTGGTAGACGAGGAACAACGCGATGATCACGCCGCCCCAGCGCATGGTCCGCGCGGCGTAGCTGCCCTGCACCGGCCGGCGGTGCTGGTACCGCGCGGGACGGGCGGTCCGCGCCCGCCGGGCGAGCTGGATCGCGGCGGTCATGTGCAGGACCAGGCTGAGGAGCAGCCCGACGCGGGCGATCCACACGAACCCGCCGTGGCCCAGCAGCCCCTCGCCGATGCTCCGCAGCCACTTCGGGTGCTCGTTGAACGCCTCGGGTCCGAAGAGGACCTTGAGGTTGCCGGCCATGTGCCCGATGACGAACAGGAACATCGCCCCGCCGGTCACGGCCATCACGGCCTTCTTGCCGACGGTGGAGGCCCACAGCCGACCGATCGTCGTCCTCGGGGTCCGCGCCCGGGGGACGCCCGGCGGGGCGTTGTCCCCTGGCCGGGTGAGCCGCGTGCTCGCAGTTGCCACGCCGCGACGGTAGGAGCCGCCCCACCAGTCGTCCAATACATCGTTCGACTCGTGACGATAGCCCTACGCTATGGAAGTGACGTTGCAGCAGCTCGTGTACTTCCTCGCGGTCGCCGAGACGCGGCACTTCACGCGGGCCGCCGAGGTCACGCGTGTGGCGCAGCCCTCACTGAGCAAGCAGATCCGGAGCCTGGAGGCGGAGCTCGGCACGGCGTTGTTCACCAGGGCCCGCGGCAACATCGCGCTCACCCCGGCGGGCGAGGCGCTGCTGCCGCTGGCCAAGCGGATCCTCGCCGACGTGGAGACGGCCCGGCTGGAGGTGCAGGAGCTGGTGGGGCTGCGCCGCGGCCGGGTGCGCGTCGGCGCCACCCCGAGCCTGAGCCTGAGCCTGCTGCCGGACGTCCTGCGCCGGTTCCACGACACCTACCCGGGCATTCACCTGATGGTGGAGGAGAGCGGGTCGCGGGACCTGGTGCGCGAGCTGACCAGGGGTCAGCTCGACCTGGCCCTGGTCATCGTCCCGCCGGAGGGCGCCGACCCGGCGCTGACCACGCTGCCGATCCTGCACGAGGACCTCGTGGTCGCCTCCAGCGTGGACGACCCGCCGCCCACGCACCGCCACCACCTGCGGATCACGGAGCTGGCCGACCGGCCGCTGGTGATGTTCCGCCCGGGCTACGACCTGCGCGAGGCCACGCTCGCGGCCTGCCGCACCGCCGGCGTCAGCCCCCGCTTCGCGGTGGAGGGCGGGGAGTTGAACGCGGTGCTGCGGTTCGTGGAGGCGGGCCTCGGGGTGGCGATCGTGCCGAGCATGGTGCTGCGGGACCGCCCTCGGCTGCGGGGTACGCCGCTGGCGCCGCCGGGCATCAGCCGGACGATCGCCCTGGCCTACCGGACCGACGTCAGCCTGCCCCACGCGGCTCGGGCGCTGCGCTCCACGTTGCTGACGTACGTGACGCGCTCCGCCGACCTGCACCGGCTTGCGCCCGGCGTGCAGTCGCTGCCCACCCCCGGCGCGCCGGACTGAGCCCTACCGCCGGTCTACCGCCGCCCGCCGCGCTACCGCTGCCCGCCCCGCTCCGCGTCCGGCCGCTCGTCCGGCGGGGGCTCCGGCGCGAAGGTCTGCGCGTTGTCCCGGCCCGGGGTCGGCGCCCCGGGGTCGACGAGCTTCTTCGCCTTCTCCTTCAGCTTCTCCATCGGCGTCCGCTCGTCCTCCGACGGCGCGCCCTCGGGTTCGCTGGTCACCGGCTCCGCCTCCCTCGCCTCACCCGGACCGTCCGGGGCGGGAGTACCCGTTCCCGACCTTCGCGACGCCTGCCGGCGCCGGGCGGGGAGGGGGAGCGGAAAGGGAGCGGACGAGCTGGCCTGTAAGCCGGATTCTGTTCCCGGGGGCCTCGCGGCGCTCCCGTTCGGCGACCATCCATCTAGGCCTGCCGTCGCCGGCAGGCTCGTGCGGCCTACCCGCAGGCATCGGGCGGGCGACCCTCGAACGCCTGCGCAGGCACCACGTGTGGCGCCCTCTTGGCCTTGCTCCAGGTGGGGTTTACCGAGCCACCCCGGTCACCCGGGGTGCTGGTGGTCTCTTACACCACCGTTTCACCCTTACCCGGCGGCTGCCGGGCGGTCTGCTTTCTGTGGCACTGTCCCGCGGGTCACCCCGGGTTGCCGTTAGCAACCACCCTGCCCTGTGGAGTCCGGACTTTCCTCGGCGGCGACCCGCTCCCCGGGGGGACGGGACGCCAACGCGGTCGCCCGGCCAGCTCGTCCGCTCGACAGATCCTAACGCCAGGGCGGGGCCGGACCTTCCCCGGCGTCCTGGCCGACCGCTCAGCCCAGGTGCGAGGTGTCGTTGACCAGGCGGACCGAGGCGTGGCCGTCCGGGTAGAACTCGGCGACCGACAGCGACGCCAGGTCCAGGTGCAGCCGGTACAGCAGCGACGGCCCGACGTCCATGGCCATCCGCAGCACCGACTTGATCGGGGTGACGTGGCTCACCACGACGATCGTCGCCCCGCCGTGGCTCGCGATCAGCTCGTCCCTGGCCCGGCGCACCCGCCGGTGGACCTGGTCGAAGCTCTCCCCGCCGGGCGTCGGCACGCTCGGGTCGGACAGCCACCGCCGGTGCAGCTCCGGGTCGCGCTCGGCGGCCTCGGCGAACGTCAGCCCCTCCCACGCGCCGAAGTCGGTCTCGACCAGGCCCTCGTGCGTCGTCGGCTCGACGCCGAGCGCGTCGGCCACGGCCCGCGCGGTCTGCCTGGTCCGCGCCAGCGGCGAGGACACCACGGCCGCCACGTTCTCGATCCCGGCCAGCCGCTTCGCCGCGGCCGCCGCCTGCTGCTCGCCCACCGCGCTCAGCGGCACGTCCCCGCGCCCGGAGTACCGGCGCTGCGCGGACATCTCCGTCTGCCCGTGCCGGAGCAGGAGGAAGCGGGTGGGTTCGCCGACCGCGCCGGTCCACGCGCTGGGCGGGCCGGTCCGCGCGGCCAGGGCCGTCGCCGGCTCGGCGATCGCGTCGGTCGAGGTGGCACCGGTCGAGGTGGGCGTCTCGGGCTCGGCCCGCCGGCCGCCGCCGGCCTGCTCGTCCATCGCCTCGTTGGCGAGTCGGTCGGCGTGGGCGTTGCGGGCGCGCGGCACCCACGTGTACCGGACGTCGGACAGGCCCCTGGCCAGCCGCCCGCCCTCCTCCACCAGCGGCTGGAGGTGCGCCTGCCGCACCTTCCACCGGCCGCTCATCTGCTCGACGACGAGCTTGGAGTCCATGCGGACCTCGACCTCGTCGGCGCCCAGCTCGACGGCCGCGCGCAGCCCGGCGAGCAGGCCCTCGTATTCGGCGACGTTGTTGGTGGTCACGCCCAAACCGCCCGAGCGTTCCGCCAGCACCTCGCCGGTGCGGGCGTCCCGCACCACCGCGCCGTAGCCCGCCGGCCCGGGGTTGCCCCGCGAACCGCCGTCGGCCTCGACGACCACCTTCACAGGCCGGACTCCCCGGTGCGCACCAGGATGACGCCGCACTCCGAGCACCGGACGACCTCGTCCGACGCGGCGGTGCGCAGCTCGCCGAGCACGGTGCGGTCCAGTTCGAGCTGGCACGCGCCGCAGCGCCGCGACCGCAGCAACGCCGCGCCGGTGCCCTTGTGGGTGCGGATGCGCTCGTACAGGCTGACCAGCTCGTCGGGCAGCGCCGCGACCAGGCCCTTGCGCTCGACGGCGCGCCGCGCGTCGATCACGTCGAGGTCGGCCAGCGCCTCGTCCCGCCGGCCCCGCGCGTCGCCGAGCTTCTCCTCCACGGCGGCGAGCTCCTCGCGGCGGTGCGCGACGTCCTGCTCGACGGCCTCGCGCCGCTCCATGACCTCCAGCAGCTCGTCCTCCAGCACGCCCCGCCGGCGGGCCAGCGTCTCCAGCTCGTGCTGGAGGTCGACGACCTGCTTGGCGCCCACGGCGCCGCCGTCGAGCAGCCGGCGGTCGCGGTCCTCCCGCGCCCGCACCTGCTCGATCTCGGTCTCCAGCCGGCGGGCGTCCCGGTCCAGGTCGCTGTGGGTGGTCTCGACCGCGATCACGGCGTCCTGCCTGGCCCGGACGGCGCGCTCCAGCTCGGCGATCTCGGCGAGCTCCGGCATCGTGCGGCGACGGTGCGCGACGCGGTGCAGCTCGGCGTCGACCTTGGCCAGGTCGAGCAGCCGACGCTGGGCGGCGGGCTGGGCTTTCACGCGGGCGTCCTCCCGGTCGGGCTGGTCGTCGCACCGATCGTCCACGGGTCGGTGCGGCGGGTGGAAACAAGGACCTCGACCGTACCGCCGAGGGCGGCGCGCACGACGCCGGCCGCCTGGTCGCACCAGGGCCACTCGCTGGCCCAGTGCGCGACGTCGACCAGCGCGGGCACGCGCGCGCCCGGCACGTCGGCGCGGGCCAGGTGCTCGCCGGCGGGGTGGTGCCGCAGGTCGGCGGTGACGTAGGCGTCGACGCCGGCCGCGGTCGCGCGGTCCAGGTAGGAGTCGCCGGCGCCGCCGCAGACCGCCACCGCCCTGATCGGGCGGTCCGGGTCGCCGGCGGCGCGCACGCCCCACGCGGTGGGCGGCAGCGCGTCGGCGACCCGCCGGACGAACGCCGACAGCGGCTCGGCCGCGGGCAGCTCCCCGATCCGGCCCAGTCCCCGGCTGGACGGCAGGTCGGCCACCTCGTGCAGGTCGAAGGCCGGCTCCTCGTACGGGTGGGCGGCGCGCAGCGCGGCGAGCACCGACCGGCGCAGGCGCCGGGGCAGCACGGTCTCGATGCGGGTCTCCGGCTCGCGGTGCACCGCGTCGATCTCGCCGAGGGCGGGCGCGGCTCCCGGGAGCGGGCGGTACTGGCCGGTGCCGTCGACGTACCAGGCCGCGTCGCCGTAGTTCCCGACCTGGCCGGCGCCCGCCCCGGCCAGCGCCGCGAGCACCCGCTCGGCGTGGGCCAGCGGCACCGTCGTGCTCAACGCGTCGAGCGGGTCGGCGGGGCGCGGGTCCAGCGGTCCGGTCACGGTGAGCCCGATCGCCCGGGCGAGGGCGTCCGAGACGCCGGGGTCGGCGGAGTCGGCGTTGGTGTGCGCGGTGAACAGGGCGATGCCGGACCGCACGAGGCGGTGCACCACGCGGCCCTTGGGCGTGTTGGCCGGCACGGCGTTGACGCCGCGGAGCATCAGCGGGTGGTGGGAGACGAGGAGCTGCGCGCCCACCTCGACCGCTTCGTCCACTGTGGACTCAACCGGGTCGACGCAGAACAGCACCCGCCGCACCGGCTCGTCCGGGTCCCCGCAGACCAGTCCGACCGCGTCCCAGGACTCGGCCAGCGCCGGCGGGTAGGCGGCCTCCATGGCGGCGACGACGTCGGCGACGCGCGCGCCACCGGCCCGACCGCCACCCGGCTCGGCGGTCAGCTCACCGCTCCCACCGCGCTCGCTCACGCTCACGTGAAGACCTCCATGGCGACGTCCGACACGGCCAGCTCGGCGCGCAGCGCGTCGAGCAGGAGGGCGTTCCGCGCGGGGCCGCGCACGGCCACCCGCAGGTGGTCGACGCCCAGTCCGGGGAAGGTGTCGGCCCGCCGCACCGCGATGCCCCGCGCGCGCAGTCCGGCCAGCACCCGGTCGCCGCCGGGCACGCGGAGCAGCAGGAACGGCCCCGCCGCCGGGAGGTGGACCGCCACGCCGGGCAGCTCGGCCAGCGCGCGGGCGAAGTCGTCGCGGTGGCGGGACAGCTCGCGCGCCGCCGCGTCCGCCTCGGCGACGGCCGCGGCGGAGCAGCACGCGGCCACCGCCTCCAGCACCAACGTGCCGACGGGCCAGTGCGGGCGGGGCGCGGCGAGCCGGGCGAGCAGGTCGGGAGCGCCGAGCGCGTAGCCGGCGCGGAGACCGGGCAACGCCCAGGTCTTGGTCAGGCTGCGCAGCACCAGCAGGCCGGGCGTGTCGGCGTCGCCGGCCAGCGACCCGCGCTCGCCGGGCACCGCGTCGGCGAACGCCTCGTCGACCACGAGCACCCGCCCGGGGCGGGCCAGCGCGCGGACGGCGGCGGCGGGGTGCAGCACGGAGGTCGGGTTCGTCGGGTTGCCGAGCACGACCAGGTCGGCGTCGGCGGGCACCAGGTCGGGGCGCAGCGCGTAGCCGTCGGCGGGGTCGAGCGGCACCCGGGTGACCGGGACCCCGGCGTCGACCAGCGCCACCTCGGGCTCGGTGAACGACGGGTGGATCACGGCGGCGTGGCGGGGGCGCAGCGCGGGCAGCAGCGCGAAGCCCTCCGCGCCGCCGTTGAGCACCAGCACCTCGTCCGGGCGGCGGCCGTGCCGGGCGGCGACGGCGGCGCGGGCGAGGGCGTCGGCCTCCGCGCTGGGGTAGGCGCCGAGCCGGTCGAGCGCGACGCGCAGCCGGTCCCGCAGCCAGGCGGGCGGGCGCTCCAGTCGGACGTTCACCGCGAAGTCGACCAGCCCCGGGGCGGCGTCCACGTCGCCGTGGTGGCGCAGCTTCGCCCGCTCGGCGGTGCGCTGGTCGTCGTCGCTGGTCATCGCCGGAGAGTTTAGGGGCGCGACGGCGCCGGACCGACGCCGCAGGGGTGCGTGACGCAGTGTGTCCGACGCGCCACGCGGCCAGCGGAGCGGGCGGGACCACGCACCGGACCTCGGCGGGTCAGCGCCCGGGAGCGCCCCGGCGGGACCTCGGCGTCCGGACTCGCACGCCACCTAAGGTGAACCGTCGTGCATGTTTGCTTCGTCTGCACCGGCAACATCTGCCGGTCCCCCATGGCGGCACTGGTGTTCACCACCCACCTGGAGCGGGTCGGCCTGGCCGACCGGGTGCGGGTGACCAGCGCGGGCACCGGGTCGTGGCACGCGGGCGACCCGGCCGACCCGCGCGCGGCGAAGGTGCTGGCCGACCACGGCTACCCGACCGAGCACGTGGCCGCGCGGGTCGACGGGGACCACCTGGACGCGGACCTGCTGGTCGCGCTGGACACCGACCACGACCGGGCGTTGCGGCGGCTGGTGGACGACCCGGCCCGGGTGCGGCTGTTGCGCTCGTTCGACCCGAGGGCGACCGACCTGGACGTGCCCGACCCCTACTACGGCGGCCGGCAGGGGTTCGTCGAGGTCCTGGAGATGGTCGAGGCCGCGGCGCCCGGGCTGCTCGGCTGGGTGCGGGAGAGGCTGTGACCGACCCGTCAGCCCCGGCGCGCTGAGGTCCCCTCGGGCAGCCGTCCAGCCCGGGAGCCGACGGAGCCGGCGCACGAGGTCGGCGGCCCGGCCGCGCGACCGGAAGCCGGCCTCGCGCAGTCGGTCGAGCCGATCCCGAGCACGGGCGCCGAGCGGACACCGATCGGTGGAGCCGATCAGTCCGGCCGATCGGTTCGGCCGATCGGCGGGGCCGATCAGTGCGCTGACCGGTGCGGCTGATCGGTGCGGCTGATCAGTCTGGCCGATCGGTGCGAGCGAGCGGTCCGGGCCGACGGCTGGGCGAGGAGTTCCCGTCTCGGTCGGCGCACGTGGGCGCGGTTCTGCCAGAGGGCGGCGATCAGGGCCAGGCATGGAGAGCGACGCGGCCGGATCAGCCGGATGCCTCGTTCGGCGAGGTAGTGGTCGAGTTCGCGGGAAGCGCAGCCCTCATCGCCGGTGATCAGCAGCCCGAGACGGTCGGTGAGCGGGGCGGGTTGACCGGCAGCCCGGCGGGGATGCGGACAAGTGAGGCCACAGCCCTCGAAACCAGCGGAGTGCGAGCGGCAGTAGCCGTGCTTCGCCCAGCCGGCCAACGGTGAGCGCTGCACTGCCGGGTGGGAGCGGGCGCACTCCACCGGCGTGAAGCGGCTCCGGGATCTGCCGGCACGGGCCTGCCCGCCAGTTGGCCGTCAGCCCTGCCGTGGAGCACGGCGAGGAAGGGTGTTCACGCCTGTCGTCCGTAATGGATCTTGAACACCCTTCGCCCGTCTCCGGGCGCCACGCGGACTCACGCATCACTCGTCTGAGCGTCGGCAGGCGTTGCTGGCGTGCGCGCGGCGGCGAAGACCTTGCGGCGGTCGAAGAGGTAGTGCGGCTGGAGCGTGTGGCGTTCGCAGAACGCGCTGAAGGCGTAGGAGGCGTCCGCGTCGTCGCTGGCGAGGACGGAACCGGGCCGGAGCCGGCTCAGCGCTCCGGTGTACTCCAGCCACTGCCAGCCGTAGGTGTGGTGGCTGTCGTGCACGAACAGGTCGAGCGGGGGCAGGCTGGCCAGGGCCGCCGACCAGGACCGCCGGGAGCGGGAGCGCAGCAGCCGCAGGTCCCAGCCGTCCCGCTCCTCGGCGGAGAGGTACCCGCCGACGTCGCCGCGCACGTCGAAGCTGTGCAGCCGGCCCCGGCCGTTGCGGCGCAGCGCGCGCAGGATCCACCAGGTCGACCGGCCGTTGGCCACACCGGTCTCCAGCACGTGCTCCGGCCGGACGGCCCTGGCGAGCAGGTACAGCGTGCGGGCCGACTCGTCCTCGACGTCGAAGTGCCGGGGGTAGGGCAGGTCGGCGGTGGTCTCGGCCCGCTCCCGCCACTCCGTGTCCAGCGCGTCGAGCTCCTTGCGGTAGCGGGCCAGGCCGTCGCGGCCGGCCACGCCCTCGACGAACGAGGAGGCGGTGAGGTGCAGCGGGGCGTCGTGCCGGAGCAGGTGCCCCATGGTGGGATAGCCCACCCGTTTGACGATCGTGCGCTCCACGAGCCGCCGGGCGCCGTGGCGCACGACGTGGGTGAGAGGCAGCAGCCGCGGGCGGGTCCGGCTCTCGATGCGGTTGTCCATGCCGCTCCTTCCGCTTCCCCCTCGTCGGCGGGATCGGCGCGGAGCGCGCCGACCTTGACCGCACCTCAGCATCACCGGGGTCACCGGGCCGGGCAATCAACCACGGCGCGGCGGCGGCCCGCTTCGCCCGTGCGGGTGCCCGCCGGCGGCGACGCGGGGCACCACCTGGTGTCGACCACGTGTAGGCGTCCTACTGTTGAGGGGTGCGCCTGAAGTTCCTGTTCCGCCCTGGCTGGCTGGCGGCGATCGTGCTGGTCGGCGTGTTCGCGGCCCTGGCGTTCACGGTGCTCGCGCCGTGGCAGTACCACCGCCACGAGGAGAAGCAGGCGCTCATCGACGGCGTGCGCACGGCGGAGCAGCTCGCGCCGGTGCCCGTCGAGGAGGTGCTGCCGGGCGACCAGGCGCCGGACGGCCGCACCGAGTGGCGGCGCGTCGTGCTCACCGGCAGCTACCTGCCGCGGGGTGAGGCGCTGCTGCGCCTGCGCAGCGTGCAGGGCAAGGCGGCCTACGAGGTGCTGACCCCGTTCCAGCTGGCCAGCGGGAGCTCCGTGCTGGTCAACCGGGGGTACGTGCACCCGGTCGAGGGCAACAGGGTGCCCCCGTTCGCCGCGCCGCCCACCGGGCAGGTCAGCGTCACCGCGCACGTGCGGGTCGACGAGGTCGACGGCGCCAACCGCGACGCGTTCACCGAGTTCGGGCACCTCCAGGTCTACGTGGCCAACGCGGCCACCGTCGGCCGGGCCACCGGCCTCGACCTGCGGCCCGGCTTCTTCACCCTGGTCGACGGCCAGCCCGGCGTGCTGGGCGCGATGCCCCTGCCCGACCTGACCACCGGCCCGCACCTCGCGTACTCGCTGCAGTGGGCCGGCTTCGCGATCATGGCGATCCTGGGCCTTGGCTACTTCGCCTTCCGGGAGGCGAAGCCGGACCGGCCCAAGCGGGTCTCGGTGCACGACGCCCTCGCCAGGGACGACGAGGACGACCTCGACGACGAGCCGGGCGAGCGCGTCGCGACCAGGAGTCGGGCGGCGGGGCCCCCGAGCCGGCACGGCGACCGCAGCGGCTGAGCCGGCTCCGGCCAGCACCGGCGGGCCAGCACCGGCCCGAGGGCACCGGTCGGGTCAGCGGCGGCGGGACCGGCGCAGACCGAGCAGCAGGGTCGTCGCCGCCGAGGCCGCGCCGGCCACCGCGCCGACGACCCGGGACAGCTCCACCGCCCGGGTGACGTGCCCGGCGTCGGGCGTGCGGCCGTCCCCGAGCACCGGGCGCTCCTCCACCCGCCGGTCCGGGCCCCGGCCGTAGATCGTGCGGCCGCCGAGGCGGACCTCCAGCGCGCCGGCGAAGGCCGCTTCGACCTGGCCGGCGTTGGGGCTCGGGTGCGCCGAGGCGTCGCGCCGCCAGGTGCGCCACGCGCCCCCGGCCGAGCCGCCCACGACCGGCGCGCACAGCGCCGTCAGCGCGGCGGCGGCCCGGGAGGGCACCAGGTTGACCAGGTCGTCGAGCCGGGCCGACGCCCAGCCGAAGTGGCGGTACCGCTCGGAGCGGTGCCCGACCATCGCGTCCAGCGTGTTGACCGCCCGGTAGCCGAGCAGGCCGGGCACGCCGGCCACGGCGCCCCAGAACAGCGGGGCGACCACGGCGTCGGAGGTGTTCTCGGCCACCGACTCCACCGTGGCGCGGGCCAGCCCCGCCCCGTCCAGCGTGCCGGGCTCGCGGCCGCACAGGTGCGGCAGGCGGGCGCGGGCCTCGTCGATCCGGCCGGCGTCCAGCGCCCGGCCCATGACCGTGCCCTCCTTCGCCAGCGACGCCCCGCCGAGCACCGCCCAGGTCGCCACGGCGGTCGTCGCCGCCTGCGCGACCGGGCTGCGGCGGGTCACGCGCTCGGCGGCCACGCCGAGCAGCACCGCCGTCCCGCCCAACAACGCCGTGTACGCCGCGCCCGGAGCCCGGTGGTCCCGGTACAACAGCTTCTCCGCGGCCGTGGCGGCCCTTCCGAAGGCGGCGACCGGGTGCCCCCGGCGCGGATCGCCCAGGGCCGCGTCCGCGGCCACCCCCAACAGCAGACCGATGGCGCGTGCCGCGCTCACCCGGCCCTCCCCTCTCGCTGCGCCGTTCCGTCCCCCGACCACGGACGCACAGGTGCGACCGTGCGAAGAAGGGACCGTAGCGCCCCACCCGCGCGCGGCGGCCGGCGGGACGTCTTGACAGGGGACGGCAAGTTAGGGTTGCCCGTCGTGAGGGAGCAGCAGGGGGAGCTCGTCGTCCGGGAGGCCGCCGGCGACACCGACGGCACCGGCAACGCCGTCGCGGCCCGCGACACCGACGACGTCGGGGCGGATCACGGGACGGACCGCCGGCTGCGGCTCTACGCGTACCTGGACGCGCGTGACTACCGGCGCACCTACCTGGAGATCATGCGGCTGTTCACCTCGACCCTGTTGGCCGACCTGTCGGCCGGCGAGGTGGCGAGCGCGCTGGCCGCCGCCGAGCGCGCCGGCCGGATCGACCCCGGCGAGTCGCGCATCGAGTCGGTGATCCCCCGGCTGCGCCAGCTCGTGGAGTGGGGCAACCTCGTGCTCGGCCGCCGCGAGACCGTCGCCGCGAGCATCGCCGAGTTCCAGCACGGCAGCGCCCGCTACCAGGTGAGCAAGCTCGCGGTGCGGGTGCAGCGGGACGTCGACGAGCTGCTGCGGGTGCCCGAGGGCGCCCGCGAGGTCTCCCGCGAGCTGCTGCCGGCCATCGAGCGCGGCCTCGCCGAGCTGGGGGCGACCCTGTCCGACGCGCTGAGGACCGAGCGGGACGCCCCGCACTCCCGCGCCGCCAGGAAGCTCGCCAAGCGGCTGGCCGAGCAGGTCACGACGCTGTTCCTCCAGCACGCCGAGCTTGCCGCGACCGTGCGGGACTTCTACGCCTACCTGGGTCAGGTGCTGACCCGGCACCACCTCGCGCCCGACGAGATCTCCGGCTTCCGCAACCTGCTCGTGGAGTACATCCAGATGGTCGTGGAGGACGTGCTGCGGCACACCCCCGCCATCGCGCAGTCGCTGACCGGCCCGCTGGCCGGGGCGCGCCCGGAGCTGCTGCGGCTGCTCGGCGCGCAGCGCCCGGCCGAGCCGCTCGGCGACGCCGTGGAGCGGTCGCGGGGGCGGTCGACGGCCGACTGGCGGGAGCTGACCGACTGGTTCGTGGACGGTCCCGGCCGGCCGAGCCAGGTCACCGCGTTGCGGGAGGCCACGAGCCGGGCGATCGGCTCGCTGCTGGCCAGCGTGAAGCGGGCCACGGCCGGCGGCGGCCTGCTGCCCGGCCGGCGCGCCGAGCTGCTGCGGCTCGCGGGCTGGTTCGACGGGGCCGGCGCCGACCGGGCGCACGCCCTGTACGCGGCGGCGTTCGGCCTGCACTCCGCGCGCCACCTGCTGCCGGCCCCGGACCACGACGGCGACGACGAGCACACGCCGTGGCGGGACGGCCCGGTGCTGGACGTGTCGGTGAGCGTGCGCAGCCGGGGCGACCGCGGAGCGCGCGGCCGCACCTCGCGGATCGTCTACGACCCCATGACGGAACAGGCCCTGCTGGCGGAGGCCCGCGAGGTCGACGCGCGGCGCGCGGCGGCGGTGGCGGAGCTGACCTCGGCCGCGCCCCGGCTCGACACGGCACGCCTGTCCTCGGGCGCGCTCGGCGTCCTGTGCGAGCTGCTCACCCTGGCGATGGCGCAGCGGGAGCGCACCGACCAGCCCGGAACGGCCGCCGACCCGGTGCGCGGGCTGCGGCTGACCGTCGTCCCCGAGGCCGGCCGCACCACCCGGATCAGGACGGCCGGTGGCGTGCTCACCCTGCACGACACGGCGGTCGAGCTGACCTCGGGAGCCGACCGTGGGTGAGCGCCGTCCTCTTCCGTCCACGGACGACCGGGAGCGAGCGGCCCGGCGGAGCACCGAGGGAGTCCGCCGGTGAGCGCCCACCCCGCCCTGGACGTGCTGGACAAGCTGTCCGACATCGACGCGGCCAACGTCGTCCGCTGCGCCCGCGTGCTGCTGCGCCGGCCGCTGCTGCGCGCCGGCGGCCAGGACGGCGACCTGCTGCCGCTGGTCTACCGGCACCGGGAGCCGTTGCAGGAGCTGTTCGCGGTGGCGCTGGGCTACCGGCTCGTGGTGGAGCGGCGGTTCGCCCGGCTCTACAAGACCGGCCCCGGCGACGACCCGACGCGGGGTGAGCCCTCGCTGTCGCCCCGCGGCTACGCGTACCTGGCGCTCACGCTGGCCGCGTTGACCGGCGTCGGCCGGCAGGTGCTGCTGTCCCGGCTGGTCGCCGACGTGCGCGCCGCCGCCGGCGAGGCGGGCGTCGCGGTGGTGGACGACCAGGCCGACCGCCGCGCGCTCACCGCCGCGCTCCGGCACCTGCTCGCCATGGGCGTGATCAGCGAGACCGAGGGCACCGTGGCGCCCTGGACCGGCGACGCCCCGGTGGAGGCCCTGATCACCATCGACACCGACGTGCTCGGCCTGCTGCTCGCCGGCCCGCTCACCGAGGCGTCCACTCCCGAGGCGCTGGTCGAACTGGCCGCGCGCCCCGGCCCGCGCGGCGTCGAGCACGTCGTGCGCCGGCGGCTGGTGGAGAACCCGGTGGTGCTGCACTCGGACCTGACCGAGGAGCAGTCGGCGTGGCTGCGCCGGCACCACCGGCGGGAGTCCGTCGTGCTGGAGCGGTGCTTCGGCCTGGTCACCGAGACCCGGGTGGAGGGCGTGCTCACCGCCGACCCCGAGGAGTACCTGACCGACCTGGCCTTCCCCGGCCCCGGCACGGTCGCGCGGATCGCGTTGCTGGCCCTGCGCGAGCTCCGCGACGGCGACGCCCGCCAGGACGGGCGGCACCCGGTGCGGGTCGAGCGGGTCCGCGAGCAGTGCGCCCGCCTGGTCGAGGACTACCCGGCGGCGTGGTCGCGGCAGGCGACCGAGGACTTCGACGCCCTGACCGGCGAGGTCCTGACCCTGCTCACCCGCGTCGGCCTCGCCACCCCCACCGAGGAGCCGGGGACCTGGCTGCTCAGCCCGGCCGCGCACCGCTGGGAGCCGGAGCCGGACGACACCCCGACCCGCCAGGGCGCCGCCGAGCCGACGCCCGCGCCGGAACCCGAACCCGCCAACTGGTCCCTGTTCAGCATCTGACGGCCCCGCGGCCGGCCCCACGACGGCCGGGCGCGGCCCCACGAGGAGATCCCAAGTGACGACGAGCGTGAGCCCCCGCTGGCAGCTGCACCGGGGCGGCATCGTCAACGTCTGGCAGTACGCCGAGCAGACCTTCGACTTCTCCGGCGGTCGGGCGATCTTCCAGGGCACCAACGGCTCGGGCAAGTCGCGGACGCTGGAGCTGCTGCTGCCGCTGTGCCTGGACGGCGACCTGCGGCAGCTCGGCTCCAAGGGCTTCGACACGGTCAGCATCCGACGGCTGATGCTGGACGACTACGACGGCGGGCCGAACCGCATCGGCTACGCGTGGATCGAGCTGCGCCGCGTCGGCGCCAACGGCGGGGCCGGCGGCGGGACCACCGGCGGGGTCGACGAGCCCGACGCCGAGTACCTGACCTGCGGCATCGGCGTGAAGGCGTCGAAGACCTCCCAGCAGATCACCGACTCCTGGCGGTTCGTGACCGCCGAGCGGGTGGGCGTGGACCTGCGGCTGGTCGGCCCGGACGGCGTGCCGCTCGGGCCCGCCCAGCTCCGCGACGCCCTCGGGGCCGACTGCGTGCTGGAGGACGCCCCGTTCCGCGCCAAGATCGCCGAGACCGTCTACGGCGTGCCGGCGGCGCGGTACTCCGACCTGCTCCACCTCCAGCGCACCCTGCGCAACCCCGACGTGGGTCTGAAGGTGCTGGAGGGCCAACTGGAGCAGATCCTCACCGACGCGCTGCCGCCGCTGGACGCCGGCCTCGTCGAGCAGCTCGCAACCTCGTTCGAGGACCTGGAGTCGATCCGCACCAACATCACCCGGCTGACCAGGGCCGACAGCGCGCTGGGCGCGTTCCTGTCCAGCTACCGGGGGTACGCGCTGGCCCAGTTGCGCGCCGCCGGCGACCGGCTCACCGGCGCCCGCGACAGCCTCGCGTCGCTGCGGAGCGACGTGGACCGGCAGACGCAGCGGCTGGAGACGGCGCGCCGGCAGCGGGCGGAGGCCGACGCCGAGGTCGCGGCGATGGAGGCGACCGAGGGCCGGCTGGAGACCCGGATCGACGCGGTGAAGTCGTCCCCGGTCTACCGCGACCTGCGCGACCTCCAGGACCGGGAGCAGCTCGTGGCGCGGTCCAGGACGGCGGCCGAGACCGCGCTGGACGCGGCGGCGCGCCAGCGGGCCCAGGAGGACCGCTCGGTCGACTCGGTGCTGGCGGTGCTGCGCCGGTTCGCCCAAGACACCGGCGCGGCCGACGCGCTGGCCGAACGCGGGCGGGAGCAGCTCGCCGGCGCCGGACTGGACGCCTCGGCCTGCCCGCGCCCGCCCGCGGCGCCGGCGGCGGACGCCGCCGTGCTCGCCGACGAGGTGCGGGCCAAGCCGGACGCCGACGCCGACCCGCTGCCCATCGAGCGGCGGATGCCGCCGGCCGTCGACGCCGCGGCCCTGCTGGCCGCCCTCGACGCGGCGGCCGACCAGGCCGGCCGGGCGGTGGCCGCCGCGCGGCAGCGCGCCGCGCTCACCGACGCCCTGCGGCACCGCGCCGTCGAGCTGGACCGGCACCGGACCCGGGTCGAGGAGCTGCACCGCGGCGCCCGCGAGGCGCAGATCGCCGCCACCGAGGCCGCGGGCCGGCGCAACCAGGCGGGCCAGCGGCTGGCCGACGCCGCCGCGGTGTGGCTGGAGCAGTGCGCCGGCTGGCTGGGCGTCGGCCCGCTGGCCGAGCTGCCGGCGGCCGACCGGCCGGTCCTGCCGACCGCCGACGAGCTGGTCGCCACCCGCACCGCCTCCCGCTCCGCGCGCGAGTCGGTGCGGCAGTGGGCGACCCCGCACCAGCGGATCGCCGCCCAGCAGCTGTTGGCGGCGGAGCAGACCGTGAACACCGCGCGCGGGGCGATCGCCGAGCGGGACGCCGAGCTGCGGGCCCTGCGGGGCGGCGTGCAGTCCGAGCCGGCCCGTCCGCCGTTCGCCACCGCCGAGCGCGACCCGGGCGCCGGCGCGCCGTTCTACCGGCTCGTCGACTTCGCCGACTCGCTCGCCGAGGAGCGCCGGGCGGGGCTGGAGGCGGCGTTGCAGGCCAGCGGCCTGCTCACCGCCTGGGTCACCGCCGACGGCCAGGTCGCCGACCCCGAGCTGGCCGACCTGCTCGCCGTCACCGCCCCCGCCGTGGCCGGGCCGAGCCTGGCCGACGTGCTCACGCCCGCGCCGGAGCCCGGCTGCCCGGTGCCGGCCGAGGTGGTCCGGGGCGTCCTCGCGGCGGTCGCGCTCTCCGACGAGCCCACGGGCGGCCTGGCGGTCTCCACGCTCGGGCAGTGGAGCGCCGGCGTCCTCACCGGGGCCTGGCGCAAGGACGCCGCGGAGTACGTCGGCGCCGGCGCGCGGGAGGCGGCCCGCCAGCGGCGGATCTCCGCGCTGGAGGACGAGCTGGACGTGCTGCGCGGCGAGCTGGCCGCCGCCCAGCACGAGATGGAGGACGCCAGGGCGGTCACCACCACGTGGCAGCGGCACCTGGACGCCTTCCCCGACGACGGCGACCTGATCGCCGCGCACGCCACGCTGGCCAGCGCCCGGGAGGCCGCCGCGGAGGCCGAGCGCCGCTCGGTCACGCTGCGCGAGCAGCACCGCGAGGCCGAGCGGCGGTGGACGGCGGCCTCCGGCGAGCTGGCCAGGGACACCGCCGAGGCCGGGCTCGCCGCGGACACCGCCGAGCTGGAGCGCGCGCACCGCGCGGCCGAGCAGGCGCGGCACAGCGTCGAGCAGCTCCGCGACACGCTCGTCGAGCGGTGCGCCGGCACCGTCGCCGACCTGACCGACGCGGTGAACCACCACCACGCGGCGGTGGCCGACCGGATCGAGGCCGAGACGGCCGCCGACCGCGCCTGCGTCGAGTACGCCGAACAGGCCGCGGCGCTCACCGAGCTCACCGGGGCGGTCGGCGGCGAGGCGCAGCAGGTGGCCGACCAGCTCGCCGCGCTGGAGGAGCAGCGCCGCCAGCTCCGCCGCGACCTGCCCGCCGCGCGCGAGCGGGTGGCGAGCCTGCGGGAGCAGGTCACCAAGGCCGAGACGCTGCTGGAGACCCGGCGCGGCCAGCTCGGCGGGCGCGAGGACGACGCGCTCCGCGCCGAGGAGGGCTTCCGGGCCACGCTCACCGCACCGGGCGTGTGGGCGGCGGCGGTCGGCCTGGCCACCGCGACGGACGCGAACACCGACTCGACCCAGGACCCGGCTGGAGCCGGAGCCGGATCCGAGGACGCCGACCTGGCCGGTCCGCCGCTGGACGACCTCGACGCCGCACTGGCCGCGGTGGCCGCCGCGCCCGACCAGCGGGTGGCCAGCGAGGGCACGGTGATCACCAAGCTCCAGGCGTTGCAGACCGCGCTGGCCGGCACGCACGACATCGCCGCCGAGACGTACGCCGGCGTGCTGACCGTGACCGTGACCGGCGAGGAGGGGCCGCGGCCGGTGGCCGAGGCCGCGCACCGGGTCGCCACCCGGCTCGCCGAGCAGCGCGGCTACCTGGGCGAGCGCTACCAGGAGATCTTCGCGACCTACCTGATCCGCGACCTCGCCGAGCGGCTGCGCGGCCAGATCGCGGTCGCCGAGGACCTGTGCCGGCGGATGAACGACGTCCTGGAGCGGGCCCGGTCCAGCCAGGGCGTGCACGTCCGGCTGGAGTGGCGGCCGTCGGCGGCCCTGGACGAGGGCACCCGGCAGGCCCTGGACCTGGTCCGGATGCCGTTCGCCCAGCGCACCAGCGAGCAGGACGACGCCCTGCGGCGGGTCTTCACCGAGCGGATCGAGGCCGAGCGGGACGCCCACTCCGCCGGCTACGCCGAGATCCTGGCCCGCGCCCTGGACTACCGCTCCTGGTACTCGTTCACCGTCCGGGTGCGCGACACCGGCCCCGACGGCCGCCCCCGCGACCGCCGACTCCGCCAGCTCTCCTCCGGCGAGACCCGCCTGGTGTCCTACGTGACCCTGTTCGCGGCCGCCGCGTCCTTCTACGACGCCGTGGGCGCCTCGCCGGCGGGCGAGGGCGCGCCCGAGGGCGGCCTGGCCGGCCCGCTGCGGCTCGTGCTCCTGGACGAGGCGTTCGAGCGCCTCGACGACCCGACCATCGCCCGGCTGCTCGGCCTGCTCGTCGACCTGGACATGGACTGGATCATCACCTGGCCCAGCGGCTGGGGCGTCTCCCCGAAGATCCCCCGCATGCACATCTACGACGTGCTGCGTCCCAAGACCGGACGCGGCATCGCCTGCACCCACACCACCTGGGACGGCGCCGGCCTGGACCGCGAGGACCTGTGACCACCGTGAAGCCGTCCCAGCCCGAACTGGCCGGGCTCTGGGCACTGGCCCGCGACGCCCTCGCCGAGAACCGGACGGCGCTGCGCCTGGAGATCCCCGACCAGGCCACGGCGGACGCGGTGGGCGCCCTCCTCGGGCGCCCACTGCGCCACCCCGGCCGCATCTCGATCTCCCTCCGAGTCCTGCGCGACCGACTCGCCACCCACGGCCTCGACCTCGACCAGGTCCTGGCCGAGGTGCACGGCACACCCGTCGCCGCCGCCTCCGTCGGCCGCCCCGGCGACGAGCGCTGGCACCGCACCGAGGCACTCCTCCGCGCCGCCCTGGCCAACCACGGCCTCGCCGACGAACACTGGGTCGCCCCGTGGATCGACGGCGTCTACCGCTACGGCAAGCTCCTCCCGCCCGACCTCGCCGTCCTCGCCGCCCCGGCCGCCGCCGTCCTCGCCCTCCTCCACCTCGACCCGTCCACCCCACCGCCCCGCCCGATCTCCCGCTCCGAGCTGGCCGCCCTCCCCGAGGTCGCGGCCCTCGACGAACCAGCCCGCCAGGCCCTCCACCGCGAGGTCCTCCGAGCCGCCGCCCTCGCCCACGGCCTCCCCCACCCCCAGTCCACCACCGACCGCCTCCACCTCTGGACCCACTGCGGCGTCACCGACCAGCCCTCGCCAGTCACTCCATCTGCGTCAGCCTCCAGGCATTGAAGTCCCTTCAGGCTTGACACTCCGGAACCTCACCACCTCTCACTTGCGGCAAGGCAAGCTTTGAGCCACAACGCTTCTGGTTGATTGAGAATGACATCACCGAGCACCGGAACATCTCCAAGAAACTGCCGCACCGTTGGGGGAACCTCCTGAGCGTTCGCTCCGGCCGTCGGGGGCCCTTCCACCAGCTTTGGTTCCCAGTCTAGATCGGAGTGCAGGAAGACTCCGTGCTGCTTCCCCGGCTCCCGCACGAAGATCATCCGCTCTCCGCACTCATTGACGAAATAAGCAACGTAGTCACGATCAGCAATGCGGTGACCACTCATTTCAGTCAGCAGTTGACGCAACTCTGACCCAACGTTCGAAGACATGCCCACAGCCTAACCTTCGGATGTGGGACACTCGCCCCATGGGGTACCGAACAGGCTTCACTCTCCTGAAGCTGCTCCAAGAGACGCGCGAGTTGGCAAGCACAGCCGAGGTCCGCGATCATATTGATAAGGCAATCAACTTCATTACGGATGAAACGGGCTCGAGCGGCCGCCGATACCAGCGAGGAAAGCACCTTGTCAACCACCTGCTAAACGCTTCACGAGCCGCTTCCAGTCGGGAGCACGGAAACATCAGCGGCCGACTGACCGACTTCGCCGAGTACGCCGCCGGAGAGATCCCTCTGGCCCTCTTGGAGACGAGATATGTTCCCGAGAGGAGGCAGTCCGAAGAGAAGTTCACGCGCATGCTCCTTGAGGTCGGACTGCGTCGCTCCAGCGAGCTGCTCACAGAGTTTCTCAAGGATCAACCAGACGCAAGCGCACGGGACGCACAACAGTGGCTCAGCAAGGTAGCCAACATGATGGAACGTTGGTCCGTTGGCGAAGATTCACATGGCGGAGTTAAGATTCGCTGGCAGGAACGACACTACCTCACCTGGTTCCGGCGCGTACAACTCGTCCTCAATGAACCCGAAGACCAATCGAACTTTCTCGATCTCGCCGAAGAGATTGCAGACATACCGGGCGCGGAACTCATTGCTACTGCGGTTCAGCGGAGACGGAGGAGAGCGGCGCTCGATCAGCTAAGAACAGTCGTCGAAGACCCAGAAGCCAGCGAAAGCGATATCCATAAAGAGCTCCAGCAACAAAGCTGGATTTTTGGCGGACGTTACGTTAAAGAGCTTTCTCGACGACGTCTCACCACAGTCGACGAGATCGATATACCTCTCCTGCGTGGCGACGGTTCGCTGCATGTGGTCGAGCTGAAGAGGGCAAAAGTGCCCCATCTGGTGGAGCGGATTCGCTCCCACTGCGCGGTCGGGGCCGACGTACATCGAGCGGTTTCTCAGGCAGCTAACTACCTGCGGTCGTTGGACGAGCACCGCCCTGCGATCCTCACCGATCACGGCATCGAGTGCCGACGCACCTTCGCGACCGTACTGATCGGCCACCCCAAATTCGTCAACCCGGAGTACAGGGCAGACGAGATCGCGGACGCGCTCCGAACCTACAACGCCGCTCTGAACAGAGTTGAGGTAATCACCTATCAGGAGCTGATCGATGCAGCCGAGCGAACTCTCGCGCTAGACGAGGACGTTACATGATCCAAGACCTCAGCAACCTACTGAAAGACCAGATCTGAATCCCGTCGCTCGCATTCCGAAGGAAACAGACCGGCAGGAGCCGTGGTTCATTCAGAGACAAACACTAAGGTTCAGCAGAGCGAAGACATGGCCGACAGCAAGAACCGCAGGCCTGGCGGGACACCTCTTCCGCAGATCTTGACGAAGGGTGCGGCCCGGCAGGTCGCTGGTGAAGTGCGAAATGCGCTGCTGGGTCGGGAGGAGCGCGCACCGTGGGGGTTTGGGGGCTCGGCCCCCCAATGAAGGACGGACGACCCGGTCCGCGCTTTCGGCGGACACACGTCCCCCGAGGACGTGGGCGCAGCAGGGTTCGAACCTGCGACCCCTCGCTTGTAAGGCGAGTGCTCTCCCGCTGAGCTATGCGCCCGGGCGACGGGGGCCGGTGGTGGTGACCACCGGCCCCCGTCGGGAAGCCGTCAGGCCGACAGCGACGCGATCGCCTTCTTCCAGGCGCTCTGGTCGCGGGCCTCGCCCGGCTGGTTCACCTCGGCGAACCGGACGACGCCCTGCTTGTCCAGCAGGAAGGTGCCCCGGTTGGCCATGCCGGCCTTGTCGTTGAACACGCCGTAGGCCTTGGCGACCTCACCGTGCGGCCAGAAGTCCGACAGCAGCGGGAACGCGTAGCCCTGCTGCTCGGCCCACGCCTTGAGGCTGAACGGGGTGTCCACGGACACGCCGATCACCTGCACGTCGTCGTTCTGGAACTCGGCGATCTCGTCCCGGACCTGGCAGAGCTCGCCCTGGCAGATCCCGCTGAACGCGAACGGGTAGAACACGAGCAGCACGTTCTTCTCGCCCCGGAAGGAGGACAGGGTGACCTGCTCCTTGTTGAAGTCCGGGAGCGTGAAGTCCGGGGCCTCGGCACCGACCTCGATCGGCATGGAAGCACTCTCCTCTTGGTCTCGTGGCTGGGCTGGTCCCACGGCTGACACCGGCCAGCCTAGAGGCTGGCCCGGTCCGGCACGGTCGGCCGGTCGGTCCGCGTCTCAGCGCTTGGACTTCGGCTTCGCCTTCGCCCCGACCAGCCGGGTCCCCGACCAGTCGTCGGACACCGAGACGGCGGAGGTCGACGACAGGCCGGCGGTCTTGGCCGCCTCGGCGATGTCGCTGGGCTCGACGTAGCCCGGTCGACCGGTCTTGGGGGTGAGCACCCAGACCACGCCCTCGTCCGCGAGCGGGCCGATCGCGTCGACCAGGTCGTCGGCCAGGTCGCCGTCGCCCTCCCGCCACCACAGCAGGACGACGTCCATCACGTCCTGGGCGTCCTCGTCGAGGAGCTCGCTCCCGCACCGTTCCTCGATGGCGGCTCGGACCTCGTCGTCGACGTCCTCGTCCCAGCCGAGCTCCTGGACCACCATGTCAGGCTCGATGCCGAGCTTCTCGGCGACACCGATCTTGCCGGCGTCTCCCGCGGCGACCACGCCTTCTCACTCCTCCTAGTGCGCCAGTGCGGCGGCACCGCTACCCGTGGGGCAGGTGGCCGCCGCACCTGTCGGTCGAAATCGGTCGCGGTTAGCGAACACTGGCAGTGGCCACCTGCGCAACCGCTCAGCCCGGGACACGCCGGACGGGTTTGCCCAGGAGCACGGCGAAGCGAGTCGATCACCCTCGATCGGCCGATTGGCAGTTACCCGCGAGTAACGTCGCACCCGCTCGCTACGCGCGCGCGATAAGAGGGATGATGGACCGGATGGGCACCTGCCTATCCGTGCACAAGTCGACGACGCAGGCGAGGAGAACCCTTGGCCCCGCAGAACAACGGCGCCGGTAGCGCGGGCACCCCGGAGCGGGTGCGCGTCATCCGCGACGGACTGGCCGCCCACCTCCCGGACATCGACCCGGAGGAGACGGCCGAGTGGCTGGAGTCCTTCGACGCGATGCTGGAGGGTTCCGGCCAGCAGCGCGCCCGTTACCTGATGCTCCGGTTGCTGGAGCGCGCCAGGGAGAACCGGGTCGGTGTCCCCTCGCTGACCAGCACCGACTACGTCAACACCATCCCCACCGAGCAGGAGCCCTGGTTCCCCGGCGACGAGGAGACCGAGCGCCGCTACCGGGCGTGGATCCGGTGGAACGCCGCGATGACGGTCCACCGGGCGCAGCGCCCCGGCGTGGGTGTCGGTGGTCACATCTCGACCTACGCCTCCTCGGCGTCGTTGTACGAGGTCGGTTTCAACTGGTTCTTCCGGGGCAAGAACCACCCCGGCGGCGGTGACCAGATCTTCGTCCAGGGCCACGCCTCCCCCGGCGTCTACGCCAGGGCGTTCCTGGAGGGCCGGCTCAGCGCCGAGCAGCTCGACGGCTTCCGCCAGGAGTACTCGCACGCCGGTCCTGGCGGCGGTCTGCCGTCCTACCCGCACCCCCGGCTGATGCCGGACTTCTGGGAGTTCCCGACCGTCTCGATGGGCCTCGGCCCGATGAACGCGATCTACCAGGCCCGGTTCAACCGGTACCTGCACGACCGCGGCATCAAGGACACCTCGCAGCAGCGGGTGTGGGCCTTCCTCGGCGACGGCGAGATGGACGAGCCGGAGTCGCGCGGCCTGGTGCACGTCGCGGCCAACGAGGGCCTGGACAACCTGACCTTCGTGGTGAACTGCAACCTGCAGCGGCTGGACGGCCCGGTCCGCGGCAACAGCAAGATCATCCAGGAGCTGGAGGCGTTCTTCCGCGGCGCGGGCTGGAACGTCATCAAGGTGATCTGGGGCCGCGAGTGGGACTCGCTGCTGCACGGCGACCGCGACGGCGCCCTGGTCAACCTGATGAACGTCACCCCCGACGGTGACTACCAGACCTACAAGGCCAACGACGGCGCCTACGTCCGCGAGCACTTCTTCGGCCGCGACCCGCGGACCAAGGAGCTCGTGGCGCAGATGAGCGACCAGGACATCTGGAACCTCAAGCGGGGCGGGCACGACTACCGCAAGGTCTACGCGGCGTACAAGGCGGCCAGCGAGCACGTGGGCCAGCCGACGGTCATCCTGGCCAAGACCATCAAGGGCTACGGCCTGGGCCCGACCTTCGAGGCCCGCAACGCCACGCACCAGATGAAGAAGTTCACCCTGGACGACCTCAAGAAGTTCCGGGACACGCTGCGCATCCCGATCTCCGACGCGGAGCTGGAGCGCGACCCGTACCGCCCGCCGTACTTCAACCCGGGGCCGGACGCGCCGGAGGTCCAGTACCTGCAGGAGCGGCGGCGCCAGCTCGGCGGCTACCTGCCGGAGCGGCGGGCCAAGGCCAAGCCGCTGGTGCTGCCCGGCGACAAGGTCTACGACGTGATCCGCCGCGGGTCGGGCAAGCAGGAGGTCGCCACGACGATGGCGTTCGTCCGGCTGCTCAAGGACCTGGCCAAGGACTCGGAGATCGGCCCGCGGTTCGTGCCGATCATCCCGGACGAGGCCAGGACCTTCGGCATGGACTCGATGTTCCCGACGCAGAAGATCTACAACCCGCACGGGCAGCTCTACACGTCGGTGGACGCCAAGCTCATGCTCGCCTACAAGGAGAGCGAGCGCGGCCAGATCCTGCACGAGGGCATCAACGAGGCGGGCTCGACCGCGTCGTTCACCGCCGCCGGCACGGCCTACGCCACGCACGGCGAGCCGATGATCCCGATCTACATCTTCTACTCGATGTTCGGGTTCCAGCGGACCGGTGACGGCCTGTGGGCCGCGGCCGACCAGATGGCGCGCGGGTTCGTGCTGGGCGCCACCGCCGGCCGCACGACGCTGACCGGCGAGGGCCTCCAGCACAACGACGGCCACTCGCTGCTGCTGGCCCACACCAACCCGGCCGTGGTGTCCTACGACCCGGCGTGGGCCTACGAGGTGGCGCACATCGTCAAGGACGGTCTGCGCCGGATGTTCGGCGAGAACGCCGAGGACGTCTTCTACTACCTCACGATCTACAACGAGCCGTACCAGCAGCCGGCGGAGCCGGAGGGCCTCGACGTCGAGGGCCTGCTGCGGGGCCTCTACCGGTTCCGGCCGGCGGAGGGCTCTGGGCCGCGCGCGCAGCTGCTGGCCTCGGGTGTGGCCATGCCGTGGGCGGTCAAGGCGCAGCAGATGCTGGCCGAGGAGTGGGGCGTCCAGGCCGACCTGTGGTCGGCGACCTCGTGGGGCGAGCTGCGCCGCGAGGCGGTCGAGTGCGACCGGCACAACCTGCTGCACCCGCGGGCGGAGCAGCGCGTGCCGTACGTGACCCGCGTGCTGGCCGAGTCGCACGGCCCGGTCGTGGCCGTCTCCGACTGGATGCGCGCGGTGCCGGACCTGATCCGGCCGTACGTGCCGACCGACATGGTCACCCTGGGCACCGACGGGTTTGGCTTCTCCGACACCCGGCCGGCGGCCCGGCGCCACTTCCTGGTGGACGCCGAGTCGATCACCGTCGCCACGCTGGCCGCCCTGGCCCGGCGCGGCGAGGTCGACCGCTCCCGGGTGGCCGAGGCGGCGGAGCGCTACCGGATCGACGACGTGCGGGCCGCCGGCCCGCAGACGTCCGACCCGGGCGTGGCCTGACCGGCAGGTGCGGTGAGCCGAGCGGCCCGCGTGTCCCCGTGACGCGCGGGCCGCCGGCTGTCCACCGGGGGACGAAACCTCGGTGCGGCGGCCCGCCTCGCTGGTGGAGGATCTCCGCGTGGTCGACCAGGACGGGTACGCCGTACGCCTGGAGTGGGGCCTGGACGGCGTCCACGTGCTGGGCCGCTCGTGCGGCGCGCTGGTCGTGGTCGACGTGCTGAGCTTCAGCACCACCACGGATCTCCTGGTGGCCGCCGGATGCTCGGTGCTTCGCGCGCGGAAGCAGGCAGGGCGGGCCGGAGCGGTGTTCGTGGCCGGCGACATGAGCCCGCCCCGCCCCTCTCTGTTGCCGGAGCTGCCAACCGGGACGCTGGTGGCCCTCCCCTCGCCGAACGGCGCCACCCTCGCGACGACGGCCTCCGGGTCGGGGGCCGTCGCGTTGGCGGGTTGTCTGCGCAACGCCCGCGCCGTCGCCGGGGCGGCGCTGCGCGTGGCCGGCGGTCGGCCGGTCGGCGTGGTTCCGGCCGGCGAGCGCTGGGGGCCGACGCACGAGGGAGGACTGCGGCCCGCGATCGAGGACCTGCTCGGCGCGGGGGCGGTCGTCGCGGCGCTGGCCGGGCTGGGAGCAGCACCGGCCTCCCCCGAGGCCGTGCTCGCCGCCGACGCGTTCCACGCGGCGCGCCCGCGGCTGTCCAAGGTGTTGCGGGACTGCGTGTCCGGACGCGAGCTCGCCGACGCCGGCCTGCCCGCCGACGTGTCACTGGCGGCGGAGGTCGACGCGAGCGACACCGCTCCGGTGCTGGTCGCGGGGCGGTTCGTCGACGCGTGGGCACGCTGGGGGAACACGGACGGCTGACGCACGCGCCAGTCCTCCTGCGAGCCGGCGATATCGTATACGAAATACCAGCCGCCCGGGGTCCTGGCTTTCGTATACGAAATACGGCACTGGACAGCACACTTCTGGGCAGAGATCGAGGGCGACGGGTGCCGGCTTCGCAACCATCGTCGATCGCATACGAAGTCGTCCCACCTCGGCCGGCGCAGCCTTTCGTATACGAAATGCGATAATCCGCACCGCTCGTGTATTTCGTATACGACCACCACCGTGGCTCCCCTCATACAGGTGACCCCCGAACGCCGCCCCTGTCGGCCTCGCAGACAACGCAGAACCGTCGTGAACCCGTCACAGGTTGGATGGGACACGCATCGCCTCCCCGGGAGGATGGCGGGCGCAGACGGGCTTCAGGGAGGCAGGGCGGATGGAACGCGGGCGCTGGGTGGAAGTGGCGGACGGGGTGCTCGTGCGCCGGTACGTCGAGCTGGACCAGTCCCTCGGGTTGGTGGTCGGGGGCGAGCGGTGCCTGGTGGTCGACACCGGGGGCAACGACCCGCAGGGCGAGGAGCTGGCGGCCGCGGTCCGGGAGGTGACCGCCCTGCCGTGGTCGGTGATGATCACGCACGCGCACTGGGACCACTTCTTCGGCACCGCGGCCTTCCGCCCCTGCGACGTGTGGGCGCACCCCCGGTGCCGCGACGAGATGGCTTCCTCAGCCGACGAGCAACGCGAGGCGTGGGCGCAGCGCTACCGCGACGAGGGCAAGCCGGAGCTGGCCGACGCCCTGCTGCGCGCCGAGCTCGTCCTGCCGGACCGCGAGGTGGCGCCGAGGGTGGAACTGGACCTCGGCGGCCGGACGGCAGTCCTGACGCATCCCGGGCGCGGCCACACCGACAACGACGTGGTGGTCCACGTGCCCGACGTGGCCACGGTGTTCACCGGCGACCTGGTGGAGCAGGGCGCGCCGCCGCTGATCGGCAGGGACGCCCACCCGCTGGAGTGGCCGTCCACCCTGGACGCCGTGCTCGCCCTCGATCCCGTGGTCGTGGTCCCCGGGCACGGGGAGCCGGTCGACCGGGCGTTCACGGAGGGACAGCGCGACGAGCTGACGGTGGTCGCCGGCCTGATCCGCGCGGTCGAGGCGGGTGAGCTGTCGGTCGAGGCCGCGCTCCGCCGCTCCCCCTACCCCGAGGACGTCACCCGGCCGGTCCTCGACCGGGTGCTCGCGAGCCGGGCCTGACCCGGGTCAGCCGGGCCGGCCGGTCGTCGGCTCCCCTCCCGCGGGATGCCGACGACCGGCCGGACGGCTCCGGCGATCAGCGCTGGATCGCCTTGACCTCGGTGAACTCCTCCATGCCGTGCCGGCCGAACTCACGGCCCGTGCCGGACTGCTTGTAGCCGCCGAAGGGCGCGCTGGTGTTGAACGCGCCGCCGTTGACGTCCACCGAGCCGGCCCGCAGCCGACGGGCCACCGACAGCGCCCGCTCGCTGTCCGCGGAGAACACGCCGGCGGCCAGGCCGTAGATGGTGGAGTTGGCGATGCGCACCGCCTCGTCCTCGTCCCGGTAGGGCAGCACGGACAGCACCGGCCCGAAGATCTCCTCCTGGGCGATGGTCATCTCCGGCGTGACGCCGCCGAACACCGTGGGCCGCACGAAGTAGCCCCGCTCGACGCCCTCGGGGGCCTCCGGGCCGCCGCAGGCCAGCGCGGCCCCCTCCTCGACGCCCTTGCGGATGTAGTCGACGACGCGGTCGCGCTGCGCGGCGGAGGCGACCGGGCCGAGCCGCGTGTCCGGGCTGGCCGGGTCGGCCGGCGCGAACTTCGCGGCGGTGGCGGCGGCGATCTCGACCGCCTCGTCGTGCCGGTCGGCGGGCACGAGCATCCGGCTCCACGCGGTGCACGCCTGGCCGTTGTTCAGGTAGCAGTAGGCGACGCCGAGCTTGACCGCCTTGACGAGGTCGGCGTCGTCCAGGATGACGTTGGCGGACTTGCCGCCCAGCTCCAGCGCGACCCGCTTGACGGTCTCGGCGGCCACGGCGGAGACGCGCCGCCCGGCGCGGGTCGAGCCGGTGAACGAGACCATGTCGACCAGCGGGTGCGCGGCCAGCGCCTCGCCGACGACCGGGCCGGTGCCGTGCACCATGTTGAACACGCCGGCCGGCACGCCCGCCGCCTCGACGATCTCGGCGATCAGGCCGGCGGTCAGCGGCGCGACCTCGCTGGGCTTGAGCACCACCGTGCAGCCCACCGCCAGCGCCGGGACGACCTTGGCCACGATCTGCTGAAGCGGGAAGTTCCACGGCGTGATGGCCGCGACGACGCCGACGGGCTCCCTGACCACCAGGGAGTTGCCGATCTCCTCCTCGGCGGGGAAGCCGGCGGCCAGCTCGGCGAGCACGGCCTTGGTGATGCCGAGCGGGTTGGGGACCTGGACCTTGCTGGCGAAGGTGATCGGCGTGCCGACCTCGGCGGTGATGGTGGCGGCCAGCTCGTCGAACCGCTCCTTCATGCCCTCGCGGACGCGGGTCAGGATCGCGGCGCGCTCGGCGACCGGGGTGGCCGCCCACGCCGGGAACGCCTCGGCGGCGGCCCGCACCGCGGCGTCGGCCTGCTCCGCGGTCCCGGCGGGGACCGAGGCGATGACCTCCTCGGTCGCCGGGTTGACGACGTCGATCCGCTCCCCGGAGCCGGTGATCCGCTCGCCGCCGATCAGGTGGTCGGTGCGCGCAGTGACCGGAGCCGCCATGGATCCTCCCAGTGGGCTTGTAACACTTGACGCTGAGACAGCGTCGAGACTGTCACATCCGTGTGGGGGTGCGCATCCACCCGCCCGTGGGACTCGCCACGCCGTGCCCGGTCGTGCTGGCCGTCCGCCCGGCGCCCCGCCGACACCGGCCGCTGGCACCACGTCCAGTCCCCCGACCGGGCGTTCCGGGCCGGAGAACGCGGAAGGCGCGCCCGGGGTGCACCCGGGACGCGCCTTCCAGCGGGGGACCAGTGGACACGGCCACCGGTCCGGGTTGGCTCAGTCGAACACCGGGTCCTCGGTGCGGGTCCGCTTCAGCTCGAAGAAGTGCGGGTAGCCCGCCAGGAGCCGGGCGCCGTCGAACACGCGGCCGGCGTCCTCGCCGCGCGGGATCCGCGACAGCACCGGGCCGAAGAACGCCACGTCGTCCACGTGGATGACCGGGGTGCCCACGTCCATGCCAACCGGGGCCATGCCCCGCTCGTGGCTGGCCCGCAGCTCCTCGTCGTAGTCCGTGCCGGTGGCGGCCGCGGCCAGCTCGGCGGGCAGGCCGACCTCGGCCAGCGCCTCGCGGATCACCACGTCGTAGTCCCGGACACCCTGGTTGTGGACCCGCTCGCCCATCGCGGTGTACAGCGGGCGCAGCACCTGCTCGCCGTGGTGCTTGGCGGCGGCGACCGCGACCCGCACCATCCCCCACGCCCGGTCCATGAGCTCCCGGTACTCGGCGGGCAGGTCCCGGCCCTCGTTGAGCACGGCCAGGCTCATGACGTGGAAGTTCAGGTCGATGTCCCGAACCCGCTCCACCTCCAGCAGCCAGCGGGAGGTGATCCAGGCCCACGGGCACAGCGGGTCGAACCAGAGGTCCACCCGGAAGCGGTGGTCAGGGGTCGCAGCGGTCATGAGCCGGCCTCTCCGTTCACAGCACGACAGTCCTGTCGGACGGTGCGCACCCCACCCGGGGCGCTCCATGCACGTTCAACCACCGGCCGCGCGCCCGTGTTCCCACCGGAACCAGAGCGCGCCCTCGGGACGGATCGTGATTGGATGCGCGCGGAAACGACTCGACGTGGACGAACGAGGTGGAACGTGGCGGCCCCGAACCTGACCCGTGAGCAGGCGCGGCAACGCGCCGAGCTGCTGGAGGTGGAGTCCTACACCGTCGAGCTGGACCTCACCGACGGCGCAGGACGCCCCGGCGAGGGCACCTTCCGCTCCACCACCACCGTGCGCTTCCGCGGCCGGCGGCCCGGCGCGTCGAGCTGGATCGACCTGGTCGCCGCCGGCGTGGACCGGGCGGTGCTCAACGGCGTCGAGCTCGACGTCGCCGACTACCGCGAGGACGACGGGATCGTCCTGCACGACCTCGCCGAGCGGAACGAGCTGCTGGTCCGGGCGGACTGCCGGTACATGAACACCGGCGAGGGCCTGCACCGGTTCGTCGACCCGGTGGACGGCGGGGTGTACCTGTACACCCAGTTCGAGACGGCCGACGCCAAGCGCATGTTCGCCTGCTTCGACCAGCCCGACCTCAAGGCGGTCCACGACCTCGCGGTCGTCGCGCCGGCGGACTGGAAGGTGATCTCCAACGCGCCGGCCCTGCGCACCGAGCCCGCGGCCGGGGGCGCCGTGCGGCACGTCTTCGCCACCACCAAGCCGATGTCGACCTACCTCGTGGCCCTGGTCGCCGGCCCGTACGCGGAGTGGCGCGACGAGTTCACCGACGCCGAGGGCACGATCCCGCTGGGCCTGTACTGCCGCGCGTCGCTGGCCGAGCACATGGACGCCGAGCGGCTGTTCACCGAGACCAAGCAGGGCTTCGACTTCTTCCACCGCGCCTTCGGCGTGCGCTACCCGTTCGGCAAGTACGACCAGTGCTTCGTGCCGGAGTTCAACGCGGGCGCGATGGAGAACGCCGGCTGCGTCACCTTCCTGGAGGACTTCGTCTTCCGCAGCCGGGTGACCTCCTACATGTACGAGCGGCGCGCCGAGACCGTGCTGCACGAGATGGCGCACATGTGGTTCGGCGACCTGGTCACCATGCGGTGGTGGGACGACCTGTGGCTGAACGAGTCGTTCGCCACCTGGGCGAGCGTGCTGGCGCAGGCCGAGGCCACCGAGTACCGGCACGCGTGGACCACGTTCGCCAGCATCGAGAAGGCGTGGGCCTACCGCCAGGACCAGATGCCCTCGACCCACCCGATCGCCTGCGACATCCCCGACCTGCAGGCGGTGGAGGTCAACTTCGACGGCATCACCTACGCCAAGGGCGCCAGCGTCCTCAAGCAGCTGGTGGCCTACGTCGGGCTGGAGAACTTCCTCGCCGGGCTGCGGGTCTACTTCGACAAGCACGCGTGGGGCAACGCCACCCTGGCCGACCTGCTGTCGGCGCTGGAGGCGGCCTCCGGCCGCGACCTGTCGTGGTGGAGCGCGCAGTGGCTGGAGACCACCGGCCTGAACATGCTGCGGCCGCGGTTCGCCGTCGACGCCGAGGGCCGGTTCACCGAGTTCGCGGTGCTCCAGAGCCCGGCGCGGCCGGGCAAGGGCGAGCTGCGGACGCACCGCCTGGCCGTGGGCGTGTACGACGAGGACCCGGAGACCGGCAAGCTGGTGCGCACGCACCGCGTGGAGCTGGACGTCTCCGGCGACCGCACCGAGGTGCCGGAGCTGGTCGGCGTGCCCCGCGGCCGGCTCGTGCTGGTCAACGACGACGACCTGACCTACTGCACCATGCGGCTGGACCCGGAGTCGCTGGCCACGCTGGTCGACCGCATCGGCGACATCGCCGACCCGTTGCCGCGCACCCTGTGCTGGTCGGCGGCGTGGGAGATGACCCGGGAGGCCGAGCTGAAGGCCAGGGACTTCGTCACCCTGGTGCTCGGCGGCGTGGGCGGCGAGAGCGAGGTGGGCGTGGTCCAGCGGCTGCTGCTGCAGGCGCAGACCGCGTTGAACTCCTACACCGACCCGACGTGGACGGCCGAGGGCTGGCGCCGGTTCTCCACCCGCGTGCTGGAGCTGGCCGTGGCCGCCGAGCCCGGCTCGGACCACCAGCTCGCGTTCGTCAACTCCCTGTCCAGCTCGGTGCTGGGGGCGGAGCAGGTCGCGACCGTGCGGGGCTGGCTCGACGGCTCCGCTCCGCTGCCCGGCCTGGTGGTGGACACCGACCTGCGGTGGCGGCTGCTGCAGGCACTGGTCGCGCACGGCGCGGCGGGCGAGGCGGAGATCGCCGCCGAGGAGGAGCGGGACCGCACCGCGACCGGCCGCCGGCAGGCGGAGCGGGCGCGGGCGCTGGTGCCGACCGCGGCTGCCAAGGCCGAGGCGTGGCGGCGGGCGGTGCACGACGACGAGCTGCCCAACGCCGTCAACGAGGCGATCATCAGCGGGTTCTCCCACCCGGCGCAGAAGGAGCTGCTGGCCCCGTACGTCGAGCGCTACTTCGCCGACGTCGACGGGGTGTGGCAGCGGCGCTCCAGCGAGCGCGCCCAGCCCACCGTGGTCGGGCTGTTCCCCGCGTGGGCGGTGGACCGGTCCACGCTGACGGCGGCCCACCAGTGGCTGGTCGAGGAGCACCCGCCGGCGCTGCGGCGGCTGGTGACCGAGGGCAGCTCGGGTATCGAACGGGCGTTGGCGGCCCGCGCCTTCGACCGCTCCTGACGCGCTCGGTGGTGGGTCTCCCCAGCCAGGGGAGACCCACCACCCGAATGCGCGGTAACGGTGGTGCTACCGAGCGTAAGCTGGCGGCATGGCCGAGGTCGCGTCGCTGGTGTCAGCGGTCGCCAGCCTCCTGTGGCCGGCGCTGGCGCTGACCGCCCTGTTGCTGTTCCGCGGCCCGCTCGCGCGGATCGTGCGCGCCGCCGCGCACCGCGAGGTGGAGATCGAGATCGGCGGCCAGCGGCTGACCATGCGCGAGCTGAACCACCAGCAGAACGAGCTGATCCAGGACCTCCAGCGGCAGGTCGCGACCCTGCGCAAGACCGTGGACGGGACGAAGGAGCCGAAGGGGCTGCCGGCGGCGACGCCGCCCGAGCCGAAGCAGCCGCCGCTCGAACCCCTGCCCCTCGAACCGCTGACCCGCGTCGAACCGGCGGAAGCGGTCGCGCCACGCCCCGAGGGCGAGCCCTTCGCCGTGCTGTGGGTGGACGACAAACCCGAGACCAAGGCCCTGCTCGTGGAGCAGCTCCGGGCCAACGGCGTCCGGGTCGACCTCGTCGACAACACCAGCGACGCGATGAACCTGTTGTCGCGCAGGCGGTTCCGGCTGATTGTGACCGACATGGGCCGGGAGGAGAACGGCGCCTTCCATCCCGACGCCGGCCTGGAGCTGCTGCGGGAGGCCAGGGACACCGGGGTGGACACCCCGGTCGTCGTCTACTGCATGCCGCACAACGGGACCCAGTACGGCGCCAGGGCGCACGGGCTGGGCGCCGTGGGCGTCACGTCCTCGGCGGTCGAGCTGTTCGACTACTTCCAGCGCTTCGGCCTGCTCTGAGGTCTCCTCAGGGGGCCTCCTCAGGGCAGCCCCGGCGGCCGAGAGGACCCCGCACCGCCGTATGGGGGCGGGCGGCAGCAGAAGGCGCCGTGCCCACGGGTGGCGGGCACGGCGCCGGAAGCGGGATCAGCGCCGCTCGGGCGCGCGGCCGGCCTGGTCGCCGAGCATGCGCAGGCCGCTCAGCAGGCCGCCGGCCAGGTCGCCCTCCTTGAAGAAGGCGACCATGCCCATCACGGCCAGCGTGCAGCCCCGGTCGGGCAGGCGCCGGTGCGACTCCTCACCCGTCACCACCTCGACCACGCGCTGGCCGGGCGACACCGCGACGAGCACGGCCTCGGCGGCGCGCCGGCCGACGTCGGCGTGCAGCCGCTCGGCCGTGGCCCGGGTGTCCTCGCCGAGGTCGCCGAGGTAGACGCTGAAGTCCAGGCCGGTGACCCGGCTGGTGACGGTCAGCGCCTCGTCGATCTGGGCGAGCTGCTGCGGGGTGAACGGCAGCCGGGGGCGGCCGGGCACGATGCGGCGGGCGACCGAGACCCGGCCGGTGGCCATCACGGCCTCGCCCGGCCCGAGCTCGGCCTCGTCGACCTGCCGACGCTCGCGGATCTCACCAGCTCCCACGGGCACCTCCCCGGGCGGTTCCGGCCGGCTGCCCGGCCGTCAGGGTCTCCTCGGCCGGCTCCGCGCCGGGCGTCGACGATCCCGCCGCCCCGCCGTGTCCCCCGGCGGGCACGCCGAGGCCGGCCGGGTTGGCGGTCCACCACACCGGCTCGTACTCCCACTCCTGGCCCGGACGGTAACGCGGCCCACGAGTGAACTTCGGCCACAACGTCAACAGCGTGATCACGCCGTAGATGCCCAGCGGGATCAGCGCGAAGACGACGACGGTCTCCACGACGCTCACGGCCGTACCGTAGCTGATCCACCACGCACTCGGCCCCTCGGACCCGCCGAGATCACCGCGCGACGGGCGGCGCCGGTTGCCGGGTCAGGGCACGGGGACCCGGTGGGAGGCGTCCGGCCGGGCCGCTTCGAGCTGGGCCGCCACCGCGAGCAACGCGCCCTCCCCCGCCGGGCGCCCCACGAGTTGCACGGCGACGGGCAGCCCGCTCGCGGTGCGGCTCACCGGCAGCGCCACCGCGGGCTGGCCGGTGACGTTGTAGCCGGTGGTGAAGGGGGTGAACCGCTTCTGCCTGGCGAAGTCCGCCGCGGGGTCGCCGGTCTCGGCGAACCAGCCGACCGGGGGCGGGAGCTGGGCCAGCGCCGGGGTGAGCACCACGTCGCAGTCGCGGTGGGCGGTCACCGCGGCGCGCCCGACCGTCTGCGCGACCTGGAGGGCGTGGAGGAAGTCCGGAGCGGGGATCGCCTGCCCCCGCTCCCGCAGCCACCGGGTGAGGGGCAGGAGCTCGCCCACGCGCTCCGGGTCGACGGGCACGGCGTGGGCGAGCACGGCCCACACCGTCTCGACAGCGGGCACCGCGTAGTCCGGGAACGGCGGTTCGACGTCGACGACCTCGTGCCCGAGCCGGTCGAGCAGCTCGCTGGCCTCCTCCCATGCCGCCAGGCACTCCGGGGCCACCTCGGTGTCCGGCACCGGCGGGCGGGCGTACCGACCGATCCGCAGCCGGCCCGGTCGCCGGCGGGCGTGGTCGAGGAAGGTCTCGCCGGCCGGCAGCGGGGGCGCGGTCCAGGGTTCACCCGGTCGGTCGACGACCATCGCGTCGAGCACCGCCGCCGCGTCGGCGACGGTGCGCGCGAGCGGGCCGATGACCGCCATCCCGGTGACGTCGCCGGCCAGCGGCCCCCTGGGCACCCTCCCCCTGGACGGCTTGAGGCCGACCACGCCGCAGCAGGCCGCCGGGACGCGGATCGAGCCCGCGCCGTCGCTGCCCTGCGCGATCGGCAGCAGGCCCGCGGCCACGGCGGCGGCCGCCCCGCCCGAGGACCCGCCGGCCGTCCGGCCCGGGTCGTGCGGGGTGACCGCGGGCGGCTGGCCGGCGGGCTCCGTGTAGCAGGCCAGGCCGAACTCCGAGGTGCTCGTCTTGCCCAGGCCGACCAGCCCGGCGTGGCGCAGCGCGACGACCACGTCGTCGTCGACGGTGGGGACGAAGTCCCGGTAGAGCGCCGAGCCGAAGGCGGTGCGGACGCCGGCGGTGAGGTTGAGGTCCTTGACGGCGGTGGGCACCCCCGCGAGCGGGGGCAGCGGGGCGTCGGCGGCGAGCACGCGCCGGCGGACCGCCCTGGCCTCGGCCAGCGCCCGGTCGGCGGTCAGGAGGGCGAAGGCGCCCAGGTCGGGCCGCGCCTCGGCGCGCCGGAGGTGGTGCTCCGCCAGCTCGACCGGGTCGACCTCCCGCCGGCGCACCGCCTCGGCCTGCTCCAGCGCGGTGAGCTCGTGCAGTTCCATGCCGCCTCCCCAGGCCGCGGTCACGCCGGCGTCGATCTCCTCCCAGGATCACCCGGAAGTGATCCCCGGCACATCCCGGGAAGAGCGGGGGCAACAAGTTACCGACCAGTAGCACTTGCTGCGACAATCGCGCCCATGCGTGCCCGCCGCCTCCGCCGGTTGATGAACCTCTGGCCGCCGTTCCTGTTCGCCGGCGTCCGGGTCCTGGAGCTGTCCGACGACTTCCGCCACGCGCGCGTCCGCCTGCGCCAGCACCGGTGGAACACCAACTACGTCGGCACGCACTTCGGCGGTTCGCTGTTCGCGATGACCGACCCGTTCTGGATGCTGCTCGTGCTGCGGAACCTGGGGCGCGACTACGTCGTGTGGGACAAGGCCGGCGAGATCACGTTCGTCCGCCCCGGCCGGGGCGACGTCCTCGCCGAGTTCCGGCTGACCGACGACCACCTGGCCGAGATCCGCGAGCGGACCGACGCGGACGGCAAGGGGCTGTTCTGGTTCGACACCGAGGTCGTGGCCACCGACGGGACCGTGGTGGCGAAGGTGCGCAAGCAGGTCTACGTGCGCCGCAAGGACCGCGGGGCGATCCGCACCCGGACCACCAGCCCCGCCTGAGCCCCCACCGACGACCACCCCTGCCGCCGTCCGGATGACCTGCAGCGTCCGGACGGCTTGGCCTGTCCGGGTTTTACCCCCGTCCGGATGACACCCGAACGGCGGTCGCTAGGCCGGTTCGGGCTCGGGCCCGCCGGCGCCGGTCCGGAGCAGCGGGACGGCCGCCACCAGCGCCGTCGCCGCGACCAGGCCGCCGGCCAGCACGAACACCGCGCCCAGCGAGGTGGCCTTGGCGAGCGGGCCGGCCACGCCCGCGCCCAGCGGCATCAACCCCCAGGTCAGCACTCGGTACGTGCTGGAGACCCTGCCCATCATGTGGCCGGGGGTGAGCCGCTGCCGCCGGGTGGCCGACAGGACGTTCCACGCGCCCACGCCGACGCCCACCACGAGGTAGCCGACCCAGGCCGTCACCGGGTGCGGCGCCAACCCCAGCCCCGCGAAGCCCGCGGCGAGCACGACCAGCGACGCGACCATCACCCTGCCCTCGCCGAGCCATCCCACCAGCCGGGGGACGGCCCTGGCCGCCACGATCGTGCCCACGGCCATCGCCACCATCAGGGTCGGCACCACGGCCGCCGGGATCGCCAGCGCCTCGATCGCGTAGAGGGCGGTCACGGCGTTCACGGCGCTGGCCGCGACGGCCGCCACGACCACCACCCCCACCAGCGCGCGGAGCCCCCGGTGCCCCAGCAGGTAGCGCCCGCCCTCGGCGATCTGCGCGCGCAGGCGCGTCCCCGCCGTCGACTCGCGGTGCGGAACGACATCCGGCAGGCTGGCCACCAGTGCCGCGGCCACGACGAAGGACAGCCCGTCCACGGCGAAGCAGGCCGCGGGCTCCCAGGCGAACACCAGGGTCGCCGCCAGCGGTCCGGCCAGGTCGACGCCGACGGTCTCCGCGCTGATGAACCGCCCGTTGGCGGCGTCCAGATCCGCCGGACCGGCGATCTCGACCAGCAGGAGCTGGGAGGCCGAGTCGGCGAAGGTCTCCGCGGAGGTCAGGACGAACGCGACGCAGACGAGCGCCCACACCCCCGCGTGGCCGGTGGCCACCGCGGCGGCCAGACCCAGGGTGACCGCCCCCCGCAGGACGTGCGCGACGAGCACGACCCGCCGGGGTCGCCAGCGGTCGACCAGCGCACCGGCCGGCAGGGCGACCAGCAGCCACGGCAGCACCTCGGCCACGGCCACCGCCGAGACGGCCAGCGGGTCCCTGGTCGTCACCGCGGCGAACAACGGCAGCGCGACGACCCGGACGCCGTCGCCGACCAGGGACACCGTCCACGCGGCGAGCAGTCGGTGGAAGGCTGGGGTGCGCACACCCCTGGCCGGCCCCGCCGGCCGGTCGGCGCCACCGGAGGCGTCGGCCCCACCGGCGGGACCGACGTCCCGCCGCGGCTCGGCGCTGTCCGACCGGACCCCGCCGTCCGCGCCCCGCTCGCCCATGCCGCTCCCACTCCGCCGTCGTCGAAGCCGTCGTCCACCACGCGCCCACCACCAGGGCGGCTCGTGCCGGCTCGCCCGACATGATGTCTGTCCGGCGCCTGTCGACCGTACCCGCGGGCGACAGCGTCCTTGCGCAGCGTTACCACGCATCACTCGAGCAGCCGACCGTCCGAAGCCGAACAGACCCGGGCCGGACGGCGGCGAATGGCGGGCAGGTTGGCGGCTTGTCCCCCGACAGCGCGGCTCCTAGCTTTTCACCTGTCCGGGTCTTGCGGAATGACGCGAGAGATCCTCAGTACGACTGCTTCCCCCAGGAGGACCGGTTATGCGGATCGTGACGCCCACCATTCAGAGCAACGCTTTCACCCGTCCGGCTGCATTCCGCAGCGGTGACGGCGGCGCCCGGCGACCGGCCGGGAGCAGGCCGGGCTTCGACCGTTCGGCCGGGTGCGACGCCCGGGTTTCCCGCGGCGTCCGTATTCACAGCGTCGCGAACGACGCCACCGGCCGTGGCGTGCGCATCCACCGCGAGGCGCAGCGCGGCGTGCGCATCCACTCCGGCGTGCGCATCCATCGGACAGACGGGCGTGGAGTGCGCATCCACGCCGGCGTCCGCATCCACCGCGCACACGGTGTTCCCACCGCCGACGCCGTCGACCGCGGCGTGCGGATTCACTCCACCGAGCGGGGCGTGCGGATTCACTCGGTGGAGCGGGGTGTGCGCATCCACGCCCTCACCGCCGGCGTCCGCATCCACGGGGCCGCCGAGCGCGGGGTCCGCATCCACGGGGACGTGGACCGGGGCGTGCGCATCCACGGCGAACACCGCGCCGCCGCGTTCGCCATGTGACCGACGGCGGGCCGCCGCCGACCGCGCCGATTCCTGGGGTGAGGCCGGTCAGGCGGCGGGCTCGCCGAGGTAGGGCAGCCAGAGCGGGTCGGCGTCGGGCACCCCGGCGAGCAGCCGCCAGTGCGGCCCCCTGGGGGCGGTCGGGAGCACCCGCAACCGCCAGCCCAGCTCCGCCAACAACTTGTCCGCCTTGCGGTGGTTGCACCGCGCGCAGCTGGCCACGCAGTTCTCCCACGAGTGCGCGCCGCCCCTGCTGCGCGGCACGACGTGGTCGATCGTCTCGGCGCGGCCCCCGCAGTAGGCGCACCGATACCGGTCCCGGTGCATCAGCCCCGCCCTGGTCAACGGCACCCTGGCCCGGTACGGCACCCGCACGTACGTGCTGAGCCGGATGACCGAGGGCACCAGGATGCTGTCGGTGGCCGAGTGCAGCACCAGACCGGCGGGGTCGCCGTGCACGACCTCGGCCTTGCCGCAGACCACGAGCACGATCGCGCGCCGCAGCGGCAGCGCCGTGAGCGGTTCGAAGGTGGTGTTGAGGAGGAGCACCCGACGCCGCCCCCACGCGGGGGCGCCGCTGGCCGTGGCCTTGTCCGCGACGATCCCGGCCACCGGACCCGTGGTCAACGTCGGAGGGCGGGGCAGCGGGCACGCGAGGGTCCGCGGCGCCGGCCCGCCGGGGGCGCCGATTGGGGTCGGTTGTCGGTCGGGCACGCGACCACCTCCACCGGTTCCGGGGCTGGCGGCGCGGGTCACCCGCACCCGAGCCACGCCCGGTACCGGAGGGCCTTCCCCGTGTGGGTCGGGCCCACCGGTGCTGCCGCCTAGTCGACCACAAACCCGCCCCGAAACGCACGCGCGATCCGCGACGTGTCGAGCAGGCCACACCGAACACGGCGGGAACGGCGCGGTCCCACCCCGTTCCCGTCCCCGCGCTGGCTAGTGTCGGTGCCGTGACCGACGCGCCCCCCGCCGACGCGACCTACCCGCCCGCCGAGCGGCTCGACCTCGTCGAGGACCTGCACGGCCATCCGGTCGCCGACCCCTACCGCTGGTTGGAGGACCCGAGCGACCCGCGCACCACCGCCTGGTCCGCCGCCCAGGACGAGCTCACCCGCGCCCGGCTGGACGCGCTGCCCGGCAGGGAGTCGGCGGCCGCCCGACTGGAGGAGCTGGTCAGCGCCGGGTCGGTGTCCGTGCCGGTGTGGCGGGCGGGGCGCGCCTTCTTCGTGCGCCGCGAGCCCGGCCAGGAGCACGCGGTGCTGCGCGTGCGGGAGCCCGACGGCGACGAGCGGGTCCTGCTGGACCCGACCGCGCTGGACCCGTCCGGGCTGACCACCCTGGACACCTGGGCGCCGAGCCTGGAGGGCCGCCTGCTGGCCTACCAGGTGTCGGTGGGCGGCGACGAGGAGTCCCGGCTGCACGTGCTCGACGTCGACACCGGCGAGCTGGTGGAGGGGCCGATCGACCGGTGCCGGTACTCCGACATCGCCTGGCTGCCCGGCGGCGAGGAGTTCTTCTACGTGCGCCGGCTGGACCCCGGCCTGCTGCCACCGGACGAGACGCAGTTCCACCGCCGGGTCTGGCGGCACCGGCTGGGCACCGACCCGGACACCGAGGACGTGATGGTGCACGGCGAGGGCCTGCACCACACCTACTACTACGGCGTGCGCGTCTCCCGGGACGGCCGCTGGCTCGTCGTCAGCGGCAGCAAGGGCACCGCGCGCCGGGACTCCGTCTGGATCGCCGAGCTGACGCCCGCCGAGGGCCCGGCTCCGGCCCCGGTCCCCGCGCTGCGCCAGGTCGTCAGCGACGACCGCGACACCCGGTGTCAGGCGTGGGTCGAGCGGGACGGCCGGCTGTACCTGCTCACCACGCTCGACGCGCCGCGCTGGCGGCTGTGCGTGGCCGACCCCGCCGCCCCGGAGCCCGAGCACTGGACGGAGCTGGTCGGCGAGGAGGCCGACTCCGTGCTCGACGCGGTGCGCTGGGTGCCCGGCGACGAGGGCACCGGCCCCCGGCTGGCGGTGCTGCGCACCCGGCACGCGGTGGCCGAGGTGCACCTGCACGACCCGGCCAGCGGGGAGCACGTGGAGACCGTCCCGCTGCCCGGCACGGGCTCGCTGACCGGGCTGACCACGGTCGACGACGCCACCGGGCACAGCGCGGACACGCTGTGGCTGGGCTGGACCGACTTCCTGACCCCGCCCTGCGTCCACCGGTACCGGCTCGGCTCCGGGACCGCGGAGCTGGTGGAGGCCGCGCCCGGCGCGGTGGCCCCGCCCCCGCTGCGGACCCGGCAGGTCGAGTACGCCTCGGCCGACGGCACGGTCGTGCGGATGTTCCTGATCACCCCCACCGAGCTGCCCGACCGGCCACGCCCGGCGATGCTCACCGGCTACGGCGGCTTCTCGCTCAGCCAGGAGCCCGGCTACCGCCCCACCGCGCTGGCCTGGGTCGCCGCCGGCGGCGTGTGGGCCCTGGCGTCGCTGCGCGGCGGCGGCGAGGAGGGCGAGGAGTGGCACCAGGCGGGGATGCGGGAGCGCAAGCAGAACGTCTTCGACGACTTCCACGCCGCGGCGGAGCACCTGGTCGCCAGCGGGTGGACCACGCCGGAGCGGCTGTCGGTGGTGGGTGGCTCGAACGGCGGCCTGCTGGTCGGCGCGGCGCTGACCCAGCGGCCCGACCTGTACCGGGCGGTGGTCTGCTCGGCGCCCCTGCTCGACATGGCCCGGTACGAGAAGTTCCTCATCGGGCGCATCTGGCACGAGGAGTACGGCAGCGCCGACGACCCGGAGGCGCTGGCCTGGCTGCTGGAGTACTCGCCGTACCACAACGTGCGGCCCGGGGTGAAGTACCCGTCGGTGCTGTTCACGGTGTTCGACTCGGACAGCCGCGTCGACCCGGCGCACGCGCGCAAAATGTGCGCGGCGCTGCAGCACGCGACCGCGGCGCACCCCGACGAGCAACCGGTGCTGTTGCGGAGGGAGACCGACGTGGGCCACTCGACGCGCTCGGTGAGCAGGACCGTCGCGCTCGCGGTGGACCAGCTCGTCTTCCTCGCCGACGCCACCGGCATGGAGCTGGAGAGACCCTGACGTGCCCACCGACCCGATCGACGTCCCGAACGTGGACCTCAACGGCGTGACCAAGGCCGCGCAGGACCCGGAGAAGGTCGTCAACTACCTGGCCACCAACCTCCCCTCGCTGATCATGAACGCCGGCCAGATCGTGCTGATCATCGTGATCGCGTTCCTGGTCCGGTACCTGATCCACCGCCTGATCAACCGACTGACCAGCGGCCGGGGCGACGGCAGGGCCCCGCTGCTGCTGACCCCGCTCAAGGAGCGGGCCACCGAGGGGCTGGGGCCGCTGCTGTCCGAGCGGCGGGCGCAGCGGGTGCGGACCATCGGCTCGGTCCTGAAGTCGCTGACCTCGTTCCTGGTCCTCGGCATGGCCGCGCTGATGGTGCTGGACAAGCTCGGCATCCCGCTGGCGCCGATCCTGGCCTCGGTCAGCGTCGCCGGCATCGCGCTCGGCTTCGGCGCGCAGAACCTCATCAAGGACTTCCTGTCCGGGATGTTCATGATGATGGAGGACCAGTACGGGGTCGGCGACGTCGTCGACCTCGGGCCGGCCACCGGCACCGTGGAGGCGGTGGGCCTGCGGGTGACCACGGTCCGGGACGTCAACGGCACGGTCTGGTACGTCCGCAACGGTGAGATCCTGCGGGTCGGCAACTCCAGCCAGGGCTACGCCGTGGCCGTGGTGGACCTGCCGGTCTCGCACAGCACCAACGTGGGGCGGGCCACCGAGTTGGCCGGCGAGGCCGCGGCCGAGGCCACGTCCCTGGCCCCGCTGTCCGAGGACGTGCTGGAGCCGGTCGAGGTGCTCGGCGTGGAGAAGGTGACCGCGGAGAGCATCACCCTGCGGCTGACCGTCAAGGTCCGGCCGGGGCGGCAGTGGGCGGTGCAGCGGGCGCTGCGCGCCCGGATCAAGGCCGCGTTCGACGAGGCCGGCTTCGAGCCGCCGATCGCGATGACGCGCGGGGGCTGAGCTCCACCCCGGCTCGAAGGGCCGCCGCCGACCTCGTGGTCGGCGGCGGCCCTCGGCTTTGCGGGCACTGGCAGCTCACCCGGACGGGGCGCACGGTGCCGCACGACATGACAGGAGGGCGTTCGTGGGGCCAGGGGTGCCCGTTGTTTCGGCCCCCGCTGCCCGCCCGTACGTCCAAAACGGTGTTACGTGGGGGGAACCCCCGATTTCCAGCATGGCAGGGTGGCGGGACGGCGCGCGGGCGACGGCCCGGCCACGGACCGGTGAACGTGGGGCGGGTCGCACCGGTGCTGCGCCGGAAATGTTCTTGTGCCCGGCCGCGTTGACGTCTCGACGACGGCTTAGGCAAGGATGGGGATCGTGGGCGCTCCGGAGAACTTCTACCTGGCCGTGGGTGGCGAGCAGACCTTCCGTCGCATCGTCGCCCGCTTCTACCAGGAGGTGGCCAGGGACGAGCTGCTGCGGCCGATGTACCCGGAGGAGGACCTCCGCCCCGCGGAGGAGCGGCTGCTCCTGTTCCTCTCCCAGTACTGGGGCGGCCCGCACACCTACTCCGAGCGGCGCGGCCACCCGCGCCTGCGGATGCGGCACGCGCCGTTCAAGATCGGCCCGCTGGAGCGGGACGCCTGGCTGCGGTGCATGCGGGTGGCGGTGGACGAGGCCGGCCTCGACGAGGAGCGCCGCGCCCAGCTCTGGTCGTACCTGGAGATGGCCGCGAACAGTCTGATGAACGCCTGGATCTGAGTCGCGGAGCGGGTTCGCGACCCCGCCGTCCCGAGTGGTGTTGGTCACGGAGCCGACGCAAGGTTGATCACTCGGACGGGGCGAGCGAGATCGGCTTCTGATGGCAGGATGACTCACCGTGCGACGATCGGCCGACCTACGCAACGAGATCGCCGACGACCCGACCTGGTGGCGGAACGCGATCTTCTACCAGGTGTACGTCCGCTCGTTCGCCGACTCCGACGCCGACGGCGTCGGTGACCTGGAGGGCATCCGCGGCCGGCTCGGCTACCTGGAGCTGCTCGGGGTGGACGCGCTCTGGCTGACCCCGTTCTTCCGCTCCCCGATGGCCGACCACGGCTACGACGTCGTCGACCCCAGGGACGTGGACCCGCTCTACGGCGACCTGGCGTCCTTCGACCGGCTGCTGGCCGACGCGCACGCCCACGGCATGCGGGTCACGATCGACCTGGTCTCCGACCACACCAGCGACCAGCACGAGTGGTTCCAGGCGGCGCTGCGCGCGGCCCCCGGCGACCGGGAACGCGCCCGCTACGTCTTCCGGGACGGCCGCGGCCCCGGCGGCGACCTCCCCCCGAACGACTGGTCCAGCATGGTCGGCGGCCCCGCGTGGACCCGGGTCGCCGACGGGCAGTGGTACCTGCACCTGGTCGCGCCGGGGCAGCCCGACCTCAACTGGGCGCACCCGGACGTGTGGGCCGACCTGGAGCGGACGCTGCGGTTCTGGCTCGACCGCGGCGTGGACGGCTTCCGGGTGGACGTCGCGCACGGCATGGCCAGGGAGGTGGGCCGGCCGGAGGCGGCCTCGGGTCTGCTGGTGGCCGAGGCGACTCCCGTCACCCCGGACGAGGTCGACCCGCGGTTCGACGTCGACGGGGCGCGGGAGATCCACCGCCGGGTCCGGGAGGTGCTCGACGAGTACCCCGGCCGCGTCGCCACCGGGGAGATCCGGGCCGGGGACGACGAGCTCCTCCTCCGCTCCGCGCACGACGGGCCGCACCTGGGCTTCGACTTCCGCCTGCTGGCCACCGCCTTCGACGCCGACGCCGTGCGGGAGACGATCGAGCGCTCGCTCGCCTCGGCCGCCGGCGCGCCGCCCACCTGGACGCTGTCCAACCACGACGTCGGCCGGCACGTGTCCCGGTACGGCGGGGGCGCGCTGGGCACCCAGCGGGCCAGGGCGATGGCGCTGGTGGAGCTGGCGCTGCCCGGCGTGATCTACCTCTACAACGGCGAGGAGTTGGGCCTGCCGGACGTGGCGGTGGCCGACTGGGCCCGGCAGGACCCGATCTTCCGGAGCACCGGCGGGGCCCGGCCGGGCCGGGACGGCGCGCGGGTGCCCCTGCCGTGGGAGGGCGAGACCGCGCCCTACGGGTTCACCACCGGCGTGAGCACCTGGCTGCCGATGCCGGGCGACTGGGGCCGGCTCACCGCCGAGGCCCAGTTGGAGGACCCCGACTCGATGCTGTCGCTGTACCGGCAGGCGATCGAGCTGCGACGGACGCACCCGGCGTTCGCGGGCGACGAGGTCGAGTGGTACGGCGCGCCCCCCGGCTGCTTCGCGTTCCGCCGCAAGGGCGGCGGGCTGATCTGCGCGCTGAACACCTCCGGCGGCCCGGTGCCGCTGCCCCCGGGCGACGTGCTGCTGGCCAGCGGCCCGCTGGAGGGCGAGCACCTGCCGCCGGACACCGCCGTCTGGCTGGTCTGAGCCCGGCCGGCGTCCGGCGCGGAGCCGGGCGCCGCGACGTGGGAAAACCGTTCGCCCGAGCGGTGGGCCACCGTCCATCATGGCCCGGATGACCGGGACCGCCACCACCAGTCGCGCGGCGTCGCTCGTGCTCGTCGCCTCGGCGCTGTTCGGCACCACCGGAACCGCCCAGGCCCTCGGGCCGGACGGGCTCGACCCGCTCGTGGTGGGCGCGGCCCGGGTGGCGCTGGCCGGCGCGGTGCTGCTCGGCCTGGCGTGGGCCCGGGGCGCGTTCCGCGCCGCCGCGCGGGTGGACTGGCGGGTGCTCACCGCCGGCGCGGCGGGCGTGGCGCTGTTCCAGGTGGGGTTCTTCTCCGGGGTCCGGTTGGCCGGGGTGGCGATCGGCACGGTGGTCGCGCTGGGCTCGTGCCCGATCTGGGCGGGGCTGGCGACGTGGGCGGCGACCCGCCGCGCGCCGGGTCGGCTGTGGACGACCGCCACGGCGCTGGCCGTCGCCGGTGTCGTCACCCTGGTGCTCGCCGGGGCGCCCGCCGGGGGCGGGGACGGCGTGCCGCTCGGTCTGGCCCTCGCGTTGGCCGCAGGTCTGGGCTACGGCGTGTACACGGTCGCCGGTTCCCGGCTGATCGCCTCGGGCCAGCGCTCGGACGGGGCGATGGGGCTGTTGTTCGCCGCCGGCGCCGTGCCGCTGGTCCCGGTGCTGGCGCTGCGCTGGCCGGGTGGGCTGGAGAACGCGCAGGGCTGGCTGACGGTGGGCTACCTGGCCCTGGTGCCCACGGTCCTGGCCTACCTGCTCTTCGGGGCGGGCCTGCGGGTGTTGCCGGCGCCGACGGTCGCCACGCTCAACCTCGCCGAGCCGGTGGTCGCCGCCGCGTTGGGGGTCGCCGTGCTCGGTGAGCCGGTCACCACCGGTGGCGTCGCCGGCGCGGTCCTCGTCCTGGGCGGCCTCGCGGTGCTCGCCCTGCCGGCGCGCGGACGTCGGACGGCCGGGCGCCAGGAACCCGGACGCCAGGAAGCGGGGCACCAGAAACCCGGAGACCAGAAACCCGGAGATCCGGTGGCCGGACGCCGGACACCCGATCGGCCGGCCCCGACCGGCTGAACCGGAACCGGCCCACGATTCCCGGACCGGGCGACGGGCGGAGGGCGGGGCGGGAAGGTCACGCGCTCGCCGCACAGATCAACTCATCCGGGTGACGTTCACTCGGCGACGGAGCGGACGAACCCCGACAGGACGGCCGAACCACCCCGCCCGGCGGCAGCCCGGGACCACCGAGCGTGGGCGTGTTCTCCCCCGCCCGGCGCAGCCGCTCGGCCACCCGACGCAGGGAGCGCCCGGGGCCGGATCACCGTGCGTCGGCGGAGTTCCCCTCCCGGCTCCACTCGACCTGGCGTCACCCCACCCGAACCGGCTACTCCGGTGGCCGCTCCGGTATCCCGTGGATACCTTCGCCGCTCGGCACTCCGAACACTCACCGAACAAGGAGCGCACCCGGCATGGTGAAGAACCTCGAGGAATGGGTGAGATCGGACATATCCCCATACCGAGAGAAACCACTTTCCTGGCTTTCGCAGTACCACTTCTTCCGAGATCCCACCCGCCCGGCGTACAGCGACCCGGGCTTCTTCTTCTCCCCCGCCGACGGCGTCCTGCTCTACCAGCGCCTGGCGAAACCGGACGAGCCGGTGGTGGACGTCAAGGGCCGGCCCTACACGCCCAGGGACGCCCTGTGCGACCCCGCGTTCGACCGCCCGGCCCTGGTGATCGGCATCTTCATGACGTTCTTCGACGTCCACGTCAACCGGGTCCCCTACTCGGGCCGGCTGTCGCACCGGTTCGCCGAGCCGATCAGCACGCACAACCTGCCGATGCTGGACATGGAGAAGCACATCCTCGACGACCTGCGGGTCGACCTGGCCGCCGCCGACTACCTGCACCGCAACCAGCGCGTGGTCAACCGCTTCCACTCCGCCCGGCTCGGCCAGGACTACTACGTGCTCCAGATCGCCGACCAGGCGGTCAACCGGATCACCCCGTTCGACCCCAGGCAGAACCGGCGCTGCCGGCAGGGCCAGCGCTTCTCCCAGATCCGCTACGGCTCCCAGTGCGACCTGGTCATCCCGCTGTCCGACCGGTTCGGGTTCGAGCCGGTGCAGCGCACCGGGCGGCACGTGGAGGCCGGGGTCGACCCGCTGGTCCGCGTCCGCCCGCTCGCCGAGCAGGAGGAGGGGGAGACCCGGTGACCGCCCAGCTCAACGCGGGTCCGGCGGAGGGGGAGGCGGACTGGCTCAACCCGACGCAGCTGCCGCACCCGGCGTTCCTGCTCACCGTGCCGTTCGCGCTGGTCGCCGAGGCGGGTCGGGAGGGGCCGCCCCGGGGTCCCTCGGTGGAGCGGCACCGCGCGATGAGCCAGTTCCTGGAGCTCTACCGCGACCTCACCGCCGACGCCCTGGTCTACCTGCTGCCCACGCCGCGGGTGACCGGGCTGCGGGACCTGGCCCGCACCGCGAGCCTGGGCGTCGTGCTGGAGCACCTGCCGGCCGCGAACGTGGTGGTGCTGGCGCACTTCGCCGACCCGGCCCGGCGGGCGGGGACCGAGATCGCGCTCGCCTTCTTCGAGTCCCTCGGCTACCGGGCGTTCGTGCCGGCCGGGCACTTCGAGGGCGAGGCCGACCTCAAGCACCTGCGGGACGACGTCTACGTGGGCGGCTGCGGCCCCCGCTCCGAACCGCAGGTCTACGACTGGATGGAGCGCACCTTCGACATGCGCGTCGTCCGGCTGCGGACCGCCGAGTCGCCCACCGCGGCGCCACCGCACCTCGACCAGACCGTCTTCCCCCTGACCAGGGACCGGACGCTGGTGTGCGTCGAGGCGCACGACCGGGGCGAGATCCGCCGGCTGGAACGGCACACCGAGGTCATCCCGGTGCCGCTGTCGGCCTGCCGCGCGGGCGTCTGCAACTCGGTGCGGGTGAACAACACGGTCCTCAACGCGTCGCACCTGCACGAGCTGCGGCCGGGCAGCGAGGCGCACGCCGCCGAGCTGGCCAAGAACCGGCTGCTGGAGGACCTGGCCGCGCGGCTGGCGTTCGAGGTCAACCACGTCAACCTCAGCGAGTTCCGGAAGACGGGGGCGCTGCTGTCCAGCCTGGTCATGCACCTCAACCGGTACTCGTACCGGTTCGAGCTGATGTGACGCCGGGGGCCGGGCCGCCGGTGGCGGCGCCCGGCCCCGTGTGGCCCCGTGTGGTCCCGCCGGCCTCGCCGAGCACTCGCACGACGGGCACCGCGACGACGGGCACCGCGACGACGGCCGGCGGTGCCCGTCAGACGAGCAGCGGCAGCAACGCGTGTCGCCGCCGGACCACCGCGCCGTAGCGGGCGTCCAGCCGCAGCCACGAGTCGGTGGCGCTGACCCGCACCACGTCGTCCGGCCCGACCGGGCCGAGGAACCCCATCCCGGACAGGGCGAACAGGCAGCGCAGCGGGATCTTCACGTCGAACCCGGCCCCGCTGACCACCAGCACCGGCTGGTCCAGCAGCGACGCCGGCGGGGTGCCGTGCGGGCCCTGGTTCTCCCTGGCCAGCGCCGCGCCGCGGTCGGTCAGCTCGCTGACCACGGTGGCCGGCAGGTCGTCCACCCGGCTCCAGCCCTCGCCGGGCGGCAGGGCCGAGCGCCACAGCAGGTCCCTGGGCGGGCCCGGGTCCAGCCGCGGCCCGCCCACCACCGCGAGGGCGGCGAGCAGCTCGTTGCCGGAGACCGTCACGTCGGCCGGCTCGGCCCGCCCGGTCACCGAGCGGGTGACCAGGGCGTCGAACGGGGTGGCCGCCCACGCGTCCAGCAGCTCGGGCCGGTGGGGTCGGGCCCGCAGCCGCACCACGGTCTGCGCGTCCAGCCGCACGGCGCGGGCCACGAAGGCGCCCAGCGCCTCGCGGTCGGCGGCGTCGGGAACCAGCAGCTCAGGCAACGCCGCCCCCCGCGTGGAAGGCGGCGAGGAAGTCCCGCTCGGTCTCGGTGAGCCGGCGGGGTCGGGTGTTGGCCACGTCGTAGGGGGCCATCAGGGTCTGCGCGCTGGCGACCACCGGGCCGTCGCCCGAGCGGCCGCCGTGGACGGTGTAGTCGAGGACGAAGGAGGCGACCTTCAGGTCGCGCACCGCGATCCGCACGCACACCGGCTCGCCGGTGAACAGCAGCGGCGCGTGGTAGTCGACGGCCAGCCTGGCCACCACCATGCCCCGCGCCAGCCCGTCCACCCCGTGCCGCGCCGCCTCCACGAACAGCATCGCGACCCTGGCGTCCTCCAGCAGCGTCACGGTGTTCGCGTGGTTGACGTGCCCGAAGGCGTCCATGTCCGACCAGCGCGGTTGGACCTCGGTGACGAACGCGCCCAAGAAACAACGCCTCCTCGCGGCGATCGTGAGCCCATCAGGGGATTGCATCCCCTAACGTACTCACGATCGCCGCGGGCCGGACCAACGCCGGGTCGCTCCGGCGTCGGCGCCGGTCAGCGCACCATGCTGCGCACCTGGCGGGCCGCCACCGACAGCGTCGGCAGGTCCAGCCGGCCCGAGTCGCGGATCGCCCGCAACGCGGCCCTGGCCCTGGCCAGCCGGGAGGAGTTGGCCTCCTCCCACTTGGTGATCTTCTCCTCGGCGGTGTCGCCGGGGTCGCTGCTGCGCAGGGCGTCCAGCGTGATCGCCCGCAACGAGCCGTACAGGTCGTCGCGCAGCGCCAGCCGGGCCAGGGCGTGCCAGCGGTTGCCGCGCTGGAGCCCGCTCACCGAGCTGAGCATCTGGTCGATGTCCAGGTGGGCGGACAGGGCGTAGTACAGCTCCGCGGTCTCCTGCGGGCTGCGCTCCACCTCCAGCTTCTCCCGCTCGGCCAGCTCGGTCACCTCGGTGACGTCGAGCAGCCCGTAGGTGTAGAGCAGGACCGCGACCCGGCGGGCCAGCGCCTCCGGCACGCCCTGTCCGGTCAGCCGCTCGACGTGCGCGACCACCGCGTCGCGCTCGCGGCCGCGCAGCAGCTCGGTCACGTGCGACGCCAGCTCGCGGACCACCGGGGCGAACCGGCTGATCTCGGCGCCGACGGCCAGCGGCTGCGGCCGGTTGGTCAGCAGCCACCGGGAGGCGCGGTCCAGCAGCCGCCGCGTCTCCAGCACCATGTCGTCGGCGATCTCGGTGGGCACCACGTTGTCCAGCGCGTCGATCTCCCGCCACAGCGACTGGAGGTCGAACACCCTGGTCACGACGGCGAAGGCGCGCACGGCGTCGGTGGCGCTGGCGGTCATCTCCTCGGCCAGCCGGAAGGCGTAGGAGATGCCGCCGCCGTCGACCACCTCGTTGACCAGGAGGGTGGTGGTGATCTCCCGGCGCAGCGGGTGGTTGGCGATGCCGTCGCCGAACCGCTCGCGCAGCACCGCCGGGAAGTACTCCGGCAGCCGCCTGGCGAACGCCTCGGCGTCCGGCAGGTCGCTGGCCAGCACCTCCTCCTTGAGCGCCAGCTTGACGTGCGCCAGCAGGGTGGCCAGCTCCGGCGAGGTGAGCCCCTGCCCCGCCTGGTCCAGCGCCTTGAACTGGGCCGGGGTGGGCAGCGCCTCCAGCGCCCGGTCCAGGCCGCGCCGCTGCTCCAGGTCGGTGATCAGCCGGGCGTGCACCGTCAGCATCGGCGCGGCGTGCGCCCGGCTGACGCCGAGCACCGCGTTCTGCCGGTGGTTGTCGGCCAGCACCAGGTCGGAGACCTCGTCGGTCATCGCGGCGAGCAGCTCGTTGCGCTCGCCCGGCTCCAGCCGCTCCGCGTCGACCATGCGGTCGAGCAGGACCTTGATGTTGACCTCGTGGTCGGAGCAGTCCACGCCGGCCGAGTTGTCCAGCGCGTCGGTGTTGACCTTGCCGCCGGCGCGGGCGAACTCGATCCGGCCGCGCTGGGTCAGGCCCAGGTTGCCGCCCTCGCCCACCACCCGGACCCGCAGGTCGGCGCCGTCCACCCGGACCGCGTCGTTGGCCTTGTCGCCGACCTCGGCGTGCGTCTCGGTGGAGGCCTTGACGTAGGTGCCGATGCCGCCGTTCCACAGCAGGTCGACCGGGGCCAGCAGGATCGCCTTGATCAGCTCGGGCGGGGACAGCCTGGTCACGCCCTCCGGCAGGCCGAGCGCGTCCCTGACCTGCGGGCTGACCGGGATCGACTTCAGGGTGCGCGGGAAGACCCCGCCGCCCTTGCTGATCTTGCTGCGGTCGTAGTCGTCCCACGAGGACCGGGGCAGCTCGAACATCCGCCGCCGCTCCCGGAACGACACGGCCGGGTCCGGGTCCGGGTCGAGGAACACGTGCCGGTGGTCGAACGCCGCCACCAGCCGGATGTGCTCGGACAGCAGCATCCCGTTGCCGAAGACGTCGCCGGACATGTCGCCGACGCCGACGACGCTGAAGTCCTGCGACTGGGTGTCCACGCCCAGCTCGCGGAAGTGCCGCTTCACGCTCTCCCACGCGCCGCGGGCGGTGATGCCCATGGCCTTGTGGTCGTAGCCGACCGAGCCGCCGGAGGCGAACGCGTCACCCAGCCAGAAGTGGTAGGAGGCGGCCACCTCGTTGGCGATGTCGGAGAAGGTCGCGGTGCCCTTGTCGGCGGCCACCACCAGGTAGGCGTCGTCGCCGTCGTGCCGCACGACCTGCCTGGCCGGCACGACCTCGTTGCCGACCATGTTGTCGGTCAGGTCGAGCAGGCCGGAGATGAACATCCGGTAGCAGGCGATGCCCTCCTTGAGGAACGCCTCCCGGTCCAGGCCGGGGTCGCCGGTCGCCGCCGGCGGTCGCTTGACGACGAACCCGCCCTTGGCGCCCACCGGGACGATCACCGCGTTCTTCACCGCCTGCGCCTTGACCAGGCCCAGGATCTCGGTGCGGAAGTCCTCCCTGCGGTCGGACCAGCGCAGACCGCCCCTGGCCACCGGGCCGAAGCGCAGGTGCACGCCCTCCACCCGCGGCGAGTACACGAAGATCTCGAACCGGGGCCGGGGCTCCGGCAGGTCCGGCACGGCCTGCGGGTCCAGCTTGAACGACAGGAACGCCCGGCCCTGGCCGGCGCTGTCCCTGACGAAGTAGTTCGTCCGCAGCGTCGCCCTGACCAGGGTCAGGTAGCTGCGCAGGATCCGGTCGGCGTCGAGGCTGGTGACCTCGTCGATCATCCGGGTGATCTCGGCGGTGAGCGCCTCGGCCTGGCTGGCCCTGGTCTCCTCGGGCAGCGCCGGGTCGAACCGGGTCTCGAACAGCTGGACCAGCGCGGTGGCCACGGCGGTGTGGCCGAGCACCGCGTCCTCGATGTAGTCCTGGCTGTAGGGGGTGCGGGCCTGCCGCAGGTACTTGGCGTAGGCCCGCAGCAACGCCGCCTGCCGCCAGTTCAGCCCGGCCCGCAGCACCAGGGCGTTGAACCGGTCGACCTCGGCGTCCCCGCGCCACGCGGCGGCGAAGGCGTCCTGGAACCGCGCCTGCAGCGTCGTGGCGTCCTCGGTCGCGATGCTCTCCAGGGCCGCCGGCTCCAGCCGCAGCCCGAAGTCGTAGATCCAGCACCGCACGCCGTCCGCGCGGACGACCTCGTAGGGCCGCTCGTCGACGACCTCCAGGCCCATCCGCTGGAGCACCGGCAGCACCGCGGACAGGGTGACCCGGTGCCCCGCCAGGTACAGCTTGAACCGCCGCTCCCCCGGCTCGGCGGCGACCGGCACGTAGAAGTGCATGTCCAGGTCGGCGGGCGCCCCGGTGAGCGCCTCCAGGCGGCGCAGGTCGGCCAGGCCCTCACCGGCGGTGAAGTCCTCCTTGTACGCCTCCGGGAAGAACGTGGCGTAGCGCTGCCCCAGCTCGGTGGCGGACTCGCCGCTGACCACGCCCTGCGTGCCGTCCGGCCCCTGCTGCTCGGCCAGGACCGCGTCGATCATCAGGTCGTCCCAGCTGCGCACGGCGGCGGCCAGCTTGTCCTGGATGCGCGCGGTGTCCGGCTCGACCTGCCGGCCCGGGTCGGTGTGCACGGTGAAGTGCACCCGGGCCAGCGCCGACTCGCCGACGCGCGCGCTGTACTCCAGCGAGCTGCCCTGCAGCTCGGCCAGCAGCACGTCCTGCATCGCCAGCCGCGTGGTCGTCGTGTAGCGGTCGCGCGGCAGGTAGACCAGGCACGAGTAGAACCGGCCGTACGGGTCCCTGCGCAGGAACAGCCGCAGCTTGCGCCGCTCGGCCAGCGCCAGCACCCCGGTCGTCGTGTCGTACAGCGAGTCCGGGTCGGTGGAGAACAGCTCCGTGCGCGGGTAGTTCTGGATCACCTCCAGCATCCGCTGACCGGAGTAGGACTCCAGCGGGAAGCCGGCGCGGTGGATGACCTCGCGCACGCGCCGCTCGATGACCGGGATGTCCAGCACGTCCTCGTGCAGCGCCGAGGTGGTGAACACGCCCAGGAAGCGGTGCTCCCCGGTCACGTTGCGGTCGGCGTCGAAGGTCTTCACGCCCACGTAGTACGGGTACACCGGCCGGTGCACGGTCGAGGGCGCACTCGCCTGCGTCAGCACGAGGAGCTGCGGCGACAGCGCCTGGGCCGCGGCGTCCGGGCCGGTGGTGAAGCTCCGGGCGGCGAGGCTGTCGCGACGCAGCACGCCCAGCCCGGAGGCGAGCACGGCCCGCAACGCCTTGTCGCCGGTCTCGGGGTCCTCGACCAGCTCGTAGTGCCGGTAGCCGAGGAAGGTGAAGTGGCCGTCGGCGAGCCAGCGCAGCAGCTCCGCGCCCTCGTGGACCTCCTCGCCCGGCAGCGGCGGCGGGGTGCGCTCCAGCTCGTCGGCGAGCGTGCCCGCGGTGCCGCTCATCCGGTCGGTGTCCTCGACGACCTCGCGGACGTCGTTGAGCACCGACTGCAACCGCTGCTCCAGCTCACGGGCCCGCTCCGGGTCCGTGATCCGGTCCACCTCGATGAGCATCCACGACTCGGCCAGCGCGTCGCCCGGCGGCTGCTCGGGGTCGGCCCCCGGCAGCACCGCGCGCAGCCCGCCGGCCACGTCCCTGCGCACCACGACGATGGGGTGCACGACCCGCTGCACCTGGACACCCCTGCGGGCCAGCTCGGCGGCGACCGAGTCGACCAGGTAGGGCATGTCGTCGGTGACGAGCTGGATCACGGTGGCCGGGCAGGACCAGCCGTCGGCGGTCGGGTCGGGGTTGAACACGCGCACCACGGGCCGACCGGGCACCCGGGTGACGGCGATGTCGTGGTGCGAGCGCACCGCGCCGACGAGGTCGGCCGGGCGGTCGTCGACGACCTCCTCGGCCGGCACGTGCCGGTAGTACAGCTCGATCAGCTCCGCGAGCTCGGGGGCCGCCTCGGCGGCTCGTCGCAGGAGCTGCTCTCGGCCCTGCTCCGGACTCGCCGTCCGCTCGGGGCCGTCGGTTCTGCTGTCGGGTCGGGACGGGGCTGAACTCGCCGAAGTCGAGGTCATCGTTGCTTCTGGCTCCACGCGCTCTCCGGCACTCCGCTGTGCCAGGACCACCTCAACCCTAACCAGCCGCGATCCGTCGGGGGGCAACGGGCGGGGCCGGGTCCCGGCCGCTCGGAGTGGTCTGCGCCACGCCGACGCGGGGCGAATCGGTCACGTGATCGATTACGGGCAGGGACTACTCGTCAGTACCCGGCACGCGGCGGACGAAACGCCCACCCGGGGGGGCGTCGCACGATCTTGACGCGACACGCCGAGTCGTTCGCGGGTCGGCGTGTCGCGGCCCGATCCGGGGTCGGCGTGTCGCGGCTCCGCGACCTTCATCCACCGAGGTCGCTTGAAAATTCAACGACGCGCGGGCGTCAGTAACGGGAGTCCGGCGGTATCCACACCTGCCCGCGCCCGTGGTCCGCGGCGCGGTGCCGGGCGCCGGGGTCCGGCGCCGGCCGGGACGTGGGCGCGGCCGGGAGGTCGGTGCTGAACCGGGCCAACTCGTCCAGCGAGCCGATGCCCGGCAGACCGGTCGGGGCGTCGGCGGCCGACGTCCGGGACGACGGCGGCTCGACGCGCCACGGAACGGGGTCCGCGAGCGAGGCCAACGCGGAGTCCTGACCGCTGTCGGCGACGTGCCGGTCCGCGGTCGGGGTCCGCCCGGCCGTCCCGGTCATCGCCCGCTCCGCCGGCGTCTCCCCGACGAGCCCAGGGATCTTCGGCAGGGTCTGCTCGGTCACGGACTCGCCGGCACGGCCCGCCAACGCCGAACCGGCCGAACCGGCCGAACCGGCGGACGGCGCTTCCAGGGACAGGGGCTCCGGGGGAGACGTCGTCGCGCCGGCCGGCGCGACGCCGACGGCATCGACGTCGCTGTCGGCGAACCGCTCGGGCTGCTCCCGCCGCGTCACCTCGTAGGCGGCCAGCGCGCCGGCGAGCAGGTCGGCGAGGCTGTTCTCGTCGACGGCGGCGGGCTCGGGGCCGAGAGCCCCCAGCCCCGCGTGACCACGCTCGGCGTGACCGGGCTCCGCGTGACCAGGTTCCCCGGGTCCGAGTTCCCCGTGACCTTCCTCGGTGGGCACCGCCTCCAGGTGGCGGCGACGCGCTCGGCTCGCGTCCGACCCGGGCTCCGGTGAGCCGTCGACCAGGTCGACGGGCGGTGCCCCGACCGTCGCGGAGCCGGGCGGCACCCGGGCGTGGTCATCGTCCCTGCTCGCGGCGTCCTGGTTGGGGGTGTCCCGTCCAGGGTGCGTGTCCGCCGCCCTCGGCGCGACCCGCTCGGGCGGGTCCCCGCCCAGTCCCGGACGCCCACCTTCGACCTCGCGGTAGGCCGACGACGCCACGACCCGAGCACCGGAACGCTCCTGGCCGACCGCGCCGTCCGTGTCGTTCCCGTCGTTCGTGTTGTTCTCGGCCCGCTGGTCCTTCGCGGTGCGCTGGTCCTTCCCGGCCGGCTGGGCTTCCCCGGCCGGCTGGGCTTCCCCGGCCGGCTGGGCTTCCCCGGCCGGCTGGTCGGCCCTGGCCGGCTGGTCGGCCCTGGCCAGCGCGGCCAGCAACGCCCTGGTCAACTCCTCGGGCGCGCCGGACCGGCCGACCAGCTCCACCAGGGCCGGCGACACCCGCGACTCCGGCTCCGGGCCGGGCACGGGGTCCGGCTCCCACGGCCGGGGCACCGGGGTCGGCCCCGGCTCCGGCGGGATGGGCGACGGCTCGGGGGTCGGGGGGATCGGGGAGGGCTCCGGCGTCGGCGGGATGGGCGACGGCTCCGGCATCGGCGGCACCGGTGTGGGCTCCGGCAGCGGCCCGGGGCCGCGCTGCTCGTCGCCGCCCGCGCCCCACAGGGAGACGCTCGGCCGGTCGCCCCCGCCCACGGGACCGGGGAGCGCGGCGCTGATCGGCCAGCCGCCGCCAGCCGCCAGCCGGCCGGCCGGCTCGGACCGGTCGGCGGTCGTGTTCGCCCGCGCGCTCGTCCGGTCCTCGGCGCCCACCACCGGCAGGAGGACTGTCATGGGCTCGGGCTCGTCGTCGGGACGCGGTGGTGACAGGGGCGACGGGGGCCGCGCGGTGGCTTGGCTCTCGTCGCGGGCGTCACCGTCGTCGCTCGCGTCGTCGTCGCTGCGGTGTCTGCCTCGTCGGCTCCTCGGCACGGCGGCCGCCCTTCCCGGGCCCGTCGCCCCGGCCGCCTTCCCGGCTCCGGTGGCGGCCTCCTCCGTCGCACCGCCGGCCAGCTCGTCGGCAGCCAGCTCACCGGCCGACGCGGCGGGAAGCGCGGGCGGGGACGAGCCCTCGGGTGCTGGTTCCCCCCGCGTCCCAGTGTCCGCCGCGTCGCCGGAATCCACCGGCGCGCCGGTCTCCACCTCGTGCTCCGACTCCGCTGCCGCGGCTCGCCGCCGACGGCGACCGCCCTGCCGTCGGGGCACCACCCGCCAGCCCCGGCTCTCCTCGGCGTCGTCGCTCTTCCGCCGCCGACGGCCGGAGCCGCCCTGCGCCGACCTCCGCGTCGACGGCGAAGTCGGTGCCGACGTGGATGCCGGATCAGCTGTCTGCGTCGGCTTCGGCTGGTCGCCGGGCGGTTCCTCGGCGGGAATGACCGGAAGCACCACGGTCACCGCCGACGCCGGGTCGAGATCGGGCGCGGTGGCCGGCGGCCGGCTCTCCCGGAGCGCCTGACCCGCCGCCCGCAGCAACTCCGCCCCGTCGGTTCCCGGCTGGCGCTCGGCGACCCCGACCCGCACGTTCACCCGGCCGCCCCCGGACAGGCTCGCCCAGTCCGCGCCGGCGACGGACTCCCGCAGCCGCTCCGCCCACTGCCGCGCCTCGGCGCCGGTGGCGCCCGCCACCAGCACCGCGAACTCACCGCCGCCGAGCCTGGCCACCTCGGACCGGTCCGGCGCGGCGCCCCGGATCGCGGCGGCCGCGCCCCGCACGACCTCGGCGCCGGTCTCGGCCACACCGCTCGGCCGGCGCAGGTCCACCAGAACGAGGGCCACCGGCTCCCCCGCCCGCGCGCCTTCGGCCACCTGACCGAGCCGCCGCTGGAACCCCTCGCGGTTCGCCAACCCGGTCAGCTCGTCGGTCTCGGCGGGACCCGGCTCCTCCGCCGACCGCAACAGCGCCGAGACCTGCTCGGCCGCCACCGCCGGCCGGGCGCTGACGTCCCTGACCTCCTTGCGCAGCGCGGCGAACTCCTCGGCCAACCGCACCCGCACCCCGTGCACGGCGCGCTGCCGCCGCCGCTCGGCGGTGTGGGCGTCCCGCAGGCAGGACAACGCCTCGGCGAGTTCCGCGCCGAGCTCGTGCACCGAGGACAGGGCGACCATGGCCTCGGCCAGCAGCAGGTCCAGCTGGTGCCGCCGCGCGTGGTCCGCGGCGTCGTGCAGCAGGTCCCTGGCCGCGTCCAGCTCGCCCGCTGGCAGGTGCCACCGGGTCGCCAGGGCGATCCGCAACCACCCCGCGGGCTCGGCCGCGGCGGCGCGCACCGGGCGCTCCAGCACCGGGCGGGCCGCCGCCACCGCCTCCTCCGGGCGGTCGGCGTCGAGCAACGCGCACACCAGCTCCAGCACGAGCCGGGCGCCGACGTGCCCGCCGTCGGCGGCCGGGTCCCGCAGGCCGCCGAGGAGATCCAGCCCCTCCCGGCACGCGGCGACCGCCGCCGTCAGGTCACCCCACCGCCGGTGGTGGGCGGCGGTGACCGCCCGCAGCACGCCCCGGGACAACACCCGGACGTCCTCGTCGAGCCGCCGGTCGCCGGCGTAGAGCCGGTCGGCCTCGGCCAACGACCCGGCCAGCTCCTGGCCCCTGCCCAGATGCGCCAGGCAGGCGGCCAGCTGCACCAGGGCCGAGGCCCGCACCTCGTCCGGCACCGCCGAGGCGGCCAGCACCGGCCGCAACACGCCGAAGGCGGTCAGGGGCGCGCCCGCCGCCCTGGCGGCCTGCGCCAGCTCGACCCGCAACGCCCACGCCAACTCCGGATCGTCCACCGCCTCGGCCGGGCGCAACGCGGCCACCGCGCGTTCGGCGGCCGCCACGCCACGGCCGAGGCGGTTGAGGACGAACACGACGAGCAGCTCCGACCGCAGCCGAACCCGCTCGTCACGGCGCAGGGCGGCCGTCCTGGCCGCCCGCTCCCCGAGCACCAGCGCCAGTTCCGGCGCACGCCAACGCAACCGCCAGGCGGGCTCGAACAACTCGCCCGCCCCGCTCTCCGTCGGCGCTCCGCCCCTGGCCGCCACTCGGGTTCGCTCCGCTTCCGTCCCCGGTCAGTCCCTGGTGAGTTTCCGGTGGGTCACCCGGTGCGGCCGGGCGGCCTCCTGGCCCAACCGCTCGATCTTGTTCTTCTCGTAGCCCTCGAAGTTGCCCTCGAACCAGAACCACCTGGCGGGGTCCTCCTCGGTCCCCTCCCAGGCCAGGATGTGGGTCGCGACGCGGTCGAGGAACCACCGGTCGTGGGAGATGACCACCGCGCAGCCCGGGAACTGCTCCAGCGCGTTCTCCAGCGAGCCCAGCGTCTCCACGTCCAGGTCGTTGGTCGGCTCGTCCAGCAGGAGCAGGTTGCCGCCCTGCTTGAGGGTCAGCGCCAGGTTGAGCCGGTTCCGCTCGCCGCCGGAGAGCACGCCGGCCGGCTTCTGCTGGTCCGGGCCCTTGAACCCGAACGCGCTGACGTAGGCCCGCGACGGCATCTCGACCTGGCCCACGTGGATGTAGTCCAGCCCGTCCGAGACGACCTGCCACACCGTCTGGTCCGGGTCGATGCCGGCCCGGTTCTGGTCGACGTAGGACAGCTTCACCGTCTCGCCGACCCGCACTTCACCGGAGTCCGGCTGCTCCAGACCCACGATGGTCTTGAACAACGTGGTCTTGCCGACGCCGTTGGGCCCGATCACGCCGACGATGCCGTTGCGCGGCAGGCTGAACGACAGGCCGTCGATCAGGACGCGGTCGCCGAAGCCCTTGCGCAGGCCCTGGGTCTCGACCACCACGTTGCCCAGTCGCGGGCCCGGCGGGATCTGGATCTCCTCGAAGTCGAGCTTGCGGGTCCGCTCCGCCTCCGCGGCCATCTCCTCGTACCGCTGCAGACGGGACTTGGACTTCGCCTGCCGGGCCTTGGCGTTGGAGCGCACCCACGCCAGCTCGTCCCTGAGGCGCTTCTGCAGCTTGACGTCCTTCTTGCCCTGGACGGCCAGCCGCTCCGCCTTCTTCTCCAGGTAGACGGAGTAGTTGCCCTCGTAGCCGTGGGCGCGCCCGCGGTCCAGCTCCATGATCCAGCCGGCCACGTTGTCCAGGAAGTACCGGTCGTGGGTGACGGCCAGCACGGTGCCCGGGTACTGGGCGAGGTGCTGCTCCAACCACAGCACGCTCTCCGCGTCCAGGTGGTTGGTCGGCTCGTCGAGCAGCAACAGGTCCGGCTTGCTCAGCAGCAACTTGCAGAGGGCGACCCGACGGCGCTCGCCACCCGAGAGGTGCCGGACCTCCACGTCCGGCGGCGGGCAGCGCAGGGCGTCCATCGCCTGCTCCAGCTGGGAGTCGAGGTCCCACGCGTTGGCGTGGTCCAGCTCCTCCTGGAGCCGGCCCATCTCCTCCATCAGCTCGTCCGAGTACTCGGTCGCCATCTTCTCGGCGATCTCGTTGAACCGGTCGAGCTTCTGCTTGATCTCGCCCACACCCTCCTGGACGTTGCCCAGGACGGTCTTGTCCTCGTTCAACGGCGGCTCCTGCAGCAGGATGCCCACGGTGGCGCCGGGCGCCAGGTACGCGTCGCCGTTGTTCGGCTGGTCGAGCCCCGCCATGATCTTCAGCACGCTCGACTTGCCGGCCCCGTTCGGGCCGACAACGCCGATCTTCGCGCCGGGGAGGAAGTCGAGGGACACGTCATCGAGGATGACCTTGTCCCCGTGCGCCTTGCGCACCTTCCTCATGCTGTAGATGAACTCGGCCATGGCCGCGATCGTAGAGCGGTCGGCCCGGGTGAAGCACCGCGGTGGCCCGTCTCGTGCGATCGGGGGACAAACCTCACCGATCCAGCCGCCTCCCCCACCACACCGTCACCAACCGACCACCCCGCCTCCCCCACCAGGCCCATCCCCACCCACCACCGTCCCCCACCCCCGAGGACCGCCTCCAACCCCGCCCCAAGATCACCCGACCACCCCACGAGGGGGAGGGCCCCCCCTCCCCACCCCTCCCCCGCCCCGCCCTGGTGTTTGGTCTTGTGCCCCGGTTCGGATGTGGTCGTTGGTGGCGCATGGCCCGAGGGAGGCCGTGCGTGATGTCTGAGTGCTGTCCGTGGGTGAGGTCGGGCGGTCCGGGCGGCCGGGCCGCAGGTGAGGGCGACGTGGCTCACACCTGTGCTCGTCGCTCGCGCGACTCACCTCTGCGCCCACCCCCTGCCTGTCGCTCCTGACTCCCGGGTGCCAGGAGCGACAGGGGCCGTGTCAGCGGACCGCCGCGAGTTGCGCCACCTTCTCCTCCTCAGGTGGGGGTACGGCAGCTGGCGTGGCCGACTCGACCGGCTTGGCGTCGTCGGAGGCGCCGGAGACCTCCGCGACGGGGCCGGCCCGCCGTCGGACGGGGATGACCGCGCAGCGGCCGACGTCGAGGCCGATCGCGACGGCTTCGAGTTCGGTGCGGTAGCGCGTCTGCCCGTCGATCTCGTAGTGGCTGGTGAACAGTCGCCCGGTGACGACGACCGGGTCTCCCTTGTCCAGGGTTGAGGCCGCGCCCTCGGCGAGCCGGCGCCAACAGCTCACGTCGAGGTAGAGCTGGTCGCCGTTGGTCCAGTCGCCCGTGGTGCGGGAGAACTTGCGTTCGGTGGCGCCGAGGCGGAACCGGACGACGGCGGCGCCGTCCCGGGTTCGCCACTGGCGCGGCTCGCTCAGCACCTTGCCCACCACGGTCACGTGCGTCTCGTACATCGCGTCCTCCCTGATCAGTCGCTGCCGTGCGCTGGGGTTGTTGGTCTTCGTCGGCCGACATGAGCAGGGTCGGGCATGGCGAGGGGGTGGGGCCAGCAGTGCGTCGTCGGCTGTGGACAACCGCTGGGGCTGTGGACAAACGGGGGCTCGAACGGGTGGTGGGGGGCGTTCTTGTCGGGGGGTTCTGGTAGCCGGCGGCTCGTGCACACCGAAGTGAGTGAGCACTCACTCCTTGACTGAGTGAGCACTCACTCAGTACCGTCGGCGTCGTGAACGACCAGCCAGCACGCCGCCGTCGCGCCCCGGCGATGTCCCCCGAGGACCGCCGCGAGGCGATCGCGGAGGCCACCCTGCCGCTCCTCGTCGAGCACGGCATCAACGTCACCACGAGCCAGATCGCCGAGGCCGCCGGCATCGCGGAGGGCACGGTCTTCCGGGTCTTCAAGGACAAGCACGAGCTGCTCGGGTACTGCGTCCACACGGCGCTCCGCGTGGAGCCGTTGCTCGAAGCGCTTCAGGCGATCCCCCGCACCTCCGACCTGGAGGCGCTGCTGCGCGCCGCCGCCGACGCGATGGGCGACCACTTCCGCCGCTCCGGCGCCCTGATGCACGCCCTCGCCGCGTCGGGATGGCGCCCCGAGCGCCCGTCCCCCGACGAGGAGCAGCAGTGGCACCAGCGGCGACTGGAGCAGGCGCGGCTCACCACGCAGGCCGTGGCCGACCTGCTCGCCCCGGAGGCCGACCGGCTGCGCGTCGCCCCGAGGACGGTCGCGGGGATGTTCCTGGGACTGGTGTTCACCGACCAGATGGGCCGCCGCGCGTTCGGCGAGACGGCCCCCGCCAGCACGGACGAGCTCATCGACGTGTTCCTGCACGGCGTGCTCGCCCGCTGAGTCCGCTTCCGAGGGGGAAGACCGTGACCGACCTGATGATCGAGGCCGACGACGTCGGCAAGAAGTTCGGCGAGGTGGCCGCGCTGACCGGCGTCGACCTCGGCGTGCCGCGTGGCACCGTGCTGGGGCTGCTCGGGCACAACGGCGCCGGCAAGACCACTCTCGTCAACATCCTCAGCACAGTGCTGCCGCCGAGCGACGGCACCGCCCGCGTCGCGGGTCACGACGTGGTCCGCGAGGGCCACGAGGTGCGTCGGCGCATCGGGCTGACCGGGCAGTTCGCCAGCGTCGACGAGCAGCTCACCGGCGAGGAGAACCTGGTGATGATCGCCAGGTTGCTGGGCGCCGACCGCCGTCAGGCGCGACAGCGCTCCGGCGAGCTGTTGGAGGCCTTCGACCTCACCGCGGCGGCCAAGCGGAAGGCCAGCACGTACTCCGGCGGCATGCGGCGCCGACTGGACCTGGCCAGCAGCCTGATCGGCCACCCCGAGGTGGTGTTCCTCGACGAGCCGACGACGGGCCTGGACCCGGCGAGCCGGGTCGCGTTGTGGGAGATCGTCGAGGGCCTGGTGGGCGACGGGACGACCGTCCTGCTCACCACGCAGTACCTGGAGGAGGCCGACCGGCTCGCCGACCAGATCACGGTTCTGTCGGCGGGGCGCGTCGTCGCGGCCGGGACCGCGGCGCAGCTCAAGGCCGACGTCGGACAGCGGACCGTGACGGTCGTGCTGGAGGAGCCGGCCGACGCGTCCCCCGCGCTCCGGGCGCTCCGGGAGGCGGGGCTGGCCCCGATGCACGACGCCGAGCGGCACGCGCTCACCACGCCCGTGGAGTCGTCGCGCCAGCTCGCGGTGGTCGTGCGCGCGCTGGACGACGTCAACGTCGACTTCGTCGAGCTGAACCTGCACGAGCCGACGCTGGACGACGTCTACCTGACCCTGACCGGCCGTCAGGCCGCCTGACCGGAGGAGAGAGCGGATGTCCACAGTGACCGCGGAACGTCCCACCGTGCGCACCGCCGAGTCCGGCGGCGCCGGTTGGCAGGGCAGTAGCGTGTTCACGCAGGTGATGGTGTTCGCCGGGCGCTCGCTGCGCGCGTTGCGCGAGCCCCGGCTGCTGATCATGAGCCTGATCCAGCCGTTCGTCATGCTGGTGTTGTTCAGCCAGGTGTTCCGGGGGATCGCGAACGGTCCCGGGTTCCCGGCGGGCGCGAACTACATCGACTACCTGATGCCGGCGATCCTGGTGACGACCTCGACGCAGTCCGCGATGGGGGCGGGGGCCGGGCTGGCCAACGACCTGCGCAACGGGGTGTTGGGGCGGTTCCGGGCGATGCCCGTGCGGCTGGTGAGCGTCCTGGTCGGGCGCAGCCTCTACGACCTGGTGCGGAACACGTTGCAGCTCGGCATCCTGCTCGTGGCCGCCGCGGCGCTGTTCGGGTTCGCGCCCGCCGGCGGAGTGGTCGGCACGCTGTGCGCGTTGGCGCTGGCGCTGTTCGTCGGCTGGGGCGTGTCCTGGGTGCTGATCGCCCTGGCGTCGTGGCTGCGCAACGTCGAGGTCATGCAGATGGTCGGGTTCATCGCGATGTTCCCGCTGATGTTCGCCTCCAGCGCGTTCGTCCCGGTCGGCGGGATGCCGGAGTGGCTGCAGGCGGTCGCCCGGGTCAACCCGCTGACCTACGCGGTGGACGCCTCGCGGGGCCTGGCCTTCGGGAGCGCGACCGCGTCGTCCGTGGTGGGGGCGTTGGTGACGAGCGCGGCGCTGGCGCTGGTCGGCGGGGCGCTCGCGGCCAGGGGCATCCGCCGGCCGTGAGGTGACATGACGTGACGTGACGCGGGGGTCACCGGACGCGGCGCTCGGGGCGGGCGCCGCGTCCGGCGTTGCCGGCGTTGTTCACGGTCAGGCGCGGGGACCGCGGTCGTTGCCGGCGAGCTTGGCCAGCATCGCGTTGTAGGCGGTGAGGTCGGCGTCCCCGTCGGCGTCGGCGCGCCGGTCGGTGCGGCGGGCGGTGCGCTCGTCGGCTCTCGCCCACTGCACCACGAGGGCGACCACCACGAAGACCACGGGGATCTCCCCGGTGGCCCAGCTCAGGCCACCGCCGAGGCGTTGGTCGGCGAGCAGGTCGGTCACCCAGGGCAGGTTGAGGTCGCGGTAGAAGATCTCGCCGATGACGGAGCGGGACATCATGAGCGCGATGCCGAAGAAGGCGTGGAACGACATGGCGGCGAACATGATCCCGAAGCGGGCCAGCGGCGGCAGCGGCCTCGGCGACGGGTCGATGCCGATCACCGGCCAGAAGAAGACGTAGCCGGCGATGAGGAAGTGGGCGTTCATCGCCAGGTGGGCCCAGTGCTCCTGGAGCGCGACGTCGAACAGGCCGGAGAAGTACAGGCCGTAGAACGAGCCGACGAACAGCGCCAGCGCGACGAGCGGGTGGGTGAGCACGCGCGAGACCGGCGAGTGGACGAACGCCAGCAGCCACTCCCGGGGCCCGGGGGGCCCCTCCCGGCCGGCGGGCTTGAGCGCGCGCAGGGCCAGGGTGACCGGCGCGCCGAGCACCAGCAGGATCGGCACCAGCATGGACAGGATCATGTGCCCGCCCATGTGCACGCTGAACATCGCCGGGGAGTAGCGGCCGATGCCGGACGAGGTGGCGACCAGCAGGCTGAGGCAGCCGCCGAGCCAGGCGATCGTGCGGCCCACCGGCCACCGGTCGCCCCTGCGGCGCAGGCGGACAACGCCGGCCAGGTACAGGCCGCCGAGCACGAGCGCGCCGGCGCCGTAGACCAGGTCGAATCGCCAGTCGAGGAGCAGGCGGGCGAGGGTGGGCGGACCGTGCAGGTCGTAGCCGATGAGCCGCTCCAGCGGGCCGGGGATGACGCCGAGCGAGCCGGGCGGGGGCGTGCGGCCCAGGGCGACGGACAGGCCGACCGTGGCCAGCATGACCAGCACCTCGACGGCGCCGAGCCGGAGCAGGGCGCCCGGGTTGCCCTTCTCGACGACCGCCCGGACGCCGCGGCGGCGCTGGGCGTAGCCGAACCAGAACAGCACCAGCAGCGCGCCGATCTTGGCGAGGACGAGCCGGCCGTAGTCGGAGGTGACCAGCTCGCTCAGCGGCAGCCGGACCAGGGCGTTGACCACGCCGGAGAACGCCATCGCGAGCCAGCACACCAGGGCGACCAGGGAGAACCGGCGGGCGGCCAGCGCGAGGTGGTCGCCGCGGCGGGCGGCGTGCGCGATCAGGGCGACCAGCCCGCCGATCCAGAGCGCGGCGCCGAACAGGTGGTACAGGAGGCTGTTGGTGGCCAGGTCGTGCGCCCCGCCGGAGGCGGAGTGGCCGCTGACGACGACGGGCAGCAGGCCGGCCAGGGACGCGCCGAACAGCACGACGGTCCAGCCCCAGGTCAGGACGACCCGGCAGCCGACGGTCACGACCAGCGCGACCAGCGCGGTGATCGTCCACGACCTGGCCTGCTCGACGGCGTCCACGAGGTCGAACAGCACGCGCGGGCGGAGGATCTCGCCGACGGGCCGGCCGGCGACGTCGGCCGCGATGAACGGCACGAGCGCTACGGAGCCGAGGAGCCACGCCAGGCCGGACCAGCCGGCGGTGCGCAGCGCGGCGTAGCCGTCGGCGGACAGGGTGCCGGACTTCTGCGGCGGGACCAGGAAGGCGGCGAACAGCAGGGAGCCGACGCACACCACCGCGCCGGACTCGGCCACGACCCGCGCGACCGGCAGCCCGAGCCGGGTGAGGGCGCCGGGGTCGGGCAGGCCGAGGGCGGCGAGCACGTCGCCGGCGGTCACCGAGGTGATCGCGGCGGCCAGCACCGCGGCCAGCGCGACGCCGGGCAGCAGCAGCGCGGCGATGCTCAGGACGGGACGGCTGGGGCGGGGCCCGACCGTGTCGTCCCCGGTGGAGAGGGGTGCTGGCGCGTCGGAGGGCACGGGACGAGGGTAGGCAGCACCCCGGAGCGGGGACACCGCCGGCCTGAGCAACCGTGTCCCCTGTCACCGGTTCGGCGGCGGCCCCGGCGATCGCGCCGCTACCGTTGCACCTCGTGATGCCGCGTCGCCGTGCCCGCCGACTCGTCCTGCCGCTCGTGTTCGCGGTGGTGGCGCTCTCCGGTTGCGGCCGGGAGGTGAGCGGCGACCCGACCGCGGCGGCCGGGTTCCGCCCGGGTGAGGCGACCGGGTCCGCCCGGCCCACGCCGCCGGGGACGGGCGGCACCCAGGGCGGTACCCAGGGCGGCCCGCAGGGCAGCAGAGCCCCCGCGCCGAAGAACGTCGACGGGGTGGACCCCTGCGCCCTGCTCCAGCCGGCCGACCTGGGCGCGGTCGGCGGGGCCAGGGGCGAGCCCCGGCGGGGCGAGCCGGTGCCGGACGGCTGCTTCCGCCTGCTGGCCGGGGGCGCGGCCGACGACTCGGCGGCCGTCGGCTTCTTCAAGCCCCTGGACCAGGTGAAGGCGGAACAGCCGGGTGGGCGTGATTTCGTGACCGAGGGTTACCCGACCTGGTTCCGCTGCAAGGTCGACAGCGGCTACCAGACGTGCACGGCGGCGGTCGCGGTGCGCCCGGACCGCACGCTGCTGACCGCGCTGTCCAAGCGGGACACCCCGGTCGACACGGTGCGTGACGCCCTGAACGCGCTCACCGTGGTCGCCCTCCACCGGCTCCCCTCGGCATAACCCCTGGTCACCACGGTAGTGTGACGCGAGTGGACACGAGCTGGTCGCTCCTTGGTCGCGAGTGGCTAACAGTGCCTCACACCGACTAACGCGGGCGGCCGGTGCGGCGATTACCACCTCGGGTGACGGCGGCGCCGCTCGGCGCGTCACCCTCCGCCCTCGTAGCTCAGCTGGACAGAGCAAGAGACTTCTAATCTCTGGGTCGCAGGTTCGAGTCCTGCCGGGGGCACTCAGTTTTCCCAGGTCAACACGGGTGTGGCGCGATCCTGCCACAAGATCGGACGTGCGGGAAGCGGCCACTTCGGGCTGGCGTCCGCCGGTCGTGGCGCGGTCAGGTCGGCGGACGACTCCCCGGTGACGGGGACGCGAACGGGTGTCCCGGCGTCCCCCGACCGCCACATACGCGCCGGCCGGTCGTTCTTCCGGTCCCTTCCCCAGCTCGCCGGTGGTGGCTCTCGTCACAAGCCGTTCGGTCAGTGGTGTGGGTCGGTGACGGCGTGCCGCTCGCGGCTGATGATCGTGCTCAGGGCGTCGTAGCTGTCGTAGTCGTAGTTCGACAGGATGACCCCGGTCCAGTCCGAGTCCAGGTAGATCGTCCAGTTGGTCGATCCGCCGGCGATGCCGCCGCCGTGGCCGATCAGGCGCTGGTTGTTGAAGACCGACGCCGTCACCCCGTAGGCCATGAACGACTCCTGCGCGGCCGGGTCGGGGTTGCCGACGTGCGGGCGCGGGCCGGTGTGCTTGCCGCCGACGAAGAGCTCCGTGTAGGCGCGGTTGAGGAGTTTGTGGCCCGTCAGGGCGCGGGCGAAGCGGACGAGGTCGGGAGCGGTGGAGAAGCCGTTCCCGGCGGCCGTGCCGATGAAGTTGCGGGCCGAGTTGTTGCCGCCCGGGATCTGGCCGCCGCCCGGGATCTTCCCCGGCTTCCCGCCCTTGTCGAGGTGGCGGACCCCGTCCACGCGTTCGCCGGACTCCTGGAGCATGTAGGGGTGGGCGATCCGCTCGTCGGCCAGCCACTGCGGGCGGGTGTAGTAGTCCGACCGGGTCATGCCGGCCGGGCGGAAGACGTGGTCGCGGACGTAGTCCCAGAACGTCCTGCCGGTCACCTTCTCCACGATCTCGCCGAGGACGGCCATGCCCGAGCTGCTGTAGGAGCTCTGGCTGCCCGGGGCGAACCTCAGCTCCTCGCGGCGGAGGTCCGCCGCCTGGTCCCGCATCTGCTCCTCGACGCTGTGGTAGGTCCGCTCCGGCGGTGGGTTCCAGCGGGGGTCGCTCATTCCGGCGGTGTGGGTGAGCAGGTGGTGCACGGTCACCTTCTCGGCGACGTCGGCCGGATAGCCCTGGAGGTGGGCGCCCAGCTTGTCGCCGAACCTCAGCTTGCCCTGCTGTGCGAGCTGGACGATCGCCAAGCCGACGAACGGCTTCGACGCCGACGCGAGCGCGTAGATCGTGTCGACCCGGTTGGGGATCGAGCGCTCGCGGTCCGCCATCCCGTACGCCCGCGCCAGGACCGGTCGGCCCCGGTGCGCGACGAGCACGGTGCCGGAGAACCTGTCCTGCGCCGCCAGGTCGGCGATGTGCCGGTCGTACGACCCTCCCGGCAGGACGTCCCGGGGGACGCGGCCGGGGCCGAACGGGTTGAGGTCGTCGCCGGCCTCGGCGGCGCCGGTGGTCGCCAGCAGGCCGGCCGCGCCGAACATGCCGAGCACGGCGCGGCGGGACGGGAGAATCTTCGCCACCCTGGGTCTCCGTTTCGGTTCGCGGGTGAACACGCGGTGCCGCCAGTGGTACCCGGCACGGGGTTTCACCGTGGTTTCGGCGACACCGGCGGGCGGTGTAACCGCCACGAAACGGTCGCCAGGACACCATCACGCGCAGGCGGGAGCGGAAGGGCTGAGGGATGCGGGTGCTGGTGGTCGAGGACGACGCCGAGCTGGCCGAGGCGATCGGCGTCGGGCTGCGCCGCGAGAGCATGGCCGTCGACGTGGCCTTCGACGGGGTGAGCGGGCTGGACCGCGCGACGCTCACCGGGTACGACGTCATCATCCTCGACCGGGACCTGCCCGGACTCCACGGCGACCAGGTGTGCGCCCGCCTGGTCGACGACGGCTGCCGGGCCCGGGTCCTCATGCTGAGCGCGGCGGACACCGTCGAGGACCGCGTGGACGGCCTCGGCCTGGGCGCCGACGACTACCTGCCCAAGCCGTTCGCGTTCGACGAGCTCGTCGCCCGGGTCCGCGCGCTCTTCCGGCGGGCGCAGCCCGCCCTGCCCCCCGTGCTGGCGGCGGGCGACCTGCGGCTGGACCCCGCCCGCCGCCGGGTCACCCGCGGTGGTCGGCCGGTGGAGCTGGGTCCGAAGGAGTTCGGCGTGCTGGAGCTCCTGCTGGCGGCGCGGGGACGGGTCGTGGCGGCCGAGGAGCTCCTGGAACGGGTGTGGGACGAGAACGCCGACCCGTTCACCACCGCGGTCAAGGTGACGATCAGCCGGCTGCGCCGCAAGCTCGGCGAGCCGGCCGTCATCGAGACAGTCGCCCACACCGGCTACCGCGTCTGAGCGTGCGGGCTGACGCGCCGCGCGCCCGGCGTCCGCGCCGGGGCACCTTCCGGCTGCGCGGGAGCACTGTCCGGCTGCGCCTCACCGCCACCTACGGCGGGCTCTTCCTCGCCTCGGGGACGGCCTTGCTGATCGTCACCTACCTGCTGCTGCGGTCCGCGGGCATCCTCGTCCTCACAGACAGCGACTCCTCCGCGCGTGTGCTCCGGGACATCGCCGAAGCGCCGTCCGCCGGGATTCCGGCCGAAGACCTGCGCGCGACCGTGGCACACCGGTTGCTGGAGCGGGCCGCGATCGCGCTCGCCGTCATGACGGTGTTGTCCGCCGGTCTGGGCTGGCTCGCCGCGGGGCGGGCGCTCCGTCCACTGAGGACGATCACGGGCGCCGCCAGGGAGATCTCCGCCACCAGCCTGCACCAACGCCTCGCCCTGACCGGCCACCCCGACGAGCTCCGGGAGCTCGGCGACACGTTCGACGCGCTGCTCGGCCGGCTCGAAGTGGCGTTCGACGCCCAGCGGCGGTTCGTCGCCAACGCCTCGCACGAACTGCGGACCCCGCTGACCCGCCAGCGCACCCTGCTCGAGGTCGCGCTCGCCGACCCCGCGCCGACCGTCGACTCCCTGCGCGCGGCCTGCCGACGGGCCGTCGTCGCCGGGCACCACCTCGAAAGGCTCATCGAGGCGCTGCTGACGCTCGCGCGCAGCCAACGCGGACTCGACCACCGCGAACCCGTCGACCTGGCCGACGTCGCCGGCGACGTCCTCGACAGCCGCGGCGAGGACATCCGACGCCAGCGGCTCGTGGTCAGCGCCGACCTCGGCCCGGCGACGGCACTGGGCGACGCACGGCTGGTCGAACGCCTGGTGACCAACCTGCTGGACAACGCCCTGCACCACAACCACCCCGGTGGCTCGATCCGCGTCGCCACCGCGACCCGGGCCGACCACTCGGCCCTCACCATCCGGAACACCGGCCCGCTCGTTCCCCCTGCTGACGTCGACCACCTCGTACAGCCCTTCCACCGGCTCGGCGCGCACCGCGCGGCCGCGCCCGAACGGACCGGACTCGGACTGTCCATTGTGGACGCGATCGCCCGCGCCCACGACGCGTCGCTGCGCATCCACGCCCCACCCACCGGCGGACTTGACGTCGAGGTCCGCTTCCCTTTCGCCCCCGTGAGCACGGCGTGACCCTCCGCTGAACGGCGTTTCCCCGTCTCCGGGCAATCCCCCGGGGGCCTCCGAGGCCGGTAACTGGGTTGGCGGGGCGGGTCAGGATGGAGGTGTGCCGGTTTCGGAGAGCTCGGGGGCGGAGTTGGGCGCTGGGGTCGACACCCACCGGATCGAGGTGCCCGCGGGCCTGGTCGCGTACCACGACATGCACAACGCGACGTGGGATCCCGCGTGGATCTCCAAGCTGCCGGACCTGGCGGCGAGCTTCCTGGAGCGGTGGGAGCTGCGGCCCGACGGGCCGGGCGCGCACGGCATGATCGCGCTCGTGCTGCCCGTGGTCCGGGCGGACGGCACGCCCGCGGCCCTCAAACTCCAGCCCGTCACCGAGGACAACGTCGACGAGCCGCTCGCGCTGCGGACCTGGAACGGGCAGGGCGCGGTGCGGTTGCTCGACCACGACCCGGAGACGGGCACGATGCTGCTGGAGCGACTGGACGGCCAGCGGTCGCTGTCCAGCGTTCCGGACGACATGGCGGCTCTCCAGATCCTCGCCGAGTTGCTCGCCCGCCTGGTCGCGACACCCGCGCCTCGGGGCGTGCGCACCCTGGACGGGATCGCCAGGGGCATGCTCGACCACCTCCCCCGGGCGCTGCCGGCGCTGCCCGACCCGGGCCACCGGGAACTGCTGAGGACCTGCGCCGCCGCCGTGCGCGAGCTGGTCGGCGAGCCGGGCGACCGGCTCCTGCACTGGGACCTGCACTACGACAACGTCCTCGCGTCGCCGCCGTCGTCGGGGCGTGAGCCGTGGCTGGCCATCGACCCGCAGCCGATCTCCGGCGACCCCGCCTTCGAGCTCCTGCCCGCGCTCGACAACCGCTGGGAGGAGGTCGTCGCGACCGGCGACGTGGCGCGGGCGGTCCGCCGCAGGTTCGACCTGGTGACCGAGGTGCTCGACCTGGACCGGCGCCGCGCGGTCGGCTGGACGCTCGGCCGGGTCCTGCAGAACTGCCTCTGGGACGTGGAGGACGGCCACACGGCGCTGAACCCGGTCCAGGTCGCCATCGCGGAGGCCGTGTTGGCGATCTAGCGCGGCCGGCGGGCGGAGCGGCATCCGAAGAGGTGAACGGCCTGGTGGTCCCGAAAGGGCAACTTGTCCCTATGGTTGGGTTTTTGCAAGACTTCGGGGTATGAGTCCAGTCCGAAGGGGCAAAGACCTGCCGATCTACAATCGGCTGCAGGTCCTGCGCGCCGAACGGGGACTCTCCAGGACGCAGCTCGCCGAGGCGGTCGAGGTGAACCCGCAGACGATCGGCGCGCTGGAGCGGGGCGACCACTACCCCAGCCTCGACCTCGCCTTCCGGATCTGCGCGGTGTTCGGCCTGCCGGTCGAGGCGGTGTTCAGCCGCACGCCGTTCCAGCCGCTGTCCGAGCAGGTCTACGGGAGCTGGACCGGCCGCGGCTGACCGGATCGCCGCCGCTGTCGGGGGACGAGCCGGCAGGTGAATGGTCATCACCGGTTCGAGGGGAAAGGCGGGGCCACCGCCCGATCTCCGGTTGCCCGCCCCCGCACCCCGGGTTTCCCTGACGGCGAGAACTGCCCGGAGGGAGCGATCATGCCAACCCGGAACGTCGTGCGTGCCCTGGTGGTCGGGTTCGCCGCCACTTCGCTGCTCACGGCCGGCTGCGCCAGCCGGTCGGAGGAGGGCGGCGCGCCGCAGGCGCCAATGACCACCCACGCCAGCATGCCGCCGAGCAACAGCTCGCCACCGCCGCTGGCCAGCCGACGCGCGAGCGCCTCCGCCGCCACGAGCGCCGCCGCCGGGCCGAACAAGATCGGGCCGAACGACCTGCGGCGCGCGGTGGAGGCCGCGCAGGGCCGCGCGTCGGACGCCCGGCTGCTCGCCGCCGAGCCGGAGACGGCGGAGGGCAGGAAGGTGTGGCGGATCGCGGTGCTCACCGCCGAGCCCTCGGTGGCCGCCTACGACGTGGACCCGCGCACGTTCAACGCGCGGCAGCGCAGTCAGCCGCCGGCCGAGCAGCCGTGGACGCGGCTGCGGGAGATCGCGAGCGTGGACTGGACCGACGCGGTGACGATGGCGACCGAGCAGACGCAGGGCACGGTCTCCAGAGTCCGTCTGGACAACGTGGCCGACCAGCCCGACCGGCCGATGTGGAAGGTCACCGTGCTCAGCGAGGACCAGAAGGTCGAGTACGAGATCGACGCCCAGAACGGCAACGTGCTGCACCGGGAGATCGACCGGCGCGAGGGCGACGACTGGAGCTAGGTCCCGGCCGGGCCACGCACGAGCACGCCTCCTCCGGGACGGCCCGGGCGCCGCGGCGTCGGCGCCCGGGCCGCACGGACCGATCGGGAGTCACAGGCCTCACGGCCGGTGTTCGGTCGGGGCGGGGTCGGTACCCGCCCCGACCGAATGCTGTTCGGCGACGCGCTCCCCGCGACGCGCCGGGACCGCCGTGGCACTCCCGATCTCACGCGAGCCGCGAGATCACCGGCCGGCACCGCTCCGGCTGGTGGGGGTGAACACCACCGGCAGCTCCAGCAACCCGTGACTGCGGTGGGACGGGCGCCAGCGCAGCTCGGCCGCCGGCACGGCGAGCGCGAGGTCGGGGAAGCGCCGCACCACGGTGCCGAGCGCGACCTGGGCCTGCACCCTCGTCAGGGACGCGCCGAGGCAGAAGTGGATGCCGTGCCCGAGGGCGACGTGCTGGTTGTCGGCCCGGTGGATGTCCAGCTCGTCCGCGCGGGCGAACTGGTCCGGGTCCCGGTTGGCGGACATGAGCGACAGCAGCACGGTCTCCCCCGCCGGGACGCGGACCCCGCCGATCTCCACGTCCTCCAGCGGGAAACGCCGGATGGCCAGCGTCTGCGGCCCGTCGTACCGCATCAACTCGTCCACAGCGGACACCACGAGCTCGGGGCGCTCCCGCAGTTCGGCCGCCAGCTCGGGCCGCTGGGCGAGGGTGAGCGCCCCCTTGCCGATCAGGTGGACCGGGTTCTCGTAGCCCGCCATGAGGGTCAGGAAGGCGAGCGAGGTCAGCTCGTCCTCGCTCAGCCGATCCTCGGCGTCCCGTGCCGTGACCCAGGACGACAGCAGGTCCTCGCCCGGCGCCCGGCGCTTCCGCGCGACCAGGTCGGTGAGGTAGTGCGCCATCTGACCGATCGCGGACCGCATCCGCTCCTTGGCCCGCGCCGGGTCCCTCGGGTCGGGGGCCACCATCGCCTCGACCCAGCTCCGGAAGTCGGCCCGGTCGGCCTCCTCGACGCCGAGCACCTCGCAGATGGTCATCGCCGACACGGGGGCGGCGAGGCTCGCGACGAGGTCGGCCCGGCCGAGGGGGGCGACGGCGTCGAGCAGCTCGTCGGTGATCGCCTGGACGCGGTCCCGCATCCGCTCGACGTAGCGGGGGGTGAACGCCCGGGAGACCAGCCGGCGCAGCCGGGTGTGGTCGGGCGGGTCCATGTTGAGCAGGTTGGCGTCCAGCGCCGGCGGCAACGCGAACCCGGTGAACCCCCGGCCCGCCGAGTTCGCCTTGTCCAGGGAGAGCCGGGGGTCGGCGAGCGCGGCCCGGACGTCGGCGTAGCGGGTGACGAGCCAGGCCGCAGCGCCGTCCGGCGTCCTGATCCGGTGCACCGGCGCCTGCTGGCGGAGGCGGGCGAAGCCGGCGTGCGGGTCGGCGAGGAACTCGGCGTCGAAGGGCATGGGCGGGGTGTCGGGCACGGGGGCACCTCGGGTGGTGGGGGGCGGGTGGGCGGCGGGTCGGGCGGCCCCGGTGGGTCACCTCTCGGTCAGGACCGCGCGGACCACGGGGGATCGGCGGTAGGCGCGGGAGACCCGCACGAGCCAGGTGATCTCGGCGCACAGGTCGGCGCCGCCGGGCTCGACACCGTGTGACTCAGCGCCGTGTGGCTCAGCGCCGGCGGGTTCGGCGGAGGCGCCGTCGTCGTCGGTCGCGCCGTCGTCGGCCGGGCTGCCGCGGGCCTTGGCCCGCACCGCCGCGGCGAGCCGCGCGGCCTCGACCACGGCGAGCAGCCCGTCGCCGCTGAGCCCCGCCTCCCGGCCGAGCCGGTCGGCGGCGGCCGCGACCCGGGCGTCGAGGTGGGGGCGCAGCGCCAGCCGGCCGTCCCGGATCTCGATGACCCGCCGGTACAGCCGGAAGTCCAGGTCCCGCACGCGCAGCCACTCCAGCGCGCGGACGGCCGGCGGGTCCAGCACCACCTCCGGGCTGGAGCGCAGGGCCACCGCCCGCCACAGCGGGGCGAGCCGCCGGTGGGCGAGGTAGCGGCCGGCCAGCCCGGCGAGCGCGGTGATCCGGTGCCCCCACGCCGGCACCGTCAGGCCGACGATCACCAGCAGGGCGCCGGCGCTGGCGCACAGCGGGGCCAGCGCCTCCCAGCGACGCGTGTCGACGCCGAGCACCGGGCCGAGGATGTTGGCGATGCGGACGGCGCAGTAGCCCAGACCGGTGGCCGCGCCCGCGGCGGTCAGCCGCAGCCCGCGCCGCAGCCAGGGGCGTGGGGCTTCTCGGGCGTAGTGCCAGCCGATGCGGGCGGTGTCGCAGAGGCCCACCGCGAACGCGGAGACGTAGAAGACGAGGTAGACGGCGTAGTACGGGTTCGCCGCGTACCACACGACGAAGTCGGTGCTGCGCTCCACGGCGGGCGCCGTCGTGGCGAAGAGCACCGCCATCACGACCAGCGCGCCGGCCACGGCGAGCAGCCGCCAGCGGATCCTGGCCACGGCCTGGTCCCTCGGGTGCACCCAGAACAGCAACATCGCCTGGATGCTCGCGCTGAACCCCACGACGCAGCCCTGGGAGAGCAGGGTCGACAGGTTGGGCACGCCCACCGAGCGGTCCAGCCCCTCCCACACGGCGGGGACCGAGACGGTGAAGACCAGCGCGAGCAGCAGGAACGCCACCCACACCGCCGTGATGGCGGGGTTGTCGGGTTGCCGGCGGCGGCCGCGGAACTTGTAGAGGAAGGCGGTCCACGCGGCCGCCGCGCACAGCGGGTAGAGGACGTGGTTCACCGGCGTCACTCCGCTGTCGGGTGTTCCAGCGAGCTCTCGATCCGCGCCACCACGTCGGCCCCGTCGTGATCCGACGGGTGCGGGGGCACCGGACCGGTCCGCCGGACGGGCGCGGGGACGCCGCGACGCGCCCGCTGCAGGATCATGGAGGCGATCATCTCAGCCTCCTGCTCCTCCTCGGCGGTGTAGTGCGTCCGCCCGAGCACCCGCGCGACCATCCTCGGGTCGAGGTTCGGCAGCAGGAGCCGGGAGACGTCCTCGCCCAGCACCGGGGCCGCCTCGTGGTCGCACAGCAGGTGGCCGAGCTCGTGCAGCACGATGTGCTCCCGGTGCAGGGGGCTGGTGCGCTCCTCGTAGACGACGTACTCCGCGCTGCTCGTGGAGAGCCACAGGCCGCAGGGGCTCCCGGTGGGCAGCGCCAGCGGCAGCAGGTGGATGGGGCGGCCCCGGGCTTGGCCGATGCGGTCGCACAGGGCGCGCACGTCGAACGGGTCGGGCATGTCGAGCGAGCGCACCCGCTGCTCGCAGCGTCGTCGCAAACGCCTGCGATCCATGCGGTCACCGCCCAGCTCCCGGTCCTGTCGCTGTCACACCGCGACGACCGTCCGCACGGCGGAGGGGCCTGGGGGCCGCGGCGCCTCTCAGTCTCCCCCGTCCGAGTCCTGGGACAAGCCCTCGAGCTCCCGCACGCGCTTGATCATTTCCACGATGGAGTCGAGGCTGCGCGAGGACAGGCCGGCGGCGCGGAGCGCAACCTTCTGCACGCCGGTGTCGCGCAGGGCGTTGAGCAGCCCGATCTCCGCGGCCACGTCGGCCGCGGTGGCGTCGTCGAAGAAGTAGGCGGGCGGGACGCCGAAGAAGGCGGCCAGCGCCTCGAGGTGCTTCATCGTCGGGTTGTCCCGCTGGCCCTTGCGCAGCAGCCAGATGTAGGTGGCCGAGATCGTGGCGCCGCCCTGGTCGCGGATGGCGGCCGCGACCTCCTCGTTGCTGTAGGGACCGCGGCCCGCCGGGTGGACGGACTCGAACAGGTGGTTCAGTTTCTCGGCCAACGTGCGCGGGGCACGCTCGCTCCCGGCCATGGTGACACCTCCGAGAACCGACACAGCACCAACTGCCTCAACTGAGGTGAAGGTTGTACCACCCTAGCGCCCACACAGGTTGACACTCCGGGCCTCTGGCTGGTTACATCGCGCTCACCGCACATCAACTGGTGTGAAGCGGCGACCCACAGGTCACCCTGCCCGTCTTCATCCCAGTTGTGCGTGGTGGCAGGAGGACGACGGCGCGGGCGGCGCCGGTCGGTGGGCGGTTCTTGGGGGTTCGCCCACCTGACGTCCGTTGTCGTGCGGCCCGGTCCCCGTCAGGGAACCGGGCCCACGGCATGTATACACCTTGTGTTCACTCTCGCCGTTCCCCCGCGCCCTGGCGTTCCGCGCCCCCGAAGTCGGGCGTCCACGCCGCCGCGCCGTGATCCGAAGAACTCGCAAAGGCCACCCGGACAGGCGAAAGCCTGACGGAGACGTGACAGAACCGGCGGGTCTCACGGGCGCCGAACGCCGTCGAGCGCGCTGGCGAGCAAGGGCGAGGGAGTGCGGCTGGTGGTGTGTCAGGGGTTGTGGTGGCCGGAACACCCCGGCCCACACGCCACACCATTCACCGAACACCCCACCACCAGCAACCCCGCCAACCCCCGCA
>NZ_FQVN01000008.1 GCF_900129375.1 Streptoalloteichus hindustanus | reverse complement strand
CGCCGGCCGGCTCCGGAGGTGGTCGTGGGCGACAATGATCTTTCCCGCCCACGACCACCGACCGGGCGCGGGTGTCCCGCAGAACACAGCGGTGGCAGTCGAAGGCAATCATCTTTCCCCTGCCCAGGACCGCCGATCGGGTGTGAGTGTCCGCGGCGAGCCAGCGGCGGGTGCGGGTGACAATGATCTATTCCCCGCAGAAGCCACAGAGGTGGCTGGGGGCGACAATGTCCTCTCCTCCGCCCACAGCCACCGACCGGGTGCGGGTGTCGCGCAAGACACAGCGGAGACGGCATGACGACCGCGCAGGAGCTCACCACCCTCGACGGCATCCCGCTGCACCCGTTGGTCGTGCACGCCACGGTGGTGCTGCTGCCGCTGGCCGCGATCAGCGCGGTGGCCCTGGCGCTGCACAGCGGGCTCCGCCGGAGATACGGCTGGGCGGTTCTCGCGCTGACCGCGCTGGCCGTGGTGGCGACGCCGGTGACGCAGCGGACCGGGGAGCAGCTCAGGGCGCGGCTGACCGCCGCCGGGCCCAACCCGCTGATCGAGCGGCACGAGGAGCTGGGGCGACAGCTCCTCCCCCTCGCACTGGGCTTCGGGGTGACGGTGGTGCTGCTGCTCGTCGCGGGCCGGCTGGCCGACCGGGAGCGCCTCGCGGACGCGGCGGCGGCGCAGCGGACCGACGACACCCGGACGCCGGTTCCCCGCACGTGGCGCCGCATCGCCGTGGCGTCGACCGCGCTGGTCGTCGTCATGGCCCTGGCCACCACCGTCCAGGTGGTCCGGGTCGGTCATTCGGGTTCGGTCGCCGTGTGGCAGGGCACCGGCCCCTGAGCCCTCGGAACAGCCGCCTCACGCTGCCTCAGGCTGCCTCAGGCCGAGGTGGCCGGCCCGACGTGGTGCTCGGCGCCCGGCGCCGCCAGCTCGACCGGGCCGGCGAAGGCCGCCCTGGCCTCGGCCAGCACCGCGTGCGCGTCGTACCAGGGCGCGATGTGGGTGAGCACCAGCTTCCGCACGCCAGCCGCCGCGGCCAGCTCGCCGGCCTCCCGGCCGGACAGGTGCAGGTCGCGGGGCAGGTCCGGCAGGTCGGGCCAGGTCGCCTCGGACAGCAGGACGTCCGCGCCCCGCGCCAGCTCGACCACGGCGTCGCACGCCGCGGTGTCCCCCGTGTAGGCGAGCACCGCGCCCTCGTGCTCGACGCGGAAGCCGAAGGCCTCACAGGGGTGGTTGACCCGCGCGGCGGTCACGGAGCACTCCCCGATCCGCACCGTCGTGGGGGTGAGCGGGTGGAAGGCGAACACGTCCGACAGGTCGGTCTCGGCGAGTTCGGCCGCGCTCGGCGCGTAGGCCGCCGCGAGCCGCGACGCCGCCTCGCTCGGCGCGTGCACCGGCAGTGGCGCGTCGGGGCGGGGCGGGGGGCCGTAGCGGCGCAGCACCGCGAGCGCGGTCATGTCGGCGCAGTGGTCGGGGTGCAGGTGCGACAACAGGGCCGCGTCGAGCGACAGCGGGTCGCAGTGCGCCGACAGCGCCGACAGCACGCCGTTGCCGAAGTCGAGGACCAGCCGGGTCGCGCCCGCCCGCACCAGGTAGCCCGAGGCCGGGCCCCCTGGCCCCGGCACGCTGCCCGAACAGCCGAGAATGGTGAGGATCACACGGGCGAGGGTGGCATGACGGGCACCACCCCGTCTGTGCCACTCGTCACAGACAGCAGCTCCGGGCCGAGGAACCGCCGCGCCAGCCGGACGAACGGCTCGGCCGGGCCGGTCGAGGTGAACTCGTGCGCCGGGGCGGCCGGCTCACCCGTGCCGTTCTCCCCGTTCTCGCCGTTCTCGCCGTTCCCGCCGCTGTCCGCGAGCATGTCGTGCTCGACCAGCAGCCGGAACACGTCCTTGGCCGTCTCCTCGGCGCTGGACACCAACGTCACGCCCGGGCCGAGGACGACCTGCAGCACTCCGGTCAGCATCGGGTAGTGCGTGCAGCCGAGGATCACGGTGTCCACGTCGGCCCGGTGCAGCGGCTCCAGGTAGCCCTGGGCCAGGCCGAGCACCTGCCGGCCCGAGGTGATGCCGCGCTCGACGAACTCCGCGAACCGCGGGCACGCCACGCTGGTGACCTCGATGTCCCTGGCCGCGGCGAAGGCGTCCTCGTAGGCGCGGGAGCGCACGGTGCCCACCGTTCCGATCACGCCGATCCGCCCGTTGCGGGTGGTGGCCACGGCCCGGCGCACCGCGGGGCGCACGACCTCCACGACCGGGACGTCGTAACGCTCCCTGGCGTCCTGCAGGCACGCCGCCGACGCGGTGTTGCACGCGATGACCAGCATCTTCACCCCGCTGGCCACCAACGTGTCGGCGACCGCCAACGCGCTGCGCCGCACCTCGGCGATGCTCTTCGGGCCGTACGGGCTGTTGGCGGTGTCGCCCACGTACCGCAGGCGTTCGCCGGGCATCTGGTCCGCGATCGCGCGGGCGACGGTGAGACCGCCCACCCCTGAGTCGAAGATGCCGATGGGGGCGTTGGGGTTGGGCGTCACGACCCCGACACTACCCGCGCGTGACTGGCCGCCTACTCCGATCGGCCCTCACCGCCAGCCACGCGGCGAGGAGCCCGCCGAGCGCGCCGAACAGGTGTCCCTGCCAGGAGATCCCGCTCGTGGTGGGCAGCACGCCCCACAGCAGGGAGCCGTAGTAGAGGAACAGGGCCACCGCGAGCAGGATCTGCGCGAAGCTGCGCGCGAAGAAGCCGCGCACCAGCAGGAAGGCGAGCCAGCCGAAGATCAGGCCGGACGCGCCGACGTGCAGGCCAGAGCCGCCGGCCAGCCAGGTCCCCAGGCCGCCGACCAGCCAGATCACCGCGGTGACCGCGACGAACTGGCCGAGGCCGCCGGACATCGCGAGGAAGCCCAGCACCAGGAACGGCAGGGTGTTGGCGGCCAGGTGCTCCCAGTTGGCGTGCAGCAACGGCGCGAACAGCACGCCGTCGAGCCCGGACACCTCCAGCGGCCGGATGCCGCCCCACTGGTCGAGCCGGCCGCGGAAGCCCACGACGTCGACGAACTCGATCAGGTAGAGCAGCGCGGTCCACGCGAGCACCAGGACCGCGGCCTGTTTCGGCCGCGGCGGGAGCACGCGGTTCGTCGTCGGGCGCGCGGGCACGGGCGTCGGGTCCACGCCCGTCACGCTACGGACCGGCGCGCCCCGCGGGGATCGGGAATGACCCTGAGTTCTCGCTCGAATAGGGTGCCCCGCATGGGTGATCATCGGTCGACCGAGGTCGCGGTGCGCGCTGAGGCCGAACTCGGCGGTAACCCGACCTGGGATGCCACGTACTCCTCGCTGCTGTGGGTGGACGTGCTGGGGAGCCGGGTGCACCGGTTCACCCCCGGACCGGACGAGGACGCCGTGCTCGACGTCCCGCAACACGTGGGCGCCGCCAAACCCCGCGCCGCCGGCGGACTGGTGCTCAACCTGCGGGACGGCGTGGCCCTGGTGGACCGGGACGGCGCCCGGCGCTGGCTCGTCTACTGGGCCAGGGAGGGCATGCGCGGCGGGGACGCCGGCATCGACCCGACCGGGCGGCTGTGGGCCGGCACGCTCCGCTACCGCGGCGAGCCCGGCGGCGGCTGGCTGACCTGCGTGGAGCCGGACGGCGCCGCGCGGGTCGTGCTGGACGACGTGGCCCTGGGCGGGGGCGTGGCGTGGCGGCCCGACGGCCGGCGGATGGTGTTCGTCGACTCCCCGTCCCGCCGGATCGACGTGCTCGACTTCGACCCGGCCACCGGGCGGGCGACCGACCGCCGCACCCTGTGCGAGGTGGAGCCCGAGGCCGGCTTCCCGGCCGGCGTCTGCGTGGACTCCGACGACTGCGTGTGGGTCGCGCTGTGGGACGGCGGCGCGGTCCGCCGCTACACGCCGGACGGGCGGCTGGACCGCCACGTCGACCTGCCGGTCACCCGCCCCTCGGCGTGCTGCTTCGGCGGCGACGGCCTCACCGATCTCTACGTCACCACGGTCCGCGCCGGGCTCGACGCGTCCGCGCTGGCCGGGCAGGAGCTGGCCGGCTCGCTGCTCGTGCTGCCCGACGCCGGCAACGGGGTGGCCGCCCCGGCCTTCCCCGGCTGACCGCCGGGCCGTCCGCGCCCACTCCGCCGGCGATGCCGGAAGGGCACTGACCCCGATCCGACCGGGCCGCGGGTTCGACCGGGACCGGGGATCGACCAGGACCGAGATCCGCTGCCAACGCGGAGGAGCCCCTGGCGCGCGGGGCACACGCGTCAGGGGCTCAGTCCCACTTCGGCATCCCCGGCCGGGGAGGGCCGGTCAGGCCCAGAGGTGTCCCTCCAGGCGGGCGGCCGCCTCCTCCAGCGGGCCGCTGTAGGCGCCGGTGGACAGGTACTTCCACCCGCCGTCGGCCACCACGAACACCACGTCGGCGCGCTCGCCGGTGCCGGCCGCCTTCTCCGCCACGGCCAGCGCGGCGTGCAGGATCGCGCCGGTGGAGATGCCGGCGAAGATCCCCTCGACCTCCAGGAGCTGCCGGGTCCGGCGCAGCGCGTCGTGCGAGCCGACCGAGAACTTGCCGGTCAGCACGTCCGGGTCGTACAGCTCCGGCACGAAGCCCTCGTCGAGGTTGCGCAGGCCGTAGACCAGCTCGCCGTACCGCGGCTCGGCCGCGACGACCTGCACGTCCGGCTTGTGCTCCCGCAGGTACCGGCCGACGCCGACGAGCGTGCCCGTGGTGCCGAGCCCGGCCACGAAGTGCGTCACCGTGGGCAGGTCCCGCAGGATCTCCGGACCGGTGCCCCGGTAGTGCGCGTCCGCGTTGGCCTGGTTGCCGTACTGGTAGAGCATCACCCAGTCCGGGTTGGCCGCGGCGAGCTGCTTGGCCAGCGCCACCGCCATGTTCGAGCCGCCGGCCGCCGGCGAGGAGATGATCTCCGCGCCGTAGGCCGCCAGGAGCTGGCGACGCTCCTCGGAGGTGTTCTCCGGCATCACGCAGACCAGGCGGTAGCCCTTGAGCCGGGCCGCCATGGCCAGCGAGATGCCGGTGTTGCCCGACGTCGGCTCCAGGATGGTGCTGCCGGGCCGCAGCCGGCCCTCCCGCTCCGCGGCCTCCACCATCGCCAGCGCCGGCCGGTCCTTGATCGAGCCGGTCGGGTTGCGGTCCTCCAGCTTCGCCCACAACCGGACGGTGTCCGACGGCGAGAGCCGGGGCAGACCGACGAGCGGGGTGTCACCCAGCGCGTCGAGCAGCGAGTCGTAGCGGGCCACGGCGGGCCACCTCCGCCCGGATCAGCGCATGCCGCCGGCCACGGCCGGCAGGATCGTCACGTCGGCGCCCTCGGCGACCTTCGCCTCAAGGCCGCCCTGGAACCGCACGTCCTCGTCGTTGACGTAGACGTTGACGAAGCGGTGCAGGCTGCCGTCCTTGACCAGCTTGCCCTTCAGGCCGGCGTGCCGGCTCTCCAGGTCGTCGATGACCTCGGCGAGCGTGCCGCCCGCCGCCTCGACGGACTTCTGCCCACCGGTCAGGTTGCGCAGGATGGTGGGGATCGAGACGGTCACGGCCATGGGTGGAACCTCCTGTCCACAGTGGAAACCAACGCCGAAGGGCGCGCGGGGGCCGACGCCTTCGGCGGGGCCGCCACGCGCGCGGGTTTCAGCGACAGTCGGGAACGTCGTCGGCGCCCGTGTGGGCGAACATGTACGACTCGACGACCTCGACGGGCTCCTCGGTGACCACGCCGTCGACGATCCGGTACGAGCGCAGCTCCTGCTCGTGCGGGTCGCGCGTGGAGACGAGCACGTAGTGCGCGTCCGGCTCCGAGGCGTACGAGACGTCGGTGCGGGACGGGTAGGCCTCGGTCGCGGTGTGCGAGTGGTAGATGACCACCGGCGCCTCGCCGGCCCGGTCCATCTCCCGCCACACCCTGAGCTGCTCCATCGAGTCGAACCGGTAGAAGGTCGGCGAGCGCTCGGCGTTGGTCATCGGGACGAACCGCTCCGGGCGGTCCGACCCCTCCGGCCCGGCGATCACACCGCACGCCTCGTCCGGGTGGTCGCGACGGGCGTGCGCCACCATCGCGTCCACCAGATCGCGTCGGATCACCAGCACGTGCCCCATCCTACGGGCCAACGGAAGCCGTCCTACGGTGTGAGAACTCGCACTGAGCGACCGCCGGGCTCCGTCCGGGGGCCGGGCGCACACCCGTTCGGCCGCGTCCCGGTGTCGCCACCTCTGACCGGGCCGCGCGCCTGAGTTGTCCGCGCGGCTGATCGGATCGCGCGCCCGCCCCGAGCGGCGGCGCTAGCCCAGCGCGGAGGGGTAGACGTCGCGGTAGGCGGGCACGCCGCCGAGGGACGTCGCGGCGAGCACCCCGTGGACCACGGCCCTGGACACCGCGTCCGCCGCGGCCGCGCCGACGGCGTCGAGCGCGCCGGCCCGGCTCGCCACCGCGTACACGTCGGCACCGCTGCCCAGCTCGCGCCGGCCGGTCGACAACGCGAACAGCGTGTCCCCGTCGAACACCGAGTGCGCCGGGCGCAGCGCCCTGGCCAGCCCGTCCTGGGCGACCACGGCGACCCGCCGGCACTCCGCCTTGGTCAGGGCGACGTCGGTCGCGACCACCCCGATCACCGTGTTCATCGGCTGCCTGGCGCTGACCAGCCGGCGCCGGGCGTCGGCCACCTCTGCCGCCGACGGCGCCCGCAGCCCGAACTCCCCGGCCAGCTCCAACCCGAGCGCCCACGGCAGGCCGCTGTCCCGGTCCACGGCCTCGCCGAGCGCGTTCACCGCGACCAGCGCCCCGACGACGGCCCCGTCGGGCAGCACCGCGCTCGCGGTGCCGATCCCGCCCTTGACCGAGCCGGCGGTCGCCCCGGCGCCCGCGCCGACACAGCCCTGGGCGACCGGACCGTCCGCGGCCGCATCGCAGGCGGCGTACCCGAACGCCGCGTCGGGCCGGTTGCCCCACTCGCCGAGCGGCAGGTCGAACAACACCGCGCCGGGCACGATCGGCACCACCTGGTGCGGCTCGATGCCGACGGGGAAGCCGTGCCCGCGCTCGGCGAGCCACCGCATCACGCCGTCGGCCGCCGCCAGCCCGTACGCGCTGCCGCCAGCCAGGCAGATCCCGTGCACCTGCTGGACGAGCCGGGACGGGTCGAGCAGCTCGGTCTCCCTGGTGCCCGGCCCGCCGCCCCGGACGTCGACGCCGCCCACCGCGCCGTCCGGGGTGAGGACGGCGGTGGCCCCGGTCGCCCAGCCGGCGCCGATCCGGTGGTGGTGGCCGACGAGGACGCCGGGCACGTCCGTCACCGCGTTGCGCGGCCCGGGCACGAGGCCGGCCGCCGGCGCGTCGACACCCGGCTCAGCTGGCGAACTCGTCCCCACCGATCACCGCCTGGACCAGGCTCTCCTGCACCCAGGTCAGCCACTGGTAGACCCCGAAGTGCGGGCCGCGCGGGTCGTCGTCGGGCAGCACGTCCGGGGTGTCCTCGGAGATCTGCAGCGCGGTGCCCAGCGCCAGCCGCACGTCGTTGATCGCCGTCAGCCACGCCTCGGCCTCCTCCTCGGAGAGCCGGGCAACGCCGCCGTCCGGCGGGCAGGTCCGCAGCACCACCGCGGCCACCCCGGTCTTGCGGTCCAGCAGCTCGGGCTCGTGCAGCGAGCGCATCGCCGCCGCCGCGTCCATGTCCGCGGCGGCCGAGGCCGGCAACTCGCCGTGCTCGTCCAGGTCGACGCGGTGGAAGTCGGGCAGCAGCCGGGCCAGGATCGGGTCCTCCGGCGGGGAGGAGTGGCCGGCGCGGATGCCGGTCAACGCGGCCAGCTCGTCCTCGGGCTGCTCAGCCACCCTGGCGTCGAGCATGTCCTTGATCTGCCCGACCATGCCGCGGACCAGGGCCGCCTCCTGCCGGTCGAGCACGCCGACGATCTGCGCCCCGTGGCGCTTCCAGCCTTCCATCAGGTCCCCACCCGCTCACGACTCGCGCTGCATGGTCGCCCACAGGCCGGCCGCGTGCAGTCGCGCCACGTCGCCCTCGACCTTCTCCTTGGACCCGGAGGAGACGACGGCCCTGCCCTTGTGGTGCACGTCCAACATGAGCTTGGTGGCCTTCTCCCGGCTGTAGCCGAAGAGCTTCTGGAACACGTAGGTCACGTAGGACATCAGGTTGACCGGATCGTTCCAGACGATCGTCATCCAGGGTCGGTCCTCGGCCCCGACCTCGGCGGCGCTCTCGTCCACGGCCGGGTCGACCTGCGTCCGCTCCTGCTCGACGGGCGTGGTCATGTCTTCATGGTGGCACGCGCCCCCCGGACGCAACGGCGACGGGGCGGGCTCGCGGCGGTGGCGGCGCGGCCGAGGACCCCCTGACCAGTGGGCCCGCCGACGCCACCCGCCCCGTCGAGCCGGCGCCCGGACGACCCAGGCCCGCGACCCGGCCCCGAGACCGGGCCCCGCGACTCGGTCCTGCGACTCGGTCCTGCGTCACAGTCCGGACCACGGGGAGCGCCGTTCCGGCGCGGGCGGTTCTAGGCTCACCGGCTATGACGGCTCCGCAGCCCGGCAGCACCGCGTTGTTCACCGACCACTACGAGCTGACCATGCTGGCCAGCGCGTTGCGGGACGGCACGGCGCAACGGCGTTGCGTGTTCGAGCTGTTCGCCCGGCGGCTGCCCGACGGCCGGCGCTACGGCGTGGTCGCGGGCACCGGGCGCCTGCTGGCCGCCCTGGAGCGCTTCCGGTTCACCGACGCCGAGCTCGGCCGGCTGGCCGAGTCGGGGGTGGTCGACGACGCGACGCTGGGCTGGCTGGCCGACTACCGGTTCGGCGGCGACGTCGACGGCTACCCCGAGGGCGAGCTGTACTTCCCCGGCTCGCCGATCCTCACCGTCACCGGCACCTTCGCCGAGGCGGTGGTGCTGGAGACGCTGGCCCTGTCGATCCTCAACCACGACAGCGCGATCGCCTCGGCGGCGGCCCGCATGGTGTCCGCGGCCAACGGCCGCCGGATGATCGAGATGGGGTCGCGGCGGGCGCACGAGGAGGCCGCGGTGGCCGCGGCCCGCGCCGCCTACCTCGCCGGGTTCACCGCCACCTCCAACCTGGAGGCCGGCCGGCGGTACGGCATCCCGACCGCCGGCACCTCGGCGCACGCCTTCGTGCTGCTGCACGACGACGAGGAGGCGGCGTTCCGCTCCCAGATCGCCTCGCTGGGCACGCAGACCACCCTGCTGGTCGACACCTTCGACATCACCGCCGGCATCGAGACCGCGATCCGGGTGGCCGGCCCCGATCTGGGCGCGATCCGGATCGACTCCGGCGACCTGGGCGTGCTGGCCGGGCAGGCCAGGGAGCAGCTCGACCGGCTGGGCGCCCGCAACACCAAGATCGTGGTCTCCGGTGACCTGGACGAGTTCGCCATCGCCGCGCTGCGGGCCGAGCCGGTGGACGCCTACGGGGTGGGCACCTCGGTGGTGACCGGCTCCGGCGCGCCGACCTCCGGGATGGTCTACAAGCTGGTCGAGGTCGAGGGCCGGCCGGTGGCCAAGCGCAGCTCGCACAAGGGATCCAAGGGCGGGCGCAAGGCGGCGCTGCGGCGGCACAAGCCGACCGGCACCGCGATCGAGGAGGTCGTGTACCGCCGGGGCGGCCCCGAGCCGGAGCGCGGCGAGCACGACCGCGAGCTGCAGGTCCCGCTGATGCGGGGTGGACAGGTGGTGGCCGGGCTGCCCACCCTGGAGGACAGCAGGCAGCGGTTGCGGAGGGCACTGGTGAGCGTGCCGTGGGAGGGCCTCAAGCTCTCGCACGGCGAACCCGCCATCCCCACCGTCTTCTTCGCCGAGTGAGGGGTGGGGCGGCGATGGCGCGGGCACTGATCGTCGTGGACGTGCAGAACGACTTCTGCGAGGGCGGGTCGCTGCCGGTGGCCGGCGGGGCCGAGGTGGCGGCGGCGATCTCACGGCACCTGGCGGAGAACCGGTACGAGCGGGTGGCGGCCACCAGGGACTACCACGTCGACCCCGGCGCGCACTTCAGCGCCGAGCCGGACTTCGTCGACACCTGGCCGCCGCACTGCGTCGTGGGGACCCCGGGCGCGGAGTTCCACGCGAACCTGGACACCGGGCAGTTCGACGCGGTCTTCTCCAAGGGCGCCCGGTCCGCCGCCTACTCGGGCTTCGAGGGCGTGGACGAGAACGGCACGGGCCTGGCCGACTGGTTGCGCGCGCACGACGTGGACAGCGTCGACGTCGTCGGGATCGCCACCGATCACTGCGTGCGCGCCACCGCGCTGGACGCCGTGCGCGAGGGCTTCGCCACCACGGTGCTCCTCGACCTCACAGCGGGGGTGGCCCGGCCGACGGTCGACAGCGCCCTCGACCAGCTCCGCGCCGGTGGGGTCACCCTCGTCGGCTCGCCGCACGCGGCCTGAGCCCGCCCGCGATCCGGCGCCTTCCGGGACGTCGCCCGTCCCGTTTTTCCCCTACCCGGGAACAGCCCCCACCCGCCCTGGGGGGCGAGCCCTGCTCCAGCCTATCGGCCCACCCCGGCCGGGAAAACCACAGCGCCGCTCCCTGTGGACAACTCAGTCCCCTGTGGACAACTGCCGGGTTTTTCCGGAAAACCACTTGCCAAACACCGAACCGGGCACCCGTCAAGACCTGTCCGCTGTACGAAAACTTCTTTGACTGGCAAGGACTTCCGGGAGTGTGCTGGACGGCGGCCCGCTTCGCCGTCCGGCGCCACCCCCAGCCGGGCGCGGTCCGGGCGCCGCATGATCCCGGTCACCAGCCCGCGGATCTTTGTCGGTTGTCGACAACGACCAGCGGGGGTCAGCCCGGTTAGCCTCCGGGAGCAAGACCCCGGCACAGTGCTCGTCCCAGTGCCCCTGGCGCTCGTCCCAGCGCCCGGCGCACTGCCGTCACAGGAGGTCCCCGTGTCCCTTGCCGCACACCCGGTCGGCCTGGCGCGCCCGCGCGCGGTCCTCGCCGACCTCGTTCCCGGCGCCGCCGTCCGCGACGCCGCCCTGATCGTCGCCGGCGCCGGCCTGACCGGCCTGCTCGCCCAGGTGGCGCTGCCGGTGCCGGGCAGCCCGGTCCCGGTCACCGCGCAGACCCTCGGCGCGCTGCTGGTGGGCGCGTCCCTCGGCTGGCAGCGGGGCGCCGCCGCCATGGCGCTGTACCTGCTGGCCGGCGTGGCCGGCGTGCCGTGGTTCTCGAACGGCTCGGCCGGCGCGGGTGGCGCCAGCTTCGGCTACGTCGTGGGCTTCCTGGTCGCGGGCACCCTGGTGGGCGCGCTGGCCGCGCGCGGCGGTGACCGCACCCCGCTGCGCACCGCCGGCACGATGGTGCTCGGCAACGTGGCCATCTACGCCGTGGGCGTGCCGTGGCTGATGGCGGTCACCGGGTTCGACCTGAGCACCGCGCTGGCCAAGGGCATGGCGCCGTTCCTGGTCGGCGACGCGATCAAGATCGCGCTGGCCGCCGGCCTGCTGCCCGGCGCGTGGGCCCTGGTGCGGCGCATCCAGCGCTGACACCCACCCCAGCTCGACCGGCGTGTGGCGCGCGTCCTCCGGGACACGCGCCACACGCCGTTCCACGTCCGGCCCGCCGACCCCGGGACGCGCTCAGCAGGTGCGCTGCGCCTCCTCGTCGGCCCCCGCGTCCAGCGGCCGCACCCGGTCCAGGTCCACGACGACCGGCTGGAGCCGGTGGGCGACCTCGCCCCGCCCGTTGGTCACGGTGGCGTTGACGTGCACCCGGCCGGTGCTGGACAGCAGGTCCCACCGCTCGACCTCCCATCCCGGCGGCGGCCCGTAGAGCCCCACCCGCAGCACCCCGCCCCTGGTCCGGGTGCTGGCCCTGGCCACCTCGCCGTCGGCCGCCCGGTTCGTGATCACCAGTTCCACCCGCTCCCCCGCGGAGCAGGTGCCGAGGACCGCGATCACCGCGTCGTTCTTGTCCCGCCCGACCAGGATCCGCCCGCGCTCCTGCGGCTGGCAGCCGGTCGCCGCGAGCAGGGCGACGGCCACCAGCGGGAACCAGCGGGACGGACGGGCGGGAGGCAGCACGGGAAGCATCCTGTCCTGCTCCATCCGGCCCAACGCCCGCCGAGACCGTCCCGTGAGGGAACCGGCACCGGATCGTCGTCACCCGCTACCGTCCCCCGAGTGATCGACATCGCGTTGTCGCCGGCCGCGGCCGAGGCCGCCGCCGAGCACCTGGCCCGCCTGGACGCCGCAGCCCCCGGCCTGGTCGCGGGCCTGCACGTGATCGGCTCGGCGGCGCTGGACGACTACCGGCCCGGCGTCTCCGACCTGGACGTGGTGGCCGAGCTGATTCGGGAGCCGGACGCCGACGACCTGGCGGCGCTGGGCGCGGCGCACACCGGCCCCGGCGTCCACGTCGAGGCGGTGTACCTGAGGGCCGGCGAGCTGACGGGACCGCCGGAGCGCGCCTCGGCCGGGCCGTGGGCCAACGACGGCGAGCTCAACGTCACCGACCGCGCGTTCCTGCTCAACCCCGTCACCTGGCTCCAGCTCGACCGGCACCGGGTCACCGTGCGCGGCGAGCGCCCGCACCCGCCCGTCGACGCCGCGGCGGTCCACGCGTTCTGCCGGGAGAACCTCGCCGCGTACTGGGCGCCGCTGCTGGAGCAGGCCGCCGCGCTGCTGGGCCTGCGCGGCCCGGGCGACCCCGTGCTGCCCACCGCCGTGATGTGGATCGCGTTCGGGCCGGCGCGGTTGTGGCACACGCTGCGCACCGGCGAGGTCGTCAGCAAGTCGCGGGGCGCCGAGCTGGCCGCCCGGGAGTGGCCGGACCTCGCCGACCCGCTGCGCCAACTGGTCGCGGCCCGGGCGGGCGAACCGGTTCCGCTGACCGCCGAGCACGGCAGGGCCGCGCTGGAGGTGGGCCGCCGCATCCTGGCGGAGGCCGACGTGGCGGTCAGTCCGGCCGGGTAGCGTGGTTCGGCGTGCCGGCCTCCTCCCTCCAAGCCACCAAGCCCCTCCCCTCGGCGAACGCCGACGAGGTCCCCGACGTGACCGCGCTGCTCACGGCGGCCGTCGAGGCCGTCGGCGGCGCGGAGCGGCCTGGCCAGGTGGCGATGGCCGAGGCGGTCGCCAGGGCGATCCGCACCGGCGAGCACCTGGCGGTGCAGGCCGGCACGGGCACCGGCAAGTCGCTGGCCTACCTGGTGCCCGCGCTGCGCCACGCGGTCGTCGAGGACGCCACCGTCGTCGTCTCCACCGCCACCATCGCCCTGCAACGCCAGCTCGTCGACCGGGACCTCCCCCGGCTGGCCAAGGCGCTCAGCCCGCTGCTGGGGAGGGAGCCCCGGTTCGCCATCCTCAAGGGCCGGCGCAACTACCTGTGCCTGCACCGCCTGCACACCGGCGCGCCCGAGGAGCCGGAGGATCCCGGCCTGTTCGACCCGTTCGCCGTGTCGGCCATGGGCCGGCAGGTGAAGCGGCTGCACGAGTGGTCGTCGGACACCGAGACCGGCGACCGGGACGAGCTCGTGCCCGGCGTCAGCGAGCAGGCGTGGCGGCAGGTGTCGGTGACGGCCAAGGAGTGCCTCGGCGTCTCCCGGTGCCCGATCGGCGTGGACTGCTTCGCGGAGCGGGCGCGGGCCGAGGCCGGCAAGGCCGACCTCGTCGTCACCAACCACGCGCTGCTGGCCATCGACGCCCTGGAGGGCTACCCCGTGCTGCCCGAGCACGACGTGGTCGTCGTGGACGAGGCGCACGACCTGGTCGACCGGGTCACCTCGGTGGCGACCGCCGAGCTGACCCCGAACGCGGTCGCCGCGGCCGCGCGCCGGTGCGGCCGACTGGTCGACGAGGAGATCGCCGACCGGCTGGCCGAGGCGGGCGACGGCCTGCACCTCACCCTGGCCGAGCTCGCCCCCGGCCGGCTCGACGACCTGCCCACACCGCTGGCCGGCGCGGTCGCCGTGGTCCGCGACGCCGCGCACGCCTGCGTCACCGCGCTCGGCCCCGAGCGCAAGGAGGACGTCGAGGGCAGCACGGCCCGCAAGCTCGCGCTGGCCCTGCTGGAGGAGGTGCACGACACGGCGGTCCGCCTGCTGACGGCCTTCGAGCCGCCGGAGCAGGACCGGTACGACGTGGTGTGGATCTCCGGCGGGGTGGGCCAGGACCACACCCGGCCCTCGGCGCTGCGGGTCGCCCCGCTCAGCGTCGGCGGCCTGCTGCGCGAGCGGCTGTTCGGGCCGCGCTCGGTGGTGCTCACCTCGGCGACCCTCACCCTGGGCGGCACCTTCGACACCCTGGCCCGCCAGTGGGGCCTGCCGCCGGCGCCGGCCCCGAGCCGCCGCGCCCCGGGCGCGGCCACCGAGAAGGAGCCGCCGGCCGACGACACCGGATCGCCCGCCGTGGACGGTCCGAAGTGGACGTCGCTCGACGTCGGCTCGCCGTTCGACCACCCGCGCAGCGGCATCCTCTACCTGGCCCGCCACCTGCCGCAGCCGGGGCGGGACGGCCTGCCCCCGCAGTACCTGGACGAGCTCGCCGAGCTGGTCGAGGCCGCCGGCGGCCGCGCGCTCGGCCTGTTCTCCTCGATGCGCGCGGCCAAGCAGGCCACCGAGGCGCTGCGGGAGCGGCTGCCGAACACCATCCTCTGCCAGGGCGACGACTCGACCTCGTTGCTGGTCAAGCAGTTCGCCGAGGACGAGCCGACCTGCCTGTTCGGCACCCTGTCGCTGTGGCAGGGCGTCGACGTGCCCGGCCCGGCGCTCCAGCTCGTGGTGATGGACCGCATCCCGTTCCCCCGCCCGGACGACCCGCTGGCCTCGGCGCGCCAGCGCGCGGTGGCCGCCAGGGGCGGCAACGGGTTCCTCACCGTCGCCGCCACCCACGCGGCCCTGCTGCTGGCCCAGGGCGCCGGCCGGCTGCTGCGCTCCATGAACGACCGGGGCGTGGTCGCCATCCTCGACCCCCGGCTGGCCACGGCCCGCTACGGCGGGTTCCTCCGCGCCTCCCTGCCGCCGTTCTGGACCACCCACGACCCGGAGGTCGTCCGCGCCGCCCTCCGCCGCATCAACACCTGACGCTCGGACGTCCACGCGGTCGTGGTCACATTCGGTGTTGAAGGTGACCACAGGAGGTCGTCATGAAGGTCGGTGTGCACGCCCTGCGCAACGAGCTCAGCCGGTGCCTGGCGGAGGTGCGCCGGGGGCGGGCAGTGGCCGTGACAGACCGGGGACGGGTGATCGCGCGGATCGTGCCGGCGGCCGGCCCGACAGCCCCAGCCACGGCCACGGCCACGGCCACGGCCACGGCCACGGCCACGGCCACGGAACGATCCATCGCCGAGGGACGGATCACTCCGGCGAAGCGCCGCAAGCGCCCGGCCCCGCAACCCGTCAGGACCGCCGGGACGGTGAGCGACCTCGTGCTTGGGCAGCGCCGCTGAGCTGGTCCTCCGCCCTCCGCCCGCAGCCCCGTCAGCTCCTCAGGGCCAGGCGGCGAGGACGGTGACCGTGCCCGGGGCGACCTCGGTGAACCCCGCGTCCCGCACGGCCGCCACGCGGTGCTTCCGCCACGCCCGCTCCGGCGTCGCGCCGGGGTGCAGCCGCGCCCAGGTGTCCTCGTCCGCCGGCCGCACCGCGCAGGGCAGGCCGGCGGCGTTCCAGTCCGCGAGCGCGGCGTGCTCCCCGCTGGCGTGCAGGAGGGCCGCGAGGATCATCGTGGCGTGCCCGACCTGGGCCGCCGCCTTGCCGACGGTCATCGGCACGGTCGGGTTCAGCCACAGCACCGGCCGGTCGGTCGGCACCGGTCCCAGCTCGTCCGCCGGCAGGTCCGTGCCGGAGATCTGGAGCTTCGACACCGCGCGCGGGGCGTCGACCACCCGGCCGGGCAGCAACGCGCGCGCCTGCGCTCCGCCGTGGGTGACGGTGACGCCGGGCAGGTCGTGCACCGCCGCCCACTGCGCGCCGCGCGCCCGGCGGGAGACCTTGCGGATGCGGCCGCGCACCCAGGTGTCCACCGCCTCGTGCCACTCGCCGCCGGGCTCGGCCCTCGGGTCGAGGCAGACGGCGAGCACGGCCGACGCCGCGGCCGCGAGCAGCTCGGACCGCGCCGGTGGGTCGGACCGCTCCACCCGCAGGACGACCGGCATGGCGCGGACCTGCTCGGGGTCCTCGTCGGAGACGTCCACCGTGGCCGGCGCGGGCAGCGCCAACCAGGTGGCGTACCGCGCGGCGAGCTCGTCGAGCACGACCGGAGGCGCCAGTGGGCGACCGCTGCCCCCGGCGCCCGCCGTCACCGACCCGTCGTTGGTGCTGTCGGCGGCGCCGGTGTCGTTGGCGTCGCCGGTGTCCGGTGTCGACACCACCCTCACACCCGTTCCGGGCGCAGGCCGTCGGCGGCGTCGGCCGCCTCGACCTCGGCCCTGGTCACGCCCAGCAGGAACAGCACCGCGTCCAGGAAGGGGTAGGACAGGGCGGCGTCGGCGACCTCGCGCAGCGCGGGCTTGGCGTTGAACGCGACGCCGAGGCCCGCCGCGGAGAGCATGTCGATGTCGTTGGCCCCGTCGCCCACCGCCACGCACTGGGCCAGCGGGACGCCGTGCTCGGCGGCGAACCGGCGCAGCGCGACCGCCTTGCCCGGCCGGTCCACGACCTCGCCCACCACGCGCCCGGTGAGCCGCCCGTCGCGCACCTCCAGCTCGTTGGCCGCGCAGAAGTCCAGCCCCAGCTCGTCGGCCAGCCGCTGGACGATCTGGGTGAACCCGCCGGACACCACGCCGCAGCGGAAGCCGAGCCGCCGGAGCGTGCGGATGGTGGTGCGCGCCCCCGGCATGAGCTCCAGGGTCTCGGCGACCTCGTCGAGCACGCCGGCCGGCAGGCCGGTCAGCAACGCCACCCTGCGGTGCAGCGACTCGGTGAAGTCCAGCTCACCCCGCATGGCGGCCTCGGTGATCTCCCGGACCTCCCGCTCGAACCCGGCGTGCGCGGCCAACATCTCGATCACCTCGCCCTGCACCAGGGTCGAGTCGACGTCGAACACCACCAGCCGCTTGGCCCGCCGGGCCAGGCCGGCCCGCTCCACCGCGATGTCCACCTGGATGCGGGCCGAGACCTCGGCCATGGCCGAGCGCAGCTCCGCGTCGGCGGCCACGCCGTCGTCGGCCGCCGAGACCAGCAGCTCCAGCCCGGTCACCGGGTAGTCCGCGACCCGGCGGATGGCGTCGATGTTGGCGCCCAGCGCGGCCAGCCGGCGGGCGACCTCGGTGAACGACCGGGCGGTCACCGGGCGGCCGAGCACCACCAGGACGTGGCTGGAGGCCAGCCGGGCCCGGGCCGCGCTGTCCGCGCCGACCTCCACGTCGACCTGCATGCCGACCGTGGCCATGGCCTGCTCCACCGCCTCCTGCAGCCCCTCGGGGTCGTGGCCGGCGGCCACCAGCACGCCGAGCACCAGCCGGCCGCGGATCACCACCTGCTCCACGTCGAGCACCTCGACCCCGTGCCGGGTGAGGGCGGCGAACAGCACGGAGGTGACGCCGGGCTTGTCCGGCCCGGTGACGGTGATCAGGACGGTGGTGGCGTTCGGCGCGGTCACGTGCCGGTCTCCTGTCGACGACGGCGTGGCATGGGCGGGAACGGGACGAGCCCCGGGCACCAGTATCGGTGGCCGGGGCTCGTCGACGAGCCGGTGGGTCGGCGCGGCCGACCCGTCGGGTCACTTGTCCTTCGGGTCGCCCTCGGTCGAACCCGCCTGGCCGGACTGGACCGCGGCGGCGGCCAGCTCGGACGGGGCGGGGGCGTGCGCCGGCTTGCCGGTCAGGCCCACGTGCGCCTCCAGCCGCATCCGCTCGGTCATGTGCGGGTAGTGCAGCTCGAACGCCGGGCGCTCGGAGCGGATCCGGGGCAGCTCGGTGAAGTTGTGCCGAGGCGGCGGGCAGGAGGTCGCCCACTCCAGCGAGTTGCCGTAGCCCCAGGGGTCGTCCACCTCGACGATCTCGCCGTACCGGTAGCTCTTGAACACGTTCCAGATGAACGGCAGCATCGAGGCGCCCAGGATGTACGCGCCGATCGTGGAGATCGTGTTCAGCGTGGTGAAACCGTCGCTGGGCAGGTAGTCGGCGTACCGCCGCGGCATGCCCTCGTTGCCCAGCCAGTGCTGCACCAGGAACGTGGCGTGGAAGCCGATGAACGTGGTCCAGAAGTGCAGCTTGCCCAGCTTCTCGTCGAGCAGGCGCCCAGTCATCTTCGGGAACCAGAAGTAGATGCCGGCGAAGGTCGCGAAGGCGATCGTGCCGTAGAGCACGTAGTGGAAGTGCGCCACCACGAAGTAGGTGTCCGACACGTGGAAGTCGATCGGCGGGGCGGCCAGCAGCACGCCGGACAGACCGCCGAAGAGGAAGGTCACGATGAAGCCGACGCTGAACAGCATCGGGGTCTCGAAGGTGAGCTGCCCCTTCCACATCGTGCCGATCCAGTTGAAGAACTTCACGCCGGTCGGCACCGCGATCAGGAAGGTCATGAACGCGAAGAACGGCAGCAGCACCGCGCCGGTGGCGTACATGTGGTGCGCCCACACGGTCACCGACAGCGCCGCGATCACCAGGGTCGCGTAGACCAGGCCCTTGTAGCCGAACAGCGGCTTGCGGCTGAACACCGGGAAGATCTCGGACACGATGCCGAAGAACGGCAGCGCGATGATGTAGACCTCGGGGTGGCCGAAGAACCAGAACAGGTGCTGCCAGAGGATCACGCCGCCGTTGTTCGGGTCGAACACGTGCGCGCCCAGGTGCCGGTCGGCCAGCAGGCCCAGCAGCGCGGCGGTCAGGATCGGGAACGCCATCAGCACCAGCAGGCTGGTGACCAGGATGTTCCACGTGAAGATCGGCATCCGGAACATGGTCATGCCGGGCGCCCGCAGGCAGACCACGGTGGTGATCATGTTGACGGCGCCGAGGATGGTGCCCAGACCGGAGACGGTCAGGCCGGCCAACCACAGGTCGGCGCCCACGCCCGGGGAGTTCACCGCGTCGGACAGCGGGGTGTAGGCGAACCAGCCGAAGTCGGCCGCGCCGCCGGGGGTGATGAACCCGCTGAGCGTGATGAGGCTGCCGAACAGGAACAGCCAGTAGGAGAACGCGTTCAGCCTCGGGAACGCGACGTCCGGCGAGCCGATCTGCAGCGGCAGAACGTAGTTGGCGAAGCCGAAGACGATCGGCGTCGCGTACAGCAGCAGCATCACCGTGCCGTGCATGGTGAAGAGCTGGTTGAACTGCTCCTGCGACAGGAACTGCAGACCCGGCCGCGCGAGCTCGGTGCGCATCAACAGCGCCATCACGCCGCCGACCAGGAAGAAGGCCATCGACGTGACGATGTACATGATGCCGAGCTGCTTGTGGTCCGTGGTCCGCAGCATCCGCAGCAGGAACGAACCCTTGACCGTCTGACGCGCCGGATACGGGCGCGCCGCGATCGGCTGGGGGGCGACGGCCGTCACGGTGCCTCCTGCACTCGCCTGGTGGACCTTCCTACCTGCTCGGCACGAGGCCGTCAGGCGGCCCAATGCCACATCGGATCGTAGACCGCGCGGTTCCGCCCAACGCGCTGGCCCCGGACAACGCGATCTGTTCTCGCACGTCGACGGCCTGCGTGGTTAGCCAGGTCACATGTAGTCAGCCAACTCGTGGCGGGTTCGCCCGGATCATCCCTGGTTACGCTCGCCGTCGTGAGCAGCGGCCGGCCCGGCGCGACCGCCCCGAGCGGGCTCCGCCTCGTGCTGCTCGTGCTCGCGCTCGCGGCGGGAGTGCTGGCCATGCACCAACTCGCCCGTCCCGGCCCGGCGTTCGGTTCGACGCCCGCCGCGGAACACCACACCGTCGACGGTGGCGCGTCCACAAGCGTCCATAGTGGACAGTCCACCGATCGGCTCGGCGCGCACGGCGCGCACCTGTCGACCAACGCTCCGGGCCCCGCCGACCACGGCGGTGACCACACGGGCCTGCACCTGTGCCTGGGGTTGGTCGTCACCGCGCTCGGGTTGGTCGCCCTCCGGCTGCTGGGACACCTGCGGCCCCTGCCGCTCGTCCCCGCTTCCGCCGCGAGCCCGGCCGGGACGCGGTCCCCGGCGGACCGCGCTCCACCCTCCACTCCCGCCCGTCTCTCCGCGCTCTGCGTGTGGCGGCTGTGACCGGCCCACTGGTGTGCGTCCACTTCGCACACCAGCCCGGTCACGCCAACACATGAAGCAAGGAGAAGCACGTGCGTAGGAAGACCGTGCGCGGGAAGAACACCGTTCTGGCCGTGCTGGCCACCGGCCTGCTGCTCACCGCGGGGTGCGCCAACTCCGAACAGGCCAGTGACGGAACGCCGACCGCCGCCGGCGCCACCGCCAGCGGCGGCACCACGACCAGCGGGGCAGTCCGCCAGCACAACCAGGCCGACATCGCGTTCGCGCAGCAGATGATCCCGCACCACGCGCAGGCCGTGGAGATGGCGAAGCTGGTGGCGGGACGCGACGCCGGCCAGAAGGTCGTGGACCTCGCGCGTCGGGTGGAACAGGCGCAGCAGCCGGAGATCGACCAGATGACGGCCTGGCTCCGCGAGTGGGGCGCCGCGCCGACGACCACCGCGGACGGGCACGCCGGGCACTCGGGGCACGGCGGCGCGGGGATGATGAGTGAGCAGCAGATGACCGCGTTGCGCGCCGCCCGGGGCGCCGAGTTCGACCGGCAGTGGGTCCGGATGATGATCGAGCACCACCGGGGCGCGGTGGAGATGGCGCGGACCGAGCAGGCCCAGGGCGCCAGCCTGGAGGCCAGGGCGCTGGCCGGGCGGATCATCGACGCCCAACAGGCCGAGATCGCGGAGATGACCGCTCTGCTCGACCAGGGTCAAGGCCAGAGCCAGGGCTGACGGCACGGGCCGTCGGCACGGGCTGACGGCGCAGGCGCGGGGGCGGACGCCGGGCGGTGTCCGCCCCCGCGCCACCGGTCAGACCGGCGGCTCCGGGTCGTACTGGATGCCCCGCCGCACCCACCTGGCGCGCTCCCGTCCGGCCAGGCGCAGCACCAGGTGCAGCGCCATGTCGATGCCGGCGGACACGCCGGAGGACGTGATCACGTCGCCGTCGTCGACGAACCGCTCGTCGGGGCGGACCTCGACGGTCGGATCGGCCTCGCGCAGCGTGTCCAGCGCGGCCCAGTACGTCGTGGCCGGTCGGCCGCGCAGCAACCCGGCCGCCGCGTAGACGAGCGCGCCGGTGCACACACTGGTCATCAGGGAGGCGCGGGCGCGCTGCTCGCGCACCCACGTCAACCAGTCCTCGTCCCGCATCAGCGGACGCGTGCCAGCGCCCCCGGGGTGCAGGAGGACGTCCGCGGCCGGACTCTCGTCCAGGGTGTGGTCGGCCAGGATGGTCATGCCCTTGGCGCAGCGGATCTCCCGCTGCCGCGCGACCGTCCACACGCGAACGCCGTCCTCCGGGAAGTGCTTGGCCCAGTAGGTCAACACGTCCCACGGGCCGACGGCGTCCAACTCCTCCACGTCCTCGAACAGCGCGATCGCGATACCGATGTCCAGGGGCCGTCGTTCCGTCATGGCCCCATGCTCTGCGGCCGCCGCACCCGTCGGACACGGCTCGACGGCCAGGGTGCGCAAGGATCAGGCCATGTCTGGTCCCCGCCGCGCCCCTCAGGAGGAACGGGCCACGGCGACACCCGGCACGGGAGGCACGCGCGACCAGGCGGCGCCGGCGCCACACCGCGTCGTCGCGCTCGCCCTGCCGGACGTGGTGGCGTTCGACCTCTCGGTCGCCGCCCAGGTGTTCGGGCACCGCCGCGAGGACTTCTACGCCTTCGAGGTCTGCACCCCCGATCCCCCGCAGGTCCCCACGACGACGGGCTTCGCCCTCGCGGTGTCGGCGGGGCTCGACGCGCTCGTCCGCGCCGACACCGTGGTCGTCCCTGGTTACACCCGGCGCGACGAGATCCCGCCGGCCGCGCTCGCGGCCCTGCGCTCCGCGCACGCCAGGGGCGCGCGGGTGGTCTCGATCTGCACGGGCGCGTTCGCCCTGGCGGCGGCCGGCCTGCTCGACGGCCGGCAGGCCACCACCCACTGGATGGACGCCGACGAGCTGGCGCGGCGGCACCCGGCCGTCTCGGTCGTGGACAACGTCCTCTACGTCGACGACGGCGACGTGGCGACGAGCGCGGGCGTGGCGGCGGGCATCGACCTGTGCCTGCACCTCGTGCGTTCCGACTTCGGGCAGCGGGCGGCGACCGGGATCGCCCGCCGGCTGGTGTTCGCGCCCTTCCGCGCCGGCAGTCAGGCCCAGTACCTGGAGCGCCCCGTGCCGGAGCGCGGGCGGGGCGCCGGGGACGAGGAGGCCGGTCTCGGCGCGACCCGCCGTTGGGCGCAGGAGCGCCTCACCGAGCCGCTCACCCTCCGCGACCTGGCCGGGCACGCCGGCTACAGCGTGCGGTCGTTCAGCCGGCGCTTCCTCGCCGAGACGGGCACCCCTCCCCTGCGGTGGCTGCACGACCAGCGGGTCGCGCTGGCGTTGCGGCTGCTGGAGGAGACGGACCTCCCGGTGGACCGGGTCGCCGAGCAGAGCGGGCTGGGCACGGCCGCGAACCTCCGCCTCCACCTCCGGCGGGCCGTCGGCGCCACGCCGACCGCGCACCGGCGGGACTTCCGGGGCGACGACCGGAACAACCGGCGAAATGATCGGAACGACCTCGGCGGGCCGGATTCCGACGACATCCGGACCGCCCTCGGGGCGGACGGAAATGGTCAGAAAACCGTCGGGGCGGTGGGAGTGGACTTGCCTCTCCCACCGCCCCGACGAGCCTAGCCATTCGGCACCGCCAGTCTACCGAAGCCGAGCGCCGACGTTCCCCGCCGCTTTCGGCCGCGCGGTCCACAGGCGTTCGGCGAACGCGGCCTCGGCCGGCGCGACCCGGCCGTTGTGGTGACGCATGTCGGCGATGGCCTGCTCGTCGGTCTGACTCTCGTAGACCAGCATTCCGGCGATCTTGTCGTCGATCGCCGAGGAAATGTCGAAGACGTGGAAGGGTTCGAGTTTCCGTGCTCCGCGCATGGTGTCCTCGACACCCGTGATCTCGTGGTGTGCCGAGTACGGGATGTCCTCGTAGTAGAGCGTGCTGAATTCGTGGTCCACCCGGCGGAGGGCCTCGTGCACCATGAGGTGGTCGATGTGGTCGCCCATTCCGGCCGGCGCCAGGACGAGGTCGGGGGCCGCGGCCCGGACCGCCTCCGCCAGGACGTCGACCACCTCGTCGGTGAGCGGGTCGTCGGCCACCCTGGCCGTCAGCTCCCCCTCGTCGTCGTAGCCCCGGAGGCTGGCGTCGGGGAAGTCCAGCAGGGTGTACGCGATGCCGTGGGCGTCGCAGTACCGGCGGTCCTCCTCGGCGCGGACCCGGGACACGGCCTCCTGCCCCTCGGCGGCCAGCCGCGGGGACACCGTCCACTCTGACCGCCCGAACACGGTCAGCAGCGTGGCCGTGGCCTCCCCCAGGTGGGCGGCCACCACTCCGCCGCAGGAGTAGGCGATGTCGTCCGGGTGCGGGGACACGAGTAACAGGTTTCCGGCGAAGGCGAAGTTCTCTGGCACGTCACTCTCCCGCGTCGACAGGCGGACAACCAGGTGGAGAACCGGGCGGACAACGAGGTGGACGACAGGGCGGACAACGGGGACGGCGAACGGGGAAGGAGAACGGACGCCGGCGTCAGGCGCTCGCGCTCGTGCTGGCCAGCCACGCCTGGTGCAGCGTGGCGAACTTGCCGCCGCTCTCCACGAGCTGGGCCGGGGGACCGTCCTCCACGATCCGGCCGTGCTCGACCACGAGCACCCGGTCCGCGGCGAGCACGGTGGACAACCGGTGGGCGATGATCAACGCGGTCCGGCCGCGCAGCGTCGTGTGCAACGCGCGTTGGACGGCGCGCTCGGTGGCGATGTCCATGCTGGAGGTCGCCTCGTCCAGGATCAGCACGGCCGAGTCGGCCAGCAGCACCCTGGCCAGGGCCACGAGCTGGCGCTGCCCCGCCGACAGCCGGCCGCCGCGCTTGTTGACGTCGGTGTCGTAGCCGTCGGGGAGCTGGGTGATGAACTCGTGCGCCCCGATCGCGGTCGCCGCCCGCACGATCTCCTCCCGGCTCGCGTCCGGCCGACCCAGCGCGATGTTCTCGGCGACCGTGCCGGAGAACAGGAACGACTCCTGCGTGATCATCGACGTGGCGGCGCGGAGGTCGGCGTCGGCGACCTCCCGCAGGTCCACGCCGTTGATCGAGACCCGACCGCCGGTCGGGTCGTAGAACCTGGCCACGAGCTTCGCGATCGTGGACTTGCCGGCCCCGGTCTCGCCCACGATGGCGACCGTCTGCCCCGCCGGGATGCGCAGGGTCACGTCCCGCAGCACCAGGTCCTTGCTCGACTGGTAGCGGAAGTCGACCCGGCTGAAGTCGATCGTCGCCTCGCGGGCGTGCAGCGGCACGGGCCGGGCCGGCTGGGCGACGGTCGGCTCCTCCTCCAGCACCCCGGAGATCTTCTCCAGGGCGGCCGAGGCCGAGGCGTAGGAGTTGGCGAACCGGGCGAGGTCGTCCACCGGGTCGTAGAACTTGCGCAGGTACAGCACGTACGCGGCGAGGACGCCGACCTCCAGGTGGCCGTTGATGATCCGCCAACCGCCGACGAGCAGCACCAGGGCGACGGTCGTGTTGCCGATCAGGTTGATCCCGGCGGTGGAGTGGGCCAGGCCGTAACCGGCCCGGACCGTGGCGTCCTGGTTCGCGGCGTTGAGCGCGCCCATCGTCCGCGAGTTGGTCTCCTCCAGCCGGTACGCCTGCACCACGCGGATGCCGTTCATCGTCTCGACGAAGTGGCTGATCACGCGGGCGATCGCCGACCGGGTGCGCCGGTAGAAGAAGTGGGAGCGCGCCCGGTACCTGGCGGTGATCCACAGCAGCGGGACGAAGGTCAGCACGATGACGCCGGTCAGCGGCAGGTCGAGCCAGACCAGCAGCACCGCGATGGTCACCACGGACAGGAACGCCCGGAACAGGCCCTCGATGCTCTCCTCCAGCAGCGTGCTCAGCGCCTGGAGGTCGCTGGTGAGCCGGGAGATCACCTTGCCCGAGGTGTAGGACTCGTGGAAGGACAGCGACAGCCGCTGGACCTGGCGGAACAGCCGGTGCCGCAGTTCCAGCAGCACGCTCTGCCCGATCCGACCGGACAGCGTCATGAAGGAGTAGGTCAGGCCGGCGGAGGCGACGCTGGAGACCAGGTAGCCCGCCACGTACCAGGTGAGCGGGCCGTAGTCCTGCCTGGCCGCGGCCGGGATGCCGCTGTCGATCACGGCGGCGATCAGCAGGGGGCGGGCCATCTCCGCCGCCGTGTCCAGCACGGCCAGCAGGAGGGCGACCACGGCGCCCACCCGGTGCGGGCGGAGCACGTCCAGCAGCAGCCGGCGCGAGCGCCGTTGCAGCTGCCGCCCGACGTGGCGGTCCAGCGTGTCGTGGTCCTCGGCGGCCACACCGCGCCACTCCTGGCGTGCGGGCTCGCCGGCTTCGGTCTCCTCGGCGGCGCTCGTCCGCGTGTTGGGCTGGTTCATCGCCTCGCCGTCCCGGCCTCGGGGGTCCGCTGGTCGTCGGGTGCCATGAGCTCCCGGTAGCGCGGGCAGTCCCGCAACAGGTCCTGGTGGGTCCCGACGGCGTCGACGCGGCCGTCGGCGAGCAGGGCGACCCGGTCGGCGAGCTGCACCGTGCTCGGCCGGTGGGCGACGACCAGCGCGGTGACGCCCCGCAGCACCTGGCGCAGCGCCGCCTCCACCTCGGCCTCGGTGTGGATGTCCAACGCGGACAGCGGGTCGTCCATGACGAGCAGCGCCGGGCGGGCGACCACGGCCCTGGCCAGCGCCAGCCGCTGCCGCTGGCCGCCGGACAGCGAGAAGCCCTGCTCGCCGATCTCGGTGTCCAGCCCCAGCGGCATGGCGGCCACGAAGGACTCGGCGTTGGCGACCCGCAGCGCCTCGCGCACCTCGTCGTCGGTGACGTCGGTCCGGTTGAGCCGCACGTTGTCGCGCACGGTGCCGGAGAACAGCACGGGCTCCTCGAAGACGGTGGCGACGGCGGCGCGCAGGTCGGCCAGCGGCACCCGGCGGATGTCGGTGCCGTCGAGGGTGATCCGGCCGCCGGTCACGTCGTAGAGCCGGCTGACCATGCCGACCAGGGTGGACTTGCCGGAGCCGGCGCCGCCGACCAGCGCGAGCGTCTCGCCGGGCCGGATCTCCAGGTCCACCCCGCGCAGCAGCTCCTCGTCCGCCCCGTCGTAGCGGAACCGGACCCCCTCCACGCGCAGCGCGCCCCGCACCGGCGTCGACAGCGGGACCGGGTCGACGGGGTCGGTGACCGTGACCTCGGCCCGGACGATCTGGAAGTACCGCTCGGTGGCCGCCGCCGCGTCGTTGGCCTCGGCCAGCAGGTAGCCGATGGACTCCAGCGGCCACTGCAGGTAGGCGACGACCGCGACCGCGGCCACCAGCTCGCCGGCGCTCATCGAGCCCCTGGCGGCGAGGTAGCCGCCGATCCCCAGCACGGCGCCCAGCGCGACCTCCGGCAGGCCGACGATGGTCGCGGTCAGCATGCCGAGCATCCGCACCTTGCTGATCTCGGTCGCGCGCAGCAACTCGGCCCGCTGCCGGAACGCCCGCACCGCCTGGCCGCTGCGGCCGAACGCCTTGAGGACCCGGATGCCCAGCACCGACTCCTCGATCCGCGTCGTGAGGTCGCCGAGCTGGTTCTGGGCGCGCAGGCTGCACTCCTTGTACCGCGCCTCGAACACGATCGAACCGACCGCGACCGGCAGGCTGATCACCGTGAAGGCCGCGCCGAGCAGCGGCGACATCCAGCAGAGCACGCCGATGCTGACCACGATCGTGAAGCTGTTCACCACCAGGTACACCAGGGCGTAGCGCGGGAACCGCACGATGGTGGTGAGGTCGGCGACGGCCCGGGACAGCAGCTGGCCGGAGTGCCACCGGTCGTGGAAGGCCAGCGGCAGGCGCTGCAGGTGGTCGTAGAGCTGGGCCCGCATCCGGCTCTCGATCCGGGCGCTGGGCCCGACGACGAGCCGGTGCCGGCCGAGGAAGAACGCCGCCTCCAGCGCGCCGAGCAGGAACGCGCCGCCGGTCGTCCAGAGCAGGCCCGTCATGTCCCGCGCCGCCACCGGCCCGTCGACGACCCGTTGGATCACCAACGGGATCAGCAGCCCGCAGATCGTCGTCGCCAGTGCCGACAGCAGCGCCCAGCCGAGCAGCGCGAACTCGGGGCGGAAGTAGGGTTTCAACCGCCACAGCGTGGCGATCGCGCTTTTTCGCCTGACACTTTCCGGCGGCGCTGTCTGCAAGCTCATGCGGAAGCCCGGTTCCTCGTCGATCACGTCGGCGGCACTGTTCACGTCGGCGGCACCGGACCGAAAGGCGCGGGACCGAAAGGGGTCAGATCGGAAAAACCGGTTGACCGGCCGATCTCGTCGTTCCCGTCGTTCTCGTCGCGCTCCGCGGCGTCACCCCGCCGCGACCGCGCGGCGCAAGCCATTCCCCGTTCGGGGCGACCCGAAGAAAGGTGCGCCGGTCCCGCCTTCCCACCTGGCGTTTATGGGTTGACGCCGGTCATCGCGCACCATGACAACGCCGGCGCCGATAGGGTAAGCATGAACGAAGACTACACTTTCCCCGCAACCCGGAGGCGGGCGTGAAAGAATCTTTCCTGCTCAGCGGCGTCGGTCTCGGCGATTCCACCCTCGTGCGCTCTCTTCGCAGCGGCGGGGAGATGACGTGGCTCGTTCGCTCGAACAGTGGATTGACACCCGAGCTGGTGGTCGTGAAGAGAAAACGCGACTATCTGAGCGAGAGCGAGTTCCTGGCGCACTGCGCCGTGCACCGCCGACTCGCCGACGCCGGCGGCCCCGTTCCCGGCCTGCCCGCGTCGGCGCCGGACAACCCCGTCCGCGGTCCGGACGGCGCCCTGTACGAGATCTGGGAGTGGGTCGAGGGGCGTCCGGTCGACGTCGCCAGCCCGGCCGACCTGGCGGCCCTCGGGGCCGCGCTGGCCGAGTTCCACCTCCTCGCCGACGGCGCGCTCGACGGGGTCGACCTGGACCCCAAGGAGCCGCACGACCGGTTCGAGAAGGCCCGCTTCCACTTCCCGCTGCTGGCCGAGGGTCTGGGCGACGCGGGCGCCGAGCAGCACCGCGCGCTGGTGGCGGCGTGGACCGCGGCGCACGAGCGGGCGCGCCGGGAGACCCCGCTGCCGGCCAACGTGCTGCACGGCGACCCGTGCCCGGAGAACGTCCTCGTCACCGGCCCCGGCCGGGCGGTGCTGCTCGACCTGGACGACGTCCACCCCGGCCCCGCGGTGTCGGACCTCGCCTGGTCGCTCACCCGGGTGGGCGCGGTGGTCCCCGAGGGCGACGGCTTCCGCGACCGGTGGCACGCCGAGGCCGTCGCGGCGGTGCTCGACGGCTACCGGAGCCGCCGTCCGCTGAGCGCGGCGGAACGCGCGGCGCTGCCGCACTGGATCGTGGCGAGCCTGTGCTGCGCGGCGTCCGACCAGCTCTACGACTACGGGTGGAAGATCGACACGGCGGCGCTGCCCGCCGAGTGCGACCGGGTGCTCGCCCTGGCCGAACCGGGCGGGGCGCCCCTGCCCGACGCCTGAGCGAGCAAGGCGTGAGCCCGCGGGGTGCCCAGAGAGGGGGCGAAAGGGTGTTCGGGGTCCGCTTGTGACAACCGACCTGAACACCCTTCCCGCCGCGCCCCACATCACGATCGACGTCCACCAGCGGGCTGGTCCGTGTCGGCGGATCACCGTGAGCTGACCGACGCGGAGCTGGTCATCCTCGTGATGCCCCAGGCGGGGTCGGGGTTCACCTCTCCGACTCCACGCCGGCGGAGCGCTCGGAGATGGCCGGGTGGGCGACGTAGGGCTGCCGCCGTTCGCGCTCACACTGGTTCCGGTATCTGCGACGGCACCTGATCGACACCCACACCGCCGGGCCGCTGCTCTCCCGGGCGCTGGCCGACGGCGACGCTCTACGAGCGGCAGGTGCCCATGGGCGACCCGGGAGTGACCACGAGCTCCGTCGGCTCGCCTACCGGCCCGGCCTGCTGGTCATCGCCGTCAAGGGCCACGTCTCTCCCCCTCCCCCCCCCCCGAACTCGACCGCTTCCTCACCGAGCGCGTGGTCCGGCTGATCACTGTCCTACCGCGACCGGGCCCGCCTCCCGGCCAGCCGCTGCTCGAAGTCCGCCGACGAGCTGCGTGAGTCCGTCAACGACGCGGCGGCCGCCCAACTCGACTGGGAACAAACACGCCCGGCCGCGGCATCGAGGGCGCAGGTGTTCGCGTCGGCCCACGACTTCTGGCGTTGGCCGCCGCCGTTTGACGCAAGCGTGCCTCCGGCCGGGGACGGCAGGCCTGAACACCGACTCTCCTCGTTCGACGTCAAGATCGACAACTACCTGGCGGGCGGACCCCGGACGCCGGCCGCCCAGTCCGGCCCCGCCCGGAGCTGGTCGCTCCGGCGGCGGCCCGGGCGCTGTGCGGCACCTGCGGCTGTTGGCTGCCGACACCGACGTGTGGACCGACGTCACCTGGAGCGTCGGCGCCATCCCGGCAGTGCGCCCGCTCCCGACCGCCGCTGACGTCTGCCCGGCACCTGATCGAGTCGGTCGAGGACGCCCCAAGGGCCAGGTCCCCCTGGAACAGCACGGCGGACGCGGCATCGGGGGCGTCGGAGCCCGCGTCGCCCAACCACTTCTCGCCCTGACCGCCGCCATTGGGCAGCCCACCGCCTCCGGCCGGCCCATCACCTGGTCCCTGACCGCCTACGACCACTAGCCCGAGTTGCGCATTACTCGTCTAGTACCGTCCGACGGACCGCGGGAGGGACGTCCGCGCGGGCCGGTCGCGGGCGTCCGGCGACGCGGCGCGCCCGCCAGCCCGGCGGGCGGGGTCGCCTCGTGCCCCGTGGACGGCGCTGACCGTGGGACGACTGGCGTCCCGGGCGCTCGCCGGGGCGCTGCCCCGGGCACGCTGTCGCGGCGCACTGCCACGGGGCGTCGTCGCGGGGCCGGCGCGAAGAGCACGCGGACGCGCGTGGGGAGGGTCGACGGACGAGATGCTGCTACTGCTGACCTGCCGGGGCTCGGCGGAGATCCGCGCCACCCACGACCGCACCCTGGAGTTCACCACGGACAGCGCGATCTCCGGCAGGGCCAGTTGTGTGGTGGGCGTCGACACCGTGCTGGCCAGGGGCGGCCGGGTCGCCGGCCCGGTGCGGATCACGATCGCGTGCGGCGGGCTGGAGGCCGAGGTCCGGGCGCTGGCCAGCTCGGCGTGGCTGCCCGGCGGCCGGGCGGTGGTCCGGCGCAGCGGGCTGCGCCTGGCCAACACGATGGCCACCGACGCCGACACGACCGCCGCCGACCTGCCCCGCGAGCTGGTGGCCCTGCTGGCCCGGCCGGACGCCGCGATCGAGGTGCGGGTCAGCCGCGACACCGGCCGGTGGGACGGCCGGGGCAGCGTCGTGCTCTGCCACGCCGGCGTCGACGCGGACCGCCTCGCCGCCGAGCTGGCCGCCGCCGACGTGGTGGTCGCCGAGGACCCGGAGGCGCGAGCGGTGGCCGGCGACGGGGAGAACGTGGTCACCGGGCCGGTGCGCGAGCAGGACCTGCTGGAGCACGGCGGGCGCGTCCTGGTGCTCGCGGCGGAGGACCTGCCGGGCGCCTCGGTCGCCGGCCTGCTCGGCGAGCCGGAGCGGTTCGCGGTCGAGTGCGTCGGGCTGGCGTCCCCGCTGGCGGTCGCGGCGGCATCGCCCGCGCGCGGTCGTCTGCTCGTCGGGGACCGGGGGAAGTGGCGGGAACTGCTGCGCTCCTCCCCCGAGAGCCGGCTCGCGCTCCGGGTGCCCGCCGCGTCGCTGGAGGCGCTGTTCACCGACGCGGAGCGGCTGCGCGGCACCCGCACCGCCGCCCTGGCCGGGGCGACGGCCGCGGCCAGCGAACAGCCGCGCTGGGGCGGGCTGGCGACCCTGCTCGCCGACGCGCCGCGCAGCGGCGACGTCGTGTGCTGCCTCGACCCCACCCCGGGCAGCGGTGAGGGCGACGAGCCCGAGGCGGACCCGGTCGTCACCGCGCTGCTGGAGCAGGGCGTGCCCGCCCGCACGGTCGCCATGGCGCTGGCCCAGCGGCCGGGCTGGACCCGGAAGACCGCGTACGACTTCGTGCTCCGGCACCGCGCGCCGCGCTGAGCTGGGCCGTCCGGTGAGCTGGGCCGTCCGGTGAGCTGATCGCGAGCTACCCGCGCGGACAGGTCGGAGGGCGGCGCGCGGTTACGCTGACCGGCATGCGCCGCGTGGTGGGCAAGCGGGTCCTGGAGTTCTCCGAAGCCGAGTTCGACCAGCTCCGGAGTCAGTACGACGAGGTGGTGCTCGACGTCGGCACCGGCGACGGCAAGCACCCGTACAAGGTCGCCCGCCAGCACCCGAACCAGCTCGTCGTCGCACTGGACGCCGACAAGACCAGGATGGAGCGGATGTCGGCGAAGGCGGCGGCCAAGCCGGCGAAGGGCGGCCTGCCCAACCTGCTCTACCTGTGGGCGACCGCGGAGAAGCTGCCGCCGCTGACCGGCGTGGGCGAGCTGCACGTCCTCATGCCCTGGGGCAGCCTGCTGCGCGGCATCCTCGGCTCCTCGCCGGAGATGCTGCGGGGGCTGGCCGCGGTCTGCCGGCCGGACGCCGCCTTCCTCGTGGCGCTGAACCTGCACGCGTGGCGGCCCCCGGTGCCCGAGGTGGGCGAGCACCCCGAACCCACCCCGGAGACCGTGGACGAGGGACTGGCCGCCCGCTACGCGCAGGCCGGCTGGCAGCTCACCGACTGCCGGTACCTGGCCGCGGAGGAGGTGGCGGCCCTGGAGACCTCCTGGACCCGCCGGCTGAACTCCTCCCGGGACCGGTTCGACGTGCTCGCCCTCACCGGCAAGATCAACCCGTGAGCACCGCCCCCGACGGCGCCGGCGCGAACACCCGCCGGCCGCCGGGGGCCAGCTCCGCCCGCCGGCCGTCGACCTCCACCGGCAGGGTCAGCGGGTTGTCCCCGTCGGCGACCAGCTCCAGGCCGTCGGCGGTCAGCGCGACCGTCAGCCCGCGCCCCCGCCACCGCAACGGGACCCGCAGCGCGGTGACGCCCTCGGGGAGCCGGGGGGCGAACCGCAGCACCTCGCCCGACGCGTCGGCGCCGAGGAACCCGCGCACCAGGACCAGCCAGGCCCCGGCTCCCGCTCCGAGGTGGATGCCGTTGCGGAAGTTGTCCCTGGGCGCGAAGTCGAGGTTGTAGCGCGCGGTGCCGGCGAGCAGGCGGGTGGCCAGCGGGAGGTCGCCCGCCCACGCGGCGGCGATCGCGTGCGTCATCGGGCTGAGCGAGCTGCCGTGCGCGGTGCGGGGCTCGTAGTAGCGCAGGTTCCGCTCGATCTCCTCGCGCGTGAACCGCTCGGACAGCAGGACCATCGTCTGCACGACGTCGGCCTGCTTGACCAGCCCGCTCAGCCGCCGCTCGTCGTTCTCCTTGACCGGGCCGGGGAGGTTGTGGCCCGGCTCGACCGAGCACAGCTCGTCCGGGAGCTCGAAGTAGCCCGCGAAGAGCGGCCGGACGCCGTCGCGGGCGGGCGGCAGGTAGACCTCCCTGGCCGCCACCGCCCACTCCTGGAGCACGTCCTCGCCGATCCCCCGCTCGCGCAGGGCCGCGCGGACCTCGCTGTGGTGGCCGGCCAACTCGCGCAGGGTCTCGGCCGCCCACGACAGACCCCAGCTCACCAGGGCGTTCGTGCCGAAGTCGTGGTCGACGTCGTAGTGGTACTCGTCGAACCCCATGATCCCGCGCACGGTGCGCCCGCCGACCTCGGGGTCGAACCGCAGGAGGCAGGCGAGGTACCGCGCGGTCTCCACGAGCAGCGGCACGCACTCCTCGCGCAGGACGTCGCGGTCGCCGGTGATCTCGACGTAGGAGCGCAGCCCGTGCAGCACGTCGGCGCTGGTGTGGACGACCTGCGCGCCCGCGCGCTCCTCCCACTCGTCGTCCCGCAGGACGTCGCGCACCAGGTGCGCCGAGCCGGACTCGCCGAGCAGGTCCGCCTCCTCCGGGAAGCGGGCGCCCTCGTAGCCGGTGCGCCGCGCGTGCTCGCGCGCCGCGTCCAGCGTGGCGACGCGGAACCGCAGCATGGCCTTGGCCGCCGCCGGATCGGTCCACGCGGCGTGCGGCAGCGCGAAGAACTCCGTGTTGTAGAAGAAGTGCCCCGAGTGGTACTCGCTGCTCAGCCCCCTGGCCGGGACGTTGTGGACGGTCCGGCCGCGGTCGATCGACCCGAACAGGTGGAACTGCGAGTACCGCATGCCCTGCACGATCGCCGGGTCGCCCTCGACCTCGGCGTGCCGCCGCCAGCGCTCGGCCCAGATCCGCTCGTGCTCGGCCACCACCAGGTCGATGTCGGGCACCGCGTCCACGTCGGGGTCGACGGACACAGCGTCGTCGTCGAAGTTCGTGCTGATCACGGCGACGGTGTCCACGCGGATCTCGCGCCCGGCCCCGCCGGCGAAGCGCAGCGCCTCGGCGTGCCGGACCCGGCCGAAGCAGACGTCCCGTGCCTCCGGCTCGGCCGACGCCGCCAGCACCGCCAACCGCTCGGTGATCTCCTCCTCGTGGCCGAAGCTGCGGACCCGCGCGTCCAGCCGGCCGGGGCGGTACCCCAGGTCCAGCGGTTCGGCGTGGTGCACCCGGACCCGGGGCAGCTGCCCGCCCAGGTCGCCGTTCCCGGTCGACCAGTCCACCCCGGTCAGGACCGTGACCGGGGCGTCGTGGTCCAGCGGGGTCACCGCGACGCGCTGGACCAGGGTGGTGGTGAACTGCGCCGGCAGCAGGGTGGTCGTCTCGATCCGGGTGTGCCGGCCCTGACCGTCGCGCACGGTGACGACCAGCTCCTGGCGGGCCCGGCGCAGGTCGAGGCGCTGCCGGAACTCCGTCACCCGGTCCGCGGTCACCGCCAGCGGGACGCCGTCGACCAGGACGGCGCGGAAGGCCGGGGTGGGCGCGTTGACCAGGTGCCGCCGCACGGTCACCGCCCTGGCGTACATCCGCGCGTGGTAGAAGCCGGGCCAACCGCCTCCGGCGTCGAAGTCCGCGGTCGCGCGGACGCCGATCCGGCCGTTGGACAGGGCGAACAGGCTCTCGTAGAAGCTGTCCTCGGTCCGCCGGTAGGCGGTGCGCTCGATCACCCAGCCGGGATCGGCCTGGCCGCCGGGGCCCCGGTTCGGGTCGCTCGCCGTGCTCGTCATCGTCCCGCTCCCCCGACTCGCCACTGGTCCTCGATCATCCGTTCCAGGCTCGACCGGGTCGGCGCCCAGCCGAGCAGCTCCCTGGCCGCGCCGGTGTCGGCCGCCAGCCACGGCTGGTCCGCGCTGTTCGCCGGGCCGTGCGCCACCGGGACGCGGCGGCCGGTGACGCGTTCGACCGCCGCGACCACCTCGCGCACGCTCGCCGCGACGGCGCCCAGGTTGACCACCTCGGCCGGCCGGCGCGCCGGCGCTTCGACCGCGCGGGCGACCGCGTCGGCGACGTCGGCGACGTGCACGAAGTCCCGCACCGTCGAGCCGTCGCCGTTGACCGGGAGAACAGCGTTCTCTCCCGCCGCGACGGACAGCGCCCGCGCGACGAGGGTGCTGTCGTCCGGCCGACAACCGGGGCGGACGCTGCCCGCCGCGGTGAACAGGCGCAGCGAGACCGCCGACAGCGCGCCGGTCCCCGCGTACCAGCCGACGGCCTGCTCCGCCGCGAGCTTCGTGGCCCCGTACGCGCTGGTCGGCAGCGTCGGGTGGTCCTCGCGGACCGGCGCGTCGCCGGTCCGCCCGTAGACCGCCCCGCTGGACAGGAACACCAGCCGGGCCGGGCCGTCCCCGGCCCGGTGCCGGGCGACCAGGGCGTCCAGCACGTTGAGGGTGCCCACCACGTTGACCCGGTAGTACCGGTCCACGTCCACGCCGCTTCCCCGCACCCTGGTCAGCCCGGCGAGGTGGCAGACCGCCTCGGCGCCGTCGAGCGCCCGGAGCACCGCCGGGGCGTCGGTCAGGTCGGCCTGGCGGCTCGGCGTGCCCGCCGGCCACCCGACCGGAGTCCGGTGGCCGACGGCCGTGACGTCGTGCCCGGCGGCGAGCAGCCGCGCGAGGACCGCCTGGCCGACGTAACCGGCGGCCCCGGTCACGAAGATGCGCATGTCCTTCCTCTGGGGCTAGGCAGACGTGGGCTCGATCGCCGGCGCCGGGACCGGTGCTGGGACCGGCACGGACAGCCCGACCGCCTGGTCCAGCAACGCGCGGTGCAGGTCGGCCCCGGCGAGGTCGGCGCCGGTGAGGTCCGCCTGCTGGAACGAGGCGTACTCCAGGTCGGCGTCCCTGAGGTCCGCGCCCCGCAGGGAGGCGCGTTTCAGGTGGCCGCGCGCGAAGCAGGACCGGGCCATCAGCGCGTTGTCCAGCACGCCGTCCGAGACGTTGACCCGGTAGCCGTCGACCTCGGTGAGGTCGGCGCCGGTCAGGTCGCAGTGCTCCAGCGACGGCGCGTACGAGAGGTTGGTCCCGGCGAGGTCCTCGTGCCGCAGCACCGTGGTCACCGCGCTGAGGGTCTCGTAGGTGTCCGCGCGCAGGGCGCACAGCCACCGCCCGACGTCGACGCGGCGGAGGGTGGACCGAGGTCCGTCCGGCTCGGTCAGCGAGAGCAGGCGGTAGAGCAACGCCGTCGCCCGGGGCGACACTCCACCGTCCTCCAGCGGCGACGTGGTGGGAGCGGCCGGCCAGTGGCGGGCCAACAACTCCGGCACGATCTCGCGCAGCGCGTCCGGGTGTCCCGCGACCGCGTCGAGCAGGCGGCGCGCCGGACTCATCGGGTCGAACTCCGGCCGCCGCGCGAGGGCGTCGCACGCCTCGACGACCGCCCGGGCGTCGCCGGTCCCGAGAGCGGCCGCGACCTCCTCGGCGCGGTCGGCCAGCGGGCCGGTCGCCGGGTCGTCCTCGTCCTGGCGGGGCAGGGTGAGCAGCAACGTGCCCGGCAACGCGTGCCGGACCACGAAGCAGGCGTCGCTGACGTAGATCGCCAGCCGGGTGTTCGGCAGCCGGGAGCGCAGGCGCTCCAGGAGGTTCCGCAGCACCAGCCCGTCGACCCCGCGCCCGCCCCATGCCGCCAGGTCCGGGGCGTCCAGCACCAGGACGTCGGGGTGCGGATCATTGTCCACAGTGGACGCGAACGCGTCGGTCGAGCCCATCTCCGCGCCGGCCAACCGAAGGATCTCCGTAGTGAGCCCCGACGCGGTCAGGCGCGTCAACAGCCCGGCGTCCGGGCGTCGGCGGCCGTGCCGCGCGGTGACCACCAGCAGCCCGCCCGGCGGCAGGCGCGTCGTGAGGAGCTCCGCCGGGGACGCCGGCGCGCGGGCGGCGACCTCGGCGAGCGTCTCGTCCGGGGGCTGCCCGTCCAGCTCGCCGGCCCAGCCCCAGACGCCGGTCGCGGCGGCGGTCACCGCGCCCCCGCCCCCGCCCACACCCGCTCGCCGCTGGCCAGGTTCCGCGCGATCAGGTCGAGCCACATCACGTACTCGGCCGTCATGTCCAGGTCGCCCCAGAACAGGTCGGCCACGTCGTCGGTCTCCTCCTCGGACCAGTAGCCGTACGGGGTCTGCCGCTCGCACAGCAGGTCGCCGATCTGCTGCGCGATCTCGCGGTACCGGGGCTTCCCGGTCAGGCGGTAGAGCATCGCCGCGGCGACCCCGGCCTTGCCGCACGAGGAGTCGATGAACGCGTCGTCGTCACAGGTCTCGTCCATGTAGGTCATCAGCTCGGTGGCCAGGTCGAGGTACTTCTGGTCCTCGGTGGCCTCGTGCAGCGCGGTCAGGAAGAGCGCGGGCAGACCGATGAAGTACCAGTCGCCCTCGGCCTTCCTCACCGAGATCGTGACGGCGTCGTCGCTGGTCAGCACGTTGCCCTGCGCGTCGGCCACGGCGTGGAACAGGTTCTCCCTGTCCGGCTGCCCGGCCCACAGCGAGCCGAGGAAGTCGGCGGCGGACCTGGCGACCGACAGCCGGCCGGTGTAGAGCGCGGCGAGACCGCTGATGCTGGTCGAGACCGAGTCGCACCGGCCGTCGCCGGGCACGGCCGGCCCGTGGGAGCGGAAACCGCCGGTCACCGGGTTCTGCATGGTCTCGACGAAGGACATCAGCTTCGAGGAGAGGCCGAACCGGCCGAGCACGTGCGCGCCGATGGTCAGGTAGCCGTTGGCGTAGAGGTAGTGGACGTCGAGGAAGTACTCCTCCTCGCGCGGCTGCGGGATGTCGCCGTCGGCCTGGAGCAGCGACGTCACGTAGTCCGCGACCGCGCTCGCGGCCTGGGTGTGGCCGGCGGTGTGCAGCGCCCACATCCCCTTGTAGCAGGACTCGATGACGGCGGTCCTGGAGGGCAGCGCGCCGTTCGGGCGCTGCCGCTCCACCAGCCAGTTCGCCGCTCGCTGAGCCGCGCTCTTCAGCTCCTGGGGGCTGTTTCCGCTCAACGGAGTCTCCTTAGTCAGGGAATGGATGGGCGATTCTGGAAGAAACCCGCTCGGGTCTCGCGCCGACCGCCGCCGCGGCCGGAGAGGGGCGGGAGCCGCGACGACCGCGGGACCGACGTGCCGGCAATGGCGCACCCGATCGGCGTGGACATCCCGGGAAGCGGGGTCCGGACGATTCCGCGAGCGGGAACCGCGAACCGGGACCGCGTTTCGCCGGGAGCCGAAGAATCAGGTCGGCGGGACGGGTGCGCGCATGACGGCGAATCCGGCCGACGAGCTTCCGGAGCGAACGACATCGACCACGGGCGTCGGGTGGACCACGGCGCGCCGCTCGGGGCCGGCCGACGGGACAACCCACTGGACAGGCCGTACGGCCTGCTGGTTCGGCGATGCCGGAACCCGCGCGAGCCGCGGATGCCCGGGAAACCGGGCGGCGTTTCGGGACGGGACGCCGTCCACGCGACCGTTCGTGACCAAGAGGTGGCCGCCCCCTCCCAGCTTCCCGCCACGTGCGACCGGGAAATCGGCATGGATCGTCAACAGCCTGTTCGGGTGCCGAGGATCGCACGCGTTCACGACGCGTCGAAATACGCCGAACGAGGGTAACGCAGATCACACACTCTTTTCCTGGCGCGATGTCCCGAAGTGCCGAGAAGAGCTGTTGTGAATCTTTCGAGCAATACCGGGAATGACGCGACGGGAGGTAGGGTGCGCATTGGTGCGGATTCGCGCTTTTGTCGACTGATTCTTGCGGGAAGATCGTGGGTGAACTGGGGTGCGGGCACGGCTCGCGGTTGTGCGGTAAGGCGATATGAGAATTGACGACGTCACGCGCCCCGGCCTCGCCGGCGGTGTCGTCGCGCTGCGGGCCGACGCCTCCGCGGAGTGGGGGGTGGGGCACGTCGTCCGCTGCCTCGCCCTCGCCGAGGAGGTCCTGGCCAGGGGCGGCCGGCCGGTGCTCGTCGCCGACCTCGGCGACGTGGCCTGGCTGGCGGAGGAGGTCCGGGCGCGCGGGCTCGCGGTGCGCCCTCCGGCGAGCGACCCGGCGGGGTTCGCCGACCAGCTCCACGCGCTCGGCGCGCGCGCCACGGTGATCGACTCCTACCGGCTCGGCCCCGAGCACTACACGGCGGCGCGCGCGGTCGCGCCGGTCGTCGCGCTCTACGACCGCCACTCCGGGCCGGTCCCCGGCGACGTGCTGGTCGACCAGGTCTTCGGCGCGGAACAGGACCCGCCGCCACCGGACGCCGACCAGGCGACGGTGCTGCGCGGACCTCGGTACGCGCTCATCCGGGACCTCGTCCGGCGTCACCGGCCAGCCACCCGACCCGCGGCCATGCCCCTCGCCGGGCGGGCGCCCCGGGTGCTGCTGGTGCTGGGCGGCACCGACGCCCGCGGCGCGACCGGGGCCCTCACCGAGATCCTGCTGGCGTCCTGCCCGTCGCTCGACCTCACCGTGGTCGGCGGCGGCCTCGACGGCCCCGCGCCGGCCACCGGCGCCGGCCAGCGCCTGTCGGTCCACCGACCGTCGGCCGAGCTGCCCCGGCTGATGGCCGAGGCCGACCTGGTGATCAGCGCGGCCGGCACCACGTTGGCGGAGCTCTGCTGCGTGGGCGCGGCGGCCGCCGCCGTGTGGGTGGTGGACAACCAGCTTCCCGTCTACCGCAGCGCGCTCGCCGCCGGCTGCGTGCACGGACTGGGCTCGCTCGCGGAGGTGCTGGCCGACCCCGGGCGCGCCGGCGCGGCCGTCCGCGCGCTGCTGGAGTCGCCGGAGCGCCGGACCGCGCTGGCCGGCGCGGCGTGGGAGCTGGTGGACGGCGCGGGCCGCGGCCGGGTGGTCGACGCTCTGGCGGCCCGGCTCGCCGACCGCCGGCCCGCCACCCGCTGATCCAGCGCCCACGGATCTGGCACCCGCTGACCCCGCGCCCCAGGAGTCCCCCCGGCAGTCGACGCCCCCGACGACAGGAGAACGACCGTGCCCAGGATCGACGAGTCCCGCCTGCGTGATCTCCTCGCCGCCGCCGCCGGGGTGGCGCCGGCCGAGCTGGACGGCTGGCCCGGCCGGGCCGGCTGGCTGGACCGGGCGGCCGCGATGCTCACCGACTACGTGGCCGGCGTGCCGCTCGGGTACGTGCTCGGGGAGATCCACTACCTGGGCAGGGCGTTCCGCAGCGACCGCCGCGCCCTGGCCGTCCGCCGGTACAGCGAGCCGCTGGTGCGGCGGATCGTCGACGACTTCGCCGGCGAGCCGGTGCGCGCGGTGGAGATCGGCTGCGGGGCCGCCGCCGCCATCTGCACCCTCGCCAAGGAGCTGACCGGCGAGTTCGTCGGGACCGACGTCGTACCGGAGGCGCTGGAGCTGGCCGAGGAGAACGCGACCCGGCACCGGGCCCCGGTCCGGTTCGTCGTGAGCGACCTGTTCGACGCGCTCGACGGCCGGTTCGACGTGATCTACGCGAACCTGCCCCGCCACCACCCGAGCACGCCCATGCCGGAGGCCCGGTGGGAGCCCTCCGTCGCGCTGTACGACGACAGCGCCGAGCCGTTCGGGCTGCTCCGGCGGTTCTTCGCCGAGGTGCCGGACCGGCTGACCGAGCGGGGCCGGCTGTACCTGGAGATCCCGCTGGACCCCGCGATCGCGGACCTGCTGCCGGGTGAGCCGGTGGTAGACGGCGACGGGGACGACTTCGCCCGGGTGATCACCGCGGCCGACGCCCGCCGGCTCCCGGCGCTGGTCGACCGGCTCACCTGGCCCGAGGGGTGACGGCCACCGTCGGGGAAGCCGGCCGCTGCCGGCTTCCCCGACGGACCCGCCGCCTCGGCTACTCGGCCGGAAACCGCACACCGGTCGACACCGGGACCAGTTCGGCCAACGTGCTCACGGTGGGGCAGCCGGGCGCGGCGACGCCCAGCCCGAACCGGTCGACCAGGACCGCGGTCATCCCGACCTGTTGTCCGGCGAGAACGCCGGACAGGGCGTCGTCCACCAGCACGCAGCCGTCGGGCGCGGCGCCCCACGCCGCCGCCACGCGACGCAGCGCCTCCGGCCGGGGGACGTCGCCGTAGTGGCCGTGCGGGCCGAGGCTGTGGTGCAGCCGGTCGAGCAGCCAGTCGCCGCCGTCGAGTCGGGGAAGGCGCTTGGCCAGCAGCTCGCCGGCGTTGCGGGAGGCCGTGCAGAACGCCAGCGGCGTGCCCGCCAGCGCCGCCGCGTCGAGGAAGTCCCCGGCGTCGGGGAACAGGACGGTCTCCTCGGCCTGCTCCAGGAACACCTGCTGCTTGACCGCGGCCAGCTCGTCGACCAGCGCCGGCGGGGGCGCCAGCCCGGCGAGCTCCAGCGCGGCCCTGGCCCCGACCTGCCTCGGCCGGCCCGCGATGTGCCGGTGGTACCGCTCCACCGTGATCTCGGCGGAGCGCTCCGGCGCGTGGTCGCGCAGCACCCTGGCCAGGCCCCGGCGCCATGCCGGCAGGTGGGGCGTGTCCAGCAGCGTGCCGTCGATGTCGAGGACGACCAGCGCCGCGTTCTCGGTGTCGCGCACCGGCTACCTCCCCGAGTCGAGGAGCAGGCCGGCGGCGCGGGTCGAGGAGTCGAACACGGCGTCGTCGGTCAGCACGAAGCTCCCGCCGACGGCGCTGACCGCGTCGACCTCCTCGACCACCCGCGGGTCCCGCATGTTCGCGTAGTCGGCGCCCTTGAAGTAGTAGTCGGGCCGCAACGCGCGGATCAGCGGGACCGCGGTGTCGTCGTCGTTGAGCAGCACGTAGTCGACGACCTCCAGCGCGGCCAGCACGGTCAGCCGGGCCTCGTCGTCGAAGACCGGCCGGTTGGGGCCCTTGTTGATGCGCCGGGCCGCGGTGACCGAGACCAGGAGCCGGTCGGTGTGCCCCGCCGCCTGGGTCAGGTGGTGGACGTGTCCGCTGTGGAGGATGTCGAAGCACCCGTGGCACACGCCGAGCGTGATCTTCTGCCGGGCGAGCTGTTCGCGCAGGTCCTGCGCTGCCGGCATCGTCAGGACCTTCGTGGAAGTAGGCACACCGACCACCCCAGTTTTCTGTGAACGTGTCGCGGGAGACGGGCGGGACGAACGGGATCAGGGACCGGAGCCGGGCGGCCGCTGCCCGGCGGCGGACGCGCCTCCGTCGGGCGGGTCCGCCGGGGCCGCGCCGCCGGGTCCGGGGACGCCCGGGTTGAGGGCGCCGGGGTTGGGGACACCGGGGCCCGGGACGCCGGGGCCGAGGTCGCCGCCACCACCTCGGCCGGCCAGGACGCGCCGGTAGTGCGCCACGGTGCGGTCGACGCCGACGCCGTCGCCGAAGTTCTCCTCCAGCCACGGCCGGCCCGCGCGCACCCGCGCCCGGTGCTCCGCGCCCCGCGCGAGTACGTCGCGGACCGCGCGGACCAGCGCCGGCACGTCCTGCGGCGGAACCAGCAGCTCGGGCGCGACCGTGCCGACGGTGTCCCGGAGCCCGCCGACCCCGTAGGCCACCACCGGGACCCCCAGCACCATCGCCTCGATCGCGCTGCCGCCCAGCTCCTCGTGGACCGACGGCATCACCAGGACGTCGATCCCGCTCATCGTCAGCGGAACCTCGTGGTTGGGCAGGAACCCGGTGAACACGAACCGGTCGGAGAGCCCGGCCGCGGCCACCCGCTCCTCCATCCTCGGGCGCTGCGGCCCGTCGCCGACGACGAGGAACACGACGGGCTCCGCCGGCGGGTCGGCGGCCAGCCGGGCGGCCAGCTCGACGAAGTGGGCCCAGCCCTTCTCGTGCGCCACCCGGCCGACGTAGCCGACCACCTTCGCGTCGGCGGGCAGCCCGGCGGCGCGCAGCCGCTCAGCCACCGGAACCCCCGCGTCCACCGGGGGTTCCGGGTCCACCGAGTCGGGCACCACGTCGACGCGCACGGCGTGCGGGCGCAGCGCCGCCCGGACGACGTCGGCCGTGCGTGCGGTCAGGGCGCACACCCCGTCCGCCCGCCGCAGCGCCCACCGCTCGACCGCGGCGACGAACCGGTGCTGCCACTGGTCGTACCGGGACATCGGCTGGTAGACGCCCAGCCGCGAGCAGTGCAGCACCAGGCTGTAGGGCCGCCGCAGCAGGGCCGAGGCGATCGGCCCGGCCAGCAGCGCCCAGAGCTGGCCGTCGGCGTGCACCTGGATGAGGTCCGGCCGCCGGCTCCGCCGCCGGCGCGCGCACTCGGCCATCGCGCCGAGGAACCACGCCAGGTTCAGGCCGACCAACCCGGTCAGCTCCGACCGCAGCCGGGGCATCGGGGCCCTGGTGATCCGGACGACCAGCCCCGGCGAGTCCTCCCGGACCCGGGGCAGGCCGGGGAACCCGACCGTGAGCACCTCCTGCCGCACGCCGCGCCGCGCCAGTTGCCGCGACAGCCGGAGGATCTGCACCTGCATCCCGCCGACGGCGTCGAACTCCGCCGGCCACCGGTCCACGCAGTCGTGGTGGAAGAACGGGGTGAGCCGCAGCACGCGCAACCGCATCACCTATCCCTCGGGCCGCGTGCGACGGCCGATCGCCGCCGCCGACGCGGGGTGGGCGAACTCGGAGACCACCGCGTCCACGACCGCCCGGTCGGCGACGGTGAGCGGCAGGCCCTCCGACTGGAGCGGGACGCCCGGCGCCTTGAGCAGCACCATCACGTACCCGTCGTCGCCGGCTCCGCTGAGGTAGCCGCGCTTGTTGTCGTAGCGCAGGCGGAGCTGGACGTCGGCCGGGCTGACGTGGGCCGGGAACGCCAGGTCGATCCCCACCCGGGAGATGAGGTCCCGGTGCAGCTCGACGAGGTCCTCGCCGGCCAGCCCGAGCCGGCGGGCGATCTCGGCCTCGGCGAGCATGCCCAGCCCCACGGCGGCGCCGTGCGAGACCTCGCCCTTGGCGGCGTGTTCGAGGGCGTGCCCCACGGTGTGCCCGTACTCCAGGACCAGGCCCTGTTTCCGCTCGTGGACGTCGGCCTCGGTGACCTGCGCCTTGGCCGCGATGCTCTCGTCGATGATCCAGCGCATCACGTCGTCGTCGTAGCGCTGGTCCAGCGGCAGGTGCGCGGCCAGCCGGTCGATCATGCTCGGCCGGATCGCGAGGGCGTTCTTGACCACCTCGCACAGGCCCGACCGGATGTCCCTGGTGCTCAGCGTCCGCAGGAAAGCGGTGTCGGCGAGCACCTCCACCGGCTGGTAGAACGTGCCGACCAGGTTCTTGCCGACCGAGCTGTTGACCGCCTGCTTGAGCGACAGGACCGAGTCCAGCATCGCGACGATCGTCGTGGGCACGTGCACCAGCCGGATGCCGCGGAACATCAGCGCGGCCATGAGGCCGGCGATGTTGCCGGTGATCCCGCCGCCGAGCGCGACGACGATGCTGCGGCGGTCGGCGCCCAGCCGCAACGCGGTCTCGACCAGCTCCGCGAGGGTGCCCAGCCCCTTGTTCTCCTCACCGCCCTCGTGCACGAGCAGCTCGGCGGGGCCGGCCGTGCGGCGGACGCGCTCCACCAGGTCGGTGCCGTAGAGGCCGGCGACGGTGGGGTCGGCGACCACCAGGTACCGGCTGGCCTCCAGCTCGGCCAGCCGGTCGACGATCTGGTCGACGCACGCCGTGCCCAGCCGGTAGGGGAAACGGACGTCTCCCATGGCGACAGTCGTGACCTTCATCCCAACTCCCCCAACGTGAGTCCCTTCCCTCGCTCAGGCGGCGAGTTCCGCGCTGTTGGCCAGGACCTTGCGCACCGCGGCCGCGATGTCGTGCATGTCCGCCTCGTCGCCGAGCAACGCGGCGTGGTGGAGCGTGAAGGCGCGTTGGGCGAGCCCCTCGCAGACCGGGAGCTGGAAGCGGGAGGCGTCGATCCGCTTCTCGTAGTCCTCGCCGATCGCGTAGCGCCGACGGCTGGTCGGGTCGTAGAGCTTGTTCACCGGCAGCGGCCGGTACGAGGGGACGACCGAGAAGCCCAGCTCCGCCGTCAGCGCCGCGGTCACCCGCGCGATGTCCACGCCGACCAGCTCGCCCTCGGGCAGCCGCGCGCCGTAGACGTAGTAGGTCCGCGAGTCCGTCCCGGGGGAGGTCTGCTGCGGGCGGCAGCCGAGCTCGGTGAGCAGGCCGTCGAGCACGGCGGCGTTGCGGGCGCGGCGGGCGTTGAGCTCGTCGAGCTCCTTGAGCTGCTCGACCAGGACCGCGGCGTGGAACTCCGAGAGGCACCGGTTGTTGCCCATCAGCTCGCCGGTCTCGACCAGCTCCATCGCGCCGGCGCTGGGCGCCGCGGCGGGGTAGCACCGGCCGTCGGCCCGCAGGTGCTCCACCCGGCGCGCCAGCTCGGCGTCGTCGGTGACGACCGCGCCGCCCTCGCCGCTGGTCAGCACCTTGCTGTGCTGCATGCTGAAGGTGCCGGCCCGGCCGTGGGTGCCGACCCTGCGCCCCCGGTACACCGCCCCGTGCGCCTGCGCGCAGTCCTCGATCAGCGCCAGGCCGTGCCGGTCGGCGATCTCCCGCAGCGCGGCGAGGTCCGCGACGGCGGAGTACAGGTGAACCACGGCGACGGCCCTGGTCGCCGGCGTGATCGCGGCCTCCACCGCGGCCGGGTCCACGCACCAGGTGTCCGGGTCGATGTCGGCGAACACGGGCACCGCGTTGACCCCGACGACGGTGGACGCGGAGGCGACCCAGGACAGGCCGGGCACGATCACCTCGTCGCCGGCGCCGACCCCGCACGCCTCCATGGCGAGCATCAGGCTGGCGGTGCCGCTGGCCGCCGGCACGCAGTGCGCGGCCCCGACGTAGTGGGCGAAGTCGCGGGCGAACCGCCGCTCGAACGACTCGACGCCCCGGTACGGACCGCTCAGGGACCACCGGGCCGAGGCGAGCACCTGGCTCAGCGCCTCGGCGGTCCCCTTCGCCGGCCGCGGCCACAGCGGCCACTCCCTGGTCCGCACCGGTGTTCCCTGGTTGATCGCGAGCTGCGCGGGCATGGTTCCCCTTTACGGTGAGCTTCGTGGTGTGGGAGTCCGCCGGGCCCGGTGCGCGGGGACGCGCGGCGCGCGTGGTCGGACCGACCACGCACCGGGTGGGCGGTGTCAGCCGAGGTTGAAGTACGAGCGCGTGTTGCCGTTCGTGCGCCGCAGCGCGAGGTCCAGGGCGTCCGCGTAGTCGTCGAGGCCGAACTCGTGGCTCAGCAGCGCGTCGGTGTTGATCGCGCCCGAGGCCAGCACCTCGATCGCCTCGGCGAACCGGCCGCCGGGGCCGAGCGAGCCCCTGATCGACAGCGCCTTGACGGTGGCGTGGTGCGGGGCCATCACGCCGGTCTCCTCGACCCGGTAGCCGACGAGCCCGATCCGGCCGCCGGGGCGCACGACCTCGATCGCCTCCTGGACCGCGACGGGGTAGCCCGACGCCTCCAGCACGACGTCCGGCACCAGCTCCGGGCGGCTCTCCACCAGCGCCGCCAACTCACCCGGCGCCGCCGAGGTCACGGTCCGCGCGCCGAGCTCCCGCGCCCGCTCCCTCCGCTCGGTCACCGGCTCGGAGACGGTCGTGACCGTCGCGCCGCGCAGCGCGGCGGCCTGCATCAGCAGCAGCCCGATGCCGCCCGCGCCCAGCACCGCGACCTTGTCGCCCTCCCCGATCCCCGCGTTGGCGACCGCGTGCAGGGCCACCGCGAGCGGCTCGACCTGGCAGGCCGCCTTCAGGTCCAGCGCGTCCGGCAGCCGGTACACGTTGTGCACGGGGATGGTCATGTACTCCGCGCACGCGCCGTCCCGGTTGAACCCGAGCTCCTGGAGGTTGTCGCAGAGCACCGGGGTGCCGCGCTCGCACGGGGCGCACCGGCTGCAGGAGACGGTGAGGTCGCCGGTCACCTTCGCGCCGCGCAGGCTCTCGTCGGCCCCGTTGACCTCCACGACGGTGCCGCTCCACTCGTGGCCCGGCACGACGGGGTAGGTGAACCCGTGCCACACCCCGCGGTACAGCGACAGGTCGCTGCCGCACAGCGAGTTGTAGGCGATCTTCACGAGCGCCTCGCCCCTCGCCGGCTCCGGGACGTCCTTGTCCCGCAGCAGGGCGCGTTCCGGGGCGTCGAAAACGAGTGCCTTCATCCGGTCTCTCCCAAGGTTTCTCTGGACCGCCAGCACGCGGTCGCGACGGAGTGGCCCGGCGGCGCTCGCGGCGCCCGGGCCGGGATCGGGGTTCCTGGGTCGGGTCAACCGCCGGCCGGGGGCGCCGACTCGGCCCCTGGCACCGCCTCGGCCGGCGCAGCCTCGGCCTCGGCGAGCAGGCGTCGCGCCTCGGCGCCGAGCAGGTCCACAACCTGGTCGACGTGCCAGCGGCCGCGCTCGAAGTCGGCGTGCTCCCTCGGGTCCCTGCCCTGGATGCCGGAGCGGGTCAGGTGGCACTCCCTGCCGGGCAGGTCGGAGAGATCCAGCTCGTCCAGCCGCTCCAGGTGCACGTTCTCCGGGAACAACGCCCCGTACACGGAGGTCTCCAACGCGCCGGCGTGGTCCATGTCCAGGTGCAGCTCGGGGTCGAACCCGCAGTCGTCGTCCGAGCCGTCGAAGGTGACCATGCCGCGCAGCCCGGTCTCGTTCCTGACCCGCTCCAGGGCGCAGGCGATGGGGATCGTCTGCTTGGTGGTCCAGTGCCCGGACACCACCACCGCCGCGCGGAAGCCCACAGTGGACAGACCGCGCAGGATGTCGGTGTAGAGCTGGAAGATCGTCTCGACCCGCAGGCCGGGGTGGGTCGCGCCGCGCCAGTTGCCCTGCATGAAGCCCCAGGGGCTGCCCGGCAGCACGATGCCGCCGTGCCGGCGCGCCGCGCGCTCGCAGATCGCGGTCGCCTTGTCGGTGTCGACGCCGTAGGGCATGTGGGCGCTGTGCCACTCCAGGGAGCCGACCGGCACGTAGGCGACGGGAGCCGCCGCGAGCCGGGCCTCGAACTCCCTGGGCAGCAGCCGGTCGTACCGCACCTCGTCGGCGGGAGCGGTGGTGGCGGAGGTAGCCGCAGAGTCGGCGGTGGTCACGCGCTCACCGCCCCGGCGTACTCGGCGCGCAGGTCCGCGACGGAGAGCCACTCGTCGTTCTTGTCCGACGTGTAGCTGAAGCCGTCGGGGACCGGGGTGCCGCCGGCGGGGACGTCCGCCTCCTCGGCCAGCGACGAGCGCACGACGTAGCGGTCGCCCAGCCGGACCGTCCGCCGGGCGTCCGACTCGGAGATCATCTCCTCGTGGAGCTTCTCGCCCGGCCGGATGCCCACCTCGTGGATCGGGCTGCGCGGCGCGATCGCCTCCGCCAGGTCGATGACGCGCATGCTCGGAATGCGCGGAACGAAGATCTCCCCGCCGGACATCTGGTCGAAGGACTCGACGATGAACCGGACGGCGGCCTCGATGCTGAGCCAGAACCGGGTCATCCGCTTGTCGGTGATGGTGATCGGTTTTCCGGCGGCGGCGAGCTGTTTGAACAACGGGATCACCGAACCGCGGCTGCCGAGCACGTTGCCGTACCGCACGACGCCGAACCTGGTCCCCCGCCGGCCCGCGTACTCGCTCGCGGCGACGAAGAGCTTGTCCGCGCAGAGCTTGGTGGCGCCGTAGAGGTTGACCGGGCTGGACGCCTTGTCCGTGGACAGCGCCACGACCCGCGAGACCCCGGTCTCGACGGCGGCGTCGATGACGTTCTGCGCGCCGAGCACGTTGGTGCGGATGTACTCGATGCAGTTGCGTTCCGCGGTGTCGACCTGCTTCAACGCGGCGGCGTGCACCACGTGCTCGACGTCGCGCATGGCGTGGCGCAGCCGGTCCGGGTCGCGGACGTCGCCGATGACCCACTCCAGGCGGCGGTCGTGGTCGAACGCCTCGCGCAGCTCGCGCTGCTTGAGCTCGTCGCGGGAGTAGACGACCACCGAGTCGCAGCCGAGGGTGTCGAGCGCGTTGCGGATGAAGGCGCGACCGAGGGAGCCGGTCCCGCCGGTGATCATCACCCGGCTTCCGGTCAGGACATGATGTGAGGACAATTCTTCCCCCTTGTGCTGGTCGGCCAGTGTGGGCGAGAAAGCGGATCGAGCCGGATTCGTCGAAATCACCGGGGCCTCCGGGAGAACCGCATGCGAAAAGCGGTGGTGAAAGGTTCCGTGAAAACCGGGGTTCCGACGCGGCCCACGGCCGCGCCAGCCGGCCGCGGGTCGGCGCCGAGGGCGTCCCGCGCGCCAGGCGCGGCCCGCCGGTCAGCTGTCAGCTGTCAGCGCCGCGTCGCCCCGTCAGCCCGGCGGCGCCCCGGGGACCCGGGCGGGCGCTGGGCGCGCAGGAGGCGGCCGGTCCGGTCGCCGCCAGCCAGCTCGACGGCGCCGGCCACCGCCGCCACCGCGGCGTCCAGGCTGTCCGGTGCCTCCGGTCCGCCCATGTCGGTGGGGATCCACCCCGGGTCGACGGCGTTGACCACGATCCGGTCGGGTCGCAGCGCGATGGCCAGGTTCCTGGTCATCGCGTTCAGGGCGGCCTTGGCCATCCGGTAGCCGGTGAACAGGCCGTCGAAGGTGTCCTCGTCGGCGTCCCGGCTGGTCACGTTCACCACGGCCGCGCCGCCGGCGGCGCGCAGCAGCGGCAGGAACGCCCTGGTCACCAGCAGCGGGCCGCAGGCGTTGGTCAGCAGCAGGTCGAGCGCGTCCCCAGGCCGGAGGTCCTGGAACTCCTCCTCCTCGTGCCGGAACACCCCGGCGTTGTTGACCAGGGCGTGCAGCGGCCCGCCGAGCTCGGCCACCGCCGCGACGGCGGCGGCGACGCTGCCCGGGTCCGTCACGTCCAGCGCGACGGCGGACACCGGCGCGCCCCGACCACGCGCTCTCGCGAGCACCGGCCCGACGTCGCCGACCCGGCGGCAGCCCAGGACGACCGACCACCCCCGGTCGGCCAACGCCTCCGCTGCACGCAGACCCAGGCCCCGGCTGGCGCCGGTGACCAGCACGCGCCTGGGACCCGCCGCCGTCACCGGAACCCGCCCACGTCGACGGCGCGCGCGAGGACCCGGGCCACCCCGGTCCGCCACGCCGTTCCCACTCGCCGGCCGCCGCCGCGACCGGTCCACCGGTCGGGGTCGCCCCGCCGGCTCTCACCACGTTCCCGCACCTGGTCACCATCCCGATCACCCGCCCGCGGGGCGGTTCTTCCGCACGCGCCGCCGCGGCGCGGCGGTTCCGCGCGGCGGACAACGACGCGCGCCCGCATCCCAACGTCGACGGTGGGGGGCACGCGTGAACCGTGAGCAAAACGTCCGCCGATCGGCGTCCGTTTTGTTTCCTACTCCCGCCCCGACCGGCCGCGGACGGCGGTGGGCGAGAACACGGCGGCAGCGTCGGCGATTCCGGAAGGGGCAGCGACGTCAACCGGCCCGCCACTTCTGGCGCGGCCGGCTCGGCATCGTCCGGAACCGCCTGGGGATATGTTGTTGTCGGAGCTGTTCTCCACTCTGCCGCCGAGTGCGGCAGAGCGGGTGACCCCGGTCGGGAAATTCGGAGCGGGGCAGCGTTCCGAAGATCGTCTTCCGGGCTCGAGAACAACGAAGCGGACCGGCTTTCGCCTTTCCGTCGCCGTCCTGTTTCTGTCAACGACCGCGGGTCGCCGCAGAAGGCGCGACACGGGCGGAATCGGAGGGGGCAGGCCCGCGCCCGCGGTCAACACCGGGGCCACCGGCGAGGCGCTCACCAGGGATTTTCTACCCCCGGCCGCGTCGTCACCCGCCGGCCTCAACACCGTGGCGAGCGAACCCGCCTGGTGTCTTAAATGGCCCCGAAAGCCGAACATGACGTGACGGTACAACCGGGGTCGGACGGGGGCAAGGCAAAAAATCAGGGGTCTGTCCTGCCTCTTTCCCGGCTACGTCCGTTCGAGTGAAAATGGTGCCGAACGGGCTATCTCCTAATTAGACTCGCTCGCGTCAAGCCACCGGCGGCGACCCCCAGCGCCGCAGATCAGGATGGTGTGATGACAGAGAGCGCGACGAAGGGGGAACACCTTCGGTGAGCGCCCCTTCCCGGGCTCGCGCAACCGTCGGAGAAACCGTGTTCCCGCTGGTCGCGGGACAGGTGGCGTCGCCATTCACCGGTTTGCGCCGACCGTGCCGGTTCCGCGTGTTCCCGTACTGCGGAGGAACCGCTGGCACGGTTTTGTTCCGCATATTCCGAAGGAGTTGGTCGCGTGAAGTTCGTGACGCTGCAGGAGGCCGCAGGACAGGTCTTTGACGTCTGCGTCGTCGGGAGTGGCGCCTCCGGCGCGGTCACGGCGTTCACGCTGGCCGGGCGCGGCATGTCCGTGCTCGTCGTCGAGCAGGGCGACGTCATCCCGCCGGGCGGCAAGATCGACGATCACCTGGACCCGGACAGCTGGGCCTACGCCTGGCGGCACGGCCGCTGGTGGACCACCGGCTACCCGTGGTCCGCGCAGGCCTTCGGCGGCGGGACCGTCTTCTACGCCGGCGTGTCCTTCCGGTACCACCCGCGCGACTTCGCGCCCAGCCCCGAGTTCCTGGGCGCGGCAGCCTACGAGCACTGGGGTCTGACCCGGCAGGACCTGGACCCCTACTACGACTGGATCGAGGACCAGCTCGCCGTGGCCGGGCCGTCCGGGGCCACCGTCGCCGAGTACCAGTTCCCCCGCTACAAGCGGGAGAAGCTGAGCTACACCAGCCAGGGCCGCGTGCTGGCCGAGGCCGCCGCCCGGCTCGGCTGGCGGCCCGTGGCCACTCCCCTGGCCATCAGCGGCGTCGCCGACCGCTTCACCCGCGGCTGCCAGCAGCTCACGCCGTGCACCGACAACGCCTGCCCGGTCGGCGCGAAGGCGGACGTGGCCTCCCGGCTGCTGAGCCGCTGCGACGACAACCTGTCCGTCCTGTTGCGCACCAGGGTCGCGCGGCTGGTGGCCACGCGCCCCGGCGTGGTGGACTCGGCCGAGGTCCTGCACGCCGACGAGCGGGACAGCGGCACCATCCGGGCCCGCCGGTTCGTCCTGGCGGCCAACGCGATCCAGTCCGCCGCCCTGCTGCTGCGCTCCGCCTCGCGCCTGGAGCCGGACGGCATGGGCAACAGCAGCGGCATGGTCGGCCAGCACCTGGCCATGAAGAACAGCGTCTACCTCCGCACCCACGTCCGGCGCGAGGACGACTACCGGCCCCTGCAACACCGGTACTCCAGCATGACGTCGCTCGACTCGATGTACGACCCGGAGTTCCCCGACGGGATGGGCGGCCTGATCTACGAGGCCAACCCGTGGGACAACGTGAAGGACAACGCGTTCATGCCGCTCCAACTGGAGTGCAGCGTCGGCGACCGGCCGCGGGCCAGGAACCAGGTGCGGCTGAGCAAGGACCTCGACTCCTACGGCCTGCCGCGGGTGGTCATGGACTACGTCGCGCACAAGCGCGACCTGGCCCGCCTGCGCGTCCTGCGGGGGCGCGCGAGCGAGCTGCTGCGCTCGCTGGGCGGCCGGGTCAGGCACGTGAGCACCAAGTACGAGCTGGGCAGCGCCCACCTGCACGGAACCCTGCGCTCGGGGCGCGACCCCCGTTCCTCGGTGACGGACCCGCTGGGCCGCCTGCACGACTACGACAACGTCTGGGCGGTGGATGGCGCGGTCTTCCCCTTCGCCGGCAACCTCAATCCGACGCTCACCATCCAGGCCAACGCCCGGCGGATCGCCTCCGCCATCTCCTGACCCAGGCCCCCCGACTGGCTCGGCCGCACCGCTCCCGGTGCGGTCCCCCCACGTGAAGAGGTGCGACGCATGCGGCTCGGCAAGTTACTGCTGGTGAGTCCGAAGACCTCCTTCGGACGTGATCTGCAACGGACCTACGCCGGAGGGCTCGGCACCGTCTGCAAGGACGAGGACTTCCTGCTGCCCCCGCTCGACCTGATGCGGCTGGCCGGCGTCCTGCGGGAGGACGCCGACGAGATCGCGATCGCGGACGAGGAGGTCACCGGCGTCGTCGCCGCCTCCCCCGGCAGCACGGTGATCTGCCACGTCTCCCTGCCCAGCCTGCTGGAGGACGCCGAGCGCATGGCGACCTTCCGGGAGCAGGGCGCGCGCTGCTACGCCTACACGAGCATCCGCAGCCCCGTGCAGTGGCGGGAGCTGTTCGAGCGGGCCGGCTGCGTCGGCATCCTGCTGCCCGAGTCGATCTCGTTCGCCCGCGCCGCGCTCGCCGGCGACGCCACCGTCCCCGGCCTGGTCACCCCGGAGAACCTGCTGGAGCCGCGGCACCACCAGCCGCGGTTCGGCGACCTGGCGGCCGAGCCGCTGCCCGCGCGGGACCTCGTCGACCACACGCCCTACATGTTCCCGCCGATCTCCCTCAACGGGATCACGAGCATCAACGGCAGCTTCGGCTGCCCCTACCCGTGCCGCTTCTACTGCCCGTACCCGCTCAGCGAGGGCCGCAAGATCCGCACCTACCCGGTGGAGCGGATCGTCGCCGAGTTCCGCCAGTGCGCCGAGCTGGGCATCACCGCCGCGGTCTTCCGCGACCCGGTGTTCTCCTTCCACCGCGACCGCACGATCGAGATGTGCCGGGCGATCGAGGCCGCCGGCACCGGGGTGCCGTGGTGGTGCGAGACCCGCATCGACCGGCTCGACGAGGAGGTCGTCGCCGCGCTCGTGGCCGCCGGCTGCGTCGGCGTCGAGGTGGGCGTGGAGAGCGGCGACCCGGAGATGCAGGCGACGGCCGTGCGCAAGCGGCTCGACCTGGACACCGTCCGCCGGTTCCACGCGGTGGCCAGGAAGGCCGGGCTGAAGCTGGTCTTCCTGTTCCTGATCGGCCTGCCCAGGGAGACCAGGATGTCGATCCGGCGCACGTTCGACTTCATCCTCGAACTCGGACTGGCGCACACCGAGTTCAACCTCAGCGTGATCACGCCGTACCCGGGAACCGAGCTGCACCAGATCGCCGTGGACAAGGGCTGGATCGACGGCTCGCAGGACAACTTCACCAGCCACAACGCGGTCATGCACACGGACCAGCTCACGATCGGGGACCTGGAGCAGGCCAGCCGGTTCGTCGACGAGCTGCACGGGGTGTGCAAGGCGGGGCCCGCGGAGCGGGCCGAGTTCCAGGCCAGGCTGCACGCCTGGTCGACCAGCGACGCCTGACGACCGACGAGAGGGACCCACACGATGTCGCCGCACCCGCAGAAGCGAAGATCCCGCACCAGCGCGCTCCTCGCGGTCGCCGCCCTCGCGGCGGCGCTCTCCCCGACGATCCCCGCCGTGGCCGACGACACCGCCGAGGGCTTCGCCCTGGCCCCCAACGCGGACCGGACGCACCACGTCCGGAGCGCGGTCAGGGGCGGCAAGGCCCGCAACGTCCTGCTGTTCGTCGGCGACGGCATGGGCGACTCCGAGATCACCCTGGCCCGCAACTACGAGCTGGGGGCCGCCGGCCGGCTGAACCTGGACCGGCTGCCCCTGACCGGCGCCTACACCACCTACTCGGTCGCCAAGGGCGACCCGGGGCGCGTCGAGTACGTCACCGACTCGGCGGCGGCGGCCACGGGCTACGCCATCGGGGCCAAGACCTACAACGGCGCCGTGGGCGTCGACGCGCACGGCAGGGAGCGGCCGACGATCCTGGAGCTGGCCAAGCGCCGGGGCTACCGCACCGGCAACGTCACCACCGCCGAGCTCCAGGACGCCACCCCCGCCGCCCTCTCGGCGCACGTGCTCGACCGCACCTGCCGAGGCCCGCAGGACATGAAGGAGTGCGCGCCGAACGACAAGCGGAACGGCGGCGCGGGCTCGATCGCCGAGCAGCAGGTCGCGCTGCGGGCCGACGTGCTCATGGGCGGTGGCGGCAAGTACTTCGACCAGCAGGTCGCCGCCGGCCAGTTCGCCGGGCGGACCGTGCGCCAGCAGGCGGTCGACTCCGGCTTCCAGGTGATCACCTCGGCCGACCAGATGCGGGCCCTCGACCGGGAGCGGCCCGTACTCGGCGTGTTCGCCGCCGAGGGTCTGGACAGCACCTGGACCGGCCCGCCGGCCAAGGCGGGCGGGACGCCGCCGAGCCGGTGCGCGGAGAACCCCGCCCGCCGGAAGGACCAGCCGACGCTGGCCGACATGACCCGTGCCTCGATCGACCTGCTCGAACGCCGATCCCGCGGCCACGACAGGGGGTTCTTCCTCCAGGTCGAGGGCGCGCAGATCGACTGGGGCGCGCACGACGGCCTGCCCTGCGAGCAGATCGGCGAGACCGTCCAGTTCGACCGGGCGGTGGCCGTCGGCATGGAGTTCGCGCGGCGGCGCCCGGACACGCTGGTCATCGTCACCGCCGACCACGCGCAGACCACCCAGATCATCCCCAACGGCCAGAAGAGCCCCGGCATGACCGCCACCCTCATCACCAACGAGGGCGGCCACATGACGGTCAACTACGCCACCGGGCTGCCCGGCGAGCTCCAGGAGCACACCGGGACCCAGGTGCGGATCGCCGGGTACGGGCCCCAGGCCGCCAACGTCGTCGGCGTCACCGACCAGACCGACCTGTTCCGCACCCTGTCCAGGGCGATGGGAGTCCGCTGACGGCGGACCCGCCGCCACCACAACCACGTCACCTCGTCGCCGGCCGGGGACGCGCTCGCCGTCCTCGGCGGACCTCCCCTGCCGGCGGCGGGGCTCCACCCAACGAGAGGGGGATGATGAGCAGCCACGTCTCTTTCGCCCACGTGGACACGGAGAACGCCGCTCTCGTCGACGAGTTCCTGCCGGTGCTCAAGGAGCGGCTCGCCGGCGGGGTGTTCATCGGAGGGGAGGAGGTCGACCGGCTGGAGCGCCGGATCGCCCGCCTCCACCAGGTCGAGCACGCGGTCGCGGTCAACTCCGGCACCGACGCGCTCCGGCTCACCTTCCGCGCGTTGGGGATTCCCCGCGGCACCACCGGGATCACCGTCGCGAACACCTTCGTCGCCACGGTCGGCGCCCTGCTGTCGGAGGGGATCAACCCCCTGCTCGTCGACGTCGGCGCCGACGAGAACGTCGACGTGGCGGCGCTGGAGGAGGCGATCACCCCGGACACCAGCGTGGTCGTCGCCGTGCACCTGCGCGGCCTGCCCGCCGAGATCGCGGCGGTCCGGGAGATCTGCGCGCGCCGCGGCGTCCACCTCGTCGAGGACTGCGCGCAGGCGGTGCTGGCCTCCGCCGGCGGCGTCCCGGTCGGCGCGTTCGGCGTCGCCGGGTGCTTCAGCCTGCACCCGCTGAAGAACCTCGGCGCCTGCGGCGACGCCGGCGTGGTCGTGACCAACGACGACGCGCTGGCCGCCGAGCTGCGGTTGCTGCGCAACCACGGCCTGCGGGACCGGGACACCGTGGTCCGCTGGGGCGAGAACTCCCGGCTGGACGCCCTCCAGGCGAGCCTGCTCAACGTCAAGCTCGACCACCTGGAGGAGTGGACCCGACGGCGGCGGGACCTCGCCGCCCGCTACGACGAGCTCCTGGCCGACCTCCCCCTGGTCCTGCCGCCCCGCCCCGAGGACCGCGTGCACGTGTACCACCGGTACTCCGTCATGACCGAGCACCGGGACGCCCTCCGGGCCCACCTGGCCGACGCGGGCGTCCAGACCGCCGTGCACTACCCCATCCCGATCCACCGGCAGCCCGCCGCCCGCGGCGGCCAGCTCCGGATCGCCGGACGCGGGCTGGCCGTGACCGAGCGGCAGGCCGGCCAGATCCTCTCGCTCCCGCTGCACCCCCTCATGCCGGAGCGCGACCTGCGCGCCACCGCGCGGGAGGTCCGGGCCTTCTTCGAGAGCCGGCCCCGGTAGCGCCGCCTTCGCCCCAGTCCGTCCGACACACCCCAGCGGGAGTTGACGTCTCATGAACAAGCACGCCGGTCCCGGCCTCGTCCTGATCACGGGCGGCGCCGGCTACATCGGCTCGGTCCTCACCCGGCGGCTGCTGGACAAGCGGGTCCGGGTGCGGGTGCTCGACTCGCGGATCTTCGGCGACGGCCTGCGGGACCTCGCCGACCCCGGCCTGGAGAACGTCCAGGGCGACATCCGCGACGCCGACCTGTTCCGGACGGCACTGCGGGACGTCGACGTCGTCGTCCACCTCGCGGCCGTGGCCAACGACCCCAGCTTCGACCTGAACCCCGAGCTGGGCCGCTCGGTGAACTTCGAGTGCCTCGACCACGTCATGCGGCTCTCGAAGGAGGCCGGCGTCCGCCGCTTCGTCTACGCCTCCTCGGCCAGCGTCTACGGGATCAGCGACTCCCCCGAGGTCGACGAGTCCCACCCGCTGGTGCCGATCACCGACTACAACCGGTACAAGGCACTGGGCGAGGAAATCCTCTTCCCCCTCACCGACACCTCGTTCGAGACCGTCGCGCTCCGCGCGGCGACCGTGTGCGGCGTGTCCACCCGCCAGCGCCTCGACCTCACGGTCAACCTGCTGACCGCCCAGGCCGTGGGCAACCGCGAGATCACCGTCTTCGGCGGCGCCCAGTACCGCCCCAACGTCCACATCGACGACCTGGTCGAGGTCTACCAACGACTGGTCCTGGACGACTCGCTGGGCGCCCTCAACGGCGCCCCCATCAACGTCGGCAACGAGAACCTCCCGGTCGCCGACATCGCGAAGGTCATCGCCACCAGGGTCACCGCCAAACTCGGCGCCGAGGTCACCACCACGACCACCCCCACCGACGACCGCCGCTCCTACCGCCTGACCTCCCGCCGCCTCCACCAGCTCCTGGGCATCACCCCCACCCGCACCGTCGCCGACGCCAGCGACGACGTCACCGACGCCATCCTCGACGGCCGCCTCCCCAACCCCCTCACGGAAGCCCGTTACTACAACGTCCGCTGGATGAAAGACCCCCGCAGCCAGGACCTCCTCACCTACACCCCCTGACCGCCGACAACCGGGGCGGGGCTGCCTCCCAAATGATCGAAGAGCGTTTCGGAATCAGCTGAATCAGCTTTCGCAGTGCCACTCATGGAGGCGAGTCCGCAGATTCGAAGGGGGTGTGCCTACGCCACGCCACCTCTCGTCAGTCGAGAACGACAAACAACGGCAAGGGCGAAAACCTCCGCTGATCCAGGGTTGTCGCCCGATCAACAGCGGCATCAGCACGACCTCACGCCACCCTGGCGGGCATCGACCCAAGTGAGGCGAGAAGGCCTGCCGAGAAAGAAGAAAGCCTGGCCAGGACGTGTCCTGACCAGGCTTTCTTCTCCGTGTGCCTAGCACGAGTGGAGCTGACGGGATTCGAACCCGTGACCCCCACACTGCCAGTGTGGTGCGCTACCAACTGCGCTACAGCCCCTCGGTGGTGCCCGCATACGTTACAACACGGCCCGCGCCCCGGCTTCACCCCATCCCGCCGCCGTGCCCAGAGCCAGGGTGGACGCCTCGTCATGCCGATCACCAGGGCGTGCCGCGAGGAGGCGGTGACCGAACCTGGGGTCGGGGCGGGGCTCGGGAATGCCGAAGGCCCTGGGCGGGAAGCGGTGGAGCTTCCTGACCAGGGCCTTCGGGGCTATCTCAACCGAGTGGAGCTGACGGGATTCGAACCCGTGACCCCCACACTGCCAGTGTGGTGCGCTACCAACTGCGCTACAGCCCCTTGCGGTCTTGCTCCGCTCTCTCGGGGTTTCCCCCTCGGCGGTGCGCTGCATACGCTACAACACGTGCCCCCGAAAAACGAAATCGGGGGGCGGTCCCCGTCCAACAGATCTAGCTCACAACGCCCTGACCTGCTAGAACAGGCCAGATGACGGTTGAGCGCAGTGTCGTGCCCCACCTCGTCGACCCCGACGCGGAGGGCGCGAACCCCGAGCGGCGGCGTGAGCTGCAGCAGCACCGGCTGCGCGGCCTGGTGGACCGGCTCCTCGCCGCGGACGGGGTGCAGGCGGAGCGCCTGCGGGCCGCGGGGGTCCGCCAGGGCGCCGACGTGACGTTGCGGGACCTCCCCCGACTGCCCACCCTGAGCAAGCCGGACCTCTGGGAGCACTACCCGTTCGGCCTCCGGCTGGCCCCGGAGACCGACATCGTGTGCGTGCACGGGTCGTCGGGCACGGGCGGACGGCCGACGCTGATCCCCTACACCGCCCACGACCTGGAGGTCTGGGCCCAGGTGATGGCCCGCGCCCTGGGCGGGGCCGGTGCGACGCGCACGAGCGTCGTGCACTGCGCGTACGGCTACGGGCTCTTCACCGGCGGGCTCGGCATCCACCACGGGGCAATCCGGCTCGGCGCGACGGTCGTGCCGATGTCGGGCGGCATGACCGACCGCCAGCTCCGCCTGCTCCTCGACCTCCGCGCGGACGTGCTGTGCTGCACGCCGTCCTACGCCGTCCACCTGGGCGAGGCGCTGCGGGCGGCGGGGATCGAACCGGACGAGCTGGCGCTGCGGACCGGCGTGTTCGGGGCGGAGCCGTGGACCGACGGGATGCGGGCCCAGATCGAGCAGTCGCTCGGGCTGCGGGCGCTGGACATCTACGGGCTGTCGGAGGTGATCGGACCGGGCGTGGCCTGCGAGTCGCTGGACTCCGACGGCATGCTCAACGTCGCCGAGGACCACTTCTACGTGGAGGCCGTCGACGACGAGGGCCGCCCGGTGCCCGACGGCGCCCCCGGCGAGCTGGTGTTCACCACGCTCACCAAGACCGGCATGCCGCTGCTGCGCTACCGCACGGGCGACATCGCCCGCCTCGCCGGCCCCGCGCCCGGCTCGCCCCGCACGCTGCGGCGCATGAGCAAGCTGCTGGGCCGCCGGGACGACATGCTCGTCGTCCGAGGTGTGAACGTGTTCCCGTCGGAGATCGAGGCGGTGCTGCTGGCCGACGAGCGGGTCGCGCCGCACTACCTGGTCGTGGAGGACCGCCGGGACCCCGCACGGCCGGAGCTGCGGATCGCCGTGGAGCCCTTCGCGGAGTCGGTGGCCGTCGACGAGGCGGAGACGCTGCGGCACGACCTGGTCGGCGCACTGCGCGCGCGGCTCGGCATCGGCTGCGCGGTCACCGTGCTCCCGCCGGGCGGCGTGCCGCGCTCGGAGACCGGCAAGGCCCGCCGGCTGGCCCGGTGGACCGGGGGCGAGCCGCCCGTGCGCGGCCTGGGCTAGGCCCGCGCTGGGCTCCGGAACCGAGGCCGGAAAGACAAAACGGGGGTGGCGTCCGGTGACGCCACCCCCGTCGCGCGGCGGAGATCAGCCCTGGCCGGACTGCTCGATCGCCTTCTTCAGCCACTCGGCGTCCTGCAGGTCGACCATCGTGCCGTTCACGGCGATGGTCGGGGTGCCGAAGCTCTTGCCCTGCGCGCTCTCCCGCTGGAGGGCCGGGTTGTTGCCGGCGGCCTCCAGCTGCTTCTTGATCTGCTCGTTGTACTTGCCGCCCCGCACGGCCGACTCGAAGTCGCCGCCGGAGATGCCGACCGCCTGCCCCAGCTTGACGAGCTGGTCCTGGGTGTAGCCCTTCCCACCCTCCTTGGGCTGGGTGCGGAACAGGCTGGCGTGGAAGTCGGGGAACTTGCCGGTGCCGGCCGCCGCGATCGCCGCGTTGGCCGCCTCCAGCGAGTAGCCGGCCGGGTTCGAGTACCGGTCGAGCAGGTTGAGGATGTGGTAGCGCGCCTTGACCTTGCCGTCGGCGACGGCCTTCTCCAGCTGCTCGCCGTAGAGCTTCTCGAACGAGCCGCAGGCCGGGCACAGGAAGTCCTCGTAGACGTCCACGGTGACCTTGGCCGACTCGTTGCCGGCCAGCACCGTGCCGTCGTCCTCCACCTTGGTGGGGTACTGCGCGTGCGCGGCGGTCACCGGGATGTCCCCGGCCCCGCCGGAGGTGCTGCTGTTCCGGGTGTAGAGCACGCCGCCGATCACGGCGACGGCCATCACCACCACGATGACCACGCCGATGATGACGTTGCGGCGGTCGTTGCCGCCGCGTGCCGCGGCCACCGCCCTCGCCGCCTGCGTGGTCTGCTTCCGCTTCCGCGCGGTCCGTTCGGCGCCGCCCACGTCCAGCATCCCTCCTACGACTCGGCCGGGACGGGTTCGTCCCGGTCGTCACCATCATCCCCGTCGCGCGCCGGACGGCCCAGGCCCAGCCAGCCGTCGACGGACAGCAGCGAGCGCGGCCGGACGAGCAGCCAGACGGCCAGCGCCAGGAAACCGGTGTCCCTGGCCAGTTCCTCGGGGTAGCGGGTCTCGCCGGGGGCGACGTCGCCGCCGCCGCCGAAGCACCCGCAGTCGATGCTCAGCCCCCGTGCCCACGCCTGCGTGATGCCGGCGACGAACGCGAGCAGCACCAGGCAGGACAACGCCGCGACGACGCGCGTGCCCACGCCGAACAGCACCAGGACGCCGAGTCCCAGCTCGACGAACGGCAGCACGGCCGCCACCGGCCCGGCCAGGGCGTCCGGCAGCACCCGGAACGCCTGCACGGACAGGTAGGTCCGCTCCGGGGCCGCGGCCTTGATCGCGCCGGAGACGAGCCAGACCGCGGCCAGTCCGAACCGGACCAGCGTGCCGAGCAGGTCCCCGACCGACCGGCGGGCGGGCATTCCGACAGCCATCGGCTTCGCCACGCGGCGAAGGGTACCGACGCACTCTGAGGAAACGCTTAACCACCCTGCGTCACTCGGGTGATACCGGTCACCGTCACCCGCTCCTCACCGAGCGCAACGGCCTTCTGTCTCGATCCAGTAGCTCTGAGCTGCCTTTTCTCAGGCTAGCCACACCTTCCCAAGGCTGTCCTGAGCCGGCTTTCGCTCCCTACAGTGGCGTCGTGGCACAGACCGAGAAGGTGGGCCACGGGGAAATCGGGCACATCCACTCCGACGTCTCCGGGGGCTGGCTGCGGCCGGCGGTCTTCGGCGCGATGGACGGCCTGGTCACCAACATCGCGCTGGTGGCCGGCGTCGGGGGCGGCGGGGCCGGACCCGACGTGGTCGTGCTGTCCGGGGTGGCCGGCCTGGTCGCCGGAGCCCTCTCGATGGCGATCGGCGAGTACACGTCGGTGGAGACCCAGAACGACGCGGTGCGCGCCGAGGTCGCGGTGGAACGGGCGGAACTGCGCGACAACCCCGAAGGGGAGCGGGCCGAACTGGTCGAGGCGTACGTCGCGATGGGGCTGACCCGGCCGACGGCCGAGCGCGTGGCCGCCGAGGTCCACGCGAACCCGGAGCTCGCGGTGCGGGTTCACGTCACCCAGGAGCTGGGCGTCAATCCGGACGAACAGCCCTCGCCGTGGACGGCCGCCCTCCTGTCCTTCCTCTGCTTCTCCCTCGGCGCGCTGACCCCGCTGGCGCCGTTCCTCCTCGGGTTCGCCTCGCTGCCGGCCGGCCTGCTCGTCGGCGGCGCGGGGCTGTTCGTCGCCGGCGCCCTGGTCGCGCGGTGGACGACTCGTTCGTGGTGGCGCAACGGCCTGCGGCAGCTCGCCCTCGGCGCGCTCGCGGCGGTCGCCACCTTCCTCGTCGGCTCGGTCGTCGGCGTCGTCACGACCTGACCCACCAGCCCGGCCCACCCGTGGGCCGTGGCCGTGGCCGTGGCCGTGGCCGTGGCCGTGGCGATCATGGCCGAGATGTTATGGCCCTTTGTTATGGCTCGGCCTATTCCCTTAACCCATTCGGGTTGCAAGCATCCTCCGCTGAATGACTCATCGTGCCGCCCCTCTTACTGAGCGAAGTGGACCAGTCCACCAAAAGGGGCGGACCCCTGCACACGAGGAGGATGCATGTCCGCACGCACCAGACTGCGGGGTCGAACACTCGGCGTCGCCGCCACCCTCGCGGCGCTGGCCGCCGTCGCGCTCACCGGCGCGGCCGGCTCCGCGGTCGCCGCGCCCGCCGAGCAGCTCTCCGGCGGCCAGCTCGCCGCCGTGGACTACCTGAGCGGCCGGGGCCTCGACCGGGCCGAGGCGGTGCGCCGGGTGCTCGCCCAGGAGGGGCAGACCCGCACCGCGACCCAGCTCGCCGACAAGCTCGGCGCGCGGGTGGCCGGCTCCTACGTCGACCAGGGATCGGGCGCCCTGGTCGTCAACGTCACCGACGACGGCGCGGCCGACGAGGTGCGCCGCTCCGGCGCGACGGCGAAGAAGGTCGACCGCGGCGTCACGGACCTCAACGCGGCCAAGGCCAGGCTCGACCAGGCCGGCAAGGCCGCGCGGGGCGCGAGCTGGTACGTCGACGTGCCGAACAACCAGGTCGTGGTCCAGGCTCCCGCCGGCGACAGCTCGGCCGGCGTGACCGACCTGCTGCGCACGGCGGAGGCGCTGGGCGGCACGGCCCGCGTGGAGCGCGTCCAGGGCAAGGCCACCACCCAGGCCACCAACCTCTACGGCGGCCAGCAGATCGAGTTCAGCGTCAACGGCAGCGGCTACGTGTGCTCGGACGGCTTCAACGCCACCGACCGCTCCGGCCGGGCCGTGATGATCACCGCTGGCCACTGCGCCCACGGCATCGACGACGGCGAGTTCCGCCGCAACGGCACCTACCTCGGCACCGTCCAGGACTACAGCTTCCCCACGAACGACTACGCGTACTCCACGATCGACACCCAGAGCTGGGCCCCGCAGGGCGCGGTGTCGAAGTACAACGGGTACGCCGTGCGCGTCTCCGGCGCCTCGCAGGCCCCGGTCGGCAGCACCGTGTGCAAGTCGGGCCGCACCACGGGGTGGACCTGCGGCACGGTCCAGGCCTACAACGTGACGGTCAACTACGACAACGGCGACACCGTCTACGGCATGGTCAAGAGCGACACCTGCACCGAGGGCGGTGACAGCGGTGGCTCCTGGATGGCCGGCAACTACGCCCAGGGTGTGACCAGCGGCGGCATCGGCTACAAGCAGAACGGCAAGACCGTCTGCGGCGAGAAGGTCGGCCAGCCGAACGTGGCCTACTACCAGCCCGTCGGCGAGATCCTGTCCACCTACGGGCTCACCCTCAAGACCGCCTGATCGGCGCACGGATTCGGAGGGGGCGGCGGAAACGCCGCCCCCTCCGCCGTCGGCGGGTGCGTCTCAGGGTGCTCGGCGAACCACCGCGCGAAGCAGGGGTTGTTGTCGACCAGCCCGAGGTAGGCCCGCGCGGCGCTGTCGAACAACACCTCGGCGTGGTGCCCCACCGTGCCCTCCCGCCAGGCCACGTAGCGGCGGATCGGCACCGGGTCGCCGGCGAGCATCCGGATCACGATCCCGTCCGTCTCCCGGGACGTGGCGCGGCAGGGCGCGATGCACCGGCCGGTCTGCACGAAGTGCCGGCGGGAGACGGGGTCGTCCGCGTAGTGCCGCACCCTCGGCATGAACCCCGCCGCGCCGCAGGCGGCGAGGAACGCGGCCTGGCTGCCCTCCTCGTCCGGCGTGCACAGGATCCACTCGTCGTCGGCGAGGTCGGCCAGCTCCAGCTCGTCCCGGCCGGCGAGGGGGTGCGCCGCGCCCAGCGCGACCATCGTCGGCTCGCTCGGCACCAGCACCCGGCAGACCAGCCCCTCCGGCCACCGCAGCTCGTAGCCGGGGTGCTCGAACACGTTCACCACGTCGAGCTGGCCCTGGGCCACCATGTCGACGAGCGTCGGCGCGGACAGCCCGATCCGGCCCCGCACTTCCAGCGCGGGCAACCGCTCCTCCAGCAGCCGGATCCACCCGGTGTTCAACCGGCCCTGGACGCCCCCGACGCGCAGCACGGTGCCCGCGGGCTCGGTGGTGTTCCTGGTGATCGCCTGGAGGTGGTCGACGCCGGCCAGGACGCCGCGGGCGGCGTCGACGAGCATCCGCCCGTACGCGGTGATCCGCGCGTCGCTGCGGGCGCGGTCGAAGACCTCGGCGCCGACCATCCGCTCGATCCGCTGCAACTGCGCGGTCAGCGCGGGCTGGGACAGACCCAGCCGGGTCGCGGCCTGGGTCAGGCTGCTGGTGTCCGCGATCGCGCAGAGCATGCGCAGGTGGCGGATCTCCAGTTCGGGCATGTGCCCAGTTATGACCGTTTCGGGTGACGGCGGCAACCCGTCGTTGGGTTGGTCACCTCCGAAGCCCGGCCGACTGCCCGCCGTTCGGGCTAGTCGACCACTTCCGGACGAAGCTCTGGCCGGTCCGCGAACCACCGTGCGTAACAGGGGTTGTTGTCCACCTGTTCCAGATACGCCTGCACCACCGCGCGCCGCACCGCCCGCGCGACCCGCTCCGGCAGCACGGTCCGCCAGCCCACCACCCTGCGCACCCAGATCGGGTCGCCGACGAGCCGGCGCACCACCATCGACGCGTTCTCCCGCGAGGTGGCCAGGCACAACGTCACCGCGACCCCGGCCTGCACGGCGTGGCTGGCCGCGAGCGAGCTGGAGACGTTGTGGTGGATCTGCGGCGTGAACCCCGCGGCCGCGCACGCGGCGAGGAACGCGCCGTGGATACCGGTCTCGTCCGGCGGCTCCAGCGCCCACCGCTCGCACGCCAGCTCGGTGAGCGGAACGGCGTCGACGTGCGCGAGCCGGTGCGCGCGGTGCAGCGCGACGTGGATCGGCTCGAAGGGCTGCAACACCCGGTGCGCCACGCCCTCCGGCCACACCAGCTCGTACCCCGGCACCTCGTGCACCTCGGCGGCGTCGAGCTGGTCGCCGGCCAGCAGGCGCACCAACGACCGCGAGGTGCTCCCGGTGCGGATGCGCACCGCCATGCCGTTGAGCTGCTCCTCCAGCAGCTCGGCCCACCTCGCGGTGAGCCGCGTGCCCACCGTGCCGATCCGCAGGACGGCGGTGCCGCCGTCGTCCTTGTTCTGCCGCAGCAGCGAGTTGAGGTGGTCCATGCCGACGAGCACGCCGCGCGCCGCGGACAGCACGACCTGCCCGTAGGGCGTGGGCCGCACACCGGTCCTGGTCCGCTCGAAGAGCTTGCCGCCGATCGTCCGCTCGATCCGCTTGAGCTGCGAGGTCAACGCGGGCTGGGTGAGGCCGAGCCGGGCCGCCGCCTGGGTGAGGCTGCCCGTTTCCGCGATCGCCTGCAGCACGCGCAGGTGTCGGATCTCCAACGACACAGGCCAGTTATGGCCTACTCGGGGCGAACGGACAAGCCGGTTCGGCGTTCCTGATCGAACCAGCACGAGATGTCCGCTGACCGAACACCTCCGCGCAGCCCTGGGACGACGACCGAGCGGACCTCACCGCCCGGCGTCGCGCGGGGGCCGCTCCCCGATCACCGGCGGCGGGACCTTGTCGATCCCGTCCAACCACACGTCCTCGTCCTCCTCCAGGTACGAGGGCCGCTGGTGCTCCCGGTCCTCTCCCCTGCCGCCCCCGGCGCCGTGCCCCGCGCCGCCCATGCCACCCATCCCGGCCGGGCCAGCCGACCCCGGCCGGCCACCCTGACCAGGCCCACCCGCTCCGCCCGCCGGACCGAACCCGCCGACGCCGCTCCCGCTCCCCGGCCCGAAACCACCGCCCGGCGGCCCGAACCCGCCACCCGCCCCAGGGCCAGGACCCCCGCCACGCGGTCCGAAACCCCCAGTGCCCACTCCTCCGGCACCACCCGCCGGCCCGAAGCCCCCGACGCCCGCGCCGCGACCAGCACCGCCGCCCCAGGAACCACCACCCCCGGCTCCGGGACGTCCCGTCGCCCCGCCTGCCCCCGGGAGACGCCCGGGCCCACCTGACTGCCGTCCCACGCCCGACCCACCGCCGGCGCCCCCGGACTGTCCACCGGCACCACCGCGCCGCGGCATCTCACGCCAGGGAATGTCAGCGCTCCCCACTCTCCGGGGCACGGGACCTGGCACCTCTCGCCAAGGATTCCTGGCGCTTCCCCCGCCGGGACCACCCCCGGTCCAGCCGCCCGCACCACCGCCACCGGCCCCGGTGCCGCCACCGGCGCCGGCGACGCCCGTTCCGGCCCCGCCACCGGAGCCCGAACCACCACCGGCGCCACCGCCACCCTGGCCGCCGGGCTCCGGGCCGGAATGCCACGCAACGCCGGTCACCGCGCCACCACCCCTGGTGGTCGCCCCGTCGTCACTCAGGACCGTGTTCCCACCACCACCCTTGCGGTCCCCCGGCCACCGGTAGTCCCAGGAGGTCGTCTGCCCGGACCCCGTCGAACTGACCTCGCTGGTCACCCACGGGGCCTCCTCGAACACCGGCAACGACGCGATGTTCGCCTCCGTCGAGGTCGAGTACGACCGCGCGATGTCCCGCGCCGCCTCCTCCGCCTCCCTCGCCCGCGCCTCCGCGATCTCCTGGTCAACCCGCTGCCGGACGAACTCCCCCAACGACCCCAACCGCGCCGTCACCGACGGCACCTCGACCGGCTCCGGCAGGGCCCTCTTGACCTGCGACAGCAGCTCCCGCTGCTCCAAGGTGACCTGAGTGACGGCGACCGCGTGCTCCTTGGCTGCCAGTGCGTGCTGGACGAGCGGTGCGACCCCGTCCCGCATGGATTCGGCCGCCGCGCCCTCCCAGATGGCGCCAGCCTCTTCCAGAGCCTTGGCGACCAGGTGCGCCGCCTCACCGAACGGGTCCGCGGTTCCCTCGACGAACGCCACGTGGGCTCGATCGAGCCCCGCGCTCCTGGCGTCGGCGAACATCTCATTGATCTCGCGGTGACTAATGCCGTCCCAGTTCGTCCCCGAACCGAAAAGCGTGTCCAACCACGACACGAGCACTCCCCCCTCACCCAGCTCAGCGTCCCTCTGGCAGGTTCGGCAACACCATCCGCGCGATCGTCTCCGTGAACGCGCACGGGTCCCGGTGCTCCGGCTTCCTGCTTCCCACCCGGGTGAAGTCGATGGCGAGGTCCTGGTCGTCCGCGACGCCCAGCAGAAGGCGACAGCTCAACTCACTCGGCGCCGAACGAATTCCCGGGTAGCCGTCGACCTGAACCTCCCGGAAACCGGTTATCCGCTTCCGGTTCCGGTAAGCCTCCTCCAGCCCATCACGGTTTGCGTTCACCGTGAAAATGATGCCGAGATCGCTGCTGAACAGCTGACAGCCTTCCATCCCGTGACTCGGCGGCAGTTTCTCGCCCGCCTTCGTGAAGGTGAGTTCCGCGCGTTGCTGCGGCGTGAGCAGCTGCTCGCACGGGTCCAGCCCGCGAAGGTTCTTCGGCTGGGCGACTCGCGGCGCGAGTTTTCCCCCTCCGCTGGAGGGCGCATTGGTCGTCGACGAACCGTCCCCCCCGGCCGCGCTGGTCGTGGGTGCGCTTGTCACCGCTCTCGGGACCCCGGTGGCGGAGACCCCGCACGCCGCGAGCGCCCACGCACATGCCATCAACCCGACAAGTCGACTTCCCCGCCGCCACGTCATGTGTTCTCTCACAGTCCTCAGAAAGCGTCGTCAGCCTGCCGATAGGTCCCGATTGCCTTGTCAATCTGCTCCACCACACTGTTGTACGCGATGATCGCAGTGTCGATCGCCCGAAGAGCGGAGCCGCTTTCTCCCAGAGCCGCCTCGTTCAACTTGTCCGCGAAACGGACACTCGCGTCCTCGTTCACCAGTGGATCGAGACGCTCCATGTTGCTGACTTGTCGCCTGCCGTAAGTCAGCTTGGCGATGGCTTCCTCGAACTTGGCTTTCAGCGCCGGAGCCTGGTCCTTGCGGATGGTGAAGCCGCCGGCGGACGGCCGGGGCGGCGCACACGCGGAGCCGGCGGCGTCGCCCACCGCCGGCGCCCCGGCGGCGATGCCGGGTACGGTGAAGCTCAGAAACTCGCTCACGTTCCCCCCTCTTCGCTCAGAAGTGGTGGTGTGCCGAGTCTGGCGTGAGTTGGATCACTCGGGTGCGAAACGGGTGTTATTCCACCGTGCGGAGCAGCTCCTGCACCAGTTCAGTGATGCGCCGTTCGTCGGCGGCCGCGACGGTGACATACCCAGCGCGTTCGTACATCGCATAACGTCCCTGAGCAGTGTCGAACACGTTCACCACTCCGGGTGCACGCCGTCGACGGCCGAGGCGGTCCCACAACGCCGCGCCGAGTTGCCCGGCACGCAGCCGTTGTGCGCCGATGACCGTCATCAACGTGCGCGCGTCGTTGCCCCGCACACCGGCCGAGACCAACGCCGACTCGAACCCCTGACCGGACGGCCCCGCCGCCGCGGCCGCCTCGTCCAGCACCGGCGCCGCGACGCTCACGGTCCGGCCGGGGCCGGCGGGCGTCGGGCCCATCAACCCGACCAGCGCGGGGACGAACGCGCCGGAGCGCACGCTGTCCACCCAGACCCGACCGCCCGACAACGCGCCCACCGCCGCCCACTCCCCCCGGGCGGTGGCCAGGCCGCGGAGCTCCTGCTCGGGGCCCACGGCCCACCGCAGGTCCACCGCGGCGGTCGGCTTGGCCAGGGTGACCAACGCGTCCGTGAGCCCGCCGTCGACGTCGTCCCCGGTGACGAGCCCGCGCTCGCCCAACCGGCCCCAGGCGTCGCGGTAGGCGCTCCTGGCCTCGTCGGCGGTCCGCCCGACCTCCTGGACGTTCAGCTCCAACGGCTTCGCGCCGAGGTCCAGCCGCCGCCACAGGGCGTTGAACTCCGCCGGCGACAACTCCGTCCACATCGCACGTTCCCCCCACCTCGAATGATGACAGGGAGTGACGATAGTAGGACGATCAGCGACCAGTCAGCCGCGAGTTGGCCCCGGGCGACTCGCCCGTGGGGACCTCGGGCCCCTCATCCAGCCGGCCGCACTCCGGAGAGGCGTCCTCGGCGGCGTGCTCGGTCGCCCCGCCGGCGGAGGGCAGGGTCTCCGGCGCCCGCCACCAGAACAGCATCGCGAGCAGCGACATGGCGCCGGTCAGGGCGAAGGCCGCCGGGTAGGACAGGGAGTCGGCGATCAGACCGGCGGCCAGCGGGCCGAGGATGGCGCCGACGTCGGCGGCCATCTGGAACCCGGCGAGCACCGGGCCGCCCCGGCCCCGCGCGCCGACGATGTCGGCGACCGCCGCGCTCTGCGGCGGGCTGACCAGCCCGGCGCCCAGGCCGGCGACCAGCGACGCCGCCAGGAACGTCCACAGCTCGTGGGTGAACCCGAGCGCGGTCGTGCCGAGGGCGGAGACGGCCAGGCCGGCCAGCACCACCGGCCTGCGGCCCCGGGCGTCGGCGAGCCGGCCGGACAGGATCAGCAGCGACGCGTTGCCGACGGCGAAGACGGACAGCGAGATCCCGGCCAGGCCCTCGCTGCGGTGCAGGACCGCGGCCACGAACAGCGGGACCAACGAGACCCGCACGCCGAAGACCGTCCAGCCGAAGGCGAAGTTCGAGGCGAGCGTGGCGCGGTAGGTCGGGTGCCGCAGCGCGCTCCGCACGGTGACGGCGGGCTGCCCGTCGCCGCGCTCCGGGGCCGCGAGCCGGGAACGGCGCAGCAGCAGCCACGCCAGGGCGGCGGCGAGGACCAGCGTGGCCCCGTAGACGAGGAACGGCGTGCGCAGCGAGACCTCGACGAGGCCGCTGCCGACCAGCGGGCCGGCGATGTTGCCGAGGAGGAAGCCGGTGGACCACAGGCCGGAGGCGCGGCCCCGCAGCGCGGGCGGGGTCACCCTGATCAGCAGCGCGACCGCCGAGACGGTGAACATGGTGGAGCCGGTGCCGGCCAGCGAGCGGAAGAGCAGGAGCTGCCAGTAGCTCTGGGCGAACGCGCACACGCCGGTGGCGACCGCGACGATGAGCAGCCCGACGATGTAGATGGGGCGCTCGCCGAAGAACGCCACCAGCCGGCCGCTGACCGGGGCGAAGAGCAGCCGCATGCCGGCGAACACGCTGACGATGACCGACGCGGCGGTGACGCCGACGTCGAAGCTCGCGGCGAAGGTGGGCAGGGCGGGCGCGACGACCCCGAAGCCGATGGCGATCACGAAGCCGGCGGCGACGAGCACCCACACCTCGTAGGGGAGCCGTTGCCGGGACGTCGGCACCGTGCTGGGGGGCTGCGCCCCGGTCGCCGCTGTCACCAGTCGCCTCCCCGTCCAATTCTTAGCCACGCTAAGAATAAGGGGGATCGCAAGCTGGTTGTCGGGGCCGTCGCCCCGACCCGGCAGACTGACCGGCGATGCGCCTGCCCCCGCTCCCCGACCTGCCGGTCCGCGCCGTCCTCGACCACGTGAGCGCCACGCTCACCGACTCTGGCACGGCGGTGCTCGTCGCGCCGCCCGGCACCGGCAAGACCACCCTCGTGCCCCTCGCCCTGGCCGCGGCGACACCCGGACGGGTCGTCGTCGCCGAGCCGCGCCGGCTGGCCACCCGCGCCGCCGCCACCCGGATGGCTGATCTGCTGGACCAGCCGGTCGGCCGCGACGTGGGCTACTCCGTGCGCGGCGAGCGGCGGGTCTCCCCGGACACGCGGGTGGAGGTCGTCACCTCGGGGCTGCTGGTGCGGCGGTTGCAGGCCGACCCGGAGCTGTCCGGGGTCGACGTCGTCGTGCTCGACGAGTGCCACGAGCGCCACCTCGACGCCGACCTGCTACTCGCGCTGCTGCTCGACGCCCGCGCCGGGCTGCGCCCCGACCTCCGCGTCCTCGCGACGTCGGCCACGGTGGCCGCCGACCGGCTGGCGGCGCTGCTGGGCGAACCCGACGGCTCCACGCAGGAGAGCACGCCGGCGCCCACGCTGGTCGTGCACGGTCGCGCCCACCCGGTCGCGGTCAGTCACATTCCGCCTGCGCGGGGCGAGCGGGTGGAGGCGTGCGTGGCCCGCGCCGTCCGCGCCGCTCTGTCCGAAGTGGACGGCGACGTCCTGGTGTTCCTGCCGGGGGCCGCGGAGATCCGCCGCGTGGCCGAGCGGCTGGCGGGCCTGGACGGGGTTGACGTGCTTCCGCTGCACGGCCGTCTGCCCACCACCGCCCAGGACGCGGCGCTCCGCCCCGGTCCTCGGCGCCGGGTCGTGCTCTCCACCGCCGTCGCCGAGTCGAGCCTGACCGTGCCGGGGGTGCGTGCCGTGGTCGACTCCGGCCTCGCCCGAGTCCCCCGCGTCGACCACCGCCGCGGCCTCGCCGGACTCGCGACGGTGCGGGTGTCCGCCGCGGTGGCCGAGCAGCGGGCGGGGCGCGCCGGCCGCGAGGCGCCGGGGCACGCCTACCGGTGCTGGCCGGAACACGAGCACGCGACGTTGCCGCGCTACCCCGAGCCGGAGATCCGCACCGCCGACCTGACCCGCCTGGCGCTGGAGCTGGCCTGCTGGGGCACCCCGGACGGCGAGGGCCTGGCCTGGTGGGACGCCCCGCCGGCGGGCGCGCTGGCGGCGGGGCGCGAGGTGCTGCGCGCCCTCGGGGCGTTGGACGGCTCGGGCGCGGCCACCGACCGAGGACGGCGGATGGCCGCGCTCGGCCTGCACCCCCGGCTGGCCAGGGCGCTCGTCGACGGCGCGGCCGAGGTGGGGCCGCGGTCGGCGGCGGAGGTGGTCGCCCTGCTCGACGACGACTCGCTCACGACCCGCACCGACCTCACGGCGGCGGTGCGCGCGCTGCGCGCCGAGCGGCCCCGCCGGTGGGAGCGCGAGGCCGAGCGCCTCGCCCGGCTCGTGGGCGGAACACCGCGCCGCCACGAGGACCCCGCGCTGGTGGCGGCGTTGGCCTACCCGGAGCGGCTGGCCAGGCGCCGCGCGCCCGGCTCCGCCGTGTACCTGATGGCCGGCGGGACCGCCGTGGAGCTGCCGCCCGGGTCCGGCCTGGGCGAGGCGGAGTGGTTGGCGGTGGCCGTCGCCGACCGCGACCCGGGCCGGGCGCACGGGCGGGTGCGGCTCGCCGCGGTCGCGGACGAGGCACTGGCCCGCCGCGCCGCGCCCAGCCTGTTGTCCACTGTGGACGAAGTGGACTGGGTGGACGGGGACGTCGTCGCCCGGCGCGTCGAGCGGCTGGGCGCGATCACCCTGGTCGCCCGCCCGCTGCGGGACCCCGACCCGGCGTCGGTGCGCGACGCCCTGATCCGCGGGCTGCGCGCCGAGGGGCTCGACCTCCTCCGGTGGAGCGAGGAGGCCCGCGTCCTGCGGCACCGCATGGCCTTCCTGCACCGCCAGCTCGGCGCGCCGTGGCCAGCGGTGGACGACGCGGCGCTCCTCTCCGAGACGGACACCATCGCGAGCTGGCTGGGGCCGGAGCTCGCGACCGCCCGCCGCCGGGCCGACCTGGAGCGGGTCGACGCCGGCTCCGCGCTGCGCCGGCTGCTGCCCTGGCCGGCGGCCAGCCGGCTGGACGAGCTGGCGCCGGAGCGGATCGAGGTCCCCTCGGGCAGCCGGGTGCGCGTCGACTACGACGCGGAGCAACCGGTGCTGGCGGTGAAGGTGCAGGAGGTCTTCGGCTGGGACACCACGCCCCGCGTCGCCGACGGGCGGGTCCCGCTGCTGCTGCACCTGCTCTCCCCGGCGCGCCGGCCGGTCGCGGTCACCGCCGACCTGGCCTCGTTCTGGCGGACCGGCTGGCCGCAGGTGCGGTCCGAGCTGCGCGGCCGCTACCCGAAGCACGCGTGGCCGGAGGACCCGAGCACGGTGCCCGCCCACCGTGGCGCCGCCCGCCGCGCCCGTCCGGGAGGATGAGGTCGTGATTCTGGTCAGCGCCTGCCTCGCCGGTGTCCCCTGCCGCTACGACGGCCGCGCGAAGACCGTGCCGGAGTTGCGCGCCGCGGTCGAGCGGGGCGAGGCGGTGGCCGTGTGCCCGGAGATGGCGGGTGGGCTGAACACGCCCCGGCGGCCCGCGGAGATCGTCGGGGGCGCCGGCGCGGACGTCCTCGCCGGCCGGGCCCGGGTGCTCGACGACGCGGGCGAGGACGTCACGGCGGAGTTCGTCGCCGGCGCCCACCACGCCCTGGAGGTCGTGCGACGACACGGCGTCGACACCGCCGTGCTGCACGACCGGAGCCCGAGCTGCGGCAGCGAGTCGATCTACGACGGGGAGTTCCGGGGCCACACGGTCCCCGGCGAGGGCGTGACCGCCGCGCTGCTGCGCGAGCAGGGCGTCCAGGTCCGCCCGCCGGCGGGTCACTGACACCGACCCGGCAGGTCTCGTCGAGCGAAAAGCCGTGAGCGGACGGGTGATCCCCCTCGTCACGGCCACGCGGCCTCCCTAGCTTTCACACGCGGTGCGATGGAGCGCGGGAGGCTCGATGAGCGCGGACCCGGAGGCGGCCAGGACCGGACGACGACGGAGCTGGGCCGAGCGGCAGGCGCTCGCCGACCGGCTGACCGCGCGCGTCGCCGCCCGGGAGGCGGAGCTGGCCGGGCTGCTGCGGGCGGCGATGCGCCACCCCGCCGGCGTCGGCCTGGATCTCCTCCTGCACCCCGGCGAGCTGCACCCCTTCGCCCCCGGAGCGCTGGCCGGGCCGACACCACCGTCAGACCACGCCGAACCCCACGACCACGGCCTCCTCCGACGGCTCACCCGCCGCCGGACACCCGCCCACCCCGCCGAGCACGAACAGGCCCGCGCCCAGGCCGACCAGATCGCCGCCGAACACCAACGCCAGCTCGCCCTCGCCGCCGCCCGCCGCGCCCACAGCGAGCGCACCCGGGTGCTCCGCGACCAGCTCCGGGAACAGCACGCGGGGCTGCGCGGCCTCGCGGCACGCGTCGCAGCGGGCGAACCCGACGCGGTGCGGAACTACTTCGCCCGCCTCCTGCGCTGCTCGTCCTGGCCGGTGGGCATCCCCAGCGCCGCCGTGGCGATGCGCTACCAGCCGGCGGCGCGCCGACTGGTCGTGTCGTGGCCCCTGCCGCCACCCGAGGTGATCCCCCCGGTGGCCGCGTTCCGCCCGGACCGGGGGCGACGCGGGGTCGCCGCGGTGCCCCGGCCCGAAGCCGACCTCCGCACCCGCTACGCGGAGTTGCTCGCGGCCGTCGTGCTCCGGGTCGTCCGCGAGCTGTTCCTGGCCGACCACGACGGGGTGCTCGCCAGCGTCGCGGTGAACGGCGAGCTGACCAGGCGCGACGCGATGACCGGCCGCGACGGTCGCGTCCACCTGGCGAGCGTGGCCACCGAGCAGGCTGACTTCGAGCGCAGCATCGTCGTGGGCGACCCGGTTCGCTGGCTCCGCGCCCTGGGTGGCGTGGTCTCCCCGGATCCCGCGGAACCCGTGCGCCCCCTCGTGGATCTCCCACCGCACGCCGAGCCGCCCCAGGGCGGCGGGCCCGCCACGGACGTCAGCCAGCTCTCCCCCGAGGGCTTCGCCCAGCTCGCCCGCCGCCTGTGGGTCGCCGCCGGCCTGCGGGGCTGGACGTCGTGCGGCGCCGACCCCGTCCAGGTGACGGCGACCGGCGAGCTGCCCACGGACACCGGATGGGAGCGATGCCTGGTGGCGGTCCGGCGCGACCGCGGTCCGACTCCGACGCACGCACTCGAACCAGTCCGCACCACCATGGGCGAACACGCCCTGGATCACGCGGTGCTCGCCACGACCACCTGGTTCCCCCTCGCCCTCCACCGCGACGCGGCCCACGACCCCCGCCTACGCCTCCTGGAAGGCGACGCGCTGCGCGACATCGCCCTCCGCCACCTGGGAGTCGCGCTGACCGGCCTCTCCACCAACTGACCGAGCAGCAGGAAATCACGGGCCCGAGGCACGCGGGCCACAAGCGTCGAGGGCTTCCCAGACCAGGTCATCACCCGGCCGACGGCCTGCTCGCCTGCCCACCCCCACCCCCGTGCGGGGATGAGCAGGCGGAGGCCATCTCCCCAAAACCGCCGGCCCCGAAACCGGCAACACCACCAGCATGCGCGGCCCCCAACACCCCCGGCATCAGCCGCCCGGCCCGTCCCACCTCGTCCATCCGGCCAGTGGAGCAACGCCAAAAGCACACCCACCGAATCGGCACGCCGGAACGAAAGTGTCCTCGACCACACAGGTAGCACGGCAAGGGCTGGATCCCAGCGCAGGAGCGAACTCAAAAACCCCTATCAGGAAAAGAAACCAAGCCACCCCAGGTGATCAATCAGAGCCCAGCTCGAAGCGACGCCCCCACAACAACCCACAGCGCCAAGCCCCTGACAGCACCTCTCACCAGGCAATCTCACGAAAGCCCGCCCCCAACCGCCACGATCCCTCTTCAACCACGCGCGGAACCCAACCGCCAGTTGCTGCTCCCCGGCCCCAGAGACGCACGCCGGGCCGACTGAGAGACCCCCTCACCTCGACCGGGCACAACTCACCCGCCGAGAACCAAGCCGAAAGAATCCAGCCCGACGCGAAGCCCGAGGGCCAGGACAGCAAGCCGGACACCCATAGCCACATGAGGCACGTCCCAGAACGAGCCCGTCATTCCCGGCCCCACAACTGTGCGTCAGGCCACCAGGGCGAAGCCCTCGGTGGCCCCACCCATCCCAATGCCCAGGAAAGCCCAACAGCCACCCAAGCCCTCAGCACGCAATGAGGGAAGCGGCAGCCAAGACGGGGCAACACCTAAGCCGCGAACCAGGCCACGAGGGCGAAGCCCTCGGTGGCATCAGCCACCCAAGCCCTCACCAGGCAATGCAGGGAATGAGCAGCGAAGACAGCTGTCAGGACCAAGAGACCGCCGGGGCGAAGCCCTCGGCGGCCCCACCGGCCAAGAAAAGCTCGAAGCAGCCCCCAGCCAAGAGGGCAACGGGCTGAAGGCGGAGACGTATGAGAAAGACGCCGGGGCAAAGCTCCCGGTCAGTTCACCTAAGCCGTGAACGAGGCCACCGGGGCGAAGCCCTCGGTGGCCCCACGCCACCGCGAGCACGAGGGTTCCAGGGCGAAGCCCGAGGAACCCACCCCAGTCGAAACAGGCGCTGGTGAGACGAAAGCCAACCAGGCCGGGTCGCGAGGAGCTCGCACCGTGGGGGGTCTGGGGGGCTCGGCCCCCCAAAATGCGACGGGCGACCCCGGTCCACGCTTTCCGTGGACAGGGTCGCCCGTCGCCCGTGGAGGTGGCGGGAATCGAACCCGCGTCCTCCGTCGCCTTATCAGGGCTTCTCCGTGCGCAGTCCGCTCTGCCTCTACTCGGCCCCACCGGTCCTGCGGACAAGCCGGTGTGACGGGCCCAGTCGCTGTGAGTGTCCCGCCAGGTCCCGCGACCGAACCTGACGGTGGAGCCTCCTCAATGATGCCGGACACCGGGTCGGAGGCTCTCCCGGGCCGACAACTTCGCTACCTAACCTCAGGCGGCGAGGGCGAAGTCAGCGCGACTCTTGTTGGCGCTTATCAGTGTGCAGCGACGCTTGCGGTGGTCTCCTGCCTGCACCGGCACGCTTCCCCTGACTCAACGTACGGAGTCGAAACCGTTCACCCCCCTGTCGTGGATCGGACACCAGCATAACGTCTGAGCTCCCCGGGATCATTCCCTTTGCGGGTGACGCCGTCGTCCCAGGTCGTCCGCCGGCTCCACGTGGCGCAACGCCCGAGGTGGGCGACGTCTTCCCAGCCGACCGGAGCGCCTCGCCACCCGCCCGGTGCCTCCCGTCACACGGGCCAGGTCGCCGGCGCCGTCCGGCAGGGGGTGGGGACAGCCCCACCCCGGGGCCGGCAGTGAGCACGATGTTGTCCACTCCCTCCGACCGGGGATGCTTACCCGGTCAGCACACGAATGGGGAGGACCACGGGGGTCATGACCGACACCACAGCACCGACGGAGCGAAGCGCGTCCAGTCGACCGAGCGCGCTCGCGGCCCTCGCCTATCTGCTGCTCAGCTTTCCGATCGGTGTGTTCTGGTTCTGCCTGCTGCTGCCGCTGATCGTCCTGAGCGCGGGAACGACGATCGTCTGGGTGGGCGTGCCCCTGTTCGCCATGACCATGGTCGTCTGGCGGGGCGGGGCCCAGTTCGAGCGGCTGCGCCTGCGCGGCGTGGGGCTGGACGTCCCGTCCCCGTACCGACCGCTGCCGTCGGGCGGCCTGTTCGTCAGGACGCGGGCCCTGATGGCCGACCCGGCGACCTGGCGCGACCTCGCCTACCTGGTGTTGCTGTTCCCGCTGAGCATCATCGAGTTCGTCCTCGTCGTCGCGCTGTGGGCGATGTCGCTGGGCTTCCTGACCCTGCCGGTGTGGTTCCGGTTCCTGCCCGACGGCACGGCCACACTCTTCTACTTCGGGGAGAGCGTCGGCGCGGTGTTCGTCGACTCGACGGCGGAGGCGCTGCCGTGGTCCGTGTTCGGCGCGGCGATGCTGCTGCTCACCGTCTACCTCGGGCGCAAGGTGGCCACGGGGCACCGGTCCCTCGCCCACTCGCTGCTGCGGCCGACGAAGGCCGCCGAGCTCGCCGCGAGGGCTGAGCACCTGCAGACCAGCCGGGCGCGGGGCGTGGACGCCGCGGAGGCGGAGCGCCGGCGCATCGAGCGGGACCTGCACGACGGCGCCCAGCAGCGGCTGGTGGCGTTGGCGATGGACCTGGGCCGGGCCAAGGCGAAGCTGGACAAGGACCCGGGCGGCGCTCGGGAGCTCATCGAGGAGGCGCACGTCGAGGCGAAGCAGGCCATCGCCGAGCTGCGCGACCTGGCCCGCGGCATCTACCCGGCGGTGCTCGCCGACCGGGGACTGGACGCGGCGCTGTCCGCGCTGGCCGCACGCTGCCCGGTGCCCGTGCACGTCACGGTCGAGCTGCCGCAGCGGCCGCCGGCCGCGGTGGAGAGCATCGCGTACTTCACGGTGGCCGAGGCGCTGACGAACGTGGCGAAGTACGCCGAGGCGACGACCGCCGCGATCACGGTGCTGGGCGCGACCAACAAGGTCTACGTGGAGATCTTCGACGACGGGCGGGGCGGGGCGACGGCGCGGCCGGGAGGGGGGCTCGCCGGGCTGGCGGACCGGGCTGCGACGATTGACGGCGTCGTGACCGTGGACAGCCCGCCGGGCGGGCCGACCAAGATCCGTGCGGAGCTGCCTTGCGTGTGGTGATCGCAGAGGATTCCGTCCTGCTGCGGGCTGGCGTCGAGAGACTGCTGGCCGACGAGGGGATCGAGACCGTCGCCGCTGTCGGCGACGGTCCCGGTCTGTTGACGGCCCTGGACGAGCACCGTCCCGACCTGGCGATCGTCGACGTGCGGATGCCGCCGACGTTCCGGGACGAGGGCCTGCGCGCGGCCCTGGAGGCGCGGAAGCGGTTCCCTGGCACGTCGGTCCTGGTGCTGTCGCAGTACGTGGAGGAGCACTACGCCATCGAGCTGATCGGCTCCGGCGCGGCGGGGGTGGGCTACCTGCTCAAGGAGCGGGTGGCCGACGTGGCGGACTTCGTCGACGCCGTGCAGCGGGTGGCCGACGGGGGCACGTCGATCGACCCCGAGGTGATCTCGCAGCTGCTCGGGCGGCGGCGCAACCCGCTGGACGCGCTGACCCCGCGCGAGCTGGAGGTCCTCGGGCTGATGGCGGAGGGTCGCTCGAACACGGCCATCGCCCGGGGCCTGGTCGTCTCGGACGGCGCGGTGGAGAAGCACATCGGCAACATCTTCGCCAAGCTGAACCTGGAGCCGACCTCGGACGAGCACCGCCGGGTGCGGGCCGTCCTCACCTACCTCAGCCACAGCTGACGTCTCCGGGCTTCCTCAGGTCAGCCCCCACCCGCCCTGGGGGGCGAGCCCTGCTCCAGCCTATCCACCCCACACCCGGCGTGAAAGCACCTCACGCTGGGCTGTGGACAACTGGGCTGCCTGTGGACAACTCGTCCCCCGTCCTGGGCCCGGCAAGACCGAAGGCGCCCGCCGCGCCCCGTCCCGTGGTCCGGCCCACTCGTCCCTGAGACCGACCCCTAGCCCGATCGCGCGTCTCGGGGTGGGGCTACCTCCACCATCCGCCCCCAGGCAGGCTCACCAGCGGAAACGGGCGCTGGCGGGCGTGTTTCCGGATCACTTTCCGGACAGGGTTGTCCACGTGCAGACCCTGCCCCGCGAAGCGCTCGCCGCGAACCCACCGACCCGGACGACAGCCCCCGTCGGCACCGCCCGCGACCCGCTGGTCGACGTCCTCCGCACCGGAGCGCTGGCCCTCGTGGTCATCCAGCACTGGCTGCTGCCGGTGCTCGCCTTCGACGGGACCGAGCTGATCGCGGGCAACGCGCTGAGCAGCCCCGGGTGGTGGGCCGTGACCTGGGTGACCCAGGTGATGCCCCTCGTCTTCTTCGCAGGCGGCGCGGCGAACGCCATCTCCTACCGCCGGCACCGGGCCAGGGGCGGGCAGGCCTCGGAGTGGCTGGCCCGCCGGGTGCGGCGGCTCGCCCTGCCGGTGCTGCCGCTGGCCGCGGTCTGGGTGCCCCTCCCCCACCTGCTGCTGACGCTCGGCGCGCCGGAGCAGCCGGTCCGGCTGGCCGCCGGCATCGTCCCGCAGCTGCTGTGGTTCCTGGTCGCCTACCTGGGCGCGGTCGCGCTCACCCCGCTGGCGGTGCGCTGGCACGACCAGTCGGGCCTGTCGGTGCTCGCCGTCCTCGCCGGCGGCGCGCTGCTGGTCGACGGCGTGCAGTTCGGCCTGTTCGGGGACCTGCCGCCCGAGCTCGCGTTCGTCAACGTGCTGCTGGTGTGGGGTGCGGTCCACCAGGTCGGCATCGCCTACGGCTCCCGGCGCACGCCGCTCACGCCGACCGCGTGGCAGGGTCTGCTGCTCTGCGTGACGGGGTACGGCCTGTTGGCGCTGATGGTGGCCTTCGGCCCCTACCCGACGAGCATGATCGGGCTGCCCGGCGCCGCCACGTCCAACATGGCCCCGCCCACCGCCTGCCTGCTCGCGCTGACCGCCGGCCAGCTCGGCCTGGTCGCCCTCGTCCGCCCGCTGCTGCTCCGGCTCACCGCCCGCCGGCCGGTGGCCGCCGCGCTCCGCTGGGCCGCGCCCCGCATGATGACCGTCTACCTGTGGCACATGACGGCGCTGACCGCGGTGGCCGGCGTGCTCGTCCTCGGGATCGGCGTCGCCACTCCCGCCCCGGGCAGCCCCGGCTGGCTGGCGGGGCTCCTGCCGTGGGTCGCGCTGCTGGCCCTCACGCTGCGCCCGCTGCTCGCCCTGTTCACGAGGTTCGAGCGGGAGCGGCCGTTCCGACCGGAGCACCGGGTGTGGCCGGTCGCCGCGGGCACCGCGCTGGTCGCCGCCGGCCTGCTCGGCCTGACCGCGGGCGGGTTCGCCCCGGCGACCGCGCCCGGCCTCACCGCGGAGCTGGTCGAGGGCCCCCTGGTGTGGGTGGCCGCCGTCGTCGGCGGGGTGGCGCTGGTCGGGCGGCGCGGCGGGGGCCGGGCGTGATCAGCGCCGGCCCTTGGCCGCCCGCCCGACCGCCTTGGCCATGTACCGCTGGGCGTCCCGCTTCGCCAGGTCCTGCCGCTTGTCGTAGGACTTCTTGCCCTTCGCCAGCGCCAGCTCGACCTTGACCTTGCCGTCCTTGAAGTACAGGGACAGCGGTACCAGGCTCAGCCCGGACTCCTTGGTCTTGCCGATCAGCCGCAGGATCTCGTTGCGGTGCAGCAGGAGCTTGCGGTTGCGCCGGGGCTCGTGGTTGGTCCACGTGCCCTGGTCGTACTCCGGGATGTGCACGCCACGCAGCCACACCTCGCCGTCGTCGACGGTGGCGAAGGCGTCGACCAGGGAGGCGCGGCCGGCGCGCAGGCTCTTCACCTCGGTGCCGACCAGCACGAGGCCGGCCTCGTAGGTGTCCAGCACCGCGTAGTCGTGACGCGCCTTGCGGTTCGTCACGATCACCTTGTGCCCGCGTTCCCTGACCATGCCACCGACTCTACGTGCTTCGACCAGCGGTTTTCATCCTGACGCGCGGCTCAGAGCCGCACGTAGAGGCGCAGCGTGACGTAACCGGTGATCGCCGAGACGACGGTCGCGACGAGGACCAGGATCGGCGACACGTAGGCCACGTCGGCCATGCCCAGCTTCGGCACGATCCCCGCCTGGATGGGCGACTCCAGCACCTTGTCCAGGAAGGTCGCCTTGCCCAGGAACAGCATGCCGACGGCGACCAGGGCGCCGATGAGCCCGGCGACCACGGCCTCGATGAGGAACGGCAGCTGGGTGTACCAGCGCGTCGCCCCCACCAACCGCATGATGCCGACCTCCGTCCGCCGCGTGAACGCGGAGAGCTGGATCGTGTTGGAGATCAGCAACAACGCGGCCAGCGCCTGGAACAGGGCGATCACGAAGGTCGCGTTGCGCACGCCGGTGAGCACGTTGAACAGGCGCTTGAGGAACTCGCCCTGGTCGACGACGCGCTGCACGCCCGGCTTGCCGCTGAACTCCTGGTTGATGGCGTTGAAGCGCTGCGGGTCCTTCAGCTTAATCCGGAACGAGGAGGGCAGGGCCTCCGGCCGGGCCAGCTCGACCAGCTCGGGGTTGCCCTCGAAGATCCGCTTGAACCGGTCGAAGGCCGCGTCCCGGCTCTCGAACGCGACCGCCTCGACGTTCGAGTTGGCCTGCAGCGCCCGCTGGAGCCCGGCGCACGGGTCCTTGCTGCACGTCTTGTCGGTCGCGCTGACGTCGTTGTTGAGGTAGACCGACACCTCGACCTTGTCCCGGTAGCGGTCGTCCATCTTGTCGATCAGCCGGACGACGAGCAGGCCACCGCCGAGCAGGCCGAGCGAGATCGCGGTCGTCAGGATCATCGCGATGGTCATCGTCACGTTCCGGCGCAGACCGGTGATGACCTCGCTGAACACGAAACTGGCGCGCATCGGGGGAGGGTTCCTCAGAGATCGGGGGCGGGGGAGCTCGCGGACCTCGGCGTCAGCGGCCGACGCCGTAGACGCCGCGGCTGTCGTCGCGGGTGACCTTGCCGAGCTGCAGCTCGACCACGCGGCGGCGCATCGAGTCGACGATGGAGTGGTCGTGGGTGGCCATCAGCACCGTCGTGCCGGTGCGGTTGATCCGCTCCAGCAGCAGCATGATGTCCTGGCTGGTGTCGGGGTCCAGGTTGCCGGTCGGCTCGTCGGCCAGCAGCACCAGCGGCCGGTTGACGAACGCGCGGGCGATGGCCACCCGCTGCTGCTCGCCACCGGAGAGCTCGTGCGGCATGCGGTCCGCCTTGCCCTCCAGGCCGACCAGCTCCAGCACCTCGGGCACCACCTTGCGGATGGTGGGCCGGGGCTTGCCGATCACCTCCAGGGCGAACGCCACGTTCTCGGCGACCGTCTTGTTCTGCAGGAGCCGGAAGTCCTGGAACACGCAGCCGATGCGCTGGCGCAGCTTCGGCACGCGCCGACGCGGCAGCTTGGCCACGTCCCAGTCGGCGACCTCGACGACGCCCTTGGTGGGCACCTCCTCGCGCAGCAGCAGGCGCAGGAACGTGGACTTGCCGGACCCGGACGGACCGATCAAGAACACGAACTCGCCCTTGTCGATCCGCACGGAGACGTCCTGCAACGCGGGCCTGGTCGAGGTCTTGTAGACCTTGGTGACGTGTTCGAGCCGGATCACGAGGCGCGAGTCTACCTGCGACCAAACGGAGGACCCCGCCTCGCCCACCCGAGTCAAGCCGACAGGGCGGATGTCATCACCCTGTGACCACTTCGCCGCACGCGACCGGTCACCGCTCCGTACCCGTCCGTGACCAAACCACTGACTGAGTGAACGGAGCGTGACCGGTCACGCGCGGTGGATCAGGGTCAGGACTGGCCCTGGAGCTGCCGCCGCCAGCGGATGCCGGCCTCGAGGAAGGTGTCGATGTCGCCGTCGAGCACCGCGGTGGGGTTGCCCACCTCGTGCTCGGTGCGCAGGTCCTTGACCATCTGGTACGGGTGCAGCACGTAGGAGCGCATCTGGTTGCCCCAGCTCGACCCGCCGTCGCCCTTCAGGGCGTCGATCTTGGCCTGCTCCTCCTGCCGCTGCCGCTCCAGCAGCTTGGCCTGCAGCACCGCCATGGCGGTCGCCTTGTTCTGCAGCTGCGAGCGCTCGTTCTGGCAGGACACCACGATGCCGGTCGGGATGTGCGTGATGCGCACCGCCGAGTCGGTGGTGTTCACGCCCTGGCCGCCGGGGCCCGAGGAGCGGTAGACGTCGATCCGCAGTTCCTTCTCGTCGATGTCGACGCGGTCGGACTGCTCGACGACCGGGATCACCTCGACGCCGGCGAACGAGGTCTGCCGGCGGCCCTGGTTGTCGAAGGGCGAGATGCGCACGAGCCGGTGGGTGCCCTGCTCGACGGACAGGGTGCCGTAGGCGTAGGGCGCCTTGATCCGGAAGGTGGCCGACTTGATGCCGGCCTCCTCGGCGTAGGAGGTGTCGTAGACCTCCACCGCGTACCCGTGCCGCTCGGCCCAGCGCAGGTACATGCGCATGAGCATCTCGGCGAAGTCGGCGGCGTCGACGCCACCCGCCTCCGCGCGGAGCGTGACGAGTGCCTCCCGCTCGTCGTACTCGCCGGAGAGGAGGGTGCGCACCTCGAGCGAGGAGATCTCGTCGCGGAGCTTGGCCTGCTCGGCGTCGGCCTCCGCGACCATGTCGGCGTCGCCCTCGGCCTCGGCGAGCTCGTACATGACCTCCAGGTCGTCGAGGCGCTGCCGGAGGTCGGTCACCCGGCGCAGCTCGCCCTGCTTGTGGGAGAGCCGGCTGGTGACCTTCTGCGCGTTCTCCTGGTCGTCCCACAGGTCGGGGCGGGCGGCCTCGGCCTCCAGCGCCTCGACGTCAGCGGCCAGCTTCGCGAGGTCCATCACCGCCTCGACGCTGGTCAGCGTGGCGGAGAGGTCCTTGATGGCAGCGGCGACGTCCGGGTTCACAACACTCAAGGGTACGTGAGTCGCGCCAACTCCGACCGGGGGATGGCGGCACCGACCGGCGCGGCCGCGCCCGAGGTCCGCCTCCGCCGACACCCGCCACGCGCCCGTCCGTCCCCGGGGGCCTCCCCATCTCCGAGACAGCCCCCACCCGCCCTGGGGGGCGAGCCCCGCTCCAGCCTACCGCCGATCAAGCGCCCGGCCACGCGACCGCTCGTCGCCTGTGGAGGAAATCGGGTGACTGTGGATGAACACAGATGAACACAGCCAAGCCCAGACAGACACAGACGAGTGCGGCCCGAGACGCACAAGCACAGTCGAGCCAGAGGCAGCCACAGCAACCCCGTTCGACCGCGCCCGCGAACAGACACCGCGCAGACACCAGGGACGTCCACCGCAGCGACACGACCGGCCGAAGACGACACCGCACCGACCACGTGACCGGCGGCGCCCGCAGAAGAAAGACGGTCAGCGGGCAGAGCGAACAACCGACCGCCGGCTCAGGCGACTGAACCGGAAATCGCCGACCGGCCACTGACCGACGTGGACAGCCGCCCCGCGAACACTGTCAAAGAGCGCCGAAACGCTGCCATCAGCGGCCGGGAAAAGCACCGCTGGCATCGCGGGAGGCAATCAGGACCGACGAAGCACGCCCCGCCAGTCCTGAACACGACCCAGCCGCTGTCCGCGAATCCTCCACGAGCGACACTCCGGTAACCCCGGGAAAGCCTGCGCGACAGCCAGTCCCGAGCCGTGGACCGGCCTCACGCACACTGTCGCGGTGCGACACAGCCACACAACAACACGGCGCAGCACAGTGACATGACACGAGCGACATGACACGAGTGAGACGACCCGAGCGACACGACGCGGCGGCGCGGCACCGACGGTGCCGGACGAACCGACACCACGGTCGAACCGCCGCCGCGCGCACGGCAGGGCAAGTCGCCGTGGAACAGCGATCCGGAGAGCGACGCGGAGCGAGCCCGGTGGCCGCCCCGCGCCCCGGGCTCACTTGCTGACGGCGTCCAGGAGCTTCAGCACCGCGCGGATGTGCGCCACGGTGAAGTCCGCCGCCGCCTTGGCGTACGGGTCCTCCAGCGCCTTGGCCGCGGCCTTCGCCTCGTCCAGCTTGGCGGTGTAGGCGGCGCGGGCGGAGTCCACCAGCGCGACGCGCTGCTTCGGGCTGAGGCTGCCGGCGTGCACCAGCCGCAGGATGAGCGGGCTGCGGAGCTGGTCGGGGCCCGGCTCGGCGGCCAGCCAGTTCTTGAAGGCGCGCTTGCCAGCCGCGGTGATCACGTACTGCTGGCTGGAGCGCGGGCCCTGCTTGCCCAGGCGGAGCAGGCCGGCGTCGGCCAGCGCGGGCAGCTCGCGGTACACCTGGCTGCGGGTGACGCTGAAGAAGCCGCCGAACCGCTCGGTGGCCGCGGCAACGAGTTGCCCGCCCGTCATCGGACCTTCGTGCAGCAGGCCCAGCAGGGCCGCGGCGGTGGCGTTCAGCGTGTTCGGCTCGGTCACGTTTCCCACGGTGCCACGGCTTTCCTCGGCTGTCCACAGTGGTCGGCCGGTGTGTCCACAGTGGTTGGACGAGGTTGCGCCAACCGGCGGACCGGACACCCACGTTCGTCGGCCACCACTTGTCGCATACGGTGTGTGCCCAACTGAAAGCGCTCCGCGTCCACCGGCGCCGGCCCCCCGCTGGTCATCGGTGGCCGCGGCGTCCCGGGAGGACGGGGCGGAGGCGTCGGCGCGGCCGTGGCCGGACGGGCCGGCTTTCCCCCCGATCGGCCCTACCCGCGGACGCGGACTGTGACATTAACCTCACCGGGTGATTCTGCGGGCCGGCCCGACGTGCGGGGCTTTCCGGCTGGTAGACGACCCGCCGTGACGGACCGTGGAGGTGGCGGACGTGGCCGGTTTCCTGCTGCGCCGACTGGCCAACTACGTCGTGCTGTGTCTGGTAGCGACCTTCCTCGCCTTCACCCTGGCGTCGCTGACCTTCGACCCGCTGGCGAAGCTGAACGAGCGGAACCCGCCGCCGCCGGCGAGCACGATCGAGGCCAAGCGCCGGGACCTGCGCCTGGACGAGCCGGTGCCGCAGCGCTTCGTCATCTGGATGTCCGGTGTGGTGCGGGGCGACTTCGGCTCCACCGTCACCGACCAGCCGATCAGCGCCGAGCTGGGCCGGCGCGTGGGCGTGAGCCTGCGGCTGTTCCTGCTCGGCACGATCCTCGGGGTCTCGCTCGGGGTGGTGGTCGGCGTGGTGAGCGCGGTCCGGCAGTACCGGTTCAGCGACTACTTCGCGACCCTGTTCTCGTTCCTCGTCCTGTCCACACCGGTCTTCCTGGTCGGCACGCTGCTGAAGTTCGGGGCGTTGCGGCTCAACGAGACAGTCGGCGTGACAGTCCTGTACTTCACCGGCGAGACGGACCCGAGCTTCCAGGGCGGCTGGATCGCCGCCCTGCTGGACCGACTGCGACATCTCGTGCTGCCGACACTGGCCATCGCGCTGCACCAGATCGCCTACTACAGCCGCTACCAACGCAGCGCGATGCTGGACGTGCTGGGCAGTGACTTCCTCCGCACCGCGCAGGCTAAGGGCCTGACACGGCGCAAGGCGTTGTTCAAGCACGGCCTGCGCACCGCGCTGATCCCGATGGCCACCCTGTTCGCGTTCGGCTTCGGCCTGCTGGTCACCGGCGGCGTGTTCACCGAGCGCATCTTCAGCTGGTTCGGCATGGGCGACTGGCTCGTGTACGGGGTGGAGCAACAGGACACCAACATCGTCGCCACGGTCACCCTGTTCGTCGCGGTGCTGGTGCTGGTCTCCGGCTGGCTGTCCGACGTGCTCTACGCCGCGCTGGACCCGCGCGTCCGCGTGTGAGGGGGGAGGGACCATGTCCGTGACGCTCAAGGACACCGACTCCGCGGGAACGTCCGGGGCGGCGGCCGGCGGCCCGGTCGACGCCGCGGTCGAACCGGGCCGGACGCTCACCCGGGGCCGGCTGGTCCTGCGCCGGTTCCTGCGCAACCGGCTGGCGCTGGTGGGGATGGTCGCGATCGCGTCGCTCTACGCGATGGCCTTCCTGTCCCCGTTGTTCGCGCCGTGGGACCACCAGCAGCAGGACTACACGGCCTTCCTGCGGCCGCCGGGCGGGAACCACTGGTTCGGCACCACGCAGATCGGCGAGGACGTCTTCGCGCAGACCATGCGCGGCCTGCAGAAGTCGCTGACCATCGGCCTGCTCGTCGGCGTGATCTCCACGGCGCTGGCCTCCCTGGTGGGGGCGACGGCCGGGTACTTCGGCGGCTGGGTGGACCGGATTCTCATGTGGCTGGTCGACCTGCTGCTCGTGCTGCCGTCGTTCCTGATCATCTCGATCGCCAGCCCCGCCTTCCGCGGCAAGTCGTGGCTGCTGTTCGTGGTGCTGCTCGCCCTGTTCGGCTGGATGATCACCGCGCGCATCGTCCGCGGCATGACGATGACGTTGAAGGAGCGCGAGTTCGTGAAGGCGGCGCGGTTCATGGGCCAGTCGCCGCTGCGGATCATCCTGCGGCACATCGTGCCCAACATGGCGTCCCTGCTCATCATCGACGCCACCGTCAACGTGGGCGCCGCGGTGCTGGCCGAGACGGGGCTGAGCTACTTCGGCTTCGGCGTGCAGCCCCCGGACGTCTCGCTGGGCACGCTGATCGCGACCGGCACCCGCGCCGCGTTCACGTTCCCGTGGATGTTCCTGTTCGCCGGCGGCTTCCTCGTCCTGACGGTGCTGTCCGTGAACTGGGTGGGCGACGGCCTGCGGGACGCCCTCGACCCCACGTCGACCAGGGCGCGGCGGCGGGAGCCGAGGAGGCGACGCGCCGGGGCCACGGCCTCCGCCGCGCCGTCCGCCGCTCCGGCCACCACCTCGTCCGCCAAGCCGTCCACCACGCCGTCCGACCGTCCACAGAGCACCGACGGGAGCGCCGGATGACCGCCGCCGACACCCTTCTCGACCCCAGCCCGTCGGACGCCGACGGTCCCGTGCTGGCGGTCAGCGACCTCACGGTCTCCTTCCCGAGCGAGGCCGGCAGGGTGCGGGCCGTGCGCGGCCTGAGCTACGAGGTGCGCGCCGGCGAGGTGCTCGGCGTCGTGGGCGAGTCCGGCTCCGGCAAGTCGGTGTCCTCGATGGCGGTGATGGGCCTGCTGCCGCCGACGGCCCGCGTCTCTGGCTCGATCCGGTTCCGGGGCAGGGAGTTGCTCGGGCTGTCCGACGTGGAGCTGTCCCGCGTCCGCGGGGACCGGGTGGCCATGGTGTTCCAGGACCCGCTGTCCGCGCTCACCCCGGTCTTCCCGGTGGGCGAGCAGATCGCGGAGGCCGTGCTGGTGCACGCCGGGGGGCGGGTCTCCCGGAGCGCGGCGGCCCGGCGCGCGGTCGAGTTGTTGGACCTGGTGGGGATTCCGCACGCCGCGGAGCGCGCCAAGGCGTTCCCGCACGAGTTCTCCGGCGGGATGCGGCAGCGGGTGGTGATCGCGATGGCGATCGCCAACGACCCCGACCTGATCATCGCCGACGAGCCGACGACCGCGCTGGACGTCACCGTGCAGGCGCAGGTGCTGGAGGTGCTCAAGACCGCGCAGGAGGTCACCGGCGCCGCGATCGTGCTCATCACGCACGACCTGGGCGTCGTGGCCGGCTTCGCGGACCGGTTGATGGTCATGTACGCAGGCAGGGCGGTGGAGACCGGCCCGGTCGACGAGATCTACCGGCGCCCCCGCATGCCCTACACCCTCGGCCTGCTCGGCGCGCTGCCCCGGCTGGACGCCGAGGGGAAGCAGCCGCTGGTGCCGATCGAGGGCCAGCCGCCGTCGTTGGTGGACCTGCCGCCGGGCTGTCCGTTCGCGCCCCGGTGTCCCATGGCGGTTCCGGAGTGCCTGACGGAGGAGCCGGCGTTGCTCGCCGTGCCCGACGTCGGTTCCGACGCCGCCACCACCGGAACGCCGCACCACGCCGCCTGCGTGCGGGTCGGGGAGATCGCGAGGGTCGACGCCGCTCCGGAGGACGTCTACGAGGTCGAGGCCGAGGTGCCCGAGCCCGAGGTGGCCCGGGTCCCGCGCGCCGAGCGCGCGACGGTGCTCGACGTGCGCGAGCTGGTCAGGCACTACCCGGTCACCAAGGGCACCGTGTTCCGGCGCCGCGTGGGCACGGTCCGCGCCGTGGACGGCATCACCTTCGACATCCGCGAGGGCGAGACGCTGGGCCTGGTCGGCGAGTCCGGCTGCGGCAAGACCACCACGTTGATGGAGATCCTCGGTCTGGCGGCGCCGACGGGCGGGTCGGTCGCCGTGCTCGGCAAGGATGTGTCCACTTTGGACAGACGGGGCCGGAAGGCGGTGCGCAGGGACCTCCAGGTGGTGTTCCAGGACCCGATGGCCTCGCTGGACCCGAGGATGCCGGTCGGCGACATCCTGGCCGAGCCGATGCGGGTGCACGGCGAGGACCGGCAGCGGATCGCCCGCCGCGTGCCGGAGTTGCTGCGGCTGGTCGGGCTGCGGCCGGAGCACGCCGACCGCTACCCCGCCGAGTTCTCCGGCGGGCAGCGCCAGCGGATCGGGATCGCGCGGGCGCTCGCGCTGGAGCCCCGGCTCGTCGTGCTGGACGAGCCGGTGTCCGCGTTGGACGTCTCCGTCCAGGCCGGCGTCATCAACCTGCTCGACGAGCTCAAGGCCAAGCTCGGGCTCGCCTACCTGTTCGTCGCGCACGACCTGTCGGTGGTGCGGCACATCGCCGACCGGGTGGCCGTGATGTACCTGGGCCGCATCGTCGAGATCGGCGCGGTGGACGCGGTCTTCGAGACCCCGGGCCACCCCTACACCCAGGCCCTGCTGTCCGCGATCCCCATCCCGGACCCGGAGAAGGAGCGGCGGCGGGAGCGGATCATCCTCGCCGGCGACCTGCCCAGCCCGGCGAACCCGCCGTCGGGCTGCCGCTTCCGCACCCGGTGCTTCCTGCACGCGACGCTGACCGACGAGGACAGGCGCCGGTGCGTCGAGGTGGACCCGGCGCTGGAGCGGCAGGGCGACCGGGCCGGCGGCGCCGAACGGGACCCCGGGGCCGGCGGCGCCGACCACGAGGTCGCCTGTCACTTCACGACCGTCCGCCGGGTGGTCTGAACGGGTAATGATCTCGCAACCTCCTGCCGGGCCGACGGCGCGCGCCTAGGTTGGCGCCGCAGTGGTCCGCGGGGCGGGGACACCCCGCGGGCCCGTCTGGAGAGGGAGGTTCGGACAGGTGAGTCGAGCACGACGTGGCCTCGTCCAGGTGCTCATCCCGGTGACGGCGGTCGTCCTGGCGTTGTCGGGGTGCTCCGGGGGCTCCGGCGGCGGCACCGACATCAAGGGGGCGGGGGAACAGACCAGCGGCGTCAACGACGTCAACGCGAAGGACGCCGCCTCGCTCAGGAACGGCGGGGACCTGCGGTGGCCGCTGGACCGGCTGCCCAGCAACTTCAACCGCAACCACGTGGACGGGACCGACGGCTACGCCAAGCGCGTCATGGACGCGTTGATGCCGCACGCGTTCCGGGCGAAGGCCGACAACAGCGTCGCGGTGGACACCAACTACTTCGAGTCGATCGAGCTGACGTCGAAGGACCCGCAGGTGGTCACCTACCGCATCAACCCGAAGGCGAGCTGGGACGACGGCACGCCGATCACGTGGAAGGACCTCGCGGCGCAGGCGATGACGCTCGCGGGCCGCAAGGACGCCTTCCGGGTGGGGAGCAGCTCCGGCTACCAGGAGGTCGAGAAGGTCGAGAAGGGGGCGAACGACCGGGAGGCGCTGGTCACCTTCCGCTCGCGGTACGGCGAGTGGCGGGCGTTGTTCACCGACCTGTACCCGAAGTCGACCAACGAGGACCCCGAGGTCTTCAACCGGGGTTGGGTGGACCGGCCCCAGCTGACCGCCGGGCCGTTCCGGGTGGAGTCGGTCGACCGGGTCGCCAAGACGATGGTCCTCGTCCGCAACGACCGGTGGTGGGGCGCGCGGCCCCGGCTGGACCGGATCGTGTTCCGCGCCGTCGACCGGGGAGCGCTGCCGGACGCGCTGGCCAACAAGGAGATCGACTTCTACGAGATCGGGTCGAACGTCGACCTGTTCCAGCGGGCGAAGACGATCCCGGACGTCCAGATCCGGCAGGCCCTGCAACCGAAGTACAACGTGACGTTGTTCAACGGCGCCCAGGGCGCCGTGCTGGCCGACCCCGCGCTGCGGGTCGCCGTGCAGCACGGCATCAACCGCGAGGTCGTGACCAGGGCGATGCTCGGGCAGATCCAGCCGGCGGCCAAACCCCTGGGCAACCACGTCTTCGCGGACGGCACGCGGAACTACCGCGACAACTCCGGCGCGGCGTCCTTCGACCCCGAACGGGCGCGCAGGGAGCTCGACGGGCTGGGATGGAGGCTGGAGGGCGACGTGCGGCGCAAGGACGGCAGGGAGCTCGCCGTCCGGTTCGTGATGTCGGCCAACGTCCCGTTCAACGAGCAGGTGTCCAAGCTCTACCAGGACCAGCTCCGGCAGATCGGGGTGAAGCTGGTGATCCAGCCGGTGCCCAGCTCGGAGTTCATGAAGAACCACCTGGCGGTCGGGGACTTCGACATCGCGCCGATCGCCTGGGAGTCGTCGCCGTTCCCGATCGACGGCAACGCCGCCGTCTACCGGCTGAAGCCGGACTCGGTCCAGCAGAACTACGGCCGCGTCGGCAACGACACGATCAACGGCCTGTTCGACGAGGCGGGCGCGGAGCTCGACGACGCCCGGCGCGCGGACCTGGCCAACCGGATCGACGAGGAGGTCTGGAAGATCGGCCACAGCGTGCCGCTGTACCAGGTCCCGGACGCCGTCGCGGCCAGGAGCGCGCTGGCCAACGTCGGCGCGTTCGGGTTCGCCGACCGGGACTACGCGGCGATGGGCTTCACCGGCTGACCAACCGCCGTGCTCCGCTGATCGGGTCCGGGCGCTCCGCCGCCCGGGCCCGATTCTTTCGTTGACCGCCGATTCCGGTGTTCGCCGGAACGCGCGCGCCAGGGCGGTGCTTGCCCAGAAAAGCACCCGCGGAAACCGCGACACGACCAAGCGTTACGTCGCCGTGCTCTGAACCACACCGCTCCTCTCCTAGAGTGACGCGGACCACTCGCACCGAAATACCGGGCGGGGAAACCGAGGAAAGGGGACGACGCGTGAGCCGAGCACGACACCGCTGGGCCAGGCTCGCCGCTCCGCTCGTCGCGGCCGCCTTACTGGCGAGCGCCTGCGGCGGCGGGGGCGGCGAGGGCGGCGGACAGCCCCAGCAGGCCGGCAAGAACGACATCAACCCCCGGCCCGCCTCCGAGCTGAAGGACGGCGGGGAGCTGAAGCTGGCCGTCAACGGCTTCCCGGTCACCTTCAACTACCTGCACGTCAACGGCAGCGAGGCCGACATCTTCGAGGTCGTCACCGCGTTCATGCCGACCCCGATCCACTACCAGGCCGACGGTTCGGCGATCGAGAACAAGGACTACCTGGAGTCGATGGAGCTGACCTCCAAGGACCCCCAGGTCGTGACGTTCCGGCTCAACCCCAAGGGCCGGTGGTCCGACGGCACGCCGATCACCTGGGCGGACTACCGGTCCCAGTGGCAGGCGATGAACAAGTCGAACGACGCCTACCTGATCTCGGCGGCCAACGGGTACGACGCCATCGGCGGCGTCGACCGCGGTCGGGACGACTTCGAGGTGAAGTTCACCTTCGCCAAGAAGTTCGCCGACTGGAAGGGGATCTACGAAATCCTCTACCCGCAGTCGATGACGAGTGATCCGGCCGCGTTCAACACGGGGTGGAAGGAGCGGCCGCTGGTGACCGGCGGACCGTTCAAGGTGGTCGAGGTGAACTCGGGAGCCAAGACGGTGTCCGTCGCCCGCGACGAGACCTGGTGGGGCGAGAAGCCGAAGCTCGACCGCATCGTCTTCCGGACCGTCCCGAACGACACGCAGATCGACGCGCTGGCCAACGGCGAGCTGGACGTCGTCGACATCGCCGACGACCTGAACGCCTACCAGCGGGCCACCACCCTGCCCTCCATCGAGCTGCGTCGCGCCCTCGCGCCCAACTTCCGGCACATCACCTTCAACGGCTCCAAGGGCGCGCTCCTGGAGGACGTCGAGCTGCGGTTGGCGCTGCAGAAGGCGATCGACCGCAAGGTGATGACGAACGCGCTGGTCGGGCAGATCTCGCCCGGCGCCCAGCCCCTCAACAACCACATCTACGTCCAGGGCCTGAAGAACTACAAGGACAACTCGGGTCCGGTGTCCTACGACCCCGAGGCGGCCAAGCGGAAGCTCGACGAGCTGGGCTGGAAGCTGGAGGGCGACGTCCGCCGCAGGAACGGCAGGGAACTGAAGCTGCGCAACCTGATCCCGGCCAACAAGACCAGCAGTGAGCAGGAGGCCAAGCTCGTGCAGCAGCAGCTCGGCCAGATCGGCGTGAAGGTCGAGATCACCCCGGTACCCCTCGGCGACTTCTTCGAGAAGCACGTCAAGACGGGCAACTTCGACCTCACCCACTTCGCGTGGATCGGCACGCCGTTCCCGGCCAGCTCCAAGGGGTCGATCTACAAGACCCAGGAGCAGATGCAGCAGAACTACGGCCGGGTCGGGAACGAGGCGATCAACAAGCTGTTCGAGGAGGCCAACGCCGAGCTCGACGAGCAGAAGGCCGCGGACCTGGCGAACCGGCTGGACGAGGAGATCTGGAAGACCGGCCACTCGCTGACCACCTACCAGCGGCCGGACGTCGTGGGGGTCCGCAAGGGCCTGGCGAACATCGGGGCCTACGGCTTCCAGCGGCCCAACCCGTACACGAAGATCGGCTACGTCAAGGGCTGAGCCGGGGTCGGGGCGGGCCCACCGAGCGGCCCGCCCCGCTCCGCTCCGCCGGCACGGGAGGCGACGAGGTGACCACGACGAGGCTCGGGGCCGACTCCCTGTGGCGGGTGCGCGCCGTCCGCCACCACGCGTACGCCACGGCGCTCGTCCTGGGCGTGTGCCTGGTCGTGGCCCTCCTCTCCCTGCTGGCCTTCACCGACGCCCGGGCCGAGGTCCGACCGCTGACCGCCAGGGCGATGGGCGAGGTCGTGCGGTCCGGGAGCGACTCCGTGGACGTCACCTGGCGATCGCCGGACGGCGAGGAGCGCACGGTCTCGGTGCGCCTCGCCATCGCCCCGCCACCCGCGGGAACCCGCGCCGAGGTGGCCTACGACCCCCATACCCCCGAGCACGCCGTCGTCCCCGGCGCGGAGGTGCTCGCCAGCATGGATCGCGGTGCGAGCGGTCTGGCCTTCACCGCCGTGGTCTGCCTCGGCGTCCTCGTCGTGGGGGTCTTCCGGCTGGCCACCCGCACGCGACTCCGACGGCGGTCCCCCCGGCGGGCGGTCGTCCGCCGGGTCCGGGTGCAGCAGGGCCTGATGGCGCGGTCGTGGTTGGAGACCGAGTCCGAGCCCCAGCGGTGGATCCCGGTCTGCTTCGACCCGGCGCTGGTCACGATGCCCTCCCCCACCGAGGTCAGCCTGCTCGGGGACCCCCTGCGGGACCGGCTCGTCGCGGCCCGCGTCGGCGACGCCCTCCTCCTGCCGTCCGGCCCGGTGACCGCCCGCGAGCCCCGTGGGCGGCGGTCGGACTTCCCGTCCAGGCCGGACGACGACGCGACGGCGCGGGCGGCCGGCGCCGCCCGGTTCACCCGACAGCTCCGGGTGGACGCCGCGCTCGTCGTCCCCGCGCCCCTCATCGGCCTGTTCTGGGCGTACCTCGACGGCGGTGGCGTCGTGGTGTGGGCCGCGGCGAGCGCCGTGAGCGCGGCAGTCGGCCTGTGGTGGGCCAGCCTGCGCGGCGCCGACCCCAGCTAGGCGGGCGGGCCAACCGGGCGGCCGGGCCGCGCCTCGGCGTAGCCCCGTCGGAGTGACGGACTCAGCCATCCGTGGCGCGAACGAGCGTCCCCCACACGTCCGGGCTAACTTCGGCCAGCCGGGTGACGCCCCTCCCCCGGCAATTGCCACTGCGTGTGGTGCCCACCGCGCCCTCCCCTCCCGCTACCAGGTGCAATCCCACCGCCCAGCCCGGTGTTCTCCCCGACTGGGACTGGCTCGACTGCTCCGATCGCGTCAACCTCAAGCCGTCAGTGCTTTCCCTCACACGACGGCAGGCGCGAGTCGGGAGGTTGACATGCAGGTCAGGTGGTTGCAGGACAAGGTGCAGAGCAAGCTCCACGACAGGATGCAGAAGAAGTGGGTGGCCCGGACCCGGGCCTGGGTGTCCGGGGCGCCCCAGGGCGACGTCGGCGCGGCGGACCGGTGCATGGTGTGCGGCAAGCAGCTCCGGCGGCACCGCACGGTCGCCGGCGAGGGCCGGGTGTGCTCGCCCGAGTGCGCGCTCGCATGGGCGGAGACGCTGGAGAGCTGACGAAACGGCCGGTCACGCGAACTGTGTCGACTGTCGAGGACGAAGACGGGAAAACCACGAGAACCCGGCGAAACAGCGGAAACGAAGAGACCCCCACCGATTACCGGTGAGGGTCTCTTCGTACTTGGTAGCGGGGACAGGATTCGAACCTGCGACCTCTGGGTTATGAGCCCAGCGAGCTACCGAGCTGCTCCACCCCGCGCTGACAAGAGATACCTTACGTGCTGGTGTCCGCGAAGTGCAAATCAGGTAGCCGCCAGACGGTGTGACCTCGACCTCACCTCGACGGGGACGGGGTGGGCGAGGGCGCCGGCGAGGTCGCCGACCCGGCCTGCTGCCGGGCCTGCTCGAACCGCTTGCTCGCCTCGTCCAGCTCCTTGTACGCCTGGCCCAGCGCGCCGAAGTCGCCCGACTGCTGCGCCTTGCGGACCTTCTCCAGCGCCGACGAGATGTCCTGCGCCGCCTTGCCCAGCTCCGGGCTCATCTGCTGCCCGCCAGGGGGCTGGGTGGAGGAGGTCGGCGACTGGGTCGTGCTCTGCTGCCCCTGCTGCCCCTGCTGGCCCTGCTGCCCCGGGTTGGTCGTGGACGACCCGGCGCCCGCGCCGAACACCTGCTCCAGCGCCTCGGACAGGGTGGCCGCGTAGCCGACCTTGCCGCCGAAGCTCACCAGCACCCTGGCGAGCTGCGGGAAGGACGACGTCTGCTGGCTGCGTTCGATGTAGACCGGCTCCACGTAGAGCAGGCCGCCGCCGACCGGCAACGTCAGCAGGTTGCCGTACTGCACCCGGGTCTGCTGCTGCCGGAGCAGGTTCAGCTCGCTGGAGACGTTCGACGACGACACGAACTGCGTCTGCACCTGCTGTGGACCCTTGGTCTGGGTGTCCGACGGGAGCTGCAGCACCGTGATCCGCCCGTAGTTCTCCGGATCGGAGCTGACGGTCACGTAGGCGGACATGAACTCCCGCCGCAGGCTGACCAGCGCGCTGGTCAGCTGGAACTCGACCTTGCCGCTCTTCGGGTTGCCCGCGAGCACGTAGTACGGCGGCTGCTGCGCCGGCTGCTGGCCCTGCCCGTCCACGGTCGGGTCCGACGGCACGTCCCAGAAGGACACCGTCGAGTAGAACTCCTTCGGGTTCGACACGTGGTACTTGGAGAGCAGCTCACGCTGGACCTTGAACAGGTCCTCCGGGTAGCGGAAGTGCGAGCGCAGCGAGTTCGAGATCTCGCTGGCCGGCTTCACCACGCCGGGGAAGACACCCATCCACGCCTTCAGCACCGGGTCCCGCTCGTCCACCGCGTACATCGAGACCGAGCCGTCGTACGCGTCCACGACGGCCTTCACCGAGTTGCGGATGTAGCTGATCTTGCGGTTCGGCTGCTTCCGCACGCCGGCGAGCGTGTCGGTGGTGGCCTCGCCCAGCGGGGTCCGCTGCGCGTACGGGTAGTTGTCCAGCGTGGTGTAGCCGTCGACGATCCAGACGATGCGCCCGTCGACCACGGCCGGGTAGGGGTCGCCGTCCACGGTCAGCCACGGCGCGATCTTGTTCACCCGGTCCCGGGGGTCCCGCTGGAAGATGATCTTCGAGTTGTCCCCGATCGCGTCGGAGAACAGCAGGTTCCGCTCGCCGTAGGAGGCGGCGAAGGCCAACCGGTTGAACCAACCACCGATCGGCACGCCGCCCTTGCCGGTGTAGGTGTAGCTGGTCTTCTCCGTGTCGTACTCCCGCGACGCCTCGCCCTGCTGGGCGCCGACGATCGCGTAGTCGGTGACCAGCTCGCCGTAGTACACGCGGGGCTGCTCGACCTTGATGTCGCCCTGGCTGATCGGGTTGTCCTTGTTCTCGGTCAGCTCGCTGACCGAGAAGACGGGGTAGCCGCCCTCGCCGCCGGCGTCCTTGAGCGCGGAGTTCACCGTGTTCGCCGGCGCGGCGACGAAGCCGTTGCCGTGCGTGTAGACGAGGTGCCGGTTGATCCAGTCCCGCTGGTTCTCGGCGAGCCCGCCGGTGTTGATCTCACGGGCGGCGACGATGTAGTCCTGCGTCTTCCCGTTGACCGTGTACCGGTCGATGTCCAGCTTCGCCGGGAAGCCGTAGAAGTTCTTGCGCTGCTGGAGCTGGGTGAACGTCTGCGACAGCGCGTTGGGGTCGAGCAGCCGCACGTTCGGGACGGTGACCTTGTCGTCCCTGACCTCGGCCAGGGAGACGTCGGACTTGCCCGCGTAGGGCTCGTAGGTCACCTTGTCCTCGGTCAGCCCGAACGCCTGCCGGGTGGCGGCGATGTTGCGCTCGATCGACGCCGCCTCCTTCTCGTTGGCGTTCGGCTTGACCGAGAACTGCTCCAGCACGGCCGGCCATGCCGCGCCCACGAGGATGCTGGACAGCAGGAGCAGCACCGCGGCGATCGCCGGGAGCTGCAGGTTCCGCAGGAACGCGCCGACGAAGAAGGCGATCGCGCAGAACACCGCGATGCACAGCAGGATCAGCTTCGCCGGCAGCACCGCGTGCAGGTCGGTGTAGCTGGCGCCGGTGAACCGGTCGCTGCGGCCCGAGCTCAGCAGCTCGTAGCGGTCCAGGAAGTACGCCACGGCCTTGAGCAGCACGAACACGCCGGCGAGGATGGCCAGTTGGACCCTGGCCGGCATCGCGAGCTGGCCGCTGCCCCGGCTGCCGAAGCGGATGCCCCCGAACAGGTAGTGGGCGATCAGCGCACCGAAGAAGGACACCGCGACGGTCACGAACGCCCACGACAGCAGCCAGCGGTAGAACGGGAGCTGGAACGCGTAGAACCCGATGTCGTGGCCGAACTCCGGGTCGGTGACGCCGAAGTCGGTGGCGTTGAGGAAGAGCTGGGTGATCTGCCACTCGCCCTGCGCCGCGACGGCGGCGATCAGGCCGACCACCAGCGGCACGCCGATGCCGAGCAGCCGCAGCCGGGACACCACGAACGACCGGTACCGCGACACCGGGTCGTCCGGCCCGGTCACCGGCACGAACACCGGGCGCGAGCGGTAGGCGATCGCCAGGTTGAGCGCCACCAGGCCGCCCACCAGCAGGCCGACCGCGACGAACACGGCGACCCTGGTGAAGACCATCGTGCCGAACACCGAGCGGTAGCCGACCTCACCGAACCACAGCCAGTCGACGTAGGTGTCCAGCAGGCGTGACCCGCTGACCAGGCCGAGCAACAGCAGGGCGCCGATCACGAGCAGGATCCGGTTGCGCTTGGACAACCTCGGCAGTCCGACCGGGGGCCGCATGGCCACGGGGCACGCTCCTGGGTCGCGTTCTGGGGCGGGCAGCGAACGGGCGCGCGCCGAGCGCGGCGCCCCGTCCGCAATGTCCAACTCTAGAGAGGCGTTCCCGGTTCCCCGACCGCCCCGTCACCTGTCGATCGGTGCAACGATGGGGCATGGCCTCCCTCCCGTCGCCAGACGACCTGTCCGCCGCCCTGCCGAGCGCCGTCCGAGAGGTGGAGGACTTCGTCTCCACCTCGGGCTGGGACCAGGCGCCGCAACTGTTCGCCCTGGTCTCGACCGCCGACCTGCTGGCGCGCCAACCGGGTCTCGCCGACCAGCTCGACCCGGACGCGCCGCTGACCCCGATCGCCCAGGACCCGCTGCCCGAGGGCGACCTCGGCGAGTCCCTGGCCAAGATCGAGTGGCCGGACATCGTCGCCGGCTGCGCCCTGTCCCAGGAGATCGTGGTGCTGCCGCCGGAGGCGGAGGCCGAGATCGCCGAGGCCGACTCCGACCTGGGACGCATCCAGCAGCTGGCCGCCGAGCACCCGCAGCGGCAGGAGGCCCGGCTGGTGGCGGCGGTGCTGCGCAACGGCGCCGGCGCGTGCGTGCTGCGGGTCCGGGGTGGCGGCGACGAGCCCGACCAGCTCATCGAACGCCCCGACCTGGCGCCGAACCTGGTCTCCGCCCTCTACGAGACCCTGTCGTAGTCCGGGTCGCGGTCCGGCGTCGTCACCCGGCTCCCGCCAGGCCCCGACCACGAGCGCCCGATACCCGACGCCCGGCACCGGGCCGGTCCCCGGCGCCGGGCGTCGGCGTGTCAGCAGCCCGGGACGTCGCGGCCGTTCTGCAGGTCCTGCAACACCTTCACCGCGTCGGCGAGCGTGGCGACCTTGACCAGCCGCAGGCCCTCCGGCGTCCGGCTCCGCGCCTCCGCGCAGTTGGCCGCGGGGGTGAGGAACACGTCGGCGCCGGCCTCCTTGGCGGCGACCATCTTGAACGGGATACCGCCGATCGCGCTGACGTTGCCCTGCGCGTCGATCTCGCCGGTGCCGGCGATCGATCGACCGCCGGTGAGCTCGCCCGGCGTCAGCTTGTCGACGATGGCCAGCGCGAGCATCAGGCCGGCCGAGGGGCCGCCCACGGCCTGCAGGCCGATCTTGATCTGGAAGGGCACGTCCGGCCGGTCGACCGGGACCACGCCGAGCAGGCCCTCCTCGCGGTCGTCGGCCTTGCCGAGGGTGACCTGGGCGGTGTGCCTCGGCTGCTCGCCGCGCTGGAACACGACCTGGGCCTGCTGGCCGGGGCGGGTGCCCTTCAACGCCGCCTTGACCTCGTCGGCCTTGGCCACCTTCTGGCCGTTGACCTCGAACAGCCGGTCCCCCGGCTCGATCGTGCCGTCGGCGGCGCCGCCCTTGACAATCTCGCCGGCCAGCACCTTGGTCGGGTAGTTGAGGTAGCGCAGGGCGGCCACCTCGGCGCTGCTCTGCGACTCGCGGAACGCCCTGCTGTTCTCCTGGTCGACGTCCTTGCCGGACTTGCCCGGCGGGTAGAACTCCTCGCGGGGCGCCAGGGCGTACCGGCCGCTGGCCCACAGCCCCATCGCGCCGAACAACGAGACGTCGTCGGTCACCGAGACCGTGACCATGGTCAGCCGGCCGCCGGTCTGCTGGGCCGGCTCGCCCTCCAACCGCACCACGTCGGTCCCGCCGTACTGGCCGAGCGTGTCGTAGGTGGGTCCGGGGCCGAGGGCGACGTAGGGCACCCGGACGAACCCGCCGAGCAGGCCGATCGCCGCGACGAGCGCGAAACTGAGCACCAGGGTCCAGGTACGACGACTCACGGTCCGAAAGCCTACGGGCCAACCGTCACGCTCACCGCGAACCGCTGCCCGCCACCCCCGGACGCCCCGCGTACGGTGGACATATGAGCGATGTGCCGTTCGGGTTCCAGCCGCCGGACCCCGACGACCGCGAGCGCCGGGGGGACTCGGGGAAGCAGCCGGGTGGCGAGCGGCCCGGCGGGTCCGACCCGCAGGGGCTGCCGCCGGGCGGCGGGTTCCCCCCCGGCTTCGGGTCGTTCCCCGGGGGCGCCGGCGCGTTCGACTTCGGCCAGTTGGGCCAGATGCTGACCCAGCTCGGGCAGATGCTGAGCCAGGCGACGACGTCGAGCGGACCGGTCAACTACGACCTCGCCAAGCAGCTCGCCGGGCAGCGGCTCGCGTCCGCGGGCGCCGGCACGCCCACTCGCGAGCAGGCCGGCGCGGTGGCCGACGCCGTGCGCCTCGCGGAGCTGTGGCTGGACCCGGCGACCGCGTTGCCGGCCGGCGCGCGCACCACCCGGGCGTGGTCCGGCGAGGAGTGGGTCGAGCGGACCCTGCCGACCTGGCAACGCCTGTGCGACCCGGTGGCGCAGCGCGTGGCCGGCGCGTGGGTGGACGCCATGCCGGCGGAGGCCAAGCAGGCGGCCGGACCGCTGCTGTCGATGCTCGGCCAGATGGGCGGACTCGCGTTCGGCTCGCAGCTCGGCAACGCGCTGGGCCAGCTCGCCGCGGAGGTGCTGACCTCGACCGACGTCGGCCTGCCGCTGGGCGAGGAGGGCGTCGCGGCGCTGCTGCCGGCCAACATCGAGAAGTTCACCGCCGGCCTGGAGCGCCCGGCCAGCGAGGTCATGGTCTTCCTCGCCGCGCGCGAGGCCGCGCACCAGCGGCTGTTCACGCACGTCCCGTGGCTGCGGCAGCGCCTGCTGGCGACGGTGGAGGAGTACGCGCGGGGCATCCGCGTGGACACCTCGGCCCTGGAGCAGCTGGCCAGCCAGATGGACCCGACCAACCCGGCCTCGATCGAGGAGGCCATGCAGTCCGGGCTGCTGGAGCCGCAGACCACCCCGGAGCAGAAGGCGGCGCTGGCCCGGCTGGAGACGCTGCTGGCGCTGGTCGAGGGCTGGGTGGACGTCGTCGTGGGCGACGCGGTCGGCGAGCGGCTTCCGGGCGCGGACGCGCTGCGGGAGACGCTGCGCCGCCGGCGGGCCAGCGGCGGCCCCGCGGAGCAGACCTTCGCCACGCTGGTCGGCCTGGAGCTGCGGCCCCGCCGGCTGCGGGCGGCGGCCGCGCTGTGGCGGCTGGTCGGCGACCAGCACGGCGTCGAGACGCGGGACGGCCTGTGGGCGCACCCCGACCTGGTGCCGACCGCCGAGGACCTGGACGACCCGCTCGGTTTCGCCGAGCGGCTCGGCGCGGGCGCGAACGAGCTGGAGGACCCGCTCGCCGCGCTGGAGCGGGAGCACCGGCGCCGGGCCGAGGGCGGGACCGAGCCCGGTGGCCCCGAGAACAAGTCGACCGACAAGCCGACCGAGGGCGGCGCGGAGGACCAGCCCGGCGACGCCGGGCGCTGACGACCGACGACCGACGCGCGACCGACGGCTGACGCACGGCGGCCCGCCTCCTCCGGGAGGCGGGCCGCCGTCGTCCGGCTGACGCGGCCGGGTCAGTCGTCGCAGGCCGCGACGCCGGTGTCGGCGTCCTCCGCGGCGACCTCGCCCGTGTCGTCGCCCCCGACGTCCCACCCCGCGGCGGCGGAGAGGCCCTCCAGGTAGCCGATCGCCCGTTCCGTGCGGGGGTAGACGTTCACCAGCTCCCAGAAGTCGGGGCCGTGGCCGGGCACGAGCAGGTGCGCCAGCTCGTGCACCAGCACGTAGTCGAGGACCCACGCCGGCACGTCGCGGAGCCGGTCGCTGATCCGGATCGTCCGGTCCGCCGGCGTGCAGGAGGCCCACCGGGTGCGCATCGGCGGCACCCACCGCACGCTGCGGGGGACCGCCCGGCCGCCCAGGTGCCGCTGGGACAGCTCGCGGCAGCGGGCGAGCAGCGCCGCGTCCGAGGCCCGCGCGGGCGAGCGGCGGCGGGTCTCGCTGCGTTCGAGGCGACGCAGCATCTCCGCCACCCAGTGCTCCTCCTCGGCCCTGGTCATCCGGGCCGGGATGAGCACGACGACGGTGTCGCCCTCCCGGTAGGCGCTCACGGTCCGCTGGCGCCGGCGGCTCCGGCGGACCTCCACCCTGGTCGTCGACCCGGGTGCGGGTGCCCCGCCGGATATCGGTGCGGGTGTCCTGCTGTCCCCGGGTGCGGGGGCCCTGGTGGGATTGGCTGCGGGCGCGCGCCTGGGCTTGGCGGGCGCCCTGCTCAGCCCGGCGGTGTCGCTGGGCGCGGCTTTCCCGCGGGACGCGGTCGCGGGGGTCCCGCGAGACGCGCGTGCGGGCGTCCGGCTGGTTTCGGCCACGCCGCACACCGTAGGCGGCACCCCCGACGTCACGGGACCCCGAATCCCACCGTTCCGGGTGAACAAGACCGGCCTGGGCCAGGCCTACCTGCGTGAATGCGGGAACGACCATGGGTCCGGAGGTAGCGTGGCCGGCAGGTGGCCCTCCGCGGAACCTCACCGGTGGGGAGAGGGGCGGCCGCGGCGGCGGCCGAGGGATGCGCCGAGGGCGCCTGGAGGTCCCCGAGTGCGGCACGCGGTCCGTGCTCAGCCCGGCCGCACCGGCCGGGGCCCGTCTCGTAAGGGAGGCAGCCGTGGCTCAGACGTCCACATCCACCTACAACGGTTACTGCGTGAAGTGCCGCGAGAAGCGCGACTTCGAGGGCAAGGTCGAGGAGAAGAGCGGCCGCCGGATGGCCAAGGGGGTATGTCCGGTCTGCGGCACCAAGATGACACGCATCCTGGGCAAGGAGTCCTGACGTCCTGGCCCCCGTGTCGAGGGGTGGTCCCGTCACCGGCGGGCCACCCCTCGACGCTGTCCTGTGGACAACTCCGGCGGCCTGTGGACAGCCGTTTTCCCTTCTGGTCCGGCGCTGGCACGCTGCCGGCATGACCACGAGTGAGACCCACGCCACACTCCCCCGCCGGCCACGGCTGCTGCCCGGGCTCCCGCTCCTGTGGCGGGCGCCGGACACCGCGCAGCTGGGCGTCGACCCGGCGCGCGCCGCCGTGATCAGCGGGCTGAGCCCGGGTCAGGCGGGCGTGCTGCGGGAGCTGGACGGGCGGCACACCGTGGCCGAGCTGGTGCGCCAGGGGGCTGCGGGCGGCTCCAGCCCGCGCGAGGTGACCGAGCTGCTCACCCTGCTGGCCAGGGGTGGGCTGGTCGAGGACGCGATGGCGCCCCCGTCGGCCGCGCCCACCGTGCTGCCACCCCGGTTGGCGCCGGACCTGGTCGCGTGGACCCTGCGGACCGGTCGTCCCGGGCGGGCCGCGCTCGCGGAACGCGCCGAGACCACGGTCGTCGTGCACGGCGACGGCCGACTCGCGGTCGCGGTGGCGACGATGCTCGCGGCGGCCGGCGTCGGCCGGGTCCACGTGCTCGCCGAGGGGAACGTCCACCCGGAGGACACCGGGTGCGGCTACCTCGACGAGGACATCGGCCGGGAGCGCGGCCTGGCGGCGGTCGACGCGGTCTGCCGCGCCGCCCCCGGGGTGCGGGCCAGCCGGACCCCGCCGGCCCGGCCGTACGAGCTGGCGGTGCTGGCCGACGCGGTGGTGCCCGACCCGCGGCTCGTCCGCCGCCTCACCAGGGCGGCGGTCCCGCACCTGCTGGTCCGCGTGCGCGACGGCACGGGCGTGGTCGGCCCGCTCGTCCTCCCCGGTCGGACGAGCTGCGTGACCTGCCACGACCTGATCCGGGCCGATCACGACCCCCGGTGGCCCGCGCTGGCCGCGCAGCTCTCGGGCCGCGCCCAGCCGGTGGACCTGGGCTGCGCCATGGCCACCGCCGGGCTCGCCGTGAGCCAGGCGCTGCTCGCGCTGGGCTGGCGACACGCGGGCGCCGTTCCGCCGGCCACGGTCGACGGCACCCTGGAGCTCGACCCGGCGCGGGCGACGGTGGTGCGGCGCTCGTGGCACCGGCACCCCGACTGCCCCTGCTGGCGGGTCCGCGGGTGATGATCTGGGGGAAGGGACCACGGTCACCGCGGGCGCGCGGCGTCACGGGCCCGTTGGGCCGGTTGGGGGAAGAACCGCCACGGGGCTCATGGGTAGCGTGACGAGACAACGCCGGCGTGGCCCCGACTGTGGTGCGTCGACGTGACCGCTCAAGGGAGAATCGCCGCGTGACCGACATCCCGCGCCGGACCGTGCAGCGCACCGCCAAGCTCGCCAGCCTGCCGATCGGCGTCGCGGGCCGGGTCGCGGCCGGCTGGGGCAAACGGCTGGTCGGGCGCAGCGCCGAGGAGGTCTCGGCCGAGGTCTCCGCGAAGACCGCCGAGCAGGTGTTCGCGGTCCTCGGCCAGCTCAAGGGCGGCGCGATGAAGTTCGGGCAGGCGCTGAGCGTGTTCGAGGCGGCGGTGCCCGACGAGCTGGCCGCCCCGTACCGGGAGGCGTTGACCAAGCTCCAGTCCGCCGCCCCGCCCATGCCGACCAGGGCGGTGCACCGCGTGCTCGCCGAGCAGCTCGGCCGGAGCTGGGCGCGGCGGTTCGCCGAGTTCGACGACACCCCGGCCGCGGCGGCGAGCATCGGACAGGTGCACCGGGCGGTGTGGCACGACGGCCGCGAGGTCGCGGTCAAGGTCCAGTACCCGGGCGCCGACGAGGCGTTGCTGGCCGACCTGCGACAGCTCCAGCGGTTCAGCCGGCTGTTCCAGGCCCTGGTGCCGGGCACCGAGGTCAAGCCGCTGCTGGAGGAGCTGCGCGACCGGATGGCCGAGGAGTTGGACTACCGGGGCGAGGCCGACAGCCAGCGCGCCTTCGCCGCCGCCTTCGACGGCGACCCCCGGGTGCGGGTCCCGAGGGTGGTGGCCAGCGCGCCCAAGGTCATGGTCACCGAGTGGGTCTCCGGGCGGCCGTTGTCCCGCATCATCCAGGACGGCGAGCGCGCGGAACGGGACGCGGCCGGCCGGCTGCTCGCCGAGTTCCACTTCTCGTCCCCTGCCAGGTCCGGCCTGCTGCACGCCGACCCGCACCCCGGCAACTTCATGCTGCTCGACGACGGTCGGCTGTGCGTGATCGACTACGGGGCGGTGGCTCGGCTGCCGCACGGCCTGCCCCGCACGTTGGGCCTGATGGTCCGGCTCGCGCTGCGGGGCCAGTCCGAGGAGCTGCTCCAGCTCCTGCGCGACGAGCGGTTCGTCCGGCCCGGCACCGAGCTGGACGCCGAGGAGGTCCTCGCCTACCTCTCCCCGTTCGTCGACCCGATGCGGTCCGAGCGGTTCCGGTTCTCCCGGCGGTGGCTGCAGTCCCAGGTCGAGCGGATCGGCGACCTGCAGGGCAGGGACTTCCACACCGGGCGGTCGCTGAACCTGCCGCCCAACTACCTGATGATCCACCGGGTGACGTTCGGCGCGATCGGGATCATGTGCCAGCTCGACGCCGAGGTCCCGGCCCGCGAGATCGTCGCCCGCTGGCAGCCCGGCTTCGCCGACGACGAGCCGTCGGCCGGCTGACCGCTCACCACCACTCGACGGGCAGCTTGCCCTCGATGTCGCGCACGTGCCTGCGCGCGCAGTCGGGGCAGAGCCAGCGGGTGGCCCCCGACGTGCGCTCGGGCACCCAGGTCACCGCGGCCATCGCGTCCCGCGGATCACGCCGCGCCTCGCACCGGTCACACGCCACCACCTGATCGTTCACGCTCGCGGAGGATACGCCGTTCGGGTGTGGGACACCCCACGTTCCCGTGATCTGGATCGCTCCGCGCCGGACCGGCGGCAGTCGTCTCCCACCGTGATCCAGATCGCGGATCACGGTGGGAGACGGGAAGAAGCGCCGGCCGGCGTCGCCCGCGGTAGGCGACGCCGGCCGGCGTGGGTGGATCAGCCGAGGACCACCGCGGTCGCGGCGCGACCGGCCCGCCGGGCGGCGAACCGGGCCAACCACTCCCAGCGGTGGACCGAGGCCAGGCGGCGGGCCAGCCGTTGCTGGCCCGCCCAACGTTGCGCCTCCCGCATCCGGGTTCTGGCCATGGCTTCGTGCATCAGCATCGGGTTGGTCTCCCAGAGATCGTGGGCGGTGCGTGTGGGCTGGACGCTCATGCGGCTGCCTCCTGCTCGCGCATCTGCTCGGCGCGCGCCTCGGGGGCCCGCGCCTCGGGGACGCTCACCTCGCGGTCCTCCTTGCGCGGCCGGCCCCGCGGCCGCTTGCGGGCGATCACGGCGCCCCGCTCGAAGATCTCGCCTCCCCAGACTCCCCAGGGCTCCCGTCGCGCCAGGGCGCCGGCCAGGCACTGGGCCTTCACCGGGCAGTCGGCGCAGAGCCGCTTGGCCCGCTCCAGCTCGGCCGGGGCCTCGGCGAACCAGAGGTCGGCGTTGTTGACCCGGCAGGGCAAGGCGAGCTCGTCCTCCGGCAGCGCGGTCGCCAGCTCGGCCACGCCGACGGTGGAGCCTCCCACGGTCGGGGCGACGGGCAGCGTTCCGCCGGTGAGCGGAACGTTGGCGGTGAACATGAAGAAGTCCTCCATTCGATCACGCGGTGGCGTGTCTCGGTATGGGTGGTCGTGCATCTCGGGTTGCTGCATCTCGGGTTGGTGGTGCGGTCTCCGGCGAACCGGAGAAACACGAAGGCCGCGGATCCGGTATCGGGTCCGCGGCCTTCGTGAGCCTGGCTGTCCTGACTACGGGGTCAGGGGCTTGTCTCCAGGGCGCTCGAAGAGCCACGGACAGTGACGGACGGCAGATCTGCGTCGACGGCGAGCGGCGACCGCAGGGCGGTGGGAACGATGGCGGCAAAGCGCTCTTGGCGGGCGTGCTGCTCGCGCCGCTCGGCCTGCGAGCGGCCTCGCGTGGTCAGCTGCGGCTCACCATTCACACCGGCGGCCCCGGGCACCAGGTAGCCAGGGGTCGTCACCATCAAGATGGTGCTCGTCATCGTGGCCACCCCCTTCCCGGGGTTCTGATCTTCGTCCTGTCGGGCCTTCGCGCCCGGCCCTTGCAGGCTATTGGCAGGAGTGCGGTCGGGGCAACAGTTTTTTTCGCACTACTCAGGATCCGGTGAGAAAGCACCGGTGACCAGGGCAATCACGTCCGCGCCGTAGCGGTCCAGCTTTGCGGCCCCGATCCCGGGAATGGCCACCAGACCGGCCTCGTCCGCCGGCCGCTGCTCCGCGATCGCGGTCAACGTCGCGTCGGTGAACACCACGTAGGCGGGCACCTTGAGCTGCTTGGCCCGGTCGGTGCGCCACGCCCGGAGCCGGGCGAGCAACTCCTCGTCCACGTTGGACGGGCAGTCCGCGCACCGACCCAGTTTCACCGCCATCGTGCCGACGAGCGCACCACCGCAGGTGCGGCACCGGCGGCGCGTCTCGTCGCGCAGGCTGTTCCGGGACGGTGCGCCGTCCCGCCCGCGGCCGCGCACGGGCAGCGCTGCGGGGTGGTTCTCCGGGACCAGGCCGTAGAGGAACCGGCTGCGCCGCCGGTGCCGCCGGCCGCCCGGCGAGCGCGACAGCGCCCACGACAACGACAGGTGCTCCCGCGCCCGGGTGACGCCGACGTACAGCAGCCGGCGCTCCTCCTCCACGGCCTCCTCGTCGTCGCCGGCGTGCTGGATCGGCAGCGTGCCCTCGACCAGGCCGACGAGGAACACCGCGTCCCACTCCAGGCCCTTCGCGGCGTGCAGCGAGGCCAGGGTCACGCCCTCGACGGTCGGCGGGTGCTGCGCCTCGGCCCGCACGTCCAGCTCCTGGGCGAAGCGGGCGAGGTCGGCGTCCGGCACGACGGTCACCAGCTCCTCGGCCAGCTCGACCAGGGCCCGCAACGACTCCCAGCGCTCGCGGGTCGCGCCGCCGGCCGGTGGCTGCTCGGTCAGGCCCAGGGGGACGAGGACCGCCCGCACCTGGGCATCCAGGGTCTCCCCCACCGGGGAGGGCTCGGACGAGGGCGCCGGAGCGTCCTCGTCCGAAGGCGCCGACACAGGCGCCAGCGAGGGCACCGACGAGGACGCCGCCACGCGCAACGCCTGCATCGCCTGCCGCACCTCGGGCCGGGCGAAGAACCGCTCGCCGCCGCGCACCTGGTACGGGATGTCCAGTTCGGCCAACGCCTGCTCGTAGACCTCGGACTGCGCGTTGACCCGGAACAGCACGGCGACCTCGCTCGCCGGCACGCCCTCGTCGATCAGCTTCCTGATCCGCAGCGCGACCGCGGCCGCCTCGGCCGGCTCGTCGTCGTGCTCGGCGAACTCCGGCTCCGGACCGGGCGGGCGCTGGCCGACCAGGCGCAGCCGGGAACCCGCCGGCCGGCCCCGGGCGGCGCCGATCACCCGGTTGGCCAGCGACACCACCTGGGGGGTCGACCGGTAGTCCCGCTCCAGCCGCACCGTCGTCGCCTCGGGGAAGCGCCGGCCGAAGTCGAGCAGCCAGCGCGGCGTCGCCCCGGCGAACGAGTAGATCGTCTGGTTCGCGTCCCCGACCACGGTCAGGTCGTCGCGGTTGCCCAGCCAGGCGTCCAGCACGCGCTGCTGGAGCGGCGTCACGTCCTGGTACTCGTCCACGACGAAGCACCGGTACCGGTCGCGGAACTCGCCGGCGACGTCGGCGTGCTCCTCCAGCGCCGCGGCGGTGTGCAGCAGCAGGTCGTCGAAGTCGAGCACCCGGGCCCGCATCTTGAGCTGCTCGTAGGTCGCGTAGACCAGCGCGACCTGCTCGGCGGGACCCGGTGTGTCGCGGTGGACGCGCGCGGCCACCGCCGGGTAGTCCTCCGGCGTCACCAGCGACGCCTTGGACCACTCGATCTCGCTGGCGAAGTCGCGCAACGACTCCCGCTCGGTCGGCGCGCCCGCGCGGTGCGCCGCCTGGCCGACGAGCCGCAGCTTGTGCTCCACCAGCTGCCACGGCTCGTCGTCGACGACGCGCGGCCAGAAGTAGCGGAGCTGGCGCAGGGCCGCGGCGTGGAAGGTCTTGGCCTGCACGCCGTGCGCGCCGAGCGCCCGCAGCCGGGTCCGCATCTCCCCGGCGGCGCGAGCGGTGAAGGTGACCGCGAGCACCTGGCCGGGCGCCACGTGGCCCCGGTGCACCAGGTGGGCGATGCGTCGGGTGATGGTGCGGGTCTTGCCGGTGCCGGCGCCCGCGAGAACGCACACCGGTCCCCGAGGCGCGACCACCGCGGCCCGCTGCTCCGGATCGAGACCCTCCAGCAGCTCGTTCGCGGCGTCCATGAGGCCATCCTCGCACCAGCCCCCGACCGTCCCCGTCCGCCCCCCGACGCCGCTGCGGCCCCGGCTGGCCGGCCTCCCCCACGCGCCGGACGCCGCCCCGGGAACGCGTTTCCGCTGTTCACGGCCCGCGTCCGGCCATTCTGGCCGGCCGGCCACAACCCGGCCGACGGACGTTTTCCCGCCTTTCCACCCGTCAGCGTGAATCCCGACCGGTCCGTTTTGTCAGACCCCCATGAGATGTTTGAAATGGGGGGTTCCCCATAACTAATCCCTGGAGATAAGCAAAGAGCAGGAACGGCTGGCGCGCGCCGCCGGAGCCGGGGAGCGCTCGGCCCGACCCACGCGGGCGCGGGTCGGGCCGGGTGTCGAGCGTGGGCGGGCGCCAGGGCCCGGGTGATCAGTGGCCGGGCGGGTTCGCCCAGCCCTCCAGCATCTGGCGGGCGATGGAGGCCCGGCCGGGGAGGATGAGCCCCGGGAGGGCGCCGCCCGCCGCCAGCGCGGCGCGCACCTGGTCGCGGTGCACCCAGCGGGCCTCCTCGATCTCGCCGTCCATCGGACGCAGCGGCGCGTCCCGCGAGGCCACGGCGGCGAAGCCCATCATCAGCGACCGGGGCAGCGGCCACGGCTGGCTGCCGAGGTACCGGACGTCGCGCACGGCGATCCCGACCTCCTCGGCGATCTCCCTGGCGACGCACGCCTCCGCCGACTCGCCGGCCTCCACGAACCCGGCCAGCACCGAGTAGCGCTCCGCCGGCCACACCGGCTGCCTGGCCAGCAGCACGTGCTCGCCGTTGACGCCCTCCTCGTCGTGGACGAGGCAGATCACCGCCGGATCGGTGCGCGGGTACTCCTCACGCCCGCAGCCGGGGCAGTCCCGCGCCCACCCGGCCTTCACCCGCCGGGTGTGGGAGCCGCACGCGGCGCAGAAGTTCGCGTTGTCGTGCCAGTTGAGCAACGCGACGGCGGCGGTGAGCAGGCCGGCGTCGGTGTCGTCGAGCAGGGCGCCGACCGTGCGCAGGTCCTCCCAGGCGCGGTCGGCCTCGTCCGGCCCGACCCGCAGCGCCCAGTACGTGTCGCCGCCGCTCACCCCGAGCAGCACGGCGGCCTCCGGCGGCGCCGCCCCGAACGGGGTGGTCTCCTGGAAGGCCAGGGCGTAGCCGTCACCCTCGGCGCGGGGGGCGCCGCCTCCCCGGTGCACCGGGGTGCGACCGCGCGGGTCCACGAGCACCAGCCTCGCTTCCGACCACCGCCGGGCCAGCCGCTCGGCGTCGGACCGCACGGACTCGTCCCTGTCCACTGTGGACCGGGACAGCGCCGGCATGCCGGCCAGCCCGAAGGGCGTGACCGGGCGGGCGCCCTCCCGTGTCGGGCATTCCCCAGGCAGCGCGCTCACGGAAGCCGGACACCCCCCAGCGCGCCCAGCGGCCGGGCCAGCCGGTCGGCGTCGCCCACCAGCACGCCGGTCCAGCGGTCGGGCGTGAAGAACCGCAGCGCCGCCTCGGCGACCTCGTCCACCGTCACCCGCTGGAGCCGGCCGGGGTGCTCCCGCAGCCACTCCGGGCCGAGGCCCAGGCCGGCCAACGCCGCCAGCATCGACGCCAGCCCCGCCTGCGAGGCCGTCGAGGTGAGCAGCCCGCCGACGGCGTACCGCCGCGCGGAGTCCACTTCGGACTCGGTGGGCGGGACGACCGTCATCCTGGCGATCTCGTAGCGGGTCTCCAGCACGGCGGGCGCGGTGGCCTCGCTCGCGGTGTCGGCGTCGACCAGCACCGTCGCGCCGCCCGGCGTGAACTCCGGGTACGACTGGGCGCTGTAGGTGTAGCCCTTGTCCTCGCGGATGTTCTCCACCAGCCGGGAGGAGAAGTAGCCGCCGAACACCAGGTTCGCGAGCTGGAGCGCCGGGTACGCCGGGTCGGTGCGCGGGACGTAGGGCGCGGACAGCCGGATCTGCGACTGCACGGCCCCCGGCCGGTGCACCAGCAACAGGTCGCCGCCGGGAACCTCGGGCAGCGGCGGCAGTTCCACGGCGGAACGGTCGGCGGTCCAGCCGTGCAACGCGGCGGCCACGGAGTCCACGGCGCGCTGCGGGTCGATGTCGCCGACCAGCACCAGCACCGAGCCGCGCGGCAGGACGGCCCGGGCGTGCAGCTCGCGGACCTCCTCGGCGGTCACCCTGGCGACCTCCTCGGCGCCGGGCATCTCCCTGGTGAACGGGTGGTCGCCGTAGCGGTGCCGCTGCAACGCCTCCCTGGCGATGACCCGGGGCTGGGAGCGCGCCACCGCGATCCGCTCGACCAGGCGCTCCCGCTCCCGCCGCACCTCGTCGTCCGGGTAGGTCGCGCCGGTCAGCACGTCCGCGAGCACGTCGAACAACACGTCCATGCCCTCGACGAGCGCGCTGCCGCCGATGCTGAGCCGCTCCGGGTCGACCACGGCGTCCAGCTCGCCACCGACCCGGGCCAGGTCGGTGTCCACCTGCACCCGACCGCGCCGCCGGGTGCCGGTCAGCACGGTGGTCGACAGCAGCTCGGCGCGCGCGGAGTGCGTGGCCTCCTCGCCGGCGAACGGAATCCGCAGGCGCAGCTCGACCATCGGCACCGCCGGGCGGTGGACCGCGAGCACCCGGAGCCCGTTGGGCAGCACGGTGTCGAGCGTCAGCGGGTCGGCCGCGGCGCGCTGCTCGCCCAGCGGCGGCAGCGGGCGGGGCCCCTGCGTGGTGCGGCCGATCTCGTCGGCGGTGCGGTGGGTGACGGGCGCGGTCACTCGGTACCTCCCTGGGGGACGACGGTCAGCACCGCGCGGGAGTCGGGGCGCATGGCCTTGGCGGCGGCGGCCACGTCGGCGGCGGTCACGGCGGCGATGCGCCTCGGCAGCTCGCCGATCAGCTCGGCCCTGCCGTGCAGCAGCTCCATCGCGCCGAACGCGAGGGTCCTGGACACCAGGCGGTCGTGCTCCCGGTGCAGCCCGGCCACCCAGCGCGCGGTGACCCTGGCCAGTTCGTCGGCGTCCGGGCCGTCCCCGGCCAGCCGCTCCAGCTCCTCGTCGAGGGCGGTCAGCACGCGGTCGGGCGCCACGGCCGGCGGGAAGATCGCGGTGACGGTGAAGGTGTCCGGGTCGCGGGCGTCCAGCGGACTGAACAGGCCGCAGCCGGCGGAGACCTCGGTGACCAGGGCGTCCCGGTGCACCAGGCGCTGCTGGAGCCGGGAGGAGTCGCCGTCGCTGAGCACGGCGGCCAGCACGACGTGCGTCAGGTAGGCGTCCAGCTCGGTGACCGGGTCGGGCAGCCGGTAGCCGACGGCCAGCGCGGGCAGCGGGGCGTGCGGGTCGACGTGCTCGGCGCGCCGCTCGCCGACCGGCGGCGGTTCGGCGAAGGACGGCCGGGTCGGCACCTCGCGCGCGGGCACGTCGCCGAAGTGGCGGTGCACCAGCTCGGTGGTCGCGGCCACGTCCAGGTCGCCGGCGACGGTCAGCACGGCGTTGCCCGGGGCGTAGTAGGTGTCGAAGAAGGCCGCGCAGTCCTCGACCGTGGCCTGCTCCAGGTCGGTGAAGTCGCCGTAGCCGTTGTGGGCGTTGGCGAAGGTCCGGTAGAGCACCGGCGGGAGCAGGATCCACGGGAACCCGCCGTAGGGCCGGTTCAGCACGTTGAGCCGGATCTCCTCCTTGACCACGTCGACCTGGTTGCGGAGGTTCTCCTCGGTGATGCGCGGCGCGCGCATCCGGTCGGCCTCCAGGAACAACGCGCGTTCCAGGGCCGCCGACGGCAGCACCTGGAAGTAGTCGGTGTAGTCGGGGTGGGTGGACCCGTTGAAGCTGCCGCCCGAGCCCTGGACGTGCCGGAAGTGGGCCAGCTTCTCCAGGCTCTCGCTGCCCTGGAACATCAGGTGCTCGAACAGGTGCGCGAAGCCGGTGCGGCCCTCCGGCTCGGAGCGGAACCCGACGTCGTAGTGCACGCTGACGGCGATCACCGGCGCCGAGCGGTCCGGCGCGAGCAGGACGCGCAGCCCGTTGGGCAGGGTGAACCGGTGCAGCTGGGGTGCGGCCATGAACAGCAGCCTACGTGCGTCACCCTCGGTCAGCTCGCCAGATCACGAACACCCAAAAGAGTGACACGGGCGGGTCAGCTCCGCAGCGACCGCAGATGCCCCGCCTGCGCCAGCGCCCCGTCCAGCGCGCCGAGGAACGCCGGGAAGTGGGCGGCGAACCGGTGCAGGTCGTGCTCGCCGTCGCCACCGCCGGCCCCGTACCAGTAGAGCCCCGGCGTGCCGTCGGCCCCCGGGTCGAGCGTGGCGAAGGCGGCCAACCACCGGTCGACCTCGCCGAGCACGACCGCGTAGGGCAGCGACCGGGAGAAGACCATCTCCCGGTCGGCCGGCGGGATCACGTCGGGGGTCGCGCCGCGCAGGTACTCGCGCAGACCCCTCACCTGTTCGAGGAGCGCGCTGCCCCGGCGGGTGCGGGCCGGCATCCACCGGGAGCCCACGGCCAGCGCGACCCCACCGACGATCACCGCGAGGCCGAGCAGCGCGACCTGGGTGGTCAGCGCGAGGACGACCGTGAGCGCCGCGCCGACGACGCCGATCCCCGTGCCCACCCACCACCAGCGGCTGCGCTCGGCGTCGGGGCGGCGCTGGAACCAGTGCGCGTCCACCACGTCGGCGTACAGCGCCTCGCGCACCGCGGTGAGGTCGAGGCCGGCGACGCGCAGCTCGGACAGCAGAACGTGGTCGCGGGCGTGCTCGCCCGCGGAGGGCAGCAGCGCCTCGTACACCGCGCGCTCGTAGCGCCGGAGGTGCTCGTCGGCCGGGTTCCGGCGCACGACGCGCCAGTCCGGGGCGGACCCGGCGATCTCCTCGACCCACACGTAGTTGCGGACGGCGAGGTCGACGACCGTGGCCGCGACGTCCACGACGTCGACGTGCTCGTCCACCACCGTGCCCACCTGGCCGGGCAGCACGCCGTCGGGCGAGGCGAACCCGACCCGGCCGGCGTCGTCGGCGACCAGCACGTCCACCGGTCCGATGTCGGTGGCCAACGCGCGCGCGTCGCGGCCCCGGGCCCACCACAGCAGGGCGACCCCGCCGAGCAGCAGCAGCGTCAGCCCGCCGAGGGCGGCCCCGCTGACCGGGGTGAGCGCGAAGGCCCGCGCCAGGGCGAACGTCTCGTCGAACCGGGCGTTGGCCGCGACCGTGCCGGCCTCCACCCCCACCGCGACGTCCATCCGCTGGCCCGCCCGCAGGCCGATCTCCTGGGCGCGGGCGATCTGCAGCCCGTCGATCTGGGAGAGGTCGCAGGCGTTGGTCGAGCCGGGCGGCCCGGCCAGGCAGGTGATCGACCGCGGCGGGTTGGGCGAGACGACCGAGACGGTGACCTTGTCCAGGTCCGCGTTCCAGCCGCCGGAGGCCTGCCAGCGGATCTCCTGCCTGCCGTCGACGTCCGCGACCACGCCGTCGACGGTGTACTGCGCGGTCGAGGCGCCCGCGTCGAACCGGAGCGTGAGCTGGTCGGCGGTGACCTCGGCGCGCCCGTGGCCCTCGACGCCGGCGCCGCTCACCGCGAAGACGCGGTCGAGGTCGTCGCCGACGGCCTGCCGCAACGGGACGGTCCGGGTCACCGACTGCCCCGCGGGGACGGTGACCTGCTCGGTCACCGTGAGCTTGCCGTCGCGTTCCAGCCGCAGCTTCACGTCGGCGGCGACGGCGCCCGGCAGCGCGGACGACGTGGTGGGCTCGCCCGCCCCGGTGGAGGGCGGTGGCGGCGGCGACAGGACGAACCCGGTCGCCGTGACAAGGACCGCCGCCGCGGCCGCACCCCAGTTTCGCAACACGGCTGCGGAGGATAACGAAGCGTTCCTATGCTCTGGGGCCGATCGCCGATCTCCGGTCCACCTCGTCCTGTCCGGTCGATCAGCGTCGTCGCGCTCGAGGGGGAACTCGCTTCATGACGCCGCAGCGCCCTTTCGGGCCGCCGCACCACTCCTGGCCGCCGCCGGCTCCGGTGGCGCCGCCGCCGGTCGCCCGGCCCCTCGGGCCGCCTCCGCCGGCGGCCCGGCGGACACCACCGCCGCAGGGGCCTCCGACGGGGCCGACCGCGCGCCCCCCGATGCCACCGCCACCGGCCGGCGCTGCCGTGCCGCCTCCAGGGGCGCGTCCAGGGCCGCCTCCCGTGCCATCTCCCGGGCCATCTCCCGGGCTGCCTCCCATGCCGCCGCACGGGCCGCGCCCCGTCGGCGCGCCACCGATGCCGCCGCCCCGGCCGGTCATGCCGCCGCCGCGCCCCATGGCCGCGCCCGGTTCGCCCGGCCCGGTCATGCCGCCGCCGGCCGTGGCCCGGCCTCCGTTCCCGCAGCAGGGACATCCGCAGGGACATCCGGCCCCGCCGCCGTGGGCGCCCGCCGGCCCCCGGCCCTACGGGCCCGTGCCGCCCGGCCCCCGGAAGTCCAACGCCGGGCCGTTGGTCGCCGTCGCGTTGATCCTCGCCGCGATGGTCGGGATCGGCGTGGTCGGGTACGCCGCCAGCGGCAGCAGCCATCGGCGGGCGGCCGAGCCAGGCTACGACCGCTACCCCACCGGGACGTCGGTCCCCACCTACACGACGGCGTCGGCGGCCTCCACCACCACGACCACCGCGACGACCTCGTCCACGACGCGCGCCGAGCGCACCGGCAGCGGCTCCACCCCCCGCACGAGCGCGCAACAGACCCAGACGAGCAGGGAGCCGGCCCAGCCCAGACCCGTTCCCAAGCTCGCCGACAACCCGCTGCACAACCCCAACCTGGGGATGGCCAAGACGAACTGCGCGCTGCCCCGGTGGGGCGGCGCCGACCCCAACGCCCAGCTCGCCTACTACGAGGCCGCCGTGGGGTGCCTGGCCAGGGCGTGGGACCCGGTGCTCGCCGCCGCCGGCCTGCCGACCGGCCCGCCCCGCGTGTTCACGCCGACCAGCCCGTTCAACAGCCCCTGCGGGAACAACAACCCGCCGACCAGGCCCGCGTTCTACTGCCAGGGCAACATCTACATGCCGCCGCTGTACTTCTCGCAGGTGGAGCGGCAGCCCGTCGACCAGCCGGCCATCTACCTCGGCGTCCTCGCCCACGAGTACGGCCACCACGTCGAGCAGCTCAGCGGCGTGATGGACGCGGCGTGGCGGCTGCGGTACGACCACGGCGAGGGCAGCCCGGCCTCCCTGGAGATCTCGCGCCGGCTGGAGCTGGAGGCGACCTGCCTCGGCGGGATGTTCTTCGCCGGCGTCGTCGGGAACGGCTCGGTCAGCCGGGCGACCTACGACACCGTGCTGCGCGACAACTACAACCGGGGCGACTCACCGGGCAACGGCCGGCCCCGGGACCACGGCACCATGCGCAACAACGGCGCGTGGTTCCAGCAGGGGGCCGAGAAGAACCGCACCTACCAGTGCAACACCTGGTCCGTGGGAGCCGACGCGGTGGGCTGAGGACGGCGTCGCGGTCCGGGCGGCGGTGGGCGCGCTCTCTTCTATGCTCGTCCGCCAGCCCAGTGGATCACCGAGGAGAGCCCGCTCCATGACGCCGCCGTCGGGGCCGCACGGCTCGTGGCCACCGCCGATGCCCGTCGCACCGCCGCCGGCCGCGTTGCCACTCACGCCGTCCGAGACCACCCATCCGGCCCACCCGGCTCCGGGCGCCCCGCTGCGCGCGCCCGCTCCCGGCGCAGGACGCGGTGAGCCCCAGGGGCTGGCGCACCCCGGGGATCTCCGGCCGCGGGCAGGGCAGTCCGGGCCGGCGGCCCCGCGTTCCGACGCCACCCGTCCGACGATCACGGCGCCCGGCCCCGCTCGCCCCACGCCGCCCGGCTCCCCCTCTCCCCAGCGTCCAGTTGACCGTCCACAGTCGACTGTCCACAGGAGACACAACTCACCCGGCTCACGGCCCGGTCCTCCCCCGCCACGGCAACTCCCCGTCCCACCGCCCCGACCCGCGCCACACCTCGGGGCCAGCGGTCACGGCGGTCCCCGGCCGCCGCTGCCCGCACCACCGCTGCCGCCGCCCCGGGCGGTCATGCCCCCGCCGGTCGCGGCGCGTCCGGTGGCCGTCCAGGCCCAGCTCGCCACCGCGCCGACCGTGCGGATCCCCCGTCCGGCGGCACCACCCTGGTCCCCGCCCGGCCCGGCCCACCCGGCGCCCGGCTGGGGGCACGTCGCCCCGCGCCGGTCCTCGGCCGGGCCGCTGGTGGCCGTGGCGTTGGCCCTGGTCGCGGTGCTCGGCATCGGCGTCGTCGGTCTGGTCGCGGTGAACAGCTCGTCGACCCGGACCGCCGAGCCGGGCTACGACCGGTACCCCACGCAGACCCCGGCGGCCCGACCGACCGCGACCGGCACGAGGACACCGAGCAACGGCCCGTCGGCCACGCGGTCGCCCACCGGTTCCACACCGACGTCGACGACGTCGGCCCAGCCCAAACCGGTCTACCGCACCAGCGACAACCCGTTGAGCGCACAGGGAATCGGCGCCGCGCCGACCACCTGCCAGCTCCCCCGGTTCAGCCCCGACCCCGCCGGCCAGGACGCGTTCTACCGGGCGGCCCTGCCCTGCCTGGAGGCGGTGTGGGCCCCGGCCTTCCACGCGGCCAGGCTGCCGCTGAAGCCGGTCGAACTGCGCACGATCACCGGCAACGTGAAGACGCCCTGCGGCAACCTGACGCAGGAGGACACCGCCTACTACTGCGACGGCGTCATCTACATGACCGCGCTCTACTACTCGCAGCGCGAGAAGCTCGGGAACCGGGCCGGCAAGTACCTCGCCGTCCTCGCCCACGAGTACGGGCACCACGTGCAGGGCTCCAGCGGCATCCTGAAGGCGGGGTGGGACCGGATGTACGAGGTGGGCCCGGAGACCCCGGCGGGGTTGGAGCTGTCGCGCAGGAAGGAGCTCCAGGCCACCTGCTTCGGGGCGATGTTCATCGCCGCGGTGGGCGGGAAGGGCTCCGTGGACCGGACGATGGCCAACGACGCCGCCCAGGACTTCGGGGACCGCGGGGACTGGCCGAACAACGGCAAGCCCCGCGACCACGGCCGGCCCGAGGTGAACCGGGCGTGGGCGAACCAGGGGGCCAGGAGCAACAGCACCGCGCAGTGCAACACGTGGGCCGCCCCGTCGGATTCGGTCGCCTGAGCGGACGCGCGCCGTCTTCGGTCCTCCCGCCGGCCGTGGCGGGGGAAGGGGACTACTCGGTCCGGTTGCCGACCGGCTGCGGCCAGGCGGGTTCGGGCGCCGGTTCGGCCAACGCGGGCGCTGCGGGCGTCGACGGCACAGGCCCCGGCGGCACGGGCCCCGGCGGCACAGACGCCGATGCTGCGGGCGCCGGGGCGACGGGAGCGTTCTCCTCGCCCTTCGCCGGGCGGGCGCCAGGTCGTTTGCGGACCAGGAAGGCGAGGAGGCCTCCCGACACGGAGGCCAGGGCGAGCAGCACCGCCCGGAGACGGGTCTCCAGGCCCGGTCCGGCGCCGGTGGAGCCGGTTCCGGCCAGCCAGACCCGCAGGTCGCCGTCGGCCGGGACCGACGCGGGCAGGTCGACGTCGAACGTCTCGCCCTGCCGGTGGCCGCACCCGTCGAGCCGCGCCCGCCGCGTCCGTCCCTCGACCTGCACCTCGACCACGTCGCTCGCCTCGGCCGCGCCACACGGGGCCGAGGTGACCACTGTCGCGCCGACCCGCCGCCCGGAGTCCCCGCCGCCGGTCCACGAACCGGACAGCGGCCACCACACGGCGACCGTCGCGCCGAACCCGACCAGCCCGATGACCGTCAGGACCAGCAGCCACCGCACCGGCCTATGCCGCACCGCCACTCCCCGATCGTGGCAGATGCCCTTCCCCGGCCCGTGCCCCGGCCCGAGGTCGGACGTCTCCGCCCGATCCGCCCGGTCGCGGAGCTCCCGTCGCAGCACACCGGAGGCATCCGGCGAAAGAGATCGGACAGGAACCGGCCCCGGCGGGACTCCGTGTTTCCCCGCGCCGGCCGCCGCCGCGGCCAAGAGCCCTCGGGGCTTTGGTCGTCACCGTGGCGGGAGCCCGTGCGGGTCAGCTCTCGCCGGCCGGCGTCACCTTGCGCACGTAGAGCAGCTTGTCGCCGGGGTCGAGCGCGTCGACCTCCGGGGCGTCGACCCGGTAGAGCCGACCGTCGCGCACCACGCCCAGCACGATGTCGGACAGGTGGCGCGGCGAGCCGCCGACCTCGCCGTGCTCGATCTCCCGCTCGCCGATCGCCAGTCCGGCGTCCGGCGTGAGCAGGTCCTCGAACATCTCCACCAGCGACGGGGTCGAGGTGGCCATGCCCAGCAGCCGGCCGGCCGTCTCGCTGGACACCACGACCGAGTCGGCGCCCGACTGGCGCAGCAGGTGGACGTTCTCCGCCTCCCGGACCGCGGCCACGATCTGCGCCTTGGGCGCCAGCTCCCGCGCGGTCAGCGTGACCAGCACGGCCGTGTCGTCGCGGTTGGCCGCGACCACGACGGACCTGGCGTCCGACACCCCGGCCACCCGCAGCACGTCGGAGCGGGTGCCGGACCCGCTGACCGTGACCAGCCCGAGCGAGGACGCGGCGTCCAGCGCCGTCTTGTCCGTGTCCACCACCACGATCCGCGACGGGTCCGCCCCGTCGCCGAGCAGGGCGCTGACGGCCGACCGCCCCTTGGTGCCGAAGCCGATGACCACCACGTGGTCGCGCACCTTGCGCCTCCACTTCTGGATCTTGAGAGCCTGCCGGGACCGCTCGGTGAGCACCTCGAGCGTGGTGCCGACCAGCACGATGAGGAACAACACCCGCAGCGGGGTGATGACGAGGACGTTGACCAGCCGGGCCGACGAGGACACCGGGGTGATATCGCCGTAGCCGGTCGTGGACAGCGACACCGTCGCGTAGTAGACGCAGTCGAGCAGCGACAGCCCGTCGCCGTTGACGTCGCGGTAGCCGTCCCGGTCCGAGTAGACGATCAGGATCGCGGCGGTCAGCGCGAGCAGCGCCCCGACCACCCGGCGGATGATCGACCGCACCGGGCCGACCCCGCTCTCCGGCATCCGGATCACGCCGACCAGCGCGTGGTCCGGGCGCTCGGTCAGCCGGTCCGACGTCCGCCACCGCTGCCTCATGCCGTGTGCTCCTCGGTGCCACCGCCCGCTCGGGCGAGCCGGCCGGGCAACAGGTCCCACAGCACCGCGGCGGCCTCGGCGCCCCGGTGCAGCAGCGGAACCGCCACCCGCTCGTTCGGTGCGTGGACGTGGTCCCCCGACAGGCCGGCGCCGAGGAAGACCAGGGGCGCCCCCAGCGCGTCCGTCAGCAGGGCCGCGGGGCCGGAACCCCCGGAGCGCGCAGGGACGATGTCGTGGTCGAAGACCATCCGGAGGGCGTCGACCACCGCGCCCGTGGCGGGGTCGCCCGGCTCGACGACGGCGGGGTCGAACCCGCCGCGCCCCGTGCGGACCTCGGACCGGACGCCGTGCGGGGTCCGCGCGGCGACGAAGTCCCGCAACAGGTCCAACACCCGCGCCACGCGCTGGCCCGGCACCAGCCGGAAGGTGAGCTTCGCCGTCGCCTGCCTGGGCACCACCGTCTTCACCCCCGGACCGGTGTACCCGCTGTGCACACCGTTCACCTCGACCGTGGGCCGCACCCAGAGCCGCTCCAGGGTGCTCCACCCCGCCTCGCCCCACGCGCTCGCGCCGGCGCCCGGACCGGCCAGCCACGCCGCCTCGTCAAAGGGCAGCCGCGCGAACGCGGCGCGCTCCGCGGGGTCGGGATCACGGACGTCGTCGTAGAACCCGGGAATGGCGACGCGGCCGTCGTCGTCGTGCAACGCCGCCAGCAGCTTGGCGAGCGCCACGGCCGGGTTGACGACCGCGCCGCCGAACTGCCCGGAGTGCAGGTCGCTGGCGGCGCCGTGGAAGACGACCTCCGCGTCGGCCAGGCCGCGCATGCCCACGCAGACGCTGGGCGTGTCCCTGCCGAGCAGCTGCGTGTCGGAGACGACCACGAGGTCGCAGGCGAGCGCGTCGGCGTGGTCGGCGAGCAGCCGGGCCAGGTTCGGCGACGCGGACTCCTCCTCCCCCTCGACGAGCAGCTTCACCGTCACCGCCGGCGCGGTGCGCCCGGTGGCGTCCAGGTGGGCGCGCAGGGCGAGCAGGTGCATCAGCACCTGGCCCTTGTCGTCGCTCACGCCCCGGCCGAACAGCTCGTCGCCGACGAGGACCGCCTCGAACGGCGGGTGGTCCCACGCCGTCACCGGGTCGACCGGCTGCACGTCGTGGTGCGCGTACACCAGCACCACCGGCGCGTCCGGGTCCTCCGCCGGCCAGCAGGCGTGCACGGCGGGCAGCATCGGGCCCGCCGAGGTCGTGTCCCAGACCTCGACCAGCGGCCAGCCGTCGCGGCGGAGCGCCTCGGCGAGCCACCGCGCGGACTCGACCACGTCGGCGTGGTGCCGGGAGTCGGCGGAGATCGACGGGATCGACACCCAGTCGCGGAGGTCGGCGAGGAAGTCCGGGGCGTGGCCGGCCACGGCGGCGCGGACCGCGGCAACCGTGGCGGCCGGGCGGGACTTCCCCGCGGTCTCCGCGCCGGGATGGTGGTCGTCGCTCACGGCGGAGCAGGGTAGCCGCCAACAGGCCCAGTCGGCACACGTTCGGCCGTCGCCACGCCAGGCCGTTCGCGCCCGATTCGTCACAGTCCGCCGGAGCGGGGGTGCCGGAGGTCGGACCGCTCGCCGTCTATGACGAAACAGCACGTCTGGCGCCCGGCTTCCGGTTCGGCGCGACGACAGGAGAACTCAACGCCTGACGCGAATCACGGCGCCCGTTCTCCGAACGTCCACTGTGGAGGGTCAGAACGGGGCGGTAAGCGCTCTCCGGCGGTGATGTCCAACACCGGGCAACCGCGACCTCCGGGGTGCTGGCAGCACTCCCTCCCGCACCCCGACGCCCCGACCAGCGGCTTCATCCCGAGACGCCGATTTCCGCCGCACCGCTGGGGATCGCCTCCACCCGACTCCGGAGCGCGGTCTTCCGCTCACGCTTGGCAACGACTGTGGATCAGGCCCTAGGATGCCCGAGTGCTGGCTCTTCAGCACGCCGCGTTCGCACTGGGTTGGCGCGGCGTCGTCATCGCCGATGTGGCGGTCCTCGGCAAACGGGTGTCCGCGGTGGTGCGCGTACGCAGGGACGTGCACCGCTGGCGCGTGCGCAACGGATGGCCGCCGGAGACCGACCCGAACTGGTTCCGGTCCTGGTTCCAGTCGACGTTCCACGACCGGCTGCCCGTGCCGGCCGTCGACCTGGTCGGGGTGCTCGTCGAGGAGACCGCGCTGTCCAGGGCGCTGGAGTCGTGCGGCACGCTCATGACGCTCGCGCCGTGCGCCGTCGTGCTGTCCGCTCCCCAGGACGACGAGTGGCCGCTGATCGAACTGGACTACTACGGCGTGGGGGTGGTCACCACCCTCGCCGACGGGAGCTCCGCGGTGTCGGTGGCGCCGGAGGACCGGTCGCGGGAGTTCGGGCCGTCGCTGTTCGGCCGGTGGCTGCTGGAGGTCCTCTACGACCGGGTGCTCAAGGCCGAGGTGGCGAGGGCGCAGGCCCGCCGCTGACCACGTCGTGGCCCCACCGCCGACCCAGCCGGTCGACGTGCGCGCCGAGTCGGCCGAGCAGTCGGCGCAGCGTGGCGAGCTCGTCGGCGTCCAGCGGGGCGGCGAGTTCCGCGTCGCCCTCCGCGACCGCCCGTTCGACGTCGGCCAGCAGCCGACGGCCCCGCTCCGACAGCGACAGCCGCACCGCGCGCCGGTCGCCGTCGGGCACCGAGCGCTCCACCAGCCCGGCCCGCACGAGCCGGTTGACCTGCCGGGTCAGCGTCGGCGCCTCGATCTCCAGCCGCGCGGCCAGCTCGCCGTTGCCGACCGGCCCCGCGGCCAGGCCCCGCAGCACCAGGAAGCCGGCGAACGTCACGCCGTGCCCGGAGAGGACCCGGTCCAGGTGGGCCCGCGCGCCCCGCGCCACGACGCTGAGCTCCTGGCCGAGGCACTGCCAACCCGGGTCCGCGCTGGCTCCCACCCGCCCAGGGTATCCGCCCCCGGCGGACACCTCACGGCGTCGACCCGTCCGGTACGCCGAACGCCCGCCGCCCCCACCCGGTCGGCGGGAGCGGCGGGCGGGACACGGGGGGATCAGGCGCGGGTGAAGCGGTAGCTCTCCCACTGCTGGGCGTCGTGGCGCCACTCGACGCCCTCGCCGACCTCCAGGGCCACCACCACGGGCAGGGAGTGCGGCCAGCGGCGCACCACGTCGGCCAACGGCACCAACAGGTAGTCCTCGGGGGTCGGGTCGGCGGCCTGCTCCGGCCCGACGTAGGAGAAGCCCTCCTCGTCCCGCTGGATGTCGGTCAGCGGGCGTTCGCCGGTGACGACGGCGCGTTCGACGACCGCGTGCGCGTCCTCGCCGAGGACCGGCCACTTCGCCTCGTCCAGGTCGACCCCGCGCACCGGGTCGGTGGTGGCGGGGAAGCCGATCTGCCACCCGTTGCCCGACCAGTCCCAGAGGGCGACCGCTCCGGGGCGCAGCTCGTCCAGCGACGCCACGTGCGGCCAGGCGTTGACGACGTCGGCGAGGGCCAGCACGGTGGTCTGCTCGCCGGCCGCGCCGGGGCCGCGGAAGGACCACGCGCCCTCGTCGTCCCGGCTCACGTTCACCAGCGGAGCGCGGAGTTCCACGAGTTCCTGGGCGACCACGACCTGCGTGTCGGGCGGGCTGTCCAGGAGCCAGTTCTGAGCTAGCGGCATTGCGCCATGCTTCTCGCACCCGGGGTTCGGCGGCAAACCGGCTGCTCAGCCGCGCGGGGTGGACCCGGGATTTCGCACACCAGACGCAGAAAACCGCTCGGTCGGTGTCCGGGAGGGCTGGGTGTGGTGTCGGATTCGCTGGACACGCGCACCAAAACGCGTCGCTTCCGCTTTGGACCGCTCCGGGTTCCTACCGTCGTCGCCATGGACATCGCCATGGACATCGTCATGAACGCCGTCATGAGGAAAGCCCTGCGTCACAACGCCTTCCCGGTCCGAGCCGCGCTCCTCGCGGTGAGGCGGCTGCGGGTTCGCGTCACCGAACTGGTCGCGGTCCGCCGATGGCGATCACGCCCGCGGGACGGAACGCAGGAGGTCACGCAGGCCGTCCGCGTCGAGCAGGTCGGCCGGCCGCAGAGTGCGGTTGCGCCGCACGTAGTGGAACGCCGCCCTGACCTTGTCCAGCGGCGCCCCGGTCAACGCGGACCAGGCGAGCCGGTAGGCGGCGAGCTGCACCGAGACCGCCGGCAACCGCTCGCGGTCCGGCACCGCGCCGGTCTTCCAGTCCACGACCGTCCACCCGCCGTCCGGGTCGGCGAACACCGCGTCCATCCGACCCCGCACCGCGATGCCGTCCACCTCGGTCTCGAACGGCACCTCGACGTCGTGCGGCGTGCGCTCGGCCCACTCGCTCGCCAGGAACGCCTCGCGCAACACCTCCAGGTCCTCGTCGGGCGCGGCGTCGGCGTCGGCCGCGCCCGGGAGCTCGTCCAGGTCGAGCAGCCGCCCCGCGGAGAAGCGTTGTTCCAGCCAGGTGTGGAAGGCGGTGCCCCGCCTGGCGAAGGTGTTCGGCGGGAACGGCAGCGGACGGCGCAGCCGACGGGCGAGCGCGTCCGGGTCCGCCGCGAGCTCGACGAGCTGGCTCACCGACATCTGCGCGGGCAGCGCCACGTGCTCGCGGCGGTCGGCCGCAGCCCGGCGCTCCGCCAGCAACACGGTCACGTCGCGCGCCCAGCCCTCGGGGTCGTCCGCTCCCGGCCCGTCCGGCCCAACCCCGTCCAGTCCCGTGTCGTCCAGCCCGGCGCTGTCCAGCTCGTCCACGGTGAACAGCGCCTCGTCGTCCACTGTGGACTGTTCGAGCGCGGCGCGCACCAGCTCCGCGCCCTCCGCGACGGCCGAGCGGCGCGGGCCGAGCGGGTCGACCGGCCAGCGGACGGCGCGCGCCTGCTCGGCCAGCGGGTTCGGCTCGTCGTCGGGCGGCGGGTCCGCCCAGTGATCGACCACGCCCACCCCGGTGGTGGTGAGCGCCTCGTGCACCTGGCGGAGGAAGTCCGAGGGGCCGCGCCGGCTCCGCTCCCCCCACCAGTGCCCGGAGACCAGCAACGTCCGCTCGGACCGGGTGAGCGCGACGTAGAGCAGGCGCAGCTCCTCGACCAGCCGCCGCTGGTCGAACGCCTCCTCGTGGGCGAGGAACTCCTCCTCGACCTCCTTGCGGTTGCCGCACGACTCCAGCCGCAACGGCGGCAGGTCGCTGGCGTCGCCGCGCAGTGGCGCGGGGAGCTGGGTCACGGCGCGCAGCCAGCTCGACTGCTTCTTGGTGCCGGGGAAGACGCCGGCGACCACGTGCGGCACCGCGACGACCTGCCACTCCAGCCCCTTGGCCGCGTGCATCGTGAGCACCTGCACGCGGTCCTCGGCGACCTCAACCTCGCCGGGCTCCAGGCCGTCCTCGGCCTGCTCGGCGGTCGCGAGGTAGTCCAGGAACGCCGGCAGGGTGGCGGCCGGGCTGGCGGCGGTGTACTCCGCGACCACGTCGGCGAAGGCGTCCAGCTGGGCGCGGCCCACCCCGCCGGGGCGGGCCAGCGCCTCGATGTCGAGCAGCAGGCTCCGCTCGACGTCGGCGACGAGCTCGGGCAGCGGCTGGTCCAGCCGGCGGCGCAGGTTCGCCAGCTCGCGCCCCAGCCGGCGGACGCGCCGGTAGCCCTCCACCGAGTAGCGCTCGGCGGGGCCGGGGTCGTCCAGCGCGTCCACCAGCCCAGCCCGCTCGGCGTGCTCGCCGGGCACGGCCTCGGTCAGCGCGACCAAAGGATCGTCCACATCGGACTGTCCCGGTCGGGTGCCGCCGGCGATCTCCCCCGCCCGGTCCCACAGCGCGGCGAGGTCGGACGCGCCCAGCCGCCACCGGGAGCCGGTGAGGAGCCGGACCGCCGCGCTGCCGGCGAGCGGGTCGACCAGCATGCGCAGGGCGCTCACCAGGTCGCGGACCTCGGGCTCGTCGAGCAGCCCGCCCAGCCCGACGACCTCGACCGGCAGTCCCCGCTCCCGCAGCGCGGCGGCCACCTCCGCCATGTCCTGGCGCCGCCGCACGAGCACGGCGGCGGTGGGCGGCCGGCCGGTTTCGTCCACAGTGGACTGCCAGCGCTCGGCGACCGCCGAGGCCAGCCACTCCCGCTCCGCCCGCACGTCCGACAGGAGCGCACACCGGACGTCGCCGGGGCCGGCGTCCTCCCTGGGCCGGAGCTCGTCGACCTCGACCCCCTCCGCGCGCAGCGGCGCGGAGACCGCGTTCGCCAGCACCAGGACCTCCGCCGGGTTCCGGAAGCTGGTCATCAGCCCGTACCGGGTCGCGGGCGCGAGGTCGCGGCCCCGGCGGCGGGGGAAGTCGGTGGCGAACCGGGGCAGGTTGGCCGCGCTCGCACCCCGCCACCCGTAGATCGCCTGGGCCGGGTCGCCGACGGCGGTGACCGGCATCGGGCGGCCGCGCCCGAACAGGCCGCGCAGCAACACCCGCTGCGCGTGGCCGGTGTCCTGGTACTCGTCGAGCAGCACGGCCCCGTACCGCTCGCGTTCGCCGACCGCCACCTCCGGGTGCTCCTCGGCGAGCTGGGCGGCCAACGCCATCTGGTCGGCGAAATCCATGGCGCCCTCGCGTCGTTTCCGCTGCGCGTAGGACTCCACCAGCGGCAGCAGGGCCAGCCGCAGCCGCTGGGTGGCCAGGACGTCCACCAACGCCTGCTTGAGCTTGGCCGGCTGCCCCTTCGCGCGCGGCGCCTCCTCGACGGCCGCGCAGAAGGCGAGCGCGTGCTCGCGGAGGCGGTCCGGGGTGACCAGGTGCTCGGCCAGCTCGCCGGCCAGCGCCAACACGTACCCGGTCACGGTGGCCGGCACCCGGTCGGTGTCCAGGTCCTCGGTCCAGGTGCTCACCACCCGGTGGGCGAGCTGCCAGGTGGCGGTCTCGCTCAACAGCCGGGCGCCCGGCTCCACGGGCAGGCGCAGGCCGTGCTCGGCGACCAGCCGGCCGGCGTAGGCGTGGTAGGTCAGCACGGTGGGTTCGCCGGCCAGGACCTGGGCGCGCAGTTCCCCGCTGGGATCGATCCGGTCCAGCAGCGGCGAGCCGGCCAGTCGGCGCAGCCGCGCCCGCACCCGGTCGGCGAGCTGCCGGGCGGCCTTCCTGGTGAAGGTCAGGCCCAGCACCCGGTCCGGGGTGACGAACCGGTTGGCCACCAGCCACACCACCCTGGCGGCCATCGTCTCGGTCTTGCCCGCGCCAGCCCCGGCGACGACCAACGCCGGTTCGGCCGGCGCGGCGATCACCGCGGCCTGCTCGGGCGTCGGCGGGTGCAGGCCGAGCGCGGCGGCCAGTTCCCGGGGGCTGACCACGGGCGTGGGCGGGCCCGCGGGAGCCGTGCTCCCGGCCCACGCGCCCTCCAGCGGCAGGAAACCGCCCGCGGCCTCGCCCGGGCGGTCGACGGTCTCCGTCACGAGCCCACCTGCCGGCCGGAGGGCTGGAGGGGGCAGCACGTGCGGGCGACGCACCGGGGGCAGTCGGCGCTCTCGTTCGCGTCGAACTCCGGCCCGGTGCTGGCGACGGCGGCGGCCCGCACGGCGTCCCGCCACATGGCCAGGCGCTCACCGTCCAGCGCCGACTGCACGCGTTCCTTGGCCGCGCCGCTCCGGTCGGCGTTGGCGACGTACACCAGGCGCGCGCCACCGGGTTCCGCGCTGACACCCAGCGAGCGGTAGGCGCCGAGCGCGGCGGCGAGCTGGTAGACGGCGAGCTGCGGGTGCTCCTCGGCCTCGGCCTTGGCCACCGGGGTCTTGCCCGTCTTGAGGTCCACCACCACGGGCCGGCCCTGCCGGTCGACCTCCAGCCGGTCGACCCGCCCCCGCACGCGCACCCGGGGTCCGCGGCCGGCGCCGTCAGCGTCACCAGTGCCGGCAGCGCCGTTCTCGGCCGGCAGCTCGACGTTGAGGTCGTGTTCGACGGCGAGCTGGGTCAGCTCGCCCCGGCTGCGGGACAGCCAGGTGCGGAAGGTGCCGAGCATGGCCTCGACCCGCTGCCGCTCGCGGCGGGAGAACCACGGCGCTCCCGCGTCCACCACGGCCCACGCCTCGTCGAGGGCGCGCCGCACCTCGGCCTCGTCCGCGCCGCTGGAGACCGCCTGGGCCATGGCGTGCACGAGGGAGCCGGTCACGCTGGCCAGCGCGGCGGCGTCCTCGCCCCCGTGCTTCTCCACGAGCCACCGCAACGGGCACCGCAACAACTTCTCCACCGCCGACGGCGAGACCCGCACCACGTCGTCCGTCCACAGTGGAGCATCGGTGGACACGTCGGGCAGGCCGTACCAGGTGTCGGGGTGGGCGCCGGGCACGCCGGCCGCGGCGAGCCGGGCGAGCTGGCGGGCCGCGCGCCGGCGGCGGGCCGGGTCGGCGTCCTGGTCGCAGACCGCCCGCCGGAGCTCCCCGACCAGCTCGGCCAGCACCAGCCCGCGTTCCGGCCGGAACACCGGGCGGGCGACCGCGTCCGGGTCGGTCGCGGCGCCGTCGAGCTCGTCGAGGAAGCGCGACGGCTGCTCGTCCTCGCCCCGCACGGCGCTGACCAGCAACGTCCGCCGGGCCCGGCTGGCGGCGACCAGCAACAACCGCCGCTCCTCGGCCAACAGGGGCGCGGTCGCCGAGACCGTCTCGTCGACCGCCACTCCCGCGAGCACGTCGACCAGGCGCTCCACACCGAGCAACGAGCCGCGCGAGCGCAGGTCGGGCCAGACCCCCTCCTGCACCCCGGGCACCGCGACGACCGTCCACTCGCGACCCGCCGCCGCGTGGGCGGTGAGCACCGCGACGGCGTCGTCCCTCGGCGCGGCGGGCGCGAGCGAGTCGCCGCTGATCTGCTGCACCGACAGGTGCTCGGCGAAGCCGGTCACGCTCGCCCCGGGCAGGGCGTCGGCGTACCGGGCGGCGGCGTCGAACAACGCGACCACGGCATCCAGGTCGCGGTCGGCCTGCGCGCCGGCCGTGCCGCCCCGGGCGGACTGCGCCACCCACCGCCGCTCCAGGCCGCTGGCCTGCCACACCGCCCACAACACCTGCTCGACGCCCGCGCCCTCGGCCAGCGCCTCCCGCGCCGTGCGCCACAGCCCGGCGAGCTGGCGGGCCGGCTCGGCCTCGGTGTCGTCGAGCGCGGCCAGCCGCTCGTCGCTGGTCAGCACCTCGACCAGCAGCTCACCGCTGGACCGCTCGCCGCCGGCCGCCAGCTCCAGCCGGCGCAGGCCGCGCCGCAGCCGGCGCAGGGCCAGCGCGTCCGCGCCGCCGAGCGGCGAGACCAGCAACGCGGCCGCGGTGTCCTGGTCGAGCTCCTCCGGCCGGGCCGCCACCCGCAGCAGCGTCAGCAGCGGCCACACCGCGCTCTGCCGGGCGAGCGGCACGTGGTCGGCGGGCACCATCACCGGCACCCCGGCCGCGAGCAGGGCCCGCCGCAGCACCGGCAGGGTGTGCGTGGTGGAGCGGACCAGCACCGCCATCTCCGACCACGGCACGCCGTCGAGGAGGTGGGCGCGACGGAGCTGGTCGGCCACCCAGCTCGCCTCCTGCGCGGCGGAGGCGAGCAGGCGGACCTGCACCTGGCCGGCGAGCGCGGTCAGCTCCTCGGCCTCGCCCTCCGGACCGGCCAGGCTCCGCTGCCGCCCGGCGCCGGGCAGGCGCGCGGCGAGCCGGCGCACCACGGAGCGGACCGCCGGCGCCATCCGGCGGTCGACGGTGAGCACGGCCGTGCGCTCGCCGGTGGGGTCGGCGTCCACCAGGCGGCCGGGGTCGGCGCCCCGGAAGCCGAACACCGACTGGTCGGGGTCGCCGGCCAGCACGAACTCCCCGGCCGCCTCGCCGAGCCGGCGCACCAGCTCGTGGGCCTGCGGGTCCAGGTGCTGCGCGTCGTCGACCAGCAGCAGCCGCACCCTGGCCCGCTCGGCGGCCAGCAGCTCCGGGTCGACGTCCAGCGCCAGCAGCGCGGAGGCGATCAGCTCGGCCGCGTCCAGCGCCGGCGCGGTGGCCTGCGGCCCTCCGGCGCCCCGCAGCAGGGTGACCTGCTCGTAGGTCTGGAAGAACCGGCCGGCGGCGACCCACTCGTCGCGCTCGTGCCGCCGACCGAGCTCGATCAGGTCCTCGGGGCCGAGTCCGCGTTCCGCGGCCCGCAGCAGCAGGTCCCGCAGCTCCTCGGCGAAGCCCGGCAGGGTCAGCGCCGGCCGCAGCCGCTCCGGCCAGTAGTCGGCGCCCATCTCCGCGTCGCCGAGCAGCAGGTCCCGCACGACGGCGTCCTGCTCGGGGCCGGAGAGCAGTTTCGGCGGGGGCTCGCCGTGCAGGGCGGCCTGGAGCCGCAGGACCCCGAAGGCGTAGGAGTGGACGGTGCGAACGAGCGGTTGCCGCACGGTCCGCAGGTGATCACCGTCGGCGCGGTCGGGGTTGGCGGCGGTCAGCAGCGCGGTGACGTGCGCCCGCATCGCGCTGGCCGCCCTGCGGTTGGCCGTGAGCACCAACACGTTCTCCGGGTCGACCCCGCGCCGGGCGATGCGGTCGGCGGCGACCTGCGCGAGCAGCGTCGTCTTGCCGGTGCCCGGTCCGCCGAGGACCCGGAGGAAGCCACCCGCGTGCGCCAGGACCCGGCGGCCGGCCGCGTCCCACTCCGGCTCCGGGCCGGGGGGCGCTGGCCGCCGCACCAGGAGAGGAGCTGGCGTCGCGGGGAGCACGCCGCCGATGGAACCACGTCGCTCCGACATTCGGGTGCACCACCCGTCCCGCGCGTCTCCCCTGGTCAACTACCCGACCGAGTGACGGTAGCGGCCCGCCCGACCCGGCCCGCGCCGGGGGTGCCGGAGACGAAAACCAACGTTCTCCCAGGCTGCCGGGGAGCCGTCGCCCCGGAGGCGGGGACGGCCGGCCACCCGACCGGTGGGCGGTGGTACAACGCACAGGTGATCACAGCGCCACTGCACGTGCGCGAGCTGGGCGACCCGGCCGGGCCGCCGCTGGTCGCCCTGCACGGCGTCACCGGGCACGGAGCGCGGTGGCAGCGGCTGGTCGCCGACCACCTCCCGGGGTACCGGGTGCTCGCCCCCGACCTGCGCGGCCACGGCCGCTCTCCGCGCGTTCCGCCGTGGACGCTGGAGCAGCACGCGCGGGACGTGCTCGGCGTCCTCGACGCGCTGGAGCTCGAACGGGTGCCCGTGCTCGCCCACTCCTTCGGCGGCGCGGTGGCGCTCCACCTCGCCCTGCTCGCCCCCGAGCGGGTCGCGCGCCTGGCGCTGCTGGACCCCGCCGTCGGCCTCGACCCGGCGATGGCGCTCGACCGGGCCGAGACCTGGATGACGGCGGAGGCGTACGAGGACCGCGAGGCCGCCCGCCGCGACCAGGCCGAGCAGTGGTCCGGGGCCGCGCCGGAGGTCGTCGAGGAGGAGCTGGACCACAACCTGGTCCGCGCCGAGGACGGCCGCTGGCGGTGGCGCCACACCCCGGCCTCGATCACCACGGCCTGGTCGGAGATGGCCCGCGCGCACGTCGTTCCCCCGGTGGGGACGCCGACCCTGCTGGTTCCGGCCGAGCGGGCCGACTTCGTCCGGCCGGGGTTCGTCGCCGACTGCCGGGCCGCGCTCGGCTCCGAGCTCGTCGTCCGGCCGCTGGACAGCGGGCACATGGTCCACCTGGAGCGGCCCGCCGAGGTCGGCGCGCTGGTCCGCGACTTCGTGGGAGGCTGAGGCATGGACGAGGCGTTGGTGGAACGGGTGCGCGCCGTGGTGCTGGACATCCCCTCGGGCCGGGTGCTGGCCTACGGGGACGTCGCCGAGTTGGCCGGCGCGCCCTCACCCCGGCTGGTCGGGCGCATCCTCGCCGAGGACGGCCACGACCTGCCGTGGCACCGCGTGCTCCGCTCCGACGGTTCCATGGCCACCCACCTGGTCCACGAGCAGCTTGAGTTGCTGCGGGCCGAGGGCGTGCTCGCCGACGGGGAGCGGATCGACATGCGGCGCTACCGGTGGACCGAGCCGCTGCCCGAGCGCGAGGAGCCCCAGCTCGGTCTCTGGGACTGAGGCCTCGCGGCCGGTCACCCCAGGGCCTCGGGTTTCCGGGTCTCAGATTCCTGAACCGAAGTTCCTCAAACGGGAACCTCCGGGGTCGACATTTCCGGGATCGGCGTTTCCGGGGCTGGATTTCTGGGATTGGAGTTTCTGGGATCGGGGCGCCTTCCCTGGCACCGACGGCCTCCACGTCACCACCAGGGCTCCGGCGGCTGACCTTCTCCTCCGCGCCCTCAGGACAGCCCCCTCCCTCCCTGGGGGGCGAGCCCCGCTCCAGCCTATCGAGCCCCGGCACTCGGGCCCCAGCCCGATTCGCTCCCCTGTGGACAATTCCCGACTGGGGGACAGTTTCTTCACCCGACAATCAGGTCACTGTGGACAACCGCCAGGCCCTGTGGACAACGACTTGACAAGAGCGGTCTCCACCCCTCGCACCACACCGGCAGCGGACGCACGACACACGCGTTCTCGGCGCCCATCTCCGGATCATCGATGAGAGTTCAACTGCTCCGCGTCGTCAGCGCCGCACACTCACGTCAGGCGGCCCAGTCCCGATAGCAACGCGCGTCGAGATAGCGCCGCACCACGAGGTCGACGACGCGCGTGTGCGCGCCGAGCGGCTCAGCCACCGCGTCAGCGCCCGCCCCGAGCAGCACCCGGTGGAACGCCCCCGGCGCGAGCAACCACGACGCGAGCACCACCCTTCGCCGCTCCGCACGCAGGGCGGCAACCGCGTCCGCCACGCCCGGCTCCGCGGTGGTGGCGTAGGCGGTCCGCACCCGTTCGCCGGTCCACGCCGAGAGCAGCCGAGCGGCGCGCTGGACGTCGGCGAGGGCACGGGGGTCGGTGGACCCGGCCGCCGCGAGCACGACACCGTCGCCCGGCCGGAGCCCGACGGCCCGCAGTCGCTCGACCGCCGCCGCCACCAGCGCGGGGTGCGGTCCGAGCGGCGGGGTCACGACGGCGTCCGGCCGGACGCTGGCCGCGACCTGCCCGGGCACGTCCACCCGCACGTGGTAACCCGCCGCGAGGAAGGCCGGCACGACCACCGTCGGGCCGCCCAGCCCGCGGAGCACCTCGCCGACGGTCGGGCGGGCGACGTCGGCGTAGGCCACCCGCACCGGCACCCGACCCAACCGCTCCCGCACAGCCGCGGCGATCCGCCGCACGACCGCGGTACCTCCCGGGTCCCGGGAGCCGTGTGCCACCAGCACGAGAGTCATCCGACCACCACCGTTCCCTCGTCGTCGCGCGAGCCTGAGGCCTTCCGCGCCCGGTCAGCGCTCGTGGCCGCGAGGCGGGCCTGACCACCCACGAGCGCCTCCTGTCTCCACGGCCAACCGGTAGCCGCGCTTGACCACGGTTCGCACGAGCCGGGGGTCGCCGAGCGCGGAGCGCAGGCGTCCGACGGCCGTCTCGACGGCGTGCTCGTCGGCCACCGCGTCCCGCCCCGAGTTGTCGCGCAACGCGGCGACCAGTTCGGCGCGGGGGACCACATGTCCCGGTCGCGCCGCGAGCACCCGCAGCACGGACATCGGCGCGGGTGCGACCGCACGCAGCTCCCCGTCCAGCAGTACGGCGTGCCCCCGCAGCTCGAAGTCCCGCCCCGCGACCCGGAGTCGCACCGCCCTGGCCGGCAGCACCTCGACCACCTGTCGGGCGAGCGCGCCGATCCGCGCCCGCTCCGGACGCACCGTCGGCACACCAGCCCGCTCCAGCGGCTCCGCGGTGATCGCCCCCACGCAGGCGGCGACCACGTTGGCGCGCATCGCGACGCGCAGGCGGTCGCCGCGCCCGGTCCGCTCGGCGCGCCGCAACAGGTTCGCCGCGGCCGGCGCGCTGGTGAAGGTGACGGCGTCGATCTGGCCGACGAGCACCGCGTCGATGAGCCGGTCCAGCGGCGCTGTGTCCTCCGGAGCGATCCAGCGGTAGACCGGCACCTCCACGACGGTCGCGCCGGCCGCCCGCAGCGGCCCGACGAAGTCGGTCAACGGCTCGCCGTGTTGTTGCACGACGATCCGCCGGCCGGCCACGCCCTGGTCAAGCAGGTGTCGGAGCACCTCGGCGCAGGACTCCGAGTCCGGTGACCACGTCTCCACCAGGCCGGCGGCCCGCACCGCGCCACGCGCCTTCGGTCCCCGCGCGAGCACGTCGGCCGAGGCCAGCCGCCGGAGCAACGCGGAACCCATGCCCCAGCCCTCGGCCGCCTCCGCCCAGCCCCGGAACCCGATCCCGGTGCTGACCACGACGGCGTCGACCGGCTCGGACAGCACCCGTCGGGTCGCGGCGAGCAGCTCGGCGTCGTCGGCCAGCGGCACGATGCGGATCGCGGGCGCGTGCAGCACGGTGGCCCCGCGCCGCTCCAGCAACGCCGACAGCTCGTCGGCCCGGCGGGAAGCGGTGACGCCCACCGTGTAGCCGGCCAGCGGGGGCGGTCCCGGCGGTGGCCCCGGCGTCACGCCTGCCGTGTGCGGCGGGGCCGTCACGTGACCGCCACCTCCACCCACCCGTCGACCACCCGCGCCGCGTGGGTGGTGACCCGGACCCGGTCGTCGTCCAGGCACTGCCCGGTGCGCAGGTCGAACGCCTGCTTGTGCATGGGCGAGGCGACCACGGGCACACCGTCGCGGTCGCCGACGATGCCCCGCGCGAGCACCATCGCGCCGCTGAACGGGTCCAGGTTGGACAGTGCGTGCACCGCGCCGTCCCCGGTGCGGAACAGCGCCACCTGGGTTCCGCCGGGCAGCAACGCCGCGACGCCGCTCTCGGGTTCCAACGCGGCGTAGTCGCAGACCGGCACCCACACCTGTTCGTCGACCGCGGTCGTCATCGCTTCACCTCCGCGACCTCGCCGGCCCCGGGCACGCCGGGGACGGGCAGCAGCACCGGCACCCGCTGGCCCCGCTCCGCGCGGAACGAGATGCTCGGGTCGGGCACCCCGGGCGCGTTGACGAAGGACGTGAACCGGGCCAGTTTCTCCGGGTCCTCCAGGACCCCGCGCCACTCGTCGGCGTAGTTCGCCACGTGCTCGGCCATCGCCGCCTCCAGGTCGGCGGCGATGCCGAGGCTGTCCTCGACGACCACGTCCCGCAGGTGGTCGAGGCCGCCCTCCATCGCCTCGATCCACGTCGAGGTGCGTTGGAGCCGGTCGGCGGTGCGCACGTAGAACATGAGGAAGCGGTCGACCAGCCGAACCAGGGTCTCCTTGTCCACATCGGACACCAGCAGATCGGCGTGGCGCGGTCGGAATCCGCCGTTGCCGCCGACGTACAGGTTCCAGCCCTCCTCGGTGGCGATGATCCCGAAGTCCTTGTTCCTGGCCTCCGCGCACTCCCTGGCGCAGCCCGAGACCGCGGCCTTGACCTTGTGCGGTGAGCGCAGTCCCCGGTAGCGCAGTTCCAGCTCGATGGCCAACCCCACCGAGTCCTGCACCCCATAGCGGCACCAGGTGCTGCCGACGCACGACTTCACCGTGCGCAGCGCCTTGCCGTAGGCGTGGCCGGATTCGAAGCCCGCGTCCACCAGTCGCCGCCAGATGGCGGGTAGCTGGTCGACGGTCGCGCCGAACAGGTCGATCCGCTGCCCGCCGGTGATTTTCGTGTAGAGCCCGAAGTCGCGGGCGACCTCGGCGATGACCAACAGGCGGTCGGGCGTGATCTCCCCGCCGGGGATGCGGGGCACCACGGAGTACGTTCCGTTGCGCTGCATGTTCGCCAGGAACCGGTCGTTGGTGTCCTGCAACGACACCTGGTCGCCCTGGAGCACGTGTCCGGTGCCCAGCGACGCCAGGACGGACGCCACGACCGGCTTGCAGATGTCGCAGCCGCGCCCCCTGCCGTGTCGGGCCACCAGCTCGCCGAAGGTGCGCACCCCGGTCGCTCGGACGATCTCGAACAACTCCGCGCGGGACTGCGGGAAGTGCTCGCACAGCGCCGTCGACTGCTCGACCCCGCAGGAGGAGAGCAGTTGCCGGAGCATCGGCACGCACGAGCCGCAGGCGGTGCCGGCCCTGGTGCACGCCTTGATCGCCGGCACGTCCGCGCACCCGTCGACGACGATCGCTTCCTGGATGCGGGACTTGGTCACGGCGTTGCAGGAGCAGACCTGCGCGTCGGCGGGCAGCGCGTCGACTCCGACGCCGGACCCGGTGGCTCCGGTGGCTCCGGCCGGCGCGATGAGCGAGCCGGGGTCGGTCGGCAGCGTTCGTCCCACCAGCGTGCGCAACGTGGCGTAGGACGACGCGTCGCCCACCAGCACGCCGCCGAGCAGCGTCCCGGCGTCACGCGGGTTGTCGGAGACGACGAGCTTCTTGTAGCAACCGGACACCGGGTCGTTGTGCACGACCTCCAACGCGCCCTCGGTCACGGCGTGGGCGTCGCCGAAGCTGGCCACGTCGACGCCGAGCAGCTTGAGCTTGGTGGCGGTGTCCGCGCCGGGGAAGGTGGCGGATCCGCCCAGCAGCCGGTCCGCCACCACCTCGGCCATCGCGTACCCAGGGCCGACCAGGCCGTAGCAGCGGCCCTCCACGGCCGCGACCTCGCCCACCGCGTAGACGCGCTCGTCGCTGGTGCGGCAGGCGAGGTCGACCAGCACGCCCCCGCGCTCCCCCACCGCGAGCCCGCACGCCCTGGCGAGCTCGTCCCTCGGCCGGACGCCGGCGGAGAACACGACGAGGCCGGCGGCCAACTCCGTGCCGTCGGACAGCACCACCCTCAACCCGTCCACCGCGGACTCGACAGCCCGAGTGGACACTCCACAGTGGACACTCAGGTCGAGCCGTTCGACCAGACGGCGCAACACGGCCCCACCGCCCTCGTCGACCTGCAACGGCATCAGCCGGGGCGCGAGCTCGACGACCCGCGTGCGCAGTCCGAGTCGCCGCAGCAGGTTCGCCGCCTCCAGACCGAGCAGACCGCCGCCGACGACCACGCCGTCCCCGGCGGCGGCGCCCGCCGCGGCCCGGATCGCGTCCAGGTCCTCGATCGTGCGGTAGGTGAAGCACCCGGGGAGGTCGTGGCCGGGCACCGGCGGCACGAACGGCCGCGAGCCGGTCGCCAGCACGAGCGCGTCGTAGGACTGGCGGCGGCCACTCGCCGTCGTGACCGTGCGGGCGGTGCGGTCGATCGCCGTCACCGGGTCGCCGAGACGGAGCTCCACCAGGTCGTCGTTGTGGCCACCGTCGAGCGCGAGGCGCGTGGCGTCCCACGAGTCCGCGTAGGAGGACAACGCCACCCGGTCGTAGGCCGCTCTCGGCTCCTCGCCGAGCACCACGACCCGCCAGACACCGGAGCTGTCCCGATCCCGCAACGCCTGCACCAGGCGGTGGCCCACCATGCCGTGGCCCACGACGACGAGAGTGCGTGTCATCGGCGCTCCTCCTTCGTTGCCGCCACTATCCGGCGGCGTCGTGTCGCCGGTTTCTCCTTGCTGTGACAGGGGTGTTACGAGCCGCGCACGCAGCGGGAAGTCGGCTCGTGCGTCACACGTTCTCGTGAGCGAGGCTGGGCACCCGCGTGACCAGCAGCCGGCGTCGCAGGTAGCACCACCAGATGACGCCCACGCTCAGCAGGTAGCCGCCGAAGAACACCCAGACCGCCGGCGCCACCGTCCCCAGGTGCACGTGCGCGATCCGGAACACCTGGTTGACCAGGAAGCCGCCGAAGGCGCCGACCGCGCCGGCGATGCCGATGACCGCGGCCGAACGCCGCCGCGCGGCCCGCGCCTCCTCGTCGGCGGACGTGCCCCGCTCCACCGCCCGCCGGCGGGCGCGCGCGCCGAAGATGGCCGGGATCATGCGGTAGGTCGACCCGTTGCCGATACCGGTCATCACGAACAACCACAGGAACGACCCGAGGAACACGGGGAAGTGGTGACTGTCCAGTCCGGACACGACGCCGACCGCGCCGAGCGCCATCCCGGCGAAGGTGAGCGCCGTGACGCGGGCTCCGCCGAACCGGTCGGCCAGCCACCCGCCCAGCGGGCGGGCCACCGAGCCGACCAGCGCCCCGACGAAGGCGAGGTAGCCGAGTCGCGCCAGCGCCGGGACCGCCTCCAGTTCGGGGAAGGTGCTCCTGATGAGCAGCGGCAGGGCGAACGAGTAGCCGATGAACGACCCGAACGTGCCCACGTACAGGAACGCGACGACCCAGGTGTGCCCGTCGCGCAAGGCGGTCGCGTAGGACCGCGTGTCGGCCCTGGCTTCAGCCAGCCCGTCCATCAGGAACCACGCGCACACCCCGGCCACCACGACGAACGGCATCCACAGCAGACCGGCGTACGCGAGGTGCACCCCGCCGCCGAGGGAGATGACGACCGGCACGACGAGTTGCGTGACCGCGACGCCGATGTTGCCGCCGGCCGCGTTCAGCCCGAGCGCGAAGCCCTTCTTCCGCTCCGGGAAGAAGAAGGAGATGTTGGCCATCGAGGAGGAGAAGGTGCCGCCGCCGCCGACGCCGGCCGTGGCCGCGGCGAGCAGGAAGAGCCAGTACGGGGTCTCCGGGTCGCGCACGGCCACGACCAGCAGCAGGCACGGGACCAGCAGCAGGGCGGCGCTGACCGCCGTCCACACGCGACCGCCGAAGCGGGGCACCGCGAACGTGTAGGGGACGCGCAGGGCCGCGCCCACCAGGTTCGGCGCCGAGATCAGCCAGAAGAGCTGGTCGGCGGTGAAGTCGAAGCCGGCCGGGCGGAGGTTGACCACCACCACGCTCCACACGATCCAGACGTTGAAGCCCAGGTGCTCGGTCAGGACCGACAGCACGAGGTTGCGGCGGGCGACCCGACGGCCGGTGCGCCGCCAGAACTCCGGGTCCTCCGGCTCCCAGCGCTCAATCCACCGACCTCGGCGCGTCGGCGCGAGCACAGGCCCAGACGCTGACGTAGACGCTGACGGGGACGAGGACGAGGACGCGGTGGGTCGCGCTGGTGTGTCGGTCTCGGCCGTGCTCATCCTGACCTCCCGGTCTCGCGTGGCACCGAAGGTAGGAAGCGGGCATTACCCACCTGTGGCAGCGCGTGACGGGGAGGGCAACTCCTCCTCACCCCACCCGATGACAGTCGTGAGGTCTGTCCGGGCCACACGTCCTGCGCCGTCCGCGGAGCCCGCCGGAACCCGACGTCAGGAGGCGGCCCGCCCGGAGGACGTGGTCGCGGTCGCGGTCTTCGCCGCGGGTTCGGTCCGCGCGAGCCAGTCCGCGATGCCCCGCACCGTCGTCTCGCAGCTCCCGCACCCGGTGCTGGCCCTGGTCGTCTCCCTGAGCGCGGCCACCCCGCACGCGCCGGCCCGCCACGCCGTCACGAGCTGCCCCTTGGTCACCGTGTTGCAACGGCAGACCAACGCGGAGGAGGGCAGGTCCGCCGGGGAGGCGGCGCCGCCCGCCGGCAACGCCCTGCCGAGCAGCAGCGCCAGCCGGTCGGACGGGGCGGGCGCGCCCCGGTCGTAGAGCTGGGTGATCGTGGCGGCCGCGTCCGGCGCGCCAAGGACGATCGCGCCGGCCACCCGCTCGTCCCGCAGCACGAGCTTGGCGTACCGGCCCCGGCTCGGGTCCTGGAGGCACAGCACCTCGGCGTCCGGCTCGTCCACGTCGACGTGCACGTCGCCCAGCGCCGCCAGGTCCACGTCGCGGGCCTTGAGCCGGGTGACCACCGGCGTCCCCCGGTAGCGGGCGGCCGGATCGGCGCCGGTGAGCAGGTCGGCGAGCACCGCGGCCTGGTCCCACGCGGGCTGCACGAGCCCGCCGGCGGTGCCGGCGTGCTGGGCGCAGTCGCCGATGGCGCGCACGTGCTCGTCGGAGGTCCGGAGCTCGTCGTCCACCAGCACACCGCGGTCCACCGCCAGGCCGGCGGCGACGGCCAGCCCGGTCTCGGCCCGCACCCCGGCCGACACCACGACCAGCTCCGCGGGGACCTCGCTGCCGTCCGACAACACCAGCCCCCGCCCCGGCACGTGCCGCGTGGCCCGGACGTTGAGCCGCACCGCGATGCCGAGCCGGCCGAGGGTGCGGGCCAGCACCCGGCCGCAGCCGACGTCGAGCTGGCGCTCCATCAGGTGGTCCACCGGGTGCACGACCGTCACCGGGTGCCCTCGGCCGGCCAGCCCCCTGGCCGCCTCCAGGCCGAGCAGTCCTCCGCCGAGCACCGCGACCGGCGCGCCGGGTCGAGCGGCCGCGAGGATGCGCCGGCAGTCGTCGAGGGTGCGGAACACGGCCACGCCGTCGGCGAGGGCGCCGGACCCGTCGAGCAACCCCTCGGTGGGCGGCACCCACGCCCGGCTGCCGGTCGCCAGCACGAGCGCGTCGTAGCCCAGCACCCCGCCGTCGGCGAGCTCGACCTTGCGGCCGCCGACGTCGATCCGCTGGGCCGCCAGCCCGGTCCGCAGGTCGACGCGCTGGCGCTCGGCCCAGGTGTCGTCGTGCAGCCGCACGGCGTCCTGGGTCAGCGAGCCGGCCAGGACGCCGGACAGCAACACCCGGTTGTAGGCGGGGTGGGCCTCGGCGCCGAGCACGGTGAGCGCGACCCGCGTGGCGTCGGGGTCCCGCCGCCGCACCTCCTCGGCGAACCGCGCCCCGGCCATGCCGTAGCCGACGACGACCACCTGCCTGGCGTTCATCGGGTCCCTCCGTCTTGGCTCGGGTGCGGGTGTCCCGCAGGACTCGGGTGCGGGTGTCCCGCAAGGTCCGGGTGCGGGTGTCCCGCAAAGTTCGGGTGCGGGTGGCTCGCGGGTGTCCGGCTCGGGTGCTCGGCGCGCACCGGCTCCAGCCGGACGGCGCACACCTTGAACTCCGGCATCCGGCTGACCGGGTCGAGCGCGGGGTTGGTGACCAGGTTCGCCCGCCGGTCGGCGGCGAAGTGGAACGGCAGGAACACGGTGTCCTGCCGCATCGAGGGCACGTACCGGACCCGGGCGACGGCGCTGCCGCGCCGGGACACCACCCGGGTCAGCTCGCCGTCGGCCAGGCCGGCCCGCGCGGCCGTGTCGGGGTGCACCTCGACGAAGGACTCCGGCACCGCCGCGACCAGCTCGGGCACCCGCCGGGTCTGCGCGCCGGACTGGTAGTGCTGGAGCACGCGCCCCGTGGTGGCGTGCAGCGGGTAGTCGTCGTCCGGCGGCTCGGCCGGGCCCCGGTGGTCGACGGCCGCGAGCCGGGCCCGCCCGTCGGGGTGGGCGAACCGGTCCAGGAAGAGCCGGGGCGTGCCCGGGTGGTCGGGCGCGGGCACCGGCCAGTGCAGTTGCTCGCCGGCGCGCAACCGCTCCCACGTCACGCCCGAGTAGTCGGCCGGACCGCCAGCCGAGGCGCGGCGCAGCTCCTCGAACACCGTCTCGGCGTCGGTCGGGAAGCGGGCGGCGGGCTGGCCGAGCCGGACCGCCAGCCCGTGCAGGACGTCCAGGTCGGTGCGGACGCCGGTCGGCGGGTCGAGCGCGCGACGTCGCAGCAGCACCCGCCCCTCCAGGTTCGTCAGCGTTCCCTCCTCCTCCGCCCACTGAGTCACCGGGAGCACGACGTCCGCCAGCTCGGCGGTCTCCGACAGCACGACGTCGGCCACGACGAGCAGGTCGAGGGCGGCCAGGCGCTGGACCACGTGCCCGGCGCGGGGCGCGGACACCGCGACGTTGGTGCCGAACACCAGCAACGCCCGGGGGCCGTCGGGCGCGCCGAGGGCGTCCAGCAACTCGTAGGCGGAGCGTCCCGGCCCCGGCAGCTCGGCGGGGTCGACTCCCCAGACCTCCGCGACGTGCGCCCGGGCGGCGGGGTCGTCGATCCGCCGGTAACCGGGGAGCTGGTCGGCCTTCTGCCCGTGCTCGCGGCCGCCCTGGCCGTTGCCCTGCCCGGTGAGGCAACCGAACCCCGACCCGCGCCGGCCGGGCAGGCCGAGGGCGAGCGCGAGGTTGATCCACGCGGACGCGGTGTCGACCCCGCTGGCGTGCTGTTCCGCGCCGCGCGCGGTGAGCACGTAGGCGCTGTCGGCGCGGGCCAGGATGCGCACGGCGGCGCGCTGGTCGGCCGCCGCGACGCCGGTGACCCGCTCGACCCGTTCCGGCCACCACCGCGCGGCGATCCGCCACACCTCGTCGAAGCCGGCGGTGCGCTCCGCGAGGTAGGCGTGGTCGAGGTGTCCGTCCGCGACGGCGGCGTGCAGCATCCCGAGCGCGAGCGCGAGGTCCGTTCCCGGCGTCGGTTGGAGGTGGAGCGCGGCCTGCTCGGCGGTGGCCGTGCGCCGGGGGTCGACGACGACGAGGCCCCCGTTGTCGACGGCCCGGCGCAGGTGCCGCGTGAACGGGGGCATGGTCTCGGCGACGTTCGCGCCGACCAGCAGCACCGCGTCCGCCCCGTCCAGGTCGGTGACCGGGAACGGCAGTCCCCGGTCGAGCCCGAAGGCCCGGATGCCGGCCGCCGCCGCCGAGGACATGCAGAACCGGCCGTTGTAGTCGATCTGCGAGGTGCCCAGCGCGACCCTGGCGAACTTCCCCAGCGCGTACGTCTTCTCGTTGGTCAGTCCCCCGCCGCCGAGCACCGCGACGGCGTCCGGCCCGTGGTCGGCCCGGATCTGGCGGAGCCGCCCGGCGACGTGGTCCAGCGCGGCGTCCCACGTGACCGGCCGCGGCGGCGCGCCCCTGGCCAGCCGGAGCAGTGGTTCCATCAGCCGGCCCGGCGCGGTGAGGACGCGCGCGGCGGTCCAGCCCTTCTGGCAGAGGCCACCCCGGTTGGTGGGGAAGTCCCTGGGGGTCACGGTGACGGCGGGTGGTGGCGCCGACGGTCGGCCGGGCGCGGGGACATCGCTCACGGCGAGCGACATTCCGCACTGGAGAGCGCAGTAGGGGCAGTGCGTCGCGGTGAGTGCGGATGCCCCGTCCGCACTCGTGCGTTGAGCCATTTCGACGACCTCCGCATACCCCAGCGTGGTCGCATCCCGAGTCCATCCCCACCCCTTCGGGGGGTCATCACGCGATCAGGCGAACACGCTGCGGGACGAACCCGACAATCCGGGAGCCCCTGCCACCCCGACAGACGGTGACGCTAGCCAGGAACTGTTACCCCGGGAGTGCCGCTGTGTTTCGGCCGCGCGAACTCGCCCGCTCACCGAGCGTGTCCCGTGGTGCGGGCTCGCCATCCCACCGGCTCCGCGCTACAGCAGCGGGTGCACCACGTGGTACGTCCGCTGCAGGCCCTCCAGCGACTCGGGAGTGGCCCGCGGGTGCATGGCGTTGACCGCCAACCGGAACAGCAGGGCGCGCAGCAGGACCTGCGGCCAGTAGGACAGCGAGGCCCACCGCTCGACGAGGCCGGGGTCCGCGCCGCCCCAGGCCAGGGAGTCCACGACGACGACCGCGGCGGCCCACTCGGCCGGCCGCCAGTAGGGGGTGAAGTCGATGACCGCCGGCGGGCCGTCGCCGTGGAACAGCACGTTGCCGAACAGGTCGCCGTGCACGACCTGCGGGTCCAGGCCGATCGGCCGCCGCAGCGCGGCGAGCATCTCGAACAGCCGGCCGCCCCGGTCCATCGCCAGCGGCTGGTCCTCCTCGCCCCAGGCCACCCGGTCGGCCAGCGAGAACACGTCCCGCCGGGCGTCGACGAACCGGGGCCGGGGCAGCCCGGCGGTGGCGGCGTGCAGCCGCAGCGACACCGCGACGACCTCGTCGTGCCTCGGCTCGGGGCGGCCCTCCAGCAGGCGGGTCGCCGACCAGCCGGCCACCACCCACCGACCGTCGGTGGACCGCAGGGGGCGGGCCAGGCGCAGGTCGGGCAGCTTCAGCGTGTCCAGCGTCTGCGCGATCCACGCGGCCTCGGCGGGGTTGGTGACCGGCTTGAGGACGACCTCGCCGCAGACCCATGCCGGCCCGCCGTCGACCAGCTCGGGCTGGACGCCACGCGCGCCGAACGCGGCGCACACGTGCTGCGGGGGCGGCTCCGGTCTTGGGCTCACGGCTCGGGACCGTACCTTGTGACCACGTCGGAGCGCGGGACGCTCGCCCACGCGGTGGGGTGCGTCCCGCGCCCTCGGCGACCGTCCGCGCACGTCAGGGGCGGGTCCCGACGCGCTGCCCGCTCAGTCGCGCCGGCCGACCCCCTGCCCCGCCGGCGCCTGCTGGCGGGTGTTCTGGAAGTGCGCGAACCGCCAGCCCCCGGCGCGCCGGACCGCGACCAGGGTGACGGTCGACAGCCGGTCGGAGGTCAGCTCCTGCCCGGGAAGGGCGACCCCGCCCTCGGTGGACACGAGCACCGCGACGTCGGGCGTCAGGAAGCGCACCTCGGCCCCGCTCGGGCCAACACCGCTCATCCGCGAGCCCTTGAGCACGGTGGCGAACAGCCACCGGTGGGTCTCGACGATCTCCCGCCGGCCTCGGGCCCGCTGCCCCATGAAGTCGACGTACTCGGCGTCCTCGGTGAAGACCTCGCCGTAGGCGTCGGCGTCGCCCCGGTTCCACGCCTCCGCGAGCGCTCCGGCCAACGCGCGGACGGCGTCCTCGTCCCGGACTTCGCCACGGTCGTGCTGCCCCATGTGTCCCCCTAGGATCACTACAACAACTCATCTTCTGCACGTGAACACTATCTGCACGTGTGCAGATATCAAAGTAGGGAGGGAGACCGGGGGTGTCAACGCCGCTGAACGTGCCCGACGACGCCGAGCGCGTCTACCGGGAGTACCTGACGGCCGTGGTGCTGCACGGCCAGGCGGTCGCCGACGCGGTGGGCATGCACACCACCGACGCCTACGCGCTGAACGTCCTGGGTGTCCACGGCGCGCTGACGGCGGGGGAACTGGCCGAGCGCACCGGGCTCACGACCGGCGCCGTCACCCGGCTGGTCGACCGCCTGGAGCGGACCGGCGCCGTCCGCCGCACCCGCGATCCCGACGACCGCCGCCGCGTGATCATCGAGCCGGTCGCCAGGGCGGACGACCCGACGGAGGAGCTGCTCGCCCCGGCCCGGGAGCGGATCGCCGACGTGTTCCGGAGCTACGACGCGGAGCAGATCCGCGTCCTGTTCGACTACTTCGCGCGGGCGGCTCCGGCGCTGCGGGACGCGACCGACGAGATGCGGCGGATCGCCCGGCGCCGCCGCTCCCCCTGACCCGCGCCCGCCCCGGAACGCGGCGGGCCGCCCCCGGACGTGGTCCGGAGGCGGCCCGCGGTGGTCGTGACGACCGGGACGGTCAGTAGGTGGGCAGGCTCGGGTCGATCTGCCGCGCCCAGCCCAGCACGCCACCGCCGACGTGCACGGCGTCGGCGAACCCGGCCCGGTGCAGCGCGGCCAGCGCCTCCGCCGAGCGCTGCCCCGACTTGCAGTGCAGCACGATCGGCCGGTCCTGCGGCAGCTCGGCCAGCGCCTCGCCGTTGAGGATGCGGTCCTTGGGGATCAGCACCGAGTTGGGGATGCGCACGATCTCGTACTCGTGCGGCTCCCGCACGTCCACCAGCAGGAAGTCGTCGCCGCGGTCGAACCGCTGCTTCAGCTCCAGCGGGGTGATCGTGTGGTTGGCCGCCGCCTCCTGGGCCGCGTCCGAGACCACGCCGCAGAACGCCTCGTAGTCGATCAGCTCGGTGACCGGGGTGGCGTTCGGGTCCTTGCGGATGCGGATGGTCCGGTAGGTCATGTCCAGCGCGTCGTAGACCATCAGCCGGCCGAGCAGCGTCTCGCCGATCCCGGTGATCAGCTTGATCGCCTCGGTGACCATGATCGAGCCGATCGACGCGCACAGCACGCCGAGCACGCCGCCCTCGGCGCAGGAGGGCACCATGCCGGGGGGCGGGGGCTCCGGGTAGAGGTCGCGGTACTGCGGGCCGTGCTCGGCCCAGAACACGCTGGCCTGGCCCTCGAACCGGAAGATCGAGCCCCAGACGTACGGCTTGTTCAGCAGCACGCAGGCGTCGTTGACCAGGTAGCGGGTGGCGAAGTTGTCGGTGCCGTCCAGGATCAGGTCGTAGTCCCGGAAGACGTCGAGCACGTTGTCCGAGTCCAGCCGGAGCTGGTGCAGGTTGACCTTGACGAACGGGTTGATCTGGGCGATCGAGTCGCGCGCCGACTCCGCCTTGGGCCGCCCGATGTCGGACTGCCCGTGGATGACCTGGCGCTGCAGGTTGGACTCGTCCACGACGTCGAACTCGACGACGCCGAGCGTGCCGACCCCCGCCGCGGCCAGGTACAGCAGCGCGGGGCTGCCCAGCCCACCCGCCCCGACCACGAGCACCTTGGCGTTCTTCAGCCGCTTCTGCCCGTCCACCCCGACGTCCGGGATGATCAGGTGTCGGCTGTACCGCGCGACCTCCTCCTTGGTCAGCTCCGCGGCTGGCTCCACGAGCGGCGGCAGCGGCATGTGCGCTCCTCCTCGTCTACGGGCGGTGCCGGGGGCGGGCACGTGCTCCTCCACCCGTCGACACCCACCGGGTGCGGGTGTCCCGCGCGAGACCGGTGCGGGCGTCCCGCGAGAACAGCTGGCAGGGAGTCCCAGTCTCCCGGAAGGCACAACGCGCGGAGCCCCGCCGCCCTTCCCCGCTCCCAGTCACTGGAACGTCGCAGGTAGCCGGGGCGTCAGGAAAGCCGACGACCTGGTGGCGGTGTCGGTCGGCCGGGTCGGTCGGCCGGCGGTGACGGGCGGTGCGGCGGTCGGCCGGCGGCGTCAGTTGACGGTCGGGTAGGGCCACGCGTTGGGCCGGCAGGTCTTGCCGTCGGCCTTCACGTTGTCCGTACCCAGCGCCGCGAGGTAGTCGTTGGAGACGCCCCAGCTCTGCTGCATCATGATCGGCGCGAGGTCGCCGTCCTTCGCGCACGGCTTGTGCTGCTGCCCCAGCCCGTGCCCCACCTCGTGGTTGATCACGTAGGTCTTGTAGTCGATCAGCGCGCCCTGGAAGGCCACCGCGCCCCGGGTCCACCGGGCGGTGTTGATCGTCACGCGCTTGGACGGCGGGTCGTAGCAGGAGCCCTCGAACTTGATGTCCCAGCCGCAGATCTCCCGCGTGGTCATCTGCGTGGTGAGGCTGATCCGCAGGTCGGCCTTGCCCGAGTCGACGCGCTGGAAGCCGTGCTTGCCGTCGCCGATCCAGCTCCGGGTGTCGCGCAGGATCTGCTCCACGTGGTGGGCGAAGTCCGTGCCGACCGACGGCATGTCGATGCCGTTCTCGACCTCGATCGTGTACTTGAAGACGTTGGGCCCGCCGAACGGCTCGCCCTTGCCCGGCACCACCGCCCACGTCCGCTGGCCCCGCTCGGGGAACGCGCCGCCGCCGGGCAGCTCGGCCGAGGCCTTGGCGGCGTCGTACAGCTTCGGGTCCGGGTTCGGCACCAGCGGGACCCGGCTGCTGGTGGTCTGGTCGGTGTTGGCGTTGGCCTGGTTCTGCACGCCGGCGGCCTGCGCGCCCTCCTGGCCGGGGTTCGTCGTGTTGAACACCGCGAGCGCGGTGACGACCAGCAGGACCGGCAGCGCGTAGACGCGCCAGCCGTAGGTGGACAGGAAGCCGGCGATCCCCTTCTTCCCGCCCCGCGGTCTCCCCCGCCGCGACCCGCCCGCCGAAGGCTCCGAGGCGTCGTCGGCGGCGGAGTCGGTCGCGGCGGCGGTGGGGTCGGCGGGCTCGGCCGCCGCGCCGGACCCCGCCTCGACGGCCGGGTCCCACGAGGCCGCCAGCGGTTCGGCGGTCGTCCTGCGCCCTCCCCTGCGGTACCGCTCCTCCCCCTGGTGCGGACGGGTCGCGGGGCGACTGGGCGCGGACTCGGCGGGGGCACGCTTGGCGACGCCCCCCCGGGGTCCCTGCGGCGTCCGGGTCACGGACCCAGATTGCCACACCACTCGATCAGACCTGGGAAGCGGCACGTCACCACTCCGTGCGGTCAACGGCCTCCCACATTCCGAGTACCGCGCGGGCCACCGACCGGGGTCGCTCCATCTGCGCGACGTGCCCGGTGCGGGGCAGCACGAGGAGCCGCCCCCTGGGCAGCAGCATCGCCGTCCTGGGCGCCTTGCGGACGCTCACCAGGCGGTCCTGGGTTCCCCACACGACCAGCGCGGGCGCCGGGACCTGGGGCAGGACCCGCCACAGCGAGCGGGCCCTCGGCGCGAGCCATGCCCGGATCAGCCCGACCGTGGTCCGCCCGAGGGCATCACCCGCCCAGGGCATCCCGTTGCGCTCCGTGTACTCGTCGACGGCCTGCGCCAGCCGGTGCTCGGGCACGTCGTCGGGGTTGGCGAAGCACAGCCGCAGCATCTGCTCGACCCGTTGGCTCGGGGTCACCGCGGCCAGCATGCTCCGGTAGTGCCGGCCGACGGCGCCCGGCAGCAGCGCGAGCGGCAGCCGGCGGTCGGAGAGCCGGCCGGGGTTGGGCCGGCGGTCCGGCACCGCGGGCGACACCAGCGTGAGGCTGCGCACCAGGTCGGGGCGGGTGGCGGCGGTGAGGATCGCCACCGTGCCACCGAACGAGTTGCCCAGCAGGTGGACCGGGCCACGACCGAGGCCGGCCAGGAAACGCACCAGGACGTCGGTGTGCGCGAGCACCGAGAAGTCGTGGCCATCGGGCGGCGGGGTGCGCCCGAAGCCGGGCAGGTCCACCGCCAGACCCTCGCAGCGCACCGCGAGCTGACCGGCCAGGTCGGTCCAGTTCGTCGACGAGCCGGCGAGTCCGTGCACGTAGACGGCGGTTTCGGCGGCCGGGCCCGCGGTGCGCCGGACGTGCAGCCGAACCCCGCCGGCGGTGACGAGCCCACCCGGCCACGGCGGTTGCCGCGGGTCGATCGGCGGCAGCGCGGCCGTGGACAGCGGCACCCTGGTGAGGGGAGCCCTGGTCCCCGGGACCGGCGGGCCGCTCGGCCGGATGAGCGTCACCCTTCCAGGATGCGCCGGCCCCGGCGACGGCGCGCGGGGGCCGCCGGGGCGACCCGGCGACAGCACGACACCACTACTCCCAAGTAAGGTCGGTGACCCGGTTGGAGTCCTCCCCTCGCGGCTCCAGTCGGGGACGACGTGGCTGGAGGCAGCACATGACTGAGACGGCGCAGCAGGGCACCGGACAGGTGGGACGTGGCGTGCGGTTGCCGCGTTCGGCGCGGCGTGCCCAGCTCCTCGCCGCCGCCCAGGACGTGTTCGTGGCCAACGGCTACCACGCCGCGGCCATGGACGAGATCGCGGAGCGGGCCGGGGTCAGCAAGCCGGTGCTCTACCAGCACTTCCCCGGCAAGCTGGAGCTGTATCTGGCGTTGCTGGAGACGCACGTCGACCAGCTCGTCAAGCGGGTGCGGGACGCCATCGAGTCGACCCACGACAACAAGCTGCGGGTCAGGGCGGCGGTGGCCGCCTACTTCGACTTCGTCGACAACGGGCAGGCCTTCCGCCTGGTGTTCGAGTCCGACCTGCGCAGCGAGCCGTCGGTGCAGGACGCGGTGGAGCGGGCGACCACGGCGTGCGTGGACGCGATCACCGAGACGATCACCGCCGACGCCGGGCTGGACGCGGACCGCGCCCGGCTGCTCGCGATGGGCCTGGTCGGGTTGAGCCAGGTCACCGCCCGCTTCTGGCTGGACGCCGCGAGCGCGGTGCCCAAGGACGAGGCCATCGCCCTGATCTCCACGCTGGCGTGGAAGGGCATCGGCGGCGGCTTCCCGCTCCAGCACCCCTGACCGCCCCGGGCGACGGGCCCGGTGGCCGCCCGGCCGTGGACCGGGCGGCCACGCGGCGTGCCCGCGACCGGACGACGCCCGTCGCCGAGTCGGGGGTTCTCCCGCCCCGCCTGGGGTGAACCCGCCCCGATGACCACTCTTCCGAGGGAACACCGGCCCCGAAACCGTCAGTGCCGCGTGGGACGTTGGAAGTGGGGGGTTCCCCCTAGCAAACCCTGGACTGATGCCCGAGAAGAGGCGCGCGGCGCACACCCCCGTGCGGCCCGACGTGGCAGGCGGTTCTCGGGCCGCACGGGGGTTCGCCGTCGGGAAGCCAGCCCGACCGCTACCGGGCGCTCCTGTGCCCGCCGCCCACCACCGCCGTCGACGCGGCCGCCGCGTCCCGGACCAGGCCGCCGATCCGCTCGGCGACCTCGACCGCCCGCTCGAACGGCAGCATGTGCCCTGCGCCGCCGAACACCACGAGCTCCGCACCGGGCAGCGCGTCCGCGATCACCCGGGAGTGTGACGGCGGGGTGAGCCGGTCCATGCCGCCGGCCAGCACCACGACCGGCCGGCCGCGCAGCACCTTCAACGCGTGCCACCGCTCGTGCTCGTCCAGCGTCACCCGGAACCCGGCCAACGCGACGGGCTGACAGCGGGCCACCTGCCGGGCGGCGTCCGCCAGGTCGCGCCGGTCCACGCGGTCGCCGAACAGCAGCCACCGCAGGGCCGGGCGCAGCGGTCCCGGGTACCGCGCGAGCACGGCCCGGCGACTGCGCCCGATGCGGCGCGTCACCCGGCGCTCCACCGCCAGCACCACCCGACCGAGGACGCCGGGCAGACCGAGCGTGATGCCCCGCAGCCCCCCGCTGGAGGTGTTGACCAGGGCCACGCCCGCCACCCGAGCGAACAGCTCGGGGTGCCGGTCGGCCAGCGCCATGACCGTCATGCCGCCCATGGAGTGCCCGGCGAGCACCAGCGGCCCCTCGGGCGCCAGCGCCGCGATCACCTCGGCCGCGTCGTCGGCGAGCTGGTCGAGCGTCGCGCCCTCCGGCCTGGTGGGCGCCGACCGCCCGTGGCCCCGGATGTCGTACCGCAGCACCCGGGCCCGCGGCCCGCCGGGGCCGGCCAGCTCGGTGGCCACCCAGCGCCAGGTGGCGTGGGTGAGCGTCCACCCGTGCAGGAGCACCACCGTGACCTCGGCGTCCGCCGGCCCGTCGACCACGACGTGCAGCTCGGTCCCGTCCGCCGTGCGGAACACCGCGTCCGCGCGCCCGCTCACGCGAGGAAGAACGACTTCCGCCACAGCGCCATCCCCGGTTTCCCGACCAGCCCGACCTCGTCGAAGAACTTCATCATCCGCTCGGCGGCCCACCGGACCGTCCGCTGCCAGTGCGGGTTCGCCAGGCCGACCCTGGTGGCCAGCACCGGGTCCAGCCCGACCGACCGGTACACCTCGGGTCGCACCAGGCCGCGGGAGAACACCAGCGCGACGGCGGCGCTGACGAACCGGTGCAGCGCGAGCGCCGGCGCCGACAGGCCCTCCATCGCCCGCACGAGCTCCTCCCGCGCGAACCGGACGTGCCTGGCCTCCTCGACCACGTGGATCCGGTTGACCATCCGCACCAGGGGCTGGAGCCGCTCGTCGCTCATCATCTCCCGCTGCATGCGGTCGAGGAGCTCCTCGCCGATCAACGTCGCGGCGAACATCGACGGCCCCCAGGCCACGCCCTTGAACACCCGGCCCAGCTCGTGGGTCATCCGCCACTGCGGGTACCGCGGGCAGCCCAGCCGCTCGATCAGGCGGCCGAACATCACCGTGTGCCGGCACTCGTCGCCGATCTCGGTGAGCGCGTACTGCACGTGCCTGCTGCGCGGGTCCTGGCTGTAGACGTGCCGGACCAGCATCTGCATGAGGATCTCCTCCAGCCAGATGCCGGAGCTGGCGACGCTGGCGGCGACGTGCCGGCTCAGCTCCACACGCTGGTCGTGGGTCAGCCCGTCCCACAGCGGGGTGCCGTGGATCGGCACGTACTCCGGGCTGACGAAGAACAGCCCGTCGACCAGCGGGGCGTCCCAGTCCAGGTCCAGCTCCGGGTCGTAGGAGTTCCGCGCCGACGAGCCGAGCAGCCGCTCGGCGGTCCGCTCCCGGTCGGTGATCCGCAGTGCTCGTGTCATGACCTCGCCACCCTCTCCGCGTCGTCGCGGACCATGCGCACCATCCGTTCGGCGATCGGCACGCCGTCGTAGGCACCGCGGGCGACGTCCCTGCGGTGCCGCGCCAACACCAGCCGGTCGACCAGGCCGGGCAGGACCCGGCCGAACCGGATCGCCCCACCGCCCCAGCGGGTGGTCCCGGTGTCCCTGGGCGGCCGGCCCGCCGCGATCACCCGCAGCAGGGTGCCGACCACGTCCTCGACCCGTTCGGCGGGGACCTTGCCCTCCAACGTCACCCCGGCCCGGCGGCTCGCCTCGTGGATCGGGGTGCGCACGTAGCCGGGGTAGACGGTCGTCACCCGGAGCCGTCCGCCGTACTCGACGCGCAGGCAGTCGGCGTAGGCGGACAGGCCGCGCTTGGCGACGGTGTAGGCCGAGGCGAACGGGACGGTCACGAAGGCCAGCCCGGAGGCGACGAACACCGCCCTCGGGTCGGGCGAGCGCAGCAGCTCCGGCAACGCGGCCGCGGTGACCCGCCAGGCCCCGAGCAGGTTGACCTCGACGGTGCGGCGGACCGCGTCGTCCACCGGGCCGCCGGCGTCGGAGGGCAGGCCGACCCCGGCGTTGTTGACCACGACGTCCAGGCCCCCGAGCCGGTCGACCGCCGAGGCGACGCCCTGCCGCACCGACTCGTCGTCGGTGAGGTCGCACCGGACGACGTCGTCCGGGTCGGCACCCGGCGCGACGTCGAGCCCGACGACCCGCGCGCCGCGGGCGCGCAGCGCCGCGGTCGTCGCGGAGCCGAACGCGCCGGCGGCGCCGGTGATCAGTATTCGGCGCCCGGTCAGCGGTTGTCCGCCCATCGCCCACCTCCTTCGTCGCGCCGAACGGCGCGGGGACCCGGCCGACGGCCGCGACGCCGACCGCCGGAACACCAGGACGTCACTTAGGTGTTACTCGAAGTAACGGATACTCGTGGTAGCGTGCGTCACATGGAGGGCTCTGTCAAGCGGCAATCGGGGGACCACGGCGAGAGGCGGCCCGACGCCCGTCGGGAACGGTGGCGGGCGCACCGGGCGGCGCGCCGCGCCGAGTTCGTCGAGGCCGCGATCCGCGCGATCACCCGGCACGGCGCCGGCGTCGGGATGGACGAGATCGCGGCCGAGGCGGGCGTCAGCAAGCCCGTCCTCTACCGGCACTTCACCGACAAGGCCGACGTGTACCTGGCCGTCGGCCAGCGGGGCACCGAGATGCTCATGGACCGGCTGGGTCCGGCGCTGGCGCGCATCGAGCGCGGGGACCACACGCCGAGGGACTGGATCAGGGGCGCGGTGGGCGCCTACATCGGCTTCGTCGCCGACCACCCGGAGCTGTACCACTTCGTGGTGCGCCGCCGGTTCGTCGAGGGGCCCGACGAGGCCGCCGCGGCGAGCACGCCGGACGTGGTCGCCGAGGACAAGGCGCTGATCGCCGCGGTGCTGTCCCGCGTGATCGGCGACTACCTGCGGTTGTTCGAGATGGACTCCGGCGGCGCCGAGGTGTGGGGCTACGGGCTCGTCGGCATGGTCCAGGCCGCGGGCGACTGGTGGCTGGAGCGCCGGTCGATGAGCCGCGAGGCGCTCACCGACTACCTGACCCAGATCATCTGGCACGCCGTGGACGGCGTGCTGCGCTCCGGCGGGATTTACGTCGAGCCGGACGTCCCGTTCGACGTCGCCCTCGGCGCGGCCGCGGCGCCGTCCCCCCGGCTGCGGCTGCTCAGCGGCGGCCCCGGGGGCGCGACCGAGGCGACGGCGGACACAACGACGGCGGGCACGACGACGAACGCGACGAACGCGACGGGCACGAGGGCGGACGCGACGGGCGCCTCGGACCCGGACGCGAGCGGTCAGGGCGCCGCCACACCGGACGACCCGGCCAGCACCGGGTGAGGTCCCAGGACGAGGGGAGCACATCGATGGACGCGCACGACCACGACGACGAGGAGTTCCGCGGCGCGGCCACGCTGGTGGCCGACGGCAGGGAGGTGACGACCGCGCTGCGGCTGCGGGGCCACTTCCAGCCCATCGACGGGCGTTTCCACTGGTACGGCCGGGTCGACGCGAGCGAGGACGTCACCGAGCTCGCGGGGAAGGGGAACCAGCGGGTCCTGGTGCGCACCGCCGACGGCGAGGCCGAGGGCGTGCTCTCCGACCCCGACACGTGGAACCGCTACCGCATCGCCGGCACCGGCCGTCCGCCGTTCGCCGTCGAGACGGACCTGCCCGACGCGGAGGACTGACCGGGCGGAGCGCGCGGAAGGCCCAGAAGGCGGAGCCGCCGAGCGCAGTCGTCGCTCGGCGGCTCTCGTCTGGTCCTCGGGCCTCGGGAAGGCCGTCGCCCTGCCTGGCTACTCGCCCACGGCGAAGCCGATCGGCCGCCGGTCGGCCGGCGCGATCTCGATGTAGGCGACCTTCGACGACGGGATCATGTACCGACGACCCTTGTCGTCGACCAGCACCAGCAGCCCGCTGGTCTCCCGCAGCGCGTCGTTGACCAGCGCCTCGACCTCGTCCGGCGACTGCGCGCTCGACACCACGAGCTCGCGCGGGCTCTCCGCGACGCCGATCTTGACCTCCACGCCGACCTCCGGTCAGGTTGGATCCTCGCCGGTCCCGGTGGACCGGCCCAGTTGCACCGTCAGGCTAGTCGAGCCGACCGCCCGGCCACGCGTTCAGGCCGTGCGCCGTCGGCGAACAGGGGAAACGCCACCACGGGGCCGACGCCCGCCGAGCCGGCCAGACCGACCCGGCCAGACCGACCCGGCCAGACGGACTCAGCCCAGGCCGAGCGCCTGCATCCGCCGCGTGTGGCTGTTCTGCAACCGCTTGAACAGCGCCGCGATGCCGGCCAGGTCGCCGGAGCCGCGCACGATCAGCTCGGCCAGGCCGTCCCGCTCGGCCACCACGTACTGGGCCTGGGTCACCGCCTCGCCCAGCAGCCGCCGGCCCCACAGCACGAGCCGGTCGCGCACCTTGCGGTCCTCGCAGGCCGCCCGCACCTCGCGCTCGGCGAACGCCGAGTGGCCGCTGTCGGCGAGCACGGTGAGCACCAGCTCCCGGGTCTCCGGGTCCAGCCACTCCGCCACCTCGCGGTAGAAGTCGGCGGCCAGCCCGTCACCCACGTACGCCTTGACCAGGGACTCCAGCCACGACTTGGGGGCGGTGGACGTGTGGAAGGCGTCGATCGCGCGGACGAACGGCCGCATGGCGTCCTCGACCGCGACCCCCTTCTCGGCGAGGTGGCGCTCCAGCAGGCCGTAGTGCCCGATCTCGGCCGCGGCCATGCTGGCCAGGGCGGCGCGCCCGGACAGCGTGGGCGCGGTCCTGGCGTCCTCGGCCAGCCGGTCGAACGCCGAGAGCTCGCCGTAGGCCAACACGCCCAACAGGTCGATGACGCCTTCGGCGACGCCCACCGGCGTCTGCTCCGCCTCGCTCATGGGACGTGAGCGTATCCGCCGACCGGGGCCGCGACCCGCACCGGACCGGCACGGTCCGGCACCGGACCGGCGCAGCATCGGCGACGACGGCGTCGGGGCAGGTAGACTGCGCCTGATGCCCGGTGCGGCCGCCCACGCGGCACCACCCGGCCGAGCCCGCGGTTCGGCGCTGGCCGGCACCCCGCCGGCCCGCACGTCCGGCGCCCCACCCGGGGTCGCGGTTCGGCCGAGGCGTGGTCGCCTCCCCAGGTGGCCGCCACCGGTTGTGGTCGGCACCCACCTGTCGCGGCGCCGGCCGACGAGGGTGCGCGCACCGCTACGCCGGCCCTCCCACGCATCGCGCAGGCGGACCACCCGGTCCGGCCGCGGCGGCGTGGTCGAGCGCCCGTGAAGGGGCCCGTGCGCGCTGGTACGAGAGAGGCGATCACCCTGACGGTCAGCAACACCCACCAGGACACCGTCGACCCCCGGGCGCTGGACCACAGCGAGTCCGGCCTGGGCGACGACACCGACACCTCGGAACCGCTGCACGCCGGCGCCCCGGTTCCCCCGGCCGCGCCGACGTTCGCCGAGCTGGGCGTGCGCGAGGAGATCGTGCGCGCGCTGGCCGAGGCCGGCATCGAGCGCACGTTCGCGATCCAGGAGCTCACCCTGCCGCTGGCGCTGCGCGGCGAGGACGTCATCGGCCAGGCCCGCACCGGCACCGGCAAGACGCTGGGCTTCGGCGTGCCGCTGCTGCACCGGCTCACCACGCCGGGCGACGGCGTCCCGCAGGCGCTGGTCGTCGTCCCGACCCGGGAGCTGTGCCTGCAGGTCTCGCACGACCTGACCGACGCCGGCAAGCACCTCGGCGTGCGGGTGCTCGCCCTCTACGGCGGGCGGCCCTACGAGCCGCAGATCGCGGCCCTGCGCGCCGGGGTCGACGTCGTGATCGGCACCCCCGGCCGGCTGCTCGACCTGGCCGAGCAGCGGCACCTGGTGCTGGGCAAGACCAGCTCGCTGGTGCTGGACGAGGCCGACGAGATGCTCGACCTGGGCTTCCTGCCCGACGTCGAGCGCATCCTGCGCATGGTCCCCGAGCAGCGGCAGACGATGCTGTTCTCGGCCACCATGCCGGGCCCGATCATCACGCTGGCCAGGACCTTCCTCACCCGGCCCACGCACATCCGCGCGGAGGAGCCGCACACCGGCGCGGTGCACGAGCGCACGAAGCAGTTCGTCTACCGCGCGCACGCCCTCGACAAGATCGAGGTCATCGCGCGGGTGCTGCAGGCGGAGGGCCGCGGCCTGAGCATGGTCTTCGCCAGGACCAAGCGCACCGCCCAGAAGATCGCCGACGAGCTGACCGAGCGGGGCTTCGCCGCCGGCGCCGTGCACGGCGACCTCGGGCAGGGCGCCCGGGAGCAGGCGCTGCGCGCCTTCCGCTCGGGCAAGGTCGACGTGCTGGTCTGCACCGACGTCGCGGCCAGGGGCATCGACGTCGAGGGCGTGACGCACGTCATCAACTACCAGTGCCCCGAGGACGAGAAGACCTACGTCCACCGGATCGGCCGCACCGGCCGGGCCGGCAGGGAGGGCGTCGCGGTGACCCTCGTCGACTGGGACGAGGAGCCGCGCTGGAAGCTGATCAACGACGCGCTCGGCCTGGACCGGCCGGAGCCGGTGGAGACCTACTCCACCTCCGAGCACCTCTTCCACGACCTGGGCATCCCGGCCGAGACCACCGGCCGGCTGCCGCTGTCGAAGCGGACCAGGGCCGGGTTGGCCGCCGAGCCGGTCGAGGACGACGAGCGCAAGGGGCGGCGTCGGCGCGGCCGCTCCGGCGCGGCCGGCGGCTCCGGGGAGCGGACCGCCGGTGAGGAGCGCGCCGAGTCGGGCGAGCCCCGCCAGCCGCGTCGGCGCCGCCGCACGCGGGGCGGCGCGACGGCCGGCGACGCGGCCTCGGCCACCAAGCCGGCCAAGGCCGGCAAGGGCGCGGAGGACCGCCAGGACGACGCCGAGGACGCGGCGGGCGGCGAGCGCCCGGCGCGGCGGCGTCGGCGGCGCACGCGCGGCGGCGCGGCGTCCGAGTCGACGGCCGCGAACGGCGGCCAGTCCGGCGACTCGGACTGACTCGGGGCCGACTCGGGATCGACCCGGGCTGAGCGGGAGCGGAACCACGTGACGGTGGCGGGCCACGGCCCGCCACCGTCGTCGTTCCCGGCCCCGGCTCCACCCCCGGTCCCCGGCGCCGCCGGGCACGAGTGCGCGACTTCGACCGGAACCTGACACGCGGGCTGCGATGATGGCGCCGTGGTTCGACCCGAGCGCCGGAAGAAGAGCGACCTGGTCGCCGTCGCGTTGCTGGCCGTCGGCGTGCTGGTGGCCGGGACCGTGGTCTGGTGGGGCAGCGACGCCAGGGCGACGTCCTCGCGGACCGCGCCCTCGGGCCCGGTCGCGCCGGAGGCGCCCACCTCCGTCCCGCCCTCCCTGGCCGAGCTGTGGCGCGCGCCCAGCGGGGCCACGACCAGCCCGGTCGTCGTCGGCCCGACCGTGGTCACGGCGCACGGCGGCGAGGTGGTCGGCCACGACCCGCTGACCGGCGACGTGCGCTGGCGCTACTCCCGCGACCTCGACCTCTGCACGGTCGGCGCGGCATGGGACCGGGCGCTGGCCGTCTACCGCAAGTCCCGCAACTGCAGCGAGGTCACCGCGCTGGACGGGACGACCGGCGAGCGCGCGGCGCAGCGCAACACCGACGCCGAACTGGGCACCCGGCTGCTGTCCGACGGCGTGCACGTCACCGCCACCGGCGGCGAGCTGGTGGAGGTGTGGCGCTCGGACCTGGTGCGAACCCTGCAGTACGGCGAGGTCCCGGCGATCGTCAACCCGAACAAGCAGCCGCGGCCGGAGTGCTCGTACGGCTCGTTCGCGGTGGCCAGCAACCGGATCGGCGTGGTGGAGCACTGCCCGGCGGAGCAGACCGACCGCTTCACCGTGCTGCGGCCCAACCCCAAGGAGTCCGACCAGCCCGAGCAGCTCTGGACGACGCTGACCGCGGGGAAGAACGCCCGGGTGGTGGCGATGAGCGGGGAGCTGGTCGCGGTCGCGCTGCCGCACCCCGCGCGGCTGACGATCCTGGACAGCGGCGGGCGCCAGATCGCCGAGCACCCCCTGCCGGTGCCGGACTCGGAGCTGACCGGCGACCCGGCCGGCCGGGTGGTCCCCACGACGATGGGCACCAGCGCGATCTACTGGTTCACCGGCTCCCGCACCGTGGCGCTGGCCCCGACCGACCTCCGTCCACTGTGGACGGTGGAGAACACGCTCGGGACGGGCACCGTCCTGGCCGGCCGGCTGGTGCTGCCGGTGCCCGGCGGGCTGGCGGTGCACGACGCGGCCAGCGGCGCGCGGCTGGGCGTGCTGCCGGTCGACCGGGCGGGCCACACCGGGCCGGTCTCGGTGACCTCGCTCGGCCCCGTGCTGGTGGAGCAGCGCGGCGACACGGTGGTCGCGCTGCGCTGACGGCCGACCCCGGGGTTCACCCCGGGGTGACCCGGAGTTGTCCCGGGTTACACCCCGATCACCGCTTCCGCGCCCCGGGGTTTCGGGCAGACTCGGTCCCGTGAGCACCGCACCGTCGCAGATCACCCCGCACCGCGCCAGCCGCGTCGACGTGCCCGCGCGGTGGGGTCCGCTGGCGGCGCTGCACGCCCCGGCCGTGGGCGGGGGTGGGGGCAAGGGCGGGGACGGCCCCGACCACGACGCCCTCGTGGTGTTCCTCCCCGGTTACACCGGGTCCAAGGAGGACTTCGCCCCGCTGATCGACGCGGTCGCCGAGCACGGCCTCTCGGTGCTGGCCCTCGACCTGCCAGGGCAGCACGAGTCGGCGGGCCCCGAGGACGAGGCGGACTACCTCCCCGAGCCGCTCGGCCGGGCGCTCGCTCCGGTGCTGGCCGACCTGGCCGCCGGCGCCGGCCTGCCCCACCCCCACCCGGCCCCCCGACCGGTGTTCCTGGTCGCCCACTCCTACGGCGGGCTCGTCGCGCGCTCGGCGGTGCTGGCCGGCGCGCCGGTCGACGGCCTGGTGCTGCTCGACTCCGGCCCCGGCGAGCTGCCCGACGGCCACCGCCGCCGCCTGCTGGACCTCGGCGAGCCGCTGCTGCGGGCGCACGGCGTCGAGGCGGCGCAGCGCATCCGCGAGGCGCAGGACGCCAACGACCCCCAGTGGGCGGCCCGACCCGACGCGCTCAAGGAGCTGCTGCGCCGGCGGTTCGTCGACTCGGTGCCCGCCGGCCTGCTCGGCATGGCCCGCGGCCTGCGTTCCGAGCCCGACCGCGTCACCGAGCTCGCGGCGGCGTTGCGGGAGCGCGCCATCCCGTGCGCGGTGATCTGCGGCGAGCACGACGACGCCTGGGCGGTGGACGCGCAGCGCGCGATGGCGGAGCGGCTGGGCGCGGACTTCACCGTCCTCCCCGGCGCGGGGCACTCGCCGAACACCGAGGCCCCCGCGGCCCTGCTCAGCGCGCTGCTGTCGTCCTGCGACGCCTGGCTCGGCCGCTGACCGCTGACGCGCGGCCTGGCGTCAGCGGTACCAGCCGTACCAGAGGACGAGGGAGAGGACGACCAGCACGCCGAGCCCCGCGGCCCACGCCCGCAGGCCCCGATCCCGGTCCACGACCCGTTGCAGCGCCACCGCGCCCACCGCGCCGAGGATGTGGCCGGTCACCGTGAGCCAGCCGGGGCCGCTCTCCCCACGGGACAGCGCCATCAGCTGCGCCGCGACCAGGAACAGGGCGAGCAGCACGAGGCCGGCGGTCAGCGAGCCGACGAACCCCCGCAGCAGGCGGCCGAGGCGGGCCAGCGGGCCGGGCCGGGTCGCGCCCGGTGAGATCTCGGAGGAAGTGTCCACAGTCGTCGCTTCGGGGGAGGGGGTCGATCCGGGCAAGAGGTCACGGCTCCAACTCAGGGTGCCAGCAGGGCCCAGGGTTCCAGGTCCGGCGCGGCCCGACGACCCTCGGCGCAGTGCCGCCGGAAGTCGCACCACGAGCACTGCCGGCCCGGCCGGGGCGGGAACAGCACGTCCGGGTCGCCCCCGGCGGCCAGCGTGTCCGCGGCGAGCTGGAGGTCGTCGGCCGCCTCCTCGGCCCGCCGCACGTGTCTGGCCAGCGAGTCCTCGGTGTGCTCCCAGGTCAGCACCTGCCCGCTCGGCAGGTGGTGCAGCTCGACCCGGCGGCACGGACGGCGCAGGGTCCGCCGCGCGGCCACCGCGTACAGCGCCAACGCCTGCGAGCCCCGGGCGTCGTCGGCGGTCAGCACGTGCCGCCCGGTCTTGTAGTCCACGATGACGAGCTCGCCGCCCCTGGCATCGATGCGGTCCACGCGCCCCTCGGCGACGATCCGCGCGGTCGGCGTCGACACCCAGCGCTCCAGGCCGACCGGCTCGGTCGCGGCGTCCAGCCCGCCGACGTAGGTGGCCACCCAGCCCTGCGCCCGCTCCCGGTGGTCGGCGGCCTGGTCGACGTCCCGGAAACCGTCGTTCTTCCAGTACTGGCGCACCAGCCCGGTGGCCGCCTCGACCGTGCGGCGCGCGGTCGGCAGCTCGAAGAACGCCCGGAGGGCGTTGTGCACCACCGCGCCCAGGGTGTTGTGCGCCCACGCGCCGCCCCGGGCGGGCGTCGGGCGGTCCAGGTAGGCCATCCGGTACCGGCGCGGGCAGTCCGACCAGGTCGCCAGCTTGGCCGGCGTGACCCGGACGAGCTTCTTCGGCATGCCCTCCAGCCCGAGCTGACCTTCCACGCGCACCACCGTACGCAGTGTCCTGCGGGACACCCGCACCCGGTCGCCGGGTCTGAGCGCGAGAAAAGACGATGATCGCCCACACCCGCCTCCAGCACCCTGCGGGACACCCGCACCCGGTCGCCGGGTCTGAGCGCGAGAAAAGACGATGATCGCCCACACCCGCCTCCAGCACCCTGCGGGACACCCGCACCCGGTCGGCGGCTGTGACCGCCGGAAAAGACCGAGACCGTTCGCGCCGGTCGGCGGCCGAGGGCGCGGGCGCGAATTCCAGCTCAGCCCCGGTGCGGGCACAATCGCGCCGTGGAGATCTGGCACAACCCGCGGTGCTCGAAGTCGCGCGCCGCCAAGCAGGCCCTTGAGGCCGCCGGCCCCGAGTACGCCGAACGCCGATACCTGGACCAGCCGCCCACCCCGGCGGAACTGGACGACGTGCTGGTGCGGCTCGGCATGCAGCCGTGGGAAATCACCCGGATGAACGAGCCGGTGGCCAAGGAGCTCGGGCTGGCGACGTGGGAGCACGACCGCGAGCGGTGGATCGCCGCGCTGGTCGCCCACCCGGTGCTGATCCAGCGCCCGATCGTGCTCACCGACGACGGCCGCGCGGTGCTGGCCCGCTCGCCGGAGGAGATCGCGGAGGCGTTGGGCTAGCTGACGGCCAGGAACCCGCGCACGGCGTTGGCGACGAGCTGGACGGCGATCGCGGCCAGCAGCAGACCGGCGATCTTGGCCAGCAGCAGGATGCCGCTCTGCCGCAGCACCCGGATCACGATGCCGGAGTAGCGGAGGAACAGCCACAGCGCGACGTGCACGACCACGATCGCGGCGGCCAGCGCCAGGTACGCGCCGAGCCGGTGGTCCGCCTGCCGGACGAAGACGATGGTCGCCGCGATCGCGCCCGGCCCGGCCAGCAGCGGGGTGCCCAGCGGCACCAGCGCGACGTTGACGTCGTCGACCTCCTCCGGCCGGGTGCTCTCCCGCCCGGTGAGCAGGTCCAGCGCGACCAGCAGCAACAGCAGCCCGCCGGCGCCCTGCAGCGCGGGGATGCCGATGCCCAGGTAGCGCAGGATCGCCTCACCGGTCAGGGCGAACAGCGAGATGACGCCCAGCGAGACCAGCACCGCCTGCCGGGCCGCCCGCCGGCGGGAGTCCGCGCTCCGCGTGCCGACCAGCCCCAGGAAGATCGGGATCGTGCCCGGCGGGTCCATGATGACGAACAGCGTGATCATGGACTCGACGAAGAGCGGGACGTCGAACATGGCTCACCTCGTCACGACACGGTCCGCCCCCGCCCGGTCCAGCAGCCGCTCGAACGCCTCCGGCGCGGTGGTCTCCTGACCGAGCCGCACCGTCTTGTTCGTGCCGTGGTAGTCGCTGGAGCCGGTGATGACCAGGTCCAGTTCGGTCGCCAGCGCCCTGAGCTCCGCCCTGGTGGGGGCGTCGTGGTCCGGGTGGTCGACCTCCAGGCCGGCCAGGCCGCGGCCGGCCAGCTCGACGATCACCTCCGGGGTGACCACCGGCCCCCTCGACCGGGCGAACGGGTGGGCCAGCACGGTCACCCCACCGGCCTGGTGGATCATCTCGACGGCCCGGCGCACCGGAGTGTCGGTGCGACCGAGGTAGTACGGGCCGCCCGTTGCCAGGTACCTGGCGAACGCCTCGTCCACAGTGGACACCACACCGGCGCGGACCAGCGCCCGCGCCAGGTGGGGCCGGCCGGCGGTCGCCTCGGCGGGCAGCCCGGCCATCAGCTCGTCGGCGTCGACCGGGAACCCGTCGCCCGCCATCCGCGCCGCCATCGTCCGCAGCCGCTCCCGGCGCTCCAGCCGCAGTCGGGTCTGCTCCTCGACGACGGCCGGCGAGTCGGGGTCGAACAGATAGGCCAGCAGGTGGACGGTGGCCTCGCCGCCCCGCCCGTCGGGGGAGACGCAGGACAGCTCCGCGCCGGGCACCAGGCGCAGTCCGGGCGGCAGCGCGGCGGTGGCGGCGGCCCAGCCGGAGGTGGTGTCGTGGTCGGTCAGCGCGACGACGTCGAGGCCGGCGGCCGCGGCCGCGAGCACGAGTTCGGCGGGGGTGTCCGTGCCGTCGGAGGCGGTGGAGTGGGCGTGCAGGTCGATGCGCACGCCCACCAGTGTGAAGGATCTCCCGTCAGCCGGCCGGGTGGCACCGGACCTCGGCCCCGGTCACCCGGCGGCCGGACGTGTTCGGGCAGTCCTGCCCGAACGGACGCGCCCGGGCGGACGAAGGCCCCGACGGCGTCGCCGTCGGGGCCCGTCCGCTCACATGCTGACCTTGCCGGGCATCGCCCGTTTGGCCTTGGTCATGGTGAACCGCTCGGCCTGCTTCTTCTTGTCGCCGAACACCAGTTCGGAGATCGCGTCGTAGACCTCCTCCGGGTTCGGCAGGTACTCGATGCGGTTCAACGCCTGGATCTGACCGGCCGACTCCACGACCAGGGTGCCGAAGCCGCACATGCGGCCCACCACGCTCCGCTCGTAGGTCAGGTCGGTGACCTTGGTGACCGGCATCATCGCGACCTTGGTGGTGAACACCCCTGATGTGATCATGAAGCGCTTGTCGGTGACGACGATGCGCTCCACCCACCACTCGATCACGAAGTACGCGAACCTCAGCACGACGAACAACGCGGCGTACCAGATGAGGTTCTGCAGGATCCAGGCCCCCTGGGGCAGCAGGTAGGAGATCATCACGGCGCCGGCCAGCAGGGCCACCGCCTCGAAGATGTCCCACAACAGGCACGCCCAGTGGCGCCGCACCCGGATCACCCGCCGCTCGGTGTCGAGCAGGTACTCGTCCGGATCGCGGGGCGCGAACACGGCCTATGCCCTTCGCCCGCGGCTCAGAACAGCGACCGCACGAACGTGATCAACGCCTCCGCCGCCTCCTTGAGGGTGCGGAGAATCCCGTTGACCAGGTCCGCGGACTGTGTCGGTTGGGTGACCAGGAAGAAGAGCAGAAGGGCGATCCCGGCCCACGTGAGGATCTTCTTCAGGTTCACGATGACCCACCCCGTCCCTTACCTGCGCCCACGACTGGGCACCTGCGTGATCCGTTGTACCGCACTCGACCGCCGGACGGCAGGGGTGTACCGCACTTGGGTCAGCGCGTGGCCCGGCCCCGTCACCCGGATTACGCTCCGTGGCCATGACGGGGAGTGAACACTGGATCATACGGTGCGTCGGGGCGCTCGTCCACGACACGGATGGCCGGTTGCTGCTCGTGCGACGGGGGAACGAACCGGGACGGGGACTGTGGTCCGTGCCGGGCGGCCGGGTCGAGCCGGGCGAGTCGGACGCCGAGGCGGTGGTCAGGGAGGTTCGGGAGGAGACCGGGCTCTCGGTCGCGGTCGGTCCGGTTGTCGGCAGCGTACGCCGCCCGGCCCCCGCCGGGACATACCTGATCGTCGACTACGCCGCGGCGGTCGTCGGCGGCGAACTCCGGGCGGGCGACGACGCCCTCGACGTCCGATGGACCGACAGTGTGATCTTCGATGCACTCGATCGGGGTGGTGCGCTCACCGAGGGTCTCGCCGCCACCCTGCGCGGGTGGGGCCAGCTCCCCCGGACCGAGCGACGCTGACCCGTCGGCCCCGCGACGCCACCGCCCGTCCGCCGCCCGAAGATCACACGAGCGAGTGAGCACCGGTCGAGTCGCGGGTGGCGCCGGGAAAGCCGGCGCGGAAACACCCTTTCCCGGCGGCGAGGAACCGCATCGGAACCGTTCGCGTTCTCGGCGGCCCGGGCGCGGGACGACGCACCCCGACTGAATCTCCACAGTGGACAGTGATACCCGGCCGCCGAATCGGGGAACCCCCGCGACGAGCACACGGACTTTCGCGAACAAGACGAACACGGAAAACAAGTCGTGAACAGCTCACGTGAGCGTCACCGCGCCGTCTCGCAGCGTCACGGCCAACCGCGGAACACAACACTCGCCGGAGGTCGGCGCAAACGCGAGAACCGGGGCGCGACAACGTCGCGGCCCCGGTCGCGTCGCCCCGCCGAATCCCGTCAGGACTTCGGCTCGGGACGACCCGGCTGCTCTCCGCCCCGGCTTTCGCCGTAGCTGCGCCTGGGAACCATCACCTTGCGGCGGAACACACAGACGACCGTGCCGTCCTGCTTGTAGCCCCGGGTCTCCACGTGCACGACACCCCGGTCGTCCTTGGACTTCGACGGCGTCTTGTCCAGAACCTCCGTCTCGCCGTAAACGGTGTCGCCGTGGAAGGTCGGCGCGATGTGCCGGAGCGACTCGACCTCCAGGTTGGCGATCGCCTTGCCGGACACGTCGGGCACGGACATTCCGAGCAGGAGGGAGTACACGTAGTTGCCCACAACGACGTTCCTGCCGAAGTCGGTGGTCTTCTCGGCGTAGTTGGCGTCCATGTGGAGCGGGTGGTGGTTCATGGTGAGCAGGCAGAACAGGTGGTCGTCGTACTCGGTGACCGTCTTGCCGGGCCAGTGCTTGTAGACGGCCCCGACCTCGAACTCCTCGAAGTAACGCCCGAACCGCACCGCTGCCTCCCGCGAATGTGATGGGAACCCCGTCGCCCGGGGACGACAGTCTGAACCCGGCGGGAGTACCCTCGACAACTGGTCTGTGAGCCACTCCACCCCATCGGGGGTCCGGCACAAGGAGGTGAGGAACGCGATGAGTAGTGCTGATACCGCGCTTCCGTGCAGTACCAACCGCGTCCTCGCCGGAGGGGCCTGGCTCGCCAGCTAGGCCCCCGCGATTCCGGCCGGGACGCCTCCCGTCAGCGCTGGGGCACCGGCTCCGGCGCGTCGTTCGACCAACGACGTGAGCGCTTGGAGGCCGTGATGCCGTCGCTGTCCAACCTTGGCCTGCGTGGTCGCACCACACGCAACGGACGCCCCATTCCCCCGATCCGGGTCCCTCTTTCGGCCTATGTGGTCGACTGCGGGGTGTACCTGGACGGTCGCCGGCTCCCCGGCCGGTTCACCCACGCCGAGGCCGTGCGCACGGTCCGCGAACGCGGCGAGGGATTCGTCTGGATCGGCCTGCACGAGCCGGACGAGGAGCAGATCAAGGGCATCGCCGAGACCTTCGGCCTGCACGAGCTGGCCGTCGAGGACGCCGTGCACGCCCACCAGCGCCCCAAGCTGGAGCGCTACGACGACGTGCTGTTCATGGTGCTCAAGACGGTCAGCTACGCCGGGCACGAGGACCCGACGACCGCCAGCGAGCTGGTGGAGACCGGCGAGATCATGGTGTTCGTCGGCAAGGACTTCCTGGTGACGGTGCGGCACGGCCGCCACTCCGGGCTGCGGCGCCTGCGCCAGCAGCTGGAGGAGGACCCGGAGCAGCTCGCGCTGGGGCCGGCCGCGGTGCTGCACGCGATCGCCGACCAGGTCGTCGACACCTACCTGGAGGTCACCAACCAGGTGGACGAGGACGTCGAGCGCGCCGAGACCGACGTCTTCGCCCAGCGCAGCCACCTGTCGATGGACCAGCTCTACATGCTCAAGCGCGAGGTGCTGGAGTTCCGGCGCGCCGTGCAGCCGCTGGCGCAGCCGTTGCGCCGGCTCGCCGAGGGCTACACCCCGCTCATCCCCGCCGAGGTCCGGTCGTACTTCCGCAACGTCGAGGACCACCTGACGTCCGTCGCCGAGAAGGTCAACGGGTTCAACGAGTTGCTGGACGCGTTGTTGGACGCCGCCGCCGCGAAGATCAACCTGCGGGCGAACACCGACATGCGCAAGATCACCGCCTGGGCCGCGATCATCTCGGTGCCCACCATGGTCGCCGGCATCTACGGCATGAACTTCGACTACATGCCCGAGACGAAGATGAAGTACGCCTACCCGGTCGTCGTCAGCATCATCGTCCTGGCCTGCGTAACGCTCTACCGGATTTTCCGACGGAACAAGTGGTTGTAGCCCAGCCCGGCCGTCGCTCTCTCCACCCCACTCGCCCAGCACGACGGGAGGTCGTTCGACGTGGCACGCCTGCTCACCAACCTGCGCTTCTGGGTCATGACCGCGCTCATCGCGTGGGTCTCCACCGTCTTCTACCTGATCCACAACCAGCCCTGACCCCGCCCCGTCGCGTTCGGACTGTCCTTGCGCCACAAGGACAGTCCGAAGGCGACGGGGAGATCCGACCGGACGAGACGTCCACAGTGGACGGTGGAGTGCCGTCGCGTGCTCAGCGGCGGCGCGCCACCGCCCGCCCCACCGCGTGCGCCACGCCCGCCACGAGCGGGAAGGCCGCCACGCCCACCGCTCCGCCGGCGCCGCCCCGGCGGAGCACGCCCGCCTGCCGGAGTTTCCGCCACGCCCACAGGGAAAACGGCGCGACCACGGTGGGCGCGGTGAGCAGTCCGGGCGTGTACCGGCGCAACAGCACGGCCTGGGCGACGTGGGTCAGCGAGTGCCAGCCGAAGGCGGCGAGCGCGGTCTGGTACCACGCGGAGCGGCCGCCGGTGCGCGCTCCGTCGGCGGCGGCGCTCGCGAACACCAGGGCCACCAGGCCGATCGCCACCCGCGCCTGCGTCGGCGAGACGTCCACCAGCGACCACACGCGGTCCGGCACCCCCGGGTAGCGCCGCCGCAGTTCGGGCCCGTTCCGGCGGGACCACCCGGCCATCGTCAGCAGCTCCTCGGCGTCGTGAACCACCCACGCCGCGAACAGGCCCCAGGTGGCGGCTTTCGGCACCGTCGTCTCGGACACGCCCACCTCCGCTTAACGTTACATTATGGAATGTAATTGATCGCGTACCCTACCGGCATGGCGACCGGCAGGCGAGGGCGACCGCGCAGCACGGCGGTGGACTGGGCCGTGGAACAGGCGACGCTGGACCTGCTCGCCAGCGCCGGCTACCACGGGCTGACCATCGAGGCGGTGGCCGCGCGCGCCGGGGTCGGCCGGCCGACCGTCTACCGGCGCTGGCCGACCAAGGACGACCTGGTGGTCGACGTGCTGAGCCGGGCGGTGCCGGTCATGGCCGACCCGGACACCGGCGACGCCCTCCGCGACCTGGAGGTCCTCGCCGCCGGCGTGCTGGAGCGGCTCGTCGCGGCGGGCGTCGGGCCGGTGGTGCTGGCCGTGCTCGGCGCGGCGATCGACCGGCCGGAGCTGGCCAGCCGGCTGGCGGAGCGCTACCTGTCGCCCCGGCTCGGCGTGCTCAGCGAGGTGATCACGCGCGGTGTGCGGGCCGGGCAGATCCGGGACGACCTCGACGTCGAGGTCGTCCGGGACCTGGTGCTCGGCCCGCTCGTCTACCGGGTGCTGCTCACCGGCCGGGTGTGGAACCGCGAGGAGCGGACGGCGGCGATGGCCGCCGTGCGGCTCGCGATCGCCGCGCCCGGCGCGGCCGCTCCCGCCCCGCCGGTCACAGGTCCTCCTCGTCGTCGCCGACCCGCCAGCTCACCGAGCTGATGCCCGGCTCCAGCGACAGCCGGCTCACCGCCTGCTCCAGCTGACCCGAGCCCTGGCCCTGGCCGTTGAGCCGGGCGGTCACCGCCACCTTCCCGGTGTTGTTGATGTCCTCGCTGTCCAGGGCGCACAGCGCGAACCCGCCCGCCGTGAGCGACTGCACCACCAGCGCCCTGATGTGCGCCTCGTCGGCGTCCCGGCAGACCGCGCGGAACCGGTAGCTCCTCGGCCCCTCGTCCCGCTCGACCTCGCGCCGGTCCACCCGCCGGGCCATCGACCGCAGCACCACGTTGGCGAGCACGATCGCCGCAGCCCCGAGCGCGGCCACCAGGAAGTGCCCGCCGCCGGCCATCACGCCGACGCCCGCGGTGCCCCAGACCGTCGCCGCGGTGTTGATGCCCCGCAGGTTCCCCCGGTCCCGGATGATCACACCGGCGCCGAGGAAGCCGACCCCGGACACCACGTAGGACGCGATCCGCGTCGGGCTGTTGTCCTCCGGGGTGAGCACGCTGAACAGCACGAACAGCGCCGCGCCGATGGAGACCAGCGCGTTGGTCCGCAGTCCGGCCATCCGCGACCGCCACTGCCGTTCCAGTCCCACTCCCGCGCCGAGCAGCAACGCGACGCCGAGTCGGGCCGGAACCTCCCACCAGGCAAGCGTTCCCATCTCACCCCTCCGATCGCTCGTCCCGGGCGCCGGCCACCCCGGCCGGCACCCCGGGTCCCACCGCGTCGCGGTCGTTCGGCGCACCCCGGCAGCCGTGGTCGGGCGTGGCTCCGGGTCCGGTCTTCTCTCGGCGCACGCGGCCGGGAGGCCGTGTGGTGTCCCAGACTCCGCTTCCTCGGCGGGGAGCGCCTGTCAGCGCTTGCCGGGACATGGCGCGCCGGAGCGGTGGGTGTCCCGCGACGCGTCAGAACACCCACAGTGGACAGTGGAAACAGGTCGCCGAAATCGGTGGCGGCGACACCGCTCGCTCAGGTCCCGGATTCGCCGGGGACGCCACACGTGCCTTCCGCGTCCGCCGACCGCGATCCGCGACGGGGTTCCCGGGGCTCTCCGGTTCGTTCCCGCAGAATGGCAGCGTCGGGCGAACGCCCGGAAACGGCGCGGGAACCGCCGCGCCGCGCGTGGGCGACCTCAGCGCAAACTACTCGGGGGATCGCCGAGATTCATCGCGATCACCTCCCGAGTCGCCGTGCGAGTCCTCGGCGAGGCTAGCGCCGGGCCTGTGTCGCGGGCGTGAGGAGGGAGGCTCCCGGCCACTCCGGTCGGCTGGCCGCTCCGGTCAGCACCGGGTCAGTTCCACACCTGCTCGTTCCAGGTGAACGGGATGCCGTGCCCGCCGCCGCTGCCCAGGTGCAGCGAGAGCCCGGCGGGCCACAGCCGCAGCAGCAGGTCGAACCGGTACGGCCCGCCCTCGCTGTTCGGCACCCGGCGGGGTTCGTACACCAGCAACGCCAGGGGCGCGTCCGGGGTGGCCTGCGCCGCGGCCTCGGCCAACACGGAGCGTCCCCGAGCCCGGTCACCCGGTGGGACGTACTGCCACACCACCGAGTGCCACACCACGGTGAGCACGCCGGACTGCCGCTGGGTGAGCCGCCGGCTCAGCCAGTCGGGGCCGCTCGCCCGCTCCACCAGCACCGGGTCCTCGGCGGCCAGCCGCATCGCGGCCTGCGCCCGCCGCCACCGGTCGAGCTGGTCCGGCCAGACGAAGCTGGACAGGTGCAGCCGGCCGTCCTCGGTGCTGACGTCCACCGGATGGGTGTCACAGCCGGCGCGCTCGACCACCTGGAGCGGCTGGCCCAGGTCGGCGGGCGGCAGCCCGGTCCACTGCGCGTCCAGCCGCAGCGGGCTGTCCGGGTCGCCGAGCACGTCCCCGTTCCCCAGCCGCACAGCCACCCGGTCGGGGCGCAGGTTCAGCCCGCCGCTCGCGCCGATCTCCCACAGCCGGACCGGGAAAGCCCCGCTCCGGCCGACCTCCCGCGCGGCCCGCTGCGCGGCCACCAGCAGCCCGCCGAGCATCGGGGCCATGCGCCCCGGCTCGTTGGTCTGCACGACCGTGGCCCGCACCCGCCGGCGCAGTTCGTCCAGGTGCTCGCGCAGGACGGGTTCGGCGTCCGCCCACAGCTCGTCCGCGCGGAGCCGGCCGCCGACGTTCGGGTAGTGCCGCGCCAGGTCCGGCGCGCGCCCCTCCAACACCAGGCGGTGCACGGCTCCGGCGAAGCGCAGGCCCGGCACGGAGCCCTGGCGGTCCCGCTCCGCGCCCGCCATCACCTCGGCGCTGACCCCGCCGGCGTCCAGGTCGTCGGCGGCCGCGGACAACAGCGCGTGCGTGAGCGGACTGCCGGTGGGGCCTCCGTTGGCCCGGCAACCCTCCGCCTGCGCGCGGAACATCTGCGAGAGTTCGCTGAGCGCGGTGAGCACGAATCGACGCTAACCCGGAGCGGACGCGTCCCAACACCCCCTGAGCGACGGAACTACGCCGTGAGATCGCTTACCTGGCTCAGCGACCACGCTCCGCGAGGGCTTTTCCGCACAACAACACCAAACGTCACAGAAATCCGGTTTCTCCGCACGGACAACACTCGTCGGTGGGGTCGCGCCGCCGCCGAGGCGTCGCCGGGTTGGCACGCTCCCGCGCCCGGCGACGCCGCCGGCCCGCTAGTGTTCGACGACCCAGTGGTCGTTGGCGTGCCGCACCTGGAACCGCAGCGACGGGCACTGGTAGGCGTCCGGGTCCGGCCGCGGCGGGACGATCGGCGACTCGGCCGGGCTGGCGGCGGCCCAGCTCCCGCCCTTGCGCAGCTTGATGTCGCTGCTCTCGAAGGGTTTGCCGACCGAGGCGGGGCAGTAGTGGCCCTCGCCCGTGGCCGGGTCCACCGTGGAGTAGATCTCGAAGACGTCCCAGCCGTACGCGGCGTCGGTCCGGTCACGTCCGGAACTGGTGAAGAAGACGTCCCATTTCTTGGTGGCGTAGTTGTGCAGATATGCGGTCCACGTGTTGTTCGCCGCGTTTGTCCGAACGTTCTGGACCGTATAGGCCCGGTGCCCGTTCACCGTCGTCGTGTAGGTGTCGAGGAAATCGCTGTCCACATTGACCTGTTTGGCGAGGTTCCCGGTGCGACACCAGTCCCACGCCCAGACCTGCGGGCCGAAGTGGCGGGAGTAGGAGGTCACGACCTCCACGCACGAGTCGTTGCCCGGCTTCGACGTCGGCGCGTAGAGGAAGTCCTCCTGGTGCGAGATCCGCAGGTCCTGGTGCACCGAGTGGGTGGCCACCATGCCGTCGCCCGCCCCGGCGTCGGGCGGCATCACGCCCCAGAAGTTGTGCGTCCGGTCCGACGCCGCGCCATTGCCGGCCGTGCCCCTGCCGGCCGTGCCCCTGCCGGCCGTGCCGCGCGGGCCGCCGGTCCGGCGCAACTCCCGGAACCCGGCCACGGCCGGGCCGGCCGCCCGTTCCGCCGCCGCGCCCTCGACGCCCGGCACCACGCCGCCCACCGGGGCGTGCGGGTCGGGGGTCCCGGACGCCGACCCCGCCGCTGACCCGGTCGCCGGTCGGGGTGTCGGCTCCCCCGCCGCCGGCAGGCCGGCCGCCACCCCGGACAGCAACACCGCGGCGGCCAGGACGGCCGCCCGTCGCGTCGTGCGCCGCATCGCAACTCCCTCGTCGCTCGTGCTGGTCGTCGCGGCGGCGGGGCAGGACCGCGTGGGTCCGGCCACCCGCATCCCAGCCTGTCCACGCCGTCGCCGCAGGTCAATGCGGCAAACGTGGTGCCGGACGCGGCCGGACAGCCGCACCGGCCGAGCGGTTCCGGCCGTACCCTCGGCGCTGTGCCCAGGGTGCTGGCGGTGGCCGACGAGGTCGTCGAGCGGCTCTGGACCGAGCAGGTCCGGCGGCTCGGCGTCGACCTGGTGCTCGCCGCGGGCGACCTGCCGTTCGAGTACCTGGAGTACCTGGTCGGCACGCTGGACCGGCCGTGCGTGTTCGTGCCGGGCAACCACGACCCCGACCTGAGCGGCTACCGCGCCGCGCGGGGCCTGTGGACCAGGGCCGGGATGCCGGCGCGGTGGCCGGGGCCGGCGGGCGCGGTCAACGCGGACGGGCGGGTGGTGGACGTCGCCGGGCTGCGGATCGCGGGCCTGGGCGGCTCGCTCCGCTACGGCGACGGGCCGAACCAGTGGACCGAGCGGCAGCAGGCCGGGCGGGCGCGGCGGCTGGTCCGGCGGGCGGCGTGGCGGCGGCTGCGGGACGGCCGAGGGGTCGACGTGCTGCTCACCCACTCCCCGCCGCGCGGGTGTGGCGATGGCGACGACCTGCCGCACCGGGGTTTCGAGTGCCTGCACGACGCGGTACGCGGGTTGCGGCCGCGCGTGCTCGTGCACGGACACGTCCACCCGTACGGCCGACCGACGCCGGACCGCGCCGACCACGGCGCGCTGGTGCTGAACGTCGTCGGCCACCGGGTGCTGGAGATCGCCTCGGGCGAGGAGGTGGCGGATGCCCCGTGACACCGGTTTTCCGCGCGCCGACGCGGAGAACGACTTCCTGCGGGCCCGACGCCGGCAGGTGCTGTCCCGGCTGGCGGCCTGGCTGCGCAGGGAGCCCGACGACGTCAACATCATGTTGCCGTTCGACGAGGTGGTCGGCGCGCTGGGCAGGGCGGGCGAGCGGCGGCTGGGGCTCCAGGTGATCCGGCTGGACACGATCGTCGGCAGCGTCGACCGCACCAGGGACTTCGACCGGCGGTTCCGGCCCACCTCGGCCAGGGTGCGCGAGCGGTGGCAGCGGCTGGCCCTGGCGACCCGGCGGGGCGAGCCGGTCCCGCCGATCGACGTCTACCGCGTGGGCGAGCTGCACTTCGTCCAGGACGGGCACCACCGGGTCTCGGTGGCGCACGCGTTGGGCCTGCGGACGATCGAGGCGCGCGTGACCGAGGTGCTGACCCGCATCGACCCGCACGGCATCCGCTTCCGCGGCGACCTGATCGTCAAGGACTACCGGCGGATCTTCCTGGAGCGGGTGCCGCTGCCCGGCGCGGCGCGGGCGGCCGTGGTGGTCGGCGACCCGTGGGACTACGCCGAGTTGGGCGAGGCCGTGGAGGCGTGGGGGTTCCGGCTGATGCAGGACGAGGGGGTCCTGCTCGACCGCGCGACGGTGGCCCGCCGGTGGTACGCCGAGGAGTACCTGCCGGTGGTGCGCATGCTGACGCAGGCCGACCTGGTGGGTCGGCGCACGGACGCCGAGGCGTACCTCTGGGTGATCGGCGAGCGCTACCGGCTGATCCGCACCCACCGCTGGGACGACGAGATCATCAACGCGCTGCGGGTCGGCGCACGACGATGACCGGTCGGGCTCAGTGCGGCGGCCGGGACTCGGGCGGCAACGGCTTGGCGCTGTCCATGATCCGCTGGGCGTGCGCGTCGAGCAGCCGGGTGCTCACCTGCTGGCCGTAGCCCAGGACCACGGCCCACAGCAGCAGCGCCGGCCGCGAGTGCGGGCTCACCGCGTCGCCCACCACCTCGGCGCCCAGCGCCAGCAGGCCCAGCAGCGCCAGGGTCGCGCCCAGCAGGATCTTGATCAGCGCCTGGTAGCCGGACAGCCGGTAGGTGGTCAGCGTGGGCCGTTGTCGGGCCAGCATCACGACCACGGCGACGGCCGCGCCGAGCACGCCGAGCAGCTGGACCAGCCAGACGTCCGGCGCGCTGGGCGAGCCGACCCGGCCGGGGCAGATCAGCTCGGTGGACGGCACGCACAGCGGCAGCAGGCCGGGCCAGAGCGTGCCCAGCACCCCGACGAGCATGTTCAGCAGCCCGAGCGCGAGGCCGGCCAGCAGGAGCTTGTTGCGCAGCGCGCGGACCGCGTTGTGCGCGTCGTCCGAGGCGTCGAAGGTCGCGCGCAGCGCGGCCTCCACCACCGGCCGGACGGAGACCACCGGCGCCTCGGCCAGGTTCAGCTCGTCCATCGCGCGCCGGCGCATGTCCTCCGCCGGCAGGTGCTTGGCGACCCGCTGCCGCAGGTCGACCAGCCGGCCCGCGAGGTCGGGGCTGGCCGCCAGCAGCCGGGCCTCGGCGTCGTGCAGCGCCCGCCAGCTCCGTTCGATGTGCCACCCCGACCACCACGCGCCCAGCCGGCGGCGGCCGCGGGTGGCGGCCGCCTGGTCCAGGGTGCGGCGGACGACGTCCAGCGCGCCGGAGACCGCGAGGTCGGTGCCGCCCTGCTTGGTGTGCTCCGCCGCGAGGACCCGCAACCGGTCCTCCACGGCCAGCCGCCAGTCGGTGGTGCTGCGGCTGCGCCCCCGCGCCCTGGCCTGCTTCTCCCCGGACACCCCGCTGCCGAGGGGCGTCTTGACGACGATCTCGGGCTCCACGCGGGGTTCGGGGACCGGCTCGGGCGTGACGGGAACCGGGACCGTGCTGCTGGGCACGTCGACTACCCCCTGACGGCCGCCTCTGTCGGGTCCCGCCGATGATCGCACCCCGGGCAACCCCGGACAGCCCGTTCCGGCAACTCCGCCCCCGCCGCGCACGCCCGCCGTTCCGGCAGCGCACGGCGCGTGTGGCCGGTCCGGGCCCGCGCGCCGGCCGGACGCGACGCGCCGACCCAAGATCACCCAGAAGGGTTGTCTTTCGCCGCGCAACGAGGTTCGGCGCACGCGCGACGGCCCCGCGGGCGGGTGCGCGCGGGGCCGTCGCGGTCGTGTGGGTCGTCGCGGCCGTGCGAGTCGTCCGGGGCCGTCCGGGCTCAGTCTCCGGAGTACGTCAGGTTGCGCCCGCTGCTCGGGTCGAACAACTGCACCTTGTCCGGGTCGAACCAGACCTCGACCGGCTCGCCCTCCCTGGCCCCCGAGGCGGCGGAGAGCCGGGTGACCAGGCTCCCGGCCCCGGACGAGGACAGGTCGGCGATGCCCACGTCGGCCGCGAGCTCCTCCAGCTCCGCCGACCGCGCCCGCTCCCCGCCCAGCGAGAAGTAGGCGTACTTGTCCGAGCCCATCGACTCCAGCACGTCCACCTGGGCGCGGTGGACCACGCCGGCCGCCCGCGCGTGCTCCTCGACCAGCGCGGCGTCCTCGAAGTGCTCCGGCCGCACCCCCATGATCACCTCACGCGGGGCCTTCGCCTCGGTCAGCAGCCGGCGGACGCGGTCGGTCAGCGGGATGTCGCCGAGCGGGCCGCGCAGGACCCCCTCCTCCACCCCCGCCGGCACGAAGTTCATCGACGGGGAGCCGATGAAACCGGCGACGAACAGGTTGGCCGGGTGGTCGTAGAGGAACTGCGGCGAGCCGACCTGCTGCACCACGCCCGCGCGCATCACGACGACCCGGTCCCCCAGCGTCATCGCCTCGGTCTGGTCGTGCGTCACGTACACCGTGGTGGTGCCGAGCTTCTTCTGCAGCCGGGACACCTCGGTGCGCATCTGCACCCGCAGCTTGGCGTCCAAGTTGGACAGTGGTTCGTCCATCAGGAACGCCTTGGGGTTGCGCACGATCGCCCGCCCCATCGCCACCCGCTGCCGCTGGCCGCCGGAGAGGTTGGCCGGCCGGCGGTCGAGGTGCTGGGTCAGGTCGAGCACCCGCGCCGCCTCCTCCACCTTGCGGCGCACCGTCTCCTTGTCCACCTTGGCCAGTCGCAGCGGGAAGGCCATGTTCTCCCGCACGGTCATGTGCGGGTAGAGCGCGTAGGACTGGAACACCATGGCGATGTCCCGGTCCTTGGGCGCGCGCTCGTTCATCCGCTGGCCGCCGATGCGCAGCTCGCCGGAGGTGATGTCCTCCAGGCCGGCGATCATGTTCAGCGTCGTGGACTTCCCGCAGCCCGACGGCCCGACCAGGATGACGAACTCGCCGTCGGCGATCTCCACGTCGACGTCGCGGACGGCCACCGCGCCGTCCGGGTACCGCTTGGACACCTTGTCCAGGACGATCTCGGCCATGCCCCGTCCTCACCTCATCCCTTGACCGCGCCGGACGTCAGGCCCGCGACGATGCGACGCTGGAAGAACAACACGAACACGATGATCGGCACGCTGATCACCACCGCGGCGGCGCAGGTCGTCCCGGTCGGGTCCTCGAACTGCGAGCTGCCGGAGAAGAACGACATCGCCGCCGGCACCGTCCGGGACCGCTCGGTGGAGGTCAGGGAGAGCGCGAACAGGAAGTCGTTCCAGCAGAAGATGAACACCAGGATCGCGGTGGTGAACACCCCGGGCGCGGCCAGCGGCGCGATCACCTTCAGGAACGCCTGCGCCGGGGTGGCGCCGTCCATCTTCGCCGCCTTCTCCAGCTCCCACGGGATCTCCCGGAAGAACGCCGACAACGTGTAGATCGCCAGCGGCAGCGCGAAGGTGATGTAGGGCAGGATCAGGCCCGGCCAGGTGTCGAACAGCCCCAGCCCCCGCTCCATCTCGAACAGCGGGGACACCAGCGACACCTGCGGGAACATCGCGATCAGCAACGAGACGCCGACGAGCGCCCGCTTGCCGGGGAAGTCCAGGCGGGCGATGGCGTAGGCCGCCATCGTGCCGAGCACCACCGCGATCGTCGTGGAGATCAACGCGATGCCGACCGAGTTCACGAGCGCGCGGACGAAGTCCGACGTGCCGAAGATGGCCCGGTAGTTCTCCAGCGTCCACTCGCGCGGGAGCAGCCGGCCGTCGGTGATCGTCTCCTTGGTCTTGAAGGACAGGGAGACGATCCACAGCACCGGCAGCAGCGCGTAGACCACGACGACGGCGTTGACGAACCACCACTTCGCCCTGCGGCGGGCCTCGGGGGACATCCGCCGGTCGGGGACCTCCAGCACCATCAGCGCCTCCCCTCCTTCTCACTGCCGGGCGCCGCCGTGCCGAAGACCTTCACGAACACGAACGCGATCGCCGCCACCGCGAGGAAGATCAGCACCGACATGGTCGCCCCGATGCCCAGGTTCAACCCCCGGATCAGGTTGTTGAAGGTCAGCATCGACACCGACGAGGTGCCCTGCGACCCCGCCGTGAGCACGAAGACGTTGTCGAAGATGCGGAACGCGTCGAGGGTGCGGAACAGCAGGGCGACCAGGATCGCCGGCCGCATCACCGGGACGATCACCTTGGTGAACCGCTGCCACGCGCTCGCGCCGTCCATCGCGGCGGCCCGCAACAGCTCGCTCGGCACGAGCGCGAGCCCGGCCATCAGCAGCAGGGCCATGAACGGCGTGGTCTTCCAGACCTCGGCCAACACGATGATCGCCAGGGCCGAGGCGCGCTCGGTCAGCGGAGCGCCCTCCGGGGAGAACAGCCGCGCCAGGTAGCCCACGTCCTGGCTCCACGCGTACCGCCAGCTGAACGCGGCCACCACCGTGACGATGCCGTAGGGCACGAGCGTGACCGTCCGCACCAGACCCCGGCCGACGAACGCCCAGTGCATCACCAGCGCCAGCGCCATGCCGAGCACCAGCTCGATCACCACCGACAGCACGGTGATCAGCGACGTGACGCCGAACGCCTGCCACCAGTAGGAGTTCGTCAGCACCGTGGCGTAGTTGGCCAGCCCGACGAACTCGCGCTGGTTGGGGAACCTCAGGTCGTAGCGCTGGAGGGACAGCCAGACCGAGTACAGGATCGGCCAGCCCGTCACCGCCACCATCACGATCGCGGCCGGCGCGCAGAGCAGCCAGCCGAGCCGGCGCTCCGCGCGCTTGCCCTCGCTGAGCGCGCGCCGCCCCGGTCGCTTCGTCGCCTCGTTCGCCATCGCCGGCGGTGCGGTGGCGCTCACGGCAGCACCCCCTTGGACTCGATGGCGTCCTGCAACTCCTTGCGCAGCCGGTCGGCCGTCGCCTTCGGATCGATCGCCGAGGGCGGGGAGAGCACTGTGGACAGCACCGTGGACACGTTCTGGTAGGCGGGCGTCATCGGGCGCAACGCCGGGTTCCGCAGCTGCTCGCGGATCACGTCGCGCATCGGGTACGCCTCGGCCATCTCCGGCTCGTCGTAGACCGAGGCGAGGGTCGGCGGCAGGCCGTCCTTGACCGCCTGGAACTTCTGGTTCGCCGCGTCGCGCAGGCACAGCACCGCGTCGAACGCCTCGTCCGGGTGCCGCGAGTAGGAGCTGACGGTGTAGTTCGCGCCGCCGATCGTGGCCTTGCCCGGCTTGCCGGGCTCCACCCCGGGCAGCGGGGCCCACTTCATGTTCCGGAAGACCTGCGGGTTGCCCGCCCGGGTCGCCGGGTGCACGAACGGCCAGTTGACCTGGAAGGCCGCGTTGCCGCTCTGGAAGCCCAACCGGACGTCGTCCTCCCGCTGGTTGGTCAGCGACGGGCTGGTCACCCCCGAGCGCGCGAGGTCCCTGAGCGTCTCCAGCGCCCGGACCGCGCCGTCGTCGAGCACCGCCCGGCTGCCGTCCTCGGACAGGATGTGCCCGTCCAGCGCGCCCACCATGTTGCTGTAGTTGACGACCAGGCCCTCGTACTGCGCCCCGGTCAGCAGGACCGTGCCCGGCTTGCCCCGCTGTTGCAGCTCCTGGGCGGTCCTGATCACCTCCTGCCAGGTCGTCGGCGGTTCCTCGACCAGGTCGGAGCGGTACCAGAGCAGCTGCACGTTGCTGTTCTTGGCCGCGGCGTAGGTCCTGCCCCGCCAGCGGGTCGAGGCCAGCGGCCCGGGCAGCACGTCCCGCTCCGCCTCCTCCTTGTGCCGGCCCGTCCACTCCCGGATCCAGCCGGCCTCGGCGAACTCCGGCGTCCAGGTGATGTCGAGGTTGAGCACGTCCATGTCGGTGTCGCCGGCGGCGAGCCGCCGCACCATCTGCTCCCGCTGGCCGTCGGCGCCGCGGGGCAGCGTGGTGAGGGCGATCCGGTACCGCCCACCGGCCCGCTGGTTGCAGGTCTCGACGACCTTGCTCAGGTTCTCCTCGGGCGGGTTGTACAGGTTGACGACGATCCCGTCGTCGGTGGCGGCCCCGCAGGCCGCCAGGGCTGGCGCGACGAGCAACGCGGCCCCCAACAACACGGCCGCCCTCCGCCCCCCGCGCGTGGGGCGCCCCATGGCCTCCTCCTTCCACCGGGTGGCGCGGAGGCCGTCGGGCAGCGTGCGGCCGGCCCGGACGACGCTCGCGCGAACCGGCACGTCATCGTGCGCCGTGGACGTGGCGGGCCCTCTGGTGTGACGGCGCACACGTCACCCGCCAGTGGCCCGAACCTAGGCGGCTTGATCAGCTCCCGCAACCGGTTCCGACAACGATCACGCCACGCGCCGTCGCGATCCGGTCACGACGCGCGGCGGACGGGTGGCGGACGGGACCGGCCCGCCGCGGGTCAGTCGGCGGTTCCACCCTCGGACGGGGGACGCATGGCCAGCCTGGCGAGCATGTCGCGCCCGCGCTCGGCGTTCCTCGGCTGGCAGAGCACGTCGTAGCGGCCGGCGACGAGCTGGCTGGCCGAGCTGAAGTCACGCACACCACGAGCGGACGCGTACCCCGCCGCGGCGAAGACGATGCCGAACACGACACCGGTCACCAGGCCGACCAGGATCGGCCCGAAGGCCGGGCCGGGACCGGAGCTGAACAGGCTGAGCAGCACGCCGACGAACAGGCCGAACCACGCGCCGGAGGCGGCGCCGGTGCCGAGGACGCGGCCCCAGGTGAGCCGGCCGGTGACCCGCTCGACCAGCATCAGGTCGACGCCGACGATCGTCACGTCCTGCACGGGGAAGTCGTTGTCGGCGAGGTGGTCGACCGCCCGCTGCGCCTCCTCGTACCGGGAGTAGGAGCCGATCGGCCAGCCCGAGGGCGGCGTCGGCAGGCGCGGCGGACCACCCGACGGGCGGTCCGGGCCGGAGAACGGGCTCGACACTTCCATCACCTCCGCGGCAACTGCCCCCATCCTGCCAACGATCTCCCCCGGGGGCAGGCCCAATTCGCGGAGGAATGACCCGGCGTGTCGGTTTCGACCCGGCCGCGGCGGGTGGTTTCCCCGGTGGGGTGACCACTAACCGCGACCGTGTTCGGTCAATCAAATGCCGGGTGACGGGTCGCGACGCGCCGGCGCGGGCGCGGTTCTCCCGCGCCCGCGCCGTGCGTTCCGGTCCGGTCGGGGGACGGGCCGGAGATCGGTTCACCGGGCCCAGTCAGCGGTGTTCCGGCAGCGGTGTTCCGGCAACGGGGTCAGCCCCGCTGGCGGTACTCCCGGAGCAGCCCCCTGCTGATGATCATCTTCTGGATCTCGCTGGTGCCCTCGCCGATGAGCAGGAACGGCGCCTCGCGCATGAGCCGCTCGATCTCGTACTCCTTGGAGTAGCCGTAGCCGCCGTGGATGCGGAACGCGTCCTGCGTCACCTCCGCGCAGTACTCGGACGCGATCAGCTTGGCCATGCCGGCCTCGACGTCGTTGCGCTGGCCGGAGTCCTTGAGCCGGGCGGCGTTGACCATCATCAGGTGCGCGGCCTCGACCTTGGTGGCCATCTCCGCCAACTTGAACGCCACGGCCTGGTGCTCGGCGATCGCCTTGCCGAAGGTCCTCCGCTGCTGGGCGTAGGCCACGGCCAGCTCGAACGCGCGGATCGCGATGCCGCAGGCGCGGGCCGCGACGTTGACCCGGCCCACCTCGACGCCGTCCATCATGTGCCGGAAGCCGCGCCCGGGGACGCCGCCGAGGACCTGGTCGGCGCGCACGCGGTGGCCGTCGAGCACCAGCTCGGTGGTGTCGACGCCCTTGTACCCCATCTTGGGGAGCTTGCCGGGCACCGTGAGGCCCGGCGCGACCTCGCCGTAGCCCTCGGGCTTCTCCACCAGGAAGGTCGTCAGGTTCTCGTGCGGCTTCTCCGCGCCCTCGTCGGTGCGCACCAGCAGCGCGACCAGGTTGGACGTGCCGCCGTTGGTGAGCCACATCTTCTGGCCGTCGATGACGTAGTCGTCGCCGTCGCGCCGCGCCCGCGTCTTGATCGCCGCGACGTCGGAGCCGAGGTCCGGCTCGGACATCGAGAACGCGCCCCGCACCTCGCCGGTGGCCATGCGCGGCAGGAAGTGCCGGCGCTGCTCCTCGGTGCCGTGCCGGGAGATCATGTACGCGGTGATGAAGTGGGTGTTGATCACACCGGAGACGCTCATCCAGCCGCGCGCGATCTCCTCCACCACGAGCGCGTAGGTGAGCAACGACTCGCCGAGGCCGCCGTGCTCCTCGGGGATGGTGAGGCCGAACAGCCCCATCTCCTTCATGCCCTCGACGATGTCGGCGGGATAGGCGTCCTCGTGCTCCAGCGCCTGGGCGTGCGGGATGACCTCCTTCTCGACGAAGTCGCGGACCGTCGAGAGGATCTCCTGCTGGACGTCGGTGAGACCGGCGGTCTGGGCGAGCCGAGCCATGCGCGCTCCCCTTTCGTCATGTCGCGGACCGGGGAGGCACCGCCCCGGCGCGGAGGTTACCGGCGAGTATCGAGCCTGCCCCAGCCAGACGGAAGGCCCTGCCCCAGGTGCGGCGCAGCTCACGCCCAACCGGGCCACCGCCCCCTTCCCCCCGTGCTCGGGTCACTCCGACTCGGCTCCCCCGTGGCCCGCGACTCACCGCGCGAGCCGTGCAACCCCCAGAGGCGCCCGACCCGTATACGGGGGAGATCCGAAAGAGGGGCGTGCGTTGATGGATGATTTACCCACTTTCACCCGGCTCGCCCGCGAGCGCGCAGCGGCTTGGCGACGTCTGGCGTTCCTGATGTGCGGAGGCGACTGGGCGAGAGCCGAGGACATCGTCCAGGTGGCACTCGTGCGTCTCTACAAGCAGTGGCGCCGCATCCGGGTCGACACCGTCGACGCCTACATGCACACCGTCATCTCCCGGCTGGCCATTGACGAGTCGCGGCGCGCCTACCGCCACACCGAAGTTCTGGGCGAACCTCCCGATTCTGCCCGTGTCACGTCGACACCGGACGACACGCTGGATGTGCGAGCCGCGCTACGACAAGTGCCACAGCGCCAGAGAGCGGTACTGGTGTTGCGGTTCTACAGCGACCTGACGGTCGCAGAGACCGCGAAAACACTCGGAGTGACCGAGGGAACGGTGAAGTCGCAGACCGCGCGCGGCCTGGAGGCGCTCCGGTCGTTCCTGTCCGACAGCTCCGGCCGCATGTCGAACGAGGAAGACGAGGTAACCACCCCATGACTCTCGACAAGCAGTTCTTCACACGCGCACTCGGCGACGACGAGCCGCCGCTGAACCTGGACTTCGACAAGATCGAGGCGGCCGGCAGGCGTTCGGCGCGCCGAGCGAAACTGTTTCCCCTGGCCGCCGCCGCTGTGGTGGTCGCGGTCGCGGTGGCCGGTGTCACCTTCACCATGGCGCGGGGCCTTCCCTCGTCCGGCCAGATCACGCCGGCCCACCCGGGAGGAACCCAGAGCGCCCCGAAGGCCCCGATATGGACCGAAGCCCCCACCGTTCGCGACCCGGCCTACTGCTACAAGTCCGCGGACCTCACCAGCAAGGAAATCAACCAGCACGTGCCGACGAGTATCAGTGGAAGAACGGAAACCGGACGAGGAGACACCGCCGCCCATATCGTGGAACTGTGCCGCATCGCTTGGCGGGACAACATCTACGAATGGCGCCCAGCGAAACCAGCCGGCGAGGCCCACGACGTGCCCGATCTGGTCGCCTGCGTGCTGTCCTCCCGCTCCGAGGACGTCGAGAGCGGTGCCGTGGGAGTCTTTCCCGGCGACGAGCAGACCTGCGCGGACCTCGGACTGGCCGTGGCACGCCTCTAGCCGACCGAGGGGGTGGTCCCGCCATGCCGGCGACGGGACCACCTGACCACTCTCACGGAAGACCCTGCCAACCCCGCTCACATGTGGAACACTCGCAGGCCGTTCACGTTGTCGTTAAAGCGCCCCATGTGCGCGACAGGAAGATCGAACTGGTAGCTGTTCTCATCCCAGTCGTGAACTCTCACGCGGTTGCAGTTGTTGTAACCAATCATGGAGGACACGTTCTTCGACACAGAGACAGTGTTTCGAAGATAGTATCCCATCGTGTCGCAAGGACCGCCCCCACCATAGTACGTGTGAATGACCCCGCCACCGTAGTTGACGTCCTTGAACTGATTCAGCAGGAGGGTGCCAGCGAGCTCTGGCACGGAGAACCGGCCTCCGCCAGACGCCGACGCCTTGACAAGTGCGTCCTCGACCGAAACAGGCGAGCAGCTCTTCGCCAGTTCCTTCGAGAACCCGTGCTCGTCGCGTTCCTTGCTCACGATCACCGCGCAGTACTCGGTCACCGCTTCGGACGGTGCGGCGACAGCGGCAGGCGCGAAGGACAACGCGGTAAGCCCCACCGTCACCGCGGTTAAAACTTTGCGAACCATTCGTTCACGACTCCTCACACGAGACAACAACGACCAACAGGCGGAATTCGCGGAAACAACAAATAGACATCAACTGCCCGCGACGAGCCGCGTCGTTTCTGACCCCCTCTTCCGCCCACCCCGTAAGGGCATCCCCCTTTGATGCCCAGGCGATGCTAGGCGAAGGGGAGGGAGGGAAGGGCATCCACCGTTGGTGTGATCGCACGAGAGTTTCTCGGAGAACAAGACAGATACAGCCCGTTGAGGCGCTTTTGACGACAGCGCGCGGGCTAAGCCGTACGGATCATTCCTTGTTGCGCTGAGACGCGGAAGGTGCTCTTTCCCGCAGCCCGACATGAAGGCGGATCAGGCCAAAGAAGCTCAGCGCCAGCCAGAACGCGGGCCGGGGTCGCCGTCGTCGCGGGGACGGGGGAGCCCACGACGACGGCGAGGCGGTGGGGCCGTCAGACGGCGGCGACCAGGTCCAGGGTGTGGCCGCAGTGTCGGCAGATCTCGGCGAACACGTGCACCTGCTCGCCGCAGCCGCCGCAGGGGCGCAGGCTGCGCTCCAGCAGGTCGTCGGGACGGCGACGGGGGAACAGTCGCAGGGCGCGCCGGAGCGCGCCCCCGGGATGGTCGGGGTTGGCCATGTCCAGCAGCCTGACCCGAGCGGTCCCGGTTTGAACAATCGGTGAACCCCAGATGTGCATGATCTCACCGGGTCGCACCACAACATGTTGCCCCATCGTCGCCCCTCGTGACATCGATCAGCGGTGGCGGCTCACGCTGCCTCGCCCTTGGCGACCGGGTGGCGGTCGGTGCGCCAGGTCCAGAAGCCGCCGATGAGCTTCTTGACCCGGAACCCGAGCTCGGCCAGGGCCAGGGCCGCCTTGTCGGCCCCGTTGCAGCCCGGCCCCCAGCAGTAGACGACGAGCACCGCGTCCCCGGGCAGGGAGGCGGTCGTCGTCGCGTTGATCTCGCGGGCCGGGAGGTTCGTCGCGCCCGGGACGTGCCCGGCCGCGAAGTGCTCGGGGCTGCGCACGTCGAGCACCACGAAGCCGCCCCGGCCGGCCTCCATGTCCGTCCTGAGGTCCGCCGGGTCCGTCTCGACGGAGAGCAGGTGGCGGAAGTGCGCGGCAGCGGTGGCGGGATCGGCGGTCCCGGCGGTGACCAGGCCAGTCGGGGCAGCGAGGAAGTTCGTCATGACCGTGAAACTATGCGGTGAAAAGCCCAGCTTACAGGGCATACTCACGCCAGACGCGCCGTTCTGGTGGGAGATGCCCGGTAGTGTGCGGGCATGACAGCGGATTCCACGTTTCCCCTGGACAGCACCGACTGGCGGATTCTCGCCGAGCTCCAGCAGGACGGCCGGCTGAGCTACTCCGAGCTGGGCCGCCGGGTCGGCCTGGGCGCGACGGCGGCCACCGACCGGGTCCGCCGGCTGGTGGAGGCGGGCGTCATCAGGGCGTTCCGGGCCGAGGTGGACCTGGAGCGGGTCGGGTACGGGGTGCAGGCCGTGGTCCGGCTGCGCTATCCCTCCGGCAACTACCGCCGACTGCACACCGAGCTGGAGCGCACACCGGAGATCCTCCAGTGCCACCACGTCACCGGTGAGGACTGCTTCGTCATGACCGTGGCCACTCGGAACATGCGCCACCTGGAGGAGGTCGCCGGCCGGATCGCCGCGCTCGGCTCGATCACGACGTCGGTCGTCTACTCGTCGCCGCTGCCCTCCCGGGTGGTCAGCGAGCCGCGGTCGGTCTGAGGGCGGTGCCGCGTCCCGGCACCCTGGGCAGGACGTCGACGACGGCGGTGAGCACGGCGACCACGTACCAGGACGCCGCCGTCGCCGCGACCAGCCACCACCCGATCGGCAGCCCCAGGTCGGCGAACAGCATCGCGCCGCCGAGGTAGCAGACGACCGCCAGCACCGTGGTCGTCAGCCTCGCCAGTGGTCGCATCCAGAACGTCCCGACCCACGTCGCGAGCAACGCGGACAACGTGACCGCGAGTGGGCCCAGCAGCACGCCGAACAGCGCCGCGACGAATCCGCCGACCACGAGGACCACGGCCAGGAGCGGGAACACGACCGGCCGCCGGGGGCAGTGCGCGGGTGGCCGGCGGGTCAGTCTCGACCAACTCGCGGACAGCGAGACGACGACGCAGAGGGCGGCGACCACCGCCAGAAGTGTTCGCGGCACGTCCCACCGGGTCTGCCCGAGCTCGGACACCAGCGGGAGCCGGGACCACGTGCGCCCACCGTCCACACTGGACCACTGGGCGCACAGCCACGTCCCGACCGACAGGCCCAGCGTGAACAGGAGTCGTTCCGGCGCGGCCACCGCGAACAGGAGCATCAGCCACAACGGCCGCAGCGCCGTCATGGTGGCGCGAATCCCGAGCGCGGCCGGCCGCGAGCTCCTCGGCCGCAGCGAGCGGTAGGCCACCATGCCCAGCCGCATGGCCATCCGCGTGACCCGGGTCTCCCCCAGGTCACGCACCTTCTGCCGGCCGACGTCGTAGCGCGCCACGTCCTCGACGAGCCGGCCCGGAGCGGGCGGGACCGGTTGCGGCGGCGGGTCGGAGTCGTCGCCCGTGCGGCACACCAGCTCCCGCACGAACGGGATCTCCACGGCTGCGATGCCCCAGTGCAGGCGTTCGACGAGCGCGGCGCGCAGCGCGGTCAGCGGGAACGCCGGCGGTTGCGCGGGCCCGGTCTCCGCGAGGAGGTTGACCAGCTCCGCGCGCACCGCGTCGACGCGCTCGTCCCACCGCTCCGTGAGGAACTGCCGCCACTCGTCCGCGTCGTCCCGGCTGACGGCGACGGCGCCCAGCTCGCCGGGCGTGGGGGGACTGGTGGCGATCGTGGCGATCTCGGAGAGCAGGTCGTCCACGTCGCGTCCACTGTGGAACCTGCGCAGCCGGTCGGGGTCGGTGAGCAGCGCGACCAGGCTCGTGACGGCGTCGAGCCGGCCCCACATCCAGTCGTTGGCCCGCCAGGCGCCCGAGCAGAAGGCGGCGAAGTTGCCCATGTCGACGCCGCACAGCTTCTCCTCGGGGGTGAGCCGGTCGGCATCGCCCCGCAGCGCGCGGAAGGGCAGCGACGTCTCCGCGTCGCTGGCGACCCGCAGGAACGCGATGCGGCCGTTGGACACCTCGCCGATCCGCAGGGGGACGGTGAGGACCACCAGTCCCGCCAACACCTCCGGCCGGCGCGCCGGCTCGGCCTCCTCCAACATCACGTGGCCGACCAGTTCCGGCCGGGAGCCGGGGTCGATCTGGCGCGCGATGACCGGCTCGGTCGCGCGGCGCGGGGGCGCGGCGTCCGCCAGCCGGTCGACGAGGCGGTGCACCGCTTCCCGCACCACCGCGACCGCGTCGACCCCGCCACTTTCGTCCACTGTGGACAGTTCTTCCGACTCGGCGCTCAGGGCGTCAGCCAACGCGACCAGCCGACGCTGGAAGTCCTCGCCACCACCGACCAGAACGGCGTCCAGCGCCGCACCCACCGACGCGGCGAGCGCGTGCTGACGGCGTTCGGCTTCGCGCGCCGCGCCGTCGATCCACTCCGACAACCGGGCGGGATCGGTGACCGGTCGGGAGATCGCGCTCTCCAGCCAGTGGTGCTCGACGTTCTCCTCCAACACCGAGAGCACCTGCCGGACCCGGTAGAGGTCGGCCTTCACGGCCCCCACCTTCGCCAGGGCCGGGGCGCGCACCCAGCGCTCCAGCTCCCTGGCCCAGCGCACGCACAGCTCGACGGCGGCGTCCAGCGCGCTCAGGTCGTCGAAGGTCCGCTCGGGGTGCTGCCCGGCGTGCCGGACCAGGTGCTCGTCGAGCCGACCGGCCAGCATCGCGCGGACGTGCGGCGCCCAGCCGGCCAGCACGTCCCCGGGCGGGGGATCGCCCAGCAGCCCGTGCTGCCGGACGCGGGGCTCGGTGAGCGCGCGGAACACCTTCTCCGCGACGGTGCCGGCCAGCACCCGCGCGTGCTCCGGCCGCACCTGGGCGGCCAGCTCCGCCAGCCGGGCGGGGCGGTCGGCCGGCCCGGCGGCGGCCAGCGGCGCGTAGATCGCCTCCGCCCGCAGCTCGAACCAGCGCACCTCGCGGTTGTGCGCCTCCAGCTCCGTGATGTCGGCGAGCAGCGACTCCTGCGTGAACCGGGTGGTCACCGCGCGCAGGGCGGTGGGCAGGGCCGAGATCGTCAGCGGGGTGGCCGGCGTGCCGCCGGTCTCCCCCACGCTGGGGTCGGGGTTGAGGTAGAGCAACCACCGCTCGGTCGGGCCGTCGGCGGGCGCGGCGGCCACCGCCCGGACGGCGGCGCTCACCGGGATGTTGTCCAGCACCCCGCCGTCGATCACGCCGAACGGGGAGCCGCCCGAGGGCGCGGTCTCGGAGAACACGCCCCGCATGTCCGGGTTGCCGTCGGGCGGGTCGGGCCGGGAGAAGACCGTGGCCGGCTCGAACGCCATCGGGAACGACGACGTCGACCGCCCGGCCAGCGCGAGCCGGCGGAGGGTGGGGCCGGCGTCGGCCAAGGACGCGAAGTGCGACAGCGGGTCGCCGGGCGCGCCCCGGTGCCGGAAGCGGAACCAGGCCGTGCGCCGCCACTCGTGGATCGCGCCGAGTCGGTCGTCCCGGCAGAGCACCGGCACCGCGTCCATGAGCGTCGCGGTGAGCAGCAGGTCCAGCCGGTCGGCGGACGGGCGGCGCGGCCCGCCGGCGGTCAGCCGGCCCAGCTCCCTGGCGAGCTGGGCCTGGAAGTAGTCGTCGCCCTCCAGGACCGACTGCGGGCGGGGCAGCAGCCGGAACGGCCGCAGCGAGACCAGGCCCGGCACCGGGCGGCACATGGCCTCCAGGTCGGCCAGGCGCACCCACACGTCCCTGGTGTCGGTGAACGGGAACCCGTAGACGAGGCTGGCCGCGAGCAGGGTGCCGTTGAGGCCGCCGGCGGACGCTCCGGTGAGGACGTCGACGCTCACCGAGTCGTAGCCGGCCAACCGGGCCAACGCCGCCCAGGGGTGGTCGGGGTCCTGGTTCGTCGTCGACCGCAGCCGGTCGACCTCGGCGACCGCGCCGCCGATCCACACCGCGAGGCTGACCCCGCCCCGCATGGCGAGGGCGAGGCGGAGTTCCTGCCGGTTCCAACCCGCGTAGCCGGGAGCTGGGCGGAGGGGGTCCACGTCCTCACAGTGGACCCACCCGCGCGCGTGAAGGCCGACCGCGCCGAGGTTTCACCCACCTGGAGCAGTCATCACTCGCTGGAGTGGAAACGGAAGGCGAACTCCCGCCCCACGCAAGGCGGGCCTCCCGTGATCAACACGGAGGCCCGCCCGGCGTCGACGTGATCGGGATCAGTCCTCCGGCGGCGTCCAGCGGTCGGTGCGGGTCATGCCGGCCGCGCGGCCCTTGCCGCTGATCACCAGGGCCATCTTCCGGGACGCCTCGTCGATCATCTCGTCGCCCAGCATGGCCGCGCCTCGCTTGCCCCCCGCCTCGGAGGTGAACCAGTCGTAGGCGTCGAGGATGTTCTCGGCGTGGTCGTAGTCCTCCTGGCGCGGGCTGAACACCTCGTTGCAGACCTCGATCTGGCCGGGGTGCAGGCACCACTTGCCGTCGAAGCCCAGCGCGGCGGAGCGGCCGGCGACCCGGCGGAAGCCGTCGACGTCGCGGATCTGGAGGTAGGGGCCGTCGATGGCCTGCACGTCGTGCGCCCGCGCGGCCATCAGGATGCGCATGAGGATGTAGTGGTAGGCGTCGCCCACGTCGTAGCCGGGCGGCTGCTCGCCGACGACCAGCGACTTCATGTTGATGGACGCCATGAAGTCGGCCGGGCCGAAGATGATCGTCTCGATCCTGGGCGAGGCCGCGGCGATCGCGTCGACGTTGACCAGGCCCCTGGCGTTCTCGATCTGCGCCTCGATGCCGATCCGGCCGACCTCCAGGCCCATGGTCTTCTCGACCTGGGTGAGCAGCATGTCCAGGGCGTGCACCTGCTCGGCGGTCTGCACCTTGGGCAGCATGAGGCAGTCCAGGTTCGCGCCCGCGCCCTCGACGACCTCGACCACGTCGCGGTAGGTCCACTCGGTGGTCCAGTCGTTGACCCGGACCACGCGGGTCTTCCCACCCCAGCCGCCCTCGTTGAGGACCGCCACGATGTTCTTGCGGGCCTCCGGCTTGGCCAGCGGGGCGCAGGCGTCCTCCAGGTCGAGGAAGACCTGGTCCGCGGCCAGGCCGCGGGCCTTGTCGAGCATCTTCGGGCTGGAGCCGGGGACCGCGAGGCAGGAGCGGCGGGGGCGCTGGCGGTCAACCACGTTCGGGACCTCCCTGTCCGGGTGACGGCAGGAGCCCGGCGCGACGACGATGCCGGGTGGGACGCCGTACCGACGAGTAACTCGATGTGCGGCGAATGCTGGCACGCCCGGGGCGCACCCGCCACGCGCTGAGGCGACTTTCACAGACCGTGCGATTCTGGACCGGTGGAGACGACTCGAGTGCTCGACGCCGCGCTGCGCAAGGCCGGGGCCGTGTGGGTGGCGGCGGCCAACCACCCGCCCCGACTGGTCTGGACGGTCTGGCGCGGCGGCGCGCTCTGGGTCGCGGTCGGGCCGGAGGAGCAGGAGGTGCCCGGCCTGGCGGACGGGGTGTCCTGCCGGGTGACGTTGCGGTCGCCGAGCACGCACTCGCACCTGGTGGACCTGACGGCGCTGGCGCACCTGGTCGAGCCGGACGAGGAGACCACGGCCGCGCTGGCCTCCGCGCGCCTGAACGCCCCGCCGCGCTGGGAGTCGGTCTACCGCCTCGACCCGGCCTGAGCGCCCGCGCCCCGACCGCGCCCGATCTGCCCGGGCCGCCCTGTCCGGCTGCCGTTCCAGGCCCGCCCTCCCCGAGGTCAGCCCCCACCCGTCCCGGGGGGCGAGCCCCGCTCCAGCCTATCCGGCCGGCACACGGCGCGACCAGCACCGCACCGTCCTCTGTGGACAACTCGCCGCCCTGTGGACAACCCGCTCCACCCCTGAGTGAAAGAACCACCCGAAAAGGCAGGACCACAGCCAAGGTCTTGACCTGAAGCCAGGACAAGAACCTCGCCACAACGAGAGATCGGCCCACCGCGCACCCCCAGCGCGCGGTGGGCCGACCCGCCGGCGGCCCCACGCGTCAGACGCGGTGGAACCGCCCCCGCGCGAACGGCGAGAACGCCGCGGCGTCCCCCAGCCGGACGTCGATCTCGTGCTCGAACGCGTCGCCGTGGAACCGGAACACGTGCCGCGCCTGCCCCCTCGGCGTCGTCTTCGCCAGCCGCAGCACACCCTCGCCGTCCCAGTCGCCCCGCAGCGGCGTGTCCGGCGGAAAACCGGTGCTGTCCAAGAAGAACCAGACGACCTCGCCGGTCCCCGGGTCCACCGTGAAGAACCCGTGCCCGAGGAACGGGTCGCCCCCGCCGCGCGCCTGCTCGTAGTCGTGGACCACGGCGAGCCCGCCCACCCCCGACCGCAGGCTGTGCCGCGACCGGGCCGTCCCCGCCGGCGCCCACGGCGTCGCCGCGAACTCCTCCTCGCCGACCCACTCCCCCACCAGAACGCCGAGCCGCTCGTGCGCCGGACCCGGCCGGACCTCGCCCATCCTCACCCTCCCGATTGACAGGCTCCTGTCAATCTACGACGGTAGCACCATGGCCAGCCGAACCACCGGAGGAGACGCCGTCACCGAGCTCGTCGAGGAGGTGTTCACCCTCAACGGCCTGTTTCTGAGGGCCGGCGACACCATGACCGCGCCGCACGGCCTGACCAGCGCCCGCTGGCAGGTCCTCGGGGTGCTCAACCACGGCCCGGCCACCGTCGCCCAGATCGCCCGGCTGCGCGGGCTGCGCCGGCAGAGCGTCCAGCAGACCGTCGACCGCCTGCGCGACGACGAGCTCGTGACCACCCGGCCCAACCCGAAGGACCGGCGCGCGCCACTGGTCCACATGACGGAGAAGGGCGCGCGGGCGCTGCGCGCGCTCGCCGCCCCCCAGGCCGCATGGGCCGACGAGCTGGCCGCCGCCGTTCCCCCCGACGACCTGGCCACGGCGCTCGCCGCGCTCCGCGCCCTGCGCGCCCGCCTGGAGAGCGACTGACGCGCTGACCGGCGGGGCCGACCACGCGCCGTTAGCCTGATCGAGTGGGAGGTGCGACCCGGGTCTACGCCGCGCAGCTCGCCGGGCTCGGGGTGTTCGGCCCCGACGGCGAGTCGATCGGCAAGGTCCGCGACCTGGTCGCCGGGCTGCGGATCGCCCGGCAGGCCCCCCGCGTGCTCGGCCTGGTCGTCGAGCTGGTGACCCGCCGCCGGATCTTCGTCCCGATGCTGCGGGTCAACGCGATCGAGCCGAACGCGATCACCCTGGCGACCGGCTCGGTCAACCTCCGGCGGTTCCACCAGCGCCCCAACGAGCTGCTGGTGCTCGGCGAGATGCTCGACGCCCGGGTGCGCCAGCGGTCCACCGACGCGGAGCTGGTCGTGGTCGACGCGGCGATGGAGCAGACCCGCACCAGGGACTGGCTGATCGCCCGGCTCGCCGTGCGGGAGCGCACCGGCCGGCTGACCCGGCGGGGCCCGGTGCAGGTCCTGCCGTGGGACGAGGTCTCCGGCCTCGGCCTCGCCGAGATCACCGGCCAGCCCCAGGGCGCCCAGCAGCTGCTCGCCGTCTTCGACACCATGCGCGCGGTCGACGTCGCCAGCGCGTTGCACGAGCTGCCGCCCAAACGCCGGTACGAGGTGGTCGACGCGCTGGACGACGAGCGGCTCGCCGACGTGATCGAGGAGCTGCCCGAGGACGACCAGAAGGACCTCCTCACCTACCTCGGCGAGGACCGGGCCGCCGACGTGCTGGAGGCGATGAACCCCGACGACGCGGCGGACGTGCTCGGCGAGCTGTCGGAGCGCCACAAGAACCGGCTGCTGGAGCTGATGGAGCCCGAGGAGTCCGCGCCGGTGCGCCGGCTGCTCGCCTACTCCTACGACACCGCCGGCGGCCTGATGACGCCGGAGCCGGTGGTGCTGACCCCGGACGCCACCATCGCCGAGGCGCTGGCGCTGGTCCGCAACCCCGACCTGACGCCGGCCTCGGCGAGCATGGTCTTCGTCTGCCGGCCGCCGTCGGCCACCCCGACCGGCCGCTACCTCGGCTGCGTGCACATCCAGCAGCTGCTGCGCGAGCCGCCGTCCCACCTGGTCGCCGGGGCGGTGGACGCCGACCTCGCGCGGCTGCCGCCGACCGCGTCCCTGGGCGAGGTCACCCGCTACTTCGCCGCCTACAACCTGGTGTGCGCGCCGGTCGTCGACGACCAGGAGCACCTGCTGGGCGCGGTGACCGTGGACGACGTGCTCGACCACCTGCTGCCCGAGGGCTGGCGGGAGACCGGCCTGCCGGAGACCGAGGAGCTGGACCAGCCCGGATAGCCACCGCCCCCACGGACGCGACCGGCCGGACCGGACCGGCCGGCGACCACCGGAGGTCACCGATGCCCGAGCTGCTCACCCGCCGCCGCCTGGACCAGCCCCGGCTGCCCCGCCGGATGACCATCGACATCGACCCGGAGGCGTTCGGCCGGTTCTCCGAGCGCATCGCCCGCTTCCTGGGCACCGGGACGTTCCTGTTCTGGCAGACCGTGATCGTCATCGTGTGGATCGCGGTCAACCTCACCGCGGCCGCGCTGGCCTGGGACCCCTACCCGTTCATCCTGCTCAACCTGGCTTTCTCCACCCAGGCCGCCTACGCCGCCCCGCTGATCCTGCTCGCGCAGAACCGGCAGGACGACCGCGACCGCGTCTCGTTGGAGGAGGACCGGATGCGCGCCGAGCGGACCAAGGCCGACACCGAGTTCCTGGCCCGCGAGCTGGCGGCGGTGCGCCTGGCCGTGGGCGAGGGGGTCACCCGGGACTACTTGCGGGGCGAGCTGGACCGGCTGCGCGCGGACCTGGTCAGGGCCGGAGTGCTCGACGACGAGCGCCGACGGCCCAACGAGCGCGAGCAGTGAACGGGAGTTGAGAGCGGGGGCGGCGGCGAGCAGGGGCGGGAGCGGCCGCACCGGAACGCGGCCGGGTGGCCCGCTGGACGGCCCGCTGGGCGAGCCCTCAGGCGACCTGTCCGGCGCCGCGGAGGTCGCGCAGCAGCTCGACGATCACCGGAGCGGTCTCCGGGTGCGCCAGGTACTCGTCCTCGGTCACCAGCGCCAGCTCGGCGACCTCCGCCGACGGGTGGGGTTCACCCACCACCTCGGCGGTGTAGCAGGACAGGTCGACCAGCACCCCGTCGCCCTCGCCGTAGGCCGGGCCGAGGTAGCGCCGCGCCGGCCGCACCGAGTCCGGCGCCAGCTCGACGCCCAGCTCCTCGCGCACCTCGCGCCGCAACGCGTCCGGCTCCGCCTCGCCCGGCTCCAGCTTGCCGCCGGGCAGGTAGAACGCCCCCTTGCCCCGGGGTCGCACCACCAGCAGCCGCCGGCCCACCACGTGCAGCAGGCCCACGGTCCTGATCACCCGGGGTTCACTCACACCCCCACTCTCGCACGCGCCGCTCCCGCGTCCCGCCGTCGGGACCCCGTCGTCCGGACCGTCCGGGCTGGGCCGTCCGGGCGCGGGCTCGGCGCGCGGCTCACGGGTCCGCGTGGCGCGTCGGCACCTCCGGGATGTCGCCGTTGGCCAGGCGGGCGCACGTGCGGCTCAGCAGGTCGAGCTCCTCGTCACCGACGGCCGAGACGAAGTGCCGGACGATGCCGGCCAGGTGCGTGTTGGACGCGGTGCGCAACCGGTCCAGCCCCCGCCTGGTCAGCACGGCCACCACACCGCGTCCGTCCTCGTCCGCCCGTTCCCGGCAGACCAGGCCGATCCGTTCGAGTCTGTCCACCAGCCGGGTCACGCCGGAGCGGGACAGCAGGACGGCGTCGGCCAGCTCCGTCATGCGCATCCGCTTCTCCGGCGCCTCGGCGAGCTGGACCAACACGTCGTAGGCGGCCAGTGACAGGCGCTGTTCGGCGATGAGCTCGGCTTCGAGCCGACGGGTGATCCGAGCGTGGGCGCGGAGGAAGGATCGCCACGCCGACAGCTCGTCTCTCGTCGGTAACCGGGCGGTTCCGGTCTTGGACACAGTGCAAATGTTACGGAGCGCGTCTATATGACTGCGGAGCGCCCCCATCTCCAGGGGGTTACTGACCAGTCACCTGACCAGGCGCGGAACGCGACTAGCATGGCCGTGACCCGAACCGATCGTCGGAAGGTCGCACCGTGACCAGCAGCCAGACCGTCCCGACCACGGACGCCGTGCGCGAGGCGTTGGCCCGCGTCCAGGACCCGGAGATCCGCCGGCCGATCACCGAGCTGGGCATGGTCAAGGATGTCACCGTCGGCGAGAACGGCGTCGTCGACGTCGCGGTGTACCTGACGGTCGCGGGCTGCCCGCTGCGGGACAAGATCACCAAGGACGTCACGTCCGCCGTCTCCGCCCTGCCCGGCGTGCGCGAGGTGCGGGTCGAGCTGGACGTGATGAGCGACGAGCAGCGCACCGAGCTGCGCCGCCGGCTGCGGGGCGACTCCACCGACCCGGTGATCCCGTTCGCCCAGCCGGGGTCGCTCACCCGGGTGTACTGCGTCGCCTCCGGCAAGGGCGGCGTCGGCAAGTCCAGCGTCACCGTCAACCTGGCCGCCGCGATGGCCGCCCGGGGTCTGTCGGTGGGCGTGGTGGACGCCGACATCTACGGCCACTCGATCCCGCGCATGCTGGGGTCCACCGGGCGGCCGACCAAGGTCGAGACCATGATCATGCCGCCGCAGGCGCACGGCGTGAAGGTCATCTCCATCGGGCAGTTCACGCCCGGCAACACCCCGGTGGTGTGGCGGGGCCCGATGCTGCACCGCGCGTTGCAGCAGTTCCTCGCCGACGTGTTCTGGGGCGACCTGGACGTCCTGCTGCTCGACCTGCCGCCGGGCACCGGCGACGTGGCGATCTCGGTGGCCCAGCTCATCCCCAACGCGGAGATCCTGGTGGTCACCACGCCGCAGCAGGCGGCGGCCGAGGTGGCCGAGCGGGCCGGCGCGATCGCGCTGCAGACCCACCAGCGGCTGGCCGGTGTGATCGAGAACATGTCGTGGCTGGAGATGCCCGACGGCACCCGGATGGACGTCTTCGGCTCCGGCGGCGGCCAGACCGTGGCCGAGTCGCTGACCAGGGCGGTGGGCTCGGACGTCCCGCTGCTGGGCCAGGTCCCGCTGGACCCGCGCCTGCGCGAGGCCGGCGACGCGGGCCAGCCGCTGGTCCTGTCCGACCCGGAGGCCCCCGCCGCCGCGGTGCTGCGGGACGTCGCCAAGCGCCTGTCGACCCGCTCGCGCGGTCTGGCCGGCCGCCTGCTCAGCGTCAGCCCCGCCGGTCGCTGACCCCCCGCTGTCGCCCCGGGGCACGTCGCCTTCCTGACGTGCCCTGGTTCGGCGTTGGCCGGCCGGGGCAGGGGATCACCCCGGCCAGGCGCCAAAACCGCCCAGCGGGCCGAACTGGGCGTGAAAACGCGCCGCGGTGGGGGCGGTGGGGCGTGGGGACGCCGGGCGCGGCGCGTGCAGGCGACGTTCGGACCCGATCCGCTCGGCGGCGGACGCACCCGACAGTCGGGGGATCAACCGTCGGTCAGGCGATCAGGTGGCGTCCGGGTCGAAGGGCGGGCGCTCGCCGGGCTGGAGCGGCTGCTGCGGAGGCCGTGCCGCCGGCGGGTAGCCCTGGAAGCCGTTGTTCGTCGGGAGGCCCGGGTCGCGGTAGTCGGTGTCCCGGTAGTCCGTGTCACCGTCGAACAGGTGACGGGTGACCGCGCGCTTCGGGTCGAAGTTGCGCAGCTCGCGCAGGTCCTCCAGCGGCTTGCGGATCTGGTCGAAGTCGGGGCCGAGCTCGTCGCGCAGCTGCTGCCGGGCGCCGGTCGCGTACTCGCGGACCTGGCGGACCGTGCGCCCCAGCCAGGCGGCGGCGGAGGGCAGCCGCTCGGGGCCGAGGATGAACAGCCCGGCCACGACGAGCAGCAGGATCTCGCCCCAGCCGATGTTCTCCAGCACCCGGCACCTCCACGTCCGTGACCGGGCCCAGGGTAACCCGCCGGGGGAACCGGTCGATGGTCCGGATGGCGGCCGCCACACCCGGCCCGGCCGCCGGCCCCGGTGGACGGCCCAGCGGGACGACCCAGCGGAACGACTTCGGTGAACAGCCCGGCCCGACAGCTCAGTCGGACTTGAGCGCCGCCTCCAGCGTCATCTGCCGGCCCTGCCGGACGAGCTGCACCGGCACCCGCTGCCCGATCCGCTGCTGGTGCTCGGCCACGACGAGGTCGTCGGCGCTCTGCACCCGGCGATCACCCAGCTTGGTGATGATGTCACCCTCGGCGATGCCGGCCTCGGCCGCCGCGCTGCCCTGGCGGACGTTCTGCACCTGCGCGCCGCTGCCGCTGCCGTCCATCACGGTCTTGGTGTTCACGCCCAGCTCGGCGTGCTTGACCTGACCGCTGCGGATCAGCTCCTCGGCGATGCGCCGCGCGTCGTCGACCGGGATGGCGAAGCCGATGCCGACCGACCCGCCGCCCTCGCTCGCGGTGCGGATCGCGGTGTTGATGCCGACCAGCGCGCCCCGGGAGTCCACCAGCGCGCCGCCGGAGTTGCCGTGGTTGATCGCCGCGTCGGTCTGCACCGCGTTGATCACGACCGGGCCGCCGCCCTCGCCCTCCAGGCGCACCGCCCGGTTGACGGCGCTGACGATGCCCTCGGTGACGGTGCTGGCCAGGCCCAGCGGCGACCCGATGGCGATCACGCCGTCCCCGACCCTGAGGTCGGCGGACTTGCCGAGCTGGATCACCGTCGGGTTGCGGACCTCGACCTTCAGCACCGCGAGGTCGGTCTTGGGGTCGCGCCCGACGATCCGGGCCTGCGTGCGGTTGCCGTCGTGGAAGACGACGAACACCTTGGCGGCGTCGCCCTTGGCCGCGTCGGCGACCACGTGGTTGTTGGTGAGCACGTAGCCGCCGCCGTCGATGACCACGCCGGAGCCGGTGCTGCCGCCGCTGCCGACCACGACCTCGATCGACACCACCGCGGGCAGGACGCGGCCCGCGACGTCGGCCACCGAGCCGGCCGGACGCTCCTTGCCGGGGGCGACCTCGGCGAGCGTGACGTTCGGCGAGGTCAGCGGGCTGCCCTCCTCGGCGGTGAGCCGGCCGAGGAACCCGCCGAGCGTCCCGACGAGCAGCGCCGCGCCGAACAACGCGGCCAGCGCCGACGGCCGGACGCGCCGCCCGAGTACCAGCTCGCGCAGGCTCAGCCGGGCGCCCTCGGCCCGGGCCCGGGCGTCGTCCTCGGCTGGCTCGGCGGTGTCGACGGCGGGGGGACCCAACACCGCCGCCGCGGCGGGGTCGCGCCACGGGTCGCGCTCGGCCTCCTCGTCCCAGAACGCCGGCTCGGTCCCCGGGCGCTCGCCACCGGGCCGGGACCCCGGCGGCCGCTGCAGCAGGTCCTCGCTGCCCGCGGGGCGCCGGAACGCCTTCTGCAACACCTCGGGCGGCGGGGGCGTCAGCAGCAGCCCGTTCCGCTCGCCCTGCTCGCGGCGGGGCGCGAACGCGCCCGAGACGTCCCGGGGGCGGGCGAACACCGCGGCCTGCGCCGGGTCGACCGGCGGCTTGGCCACCGGGCGGGGCCGCAGCCGCGGGCGCGCGGCGGAGGCGTCGCCCTGGCCGGGGTCGGCGGAGTCGGACGCCGACGGCACCGTCGGCGGAGTCGGCGCGGCCGGGCCCGGCTGCTCGGCGCGGGCGGCCGGCTCGGGCTGGTGCGGGCTCGGCGGCTGCTGGCTCATCGCTCCCCGTGGCGGCGGTCGGTCGGACGGACAGGGTGGGTGGCGGCGCGACCCCCACACCGGTCCCCGAGATCACCCGACGGGGGTGTGCACAGCCGCGTGCCGTCCCTCATCCTGCCGCCGGACAGGTGAAGTCCGCGTAGCGGGTCCCCCGGGTCAGCGATCGGCGAAGTGCGGGTTGATCAGGGGCGCGCGCAGCGGCGCGCCGGGGGCGGGCCGGCCGTCCTGGCCGAGGACCGCCGGGTCGCCCCGCAGTCGCGGGTCCGACGGGGCGGCCGCCCTGGGCGTCGGCGCGTGGGGCGTCGTCGACACCGGGGACGACGAGGACGGCGGCGCGGGCCGCGAGGGGGACGCCGTGCGGGAGCCGTCGGCGCCGAAGACGGCCCGCGCGTTGGCGGGCGCGACGGTGGAGGGCTCCTCGTCCGAGTCGCCAGCCACCGGCGAGACGGTCGGGTTGACCAGGGCCAGCGCGCCCAGGACGAGACCGGAGACGACGAGGCCGGCGCCCTGCCACCCCCGTCGGCCCCTGCGCTGCTGGCCGAGCACCGCGGACCCGACGCCCAGCGGCGTGGTGGAGCCCAGCACCGGACCGTCGCCGAGCACGGGGCCCTTCGGGCCGGGCAGCGGGCGGAGCACCGCCACGAGCTGCCCGTCCTCGCTCACGGCCAGGTTGTCCGGAGCCGGCGGCAGCTCCGTGTTCTGCGGGATGTCCCGCAGCGCCGCCAGCAGACCGGTCGGAACGTGGGGGGCGGCGGCGGTGCGCACCGCCGCGCGGGCCTGCCGCTGGGTCGCGGCCTCGGCCGCGCACCGCGGGCACCGCGCGAGATGGGCCGCGGCTCGGTCGTGGGCGGTGGGCGACAGCTCACCGTCGACGAAGGCCACGACGGCGTCCGGCGCCAGGTGTTGCACCGGTAGCGCCCACCCGCGCAAGTGGGTCATGCAAGGTCCTCCCGAGCACCGCCGCGACGGCGCTCCAGCGCCGCCTTGAGAGCCTGCCTGCCACGGTGGATCCTGCTCCGGACCGTGCCCAACTTCACCCCGAGTGTGGCGCCGATCTCCTCGTAGGACAGGCCCTCCACGTCGCACAGCACCACGGCCGCGCGGAACTCGGGGGGCAGCTCGTCCAGCGCCGCCTGCAGGTCGGGGTCCAGGTGGGTCTCGGAGTAGACCTGCTCGGGGCTGGGGTCGCCGCCGGGGAGGCGGTCGGTGTCCTCGGGCAGGCCCTCCATCCGCAGCCGGGAGCGGCGGCGGGCCATGTCCAGGAACAGGTTCGTGGTGATCCGGTGCAGCCAGCCCTCGAAGGTGCCCGGTTTGTAGGAGGCGAGGGATCGGAACACCCGGATGAAGGTCTCCTGGGTGAGGTCCTCGGCGTCGTGCTGGTTCCCGGTGAGGCGGTAGGCCAGCCGGTAGACGCGGTCCGCGTGTTCCCGAACCACCTCGTCCCAGGACGGCGGCGTCCAGCCGGCCGTCTCCGCGGGAGCGGCGGTCGTGGTCGCGACGTCGGGCGTCGCGGTCGGCAGCGTACGCATCGTGGGGTGGGGCACCTCCTGGCGGGCGGGTCTGCCCTCTCGTCGACAACGTGCACGGTCGGTCCGGTGTTCCCGGGGTTCCGGGAGGAGGTCGATCGGCGGGGCCCGGCGCCACGGGCGCGTGGCGAGTCCGACGTCTCCGCGTTCAGCATTCCGCCCACCGGTGAGGCGACCGTGAGAGTGACCTGAGAACAGTCTGAGAAAGCGCGCGGCGCGCGTCGTCGGGGTTTCCCCGGGCATTCCCCCTGAGAAGCCGTCAGACCCCCGCTAACCTCCCCTCGTGACCCCCGGAACGCCGACCAGCACCGCGCCCGTGGTGTCGGACTACGTCGAGGGCTACCTCACCGAGGACGAGGTGCTCCAGACCGCCCGCGCCCGTGGCGCCGAGCTGGGCTGCCCGTCGGTCGGGCCGGGCGCCGGCGCCGCGCTGCGGTTCCTGGCCGCCACGCTGCGGGCCAGGGCGGTGGTCGAGGTCGGGACCGGGTCCGGGGTGAGCGGGCTGTGGCTGCTGCGGGGGATGGCCCCCGACGGCGTGCTGACCTCCATCGACGTCGAGCCGGAGCACCAGCGCGCCGCCAAGCGGGCCTTCGCCGAGGCCGGGGTGCCGCCCGGCCGCACCCGGCTGATCATGGGGCAGGCGCTGGAGGTGCTGCCCCGGCTCACCGACGGCGGCTACGACCTGGTCCTGGTCGCGGCGGCGAAGACGGAGTACCCGCGCTGCCTGGAGGAGGGCGTGCGGCTCCTGCGCCCCGGCGGAGTCATCGTCTTCGACAACGCCCTCTGCGACGGTCGGGTCGCCGACCCGGCGCACCGTGACCCGGAGACCGTGGCGATCCGGGAGGTCGCGCGGGCCGTGCGCGACGACGAGTCCCTCGTCCCGGTGCTGCTGCCGCTGGACGACGGCCTGCTCGCCGTGACGAAACTCTGACCGCCGGCCGGGACGAGCAACGCCGCTGCCGCGTTTCCGTCGACGTGCCGCGAGGCCGGGATCGCCCGATGTGTTGATCTTCGGTGGCGGTGCGTCCGGGTTCTTCGCGGAATTCTCCGGAAAATGCGCCCGAACCAATGACACCTGTTCGGGAAACTCCCACCCGGCGGGAAAAACGGCGGACCGCACGGCGCCGCGCGGCCGACCCTGGACGACCCGGCCGACCCCGTCGGCTCAGTCCGCGCGGACGCCCTTGCCGAGGACGACCACCCCGCTGGTGCTGACCGTCCAGCGGTCCCGGTCGGCCTCGGCGTCGAGCCCGATCTGCGCGCCGTCGGCGACGGTCACGTTCTTGTCCAGGATCGCCCGGCGCACGACCGAGCCCTTCCCGACGCGCACCCCGGGCAGCAGCACGCTGCCCTCGACGTGCGCGCCCGCCTCGACCACCACGTCGCACCCGACGACGGAGTGCCGGACCGACGCCCCGGAGATGATCGACCCGGGGCCGACGATCGACTCCTGCGCGGTGCCGCCCTCCACGAACTTGGCCGGCGGCAACGGCGGCGTGGCCGTGCGGATCGGCCAGTGCCGGTTGTAGAGGTTGAACACCGGGTGCACGGACACGAGGTCCATGTGCGCGTCGTAGTAGGCGTCGAGGGTGCCCACGTCCCGCCAGTAGCCCCGGTCCCGCTCGGTGGTGCCCGGCACGACGTTGTCCGCGAAGTCGTAGACCGCGGCCTCGCCGCGCGCCACCATCAGCGGGATGATGTCGCCGCCCATGTCGTGGTCGGAGTCGGGGTTCGCGGCGTCGGACCGCAGGGCGTCGACGAGCATCTCGGTGCTGAACACGTAGTTGCCCATCGAGGCGAAGGTGACCTCGGGGTCGTCCGGCACGTGCGGGGGCTCGGCGGGCTTCTCCAGGAACCGCGTGATCCGGCCGGACGCGTCGGAGTCGATACAGCCGAACGCCTTCGCCTCGGCTCTGGGCACCCGGATCCCGGCGACGGTCACGCCGGCCCCGCTCTCGACGTGCTGCTCCACCATCTGCGCCGGGTCCATCCGGTACACGTGGTCGGCCCCGAACACCACGATGTGGTCCGGGCGCTCGTCGAAGACCAGGTTGAGCGACTGGAAGATCGCGTCCGCGCTGCCCAGGTACCACCGGGGGCCGAGCCGCTGCTGCGCCGGCACCGGGGTGATGTACTGGCCGAGCACGCTGGACAGCCGCCAGGTGGTGGAGATGTGCCGGTCCAACGAGTGCGACTTGTACTGCGTGAGCACGCACAGCCGGTGGTAGCCGGCGTTGACCAGGTTCGACAGCACGAAGTCGACCAGGCGGTAGTTCCCCCCGAACGGCACGGCCGGCTTGGCCCGGTCCGCGGTCAGGGGCCACAGCCGTTTTCCTTCACCGCCCGCCAGCACGATCCCGAGGACGTGGGGCTGCCCCTTCACGAGGGCCGACCCTATCCGGGGCGGTGGGGAGCGGCCACCGACCAGCCGGGGCGTGACCGGCTGGAACCCGGTCCCCCGTCCCACGTTCACCCGAGCGCAGCACGGCGGATTGCCCCTGCGCGCGCACGGCCGGCACTAACCTCCAGAAGGGTGCGTATCGGCCTGTTGACCCGTGAATACCCACCCGAGGTCTACGGCGGCGCCGGCGTCCACGTCGGTTTTCTCGTGCCCCGGCTGCGGGATCTCGTCGACGTCGACGTCCACTGCTTCGGCGGGCCCGGCCGGGACGCGGTCCCGGGCGCCCGACCGCATCACCACCCGATCGTGCTGGACGGAACCCGCTGGCTGGACGGGGCCAACCCCGCGCTGCACGCCCTGGCGGTGAACCTGTCGATCACCGCCGCCGTGGCCGGCGTCGACCTCGTCCACTCGCACACCTGGTACGCCAACATGGCCGGCCACCTGGCGAAGGTGCTGCACGACGTGCCGCACGTGGTCACCACGCACTCGCTGGAACCGCGCCGGCCGTGGAAGGCCGAGCAGCTCGGCGGCGGCTACCGCCTCTCGTCCTGGGCGGAGCGCACGGCCTACTCCGACGCGGACGCGTTGATCGCGGTGAGCGAGGGGATGCGCGCCGACGTCCTCGACTGCTATCCCGAGCTCGACCCGTCCCGCGTGCACGTGGTGCGCAACGGCATCGACCCCACCGCGTACTACCCCGTGACCGAGACTGACGCGTTGCGGCGCTTCGGCGTCGATCCCGCCCGGCCCACCGTGGCGTTCATCGGCCGCATCACCCGGCAGAAGGGCGTCGGCCACCTGGTGGCCGCGGCGCACCTGATCGACCACGACGCCCAGATCGTGTTGTGCGCCGGCGCGCCGGACACGCCCGAGATCGCCGAGGAGACGAAGGCGGCGGTCGCCCGGCTCGCTGGCGCGCGTCCCGGCGTGTTCTGGGTCCAGCGCATCCTCACGCAGGAGGAGGTCCGCCAGGTCCTCTCGCACGCCACGGTGTTCGTGTGCCCCTCGGTCTACGAGCCGCTGGGGATCGTGAACCTGGAGGCGATGGCGTGCGGCACGGCCGTGGTCGCCTCGGACGTCGGCGGCATTCCCGAGGTCGTCGAGCACGGCCGGACCGGGTTGTTGGCGCGGTACACCGGGCAGACGGCGCGGGACTTCGAACACGCGCTCGCCGAGGCGGTCAACGAGTTGCTCGCCGACCCGGGGCGCGCGGCGGCGATGGGGCGGGCCGGCAGGCAGCGCGCCGTGGCGGAGTTCTCCTGGGCGTCCGTCGCGGAGCGGACCGTGGCCGTCTACCGCGAGGTCCTCGCCTGACCACAACTGTCCACATCGCACACTTCGCGCGAGGATTCCCGGTTCACCGCCGGAGAACGGGACGGCAGCCAGGACGCCACGAGCACCGCGACGACAGCCGTGGCCAGCCAGCAGCACGTGGTGGCCACCAACGCCGACCACCCCCACACTCCGTACACCGTGCTGCCGAGCCACCCACCCACACTGCTGCCGAGGTAGTACGAGAACAGGTAGACCGACGACGCCTGTCCCCTGGCCCCGGCGTTCGCCCGCGCGCCGACCCACCCGCTGGCCACGGCGTGCGCGGCGAAGAACGCCCCGGTGAGCACCGCGAGTCCGGCGAGCACCCACCCGAGGTCGTCCGGCAGGGTCATGACGATCCCGACCGCGGTCATCACCAGCGCGCTGAGCAACACCACGGGCCGCCCAACTCGGTCGGCGATCCGGCCGGCCGCCGCGGAGCAGACGCCGCCGACCGCGTAGGCGAGGAAGACCAACGCGGCGACCGCGGGCGAGACCTCGAACGGCTCCGCCACGAGCCGGAACCCGATCGCGTTGTAGACCGCCACGAACGCCCCGACCATCACCACGGCGACGACGTACGGCCCGTACAGCACCGGGTCGGTGACGGCGGAGCGAAGTCCCGCGACCAGCGGAGCGACCCGCAACGGCTGCCGCTGGTGCCGCCGCGACGCGGGCAGCAGCCAGGCGACCAGCACCCCGCACAGCGCCGACATCACCGCCACCGCGACGAGCCCGCCCCGCCACCCCGCACCGGACAGGACCACGTCGTCGGCGACGAGACCAGCCACCAGCCGACCGCCCATCCCACCGACGGTCGTACCCGCGACGTACACACCCATGAGCGAGCCCATGCTCGTCGCGCCGATTTCCTCGGCCAGGTAGGCCATCGCCGTCGCCGGCAGCCCGGCGATCGCCACCCCCTGCACCGCGCGCAGCGCCACCAGCGCGCCGAACGAGGGCGCGAAGGGCGCCAGCACGCCGATCACCACAGCGGCCACGATCGAGCCCAGCATCACCGGGCGCCGACCCACGGCCTCGGACAACGTCGCCACGGGCACCACCGCCAGCGCGACGGCGGCGGTGGTGACGGTGACCGTCAGCGACGCCGCGCCCGGGTCGAGCCGGAACTCCGCCGCGATCTGCGGCAACACCGGCTGGGGCGCGTAGAGCAGGGCGAACACCGCCAGTCCCGCCGACAACACCGCGATCCCGATCCGCCGCAGCGACGCCGGTTCGGATGCCTCCGCGTCGACCGAGCCCAGGTGAGTCACGTACGGCGACGCTAGGCACGGGCAACCCATGCGTCCAATACAACTTTGCACCAGAATCCATACCGTGCTGGATGAACGCGCGGAAGCCCTGGCCCGGGGACTGGCGCCCCGGTTGGCCCTGCTCCGGGAACTCGGCCGCGACCCCCACATCACCCGGGTCGCGGAGCGGCTGGGCGTGCCGCAGCCGACCGTGAGCCGCTGGCTCGCCGCGCTGGGCGAGGAGGTCGGCTCCCCGGTCGTGGTGCGCACCGGCCGCCGCGTCCAGCTCACCCGGGTCGGCCGGTTCCTCGCCGACGCCGCCGAACACGCCGTGGCCGCCGTGACCAGCGGCTGCCGGCGGGTGGTGGAGGAGGTCGACCCGGACCGGGGCCACGTGTCGCTCGCGTTCCTGCACACGCTCGGCCAGACCCTGGTCCCCGGCCTGGTCCAGGGCTTCCGGGAACGCTTCCCCCAGGTGCGGTTCGCCCTTGTGCAGGGCTCCCACGAGAAGCTGCTCGACCGGCTTCGGCTGGGCGAGGTCGACCTCGTGCTCACCTCACCACTGCCCACCGACCCCGACCTCGCGGCGGCGCCCCTCCAGGACGACGCCCTGGTGGTGCTGGTCCCCGAGCGGCACCGACTCGCGAAGCGCCGGCGGGTGCGGCTCGCGGAGCTGGCGGACGAGGACTTCGTCGCGCTCACCCCCGACTTCGGCCTCCGGCAGATCACCGACGAGCTGTGCGCGGCGGCCGGGATCACCCCGCGCCTGGCCTTCGAGGGCGAGGAGACCGACACCCTGCGCGGGCTCGTCGCGGCGGGCCTGGGCGTGGCGCTGGTCCGCCGCGCCTGGCCGGCCCCGCTCCCGGGCACCGTCGAGCTGGACCTGCTCCCCAGCGCCTTCCGCACGATCGGCATGGTCTGGTTCGCCGACCGCCCGCTCACGCCGTCGGTGCGCGCCTTCCGCGACTTCGCCCGGCAGTCGGCGCGGTCCTCGCTTCGCTGAACAAGGTGTGCGTCACGCCACCGGAGGTTTGGCCGAACCTCGGGAAGGCAACTCCCCTCGTCCCAACTGCCCGCCCGCCTTCCGGGCGTGAAGACGAGGAGCGCCATGCGGTTCTACGGGGTGAACGCGTTCAGCACGACGCCGTTCGGCGGCAATCCCGCCACGGTCCTCCTGATGGAGGGCCCTGCGGACGAGTCGTGGATGCGGCGGGTGGGCACCGAGTTCAACCAACCGGTGACGGCGTTCGTCTGGCCGGAGTCCGACGACGACGGCTACGGGCTGCGGTGGTTCAGCCCGACCACGGAGCTTCCCCTGTGCGGGCACGGCACGCTCGCGGCCGCGCATGTCCTTTGGGAGAACGAAGTCGTGCCGGCGGACCAGAGAATCACCTTTCACACCAAGGCAGGGCCGCTGACAGTCCATCAGGAGGACGGCCAGACCTGGATGCGGTTGCCGGCCGTGGAACTGGTGGAGGCGACTGCCCCGGACGGACTTCTCGACGCCCTGGGCGTGCCGGACGCGGTGTGGTTCGGGCTCTCGGAACACGACTTCGTCGTCGAACTCGACTCGCCGGAGGCGGTCGAGCGACTCCGGCCGAACTTCGTGCGACTCCGGGATTTCCCGGTCCTGCGGGTGAACGTGACTGCCCAGGGCGGCACGGACGGCGCGGACTTCACGTCCCGGGTCTTCGCCCCCAACCTCGGCATCAACGAGGACCACGTCACCGGCTCCACCCACTGCGCGCTCGGTCCACTGTGGACACGACGCCTGGGCCGCTCCCCTCTCTCGGCCCGCCAGGCGTCATCCCGCCAGGGACGCCTCTCCGTCGTGCACTCCGACGACCAAGCCGACCACGCCGACCACGTCCTCCTCGGCGGCCAGGCCCTGACCACCTACACGGGCCAGCTCCACATCACGCCCTGAGACCGACGGTCGTGATCGCCGAAACTCGGTTCGCGCGGGCCGGGCTTCGGCGATCATGCATGGGTGGGTGAGGAGAAAAAGCCCAAGCGGCAAGGAAAACGGCGATGGCGGGCGCGTCCGGAGTCGCTGTGGTGGCTCTCCGCCGTGGTCGTCCTGCCGGTGCTGGCGATCACCGGAATCGCGATCACAGCGCTGGTTTGGACACTGGACCCGTCATCACCTGGCGAGCGCATCGACCTCGTGAAGACCGCGCTGAGCATCGGCGCCGGCACGGGCGGTGTCGCCGCACTCGTGTTGGCCAGCCGCCGGCAGTGGTCCGCCGAACAGGCCCACCGCCTCGCCGAACGCACCAGCCAGATCACCGAACACGATGCCGCTGAGCGACGAATCACCGAGCTGTACACCAAGGCCGCCGAACAACTCGGCTCCGACAAACACACGGTCCGACTCGCTGCCCTGTACGCACTGGAGCGCCTGGCCCAGCACAATCCCGAGCACAGACAGACCACCGTCAATCTGCTGTGCGGCTACCTCCGCACTCCCTACACTCCACCGCGAGAAACCCCGAGTAACGTGAATGGCACTGGAGTCCACCGCCCACTGGTCTCCAGCAAGGCCAGACGAATGCGGCCAGCCAAATCAGCCGGTCGCAGCGCCGCGCCTACCAAGCCCAGCCACCGGGAGGCCGTGCTCGAACGGGACGTGCGGCTCACCGCCCAACGCATTCTCGCCGCCCATCTGCGGCCCGACTACGGCGACGCGGGCAGCCCCACTAACCCGAAGTTCTGGCCAGAAGTACTCGAAATCAACCTCACCGGCGCCCACCTCCTCGACTTCAACCTTGACGATTGCCGGGTTCGCTCCGCCACCTTCACTGAGGCGACCTTCGTCGGTGTCGCGCGGTTCAGTCGAATGAAATTCACAAGAGCCAACTTCGACAGGTCCTCCTTCAGTGGCGAGACTGATTTCACCTACTCAACCTTCACTGGACCAGCAAGTTTCAATAAAGCAATTTTTGCCGCCGAAGTCCGTTTCGACGAAAGCACTTTCACTCACGACACTTTGTTCGAGGGGGCAATATTTAATAACGCGCTGAGCTTCTATGATGCTACATTTATGATGCAAGCGCTCTTCATCGAGGCAACTTTCAAAGGGATGGCAGCCTTTGGTGATACGCTCTTTCTAAGCGGAGCCTTGTTTGAACGAGCCAACTTTACCCAACTCTGCTACCAAAACGACTCCACCTTCATCTCCAATGGCTCTTTCAAGGGGGCACAGTTGGGAAATCAGGCATTCGACCCTACACGCAATCAGTGGTGAGGGCGGCAGGGAACAAAGAACAGGGCAACTACGAGAAGAAGCCGCGGCGCGCCCCGAGAAATCTCCTCGGGGCGCGCCGTCGGGGAAGAGCGGTCAGCAGTAGGAGCGGGCGAACTCGACGAGGGTGCGGGCGGCGAAGCCGGTGCCGCCCGGGTTGACCTCGTCGTAGACCTTGTCCGAGCGGGCCGGGCCGGCGATGTCCAGGTGGGCCCACGGGAGGCCGCCGGTGAACTCGCGCAGGAACAGGGCGGCGGTGATGCCACCCGGGCCGGGCGGGCACTGGCGGACGTCCGCGAGGTCGCTGCGGACGTCGGCGGCGTGGTCGTCGAGCAGCGGCATCCGCCACCACGCCTCGCCCGCTCGGCGGCCGGCCTCGGTGATCCGCTCGGCCAGCTCGTCCTCGGTGGCGAAGAGGCCGCCGGTCCGCAGGCCCAGGGCGACCTTCATCGCGCCGGTGAGGGTCGCGACGTCGACCAGGAGGTCCGGCTTGAGGCGGTGCACGGCGTAGGCGAGGGCGTCGGCCATGACCATGCGGCCCTCGGCGTCGGTGTTGGTCACCTCGGTGGTGGTTCCGCCGTAGTGGCGGACCACGTCGCCGGGGCGGTACGCGGAGCCGGACACGTGGTTCTCCGCGCACGGCACCAGGCCGGTGACCCGCACCGGCAGGTTCAGCTCGGCGATCGCCAGCAGGGCGGCGATCACGGCCGCGCCGCCGGACATGTCGGTGCGCATGAGGTGCATGCCGTCGGCGGGCTTGATCGAGATGCCGCCGGTGTCGAAGGTGATGCCCTTGCCCACCAGCACCAGGTGCGGGGCCTTGGCCGCGCCGCGCGGCTGGTGGCTCAGCTCCAGCAGGCGCGGCGGGCGGGCGGAGCCGCCGCCCACGGCGAGGACGCCGCCGAAGCCGTTCTCCCGGAGCCACGCCTCGTCGCGCACCACGGCGGTGAGGCCGGGAGCGGCCTCGGCCAGCCGGGCGGCGGTGTCGGCCAGCCAGGCCGGGTCCTTCACGTCGGACGGCGTGCTCGCCAGGTCCCTGGCCAGGCCGGTCGCGGCGGCGAGGGCGCGGCCCTCCCGCACGGCGGCCGTCATGGCGGTCTCGTCAACGCCGGCCGGCAGGACCAGCCGCAGTTCCTTGGTGCGCGGCGTGCGCTCGTTGGTCACGCGGAACGCGTGGCCGCCGAGCATGGCGCCGAGCGTGAACGCGGCGACCGCGTCGCCGTCGACGTCCTCGGGCAGCGCCACCTGCACCGCGCGCGCCGGGCGTCGGCCCTCCCGGTGCTCGTTGGCCGCCTGGCCGTCCACGGCTCGTGCCAGCGCCGCGCCGGCGGCCCGCCAGTCGCGGGACTCGCCGGAGCCCAGGCCCACCAGCCAGCCCTGCGACCCGTCCGGCGCGGGCACCGCGTGCGCCTGCCCCGCCCTGCCGGTCGCGCCGACCAGCTCCAGCCACCGCGCGTCCAGGCCCAGGCGGTCGGCGAGCGGGCCGAGCTCCGGGCCGGCGCCGTCGCCACCGGCGGCGGGGCGGGCCACGACGACGAGCGGGACGCCACGCCGGGGCGCGGTCGTGATCTGGACATCGACCAGCGGCGTGGGAACGGAGGGCAACGGCGACGGCACTGTGACGCTCCTAACAGGAGGGAGATTTCCCTCGCGGAGTGGCGATCCCCGGAGCTGGGACGCGCGTCGGGGACGATGCCGCACAACGAGGGGCCTGACGACGTGTGCCGGCCCCGGCTCCCCGCGCGATGCCCCGCTCCCGGGGGAGCGACGCACCAGACCGATCCCACCGGGGTTGATTCCACTGGGCTCGACTCCACAGAGCTCGATCCCGCGAGCGGATGTCGGGGATGAGCGACCGGGACGGGGGAAACCGGGGCCGGACGGTGCTCGGCCGGACCGGCCGGTTGGCGGTTCGGTTACCTCAGCCCGCAGCGGCCTTCAGGGCATCGCCCAGCTCGCTGGCCTCCTCCGCCGACATCTCGACGACGAGGCGCCCACCACCCTCGAGCGGGAGGCGCATCACAATCCCGCGACCCTCCTTGGTGACCTCGAGGGGACCGTCGCCGGTCCGGGGCTTCATGGCCGCCATAGCGTGCTCCCTCCGTCAACTCTTCCCCGCCCGACACACCGCCCAGCGCGTCGGGTGCGGGACCCATTCTCCCCCATTCGTACGCACGGACGAAACCGAACGATCACTTCGTGTCGCTCCACGCCGGATTCCACGCAGGTCACACCGGCGACAACGGCACTGGTCGAGTGGCTTTCGGACTGACAAACTCAGCCGTCGTGCGGGCTCGTTCAGCGTTGTTCGACGTGTACGGCGGTCATCTCCGGGAGCGGGGTGGCGCCGCGACGATCGCCGCCCTCGTGCGCCTGCTCGAACCGCTCGGCTTCGCCGCGCCCGCGGTGCGCACGGCGGTCTCCCGCACCGTGCGGCAGGGCTGGCTGCGTCCCGTGCGCCTGCCCGCCGGCCCCGGGTACGCGCTCACGCCGCGCGCCGAGAAGCGCCTTGACGAGGCCGCGGCGCGGATCTACCGCACTCGTCCGTCCACTTGGGACAGTCGGTGGCACGTGGTGGTGCTGGAGGAGCTGCCGGCGCGCCCGGCGCGGGACCGGCTCACCTCCTCGCTGCACCTGCTCGGCTACGGCGAGCTGGGGCCGGTCACCTGGATCGCGCCGCGCCCGTCCCGGGAGCTGTCCGACGTGCTGGCCGCCGAGGAGGTCGCCGCGCGCACCTTCCACGGCGAGCACGACGGCGACGACACCGAGCTGGCCGCGCGCGCGTGGGACCTCGCGGAGTTGGGCGCGGACTACGCCACGTTCGTCGCCGAGTGGGAGCCCCGGGTGTCCGTTGTGGACGCCTCGTCGGCGGCAGCGGCGTTCGCCGCCTCGCAACAGCTGTTGCACGCGTGGCGCAAGTTCCTCTTCCGCGATCCCGGTCTTCCGCCGCAGTTGCTGCCGCCCGACTGGTCGGGGCGGGAGGCGGCGCGGTTCTTCGACCACCACACCGAGCGGCTCGCGCGGGGCGCGAACCGGTTCGTGGAGTCCTGCTTGGACAGCCAGTGAACGCCCCGCCGCGATCCGGCGGCGGCGACCCGAGGAGAGGGAGGACACCCGTGTCCGACGCCGTGTTGCTGACCGAGGACGCCGAGGGCGTGCGCACCTTCACGCTGAACCGGCCCGACGCGTACAACTCGCTGACGACCGCGTTGAAGGAGGACTTGCTGGCCGCGCTGGGCGAGGCGGCGGCGGACGACGCGGTGCGCGCGGTGGTCATCACCGGTGCGGGGCGGGCGTTCTGCGCCGGGCAGGACCTCAAGGAGCACGTCGAGTTGCTCACCTCCGGCGACCCGGCCCCGCTGCGCACGGTGGAGGAGCACTACAACCCGTTGGTCACCGCTGTGCTGCGGATGCCGAAGCCGGTGATCGCCGCTGTGAACGGGACGGCGGCGGGCGCTGGGGCGTCGCTGGCGTACGCGTGCGACCTGCGGGTGGCGGCGGAGTCGGCGAAGTTCCTGATGGCCTTCGCCAACGTCGGGCTCACGGCGGACTCGGGGGCGTCGTGGACGTTGCCGAGGTTGATCGGCTACGGCCGGGCGATGGAGATGTTCCTGTTGGCCGAGCCGGTCGGGGCCGAGGAGGCGCTGCGGATCGGCATGGTCAACCGGGTCGTGCCGGACGGCACCGCGCTGGACCGGGCGCGGGAGATCGCCGCGCGGATGGCGGCCGGGCCGACCACCGCCTACACCAAGATCAAGGAAGCGATGCTGGCGTCGGCCGCGGCGGCGGTGGAGGAGGCGCTCGCGGTCGAGGCCCGCACGCAGGCGGAGGCGGGCGCGACGGCCGACCACCGCGAGGCGGTCGAGGCGTTCGTGGCGAAGCGTTCGCCGAAGTTCACCGGCCACTGATCTCGGGGCTCGGCCGCGCTGAAGTGGTCGGGTGATCGGCGATCGGGTGCGTGAGGGGGCTGCGGCGAATTCGTCGGCTCGGTCCGCGGGGTGCCGCGACCGCTGTGGCTGCGGTAGCTCTCGCTGGAGGCCGGGCTTTCCAGTGTCGCGCGATCTCTCGGCGACGGCCCGATTTCGGCCTGGGGACAACCCTTTTGTGGCTCGGGTTGTCCCCAGGCTCCGAGCAGTTGTCCACAGTTACCCGATCTTCGGGTGAACGTGGAGCCATTCTCGGGAGGTTTGTCCACAGGCGACGGTTTGGGTGGTGCGGGGCGGTGTTGATCCTCGGTAGGCTGGAAGCGGGGTCGCCCCCCAGGGCGGGTGGGGGCTGTGCAGAAGAAGATCGACAACGGCCCACCGCGACCGGGAATCAGAAGGTCAGTCGGCTCAGGTCGATGTCCAGGCGACCTGGAGACGTCGTGATCAGGCGGTCCACGTACTCGCCACTGGCGGTGTAGCCGCCTCGCGTCCGGTCGAGTTCGAAGGTGTGGACGCACACGCTCGGCGCGCCACTGGTCGGACCTTCCACTCGCCAGAAGTGCGGAATCCCCGCCTCGGCGTGGGCGATCGGCTTGGAGCCGCGATCCTCCCGGCGGGAGCCGTGGGAGACGACCTCCACGACGAGCAGGATGTCCAGGGCGGGAATCGGCCTGGTGGTCAGGGGTAGGTCTGCCCGGAACACCACGACGCCCGGGGTCAGGTAGTCCAGCGGCTCTCCGCGAGCATCACGTCGATGTCGGTCTCCAGTTGCCACTCCCGAGGAAGCTGCGACTCCAGTGCCGCCGCCAGCCGCCGCACAACGCGCTGATGCAGGGGGGAGCGGGCTGGGATTCACAGTCAGGGCTCCGTCCAGGACCTCCACCCGGCACTTCTCGGAAGATTACGGACGTCATCCAGCGTCCAGCCTCCGGGTGGTGGGTAGAGCCAGTCAGCGGGCAAGGCCACCACAGGAAGTCCCTTCTCCAGCTTTCACGGGACCGGGTGGGACAGGCCGACCAGATCGGTCGCGGTGCGCCGCCAGCAGCCGGCGAGGTGGTCGTTGACCATGCCGGTGGCCTGCATCAGCGCGTAGCACGTGGTGGGGCCGACGAAGGCGAAGCCCCGGCGCTTGAGCTCCTTGGCCATCGCCTTCGACTCCGGGCTCGTCGCCGGCACGTCGGTGTGCAGTTCGGGCGCCGGTCTCTCCGGCGTGTCCGGCGCGAACGACCACAGCAGGTCGTCCAGCGGCACGTCCAGGTCGCACACCGCCCGCGCGTTCCGGATCGTCGCCTCGATCTTGGCCCGGTTGCGCACGATGCCGGCGTCGGCGAGCAGCCGGGCCACGTCGTCCGCGCCGAACCCGGCCACGGTCTCCGGGTCGAAGCCGGCGAAGGCCCGGCGGAAGCCCTCCCGCTTGCGCAGGATCACCAGCCACGACAGCCCGGACTGGAACGCCTCCAGCGACATCCGCTCGAACAGGGCCGTGACGCCCCGCAGCGGCACACCCCACTCGGTGTCGTGGTACGCGGCGTAGTCCGGGGTGGACGCGCCCCAGGGGCAGCGGGCGAGGCCGTCGGCGCCGAGGTCCGGACCGCTCATCATGGGTACTCCTGACAGAACGAGGCGAATCTGGTCAACGAACGGCGCAGGCCCCACGAGACAGCGGGCCGGACGAGGCGCCAGCCGAGCTCGCCCAGCACGCCGAGCGGCGCGCGGAGCCGCTCCTCCCAGGTGAGCACGGCGCCCCGGTCGTGCGGTCGCACCGCGAAGACGCCGACGCCGTGGAGCAGGTGGCCGAGGTGCCGCACCTCGCACCGGTGCGGCGGGTCCCAGACGGCGATCTCCATGGTGTCCAGGAACCCGAGGTCGCCGAGGCCGGTGAAGGCGATCACGCGGGAGCCGACGTCCCGGCCCGAGCCGGCCACCACATGCGACTGGGTGCCGAGCATCCACTCCCGCTGCCGGGTCCAGTCCGTGGCCGCCGCGAACACCACCTCGGGCGGCGCCGGCACCACCGTCGACAGCTCCACCCGCACGAGGGGCCCGCGCGCGGGGGTCATTCCGCCGACGTCCTCGTGGCGATCTCCTGCTCCAACTCGGCGATCCGGCCGCGGAGCTGGTCGACCTCGCCGGCCAGGTGCTCCAGCGCCCAGTCGACCTCCGACATGCGGTAGCCCCGCACCGCCTGCTGGAACCGCAGGGCCCGGACGTCGTCCCCGGTGACGTCCTCCGGGGGCAACCGCGTGGGCGAGGCGCCGGGGGGCAGCGGCGCCAGCTCCTCGCCGCGCCCGAACACGGCCGAGGCGAGCAGGAACACCACCGCCGCCACAGCGATCATGACGACGAGGTAGATGAGCGCGGTGGTCACGGTCAGATCGTGGCACGCCCGCCCGACGGCCGTCCGGCGGCGGGGCGGGCCCCGATCCAAGATCGTCCGCGCGACGGGGCCCACGACCGGGCGGCCCCGCGCGCACCGGCTCAGGCGACGAGCACGAAGCAGCGCCGGGCGAGCAGGACGAGCCGGCCCATCACCGCGAAGGTCACCACGGTCGCGAGGAGCACCGGCGGGGAGACCAGCAGCAGGGCCGGCTCCACGCCCGCCGTGGCGACCACGACGGTGAGCAGGCTGAAGCCGTACACGCCGACGGCGCCGACCGACCACGCGCCGGCGAGCCGGCCGACCAGCCGGGTGTCGCCGATGAGCCGGGCCAGCCAGCGGAAGGCGAGCAGGATCGCCGCGGCGGAGGCGGCCAGCACCCACGAGGTCAGGTCGGTGGCCTGGGCGACCGTGCGGTACCAGTCGGGCTGGGAGGCGTCCACCCACAGCAGGCGGTTCAGCTCCCACAGGCCGTGCACGAGCGGGATGAGCAGCAGCAGCGAGCGGATGAACCGCACGCCCTGCGCCACGGCCAGCTCGGCCTGGTACTCCCGGGCGATCCGCGGCACGGGACCGAAGTCGGCCACGGCGCGGCGCTGCGCCTCCTCGGGGTCGAACCCGGCGTCGAGGTAGCTCTCGGCCGCGTCCTGCAGGCCGTCCCTGGCCTCGGTGAGCAGGTCCCCGAGCAGGACCGAGGGGCCGCGCAGGCGGGCGGCCAACGCGTCGACGTAGTCGTCGATCAGGCTTTGGCCGGCCACGGTCCGCTCCCCAGCACACCTTCGATGGCCGTGGTGAACTCCCGCCACGCCGCGCGCTCGGCGGTGAGCGCCCGCCGGCCCGCGGTGGTGAGTTGGTAGGTGCGGCGCTGGCGACCGGAGACGGTCGTCCACTCGCTCCGCACGTAGCCCGCGCGCTCCAGTCGCCGCAGCGCGGGGTAGACCGTGCCGGTCGGCAGGTCCAGCGCCCCGCCACTGCGGAGTTGGAGCGCCTCGATGATCGCGTACCCATGCAGCTCGCGGCCGTCGAGGGTGGCCAGCAGCAAGGCATCCAGGTGCCCACGCAGCGCGTCCGCCTTCACGTGTAGTGAGTCTACGGATGCCCCCCGGAGGTGTGTCACCACCCGGTGTCGGAACGGACGCGAGCAGTACGCGGCGCCTCCCCGCGACCCGCTCCGCGCCCCGCAGCTCCACTGTGGATGGACGGTGGCGGCCCTCCTCGCCCCTGGGCTCCCGTCGGCCCGGACCCGCCTCCTCCGGCCCACCCGCGGAGCGCGACGCGGCCCCACGCGCGCGGCCCGGAGTAGCGCGTAAGAGGTGAGCGCGCACCGCTGACCAGCCAACGGCCGAGCGGTTCGGTCGGCGGGCGAAGTGGTTGCCGCGAAACGTACCGACGCGCTGGTCCATCAGAGTGGATCGCCGGTGATTTCTTTCCGCTACCGCCAACGGAGGTCGACACTGCGGGCGATCCGTGATCTCCCCCACATCCAGCAGCGCTGGAGGTCAGATGACCGCTGAATCGATTTCGCACACCGGTGACCAGGCCGCCGCCGCCGTCGTCGCCGCTCCCCAGCTGGACGACGAGGCGACCCGGCACCTCTCGGCCGCCGCGCACCTGGACGAGACCTTCGCGGACAACGCGATCGAGGAGTTCCTCGCCGAGCCCCGCCGCGCCGTCCCGCCCTCCCCCGGCGTCGACGCCGCCGTCGTGCTCCGCGAGGCCCTGGCCGCCCGGCGCCGGCGGCTGCTCCGCGACGTGGCCGTGCTGGTGGCGTTCCTGGTCGCCCTGCTCATCGCGCCGGTGACGGCGGTGGCCTGGGTGGCCGTGGCCGCCATCTGGCTGGTGATCCACGCGACGACCACGGCCTCGGCCAGGATGCGGGGCGTGGAGCCCAGCACCGCGCGCACGGGGCTCATCACCGCCGGCGTCCTGGCGTTCCTGTTGTTCTCGACGGTTCTCACGCTTCCCACGACAACGACCTCCAGCAGCCGTCGCTACGGCTACCGCTCTCCAATGGACGAGGCGCTGGACGCGCTCGCGCCGGGCGTCGCGGTGTTCCTGTTGCTCGTCCTCATGTTCGTCGTGCTGCTCTCGGACCGACTGGCCCTGCGGCACCTGCTCATCAACCACTTCACCTACGGCCGCTTCCGCCAACCCCAGCCCCAGGACTCCCGGCTCGACCACGCGCTGCGCGCCTCCGGCTGGGAGCCGCACGCCAAGCGCCTCGGGCTGATCTCGAACGCCGGGCAGCGCGGCAACCTCGTGGTGCACGACGGGTGGCGCGCGTTCGTGGGCTCCGGGACGCTGGCGCGGTCCTGGTCCGTGGCCGTGCAGTTGCGCCAGGACGAGGAGGCGGCCGAGACGGACGCCGAGCCGACCCCGCTCAACCCCACCGAGCTGTACGACCGGGTGGCCGAGGAGCTGAAGCGGATGCGCGGCTCGGACAACCTCGCGCCGGGCCTGCGCCTGCGCGAGCTGTCCGACAGCGAGCACGCCGTCGTCTCGGCGCTGTCCCTCATGCGCTACCGGCACGAGGAGCTGGCCTGCCACATCCTGCCCAGCCCCACGTCCACGCCGGCCAACTGGCTGCCGGCCGAGGTCCTGCGGAACCTGGCCGACCGCAGCCCGGAGTGGATCAGGTACTTCCGCTGCTTCCGCGTCGAGACCTGGCACAAGGAGCTGGTCATCTCCAGCTACCTGCACATCGGCTGCGACGAGCGGACGCTCTACGTCGAGTGGGACGCCTTCCAGCTCAACCCGGTCGCCCCCTACTACACCCGGGGCGAGTGGGCGGAGACCCGGCTGTCGCACGCGATCTCGCGCGCGCTGATCGACCTGGTCGCCCTGCCCGGGACCGTCCCCCGCCGCGTTCGCACGATCTACCGCGTCCTGCGCGACGCGGCGCGGCGCGCCGGGATCACCTACCGGCAGCAGCACGTCGTCCCCTCCGCGTACGGAGCGCGGCGCAGCATCCGGGAGCTGGCCGCGAACCGGCGCGGCGAGACGTACTTCCACGAGATGGACGGCATCCGGCACGTGAAGCTCATGGAGCGGCGCGCGATGGCCGCGATCGCGGACTGCCTCGCGGAGCACGGCTACTCCACCAAGGAGTTCACCGGCAGCGCGAACGCCGTCATCCACAACACCGTGATCAACGACAGCCAGGTCTCCGGGCTCAACATCGGCGGCAGGGGCAACACCGTCAACACCGGCGACACCAAGATGTCGCGTGGCCGCGACGAGGGTGGGAAGGACTGACGTGACCAACCAACCCAGAGGCATCCACATCACCGGGAGCACCGTCGTCGGCGCGAACCTCGGCGGCAGGAACAACAAGGTCGACGTCGGCGACGTGACGATCGGCGGCCCCGCCCGGACCGACGAGCTGCGCGCGCTGGTCGCCCGGCTCCGGGCGGAGCTGGCCGCGCACGCGAACGACCCCGCCTACGCGAAGGCCGACGCGCACGCTGAGCTCCTGGCCGAGGAACTGGCGGCGGAGCGGCCCGACCCACAACGGGTGCGCGGTCGGTGGGATCGGTTGCGGGGCCTGCTCACCGCCCTCACCGCCGGTGGGGCGATCGCCGAGATCGCCGACGGGATCAGCAAGCTGCTCTGACCGCCGGACTCCCGGACCACCGAACTACCAGGGTACGGGGGTGCGGGGCCGTCTGGGTGCGGGGCCGCGGGGTCGCCGGTGCGGGTCAGCGCCCGGGTGCGCGCACCTCGCGCATCGGCGGTCGGTCGGCGATCCGGACCTCGGCCACGTCGGGCAGCCACTCCCCGGCGACCTGGGCGAACTGGGCGTAGGGCCCGCCGGGGTCCGGCAGGCCGCAGCGGTCGAGCACGGTGCCGAGGATCTGCCGGGCCATGACGCCCAGCGCACGCAGCGAGCGGTTGCGGTGCTTGCGCACACCGAGGTTGACCTGGGCGATCGCGTCCGTTCCGTGCCGCTGGGCGGTGTCGAGCAGCAGTCCGATCTCCACGCCGTAGCCGGCGGCGAAGGGCAGGGACTCCAACAGCTCGCGCGTCGCCGCGTACTCGCCGCCCAGCGGCTGCACCACCCCGGACAGCTCGGGGCGCAGGGCGGCGAGCAGCGGCCGCGCGAGCAGCTCGGTGACCCGGCCTCCCCCGTTGTCCGCCTCGTCGGTCCCCACGCGCAGTGGCCGGCGGTAGAAGCCCTTCACCAGGCGCACGCCGTCGACGGTGAGCAGGGGGCCGAGCAACGCCGGGACGAAGCCGGCGTCGACCTCGACCAGGTCGGAGTCCAGGAACACCACCAGGTCGCCGGTGGTGGCGGCGAGCGACCGCCACAGCACCTCGCCCTTGCCGGGCACCGGCGGCAGGTGCGGCACGACGTCCTCCCGCCGCACCACGCGCGCCCCGGCGGCCGCGGCCACCTCGGCGGTGCGGTCGGTGGACCCGGAGTCGACGACGACCACCTCGTCCACCAGCCGACGTCCGTCCACCGCGGAGGTGTGGGGCAGCACCGCCGCCACCACGTCCGCGACGGTCTCCTCCTCGTCCAGCGCGGGCAGCACGACGCTCACCGTGCGGCTCCCCTTGGCCGCGCGGAGCTCCTCAACCGTCCACTGTGGATTCTGGGTGGTGCGCGCCGTGAACCAGCGCTCGACGTCGGGCCGCATGCCGCCGCTCAGGCCATCGCCCGCAGCACCCCGGCCGGCGGCCGGGTCCCGGCGATGCTGCCCACCATCTCCAGCACGTGCCGGGTCTGCCGGACGTTGTGCGCGCGGAACACCCTGGCGCCGGCCCAGGCGGCGACGGCGGTCGCGGCGAGGGTCCCGTCCACCCGGTCATCCACCTCGGCGTCGAGGGTCTCGCCCACGAAGTCCTTGTTGGACAACGCCATCAGCACCGGCCACCCGGTGGCCACCAGCTCGTCCAGCCGGCGCAGCAGCTCCAGGCTGTGCCAGGTGTTCTTGCCGAAGTCGTGGGTGGGGTCGATCAGGACGCCGGCGCGGGGCACGCCCAGCCGCACCATCCGCTCGGCCTGCCGGGTCACCTCCTCGACGACGTCGGCGACCACGTCGGGGTAGCGGACGCGGTGCGGGTCGGTGCGCGGCGGCAGGCCGCCGGTGTGCGAGCAGACGACGCCGACGCCGAACTCCGCCGCGACCTCCGCGAGCCGGGGGTCGGCGCCGGCCCAGGTGTCGTTGAGCAGGTCGGCGCCGGCCTCGCAGACCAGCCGGCCGACCTCGTGCCGCCAGGTGTCGACGCTGATCACGAGGTGGGGGTGTCGCTCGCGGACCGCCGCGACGAACGGGACCACCCGGCGGATCTCCTCGTCGACGTCGACGACCTCGCCGTGCGAGCCGGCCCGCACGCCGCCGATGTCGACGATGTCGGCGCCCTCGGCGACGACCCGGTCGACGGCGGCCAGCGCGGCGTCCTCCGCGAAGGTGGCGCCGCGGTCGTAGAAGGAGTCCCTGGTGCGGTTGACGATCGCCATCACCAGGGCGCGGTCCTGCCGGACCTCGCGCTTACCGAACCGCAGCGTGCTCACACACCCGATCGTGCCAGGCGATGACAGCGAAGCCCGCCCGCGCACCGCGATATGACCCCGATCACCTTCTGGGCGACCCCGTGAGCACCATCACCCCCTGCCGTCACGCGGCGTAATCCGGAAAGCGCAGCACGGCGTCGAGTTCTGTCCACCTGAATCGATCGGCGCACGTCAGCGCGGTGTCATCCCCGCACCCCAGCTCGCAGTGATCTCCATCACAGTGACGCCGATCATGTGACCTGTTCCACGACGATTACCCGCCAGTAACACCGAAGAAACTTCACATTCGAGGGAGGTCGGATGCGCCGGACACCCCTGCTCCTGCTCGCGGCCCTGGCCGCGCTGCTCGGTTCGCTCCTGGTCGCACCCGCGGCGCACGCCGCGCCCGGACACACGACCCGCTACGAGACCATCCCCGGCGAGGGCGGGACGCCGCTGCGGGCGTTCGTCATCCGACCCACCGGCCGCGGCCCCGGCCCGCACCCGCTGCTGGTGCTGCCCACGAGCTGGGGCATGAACAACCTGGAGTACGTCGGGGCCGCGTGGCGGATGGCCCACGAGTCCGGGTACGTCGTGGTCAGCTACACCAGCCGGGGCTTCTGGGACTCCGGCGGGGAGATCGGCGTGGCCGGCCCCACCGACGTGGCCGACGCGCGCAGGGTCATCGACTGGGCCGTGCGCAACGCCGGAGGCGACCCCGACCGGGTCGGCATGGCGGGCATCTCCTACGGCGCCGGCATCAGCCTGCTCACCGCCGCGGCGGACCGCCGCGTGCGCGCGGTGACGGCGATGAGCGGCTGGGCCGACCTCGCCGCCTCGCTCTACCCGAACCGGACCGTCGGCTTCCAGGCCGTCGAGATGCTCATGGGGCTGGGGCACCTGACCGGCCGGCCGGGACCGGAGCTGCGCCAGGCCGAGGTGGACTACCGCGCGGGGAACTTCGACAAGGTGCTGCCGATCGCACCCGAGCGCTCGGCCAGCACCAAGGTCGACCAGATCAACGCCAACCGACCGGCCGTCATGATCGCGCACGCGTGGCAGGACGGGATCTTCCCGCCCAGCCAGCTCGTCGACTTCTACAACCGGCTCACCGGCCCGAAGCGGATCATGCTCACCCCGGGCGACCACGCCACGCCCGAGCTCTTCGGCGCGGCCGGGTTCCCCAACGAGATCTGGGAGAGCACCGGCCGCTGGTTCGACCACCACCTGCGGGGCGTGGACAACGGCGTCGACCGGGAGAAGCCGGTCCAGCTGAAGCCCGCCAACGGCGGCGGTTGGCGCGGCTACCCGAGCTGGGCGGCGGCGACGGCGCGGAACAGCACCTTCTACCTGACCCGGCCCACCACGAGCTGGACCTCACCGCAGGTGACGGGCTCGCTCGCCGGCGCGGCCTCGACCGGTTGGACGCACCGGATCAACACGGGCTGGGACACCGCGGCCAACAGCGGCACGATCATGGTGAGCGGGATGTTGCAGGGCTTCTTCAACATCCCGACCGGAGTGTGGATGCCCCAGGTGAACCGCTCGGACGCCGCCGTCTGGTGGGGACCCGACCAGGAAAGCGCCACCACGGTCAACGGCGCGCCACGCCTGCACACCACCGTGACCCCGAGCGCGGCCGACACGACGCTCTACGCCTACCTCTACGACGTCGGCGCGGTGGGCGGTGGCGCGTTGATCACGCACAAACCGTTCACCCTGCGCGGCGCCAAGCCCGACGTCGCCCAGACCATCGACATCGACCTGGAGCCGGTCACCTGGGACGTTCCGGCCGGGCACCGGCTGGTCCTGGTGGTCGACACCGTCGACCCGCGCTACCTCGGCACGAGCCAGCGCGGCGAGACGGTGACCTTCGGCTCCCCGGCGGGCAACCCGTCCTGGCTGCGGGTCCCCACGGCCTGACGGCCCACCGGACGCGGATGCGGTCGGGCCAACGACGTCCCGACCGCACTCTCCGTCCACAAAGGACAAACCTTTGCCCGGCCGCCCGCCCCTCTCGCCCCCACCGGAGACAGCCCCCACCCGCCCTGGGGGGCGAGCCCTGCTCCAGCCTATCGGCCCAGCACCCGGCCCCCAAGGCGATCATGAAGCCCTGTGGAGGAAATCGGGTGACTGTGGACAACTCCGCCGAACCCCGAGGCGAGACAACACCAAAGAGCGAACTGACTCCGCCTGCTAAAGCCCTGACGCAGAGCCGACAAGCGAGAGTGACGACCTAACCCCGAACCTGTCGCAGGAACGCGTCGAACCGGGCGGGATCGAAGACCAGAGCCGGACCCGAGGGATTCTTGCTGTCCCGCACGGCAACCCAGTCCAAACCCCGTGCGACCTCAACGCACATGTTGCTCGACCCGCTCCGACCGCTCTTCCGCCACTCGGCCCGAGCGAGCCCCTCCATCGATGTCCTCCTGAAGCTGTTCACGTCTTCCGCGCGCGGTACTCATCCATGACCGTAGCGATGAAGTCGACGGACTCCGGTTCCGTGAGGGCAAGAGCACGTACATCCGCGAACATGTTCAGCAGAACTTCCACTTCGGACGGATCATCGATGACGTGGCCACCCACGGCGTCGTCGGCGTAGCCAAGTGGCGGGTCCAGCTTGGGATCACTGAAGTGGAGGACGGCGAAGTTGCCGCAGACGGCAGGGTGCGCGCCCACGCGGTAGGGAAGAACCTGAATCCGGATGTTGGGAGCGCTTGCCAAACGTACGAGATGCCACAGCTGATCGGCCATGATCGCCGGCCCACCCACTTCGAGGCGCAATGCGGACTCCGCGATCACGACGTGCAGTTCTAGCGGATGCTCGCCCACCAATCGCCGTTGTCGCCCCTTCCGCAGCTCAAGACGCTTCTCCAGAACTTCTCGTGGAGTCGTGTAGGGGCCAGCCAGGTGGATGGCCCGGGAGTAGTCCTCCGTCTGGAGAAGTCCAGGGATCAGGATCGGCTCGAACGCGGTGATCTGCGACGCGTCCGACTCGAAGCTCACCAGCGGGCGCAGCCAGTCGGGCAGCTTGTAGACCGACCACCAGCCCTTGCTTCGACCAGCCAGCCGTAGCTTCTCCAGTTCCTCGCGCACGTCGTCGGAAGCGCCCAGCTCCTTGAGCAGGACGTGGAGATCGGACTTGCCGATGCGAGTCTTGCCGTGCTCCCAGTTCACGATCGAGACGTGGGAGCGTCCCAGCACTTCGGCGAGCTCGGACTGCGTTCGTTCAGCGGCCTCGCGCAGCCGCCGCAACTCCGCGCCCAGCCTGCGCAGCTTGGCCGAGGAACCAGCCATGAGGGTCGCCTCCAACATCACCCAAACAGGTCGCTAGTGATCTTGTATGTAAGCGCAATACAGTGCGATGTGTCACACTGTAGTCGACCGATCACCAGGAGCGGTTGGCGGGGAGCCAGGAGGAGGCGGCCATGTGCGCGAGGGTCCGGGGAGTCGAGATCAGCGCCGACGTGACGGTCACCGAGGACGCTGAGATCAATTACGACGTGACCGGCTCGGGAGAGGAGGTCCACGTGCGGGTGGGCAACTGCGACCTGTACCTCGTCCTCACCAGCAAGGCACTGCCGACGATGATCGAGGTTCTGACGAAGGCCAAGGGGGAGATGGACCGGATCGACGCCGAGTACGCGGCCCGGGCTGAGAGCTGAGGGCTGAGAAGGCGTTGCCCGGTAAGGGAAAGTGGCCCCGCCGAGGGGCGGGGCCACCGGGTTCGGAAGGGGCGGCTCAGGAGAGGGCGGGTTGGAGGGCGCTCCGCCGCCTTCGTCCCCCGGCCAGGATCAGGGCGGCGGCCAGGGCCACCGCGCCAACCAGGGCGCCCAGCGCCGCCAGGGTCAGACCGTCCGGCCGCAGCAGCGGCTGCCCGCGCATCGCCTGCCACGTCAGCAACACGCCCAGTCCGGTGTAGCCGGCCGACGCCACGAGGGTCAGGCCCAGTCGAATCCGCTCGGAGCGCAGGACGGCGTACCGGGTGGCCAGCATCCCCAGCAGGACGGCGACCAGCGGCAGCACCTGCATGGCGTGCAGGCCGACGAAGTGGCCGATCCTCAGGTCTCCCCCACCCGTGCTCCAGCCGACGCCCGGCAGCCCGGGGCCGCCGTCGGCCACCCCGACGCTGTGCGCGCCACTGAGAGTCCCGACTCCGCTCTTCAGGGCCGCGACCTGCTCGTCGCGCGGGCGGGTCATCAGGCTGGCCTCGAACATCCCGCCGAACGCCACTAGCAGGCCCAGCCGGGCCGACCACCGGGTGGCCGAGTCCGCGAACCTGTTGAACATCAACGGAACCAGGAACAGCAGGTTGGCCACCGCCAACACCATCGCGGTCTGGCCCATGATGCTGTAGAGCCGGGCGTCGAACGGGGTCGCGACGTTGAAGTGGCTGGCGACGCCCCGGGCCGCCTGGAACGTGATGACCGCGAACTCGACCGCCACGCCCGCCGCGAGCACGGTGCCCACCCACCACGCGAACCGCCGCCCACGCCGGCAGACCGACGCCAGCCAGGCCAGGGTCACCGCGTAGAGCAGGAACGAGATCCCGAACTTCAACGGCTTCATCCACACCGGCGTGCCGCCGACGAAGCGATCGTCCACCAGGAGGCCCACGGTGGAGACCAGAACGAAAACAGCCAGGACACCGGCGCACAGCATCAGCGGTCGGTGCCAGGCGAACGCCTGCCGCGCGAGCTTCGTCAGCGGCGCACGCGACCGAACGGGCGTTGGGACCATTGGTGCTTCCCCCAGGAGGTCTGCGGATCGACTCCGCAACCCTCCTGCCCGCGACGGCCGGAAACCCTGGTGGCGCCTGGAGAACCCCGGCTCGCCCCGGCCCCACCCCTAGGGGTGGGGACAGCCGCACCCCGTCTCCACCCCACTGTCCATTGTGGAACCCCAGCTGCGGGCGGACCAGCGGGGTCGACTAGCGCACGTCGGGTTCGAGCGACTCCGCGCGGTCGGCCCACTTGGCCCTGGGCGGCGTGTAGTCGGCGAACCGCTCCAGCACCCGTACGGGATCGGCGTCGACGATCAGCATGTCCCGGGTGGCCTCCCGGAGGAAGTCCTCCTCGACCATGTGGTCGACGAACCTGCGCAGGTGCGCGTAGTAGCCGTCCACGTCGAGCAGCGCGAGGGGCTTGCGGTGGATGCCGAGGTGCGCCCACGTCCACACCTCGAACAGCTCCTCCAGCGTGCCGATGCCGCCGGGCAGCGCGATGAACGCGTCGGCCTTCTCGGCCATCATGGCCTTGCGCTCGTGCATGTCGGCGACCACGTGCAGCTCGGTCAGCCCCTGGTGCGACAACTCGCGGTCGACCAGCCCGTGCGGGATCACGCCGACGACCTCGCCGCCGGCGGCCAGCACGGCGTCGGCCACCTCGCCCATCGTGCCGACGCTCGCACCGCCGTAGACCAGGCCGATGCCCCGCTCGGCGAGCACCCGCCCCAGCTCACGCGCGGCGGCGACGTACCGCTCGCCCCGTCCCGTCGAGGACCCGCAGAAGACACAGACACGCACGCCCCGACCCTACGCGCCGCCTCGACCCCACGACCCCCTGCGGGCCGCCGCTCCGGCTCGCCGGCCGGACCCCGAGGCCGGTCACCGACCCCGGTCGCCGGGGTCAGTGCGTGTCCTCCCAGGCGCGGTAGGCGTCCCGCACCAGCTCGACCGCCTCGTCCACGTCGTCGGTGAGGTGGAGCAGCGCGAGGTCGCGGTCGCCGACCTTGCCGCCGGCGAGCGCCGTGCCCCTGATCCAGTCGTACAGGCCGCGCCAGTACTCCGTGCCGAACATGATCACCGGGAACTTGGTGACCTTCTTGGTCTGCACCAGGGTGAGCGCCTCGAACAGCTCGTCCAGGGTGCCGAAGCCGCCGGGCAGGCAGATGAACGACTGCGCGTACTTGATGAACATCGTCTTGCGGGCGAAGAAGTAGCGGAAGTTCACGCCGAGGTCGACCCACGGGTTGAGGCCCTGCTCGAACGGCAGCTCGATGCCCAGGCCGACCGAGAGCCCGCCGGCCTCGGAGCACCCCCGGTTGACCGCTTCCATCGTGCCGGGGCCGCCGCCGGTGATGACCGCGAAGCCGGCGCGGGCCAGCGCGGCTCCCAGCTCGCGGCCCAGCGCGTACTCGGGGTGCTCGCGCGGGGTGCGGGCCGAGCCGAACACGGTGGTCGCCCTGGGCAGTTCGGCCAGCGCGCCGAAGCCCTCCACGAACTCCGCCTGGATGCGCAGCACCCGCCAGGGGTCGGTGTGGACCCAGTCGGAGGGGCCGCGGGAGTCGAGCAGGCGCTGGTCGGTGGTGGTCGGCTCGTCCCGCCGACCCCGGCGGAGCACGACCGGACCGCGGTGCTTCTCCTTCGGGCGCTCGTGGTTCTCGCTGCTGTCCGGGCGGTTGGGCTCCTCGGCGGTCATGTGTTCCACCCTAGGGGCGAATCCCCGCCGTGAGAGTCACCACTGCCGACGAGGTTGCCGACGCGTGGTCGGTGGCGGCAGGATCGACGGCGACAAGTTGAACTTTCAACTAGCTGGAGACGCACCATGAGTGAGCCGGTGAAGGTCGCCGTCGTCTACTACAGCTCCACCGGAAGCACGCACGCCCTGGCGCAGGCGGTGGCCGAGGGCGCGGAGCAGGCCGGCGCCGAGGTCCGCCTGCTGCGCGTCGCCGAACTCGCCCCGGCCGAGGCGATCGCCAGCAACCCCGCGTGGCAGCAGCACCACGACAGCGTCCGGGACCTGCCGGTGGCCACCCCGGCCGACCTCGAGTGGGCCGACGCCGTCGTGTTCGGCACCCCGACCCGGTTCGGCAACGTGGCCAGCCAGCTCAAGCAGTTCCTCGACACGCTGGGCGGCCTGTGGGCCCAGGGCAAGCTCGCCGACAAGGTCTACTCGGGCTTCGTGTCCACGGCGACCCCGCACGGCGGCCGCGAGTCGACCCTGCTCGCGCTCTACAACTCGGTGCACCACTTCGGCGGCATCCTGGTGGCCCCGGGCTACACCGACCCGGTGCAGTTCGCCACCGGCACGCCCTACGGGCCGTCGCACCACGACGCGCAGGGCGCGAACCCGATCTCCGAGGAGACCCGCGAGTCCGCCCGCTACACCGGCCGCCGGGTCGCCCGGGTGGCCGCGCAGCTCAGGGCCGGCCGCGACGCCGTCGTCGAGGGCTGACCGGATCGCCCGGATCGACAACAACGCCACACCACGCGGAACCCGTGCGGTCGGGGAGGACATTTCCCCGGCGCCGCACGGGTTTCGCGCGTCAGAGGCGGCTCGGCGGTCAGGCGCTCACGAAGCGCGCCAGGACCTCCGCGCAGCGGCGGATGTGGGCGGCGGGGACGTTCTCCTCCCGCGTGTGCGCCAGGGAGGGGTCGCCCGGACCGAAGTTCACGGCCGGCATGCCCAGCGCGGCGAACCGGGCCACGTCCGTCCACCCCAGCTTCGCCACCGGCTTCCCCCCGGCCGCCGCCGCGAACTCCTCGGCCACCGGGTGCGCCAGGCCGGGCAGGGCGCCGCCGGCCATGTCCGTCACCCGGACGTCGAAGCCGGAGAACACCTCCCGCAGGTGCGCCTCGGCCTGCTCCGGCGACCGGTCCGGGGCGAAGCGGTGGTTGACCGTCACCACGCACTCGTCCGGCACGACGTTGCTGGCGACACCGCCGCCGATCCGCACCGCCTGCAGGCCCTCGCGGTAGACGCAGCCGTCGATGTCCACCTGGCGCGCCTCGTACTCGGCGAGCCGCCGCAACACCTCGCCGGCGCCGTGGATCGCGTTGACGCCCATCCACGCGCGCGCCGTGTGCGCGCGCCGGCCGTTCGTGCTCACCTCGACCCGGATGGAGCCCTGGCAGCCCGCCTCCACGACGGCGTTCGACGGCTCGCACACCACGGCGAGGTCGCCGCGCAGCCACTCCGGCAGCTCGCGCTCGATGCGGCCCAGCCCGTTGCGCGTGGCCTCGACCTCCTCGCAGTCGTAGAAGACGAAGGTGAGGTCGTGTCGCGGCTCCGTGACGGTGGCGGCGAGGTGCAGCATCACCGCGTCGCCGCCCTTCATGTCGACGGTGCCGCAGCCGTGCAGCACCAGGTCCTCGCCCTCGCCGGTGCGCCGCAGCGGGAGGTTGTGGTTGATCGGCACGGTGTCGAGGTGGCCGGCCAGCACGACCCGGCTGTCCCGGCCCAGGTTCGTCCTGGCCAGCACCGCGTTGCCGTTCCGCACGACCTCCAGGTGCCGGGCCTGCGCGCGCAGCGCGTGCTCGACGGCGTCGGCCAACGCTGTCTCGTTGCCCGAGACGCTGGGCACGTCCACCAGGGCGGCGGTCAGCTCGACGGGATCGGCGGCGAGGTCCAGTGCCATGGTCACGAAGATGACGTTACCCACCCTGGCGCGCGAGGGGCACCGCCGGCACTACCGTTGTCCCCGTGAGCGAGGCAGCGCAGTCGCAGTACCCGGACCCGACCACGACCGGCGCGCACGGCGTCGGCCTGGCCACCGTCGCCGACGACGGCACCGTGCTCGACACCTGGTTCCCCGCGCCCAAGCTGGGCGCGCCCGAGAGCACCGGCACCGCCCAGCTGTCCGCCGAGGAGGCCGCGGCCGCCCTGGGCGAGGCCGCGGCCGGGCTGCTCGGCAGGGACGACGCCCGCGGCGTCGAGGTCGTCGCGGTGCGCGTCGGCATCGGCCGGCTGGCCGACGCCCCCACCGACGCGCACGACGTCTACCTCCGTCTGCACCTCATCTCTGGCCGCCACCTCCCGCCGCACGGCTGCAGCCTGGACGGCATCTTCGGGCTGTTGGCCAACGTGGTGTGGACCAACCACGGCCCGTGCCGGGTCGAGGGCTTCGAGGCCACCCGGCTGCGGCTGCGCGCCCGCGGCGTCGTGGCCGTCTACGGCGTGGACAAGTTCCCCCGCATGACGGACTACGTGCTGCCCAGCGGCGTGCGGATCGCCGACGCCGACCGCGTCCGGCTGGGCGCGCACCTGGCATCGGGCACCACGGTCATGCACGAGGGCTTCGTCAACTTCAACGCGGGCACGCTGGGCGCGTCCATGGTGGAGGGCCGCATCTCGGCCGGCGTGGTGGTCGGCGACGGCTCCGACGTCGGCGGCGGCGCGTCGATCATGGGCACGCTGTCCGGCGGCGGCAAGGAGATCATCTCCATCGGCGAGCGCTGCCTGCTCGGCGCCAACGCCGGCATCGGGATCTCCCTCGGCGACGACTGCGTGGTCGAGGCCGGCCTCTACGTCACCACCGGCACCAAGGTCACGCTGCCAGACGGCCGCCTGGTCAAGGCCCGCGAGCTGTCCGGCCAGTCCGGCCTGCTGTTCCGCCGCAACTCCACCACCGGCGCGGTCGAGGTCGTGACCCGCGAGGGCACCGGCATCGAGCTCAACGCCGCCCTGCACGCCAACGACTGAGCCCCCTGACCAGAGGACGGCCGCTTCCCCGCGCGGGGAGGCGGCCGTCTTCGCTCTGTCGGCGGGTTCCCAGTGCCGTTCCGGGTTCTACCGTGGGGTCATGGTCCGGGCGACCGCTCCCCACCCCACGCGCCGCCGGGTGACGATCTCGGCGGAGATGCTCGGGCTGCCCGCGACTCCCCCGGCCGCCGGCCGGCGCGCGGCGGTCACCGAGCACGTCCGCGTGGCGTTGGACCAGGGCCTGCGCGCGGTCGTCGCCCACGACCCGGGCACCCGGTCGGGTGCGGACCCGGAGGACCTGCACCAGATGCGGGTGGCGGTGCGCCGGATGCGGGCCGTGCTGCGGAGCGCCAGGAGCGCGCTCGACAAGGAATGGGCGGACAGTCTGCGCGGGGAACTGGGGTGGCTGGGACACGCGCTCGGGCCGGTCCGCGACCTCGACGTCCTCCTGGACCACCTCCGGGCCGAGGCCGCCGACTTTCCCGCGGAGGAGCGGACGGCCGTCGAACGCCTGCTCGACGGGCTGGTCGGCGAACACGAGGAGGCGCGCGGACGTCTGCTCACGGTGCTGGCCGAGGAGCGGTACCACGACCTGCTCCAGCGACTCACCGACGCCGCGACCGAACCCGTCCCCGGCTCCGGCTCCGGCTCCGGGCAGGCACTGGACCCCAACGCGCTCGTGCGTTCCGAGTACCGCTCGCTGCGCGGCCGGGTGCGTCGCGCCGGACCTCAACCTCCTGACCAGGAGCTGCACGACCTCCGGGTGCACGGCAAACGGCTGCGCTACACGGTGGAGCTGACCGCGCCGGCGCTGGGCAAACGCGCCCGACCGCTGCTCCGCGCGCTGCGGACGATGCAGGAGGTGCTCGGCGAGCACCAGGACGCCTGCGTCGCCGAGCAACGGGTGCGGTCGCTGCTGAAGAGTCTGGAGCCGGCCGCGCCCGAGGTCGCGTTCGTGGCCGGCCGCCTGGTGGAACGCGAACGGCGACGGCAGGAGGCCAGCCGCGCCCGCTGGCCCGACGCCTGGGCCGAGGTCGAACACCGCGCCCACGAGATCTGACGCCCAGTCTCGGCCCTCCCACCCGACCGAGTGACTGCCGCACGCCCGTTTCTGTCAGACCCCCGTGAGATGTTTGAGATGGGGGTTCCCCCATTACTAAGCCCTGGTGAGGGCAAGAGACTGTGTCAGCCGAGGGCCGCGGGGACTGGGCGGCGCGCGTCGGGCCTTCTTTCCCGGTTCCGTCAGAACGGGTATCCGCCGGCGGGCCACGAGCGCCGCGCCCACGGGACCCGGCGGTGGGGCCGGGCCCGTGGGCGGGCCGGTCAGCGCAGGCGTTCGACGGCCGCCGCGACGCGCTCGTCCGACGCGGTCAGCGCGACGCGGACGTGCTGGCCGCCGCCAGGGCCGTAGAAGGTGCCGGGAGCGACCAGGATGCCGCGCTCGGCGAACCAGCCCACCGTCTCCCAGGCGTCCTCACCCCGGGTCGTCCACAGGTAGAGGCCGGCCTCGGAGTGGTCCACCTTGAAGCCCGCCGCCTCCAGCGCCGGCCGGAGCCGGTCGCGGCGCGCGGCGTAGAGGGCCTTCTGGGCGGCCACGTGCTCGTCGTCGGCCAGGGCGGCGGTCATCGCCGCCTGCACCGGCCGCGGCACGATCATGCCGGCGTGCTTGCGCACGTGCAGCAGCCCGGCGACCAGGGACGGGTCGCCGGTGACGAACCCGGCCCGGTAGCCGGCGAGGTTGGACGACTTCGACAGCGAGTGGACCGCGAGCAGGCCGTCCAGCCGCCCGCCGGAGACCGACGGGTGCAGCACCGAGACCGGCTCGACCTCCCAGCCCAGCGACAGGTAGCACTCGTCGGAGGCGACCACCGCGCCCACCCGCCGGGCGGCCTCGACCGCGGCGACCAGGGCGTCCCGGGACAGCACCCGGCCGGTGGGGTTGGACGGCGAGTTCAGCCAGACCAGCGCGGTGCCCTCGGGCGGGGCCTCGCCGACGGCCAGCCGCACCACCTCGGCGCCGACCAGCCGGGCGCCGACCTCGTAGGTCGGGTAGGCCAGCTCCGGGATGGCCACGACCTGGCCGGGGCGCACCCCGAGCAGCGTCGGCAGCCAGGCGACCAGCTCCTTCGAGCCGATCGTGGGCAGCACGGCGTCGGCGGCCAGCCCGGTCACGCCGAAGCGCCGGGCCAGGGCGGCGACGGTGGCCTCCCGCAGGGCGGGCGTGCCGTGCGTCGCCGGGTAGCCCGGCTGGTCGGCGACCGACGCCAGGGCCTCCCGGACGACGGCGGGCACCGGGTCGACCGGGGTCCCCACGGACAGGTCGACCAGACCACCCTCGTGCCGCCTGGCCCGCGCGGCCTGGTCGGCCAGGGTGTCCCAGGGGAACTCCGGGAGCCGCGGCGCGGGCGGGGTCACGAGTGCTCGGCGTCCCGCTTGGGCTGCTGGGCCACGAACGGGGCGTCCGCCTTGATCTTGCCCACCTTGGAGGCGCCGCCCGGCGAGCCGATCTCGTCGAAGAAGTCGGCGTTGGCCTTGGTGTACTCGCGCCACTCGTCGGGCACGTCGTCCTCGTAGAAGATGGCCTCGACCGGGCAGACCGGCTCGCACGCGCCGCAGTCGACGCACTCGTCGGGGTGGATGTAGAGCATCCGGTCGCCCTCGTAGATGCAGTCCACGGGGCATTCCTCGATACACGCCTTGTCGAGCACGTCGACGCAGGGCTCGGCGATCACGTAGGTCACGGCAGGTCTCCTGCTCCTCATCCGCTCCGACCACGGGCAGCACCGGCTGCCGTGGCTGGCGACAGTATCCCCTCTGCCGCATCGAGATCAGTAAGCGGTGTCCCACTTCACGGGAATCACGGTACTCACCCGACAGTGACTGGACAGCATGACCAGCCAACCCCTCGCGACAGGCGCAAACAGGTCACCGGACGCGGCCGTGGTGACCGCCGGTCACCACCGCGCGAGGTCCTTCCCGGGAGCGCCGCGCGGAGGATCGCGAAGGCCCGGACGGAGGCTTCGCGGTGGGTCCGCGAGGGCGCGGCGGGGCTCGGGCAGTCGGCGTCGGTGTCAGTCACCGGACCTGCGCCGCAGGAGCTCCAGGATCGCCTCCTGCCCGGCGCGCACCGTCGCCAGGGTCCCGTTCACCTCGTCGAGCTTCGCGTCCACGGCGGCAACCCTGGCATCCACGGCAGCGACCTTGGCGTCGATCTCCGCGGAAGTCGTCCGTGTCGCCGCGGAGAGCGTTGACGACACGGATCATGCTCTGTTGGAGACTCTTGTGCTACGAGGCGTCGTGCTCGGCATCAGTGGCGAGGCGATGTGCCGCAGCCGCCTCACCCCTCGTGTCGTGCAGGCGCCGGGCGAGTTGTTCGACGCGTTCCTCGAAGACCGCGAGCCGCATCTCCAGATCGGGCTGACCGAGGTCACTCACCGTGCCAGTCTGCCCGGAGCAGGCGGACCCGGTGACAGCGGCGTGCGTCTGCTGGTTCGTCGCCGCGTCAGCTCGGAGTGGGCGCGTTCTTGCGGATCCAGGCGGCGCCGCGCTTGGCCGCGCGGCGGAGGGCGGAGCGCTCGCCGAGGTAGTTGCCGACCACGCCGATCACGGGCACCATGCCGACCGCCTGGTGGTAGAAGCGGCCCTGCGGGCGTTTGCCCAGCTCGTCGCCGAGCGACCACAGCGCGCGGCCCAGCTTCCACACGGTGCGGCCCACCGCCCTGAACGTCACCTTCCCGAACTTCCGCCGGGACTCGGTGAGGTCCTCGGTCAGCTCGGCGGTGCGCTGCTCCTCCTCGGCCGCCGCCGACTCGGCGGGGCCGGGCTCGCCGATCGGCTCGGGCTCCCCGGCCGGCTCGGGCTCCTCCACCTCCACCGTCGTCCGCCGGCGGCGCGGTCCCTCGGCGAGCTCGGGGCTGACGTCCCGGTCGAACAACACGGTGGCCAGCAGCCGGACCCGGTCGGCGACCGACAACCCGTGCTCGCCGCCGATGGCGCACAGCACCAGGCCCTGCCCTGCCACGCCCATCGCGTCCTGGACCGGCAGCCGTTGCGCCAGCGCGCCGCCCAGCCCCGGGACGGCCGCGAGCAGGGCCGTCACCCGTCCGACGCGATTCACCCACCACTCCGAGCGGTGTTCGACGTCCATCGCCGCCCACGCCGCCGTGCCGGGCACGTTCATCGACGCGAGCCCGTCGAGCAGCTTGTCGCGCAGCGTGCGGTCGACGCTCTCGGTGTCGCGGTCCGGCGTCCGGCTCCGCAACCCGAACAGGTCGGCGTCGCGCATCGCGTCGAGCAGCGGGACCGTCGCCCGCACGAACGGGCGCAGCACCGCCACCACGTGCCGGTCACTGATCGGCTCAGCCACGGTCCTTCTTCGCCGCCCTCCCGGTGTTCCCCGTGCTCCCGGTGTTCCCCTTGCTCCCGGTCCCGCCGGCGTTCCCCGGCGACGGCGACGGAGTCGGCGAAGCGCCGCCCGACGGTCGTGCGGGCACGGGGCGGCCGAGCTGGCCGCCCAGCGCCACGGCGGCGGGCAGGGCGCCGCCGGCGAACATCAGCAGCGTGCGCCAGTCGTTCACCACGACGACGTCGCCGCCTGGGCCGGCGAAGCCGATCACGGCGACGGCCAGCACCCACCCCAGCAGCGGCAGTCCCGCCACCCCGAGCGAGGGGCGCAGCGACGCCGCGGTGCGCACCAGCCAGGGCGTCGTCAGCAACGCCACGACGGCGCTGACCGGCAGCGGCCAGCTCACCACCGAGGCCGGCAGCCAGCCCGGCGCTCCGGACGGGACGAGGTCCGCCACGCGCAGGGGGAGGAACAGCAGCTCCAGGCCGGCCAGCACGATCGCGTCGGCGACCAGCACGGCCAGCAGGAGGCGGTCCCGTCCCCTCACCGCGCCCCCTGGGCGTCGGCCTCCCGGCCGCCGAAGAGCCCGCCGAACAGGTCCTGCTCGACGCCGGTCGGGTCGCCGTCGGCCAACACGTAGTACTCGTGGCCGAGCACGGGCTGGGCGATGCCGTTGGACAGGGCGTACGAGGCGACGCCCGAGCCGTCCTGCCACACGCTCACCTGGGTGGCGTGGGCGCGCAGCGCGCTGAGCTTCGCCGGCAGGTGGCCGGAGACGTCCACCGCGGTGGTGATCACCCCGTCGTCGACGACGGGCAGCTCGTCGGGCTCCGGCAGCCGGTAGGGCAGGCCCGGCACGTCGCGGAGCGCGCCCACCCCGGTGTTGGTCGCGGCCCGGCTGGCGACGGTGTGGAAGAACCGGTCGACGCCGCCCACCCGGCGCACCGCCTCGGCGGTGATCTCGTGCGCGCGGACGTGGTCGGGGTGGCCGTAGCCGCCGTCGGGGCCGTAGGTCACCACGACCTGCGGGCGGACCTCGCGCACGACGGCCTCCAGCGAGGCGACCTGCTCCTCGGGGTCGCCGGCCACGAGGGCCCTGGGGTGCTTGTTGGCGTCGACGCCGGCCATGCCGGAGTCGCGCCAGCGGCCCATCCCGCCGAGGAAACGGTGGTCGGCCACGCCCAGCGCGGCGCAGGCGGAGCGCAGCTCGCCGACGCGGTACCCGCCGAGCTGGTCGGCGTGGTCCACGGCCAGCCCCTGGAGCCCCTCCGGGATGACCTCACCCTCCTCACCGAGCGTGCACGTCACGACGGTGACGTGCACTCCGTGGGCGGCGTACCGGGCGATGGTCCCACCGGTGGTGAGGGTCTCGTCGTCGGGGTGAGCGTGCACCAGCAGCAGCCGGGGCGGGGCGGTCAGTGTCACCGGATCAGAGTAGAGCACCCCGGTGTGGGCGGGGTGTCCGCTCGCACGCCGCGCACACAAGATCATTCTTTTGTCGCAACGCCCCCTGGCGCACGGGCGCCAGGGGGCGTTGACGGGGCGGTCGCGACTACGCCACGTGGTCCCTACAGGACCTCGCGAACCTCCGCGAAGTGGCAGGCCGAGAGCGTGCCGCCGGCGCGCAGCTCCAGCTTCGGCTCCTCCGTGGCGCAGATGTCCTGCGCCTTCCAGCACCGCGTCCGGAACCGGCAGCCCGAGGGCGGGTTGACCGGGCTGGGCACGTCGCCGGTGAGGACGATGCGCTGCCGCTGCCGCTCCCGCTTCGGGTCCGGCTCGGGCACCGCGGACAGCAGCGCCTGGGTGTAGGGGTGGGTCGGCCGCAGGTAGATGTCGTCCCTCGGCCCGATCTCCACGATCTTGCCCAGGTACATCACGGCCACCCGGTCGGAGATGTGCCGCACCACCGACAGGTCGTGCGCCACGAACAGGTAGGCCAGGCCGAGCCGCTCCTGCAGCTCCTCCAGCAGGTTCACCACGCCGGCCTGCACCGAGACGTCCAGCGCGGAGACCGGCTCGTCGAGCACGATGAGCTTCGGCTCCAGCGCCAGCGCGCGGGCGATGCCGATGCGCTGCCGCTGACCGCCGGAGAACTCGTGCGCGTACCGGTTGCGGTGCTCCGGGTTGAGGCCGACGAGCTCCATCAGCTCGTTGACCTTCCGCTGGATCTCCGCGCCGCTGCCCACGCCGTGGATGCGCAGCGGCTCGGAGATGATGTCGTTGACCTGCCAGCGCGGGTTCAGCGACGCGTACGGGTCCTGGAACACGATCTGCAGGTCGCGGCGGACGCTCCTGAGCTGCTTGGTGCTGAGCTCGGTCAGCTCCCGCCCGGCGAACCGCACCGAGCCCGAGGTCGGCTTGTGCAGCTGCAGGATCGCCCTGCCGGTCGTGGACTTGCCGCAGCCGGACTCGCCGACCAGGCCCAGGGTCTCGCCGGTGTCCAGGTCGAAGCTGAGGTCGGACACGGCCTGCACCTGGCCCACGGTGCGCGGGATGATCCCGCCGCCGCGCACCGGGAAGCTCTTGACGAGGTTCCGGACTTGCAACAGCGGGCCAGCGCCCCGGTCGGAACCGGCCGGGCGGGCGGCGCTCGTGGTGGTGGTGTCGGTCGGGGTGCTCACGGGGTCGAGCCCTCCTCCTCGTGCAGCCGGGCCTCGACGTCGGCGACGGTCTCGACGACGGGCATGGCGTCGGGGTCGGCCTCGGTCAGCGCCGCCGGGTTCTCCACGACGCCGATCTCGTCGATGGCGAAGAGCTCCTGCGGCCGCTCGATCGTGGCCAGGTGCTCGGAGCGGTGGCACCGCGCGAGGTGCCGCGACGCCCCGACCTCGGCCAGCGCCGGCTCGGACTCGTGGCAGACGTCGATCGCCAGCGGGCAGCGCGGCGAGAACGCGCAGCCGGTCGGCAGGTTGACCAGCGACGGCGGCGTGCCCTTGATCGGGGTCAGCCGCTTGCCGAGCAGGGCCGGGTTGGGGATCGAGCCGAGCAGACCCACGGTGTAGGGCATCCGCGGCCCCTCGAAGACCTCCTCGACCCCGCCGGACTCCACGACGGTGCCGCCGTACATCACCTGCACGCGGTCCACCATGCCGGCCACGACGCCCAGGTCGTGGGTGATCATCATGATCGCGGCGCTCGTCTCGTCCCTGATCCGCAGCAGCGTCTCCAGGATCTGCGCCTGCACCGTGACGTCCAGCGCGGTGGTCGGCTCGTCGGCGATGATCAGCTCCGGGTCGTTGATGATCGACATCGCGATCACCACCCGCTGCCGCATGCCGCCGGAGAACTCGTGCGGGTACTGGTCGGCCCGCCGGTCCGGCTGCGGGATGCCGACCAGCTCCAGCGCCTCGACCGCCTTGGCCTTGGCCGCCTTCTTGGAGACGTCGTGGTGCGCCCGGTACGCCTCGGCGAGCTGCCAGCCCACGGTGTAGACCGGGTTCAGCGAGGTCATCGGGTCCTGGAAGATCATGGCGATCTTGTTGCCCCTGACCGGCCGCATCTGCTTGTAGGTGCGGCCGACCAGCTCCTCGCCCCGGAACTTGATGGACCCGGTGACCTTCGCCGACTTCGGCAGCAGGCCCATGATCGCCATGGACGACACGGACTTGCCGGAGCCGGACTCGCCCACGATGCCGAGCACCTCGCCCGGCGCCAGGGAGAACGTGACCCCGCGCACCGCGCGCACGTTGCCGTCGTCGGTCGGGAACGTGACCGAGAGGTCCTCGACGGTCAGCATCTTCTCGGTTGCCTCGGCCATCACGCACGCACCTTCGTCTGCCTCGGGTCGAACGCGTCCCGCAGGCCGTCGCCGATGAAGTTGATCGTCAACGAGATCAGCACGATCACCAGGAACGGCCCCCAGAACAGCCAGGGCCGCTGCACGACCTGCGGGTAGTTCTCGGACACGATCACACCGAGCGAGGTGTCGGGCAGCTGCACGCCCAGGCCGATGAACGACAGGCCGGCCTCGGCCAGCACCGCGGTGGCGACGGTGAGCGTGGCGTTCACGGTGATGCTGCCGATCATGTTCGGCACCAGGTGCTTGAAGATGATCCGCCAGGTGCCGGCGCCGCACGCCCGCGCCGCCTCGACGAACTCCCGCTGGGCCAGCGACAGCGTCTCGGCGCGGGTGATCCGGGCGATCTGCATCCAGTGGAACAGGGCGAGCACCAGGGCCACCATGTACCAGCTGCCGGACACGGTCCGGATGATGATCGCGGCGACCGCGATGTAGGGCAGGATCAGCAGCAGGTCGACCAGCCGCATGACGGTGGCGTCGACGAACCCGCGCAGGTAGCCGGCGAGCGCGCCGAGCACCACGCCCATGGCGGTGGCCAGCAGCGACACGACGAGCGCGATCTCGATGGAGTACTGGGTGCCGCGCATGAGCAGCGCCAGCATGTCCTTGCCGACCTCGGTGGTGCCCAGCGGGTGGGCACCGCTCGGCGCGAGGTAGGACCCGCTGCTGCTGTCCTCGTAGCTGAAGCTCCAGAACAGCGGCCCGGCGAAGGCGAACAGCACGAGCAGCACCAGCACGGCGAAGCTGGTCATCGCCAGCCGGTGGCGCAGGAACCGGCGCAGCACGATCTGACCCTGGGTGCGGGTCTTGGCGCTGTCGAACTCGTGGCCCGATCCGGCCCTCCCGGCCGCCGTGGCGGAGGCGGGACGAGGCCCGGGCGTGGTGGGAGTGGTCACGTCAGCCAAGGCGGATCCTCGGGTCGAGGTAGGCGTACAGGACATCGGCCACCAGGTTGAAGACCACAACCGAGATGGCCACCACGACCAGCCAGCCCATCAGCATGTTCGGGTCGTACTGACGGACGGCGGAGACCAGCACGGAGCCCATGCCGTTCCAGCCGAACACCTGCTCGGTCATGATCGCGCCGGTGAACACCTGGCCGACGTTGAGCGCGGCGAGGGTGACCACCGGGATCAGCGCGTTGCGGAAGGCGTGCCGGAAGATGACCCGGCCCTGGGACAGGCCCTTGGCCCGAGCGGTGCGGACGTAGTCGGAGTGCAGGGTCTCCAGCATGGAGGCCCGCTGGAACCGGCTGTAGGCCGCGAAGCTGATCAACATGAGGCTCAGCGTCGGCAGCAGGAAGGTGCCGGAGTACTTGAAGATCACTTCGCCGAAGCCGCCGGAGAAACCGCCGGTGGGCGGGCCGGCGGTGGTGAGCCAGCGGTCGGCGCCCATCGAGGTCAACAGGTTGTTGAACTGGATGCCGTAGCTCTTGAGGATGATCGCGACGCAGAACACCGGCATCGAGAAGGCCAGGAAGGCCAGGCTCGTCGCGGTGTAGTCGAAGATCGAGTACTGGCGCACGGCGGCCAGCACGCCGACCGCGACGCCGAGCACCAGCGCGAGCAGCTGGGCGAAGATCACGAGCTGGGCGGTGACCCACAGCGCGTCGGTCACGACGGTGTAGACGTCGGCCCTGGCCTGGCCGAGGGCGACGCTGGTGCCCCAGTCGCCCTGGACGAAGCTAGTCAGCCAGTCCCAGTAGCGGACGAGGATCGGCTTGTCCACGCCGAGGGACTGGGCCAGCGCCTGGACGTCGGCCTCGGTGACGCCCGGCTTGGCGCGCAGCTCGGAGAGCGGGTCGCCCAGCGAGGCCACGAGGACGAAGGACAGGAACGTGCCGACGAGCAGGATCGGTATGGAGATCAGCAGGCGGCGGATGATGTAGCGGATCACGACGAACTCCTCGATGGGCCCGGTGCCTCGCTGGGGCCGGCGCGGGGTCCCCCTGCCACGCCGACGGTACGCCCGGATCGACGGGCCACCATCGGCGGGAGGGGGCCGGACCCCGCGGGTCCGGCCCCCTCCGGCGGCATCAGGTCGGCGGCCTCCCCCGCCCGGACGTCCGGGCGTCGGGAGGGGCCGTCCCCCGCGGCAACCCGGTGCGGGTGTCCCCGCGAGCTACCGGGTGGCCGGGTCGACTACGACGTCTTCTGCCACTCGTTGGCGTTCCACAGGGCACCGAAGTAGCTCTGGTGCCACACGCGGTCGACGCCCTTGAAGGCCCACATGTTCGGCGTCTGGAACAGCGGCAGCGACGCGTACTCCTCGGACAGCGCCTTGTCCGCCTCCTTGTACAGCGGGATGGCGGCGGCCGGGTCGGTCTGCGTCACGGCCTTGTCGAGGGCGGCGTCGGCGGCGGGGCTGACGACCTTCTGCCAGTTCTGCGTGCCGGCCGAGTGGTAGATCGGCTTCTTGTCCGCCTTGAACGGGGCGCCGGACCAGGCGAACAGGGCGATGTCGTAGTCGCCCTTGTCCACGCGGCCGTCGAGGAAGTTCGGGTCGGTGTCGTCCTTGACCTCGATGCCCGCGGCCTTGGCCTGGCCCATCAGGATCTCGACGGTCTTCTTGCGCCGCGGGATGTCGGTGTGGCTGACCTTGAGGCTCAGCCGCTGGCCGTCCTTGGCGTAGACGCCGTCGCCACCCAGCTTCCAGCCGGCGGCCTCCAGGATCTTCTTGGCCTCGTCCGCGCTGCCCTTGGACTTGTCCGAGTAGTGGTCCTGGTAGCCGTCCTCACCCGGGTAGAAGATCAGGCTGCCCATCGGCTTGGCGTCCTTGACGACCGGGCCGACCAGCTTGTCCGTGATGTCCTTGCGGTTGACCGCCATGAAGAAGGCCTTGCGGACCTCCTTGTCGGACAGCAGCGGGTTCCGGAAGTTCAGGTCCAGGTGCTCGAAGGTCAGGCCCTGCTCCGAGCCGTACTTCACGCCCTGCGAGTTCAGGTTGCGCAGCCGGTCGGCCGCGTTGGCGTCGGGCTGCATCGAGGCCAGGATCTGGTTCTCGCCGTTCTCCAGCGCCTGCGCCTGCGCCACCGAGTCCGGGACCGACTTGACGACGATCTTGTCCGGGCCGCCCTTGGGGCCGGGCCACTTCGGGTTGCGCTCCAGCGTGATCGACTGGTTCTGCTTCCAGTCCGTGATCATGTACGGGCCGGAGGCCGGCATGAGGTCCTTGGTGAAGCCCTTCCACCCGGTGTTCCAGAAGGTGGCGATCTTCTCCAGGGACGCGGCGTCGGTCGGGGTGACCTTCAGCAGGTCGGGGATGCCGGCCTGCTTCTCGACGATGTGCGCGGGCAGCGGACCGGTGTCACCGCCGCCGAACAGGCCCTTGTAGTCCGGGTAGTTCTCGGCGTAGGTGGTGACGACCGTCTGCGGGTCCGGGCAGGCCAGCTCGGCGATCTTCTCGTAGCCGCTGGTCGAGGCGGGCAGGAAGTAGCTGCTGCCGTCCGCCTTCTTCGACTTGCCGCTGCGGCTCAGCCAGGTGAGGTAGAAGTCCTTGCAGCCCCAGGGCGCGCCGTCGGACCAGGTCAGGCCCTTCTTGAGCTTGTAGGTCACCTTCTGCGGGTTGGTGGCGACCTCGACCGACTCGACGACGTCCTTGTTGAGGATGACCTTCTGGTTGCCGTCGACCTTGTAGGTGGCCGCCAGCACCGGGGTCAGGATGAACGTGTTGTACGAGTTGTTCGCGTCAGCCGTCTCGTTGTTGTAGGACGTGAACGGCTTGTCCGTCGACACTGAGATCGTGCCCGCAGAGGACAACCCATCCGGCGAGGTGTAGGTGAGCTCCTTCTCGTTCTCACCCTTCGCCACCGCCATGGCGGCCACGTCGGCGTCGCCACCGGTACCGCTGCCACCACCGCCGCCGCAGGCGCTCAGTGCCAGGGCTGCGCCCGACACCAGAGCGACCGCGGAGACGAACTTCGTTCTCCTCATCGACACGTGCCCTCCTAGCACGGGGCATGGGCTGCCGGAGCCGGCGCCCTCTCACCCGTAAACACAGTTGACGCACCATGCTTCCTCGACCGGTGCGCCGTGGCTGCACGGTAGGAAGCGCCGATGCGGCAGGTCACTGGTCGATGGGGGATCGTGACCAAAGGGTGACCCATTCATAGCAACGAGCGACGCGGTGACTACCGAACGGACACGTTCGATTGTCGAACGGGTGAGCGAACGCCGGCCGGGGCCCCGGCCGACCGGGTCAGCGGGGCTTGCGCCGCCACTGCGCGGCGTTGGCGAACGGCGTCGCCAGCGGCGGGCCCTCCGCCACGTTGACCGCCTCCGGCCGGGTTACGAGCACGTCGGTGAGCTGGAACAACGGGATCGCCACCGACTGCTGCCACAGCACCGGCTCCACCCTGCCCAGCGCGTCGGCGAGCGGGGTCGCCCCGGTCAGCGCCGCCTCGATGACGGGCTGGAGCGCCGGGTCGCAGAAGCCGGCCGGGTTCGGCGGCGACTGCTGGGAGCCGCCGGGCAGCTCGACCCGGCAGCCGAAGGCCGAGGCGAGCGCGGTCGCGCCGTCCCCGCCCACCGGGCGGGGCACGAGGGCGATGTCCACGACCTGGTCGGCGCCGCTGCCGGCGTCCCCGGCGAGGAGCTGGCCGAACAGCCGGTCCGGGTCCACCGCGATGACCCTGGCCTCGATGCCGGCCGCCGCGAGCTGCCGCTGCGCCAGCGCCGCCAGCGCCGGGTACGGCTCCTGCTTCTCCGGGGCGGCGATGACCAGGCTCAGCGGCTGGTTGTCCCGGATCCAGGTGCCGGCGGTCCTGGTGTAGCCGGCCTCGGTCAGCAGCCGCCGCACCGCCTCGGGGTCGGGTCGCACGGGCACCCCGGCGGCCGGCGCGGTGGCCGCGTACGCCGGCGCGGAGGGCGGCAGCACCTGGGCGTTGGCCACGAGGTCGGCGCCGGGTCCGCCGCCGGTCCCGGCCGCGATCAGCGCCGGCCGGTCCAGCGCCGCCGCCACCGCGGCCCGCACCTTGGCGTCTGCCAGCCGGGGGCTGCTCGGGCGCAGCAGCACCTGCGCCACGGTCGCTCTCGGCACGACGCCCAGGCGCACGCCGGTCAGGGCGCGCATCGTGTTCATCGAGATGGCGTCGGCGCGCAGCAGCGCGGCCTGGTCGTCGCCGCTGTCGACCGCGCGGGCCAGGCCGCCGTGGTCGGCGGCGCGCAGCACGATGCGCTCCAGCGCGGCCGGCCGGTCCCAGTAGCGGTCGTTGCGCTCCAGCACGATCTCGCCGCGCCCGCGGTCCAGCGAGTTCAGGCTGAACGGGCCACCGGAGGTCGGGTAGCTGTCGGCCAGCGCCCTGGCCCAGCCGCCCGGCGCGTCCTTGAGCAGGTGCGCGGGCAGCAGGTTGCTGAACAACGACCGCCAGCCCGGGTAGGGCTTGGTGAACACGACCTCGACGGTCTTGCCGCCCCCCCGGGAGTTGACCTTGTTGATGAGCCGGTAGCCGGCGGGGTCGGCCACCCCGGGCTCCGAGCGCATCCGCTCGTACAGGTAGACGAAGTCCTCGGCCGCGATCGGCGCGCCGTCGGACCAGGACGCCTCGTGCCGCAGGGTGTAGGTCACCGTGAACGGCTCGCTGCGGGTGACCTCGGCCGAGGTCATCAGGGTGCGGTCGAGCTGGGGGACACCGTCGGGGCCCGGCCGGAACGCCGAGGGCAGCATGAGCTGGGCCAGCACGGTGGCGGTCCGGTTCTGGTCGGCCAGCGCGTGCGGGTTGAGCCCGCCGGAGCCGACCGCGTCCACGCCGAGCACGAGCTCGTTGACCTCGGGGGACTTGGACGGCGACGTCTGGGCCACCGGGGAGGTCACCAGCGGTGGCGGCGGGGTGTTGCTGCACCCCGTCCCGACGGCCAGGGTCACGGCGGCCAGTCCGGCCACCGCCACCAGCGGCAGCCGGCGTACCCGCGGCGTCACGCGCCTCTCTCGGCGCCGTTCTGGCTGGGCGGACGGGCCCACGCGGACAGACCTCCCTGGATCCTCGCCGCGCCGACGGGGAGCCCGTCGGCGGCGCGCCTCGACTGGGGTGACGCTGGCCGGTCCGTCGCCGGCGGGGGCGCCCGGCAACGAGGTTGCCAGACTCCCCGTGACCACCACCCACCGGGACGGTGATCTCACGACGACCACACGCACCGCCCGGTGATGGACGTGGCCACCCTCACCCGGGTTCCGTCATCCGAACCGGTGAGATCGGGCGCACTCGGCGACAGCGCGTCGCCGTCGGGGGCGGACGCCGCCGACCCCGAACCCGATCCCGACCTCGCCTCGCCTGGCCTCGCGGAGCGGAACACCGGCAGGCACTCGGCGGCGGCCCAGGTGAGCGCGGCGCGAACGGGGTGGTGCGCCCAGCATGAACGGCCGGGCGGTGTCCCGCACGGGGGCTCGGGCGCGGGCGCCCTCCGCGCGACCGGCTCGCGGACGGGGACGCCCCGGACCGGGCAGGTCCGGGGCGTCGCCGCGCGAAACCGACGAGGGTGGAACCGGCGCAGGCTCAGCCCTGGCCGCGGTCGCGGGCCTTGGCCCTGGCCTGCTCGCGCTTGCGGTTGTTGGCCTCCAGCACGACCTTGCGCACCCGCACCACGCTCGGCGCGACCTCGACGCACTCGTCGGCGGCGCAGAACTCCAGCGCCTCCTCCAGGCTGAGCGTGCGCGGACGGGCCAGGCGCTCCAGCTCGTCGCCGGTGGAGGAGCGCATGTTCGTCAGCTTCTTCTCCCGGCACACGTTGACGTCGAGGTCCTCGGCCCTCGGGTTCTCGCCGACGACCATGCCCTCGTACACGTCCGCGCCCGGCTCGACGAAGAACGTGCCGCGGTCGGCGAGCTGGAGCATCGCGTAGGAGGTGACGGCGCCGGAGCGGTCGGCGACCAGCGAGCCGTTGTGCCGCGTGCGCAGCTCCCCGACCCAGGGCTGGTAGCCGTCGAACACGTGGTGCGCGATGCCGGTGCCGCGGGTCTCGGTGAGGAACTCGGTGCGGAAGCCGATCAGGCCCCGCGACGGCACGACGAACTCCAGGCGGATGCGCCCGGTGCCGTGGCCGCCCATGGTCTCCATCCGGCCCTTGCGGTTGGCCAGGAGCTGGGTCACCGCGCCGAGGTGCTCCTCGGGCACGTCGACGGTGAGCTTCTCGAACGGCTCGTGCAGCTTGCCGTCAATCGTCCGGGTGACCACCTGCGGCTTGCCGACGGTCAGCTCGAAGCCCTCACGGCGCATGGTCTCGACCAGGATGGCCAGCGCCAGCTCGCCCCGGCCCTGCACCTCCCAGGCGTCCGGCCGCTCGGTGGGCAGCACGCGCACGCTGACGTTGCCGACCAGCTCCGCGTCCAGCCGGTTCTTGACCAGGCGGGCGGTCAGCTTGGTGCCGCCGCCGCGCCCGGCCAGCGGCGAGTTGTTCACGCCGATCGTCATCGAGATCGCCGGCTCGTCGACCGTGATCCGCGGCAGCGGGGTCGGGTTCTCCGGGTCGGCGAGGGTGTCGCCGATGGTGATGTCCGGGATGCCGGCGATGGCCACCAGCTCACCGGCGGCGGCCTCCTCCGCCGGCACCCGCTCCAGCGCCTCGGTCACCAGCAGCTCGGAGATGCGCACCCGCTCGACCACGGTGTTGCCGTCGCCGTCGGCGCGGCACCAGGCCACGGTCTGGCCCTTGCGCAGCCGGCCGGCGTGGATGCGGCACAGCGCGATCCGGCCGAGGAAGGTCGAGGAGTCGAGGTTGGTCACCAGCGCCTGCAGCGGGCCGTCCGGGTCGGCCGAGGGGCCGGGCACGTGCCCGAGCAGGACCTCGAACAGCGGGTCGAGGTTCTCGCTGTCCGGCAGCCCGCCGTCGGCGGGCTGGGTCAGCGACGCCCGGCCGGCGCGCGCCGAGGCGTAGACCACCGGCAGGTCCAGCACGGAGTCGTCCGCGCCGACCTCGGTGGCCAGGTCGAGCAGCAGGTCGTGGGTCTCCTCGACGACCTCGGCGATCCGGGCGTCGGGGCGGTCGACCTTGTTGACCACGAGCACGACGGGCAGGCCGGCGGCCAGCGTCTTGCGCAGCACGAACCGGGTCTGCGGCAGCGGGCCCTCGCTGGCGTCGACGAGCAGGACGACGCCGTCGACCATGGACAGGCCGCGCTCGACCTCGCCGCCGAAGTCGGCGTGGCCGGGGGTGTCCACCACGTTGATCGTGACGACCCCGTCCGGCGTGTGCCGCTGCACCGCCGTGTTCTTGGCCAGGATCGTGATGCCCTTCTCCCGCTCGAGGTCGCCGGAGTCGAGCACCCGGTCGACCGGCTCGGCCCGCTCGGAGAAGGCGCCCGACTGCCGCAGCATGGCGTCGACGAGGGTCGTCTTGCCGTGGTCGACGTGCGCGACGATGGCGATGTTGCGCAGGTCGTCCCTGGTCGCGGGCAGGGCGGCGGTGCGGGCTTCGGTGCTGGTAGGCACGCGCGTGCTCCCGTGTGGGTCAGGACTGGGTCGTCAGGACGGGGTCCGGTGAACGGGGGAGGCCGCCAGCGCACCAGCACGCGGTGACGACGACGTCACCAGGGCAACAACGCACATGCGGCCTCGTTCAGCTTAGCCCGCCCTACCAAGTGACCGGGGCCACGTCCTGATCAGGTAAGGCTTACCTTAATGTCCACTCCGCATTCGACGGGAGAGGGACGTGGGCGGCGACGGCGCGAAGAAGATCGAGAAACTGAGGAAGAAGGCCGGGAAGTGCTGCCGGTCGAAGCCGCGCTGCACGAAGTGCCCGGTTGCCGCCCTCCTGCGACTCAAGGAGAAGGAGCGCGAGAAGAAGAAGCGCTGAACGCCCGCGATCCGACGGGCGAAAGGCGCGATGATGGGATGATGCCGACGCTCCGGAAGGCCGACCTCGGCGCGCCGCTCCCGGCCCACCGGTCGACCTTCACGGAATTGCTCTTCGCTTTCCCGGGGAAAGCTCAAGAAAGATTAATGGTACGGAGTACGGGAGGTCGGCCGACCGGCGTCAGCCGGCGAGCGCCTCGTTGAACGCGAGCATCGCCGGCGCGGTCCGCGTGGCGTCGAACTGGATCACGTCGTACCGGGCCAACCGGCGCAGGACCAGCGGATCCCTGGCCAGGATGGCGTCCACCCTCCCCCTCGGCATCGGGCCGACCAGAACGATCTGCGCGGCGTTCCCCCGGCAGCGCCCGGAGGCCAGGAAGCTCCCGGCCTCGTACTCCCCCGCCAGCCACTCGGCGTGTTCGGGAAGCACCAGTGCGATTTCGTCCACCGACGCGAGGTGGTGCAGCAGCGCTACGTACATACAAGCAAGGTAGCGCCGTGGGGACGGGTATTCACCCGGAGACCCGAAGTCCACGCAAAATTGATGTCGCGGTGACCTGGCGCGATCATTTCACCGGTTCGGCGTATGCCGCCAGCGCCGGACTTGTCCGGCTTGCCTGGAATTCCAGGATCTCGTGGTGGACCAGTCGCCGGACGGCCAGCGGATCACACGCCAGGATCGCGTCCAGTCGACCGCGCGGCATCGCCCTGGCGATGATCACGTCTCCGTCACGCGTGTGCCGGCGGCCGGACGCCAGGAAGTTCCCGGCGGCGTAGTGCTCCGCCAACCAGACCGCGTGGTCCGGCAGGAAGTTGTCGACCTGGTCCAGGGGCGCGGCGAAGTTCAGCAGCACGACATACACCGTTTGAGGCTAGTGCTGGACAGCGCCGCCCGCTCGCGCGCTAACCTGCCGCGGTGCGCGTGACAACGCCGACCACCCAGTGGTGGGCCGCCTGACGGCGGCCCCAGCGACGCGCACGCGCAGACCGGATGGCCGCCCGCAGGCGGCGGCCCCGGCGGTGCCAGGTCCTCCTCCCCGACGGGCGGCGTGGGAATCGAGGAGGCAGCACATGACCCGGCTCTCGGGAATCCAGCCCACCGGGGCCGCCCACCTGGGCAACTACCTCGGGGCCGTGCGGCGGTGGGCCGCCGAGCAGGGACCGGACGACCTGTACTTCGTGGTCGACCTGCACGCCATGACCGTGCCGCACCATCCCGGCCAGCTCAGGGCCAGGACCAGGGAGCAACTCGCGATGCTGCTCGCCGCCGGGATCGACCCGGAGGTGGCCTGCGTCTTCGTCCAGTCCGACCTGGTCGACCAGCTCGGCGCGCTGACCTGGCTGCTGGAGTCCACCTGCACCTTCGGCGAGGCCAACCGGATGACCCAGTTCAAGGAGAAGGCGGCCGGCCAGGCGTCGGTGCGGCTGAGCCTGCTGACCTACCCGGTCCTGATGGCCGCCGACATCCTGCTGCACGGCGCGGACGAGGTGCCGGTCGGCGAGGACCAGTCCCAGCACCTGGAGCTGGCCAGGACCCTGGCCCGGCGCTTCAACACCACCTACGGCGAGGTGTTCCGGGTGCCCAGGGGCACGCTGCCGACCGTCGCCGCCCGGGTGCGCGACCTCAGCGACCCCAGCCGCAAGATGGCCAAGTCCGCGGGGGACGGCGCGGGAACGATCTACCTGCTCGACCCGCCGGACACCGTGCGCCGCAAGGTCCAGCGGGCGGTGACCGACACCGTGGGCGAGGTGCGCTACGACCCCGAACGGCAGCCGGGCGTGGCCAACCTCCTGGAGATCCTGGCCGCCTGCACGGGCGTCAGCCCCTACACGGCGGCGGGCGGCCTCGACTCCTACGCCGCCCTGAAGTCGGCCGTGGCCGACGCCGTGGTCGACACCCTCCGACCGGTCCGCGAACGCACCACCGAACTGCTGGCCGACCCGGCCGAACTGGACCGAATCCGCGCGGCGGGCGCCGACCGAGCCCGCCAACGCGCCCAACCCCGCCTCGAAGCCGCCCTGAAGGTCATCGGCCTCCGCTGACCACGGCCCCGACCCGGCGCCCGGCCCGCACCACCCCCGGTGCGGACCGGGGTCGGCGGGGGCTCACCGCTCCGCGCGGCGCAGCACTGTGCCGATCCTGGCTCCGGCCACGTTTCCTGCCAGCACCGCGGCGGCGACCGCCACCACCGCGGCGACAAGCAGTCCGACCCACGGCCACGGAGTCCAACTCACCTTGAGTGCGGCGAGCACCGCCGGGGTGGCCGCCACCGTGACAGCTACGCCCACACCCACACCGAGCGCGGTCACCGTTCCGGCGTGGGAGCCGCTCAGCCACGACCGGAACCGGCGGTCCGCGCCGACCGCCGCCATCGCCGACAGCTCAGGCCGGATCTCCCGCGTCGACAGCGACACCGTGACGAAAGCGAGGGTCGCCGACACCAGGGTCAGCAGCGCGATGATCGCCACGGTGCTGGCCCGGTAGACCTCGGCTGCCCGGGGTCCCCGCTCCACGTCCAGCCGGAAGAAGCCGGCGCCGATGTCGGCCGACAACACCGCGCGAGCACGATCCTCCTGCTCAGGGCTGATTCCTCCTTCGCGAGCGGGTGCGGGAGCGAAGAGGAAGACGTCGTTCGGCTGCACGACAGCGCCCAACCTGTCCAGTCCCTCCTGGGTCACGTAGACCATGGGCAGGTGGCCGTAGGCGGACCGGCTCCGCGCCACGAAAGCGGGGAGCGTCGCGCTGACCGTCCTGGCCGGCGCGCCGTTCGTCGGGCTGGCCGGGTCCGGCGCCTGGACCGTCAGCACCCCGCCGGGAGCCAGCCGGTCGTCGAGCACCAGAGCCCGCCCCTCCGCCAGCGCCTGCCGCTCCTCGCTGCTCACCGCCCTGCCCAGAACCAGGTCCACCTGTGCCCCGTCGATCACCGCAACCGGCGTGTTCGGGGTGGGGAAGCCGGTAGCCAGCCGACATCTCTCCTGGTCCAACGGCTCCGAACCAGGGATGGGGCCTCGTCCGGCCAGACATTCCGTGACCGGCCCCAGCGCCTGGTAGTGACCCCAACTGCTGAGCCGGTCCATCCCCTGCTGGCGAGGTGGGAGCGGCGGGCTGGCGATCCCGAGGCGCACCACCCGGTCAACGCCGAGAGCCTCAGCCATCGCACGCAGTGTGGTCGGCTGCGGGGTCCTGGACGCGAAGACGAAGGCGGAGCCCGGTGGCGACACCGGGACGTGGGTGTTCTTCGCCTGCTCGGTCAATCCACCCATCGCCGCCAGGACAAGTCCACCAACCAGGGTCAGGCTGGCCACCACCATGCCCAGAGCGACGGCCCGGCCCGGAGATCGCCCGGTGATCCGCAACCCGAGCCTGGGCAGCAGGCGCCAACGCCGGCCGCCACGAGCCAACACCGGTAGTACGACGCGCAACAACATCCCCACGCCGACGACCAACGCGAGCGCGCCCACGAGCACCATCGGCAGAGCCCCCAGAGCGGCCCCACCCAGGAGCGACACCGTCCCGCCCGCGAGGAAGGCGAACACGGCGGCCGGCACGCTCCGCCTGCGGAGTTGGGGTTCCACCTGGTCCACGCCGCGCAGTGCGGCCACGAGGTCGCCCCGAACACCTCGGGACGCCACCCACGCCGCGACCGCCGGGGTCATGACGCCCAGCCCCACCAGCGCGAGCAGCGGGAGCAGGTCCAACCGCAACGGGCCCCAGACCTGGTAGCTCCGTGCCGCGAGCACAGGAACCAGTGGCCAGGCGGTGAGCACTCCGACCACACCGGCGACGAACGTCGCCACCACCCCGACGAACAGGCCCTGACACGTGATCACCAGGCGTCGGAGCCCGGGCCCGGCGCCGGCCACGGCCAACAACCCGAGCTCCCGCCGGCTGCTTCGGACGACGATCGCGTAGGCCGCACCCAGGACGAGGCCGATCTCCACCACGACGAGAACCGTCACGCCGAGGATCAGCGGTCCGCTTCCCTCCCCGCCCATCTCTGCCTGCTGCCGGTACAGCCGGAAGGCTTCCGCACGCGTCTCCAGCCGCCAGCCGTCGGTCTTCGCCCCCGCCGGGAGCTCGACGCGCTCCGGAGAGTGCCAGTTGATCTGGGCGGGCCGCTGGTCCCAGCCGGCCGCCGCTCCGGAGCGGCGGCCGCCACCGCCGTCTGCCGGACGCTCCGACATCAACCTGGCGCCCTCAGCAGGTGTCGTGACCGCGAACTGGCGAGTGGTGTCCGTGACGTCGACCAGGATTCCGGTCACTTCGGCGGGGGAGTTACCGCCACCCAGCCCCACCTCGAACCCGATTCCTGTTCCGAGGCGCTCCGCCACCGCACGTGAAATCGCGACCTCGCCGTCGCGACGGGGTGCCCGCCCCTGATGCAACTCGAATCGGCCCTGGTGGACGGGTGCGCCGAGATCGAGACCGAACCCGTCGGCGAGAGCCTGACGCCCCTGGGACGAGACCGCGAGCGGCCCGGTCACCTCGGGGAACACCGCCGCGCTTCGCCCGAGGACCGCAGCCAGCCGAGTGGGTCCGATGGTCAGTGTTTGCTGTACGCCCTGCTCGCTGACCAGCTCTGGGTTGAGCAACACCGTCTGCGACTGCCCGATCAGCCTGCTGACGAGTCTCTCCTGCGAGAAGACGCTGGTCGAGCGAAGCGTTGACAGTGCGAAACCCACTGCCAAGGGAACCGCGAGCACGGCGACCATCAGAAGCGCGCGGCGCCGGTTCCGGGTGAGGCTGCGGCTCGCGAGGCGCAGTGCCACTCGCCCCGCGCTCACGCCGCACTCCCGAACTCCAGCAAACCGTCCCGCATTCGGGCGATGCGGTGCGCACGAGCCGCAACAGCGGGATCGTGAGTAACGACGACACAGGCCACCCCGCCGCGAACCAGACTGGCCAACACGTCGAGCACCTGGTTGGCGTTGGCCGAGTCGAGGGCGCCTGTGGGCTCGTCCGCCAGGACCAACCGACGCTCTCCACAAATCGCACGCGCCAACGCGACCCGCTGCTGCTGTCCACCGGACAACGTGTCCGGAAACCGGTCCGCATGGTCGGCCATACCGACGGCGGACAGGGCCTGTTTCGCCTGTTCCACCGCGCGTGCTCGGGGAGCGCCGTCGAGTTCCAGCGGTAACGCGACGTTTTCCACCACCGTCAGGATCTGCACCAGGTTGTAGTCCTGGAAGACATAGCCGACATGCCGACGACGGTGCCGGTACAAGTCCTTTTCGGACAGTTCTCCGAGGCGTACCCCCGCGACGGTCACATTCCCCTCGTCCGGTGGCTGCAAGCCACCGGCGATCGTTAACAACGTGGACTTGCCACACCCGCTAGGCCCCATCACGGCGGTCAACGTGCCTGGCTCCGCGGTCAGGCTGACCCCGCGGACCGCGGGCACCACCACCTCGCCACTCCGATAACACCGGGAGACCTGGTCCAGTACCAGCAATGGTCTACCGATCCCTTTCGTTGCGAAAACAACGACAAACACAGGCTGTGGCCACGGTAGCCCTCACAGGCGATCGCGTCCACGGACAAGCAGGGCTTGCCGGCCCGAGTTACCGGCCCAACAAAACCTGCCACCACCCTCCCCCTTTTCAAGCCCGAATCGCGCCCAGTCTTCGGAACAGCGAATCTTTTCCTCAGTGCTGGAGGCCGCGACGAGTTCCACCGTGAAGGTCCAGCTGGTAGCACGGGAGTTCGCCCTGGAGAAATCACCGTCCCGCCGGCGAGAACAGTCATTACCGGCAAGAAGACGCAGAGGGGGACAAGGCGCACGCAATGGTCATCCCTGTGCGGGCAACCGTTAGCCCGCGCGTGTCCACCGTTCGCCGAAGATCAGCCGCGTTCGGTCTTCACACACACGCCAGCTTCCAGAGAGCTGAGCGCCGCCAGCTCCATGGGGTCCACTGGTCAGGACGTCGCAAGCCGCCCTGCGCGGCGCGGTGTTGTACGAATATTCGGTTGAACGTGCTGATCAGGCCTCAGCGCAGGGGGTTCTCGTCGCGGCCGTGGACCTGGGCCGGGGGGTGGGTGGCCTCCACGGCCGTGAACGGTTCGAGGATGCGGTAGGTGTGCTGGGCTCCTCGGGGCACCACCCACGAGTCGCCCGGTTCGAGCAGGACGGTCTGGCCCTCGCTGCGCAACTCGGCCCGGCCGCTGATCACGTATCCCACGGTCTCGTAGTCCCTGGCGACCTCGGGCTTGTCCGCGTCCGGCTGCTCGTCCCGCCACAGCCGCATGCTCAGGCTCACGCCACTGGCCAGGTAGACCTGGCCCAGCGCGCCGTGCGGCGAGTGCCTGCCGTCCACCTTGGTGATCGAGCTGTCGCCCATCGCGCACCTCCTCGGCTCCGCGACCGCCCGTGCCTGTCGGACGGCGGGGAGCCGCCGCGAGGTGATCGACTCCGGGATCCGGGCCGGGTGGCCGACACCCACGAGCCTAGGAGCGGGCGGTGGGCTCCGCAGGGTTGGCGGGCGCGAGCAGCCGGCGCAGGGCGGGCACGACGACCCGGTCGGCCGGCAGCCAGTCCACGCCAGCCAGGTCGGCGGCGGCGAGCCAGCGCACGGCCTGGTGGTCGTACGGCGTCGGCTCCGCGGCCGGGTCGGTGAGGTGGGCGGCGAGGATGCGCAGCACCTTCCCGCCGGGCAGCGGGATGTCCGGGCCGACCTGGGGGCCGGGCGCGACGTCCACCCCGAGCTCCTCCCGGCACTCCCTGACCAGCGCCTCGACGTCGGACTCCCCCGGCTCGACCCGTCCGCCGGGCAGCTCCCACTGACCGGCGTGCTCGGCGGGGTAGGCCCGCTGCTGCGCCAGCAGGCGACCGTCCCGGACCACGGCCGCGCCGACCACGACCGGGGCCGCCGCCAGGTGCTCGGCCCGCTCCCGCACCCCGCGGGCGCGGTTGGCGAGCACCCGCAGCACGAGCCGCCGGCCGAGCACGGAGTCCGCGACCCGCCCGAGGGGGCCACCGGGCGTCGTCCACGCCAGGGTGTCGGTGACCAGGGTGCCGGCCCCGGTCTCGGCGAGCGTCACCTCGTGCCGCAGGCGGGTCAGCGGGCCGGCCACCAGGACGGTGCTCATGCCCTCGACGCCGAGCCGGAGCACGCGGGTGCGCAGCCGGGCGCCCGGCACAGCGGGCAGCCGGAACTCGACCTCGTCGCCCTCGGTGAACAGCCCTGGGGCGGCGGTGTGCGCGACGAGCTCGGCCGGCGCGGCGATCCGCCGGGCCAGCTCGACGTCGAGGAGGGCGGCGGCGACCGCGCGTCGCGGCGCGGAGGTCAGCAGCGTGTTGCGCAGAACGGGCACGTCTGCCGATCCTGGCACGACGGCGGGCGGACGCGCCGTGATGGGCGGGCACGGCTTGGTCGGCGGACACGGCCCGTGCGCCGGTTTCCTCTCCGACCGCCCGGTTCGGCCCCGAGCTGGGCGAAGAGAGCTGCGCCACAGTGCGGCAAAACCGCTCTGGGCCGGCACGGTGGTCAATATCGTTTGCCGGGTCAATCACTGACTGATCTTTCTGGGGAGGACGCATGTCGATGCGCAAGTTCCTGTCGGCGATCGGGGTGGCTGGCGTGGCCCTGCTGGCCTCCGCCACCTTCGCCACCACGGCCTCCGCCGCGCCGTCCGCCGAGGCGGCGCCCCAGGCCGCCTTCGCCAAGGACTGCCGGTGGCGGGCGTCCGAGACCGTCAAGATCCGCAACGCGCCGAGGACCAGCGCGGCCGCCATCGGCCAGGTCAACAAGGGCGAGCGCGTGTGCGCGACCGGTCACGTGGTCAACGGCGGCAAGTACACCGCCTGCGGCCGCACCGACGACCGCTGGGTGCCGATCGGCCGCGGCCGTTACATCGCCGGCATGTGCATCGAGTTCACCGGCTGATTCCGGTACTCGCGGGAGGACGGACGCCCCCACGTCGGGGGCGTCCGTTTTTCGTCATCTGACGGAAGACGACCCCACGAGCGGCGGAGGTCGCCCTCACCGCGACAGCGCTGTCGCGAGTGGACAGTCTCTTACGGACTGTCCCTTGTGGACTGTCATCTGTGGACAGTCACCACGGCGAGGCCGGCCAGCGGACCTCGAACCGGGCGCCGCCCTCGGGGGAGCTGCCCACCGAGACCGAGCCACCCCGCCGGCGCACCATCTCGGCCACCATCGCCAACCCCAGCCCCGCGCCGCCGGTGTCCCGCGCCCGGTCGTCCTGGACCCGGTAGAAGCGGTCGAACACCCGCGCGCGGTGCTCCTCCGGCACGCCCGGCCCGTCGTCGTCCACGACCAGCCGCACCTCGCGCCCGTTCGGCAGCACCGAGACCCTGATCAACGCCCTCGCGTACCGCCGGGCGTTGCCAACCAGGTTGTCCACCACGGCCGCCACCTCCGTGGGCGCGGCCAACACGGCCGCCGGCACGAGCGCCTCCACCCGCACCCACCGCGCCCCGGCGGCCTCCGCCCGCCGCACGGCGCCGGCCACCGCCGCCACCAGGTCGACCCGCGTCACCGGGGGCAGCCGCCCCGCGTCCGCGCGGGCCAGGGTCAGCAGGTCGTCGACCAGGTGCGACAGCCGCTCGGCCTCCTCGGCCACGTCGCGCAGCACCTCCTGCGCGGTGTCCGGGTCGGGGTGGGCCACCGCGACCTCGGCCTGCGCGCGGATGGAGGCCACCGGCGAGCGCAGCTCGTGCGCGGCGTCCCCGGTGAAGCGGCGCAACCGCGCGCTCGCCTCGTCGCGCCGGGCGAGCATGTCGTTGAGCGCCTCGGCCAACGCGCGCAGCTCGTCCCGCGACTCCGGCACCGGCAGCCGCTCGCCGCCGGGCAAGGTGGTCGCCGCCAGCCGCATCCGCTCCACCGGCCGCAGGGACCGGCGCACGGCGACCCACGTCGTCACGGCGACGACCGCGCTGCCGATGACCACCCCGACCCACAGCCAGCCGATCCCGCGCCCGAGAACGGGCACCAGCCCGGCGACGTCGGTGCCGGTGACCACGAGCCGCTGCGCCCCGTCGGGCGCGGTGACCACGGTGCCCATCCACCGGAACGGGAAGCGCCGCTCGTAGTCGAGCACCGCCTCCCCCGCCTTGACCCGCCGCAGCTCGCCGTCGTCCAGGCTGGTGGGCGGCCCGTCGTCGACCGGCTGACCGCCGGTGTCGAGCACCCGGACCAGGACGTCGGCCCGGCCGCTGACCGGGGCGTCGCCCTGCGCCACGGCCACCGCCGCCGGGTCGAGGACGTGCCGCAGGTCGCTGTCGACCCTGCGGAGCATGAAGTCCGAGACCAGCCCCATGCTCAACCGGGCGAGCAGGACGAAGAAGAACCACGCGACGGCGGTGGCCACGGCGGTGATCCGGAACTGCACCGTGCGGCGCTGCCACCAGCCCCGCACCCTGCGGACCAGGCGTCTCATCGCGGGAGGGGGTCGGCCGGACGCGAGCCGTCGGCGACGCCGTCGGGTTCGTCCGAGGCCAGGTAGCCGTGCCCGCGCACCGTGCGCACCAGTCCTCCGGCGCCGACCGCGTCCAACTTCCGCCGCAGGTAGCCCACGTAGACCTCGACCGCGTTGCGGGTCGCGGCCTGCTCGTCGCCCCACACCGCGCGCAGCAGCTCGTCCTTGGTCACCACCGAACCGGCCCGCCCGACCAGCGCGTCCAGCACGGCGTACTCCCGGGGCGACAGCGACACGGGCCGCCCGGCGAAGGCGACCTCCCTGGTGGCGCGTTCGACCACCAGCTCACCCAGCCGCAGCCGCCGGCCGCCCACCGTCGCGGCGCCCCGCCGCAGCATCGCCCGCACCTGGGCCACCAGCACCACGAACGAGAAGGGTTTGACCAGGTAGCCGTCGGCGCCCAGGTCGAGCCCGTCGGCCTGGTCGATCTCGCCGTCCTTGGCCGAGACCAGCAGCACCGGGGTGTGCACACCCTCGGCGCGCATCCGCTCCAGCACTCGGTACCCGGACAGGCCGGGCAGCATGATGTCGAGCAGCACGACGTCGAACGACCCCGTCAGCGCCGCCCGCAACGCGGACGGCCCGTCGGCCGCGGTGAGCACCTCCATGCCCTCGGCCGTCAGCCCCCTGCGCAGCGCCCTGCGCACTCCGACCTCGTCGTCGACGACGAGCACCCGCGGTCCCACGCCCCCAGCATGCCGGGCACGACCGACGTGGCACCCTCCGTTCTCAGTGGTCTCTCAGCTCGCCGCGACGTTCTCAGCGAGCTCTCAGCGGCGGCCGGCCATGGTCGTGGTGGGGCCGCGGCCGAGCGGCCCCACGAGGAGGCACACATGAAACGCAGGAAGGCGACGCTCACCGCCGCCGCTGCCGGCACGGTGGCCGGCGTGGTCGGGCTGGGGCTGCTGGCGCTGCCGACCAGCGCGAGTTCGGCGCCCTCGCTGCCGCCGGTCGGCGCGGAGCAGCTCGTGGAGTCGGTGCTGCGCGAGCAGCCGCCGGCCATGGGCGGCACGGTGAAGGTCGACAACGCGCTCGGCCTGCCGGCCATCCCCGGCGTGCCCGAGGGCTCGGCGCTGCTCGGCGGCGGCGAGACCAGGGTGTGGCTGGACGGCCACGGCCGGGGGCGGGCCCAGATCGCCAGCTCCGGCCGCGAGCAGACGATCGTGCACGACGGGACGACGACCTGGCGGTGGGACTCGTCGTCCCGGACCGCGGTCCGGTCCACCCACCCCGACGCCAAGAAGCCCGAGGGCACCGTCGACCCGTCGGCCGCCGCCCGGCAGCTCATCAGCACGATCCGCTCGTCGAGCACGGTGGCCGTCGACGGGACCGCGCGCGTGGCCAACCGCGACGCCTACGAGCTGGTCCTGACGCCGGCCCCCAGCGAACGCACGGTGCTGCGCGAGGTGCGGGTCGCGGTGGACGCGGAGAAGCGCGTCCCGCTGCGGGTGACCGTCCTGGCCAACGGCTCGTCCGACCCGGTGCTCCAGGCCGGGTTCACCGAGCTCGCGTTCGGTGAGCAGGACGCCGGGCTGTTCAAGTTCGAGCCGCCGGCCGGCGCGACCGTGAAGGACGACGAGCGGAAGCCGGACCGGAACGCGGCCAAGGACCACCCGAAGCCGAAGATCGTCGGCGACGGGTGGGACACCGCGGTCGTCGTCGACCTGCCGAAGGGCAAGGAGCGCGGCGAGCAGGACCCGCTCGCGATGGTCAAGCAGCTCGGCAAGCCGGTCGAGGGCGCGTACGGCAGGGGCTGGCTGATCTCCACCAAGGTCGGATCGGCCCTGGTGACCGAGTCGGGCCGGGCGGCGCTCGGCGCGGTGCCCGAGCAGGTGCTGGTGGAGGCGCTGGGGAGCACCCGGTGACCACCGCCCCGCTCACCGCGGAGCACGGGGTGGGGGCGGCTTCGGCCGCCCCCACCCCCGCCGCCCGCACCTCCGGGTTGCGCAAGGTCTACGGGAGGACCGTCGCGGTCGACGGGATCGACCTGACGGTGCCCGAGGGCGCGGTGCTGGGCATGCTCGGCCCGAACGGGTCGGGCAAGACCACGACGATCCGCATGCTGCTGGGCCTGACCGCGCCGTCGGCCGGCGCCGTGGAGCTGTTCGGCCGGCCCATGCCGGACTCGGCGGCCGAGGTGCTGCCGTTCGTCGGCGCCCTGGTCGAGGGGCCGGGGTTCCACCCGTTCCTGTCCGGGCGGGACAACCTGCTGCGCTGCGCGATGGCCGAGCCGCTGCTGCCGGCGCGCGCCGGCGCGCGGGAGCTGCGGGCCGCGGTCGACGACGCGTTGGAGCGGGTCGGGCTCGCCCACGCTGCGACACGCCGGTACCGGGGCTACTCCCTGGGCATGAAACAGCGGCTCGGCCTGGCCGCCGCGCTGCTGGTGCCCCGGCGGATGGTGGTGCTGGACGAGCCCACGAACGGCCTGGACCCGGCCGGCACCCGCGAGGTGCGGCAGGTGATCGCCCAGCTGCACGCGGCTGGCACGACGGTCGTGGTGTCGTCGCACCTGCTCAGCGAGATCGAGGCCACCTGCACGCACGTCGCGGTGATGAACCGGGGGTCGCTGGTCGCGCAGGGGGAGCTGGCCGACCTGCTCGACGGCGGCACGCCCACGCTGGACGTGGTCACGCCGGACCGGGAGGCCGGCCTGGACGCGTTGCGCGCCGCCGGCATCACCGCCCGCGCCGAGGTGGGCGGGCTGCTGGTGGAGCTGACCGGGACGGACGCGCCGACGGCGGTGGCGACGCTGGTGCGGGCCGGGGTCGCGGTGCACGAGGCCCGGCGGCAACGCACGGGCCTGGAGGAACTGTTCGCGCGGCTGACGGAGGACGAGCGATGACGACGACAGCCGACCACGCCGCCGCGCCGCTGGCCGGCCCCGTCCCGAGGACGAGCACGCTCCGGCTGGTCCGCTCGGAGCTGCGCTGGGTGCTGCGCCGCCCGCGCACGCTGGTCGCCCTGGGACTGCTGCTGCTGGTGCCGGTGGCCATGGGCGTCACCCTGGTGCTGTCCTCCACTCCCGCCGGGGGCTCCGGCCGGGGCGGGCCACCCCTGTTGGGCGCGGTCATCGGCAACGGGCTGGTGCTCCCGATCGCCGCCCTGTCGATCACGATGATGTTGTTGATGCCGCTGGTCGTGTCCATGTCGGCGGCGGACGCGCTGGCCGGCGAGGCCGCGCACGGCACGTTGCGCGGGCTGCTGCTGGCCCCGGTCGGCCGGGTGCGGCTGGTCCTGGTGAAGGCGGTCGGCGTCCTCACCGTGGCGGCGCTCGCCGCCGGGGCCGTCGCCGTCGGCGGGTGGGTCACCGGCGTGGCGCTGATCGGCGGCGACGGCCTGGTCACCCTGTCGGGCACCACGCTGCCGCTGGGCACGGCCACCCTGCGGGTCGCGCTGGCCGCCGCGTGGGTGGCCGCGCAGATGGCCGCCGTCGGCGCGGTCGCCCTCGCGGTCTCCGCCGCCACCGACCACCCGCTCGTGGTGATGGCCGCCATCATGGCCGGGCTGATCCTGTTCACCGTGCTGGGCGGCCTGTCCGCGCTGGACTGGCTCCACCCGGTCCTGCTCACCGACGGCTGGCTGTCCCTCGCCGACATGCTGCGCGACCCGCTGCCGACCGACAACCTCGTCACCGGTCTGCTCCGCGCGGGCTGCTATGCCCTGATCGGTCTCTCCCTCGCGATCGCGCGCACCACCACCCGGGAGGGCTGACCCGCTCCGCCGACCCACCACCCTTCCCCGCCGGGAGCACGTCCAGCACGCGGCCCATCCCGGGGAAGACACCGCCGAGCTGCGAGGTCCGCTCCAGGGTCCTTCGGGTCCGGGCGGCGGGGGTCAGGCGGGGCGGGTCATCTCCAGGAACTCCCACTCGGTGCCGCGGGCGGCGCGGGTCCGGACGCGTCCGTGCCGGAAGCCGGCGCGCTCGGAGACCGTGATCGCCCGGGCGTCGAAGGTCGCCACCCACACCACGAACCGCGTCGGCGCGAAGTGGTCCCTGGCGAAGTCCAGGCCCGCCGCCAGGAACGCCGCGCCGAGCCCGTGCCCGGTGAGGTCGGGGCGCAGGCCCAGGTTGATCTCCAGGTCACCGTGGTCGCGCGCGAAGGAGTAGTAGCCGACGAGGCCGGCGGACCCGCTGTCGACAGCCCAGAACGCGTCGCCCCGCGCGTCCGGGTCGAGGAGGGCGGCGCGGCCGTCGGCGTCCGCCCCCGGGTCGTGGAACGCGTGCTCGTCGGGATAACGCCAGGCCGCCACCAGTTCGGCGTCGGCGTCGGCCATCGCCCTGATCCGGAACTCCACGCCCCGCAGTAGACGGCACCCGCGCCGCCGTCGGTCACGCGGGGAGGAGCGCGAGACCGTCCGGATCGAGAACGAGCCGCACCACGTCACCAGGGCTCGGAGCCGAACCGACCGGCGCGGTCGCGTCGAGCGTGCCGACGGCACCAGCGGTGCCAGCGGCTCCGTCAGCACCAGCGGCACCAGGCCTTTGATGCTGCCGGCGGCGACGCCAGGCACGCGCACCTGCAACCGGACGTGCTCACGGCGGAGCCCTCGACTACCTCGGCCGTGACCCCGCCGCCCTCCCCCTCTCCCGCGACCCGCAGCGTGGTGGCGCGCAGACCAAGTCACGCAGGACCGCCGGGCGCCCTAGATCCGGCATCGCAACGCCATGAGGAAAACGGCACCAACCGCCCGTGATCACGCGGGGAGGAGCGCGAGACCGTCCGGATCGAGAACGAGCCGAACCTCGTCGCCCGGGCTCGGGGCCGAGCCGACCGGCGCGGTCGCGTCGAGCGTGCCGACGGCACCAGCGGTGCCAGCGGCTCCGTCAGCTCCGTCAGCGCCGTTCTCGATGCCGGCAGCGGCGACGCCGGGCACGCGCACCAGCAGCCGGACGTGCTCGCGACGGTGGACGCGCTGGACCACCTCGGCCGTGATCCCCCCGCTCTCCCCCTCGCCCGCGACCCGCAGCGCGGTGGCGCGCAGGCCGAGCCGCGCGGGCCCGTCGGGCGCGTCCGCGCCGACCGCCGCGTCGCCGAGCGCACTGGTCACGACGCCGTTGGCGACCCGTGCCGGCACGACGGCGGTGCAGCCGAGGAACCGGGCGACCCGCTCGGTGGCCGGGCGACGCCAGACCTCGGCCGGCCGCCCGACCTGGAGCAGGCGCCCGGCGCTCATGACGGCCACCCGGTCGGCCAGGGTGAACGCCTCGTCGTGGTCGTGGGTGACCAGCAGCGCCGTGGTCCCGGTGCGCCGCAGGAGGTCGGCGAGGTCGACCGCGAGCTGGTCGCGCAGGGCGCGGTCGAGCGCGGACAGGGGCTCGTCGAGCAGCAGCAGCCGGGGGTGCGGCGCGAGCGCGCGGGCCAGCGCCACGCGTTGCTGCTCGCCGCCGGAGAGCTCGGTGACCCGACGCCGCTCGTAGCCGGCGAGCCCGACGAGCTCCAGCAGCTCGGCCACCCGGTCGGCCTGCCCGCCCCGCTCGACGCCCCGCATGCGCAGGCCGAAGGCCACGTTGCCGGCCACGTCGCGGTGCGGGAAGAGCTGGCCGTCCTGGAAGACCAGGCCGAACTCCCTGCGGTGGACCGGGACGTCGGCCAGGTCCCGTCCGTCCCAGCGGATCTCGCCCTCGTCGGGCCGCTCCAGCCCGGCCACGGCCCGCAGCAGGGTCGACTTGCCGCAGCCCGACGGGCCGAGCAGGGCGAGCACCTCGCCGTCCGCCACCGAGAGGTCCACGCCGGACACCGCGGTGAGACCGCCGTAGCGGACCGTCACTCCGTTGACCTGCAACGCCATCGGGTCAGAACTCCCCCACCTCGGCCACGCGGGCCCGTTCGACCAGCAGGACGACCGCCGCGGTGAGCGCCATGAGCAGGGCGCACGCGGCGTAGGCCATCTGGTTGTTCAACTCGCCCGGCCGCGAGATCAGCCGGCCGACGGCCACCGGCAGCGTCGGCGCGTCCGGCCGGGCCAGGAAGCTGGTCGCGCCGAACTCGCCCAGCGCCACCACGTAGGCGAAGCCGGCGGCGGCCAGCACCGCCCGGCCGACCATGGGCAGGTCCACCTCGCGCCACACCCGGAACGGGCCGGCGCCCAGGGTCGCCGCCGCCTGCCGGAGCCGGTCGTCCACCGCGCGCAGCACGGGCAGCACGGTGCGCACCACGAGCGGCGTCGCCACCAGGGCCTGGGCGAAGGGCACCAGCAGCGGCGAGGTGCGGAAGTCGCCGGGCAACGCGTCCATCGTGACCAGGTAACCGAAGCCGACGGTGACCGCGGAGACCCCGAGCGGCAGCATCAGCGCCACGTCCATCGCGTGGGCGAACCGGGGGCTGCGCCGGGGCAGGCGCGACAGCGCGACCGAGGCCAGCACGCCGAGCGCCATCGCGAGCAGCGTCGCGTCGAACGCCGTGCGCAGGGAGTTCACGGCGGCGGCCAGGCCGGACACCCCGCCCAGGGTGTCGTTCTGGCCGGAGCCGAGCAGGGCCCGGTAGCCCACCAGGCTCCAACCGTCCACAGTGGACAGAGAGCGGACGACCAGCCCGACGATCGGCACCATCAGCAGCGCGACGACGCCGGCCGCCAGCGCGACCACGCCCCACTCCCCGCCCTGCGGGCGACGCACCGTCTCGGCGGCCCGCCGCAGCCGCAGCGCCGTCTCCCGCCGCCGGCGCGCCCGCGCGCCCAGCGCCAGGGCGGCGACCACGGCGGCGAGCTGCAACAACGACAGGGCCGCCGCGCCCCTGAGGTCCAGCAACTGCACCGTGCGCAGGTAGATCTCGGTCTCCAACGTGCGGTACCGCGCGGCGCCGAGCACCAGCACGACGCCGAAGCTCGTGGAGCAGAACAGGAACACCACGGCGGCGGCCGAGGTGATCGCGGGCGTGAGCGACGGCAGGACCACCGAGGTGAACGCGCGCCAGCGCGAGGCGCCCAGGGCGCGCGCGGCGTCCTCGGCCCGCCGGTCGGTGTGCGCCCACAACCCGCCGACCGTGCGCGCCACCACCGCCACGTTGAAGAACCCGTTGGCCAGGACGATGGCGAGGACGCTGCCGTCGTCGGACCCCGCGAACAGGGTCCGGAACGCCATCCCGACCACCACCGTGGGCAGCACGAACGGCAGCGTCACCAACAACCGGACCAGCCCGCGCAGGGGCACCGCGCACCGCGCCATGAGGAACGCCACCGGCATCCCGGCCAGCAACGCCAACGCGGTCGCCGCCACGGCCTGCCCGAGCGTGAACCCGACGAGGGACCAGGTCTCGGCGCTGGTCAGCAGCGCGAGCACGCTGGGCCCCCGCTCGGTGGAGCGCAGCCCGATGCCGACGATCGCGGCCACCGGCCACGCGAAGAACACCGCGAGGAAGCCGAGCGGCAGCGCCGCCGCGCCCGCCAGCGCCAGTCCGGCGAGGCGGGCGCGGCCAGCGGGGCGAACGCGGCCGGCGCCGGGCCGGCTCAGCCGCGCACCGTCTTGCGCCACTGCTCCACCCACCGCTCCCGGCCGGCCTTCACCTGGTCGGCCGGCAGCTCGGCGGACCGCTCGGGCAGCGGGGCGGCCCGCTGCCACGCCTCGGGCAGCGTCACGCCCTCCCTGGCCGGGTAGACGTACATGCTCTCCGCGACCTTGGCCTGGAACTCCGGCGACACGAGGAAGTCGACGACCTTGCGGGCGTCGTCGACGTTCTTCGCGTTCGCCAGCACGCCGGCGTACTCGACCTGCCGGTAGCAGGTGTCGAGCAGCGCCTTCGTGCGCGGCTTGCCGTCGTCGCCGATCGTGAACGCGGGCGAGGAGGCGTAGGAGACCACGATCGGCCGCTGCCCCTTGCCGCCCGTGCCGGCGGAGAAGTCCTGGTTGTAGGCCTCCTCCCAGCCGGAGGTGACCTTCAGGCCGTTGCCGCGCAGGCGCGTCCAGTAGTCGGCGTAGCCGTTCTCGCCGTACTTGGCCACGGTGGCCAGCAGGAAGGCCAGACCCGGCGAGGACGTGGCCGGGTCCTCGGCGACCAGCAGGTCCTTGTACTGCGGCTGGGTCAGGTCGTCGAGGGTCTTCGGCTCGGCGACGCCCCGCTGCTGGAACCAGCCGGTGTCGACGTTGAGGCAGACGTCGCCGACGTCCACCGCCGTGAGCCGGTCCTGGCCGCCCTGCGGCGCGTACCGCTGCGGCCCCCTGTCGCCCTCCGCGGCGCGGTACGGCTGGAACACGCCCTCGTCCAGCGCGCGCGAGGCGAACGTGGAGTCCACGCCGAAGGCGACGTCGCCGATCGGGTTGGACTTGGTCAGCACGAGCTGGTTGGTGAGCGCGCCGCCGTCGCCGCTGGCCCGCACCTCCAGCTTCACGCCCGTGCGCTTCTGGAAGTCCTCCAGCAGCTCCTTGGGCGGGCTGAACGAGTTGTGCGTGACCAGGACGACCTTGCGCTCTCCCCCCGCGTCCGAGCCGCCGGAACCGCCGACCAGCGAACAGCCCGCGCCGAGCGCGACCGTCGCGACCAGGGCGCCGGCGCGGACGGCGCGACCAAGGGCGGTGCGTCCAAGGGCGGTGCGACCAAGGACGCCACGCCTGACAGCGCTGCGGTCAGCGACATTGCGGCGCACGCCTACCTCCAGTCCGTTCCGGGGCGCGCGCGTCGTCGACAGCCTCCCTGCGCCGGCATGATCCGGATCAGGTTCGGACGGTCGAGGGCCGCGCGCCCTCCTCTCAGCCCAGCGCACCGGGCTCCCGTGGCGAACGCAGAGCTTACGCCGGGGTCGCGCTCCGGACCGACGCCGACCACCATGGGGGCATGGCCGAGCTGCTGAGCGACGACCGGATGACCACGGCGTTGGGCACGCTGCCCGACTGGCGGCGCGAGGGCGACGCGCTGGTCCGCAGCGTCACGTTGCCCAGCTTCCCGGACGCGATCCGGGTGGTGAACCGGGTGGCCGAGATCGCCGAGAACGACAACCACCACCCGGACATCGACATCCGCTGGCGCACGCTGACGTTCCGCTGCTCGACCCACTCCGCCGGCGGCGTCACCGAGGCCGACATCTCGCTGGCGGAGGAGATCGACGGCGTCCTCGACGCGCTGAGCTGACCCGGCCAGCCCTCGGGCGGCCCGACATCGGGCGGCCGCGCTCTCAGGCGGGCAGCCCCTCGCCGCGCGCCACCGGGGCGAACTCCGGCGCGTCCGCGACTCGGGGCCGGACCGCGACCGCCACGGCGGCGAGGGTCAGCACCGCGCAGGCCGGGTAGACCCAGCCCAGCGCGGACAGGTACCAGGGCCGGGGGATCACCCAGATCGACGGCTGGGCCTGGAGCAGCTTGGAGATCACGTAGCTGAACAGCGCCACCATCCAGGCCACGAGGGCCACCCGGGCCGGCGCGTGCCGGCGTTCCGGCCCGAACATCAGCCACACCACGGTCGGCAGCAGCCACACCCAGTGGTGCATCCACGAGATCGGCGAGACCAGCAGCCCGAACACCTGCACGGCGACCAGGGTCGCCAGGGTGTCGCCGGCGCGCACCGCCGCGCGCAGCGCGAAGCCGGTGAGCACGGACACGGCGACCACCGCGACCACCCACGGCAGACCCATGCCCACGTCGTAGCCGAGGGTGCGGGACAGCGCGCCCCGCAACGACTGGTTGATCGCCGACCCGACCGGCCCCACCCGGCCCGCGTCGCCCAGCAGCTCGAACCAGAACCGCCGGGACTGGTCGGCCGAGACCAGCCAGCCCAACCCCACCGTGGCCGCGAAGACCCCCGCCGACCAGGCCGCCGCCGCCCACCGCCTGGTCACCAGGAAGTACAGGCCGGACACGGCCGGGGTCAGCTTCACCCCGGCGGCCAGGCCCACGCTCGCCCCGGCCAGCGACGAGCGGGCGCCGATCATCCCGGCCATCAGCAGCGCCGCGAGCGGCAGGTTGATCTGCCCGAAGTAGAAGTTGCTGCGGATCGGCTCCGCCCACAGCAGCACCGCCACCGTGAGCATCGCCCAGCGCTGCCAGCGGTCCCGGTCGCTCGCCCAGCGCTCCCCCGCCACCAGCCGGAACGACGTCCGGACCAGGTACCAGACGCACAGCAGCAGGCCCGCGTACCAGACCGCCCGCGCCAGCATCCACGGCAACGCCGACAGCGGCAGCAGGACCATCGCCGCGAACGGCGGGTAGGTGAACGGCAGCGGGAAGTCCGGCGTGAACTCCGAGTAGGTGAACTCGTAGAGCCGGCTGGTCAGCAGCGACGGCGGAGCGTCGTGGTAGACGCGCAGGTCGAACATGGCCCGGTGGTCGCCCTGGACCAGCAGGAACAGGCCGCCCACCACCGAGGCGGCGAGCAGCCAGGGCGCGACCGGCAGCGCCCGTCGTTCGATCCAGCGAAGAGCGATCCCCAACCTTGTTCCCCGGCGCCGCAGGTTCGGTGTGCCGCGGGTCTCCCGGCCCCTCTGGAGGACCGCTGTCGGCGACAACCGTCGTCGAACCGGAAAGTGCCCGCGCCCTACCTTACGTAGCGCGAGAGCGTGACGCCCCGTCCCCCCGTCGCCACCAACATCACACTCCAGGGACACGATCTCCCCGCGAACGCCCACCCGGCCGCGCCGGTGTACCCGCTCCAGGTGAGTTCCTCGTAACATTCACCTGTCCCCCAAGTGCAACTTTTGTCCCAGCGGGCGGACATGCCCGGGGGCGTTCCAGAGCTCACCCACGAGGCGGGGGTCTGCCTTGACGAAGCTCCACCCGCACAAAGAGATCAACAAGGTACTGGCGGAGCTGGTCAGGGACGGCTGGCGACTGGAGAAGCAGGGACACGGGTGGTACCTCTACTGCCCCTGCCCCGACCAGGGCGTGATCATGGTTGCCAGCACTCCGAGGAACCCCGAGGGCCACGCCAGGGCCATCGAGCGGCAGGCGGCCCGCTGCCCGGACCGACACTCGCTGGACGGGCGACCCCGCCCCCGAAGGGAGTGAACCTGTTTCGGGCGGGAAACAGGGGTGATAGCTTCGACGCACCGCACCACGTCGGGGAGGGCGGCATGACTCAGTTCGAGTTGATCTTCGCTGTCGACGGGCTGGCGGAGGGTGCCGTATGGGCGATTTACGAGGACTTCGACGCCCTCGTCGCAACCCACGGCACGACCACGCTGCTCACCGTCACCACCCCCGGTCCCACGGCCCCCATGGCCGCGAAAGCCGTTGTGGCAAAACTCGAAAAGACAGCCCGAGTCGTTGTGCAGCGCTGCTACGAGGATCTCGTCAACCGCGTCGACATCGCAGAGCGCTGTCGTACGACGCCCCAGGCGGTAGGGCAGTGGATTCACGGGAAACGCCGGCGCGAAGTGCCTTTTCCGGAGCCCTTCAACCTCGTCAACGGCGGAGTGTGGCTCTGGGGAGAGGTGAACGAGTGGCTACGTCGGTCAGGAAAGCCGTCCGACGACGTCCAGTTCCCGTGCCGCGCCGACTACTACGAGATCAACCACTGGCTGAACGAACGCAGAACACAGCGACGGCTTTCCGCCGTGAACGCCCAGCCGGTGCGGTCCTCGAAACTTCCTCCGGCGCATCTCGGCCGTTCCCGGCGCGTCGAGGCGCGGAACTTCTGGGGACAGGCCACGGACGACGCGCGGGCAGCACGGTGATGGCACGCCAGGTGCGGTCACTCGAAGAGCTCCTCTCCCTGGCGGAAGTCGAGGACGTCCAGTTCTACGAGGTGCACGGACGCGTGCTCGAAGGACTCGACCCCGTCGAGAGCGGCGGTTACGACGACGGCCTGACGGAACAGCCGCACGCCACCTCGCGGGTCCTGCTCCAGGACGACAGCCTCGGCTTCCGGCTCCGCCTCACCGTGCGAAGCCCCCTCGCCGAGTACGTGTCGGACGCCGCCGTCCTCTTCAGGCTCGCCGAGCCGGTTTCCGACATCGACCCCGACATCGTGGGGGCCTTCATCCAGCGTGAGGCGTTCCCCGTCCTGTACCCGTTCGTCAGGCAGTCCATCTTCGACCTGGCGTCGAGAATGGGAGTGGAGAGCGTCGTCCTGAGTCTCGCCCGCCTCGGCGAAACAAACTTCACTTTGAATCTGGCGGCGGAGGATTCCGGCCGCGTGGACAACGCGGACTAGCGACAGCGAACCGCTGACGGGCAACACCGGGAAGAGACCGAGGACGAGTGCCGGTCTCCCCGCGACCAGCACTCGTCCCGGCGTTTCCCAGCGATCACGCCGGCTGCGGCGACACCGCTGTGCGACTCAGACGTTGAAGCGGAACTCGACCACGTCGCCGTCGGCCATGACGTAGTCCTTGCCCTCCATGCGGACCTTGCCGGCGGCGCGGGCCGCGGTCATCGAGCCGGCACCGACCAGGTCGTCGAAGGAGACGACCTCGGCCTTGATGAAGCCGCGCTCGAAGTCGGTGTGGATGACGCCGGCGGCCTGCGGGGCGGTCCAGCCCTTGCGGATGGTCCAGGCTCTGGCCTCCTTCGGACCCGCCGTGAGGTAGGTCTGCAGGCCCAGCGTGTGGAAGCCGGCGCGGGCCAGCGCGTGCAGGCCCGGCTCGTGCTGGCCGATCGACTCCAGCAGCTCCCGCGCGGACTCCTCGTCCAGCTCCAGCAGCTCGGCCTCGACCTTGGCGTCCAGGAACACCGCGTCGGCCGGGGCCACCAGCTCGCGCAGCTCCTTGACCCGCGCCTCGTCGCTCAGCACGCCCTCGTCGGCGTTGAAGACGTAGAGGAACGGCTTGGTCGTGAGCAGGTTCAGCTCGCGCAGCTCGGTGGTGTCGACCTCGGCCTGCGCGGAGAACAGCGTGCGGCCGGCGTCGAGGACGGACTTGGCGGCCTGCGCGGCCTCCAGCGCCGGGCGCCGGTCCTTCTGGACCCGCGCCTCCTTCTCCAGCCTGGGCAGCGCCTTCTCCAGGGTCTGGAGGTCGGCCAGGATCAGCTCGGTGTTGATGGTCTCGATGTCGCTGCCCGGGTCGACGCGGCCGTCCACGTGCACCACGTCCGGGTCGTCGAACACCCGGATGACCTGGCAGATCGCGCTCGCCTCGCGGATGTTGGCGAGGAACTTGTTGCCCAGGCCAGCGCCCTCCGACGCCCCCTTGACCAGGCCCGCGATGTCGACGAACGACACCACGGCCGGCACGATGCGCTCCGAGCCGAAGATCTCGGCGAGCTTGTCCAGCCGCGGGTCGGGCAGCGGCACCACGCCGACGTTGGGCTCGATCGTCGCGAACGGGTAGTTCGCCGCGAGCACGTCGTTGCGGGTCAGTGCGTTGAACAAGGTCGACTTGCCGACGTTGGGCAGGCCGACGATGCCGAGGGTCAGGCTCACGGGCGTCCAGTCTACGGGCCGCCCCGCCGCCCCCGCCCCGGCCTGGGCAAACCGCCCCGACCAGCCCCTCGCGCCCTGCCTCGCGGAAAAACTCCTGGGCAAGCTCGCCGCTGGACACGCTCATTCCCCTGCGCACCTCGTCCTGGGCGGCCCGGATTTCCTCCACCGCGCCGGGCGTGGCCACCAGGTCTGCGGTTTCGTCCCGATCCGCGTCCGGATCGGACTGCCCAGGGGGGTCGGTTCAGATCATCTCCACCGCCGTCTCCCGGGTGGTCCCGCCCCGCACGAGCTGTGAGGGCTGCCGCCAGCCCGTTGCTTGAGTGCGACGAGGACAGTCACAGTGACAACCACACAGCGTGTCCAGCACAGAACCTTCCGTGGTTACGCGGGGGAAATTGTTCGACCACGCGGGCAAAGCAGGCGGGCGGCTCCACCAGGAGGGGACAGCGGGACGGTCGCGTCCGATTTCCGCCAGTCCGGGGGTTCGGGCGCTGGCAGGATCGGTGTTGTGCCCCTCGATCCGGAACGCGCCTACCGGGCCGTCGCCTCCCGCGACGCCCGCTTCGACGGCCACTTCGTGACGGCCGTGCGCACCACGGGGATCTACTGCCGCCCCTCGTGCCCCGCGGTCACGCCCAAGCGCGGGAACGTGGACTTCTACGTGACCGCCGCCGCCGCGCAGGCGGCGGGCTTCCGGGCGTGCCGCCGCTGCCTGCCCGACGCGGTGCCCGGCTCGCCGGAGTGGAACCTGCGGGCCGACCTCGCCGGACGCGCCATGCGGCTGATCGCCGACGGCGTGGTCGAGCGGGACGGCGTGCCGGGGCTGGCCCAGCGGCTGGGCTACTCCGAGCGGCACCTGACCAGGGTGCTGGCCACGGAGCTGGGCGCCGGGCCGCTCGCGCTGGCCAGGGCGCACCGCGCCCACTCGGCCCGGCTGCTGATCGAGACCTCGGCGATGCCGTTCACCGAGATCGCGTTCGCGGCCGGCTTCGCCAGCGTCCGGCAGTTCAACGACACGATCCGCGCCGTGTTCGCGGCCACTCCCTCGGCGATGCGCGCCGCCGCCGAGCGGCGCCAGCGGCCGGGGGTGGCGCCGGGCACGCTGACCCTGCGCCTGCCGTACCGACCGCCGTTCCACGCCGATGGCGTGCTGGCCTTCCTCGCCGCGCGCGCCGTGCCCGGCGTGGAGCAGGTGGCGGACGGCACGTACTCGCGGGCGCTGCGCCTGCCGCACGCCGCCGCGACGGTCCACGTCACGCCCCAGGACGGGCACGTCGAGTGCCGGCTGCGGCTGGGCGACGTGCGCGACCTGGGCAGCGCGGTGAACCGCGTGCGCCGGCTGTTCGACCTGGACGCCGACCCGTGCGCGGTGGACGGGCTGCTGGCGAGCGACCCCGCGCTCGCGCCGTCGGTGGCGGCGACGCCGGGTGTGCGGGTGCCGGGCAGCGTCGACGGCGCGGAGACGGTGGTGCGCGCGGTGCTCGGCCAGCAGGTGTCGGTGGCAGCCGCGCGCACGGCGGCCTCGGCGCTGGTGACCGCGCTGGGCGAGCCGCTGTGCACGCCGGACGGTCCGCTCACGCGCCTGTTCCCGAACATGGAGGTGATCGCGGAGCGGGCGCACGAGGTGCTGACCGGGCCTCGCCGGCGCATCGACACCGTGCGCCGGGTCGCCGCCGCGATGGCGGAGGGCTCGGTGGACGTGCACGTGGGCCGGTCGCCGGAGGAGCTGGAGGCGGAGCTGACCGCGCTGCCCGGGATCGGGCCGTGGACGGCGCGGTACGTGCTGATGCGGGTGCTCGGCGCGCCGGACGTCCTGCTCACCTCGGACAGCGCGTTGCGCAAGGGCGCCGGCCGGCTCGGACTCGTGTCCGATGTGGACGGTCTGGCGGCCAGGGGCGGCACCTGGCGGCCGTGGCGCTCCTACGCGGGCATGCACCTGTGGCACGCGGCCGCCCTACCCATCACCAGCACTGACAGGAGAAGCGCATGACCACCACGTTCGTGTCCACTGTGGACACCCCGACCGGCCCGTTCACGGCGGTCGTCGACCAGGACGGCGTGGTGCTCGCCTCCGGCTGGACGGCCGACCTCGCCGAGCTGCTGACCCCGGTCCACCCCTCCCTCCGCCCCGAGGCCCCGGTCGAGCGGGCCGACCTCGGCCCGGTCACCGCCGCGATCCGCGCCTTCCACGCCGGCGAGCTGGACGCGATCGACGGGATCGAGGTGCGCCAGCGCTCCGGCGAGTTCCTGGAGCACGCGTGGCGGGTGCTGCGGAAGGTGCCGGCCGGCGAGCCGATCACCTACACCGCCTACGCGGCGCTCGCCGGGCGCCCCGCCGCGGTGCGCGCCGCCGCGTCGGCCTGCGCGCGCAACGCCGCGGCGTTGTTCGTGCCCTGCCACCGGATCATCCGCACGGACGGGTCGCTCGGCGGCTTCCGCTGGGGCCTGGCCGTCAAGCGGTGGCTGCTGGCGCACGAGGGCGAGGGCGACGCGCAGCGCTAGCCCGGAGACCGGAGCGCCGCGCACCGCGCACCGCGCACCGCGCACCGAGGCGACGCCCCGGTCCCGACGCTGGGACCGGGGCGTCACCATGAGCGCCGCGAGGCCCGCGCGGCGGCGGACACCTCGACTTCGGTAGCGCTCAGCCGGTGCGGAGCTCCAACGTCGAGCCGGTGCGGGCCTTGCGAACCCGGAGCCGGACCGGGATGCGTTGCCGCAGCTCCTCGACGTGCGAGACCAGCCCGACCACGCGGCCGCCGGCGCGCAGCTCGTCCAGCGTGTCCATCACCAGGTCGAGCGCTCCGGCGTCGAGCGTGCCGAACCCCTCGTCGACGAACAGCGTGTCCAGCACCGCGCCCCCGGTCTCGGCCGCGACGACGTCGGCGAGGCCCAGCGCGAGGGACAGCGAGGCCAGGAACGACTCGCCGCCGGAGAGCGTCCTGGCCGGGCGCACCTGGCCCGAGTAGTCGTCGAGCACGTCCAGGCCCAGCCCGCCGCGCGTGCCCCGGGGGCCGGCGACGTCGGAGTGCACGAACGAGTAGCGCCCCTGGCTCATCCGCTGGAGGCGGGTGGTCGCGGCCACCGCGACCTCCTCCAGCCGGGCGGCCAGCACGTAGGAGCGCAGCGAGATCTTGCGGTGGTTCTGGCCGCGCCCGTTGACGACGTCGGTGAGGGCCGCGAGTTCGGCGTACTCGGTCTGCGCCGGACCGAGGTCCGCCCACGCCGCACGCAGCCGCTCCGCCAGCCCGGCCACGGCCCGCCCCCGGCCCTCGGCCGCCGCGGCGGCCGACACGGCCTCCTCGCAGCGGCGCCGGGCCAGCTCCGCGGCCTCCCTGGCGGACTCCACGTCGACCACGAGGTCCGGCGCGACCCCGGCCAGCTCGGGCTGGGCGAGGACGTCGCGCGCGGCGGCCTCGCGGTCCCGCACGGCGCGCACGCGTTCGGCGAGGTCCGCCAGCACGCCCTCGGGCCGGGCCGCGGCCAACGCGGCGGCGACGTCCGGGAAGCCCGCTGCGGCGACGGCCTCGTCCAGGGCCTGGGCCTGTTCGGTCACGCGCTGACCCGCCGCGTCGAGCGCGGAGCGCGCCGCAAGGAGGGCGTCGAGCGTGTTGGCGAGCGCGAGGAGGTGGTCGCGGCGCGCCGCCACGTCGACGTGCTCGCCCCTGGCGCGCTCCAGCCGCTCGGCGCGCTGGCGCACGAGCTCGGTCAGCTCCCGGTGCTGGGCCTCGGCGGCGCTCACCGCGCGTTCGGCCTCGACCTGCTGCGCGTGCGCCCGGCGGCTGGCCTGGTCGAGATCGCGCAGCTCGCCTTCCCACCGCGCGGCGGTCTCCGCGAGCGCGGACGCCTCAGCCCATTCACTGTCCACAGCGGACAGTTCGGCGGCGAGCGCGTCGGCGGTCCGGCCGGCCAGGCGTTCGACCAGCGCGGCCACCTCCGCCTCGGCCTCGTGCTGGGCCCGCTGGGCCCGTTCCCGCGCGGCCTGCGCCTCCTGCTCGGCGCTCTGCGCCCGACGCTCGTCGGCGTCGGTGACACCGCCCTCGGTCGCCCGCGCCGGCTCGGGGTGCTCGGCCGAGCCGCACACCGGGCAGGGCTCGCCGGGCGCCAGTCCCCGCGCCAGCTCGGCCGCCATGCCGTCGAGGCGACGCTGTCGGAGGTCGAGCAGCCGCTCCCTGGCCCGCTGGTGGGCGTCCACGGCCTCGCTCGCCCTGGTCGCCGCGAGCTCCGCCCGCTCCCGGGCCTTCGGCACCGCCCTGGCGTCCCGGAGCGCGGCCGTCAGCTCGGCGCGCCGCGCGTCCAGGCCGGGCAGCAGCGCCGCAGCCGCCCTGGCCCGGTCCAGCCCCGCCCTGGCCTCCTCGACCAACGCCGGGAGGTCCCCGGCCAACTTCGCCAGTTGCTCGACCTGCTGCCGGCCCTGGAGCGCCCGGTCGGCCAGCTCGACCAGTCGCCGCTCGTCGGCCCGCTGCCGCTCCGCCTCCGCGACCGCGCCGGCCAGTTCCCCGGCCTGCTCGCGGCTCCGCGCCGCCGCGCCGCGCAGGTCGCCGTCGTCGCCCCAGCCCAGGGAACGCGCGTGCGCGGTGGCCCGCTCGACCTCCTGCCGCGCCTGGTCCACCGCCTCCTCCGCGCGGTCCAGGGCACGCCGCGCCGCGACAGCTGGCACCGCGCGGCGCGCGGCGTCGTGCTCGACCTGCCAGGCCGCCACCTCGTCCTGCCGCTCGGCCAACGCGGCCAGCTCGGCGGTGGCCTGGCGCACCCGGCGGACCCGTTCGGCCAGCTCCCGCCGCTCCAACAACTCGGCCTCGGCCGCCTCCTGGTCGGCCCTGGCCGCGCCGGCCGCCGCCACCGTCCGCGCGGCCTCCTCGCGCACCCGCTCCAGCAGCGTGTCGAGCCAGGTCGTGTCCGGTTCCTCCGGGCGCTCCTCGCCGGCGGCCTGGGCGACCCGCGCCGCGAGCTCCAACGCGTCGCGTTGCTGGTCGCGCAGCTCGCGGCCGCGCTCGCGACGGCGCTCCTCGAACCACCGCTCGACGTCCAGGAACCGCTCGGTGCCGAACAGCCGCTCCAGCACCTGTTCCCGCTGGGTGGTCTCCGACCGCAGGAAGCGGGCGAACTCACCCTGCGGCAGCAGCACGACCTGGAAGAACTGGTCGGCGCTCATGCCGAGCAGCCGCTGCACCGTGCGGCCCACCTCGTCGACCCGGGTCAGCCCCTCCGGCGGTGCCCCGCCCTCCGGCATCGCCACCCAGGTCAGCGACGCCTTGGCCGGCTGCCTGGTCGTGCCGCCGCCGCGCTTCTTCGGCCGCTCGTACTCGGGGCTCCTGGCGACCCGCAGCCGGTGCCCCTGGACCGTCAGCTCAAGCGCGACGGCGGTCGGCGTGTCCGCGTCGGCGAGGCGGCACCGCAGCTCTCCCGCCTTCAGCGTCTCGCGCGCGCCCGGCACCCTGCCGAACAGGGCGAACGCCACCGCGTCGAGCAGCGTGGTCTTGCCGGCGCCGGTGTCGCCGTGCAGCAGGAACAGCCCGTCAGCGCCCAGCGCGTCGAAGTCCACGACCTCGCGGCGCGGGTAGGGGCCGAACGCCGAAAGTTCGAGCCGGTGCAGCCTCACGCCTGCACCTCCGCGCGCCGGACCGCCGCCAGCGCCTCCTTCAACAGGGCGCGCTCCCCCTCGTTCGGCTCCGAGTTGCGGCAGTCCTCGACGAAGTGGCAGGCGACCTCGTGGTCGTCGCGGTTGCGCACCACCTGCGCGTACCGCAGCTGGGCCGCCTCCCGGCCGCCCTCCGGCCGCCACTCCAGGTGCACGGCGTGCGGGAAGCGCTCCTGCAACCGGCGCATCGCGTCCAGCGGGCGCACCTGGTCGGTCAGCACGACCGACAGGAAGTGGTCCGTCAGCTCCGCGTGCCGGGGGTCGGCGAGCAGGTCGTCGAGCCGGCCCGAGACGGTCGCCAGGGGCCGGGGCACCGGCAGCTCGCGCCGCTCGACGCCGGCCAGGCCGTCGGCGTCCATGTCGACCAGCCAGACCGACTTGCGGTGCCCGACCTCGGAGAACGAGTAGGCGAGCGGGCTGCCGGAGTACCGGAGGTGCTCGGCGAGCACCTGGGGTCCGTGCAGGTGGCCGAGGGCGACGTAGTCGACCCCGTCGAACACCGAGCCCGGCACGTGCTCGACCCCGCCCACCGAGATCGTGCGCTCGGACTCGCTGGCGGCCCCGCCGGTCACGAAGGCGTGCGCGAGCACCACCGAGCGCGCGCCCGGACGGGCGGCGAGGTCGGCCCGGACGCGGCGCATCGCCTCGCCGAGCACGGCGGCGTGCCCCCGCTCCTCGACGCCGAGCCGCTGACGCGCCGGGTCGGGCTCCAGGTAGGGGATGCCGTAGATCGCGACCGGGCCGTGCTCGTCGGTCAGCACGACCGGCTCGTCGAGGCCGGAGATCCGGGTCCGCAGGTGCAGGCCGCCGGCCGCCGCGAACTCGGCGTACGCGCCGAGCCGGGGCGCGGAGTCGTGGTTGCCCGGGGTGATCACGATCCGCGCGCCGGTCTCGCCGATCGCCCGCAGCACGCGGTGGCAGGTCTGGACGGCCTCGCCCGAGGGCACCGCCCGGTCGTAGAGGTCGCCGGCGACCAGCACGACGTCCACCCGCTCGGCCGCCACCACCTCCGCCAGGTGTGTCAGCACCTCCTCCTGCTCGCGGAGCAGGTCGCGGCCGTGGAACGTCCGTCCCACGTGCCAGTCGGAGGTGTGCAGCAGCCGCATGGGTCGCAACGGTAGGGCCCCGACGTCGCCGCGCCGCGCGGCCCCCTCCGCCCCGTGTCGCCCGTGTCGCACCCGCGGGCACCTGCGCCATGATCGGGGAGGGAGGCGAACTGTGACCTCGGTAGTGATCACGACGGCGGCCGTGGCAGTGGCCCTGCTGCTGGCCGCGGCCCTGGTGTTCTTCTGGCGGCTCTACACCGACAGCGTGCGACGGGCGGACACGGCGCTCGCCGCCGTCGAGGCCGAACGCGCCCGCACCCGCGAGCACCAGGCGGCGCTGCGCCGCTACGAGGTGGCGTTCGCGTCCGTCAGCGGGCGGGGCGAGCTGGGCGAGCGGGTGCTGGTGGAGACCGCGCGGGCGCTCGGCCTCCGCGAGGGCCTGCACTTCACGGTGCAGACCGACCTCGCCGGCGGCGGCGCCGCCCGGCCGGACCTGGTGCTGGCGGTCGGCGGCGGCCGGCGGGTGCCGGTCGACGCCAAGACCAGCCTCGCCGTGTGGGCCGAGGCGGTGGAGACCCACGACCCCGCCGAGCGGGCGGACGCGCTGCGCGTGCACGTCCGCAACATCCGCGCGCGGGCCGCCGAGCTGGCCGGCAAGGGCTACGAGCGCTGGGCGGACGCGATCTACGGCACCGTGATGTTCGTACCCTCCGACGCGGCGGTCGTCGCGGCCATGGACACCGACCCCGGCCTGCTCTCCTGGCTGCTGGACCGGCGGATCTTCCTGTGCGGGCCGACCGGCTTCGCGGTCGTGGCCTCGGCCGCGCTCTTCGCGGCCACCGAGCGCGCCCTGGCCGACGACGTGGACCGCGTGCGGAGCCAGGCGGCGCGGGCGCACCGCTCGGCCGCCTCGGCCGTCGACGCGGTCAACCTGACCAGCACGCACCTGCGGAACTTCCTGTCGGCGCGCCGGCGTGAGCTTGAGGCGCTGGAGAGCTTCCGCGCGGCGGTGGAGCCGCTCACCGAGACGGCGGCCAGCCCGACCCCGCTGCCGCCGGTGCGCCGGGAGGACGACGCCACGGCGCTGGACCTGCCGGCCAGCCCGAACGGACGGCCGGAACCGACGTCGGAGCCGGCGGCAGGGCCGAAGCCGTCCGGCGGCTGACCGGCGGCTGACCGGCGGCTGACCGGCCCCGCCGGGGACGCGCCGCCGAAGACCCGGAGACCGAAGACCCGGAGACGGCGGGGCGCCGGCGTCCCCCTGTGCGGGGAGGACGCCGGCGCCCCTCGACGCCGTGTCGCGGTGGCCCCGACGACGACGGGGCTGCCGGGCGGATCAGGAGTCCCGCGACTCCCTGGGCGCGGCCGCCACGGCCGACCCGCGCCGCCGCGCGAGCACGAGCGTCGTCCCTCCGACGCCGAGCAACACCACCGCCGCGAGCGCTGTCCACATCACGTCCGCGCCGGTGCTGGCCAGGTCGCCGGTCGTCCTCTCCTGCCGGGCCGCCGCCACCTTCTGGTCGGTCGGGGCGCCGCCCGGACCGGACGGGGCCGCGCCGTCGCCCGGACCCGTCGGGGCCGCACCCGCCGCGGCCGGTCCGGGCGACGCCGAGGAAGTCGGCGCGGACGCCCCCGAGGGGCGTGCGGCGGTCGAGCGGCCGCCGTCCGGGCCGGCCCCCGCCCGGTCGCTGGTCGCCGTGCGGGGCAGGCAGGCGCCCCGGAACGGCACGAAGTGGGTGTGCACGCCGGGGCCGACGGTCACCACCGAGTCCACGGCGAAGCCGCCGAAGACGTGGCCGACCGCGCCGGGGGCGCCGAGCGTCAGCCGGGCGTGCGGGGCGAGCACCAGGCCCGGCCAGGGCGCGGTGCCCTGGATGGCGAGGTGGGTGGCCTCGGGGAAGTTCCACAGCAGGTGCTGGCCGAACCGCGCGAAGGCCGGCGCGGACGCGTCGACCCACGCGCCGCCGTCCCAGAACAGCACCGCCTTCAGCGCGGCGGCGGTGTCGTACTTCGCGCCGGTCACGTTGACCAGCGCGGTCACCCCGGCGGCGACCCTGATCCTGATCTCCGCGGCGGCCGCGAGCTGGTCCGCGTCCACGGTGAACACCACGGCCCCGGTGTCGTCCTCGCCGGTCAGCGTCAGCGCGCCGCCGTCGAGGACGGCCTGGCCGGTGGGGGTGAGACCGGCCCACGCCTTCGCCCTGGCGTCGAGGGCGGCGAACTCGGCGGGGAAGTCCACCGCCGTGCCGACGCCGACCCGGGCGCCGGGCGTCCTCGCCGTGAGCCGGACCTCGCCCTGGTCGTCCAGGCTGCCGAACCGCGCGCCGCCCCGGGCCAGCAGCAGGTCGTAGGCGGTGAGCCGGCCGCCGACGACGACGTCGGCCCGCGCCGCGTCCAGGCCGAGATGGGCGCCGACGTCCACCGACGGGTCGGCTCCGACGGTGAACCCGGTCCTGGCGTCCCGCGCGCCTAGACGCGCGTTGCCGCCGATCGCCACCCGGCCCTCCGAGTGCCCCACGCGCGCGGCGTCGTGCCGAACGAACTCGGTGAAGTCCGCGGCGAGCCCCAACCCGCCCGGATCGCACGCCGGGGGCCCGGCGGCGGCCGGAGCGGCCTGGGCCGCCAGCACGCCGCCGCCGAGCGGCGACACGACGAGTAACGCGACGAGCGAGGCCAGCACACGGTGTCCGCGCATTCGGAATGCTCCAGGGATCAACCATCGGGGGACCCGGCCCGGGGGTGACGCCCTCACCCGACCCGGCGCGCCGGGAAGCTACACCGGAAGACATTCGGGCTTCGAGCCCTCGGAAATCACGCACGGAATCTCACCTTCGCGCGGACGCATCCCCACTCACCTGGGGGAAGTCAACACGGTGAGGGGGCGGGAAACCCCGGCGCGGTGTCGCCGACCCGGCGGACAATCACCCGAAAGAGATCATCGGCGGTAACGTCCCCGCCCCGGGCCGCGATGACGCGGAGATGACCGGGCCGGCCCCCGTCACCCCAATGTCCCAGTGACGGCAGAGCCCATCGGGCGCACCCCAGGGCCGACGATCGGGCGAGAGGCAGCGACGCACGGTGTCCGGTCCCGAGCCCGCCGGGGGCCGCCCGCCCGAGACCCTTCACCCCTCCTCGCGCTGCACCGAGGCCAGGAAATGTGAAATCTCGACGGTTTTCTCGTGGAGCTCCCGATAACGGCGGAAGAACTCGCGGTATCGCGGCGCGTGCTCCGCGACGGGGCGCACCACCGACCGCACCGGATTCCACCGTTCCGGATCGACGTCGATTCCGAGCGCGACCGCCGCCAACACCGCGTCGCCCAGGCACGCGCCGACCGTGTGCTCCGGGACGTGCTGCTCGCGCTCCACGACGTCCGAGACGATCCGCGTCCACAGCCCGCCCTGCGTGCCCCCGCCCACGGCGACGAGCCGCCGCGGCCGGCCCCCGGCCTCCCGCATCACCTCCAGGTTGTGCCGGACGCCGTACGCCGTCGCCTCCAGGGCGGCGCGGTACACCTCGGCCCTGCCGTGCGCGGTCGTCAGCCCGGCCAGCACACCCCGCGCGTCCGGGTCGAACAGCGGGGTGCGCTCGCCGGCGAAGTAGGGCAGGAGCAGCAGCCCCCTGCTGCCCGGCGGCACCCGCCGCGCCTGCTCCACCAGCTCGGCGTAGTGCCCGCCGACGAGCCGGCGCAACCAGTCGGTGACCGCCCCCAAGGTCGCCATCCCCGCCGCGAGCGTGCGCGTGCCGGGGAACGCCCCGCACGTGCCCCACAGGCCGGGGTGCGGGCGCAGCTCGTCCACCACCTGCACCAGGAACATCGTCGTGCCGTACATGACCATCACGTCGCCCGGCTCCCGCACGCCCACGCTGGCCGCCTCCGCCCAGGCGTCGACCGTGCCCGCGGTCACCGGCAGGCCGACGGGCAGGCCCGTCTCGGCGGCCGCCGCGGCCGTGACCGAGCCGACGACCTCGGTCGGCCACGCCAGCTCCGGCAGCGGCAGCCCCGGCGCGACCGCCTCGGCCCAGTCCGCCGCCCAGGTCCCCGCCGCCAGGTCGTACAGCGGCGCGCACTGGCTGGCCGAGTGGTGGTCGAGCACGTAGCGGCCGGTGAGCCGGTGCACGAGGTACGAGCTGGCCATCAGCAGCCGGCGGGTGCGGCGGCTCACCTCCGGCTCGTGCTCGGCCAGCCAGCGCAGCTTCGGCCCGACCGCCTGGGAGGTCAGCGGGGAGCCGCACCGGCGCAGCACGGCGTCCGCGCCCAGCTCGGCGTTCAGCTCCGCGATCTGGGCCGTCGCCCGGGTGTCGACCCCGTAGAGGATCGCCGGCCGCAGCGGGCGGCCCGCCTCGTCCGCGGGGAGCAGGCACGGCCCGATGCCGCTCACGGCGAGCGCGGCCAGGGGCCGCCCGGCGGCGGCCGCGAGCAGCTCGCGCGCCAAGGCGACGAAGTCGCCCCACCAGACCGCGTCCGCGTCGTGCTCGACCCACCCCGGCCGGGGCGTCGACACCGCGTGCGGCCGCTCGACCTGGCGGAGCACCCGCCCGTCGACGCTGGTCAGCACGCCCTTCGAGCTGGACGTGCCGATGTCGACACCGATCAGAAGATCCCCTGACCCCACGTTTCCCCCTCGACCGTTCCATGAGGTTGACTGCACGCGCTGAAGCCGGAACAACCCCAGGACCGTCTAACGTGAACCTCGTGACCGCGATCCGCGACCGCCGAAGCGACCTTGCCGGAGGCTCCCCCGACGGGGTTCCGCTGGCCGAGCGCTCGGTGTTCGGCAAGTCCCGTGGGCTGCCCTGGTGGGGGGCCGTGCTCCTGGCCTTCGGCCTCACCGGCGTCAGCGCGTTCGTGGACATGGAGCAGAGCAACGCCCTCGGCATGGTGTTCAAGGTCGCCTACTTCGTGGGCTGCCTGCTCGCCGTGTGCTGGGTGCGCCGCCGGAGCCTGTTCGGGCCGATGGTGCAGCCCCCGCTCGTGCTGGCCGTCGCCGTGCCCGTCGTGGTGCTGATCGGCAGCGGGGCGCCCGGCGCCGGCGGGATGTCCGCCAAGCTGCTCGCGATCGGCGCGCCGCTGATCAACGGCTTCCCGACGATGGCGGTCACCACCGGGGTGACGCTGGGCGTCGGCCTGCTGCGGGTGCTGCTCCAGAAGGACAGGACCGCCGGCGCGAAGCGCGAGCCGGCCGCCGCCGCGGACGACGCCGCCGACGAGCGCGAGCGCGACGCGGCGCGGGCCGGGAAGGGCGCGCGGGGCGCGGGCCCGGTCGGGTCGGGTCGGCCGGCGGCGAAGGCCGGCACGCCGGCCGCTCGCGGCGCGGCCGGCGGGTCCCGCCAGGGAGCGGCCGCCCCGCAGCGGCAGGCCGCCGCCGGACGCCCCCAGGCCGGACGCGCCGGGACGCAGCGCCGTCCCCGGCCGCGCAACGACGAGCTCTGAGAGCACGCGGGACCTCCTGCCTCTCGCCGACTCACCCGGGCCGCCGCGCCCGCTTCCGGCGAACCCGCACAGGGTCCCGCCGCCGGGCGGCCGCGGGTACCCCCAACCGACCGGAGAGAGCTGACCGAAGACACGAAGAACCCCGGGCGTCGGTGGACGCCCGGGGTTCTTCGTTCGGGTCTCTCAGCGCACGAGGTCCTTGCGCAGCTCCCTGGGCAGCGCGAAGGCGATCTTCTCGTTGGCGGTGGTGATCTCCTCGACGTCGGCCCAGCCCCGCTCGGCCAGCCACTCCAGGAGCTGCATCACCAGGATGTCGGGCACGGACGCGCCGCTGGTGACGCCGACCGTGGTCACGCCGGCCAGCCACGCCTCGTCGACCTCGTGCGCGTAGTCGACGAGGTGCGCGTCCCGGGCCCCGGCCTGCAGCGCCACCTCGACCAGCCGCTTCGAGTTCGACGAGTTGCGCGAGCCGACCACGAGGACCAGGTCGCACTCCGGGGCCATGGCCTTCACCGCGACCTGGCGGTTCTGGGTGGCGTAGCAGATGTCGTCGCTGGGCGGGTCCTGCAGCTCGGGGAAGCGCTCCCGGAGCTGGCCGACCCGCTCCATGGTCTCGTCCACGCTGAGCGTGGTCTGGGACAGCCAGATCACCTTGGCCGGGTCGCGGACGACGACCTTGTCCACGTCCTCCGCCTTGTCCACGAGCTGGATGTGCTCGGGCGCCTCGCCAGCGGTGCCCTCGACCTCCTCGTGGCCCTCGTGCCCGATCAGCAGGATGTCGTAGTCGTCCCTGGCGAACCGCTTCGCCTCCTGGTGCACCTTGGTCACCAGCGGGCAGGTCGCGTCGATGGTCCGCAGGCCGCGGTCGCGGGCCTCCTCGTGCACGGCCGGCGACACGCCGTGCGCGGAGAACACGACCAGCGCGCCCTCCGGCACCTCGTCGGTCTCCTCCACGAAGATCGCGCCCCGCTCGCGCAACGTCTCCACGACGTGCCGGTTGTGCACGATCTCCTTGCGCACGTAGACCGGCGGGCCGTACTTCTCCAACGCCAGCTCCACGGTCTCCACCGCGCGGTCCACGCCGGCGCAGTAGCCACGCGGCTTGGCCAGCAGCACGCGCCGGCGCGGCTGGTCAGGGGTGGTTTCGGGGGTGGCCGGGGTGCCCTCGCTCATGGCGACCAGCGTACGGGCCGGCCGGAGGAGCCGGTCACGGGGCGACGCAACTCACGGCCGCCGTTCGGAACCGATTCCGGCAGCGGGGTGGGCAGGAGCCCGACACCTGCGGCACGCTTAGGAGGTGACCATCAAGCCGCTCCCGCTGCCCATCCGGGTCGCCGCTGGCCTGGCCGTCACCGCGTTCGAGCAGGCCCGCCGGCTGCCGCAGCAGCTCGCCGGCCTCCCGGTGACCGTGGCCAGCCAGGCGTTGCAGCTGTCCATGCGGGTGCAGCAGCAGGTCACCGAGCTGGCGATCAGGGGCGACGAGGCGCTGGCGGCGCTGCGGCCGGTCGAGGACGAGCCCGAGTGGGCCACGTTCGACGAGGACCTGGAGCGCGGCGGCGTGGGCGCCCCCGACCGGACGGCGGCTGACCAGACGGCCTCCGACCGGACGGCCCCCGACGAGGAGCCCGAGGCCAGCCCGTGGTCCGAGGAGCCGCCGGCGGCGTTGGACGAGGAGCTGCTGGACACCGAGCTCGCCGACGAGGACGCCGCGCCCGGCGCCGCTGGCGGCGAGACGGGCGCGAAGGGCGAGGCGGGCGCCGAGATCCGGCACGCCGGCGAGGTCCCGGCGCCGGAGGAGCCCCCGCTGGCCGACTACGACGGCATGACCGTCGCCCAGGTGCGGGCGCGGCTGCGCCAGCTCCCGGTCGAGGACCTGGCCGCGCTGCTGGCCTACGAGCGGGCGCACGCCGACCGGCCGCAGTTCACCGAGATGCTGGCCAACCGGCTGGCCAAGGTCCGGGGAGCGTGAGCGCCGAAGCGGGTCCCCCCTCCGCCGAGCAGCCCTGGCCGGTCCGGACCGTCGCCCGCAAGATCGCGGAGTGGATCAACCGGCTGGGGACGGTGTGGGTGGAGGGCCAGGTCACCCAGGTCTCGGCCCGGCCGGGCACCGGCACCGCGTTCCTCACCCTGCGCGACCCGTCGGCGGACGTGTCGCTGACCGTCACCGCCCCGATCAACCTGGTGCGGTCGATGCGCCCGCCGCTGGCCGAGGGCAGCCGGGTCGTGGTGCACGGCCGGCCCACGTTCTTCGTCGGCCGCGGCACGCTGAGCCTGCGCGTCGACGAGATCCGCGCGGTCGGTGTGGGCGAGCTGCTGGCCCGGATCGAGCGGCTGCGCGGGCTGCTCGCGGCCGAGGGCCTGTTCGACCCGGCGCGCAAGCGGCGGCTGCCGTTCCTGCCCCACCGGATCGGCCTGGTCACCGGCCGGGCCTCGGCGGCGGAGCGGGACGTGCTGACCAACGCGCACGCGCGGTGGCCCGCCGCCCGGTTCCGGGTGGTCAACGTGGCCGTGCAGGGGCCGACGGCGGTCCCCCAGGTCGTGGCGGCGCTGCGGACCCTGGACGCCGACCCCGAGGTGGAGGTCATCGTGCTGGCCCGCGGCGGTGGCAGCGTCGAGGACCTGTTGCCGTTCTCCGACGAGGCGCTGTGCCGGGCGGTCGCGGCCTGCCGCACGCCGGTGGTGAGCGCGATCGGCCACGAGCCGGACACCCCGCTCGTCGACCACGTCGCCGACCTGCGCTGCTCGACCCCCACCGACGCGGGCAAGCGCGTGGTGCCGGACGTGGCCGAGGAGACGCACCGGGTGCACCAGCTCCGCGACCGGGCCCGCCGCGCCCTCCACGGATGGGTGGACCGCGAGTGCCGGCTGCTGGCCGCGCTGCGCAGCCGGCCCGCGCTCGCCGACCCGGTCGGGCCGCTGCTGCGTCGGGCTGACGAGGTGCGCGCGTTGCGGGACCGGGGGCTGCGCGCGGTGCGCGCCGAGCTGACCACCGCCGAAACGTTCCTTTCAGCGACACGATCACGCTTGACGACCCTCGGGCCGGCGGCCACGCTGGCCCGCGGATACGCGATCGTGCAACGCGTCTTCCCGGACGGCCACACGGAGGTCGTCCGTTCGGTGACCGAGGTCCCGCCGGAGACGGAGCTGCGGGTCCGGGTCGTCGACGGGGCGCTGCGCGCCCGGGTCGTCGACACCGGCGCGGAGGAGGTCGAACAGCGGTGAGCGGAGGTGAGCGATGCCGAACCCGGAACAGGTGCCCGCGTTCCTGCCGCTGACCGTCGCCGCGGCCCACTCCGCCGCCGAGTGCGCGGCGGACCCCACGACCGGCGAGGGCGCCAGGACCGTGCAGCGCAGGGCGGTGGAGGCCGACTCGGCCGCCGCGGACTGCTGGCTGGCGTTGCTCGCCGGCTGCGACGCCCCGAGCCGGCGGGCGCTGTCGTCCCGGTTGCGGGCGCTGTCCGAGGCCACGACGGCCCTGGCCGGTCCGCGGAGCCTGCGGCGCGTGGGCGAGGCGCAGGTGCGCATCGACGAGGCGGTGCGCGACGGCGACGGCGAGGAGTTCGCCGAGGCGCTGGTCGGCTACGACCAGGTGGTGGCGACCGCGGTGGTGAGCGTGCGGGGACGGTTGGGGAGCGCGACGGCGTGAGTGGACGGACGGAGGCCGAGCTGGCGGGCCTCGGCTACGAGCAGGCGCGGGACGAGCTGGCCGACGTGGTGCGTCGGCTGGAGGCCGGCGGGCTGTCGCTGGAGGACTCGCTCGCGCTGTGGGAGCGCGGCGAGGCGTTGGCCCGGCTGTGCGAACGGCACCTGGCGGGCGCGCGCGAGCGCGTGGAGAACGCGCTCGCGGTGGCCCGCGAGTCGGACGCCGCGCAGGAGCAGCCCCCGATCGCCGAGTAGTCCCCGACGTGCGGGCGGCTGGCCGTCAGCCCGACCGGCCGGCTGGCAGTCGACCGGCCGCCAGGCCGACCGGAGGCCCCGGCGCGACCGTCACCGGGGAGTCGGCACCGGGCGGCTGGACGACTCGACCACCGGGGCGCTCTGGGTGGCCGCCGCGAGCGCCCGGAACTCCGCTTCCGTGCCGCTGCCGGTGATCAGGAACTGCCGTCCGTCCACAGTGGTCGTCCACGCGCGCTCGTCGCGCTGCGCCGGGTGGATCTCCCAGCGGACGCCGTCGACCTCGACCGTCCCGCTCGCCCTGTCGTCCCGTCCGGTCTCGAACCGGAGCAGGTCCGGCCCCGGCGCGTCGGACTGGCTCAGCCGGACGTAGTGCCCCTGGTCGGTGAGCCAGCCCACCCGCACCGCGTACGGCTTGGGTGTGGCGTCCCCCACGCGGTCGACGCTCGACGAGTTGCCGTGCCAGCCGGCCGGGACGTTCGGCACCCGCACCGCGAACGGCACCCGCCCGGCCGCACGCCGGAGCTCGGCCGGGGCGTCGACCGTGGGCCGCACCGCGTTGGAGTCGACGGAAGGCCCGCCAGGACTGAAGGAACAGCCGCGCGTCACGCCCACCACGGCGGCGACGATCAGCACCAGGAACAGCAGCGACAGCACGATGTCGCGGACGCCGTGCTGGGCTCGGCTGCGGGGCGGCGGCGGGCTGCTCGGTGAGGCGGACACGTCCCCATCGTCTCAGGACCGCGTTCGGCGGTTGGTCCGGCGGGTACCGGGTCTGGGAGGATCGTCGCACTGCTGGGTGCCGCCGCCGCAGTGGATCCCCGCTGGTCGCGCCGGCGCCCACGGCTGATCAACGTTGATCCGCTGTGCTGATCCGGGAGGCGGAATGAGCACGTCCAACCCGACCACCGAGCGCCGGAGCGAGGCGCCGGACCGCAACCTCGCGCTGGAGCTGGTGCGAGTGACCGAGGCCGCCGCGATGGCCGCCGGCCGATGGGTGGGCCGTGGTGACAAGAACGGCGGCGACGGCGCCGCCGTGGACGCCATGCGCAAGCTCATCGGCACCGTCTCGATGCGCGGTGTCGTCGTCATCGGCGAGGGCGAGAAGGACGAGGCGCCGATGCTGTTCAACGGGGAGCAGGTCGGCAACGGCGACGGCCCCGAGTGCGACGTCGCGGTCGACCCGATCGACGGCACCACCCTGATGAGCAAGGGCATGCCCAACGCGCTGGCGGTGCTCGCGGTGGCCGAGCGGGGCGCGATGTTCGACCCGTCCGCCGTGTTCTACATGGAGAAGCTGGCCGTCGGGCCGGAGGCGGCCGACGTGATCGACCTGTCGGCGCCGGTGGCGGAGAACATCCGCCGGGTGGCCAAGGCCAAGAACACCGACGTGTCCGACGTCACCGTGTGCGTCCTGGACCGGCCCCGGCACGAGGGCCTGGTGCGGGAGGTCCGGCAGACCGGCGCCCGCATCCGGTTCATCAGCGACGGCGACGTGGCCGGCGCGATCTCGGCGGCGCGGCCGGGCACCGGCGTGGACATGCTGCTGGGCATCGGCGGCACGCCGGAGGGCATCATCGCGGCCTGCGCCATGAAGTGCATGGGCGGCGCGCTGCAGGGCCGGCTCTGGCCGAAGGACGAGGCCGAGCGGCGGCGGGCGCTGGACGCGGGGCACGACCTGGACCGGGTCCTCACCACCGACGACCTGGTGCGGGGCGACAACATCTTCTTCTGCGCGACCGGCATCACCGACGGCGACCTGCTGCGCGGCGTGCACTACCGCTCCGGCGGCTGCACGACGCAGTCGATCGTCATGCGCTCGAAGTCGGGCACGGTCCGCCTGATCGACGGCTACCACCGGCTGAGCAAGCTCCGGGAGTACTCGTCGGTCGACTTCGGCCCGGTGTGCGGCGACGAGGACGCGCAGCCCCCGCTGCCGTGACGGCCGTGCCGTGCCGACTCTGCCGTGACGACCTGTCGTGATGACTCTGTCGTGACAGCCTCGCTGCCCGGCCCCTGCCCCACTCCGGCGGCCCACCACACCTCGCGTGGTGGGCCGCCGGCGTTGTTCGATCTTCGATCTCCGCTGTCCGATTCCCCGACGTTCGTAGGTACCACCGGAGTGTGACGCTCGTTACTTTTCCGCTTATCCCCGTGAGGACTTCCGGGGAGAAACGGAGAAACCATCATGAGGGCACGTTCCCTGCTCGTGGGCCTCGTGGCGACCGCGGCCAGCGCGCTCAGCCTCGCCCTGCCCGCGGCGGCCGAAGCCGCTCCGCCCGCCGACGCGGACGTCACGCCGTACATCGTCAACGGCCGCAACGCGACCCAGACCTACAGCTTCATGGTCTCGCTCCAGCGCAACGGCAACCACTTCTGCGGCGGCTCGCTGGTGAAGCCGGACTGGGTGGTCACGGCGGCGCACTGCGTCCGGGGCACCTCGGCCGGCCAGGTGCAGGCCAGGATCGGCACCACCAACCGCACCAGCGGCGGCACCGTGGCCCGGGCCTCCCGGATCGTGGTGCACAACAGCGGTGACATCGCGCTGGTGAAGCTGACCCAACCGGTGCAGCAGACGCCGATCAAGGTCGCGGCGGACTCCGGCCCGGACGGCACCAGGACGCGGATCATCGGCTGGGGCCAGACCTGCCCGAACCGCGGCGGCTGCGGCGCCCCGGTCAACCTCCAGGAGCTGGACACCTCGATCGTGGCCGACTCCCGCTGTCGCGGCATCTCCGGCTCGACGGAGATCTGCACCAACAACCCGAACAACAACTCCGGCGCCTGCTACGGCGACTCCGGCGGCCCCCAGGTCAAGGCCGTCAACGGCCAGTGGGAGCTGATCGGCGCCACCAGCCGCAGCGGCAACGGCAGCTCGACCTGCGCCACCGGCCCGTCGATCTACGCCGACGTGCCGGCCTTCCGGTCGTGGTTGCAGACCTACACGGGCCCGCTGCGCTGAGCGCACGACCCGCACGGCACCACGGCGGCCCGCCTCCCCGCGGAGGCGGGCCGCCGTCCGTCGCCGTCCATTTCTTTCCACTGTGGACATACGTTGCGGCGCTTTCGCCAGGGAGCCCAGCGGAATCCCGTCTCGCCCTGCGAACACCACTCCACCCCGCACGTCCATCGGGGTTATGGCAAGGACTTATGCCGACCCCCTCCATTCGCAGGTACCTGGCCGCTCGGGGGCTGCCTACCGTCCCCGACTGACCCCGAATGAGGGCTTCGGGGAGAACGGAGACCAAGGACCGATGAGGGCACGTTCCCTGCTCGTGGGCCTCCTGGCCGCCGCCGGCACGGTGCTCGGCTTCGCCGCGCCCGCGGCGAGCGCCGCGCCGCCGGCCGAGGCCGATGTGACGCCGTACATCGTCGGCGGCCACAACGCCACCCAGACCTACAGCTTCATGGCTTCCCTGCAGCGCAACGGCAACCACTTCTGCGGTGGCTCGCTGGTCAAGTCGAACTGGATCGTCACCGCGGCGCACTGCGTCCAGGGCACCTCCGCCCGGCAGATCCAGGTGCGCATCGGCAGCAACGACCGCACCAGCGGCGGCACGGTCGCGCGGGTCAGCCGGGTGATCGTCCACCCCGCCTACGGCAGGGACGGCACCGGTGACATCGCCCTGCTCCAGCTGAGCTCGTCGGTGCGCCAGACGCCGGTCCGGATCTCCAGCGAGGCCGGCCCGGTCGGCACCGAGACCCGGATCATCGGCTGGGGCCAGACCTGTCCGACCCGCGGCGGCTGCGGCGCGCCCCGGGCCCTCCAGGAGCTGGACACCTCCATCACCGACGGCTCCGGGTGCAGCAACGGCTTCGACGGTGAGACCGAGATCTGCACCAACAACCCGGACGGGGACTCGGGCGCCTGCTACGGCGACTCCGGCGGCCCGCAGCTCAAGGCCGTCAACGGCCAGTGGGAGCTGATCGGCGCCACCAGCCGGGCGGGTGGCCGGACCAGCACCTGCGCGGTGGACCCGTCGATCTACACCGACGTCACCGCCTACCGGGGCTGGATCCAGCAGTACACCGGATCTCTCTGACCGCCCCTTCCCCCCAGGGGCACCGATGGCCCGTCCCACCCCTGCGGGACGGGCCATCGTTCGTTCCCCACCACCGGGCGAACCCCCGTCGCCCGTCCTCCCGGCGGAGTCAGCCGAACAGCTCAGCCGGGATAACCGAACGGTCCTGTCTGCTACTGCTTTCGGCTGCCTACGGTCGAGTCGTCCTGATGCGGTCAGGCAGAACGCAGGAGGGCCGATGCCAACCCGTTCCGTGTTCATCACCGTCATCACCGTCATCACCGCGGCGCTCAGCCTCGTCCTGGCTCCGGCCGCCGTCGCCTCGTCGCCCCCGGACCCCGCCGAGCAGCCGTACGTCATCGGCGGCAGGAACGCGACCGAGACCTACAGCTTCTCGGCGTCACTGCAGTTCCGCACGGACAACCGCCACCAGTGCGGCGCCTCGCTCGTCAAGTCGCGGTGGCTGGTCACCGCCGCGCACTGCGTCGTCGGCCGCACCGCCAACGAGTTCAAGGTCCGCGTGGGCAGCAACGACCGGAACGCCGGCGGCTCGGTGGCGAACGTCAGCCGGATCGTCGTCCACCCCCGCTACGCCGTCCAACGACCGTTCGGGGACATCGCCCTGCTGGAACTGGCGACCCCGGTCAGCCAGGCGCCGGTCCCGATCCCGCTGACCCCCGGCCTGGCCGGCACCCCCACCCGGATCATGGGGTGGGGCACCACCTGCCCCGCCCAGTCCTGCCCGACGGTGACGCAGAAGGAGCTCGACACGTCGATCCTGGCCGTGCAGCGCTGCACGAGGATCGACGGCGTCACCGAGATCTGCACCAACAACCCGAACAACAACTCCGGCGCCTGCTACGGCGACTCCGGTGGCCCCCAGGTCCGGCGGATCGACAACCGCTGGTACCTGATCGGCGCCACGAGCCGCAGCGGCAACAACGACCCGACCTGCGCCACCGGCCCGTCGATCTACACCAGCGTGGTCGCCTACCGGTCCTGGATCCAGCAGCACGTCGGCGTTCTCTGAACCGCCCCGGCGCCCGCCCATTCCAGGGCGGGCGCCGGTCTGTGGACACCCGGCGCGCGCCTCCGCGCGGTCGTCGCCGCTCGTCGGATCATCCGAAGTGGACAGACGCCGCGACCGGCAGCTCGACGAGGATCAGCCGATCGAAGCGGCGACCCACCTGAACGGATCTGCTGGATACTGCGTTCGGCGTAATAACGTCGGCCTTCCCACGACCGGAACCGGGGCGGAAGGAACGGAGAAAGGCCATGCGAACCCGCTTCCTGTTCGTCAGCCTGCTCAGCGCGGTACTCGGTCTGACGGTGACCGCCGGGGCCACCGCGGCGACCCCGCCGGACCAGGTGCGCGCACTCCACACCCACGACGACTCCAGGACCACGTCCAGCTTCACCGCCTCACTCCAACACCGCGCCAACAACGAACACCACTGCGGGGCGTCCCTGATCAAACCGGACTGGCTCGTCACGGCGGCGCACTGCGTGGTGGGCCGCCGCGCCGAGGACCTCCAGGCACGGGTGGGCAGCGGCGACCGGACCCGCGGCGGGACGCTGACCCACGTCACCCGGGTCGTGGTCGACCCGAGATACCAGGACGCGCGGCCGAACGGCGACATCGCCCTGGTCCAGGTCAGCCCCCGCGTCGAGCACACGCCGGTCCGGGTGGCGCGGACGGGCGCCCCCGCCGGAGCGCGGACCCGCGAGGTCGGCTGGGAGGCGGCCTGCCCCGACCCGGCCTGCGGGATCACCGTCCTGCGCGAGGTGGACACCGCGGTGACGACGCCGAACCGCTGCGACGACAGCCTCGACGCGAGCACCGAGATCTGCGCCCTCAACCCCACGGGCGTCCCCACGGCCTGCCGGGGCGACACGGGCGGGCCCCAGGTGCGCCCGATCGGCGCCCGCTGGGAGCTCGTCGGCACCACCAGCCGCCGCGGCGCCCGCGACCCGGCCTGCGCCACCGGCACCTCGATCCACACCAACGTCACGGCCTACCGGGCCTGGATCGAGCAGTACGCCGGCCCCCTGTGAACCAACCACCACCAGAACCACCTGTGGGTGCGGACGGGTCGCCGTCCGCACCCACGTCCGTTGCGGGCCGGGAAGCCCGGGCCTCTCCGCAGCAGCCGCGCTACCGGCGCGGGGACGGAGCCGGGCGGGGTCAGCCGGAGTCGCTGGAGTGGCCGGGGAAGAGGTGGGCCGACGGGTCGAGGGTGACGGCGATGTTGTTCACCGCGGTCGCGGCCTCGCCGAAGCCCGTCGCGATGAGCTTGACCTTGCCCGGGTAGGCGGCGACGTCGCCGGCCGCGAAGACCCGCTCCCGCGAGGTGCGCATGGTGCTGTCCACCAGGACGTGCCGGTGGTCCAGCTCCAGCCCCCACGACTCGATCGGCCCCAGGTCCGCGATGAACCCGAGGGCGGCGACGACGGCCTGCGCGGGCAGCACCTGCCGCGTGCCGTCCTTCAACGAGATCTCCACCTCGCGCACGGCCTGGTCGCCGCGCAGTTCGGCGACCTCGGCGTCGGTGATGACCGGCACGCCCAGCTCGCGCACCTTGCGCACGGTCCCGGGGTGGGCGCGGAAGGTCGCCCTGCGGTGCACCAGGGTCACCGACCGCGCGATCGAGTGCAGCGCGAGCGCCCAGTCGAACGCGGAGTCGCCGCCGCCGACCACGACCACGTCCTGTCCACTGTGGACGTCCAACTGCGGCACGAAGTGGACGACGCCCCTGCCGTGCCAGCCGTTCGCCGCCGGCAGCGGGCGCGGCCGGAACTCGCCGATGCCGGCGGTGACCAACATGCTGCCGGCGACGACGGTGGTGCCGTCGGCGAGGCCGACCGACAGCCGCCCGTCGTCCAGTGTGGACAGCGTGCGCGCCTGCCGGCCGAGCAGGTAGGTCGGCTGGTACTGGCCGGCCTGCTCGACCAGGCCGGCCACCAGGTCCCGCCCGCGCACCGAGGGCATGCCGGCGACGTCGAAGATCAGCTTCTCCGGGTACATGGCGGTGACCTGGCCGCCCGGTTCGGGCAGCGCGTCCACCACCGCCACGGACAGGTCCCTGAACCCGGCGTAGTACGCGGCGAACAGCCCGGTCGGCCCGGCGCCGACGATCAACAGGTCGACTTCCATGACAAGCCGCCCCTCCGCCCGTGTGCCCACGGACAGCTCCTGTGGTGGGAGACCAAACGAGCGTATGCGCTCAACGCCACGGTGCCCACCGCCACGCGGAGGTAGCAGACTCGGTGGTATGGCAGATCAGGAGTACCGGGTCGAACGCGACACCATGGGCGAGGTCCGGGTGCCCGCGGACGCGTTGTGGCGGGCGCAGACGCAGCGCGCCGTGGAGAATTTCCCCATCTCGGGCCGGGGGCTGGAGCGGGCGCAGATCCGGGCGCTCGGCCTGGTCAAGGCGGCGTGCGCCCGGGTGAACGGGCGGCTCGGGGTGCTGCCGGCCGAGCTGGCCGAGGCGATCGCGGCGGCGGCCGACGAGGTGGCGGCCGGCGACCACGACGGGCACTTCCCGGTCGACGTGTTCCAGACCGGCTCGGGCACCTCGTCGAACATGAACGCCAACGAGGTCATCGCCACGCTGGCCGAGCGCCGGCTGGGCTCCCCCGTGCACCCCAACGACCACGTGAACGCGTCGCAGTCGTCCAACGACGTGTTCCCCACGACCATCCACCTGGCCGCGACCGAGGCGGTGCTGCGCGACCTCACGCCCGCGCTGGAGCACCTGGCCGACGTGCTCGCGCGCCGGGCCGAGGACTGGGCGGACGTGGTGAAGGCCGGCCGCACGCACCTCATGGACGCGGTGCCGATCACCCTCGGGCAGGAGGCCGGCGGCTGGGCCGCGCAGGTGCGCTACGGCGTCGAGCGGCTGCGGGACAGCCTGCCCCGGCTCGCCGAGCTGCCGATCGGCGGCACCGCGGTGGGCACCGGCCTGAACACCCCGCACGGCTTCGGCGGGGCGGTGGTGGCGGAGCTGGCGTCGGCGACCGGGCTGCCGGTCACCGAGGCCAGGGACCACATCGAGGCGCAGGGCGCGCGGGACGGCCTGGTCGAGTGCTCCGGCCAGCTCCGCACGGTGGCGGTGTCCCTCTACAAGATCGCCAACGACGTGCGGTGGCTGGGCTCGGGCCCGCGCACCGGCCTGGCCGAGCTGCGCCTGCCCGACCTCCAGCCCGGCTCCTCGATCATGCCGGGCAAGGTCAACCCGGTGCTGTGCGAGGCGACGATGATGGTCGCGGCGCAGGTGATCGGCAACGACGCGACGGTCGCCTTCTCCGGCTCGCAGGGCAACTTCGAGCTGAACGTGATGATGCCGGTGATGGCCCGGAACGTCCTGGAGTCGACCCGGCTGCTGGCCGCCGCGGCCCGGCTGCTGGCGGACCGCGTGCTGGCCGGGGCCGAGCCGGACGTCGAGCGGCTCCGCGAGTTCGCCGAGTCCTCGCCCTCGGTGGTGACCCCGCTGAACCGGCACCTCGGCTACGAGGAGGCGGCCTCGATCGCGAAGCAGGCGCTGCGGGAGCGCAAGACGATCCGGCAGGTGGTCGTGGAGCGCGGCCACGTCGACGCCGGGCGCATCACCGCCGAGCAGCTCGACGAGGCGCTCGACGTCCTCCGCATGGCTCGCGGTCGCTGACCGCGCCGGTCGTCCCGCCCTCGCGGCGTGCCTCGTCGGCGCGCCCGGGGGCGGGACGGCGGGATGGCGGCGGGCGGCGGCGGGGCCTGCCGCCGGATCAACCGAGGCCGAGGGCACATCCCACGGCCACCACGAGCGCCCCGGCCAGCGCGAGCAGGGACAGGGACTGCGCGCCCAGCGCCAGCGAGGCGAGCACTCCCGAGACCGGCATGAGGCCGACGAGCACTCCCGCGCGATCCGCTCCGACCCGGGAGACGCAGCTGTACCAGCAGATGTAGGCCACCGCGGTCACGATGACACCGAGCACGACCAACGCGAGCGCCTCGGTGGCGTCGGGCACCCGCCAGGCCGCCGCGCCCTCGGTGACCGTCGCGACGACGGCGCCCTCGGCGGCGGCGACGAAACAGGCCCAGGTCGAGACGCCGAGCGCGCCGATCCTGGCCACCGGGCGCACCGCGAGCAGGGTGAACAGCGCCTCGCCGACCAGCGCGAGCGCGGCGAGGCCGAGCCCGGCCCAGCCCCACGTCCCCCCGCCGGAGAGCGTCACGACCCCGGCGACCACCAGCACCGCCCCGGCCACGACCCGGACCCGGGGCCGCCGCCCCGTCGTCAGCGGCCCGACGAGGGCGAGCACGAGCGGGGACGCGCCGACGACGGCGGCCACGAACCCCGGCTCGGCGTGGCGTTGCGCGGCGAGCACGCAGGCGCTGAAGCCCAGCATCCCGGTGGCGGCGAGCAGCGCGAGCGCCACCAGGTCCCGCCCACTCGGAAGGGGGACGCGCTGTCGGGTGATGAGCGCCCAGGCCAGCAACGCGACGCCACCAATCGCGTACCGGACAGCCTGACCGGACAGCACCGGGTAGCCGTCGAGCAGGCCGGTGACCGGGACCGACGCGCCGACGATCGTGGTGGCGACGGCCCCAGTGATGATCATGACCCCGGAGTGGGACCCCCGGTGTCGCACGGCTGTGGGAGACTCGATCAGGTCAGTCACGCCATTCAGGTTCTGTGTCAAGTGGCCCACCGATAAGCTCCACTTCGGTGAAAAGCGACTGGGCCACTTTGCGAGAGCTGTTGTTGCCGGCGGTGTCGGCCGCCCCCCGCGGCCGCCGGGGCCGGGCGCTGGAGGTCGCCCTCCGCGAGGCGATCCGCGCGGGCCGGCTCCACCCGGGAACCCGCCTGCCGGCCACCAGGGACCTCGCCGCCCAACTCGACCTCGCCCGCGGCACGGTGACCTCCGCCTACGACCAGCTCGTCGCCGAGGGCTACCTCGTCGCCCGCCGCGGCTCCGGCACCTCGGTGGCCACCAGCGCCACCTCGACCGCCGAGCACCCCCGGCCCCAGACGCGCGCTCCCGAACCCCACTGGCAGTTCGACCTCCGGCCGGGCCTGCCCGCACTCGCCGCGTTCCCCCGCGCCGAGTGGGTGGCGGCGACCAAGAGCGCCCTGGCCGAGCTCCCGGACGCCGAACTCGGCTACCCCGACCCCGCCGGCCTGGCCGAACTGCGCGCCGAGCTGGCCGGCTACCTCGGCCGGGTCCGCGCGGTGCTCGCCGATCCGGCCGACATCCTGGTCACCCACGGCTCGGCGGAGGCGTGCGCGCTGATCGCGGAAGTCCTGCGCGCCCGCGGACACCGGCGGATCGCGCTGGAGGACCCCGGACACCCGGGCCAGTCCGAACTGTTCGCCACGCACGGGCTCACCCCGGTCCCGATCCGGGTCGACGCCGACGGCCTGCGGGTCGACGAGCTGGCCGCCTCGGGCTGCCGCGCCGTGCTGGTCACGCCCGCCCACCAGTTCCCGCTCGGCGTGCCCCTGAACGCCCAACGCCGTCGTGAGCTGGTCGACTGGGCGCGCCGGTGCGACGGCCTGGTCATCGAGGACGACTACGACGCCGAACACCGCTACGACCGACCGGCCCTGGGCGCCGTCCAGGCCCTCGACCCGCGCCGCGTCGCCTACCTCGGCAGCGTCTCGAAGACGCTCGCGCCCGCGCTCCGCCTCGGCTGGGCCGTCATCCCACCGAGCCTGCGCGACACCCTGGTGACCGCGAAACGCCTCCACGACCTGGGGTGCAGCCCGCTACCCCAGGCGGCGTTCGCCCGCATGCTCCGCGCCGGAGGCTACGACCGGCACCTCCGCCGCACCCGCGCCGACAACCGCAAACGCCGCGACTCCCTGCTCAGCGCTCTGTCCGAGCACCTCCCGCAGTGGTCCCCCACCGGCATCGCGGCGGGCCTGCACGTCGTCCTGCGCCTGCCGACCGGCACCGACGACCAGGAGCTGTCGACCCACCTGGAGGACAACGGCGTCCACGCCCCGAGCCTGTCCTTCTACACCCGAAGCCGACGCCGAGGCCCCTTCCCCGGCCTCGTCCTCGGCTACGCGGCACACGGCCCCGACCGGCTCCGCGCCGCCATCGCCCGCATCGCCGAGCTCGCGGAGCCCTGAGCACGCCCGAACAGTCCACAGTGGACCAATCCACAATGGACTCTCCTGGACACGCCCTACCGACGCCCCTGAGGCTCAGGACAAACGGGTGATCTCCGCCAGCTTCCACCCATCCGCAGGACCCCAGCCAACCCGTTTCTGTCAGCCCCACATGGGATGTTGGAAAAGGGGGGACCCACCCCTACCTGACTATGGAATAGACAACGTCTGGTCGCTCCCGGTCGGTGTCTCCCTGCTCAGGCAGGGAGACCCCCTCCCAGTCGCCCCCACACAAAGTCAGCCGAGAGCACCGGACCGCACCACATCAACAAAGGACCCCCACGAGGACCCCTCGAACACAAGAGCCGCCCCGGCAGGGTCCTTCGAGTCCCGCACCGCCACCACCCGTCCAGTAGCCGCAACCTCGACGCAGTTTGCTTGGTCCGTGCTGTACGAGCTCTTCCGCCAACCTGTGACCTCAACGCAGTTCGCCTGATCGCTGCTTCGCGAGCTCTTGCGCCAACGCGCGGTGCCCAGCTCCAGTGCGGACACACTGCACCTCACTTCCTGATCGGGCACGTAGCGGCAGGGTCAGCCAAGAGCACGAGACCGCACCACATTGACGAAGGAACCCCACGAGGAGCACGCGAACACCAGAGCTGGCCCATCCGGGTTCTTCGAGTCCCGCACCGCCACCACCTGACCGGCGGCCGCGACCTCGACGCAGTTTGCGGTGTTGGTGCTCAGGCTGCTCTTGCGCCAACCGGCGACCTCCACACAGTTGGCAGTCGGGCTGCTGTAAGAGCTCTTCCGCCAAGGGGCGATGCTCAGACCCAACGGAGACATCTCTGTGCTCCTCCACTCTGTCAGCTCGCCTCAGCTGCGAGAGCGGAAACCAGGTCCACTGTTGCAGCCGGTGCAAGGGCCGCGTTGAGGATATTGGCGAGGGCCACCCGGTAGAAGGACAGATCAGCCGCCTCTTCCAGGAACATGCCCATCCGCTGGTTCTCCACGAACACGAGATCCGACTCCTCGGCAAACTCCAGGACGACGAACGGGCCTTGCAAGCCGCTGTGCGCGCCGGCGGCCAGAGGCACGACTCGCAACACGATGTTGGGACGTTGAGCCGCTTCTGCCAGGTAACGAAGTTGACGCGCCATCACCCCAGGTGCACCGACAGGACGACGCAGCGCGCCCTCATCGACAACTGCCCCGAGCGACGGGGCTGGTGACCTGCTCAAGAGTGCTTGCCGGGCCATCCTCGACGCCACCAGGTTGTCGACCTCGGTGTCCGAGAGCGTGGCGTTGATGCCCCGGATGATCGCGCGGGTGTACTCGGCGGTCTGGAGCAGACCTGGCACGAACATCGTTTCGTAGTTCTGGATGCGGGTGGCCTTGGCCTCGAACTCGATGAGGGTGCGCCACAGGCTCGGTAGGCCGGGTTGGCGGGTCCACCAGCCCTTCTGGTCGGCGGCGCGGAGCATCTCCACGAGCTCCTGGCGCTTGGCGGCCGGGACCTCGTAGAGGCCGAGGAGGGCGGCGAGGTCCTCGATCTGGAGGCCGCTCATCCCCGTCTCGACGCGGCTGACCTTGCTCGGCGACATGCCGAGCTTCTTGGCGACGTCGGCGCAGCTCAGGCCGGCCGCCTCGCGGAGTCGGCGCAGTTCGGCGGCGACCTGCCGGGATCGGACCGACGCGTGCGAGTTGCCGGGCACGGTTCCCCCTTCTCGTGGATGTCCCTCCCCGGCGTGTCATCATGTCGACACAGTTCGCGCAGCTTCAATCACACAATGTGATTAGTGCGTGCAGCGGTTGCAACGATTCACCCTTGCCGCCATGGCAGACGACGAAACGTCGAAGCAGCGCCTGCGGGAGATCGAGCTGAAGTTCATGGCGGAGATGCCCGTCGAACAGACCTGGGAAGTGCCCGCCAGCCCGAAGCAGGACGGGGGTCCGCTGACGGTGTCCCTCCGGATGCCCCACCTGCGCATCACGGACGGGGAGGGCCGGTACATCGTCGTTTCCCCCGACCAGGCGGAGTTGTTGAGCTCCCGGCTCTCCGACGTCTACTGCTGGTTGCGATACGACGCCCCGGAGTCCTGATCCTCGGGCGAATGTCGGCCAACGGGGTGACGATGGTGTGGTGCTGCTCGCCGATGTGGTGGGGACCTCGGCGGCGGTGGCCGCCACCGGGTCGCGGAAGGCGAAGACCGAGGCGCTCGCCGCGTTGCTGGCGCGCGCGGCGCCCGACGAGGTGGAGGCGGCCACCGCGTTCCTCTCCGGTGAGCCGCTCCAGGGGCGGTTGGGCATCGGCTGGGCGACGCTCGCGGAGTTGCGGGTGCCGCCCGCCCCCACGCCGACGTTGACCGTGGGCGCGGTCGACAAGGCGTTGGAGATCCTGCGCACCGCCGGCGGCAGCGGGTCGGCCCAGCGGCGTCGCAACCTCCTGGCGGAGCTGTTCGGCCAGTCCACGGCCGCCGAACAGGACTTCCTGTTCCGGCTCCTCACCGGCGAGCTGCGGCAGGGCGCGCTGGAGGGCGTGATGGTGGAGGCGATCGCGGCCGCGTCCGAGGCGCCCACCGAGGCGGTCCGCCGGGCCTTCATGCTCTCCGGCCGGCTGCCCGCGACGGCGGCGGCCGCGCTCGTGGGCGGGGAGTCGGCGCTCGCGGCGTTCCGGCTGGAGCTGGGCCGGCCCCTGCGGCCGATGCTGGCCTCGCCGGCCGAGAGCCTGGACGACGCGCTGGCCGAGCTGGGGCCGGCCTCGGTGGAGTTCAAGCTCGACGGGGCGCGCATCCAGCTCCACCGGGACGGCGACGAGGTGCACGTCTACACCCGGACGCTCCGGGAGATCACCCGGAGCGTCCCCGAGCTGGTCGAGCTGGCCCGCACGCTGCCGTGCCGGAGCATCGTGCTGGACGGGGAGACCCTCGCGTTGGACGACGACGGCCGGCCCCGGCCGTTCCAGGAGACGATGAGCCGCTTCGGCGCGGCGTCCGCCCACGAGCTGCTGCTGCACCCGTACTTCTTCGACTGCCTGCACCTGGACGGCGCGGACCTGCTGGACGCGCCCCTGCTCGCCCGGCTCGACGCCCTCGACCGGGCCGCCGCCGCGCACCGCATCCCGGCCGCGCTCGCGCCGAGCAGGGAGGGCGCGGCGGCACTGCTCGACCAGGCGTTGGCCGCCGGCCACGAGGGCGTGATGGCCAAGGCCCTCGACTCGCCGTACGCGGCGGGTCGGCGGGGCCGGGCGTGGCAGAAGGTCAAGCCGGCGCACACGCTGGACCTGGTCGTGCTGGCCGCCGAGTGGGGCCACGGCCGGCGGACCGGGTACCTGTCCAACCTGCACCTCGGCGCGCGGGACCCGGACGGCGGGCCGCCGGTGATGGTCGGCAAGACCTTCAAGGGCCTCACGGACGAGCTGCTGGCGTGGCAGACCCGGGAGTTCCTGGCCAGGGAGACCTCGCGCGACCGGAACACCGTGTACGTGCGGCCGGAGCTGGTGGTGGAGATCGAGCTGGACGGCGTACAGGTCAGCCCGCGCTACCCCGGCGGGGTCGCCCTGCGGTTCGCCCGCGTGCTGCGCTACCGACCGGACAAGGGCGCCCGGGATGCGAACACCCTGGACGAGGTCACAGCGATGTTGCCCGGATCGGCGTAGTCTCGTGCAATCGTGCGCTTCCTCGACGGGCACGAGCCCCGCAACGACCTGACCTACGACGACGTCTTCCTGGTCCCGCGCCGGTCCGGCGTCGAGTCGCGGTTCGACGTCGACCTGGCGACCGTGGACGGTTCCGGCGCCACGATCCCCATCGTCGCCGCCAACATGACCGCCGTCGCCGGCCGCCGGATGGCCGAGACGCTCGCCCGCCGGGGCGGCCTGGCGATCCTGCCGCAGGACGTGGCCCCGGAGGCGGTCGCCGAGATCGTCTCCTGGGTCAAGGACCGGCACCCCGTGTGGGACACCCCGCTGGTGCTGCACGCCGGCGACGCGGTGGCCGACGCCCTCAACCTGCTGCCGAAGCGGGCGCACGGCGCGGTCGTCGTGGTCGACGACGACGCCCGGCCGGTCGGCGTGGTCGACGAGGCCGCCTGCGCCGGCGTCGACCGGTTCACCCGGGTGGGCGAGATCGCGAACCGGGAGATCCTCACGCTGCCGCTGGAGACCGAGCCCAGGAAGGTCTTCGAGGAACTGCACGGCCGCACCGCCAGGGTGGCGCTGGCCGTCGACGCCGACGGGCGGCTGGCCGGCGTGCTGACCGAGGTCGGCGCGCTGCGCGCGGAGATCTACCAGCCCGCGCTGGACGCCGACGGCCGGCTGCGGGTGGGCGCGGCGGTCGGCGTGAACGGCGACGTCGCGGCGAAGACCCGCGCGCTGCTCGACGCCGGGGTGGACGTGCTGGTGGTGGACACCGCGCACGGGCACCAGGAGAAGATGATCAGCGCGCTGCGCGCGGTCCGCTCGGTGCACCCGGTCGGCTCGTCCGTGCCGGTCGTGGCCGGCAACGTGGTCAGCGCCGAGGGCGTGCGCGACCTGGTGGCGGCCGGCGCGGACATCATCAAGGTCGGCGTCGGGCCGGGCGCGATGTGCACCACCCGGATGATGACCGGCGTGGGCCGCCCGCAGTTCTCGGCGGTGGCCGAGTGCGCCGCCGCCGCCCGCGAGCTGGGCCGGCACGTGTGGGCCGACGGCGGCGTCCGGCACCCGAGGGACGTGGCGCTGGCGCTGGCCGCCGGCGCGTCCTCGGTGATGGTCGGCTCCTGGTTCGCCGGCACCTATGAGTCGCCCGGCGACCTGCTGCGCGACGAGGCCGGCCGGCCGTACAAGGAGTCGTTCGGCATGGCGTCCAAGCGGGCGGTCTCCGCGCGGACCCGCACCGACAGCGCGTTCGACCGGGCCCGCAAGGCGTTGTTCGAGGAGGGCATCTCGTCCTCGCGGATGCGGCTGGACCCGACCGCGCCGGGCGTGGAGGACCTGCTCGACCGCATCTGCTCCGGCGTCCGCTCGTCCTGCACGTACGCGGGCGCGCTCAGCCTGGAGGAGTTCCACGAGCGGGCGCTGCTGGGCGTGCAGTCCGCGGCCGGTTTCGCGGAGGGCCGGCCGCTGCCGAGCGGCTGGTGACCCTTTCGTCCTGAGCGGGGGCATGGGAGGTTCTCTCCCGTGCCCCCGTTCTCACTCCGCCCCGCCGAGGCGCGGGACGCCGCCGCCCTGACCGATCTGTTCCTGCGCTCCCGCGCCGACGCGATGCCCTACCTGTTCCGGCCGTACACGGACGCCGAGACGGCGACCTGGATGTCGGCCCACGTGCTGCCGACGCACGAGGTGCACGTGGCGGTGGACGACGGGACCATCGTCGGGTTCGTCGCGGTGCGGGGAGAGGAGCTGGCGCACCTCTACGTCGATCCGGCGGCGCAGGGCCGCGGAGTGGGGACGACGTTGCTGGACCGGGCCAAGCGGGATCGGCGGCGGTTGGAGCTCTTCGTCTTCCAGCGCAACGAGCGCGCCCGCGAGTTCTACTACCGGCACGGATTCCGGCTGGTCGACCGCAACGACGGCAGTCGCAACGAGGAACGCGAGCCGGACGCCCGCTACTTCTGGACGGGGCGCTGATCCGGCTCCAACCCGCCGTTCCCCGGCGGCGCCTGATCATCCGTCCACTCCGGACAGCCCCCACCCGCCCTGGGGGGCGACCCCGCTTCCAGCCTATCGATCAGCCACGAGCCCGACCAAGGGCAAAGCCCGCGCCTGTGGACAACTCGGGCACCTGTGGACAACTCCCGTCCCGGAAGGGTGAATCCCCACCAGGGTCGGAAGACCAGGTGTGCAATGAAAGCGCCTGCCAGCGCCCAACCCCAGAACGTCAACTTCAGAACGTCAACCCCACCACGGCCAGACCACCAGCCCAGGCCACCGCACGCGGGCTGACCACCCCGCCCACCGGTCTCCGGCGTGGGGCCGGGCCACGACGACGTGACCCGGCCCCCGCCCGTCAGGCCAGGTGATCACCCTCCAGCACCTCGGTGACCAGCGCCGCGATCGGCGACCGCTCCGAGCGCGTCAACGTCACGTGCGCGAACAGCGGGTGCCCCTTCAGCTTCTCGATCACCGCCGCCACCCCGTCGTGCCGGCCCACCCGCAGGTTGTCCCGCTGCGCCACGTCGTGCGTGAGCACCACTCGCGATCCCGTCCCCAACCGCGACAGCACCGTGAGCAACACGTTGCGCTCCAACGACTGCGCCTCGTCGACGATCACGAACGAGTCGTGCAGCGACCGGCCCCGGATGTGGGTCAGCGGCAGCACCTCCAGCATTCCCCGGTCCAGCACCTCGTCGATCACGACCTTGCCGACCATGGCGCCCAGCGTGTCGAACACCGCCTGCGCCCAGGGCAGCATCTTCTCGCTCTCGGTCCCGGGCAGGTACCCGAGATCCTGTCCACCCACGGCGTACACCGGACGGAACACCACGACCTTGCGGTGCTGCTGGCGTTCCATCACCGCCTCCAGCCCCGCGCACAACGCCAGCGCCGACTTCCCGGTCCCCGCGCGCCCGCCCAGCGACACGATCCCCACGTCGGGGTCGAGCAACAGGTCGAGCGCCACCCGCTGTTCGGCGGAGCGGCCGTGCAGCCCGAACGCCTCACGGTCGCCGCGCACCAGCTGCGCGCGTTTGTCCGGCGTCACCCGGCCCAACGCGCTGGCGGTGCCGGCGAGCAGACGCAGTCCGGTGTGGCACGGCAGCTCCCGCGCCCACTCCAGCTCGGGGCTGTCCAGATCCACGACCCCCTCCTTGTAGAGGGCGTCGATCACGTGTGACCCCACCTCCACGTCGGCCATCCCGGTCCACCCGGACGGGGTGACGTCCTGCGCCCGGTACTCGTCGGCCGCCAGCCCCACCGCGGCGGCCTTCACCCGCAGCGGCATGTCCTTGGTGACCAGGACGACGTCCCGGTTCTCGGCGGCCAGGTTCAGGGCGCAGGCCAGGATGCGGGCGTCGTTGGAGTCGGTGCGGAAGCCGGAGGGCAGCACCTGCGGGTCCGAATGGTTGAGCTCGACGTGCACGGTCCCCCCGGCGTCGCCGACCGGGACCGGGGCGTCGAGCCGCCCGTGCCGCAGCCGGAGGTCGTCGAGCAGGCGCAACGCCTCGCGAGCGAACCAGCCCAGTTCCGGGTGGTGGCGCTTGCCCTCCAACTCGCCGATCACCACCAGCGGCAGCACCACGGCGTGTTCCCCGAACCGGGTGAGCGCCCAGGGGTCGGACAACAGCACCGAGGTGTCGAGCACCATGGTGCGGATCGGGGCGGCGGAACGCCGCCGGCCGGAGGTGCGGGGGGAGCTGGAGGAACGGCTGGCGGTCCGCCTGGAAGAGCGCTGTGCTGTCACGGCAACTCCCTGCGGACGCGACGCCCGCGTCCGCTCCTCGGGTGGGCCGGGCACCGACCCCGCTGACCACTGGTCCGTCCGCCGTCGCCGGCGGTCAGACCGAGCCGTCACAGGGGCCGGGCGCCGGCCCCCTCGCGCTGCTTGCGAACGGTCGAACCGTTCCACCGACCACAGCCACGAACAGGGCCCCTCCCGGGGCGGGCCGTCTCGGACACGACCCACCAGAACGCACGCTACCTGCGGTTACCTCCCGCGGCAGGCAGGCACATGGGTGATTCACCAGAGCGTCATCGACACGCTACGTACGTCCGCGTCCCCTACCCCGAGTATTGACCTGGCGGCCCGGCAGCCCACGGGGGGTTGCCGGACGGGGTAGGCGGAACGGGGCACGGCCAGCGCGAACGGACGGACCGCGCGGCTGGTCCGGTGGAGGGCCGCCCCGGTCACTCAGGCGAGGCCGGTGGCCAGCGGCGACACGGCGGCGGCCAGCTCCTCCCTGACCACGGCCGGCACCAGCGGCTCGTCCAACAGCCGGCGGTAGCGCTCGCCCAGCGGCTCCCCGCTCGGCCGGGCCTCCAGCCAGGCCCGGAGCAGCCGGTAGCCCTCCACGTAGGTGGTGGTGTAGGCGCGCCACAGCGGGTCGGACAGGAAGCGCAGCATCTGCCGGGCGCGCCGCTCGTCCACGAGCAGCCAGCGGCACAGGTGCGCCACGACCTCGTCGGGGTCCGCGCCCCGGTCGTGCAGCAGCAGCGCGGCGTCCTGGCGCACCCCGAGGAGCTTGCCCATGGCCTGCTCCATGCGCTCGGCGAGCTCGCCCTCCATCCGCAGCCCGAGGTCGCCCATGATCTCGGCGGTCCACGGCCCCCAGCCGGCGCCGACCACCGCGTGCAGGCCCAGGTCCGCCAGGCCCTCGGCCATCAGGCACTGCGGGGTGTTCACCAGGAAGATCGTCTGCTCGGCCTGGCCCTGCTTGCCGACGAGCCCGGCCTCCTTGCGGCAGTGCTCGGTGTGGTGGCCCGGGTAGGACTCGTGCGCCACCAGGTGCGGCAGGTTGGCCATCCGGTGGCCGAGGTCGGCGTTGATGGCCACGCGGGAGCGGTAGTCGCCGAGGTAGTAGTTGAAGCCGCTCCACGGCTTGTCGGTGACCACCTGGTACTCGACGGTCTCCTCGGCGGGGAGTCCGTACTGTCCGCGCACGCGGTCCCGCAGCGCGCTGCTCAGCGCGAGCACACAGGACTCCAGCTTCTCCGGCGGAACCTCGTCCCTGGCCCGGAAGGCCGCGAGCCGGTCGGCGAGCGCGCCGTCACCGGGGAGCAGCCGTTCCAGCTCGGCGTGCGCCTCCCGGTAGAGGTCGGGGTCGCCGGGCGTGATCCGGACCTGGAAGTAGGACTCGACCTCGGCCACGAACGGCACGTCCTCGCCGGCCAGCTTGCGCCCCGAGCACTCCAGCGCGACCAGGTGCGCGTCGAGGAAGCGGCGTCGGTCCTCCGAGAGTTCCGCGCCGGGCAGCTCCGCGCGCAGCTCGCGAGCCCTGGCGGCGAGGGCGGCGGGTTCGGGTCGCGGCTCGTTGGCGACCTGCCGCCGCAGAAGGGGGTCGCCGGTGTACGCGTCGACGAATCCCTCGACGAGCCGGTCGAACCGGAGGCCGAGCAGAAGGTACTCCCGCACGAGCTGGGTGGCGTCCACGAAACAGCAGCCTACGGGGCCGTCCGAGCGGGTCCGCCCGCCGCGTCGGAGATCGCCCGGACGGCTAAGTCAGACGCGCTTTTAACACAGCACTACCGGTAGTGCTGAACGGGTCCGGTAACTCGTTCGGAGGGCTCGACCGACCGGGAATTCGTCATCGCCCACACCGGTGAGTGGATCACTACGGACCGTACGGCAAACCCCCGTCGTGGGACACCCGGAAATGCCTTTTTCGTCAGCACAAAATCACCATCAGTACTGATCGACGATCTTTTCACACAATGGCGTGATCACGATTTCCGTATGGCGGGGTGAGTGAGTACCGTGACGAATGCCAGTGCGGTCCCGACCCCGTCAGGACGAGGCGGACCGGGAAGAGGGGTTTCGACGAAATCCCTTGTCCGAGGTAAGGAGAGTGCGACAGTGCTCAGGAAGACTGCTGGCGTCCTCGCCGCCACTGCCGCGGCCCTGCTGATCGTGGGCGGGCCCGCGTGGGCGAGTGGCGGCCAGGACCACAACCAGGACAAGGCCAGCCAAAGCCAGTTCAAGGCCGGTCACAAGCACAAGAAGAAGGGGCATGGCCACCACCACAAGCCCTCGTACCACGAGCACAACGTCTCGTTCAGCGAGGACAACGACTGGAACGGCTCGGTCAACGTGCTGAACGCCAACCAGATCCAGGTCCCGATCGGGCTCTGCGGGATTCTCCCGATCCTGGGCAGCAACTCCGGGGAGTCGTGCGCGGCCGCGGCGGCGCAGCAGGAGTTCTGACCGACACGCTGGTCCCGGGCCGTTCGCGGCGGCCCGGGACCAGCGCCGTCACCGGAATTCCTCCCCGCCAGGGGCCCACCGCGCCCTCGGCTCGTCGGCGACGCGACGCGGAGAGCGGTCAGGACGCGCTCCCCGCTCCCGGCCCGGCTCCACCGGCCGGAGCGCCGCCGACGCGGACAGGACCAGCGAAGCGCCGGACGCGATGTCCGGCGCTTCGCCACCTTCGGGTGACAAATGCTCCGCGAGTCGAGGCGGAGCGTTTCTCAATACCACAGCAGACGGTCTCCGGAACCAGCGCTCCCCTCTCACGCACAACACCGCCCGCCATCCGAGCTGCGCTCTTGCGCACCCGGTCATAATGCACGCGACAAACCGCGTGCAATGTCGCCCGATGGTGTAGGCGAGTTTGGTGTCGCGTTCACCCCCTGGGTTAATCTTGCCGCGCCGAACGGCCCCGACCCGAAAGTCATCGGCGTCTTTTGCGACCCTGGTTCGGGTCAACCGGCAAGATCGGATCCGTCTTCGCGCGGGTCCACGGAGTTCCCAGCTCAGTGTTCAGCCAGAGGGAGAGCGGAATGCTCAGGAAGACTGTCGGCGTCGTCGCCGCCACCGCCGGCGCGTTGGCCATGATCGCCAGCCCCGCCGTGGCCGGTGGCGACAGCGAGGACAACGACTGGAACGGCGCCATCAACATCCTCAACGCCAACCAGATCCAAATCCCGATCTGCATCGCCCAGAACAACATCGCGATCCTCGGCGTCGCGGTGCCGATCCTCTCGCCGCAGTTCATGGGGAGCTGCGCGACCGCGGTGGCGACCCAGGAGGGTTGAGCCGCGCCACGTCGACGCGGGGCGTCGGAGTCGTCGACTCCGACGCCCCGCCGTTGCGTCGCCAGCGGGAAACTTTCGTGATCACACAATGGTGGTAGGCGGTTTCCGGTTTCCGGGGCCGGGTCAGTAGCGTCCTCCACGCCCGAGCTGGCGGACGCGCACCGGCAGCGGCCACACCCGCGCCGGCGTCGGCTGCCCCCACCGGTCCGCCCATCCGCCGGTCCGCCTTCGGACCACCGGAGCGACCTCGCCGACGGCCCCGCGCCCTCGGCGGAAGGGAGCGGAATGCACAGAAGGGCCAACGGCGAGGACATCGCCGCCACTGCGGTCGGCCGCGTCGACGACAGGAAGGCCGTCGCCGACCACGGCGACGACAGCCGGAGCGCCGCCCGCTCCCTCCCACGCCCACCGACCAGCTTGCCGTCCCCGGACGTGCCGCACGGAGTGACTCCAGGTCCTCCGCTCTCCCGGCGCACCCGCACCACCCCCTTCCGGAGGCCCGTCCACGCCGTGACCAGCACATGAACTGAGCGCCCCTCCGCCAACGCCAGCGGTCGATGTCGCGCCTTTCCCGGTCGACACCGACCGCTTTCGCCTTTCTTCGACAATTTCGTCACGCCACAAAAGACGTTCCCAACACCTTCGCGCCCGGGACCGGCGAGCGGTGCGCGGCGAATCCCGCGAGCCTTCGGAAGGACAACACGACCAGGTATCGCACAATAGTGTCACGGACTTTTGAACCGAGTCCGCGCACCGGTAACGTCGCCCGCGCCGTGAGATCGACGAACACAGGAAACGGCCACGGCGTCGCGGTGTTCCGAGGGGGTCCTCTCGGAATCCCCACTCATAGGACAGCCCCCGGACGCACGCCGCGCACAGCGGCGTCGCTGGCCCCATGGCCGGACTGCATTACGGGCGGGGCGGGAAGAAACGGAAGAGGAAGCACAATGCTCAAGAAGACTGCGGGCGTCGTCGCCGCCGCCGCCGGCGCCATGGCCATGATGGCCAGCCCGGCCCTCGCCGGTGGCGACAGCTCGGACAACGACTGGAACGGCTCGCTCAACCTCATCGACGAGAACCAGATCCAGGTCCCCATCGGCGTCTGCGAGAACAACATCGGCATCATCGCCGTCGTGGTGCCGATCCTCTCGCCGATGTTCATGGAGAGCTGCGCGGCCTCCGTCGCCACCGAGGAGGAGAGCGACCACATCAAGGTCAAGGACACCAGGGTCAACCACCACAAGCACCACAGCCGGTAAGAACGACGCGTCGACCGAACCGGCCGACCGCCCACACCAGGCGGGAACGTCGAGCGCCAACTCGACGTTCCCGCCTCTTTCCTGTTCTCGGAAAGATATCACCGAAACCCGGCGAAACATTCTTCCGGGTGATCGCCATCGTGGTTGTCGACGGCATCAGGCACCACCCGACGTCCGACTTCACGAGTCATCGACCAGCCCGAGGCACCGAACCGACGCAAAATGATCACCCAATAGTGGTGACGAGTTTCTCATCCCAGCCAATGACGAGTAACGTCCCCACTGCCGAACGGTCCCGACCATAACGACCACGGCACTTCCGCAGGGTTCCGGGAGGCACTCGCGGGACCCCTGTTCCAGAAGACCCTGGACGCACGTCACCCATGTTGTACACCGTGTTTCCAGAGGTTCCCGCAGCAAAAGGGAAAAGAGGATCGCGTAATGCTCAAGAAGACCGTGGGCGTCGTCGCCGCCGCCGCCGGCGCCATGGCCATGCTGGCCAGCCCCGCCCTGGCCAGCGGATCCGAGGACAACGACTGGAACGGGTCGCTCAACCTCGTCGACGAGAACCAGATCCAGGTCCCGATCGGGATCTGCGAGAACAACATCGGCATCATCGCCGTCGTGGCTCCCATCCTCTCGCCGATGTTCATGGAGAGCTGCTCGGCCTCCGTCGCCACCATGGAGGAGAGCGACCACATCCACGTCAAGGACACCCAGCACGACTTCCACAAGCACGACCACTACGGTCACGGCCACGGCCACCACGGGCACGGCCACGGCGGCCACGGGCACGGTGGACACGGGCACGGGCACGGGCACGGCGGCCACGGCGGACACGGCCACGGTGGGCACCACAAGAAGCAGGGCGACTTCGACAAGAAGCAGGGCGACTTCGACAAGAAGCACAAGCACCACAAGGAGGGCTGAGCCCGTCGGTCGAGCAGGTCGACCAGCCCACACGGAGCGGGGACGCCGAGCACCGGCTCGGCGTCCCCGTCTTCGTTCTTCCGGCCTTCGTCGTTCCCGCTCGTTCCCGGCGGCCCGACGCCCAGCCCAGTCACGACATCCGGCGCGTCGCCGGTGCCCGGATCAGGGCCCAGCCCGCGACTACCGTGGGCGGCCCATGAGGCCCACGACCACAGGCACGCCCCACCCGCGCCCAGCGCGGCGGATCAGCCCCCGAAGCGGCGGTGCCGGGCGGCGAAGTCCCGCAACGCGCGGAGGAAGTCCACGCGGCGGAAGGCCGGCCAGTACGCCTCGCAGAACCAGAACTCCGAGTGCGCGGACTGCCAGAGCAGGAACCCGCTGAGCCGCTGCTCACCGGAGGTGCGGATCACCAGGTCCGGGTCGGGCTGCCCGGAGGTGTAGAGGTGCTCCGCGATGTGGTCCACGTCCAGCACCTCGGCCAGCTCCTCGATCGAGGTGCCCGCCTCCGCGTGCTGGAGCAGCAGTTTGCGCACGGCGTCGGCGATCTCCTGGCGGCCGCCGTAGCCGACCGCCGCGTTCACCTGCATCCCGGTGCGCCCCTCGGTGCGCAGCGAGGCCGCCGACAGCCGGGCCGCGGTCTCGGTGGGCAGCATGTCCATGGCGCCGACCACCCGCACCCGCCACGGGGTGCCGGGCTCGCTGATCTCGTCGACGACGTCGGCGATGATCTCCAGCAGCGGGTCGAGCTCCTCCGTCGGCCGCTTCAGGTTGTCGGTGGCGAGCAGCCACAGCGTGACCACCTCGACGCCCGCGTCCCGGCACCAGGCCAGCAGGTCGGCGATCCGCTGGGCGCCCGCGCGGTGACCGTGGCTGACATCGTTGAAGCCGGCCTCCCGCGCCCACCGGCGGTTGCCGTCCAGGATGACGCCGACGTGCCTGGGCCGCTGGGCTCCTTCGAGCTGCCGGCGCAGCCGCCACTCGTAGAAGCCGTACAGAAGGTCACTGACACGTGCACGCAGCCCCACGTTTCGGCAGACTACGCCCCGCGCGAACCGGGCTCGTCGGGCACACTCGCCCTGTGCAGCCCGCTGAGCACCCACCGCGACCGTGGCAGGACCCGGAAGTGATCGAACGCGTCGTGCGGGGGATGCGCACCGTCGCCGTGGTCGGCGCGAGCGCCAGCCCTGACCGGCCCAGCCACCAGGTCGCGCGGTACCTGCTCGACCGGGGTGTGGACGTGGTCGCCGTCAACCCGAACCTGGACGAGCTGTTCGGCCGACCCGCCTACCCAACCCTGCTCGCCCTGCCCGGTCCGGTGGACGTGGTGGACGTGTTCCGCCGTCCCGAGGCCGTCCCGACGATCGCCGAGCAGGCGGTGGCGCTGGGCGCCGGAGCGCTGTGGCTCCAGTTCGGGGTGATCAGCGAGGAAGGCGCCCGCATCGCGGCGGAGGGCGGCCTGGACGTGGTCGTGGACCGCTGCCTGAAGGTCGAGCACGCGCTGCTCCGCTGAGCCGCCCGCCGACGCCCCGGGTGTGCGTTTGGGGGGCGGCCATCCGTTGAGCCGCATTCGTCCCGCGTGGGTGTTGCGCGTAGACCGACGGTGTCCCGCGGAACATCGCTCTTGCCTGGCGGAACCTACGCTCACGTAACCTCGTGCTCGTGACCGCTCCCGTGACACACGCACCGCAGGGACGCGCGCCAGTCCCGTTCCTCAAGCCACGGGCCAGAGGCTGGATCCACTTCTGGTCGTTCGTCGTCTCGGGCGCCACCGGCGCGACGTTGGTCGCGTTGGCCGCGTCCACGGTGTCGGGCAAGGCGGCCGCCGGCACGGCGGTGTACGCGGCCACCGTGTCCGCGCTGTTCGGGGTGAGCGCGCTCTACCACCGCAAGAACTGGGCGAGCGTCGTGGCGCGGACCTGGATGAAGCGCCTCGACCACTCGATGATCTTCCTGTTCATCGCCGGCACCTACACGCCGTTCGCGTTGCTGGCCATGCCGCCGGGCACGGGCGCGATCGTGCTGGCCGTGGTGTGGGGCGGTGCCCTCGGCGGCGTCGTCCTCAAGCTGACCTGGCCGCACGCGCCGCGGTGGCTCGGCGTGCCCATCTACATCGCGCTGGGCTGGGTGGCCGTGTTCGTGCTGCCCGACCTGCTGCACCACGCCGGTGTCGCAGGCTTGGTGCTGCTGTTGGCGGGCGGCGTGCTCTACACGGTCGGCGCGGTCTTCTACGCCACCGGGTGGCCGAACCCGTGGCCGCGGGTCTTCGGCTACCACGAGTTCTTCCACGCGGCCACGGTCATCGCGGCGATCTGCCACTACATCGCGATCTGGTTCACGCTCTACCCCTGACCAGGCCGTTTGCATCTTGTTGATCTCCTCAGGCCGTCGTCAGGCCGTCTGACGCCCATCACGCCGCCGA
>NZ_FQVN01000005.1 GCF_900129375.1 Streptoalloteichus hindustanus | reverse complement strand
GACCTCCCACCCATCGTCGTCCTGGAAACACCCCGAGCACTGTCCTTCATGGACACCAAACCCGAAGTGGACTACTACGCCACAGCCATCCGAGGCCTCCGCGCCGTGGCACTGAACACCAACGACTCCACCGACTACATCACCGCACTCCTGTAGCGGCCGTGCCGCCGGGAAGGGTTCCTACTCGTCTGCGGTGGCCGGGTGGCGGGTGGCTCGCGTCGGCCTGCGGAACAGCTTGGCCAGGAGGCGCAGCAGTTTCCGGTCTCCGGAGACCGTAGCGCTGCCGTCCTTGAGCGCGGCCGCGTAGTCAATCTGCCCCTCGGCCACCGCGAGGAACACCTCGGTGGTGGTCTCGATGACCACGTCAGGACGCTGGGCGGGGCCGTGGGCCGCTTCCAGGGCGCCGTCGTCGATCCGCACGTGGAACACCTCGTCGTCGACCCGGTACTCGTAGATCGCGCGCACGCCGGCGGCAGCGGTGGGGTCGAAGTAGGTCTCCATGGCCAGCACCGCCCAGCCCGGGCGGAACACCTCGGTGTCCCGGCGGTCGCCCATGGTCCACTTGAGACCCCACCGCGCCAGCGCCAGCACCACGGGGCCGAGCTCCTCGCCCGCCTCGGTCAGCGCGTAGGCGGGAGTGCGCGCCGGGGGCGGCAGCGTGATCCTGTGCGCCAAACCCTGCCGTTCCAGGTGTTTCATCCGGACGGCGAGCAGACCGGTGCCGATGCCACGCAGGCTCCGCTGGAGGTCGCCGAACCGCTTGGGGCCGGTCAGCAGCTCGCGGACGAGGAGCAGCGTCCACCGCTCCCCCACCAGGTCCAGAGTCCGCGCGACGGCGCAGTACTGGCTGTACGTTCGCTGGTCCACTTCCCCATCGTAGGGTGACCGCTTCCGGTTTCCGAACTTCCGCCATCACCTTCTTGTGCTTCCTGTTTTTGAAGCTTAGTGTCCTTGATCAGGAAGCTGTGGGAAGGAGTCAGGATGGCGACGTACGTGCTCGTGCACGGGGCCTGGCAGGGCGGCTGGTCGTGGCGGCGAGTGGCGGACCGGCTGCGGGCAGCGGGACACGACGTGTTCACGCCCACGCTGAGCGGCATCGGCGAACGCGCCCACCAGGCGACGCCGAAGATCGGGCTGCGCGCCCACGTGACCGATCTCGTGGCGATGTTGCGGTACGAGGACCTCCGGGACGTGGTCCTGGTCGGGCACAGCTACGGCGGCTTCGTCGTGCGGGAAGCCGCCGACCAGGCGCCGGAGCGGATCGCCCGGATCGTCATGGTCGACGCCTGGGCGGGCCGCGACGGGGAGTCGTTGGACGATCGAGCGACCCGGTTCTTCCGCGACTGGCTGGACTCCGTGACGGTGGACGGCATGGTCCCACCGCCACCCCTGGAGTCGCTCGGCGTGTCCGAACCGACGGACCAGGCCTTCCTCCGGCCACGCCTGACTCCGCAGCCCCGGTTGACCTTCGCCGAGCCGACCCGCCTCACCGGCACGGTCGACCTGATCCCCACCAGCGCGGTGGTATGCGTCCCCGGCGGCGGAATCCCGTTCGGCCAGTGGGCCGAGGAGTTCGGCTGGCCGACCCTGGAAATCGAGACCGGCCACAACGCGATGGTGACAGCACCCGACGCACTGACGGAAGCACTGCAGAAGCCACCCGCGAGCGCGGTGGGGCTCGGCAAAAACGAGAAGCCATGAGATCGCGGCCGTGACACGCTGGCGGGCCACTGCCTTTCCGCAGGGTCCGCCAGCCACCGCAGGAGCCTCCGATGACACCACGTCGCCTGATCCCCCTGCTGCGGCAGTTCGACTTCGCGCGCCAGCGCCTCACCGACCGCATGACGGGTCCGACCGTGGACAGCGGCAACGGGTCCCCGGTCGAGGTCAGCCCCATGACCGACGAGGAGCACCTCTGGGAGCCGGTGCCCGGCTGCTGGTCGGTCCGACGGCGCTCCCAGGGGCCAGGGCCACGTGCGTCCCTTCTGGTCGGCACGGGCGACTGGGGGCGCGATGGCGCGCCCATGCCGCACCCCTCGCCGCCACCCTTCACCACGATCGCCTGGCGGTTGAGCCACCTCACCGAACTGCTGGCCCTGCGCGCGGATCACACGGCTGGCAACCACACGATGACCCAGGACGACCACCGCGCCAGCGGTGTCGCCGCCGAAGCGATCAGGGCTTTCGACGCCAGTGCGGCGCAGTGGCGGAAGGCACTGCTCACCGCCGATGACAACGCACTCGACACGTTCGGCTACAGCACCTACCCCTACGGCAGCGATCCGGACGTGCCGTTCATCGAGATCGTCTGGTGGACCAACCAGGAACTGCTGCACCACGGAGCCGAGATCGCCCTCATGCGCGACCTGTACCGAGCCGGACACCAATGACCAGACACACCAACAGCTCCCCGGATGTGCTTGCGCCAGCACGCCACCGACCCGTTCACCTCCGGCTCACGAGGTGGGTAGGGAGTTGACTGCGTTGTGACGTACAGCATCGAGGTGTACCACTACAGCCACGCCGGCCATCCCGAGAAACCGGTGATCGCGCGGACACCGGTGGAACCGGACCGGATCCTCGACGAGATCCTGGCCGCCGACCAACCGCACCCGCCCGTGATGTACGTCCGGGAGCGACCGAAGTTCGGCCCCGACCACCAGCCGGACCACCAACTCAAGATCGACGCCGTTCTGCCGCTCGATCTCGTGACTGTCCACATCGGACTGTTCAGGACGTGGCGGGGGCTTGCCGGGGGCTGGAGCGCGGCGCGGACGAGGAGGGTGGGGAGTTCGGGTCGACGACTCCGATGCCGACGTTGTTCGGGTCCTGGGCGGTGACGAGCTGGGCGGACGTGGAGTAGCGGCCGTTGTTCAGGGCGTGGAAACCCGTGCTCACCACGCGCACCACGGCCCCGCCCCTCATCAGCAGGAGGAGATCCGCGTCCTCCAGGAACACCTCGTCCATGTCGACGGGGACACCGACTGTCCGCTCCACGAGCCTCCGGGACATGGGACCGCTCAGGATGTGCACGGCGTCCCAGTCACCGGGAACCACGTCCTTCAACGGCCGTGTCCTCCCGGTTCCGCGCAGCGACCGCAGCTCGTTCGCGATCCGCTCGTCCGACTCGACCGGCACAGATGGGTGTGCGACGCACCCCGATCCCAGTAGGGCCACGAGTCCGGCCACGACCATCCACCGAGTGCGCATCAGTAGTTCCCCGCTGTTCCGTGGCTTTCGGCATCGCTGCCCGGGTTGTAGCCACCACCGCTGTGGTAGCCGGGATCACCCGGGGTCCGACCGGTGGGTTGGGTGTCCTCGGCGTGTCCGGTCTGGCCGGGGTCGAGCTGGTCGCTGTAGGCGAGGCGCCCGTTCCGGTCGATGACCACCATCTCCCCGTCGCGGACGGCCTTCTCCACGAGGGCGGCGAGTTCGTCCGGGTCCGCGTCGGGGTGTTGGGTGGCGATGCGTCGCCCCACCTCGTTGTTGTGGAGGTCCATCGCCTCGGAACTTCCCGTGTTCTCCGGGTTCCGCTCGTGCGCTGTGCAGTAGTGCTCCGTCCACTCCGGACCGAACCGGTGGGTGAGCAGGGCGTTCCAGTAGGCGTGCCGGAAGGCGTCGGCGTGGCCGTCGGTGATCCCGTGCCCGGAGAAGGTGTTCTCCGCCCGGTTGAGCGCGACCTTCTGGGCGTCGTAGGCGTCCTTCACGCCGAACGGTCCGATCTGGTCGAGCAGTCGGGCCTCCCCCACCGTCACTCTCGCCTGGCGGATGCCGAGCTTCTGGCAGAGCCAGCCGGTGGCGCCGTTCGGGTAGATGGTCATGCCCTCGGGGTCGACCGAGACCTGGTACCGCCGGTGGATCTCGTCGAGGGGAAGGCGGCGGTCTGCCCTGGCCGCCGCCACAGTGGGCGCGGCGCCGGTTCCCGGCCCGGCGACGAGTTGTCGGAAGCGGTCGGCGGCGGCCTCGTGCTCGGCGCGAATCCGGGTTAACAGCAGCGAGCCGGCGTGGAGCGCGTCGGCGACCTGGACGGCCAGGTCGCCCAGCCGGTCCTGGCCGGCCTCCGCCGTCCGGTGGTCGAGGTCGACCAGGCGCTGGCGGAGGTCCTCGTGGTCCCGCCGGTCCTGGCGCACCTGGTCGGCCAGCGCGCCGATCACTTCGCCGGCGGTGGCGAAGACCTGCGCCTCGTCGGCGACCTGGCGCGCGTCGTCGGTGATCTGCTCGCCCGCGACGGCGGCCGCGGGGCCGCGCCACGCCGCGGACAGCTCCGCGTTGACCGCTGTGTCCTGTCCCACGGCGCGCAGTCCTTCGGCGGCGTGGCGGAAGGCCACCGCCAGGTCGTCCAGGCCGTCGGGGTCGCCGGTCGGCTCACCGAGGAGGCGCATGCCCTCCTGGGCGGCGGCGCGACAGGTCTCCGGAGTCAGGGTGGCCACCAGCTCGTTCAACTGCCGCGCCCTGCTGGCCAGGGCCGCGCTGTCCGCCTCGCTCACACCGGCCCCGCTCCGAACGCGCGCGCCGTGGCGCTCTCGGCGTGGTCGTAGGCGGCCGCACTGTCCACTGTGGACGTCGCCAGTCGGCCGAGGCGGCTGACCCGCTGGCCGAGCGCGTCGAACAGGCGCTGCTGGAGTTCGGTGAAGGCCGCGCCACAGTCGCTGGTGCCGAACGCGGCGCCGCCGTTGACCGTCGCGCTGTCCCAGGTTCCCCGGACCGACCGCAGGTCCTCGGTCGTGAGGAGGAGCCGGTCGCTCATCGCGCGCAGGTCGTCCCGTCCCACCTCGAAGCCGTCCATGACGCCTCCCCGCCCGCCGGAAGGATGCGATGATCGTCACAGATTTCCGGGTTGGCACCAGCGCGGCGGGTGCGAAGTTCAGTCGAACGGCCCGCACCGGATCGGGTGCACCCGGTGTCGGCCGGTGGGGTCGCGCGAGGCCCCGTCATTCAGTGAGTCACGGCTGGTGAGCCCCCCAGTGAGTCACCTGGTGACGGCGCCCTGGCGACCCGCACCGACCATCGTGAACGCGGCCGGGAAAACCCGGACGGCGCTTACGAATGCGTCCGCACGACGGCGACCGGGCAGGTGGCGGAACGCAGGAGCTGCCTGCTCACCGAGCCGAGGATCACCGCGCCCACGCGACGCCGGCCGTGCGTGCCGACGACCAGCAGCGCGGCGCCCTGGGAGCGGTGCAGCAGCTCGGTCGGAGCCTCACCGTTGACCGACAGGGCGTGCACGGTCACGTCCGGGTACCGGCCGGCCAGCCCGGAGAGCGCGCCGGTGAGGACCAGCTCGTGGTCCTGCGGCTCCGGAAGGCCCTCGCTCAGCGCCGGCGGGCCGGGCCAGCAGTGCACGGCGTGCAGTTCCACGCCGCGCCAGGACGCCTCGGCGAAGGCGAACTCCGCGGCGGCCCGCGAGGTCTCGGCGTCGTCCACGCCCAGGACGACCGGTCCGGCCGTCGACGACCGCTGCTCGTCGACCGGGACGGCGACCACCGGGCACTTCGCGGAGACGCTCATGTCGCCGGCGGTCGAGCCCAGCACCGCCTCGGCCAGCGCTCCGTGCCGGTGGGCGCCGACGACGAGCATCGCGGCCCGGGCCGACTCCGCGCGGAGGACGGCCTCGGGTCGCCCGTCGGCGAGGCTGGCGGTCACGGCGAGTTCCGGGTGCGTCGTCCGGACCTGGGCCACCGCCTCGTCGAGCGAGGTCCGCGCGGCCTCGCGCAGCGCCGCGTCGTCCAGCGGCAGGACCTGGCCGCCGAGCGTGAAGGGCATCTCGTAGGGCTGCGGGGCGATGACGTGGACGAGCCGGAGCGGCAGGCCCCGCCGGGTCGCCTCCTCGGCGGCCCACGCCACGACCCGCGCGTCCTCCCCCTCGACTCCGGCGATGCCGACCAGCACGGCGGGCATACGGCGCTCCTCTCCCCGCTGCTGCCCGTTGCTCCGGACGGCGGCGGACGTCCTGGCGGGCACGGGCACGTCGACGTGGTTCCGCTCGTTCGGCCGCAGGTACCGGCGGAGCAGGTCGCGGCGGGCGACCACGCCGGTGAGCCGGTCGGCGGAGTCCAGCACGAACAGGCTCCGGACGTTGGCCTCGACGAGGCGGCGCGCCGCCACCGCGACCGGGTCGTCCTGCCGGACGCAGGCGACGCTGACGGTCATCACGTCGGCCGCCGTCAGCCGCCGGGTTCGGGGGTCGGTCGCGTCGGAGCTGGTCCGCTGCTCGGCCTCGGCCACCAGGTCCGCCTCGGACACGACGCCCAGCACGTGGCCGCGATCGTCGGTCACCGGCACCTCGCCGAGCTCCCTGTCCACCACCAGGGCGGCGATCTCCTCGAACGACGCCTCGGGGCGGACGGCCACGACGTCTCGGGACATCACCGACGACACTGCGGGTACTGCCATCGTTGCCTCCGTGGTTCGGTTTTTCCTCGTCCAGCCGGCGAGTACCCACTGCCGTGATCATGAACTCTCTGGTTCGGCGATCGTGGTCCGCTGATCGGGACCGGGCCGACCCGAGGACCACCGGCGGAACCGCTCACCGGCGGCGGGGCACCAGGACGAAGCCGCTCGCCGGACGGGCCGGGACGCGGCTCAGGGAGATGCCGAGGTCCTGGCCCGGCACCTCGTGGTCCAGCGCGGCGAGCCGGGGAACCAGCGCCGACAGCACGGCGACGGTGAACGGCTCCCCCGGACAGCGGTGGCCGGTGCGCGGGTCGCCGCCGCCCTGGGGCACCAGCTCGAACGCGCCGATCTTCCGGCCGAGGAAGCGATCGGGTCGGAAGGCGTAGGGCTCCTCCCAGAGCCGGCCGTCGTGGTTCTGCCCGTACAGGTCGAGCAACACCAGCGCACCGCGCGGAATCCGGTCGCCGCGCCAGGTCAGGTCGCTGACCGCGCGTCCCCCGACGAACGGCGCGAACGGGTAGAAGCGACGCAGCTCGTGGACGAAGGACTCGGTGAACTCGGCGTCGCCGTCGCGGAGCCGCTGGCGGTGCTCGGGCCAGCGGTGCAGCGCGTGCGCGGCGAAGGCGACGAACCAGCAGACCGCGACGGTCGGGCGGATCACGTTGAGCAGCTCCACCGCGGCCAGCTTCGGGGCCAGCTCGGAGGCCGTCACGTCGCCGTCGGCGTCGCGGTGCCGGGCCACGGCGTCGAGCGCGGAGCCCGCCGGCGCCTCGACCTCGCCCCGGCGCACCCGGTCCACGAGGGAGGCCAGCCACCGCTCCCGCCGACCACGGGCCCGCCGGGCGCGCCAGTGCCGGGGGCCGAGCGTGGCGAAGCCGTCCACCATCGCCACCAGGTCCCGCGCCACCTCGGGCACGTCCTGGTCGTCGACGGGCACTCCCGCCCAGCGGCACACCCCCCGGGTGATCACCCGGCTGGCCTCGTCGAGGACGACGACGGGCTGCCCGGGCTCCCACCCGGCCACCGCGTGGTCCCACGCCTCGCCGACCTGTTTGGCCAGCGCCGCGACGTTCTCGGGCGTCACGAGGTCGAGGAACAGGTGCTTGCGGCGGCGGTGCGCCTCGCCGTCGAGGGTGTGCACGGCGCCCTTGCCGAACAGCGTGCCCCGGACGAGCTCGGGCAGGGCGGTGTGCCGCCGCACGTGCTCCTCGTCGTAGAAGAACCGTGCCGCGTCCGGGCCGCACAGGCCCACCGCGCGCTGTCCCAGCACCCTGGTGTGCACCATGTCGGTGCCATGGCGGCGCCGCAGTCCCGGGAGCCAGCCGTAGCCCTCCCGAAGGACCGACAGGGTGTTGTCGAGCACGCCTCGTGGAAGTCGCATGCTCCCGCTGTGCCCGGCAGGGCGCGACGCAAAACCCGTGTTCGGGGGCGGGCCGCCCGAGTGAGGCCGCGATCACGGCGTGACGGGTCCGATGTGGAAGGACGGAGTCGACGCGCTCAGGACCCAGCGCGCGGTGATGCCAGTCGGCATCAGTGCGACACCAACACGACACCCCGGCGGAGCTCGCGCCGGGGCGGGCACGCCTGCGCACTCCTGCCAGGACCAGCGAGAATGGCGTTCTGACATCAGCCCGCGCCACCCGTGCTTGTCGTGGTGTCATTCGTGTGCCATAGTGGTGCCATGACGTGATCAGGAAGGCGGCGGCCCCATCCCGCCCGCGGAAGCCCCGAGAAGGGCGACGGCGGACCGGGGCGAAGCCGCGGCCCCACCCCCGCAGCCCCGACCAGCTCACGGGCAGCGGCCGTCAACAGCGCTCAGCAGCACCCAGCCGCACTTCACCAGAACACCCACCACGACGACGCACGTCCGTCGCCGGCGATGCCGCACGCCCAGCTCGGCGCGGTCGGCGAACCCTCCCGAAAGGAAACCCATGTCCACCAAGCCGTCCGCCCCGGCGATCACGGCGACCGGGCTGCGCAGGTCGTACGGCGACCACGTCGTGCTCGCCGGGATCGACCTCCACGTCCCGCGGGGAACGGTCTTCTCGCTGCTCGGCGCGAACGGCGCCGGCAAGACCACCACGGTCAAGATCCTCTCCACGCTGCTGCGCCCGGACGGCGGGACCGCGCGGATCTGCGGACACGACCTGGCGACCGAGCCCGACGCCGTGCGCGCCGCGATCGGCGTCACCGGGCAGTTCTCCGCGGTGGACAACCTGCTCACCGCTGACGAGAACCTGCGGCTGATGGCCGACCTGCACCACCTCGGCCGGGCCGAGGGTCGGCGGCGCGCCGAGCGGCTCCTGGAGCAGTTCGACCTGGTCGAGGCGCGTCGGAAGCCGGCGGCGACCTACTCCGGCGGCATGCGCCGGCGGCTCGACCTGGCGATGACCCTGGTCGGCGACCCCCAGGTGATCTTCCTCGACGAGCCGACCACCGGGCTGGACCCGCGCAGCCGGCGCGACATGTGGCAGATCGTCCGCGGCCTGGTCGCCAGCGGGGTCACGATCTTCCTGACCACGCAGTACCTGGAGGAGGCCGACCAGCTCGCCGACCGGATCGCGGTCCTGAACCGGGGCCGGCTGGTCGCCGAGGGCAGCCCGGAGGAGCTCAAGCGGCGCATCCCCGGCGGCCACGTCCGCCTGCGGTTCGCCGACGCCCGGCACCTCGACGTCGCCGCGCGCGTGGTCGGCCCGGTCGTCCGCGACGACGACGCGCTCACCCTCCAGGTGCCCAACGACGGCAGCGTCGGCTCGCTCAAGGCGTTGCTGGACCGGCTCGACCACGCCTCGGTCGTGGTCGAGGAGCTGTCGGTGCACACCCCCGACCTCGACGACGTCTTCCTCGCCCTCACCGGAAACCCCGACGGTCCGACCCACTCCGGCGACGCCGCCGACTTCCCCAACCCCGCCAACGACAAGGTCAAGGTCACCACGCGATGAGCACGCCCTCCTACGCCCTGCGCGACTCGGCGACGATGCTGCGGCGCAACCTCCGCCGCATGCTGCGGTACCCGTCGATGACGCTGATGCTCGTCGGGATGCCGATCGTCTTCCTGCTGCTGTTCGTCTACGTCTTCGGCGGCGCCCTCGGCGCCGGGATCGGCGGTGTCGGCGGCGGTGCCAGCGGGCGCGCCCAGTACGTCAACTACGTCACCCCGGCGATCCTGCTGATGACCGTCAGCGCGGCGGTCCAGGGGACGGCGGTGTCGGTCGCCATGGACATGACCGAGGGCATCATCGCCCGGTTCCGCACCATGGCCATCGCCCGGGTCTCGGTGCTGACCGGCCACGTCATCGGCACCCTCATCCAGACGGTGTTCAGCCTGGTGGTCGTCACCGGCGTCGCGCTGCTCATCGGTTTCCGGCCCAGCGCCGGACCGGCTGGCTGGCTCGCCGCGCTCGGCGTCCTGGCGGCGCTGACGTTCGCCCTCACCTGGCTGTGCGTCGCGCTCGGCCAGACCAGCAAGAGCGTGGAGACCGCGAGCAACGCGCCCATGCCCCTGGTGTTGCTGCCCTTCCTCGGCAGCGGCTTCGTCCCCACCGACTCCATGCCCACCGGCCTGCGCTGGTTCGCCGAGTACCAGCCCTTCACGCCGATCATCGAGAGCGTGCGCGCCCTGCTGTCGGGCGCACCACTGGGGAACAACCTGGCGCTCGCCCTCGGCTGGTGCGCCGTCATCGCCCTCGGCGGATACCTCTGGTCGAAGAAGCTGTTCAACCGCGAGTCGGCCTGACCGGCCGTTTTTCCCACCACACAGGAGAGAACGATGCAGAGCGAGCCCCTGACGCCGTCGGCGCCCTCGGCGCCCTCAGCGCCCTCGTCGGAGCAGCCCGAGGCCCCGGTGGAGCCGATGCCGACGACGCGCCCCGCCGGCTGCCCCTTCGACCCGCCGGAGGAGCTGGGCCGGCTGCGCGAGCGGCGCCCGCTGAGCCGGATGCGCTACCCCGACGGCCACCTGGGCTGGCTGGTCACCAGCCACACCCTCGCCAGGGCGGTGCTGGGCGACCGCCGCTTCAGCTCCCGCTACGAGCACATGCACCACCCGACGCTGGACGTCGGCCCGATCCCGCCGGGGCCGCTCGGCGACCTCACCGCCATGGACCAGCCCGAGCACACCCGCTACCGGAGCCTGCTCACCGGCAAGTTCACCGTCCGCCGGATGCGCCAGCTCACCGACCGCGTCGTCGAAATCACCCACGAACGCCTGGACGCCATGGAGCGGCAGGGGCCGCCGGTGGACCTGGTGCCGGCGTTCGCCCAGCCCATCCCGGCGTTGATGATCTGCGAACTGCTCGGCGTCCCCACCGCGGACCGCGAGTTCTTCCAACAGCGCGCCTCCCTGGCCGAGTCGCCGCAGGAGCAGATGGAGTCCTGGAACGCGTTGGAGCGCTACATCCGGGAGCTGGTGCCGGCCAAGCGCGCCAACCCCACCGACGACGTGCTCAGCGACCTGACCACCAGCGACCTGACCGACGAGGAGCTCGCCGGCATCGGCACGTTCCTGCTGGGCGCTGGCCTGGACACCACGGCCAACATGCTCGCCCTGGGCACCTTCGCCCTGCTGCGCAACCCGGAGCAGTTCGCCGCGCTGCGCGACGACCCCGACCTGGCCGAGTCGGCCGTCGAGGAACTGCTGCGCTACCTGACCATCGCCGACCCCGGTGTGCGGACGGCCATGGAGGACATCGAGCTGGACGGCCAGGTGATCAGGGCCGGCGAGACGGTCACCATCTCCATGCACGCCGGCAACCGCGACCCGGAGCGGTTCCCCGACCCGGACACCCTCGACCTGCGGCGCAGGGCGACCGGGCACCTCGCCTTCGGCCACGGCATCCACCAGTGCCTCGGTCAGCAGCTCGCCCGCGTGGAGATGACCGTCGCCTTCCCCGCGCTGGTCGCCCGGTTCCCGACCCTGCGCCTGGCCGTCCCGGCCGAGGAGATCCCCATGCGGGAGAACGCGAACATCTACGGCGTGCGCCGGCTTCCGGTCACGTGGGAGGTGGCCTGAGGCGATGAGCGACATCCACGAGGTGCTGGACCGGGCGGTGAACGAGGGCGGGGTGCCGGGCGTCGTCGCCGAGATCCACCACGGTGACGACCAGCGGTTCGCCACCGCCGGCGTCGCCGACACCGCCACCGGCTGGAAACGCCAGGCGGGGGAACACTTCCGCATCGGCAGCATCACCAAGACGTTCGTGTCCACCGTGATGTTGAGCCTGGCGGCCAAGTGGAAGATGCCCCTGGACCACAAGGTGGGGACGTGGCTGCCCAGGGTGATCCGGGGCAACGGCCACGACGGCCGCGCCATCACCGTGCGGCAGTTGCTCAACCAGACCAGCGGGATCGCCAACTACTCGCTGGACCCGGAGATGCTCCAGCGCTGCCACAGCCCGGCGTTCCTCGACCACCGCTTCGACAGCTACCGGCCGGAGCAGTTGGTGGAGACCGCGATGGCCCATCCGCCGGCCTTCGAGCCCGGCACGGACTGGGGGTACTCCAACACCAACTCCGTCCTCATCGGAATGATCATCGAGAAGGGGACCGGCAGGACGCTGGGCGAGGAGATCCAGCGGGTGATCACCGACCCGCTCGGCCTGACCGGCACCTACCTCCCGGAGGGCGACGACCCGACCCTGCGCGGGCCGCACGCCCGGCACTACACGAAGAACGCGATGAGCGGCGGCGACGCCCCGGTCTACGACGTGACGGAGCTGAACCCGTCCGGGGCCTGGGCGGCCGGTGGCATGGTCTCCACCACGGCGGACCTCAACCGGTTCTTCCGCGCCCTGCTGGCCGGCGAGATCCTCCCGCCCGAGCAGCAGGAGGAGATGTTCACGACCGTCCCGACCCGCGGCTGGCTCGACAACGCCGAGTACGGGCTGGGCATCTCCTCGGTCACCCTGTCGTCCGGCGCCACGGTCTGGGGCATGGGCGGCGCCGTCAACGGTTCCTGGAGCTGCGCCTACGGAACCCGCGACGGCGGGCACGTGGTCTCGATGAACGTCAACGGCGACTGGGCCGACGGCGACTGGACCAACCCGATCGGGATCTTCACCGACGTGCTCGAGGCGGAGTTCCGCCCGAGCTGAGGGGGAGCTCGGCGGCGGGCCCGCCAGGGGGAGGCAGGCCCGCCGCCGAGCACCGGCGCCAGGTCCGACTACTCGGACTTCCCCTCGACGAGGAGCAGACGCACGTCGATCGCGCCCTCACGGGCCGACTTCGCCCGGCCGTACTCCGTGGAGGCGTACCACTCCCTGGCCCGCTCCATGGTCGCGAACTCCAGGACCGTCATCACCCGCGACGAGGAGGGCCACGTGCCCTCGACGACCTCGGGAACGGTGCCCTGGATGAGGTAGCGACCGCCGTACTGGGCGATCGACGCCTCGGCGAGGTCGCGGTACTCCTGGAGACGCGTGGGGTCCAGGACCTCGGCGTCGACCACCACGTAAGCAGCCATGGGTTCTCCCTGGGATCGCGAGGCGTCTCGTCCACGCCGATGCGTTGAGGAAACGCCGTGTACTTTTGACACGCCGAAGACTAGTGCACCGGCATAGAGTGTCAAGCGTGTCAGCGAGAACTGGGCCGACGACCGGGACGACAGCCGGGCCAACGACCGGGCAACCGTTGAGCCGGAGGGAACGGCTCAGGGCGGAGACGACCCGGGAGATCACCACCATCGCCATGAGGCAGATGGCCGCCGAGGGGCCGGGAGCGATCTCGCTGCGCGGCATCGCGCGGGAGATGGGCATGACGGCCCGCGCGATCTACAGCTACTTCGCCACGCGGGACGACCTGGTCACCGCGCTGGTCGACGAGATCAGCGCCTCGCTCGCCGACGCGCTGGAGAAGGCCAGGGACGCGGTGCCCGCCACCGATCCCGCCGGCCGCCTGGTGGCCTGGGGCCTGGCCCTGCGGGAGTGGGCGCTGGCCAACCCCGAGGGCTTCCGGCTCATCTACGGCGACCCGGTTCCCGGCTACACGCCGCCCGACGACGGCCCGGCCGCCGAGGCGGCCCGCCGCATCTGCTGCGGCCTCAACCGCCTGGTGGCCGAGGTCCACGCCCCGAACACGCCGGTGGGCGGCCTCTTCGACTGGTCGGACTTCGCGCCCAGCTACCTGGCCAAGATCCAGGCCGACCCGCTGAGCCTCTCGCCCTCGGTGGTCGCCCTGGCGCTGCGGGTCTGGGGCCGGTTGCACGGGCTGGTGACCCTGGAGATCTACGGCCACCTGCGGGCGGTGTGCAACGACCCCGCCACGCTCTACCGCGCCGAGATCCTCGGTCTGGCCGGCTCCCCCGGCACTGTTCCGACCCCCTGAGACGCCGCGTCGGGGCGGCCAACGCCGCCCCGACGAGAGTCGTCGCGCGCCGTCAGCGCTTCCGGCCGTTCACCACCCGGGTCTCGCCGACGGCCAGGTCCCACAGGTCCTCGCGCTCCCTGCCGGCCTTCTCCCACGCCGCGCGGGCGCGCAGCACCGGGTCGAGCAGGGGCTCCCCGGACAGCACGAACGTGCCCCAGTGCATCGTCGCCATCCGACGCGCGCCCACGTCCTCGGCGGCCCGCACCGCCTCGTCCGGGTCCATGTGGACGGCCTTCATGAACCACCGGGGGTGGTAGGCGCCCACCGGCAGCATCGCGACGTCGATGCCGGGGTGGCGCTGGCCGATCTCGGCGAAGTACGGGCCGTAGCCGGAGTCGCCGGCGTGGAACAGGCGCGGCCCGCCGGGCGCGGTCACCACCCACCCGCCCCACAGGCTGCGGCAGGTGTCGAACAGCGTCCGCCGACTCCAGTGGTGGACGGGGACGAAGTCGAACCGCAGGCCCGCCACCTCCGCCGTCTCCCACCAGTCCAGCTCGACCACGGCGGTGAACCCGCGTTTGCGGAACCACTCCCCCAGCCCGGCCGGCACCAGGACCGGCGTGTCGCGCGGCAGCCGCCGCAGCGTCGGGGCGTCCATGTGGTCGTAGTGGTTGTGGCTGATCACGACCGCGTCCACCCTGGGCAGCGCCGACCACGCCAGGCCGGGCGGGGTGATCCGCCGGGGCACGCCGGGGATGCGCCCCGACCAGACCGGGTCGGTGAGCACGCAGGCCCCGCCCAGGCGCAGCGCGAACGTCGCGTGACCCACCCAGGTCACCGAGGCCGTGCCGGGCGACAGGGTCGGCAACGCGCCGTCGCGCCGCACCGGGATGTGGTCGGCCTCGGCCGTGGAGGCGCGGAAGGCGCCCTCCCGCAACGCCCGCAGGAGCTGCCGCGGCCCCGGCAGCGGCGCCGTGAGGCGGTCGGCGAAGCTCGTCGGCCAGCGGCGCGGGGTCGGCGTGGTCGTCATGGCCATCAGCCTGCCACCCGGCGGCCGGCGCGCCCCGCGCGGAGGTCGCCGTGAGGTCGCCGCCCGTGGAGCCCACTGCCCGTGGAGGTCACTGCCCGGGACCGCGGTGGAGGCGCTCCGTAGCATGGCGCGGTGTCGGTCGTGAGCAGCGCAGCCGCCGGCCTCGGCCGCGCCGTGCGCCGAGCACCGGGGACCAGCGTGTGGTTCGTCGCCCTGACCGCGACCACCGTGGTCCTGGCCAACCTGCCGGAGCGGGTGCAGGAACGGCTGCTGGTGCGCCGCAGCACCAACCTGCACCAGCTCGCGCACCACCCCATCCGGGTCCTGGTGACCAGCGCGTTCTGGATCTCGCCGTCGGTGGTGCTCGTCTGGCTGGGCCTGGCCCAGTTCCTCCTGCTGTTCCTGGTCTTCCTCGGCCCGGTCGAGCGGTGGCTGGGCACGCTGCGCTGGCTGGCGGTGGTGGTCACCGGGCACGCCGGCGGCACGCTGGCCAGCCAGGGCCTGCTGGCGTTGCGGATCAGCCTGGGCCAGGAGAGCCACGCCCTGGTGTTCGACGTCGACGTCGGCGCCAGCTACGGCGTCGCGGCCGCCGCCGGCGTGCTGGTGTGGCGGCTGGCGCGGCCGTGGTCGGCGCGCTACGCGCTGACCGTGACGGGACTGCTGGTCCTGGCGCTGCTGGTCAACCGGACCTACGACGACGTGGGCCACCTGGCGGCGTTCCTGCTCGGCGTCGCCTGCCGGCCGCTCGCCCACGACCGGCCGGTCTGGGACCCGGCCCTGGCGTGGCGACGCCGGGGCCGGGCGACCTCCTCAGACCAGTCGTAGTGGTGTCAGATCAGGCGCAGCGGCGGCGGGAACGACGGGAACGCGGTCAGAACGCCGGCCACGGGATGGCCGGCCACTCGTCCGAGGGCTCCGGGAAGACCCCCGCCGTGAGCAGCCGGTCCACCCGGTCCGCCACGGCCCGCACCTCCGCGCGGGTCAGGTGCTCGGCCAGCCGCTCGCCCAGCGCGCCGTCGACGTCCTCGCGCAGGCGGCGCAGCACCGCCACCGACTCCTCCGGCAGCGGCTCGCCGAGCCAGCCCCACAGGACGGTGCGCAGCTTGTCCTCCGCGTGCAGGCAGATGCCGTGGTCGACGCCGTAGACGGCGCCGTCCACCCCGTGTAGCACGTGCCCGCCCTTGCGGTCGGCGTTGTTGACCACCACGTCCAGCACGGCCAGCCGCCGCACCGCGGGGTGGTCGGAGTGCGTGAGCACCACCGGCTCCCCCGTCCGGTCGTGGGCCCGCAGCACCGCGCGCCACCCCTCCGGCACCTTCTGCGGCGCGACGAGGTCGACCAGCTCCTGGTCGGTGATGGTGTCCACCCACAGCTGCAGCATGCCGGGGCCGAACGGGCCGTCCCGCAGCACGGTCGGCGGCACCAGGTCCCAGCCGGTGGCGGCGGAGACCAGGTAGGTCGCCACCTCCCTGCCGGCCAGGGTGCCGTCCGGGAAGTCCCACAGCGGGCGCTCGCCCCTGACCGGCTTGTACACCGCCTCCGCGGTGACACCGTCGTGGCTGACCTCGCAGAACAGCGTGGCGTTCGACGCGTCGACCAGCCGGCCGCGCACCTCGATCCGCCCGTGCGTCAGCAGCGCGGTCGCCCCGGGATCCGCTGGGTGCACGTCGGGTCCTTCACTCGCCTTCGGCGGTGGACTCGACGCGCCGGTAGCCGTTCTGCCGGGGGCAGATGTGCCCGGCGGGGTCCAGCGGCTCGGCGCACAGCGGACACGGCCGACGGCCGGCGGCCACGACCCGCTCGGCCCGTTCGGCGAACGCGCGGGCCTGCCCCGGGGTGAGGAAGACCCGCACCGCGTCCGGCCCCTCCTCGGTGTCGTCGAGCACGACCGACTCGTCGACCTCCTCCTCGGTGATCGCGAGCAGCTCGATGACCACGGCCTCGCTCTCGGAGTCCCAGCCCAGGCCCATGGTGCCGACCCGGAACTCCTCCTCGACCGGGACCTCCAGCGGACCGGTGTCGACCAGGTCCTCGGGGGCGGTGGTCGGCACGTCGGCGTCGAAGCGCTGCCGCACCTCCTCCAGCAAGGCGGCGAGGCGCTCGGCGAGCACCGCGACCTGCTGCTTCTCCAACATGACGCTGACTGTCCGCGTGGTCTCGGTGACCTGCAGGTAGAAGACGCGATCACCGGGTTGCCCGACGGTGCCGGCGACGAACCGGTCGGGCTGGCGGAATACGTGAATGACACGGCCCATGACGCCTCCGACCCTAGGCCACCGCCCCCGGGGAAGCACCTCCGGACCGGCTGGGACGGCCGGTTCGTTTGTCCGCCCTGAGCGGACAAACCGTTGCCGGAGTCACATTCCCCCGCCTAATGTTGACTAGGTCAACTTTCGTCGCGTCAGGCCAGGAGACCCCCAGGTGGCTGTTCCCGACGACAGAGTCGCCGCCGTCCGGGCGTTCAACCGCTTCTACACCAACGTCATCGGGGTGCTGCGCGACCACCTGCTCGGCACCGCGTACTCGCTCACCGAGGCCCGCGTGCTCTACGAGCTCGCCCAGCGCGAGGCCACCGAGGTCGCGACGCTGCGCCGCGACCTGGACATCGACGCCGGCTACCTGAGCCGGGTGCTGGCCCGGTTCGAGGGCGGCGAACTCGTCGTCCGCCAGCGCTCCCGCCTCGACGGCCGCCGCCAGGTCATCCGGCTGACCGAACGCGGCCGGGCCGCCTACGCCGAGCTGGACAGCCGCTCGGTCCGGCAGATCCGCGGCCTGCTCGACCACCTCGACGACGCCCAGCAGCACCAGCTCACCGCCGCGATGGAGGTCATCCACTCCCTGCTGGACCCGAACTTCCCGCCCGCCGTCGCCCCCAAACTCGTCCTGCGCCCGCCCCGCCCCGGCGACCACGGCTGGGTGGTGCAGCGCCACGGCGCGGTCTACGCGCAGGAACACGGGTGGGACGTGTCGTTCGAGGCGGCCGTCGCGCGCCTGGTGGCCGAGTACGCGACGCGGCACGACGCGCGGCGGGAGGCGATGTGGATCGCCGAGTCGTACGGCCAGCCGGTGGGGTGCGTGTTCTGCATGGCGCAGGACGGCGACACCGCGCGGCTGCGGCTGTTGCTGGTCGAACCCACCGCGCGGGGGCGGGGCGTGGGCACCGCCCTGGTCGAGCAGTGCGTTCGCTTCGCCCGGGGCGCCGGCTACCGCCGGATCGTGGCCTGGGGTGAGGGCTCGCTCGACGCGGCGCACCGCCTCTACCGCGGGGCCGGGTTCGTGTTGACCGCCGAGGAGCCGCGCCACGCCTTCGGCCACGACCTGGTGCGCCAGCGGTGGGTGCGGGAGCTGACCGAGCCGCGATCCGCGCCGGTGGTGTGAAGGCCGGTGGTGTGAAGGCCGACATGGAGGCCGATGACATGAAGACGGCAGGAATCGGCCGAGTTCGGGTGCCGGCCGGCGCACGGCGATAGGGTGCCCGGCGTGTCGTCGATCGCACCGTACGGAGCGTGGCAGTCACCGATCACCGCCGAGGACGTCGCCGCCTCGTCGCGGACCCCGCAGTGGGTGGGGACGCACGGCGGTCAGGTCTGGTGGGCCGAGGCCCGACCAGCCGAGGGCGGTCGGATCGCCCTGCTGCGGGCCGCCCCCGGCGAGGCGCCGCACGAGGTGCTCTCCGCCCCGTGGAACGCGCGGAACCGGGTGCACGAGTACGGCGGGCGGCCGTGGGCGGTCGTGCCCACGCCGGCCGGCGACCGGCTCGTCTTCACGCACTGGGACGACCAGCGGGTGTACCTGGTCGACCCGGCCGACCCGGGCGCGCTCCCCCGGCCGATCAGCCCGGAGCCCGAACGCCTCCACGGCCACCGCTACGCCGAGCCGACGGCCTCGCCGGACGGCGCCGAGGTGTGGTGCGTGCGGGAGACGGTCACCGGGGACCTCCGCACCGACGTGCGCCGCGACCTCGTGGCGTTGCCGGTGGACGGCGGCGCGGCCGACGACCCCGCCGCGGTGCGGGTGCTGGCGGCCAGCCACCACTTCCTGTCCGGCCCCAAGCCCAGCCCGGACGGCCGGCACGTGGCCTGGTTCGGCTGGGACCACCCGGCGATGCCGTGGGACGGCACCGAGCTGTGCGTGGCCGAGCTGACCGACGGGGAGTTCGGGCCGCACCGCGTGGTGGCCGGCGGTCCGACCGAGGCGGTCTGCCAGTTCGAGTGGGACGACGCCGAGACGCTGTGCGCGCTGACCGACCCCGACGGCTGGTGGAACCTGTACCGGATCGGGCTCGACGGCGAGGTCCGCAACCTGCACCCCTGCGAGGAGGAGTTGGGCGGGCCGCTGTGGCAGATGGGCCCGCGGTGGTTCGCGCGGCTGGGCGGCGACCGGTACGCGGTGCTGCGGGCCGGGCGGCTCGCCGTGCTGGACGCCGGAGCCGGCCGACTGTCCGATGTGGACAGCACCGTGGCGGGCGCCGCTGGCGTGTGGGGCGCGACCCTGGCCGCCGACGGCGAGGTCCTGGCGGGCGTGGTGTCCGGCCCCCGCCAGCACCCGACGGTGGTGCGGCTGGACCTGGGCACGGGCGAGCTGGCGGCGCTGGGCGACCAGCCGGCGTCCTCCCCCGACCCCCGCTACCTGCCGGAGCCCCAGCCCCGGGTGTTCCCCGGCCCGAACGGCGAGGAGATCCCGGCCTACGTCTACCCGCCGACCAACCCGGACTACGAGGCCCCCGACGGGGAGCGCCCGCCCTACCTGGTCCACGTCCACGGTGGACCGACCGGCCGCGTGTTCGGCGTGCTGCAACTCGACATCGCCTACTTCACCAGCCGGGGAATCGGCGTGGTGGCGGTGAACTACGGCGGGTCGACCGGCTACGGGCGCGCGTTCCGGGAGCGACTGCGGGAGAACTGGGGCGTGGTCGACGTCGCCGACTGCGCCGCGGTGGCCGAGGCGCTGGCGGCCGAGGGCGCCGCCGACCCCGAGCGGCTGGCCGTCCGGGGCGGCAGCGCGGGCGGCTGGACGACGGCGGCCTCCCTGACGTCGGTGCGCACCTACCGCTGCGGCACCGCGATGTTCCCGATCCTCGACCTGACCGGCTGGTCGGAGGGCGAGACGCACGACTTCGAGAGCCGCTACCTGGACGGGCTGGTCGGCCCGCTGCCGGAGACCGCCGACCGCTACCGGAACCGGTCGCCGGTGAACCGGGTGGACCACCTGGCGGGGCCGATCCTGCTGTTGCAGGGGCTGGAGGACGAGATCTGCCCGCCGGAGCAGAGCCTGCGGCTCGTCGACGCGTTGGCGGGGCGCGGCATCCCGCACGCCTACCTGGCCTTCCCCGGTGAGCAGCACGGTTTCCGGCGGGCCGAGACGATCGTGACCGCGTTGCGGGCGGAGTTGTCCTTCTACGGCCAGGTCCTGGGCTTCGACCCGCCCGGGGTTCCCCGCCTCGAACTGCGGCACTGACCTCGGTGCCCGAGGGCGGCCCCGGCGCGCTGGCTGGAGCGCGCCGGGGCCGTCGGCGTCTGGTGACCAGTTCGGGATGGGGCCTCGCCGGCAGGTGATCGAGCGGGCGATGCTCAGCACGGGCCGGCCGACGTCGGCTCGTCGTTCGGTGCGGACGCGGATTCGTCGCGAGCCTGGTGATCCGGCGAGGTCGGCTCGGCCGGCCAGCGGGCTTCACCCGGGCCGGAGCCGCGGTCGGCGTGGAGCCGGCGAGCCGGGAGGCCGGTGGCGTCGGTGATCGGGCGGCGCTTCGGTGTCGGGTGTGCGTCGATCGACCGGGTTCGGCGCGTGTGCTCCTCTCTTCGGGCTCGGGTGGAGACCGCCAGCACGGCGGAAGGGGCCAGCGGACCCGCGGCGCACGGGTCGGCCAACAGCCGCTCGTGTGGTTGTCGCCAGAAGCCGACCTGGTGTCACTCGGTCAGCCGCCAGCGGTTGGCTCGCCGAGGCGACGACCGGCGTGGTGGACAGCCGGTTCCCGCCGATGCCGGTGCGCGCCGGCGTGGGGAATGTCCTCCAGCGCAGCCTGTTCGTCGGCGCGCCTGCGGCGCGGGTGGCGGAAACGACGCGCTTGCCCCGCGATCACCGGATGCGGCGTGCCCACGGCTCGTTGGCCAGGGCCTCCCCACGCACCTCGTGGCCTTGGGAAAGCCTTGCGGCACAAGCAAAGCTGGCGCTCCAGCTCATTCTGAGCTGGCGACTTGGCGTTGGTGGCCGCGGAGCAGTCCCGCGGCCAGTGCTCCGCCCAGCACGGCCAGCACGGCACAGCACAGCATCACGTCGACCACGCCGCCGGTCGTGTCCGGCCCGTGGGCGCGGTAGATCGTGCCGCACAGGGCGATGCCCAGCGCCAGGCCGAGCTGTCGGGAGCTGTTGGCCGCCGCGCCCGCCGTGCCGCCGTAAGAGGCCGGCACCGCCGCGATGGCCACCGCGGGGAACACCGGCGACACCATGCCCGCCCCGAAACCGGTGACCACCAGCATGGGCACCAGCGCCGTCCACTGTGGACTGATCAGCACGGCGGCCGCCGCGGCGCAGCCCAGTCCGATGAGGACGGTCGCGCCGCCCAGCACCAGGCTCGGCGCCGGGCCGTGCAGCCGGTCGCTGATGAGCGCGGACACCAGGAAGAACACGACGACCTGCACCGCGAGCACCAACGAGGTGTTGAGCGCGCCGAGCCCGGTGTTCTCCTGCAACCACAGGGAAAGCACCGGCAGCGCGCCGAAACCGGAGAAGTAGTAGCTGAAGGCGACGACCAGCACGCCGACGAACGCGCGGGTGCCGAACAGCGCCGGTGGAACCATCGGGGCCGGGCTGCGGCGTTCGGCGACGACGAACGCCACCGCGGCCAGGACGGTGACCGCCGCGCCGACCACTGTGCCCCGCGCGCTCCAACCGTGGTCGCCGCCGTTGATGACGGTGTAGGTCAGGGCCGTGGCGGCCAGGGTGAAGGTGACGATGCCGGGGAGGTCGACGCGGTTCCCGGCGCGGTCGCTCTCGGTCAGCGAGGTGACGCCGAGAACGACGGCCACCGCGCAGAGCGGCAGCGAGCCGAGGAAGATCCAGCGCCAGCCGAGCAGTTCGGCGAGCACCCCGCCGGCGACCGTGCCGACGGCGCCCGCCGCACCGGCGACCGTGCCCCAGACCGCGAAGGCCCTGGCCCGCGCCGGCCCCCGGTAGGTCAGGCCGACCAGGGGCAGGATCGTGGCGAACATCGCCGCGCCCGCGATCCCCTGCGCCGCACGGGCGGCGATCAGCACGGAGACAGAGCCCGCCAGCCCACACCCGAGCGTGGCCAGCCCGAAGGCGACCAGCCCGACGAGGTAGACCCGCCGGCGGCCCAGGTTGTCGCTCAGCGAGCCCATGCCGAGCAGCAGCCCGGCCAGCGCCACGGTGAAGACGTCCACGACCCACTGGAGGGCGCCGAATCCGCCGCCGAGGTCCGCGCCGATCCTGGGCAGCGCGACGGTGACGATCGTGGTGTAGACGACGAGCAGGAAGGTGCCGAGGCAGGCGGCGACCAGGGGGCGCCACGAGACGGGCGCCGGCGGCGCGGCCCCGGCCTCCGGCCGGTGGTCGAGTGGGGCGGACATGACCAGCACGATGATGTAATGGCCTTGTGCGGGAGAACCATTACTACGGCGAGATCCTCCGCCTCGTGACCGACTTCACCAACGCGCCGCTGGTCGACCTCGACGACCTGCGGGACCGCGTCGCCCGCACCTGCCTGGGCCGCACCACGCCGGCGAAACCTGCCGACCTGGCCGAGACCCGCCAGCTCGTCGCGCACTGGACCCGGATCGTGGACGCCGACAGCGAGCGGCACCGCGTCGACCTGCTCAACGGCCTGCTCGCCGAGGCCGCCGCCTACCCCCGCATCACCGACCACGACGACAGCGGATGGCACCTGCACTACCGCGACGACGGCGTGCCGCTGGCCGCCGTGCTCCGCGCCGTGGTCGCCGTCGCCGCCGCGCAGCACCTCACCGAGCTGGGCATGCACCGGCTCGGCCGCTGCGCGCTCGCCGAGTGCCGGTTCGCCTTCGTCGACTTCAGTCGCGGCGGCCGGCAGCGCTACTGCTCCCGCGTGTGCGCCAACCGGGACGCGGTGCGCCGCCACCGTCAGTCCCGGTAGCTCTGGCGGCCCCCGGTCGGCTCGGGCGGTCCAGCCCGTCCACGGGTCCACGTCGCCTTCCGCGATCTTCCCAGCGGCGGGGATCACTACCCCTCATTGCTCAACTGAGCTATATTTTGCTCACTCAAGCAGACCGGAAAGCTCCGGGCAGCCGGACGCCCGAGAGGATTTCCCGTTCCTCGTCGGGGGGCGCGGCACGCTACTCCGCCCCGACTTCCTCCGTCGCCGCGGAACCAGTCCGGCCATTCAACCACCCCGAGGGAGTCACCTCTTGCCCGCCAGCCTGTCCACCACCCCGCCCTCTTCCGCCCCGGAAAACGTGCTGCGGCCGGTCATTCGGCTGCTCTACGTCAACCTGGCGTTCAGCGTGGCGCTCGCGGCGCTGACCTTCGTGTTCGACAAGGCCATTCTCGACTACCAGGTCGGGGCGCTGGCCGGCGGCGACGCCGGCGCGCGCGACGCGCTGGAGGGCCTGCTCTGGCTCCGCCCGATCTCGGTGCTGGTCATCGGGTTCGTCTACCTCCGCCTGGCCAAGCGACTCCACCTGCGACGACGTCGCACCTACGTCCGGGTGCTGCTCATCGCCGTGCTCGGCTGCGCCGGCCAGGTCTACCTGGTGGTCAGCGCGCAGTTCCCGTTGTGGATGCGGATCGGCCAGCTCGCGCAGGCCGCCGTCCTGCTGGCGCTCCTGTTCGCCGTCACGCGTCCCGCCGTCCGTTCCCTCTTCGCGAAGAACGCATCCCGCTGAACGCGCCCCCACCGTCGGTTCCCCGGTGCCGAAATGTGTCGGCGCCGGGGAACGACATCTACGGCGGGACAGGCTGTCCTAATTGACTGGAAAAACCCGAAAACGGAGTTCGCCGACTGTTCCGCATTCCCACCGGTACGTCCGCGACGCTTTCTACGCCTCGGACGTGGTCGGGGTCGCGCGGCGGGACGCGGTGTAGGCGGCCAGGGGCACGGAGAGAAGGGCGACGAGAGCGCCGATCCAGGTCAGGTCGGCCAGGGACGAACCGGCGTCGAGCGCCGCGCCGCCGAGCTTCGAGCCGCCCGCGATGCCCAGGTTGATCGCGGAGGCGGCGACCGCGGTCACCAGGGTCGGCGCGGCGGGAGCCGCCGCGAGCGCCCTGTCCTGGAGCAGGGGCGGCACGGCCGACAGGACGGCGCCGAGCACGAACATCGTGACGGCGGAGGCCCACTGGACGTGGACGGTGAACGCGAAGACGCCGAGCACGGCCGCGAGTCCGGCCAGCGCCGCGCACAGCGAGGGCCACGGGGCCGAGTCGGCCAGTCGGCCTCCCACCGCGTTGCCGACCAGCGCGCCCACTCCGAACACGACCAGCAACGTGGCGACCACCGACGCCGAGAAACCGCTGACGTCGCCGAGCAGCGGGGCGATGTAGGTGTAGAGGGTGTAGAACCCGGCGAACGACACGACGGCGACCGCGAGCACGCCGGCGACCCGGCGGTCGAGCAGCGCGCGCACCTCGGCGCGGACCCCGGACGGGGCGTCCGATGTGGACGGTGGGATGAGGGTCGCGATGCCGGCCAGCGCCAGGGCGCTGAGCACCGAGATGCCCCAGAAGGTCGTGCGCCACCCGAAGTGGTCGCCGACCCAGGTGCCCAGCGGAGCGCCGAGCACCGTGGCCAGGTTCCAGCCCGTGGAGACCACGGCGATCGCCCGGCCCCGACTGGTCGCGGGCGACATCGACACCGCGATCACCACGGCCACCGCGAAGGACGTGCTGTGGGTCAGCGCCGTGACCACGCGGGCCGCGACCAGGGTCGCGAACCCGCCGGCCACCGCCGCCACCACGTTGCTCGCGACGAACACCGCCACCAGCGAGAGGAGCGCCGTCCGGCGGGGAACCCGCAGCATCAGGACGGTGACCAGCGGCCCGGCGACGGTGACGACCAGCGCGTACCAGGTCACCAACGAGCCGACCACGGGGATCGGCTGGTGGAGGTCCGCGGACAGCCCGGGCAGGAGTCCGACCATCACCCACTCCGCCGTGCCGACGACGAACACGCAGGCCGTGAGGAGTGCCAGGGCGACTCGTCTCCGCGCGGGCGAGGGCAGGTGAGGAGGAACGGTGGGAGAGGGGGAGATCGCACTGTTCGCTACCACACGGCGACGCTAAAGTCTCACACCAATGTGAAAGTCAAACGTTCCGTGACGTGAACCACACCGCCGATCTCGCCGGCCACATTCGTCCACTGTGGACAGTTACGGCCCGGAGCCCCGGCGGAGAACCAGCGGGCGGTCTCCCCGGGGCACCCGGTCGTTCCGGGACGGAAACCCTCACCCACCGGCGGATTCGACCCGCGCGAGGCGCGCCGACAGGCCGTCGAGGAGCCGTTCCAGTCCATAGTGGAACTTCTCGTCGCGGGCCTGCCGGGGGTGCTGGGCCTGCTGGCTCACGAACTGCTCGTGCAGGCGCTCGTACGGCTGCGCGGCCCGCTCCGCGGTGGGCCGCAGGTTCTCTTGCCACTCCTGCTCGTCCTGACCGCTGCGGGCGACCATCGCCAGCCACGCCGCCTCGCTGATCCCCATCCCGATGACGTACGCGAAGACCGAGCTGAGCGCCTGGTCCGCCTCCGCCAGCGGGAAACCGGCCGCCTCGAACAGGGCGAGCATGCGGTCGTTGAGGCGCATCACGTGGGGGCCGAGGTAGGACAGCCCGACCTGGCCGAGCACCGAGGCGGTCCAGGGGTGGCGCAGGATCATCGCCCGCACGCTGTGGGCGCAGGTGGCCACCGCCTCGCGCCAGCCCTCCCCGCCGGCGGCCTCCGGCACCTCGATCTCGCCGTACACCTCGTCCACGACCAGCTCGATCAGCTCGTCCCGGTTGGCCACGTGCCGGTAGAGCGAGGTCGCGCCGGCGTTGAGCCGGGCGCCGAGGCGACGCATGCTCAGCGCCTCGACGCCCTCGGCGTCCAGCAGCCGCACGGCCTCGGCCACGATCTGCCCCCTGCTCAACGCCGGCTGCTCCCGCTCGCGGTTCTGCCTGGTCCACACCGACGGGATCGGCTGCTTCGACGTCATGAGTGTTCTCCTCTCGGTTCGCGCACATCGTATGCCCTTGCGTACGCCGATCCGCTGTGCGTACAGTGTGCGCAGACCGGAACGGCGTACGCAGCGAGCTGGTCCGACGCCACGCCCGCCGCCGATCCCCCCGCCCCCCCCCCGCCCGCCGGGGCCGAAGACGCGAACACCCGAGGAGAAGACATGTCGAGCAATGCCCGTGGCCTGGACGTCGCCCGTTGGCAGGCGCGGTTGGACGAGCTGCGCGCCGCCCACCACGTCCCGGCCGCGTCCCTGGCCGTGCTGGTCGACGGGGAGGTCCACGAGCTGGCCAGCGGTGTGCTGCACCGGGGAACCGGGGTGGCGGCCACGCCCGACTCGCTGTTCCTGACCGGCTCGATCGCGAAGATGTACACCGCGACGCTGGTCATGCGGCTGGTCGATGACGGCGAGCTCGAACTGGACACCCCGGTGGTGGACGTGCTGCCCGAGTTCGCCACCCCCGACCCCGAGGCCACGAAGAAGATCACGATCAGGCAGCTGCTCAGCCACACCGGCGGCGTGACCAACGACTTCACCTACGACTCCGGCCGCGGCGACGACTGCCTGGCCCGCTACGTCGAGGCGGCCAGGGACGTGCCGCTGGACTGCCAGCCCGGCACCGCCGTCTCCTACGGCAGCCTCGGCTACGTGGTGCTGGGCCGCGTGATCGAGGTGCTGACCGGCCAGACCTGGGACGAGGCGCTGCGCACCCGGCTGTTCGCCCCGCTCGGGCTCGGCCACTCGGTGACCCTGCCGGAGGAGGCGCTGCGGTTCCGGGTGGCGATGAGCCACCTCGGCGAGCCGGGCCAGGACCCCGACCCCGCGCCGGCGTGGGACCTGATGCCGCGCTCGGCCGGCCCCTACGGCCGGATCATCACCACCGCCGGCGACATGGTCCGCTTCGCCCGCATGCACCTCGAAGGCGGTGCCGCGCCCGACGGCACGCGCGTGCTGTCGGCCGAATCCGTCGCCGCCATGCAGCGCCGCGAGGTCGAGGTCCCCGACAAGTGGACCGTCAGCGCGGACGCGTGGGGGCTGGGCTGGAACCTGTACGACTGGGACGGCATCACCGGCTACGGCCACGACGGCGCCGCGATCGGCCAGTACGGCTACCTGCGGGTCGTGCCGTCGGCGGGCGTGATCGCGGTGCTGCTGACCAACGGCGGCAGCGCCCGCAGGCTGTACGCCGAGCTGTTCCGGGAGCTGCTCGGCGAACTGGCCGGCGTCCGCATGCCCGACCGCTTCGAGCCGGCGAACCCGCCGATCTCGGTGGACATGACCCCGCTCCTGGGGACCTACCGGCGGGAGGGCGTGGTCATCACCGTCAGCCGGACGGAGGACGGCGTCGGGCGCATGCGGTACGAGTTCGTCGACGGCATGAAGGACCTCTCCCCGCCGCTGGACATGACCCTGGAGCCGGTGTCGGAGACGGTGTTCGCCGCCTCCGGGGCGGGTCCGTCCTTCAGCGAGGAGTACATGCCGATCGTCTTCGCCACCCTCACCGACGGCTCGCGGTGCGTCTACGTGGGCATGCGCGCCACGCCCAAGGTCGCCTGAGGTCGACGACGATCACGCCCGAGCAACGGCGAGGACGGGATTCCCCAGCGGCAGCAGGGGAATCCCGTCCTCACTGGCTGCGGGCCGCGTTCCGCCGCTCGCGCAACGCCTCGCCCAGGGCGCGCAGCGCGGGCACGGCGGCGTTGAGGTCCGCGCGCTGCTCCGCGGACAGGGTGGCGAGCGCGTCGGCGAAGATCTCCGCCCACGAGTTCTCGACCAGCGCCATGCCGTGCTCGGCGCCCCGGGTCGGGTAGAGCCGCACGGCCCGGCGGTCGTGGGGGTCGGGCTCCCGGTGGATCAGCCCGAGGGCGACCAGCCCGCGCACGGCCGTGCTGACGTTGCTCGTGTGCATGCCCAGCTCGCGGGCGAGCGCGCCGGTCCCGGTCCCCGGCGCGTCGAGCACGAAGCGCAGGACCTCCAGCTCCGAGGGCGGCAGCGGGAGCAGGCCCGCCTCGCGGACCCCGCGCAGGCGCAGGACGCGGGTGAGCGCGTAGAGCGCCGGGGTCAGGTCGCGGGCCTCCCGCAGCAGCCGCGCGCCGTCGGCGCCGTCGGCGGTGACGGATTCGGATTCGGGCTTGGCCATCTCCCGATGGTAGAGGTATTTATAGGTTCATAACTATAGCCAGTGGCGGCGCGCCGCCCTGTCCCCCGGGAGCAGTCCTTGACCACCCCCGTCTCCGCACGCGCCGCCGTCTCGGAGCCCGACACACCCCCCTCACCCCCGGGTCGGCTCACGGCGACCCTCGCGCTGCTGTCGTTCGTGGTCCCGCTGTCGATCGACATGTACCTGCCCGCCTTCCCCGCGATGGCCGGCGAGCTCGGCACGGACGCGGCCGGCGTCCAGCTCACGCTCACGGCCTTCCTGATCGGACTCGCGGTCGGCCAACTGGTGCTCGGCCCGCTCTCCGACCGGTACGGCCGCCGGACGCCGATCCTGGTCGGCACCGCGGTCTGCGCCATGGCCACCGCGCTGTGCGCCGTCGCGCCCTCGCTGGGCACGTTGATCGCCCTGCGGTTCGTCATGGGCTTCAGCGGCGCCGCCGGTGTCGTCGTGGGCCGGGCCGTGGTCACCGACCTCGCCTCCGGCGTGGTCGCCGCGCGGATCTTCGGGGTGCTGATGGCCCTCGGCGGCATCGCGCCCATCGTCGCGCCGCTGGCCGGCGGGGTGATCCTGAGCGGCGACCGCGGCTGGCAGGCGGTCTTCTGGGTGCTGACGGGCATCTCCGCGCTCATGCTCCTGGCGGCGTGGTTCTTCGTCCCGGAGAGCCTGCCCGCCGAACGCCGACAGGCCGGCGGGCTCCGCGGCACGTTCCGGGCGGCGGGCTCGGTCATGACCAACCGCCACTACCTCGGCTACACCCTGGCCTTCTGCCTCGCCACCGGCGCCCTGTTCTGCTACGTCTCGGCCTCGCCCTTCCTGCTGCAGAACGTCCTGGGCTTCTCCGTCGGCCAGGCGTCCATCGCCTTCTCCGCCTGCGCGCTCACCGCGACGCTGTCGAGCGTGGCCGCGGCGCGCCTGGTCGGCCGCTACCGCCCCGCGCTGCTGCTCCGCGTCGGGCTCACCCTGATGGTCGTCGCCAGCGCCGCCGCCCTGGTGATCACCCTCAGCGGGCACCTCAACCGCGTCTGGGCGCTGGGGCTGGTCGCCCTCGCCTTCCTGGGGTTGGGCCAGGTCTTCTCCACCGCCACCGCGCTCGCCCTCGAACGCGTGCCGCACGCGACCGGCACGGGGTCGGCGGTGCTGGGGACCCTCCAGAGCGGACTCGGGGCGCTGGTCGCCCCGCTGATGGGCGCCGCCGGCGAGCACTCGGCCGTGCCCCTGTTCGTCGGGATGACGCTGTGCGCGCTGGCCGCCGTGCTCGCCCTGCTGCTGACCAGGAACGCCGACCGGTCCGGTCCGGCGGTGACGGCCGCCGCGTAGGCGGGAACACGGCGATGTCGGGGACGGATCTCGTTGTCCGTCCCCGACATCCCGGTCGCCGAGCTCAGTCCTCGCGGTGCGACTGGCGCCAGTCACGCACCGCGTCCCGCACGCGGTCGAACACCGCCATCGGAGGTCCGGCCAGGAGATTGGCCATGGCCGACTCCCCGGCGCCCGGATGCGGGCGGGTCGGCGCGGTCGCCTCCGCGGCCCGCACCGCCGTGGCCAGCCGGCGCGACTGGTCCGCGTCGAGGTGCTGCCGCAGGTGGACGAACTCCTCGTTCTCCTCGTGGGTGGCGTGGTCGATGACCGACTGCGCGAAGCGCTCCAGCCTGGTGTCGAACTCGGGGTGGTCGACGCCGAGGTCGTGCAGCTCGGCGAGCACGTGCTTGGCCTCGTCCTCCTCCGCCAGCCGCGCCTCGACCACCTGCTCGCCGTTGTCGATCTTCCGACGCGCGACGGGGTGGACGGTCTCCTCCTCCGCGGTCTCGTGCACCGCCAGCAGGCGGACCAAGTCCTGGAACAGCTCCCGCTTCCGGTCGCCCTGGGCGGTCCTCACCTGGTCGAACAAGCTCCTGATCTGGTTGTGCTGACTGATCAGCAGATCCACCACGTCCTGTTCCCGCTCCTCGGCCATGCGCGTGACCTCCTCCGTCGTGTGCCGGGTTCGGGCTTGCCCCGAACGCCTGGCCCGACCGGACGTCGTCCCGGTCGGGCCTCGGGAGCCCACCAGGTGGATGGTCACGCCGGGGCCGACTCCGCGCCACCGCTGACCACGGGCGCGCCGGGGCGGCGGTAGCCCGGCCGGGGAGCGGACCAGGCGGCGAGCGGCCTTCCCCCAACGCGCTCCGCTGGGCGGAGGACAACTCGGCCTCGGCGTGGGGAGACCGTCGAAACCGAGATCCCGCAGCACCGCGCGATGACCGTCCACAGTGGACCAAGTGGGGGCGGGAGGTTCCTCTCCGCTACGCGGCGCCAGTCCGGCAGCTCAGGGCGCGGTGACGCCGACTGTCAGACGGAGACCCGTTCGTCGTAGGCGCGCCGGGCTTCGAGGATCTCGGGCAGGTTGGTCACCGTCCAGTCGCAGATGGTGTCCATGAACTCCAGGAGCCGACGCCCCAGATCGGTCAACGAGTACACCACCTTCGGCGGGACTCCCGGGTGCGCGGTCCGCCGGACGAGCCCGTCGCGTTCCATGGCGCGCAGGGACTCGGTGAGGACCTTGGGCGTGATGGCGGAGAGCGGAACGCGCAACTCGGAGAAACGACGGTCTCCGTCTCGCAGGCACCGAAGGATCCTGCAGGTCCACTTGTCACCGACCCGGACCGGACCGACGACGTCCTTGCAGTCCCGGAACATGTGCGGGTCGAGCGCGTTACTCACGCCACAGATCGTACGTACTATCGTTGCGGGAACCAGGATGCCGCCCCCTAGCTTCGCCATCGTCGGCCGGGAACAACCGCCGGCCACGACGAACGGAGAAACCAGGGTGAGCAGGATCGTTGTTTTCGGCGCGGGGGGCAGGGCCGGCCGCAGGGCGGTCGCCGAGGCGGCGTCACGCGGGCACCAGGTGACGGCGGTCGTCCGCGACCCCGCCCGACACGCCCACCTCCACCGCGAGAACGTCACCGTGGTCGCCGGTGACGTCACCGACCCGGCCAGCGTCGCCGCCGTGGCCGAGGGGCACGACGCGGCCGTCCAGACCGCCTACCGACCCGACGTGCCGGCGGCGGAGTTCTTCCCGGCGGCGGCCCACGCCCTGCTGACCGGCCTCGCCCGGGCCGGCGTCGGCCGGCTCGTGCTGGTCGGCATCGGCACCCAGCTGGAGGTCTCCCCCGGCGTCCTGGTGCTCGACACCCCCGACGTCTCCGAGGAGGTCCGCGCCTTCTCCCTGTCCCACGTGGCGGAGCTGGAGGTCCTGCGGGCCGCCGACACCGACGTCGACTGGCTGGTGCTCGCTCCGCCGCCGGTGGTGCTGGACGACGAGGCCGAGCGCACCGGCGAGTACCGGATTGGCGGAACCGCCGTGATACCAACGGATTCCTTCTCCTACGCCGACCTGGCCGTCGCGCTGGTCGACGAGATCGAGAGCCCGAAGCACCACCGCGCCCTGGTGGCCGTCGCGTGACGGGAACGGAGTGCGGGGCGGTCCTTCCCGGGAAGGACCGCCCCGCACTCCGGCTCACGCCAGGAGAAGACGACGGCTCAGCCGCCGATCTGGTAGGCGCGGATGATGGTCTGCTCGACGGTGTTGCCGGCCATGTCGGCAGCCTTGGCCCGCAGGGAGGCGAAGCCGCTGGCCGGGTGCTTCACCGTGGCCTTCCACGCGTCGCCGTCACGGGCCACCGCGGCTGGCCGCCACGTGGTCCCGTCGTCGTAGGAGACCTCCAGCTCGAACGCGCGGATGTCCGTCGGGCCGTCCTGCCGGGACACGGTGACCGGGAAGGTGAACTCCCGATCGCCCTGGGTGCGGTTGTGCAGGTCGACCGACGGCGCGTACCGCACGGTGAGCAGCGGCATCGGCGCTCCCGGAGCGCGATTCGGAGTGAAGACCCAGGCCGCACTCACCTTGGTCGAGGTGCGCCACCACGGCTGGTCCCTGGTCATCTCGGTAGCCAGCCGCACCTGACCGCGCGCCTGACGGTCGGAGAGCGGGAACACCGCCCTGCCCGGACGGTTCTGCACACCCACCACCTGGCCCTCGACGGACAGGCTGGTCGATCCCTTGTCGGCGTCCGGATCGGCCGACCGCACGTGGCCGGCGGCATCGGACAACAACGGCACGGTGACGTCGAGCGCCTCGCGATCGCGGAGCCAGACCCAGGGGTGCTCCTCACCTCCCAGCTCACCACCCGTCGTCCCGGACAGAGCCGGACCGACGACCGAGGCGTTCCAGGAGATCCTGGCCGGCTTGCCCCGCTCCAGCCGCTCCCGGTGACGCAGCGTCGACACGATGTCCGGGGGGCCGTAGTCCGCACTGACCCCGATGCGCCACGTTCCAGGGCTGAAGTACTCCACCCGCTCGGCGTGCGGCACAGCGCGCCTCGTCTGGAACGTGCCCAGCAACGTGCCCAGGCCCTCGAAGTACGCGTCGGAGACCGGAGGCTTCTCCGCCGTACCTCCGTGGTACGCCATCGTCACCGCCGCCAGGTCAGCGGTCCTGGCTTGGTGAGCGGGGTTGTTGGGAACCCGACCCGCCTCCGGGTTCACCAGCTCGTACCGGTACTTGCTGGAGCCGCGTGCCGTCAGACTCGCTTCGGCGCCGCCAGCCTTCGCGGCCTCCGAGAACAGCGGCCCGGACGTGTGACTGACTTCCAGGGTCGGTAGTGCGAGCGACTGGCCCTGGGGGCCCGCCGATTCCTGCTGGTTGGTGAGCGCCACCGCCCTTCCCCCACGCGTCTTGATGTCGTTGACCCGGCGGGAGAGTTCCTCGAAGCCGGTGTCGCCGGGGAGATCGAGCACGACGAGCTTGTCCCGAACGTCCACACGGGACAGATCAGCGGGCAGGCCGTGGCCCGCGTGCACCATCGGCCACCGCTGGGTGCCTTCGAGACGGGCGGAGTTCCGAGCCCACCAGCTGTACGCCTCGAAACGCCGCGGTTTCTCGGCGTACAACTCCACCTCGGGATCCTCCAGCCGCGCCGCGCTGGCATAGCTGAAGCTCGGCTCCGACGCCCCTGGCGGGGAGTAGACGTACACCTCGACGAAGCGCGGGTCGTCGCTGAAGATCCAACCCGAACGGGCCTTCTCGTTCTGGCTCATCAGCTGGACAACGTGCCCTCCACCCCGAGCCGCTGGTTGGTCCGTGGTCACCGAGACCTTCTTCGCCTTCCTGGCGTCGAAGGTCACCGTCGAGTCACGGGACAGCCGGAAGCCCGGATGAGCCATCATGTTCTGCACGAGTCGACCACCCGCGCTGGGTGAGGGGAAAACCGCGATGATGTTGTAGCGCCCTGCCGGCAACCGCATCGTCTCACCGGACCACTTCGTGGTTTCGCCCGTGTCCACGTTGAACGCCAGGACATCCGCCCGGCCCGGGACCTTGCCGTCGTGATCGAGCAGCTTGACTGTCACGTCATGGCTCTCGGTCTCGTCGTGAACGCTGATCGGGGTCCGCACGCGGGTCGTCCCGTCGGCCGTGCTCGCGGTCAGCACGCCGCCGTAGAGCCCGGGTTTGCCCGAGCGCGGGGTGAGGGTGAGCGTCACCTTCGCCGTGCCGCCGGCCGGGACGGTCACCGTCTTCGCCGACAGCTTCGCCAGCCTCTCCGACGGCGCCTGGCCCTTGTCATCGGCCAGTTTCAGGTCGAGATCCACCGTCACCGGGGCGGAGCCCGAGTTGTGGTAGGTGATCTCCCGGCGCTGGGCGTCGCGCTCCGGCCACGTCAGGAAGGCGTTCACGCTGCTGGTGGTGGAGCGGATCGGCTGGCTGGTGGCGCGGGCCACGTCGAGCCGACCAGCACCCACCTCCGAGACACCCCGCCGCGCCACCGGGTTGGCCGACCCGACCAGGGCCGCCTTGAGCCCGTCCGCCCTCCAGTCCGGGTGCTGCTGGGCGAGGATCGCCGCCGCGCCGGCCACGTGCGGCGACGCCATCGAGGTGCCGGAGAGCCGCGTGTAGCTCTCCCCCACCGGCTCGCCGACCTGGGTGCCGGCGGCCCTGGCCGCGACGATGTCCGACCCGGGCGCGGCGATCTCCGGTTTCACCGCGTTGTCCCCGAGGCGCGGCCCCCGGTTGGAGAACGGCGACAACTGGTCGCTCTTGTCGACGCTGCCCACCGCCAGCGCCGCGTCCGCGGTCGCCGGCGTCGTCACGCCCCGGGCCATGCCGTCGTTCCCGGCCGCGACCACGAACAGGGCGCCGTACTTCTCGGTCAGGGTGTTGACCATGCGCGAGGCCGGGTCGGTGCCGTCGGTCGGGTAGGCGCCCAGGCTCATGGTGACGACCTTGGCCTTCGCCTCGCCCGCCGCCCACTCCATGGCGGCCAGGATGTCGTCGAGCTGGCCCCTGCCCTGGTCGTCGAGCACCTTGCCGATCGCCAGGCGGGCGTCCGGGGCCACGCCCCGGTACTTCCCGCCGGAGGCCGCGCCCGACCCGGCGATGATGGACGCCACGTGCGTGCCGTGCCCGCGGCCGTCCCGCACGGTGGTTCCGGTGAAGTCCCTGGCCACCGCCACCTTGCCGGCCAGGTCGGGGTGTGCGGTGTCGTAGCCGCTGTCCAGCACGGCGACCGTGACGTCCTTGCCGGTCAGCCCCGACTTCCACGCGGTCGGCGCGCCGACCTGCGCGGCGCTGGCGTCCAGCGACGCGCGGAACCGGGCGTTGAGCCAGATCTTGCGCGGCCCGCCGGTCAGGGTCGTCGCCTCGGACCGTTTCTCGGACCTCTTCTCGGCCCGGTTCCCGGTCAGGCCGCGGAAGAAGTCGCCCGCGTTCTCCTTGGCCTCGGCCACCGCGGCGAACCGGGCGGACGGCAGGGTCCGCTCCACCTTCGCGGCCCGCTTGGCCGGCTCCGGCAGGACCGCGTCGGCGGCCGCCCTGTCCTCGGCGTACTCCACGAGCAGCGGCACCGTGTCGCTGCGGGCGTCGTCGTACTCCTGCCGGATCAGACCGGTGATGTTGAACAGCTCCTGGTCGATCACCCCGGACGCCACCAGGGGCTCGGCGCTGTTCGGAATGACGTACCAGTCGGTCCGGTCGCCCTGTTTCCGGGTGAACTGCGCGTACCCCACCGGGCTCCCGAACTCGGCCGGCTCGACGCCGAACGTCCAGCCGCCCCGGCCGTCGTCCTGCGCCCGCACCACGTCACCGGTGACGAGGGTGATCTTGTGGGTTGTCGCGCCCGCGACGCTTCCGGCTGGTCCGGCCGGCGCGGGTCCCGCCGCGCCGGCCGGGCCGGCGCCGGCGACAACAGTGCTGGTGGCGGCGGCCAGGGCCAGCACTGTCGCCCATAAACGGGATTGTCGTGTCACGTGCTCTCCTCGCGTCAGCGACTCGGGTCGTCCGTCCGTGGCGACCCCGGGCACGGCGCCGTGCCCACCGCTGATTGCCTGAAGATCACTTCCGCGTTCACCACGACGACGAACAGGTGACGCGAAAGGGGATTGGCGCTCCCCGGCGCGCACCTGATCATCGGGTCGAACGGGCGCGGACGGGGAGGGGAACAGCGTGATCACCAGACGCGACGGCGGGGGCTCCGACGGGGGCTGTCTCCAGGCGCTGGCGCGTCGGGTGTGGACGCCGGACCGGCGGTTCCACGTCGGCGACATCGCCTGGGGCTGGCACTCGATCCCCGGTGCGGCGGCGGCGTTCCGCACGTCGTTCTGGGCGGACGGCGACGAGGTGCTCGCCTGGGCCTGGGTGGAGCTGCCCGGCCACCTGGAACTGCTGGTGGACCCGGCGGTGACCGCTCTGCTGCCGGAAATCCTGGACTGGTTCGAGTCCGTGGCGCCAGGACCGGAGCGGACGTGCCTGGTGATGGAGGGCGACAGCGCCGAGCGCGCGGCGCTGGAGCGACGCGGCTACCGGCCCCGGGAGGACGGGCCGTTCTTCCGGCGCCACGTCCACGACCTCGCCGATCTCCCCCGGGTGTCGCTGCCGGAGGGATTCGCGATCACCCAGGTCGGCGGGGCGGACGCCGAGCGGCGGGCCGCCGCCCACCGGGCCGGCTGGTCCGACTTCGGCTCGCGCGTCACCGCCGACAGCTACCGGCGGGTCATGGCCACCCACCCCTACCAGGAGCGGACCGACCTCGTCGTCGTCTCCCCGGACGGCGAGTGGGTGGCCTCCGCGCTGGGCTGGCACGACGACGTCAACCGGGTCGGGCTGGTCGAGCCCGTCTCCTGCGCTCCGGCCTTCCGGGGCCGGGGCCTGGCCCGCGCGGTCAACACCGCGCTGCTGCACGTCTTCCGGGACCTCGGCGCCACGAGCTCGGTCATCCTGCCCCGGGGCGACGACGCCTACCCCGCGCCGGGTCGGCTGTACCGGTCCATCGGCTACCGGCCGGGGGCGCGCACGCTGCTGTACGCCCGGCCCTGACACTGGTCAGCGCGGCCGGATCCGGGGCCGAAGCCGCGAGGGACGGCGCGGGGCTTGACCCTGCCACCGTGTGAGGCCCTGGACTGGGAGGCGTCATGTTCACGATCGGAGATTTCGCCAAACACGGACGCGTGTCGGTCCGCATGCTGCGGCACTACGACGCCCTCGGCTTGCTGCGTCCCGCCCACGTCGACCCGTCCAGCGGTTACCGCTTCTACGAGGCGGCCCAACTGGCCCGGCTCAACCGCGTGATCGCGTTGAAGGATCTCGGTTTCACCCTCCAGCAGGTGCGGTCGATCCTCGACGAGCGTGTCAGCGTCGAGGAGCTGCGCGGGATGCTGCGGCTGCGGCAGGCGGAGCTGGCGGCGTCGATGGCCGCGGCGGCGGCCCGGCTCACCAGCGTGGAGGCGAGGCTCCGGACGATCGAGAGCGAGGGTCGCATGCCCCACGACGACGTCGTGCTCAAGCGCGTTCCGCCGGTCCGGGTGGCCGAGCTGACCGGCACGGCCGCCAGCTACGCCCCCGGGGACATCGGGCCGGTCATCCAGCCCCTCTACGACGAGCTGCACCAGCGGCTGGAGCTCGCGGGGGTCGTCCCCACCGGTCCCGCGATCTCCTACTACGAGGACGCGCCGCGGGGCGAGGGCGCGGTCCTCGTCCACGCCAGCGTGCCGGTCGCCGCCGACGTGCGCGGCGGCGCGGACTTCTCGGTCGTCGAGCTGCCGGGCATCGAGCAGGCCGCCACCGTGGTGCACCGCGGCTCGATGGACGACGTGGTGGGCACGGCCCAGACCCTCGCGCACTGGATCGACGCCCACGGCTACCGCTCCACCGGCTACGCCCGGGAGCTCACCCTGGACTGCGCGGGCGGCCCCGAGGAGTGGGTGACCGAGCTCCAGGAACCCGTCGCGCGCGCCTGATCCGCACCGAGGCGCGGCAGGCGGACCGCCTCCAGCGCCCCCATCACCCCGAGGTGACCTGTGATTCCCTACGTGGGCTCCGGCCCCTACTGCTACACCAGTTCGCTGTCGATGACGCTCAGCCCCGACGCGCCACCTCTCCCCGTGATCGAGACGGTCACGGGCTCCCCCTTCGGGGCCCAGCTCGTCGCCGGTGTCACGCCGTTCTTCGACCCCTGCGGATGGAACCCGGAAGTCGGTCTGGACGCCGCGATCGAGCTGCTCGGCTGGCGGTGCGCGCGACACGACGGAGGAACGCCGGAGCAGGCCGTGGACCGGCTGCGGGCGGCGTGCGCCCGGGGTCCGGTCCTGGTCGGGCCGGTGGAGATGGGGTTGCTGCTCTACCAGCCGGGGTCGGGCAAGGCCGTCGACGCCGACCACTACGTGGTGGTCCTCGCGGTGGAGGACGACACCGTCCTCCTCCACGACCCGGAGGGCTATCCCTTCGCGACGCTGCCGCTCCCGGCGTTCCTGGCCGCGTGGCGCGCGGAGTCGATCTCCTACCTCAGCACGTCCTTCGTGATGCGCACGGACTTCACCCGGGAGCGCGAGGTCAGTCCGGACGAGGCGGTGCGGCTCTGCCTTCCGCGGGCCGTGGAGTGGCTGGCGGGCCGGCGGGACCGGGAGATGCCGCCGGGCTCGCTGGGCGGGGCGGCCGCGGTGGAGCGGCTGGCCGCGCAGGTCGTCGAGGGGCTCGCCCCGGAGATCCGGACACAGCTTGAGGTGTTCGGCGTGCGCGTGGGCGTCCGCCGCCTCGGCGACGCCGCCTCCTGCCTGGCCGCGCTGGGGTTGACCGGCCCGGCCGCCATCCTCACCGAGCAGGCCCGCATCGTGGGCGGCCTCCAGTACCCCCTGGTCGTCGGGGACGACCAGGCGCTGGCGGCGGGACTGCGGCGGCTGGCCCCGACCTACGAGCGCCTGCGCGAGGCGCTCACTGTCGCGATCACCTGACGGGAGGAGGTGTCCGTTGCCGTGACTTCTCCCTAGGCTCGGCGCGTGGGCGGTGACCTCGGTGGGTTGGGCACGGCGGAACGTCCGGAGTGGACGGGGGCGGCGCGGGAGTTGAGACGCCCCCACCGGCTGCGGCCGGGTCAGCGGGTCGCGGTCGTCGCGCCCGCTGGCCCGGTCGAGCCGGAGCTGCTGGAGCGGGGGGTGGCCGCGCTGCGGTCCTGGGGGCTGGACGTCGTGCTGGGCAAGCACGTCCTGGACCGCCACCCGGCGTTGGACTACCTCGCGGGCCGGGACCAGGACCGGGCGGCGGACCTGGAGCGCGCCTGGTGCGATCCCGAGATCGCGGCCGTGTTCTGCGCCAGGGGCGGCTACGGCAGCCAACGACTTCTCGACCACCTGGACTGGGCCGCGATGGCGGCGGCCGAGCCGAAGCCGATGATCGGGTCGAGCGACGTGACCGCGCTGCACGGGGCGTTCGCCACCCGCCTGGGGGTGGCGACGGTGTTCGGCCCGATGGTGGCCACCCGGGCCTTCGCGGCGGACGAGGTGGCGGCCGAGCACCTGCGCCGCACCGTGTTCACCCCGGACGAGACCACGGTGTTGCGGCGGGACGGCGCGGTGGCGTTGGTGGCGGGCCGGGCGAGCGGGGTGCTGCTCGGCGGCAACCTCAGCCTGCTGGCGGCCGGCGTGGGCGACTGCCTGGCGCCGCCCTCGGCCGCCGGCGCGCTCGTGCTGCTGGAGGACGTCGGCGAGGACCCCTACCGCCTGGACCGGATGCTCACCCAGCTGACCCGGGCCGGGTGGTTCGACGGGGTTCGCGGGATCGCGCTGGGGTCCTGGGTGGACTGCGCGCCGATCGAGGTGGTGCGCTCGGTGCTGGCCGAGCGGCTCACCCCGTACGGCGTGCCCGTGCTGTGGGAGTTGGGTTTCGGGCACTGCGTGGGGCAGTTGACCGTACCGCTGGGCGTGCGGGCGACGCTGGACGCCGACGCCGCCACCCTGACGCTGCGTGAACCCGCGTTGCGCTGACTGTCTGTCGGGTGACCCCCGGTCGGGTTGGTAGTATCCCGATCATGAAGTTCTTCTTCCGACTCTGACGCGACCGCTGGCGGGTTGCGGACAACCCCTCGCCAGCGATGCGGGGCGGTGCCACACCCGTCCCGGGTCGCGACGTGGGAGAAGATCACGTGATCTTTCGTGTGCCGGCGCCCCTGCGCGCCGGAATCGCACCGCGTCCTGGCACTGTCGCCACGCCGTGACGGCGGCGCGCCTGCTGGCGCGGACAGTGCGGGGCATCGAGTCGGTGGTGGCGGAGGAGATCCGTCGCCGGGGGCTGGGCCGGGTGGAGCGCCTGGGGCACCGCGAGGTCTGGTTCCGCAGCGCCGATCCCGGCCCGGAGGTGTTGGGCCTGGACTGCGCGGACGACGTGTTCCTCGTGGCCGCCGCGGTGTCCGGGATCGGCCGGGACCGGTCGGCGCTGCGGTTGTTGGCCGAGGCGGCCGGGAACGTGCCGGTGGAACCGCTGTTGGCGCTGCGGCAACGCTGCGGCGGGCGACCGAGATGGTCCACAGTGGACGTTTCCGCGTCGTTCCTGGGACGCCGCAACTACTCCCGGTACGACGTGGAGGACGCGGTCGGCGGGCCGCTGGCCGCCGCCGTCGGCCTGCCCTACCACGGCAGGCGCGGGGGCGTCGCTCCGCCGCCGGGCGGGCTGTCGTGGCGGGTCACGGTGGCCGACGACCGAGCTCTGGTGGCGCTGCGGATCGCCGAACGCCCGCTGCACCGCCGGCAGTACCGCCAACAGACACGGGCGGGCAGCCTGCACCCGCCCCTGGCCGCGGCGATGGTGCGCCTGGCGCAGCCGCACCAGGGAGCCCGACTGCTCGATCCCTGTTGCGGGGTGGGCACAATTCCCGTCGAAGCCGCCCGGACCGACCCCACACTGTCCATTGTGGGCAGTGACCGCGATCCCGCTTCGGTGACCGGCGCGGTCGCCAACGGGGCGGGGACCACGGTCTCCTGGGCGGTGGCCGACGCCGGCCGGCTGCCAGTCGCGACCGGGTCGGTCGACGTCGTCGTGAGCAACCCGCCGTGGGGTCAACAGGTGCCGCCTTCCGGGGTACTCGCCCAACGACCAGAACGGTTCTGGCGGGAGTTGCGGCGGGTGCTGCGCCCCGGCGGTCGTGCGGTGCTCCTGCTCCCGGACGCCAACACCTGGCTTCCCCAGGCCGCGGACGCTGGCATGAAGCTGGTGGACCGGCGTCCGGTCAGCCTGTTCGGCTCCCATCCGGAGATCGTCGCGCTGGAGGTGGCCGAACGCTGAGCCACCCGGCCTGACGTGGTGCTGGCACACCAAAACGCGACGGCCCGCTCGCGCGACTCAGGTGAGCCTGAGTCGCGCGAGCGGGCGGAAACGGACGTGGGGCGCCAGGTTCGGGGGCCGGGCGCCCCGGGATCACCGGGGGATCAGACCCCGGCGATCGACTTGATCCAGGACCGGTACCGCGTCACGTCGGTGTAGGCGGTGGTGGTCTGCCGGTCGCTGGTGGACGCCACGCCGATCTGGACGCCGTTGGCCATCATCGGGCCGCCGGAGTCACCGCCCGCGGTGATGCCGTTGCCGCGACGGGCGCAGACCGCCGAGCCGCCGTAGGCGTCGGTGCAGCTACCGGTCACCGTCACGTTGGCGACCTTCAGGTACCGCGACTGACAGTTGATCTCCGAGCCGCACCGGGACGTGGCGCCCCAGCCGTAGACCTGCACGCTCTGCCCTGGGCGGTACGCGCCCTGCGAGCCAAGCCGGGCGTAGGTCGCCTGCACCGAGCGGTCGAGCTTGACCAGCGCGAGGTCCGAGGAGTGGGTCTGGACCTGGACGCCGTTGGCCATCGTGCCGCCGCTGGACTGGTCGAGGCTGCCGATGCGGAAGGACAGCCCACCGCCGCTCACGCAGTGCTTCGCGGTCAGGATCCAGGTGGGCGCGATGATCGTCGCGCTGCACGTCTGGCGGCCGTTGGAGAACAGCCGCGCCGCCCACGGGGCGTTGCTCGCCTGGCCGCCGCCGATGATGTACGGGGTGACGTCGCTTTCCGCCGGGGGCGCCGCGGACGCGGTCGGGGCCATGGCGAGGACGGTGAACAACGCGCCTGCGATCGCAGGGATCAGCCTGGAGATTCGCACGGTTCCTCGATTCCGAAGACACGCGATTTCTCGCGCACAGGGGTGTCTTGGGACACGAGATTCGTACCACTCGTTCGAGTGAAAAGGGATATATCAAAACGTCATAACACCGGCGCGCGTTCCCCGGACGGCGGCGCGGACGCCCTGCCCACGTGGGGTGCGGCCCGGCGGCGCTCGCCCAGCTCGGCCGCCGCCCCCGGTTGGTCCGACCGATCGGGGCGGCACTTCCGGCGGCCACGACAACCTCGGGCGGGGCGCGCCGAATACATGACGAGAACGATTCCGGACCCGGTTGCACGAGGACATTGTTGGGAGGCACGACAAACACCCCGCGCCGAACCATTCACGCCAAGCCCGCCGCGGCGCACGGACCGCGCGCGACGCCGGGTCAGGTGGTCCGCTTCTCGTTGGTCACCCTGCGGTGAGGGGCGGTGGCTGGCTGGCGGTCACGTACCTGCCGTCGTGGCGCATCAACGCCGGTGCTTCCTCGCGCACTCCGCCGGCGTCGACTTCACCGATGACCAGGACGTGGTCCCCGGCGGGGTGCCGGGCGACGACGCGGGCGCTGAGCCAGGCCGGTGCGGCGGCGAGGATCGGCAGGCCGTCGGGCTCGTGCCGGCGCGCCGTGCCGACGAACCGGTCGACGCCGCCGCGCGCGAACCGGTCAGCCAGCCCGGAGTTGTCCGCCCCCAGCAAGTGAACGGCGAAGCGGTCGGCGCGCCGCACGGCGTGCGCGACCGAGGAGGCCGCCGCGACGCAGAAGGAGATCAGCGCGGGTTCCAGGGAGACCGAGCTGAAGGAGGTCGCGGTGAACCCGGCCGGCCCGGGCACCGTGATGATCGTGACGCCGGCCGCGTGACGTCGCAGGGTCCGGCGCAGAAGGGCGGCCGTGGTGGCGTTCGTCGTCTCCTGCTGCACCCGGGCGCTTCAGGTCGGCCGGGCGCGGCTCCGCCACCACCGTCAGCCGGTGATGCCGGCGACGAGTTCGTCTCGGTTCGTCACGCCGGTCTTGCGGTAAACAGACCGGAGGTGGTCGTGCACCGTGTGCGGGGACAACTTCAGGTACCGCGCGATGCGTTTGGTCGGCTCGCCCCGGAGCAACAGGCTCACCACGTCCTTCTCCCGGGGGGTGATGCGGTACCAGGCCGCCAGTGCCGTCAGCAGGGGCGCACCGGCCCCGTGCCGGATCGTGATGGCGACATCGCCGGGATCGGCGCCCTCCAGCGGCTCGCCGTCCAGGGCGATCCAGCCGAACGGCGTGGGGATGTGGGTGAGCGCCGCGCGGCCAGTGCTGCGCGCGTGGTGTGTGATGTTCCACATCGCCCTGAACAACTGCGGATCATCGCGCCGAACGTCGGACGGCAGCATCAGGCTCCCCGTGCGGCGCGCGCTCGCCGAGATCGCCCGGACCTCCCCGTCCGCGCCGACGACGACCACACCAGGTGATCCGCTCGTTGCCACCGGCCGCAACGGTTTCGCCGCGACGAACTGGCGCAGCGCGAGTGCGAACGCCCCGGACAACCCGCACAGGTACTCGGCGTCGGCCCGCGAGAACGGGCGGTTTCCCCGTTGCCGCGCCAGGACCAGCACCCCGGTCGGGACGCCGTCGACGGCGAAGCCGACGATCAGCTCGCTGCCCGCCCCCTCCGCCGCCATGTCGCTCAGGTGCCGCCGAACCCGCGCGGACTGACCGGAACGCCGGGCGGCGGTGGACGCGAGGAGCCGAACGCGGCAGTCCCCGTCGAACAGCCCCCATCTGCCGTCGTAGACGAACTCCTGCGCCATCCGCTGCCGCATCGGGGCGCTGTAACCGATCCGCGCGCCCTGGAAACACCCCACGCCCGTCACGGGGTCCAGTCCCCCCAGCAGGTATCCGTCGTGCGGAACTCGTTGCCCGACAAGGCGCGCCATTTCCCCGGCCAACTCGCCCGCGTCCGAGCACTCCCCCGCCACAGCCGACAACAACCTGACCCACGGCTCCATGCCCCAAGGCGTACCCGGGCGGGCGACACTTGGCTAGCCCCAAGCAGTTGACGCGGTTCGGCCTCACCGCACGACAGATTGTCCAATGTGGACGGTTTGCCGTGGGTGGCAGTCGTCCGGCCGGCCACCGTCGCGCACCGGGCCGGGCAGACCAGACAGGTCCGGACACCCCGCGGTCGGGACCGGGCGGCCTTGCGCGCGGCCGCCCGGTCCGCCCCGCACAGCGGTCAGGTCGACTTCTGACCGTCGAGCGTCTCGCGCAGGATGTCCGCGTGCCCGGCGTGCTGGGTGGTCTCGGCGATGACGTGCAGCAGCACCCGGCGCACGCTGTACACCCCGCCCGGCTCGTTCCAGGGCGCCTCCGGCAGCGGGTGCGTCGCCGACAGGTCGGGCACGGCGGCGATGATCTCCTCGCTGCGCGCGGCGACCTGCTCGTAGCGCTCCACGATCCCGGCCAGCGTCTCGCCGGGCAGCATGCGGAAGCTGTTCTGGTGGTCGAGCAACCACTGCGGGTACTCGCGCGCGGTGCCGGCCTCGATGTCAGCCCAGGTGACACCGTCGGGCAGCTCGTAGGACATCGCCGACGGACCCTCAACCACGAAGCGCAGCCACCCCTCCTCGGCGGACGCCACGTGCTTGATCAGCCCGCCCAGGCACAGCTCGCTGACCGTCGGCCGCGCGCCGGCCTGCTCATCGCTGAGCCCGTGCGTCGTCCTGATCAGGGCGGCTCGCGCGACGGCGAGCTCGGCGAGCAGATCGGCCCGCTCGTCGTGGGGGCGCTCGTCGGGGCGAGTCGTGGTGGGCGCGGTCGTGGTGGACGCGGTCGTGGTGGACGTCGTCGTAGTGGTCACGGTGACCTGCCCCTTCGCGGTGATGTCGTTGACTGGCACGGGACAACAATCGCAGGGGTAGCGGTCAGGTTGTGGCCGCTTCTCGGGGCAGGATGGGAGCCATGCCGAAGACCTCAGCGCGCCTGCTGGCGCTGCTCTCGCTGTTGCAGGCGCGCCGGGACTGGCCGGGGCCGGTGCTGGCCGAGCGGTTGGAGGTCAGCGCGCGCACTCTGCGCCGCGACGTCGACCGGCTGCGCGAGCTCGGCTACCCCGTCGTGGCCACCAAAGGTCCCGACGGGGGCTACCGGCTCGGCGCCGGCAGCGAACTGCCCCCACTGCTGTTCGACGACGAGCAGGCCGTCGCCCTGGCCGTCGCGCTCCAGATCGCCACCACCTCCGGCGTCGACATGGGCGAAGCCGCGGCACGCGCGTTGAACACCGTCCGGCAGGTCATGCCCGCCCGGCTGCGCCGCCAGATCGACGCCCTGCGGATCACCACCGTCGACCGGCCAGCGGCCCGGCCGAACCCCCAGGTCGACAGCGGCGTGCTCGCGGCGCTCAGCGCCGCCGTCCACGCCCGTGAGGTGTTGCGCTTCGACTACGCCGCCGCGGCCCTGGCCCCGGCCCCGCCGGCAGCCGGCGGCGCCGCAGCGACCCCACCGCGCCGGGCCGAGCCCCACCACCTCGTCACCTGGGGCGGGCGCTGGTACCTCGTCGCCTGGGACCTCGACCGCGCCGACTGGCGGACCTTCCGCGTCGACCGGATCACCCCGCGCACCCCGACCGGTCCCCGCTTCACGCCACGGGAGCTGCCCGGTGGCGATGTGGCCGACTTCGTCGCCACCAGGTTCCGGGGCTCCGGGAACTGGCCCTGCCGCGGCGAGGTGGTCCTCGACCTGCCCGCCGCCGAGGTGTCGCCGTTCGTCCTCGACGGGGTCGTCGAGGCGCTCGGCCCCCACCGCTGCCGGCTCACCCTGGGCTCGTGGTCGTGGCGCGGCCTGGCCACCCACATCAGCAGGTTCGACGCCGACATCGAGGTCATCGGCCCCCCTGAGCTCAGGGACGCCTTCGCCCACCTGGCCCGCCGCTTCGCCAAGGCGGCCAGCACCCCCGCCACGCCACCCCAACCCGATGAGCCGAGCGGTGAGTGACGAGCCGCCAGACCCCCGGACACATGGACAGGGCTCTGTTGAGCCAGAAACACGCAAAGAGTCCCAGAGGTGTCCAATAAGGACAGTCCCGCGCGGGACACACGCCAGCCCCGCCCGTCCACACCTGGTCGCACACCCAGAACCGGGCAGTTGGCCCGGTGACCGAACCGCAGGCGGGTCACCGGGCCAACTGTTGTCTCACCGCGGCCCAGCCGTGAGCACTACCCGGCCACGTCCAGCTTTCCCCGTCGCCGGAACGGTTTCACCTCGGGCTGGCGGTGGCGGTGTCAGCAACGGGCGCCGCGGATGCGGTGTTGCTGGGTCTTGCAGCTGTAGAAGTACCCGCAGAAGTGCGTGTACCGACCCCGGTCCGCGGTCTCCGGGTTCGTGATGCGCCTGTTGCTGTTGTCGACGTCGGTGGCACGCGTCCTGCCGGGCTTGTGGCCCCAGAAACCCTCCGAGTGGTAGCGGTACCAGTGGTAGTCCTGGTTCGGGGCGACGACGAGCGCCACCAACCAGCGGGGCTTCTCCGAGTCGGGGAAGCAGTCGAAGCGGCGGTGCATCCCGTCGCACAACGAGGCCCGGGTGAGCTCCTGGCACGTGAGCGCCCGGTACATGTTGCCGCAGCCGAAACCCGGCTGCGCGAAGTTGTTGGTCCGCCAGTTGCTCGCGTAGTTGTAACAGTTGTTGCACCGGAGGGTCGTCGCGTTGTTGTTCCAGAAGCCGGGGTTGTACCGGCCGACCTCGATCTGACAGGTGGCCCGCGGCGACAGCTCCTCCGGCTCCCCTCCGGAGACGTCGCCGACGGTCGGGCTGCCCTCGAAGCTCTGGGCGACCGTCCACTCCAGCTCGGTGGTCAGGAACCCGCTGAGCGGCGACTCCAGCGGCGGGAGTCCGTCGTCGTGGGCCGCGGCGGTTCCGTCCTGGTCCAGCAGGCCGATGAGCCGCTCGCCGATCTCGCCGGCCCGGCCGCCCCGCGACCCCCGGCCGACCGGCAGGTAGAGGTGCGACCCGAGGTCGAAGCCCTGGGCGGTCTCGTCGGTGAACAGCTCGATCTCGAAGCCGCGGAAGCCCAGCTCGCCGGCGACCGGGGCCCCCTCCGTCAGCAGGCCCTCCTCCCGCCTCAGCGCGCGCAGCGTCTCCCGCACCCGCGCCTCGTCGTGCACCTCCCAGACCGGGTTCGGCCGGCCGGAGAACAGATCCGCTGAAATCCGTAGCATCGCTCACTCCTGGGATTCGGGTGCCGGCCGGACAAGTACGGCCAGGCACGAGGGAACGGCGACACACCGTCTTTTCGCTTGCCCGTGGACACAAGGGGGCAGCACGACACCCGAGCGCGGCGGAAGGTCGGTGCGCGAGGAACGGAGTACCTGGTCCGGCTCCTGTTCCTCGTCCTTCAAGGGGCCGCGGACGCGCTCCGGATACCGCGCACACCGTTTTTCTCCGCAAACACACGCCAGACCCAACCAACAGAGGCCGTGGCGGATCGCGGCCAGGAACACCCGTTGTCACCACATCACCAACCACTTCTCACCGTGGTCACCGAGTACCCGCAATCGGTCGAAGCCGCTTCGGGGCGATGAGAGCCGCCCGTCCCTGTGACCGAGCACGAGCCCGTCTGTGCCCGACCGCGTGTGTCCGAGGTTGTCCGACATCTCTTCCGTTCCCGCGCGGCCCGGGTCAGCGTGTTGCCCTCGTTGGTAGATCGGGGAAGGAGCGGACGTGAAGCGACTCGTTCAGCGAGCGGGCGACCGTCTTGTCGGACTGGTGCTGCCGAAGGTCGAGGCGGGCGCCTGCGTGCCGGAGCACGGCAAGTGCTGCCGGCGTGGTTACCGCTTCAACTGCTACGGCAGCTGCGTCTCCCGCACCACCAGCTGCTGAGGACAGCTGCTGGGGACACTGCCCGGAGTGGCCGCGGGGGCACCATGTCGTGCCCCCGCGTGCCACGCCCCGCCGATGCCATCCCACCGTCCACAGTAGACACACCAGCGCGAGGACGTCGCCCTGCTCCTCGTTCCCACCGGGAGAATCCGATGACCCTGCTCTCCGTCGTCGTCGCCGTGCTCGCCGTCGTGGTCGTGCCGCACGTCCTCCTCACCTTCGGGCTGGTCAGCCGAATCCGCGCGCTGCAACAGATCATCGCCGTCCCGGCCCGCGATCCGGACCTGCCGCGGCCCGGCGCGGTCGTCCGCCCGTTCTCGCTCACCGACACCGACGGCGTCACGATCACCGAGGACGACCTGACCGGTCCGGTGCACGTCGGCTTCTTCTCGGTCGGCTGCGGGCCGTGCCGCACGCTCAGCGACGCGCTCGTGGCCGCCCCGCCGGCCGCCCGGTTCGTGTCCGTCGTGGCGGGAGACCCGGCGGAGGACGCGACCGGGCGGATGGTCGCGAAGGTCGGCGCCCTCGGGCAGGTCGCGGTCATCGACGTCGACGACCCCGTGCTGGCCGCGTTCGGGGTCAACTCGTTTCCCACGTTGCTGCACACGCACGGCGGCGTGGTGACCGCGTCCGGTTCCCGGCCCAGCCACTTCGCCGACGTTGCGTCGCCCGTGGCATGACCCGTTCCGCGCCCCGCGCGGCCGCGTCGGCGCTCGCACTGCCCTTCCGGGCCGCGCCGGTGGCCGCCACCGCCACCCTGCTGCTCACCGTGGCCGCCGGCGTCGCGCCCGCGACCGGGGCCTGGCTGACGATGCTGCTGGTCGACGAGCTCACCTCGGGAGCGGCGAGCACGGGCCGAGCGGTGTTCCTCGCCCTCGCCGCGGCGGTGGTCGGCGGGCTCGGCGCCGCGCTGCTCTACCTCGGCGGCCACCTCGCCGAGGTCGTCCGGCGCCGGGTCGGGCTGATGGTGGAGAGCCGGCTCTTCCGGCGCGTCGCCGCTTTCCCGGGACTGCGGCACATCGAGGACCCCGCGTTCCACGACCGGCTCCGGCTCGCCGAGCAGGCGGCGCAGGAGGCTCCGGACACGATCACGCAGTTCGCGCAGGAGCTGGTCCGCTCCGCCGTGCTGCTCGCCAGTTTCACCGGAGCGATGCTGGCGGTGTGGCCGCCGATGACCTTGCTGCTGCTCGCGTCGGTGGCCACCGCCGTCCTCGCCCGGCTGGCGACCGCGCGGCGGGAGGCGGCCACCGAGGAGGCGTGGGTGGCCACCGACCGGCGTCGCCTGTTCTACCGCGCGCTGCTCACGGATGTTCGCGCTGCCAAGGAAATCCGGTTGTTCGGGCTCGGCCCGCTGCTGCACGCAAGGATGGTCGACTCGCTGGCGACGGTCTCCCGCGCCCGGTTGACGGCCGCCCGCCGGGGCACGGTGACGCAGAGCGGGCTCGCGCTGCTCGGCGCGGCCGTCACGGGGGCGGGCACGGTCGTGGTCGCCGCGGGCGTCGTCGCCGGTCGCTCGTCGGTCGGCGACCTCGTGTTGTTCCTCGGCGCGGTGGCCGGAGCGCAGACCGGGCTGTCCGGCGTGGTGCTCCAGCTCGGCGAGGCCGGTCGCGCGCTGCGGCTGTTCGGCCACTACCTCGACGTCCTCGACCTGGAGGACGATCTACCTGTGGGGACGGGAGAACCGCCCCACCCGCCGACGATCGAGCTGCGGGACGTCTGGTTCCGGTACCGGGACGACGGCCCGTGGGTGCTGCGCGGGGTGGATCTGACCATCCCGGCCGGCGCGGCCGTGGGGCTGGTCGGCGTCAACGGCGCGGGCAAGAGCACGCTGGTGAAACTGCTGTGCCGGTTCTACGACCCGCAGCGCGGCACGATCACCTGGGGCGGCACGGACATCCGCCAGCTCGACGTCACGGCGCTGCGCTCCCGGATCGGCGTGGTGTTCCAGGAGTTCATGACCTACGACCTGACCGCGGCGGAGAACATCGGCATCGGGCGGGTGCACGAGCTCCGCGACCGGTCGCGGATCGTCGCGGCGGCTGAGGCGGCCCGCGTCGCCGAGACGGTGGCGGCGCTGCCGAACGGCTACGACACCGTGCTGTCCAGAACCCACGCGGACGACGAGCGCGCGGGGGTGACCCTGTCCGGCGGGCAGTGGCAGCGGGTGGCGCTGGCCCGGTGCCTGATGCGCGCCGACGCCGACCTGGTGGTGCTCGACGAACCGACGTCGGGCCTGGACGCCGAGAGCGAGCACCACGTGCACACCACCCTCCACCGGCACGCCGAGGGCCGAACCCGGCTGCTGGTCTCCCACCGGATGGCCGCGCTCCGCGACGCCGACCTGATCGCCACCCTCGTCGACGGCCGGATCGCCGAGCGGGGCGGTCACGACGAGCTGATGGCCGCCGGCGGTGAGTACGCCCGCCTGTTCCGCCTGCAGGCGCGGGGATACCAGGACGCGAGGGCGACGTGATGGCGTGGTGGATCAGGGTGACGGTGCGCGGCCACAGCATGTCGCCCACCCTCCATGATGGACAGCGGCTGGTGGCCCGCCGACTGCGCCGACACCCGCGTCGCGGTGACGTCATCGTGTTCCGCGTGCCCGACGACGAGCTGCCGCACCGGATCAAGCGGGTCGCGGCCGTCGCCGGCGACCCGCTGCCGGACTGGCTCGCCCCGGCGTTGCCGGGTCTGTCGCACGTGCCGCCCGGCCACGTGGCGGTCGTGGGTGACAACCCGCGGTCGCAGGACTCCCGTCAGCTCGGCCTGGTCGACTGCCGCGACGTTCTCGGGCGCGTGCCCGGCACGTGAGCCATGTGCCGCCACCTCGCCACCGTCCGCACGACGTGTTCCTGCGGGATGCCCAGCAGGCACTCCGCGACCGCGCGCAGGACCTGTTCCTGCGTGCTGTCCAACAGGTTCACCAGGTGCGCGCACCGATCCGCGGGTGGGGTCGCCGTCGCCCGTCGGGTGGCGGCGGTCCAGCGCGCTCTCCAACCGGCGACGTCCCCGCCGCAGGCCCGCACGATCGCCAACACGGTGTCGAGCCGGGGAAACCGGCGCCCGGTCAGCGCGTCGTGCAGCGTGCTGCGCGCGCATCCGGTGCGGCGCGCCAGCTCGCGGTAGGACAGTCCGGCCAGCAGTCGCAGTTCGTCGAGGTCGACCGCCAGGTGCGTCCTGACCGCCTCCGCCACCTGACTTTCCCAGCCGTCCTCGCTCTGTCCCGTCATGGGGCGGCATGGTCGCGCCTCGCTGTTCCGGCGCACAACCAACTGATCGTTTTCGGCAAAGTCCGTGCGCCGTCCGGTGGTACGCCCTGCTCCGGACAGATCTTCGCACCACACAGGGAAGTGCCCTCGGGACCGCGCGTCAGGGGCGCAGGTCGCGGACGTGGACGACGGCGGACTTGCCGTCGTCGGACTGACGTCGGTCCAACGCGAAGACCGAGGTCGCGGCGATGAGGTCGCTGAGCTTGGCGTGACCGTAGTTGCGGGAGTCGAAGTCCGGGTGCTGGCTGGTGAGGATGTGGCCGACCGTGGACAGCAGCGCCCACCCGTCCTCGTCCGACGCGGCCTCGACGGCCCGTTGGAGCTGGGTGATGAGCGCGTCCTCGGCCATGAGCGGCGCGGGCAACGCGCGGGGGGCCGCGACCACGGCGTCGCCTTCGGCACTTCGACCGAGAGGTCGGGTGAGGTTCTCGGTGTAGATGAACTTGTCGCAGGCCGCCACGAACGGCTTGGGGGTCTTGCTCTCCCCGAACCCGTAGACCCGCAACCCCGACTCGCGCAGCCGCGCGGCCAGGCGCGTGAAGTCGCTGTCGCTGGAGACGAGGCAGAACCCGTCGAACCGGCCGGTGTACAGCAGGTCCATCGCGTCGATGATCATCGCCGCGTCCGTGGCGTTCTTGCCGCTGGTGTAGGCGAACTGCTGGACGGGCTGGATCGACTGGGCGAGCAGCTGCCCCTTCCAGCCCTGCAACCGGGTGCCGGTCCAGTCGCCGTAGGCGCGTTTGACGTGCGCCGTGCCGTACTTGACGACCTCGGCCAACAGGGCCTCGATGATCGCTGGCTGGGCGTTGTCCGCGTCGATCAGCAGCGCCAGCTTGGCGGTACTTCCCTCGATCATGACGTCGCTCTCCTCACCCGGTCTGACGCCGTTCGCGCGGCTCGCGCGTCACGCGCTCGGCCTGCCGCGAGCCCGTGGCCGTCCACCGAGCTCGGCGGGAACCATCACACCGTCCGTCCCGAACTCCCGCCTGTCCCGACTTTGGGGGACGCGTGGGGGTCCGTCGTCCTCTGCGAGCATCGACCCGACCACGTCCCGGGTGCTGTCGGTGTCGGGCGGCGAAAGCCCATCGCGAAGAGGCACGGCCAGGTTGTCACATCCGCGCGCCTCCTCTCGTCTCCCAGACGGAAACATCCCCAACACGGTGCGCACTTCCCCACCGACGCCGAACTCGGCCACCTCGTCGCCCAGGTGTCCCTGATCAACGCGCTCGACCTGATCGGCGTTCCCCTGGAGAGGAAGCCACCACGCCGCTGAAGCGGCGGTCGTGGGTGCGTGGCCGAACTGATCTCGATCACGCACCCGCGAACCAGGATCGCGAACTTCCTTCACCACCACGATCCCCGCGTGAGGTGCCAGCCGCCCACACACAGCTTGAACCACACGCCACACGATGTCGTGGGCGGCAGCACGGGGGCGAGCGCGTCACCCAGGGCCGCCGCCATGGCCTCCGCCCCGGGCAGCCGCGAGGCGTACGCGCGCGCCTCGACCTCGACCAGGACGTCCGGCATGTTGTGGTCCATTGTGGACGCCGCAACGAAACGAACCTTGACCATGTCCGGCGTGACGACGATCTCGCGCCCCTGGTCCTCGCGGCGGAGCAGGCGGGACACGGTGGCGCAGAGCACCGGCGTCAGTCTGAGAAGACTCTCGGCGGCCACACCTGGTTGGTAGTGCACCAGCACCAAAGGCACAAGCCCTCCAGACAGGTCCACGGGCTGTCGACGAATCTGGCTCCGACAACGGAAAAACCCTCAGATTCTGACGTCAGCCAGCCGTCGAGCGGAGTGAGGACGCGCTGTTCTGGCCGGAGCCGAACATCGTGGGCCACGCCAACGCGCCGAACCCAACCACCCCACACCTGGGTCCACACTGGACAGATTAGCGAACGGGCCCCGCCGCGCCCGGAGCATCCCCTGCCGGGTCGAGCGCGGTGGGAATGCCGAGGATGTCGAGGAAGGCGGTCGCGGCGGGCGGGCGGCTCACGGGGCTCCAGATGACGTGCTCGACGCGGATCGGCGCGTCCGCGACCTCGATGGTGGTGACGCCGGCGAGCTGACGCGCGTAGGCGGCCGGGAGCATGGCGACGCCGAGCCCCTGCCCGACGAGCCGGGCCAGGAAGTCCGCGTTGGTCACCTCGAACGCCACGTCGCGGCCGAGGCCGGCCGCCGCGAAGGCCTGGTCGGACTGGGCGCGCCCGGCCGTCCCGGCCGGCAGGTCCACGAACACCTCGGAGGAGAGCCGACGGAGGTCGACCGCGGGTTCGCCGGCGAGGGGGTGGTCCGGCGCGACCACGGCGACGAGGCGGTCCCGGGCGAGCTCCCTGGCGTCGACGCCCTGCGGTCGCGCCGTGGCCGGCAGTCCGAGGAAGGCGACGTCGACGGCTCCCTGCCGGACCTGCTCGACGAGCTCCTCACTCGCGCCCACGCGCAGGCTGACGCGCACGGCCGGGTACCGCTGGCGGAAGTCGCGCAGCGCGCGCGGGATGTCGACCGCGGCGACGGAGGGGATCACGCCCACGGCGAGCCGTCCGCGCACCTCGCCGACGGCCGCGGCGACCTCGGCGACCGCGCGCTCGGCGGCGTCCAGGCACTGACGCGCGGCGGGCAGGAAGGCCGCGCCGGCCGGGGTCAGCCGCACGCGGCGGCTGGTGCGCTCGAAGAGCCGCGCGCCCAGTTCCCGTTCCAGGCGCGCGATCTGGTGGCTGAGGGCGGACTGGACGACCAGGCACCGCTCGGCGGCCCGGGTGAAGCTGCTCGTCTCGGCGACGGCGACCACGTAACGCATCTGCTGGAGGTCCACCGATCCATCTTGTATCGAGATCGATGGCGTGACAAACATGTGTTGGACTCATTGATCGCGGCGGGCTGTGATTGCCGACGTGACAAGCCCAGCAGCACAGCGGGTTTCCGGCGGAGCGAGCACCGGCCTCCTCCGGGGAAACCTGCCCCGCACCCTCCTGACCGCACTCGCTCCCGCGGTGTGGGGCACGACCTATGTCGTCACCACCGAGCTCCTTCCGCGTGGCCACCCGCTGTTCGCGGGACTCCTGCGCGCGTTGCCCGCCGGCCTGGTCGCGCTGGCGATCACCCGGACGCTGCCGCGTGGCACGTGGTGGGGGAAGGCCGCGGCGCTCGGCGTGCTGAACATCGGACTGCTCCACCCGCTGCTGTTCGTCGCGGCGGAGCGCCTGCCGGGCGGCGTCGCCGCGACCCTGGCGGCGGCCCAGCCGATCATCGTCGCCGTCCTGGCCGTCACCGTGCTCCACGAGCGCCTGTCCGCGTGGCGCCTGGCCTGGGGCGGGGTGGGCGTGGCCGGCGTCGGCCTGGTGGTGATCGGGCCGAACGCCGCGCTCGACGTCGTCGGCATCGCGGCCGGCCTGGCCAGCGCGGCCACGATGGCGCTCGGCGTGACCCTCACCAAACGCTGGGGACGACCCGCCGGGGTCGGTCCCACCGCCTTCGCCGGCTGGCAGCTCACCGCGGGCGGCCTGTTCCTGCTGCCCGTCACGTTCCTCGTCGAGGGGCCGCCACCCGTGATCACCTCGACCGCGGCCCTCGGCTACCTCTGGCTGGGCCTGGTCGGCGGCCTGATCACCTACGTCCTGTGGTTCCAGGGCGTCACCACCCTGCCCGTCACCTCCGTCGCGGTGCTCGGCCTGCTCTCGCCGCTGGTCGCCGCCGTGCTCGGCGCCGTCCTGCTCGGCCAGACGCTCGGCCCGGTCCAACTCGGGGGCTTCGCCCTCTCGCTCGCCGCGATCGTCGCGGGACAGCTCCCCGCGCCCAACCGCCCACGCGGCTGAGCCCCAGTCCACAGCCCGCGCCGGAAGCGAAACCGGCCGCGCAAGCACGTCGTTGAAGGGATCTCGCAGTGTCGAACAAGAAGAGCGTTCTGGTCACGGGCGCGACCGGCGGCCAGGGCGGCGCCGTCGCCCGGAGGCTGCTCGACCGGGGCTGGGCGGTGCGCGCCCTCGTCCGCGACCTGAACAAGCAGGAGGCCAAGGACCTCCAGGCGCTCGGCGCGGAGCTGGTCGCCGGCGACCTCGACGACGCGGAGTCGCTGCGCGCTGCGGCGCGGGGCGTGCACGGCGTCTTCGGCGTGCTGCCCAACTACCTGGCCGACCCGCGCCCGGAAGTCGAGGTGCGGCAAGGAAAGAACGTCGCCGACGCGGCCAGGGCGGCAGGGGTCGCGCACCTGGTCTACAGCTCCGTCGGCAGCGCGGGCCACGGCTCCGGCGTCGCGCACTTCGAGACCAAGGCGGAGATCGAGGCGCACATCGACGCCATCGGCGTGCCCGCGACAGTGCTGCGGCCGGTGTTCTTCATGGAGAACTGGTCGTCGATGGTGCCGGAGAAGGCGCCGGAGGCGGAGAACGGTGAGCGGGTCGCGTCGATCCCGCTGGACGCCGACACCACGGTGCAGATGATCGCGCTGGCCGACATCGGCCGGATCGCCGCCGACGCGTTCGCCAGGCCGGGCGAGTTCGTCGGCAGGAAGATCGAGATTGCCGGCGACGAGCTGACCGTGCGGCGGATCGCCGAGGTGTTCACCGAGGTCGACGGCATTCCGACCCGCTTCGAGCGACAGCCGACCGAGGAGCTGCGGGCCGCCGCCGATGAGGTGGCGACCCTGTTCGACTGGCTCAACGAGAAGGGGTACCGGGCCGACGTCCCCGCGCTCCGCGCGCGGTACCCGGAGCTGCTGACCTTCGCGGCGTGGCTGCGCGGGAACCGGTAGCAGACCGGCCCGTCCGTCATCGTTCCCGGGCGATCCCGTCCGGGAACGATGACGTTCTGCGCGGCCTCCGGGCGCTGCGCCCGGCCGTTCCCAACCGGGACCCCGGGCCGCCGGCCTGTTACGCGGGCACCGGCGCGGCGTGCCAGGCGTGGTCCGCGAACGCGTCGTCCAGCGGAGCGCGGACCAGGCGGTTCGCGTACGTGGACAGCGTGTACGTGCCGATCCCCAGCACCACCTCCAGCGCGTTCTGCGCCGTGTAGCCCGCGCTGGTGAACGCCGCGAGCGCCGAGTCCGGGACCTCGCCCGTCGTGTCCATCACCGTCAGCACGAACGTGCGCAGCGCCTCCAGGCGCGGGTCCGGCAGCGCCGACCGCGCCCGCAGCGCCGCCACCAGCTCCGGCGGGGCCGACAGCCCGTGCAGCGCCGCCGTGTGCATCGCCACGCAGATGTGGCAGCCGTTGCGCGCGGCCACCGTCATGACCAGCACTTCGCGGTCCACCGCCGGCAACGTCGTGGACTCGAAGATCGCGTTCAGCTTCAGGAAGCCGTTCAGCAGCTCCGGGGACGACGCCAGACGGCCGACGGCGGCGGGGACGTGCCCGCCGAACTTCCGCGCGACGGCCGCGATCGCCGGGCGCGCGGCCGGGGGTGCAGACTCCGGGGTGTGATCAGGGAACACGGCGACTCCAGACGTAGTATCGACAACGTGGTTGTCGAAACCGTAAACCTGGTTGTCGAACTTGGCAAGAAGTCATGACCGACGCGCCCGGCTACGAGCTGCCGCTCCTGCTCCTCGGCGGCTTCCGCACGCTCATCGACCGCCTGCACGCCGAACTCGCGCGTCGCGGGCATCCCGACGCGCGCCCGTCCCACGGGTTCGCGATGCAGGCCATCGGCGTCGAGGGCGCGACGGCGTCGGAGATCGGACGCCGCCTCGGCGTGTCGAAGCAGGCGGCGGGCAAGACCGTCGAGCGGCTGGAGGCGCTCGGGTACGCCGAGCGCGTCGACGACCCGGCCGACGCGCGCCGCAAGGTCGTGCGGCTCACCGCGCACGGCGTCGACGTGCTCAGGAAGTCGGCGGAGATCTTCGACGACCTGCGCGCGGAGTGGGTCCGCGCGCTGGGCCCCGAGCGCGTGCGCGCGCTGGAGGCCGACCTCCGCGCCGTGGTCGGCCCCGCGGCCTACCGGCTCGACGCGGCGGGCTGGTTCTCCAGCCAGTGACCGCCGCACCCGATGTCCTGCCGGGTCATCGCCGAAGCGAACACCGGGGGCTGCCCCGCGACTGATCTCCTGGTCGTCGCGGGACAGTCCTCAGTTCACTGTCCACTGTCCACTGTGGCCGCTTCGGTCGCGGGAACGGCCACGTGAGCAAGGCTTCGCGGAGCTTTCCCCGATGGCCGTCTGGCGGACGCTCAGAGCTCCTGCGGCTTGCGCACCAACAGGTGCGCCTGCTGGAACCGCTCTCCCTCACGAGGTTCGCGCAGCAACCTGCCGACCTCGACGAAACCGGCCTGGCGCAACAGGTCCGCGAGGCTGTCGGGCGACCACCGGTAGGCGAGCGCGACCTTGTGGTCGAACTCCCGCGGCTGGGGATCGTCCCCGGCGAAGAACCCGAGCAGCAGGTGGCCACCCGGAGCCAGCACCCGCCAGAACTCGGCGAACACGGCCGGAAGCTGCCGCGGGTGCAGGTGGATGACGGAGTAGAGGGCGAGAACGCCGCCGAGAACACCGTCGGCGATCTCCAGGGCGGTCATCGTTCCCTCGTCGAACCGCAGTTCGGGGTGCGCCTGGCGGGCCAGGGCGATCATCGCGGAGGACAGGTCGATGCCGAAGGTGGTCGGCCCGAGCGCCTGCATGTGCGCCGTCACGTGGCCCGGCCCGCACCCGATGTCGGCGACCGGCCCGGCGCCGTGCGCCTGCACCAGTTCGGCGAACGCGGCCAGCAGCGCGCGTTCCATCGGCAGGTCCGCCAGCACGTCGCTGAAGAGCTCGGCGTAGAGGGACGCGACAGCGTCGTAGGCGGCAGCGGTGTCGTTCGGGGCGGAGAGCTCGGTCACGCCGGAGACGATAACCCGCTGCCCCCGCGCGCCGAACCCGGCATCGAACGGCGCGACGTCGCGTGGCACTGTCCTTATTGGACAGTCACGTGCGTCGCCCGTGGCGGAGACCGCCGTCGACGGAACCGGCGGCCACGCGGCCTACCGGCCAGGATGGTCCAGGCCGAGGGTGAGGGCCAGGTCGCGCAGGCACTCCTCGTAGACGGGTTCCAGGTCCGAGTAGGCGAAGTCGAGCTGGTGCAGGACCTCCATGCACAGCAGGCCGTACAGCCGGGTCCAGCACGACAGGAAGACGTGCGCGGCCTCGGGTGGCAGCCGTCCGTCGATGGTGGCGGAGTAGGCGGTCAGCTGCTCGCGCAGTGACGCGGGCAGATCGGCCAGGCCGGGCACCGGGAACGGGCGCGTCTGCCACAGCTCGACCGTGAGGTCCAGCAGGACCCGCTCGAATCGCTGCGCGGCCTGGTGGCGCACGGAGTCGGGCCGGCGGTTCGACGGGGTGATCGGGCTGGCGAAGATCCAGCCGAACTCGGCCGGGTGGGAGATCGCCCAGGCACGCATGGCCCGGCACGCCGCCAGGATGCGCTCGCCGACCGGCGCGTCGGCGCGGGCCGCGCACGCCTGTTCCATGGCGGTGGCCAGCTCGCGGAAGAAGTCCGCGGTCACCGCGCCCACCAGTTCCTCGTGGCTGGCGTAGTAGTGGTACAGGGCCGGGCCGCTCATGCCCACCTGCCTGGCGACCGCGTTGATGGTCACCGCGGCCGGTCCCTTCTCGACCAGGAGCCCGCGCACCGCCGCGTGGATCTCCGCCACGGTGGCCCGCCGCAGCCGCTCCCGCCTGCTGGTCCGCTCGGTCATCGACACCGTCACCGCTCCCGTCCCGCCGTCGCGCCGTTGACATATTAGGGCATCTAGGTCTACTTAATACCTCTAAGCAAACCTAGATGCAGTAGGAGGACGTGTGAAGCGCGGGTGGTGGGGCCTTCTCGCGGCTGTGCTGCTGGTGACGGCCGTGTGGTGGGAGCTGTCCCGGTCCGCTCACGGCCGGCTCGGCGTGGACGCGCCGGACCTGGAGCGGAGGGGCCGGCGATGAAGGTGGTCATCGTGGGTGGCGGCATCGGCGGGCTGGCCGCGGCGGTGGCCTTCCACCAGCGCGGCTGGCAGGTGGAGGTCCTGGAACGCGCTCCCGAGTTCACCGAGATCGGCGCGGGGTTGTCGATCCAACCCAACGGACTCCGCGCGCTGGACGCGCTCGGCCTGGGTGATGCCCTGCGATCCGGCGGGCTGGCCGATCCGCCGGCGGGCATCCGCCGCGCGGACGGAACCTGGTTGGTGCGCAACGACATCACCGACCTGCGACGCCGCTTCGGCGAGTGGGTGACCGTGCACCGGGCCGCCCTGGTCGACCTCCTGCGCACGGCCGTGCCCGCGCGGGCACTGCGGCCCGGCACCCGGGTCAGCCACGTCCGTCCCGACGGGACGGTCCACCACGACGGCGGCACCACCGCCGCGGATCTCGTGGTGGGCGCCGACGGCGTGCACAGCGTGACCCGGCGGTCCCTCTGGCCGCAGGCGCCCGGGCCGCGCTACGTCGGGTACAGCGCCTGGCGCCTCATCGCTCCGCCCCAGCACGTCGAGGGAAGCGCGGAGACCTGGGGCAGGGGCGAGCGCTTCGGGCACGTGCCGATGCCCGACGGTCGCGTCTACTGCTACCTGATGGCCAACGCGCCGATCGGCTCCCGCGTGAGCCTTGGCGAGCTGCGCCAACGGTTCGCGCACTGGCACGACCCCATCCCCGCACTGCTGCGCTCAGCGCGGGAGGAGGCGGTGGCGCAGCACGACACCTACGAACTGCCGAAGCTGCGCACCTATGTCTCCGGGAACGTCGCGGTGCTCGGCGACGCCGCGCACGCCATGACCCCCAACCTGGGGCAGGGCGCCTGCCAGGCCCTTGAGGACGCGGTCACGCTCGCCGCGGCGGTGGACACCCTCGGCGTGCGCGCGGGGCTGGCGGAGTACGACCGCGTCCGCCGGCCGCGCACCCAGATGATCGCTCGCCGCTCCCGCCAGGTCGGCGCTCCGGCCCACTGGTCCTCGCCACCGCTGACCGCCCTCCGCGACGCGGCTCTCCCCCTCCTGCCCCGCGCGCTCTTCGGCCGGTCGGTCACCGCCGCCTACACCTGGTCAGCCTGACTCCCCTGCCCGACACCGCCGCAGCGTCCCCCGCGGCGCGCCGTCCCCCGTCGAAAGGCCAACCCGATGTCCCCTTCCCGACTCGTGATCATCGTCGTCGGGGTGGTCACGGCCGTCAGCGCCGTGCTCGCCGACCTGGTCATCCCCGAGCTGGCCGCCCAGCACGCCCTCAACCCCAACTGGCCGCCCCACGCCAAGTTCCACGACGCCCAGTACATGGTGATGACGGCGCTCCTCGGCCTCGTCGGCGTCGTCCTCGCCCTGCGGCCGGGTCGGGACCCCCGTGGCCGGCTGCTGTGCGCCGCCGCGGTCCTGGCCACGCCCTGGCTCGGCATGCTCGGCGCGCTGCCGTTCCCCGGCACCGCCACCTACGACCCCGAGTTCGCCGACCGCACCCTGTTCGTCCTCGGCCTGCACGGACAGGTCCTCATGGCGCTCGTCCTGCTCATGGCCCTGCTCGTCGCGGCAGCGGCGACACCGCGCGCACCCGCGGATTCCACGGCACGACCAGGAACCTCCCTCGCCCCGAACAGCGGTGAAACGTCCACTGTGGAGCAGACCGGCTCGCGGCGGTGAGTCAGAAACGTGGACGCGTCTCGGGGGCGAAGGGAACACCGGTGGCACGCCCTCGCAGTGCGAGGACCAACGACTCACCGAGGAAGCCGACACCGATGGAGAGCTGGACGGGCCGGGCGCCCTCGTGCATCCCCATGGCGACTGACAGGAACCCGAAACCGGCCATGACCACCAGGGTCCCGAGGATGACGAGGAAGGTCCACCCGGTGTACCGCTGCCACAGCACCTCGTCCCTGACGAAGATCCTGACGGTGGTGCCGCGCACGGCGCCCAGCGCCGCACCCAGCAGGGCGCCCGCGATGACCCAGAAGAGGTCGACGCCGGTCAGCCGCTCGGCGTGCCAGAGGGACCAGACGCCGATGCCGACGAAGATCACGGGCGGGGCCACCAGGTCACGCAGGTTCATGGGTTCGCCGCGCAGTCGTTTGACCACCACGGCGACCACACCGACGGCGACCAGCGCTCCGATCACCACACCACTCACGTCGCACCCCCAGTTGTTTTGGCATGGGCAAGCTAAAACGAATTTAGCTCGATCGTGCTATAAAGGCAACCATGCCGAAGATCGTGGACCCCGAAGAGCGCCGCCGGGCGGTGGCCGAGGCCGTCTTCCGGGTCAGCGCCCGGGACGGCCTGGAACACGCGTCACTGCGCAACGTGGCCGAGGAGGCGGGACTGGCGATCGGCTCGGTCCGCCACTACTTCAGCGACCACAACGACCTCATGATCTTCGCCATGCGCGAGCTGGGACGCCGCGTGCGGCTGCGGATCCAGGCCCACGCCGACCGGCTGCTGGCCTCCGACCCCGAGGGCGACCGCCGCGCCATGGCGGAACAACTGCTCGCGGAGTTCCTCCCCCTGGACGACGCCCGCCGCGAGGAAGCCGTGCTGTGGCTCACCTTCACGACGGCCGCCCGCACCCGCCCCGAACTCCGCCCGCTCGCCGACGAGATGGACGACGGCGTCCGCGCGATCGTCCGACGGGTCCTGCGCGAGGCGCGGCGCGTGGGCGGCCTGCCCGGCGCTGTCGACATCCCGCTGCAGACCCTGAGGCTGACCGCCCTGCTCGACGGCCTCACCCTGCACGCGGTCCTCTACCCGGAGCGGGTCACCCCGCAGTCCATGCGAAAGGTCCTGCGGCAGCACCTGGCCGAACTCGCACGACCGACGAGCCCAACCCCCTGACGAGGAAACCAACGGGGATGAGGAAGTTCCCCTCCAACGTCAGGCTGGTGGTTCGCTGTCAACCACGATCATCTTGTCGTGCCGGTAGGAGTCCAGGTCGGGGACGTTCCAGCGCTCGCCCGCGCGGATCTGGTGGAACCGGAACGTGGCGTTGGTGGTGTTCGCGGAGATGACGCACCGGATCGGAGTGGGCGGCTGGAGCGCGTGGGCGAGGCGGCCGACCTCGCGGGCGAGCGCCAGGCCGTGCAGAAGCAGGAGCCGCTGGTCGTGCTCGGCGACGACCGGCTGGCCGTCGACCGAGGTGACGCGCACCGGGACGAAGTCCTCCAGGTGCAGGGAGCTGTCGTCGCACTCCCACCCCGTGAGGTCGGGGAAGAACGAGGACGCGGAGCCGGCGTCCACTGTGGAGTCGGCCCACATCAGTACCGCGCCCCTGCGGTGGATGCCGCGCGCCACGCGTTCCCGGAGCCCGGGCGCCAGCCCGCCCGGCGGTTCCAGAGCGTCGAACCCGGCCCACACGCGGACGGCCTCGGCCGCCGCGTCGTTCATCGTGACGGTGAACATGCGGGCAAGCATCGCAGTCCGCGTTTCGCGCCAAGCGGACCGCACCCGTTCGTCAACATCACCACGGCCGTTCGTACCTCGACAAGGATCAGCGGGGACCAGCGGAGCTGCCGAGCGTCGCCAGAGCCCCAGGTTGGCCCGCGCACTCTTCGGTGGCCTGCGCGAGAACATCCACGATGGTGCCGGCCACGTCGCTGCCGATGCGCGTGGCCAGCAGTCGCAGCGGGCCGACCTGGGCTCGGCAGGACTCGGTGTCGCCCACATTGAGTCGGGCCAGTGCCAGCATCAGTCGGTCCCGGAACTCCTCGCGCTGGTCGACCTCGGTCAGGCGGTCGTGCGGGTAGAGGACGTCGAGAGCGCGGATGACGCCGCGACAGTCTCCGTCGACGAAGTGGAGCTGGGCGAGTTTCGATCGGACGCCCCGTGAGTCCTCCGGCGAGGAGCGGGTCGTCCGGAGCGCCGCGGTCAGCTTCGCGATGGCGGCCTGCCTGTCCCCGAACCGGATCGCGAGCAACTTCGCCGTGTTGACCCCGATCAGGGAGACCGCCCACCGCGTCAGCTCCGGACGTTGGGTGGCCACCCCGTACGCCAGCCGCTCGGCGCGTTCCTCCAACTCCAGCGCGGCGTGGTTGTTCCCCTCGAAGTACTCCACCAGGGCGAGACCGTTCCGTAGGACGATCTCGATCCTGGTGCGCTGCACCGGGTCCGGGACGGACGGGACGGCCGCCAGCGCCTCGTCGTAGAGGGTTCTCGCCGTCGCGAGGCCGTCTTTCGTTCTGGTGAGGGCGAACACGTTGGCCAGCTCCGCCGTCAGGTCGAGCTTCTCGACGGGCCCTTCGGCGAGTGCCCGCGCACGGCGCAGGTGGTGCACGGCCGCCGTCCTGGACCGCTCGGCGGGTCGGAGCCGTGGTGCCAGACGGGCCGCGGCCAGGTGCGCGGCCAACCGGTGGCGCTGCGGCATTTCGGGGACGCCGCCCTCGACGCCGCCCTCGACGGCAGGGTCGGTGGCGTCGGCGATGTCGGCGGCGATGGCCAGCGCGGCCGCGTGGCGTTGGAGGAACTCCCAACCCACCGTGGCGAATCCGGCGAACACGGCAAGGTTCTGGGCGCGCAGTCGCCTCCGGTCCCCGCTGCTGACCGCCAGGTGGGATCGTCGCAGGTAACCCCAACCGTCGGGGGGCCAGGCGTCGAACAACTCGGCCGCGTGATGTCGTCTCACCCGTGCGTCGAGCCGGGCGCGCAGCTCTCGACGCGCCTGCCCGCCCAGCGTGATCCAGGGGGTGCCCTCCGGCCCGGTGGCGGCCAGGGCCACGGCCACCGCCTCGGTCAGGCCGACGCGGAGCGCCACCGCGAGCGGCGCTCCCACCGGGGAGGCGGCCAGCACGGTGAGCGCCCGCCTGTCCACTGTGGACAAATCCCCGAGTTGCCCGGTCCGCCGGGCGGGCCGCCGCTCGACGAAACGAACGTCGTGCGGGAGCAGTGTCCGCAGCTCCGGTCGCCCGCCGACACAGGCCAGCATGAAGCCCGTCGTGCTGGAGAAACGGGCCAGGTGCCGCAGGAAGTGGCGCACGTCGGGGCCGACATCGGCGCCGACCGCGACCGCCCACCCGTGCGGTGCCCCGAGCTCGCTGATGGCCCGGGCCGCCGAGTACAGCACCATGCGGTCGTCCGGGGCGCTTCCCTCGGCGGGGACGTCGCCCGGGAGGAGGTCGGCCGTGTCACGGGCGTCGCCCAGTTCCTCCCACCGGGGCGCCAGGGCGCCGGCCACGGCCGCCAGCAGAGGAGTGGGACGCTGCCGGAGCGCCGACTCCACGACGTCGAGCACCACCGGGTAGGGCGGAGGTCGACGGGGCGCGGTGTCGCCGAGCCAGCTCACGTCGGGGAGGGCGCCGGCCCAGTCGAGCGGCCGGTCGGAAGAGTGAGTCGCCATCGAGAAGCCCGGCGGCGCACTACCTCTGGGATGACGAGCGTTGCGAGGAGATGTGCCGCTCGACCTCCTCGATCTGCTGCTGCAACTGCCTGATGCGCTCCCTCTTGAGCACCAACTGGGTCGACAGCGGAAGGCTCGCCAACATCTCCTCGGCCACCGAACCCTTGGTGCCCCTGCACCCGTGGCAGTCCCCGCATCCCGCGGCCAGGGTCTCCCCGAGCAGGTTGGCGAGGTCCGGGTTCTCGCGGAGCAGTCGCACGATGTCCGCCGCGTCGTTCAGGGAGACGGAAAGGGACTGTTCCTCCATCATCTCAACACCTCATCTCGGAGTGGCGGGTTCGTCCGTTGGTCACGTCGACGATGGGCAGGTGGCGGGTGGCCGGCCGGGGGTCGGGCCACTCGGCCGCACCGAGCAGCCGGCGCTCGACCTCCTCGTACGTCGCGGCCAGGCTGCGCGGGAAGTAGCTCTGGAAGCCCTCGCACGCCGCCGCGAACAGGGAGCCGCTGGTGTCCCGTGCGTGTTTGGCGCACCCGGAGGTGTGGATGAGCGCGTAGGGGCACCGCGAGCACTGGTCGATGGCGCCGGGGAAGCGGGACAGCCAGGCGCGCGCGACCTCGTGGTCGAGCCGGAGCGCGCCGCCGTGGTAGGTGCCGACCCGGTGTTCGGCGATGCCCACCTCGTCCCAGCAGGCGTAGAGGTCGCCACGGGGATCGAACATCAACATGCCGGTCTCCGCGCCGCAGTTCGCGACCTGGGTGAAGGGGTAGTTCCCGGCGAGCGCGCGGGAGAGGACGGACTGGGCGTACCCCTCGTACCCCGCGACGCAACTGTCCTGGTCGGCGCGGATCGCGCTCAGCATCTCGACCAGTTCCGGCCGTGTCACGAGGGTTTCGCCGCCCGCCTGCCCGGTCACGACGGCCGCCTCCGCCGAGAAGGCGGGGTGGTCCCCCCAGCCGCGTTCGAGGAAGAAGCCGTTCATCTCGGCGAGTTCGTCGGCGTTGCTCCGGTCCACGTTGATGCGGACCATCACCCGCACGCCGCGCCCGAGGGCCAGGTCGATGTTGTCGACGATCCGCTGGAAGGTCTTCCGGAACCGGGGGCCGATCCGACGCCGGTCGTGGAGGTCGGCCATCCCGTCCAGGGTGATCTGGAGTTCGGCCAGCCCGTCGGGTCCGAGCAGGTCGGTGAACAGGTCGAGCCGCACCCCGTTGGTGATGGCCCGCAGCGTGGCGCCCCGCTCCCCGGCACGCCGCGCGATGTGGCCGACGATGTCCCGCGTCTGGTCCTGGAGGGGTTCCCCGCCGAACAGGCCGAGTGCGCTGCGGGCCGTCGTTCGCCGGTCCGCCGTGCCCGGTTCTTCCCGAGGCAGGTCGAGGTGCTCGGCCATGGCGCCGGGGCGATCGAAGCGGTCGATGACGCGGAACGCGTCGTCGACCTGCTCGCGGCTCATGAGCTTCGCGTAGACGCCCTTGCCGGCGTGCATCTCGTGGGGCTGGAAGCAGTAGGGACAGCGCAGGTTGCAGGTGTAGGCGGGGATGAAGAAGAAAGTGGGTGGCCGCAGGGACAGCGCCGCGTTGTGGAGGGCGGTCGCGACATCCACCAGGAGTTGGCGTTCGCCCTCCTCGGGGAGGTCGGTCAGATAACCGCGCTCCGTCAGATGCGCGTGCGTCGGGCCGTCACGATCCCACGGCGGGGAGACGACCTCTCCTCCCCGGTGGGCGACCAGGTAGTCCCCGATCCGCGCCGGGACCTTGTCCAAACTGCCCCGAATACCGTGCAGAAGAAGGTAGAAACGCTCGTCAGTGAGCGGTGCGCCGATCACGTAACTGCTCACCCGCACACGCGCCACCACCTCCGTAGCTCCCCAGCGCATCAGTGATCAGCCACGGTGCCCCCGCAGGCACACGCGACAACATCCTCAGGTCGGAATCAGCAGTTCGGCGAGCGCGCTACGGACAGAGTAGGTCGCGGTGCTCCGAACCGCCCTCGGCCACCACAGACTTCCCCCATCGGGGTCTGGCGCGCCGCAGAGAGACGACCGGATGGCCGTGTCCCCTGTTCTCGAGACCAGGGCATACGGCATTCGTTGGTCCACTACTCAGGGGATGCGATCACGGATGCGATGTGCGGCGACACCGACCAGTCAGCATCGAGTCGCACACTGGTGCCGCGCTCCAGGAACGCGACTGCCGCCGCGCACATGAGATCCGCATCCCCGAAATCCAGGCCGTCCAGGAACGGTCGCAGCGCACCCGCCGGCATCTCGTCATCGACAACGAAGTCACACGTCGCGAGGACCTCGCCGTCCTGAGCGAGACTGATCGCGCTGTCGAGGTTGGCATTCCAGTACACGCTGGCCGCCACCGTGCGCCTCGACAGTCGGGACAGCGTCGCGGACCGCGCGCCGTGGAAGCCGTTGTCCTCGACGAGGAACAACCAGCCATCCCGTGGTACCACCACGACGAGCCGCAGTTCCTCCGGGCAGGTATCCGCGAGGGACAACCCCGCGTCGCCGAGCGTGGTCTCTCGGCCGAGCCCGCCCGCGCCGAAGCGAGCGAGGCCCTCCCTCACCGACAGGCCGCACACAGCCGTGAGGCACAACGCCTCCGAGGGCAACACCTCGCTGTCCAGCAACGTGGCGTAGTGCGCGACGGCATCGGCCCTCACTGTGGGGACTGGTAACGACACCACCTGAGTGTGCCGTGTTGCCCGAGCAACGTCGTTGGTCGACTGGTCACGCGGAACACGGGAAACACCACGGCATGTCGACCTCACGCCCACCCGTTCCCGCCAGGAGTCGACGCAGGCGACGGCCGCCAGGCTGGGCCGTCCTCCGCGCGTTTCGGTTCAGCCGGGGGCTGCCCAGGTCGGGTCAGCCGGGAAGATGGATCTCCACGCCGATGTCGGATGTGATCCACTGCTCACGGAGCGGGCTTGACCTTCACATCGGTGTCAGAGCCTAGCCTCGGGGTATGACAACACCGGAAGCCCAGATTCCCGTTTCGCTCTACGGATTCCTCACGCCTCGACCTGGGCACGCCGACGTCCTCAGGAAACTCCTGCTGGACCTGGTCGAGCCGTCCCGGGAGCACGAGGGCAGCCTCCAGTACCACCTCCACGAGCAGGAGGACGGCCGGTTCTTCCTGTACGAGGTCTGGCGGTCGCGGGAGGACCTCGACCGGCACAACGCGACGCCGCTGTTGCGCGACTTCATGGCCGAGCTTCCGCAGCACGTGGACGGAGCTCCCGAGGCGTACTTCGGCGTGATGCGGAGCCCCTACCCGACCACTTCGGACTGATCGCGGATTCGGGCACGGACGGACGAGGAGACGAGCACATGGTCAGTGTCAGCGTGGAGACTCCCCGGCAGACCGAGGAGCGACTCCGTCACGTGATCGCCCAGGCCGATCTCGTGGCGCACGAAGGCGTCTGGTGCTTCGAGGAGTTCCCGGCCGACGAGCCGCCGGTGCTCACCGGCGACACCCTGGCCGTGGTGCGCGACGACGAGAGCTGGAGCCGGCTGGTCCCGCTCACGTCCGAGAGCGGGGACGTCGAGCGTTTCGGGATCTTCTCCTTCCACTTCCCCGGCGAACTCGACAACAGCGGTTTCGTGGGTTGGCTGGCGGGCGAGCTCAAGACGAGGCTCGGCACCGGGGTGTTCGTGATCTGCGGGAGCAACCGGTCCCGTGGCGGCGTCTACGACTACTGGGGCTGCCCGATCAAGCTGTTCGACGCGGCCATCGAGGTCGTCCAGGAGCTGCGGGCGGGCTGACCCGGTCGACCCGGTCGCCGGGTCGGCGTCCGCTCCGAGCCGAGCCCTGCCCAGAGGTCAGCGCAGGACCACGTCGATGTCGTGCTCACGCAGGATTTCCACAATGTACTCAAACAGGACAGTCGTCGCTCCGGAGATGGTGACGCTCTCCTCGGCGAGGTGCGTCCTGGCGATGTCGGAGTGGTTCCAGTGCAGCGTGAACGGTTTGGTCGCGCCCCACCGCCCGCGCAGGCAGTCGTCAAGGGCGTCCAGGTTCCACCCGAAGTAGCCTCCTGGCCCGTTCACGGCTTCGCCCAGCGCGCAGTAGAAACTGTCCTCGTCGACGATGTGGCTGCCGTCGAGTTCGTAGACCGTCCCTCGTGGATCGTCGGGAAGATTCCGGTACGAGTGATGGTGGAGAGCGACCGACAGCCAGGCGTGGCGTCCCGCGGGCCCCAGCGACCACCACATCCCCTTGCGGGTCAGTTGTCGTGTGCGGCGGAGCTCCCAGGGCCACTCGGCTTCCGGGAACAGGTCGTCACACCACAGGTTCACCGTCGCGTCAACGAGATCGGGCCCCTCGGACGAGGGCCGGACAGACTCGACTCGCACGTAGTTGACGAAGTAGTTGCCCATCTTCGCGCCTGACGGGTCCAACAGGGTGAGATAGGCGTTGCCAGCGAGCGCGCGCTTGCCGCCGACCTGGTCGAGACAGGTCAGCAGCGTGCCCCGCGGCGCGAGCCCCCGCAGTTCGACCCGCCGTTGGCCGTCGCTGTCCAGCGGCGTGAACAGGCCGCTGGCGTCGCGGGCATATCCCCAGAAATCGTCGTCCTCCTCGTCGCCGGTCAGGCAGTACCTCGCCCCCAGTGATCCGCTCATGACGTCATCCAACCATCGCGGCGGCACAGCTCCGCCCCAGTTCCCAGGTCAGCGGGCACCGCCTCGTCCTGGCTTCTCTTGTATGTCCATTGTGGACAGTTTCGAGTTTCTCGACCAGGGGCGAATCCGAGGGAAGATCGGTGACCACGGTCAGCGCCGCCGGGCCGAACCGGCCCGGCGGCGCCGGCCACCGCGACCGCGCGGAGGTGCCAGCAATCCAGCGGTCCAGCGGAACAGCCGTCGTCAGTACCGGATGACGACGCAGCCGTTGGAGCCGTTGTCGCCGTCGTATCCGGAGAACACGCCGCCGTTGGCGCCGTTCCCACCCCGGCCGGAGTTGGCCGGGCACTCCGCCGGAACCGTGGTCCCGGCCACGCCACCCGCGCCTCCGCTGCCGTTGAAGACCCCGTCGCCTCCCTTGGCGCCGTTGGCACCGGGGTTCGTGGTCACCACGCCACCCGCGCAGCTCCTCGGCGTCGCCCCGGTGCCTCCCGCTCCGCCCGCCACGTTCCCCAGGGAACCGCCGCCACCGCTGCCCCCGCCGGCCTCGGCCCTGCGGGTGGTCCCGATGGAGATGCCGGACCACCCGGCGGTCTTGCCGGCCGTCGACGGGCGGTCGTCCACTCTCGCCACGCCCTTGGCTCCGCCGGCTCCAACGGTGACGTCCAGGACGGTGCCGGGCGTGACGGCCAGCGTGCAGCTCGCGTTCGCGCCACCCCCACCACCGCCCCCGGCCGGGCCGGGCACCGGGAAGGTCCCCCAGCCGCTGCCGCCTCCGCCGCCCCCGGCTCCGACGACGTGCACGGTGACCGCGCTGACGCCCGAGGGCACCGTGAACCGGGCGGTGCCCGGAGTCGAGAACAGCTGGTACGTGGCCGCGTCGGCCGGCGCCACCAGCGCGAGGGGCAGCAGGCCGGCCAGCGCCGCGCCCACGACAACTCCCCTTCGCGAACGGAAACGACGGGACAGGTGGAACAGGAACATGAGCCCTCCTCCGGGCTGGGAACAACGGAGTCGTCATCACCGTCGGGTGTCACGACTTCGGAGACGCTGACGAGCCACCAGCCGAGGGCCCTCGGTTCTGCCCAGGATTGGCGTCAAACGTTTCGTCGAGTTCCTTCGGCCGCGCCCCAGGAAGCCGTGCGAGGAATCATCGGCCGTTCGGAGAATCCCGCCAAGCTGCCATCGGGTGACACCCGAACGCCGGTCGGAGCGGCGGGCACAGCGGCTCCGCCTGGCTTGTCCCGCCGGGAAACCGCTGCTCCTCGGGCTGGTGAGCCAGCGGAATCGTCCGGAGAGGGGCAGTGCCCGGCTCCCGTTCGGAGCAACGGGCCCCCATCCGCTGCAACTACGGCCGCTCCACCCTTCACATCTCCGACACCTACTACTGCCCAACCTCAAAGAAAAACAGCGAAAATGCCGGCAATCCGGTGGTGCGAAACGCACGACCTCAGCGAACTCACCGAAAGCCGGAGCTGGCGCCGGGCCGCGTCAGGGGCGCGTCAGGGGCGCGAGACCCCGCGCAGCATGAGGTCGGTGACCATCTGGGTGAAGTCGCGGGACGCCGCGCGGCCCGCCTGGATCGACCACGCGGCGCCGGCCACGAGGCTGTAGAAGGCGTCGGTGAGCCACGCGGGTGTCAGGTCGGGGCCGAACTCGCCGGTCCGCCTGCCCCGGTGGAACAACGCGACGATCCGGGCGTCGATGTCGGCCCACTCGGCGGGCTCCTCGTCCGGGTCGCGCTCCTGGCTCTGCGAGTACAGCAACGCCAGGTACGGCGCCACGGGCTCGCACGCCGCCACCAGCCGGCGCAACGCGTCCACCGCCGGGCCCTCGTCCAGCCGGGCGTCGTCCAACGCCTCGCGCAGGTGCGCCAGGGCCAGGTGCTCCAGCGCCGCGAGCAGTTCGCCGCGCCCGGCGAAGTGGCGGTGCAGCGTGGCCCGGCTGACCCCGACCGCCCTGGCGATCTCGTCCTGGGTGGCGTTCGGACGGCGGCCGAGGAAGTCGGCCGCCGCGCGCAGCATCTGCTCCCGACTCATCGTCACCGCCCAAGACTAACCCAGGTGAGACAGATCCGTCTCATCGAGCGTCCAAAGACACACCTTGAGACAAATTCGTCTCACACGAGGTACTGTCGCCTCGTGACCGGGCGCGCCGGTCGCCCGCCTCCCGCAGGCGCCACGCTCCACCTTCCGAGTCGAGGAACCGCACCATGAGCAGCAGCCCGACGCTGGACCACCTCGAAGACCACCACCGAGCACCGGCGCGGTGGGCGGCCCTGGGCACCCTGGTCCTGGCCGTCCTCATCGTGGCGATCGACGGCAGCGTGCTGGCCCTGGCCACCCCGTTCCTCTCCGAGGACCTCCGACCGACGGGCGCCCAACTGCTGTGGATCGGCGACGTGTACGGGTTCGTCCTGGCCGGGCTGCTGGTCAGCATGGGCAGCCTCGGCGACCGCATCGGGCGCAGGAGGCTGCTGCTGGTCGGCACGGCCGGGTTCGGCCTGGCCTCACTGCTGATCGCCTACGCGCCCACCGCCGAGGCCCTGATCCTGGGCCGGGCCGTTCAGGGCGTCGCCGGCGCCACGCTGATGCCCTCCACGCTGGCGCTGGTCCGCAACATCTTCCACGACCCGCGCGAACGCAGCCTGGCCGTCGGCATCTGGGGCGCGGCCCTGTCCGCCGGCGCGGCGGCGAGCCCGCTCCTGGGCGGTTGGCTGCTGGAGCACTTCTGGTGGGGCTCGGTGTTCCTCATCAACGTCCCCGTCACGGCCCTCGTGGTGGTCGTCGGGGCCAGGCTGCTGCCGGAGTCGAGGAACCCCTCGCCCGGCCCATGGGACCTGCCGAGCGTGCTGCTGTCGACGGTCGGCGTGATCGCCGTCGTCTACGCCGTCAAGGAGGTCGCGGTGCACGGCCCGCGCGTCGACGCCGTCCTGGCCGCGCCGGTGGGCCTCGTCGCGCTGGTCCTGTTCGTCCGCCGGCAGCTCACCCTGCCCGCGCCGCTGATCGACGTGCGGCTGTTCCGCAACCGCGTGTTCACCGGCGTCGTCGGCGCGAACCTGCTGTCGATCTTCGGCCTGTCCGGGCTGATCTACTTCCTGTCGCAGTACTTCCAGCTCGTGAAGGGATTCGGCCCGCTGCACGCCGGCATGGCCGAGCTGCCCGCCATGCTCACGTCGGCGGTCGTCGGCCTGTTCGCCGGTTGGGTCGCCCGCCGGACGTCCACGCGCCTGGCGATCGCCGGGGGCCTCGCGCTCACCGCGATCTCGATGGTGGTCCCGGCGTTCGTCACCCCCACCACCGGCTACCCGGTCCTCGGCGCCGCTCTGCTCCTGATGGGGGCGGGCACCGGCCTGACGTTCACGGCCGCCAGCGACCTGCTCCTCTCCAGCGTCCCGAAGGAGCAGGCCGGCGCGGCGTCCGCCGTCTCCGAGACCGCCTACGAACTGGGCATGTCGCTGGGCATCGCCGTGCTCGGCAGCCTCGTCATGGGCGTCTACCGGGGTTTCGACGTCCCCGCGGGCACCCCTGGGCACGTCGCCCGCGAGGCCGCGCACTCGCTCGGCGGCGCCGTCCAGGCCGCCTCCGCGCTGCCCACCGAAGCGGCGACCGCGCTGCTCACCGCCGCCAGGGCCTCCTTCACCGAGGGGCTCGCCATCGCCTCGGGGATCGGCGCGGCGCTGCTGTTCGCCGCCACGGGCATGGCGTGGGTCATGCTCAGGCCCTCGACGCCCGCCAACGGCGAACAGTCGCAATGAAGTCCACTGTGGACCCTGCGCGCACGCGCGGATAGAGGCCGTCGATCGCCACGAGTGGTGGGGCGTCGAAGCACGGTGTCCTTGTCATTCCCACGAGGTCATTCCCACGAGGTGGACCGCGCCCGGACGTTCGTTGACCGGCCGGGAGCACCGTGTTTCGATTCAGCCGTCAGTCCCGACGCTTTCTCCCTTTTGGGAAATCCACGGCTGAACGGGTGTTGCCATGTCCGTGCCTGACGATGTGACCGACGAGGGAACCTACGACCGTGTCCGGATGGGCCAGTGGTTGGCTGGGCAGGCCCGGGGAGGCGGGCTGCGGCGCCGGGATGTGTTGCGGGCGCTCGGTGTGGCCGGGTTACTGGCCGCGGTGCCGACCAGTCTGACCATCGCGGCCGCCCAGCCCGCCGCGGCCGCCGGCTCCATCGTCAAGCCGTTGCCGCCGGAGTTGTTCGACGTGCTCGGCACCAACGCGGAGATGCGTTGGGAAGCCATGCGGGGTCAGGGTTTCTACACCCCGATCGACCGGTTCTTCGTGCGCAATCACACCAGCACGGCCGTGATTGACCCTCGCACCTGGCGGCTGCGACTGTTCGGCGCCGGACTGCGGGGCGCGCCGACTCGTGAGAACGCCGTCGAGTTCAGCCTGGACCAGTTGCGAAGTCTGCCAGCGGTGTCCCTTCCGGCGCTCGTGGAGTGCGCAGGAAACGGGCGGAGTTTCTTTGCCACGCAACAGAACACGCCGGCGCCGGGCAACCAGTGGAAGCTGGGCGCGGTCGGGGTGGCGCGCTGGCGCGGTGTCCGGCTGGCCACGGTGCTGCGCCTGGCCGGGCTCACCCGCTCGGCCGTGGACGTCATGCCGCAGGGACTCGACGCCGAGGTGGTCAGCAACGGCGTGAACCTCGGACACGTGCGTCGCCCGCTCCCGGTCGCGAAGGCCCTGCAGGACGTGCTGCTCGCCTACGAGATGAACGGAGAGCCCCTGCCACCCGACCACGGCGCCCCGGTACGACTGATCGTCCCGTCCTGGGTGGGCGTCGCGAACATCAAGTGGGTCGGGGACGTCGAGGTCTCCGACACCCCGCTGTTCTCCCCGTTCAACACCCAGCTCTACCGCCTGTTCGGTCCCGAGTACCCGGCCGACGGCGCGCCGATCACCACCCACAACACCAAGAGCGCGTTCGAACTCCCCTGGCAGGGCGCCACGCTCGCCGCCGGCCGCACCCACCTGCTGCGCGGCCGGTCCTGGTCTGGCAATGGCGGTATCCGCCGGGTCCGGGTGAGCACCGACGGCGGCGCGACCTGGCGTCGGGCCCACCCGCGCGGCCCCCGCCGGGACAACGCGGCATGGCTGCGCTGGGAGCTGCCCTGGCGACCCGAACCGGGCAACTACGAGCTGCTCGCCGCGGCCACCGACGAAACCGGCGCCACCCAACCAGCCCGGGTTCCCTTCAACACCAACGGATACCTCTACGGCGCCGTCGTCCGACACGCCGTCACGGTCGTCTGACGAAAGCCGGCCGCGATTCCTGCGACTCCCCACTGTCCACAAAGGTCGCCGGAGAGGACCGGGTGCTCCTGGTCGCGGCGTACTGGCGCACAACCATGTCGTGCGCCGGTACGCCCGGCTCCCCCTCTTCTCGAAGTCCTCCTGCCTGTGTCTAATGTGGAGCGACCACGTCCGAGGCGGTGGCGCGGGCCAGTGCCCCTGCCAGCCGGCGGGTGCGGGACTGGATGGCGGGGTCGAGCCCGAGGTGCCCCGTCAGGACGATCTCCGTGGCCCCTGCCTCGACGTAGCGGCGCAGCCCGGCGGCAACGGTGTCCTCGTCGCCGAGGAGGGCGAGGTCCATGGGGTCGTCGACGCCGCTGAGGGCCAGAACCCGTTGGTAGGACGAGAAATCGCGGTAGAAGGCGAGATCGTCGGCCATCGCGCGGCGGGCGTCCTCGTCGGTGGTCACGGCCGCCGGCACCAGGGCGACGACGCGCGGTGCGGGACGCCCGGCGTTCGCCGCGGCGGTGGCGAGGGTGGGGACGATGTGGTCGGCCAACGCGCCCGGGCCGGCCAGGAACGCCACCGTCCCGTCGGCGAGTTCGCCCGTGACGCGCAGGGCCCGCGGGGCCATGGCGGCGACCAGGAGCGGGGTCGGTGGTTGGGCCCCGACCACGCGGGTCGGCAGGGCGGAGCGTGCGGTGATCAGCTCTCCCTCGTGGGCGACCGCCTCGCCGCGCAGCAGCGGGCCCAGGACCGTGAGGAACTCGCGCAGCCGGGCGACCGGCCGTTCCCAGGCAAGGCCGAACGATCGCTCGACGAGCTGGGGCACACCCAGCGCCAGCGCCAGGTGGAACCGGCCCCCGGTGGCGGCCTGCGCGGTCTGGGCCTGGCTGGACACCAGCAGCGGATGCCGACCGAACACCGGCACCGCCGACACACCCACGTCGACGCCGGGGACCCGCGCCCCGATCACGCCAGCCACGCCGATCGCGTCGTAGTCCAGCCGCTGACCCACCCAGACCGAGTCCACGCCGTACCCGGCGGCCTCGCGGGCCTCCGCCACCATCGCCTCGACGACGTTGTTCCCGTGCGAACCGCCCAGGACAACGCCGTAGCGCACCGTCATCGCCATGCCGCCATCTCACCCGCCGGCAGGCCCGACGGGTGATCGCGATACCCGATCAACCCCCGTTCTGATGCTCCGTGGGCATCAGCCGGGTCAGACGATGCGCGATGCCGGAACAGTGGGCGGAGGTCACCGACAGGAACGCGCCCAGCGCCGGCGAGTTGTCCGCGGTGCGGAAGGCCATCGTCAGGTCGGGCAGCCGCAGGGGCGGGTCCACCTCGACCACGACGGTCTCCGGCCGGGACAGTCGGCGCGCGCAGGACGGCAGCAGCCCGACGCCGATCCCGCACGCGGCCAGCCCGATCGCCGTGTGCACGTCGCGGGCGTGGACGACTCCGCGCGCGTGGTCGAGCAGCGGGCGCAGCGCACGGACCGTGGCCGGCTCGTCGGCGGCCGGGGTGGCGATCAGCGGCTGGGTGCGGAGCTGGTCGAGCGAGACCGAGGGCTGACCGGCGAACGGGTGGCCGCGGTGGCAGACGGCGACGAGGTGGTCGCCGGAGACCGGGACGGCGGTCAGCCGCTCGGCGCGCTCTCCGGTCGGCGCCCCTCGGCAGATCGCCAGGTCGATGTCGCCGGCCAACAACGCCGCGCCGCTCTGCCCGGTCGACAGCTCGCGGCACTCCAGGTTCACCCCGGGGTGCGACGAGCGGAACCGCGCCAGCAGCGACGGCAACAGCTCAAGGAGCGCCGACCCCACGAATCCCAGACGCAGCGACCCCGTCTGCCCGCGCGCCGCCCGTCGCGCCTCGGTCGCGCCCGCCTCGACCTGCTCAAGCACCCGACGCGCGTGCGCGGCGAAGACCTCGCCCGCCGCCGTGGGCTCCACCCCGCGTGCCGTCCGCTCGAACAACCGGGTTCCCAGTTCCCGCTCCACCGCCCCCACCTGCCGGGACAGCGAGGGCTGGGTCATGCCCAGCGACTGCGCCGCCCGTCGGAAGTGCCGGTGTTCCACCACTGCCACCACGTAGCGCAGTTGCCGCAACTCCACGGCCGCATGCTAACCACGTGATGCCTGCCGAGCATCGGGGCGCGACATCACGGCAGGTGCTCGCCCCGCTTCCCGCCCCACGACGAGAAGCCCGCGGAAGGATGCCGAGCCCCGCGCGTGTCGGAGCTCGGCATCCCCCGTTGAACCGCACAGGACGCGTTCACGTCATGGGCCGTGCCGGTTGCCGGTTCACAGATCGAGGCCGGTTCACAGAGCGAGCCGCGGCCAGGACCCGGTGTCCCGCAACAACTGCCGGTCGTGCGTGGCGATCACCACGGCGGCCGGGGTGGACCCGAGCGCGGCGGTCAGCTCGTCGACGAGCGCGGCGGACAGGTGGTTGGTCGGCTCGTCCAGCAGCAACACGTGCGGGCGCTCAGCCAGCACCAGTGCGAGGTCCAACCGCCTCCGGGCGCCGACCGACAGCTCAGCCACCGGCCGGCGGCGGTCGTACCCGCCGAGCAGGCCCAACTCCCCCAGTCCCGGCCCGGGCAGACCCGACCGGGCGAGCCGTTCGTCGTACAACTCCACCGCCGTGCGCGAACCCGACGGCTCGGACTCCTGACCCAACCGCCCGACGCGCACCGACCGGGCGCGGATGACCGTGCCCGCGCTCGGCTCCAGGTCACCGGACAGCACGGCCAGCAACGTCGACTTGCCCGCGCCGTTGGGCCCGGTGACGACCAGCCGGTCCCCCGCGTCCAGCTCCAGGTCGACCGGGTGCGCGAGCCGGTCAGCCACGGTCACGCCGGCGGCCCGCAGCAGGGTCGCGCCGCGGTGCTCGGGCAGGTCGGGCATGGCGAAGCGGGTCGGCGGCGGGGGCACCGCCACCACGTGCGCCGCCAGGGCCTCCTGCCGTCGGTGCACAGCCCGGACCAGACCGGGTGCCCGGGTGGCACGGGAGTGCTTGCCGTGCCCCTTCTCGGGCCGCCAGTTGTCGCGCAGCCGGTTCTGCGCCGTGGACAGGTCGTCGGCCAGGCGCTGCCGCTCGGCGACCTGCTCGGCGTGCAGCGCCTCCCACCGGGCGCGCTCGGCGCGGCGGGCCTCGACGTAGGCGGAGTAGCCACCGCCGTAGACCCGCGGCCGGTCGTCGCTGGACGGGTCGAGGTCGACCACCGAGGTGGCCACGTCGGCGAGCAGCGCCCGGTCGTGGCTGACCAGCACGACCACGCCCGGGTGAGCGCGCAGCCGCTCGGTCAGGTGGTCGAGCCCACCCGCGTCGAGGTGGTTGGTCGGTTCGTCGAGCAGCAGCACGGAGTGCCCGGCCCCGAGCAGACAGGCCAACCGCACCCGGTGGCGCTGCCCGACCGAGAGGGTGCCGAGCGGGCGCGCGCGGTCGTCGACGGCGTTCAGCGCGGCCAGCGAGACCTCGACCCGCCGGTCGGCGTCCCACGCGTCGAGCGCCTCGGCCTCCGCGAGCGCGGCGGCGTAGGCGTCGTCCGCGCCGGGGTGGCCGGCGGCGAGCGCGGCGGTGGCGTCCTCCAGGCGGGCCAGCGCGCCGCGCACCGCGGCCAGTTCGAGGTCGATCAGGGCGCCGACGGTGTCGTCAACGCCGAGCGGGATCTGCTGGTCGGCGACGCCGACCGAACCCGCGCGGCGCACCTCGCCGCGGTCGACGGGCAGGTCGCCGGCGAGCACCCGGAGCAGGGTGGTCTTGCCGCGACCGTTCTCGCCGACGATGGCGACCCGGTCGCCGGGGGCGGCGACGAGGTCGACCCCGGCGAGCACGGGCCGCCCACCGAAGGAGAGGTGGACGCCGGACACGCGGACGTGCGCCGCGCGCACAGGGGCGGGCGAAAGGGGCGAAGCCATGAGGAGATGCCTCCAACAAACGGTGATGAGCAGGAAGGGCGAAGTCCGGTACTGCGGGTTCGCGGTACCGGTGGAGGCGTCGTCCCTCAGAGGAAGAGCAGTTGCTGCATCACGTTCACCACGGTAGGTGAGCCGAAGGCCCAGGTCATCCGAATTTCGCCCGGTGCGTGCGAGGCCACAGCCCCGTGCTCGGGCGGGCTCCGCGCCGGCGGTGGACTGTCGGCGTTCTGGTCTGCCGCCCAACGGAGCCAGCACCACGGGGGAACCTCCCTGCCCGATCCCCTTGCTCGCGCACACCGGTGCGGTGACTCGCCGACCGAGCGTGTGCGCCTGGCTCAGCGCCCCGGTTTCCGCGCACAACGTCGCGGCGGCGTTGAGATTGTCGAGCCCGCCCGTACAGCCGACCCTGCCCAACAAACTGGGCTCGACAAACTGGGCTCGACAAAGTGGGCCCAACGACCGGAAAGCACCTGACCGGTCGCCACAGCCGAGTCCTCCGGCGGGCCTGCGGCTGCCGCGCGACAGGACCGTCGCCAGGACTGGAAGTGTGGCCGCGGTCACCAACGCGACCGAAAATGAAGAGGGGATGCTCCTCGCCCTTTTCAAGGTATAGCGCACCGGGGGGCTTGCGGCAAGACCCGGTCTGTGCCGCAGAATCCCCGGCCGAAAGCCAGAACCTGCGAAAACGGGAGACACGAAGTGCGCGTTTTGTTGTCGACGTACGGGTCGCGCGGGGACGTCGAGCCGATGGTGGGGCTCGCGGTGCGGTTGCGGGAGCTCGGCGTCGAGGTGCGGGTGTGCGCGCCGCCGGACTTCGCCGAGCGGCTGGCCGAGGTCGACGTGCCGATGGTGCCCGCCGGTCCGTCGATGCGTCAGGCGGTGACCGGGGCGAACCGGTGGAAGGCTACGGACCTGTCCCAACGGGCCGCCGAGTTGGTCGCGACGCAGTTCGAGACGGTCATCGCGGCGGCGGAGGGGTGTGACGTGCTGGTGGCGACCGGCCTGTTCCCGGCCGCGGCCGCCGTGCGCTCGGTGGCCGAGAAGCTGGGCACCGGCTACGTGTACGTGAGCTTCTTCCCGTCCATGCTGCCGTCGCCGCACCACCCGCCGCACCCGTGGCCGGGCCGGCCGCAGCCGGCGGAGGTGGCCGACAACCGGGAGCTGTGGGAGTTGAACGCCCAGAGCATGAACGAGCTGTTCGGCGAGGTGATCAACAACCACCGGGCGAGCGTCGGCCTGCCTCTGGTGGACCACATCCGCGATTTCATCCTCACCGACCACCCGTGGCTGGCCGCGGACCCGGTCCTGGCCCCCTGGCCGGAGCCCTCGGACCTCGACGTCGTGCAGACCGGCGCGTGGACCCTCCCCGACGTCCGCCCGCTCCCGGCCGAGGTGGAGGCGTTCCTGGGCGCCGGTACGGCACCGGTCTACGTCGGTTTCGGCAGCATGCCCATGCACGCCTCGGCGGACGTGGCCCGGGTGGCCGTCGAGTCGGTCCGCGCGCAGGGCCGGCGCGTGCTCGTCTCCCGCGGCTGGGCCGACCTGGCCCTGATCGACGGCCGGGACGACTGCCTCGCGGTGGGCGAGGTCAACCAGCAGGCCCTGTTCCCCAGGGTGGCCGCCGTCGTGCACCACGGCGGCGCGGGCACGACGACGACGGCCGCCCGCGCCGGCGTGCCGCAGGTGGTAGTGCCCCAGCTGGTGGATCAACCGTTCTGGGCGGACCGGGTGGCGGAGTTGGGCATCGGCGTGGCGCACGACGGCCCGACGCCGACCACCGAGTCCCTGTCGGCCGCCCTCAGGACGGCGCTGACCCCCGAGACGAGCGCACGAGCGACCGCCGTGGCCGGCACGATCCGCACCGACGGGGCGGCGGTGGCCGCGGAACTGCTGATCGACGGGTTCGGCCGGGGACGTCGCCCGTGATTGCGTGAGCCACCCGGACTGTTGGGCCGAGGCCCCGCTTCTTCGCGTTCCGCGCGGGAACTTGACACGAGGTGGACAATCGAAAATCGGCGTGCCCTCCAGAAACTGATGGAGAACCCGCCGATAAGTGAGGTCAGTTTAGCCGCTGTGAGGGGCTTGTGTCAACTCGAGAATACGAAGACGAATTGCGGTCCGAGCGGAGCTACGTGGCCGGGCTCTACACGCGGCTCGACGCCGAACGCGCGCGGGTGAAGCGGGAGTACAGCGCCGCGTTGCGGGGAAACGGCGACAACCCCATGGAGCGGGACGTCCAGGTGCGCGCGCTGGCCAGGGAGGCGAAGCGGCTGGACGTGGCGGACAACCGGCTGTGCTTCGGCCGGTTGGACACCGTTTCCGGTGAGCACTGGTACATCGGCCGGATCGGCCTCTTCGACGAGAAGAACGAGTACGCGCCGTTGCTGCTCGACTGGCGGGCCCCCGCGTCACGCGCGTTCTACGTCGCCACGGCCGCGTCCCCGGAGAACATGCGGCGACGCCGTCAGTTCCACACGCGCGGGCGCGAGGTGGTCGACTTCACCGACGAGGTGCTCGGCCGCCCCGGCGACGGCGAGCGCGGCGGCCGGGGCGACGCGGCCCTGCTCGCGGCGGTCAACGCGCCGCGCGGTGAGGGGATGCGCGACATCGTGGCCACGATCCAGGCCGAGCAGGACGAGATCATCCGGCTTGACCACCCGGGCGTGCTGGTGATCGAGGGCGGCCCGGGCACCGGGAAGACCGTGGTGGCGCTGCACCGCGTCGCGTACCTGCTCTACACCCAGCGGGAGCGGATGGAACGCCACGGCGTGCTCGTGGTCGGGCCCAACCCGGCGTTCCTGAACCACATCAGCCGCGTGCTGCCGTCGCTGGGCGAGTCCGACGTGGTGTTCATGACCACCGGCGACCTCGTGCCCGGGCTGCGCGTCACCGCCGAGGACACCCCGGAGGTCGCGCGGCTCAAGGGATCGCTGAAGATCCTGGACGTGCTCGCGGCGGCGGTCGCCGACCGGCAGCGGCTGCCGGAGCACCCGCTGCCGATCGAACTGCGGGACGTCACGCTGCGGATCGGCGCCGACACCGCGGAGTGGGCCAGGGAGGAGGCGCGCGCCAGCGGCCTGCCGCACAACGAGGCCCGCGCGGTGTTCACGGAGATCGTCACCTACGTGCTCACCGAACGGGCGATCGCGCGGATCGGCCGGGGCTGGCTGACCCGGGAGGACCGCGAGGCGTGGGAGCAGCTGCGGGCGGACCTGCTCAAGGAGCTCGCGGAGGACGACGCGTTCACCGCCGCGCTGGACGAGCTCTGGCCGATCCTCACGCCGGAGGAGCTGCTGGCGTCGCTGTACACGTCCCCCGAGCGGCTGCGCGCGGCCGGCGCCGACCAGGCGTTGCTGCGCGCCGAGGGCGACGCCTGGACGGTGTCGGACGTGCCGCTGCTCGACGAGCTCGTCGACCTGTTGGGCCGCGACAAGGCGGCCGACCAGGCCGCCGAGCGGGAGCGGAAGGCCGAGGCCGAGTACGCCGCCGGCGTGCTGGACATCCTCGTGGACCGCCAGGACCTGATGGACGACGAGGACCACCTGATCGCCACGGACATGCTCTACGCCGAGGACCTGGCCGAGCGCTTCCTGGAGCGCGACACCCGGGAACTGGTCGAGCGGGCCGCCGCGGACCGGGACTGGACCTACCGGCACGTCGTGGTCGACGAGGCGCAGGAACTGTCCGAAATGGACTGGCGGGCGCTGATGCGGCGCTGCCCCAACCGGTCGTTCACCGTGGTCGGCGATCTCGCCCAACGCCGGTCGGCGGCCGGGGCGACGTCGTGGGACGCGATGCTGGAGCCGTACGTGCCGGGCCGCTGGGTCTACCGGTCGCTGTCGGTGAACTACCGCACCCCGGCGGAGATCATGTCCGTCGCCGCCGCGCTGCTCGCCGAGTTCGCGCCCGGGGTCCAGCCGCCGGAGTCGGTCCGCGCGTGCGGTGTCCAGCCGTGGTCCCGGCAGGTCACCGAGGACGAACTGCCCGCCGCCATCGAGGAGTTCGTGCGGGACGAGGCCGGGCGCGAAGGCACCAGCGTCGTCATCGGCCCGCCGGGGGTGCCGGGCGCGGTGGCCCCGTCGGAGACGAAGGGACTGGAGTTCGACGCCGTCCTGGTCGTGGAGCCCGAACGAATCCTCGCCGAGGGCCCGCGCGGCGCGGCCGAGCTCTACGTCGCCCTCACCCGCGCCACCCAACGCCTCGGTGTCCTGCACCGCGAACCGTTGCCGCAGGCGCTGGCGGGGCTCGTCGCCATCGGGACGCCTGCCCGGGCTGGCAGCCAGGGGTGAGACCGGAGGGCCGCGCGTCGACCTGGTGGAAGCCCTGACCTGCCGGGGATCGGGGGCACAGGACGCGGGATCGGTGGGGACAGGCGCGACTATCGCGCCAGAACCGTCGTGAGCGCTCCGAGGAGGGCCTGTGCCGGGTCGCTTGGCGCATCGGTGGTGCGCCAAGCGACAACCCCGTCCGGTCGGACCAGGCTCGCGCCCGCCGCTCCGATCCCATATTTGGCGAGGAAATCACCGTCGACGTCGGTCAGTTCCGCCAGTTCCCCGCCGACCGTGTGGACTCGCACGGCGGTGTTGAGCCGCGCGGCGACGTCCTCGGCCGCTCCGGCCCAGAATCCACCGTCCACTCCGGACAGGAGCACGAAGCCGCTGCCGAATAGGTCCACAGTGGACACTCGATCGCCGTTGCGGCGCAACCACACGTGGGGCGCGCGGAACCCGGGCCGGCCGGTCGGCCGGTACGGGTCCTCGGCGTCGGCGGGATCGTCGTCCTCGGTCAGCACGGCGGAGGAGCGGTAGCGGAACCCCAGCGTGAGCTCGACCGCCCTCTGGTGGTCGAAGGTCCGCACGTCCTCGACGTCCTCGCCGTCCTCCGACGCCGCCACGGGGCCGCGGCCGTCCAGCAACCACAACGCCTCGGCGACGACCCGCTCGGCGATCGAACGCCGCTCCGCGTCGTAGGTGTCCAGCAGGCCGGGCCCCGCCGACGAGCCGAGGACCGCGGCGAGCTTCCACGCCAGGTCGTAGGCATCGCCGATCGCGGTGTTGCCGCCGAACCCGCCGCTCGGCGGGGTGACCTTCGCGGCGTCGCCGGCCAGGAACACCCGCCCCACCCGGAACCGGTCGGCCACCGCGGCCGCCATCTCCCACGGCCGCACGGCCTTGATCTCCGGCACGAGGTCCGGCATCTCGGTGATCATCCGGATCAGCTCGGTGCACCGCTCGGTGGTGAAGTCGGCCGGCGACTGCCCGCGGGCCGGGTCGTAGCCAACGCTGAGCAGGTGACGGTCTACGGCTCGGTCGATGGTGATGAACACGCCCTGGACCTGCTCGTTGTAGAGGACGTGCAGCGCTGCCCGCTCCAAGCCGACCAGCTCACCGAGGTCGGCGTCGAAGATGATGCTGATGTTGTGGCCGAGGCTGCCGCGACCGTGTCGGTCGACGCCGAGCGCCTCGCGCACGCCGCTGCGGGTGCCGTCGGCGGCGACGAGGTAGTCCGCTCGCACCTCGCTCGTCCGCTCGTCGCGGCGCCCGCGGAGCACGGCCGTCACACCCTCGTCGTCCTGGCTGAAGGACACCAGCTGGGTGTCGAAGCGCAGCTCCGCACCGAGATCCTCGGCGTGCTGGCGCAGCAGCGGCTCCAGCTCGTGCTGACCGGCCGTGCCCACCTCGGCCGGGGACAGCAGGCCGAGGTTCGCGGCGGTGTCGGTGGACTCCTCGCGGAGGGTCGGCCCCGGCAGCGTGGCCGCCACCCTGACCCGGAACGTGGCCAGATCCGGATCGACCGACGGGACGTCCTCGGCGATCCCGTCGAATCCCAGCAGTTCCATCGTGCGCTGGTTCTGCCCGACCGCCCTGGGGAACAGCGAGGTCCCCGAGCGCCGCTCGACCAGCAGCACGTCGACTCCGCGTCGCGCCAGGAACGCCGCGCTGGCCAGACCGGCCAGCCCCGCCCCCACGACCAGCACCGACACCCGTTCCCCCATGACCGCTACCCCCAGTCAGAACCGGTTCGTTCCCAACGTAGTGCGGTCCCCAAGGCATTTGCCGTGAAGGAAGTGGGGCGCGGGGACGGTCTCATGTCAGTCCCTCGAAGAAGAGGGAGGTAAGGCTAACCTACGAACTTGTGACCCGGGTTCACCAGCTCGCCGCCAAGGCCGGTTCCACCGCGTTCGACGCGGCGTACGCCGCGTACTACGCGTCGATCGCCCAGACCGACGACAGCGGCGACGGAACCGTCCGGCACCGGCTCCGCCCGGAGGTCGGCGACGGCACCATCGAGGTGACGTCGTTGCGGAGCGGGTTCCGCGTCGTCCGCTACGACGTCGCGTTCGCCCGCGAGCACCGGATCGGCTACGCCTTCTCCGGCGACCACTTCGAGCTGGAGCACTGCGTCGACGGGCACATGCGCATCAGCGAGGCCAATGCCGGAGACGGCGACCTGCGCGCCCGCGCGGTGTCGCTGAGCCCCCGACGCGCCACCGACGGCGTCGTCGCGCACGGCGACGGCGAGCGGTACCGCGCGGTGTCGATCATCGGAACCTGGAGCGGGCTGGAGTCCTACCTCGGCGGCCTCGGCGCGGACGCCCTCCCGGCCACCGGGCCGGAGACCGTCGCGAGCGAGCGGTATCTGGGCCGCTCCCCCGCCTTGCGCCCGGTGGCCGGTCCGCTGGAGGAGATCTTCGTGCACCGGCGCGCGTCCCCCGGGCGCCTGCTGTTCCTGGAGTCGCGGCTCATGGCGGCGATGGCCGCACTGCTCGACGGGCTCACGGTCACCGCGCCGGCCGCGGACGACCGGGACCTCACCCTGGACGGCCTGGACGACCACGAAGTGGCCGCGTTGCGCCGCGTTCCCGAGCTGCTCTGGCGGGAACGCCACGCACCGCCGACGCTGGCCGACCTGGCCCGCGCCTCCTCGATGTCGGTCCGCCGCCTCACCACCGGTTTCCGCGCCCTGTACGGGACATCGGTGATGGAGTACCACCGACGTCGCTGCCTCGACCGGGCGGCGGCGCTGCTCGTCGAGACCGACTGGACAGTGGCCCGGATCGGGCACGAGGTCGGCTACGCCTCGCCCAGCAACTTCGGCTACGCCTTCCGGCGCGACCGGGGCACCACCCCCGCCCAGTTCCGGCAGGCGCACTCCTGACACCCGTCGGGGCAAGCAGCGCACTCCACATCCTCGGGCCCGTCGCTCCACACCGCGGCGCGGTCCCGGCGCCGACGATGGAGCACGGAGCGGCCGCCCGGGCCGTCCCGTCGTCGTGAGAAAGGCGCCCGATGCTCCTGTCCGCCCTCGTCCGCCGGCACCGTCGGGAGCTCGTCCTCCTCGCGCCCTGCTGGCCGTCGACGGGATGCGGCTCGGGCAGCACACCACCACCGCGCGCTGACAGGGACCTCGTCACCCGGACGATCCGCGCCGCGCCGACCCGGGTCGTCGTGATCGGGCGGAGCCCGGTCGAGACGGTGATCGACTTCGGTTCTCCCGACCGGCGCGTCGGCATCGCCCACCTCGACGCCGGACAACCCGTCGGACAACCGCCGACGACGTGATCGTCACCCTGCCGAAGCCGGCCGAGAAGCCGCCGCGCGTGACGTCGGAACCGCCGCGACACCGGAGCCTGATCCCGTTCCCGTCGGTCGCGGGGACCGACGACAACCCCGGCGGCGCCGCGACGTGGAGCGCTCTCGGCCTCGTGCAGACATCCCCGGATGGAGACCCATGACGCTTATCGACTCCGCGCCCCCTCGCACCGGAACGGCACGGCTCATCGTCGTCCTCGGTGGACTCTCGGCGGTGTCGCCGTTCGCCATCGACATGTACGCGCCCGGCTTCCCCGAGATCGCCACCTCGTTCGGGACCTCGGGAACGGCCGTCCAGCTCTCCCTGACGGCCTGCCTGGTCGGGCTCGCCGTCGGTCAGATCGTGCTCGGCCCCATCAGCGACGCGACGGGGCGACGCCGCCTGCTCCTGGCCGGTTCCGCCCTGTTCACCGTGTTCTCCCTGCTCTGCGCGGTCGCGCCGACCATCGCCGTGTTCGACGTCGCGCGGCTGCTCCAGGGGATCACCGGCGGCGCCGGGATCGTCATCGGGCGGGCGGTCGTCAGCGACCGGTTCACCGGCGCCCACGCGGCCCGCCAACTCGCGACGCTCAGCGTGATCGGGTCGACCGCGCCGGTCCTCGCTCCGGTCCTCGGCGGGCTCGTTCTCGGCATCGGCTCGTGGCGTCTGGTGTTCGTGGCACTGGCACTGACCGGGCTGGTGTTGTTGGCCGCTGTCTGGGCGTGGGTTCCCGAGTCGCTCCCGGTCGAGCGGCGCCGGGCCGGCGGCCTGGGGGCCGTGCTCTCCGCGATGGGCGGGCTGCTCCGGCGGCGCGAGCTGGTCGGCTACCTCCTCGTCATGGGCTGCGGGATCGGCGCCCTGTTCGCCTACATCAGCGGCTCGCCCTTCGTCTTCCAGAGCGTCTACGGCCTGTCGCCCACGGCTTACAGCCTCGTCTTCGCGACGAACGCCGTGGGCACCGTGGTGGCGGGTGTGATCTTCGGGCGGCTGGCCGGGCGCGTGCGGCTCAACTCGCTGCTCGTGACCGGCGTGGCCATCAGCGCGGCGTCCCTGGTCGTGCTGGTGGCCCTGCTCGCCGCCGGCATCAGCACGTTCCCCACCACCTGGGTCTGCCTGTTCGGCCTGACCTGCGGGATCGGACTGCTGCTGCCCGCGGCGACCGCCATCATCCTCGCGGTCGGCAGCGACGCCCCCGGCGCCGCTTCGGGCATGCTCGGCGGCTCCCAGTTCGTGCTCGGCGCCGCCGCCGCGCCGCTCCCCGGCGTTCTGGGGAGCACCACGGCCATGTCGACGGCCGTCGTGGTCCTGGGCTGCGCTCTGCTCTCCGCGCTGGCGCTGGTCACCCTCGCCCGGCCGTGGCAGGGCCGGGGCGAGCCAGCCGGCGAGCACTGAGGCGGTGACGGGGCCGACCGAAGCGCCGGTCGCGGCGGGGAGCCGCGACCGGCGTGGCCGGATCAGCCCGTGTAGACCCTGACGTCCTGGCGGTTCTTCTCGCGGCCCTGCGCCATCAACGCCCACGGGGACGACTTCGGCGTCGGCGCCACGTACTGGAGGACGCTGTCGCTGCCGATCCCGGACATCCCGGGCACCGTCTGCCACCGGCCGCCGACCCAACGGACGAGGGTCACCTTGCCGTAGCCGGAGTAGTACTCGGTCTTGTTCGCCCACACGGTGCCGTTGGCGACGACCCGCGGCTCGTAGGTCGTCCACTTCTGGCCGTCGTCCACGGTCTTCCAGGACCGGCCGTCCCAGTGCAGGGCGTTGCTCTTGGAGTCACCGTTGCCGTTGCTGGCGACCACCGGGCCCCTCGCCCACGCGTCGTTGGCGCTGAGCGGGACGACCTTGACCCCGTACCCGGGGCTGGGCAGGACGGTGAAGGTCGTCCCCGACGCGCGCAGCAGGGTGTTCTTCTTGCCGTTGCGGTCGGAGTAGTTGACCCACACGTCGCCGGCGCCGCTGCCGGAGATCTCGATGTCCGGCTCGGTGTACCCGGCCACCTGCGGCGGGGTCACCAGCGACCACGACCTGCCGTCGAAGTGGATCAGGCGCTGACCGTGGTAGACCGGGCTGTCGCTCGGGGTCTGCGTCACCGCCCACACGTTGTTCGGCGCGACGGCCAGCATCTGGACGACGGTCCACTGGTCCGGGACCGGGTAGGTGGTCCACTGCCGGCCGTCGAAGTGCGCCGTGGCGTTGGTCGCGTCCGAGCTCCCGCCGATCCACAGGTTCGACGCGGAGGTACCGGTGATCACCATGCCGTAGCCGACGTGCGGCACGGTCATCGGCGACCAGGTCTTGCCGTCGAAGTGCTGCACCACCGTGCTGTGCGTCGGGTACGGGTTGACCGTGCCCACGATCCACGCCTCCGAGCCGGCCGCGTAGATGCTGTCGTAGCGCGCGTTCGGCGTCTTCAGCTGGTAGGTCTTCCAGCCGTCGGCCACCTCCGCGGAGGCGGCCTCCGCGACGGGCGCCGGCGCGGTGGGCGCCAGCCCGCCGAGGACGAACGCGGCGGCGGTGGCCAGGACCGCGCCCGTTCTGACTAAGGGCGTGCTCATGCGCACTCTTTCCTCCCTGGCGTCGGTGTTCCCGAGGAACTTGAAAGATCAACGATGCCAGAAGGAACTCTCGCGACACCACCCCTGCCGATCTCCGCGCGCTAGTGCCACGCAGCTCGCACGTGCGACGCACCTCCAGCCCGGGGGACGGGGAACACCAACGGCAGCAGAGCTCCACGTGTCGGCTCAGCGCACAGTTCGGCGACCCGGTCGCGGCGAACGACAACAGCCGATGCCGGCCACGCCAGCACCAACCCCGTGAGCGTGATCAGGCGACCGGAAGGAGGTCTGCCGTGGGTGTGCGGCCGGGCGATCAGGGGCAGCGGCTCGCGAGGACGCAGAACTCGTTCCCCTCGGGATCGGCGAGAACCACCCAGCTCTCATCACCCTGCCCGACGTCGACGTGTCGAGCCCCCAGGTCGAGCAGGCGACGAACCTCCTCGTCCTGCTCCCTGTCGGTGGGGTTGACGTCGATGTGAAGCCTGTTCTTGACGGTCTTGCCCTCGGGCACGCGCGCGAACGTCAACGTCGGAGGCACCGGCCCCGGGCGGTTCCTGCCCTCAGGCACCAGCGGAGACCCGATGGTGACGATCTCGTCGTCCTGGTCCCGCACCTCGTAGCCGAGAACCGAGCACCAGAACCGGGCGAGGCCCTGGGGATCAGCACAGTCGATCGCAAGCTCGGTGAACTTGCTGGCCATGTCAGGACCTCCCAGTCGAGGAGCGGACCCCTGCCGGCAACCTCCCGCCGCCGACCAGAGCGCCCATGATCTACTCGACCGCAGCGAGAGAGGCAAAGGATTTGCACCACGAGTGGCCAAAAACCAGCACCAACGCCAGCGTTACCGCAGGTCACGAAGTGTGGTCCCCGCGCACGCGGGGATGAGTCCCTCGACCTCGACAGGGGTTGGCGACGCCGGCCGTGGTCCCCGCGCACGCGGGGATGAGTCCCCCCCACCTGCGGGTTCGTACCGCGATGGGTAGTGGTCCCCGCGCACGCGGGGATGAGTCCTCCCGCCAGTGGCGGGGCGGGGCCGACGCCCTGTGGTCCCCGCGCACGCGGGGATGAGTCGACGTTGCGCTCGTTCCAGAGCGCGTTGATCGTGCGGTCCCCGCGCACGCGGGGATGAGCCCATTCGCACGCCAGAGTCAGTGGAGACACCCAGGTGGTCCCCGCGCACGCGGGGGTGAGTCGGGCTCCGACCACCGGTCCCCATCAGCTCCTGTCTCCTGCCGGGCGGCGCTTTGTCGGGCCGAGCGGGTGGGGCCCGGAGCTCAGTCCCTCGGCGGCGCCGGGGCCTTCGCCGGCCCGGCCAGGTGCTCGGGTTCCAGGACGAAGACCGGGATCACGCGGGAGGTCTTCTCCTGGTACTCGGCATACGGCGGATACGCGGCGACCGCGCGCCGCCACCACTGGGCCCTCTCGTCTCCGGTGACCTCGCGGGCGATCATGCCCTGGCGTTCGGGGCCGTCCTGGAGATCCACCCGCGGGTTGGCCTTGAGGTTGAAGTACCAGACCGGGTGGTGTGGGAAGCCGCCCTTCGAGGCCACCGCCGCGTACCGGCCCTCGTGCTCCACGCGCATCAGCGGAACCTTGCGGATCCTGCCGCTCTTCGCGCCGCGCATCGTGACAATGACGACCGGCAGGCCCGTGTCCCACAGCGTTGTGCCCTGTGTGCCACCCGAACTCTCGTACAGCTCGACCTGCTCACGCACCCACTGCGCCGGGCTCGGCTCGTACTCGCCCTCAAGAGGCACCGCATTCACCCCGTTGTCGTGTGCGGATCACGTCGGGACAGTCATCGGCCCGTGGTTGCTTTGGCTGTCGAGTCCTCGCCTAGCTGACGCCCGCAAGGTGGCGTCGGAACCACGCCGTCAGGCCGGCGTCCACCTCGCGGGCCACTGGCAACTGGGGCGCGGGTTCGATTCCGGGCTCGTCGGCGAGCGGGTGCGCCAGCCCGGGGATCGTCAGGAGTTCGGCCCGTTCGCCCATGGCACTAACCAGGCTGAACGCGTCGGCGCGCAGGCCCGGGTGGTCGAGTTCGCCGCTGACGACCAGCAGCGGCGCGCGAGAGGCGATGGCGTCCGCCTTGGCGATGAAGTCCAGGCTGTCGACGGCCTTCTCGGACTCGGCGTCGTACGGGTACTCGCCCGGGAACAGGTCGACAACCGACCGCATCCGGATGGCGGCGTTCACGACGGCGCCAGCGGCGACCGGGATGTCGGTCTCGGCGAGGATTCGCAGTGCGACGGCTGCGCCCAGCGAGCCGCCGAGCACGCCGATCGGGCCGTCGTCGACCGGCAGTTGCGCGCGGATCGAGGCCAGTGCGGCCGGGAACTCCTCGCTCGCCTGTTGGACGAACGGGTGCAGGAAGGACATCAGGGGGTCTTTGCGCATCAGCTCCAGGCCGGCGTCCATGCTGCCGTTGACCATGCGCGCCCCGCACATCGGCATGCCGAGGTGCACGCGCCACGCGGGCAGGTCGTGCATCGGCAACGCGGCGGCGAACGCCGCGTCGGACCTCGGCGCGTCGAGCATGTGCCAGGTGACGAGCAGTGGCGCGGGGCCGTTGTGGGCCGGCGGCAGCGCGGTGAACGGCACTCCGGCGGCCGTACCCGTGATCGGTGAGTGCATGCGGCCACGGTAGGGCTGACGGCCGCGCGGCGGGAAACCGTTACGCCACAAGCGGAAACAGCGCGGCAGGCCGAGAGTTGTCGTGCGGGTCAGCCAGCAGAGCGGTGCAATGTGGTGTTCGGATTGCCGCGCGCGTCCGAAACCGTCCGCTCCCCCACCGACAGCCCACGCCCTGGTCGGCAGCTCACTCAGCGCGCACACAGGCATTCACCGATGTCCGGGCGGTTGCCGTTTCGATCACGTTGACTGCCCGGAACCCCGATTGGGCTCACTCCTTAGGTTAGGCTCGCCTAAAATTGATCTCTCCGGAGGAGCTCATGCTTTCTCGTCGCCGCATACCGGGACGACGGCCGGCGTTGCTGTTGTCCGCCCTTTCGGCGGTCCTGCTGGCGCTGGTGGCGTGCAGTGGCCCGCAGGCCGGCACCGCCGCGTCCACCCGCACGGTCACCGACGCCCAGGGTCGGAGCGTCGCCGTTCCGCAGGCGCCGGCCAGGATCGTGACGCTCAGCGAACCCACCCTCGAAGGCGTGCTCGCGCTGGGGCTGAAGCCGGTCGGCCTCGCCTCGGCCCGTGGGCAGCGGGGCGTGTCGTCCTACCTGACCGAGCGCGCCGCCGGCATCCCGATCGTCGCGTCCACCACCGAGGCGGACCTGCCGGCGATCACCAACGCGCGGCCCGACCTGATCCTCGTCGACTACACGGTCGGCGCGCGCAACCAGCTCGACAAGCTCGCCACGATCGCGCCGACGGTGTTCGTCAGCGACGCCGGCGCCGACTGGCGCACGGCGTTCGCGAAGCTCGCCGAGGTGCTGAACAAGAAGTCCGAGGCGGACGGGGTGGTCGCCCAGCACGACGGGCGCGTGCGGCAGGTGCGCGACGAACTCGCCGCCCAGGCCGGGCGAACCGCGAGCATCGTGCGCTGGGACGGCGAGGGGCCGCGCGTCGTGGGCTCCGGCGGGCACGCGGACGAGGTCGTCCGGGGCGTCGGGCTCACCAGGCCCGCGTCGCAGCAGGAGAAGGTGAGCAACCGGACTCCGGTGATCAGCCTTGAGCAGCTCGACAAGCTCGACGGCGACTGGATGTTCTTCGGCACGCTCAGCGACGTGCAGGGCGGGAAGGCCAAGCTCGCCGAGGCGGAGAAGAACCCGCCGTTCACGCAGCTCTCGGCCTACCGCGCCAAGCACATCGTGGTGGTCGACGGTTCGGCGTGGACCTCCTCCGGCGGCCCGCTGGCCGTCCAGTCCGTGCTGGACCAGGTCGAGCGGGCGCTGAAGGCGTAGTTGTGCGGCGTCTCGTCCGGGTCACCGACGTCGCCGTCGGTTGGCCCGGACGAGCAGCCACACGAGATAACCGCCGCCCACGGCCGCGGTGAACACGCCGACGGGGAGCTGCCCACCCGGCGTGACGCGCTGGGCCAGCAGGTCGGACAGGGCGAGCAGCGCGGCTCCCATCAGCGCCGACGGCACCACCCCCACGCTCGCCGCGCCGGTCAGCCGGCGCGCGAGCTGCGGCGCGGCCAGCGCGATGAAGGCGATCGGCCCGGCCGTCGCGGTCGCGGCGGCGGTGAGCACCGTGCCGAGGACCAGCAGGGCGGCCCGGGTCCGCGCCAACGGCACCCCGAGCGACCGCGCCAGCTCGTCGTCCATCTCGATCAACCGCATCCTGGCGCCCATCAGGCCGAGCACGGGCAGGGCCACCGCGACGGCGACCGCGACCGGCCAGATCTCCGGCCAGCCCCGGGCGTTCAGGGTGCCGGTGAGCCACACCTGGGCCTGCTGGGCCAGGTTCAGGTCTGCCGCGGACAACAGGAACCGGTTGAGCGACGAGAGCACCGCGTTGATCCCGATGCCCACCAGCACGAGCCGGTACCCCTGCAGGCCCGCCCGGTAGGCCAACAGGTACACCAGCAGCGCGGTGGCGAGCCCGCCGAACACGCAGCCGAGCGCGATCTGGGCCGTGCCGCCGCCGAACACGATGATCTGCAGCACCGCGCCGGTGGACGCGCCGGCGCCGAACCCGGCGATGTCCGGGCTGCCCAGCGGGTTGCGGCTCAGGCTCTGGAACACCGCGCCGGCCGCGCCGAGCGCGAGCCCGACGAGCACCGCGGTCAGCGCACGCGGCAGTTGGAACCGCGTGACCACCAGCCAGTCGTAGTAGTCGCCCTGCCCGACCAGGGCCAGCACCACCTTGGAGACGTCCAGCGTGGGCTCGCTGGCGGCGATCGCGACGACCGACAGCGCGGTGGTGACCGCGACGAGCGCCACCCCCACCACCACCGCGCGCCACGAGAACCGCAGGGCGACCGGACCGGTGCGCAGGACTCCCGCCCGCAACTCGCCGCTCACAGCGTCGCCAGCTTCCGGCGCCGGGCCAGCGCGATGAACACCGGCGCGCCGACGAGCGCGGTGACCAGGCCGACGGGCAGTTCGGTCTCGTCCCCGAGCATGATCCGCGCGGCGACGTCCGCGCCGAGCAACAGGATCGGCGCGAGCAGCGCCGAGTACGGGAGGATCCAGCGGTAGTCCGGGCCGGTGAAGGCGCGAACCGCGAACGGCACCACCAGACCCACGAACCCGACCGGGCCCGCCGCCGCGGTCGCCGAGCCGGACAGCATCGTCACCGCCACGAAGGCCACCAGCCGCACCGTGCCGACCCGCGCGCCAAGGGCGGTCGCCGTCTGGTCGCCGAGGGACAGCACGTTCAGCGTCCCGGCGAGCGCGAGGGCCATGACCAGACCCGCGCCGACGAACGGCGCGACCTGCGCGACCGATTCGAGCGTGCGGCCGGACAGCGAGCCGACGTCCCATGACCGGAACGAGTCGAACGCGGCGTAGTCGAGCACGAGCACCGCGCGGATCAGGCCACCTTCGACCAGTGCGGTCACCGCGGTCCCTGCGAGGGCGAGCTGGACCGGATCGCTCTGCCCCGAGACGCTGCCGCTGACCCGGTAGACCACGAACGCGGCCACCGCCGCGCCCGCGATGCCCACCCCGGCGTAGCTCGCGGGGCTGGTCCAGCCGAACGCGGCGATCGTGAGCACGATCGCCAGCGCGGCCCCGGCGTTCACGCCGAGCAGCCCGGGGTCGGCCAGGGGGTTGCGGGTCAGCGCCTGCATGAGCGTGCCGCCCAGGCCCAGCGCGGCGCCGACCCCCAGCGCGAGCAGGGTTCGGGGCACCCGCTGCGTGATCACGACGCTGTGGTCGAAGTTGGTGGGGTCGTAGTGCGTCAGCGCGTCGAGGACGACGGGGGGCGCGATGTTCCGGTTCCCGAGCGCGAGGCTGGTCAGCACCAGCAGGAGGAGCACGGCCGCTGCTATGAGCAGGCCCGTGCCGCGGGCCAGGAGGGGAACCGGTTGTCGCACTCGATTAGCTTAGGCTTACCTTCTTCCCGTGATCACTGGTGGTCGACTCCGTCCGGTGCTTGTGGACAGTCCGCGGATCGCGGAGCTCGCCGAACGGCCGGGCGACCTCGCCGCGTTCTGGGCGGAGGTCGAACGACGCGGCACTCCCCTGCTCGAACCGGCCGACGACGGAAGTCGCGTCGTAACGTTCGTCTGGCGCGGCACGCCCGGCACGACCGACGTGCTGCTGCTGGCCAATCGGCTCACCGACCGCGACAACCTGGCCGCGAGCCGGATGCGGCGACTGCCCGGCACCGACCTGTGGCACCTGAGCTACCTGCTGCCCGACGACTACCGCGGGACCTACCAGATCGCCCCGGACTTCTCCGGCCAGCACGACGCCGACAACGCGCACTGGCAGCGACTCATGGCGACGGCCAGGACCGACCCGTTCAATCCGGACACTGTGGACACTGGGCGCAATGGGTTGGCGAGCTCGGTGGTGGAACTGCCGGCCGCGCCAGAACAACCCTGGTGGCGTCCTGCTGGCGCGCCGGCCGGGCGGGTGTCCGAGCACCGGCTGACGAGCACGATCCTGGGCAACTCGCGGAGCATCTGGCTGTACGAGCCGCGAGAGGCCTCCGAGGGAACGTTGGTGCTGTTCGACGGGAATGTCTGGTTTCCCAGGCTTTCCTTCCAGCACACGCTGGACAACCTGATCGCGGCCGGGGCGATTCCACCGGTGAGCGCGATCGGCGTGGACACGATCGACGTGCCGACGCGGAGGCGGGAACTGGGCGGCAATCCTGACTTCGTCACGTTCCTCACCGCGGAACTGCTTCCCTGGGCCGGACAGCGGCTCGGCGCCAGCCCCGCCGCCGACCGCACCGTCGTGGCAGGGCAGAGTTTCGGCGGGCTGACCGCGCTGCTGGCCGGACACCTGGCCCCGGACCGGTTCGGGAACGTGCTGTGCCAGTCGCCCTCGCTGTGGCGGGCCCAGCACCTCATCGACGCCTACCCGGCCGGCCGGGACATCCGGCTGCACCTGTCGGTCGGGCGCTACGAACGGGACATGGTCGACCACACCCGCGCCCTGCGCGATCACCTGGCGCACCAGGGATATCCGGTCTCGCTGACCGAGTACACCGGCGGCCACGACTTCGTCTGCTGGCGCGGCTGCCTCGCCGACGGCCTGATCGAACTCACCGGAGCGCGGGACCATCTGTCTCATGTGGACGGTTGAGCGCGTGACCGCGCTGCGGTAGCGCCAGATACCACCTGCGGCTCCCCGACGGCACCCCCAATCTTGGGGATGTGCCCGCCGACCGCATCTCCCTATGGTCGAGTCGTCATCACCGTGCGGACCAGGGAAAACACTCTGGTTGCCACGGGAGTCCGCGCTCGGGGAAGCGGTCGTGGAACTGACTCTCGGGGGGGAACTACTCGATGAGGCTTGGGGACAGGCGCCGATTACGGCGGGACCCGCTTGAGTACATCGAGCACCTCCGACGGCGTAGCGCGGCAACCGTGTTCCCGCTGCCCTGGGGCGGTTGGTGCGTGGGCGACGCGGAACTGACCCAGGAGCTCCTGCGCGACCCGGAGTTCCACGCGGACAAGTCCGGGTTCTTCGGGGACCTGCTGCCGACCAGGGCGTCGCAGATCGAGGTCGGCCACGCCGTGCGGAACTTCCTGCGCTCACGCCTGCCGCGCTACCGCTTCACTGTCGCGGAGGCGGTGGCCGAACTGCCGCCCGTCGACCAGTGGCCGCTCGCCGGGAACCGGCTGGTGTACCGCTGCCTGGCGGAATCGCTGTTGCACCCCGACACTCCAGCCTTGGCGCGGCGGTTGATGAACCGAGCCGTGCACGAGGGCGTGGTGTTCCGCGCACCGCGCCTGTGGCAGAGAGCGCGGGCGGAGTTACTGCGCGCCAGGCTGATCTCCGCGCTGACCAAGCAGGTGACGCAGCGTCGCAAGCACCCTGTCGACCAGCCTCTCGACGTGTTGGACGCCGCGCTCACCGCGTGCCCGGACGAAGTCGCCGACCGCACGGTCGCCGAGCTGCACCTCACGCTGGTGCGGGCGATCGTGGTGCCGGTCAGCACCTCGCTGGCGTGGTCGGTGCTGCTGGCCTGCCTGCACCACACGGCGGACTCCCCGTGGCCGTGGCCGGTCGACCACATCGTGCGAGAGGCGCTCAGACACCGCCCGATGCCCTGGATGCTGGGCCGCACGGTCTCCCGCCCCACCACAGTCGCCGGAACCTCCTTCCGCCCCGGCGACCTCGTCTCGGTCAGCCCGTACCTCCTGCACCACGACGAGCACCACTGGACCGACCCCGAGGTGTTCCGGCCCGAACGCTGGGAAAACCCGAACGAGCGCGGCCCCTACATCCCGTTCGGCGCCGGCCCCTTCACGTGCCCCGGCGCATCAGTGGCCCACAGGATGATCGCCGAGGCGCTGACGACTCTCTCCCACGACGCCCACCTGACTGTCACCGGAGCTGACACACGGGCGCTCATGGTCGAGGGCATCGTCCCCAGGCCCTTCACCCTGCACCGCATGAGCCGGCCGCGAACCAACCACGACACCGCGAGGAGGTGAACACCCATGACCGCGATGCTGCGACGCATCTTCAGCACGAAGCCGTCCCGCCGCTGGGACTGGTAAGAGAAATCCAGTACCCCAACCTTGTCCGGTGGCCCGGACGCCGAGTTGGCGTCCGGGCCACCGACAAGCACCCAAAGTTCGGCGGGCCTGTCGATCTCTGATCAAGGGTTTCTGCGGGCCTAGAAGGGCTCCTCGTCGGTTTCCTCGGGTCGACGTGGGGAGAGTGCGGTGCGGGGCACCAGGTGCCGCATCCGGAGCGGACCGAACGCGGAGCCGCCGTCGACCACGTAGGAGACCCAGCCCAGCCAGTCGCCTCGGGTGGAGCGCATCCAGGCGTGCAGGACCCCGGGGGCGCGTTGGTCGAGTGTGATCCCCTCGGCCTGGACCCGCAGGGACGCCCGCTCCCGTGTGCTTCCCGCACCAGCGCGGTACAGCTCCCTGAGGTCGACCCAGACCGGTCGGCTGAAGTCGTACACCCGGGCGACCGAGGGGTGAGGCTCCGCCGACTTGTCGAACACACGTTCGATATTCGGCTGTCCACCCCCTTGATCGCAACTTCCCAACCCCAGACACCCCACCCGTGATCTACTCAGCTGGAGCGAGAGAGGTGAGCGAGCGCGAAAACGAGTGGTCAAAAACGGGCACTGCCGCCGGGATTAGCGCAGGTCACGAAGGGTGGTCCCCGCGCACGCGGGGATGAGTCGCGGAGCTGCTCCCGAAGATCGAGACGGCAGAGGTGGTCCCCGCGCACGCGGGGATGAGTCCTTGGTGATGATCCCGGCGCGGTGCTCGCGGACGTGGTCCCCGCGCACGCGGGGATGAGGTCGAAGCGTGGGGTGGTTGTGTCCGCGTCAGCGGGGGCACAACCACCCCACGGCCGCGTACGGAGTGGTCAGCGATTCGGTCGGCAGCGGTGGAAGCGGTCGGTCATGCCGGGTGGCGGCGGTGGCGCCAGGCGAGGACGACGGCTGCCAGGCCGGGGATCACGGGGAGTAGTCCGAGCGTCCCGTAGGTGCGGGGGATGACGTTGGTGTAGGCGCCTCCCGAGAGCGTGAAGTTGAACAGCGCGGTGCTCGCGCCCAGGGCGAACATGACCGTGATGGCCACGTGGGCCCAGCCCTTCCTGCGGGCGACGGCCCAGGCCGTTCCGAGCCAGCCGGCGAGGCCGAGGACGCCCACGACGGTCAGGTAGCCGACGATGGCGTTGCGGTCGGCTGAGACGAGGTCGGTTGGCCAGTCCGGGTAGGCGCTTCGCACGTGGTTGGCCAGGCTGTCGACCGTGGCCACGTCCACCAGTGGCGCGAGTGTGGCGATCGTGGACAGGGCGAGGCCGGTGTGGAGCGCCCAGGGGCGCTGGCTGGTTCGGGTCGTGGTGGTCGACACCATCTCTCCTTGGTCCCCCAGTGGACGCCGCGGTCCGGCGTCCGCTTTTTCTTACGGCGTATGTTTGCGCCGCCTATGATACATACGACGTAAGAAGCTGTGAGTGAGGAGGCGCACGATGCCCGCCCGTCGCACCCGGGGCCAGCGCGCGGGCCTGACCCGCCAGGCCGTGTTGGAGGCCGCCCTGGCCCTGGTCGACCGCGAAGGTCTGCAGGCGCTTTCGATGCGCCGTCTCGGCAACGAACTCGGCGTCGAGGCCATGACGCTCTACAACCACGTGGCCAACAAGGAGGCGCTGCTCGACGGGCTGGTCGAGCAGATCGTCCTCAGCGTCGCGCCGCCCCAGCTCGACGCCTCGTCGTGGCAGGCGGGGATGCGGGACTTCGCACACGCTCTCCTCACCGCCCTGCGCGCGCACCCGGACGTGATCCCACTGGTGGTGTCACGGCCAGCCACAACCGCGCCGAACCTGCACGTGCTGGAAAGCACGCTCAGGTCGTTGCACGAGTCGGGCTTCCCAGCTCACCGAGCGCTGGACGTGGTGTACTCCGTCACCAACTTCGTCGTCGGGCACGCCGCGACCATGTCCGCCCAGAACGCCACCGAGCAGGACACCGACGACGACCAACCGGGTCCGCTGCTCGACCTCGACGCCGACGAGTTCCCATTCCTCACCGCAGCGATGCGCGTCGAACCACGCATCGGCGCCCAAGGGCGTTTCGACTTCGCGCTTGAGGCCATGCTCGCGGGGTTCGAAGCCGCCCGCACCAGCGCCAGCGCCCCGGAGCCCGGCCCCGACCGGAGGCGGGAGCAGCCGTGACGTGGAGCGCGGCTTGTCGGACTGGAATAGATGACGTGTCATGTAGGTTGGACGGCGTACATGACGCGTCATCCACTCGGAGGATGAGATGCAGTTCGGGGTCTTCTCGGTCAGTGACATCACCACCGACCCCACCACCGGCCGCACGCCCGGCGAGGCCGAGCGGATCAGGGCGATCCTGGCGATCGCCCTGAAGGCCGAGGAGGTGGGGCTGGACGTCTTCGCCCTCGGCGAGCACCACAACCCGCCGTTCTTCTCGTCCTCGCCGACCACGACGCTGGCCTACATCGCCGCGCGGACCTCGCGGCTGCAGCTGTCCACCGCGACGACGCTGATCACCACCAACGACCCGGTGAAGATCGCCGAGGACTACGCGATGCTGCAGCACCTGGCCGACGGCCGGGTGGACCTGATGTTGGGTCGCGGCAACACCGGCCCGGTCTACCCCTGGTTCGGGCAGGACATCCGCAACGGCATCCCGCTGGCGATCGAGAACTACGCGCTGCTGCGCCGGCTGTGGGACGAGGACGTCGTCGACTGGTCCGGGCAGTTCCGCACGCCGCTGCAGAGCTTCACCTCGACGCCGCGACCGCTGGACGGCGTCGCGCCGTTCGTGTGGCACGGCTCGATCCGCTCGCCGCAGATCGCCGAGCAGGCCGCCTACTACGGCGACGGCTTCTTCCACAACCACATCTTCTGGCCGCCGGAGCACACCCAGCGGATGGTGGAGTTCTACCGCCGCCGGTTCGAGCACTACGGCCACGGGTCGGCCGACCAGGCCATCGTCGGCCTCGGTGGCCAGGTGTTCATGCGGAAGAACAGCCAGGACGCCGTGAACGAGTTCCGGCCGTACTTCGACAACGCGCCGGTCTACGGCCACGGCCCGTCGCTGGAGGAGTTCAGCCGGGAGACGCCGCTGACCGTCGGGAGCCCGCAGCAGGTCATCGAGCGGACCCTGGGTTTCCGCGACTACGTCGGCGACTACCAGCGCCAGCTGTTCCTCATCGACCACGCCGGGCTGCCGCTGAAGACGGTGCTCGAACAGCTGGACATCCTGGGCGAGGAGGTCGTTCCCGTGCTGCGCAAGGAGTTCGCCGCCCTCAAGCCGGCGCACGTGCCCGACGCCCCGACGCACGCGTCGCGGGTCGCCGCCCGAGGTGGGGCGAAGGACACCACCGTGCACGCGGCCGCGGACGACGTCACGGGGCAGGCCCGCGACGAGGCCACCGAGGAGGTCCAGGACCGATGAGCGCCCGCACCCTCGCCGTCGTCAGCGCCGGGCTGAGCGTGCCCTCCTCCACCCGGCTGCTGGCCGACCGGCTCACCGCCGCGACCGTCGCCGCCCTGCGCGAGCGGGGCGACGACCCGGCGGTCGAGGTCGTCGAGCTACGCGACCACGCGCGCGCCCTCGCCGACAACCTGGTCACGGGCTTCGCCAACGAGTCGCTGCGCGGCTCGATCGAGGCGGTCACCGACGCCGACGGCGTCATCGCCGTCACCCCCGTCTTCTCCGCCTCCTACAGCGGCCTGTTCAAGACCTTCTTCGACGTCCTGGACAAGGACGCGCTGACCGGGACGCCCGTGCTGCTGGGCGCCACCGCCGGCACGGCCCGGCACTCGTTGGTGATCGAGCACGCCCTGCGGCCGCTGTTCGGTTACCTGCGCGCCATCACCGTCCCCACCGGCGTCTTCGCCGCCACGGAGGACTGGGGTGGCGACGGAGGCGTCGACCGGGCGTTGGCCAGCCGCATCGAGCGCGCTGCCGGCGAACTCGCCGACCTCGTCACCGGCCGGCCGTCGACACCCCCGGCCGAGGCGTTGGAAGGCCCGTTCGGCGGCACGCCGTCGTTCGAGTCGCTGCTGCGCGGCGTCTGACGCCGCGCGGAACCAGCCCGTAGCCGACCCGCGTGGTCGGACGCGTCGGCACGGGCTGCCCGGCGCTGCCCGACCGGGCCGCCACCTGTATGTCCACTGTGGACACCCGTGGCCATCGCTCTGCCCACCGACAGACAAAGGGTGGACGACTACGGAACCTCGCCTACTGGTCGGCGTCGCGGTCGAGCATCCGGGCCAGGATGTCTCGCAGAGTGGCGAGCTCGTCGGCGCCCAGGACCCGGCAGGGTGACTGGGCGCTGGCTTTCGCGTCGATTTTGGCCAGGACGTCGCGCGCCGCGTCGGTGAGGTGGATGCGGCGCAGCCGCCGGTCCCGGGGGTCCGGCCGCCGGTCGACCAGGCCGCGCGCCTGCAGGCGGTCGACGAGCGCGGTGACGGTCGGCGGCTCGGTGTTCAGCCAGTCGACCAGGTGGCCGATCGGCGGAGCCTCGCTCTCATCCCGCAGCCGGCGGAGGACCAGCCACTGCAGCTCGGTCAGCCCCTCGTCGACCACGGCCTCCCCGTAGACCCGCCGAGACCGGTCCACCACCTCGAAGAGCAACGCGGCGACCTGCCCCACGAGGTGCGGATCGCGCTGGTCCGCCCGCGATCCGCTGCGCCTGCCGTCCATCCCGTTGTCGCCTCCGCGATCAAATGGTTAGAGTCATCTAACTATGAGTGTGGTCGAAACTTCTGGTAAAGATACCGCGCGGACCGCGCCCGGCTTACCGCGCGCCGTGGCGGTGGCGGTGGTGGCGCTCGTGCTGGGCGGGACCGCCACCGGGCTGGCGGGTGTGGACCTGGTGCTGCCCGCCGTGCCGGGGCTGCCCGAACAGCTCGGCGGGTCGCCGGGCCAGGCGCAGTTGGTGCTGTCGGCGTACGTCCTTGGCACCGCCGTCGGCCTGCTGTGCTGCGGGGCGCTGAGCGCGGTGATGCGGGCGCGCTGGATCCTGGTGGGCGCGCTGAGCGTCCTGGCAGCGGTGTCCCTGGTGTGCTCGCTCATGCCCAGCCTCACCGCCCTGGTCGTGTTGCGGTTCTTCCAGGGTGTGGCGTCCGCCGCGCCGGCGGTGCTGGCTCCGGGGCTGCTGCGCCGCCTGCTCCCGCCGGCCGCCGCGGTCCGGGCGCTGGGTGTGCTCAGCAGCGTGGAGTCACTGGTGCCCGCGCTCGCCCCGCTCGCGGGCGCGGGGCTGGTGGCCGGCCTCGGCTGGACGGGTCCCTTCCTGGCGTTGGCCGTGGCCGCCGCCTTGGTGGCGGTGGGAGCCTTCGTGCTGCGCCGCTCGGTGCCGGACCCACCGGCGGGCCCGAAGACCGGCGGTTACCTGGCGTTGCTGCGCAACCGGGCGTACCTGCGGCAGGCCGGCAGCCAGGCGTTGACGATGTCGGGCCTGTTGGTGTTCGTGTTCGGCGCGCCCGCCGTGATCGAGCACAGCCTGGGCGGCACCATCGCCGACTTCATCTTCCTGCAGGTGGTGGGGGTGGCGGCGTTCATCGTCGCGGCCAACCTGTCCGGCACGATGGTCCGCCGCTGGGGAGCGCCCCGGGTGGTGTTCGCCGGCACCGCGCTGGCCGCGCTCGGCGGCGCCGGCCTGCTCGTCTTCGCCGTCCTCGGCGGGCACCAGCCGGTCCTGCTGATCCCGCTGCTGCTGCCGGTGAACATCGGGTTGGGCCTGCGCGGACCGGCCGGTTTCATGGCCGCGCTGGACGCCGCCGGCGACGACGCGCGGGGCGCCGCCGTGATCGTGCTGCTGCACACCGTCCTGGCCGCCACGGGGAACGCGGTGGTGGCCGCGTTCCTCGACGGGGCGCTGGTGACGCTCACGGTGGTGTCAGCCGTGCTGCTCGCGTCCGCCCTGGTCGTGCTCGGACGTCCAGCGCCGGCAGGCCAGCGGTGACCGGGATGAACCCGGTCCTGGCGATCAGGGGCGGACGCCGGTCAGGGCGAAGAACTCCTGTCGGGAACTCGCGTCGGTGCGCAGCGTGCCGAGCAGGGTCGAGGTCACGGTGGTGGACCCCACGGCCTGGGCGCCGCGCAACGTCATGCAGGTGTGCTCGGCCTCGATGACCACGCCCACGCCCTGCGGGGACAACTGCTCGGACAACCAGTCGGCGACCTGCTTGGTCAGGCGTTCCTGGACCTGGGGCCGGCTGGCGAAGTGCTCGACGACCCTGGCGAGCTTGGACAGACCGAGGATGCGGTCGCCCGGCAGGTACCCGACGTGCGCGACGCCGGTGAAGGGCAGCAGGTGGTGCTCGCACACCGACCGCACCGGAATCCTGCGGGCCAGCACGAGCTCGTCGTAGCCCTCGTCGTTGGGGAAGGTGGTGAGGTTGAACGGTCTCGGGCTGAACAGCTCGGCGTAGGCGCTCGCCATCCGGCGCGGCGTCTCCCGCAGGCTCTCCGTCGTCACGTCGACACCGAGCGCGCGGAGCAGGTTCGCGGCGGCCCGCTCGGCCGCGGCCAGGTCGACGCCCGGGTCGGGTTCGTGGACGACGCGCAGTGCTGGGCTGGACGACACGATGAGAGCCTTTCGTGAGACGGGAAGCGGGACGTCGCCGGCGGGGTGGGGCGGCCCGGCGGAGGCGGCGCACCGGGGGGCGGCGGCGCCGGCGGAGCGAGTCGCATGTGGACGGTCAGCTCACACGGATTCCCGAGGCGACAGCGGAACCAGAACCTCGGTGGTCACGGCGAGCGCTCCGCGCGCCCCGACAGCAGCGACCGGGGAGCACCGCCCGGGAGGAGCGTCGATGCGTGGTCGCACGGGCCGGCGAGCGCGTGCTCACCGACTCCTCGCCGGGTGGGGTCGCTGGGGGCACCTGACCGCTCCGTCCGTGACAGTTTCGCCAACTTATGTTGGTCATATTCCCGGCGTGGGTCAAGCCCCCTGCTGAGCCGTCCACTCCCCGGGATGGGGAAACGCAAATGGGTGTTAACGTGGAGGAATGAGCGGGGAGCGGCAGGGGGACCCGATGATCCGGGCCGTCGCGGCGCTGGACGACGAGCTGCGGGCCGGCATGTACGCGTTCATCCGGGCCGCCCGCCGCCCCGTGACCCGCGACGAGGCGGCCGCGGCGGCCGGGATCTCCCGCAAGCTCGCCGCGTTCCACCTCGACAAGCTCGTCGACACCGGCCTCCTCCGGGCGCACTTCGCCCCGGCCGGCGGAATCCGCCGGGTGGGCCGGACGCCGAAGGTCTACGAACCGGTGGAGCGGGACATCCGGGTCAGCATCCCCGCCCGCCGGTACGAGGTGCTGGCCGACATCCTGCTCGACGCCGTGCTGACCGAGCAGGACCAGGAGGACGCCCGCGAGGCCGCGGTGCGGGTGGCGGGCCAGCGCGGCGAGCAGCTCGGCGCCCTCGAACGCGAGCGCGCCCGGCCCGGTCGCCTCGGGGCGGAGCGCGCCCTCACCCTCGCCGAGGCCGTCCTCGCCCGCCAGGGTTTCGAGCCGGCACGGGAGACTCCCACGTGCGTCCGGCTCCGCAACTGCCCCTTCCACCCGTTGACGGCACGGTCGCCCGAGCTGGTGTGCGGCCTCGCCCACGCGTTCCTCGCCGGTTTCCTCACCGGCCTCCAGGCCCGCAACCTGACCGCGGTGCTGGCGCCGCGCCCCGGTGAGTGCTGCGTGGAGCTCAGGCCGAGCGACGCCCGCCGAACCCCCTTCTCCTGACCAGAGGGCTCCCCGATCTGGAACGTCGCTTGTGGACTGTCCACTATGGATATCGCTTGCCCCTCCCCCACCACCTGCTGTCAGCGGTGGAGGGCGAGGCCACTGACGAGCGGACCGTCAGCCGGGTCTGGACGAGATCGGGGTCGCCGGGGAGCGTGTCGGGTCGGCCAGTTGCACCAGCACCGCGCCGATGAGCAGTAGCGCCGCCCCGGCCAGCTGCGTCGGGCTGAGGGTCTGGTCGAGCAGCAGCCAGGCCAGCCCGGCGGCGATCAGCGGCTCCACCAGGGACAGCACGCTGGCCAGGGCCGAGGGCAGGTCGCGCAGCGCCCGCAGCCCGGCCAGGTAGGGCAGCGCGGTGCCCACCACGGCCAGCGCCAGCAGCACCAGCCACGCCGGGACCCGCGGGCCACCGAGCACCGCGGAGGCGGTGAGGAGGTCCCGGGGCAGCGACCACGGCGGGCTGACCGCGATCACCACCACCGCGCCGACCGCCAGTCCGGCCGCGGTCAGCCCGAGCGAGTCATGCCTGCTCGCGCCGCGCTCACCGAGCAGGAAGTACCCGGCGGAGCAGATCGCCGCGGCCAGCCCGGCGGCCACGCCGACCGGGTCCAGCCGGGCGCCCAGCCCGATCTGGGCGACCAACGCCAGTCCGGCCGTCGCCAGCCCGACGCCCAGCCACACCAGCCCGGGCAGCCGGGTGCGCCGCACCACCCGCACCCACAGCGCGACCAGCCCGGGCGCCAGGTTGACCAGCACCATCGCCACCCCGACCGGGACCCGGGCCACGGCCAGGAAGAAGAACAGCTGCACCCCGGCGACGCCGAGCAGGCCGTAGCCGAGCAGCAGCCCCAGGTCGGCGCGGCGGAACCGCAGCGCCCGCGGCCGCAGCACCGCGACCACCGGCACCAGCAGCGCCGCGGCCAGTGCGATCCGCACCGAGGTCACCGCGGCCGGTGGCCAGCCCGCCGCCATCACCGCCTTGGCCAGCGGGCCGGAACTCGCGAACAGCGCCCACGAGGTCAGGCTCAGCCCGGTCGCCCGGGCCCGGCTCGGCGCCCACGCGATCCTGTCCACGACGGCCACCCCGGCAGCATCCCTCCGGGATCACGTTCCTGACAGCGGTTTTCCGGCCACCGGACTCCGCTTGGCCATGGCGCGCGCGGTGGATCTCGCTCGATGACGGGCTCGTCCGATCCGGATGCTGGCGTCCGATGGTGAGAGCTTCTGAGTGGGAAAAGTACCCTGATCTCGCGCAGGCACGGCGACGAAGGGGTGCGATGGTCCGGCTCAGCAGGGCGGAGATGCAGGAGCACAACCGGGCCAAGGTGCTGGCCGCCGCCCGGGCCGAGTTCACCGAACGCGGCTTCGGTGACGCCAAGATCGACCGGATCGCCGAGCGGGCCGAGCTGACCCGGGGCGCGGTCTACTCCAACTTCCCGAGCAAGCGAGCTCTCTACTTCTCCGTCCTGGCCCAGGAAGCCGAGCAGGCCCCCGACCCGCGGTACACGCCGACCGCGAGGACCGCCGGCGCGGTGCTGGGAGACTTCGCGCGCGCCTGGCTGGCCCGGCTCCCGCTGGCCGCCGAGGACCAGCGCAGCGCGAGCCGGCTGGGCAGGGACCTCCTGCCCGAGGTCGTCTCCGACGAACGGCTCAGCCGGCCGTTCTCGCAGTTGACGAGCCTCAGCGCGATCCTGCTCGGACTGTGCCTGGAACAGTTGCCCTCGTCCGGGCCGGCCGCGTCCCGCATGGTCCGGGCGGCCGAGACCGCCCTGACGACACTGCACGGCGCCAGTCAGCTCGCCGCGGCCGCGCCCGGGTTCGGGGAGCCCTTCGCCGTCGTCCGCGCCTGCGAACAGCTCGCCGAGCTCGACTTCGACGACACGTGGCAGCCCGCCCACCTGCCGCACGTCTCGCCGGCGCGACCCGCCGACGAGGGATGGGCGCCGCCGGCCGCGACCGACGCGCTCCGCGACGAACCGGCCCGCCTGGACCACGACGGCGTCGTCGCCGTGCTCGGCCTGCACCGGCTGGCCGCCGTCGAAGAGGCGCTGCGCGCCACGCCGCCCGGCACCCCGGTCACCGCGGTCCTGGTCACCAGCGACCCCGGCGAACTCGGCCCGCTCGCCCGCCTGGTCATCACCGACCTGCGCCACTGCCTGCGGGCCGCCGTCGCGCCCTCCGCCTGGCCCCGCGTCCAGATCGTGCACGACGAGTCCGGAGTCCTCGCCGCGGCGGCGGGAGTGTCCGCCATCAGCGATGCCACCGAGACCGCGGTCCGCATCCAGTCCGGCCGGATCACCGCTCGCGCGGACGGCTACGGCGCGTGCCATGCCGCCGCTTCCGCCTAGCCCACGCGGATCGCGGACAAGGGACGACGAGAGCGACACAGGACGACGAGCTGAGACCCTCAGCTGGTCGCGCGACGCACGTGATCGGCAATCCGCTGGTACGTGCGCTCGGTCTGCGCGCGGGTTCCGAACGGGAGGATGTTGTACCCGTGGTCGGTCGCGGGAACGTCGTGGTGTTCGGCCAAGGAGCCCACGGCATCCAGTGCCTCGGCGTAGCGGATGCCCTCACCGCGGAGTCGGTCGAACTCGCACGTGATGATCACGGCTGGGGCGATGCCGGCGAGGCCCTCCGCGTTGGCCTTCCACGCCGGTGAGACGAGCCGGTCGCGCCGGGTGGCGAGATCGGGCGCGTAGGCGCGGTCGAACACCTCGGACATCCAGGGCCGCATCACCGGTTTGTCCACAGTGGACGGCTTGTTCCGGAGATGGGTGACCAGGTCGAGCGGCGCGTACTGGAGGACCTGCAGGGCGATGCGGGGTCCGCCGTTCTCCCAGGCCAAACGTGCCGCCGCGGCCGCCAGCCCGCCGCCCGCGCTCTGGCCGCCGACGCACAGGCGTTGCCCGTCCCAGTCGCGGTCCGCCCGGGCCGCCCACGTGACGACGTCGAAGACTTGTTCCACCGCAACGGGAAAGCGGTGTCGCGGCGCGACCGAGTAGTCCACGTTGAGGACGACGACGCCTGCCTTGTCGGCCAGGTACCGGCACCACGGGTCGTCCTGCTCCGGGTGCTCCACAACGTATCCGCCGCCGTGGAGGTTCACGTACACCCCGGCGGCCGTCGCACCGGACGCCGGGTGGTAGGCGGTGCAGGTGACCGTCCCGTGCCGGGTCGGGACCGTGAGGACGCTCGTCCGTCCCGGAATCTCGTCGAAGCGCAGCTCGGCCTTCAGGCGCGGTCTCATGACGAGCTTGAGCGTGCGCGCGACGAGATCGGCGAGGAGCTGACTCGACGGCATGGCGCCTCCCTCGTTGGCGTGGACAACGGCGACGGCGCCGTCCCGACGGGACGGCGCCGCACCGTCAGCCCTGGTTCTCCGGAACCCAGTTCCGCACGACGGGGTGGTACCCGGGCGGCTTGTCGCCGAGCCGGACCCCAGTGTTGATCATCCACGACTGGTACTGCGGCGTGAACATCGTGTATGGCTTGCCCAGCGGCACGGCGCTGGCGGCGTCGAGTTCGGCGCGGAGCTCGGCGGGCAACTCGACGTCGAGCGCCGCCACCGAGGAGCTGAGCTGCTCGGCGCTGCTCGCGCCCACGATGGCCGAGGCGACACCGGGTTGGGTCGCGACCCAGTTGAGCGCCACCTGGGCCATCGTCACCCCCAGCGCGTCCGCCACGGACTCCAGTTTCGCGAGCAGCTCCCACTGCTGGTCGGTCCACTCGTAGCCGACCCCGCCCTCACCGCTGAGGCGCCCTTCGCCGGTCAGGCCCTTGCCGGAGTTCCGGTACTTCCCGGTGAGGAAACCGCCGGCGAGCGGGCTCCACGCCGTGATGCCGAGCCCCAGCGTCTGGCCGAGCGGGACGTGTTCGGCCTCGATCGTCCGCTCGACGAGGGAGTAGGGCAGTTGCAGGTTGATCATCGGCACGAGGGAGTGCGCCTCGGCGAGGGTCTGCGCCCTGGCGGCGTACCAGGCCGGCACGTCGGACAGGCCGGCGTAGCGGATCTTGCCCGCCCTGGTGAGGTCGTCGAACGTGCGCAGTACCTCCTCCACCGGCGTGATCCGGTCCCAGGTGTGCAACAGGTACAGGTCGAGGTAGTCGGTCCGCAGGCGGCGCAGGGACGCCTCGACCGCGCGGACGATGTGCTTGCGGCCGTTCCCGCCCGCGTTCGGGTCGCCGGGGTCGACGCTGTTGGTGAACTTGGAGGTGAGCACCAGCCGGTCCCGCGTCCCGGTCTCGGCGATGAGCTTGCCGAGGAGCGTCTCGCTCTCACCGGCGGTGTAGAAGTCCGCGGTGTCGACGAAGTTGCCGCCCGCGTCCAGGTACCGCCGGAAGATGGGCCGGGCTTCGTCCTCGGTTTTGCCGTAGGACGCGTGGAAGCCGCCGATGCCGAAGTTCATCGTGCCCAGGGCCAGGCGGCTGACCCGGAGTCCGGAACGGCCCAGCAGGTAGTACTGGTCGAGCGACATGGGTTCACGTCTCCGTAGCTGTAGCTGGTTTCCGCACGCGCTGTGCTGGCGCGGGTGGCGTGGGCGTCGCGGCAGTGGTGGCCGCGCGCACGTCAGTGGTGGCCGCCCTGGGTGGTGATGACGAAGTCCACGACCTTGCTGTCGATGACCTTGTGCGTCGGATCGGCCAGTCCGATCCAGACTTTGTGCGGGCCCGGCGGCAGGCCCTGGATGATGAGCGGCTCGCCGCTGCCGTCCGCCCAGTGCCACGGCGCGTCGTCGACGGTGACGTGGATGTGGCCGATCCGGGGCGATACGTCCAGCGCGCCTTTCCCGTAGACCGGGACGATCCGCAGGTTCTCCGAGCGGTAGCGGATCACGACCAGTCCGGCCGCCAGTTGCTCGGGCAGGGGCGCGTCGACCACGAGCGAGGCCGGCGGTTGCGAGGGCAGGGCGACCACCGGGGCCGGCTCCCAGCCCGCCGCGTGCGCTGCCGTCGTCGCCGCTGACGCTGACGCCGCTGAGGTCGGTGCGTGCGACGCCGGTGGGTGGGTGCCTGTCGAGCACGCGGTCGCGAGCGCGGCGAGGGCGGTGGCCGCGGCACCGATCACGACACGACGAGAACGAGCCCTCCTGCCTGGCGCGGAATCCCGTTCCGTCGCCGGGGAACGGGGAAAGTCGTGGGGTGGCATGCGGCCACGCTAAGTGGCCGGTCGAGGCCGCGGCGACCGTCGTACGACGTCATCGCCGTACGTCATCGCTGTACGTCATCGCTACGTCGCCACGCGGCGGGCGAGGTGTTTGACCGGTGTCGGAACGCGGCCGGATCTTCGGTAAAGTCGTGATCAGGACACACGTGGGGCCCGGGGGCGCAGGCTGACTGAGGGCGCCGAGGGCAGGAGTGCGCGCCATGCCGCTTTTCGGTCGGGACGCCGAGCTGAAGCTCCTGGCGGAGCTCGTCGGCGGACCGGAGCGCGGCGGCGGCGTTCTCCTGTGCGGGGAGGCCGGCATCGGGAAGTCCGCGCTGGTGAAGGAAACCCTGGCCATGGCGTCGATCGCCGGCCTCCGGGTCCTGACCACCTCCGGTGTGGAGGCCGAGCAGAACCTCGCCTACGCCGGGCTGCACCAGTTGCTGTACCCGGTGCGGGCGGGGGTGGACAGGCTCCCGGCTCCGCAGCGGGACGCGCTCGCGACCGCGCTGGGCACTGCCGACGGCCACGAGCCCAGCACGTACCTCGTCGGTCTCGCCACGCTGAGCCTGCTGGCCGACGAAGCCGCTGACCGGCCGGTGCTGGTGGTCGCCGAGGACGTGCACTGGCTCGACCGCGAGAGCGCCGACGTGCTCGCGTTCGTGGCGCGTCGGATCGAGTCCGATCCTGTCGTGCTGATCGCCACTCTCCGCGAGGGCGAGCGCTCGCCCCTGCTGGACGCCGGGTTGTCCCCGATGCTGGTCGACCGGCTCCCCGACCAGGTCGCCGCCCAGGTCCTGGACTCGGTCGCGCCCGATCTCCCGCCGGCGTCCCGGGCCCGGCTGTTGGCGGAGGCCGCGGGGAACCCGCTGGCACTGACCGAGCTACCGACGGCCGCGGCGAACGTCGACGGCCTCGACCCGGTGCTGCCGTTGGGCGACCGCCTCGCGCGCGCCTTCGCCGCCCGGGCCATCCCCCTCGCGGCGTCCACCCGGACCGCGCTGCTGGTCGCGGCGCTGAACCAGAGCGACTCGGTCGCCGAAACGCTCGCGGCCAGCGGGCTGGTCCTGGGGACGCCGGCTGATCTGGAGGTGCTGGCGCCAGCCGTCGACGCCCGGTTGGTCGACCTCTCCCTCGGCGCGGTGACCTTCCGGCACCCCCTGGTCCGGTCGGCGATCGCGACGGCCGCGACGCTGGCCGAGCGCCGGCAGGCACACCTCGCGTTGGCCGCGACACTGCACGACCAGCCGGACCGGCGGGCGTGGCACCGGGCCGCCGCGTCGGCCGGGCCCGACGAGGAGGTGGCCGTCGAGCTGGAGCGGACGGCCGACCGGGCCCAGCACCGGGGCGGGCTCGCCGCCGCGGTCGCGGCGCTGGAGCAGGCGGCCAGGTTGAGCGAACGGCCCGACAGGCTGGTGGTCCGCCTGTTGCGCGCCGCCGAGTTGGCGGTCGAGTCCGGTCGCCGCGACACGGCCGAGCGCCTGGTGCGCGATGTGCGGGCCCTGGAGCTCTCCCCGCATCAGCGCGCCACCGCCTGCTGGCTGATCAGCGGCTTCGAGGACGGGGTGCGCGAGGACGTCTCCCGGGTGTCGGAGCTGGGCGCGCTGGTCGAATCCGTTGCCACCGACGGAGAAGCGGACACGGCCACCCGGATCTTGCTGGGCGCCGCCATGCGTTGTTTCTGGTCCGAACCCGGCCCGGCCACGCGTCGCCTGCTGTTGGACGTTGCCGACCGTCTGCCCATCGACGCCGACGACCCGCGGCTGGTCGCGGTCGCCGCGTACGTCGCGCCGTTCGAGCGGGGCGCCAGGGTGCTCGACGGGCTGCGCGCACTGGTCCGCACCGCCGCTTCCGACCCGGAGGTGGACCGCTACCTGGGCAGCGCGGCGATGCAGGTCGGCGCGTTCGACCTGGCGGCCCGCTTCGCCGCCGCGGCCGTGCCCGGGCTGCGGGCCGGGGGACGGCTCGGCGCGCTGCCCAGGGCGCTGACCGTCCAGGCGTGGAGCTGTGTCCGGCTCGGCGACCTGGCCACCGCCGTACCGGTCGCGGCGGAGGCCGCCCGGCTCGCCGGGGAGACCAGCCAGCCGTTCATGTACGGGCTGGCCAGGGCCGTCCAGGCGGAGATCGCGGCGTTGCGCGGCGAGCACGAGCGGTCCGGCGCGCTGGCCGAGGAGGCCGAACGGGTCGGCCTCGCCGCGGGCGCCCGGCCGGTCCTGGCCACCGTCCAGCTCGCCCGCGGGCTCGCGGCGTTGAGCGAGGGCCGCTTCGACGACGCGTTCGCCGCCCTGCGCCGGGTGCTCGACCCCGCGGACCCCGCCTACCAGCTCGGCCTGCGCGCGTACTTCGTCGCCGAGCTCACCGAGGCCGCCGTCCGGGCCGGGCAGACCGACGCCCTGCGGGACGTCCTGCGCGAGCTGGAACCGCTGGCCGCGACGACGCCGTCGCCGGCGTTGCACATCGGGTTGCGCTACGCACGCGCCGTGCTCGCGCCGAACGACGAGGCCGAGGAGCTGTTCACGGCCGCGCTGCGGGCGGACCTGACCGCGTGGCCGGCGGAACGCGCGCGCGTCCACCTGGCGTTCGGCGAGTGGCTGCGCCGGCAGCGACAGGTCGTGCGGTCCAGGACGCACCTGCGCACGGCCAGGGAGGCGTTCGACGCGCTCGGGATGGCGGCCTGGGGCGAGCGGGCCCGCCGGGAGCTGCGCGGCGCCGGGGAGTCGAGCCCGGACCGGGGCCCGGACGCGCGGGAGCGGTTGACCCCGCACGAGCTGAGCATCGCGCAGTTGGCCGCCGAGGGCCTGACCAACCGGGAGATCGGGCAGCGGCTCTACCTGTCCCACCGGACCGTGGGGACGCACCTGTACCGGATCTTCCCCAAACTGGGAGTGCGGTCCCGAGCTGATCTCGCGGGAATGCTCAAGTCGTTCCAGGAAGCCAGCACCCGGTGAGGGACGCCACCGGTGACGTGCTCCGGCGGCACCGTCTACTGTGGCCGTCCACTGTGGAGCCATCCACTGTGGAGCCGGGCGTTCAGACCACCGCGGTGACGATCATCGCGACCAGCACGAGCACCAGGAAGCCGACGTAGGCGATCGCGTGCGCCCGGTCGGGCACCCGCCCCGCGACGCGGCGGGTGATCGCGATGGCGGGCAGCGAGCCGCAGAGCAGGGCCGCCACCGCGACCAGGTTGACGTAGCCGATCTGACCGGGGTGGTGCGCGGCCGGCGCCTGGAGCGCGTACACCAGGGTGGCGACGAGGGCGACGGGAACGCTGAGCGGGTTGGCCATCGCGGTCGCCTCGACCATCGACAGCCCGCGGCGGCGCAGCAACGGCACCGTCATGACGCTCCCGCCCACGCCCAGGAAGCTCGCGACCGCCCCGATCCCGACGCCGCCCGCGGTGGAGGCGAGTCGTCCGAGCGGTCGCGCCTCCCCCGAACGACGCCGGACGTCGGTGAAACCGCTCCGCGCGACACTGTCCACAATGGTCACCGCGAGATAGGCGATGAACAGCACGTGCAGCACGGTGTCGGACGCCCAGTTCGCCGCGAACGCCCCGAGCGCGGCGCCGACGGTGATGAACAGGACCAGCGGGTGGAGGTACTCCCGGCGCAGCCGGCCGGCCCGGACCTGGGTCACGGTCGCCCAGGACGCGTTGACGATCATCACCGCGGTGGAGGTCGCCACGGCGGTGTGCATCGCGTCGGCGCCGGTGGTGGCGGCGACGACCGCGTACACGACCGGCACCGTGACGAAGCCGCCGCCGAAGCCGAACAACACCGTGGTCACGCCGGACAGGCAGCCGAGGACGAACAGGATCAGAGCGAACACGCCAGCAACGCTAGGTACGACGCCGCTTGGCGAGCATTCGATGAATCGCCACTTTCCATCGAGTTCGCGCCACGAGCGACGTAGCATGAGTCGGTGCGGAACGTGGTGGTGGACAAGGTCGACGACATCGACCGCGCCGTCCTGGCGATCGGCACCGACTACCCACCCGGGCACCTGCTGCCCCTGCACCGGCACCGCCGCGCGCAGCTGCTCTACGGCGCGACCGGGATCATGCGCGTCGAGACGGCCGACGGGAGCTGGACGGTCCCGCCGCACCGGGCCGTGCTCATCCCGCCCGCCACCGACCACCAGGTGCTGATGGACCGGGTCAGCACCCGCAGCCTCTACCTCGAACCGTCCGCCGTGCCCTGGTTCCCGACGCGCTGCCAGGTCGCGGAGGTCTCGCCGCTGCTGCGCGAGCTGCTGCTCGCCGCGGTCGACCTGCCCGCCGAGTACGACCGGCACGGCCGGGACGGCGCGTTGATGGAGCTGGTCCTGCACGAGCTGCGCACCCTGACGCCGCTGCCCTTCGACCTCCCCCTGCCCGCACGCGCGGGGCTGCGCGAGCGGTGCGAGGCGTTCCAGCTCGCGCCGAACATCCACGACGACCCGGGCTCCTGGGCCGCCGGCCTGCGCGTCAGCACCCGCACGTTCAACCGGTTGTTCCGCGACCAGACGGGGTTGAGCTTCCAGCAGTGGCGGCAGCGCGCCTGCGCACTGCACGCCATCCGCCTGCTGTCCCAGAAACGGACCGTCACGCAGGTCGCCACGGCCCTGGGGTACGACACCCCGGCCGCCTTCTCCGCCATGTTCCGCAGGCAGACCGGCGCCACGCCGAGTTCCTTCCGGCCACGGTGACCGGCTTGGCGGCTCGGCGGTGCGGCGGTGCGGACCGGGGTGATCCGCAGTACGCCGTCAGCGGGTGCGGTGGCCAGCCGAAGCTCCAGGATGAGGGCGTGACGAAGACCGAGGTTCGACCCGCGCGTCCTGCCGACTTCGAAGCCGTCGCCCGGCTGCGGTGGCGCTGGGTGGCCGAGCGGGACGGTCTGCCCGCCACTGGCCGGGACGAGTTCGTGTGGACGTTCGCCGCGTGGGCGCGAGAGAACACGGCCACACACCGGTGTCTGGTTCTGGCTCGTGGGGACCAGGTGATCGGGATGGCGTTTCTCGCGGTCACCGCGCGTGTGCCGACGCCGCTGGTGTTCTCGCGCGCATCCGGTGACGTGCAGTGCGTGTACGTGGTGCCGGAGGCGCGCGGCGAGGGACTCGGCGGCCTGCTGATCAACGCGATCCTCGGCCTGGCCGGGGAACTCGGGCTGGAGCGGGTCACCGTGCACTCCTCACCGCGTGCCGTGTCGGCCTACCAGCGGCACCGGTTCGCGGTGTCCCCGCAACTGCTGCAAACCGAGGCGCGGCCAGCTTCCCGGCCGATCACCACGGCGGCCTCGGCCAGCCAGGATTGCACCGCGCGCCAAGGCAGGCCGCCGACGCGGACGCCGATGAGCAGGTGAGCAGCCGCGTGGGCACACTGGTGATCCTTGGCTTGGGCTGTAACGGCGTAAGGGCGTTGGGGGTGCGGCGGACAGGGACTTCCGGTTCGAGAGTGGTGTTCCTGTGGTGATGCCCCTCGCCGCGATCGTCCGGCCTCAGCGCGGGATGAGGTGTCGCGGGTGGCTTCCCGGCCCCGCGACACCTCGGGCCGCAGGGGCTGTCAGGCGCAGGGCGACAGCAGTTGCGGGTTGGCCGCGAGAGCCAGGAAGCGGATTCCGCCGAACAGGGCGCCCTTCTCGTCCCGCACGCTCATCTGGAGGGTGTGCACCCCGCCGACGCGGGTGTCGTCGGGGAAGTCGAACGCCAGGCCGAGCGGAGCCACGACGCCGGGCTTGACCCGAACCCTCACCTCCCTGCCGCCACCACCGCACAACACGTTGTCGCCGAAGAGAACGAGGTCCCGAACCGGGTTCTTGGCGGCCGCGACGGTGTGGGTGCTGACCGCGTCGACCAGCACGGGCACGCCGCCGGCTCGGACCAGCGCCAACTCCAGCGGCTCCCCGAGCCGTCGGCAGAGCTCCTGGTCGCGCAGCCGCTGGATCTCGACCGCGTCCATGCCGGTGATCGTGGCGCCCCAACCGGACAGGATCTGGGCGAGTCCGACGAGGCCGAGCCCGTCGTCGCCGCGGAGTTCCTCCACCGTCACGGTGAAGGTGGCCTCCGCCGGCGCGGGGTTGGCGACGCCGAAGGGGAAGCAACAGCGGCCGCCGGGAGGGAACCGGCGGAGGTTGATGTTGCGCTGCCCGCAGTGGGGATCGCTGACCACGGTGAAGTCGGTGGTCGCCGAGGTAATCACGCGGCCCTCGGGAGCGCCGGGGCAGCCGTAGGTGTAGCAGTTGGCTCCCAGGCACATGTGCGCGGAGTTCCGGTCGGCCGGGTTGATGAACGAGCTCTCGTCGGGAGTCCAGTCGACGCTGGCGACCGCCCACCCGTGGGCCCGGACCACGCCGACCGGGAGGACGGCGTGCGACCGGTTCGGGTCCGGCGCCGGGGGGAAGGGCATCGAGTGGACGGGCGCGATGGGCGCGACCGGTTTGGACACCCAGATCTGGACCATGACGCCGGAGATGTCGGCGTCGCTGTTGTTGTCGACCCGCACGTGGATTCTGTTCGGGACTCCGGGACGCGCCGTGGACAGGTCCCAACCACCGGTGAGCCACATCGACGGCGACTCCCAGTAAGCCGCGCCGGGAGGAATCGGACGAACTCCGGTGTCGTTGCTCCGGTACTTGATGTACAGGCTGGCCATGGTGTTCCCTCCTGCCGGGAGCGGTGGTGGCGGGGAGTCTCTGGCGTGCGTCAGCCGCACGTCCCCAGGTCGCCCTTTTCCCGCGTACGACCCGGATTCGGCGTCGTGAGAGGTCGCGCGGTCCGCGCCGCCGGTCAACCAGGAGGCGCGCGTCGTTCGGGCCGGCGCGCGGTTACGGCGATTTCGCTGGCGGCCCACCGCATCGCGAGGCCGCCGGTCTCGGCGTGAACTGTCGTGACCGTGGGACGAGCCGGGCACGAACGAGAAGCACGCACCCCCTTCTTCTGGAGCGACCCGCCCAGAATTGCGTACGCCGGCGACATTACGAAGAGGCCATCGTCACCGAAAGAACCAAGAGGGCGACACGCTGTCGTACGAACATCTCACCCACATCGAATGCCCGAGACCACATCCGCCCCACGGGGGAACACCCGCCACGCCACGAGGAAGGCGTTCCCCCACCCGTCGCCCCGTATCGGGTAACCAACGCGGAAAACGGCCCCGAGCCGACCCCGTCGCGTGATCACACGGCTGGAGCACAGGCCGAACCGCGCTGTCGTGGCCACTTCGGACTCGTCACGCGGTCCGGACCGGCTGGCGCAAGATCGTTCTGAGCTTGGTTGGCGGGGTTCGCCGCGCGTCGCTGAGGTAGATCTCGTGGTGGTCGCCGTTGAAGGTGAGGTCGTTCTCGGGGAGGTAGTGGTTGTGCAGGCGGTCCAGGGTGGGCGTTTCGTCGTCGTAGGAGCCGATGTGCAGGATCTGGGCGCAGGTCCCCTCGACGAGGGTGAGCAGCCTGATGTCCCCGAGCGCGGGGTTGGCCTTCTTCTTCGAGACGGTGTCGACCGCGGCCTGGACCATGTCCTCGGTGATCCACGCCGGCTGGCTGATCATCATGGTCCAATCCCACGTGTCCTTGCGGCGCCGGACGAACGCGGTCGGGTCGTCCGCTCGCCACAGCCCTTCCAACGGGCCGACCACGAAGTCCCGACCGAGGGTCTTCTTGCTGGCGAACTTCAGCGCGTACGCCACGCCGTACAGGGCTTCGACCGCGTTCGCGTACGCGGGTGACGTGTTCGGATCGCCCCGGCCATCGACCGCGATGTACCGGAACTCGGGCACGTCGACGACGGTGAACTCCTTCGCCGACGGCGAGTAGAGCTCCTTGTGGGCCTTCTTGACGTCGTACTTCTCCACCGCGGTTTCCTTTGCCAGCACGCCCAACGTGGTTTCGGTCCAGTCGACATCAGCCCTGAGCATGGCCTCGCTGTAGTCGAAGATGGCGGAAGCCGCCGTGGGCAGGGGTTCCTGCCTTGAACGAGTCGCCCGGACCTCCGCGAGCTGTTGCCGCAGCGCGTCCAGACGCCGGGTCAGCCCGGTCACCACATCGGCGTCCGGCAGGCCGGGGCTGTTCGCCATCGCGATCAACACCCGCGCCCGCACCGGGGTCAGTGCCGTCAACGCCTCGCGCGTGGCGGCAGCGCACAGTTCCCTACCCGACGCCGTGGCGCGGAAGGTGACGCGCGACTTTCCGGACGACGGAGCACTGGTCGCTTCGATCAGGCCGCGCCCGGCCAACTTGTCGAGCACGTAGTAGATCGAGGAGAAACCGAGCGCCGTCCACGCGCGCACTCCCCGCTCCTCGATGACCTTCTCCAGGTCGTACCCGTGGCGGGGCTGCTCGACGAGCAGACCGAGCACGGTCAACTCGCCGTCGGTCAGAGTTGGAGCCATGGGCTCTATTCTAGTACTGGAATAGAGCCCATGGCTTCGTCAGCCCGCCCAACTCCGTTGGTGGAGCAGCAGTACCCACACCGCCGGTGGCGGCCCGTCGGCCGAGCTCAGCGGGCGGCCGGTTGGTCCCGCACCCGGCGGAACGCGCTCCTGATCTCCGACACCAGCAGATCTGGCTGCTCCAGGCCGGGAAAGTGCCCGCCACGGTCCAGTTCGTGCCAGCTGCGCAGGTCCTGGTAGCGCCGGTGCGCCCAGCGGTGCGCGGTCGGCCAGGGATCGGCCGGGAACAACGAACAGGAGGTGGGAACGACCACAGGTTGCGCGTTCTCCTCCTCCGCGCTGCGCGGAACCCACCTCATCGCCTCCCAGTACCAGCGGGCAGTGGAGGCTCCGGTGCCGGTCAGCCAGTACAGCGCGATGTTGTCGACTTGCTGCGACACGCTCACCCCGCCACCGACCTCGGGGCGGGTGTCGGCGTAGGCGGCGAACTTCTCGCCGAGCCACGCGGCCAGACCGGCGGGTGAGTCGAGCAGGGAGTAGCCGAGCGTCTGCGGGCGCGTGCTCATCAGCATCCCGAAGCCGTAGCCATCCGCCAGGTGCAGGTCACGCCGGTCCAACATGCGTTGTTCCGCCGGGCCTGGCGCGAGCCTGTCCTCCGGCAGCGGAGACGCCAACGGCATCGTCAGGTGCAGGCCCACGACGCGCTCGGGAGCAAGACGCGCCAGTTCGGTGCTCACGTAAGCACCCCAGTCTCCGCCGTGGGCCCCGAAACGCTGGTAGCCGAGCACGGTCATCAACTCGGCCCACGCCCGCGCGGTGCGGCCCGGGTGCCAGCCCCGCTCACGGGGACGGTCGCTGAACCCGAACCCCGGCAACGCCGGCACGACCACGTGGAAGGCGTCGCGCGCGGAACCGCCGTGCGCGACCGGATCAGTGAGTGGCCCCAGCACGTTCTCGAACTCAAGCACCGAACCGGGCCAACCATGGGTCAGCAGCAGCGGCAGCGCCGTCGGCTCCGGGGAGCGGACGTGCCAGAACGCGATGCCCAACCCGTCAAGACGCACCCGGTAGTGCGGAATCGCGTTCCACCGCGCTTCCCTCGCGCGCCAGTCGTGCTGTCGCCACGCGTCGAGCAACGCCGCCAGCCGCTCCAGCTCGATTCCCTGCGTCGCGTCCGGAACCGTCTCGGGTTCGGGGAGCCGGACCCGGTCCAGCCGAGCGCGCAGATCAGCCAGGTCGTGGTCGGGGATGTGAACGGCGAAGGGCTCGACTTCGGGCACGCCGCCGCGAACGGAACAAGGGTCGGTCATGGACACGACGCTAGGGACGGACTCCCTCTGATCCCATGCGCGAGATTGCGGTGCTACGACTGGGAATTGCGGTAGGCCGACGGGCGCACCCCGGTGTGCCGCACGAAGGCCGCCGACAGGGCGCCGGGGCTGGCGAAGCCGCACCGCGGCGCGATCTGGGCGATCGCCAGGTCGGTGTCGCGCAGCAGCCGTTTCGCCTCCTCGATCCGGAGCCGGGTGAGGAACCGGTGCGGTGGCGCCCCGGTCGCCTCCCGGAAGACCCGCACGAGGTGGTAGACGCTGAGGTGCGCGACGTCAGCGATGTCCGCCAGCGTGATCGGTTCGGCCAACCGGTCGCGCATCATCGCGACGGCGGCACGGACACGGGCGTCCTCCCGTGTCGGCGTCCGATCGGCCGGCCGCCGCGCATGACGGGTGAGCAAGTGCGTCGTGAGAAAAGCCGCCGCCGACTCGACATACAGATCACTGGCCTCGCCCACGGAACCGACCGCTCGAACCGCCTCCTCGACCAGCGGATCTCCCTCGGCCAGAGACGCGGCCATGGCCTCGAAGTCCACCGGACCGCCGCCCAACCGCGCCGCGACGGAATCGACGGTGTCACGCGGGATGTGGACCTGCACGCTCCGCATCGCCCCGTCCGCGCGGTAACGCCGAAGAACGGCCTGGTCCGGAATGCCCAGCTCAAGCCGACCCGGCGCCCACGAACAGCGGCTCCACCGGCCAGCACGTCGTGTCTCCATCACCGCCCGTCCCGCGAGCGGCACCACCAGGTGCACGTCCGCTGCGGCGGGCAGTTCCATGTCCTCCGCGACGGGAGCGTGCTCGAACCGCTGGACGAGCAGGGACTGCCAGCCAGCGTCCTCCCAGCTGCAGTACGTCCGCCGCACGTAACGAGCCATGTCGAAACCGACATAGGGCTGGAGATCGAACCGGGCGGAGTCGAACACCACGATCTCCAGGCTACCGACGGGGCGACGACGAACATCTGGTCCCGAACCTCGGCCACGACGTCGGGTAGCGTCACCTCCGTACTGTTGACCATCGCAATCACCATGGCCGCCAGACTGACTGTCCTGCCCACCGCGGAACACCGGACGAAGCGGCTGGACGGGAGCCCGTCGTGACCACCGCTCTGATCATCGGCGACCTCCAGCGGGGCATCACGGGCAACTACCCGTTCGCCAAGCAGGTCGTGCCGCCGATCACCGACCTGCTCCCGCGCGCCCGCGCGGCCGGCGCGCTCGTGGTGTTCGTGCGCTTCGCCTTCCGCAGCAACGGAACCGACCTGCTGCCGAACAACGAGCTGTACAGGTCGTTCTACGAAGCCGGAGACGCCTTCCACGAGGGATCGGCCGACACCGAGATCGATCTGCCGGTCGCCGACGAGGACGTCGTCGTGCTCAAGCGGCGCGCCAGCGCGTTCGCCGGCACGGATCTCGACCTCGTGCTCCGCGCCCGCGGTGTCGACACCCTCGCGGTCGCCGGAGTCGCGACCAGCGCGATGGTGGCCGCGACCTGCTACGACGCGGCGGACCGCGGCTACCAGGTGACCGTGCTGCGGGACGGCTGCGGCGACGCCGACCCCGCCATGCACGACTTCTTCGTGGACACCGTCTTCCCCAGCCGAGGCTTCAAGGTCACAACCTGCGCCGACTGGTGATGGGATGGTGTTCGTGAGCCAGGGATATCCGAGGGTTTTGGAAGACAGAGAAGTGCTGGTCGTGCGGGCCGGTGATCAACAGCGGGCACGGCTGCGCGGCTGGCTGGACGGCTATGACGGGCCATGCCCCCTCTACCGGATCGAGCTGTTCCTGGGCAGGGACCGGTACACCGCCAGTGCGTCGAACATGTTCGCATCGCTTGTCCGGCTACGTCGCCAGCTGGAGCCCGAAGGCTGGATGATCGCCGTTCAAGGGGCGCGGCGTGACACCTTTCCGAGCGGGATGACCCTGGATATGGGTGGCGGGATGGAGGTTTACGTCATGCGACCGGGCCACAAGTCCTCTGTTGACGATCTCGTCGAGACGCTCGCCGACGCGGCGGTCGAGCAGTTGGGGACCGTTGACGAACAGCGGGCGTGGCGAGATGCGTGGTTTGCCGAGGTCAAGAACGCGCCACGCTGAACATCCGCTCGTGGCTCGAAGCGCGTGTCGCTCGCGTCATCCAGGTTGGTCCGCCGGTGGCCGGATCGCCTATCCACCTGTCCTCCGCAGAGTTGACACGATGGGCCGAGAACGGACGTTGGGGGTCCGTTCTCGGCGTGGCGCGCAGGCTCCCGTGATTGTTGCTGGTGCCGGAGCCCAGGCCGACGTGCCGGCCGGGCTGATGGTCGCGGCGGGAGCTCGAAGTGACGGCGCTCCGCGCTCGCTACGGCGAGGACAGCCCGGGTGGGTCAGGGCTGGGTTGTTGTCGTGGGTGGGTTTGCTTTCGCGGGCTTGGATTTCACCAGCCAGAGGCCGGTGAACAGGGGGCTGGTCAGGGTGACGGCGCCGGCAGCGACGAAGGCGCTGTTGAGGCCGGCCTCGAAGGACGCGCCAACGGATCGCTGGTGCTGGACGATGGCTCCGAGCACCGCCACGCCGAGAACCGCGCCGATCTGCCGGGTGGTGCTGCTGACGCCCGATGCGAGGCCGCCCTCCCGTGGGCCGCTTCCCCGACCTGCTCGACCCGATCCTGCGCCTCAGCGCGGCCGAGTCACCGCACAGCGACCGGCTGTGAGGCCGTTCCTCGCCGCTCAGGCGGATTGACGCTGGCCCAACCGAACGAGGCTGCGACCGCCGTCCTCAGTGGACGGACCGCCAGGAGTTCTCCAGCGACCTGGCACTGCCAGACGCGCGGCTGGCATTCCGACGCGGCCCACCGCTCGGCGGGCGCCGCGATGTCAGGCCCCTTGCCGCCGAAGCCGGTTCGCACCGCCTTCTCCGGCGCTTGACCCCGCCGCCCGCCTCGCGATAGAACTTGGGCATCGCCTGCGTGTGATGCGACAGACCGGTGACATCCCCGGACTCCCGCGACGCGCAGATCCTGCGACTCAAAGCCGACAATCGCGCAGCCCGATTACGGGGAAGTTCAGCGCGCGGCTCGCCGAGGCCACCGGCACGATCGACGAACCCACCAACCTCCGCACACGAGCCACCACGGAACCCGGCGGCCAGAACGTCGATCGCACGCCTCCCACGGCGCAACGCGGTCACCGGCCCCTGCTGGGACGGGTGCCGACAGCCGAAACCCCAAGTACGACAGGCAGTTCCACCTCCACGAACAGAATCGAGGCCGACGATGACCTGGTCGATCCCACGGACCACCACCGGCGCTGAGCGCCGCTTGCTTGAGAGCGCGCTCGACCGCAACCGGGCCGAGCTGGTCAACACGGTGCGCGGTCTGTCCGAAGTAGAGGCCCGCCGCCGCCTCGTCGCGTCGCCGACCACCCCGATCGGGCTGCTCAAGCACGCCGCGGTCGCCGAACGGATCTGGTTCCAGCACGTCCTGGGACGGGTGCCCAGGAGCGAATGTGACGGCGGCACGACGGCGGGCGACACCAGTTTCGTCGTCGACGACAACGAGACCGTGGCCGACGTGATCGCCGAGTTCGAGCGCGCCAGCGAGCGCTCGCGCGTGATCGCCGCCGGCTTCGACCTCGACGACACCACGACGCACCCCGACCTCGGCGAGGTCAACCTGCGGTTCATCTACCTGCTCCTCATCGAGGACTTCGCGCGGCACGCCGGCCACGGCGACATCCTCCGCGAGCAGATCAAGCACCCCGCCGCGCCCGCCACCGACGACATCGAGTGACATGTGGCGTGCGGCGCGAACCGAGGCAACTCGGTCGCCGCACGTTACCCAAGTGAACACGGCGTCTGCGGACACAAGCGCGAGGTTCCACTCGGATCAGCCCGCCCGGCAGACCTCGGGACGCCCACCGTCGACGCCACCCGGTAACAGAGCCAGGCGGATCGCTCCCCGTGACTGGAGTCGCGGGGAGCGATCCCGCTCGCGAGCCCCGGCCGCGTTTCAGCTCGGCTGGAAGAACGCGAGCATTCTCCGGCTGGCGTCCGGCGACATCAGGATTTCCTGCACATCCGCGGACATCCGGGCGGCAGCACTGGTGCGTTCGAACATCTCGCGTTCGTATTCCTCGACGGCGGCGGGAAAGTCGTCCGGGTGCGCGGCCAGTGCGAGGCCGAGCAGGGCGCCGTCGAGCAACGCCATGTTGGCCCCCTCTCCCACCGGCGGCATCAGGTGCGCGGCATCGCCGAGCAGCGTGACGTCCGGTCTCGACGGCCAGGTCAGGCCGACCGGAAGAGCGGAGATCGAACGCGGCAGAACCGTGTCGTCGCAGGCGGCGATCAGCGCGGTGATCCGCGCGTCCCAGCCGGGGAGCAGGTCGATCAGTCGCGCCCGGGCGGCGGCCGGGTCGTCGAACGGGATCCCGCTGGTGGCGAACCAGTCCTCGGCGGTGTTGTAGAAGCTGAGGCCGATGCGGACGCGGCCGTCGCCGTTGCGCTGCGCCGCCAGGGACAGTCCGTTGCCGAGCACCCAGTAGTTGCCGCGCCCGACCATCGCGGCGAGGTCGGGGTGGGTGCGGTCGATGTCGGGAATGCCGAGCTCGACGACGTTCTGGCCGATGTGCGCCGGCCGAGCGTCGGTGAGCAGTGCGCGGACCCGGGAGTTCGCTCCGTCGGCGCCGACCAGCAGGTCGTACGTCGCGGTGCTGCCGTCGGCGAAGCGCAGCAGGCCGTTGTCAGCGGATTCGAACGCGTGTCCCCAGCGCACCACGCCTTCAGGGAGGGAGTCCAGCAGCAGGTCACGCAGATCGGCGCGGTCGACCTCGGGTCGCGCGAGTGGGGCGTCGTCGGGCGTGTCCTCCTGGAGCAGCAAAGTGCCGTCCGGCTCAAGAAGGCGCATGTCCTGACCCTCACCACGGGCGATCGCGTGGAACTGGTCGATCAGACCCGCCTCGCGCAGCGCCCGCTGGCCGGAGTGGATGTCGAGCATGCCGCCCTGGCCACGCGCGAAGCGTGACGTCTCCCGTTCGTACACGACGGCGTCGATGCCGTTCACGTGCAGCACCCGGGCGAGGGCCAGGCCGCCCAGTCCGGCTCCCACGATCGCGATGGTCATGGCTCTCCTCCGATACGCCGTATTCCTCCGATACACCGTATCGCGTCAGGCGATGTACTGTCAGCGGCATGTTGGTGTGGGAGCGGCCGGAGCCGCCGGACCGGCCGGTACTGGCCCCGCTGAGCCGGGAGCGGATCGTGCGAGCGGCGATCCGACTGGCCGACGCGGACGGCCTGGAGGCGGTGTCGCTGCGCAAGGTCGCCGCCGCGCTGGATGTCGGGCCGATGCGGCTGTACGGCTACATCGCCACCAAGGACGAGTTGCTCGACCTGATGGTCGATGCGGTCTACGGGGAGATCCGGCCGGCCGGAGACGGCTGGCGAGAAGTGCTGCGCTCCCTGGCCGAAACCACCCGGCAGGCCGTTCACCGGCACGAATGGCTCGCCGACCTGATCGGCGGGCGGCCCCAACTCGGGCCCAACGCCCTGGCCAGAGGGGAGGCCGTGCTGGCCGCGCTGGGCGGCGTCGACGTGGACATCGTCATGCCGGTGGTCACCGCAGTCGACGCGTACGTGATCGGGGCGGTGCGCAGGGAGATCGCCGAGCAGCGCGCCGAGCGGGCCACCGGGATGGACAAACAGCAGTGGCAGGTCACCTTCGGGCCCTATCTGGAGCGGACCTTCGCGACCGGCCAGTTCCCCGCGCTGGCCACGGTCGTTCGCGAGGGCGCCCACCTGGACGCTGACGAAACCTTCCGGATCGGCCTCGACTTCCTCCTCGACGGCATCGAGGCCCGCATCTCAGGCTGACGCGCGCGAACGATGCTGCGAACTGTCACCGGGGAGGGAAGGCTTCTCCTCCGGCGGAGTCGGGCTGGCCGGTTCTGGCGCGGTGATCCGTCGCGGCAGGAGGAACGGCGTGGCGAGGAGCAGAACCCCGGCCGCCGCGATGGCCGCACGGGGGCTGGTGAGGTGCGCCAGGAGACCCCACACCATGGTGATCACGGCGGTGCTCGCGCTGGTGCTGATCGACCAGGCCGTGAGCACTCGGGCGTGGCGGCCGGGGTCGGTATTGGTCAACCGGTAGGTGGCGAAGACCGGGGTGAACAGGCTCACGCACACGATCAGCCCGAACTCGGTGACCATCACGATCACCAGCCCGGTCACGCCCGGCTGGACGAACGCGAGGCCGAGGGGCCAGCAGGCGCGGAGCGCGCCGAAGACCCGCAGCGCGGTCTGTTCGCCGCGACGGTGGACGACGCGACGGGCCAGCCGTGACCCGATCAGGCCGCCGACACACGGAACGGCGAACGCCAGCCCGTACTGCCAGACCGGGAATCCCAGGTGGGAGAGCATCAGCACGGACAGGAGCGACTCGGTAGCCATGATCAGTCCGTTGACCAGCATGGTGTTGAGGAGGAACCGGCGCAGCGCGTGGTGGGCGAGGACGTAGCGCCACCCCTCGACGAGGTCGCTCCACCGACGCGCGTGGGTCTTCCTCCCGATCGGGGGCGGCTCGGGTTTCCGGATCGCGGCGACGCAGAGCGCCGACAGGAGGTAGCTCGCCGCATCGACGACCACGGTGGTCAGCGACCCCAGCAACCCGATGGCGGCGCCGCCCACGGGCGGACCGATGATCGTGGCCGACCACGTGGTGGACTCGAACCGACTGCTGGCCACCAGGAGCGCGTCGTCGGGCACGACGTTCCTGAGGTAGGCGCCGCTGGCGGCCGTGAACGCGATCTTCGCCGCCGCGACGACGACGGAGACCACCAGCAGCTGTGGGAAGGACAACACGTCCAGCCAGTACGCGATCGGCACGGATGCCAACGCCGCGAAGCGGACCAGGTCCGTGGTGATCATGACCGGCCGCTTGGCGCGGAACTCCACCCACGGCCCGAGCGGAACCGCCAGCAGCGCCCCGATCGCGAGCCCCGACGACGACAGCGCCGCCACCTCCGCCGAACCGGCGTGGAGGACCGTGATGGCGACAACCGACAGCGCTCCGAACCCGAACCACGTCCCGTAGGCGCTGACCGCGTGCGCTGCCCACAACCAGGCGAACGCCCGACCCAGGTGCGCCCTCCGCCACATGTTCGGCACCCGCTTCCCTCCACTGTGGACCTCGTGGGGCAACTCCCCCTCGCCGGGGAGATCCAAGCCGGTGGACCGCCGCTGCCACCAACAACAGATCGAGCGGCGTGCCACAACTCTCCGTTGTGGGACTAACTTCTCCCCCGTGGATCTCGACGCAGTTCGCACCTTCGTGGCCGTTGCCGAGACAGGTCAGTTCCAGGCCGCCGCCGACGAGGTGGGAATCACCCAGCAGGGAGCGTCGAGACGAGTGGCGAGCCTGGAACGGGAGCTCGGCGTCCAGCTCTTCGCGCGGATCGCCCGGGGCGTCCGGCTCACCGTCGACGGGCAGGCACTCCTCCCCCATGCCCGCGAACTCCTCCGCGCCGCCGAGCGCGTCACAGCCGCCGTGACGCCGGGGCGGCGAGCTCTCCGGGTCGACGTGATCAGCCGCAGGATCGCACCGGCCAACATCCTCCACGCCTTCTACCAGCAGCACCCCGACATCGAGCTCGACGTCGTCGCCCTGCTCAACGCGGACGCCGCGTCGGCGCTGGCCGAGGTCAGCGCCGGCACCCTGGACGCCACCTTCCGCTCCCTCCGGGACTTCGCCCGCACGATCCCCGGCGAACTCCGATCAGCGCGTGTCATCGACGACCGGCACGAGCTCCTGGTCGGCCCACGGCACCCGTTGGCGAGGGCCAGGACCGTGACACTGGCCGAGCTCACCCGTCATCCCATCTGGATGCCCGGCCTGTCCGACCCCGAGCCGGTCGGCTACTACAACGACCTGGCGGAGACGTTCGGGCTCACCATCGACACGATCGGCCCGGTCTTCGGCGTCGAGGTGCTCCTCGCCGAGATCGCGGACTCGGCCCAGCTCGCCACCTTCGTCGCCGAGGGATCGCGCTACCTCTGGCCGGAGAGCTACGACCTCCGCCGAATCCCCGTCGTCGACCCGACCCCGGTCTACCCGCTCTCCGTGATCTGGCGAGCGGACAACACCCACCCCGTCCTCGCGGACTTCCTCGACTACCTCCGGACCAGGTACCGGAAGACAGCCCGCGACGACGTCTGGACGCCGGACTGGGCACGAGATCCGGACAGGTCCCGGACCGGCCGCTGAGCCGCGGTCGGTGGATGCCCACGGCCCAGCGGGTACTCGCTCCTGCCCGTGAAGTTACTGTCCACTATGGACATACATTCCCGTCAGGCGGCGCCAGTGTTCTTCGGCTATCGCACTCAGAGCCGACTGGAGCCCTGGTTCGCGTCGGGTTGGTAGGTGTAGAGGATGAAGCCCTCGTGGAACTTGCCCACCTTGTCGTACAACGCGCGAGCGGGGGCGTCCTCCAGCGTGTTCCAGTACAGGCGCGGGAAACCGTGCTCCTCGGCGTCTCGCGCCACCCACTCGATCAACGCCGTCGCGACGCCCCGCCGCCGGACTTCCGCGTCCACGAACAGATCCGCCAGATAGCACTTCCCGTCGTACCAGACACTGGCGTGGAACAGGTAGTGCGCGATGCCGACCATCCTGCCGTCCAGCCGGGCGGCGACCCCGCGGATCCGCTCGTCGTCGAGCAGGCGTCGCCAGGTCCGCTCGTAGCTGTCGTCGCTGCGTTCGACCTCGAAGTACGTGTCCTTGCCACGGGCCAGCGCTTCCCAGCGGACGCGGTCGGCTTCGGCCAAGGGACTGATCTCCACCACGGCGCCCATCCTGCCCCACGACCGAGCCGCGGAGCTCAGATCCACGCGCGTCAAACACAGGCCGAGCACTGAAACATGCGGTGTCCCTTGAGGAACCCGTTCCTGCCGCGTCAGCGGCGGGGCTCAGTCGAGGAGGCTGGTGAGCACCCGAGCCAGGGGCCGTGGGTGCTGGGGGCCGAGGTGCGGAGCGTCCAGCGTGTGAACGTCGAATCGGTTGTGCGGTGTCGCCCGGTCCGCTTCGGAGATCATCCGGTCCTGGAGCGGCAGAGGCACTGCTCGGTCGCGGGCGCAACGCACGTAGGTGCGCGGGATGCGTCCCCAGGTCGCGGGCACGCCCCGGGCGTCGTCGGTGGTCACGGCCCAGGCCTCGTCCGGCTCCATGGTGTTGAGGGCGGCCAGGAAAGCGGCGTCGTCCCACCCGCCGGCGAGCGCTGCCTTGGCTGCGGCGAGGAATCCTCGGTCCGCGCAACGCCAGTTGGTCCGGGTCACCCCGGTCCGGCCCGGGTCTGTCAGGCCGGGGATCGTGGTCAGCAGCGAGGTCCTCCCTTCTGGGGTGGCGGTGAAGCACTCCAGGACGCTGCGGAGCCGGACGCAGCAGAACGCGGTGAGGTAGACCAGTCGCGCGATGAGGTGCGGGATCTCGTTGCCAACACGGGTGATCGTGGCGCCGCCCATGCTGTGCCCCACCAGGATGACCGGCCCGTGCGCGGCGACCCGGCGGACGATCCGCGTGACGTGGTCGACGTTGTCGGCCAGGCGCAGCCCGGCCAGGGGCGACGGCGCGGCGGCCAGGGCCGCCAGGTCCTGCGGGGCCTGGTAGGAGGGCGGGAAGTGGCCCGCCGGTCCGTGCCCCGGCAGGTCCACGGCCAGCGCCCGGTGGCCCGCCATCGCGAGTTCGGCCACCAGCGGGGCAAAATAGCCCGCGTTGCCGTTGGCACCGTGCACGAGCACGAAGGTCGGTCGACCGCGGCGCCCCAGCTCCCGCCCTCCGCCCGCGCCCGCGCCGACCAGGGCCGTGCCCAGGAACCCGCGACGGGACAGCTCAGCCACGAGCGGCCCCGCTCCTGGCTCCGCTCCTGGCCCCATTCCTGGCGCCGCGCCGGACCAGCGCGCAACCGAGCAGCACGACGCCGAGCGCGCCGACCACGAAATCCGACCAGCCGGGCGCGCCCGCCGCGCGGAGCAGGGCCGAGGCCCCGAAGCTGTTCTGCCACAACGCTTCCGTGACCGCGGACCCGAACCCCTGGACCACCAGCACCACCCCCAGCACCGCGACGACCGAGGACCCGCCACTCCGCTCCGCCATTCCCGTCTCCCTTCGTTCCGATGCGCTTGTATCGGAACACTAGCACGGTTCCGATACAAGCGCATCGGTAAGGTGGGGCCATGCCGAAACAGGTGGACCACGACAGCCGTCGACAGCACATCGCGCAGGCGGTCTGCGAGCTGATTGGCAGGCACGGACTGGAAGGCGTGACCCTGCGCGAGGTCGCGGCGCAGGCGGGGGTGTCCATGGGGGCCGTGCAACGGTGCTTCCGCGCCAAGGAGGAGATGCTGGTCTTCGCGCAGGAGCACGTGAACCGCAGGGTCACCGAGCGCGCCCGGGCGCGGATCGCCGAGTCCCCGCGACCGGGATCGGTCACGACCATGCTGGAGCAGACGCTGGTGGCCATGCTGGCGGTCGACGACGAGGACCTGCTCGACGCCCGCGTCTGGATGGCCTTCACCGCGCAGGCGGCCCTCGACCCCGCGCTCGCGGCCGTCCAACGCGCCCACTACGCCGGGCTGACCGAACTGCTCGCCGTCCTGCTCCGCACGGGCCAGGAGAACGGGCAGATCAGGCCCGAGGTCGACGCCGAAAGCGAGGCGGACGCGCTCATCACCCTCGCCGACGGGCTGACCGTCCAAGTGCTGCTCGGCAGGCACAGCCGCGAGTCGGCGCTCGCCGCACTCCACCAACGAACCACCGCACTGCGGACGTAGGCGAGAGCGAAGCCGCACAGGCCGCACAGGCCGCACCGTCGAATCCGATGATCACGACGCCTCGGACACCACCCGACACAACCCCGGCGACCGACCGAACGGCGACGGGCGTGAGCCGCCGGCCAGCGATCCTCTCGCCACTGCCGGCGGCTCACACCTGTCGATCACGGGCCGGTGCTTCACGCGCCGATGGAGACGCCGAACTCCGCTTCAACGATCTTGAAGAGGACGTCCCAGGACTTCCACTCCGTGTTGGTCTGGATGGAGACGGTGTGACCGTCGGGGGTGCCCACCGTGTAGAACAGGCATCCCCAGTAGCTGCCGCCCACGCCGCGCAGCGTCAGGCCGTCCACCGCCGCCTTCTCGAACTCGAACACGCCGAGGCCGTACCGGGTGTGCGGCGTCCAGTTGCCGCCCTCGGTGGAGACCGTGGTCCACATCTCGCGGTGCTGGGCCGGCGGCAGCAGGGTGCCGTCCACCAACGCGTTGATCACCCGGATCATGTCGCCGGTGGTGGAGATGACGTTGCCGGGGACCCACGAGGTGTTGAACTCGGTGACGTCGAGCGGCTCCAGCCCTGGCTCCTCCATCATGGACGCCCAGTTCTCCGGGGTGACCGCCGCCGAGTCGGTGCCGTCCTTGTAGAACAGCGTCGAGTACGCCCGCGGGTGCGGTTCGCGGTACCCCGTTTCGTGGTCGGGGCGCACGTAGGTGTTGGCCAGGCCGAGCGGCCGGATGACGGTGCGCTCGGCCTCCTCGGCGAAGCTGTTGCCGGTGACCTTCTCGATGATCGCCTCGGCGACGTAGAAGCCGCCGTTGGAGTACTCGAAGCGCTCGCCGGGCTCAGCGACCGGCGGCTGGGACACCGTCATCCGCAGCAGGTCCTCGGTGGTGAACCGGTCGAAGCGGTGCTGGAGGAACCCGGAACGCGTGGCGAACCGGTCGGTCAGCTCCGGGGCCAGGCCGGTGGAGAACAGGCCGCCGGTGTTGCTGAGCAGGTGCCTGATGGTGATCTTGTCGCCGTCGTAGCCGTTGACGTCCAGCACGCCCGGGAGCCACTTGTTCACCGTGTCGTCGATGCTCAGCCGGCCCTCGGCCTCAAGGGACAGGAGCACGGCGGCGATGAAGGCCTTGCTGCCGCTGCCGGTGTGCGCGTACTCCCCCGGCTGGCGCCGCGCCCCGGTCTCGATGTCGGCGACGCCCGCGGTGCCGAACCAGGTCCGGTCCCCGTCCCTGACCTCGGCGACGATTCCGGGGATGCCGAACTCGGCCACCGCCCAGTCGAGTACCTGCTGAATGTCTTTGCGAGTCATGTCGGTGCCTTTGCTCTGAGAATCTTTCCGACATCGCAGAAGTTACGTTGCATACACGATCTGGTCAATCACTCCCCGTTGAAGCAACGCATAAAATCGCAGGTCAGAGCGCACAAATCGTTGCACCGCTCTGCGCTCTAATGCAATGGCTGCGTTGCGTTAAGCTGTTCGGCGACGACGAGAGTCAGGGGGCGCGGATGCCGGGAGAGAGGCTCAGCCAGCAGGACCGCCGGCTCATCGCCGCGGGACTGCGTGACGGCCTGACCTACGCCGCGATAGCCCGTCGCGTCGGGCGGCCGACCTCCACCATCACCCGCGAGGTGATGCGCAACGGCGGGCCGGGCGGCTACCGCGCCGACCAGGCCCACCGGGCCAGCACCCGGCAGGTGCGCCAGCGCAGGACGTCTCCGTTGACCCCGTCACCGCGCCGCGCCGACCTCGGCGGGCGCGATCCGCGGGTCGTGAACGGGGTGGCGGCGCTCAGCACCGACCTGTTCGTCCAGACCGGGGTCCCGCGGATGATGGCCAGGGTGCTCGCCACGCTCCTCACCACCGACAGCGGCAGCCTCACCTCGGCCGACCTCGTGCGACGCCTGCGCGTCAGCCCCGCCTCCGTCTCCAAGGCCGTCGGCTACCTGGAGAACCGGGAGCTCATCAGACGCGAGCGCGACCCCCACCGCCGCGCGGAACGCTACGTCGTCGACGAGGACGTCTGGTTCCAGGCCATCATGGCCAGCGCGCGCATCGACTCCCAGATCGCCGCCGCCTGCGGGCAGAACGCCCGAAAACTCGGTGTCACCACCCCCGCCGGCGCCCGGCTGGAGAACATGAGCCAGTTCCTCCAACGCGTCAGCGACGACCTGACCCGCTCGGCCCAGCACTGGCGCCAGGTCTACGCCCCCCGCCCGCCCGCCGAGCCCGACGACGACTCCACAACCACCTGAACGCTGGTGCCTGCCTGCCACGTCAACCGCGAGGTCGATGGCGCTCCGCCGCCTCGCGCACGCGGTTGACGTGGCGGTCCCACCACGCCGCGTCGCCGACCTCGTCCTGATCACTTCCCGCGCGACCGTCGATCATCTCGCGGAGGATGTCGGCGTGCCCCGCGTGTTGGGCGGTCTCGGCCACAACGCGAACGAGCAACGACCCCAGCGTGGTCTCCCGCCGCTCCTCGGGCCACCACGCCACCAGCGCGGGAGAATCCAGTCCCAGTTCGGCGATCGACTGGTCCGAGTGCTGCCACGCGGACCGGTACAGGCCGACGATGTCCTGCCTGGTTTCCTCGGCCGTGGCCCACATGTCGGCGTTGTCCCAGATCGACCCGTCATCAACCCAGGGCAGCCGAATCGCGGCCGGACGGCCGACCGAGTCGCCGAGATACCCGAACTCGATCCCCGCCAGGTGCTTGACGAGCCCGAGCAGGTTGGTGCCACTCGGAGTCATGGGGCGACGAACGTCGTACTCGCTCAGACCTTCCAGCGACGAGAGAACACGCTCCCGAGACGCCTGAAGGTACCGGCGCAGATCGGCGGCGATCCCACTCCCGACGGGAACTTGTTGGCTCATCCCGCGAGGCTAACCCCCGCCACCGACAAAACCCCCTTGTGGGCCAAGGGATACCTCCGACCAAGCGTCGACGACTCCTCGAAAACCAAGACCGCGGGCCGACGCGTGGCGGACGGTTCAACAGCGGCCCGCTGGTAGCGGCTGCCCAGATGAGGCTCCGCGGTGCTGCGTTCGTAGCGGAGGTCGATAAGATGATCGACACGGGGAAGGCCGGAAACTCATCCGTGTCGTGGTGAAGCCAGGAACGACCGAGGCGATCAGCGCCTGGCCCGTTCCTGGAGGATTCTCGTAGCAGAACGCATGGAATGCGTGTCCGCGTTGTAAGCAGGGATGGGTGATCAGGCGTCAGATTCGGAAGAACGGTGAGCTCTTTCGCGTGTGCGCGGAGTGCGAGGCAGTCTGGCTTCATGAGGCCCCGGTGCGCCGGGACAACTGCACCTATCTCCGCACCTATATGGAAGAGTGGGGACTGACCGACTCCTGGGAACACTTCGATCAACTTGAGAGCTACGACAGCCCGTAACAGCGCCACGGGTTCACAACCTGCCTGTCCTGGTGCCAGCCTTTCCCGCTGGCGCCAGGGCAGACGACCGGAAACCCTTCCATCCGCCCGTCCTCAGCATCCTCCACCCGCAAGCGCCGGTCATCCACTGACGGAGCTGACATTCGCCTATGCGGCGCCCGATCCGTGGCTCATCACCGGGGTTCGTTCCAGCATCAGGTCCGCGGCCTTTTCGGCGATCATCACCACCGGAGCCGTCGTGTTGCCTGTCGGGGCCTGTGGCATCACCGAGGCGTCGGCCACTCGCAAACCGCGAACGCCGTGCACCCGCAGTTCCGGGTCCACCACGGACAGGCTGTCCACGCCCATTCGGCAGGTGCCGACCTGGTGGTGGTAGGACAGCGTCGCCGCCCGCACGAACTCACGCGTCCGTCCTCGCTCCGCCACGTTGAGGCCGGGGGCGATTTCCGTGCCCCGCCAGGAATCCATTGCGGGTTGGTTCACGATGTCCCGCACCATCAACACCGAGTCGACCATCACCTCCAAGTCGTGTGGTTCGGTGTAGATGCGGGGGTCCAGGACTGGCGGCTCGTCCGGGTCGGACGATCGCAGCCGCAGTCGTCCACGGCTCCGGGGGCGGTCAAGCCCGGCCATGACGGTGAATCCCTGCTCTGGTCGGGGCCATCCCGGTGGTGGGAAAGGGAAGCCCATCAACACCGGCTGGGTGTCGGGCACCAGCAAGCTCGGGTGCGACCGCCAGTACAGGTGAGCCTCCAACCCCACCGCCGATTCCGGGATTGGTTCGCGGGACTCCCACACCAGCGGCGCCACCAGGTGGTCGTGCATGTTCTCCCCCACACCCGGCAGGTCCGCCCGCACCGCGATATCCAGGTCTTTCAGGTGGTCAGCCGGGCCAATGCCGGAGCGCAGCAACAACTGTGGTGAGCCGATCACGCCGGCGCACAGCGCGACTTCCTGATCGGCGTGGGCGTGGTGGAGGTGATCGTTCACGCTGTACACCACGCCGGTGGTTCGGCCCTTGGTGATGGTGAGCCGGTGGACCAGCGCGTTCGTCACCACCGTGAGGTTCGGATGGTCGAGGACGGGGGCGACGTAGGAGACCCAGGTGCTGGCCCGGCGCCCGTCGTGGATCATGCGGGAGGTCAGGCCGACGCCCTCGCGCACCCCGCTGCCTCGGTCGTCGACCAGTGGGAGCCCCCACTCCCACGCGGCGACCAGGAACGCCGTCGCGAGCGGGCTCGGTCCAACGCGCGTGACGGGCAGCAAGCCGCCAAGCGGATTCGCTTGTGCGGCGTCGTCGTGACGTTCGGCCCGCCGGAAGTACGGCAGCACCGAGGCCCAGTCCCACCCGTAACACCCCTGGTAGGACCAGTGGTCGTAGTCGGCCGAGGCGCCCCGCGTGTAGATCATGCCGTTGATGGCCGAGCACCCGCCCACCACCCGGCCGCGTGGCCAGTAGATCCGGCGGCCCGCGCAGCCGGGCTGCGGTTCGGTCCAGTAGCCCCAGTCCACACCGGACCCCCACAGTTCCAGCAGCCGCGCCGGGTCGTGGATCGCCGGTTCCTCGTCCAGGCCACCGGCTTCCAGCAGCAGAACCCGCCGGCCGGCGTCCACCAGGCGGCGGGCGAGCACGGAACCGGCCGTGCCGGCGCCGATCACAATGATGTCGTGCGCTGTCATCGTCTTCCCCCTCGCAACGATTCCCCTGGCAGGGCAAAGTCCACATAGGACACGAATTCCACTCGCCTTGAACCGAACCACGACAAAGACGCCGTTTCGGCCCTGGCGGCGAGTCAGCCGAACCTGCGGCAATCGTTGTCGCGTCGAGTCGGTGGGGACAAGAGCTGCCCTGTCGCGACACAGACGCGACAGGGATGACGACAGCACGAACGGCTTGCGACGAGTGAGGTCGGTGTGCGGCTAGTCCTGGCCCCGCAGCCGGCTGCGGATGTCGGTGGCACGAGGTGAGCCGAGTTCGTCGAACAGCTCGGCCGCCTCGGTCCAGGCCGCGTGGGCGGCGCTGGTCTGCCCCGTCTCGACCAGCAGTTGCCCGATCCGGTCCAGGGTGTCGGCCGTGCCGAACTGGTCGCCCAGGTGCCGGCGCAGGTCCAGGGACTTCTCCAGGTGGCCCAAAGCCTGGTCGAGGTCGCCCCGCTCGCGGTGGATCCCGGCGAGGATGATCAGCGTGTGGCCCTGGCCGTAGTCGATTTTGAGCTCGGTCTGGATGCGCAGCGCCTCCGTGAGGCATCGCCGCGCTTCCGCGATCTGGCGCGCTGACCGGTGGACGTCGCCGAGGGCGGACAGGCTGATGGCCTGCCCGTGTCGGTCCTCCACCTCGTGGAACAGCCGGAGTGCGGACCGAAAGCACTCGCCGGCCTGGTCGAGGTCTCCCCGGTCGAACGCGACGAACCCGAGGCCCGTGGTGGCCCAGGCCTGTCCCCGCGGATCACCCAGCTGACGCCGGAGCGCGGCGGCGTGCCGGAACTGAGCCTCGGCCTGGTCGAGATATCCCCGGCTGCGCAACAAGTACGCGTAGGTCGCGGTCACCCATGCCACGCCGTCGACGTCGTCGACCGCGCGCGCCGCGTGCTGGCCGAGCTGGTGGAGCCGGTCGTAGACATGGTGACGACCACGCATCATCAGATAGGTCGTCCAGACCACCGGGATCTTCCACGCGGCGTCGTGCAGCCGGTGCTGACCGGCCAGGCGGGTGATCGCGACGATGGAGTCCTTTTCCGAGTGGTACCAGCGCAACGCGTCGTCCCGCGTGCTGAACGAGCACGGAACCACACCCGGTTTCGGCGCCTGGAGGGGAATCGGCCGCAGGGTGGGCGGTGCGATGAGGCCACGCGCGTGGACAGAGGTGTGGAGGTACCAGTCGACGAGGCGTGCGACGGCGGCGTGCCGCTCGGCGTCGGAATCGGTGCTGGAGGAGAGTTCGGCGGCGTAGTCGCGGAGCAAGTCGTGCATGCCGTACAGATCCGGCCCGGTCTCCTCGACCAGATGGGTGTGGGTCAGCGTGGACACCAGCCGCTGGGCGTCCGGGAGTGGGAGATCGGCCAACGCCGCCAGCGCCCACACGCTGATCTGCCCGGGGTGCAGGCTCAGCAGCCGGAACAGTCGCGCGCTGTCGAGGTCGAGATCGGTGTAGGACCAGCTCAGAACCGGGCGGATGGCGGCGGACTCGTCGTCGCCGATCATTAAGGCGTCCAACAGGTCCCCGCTGCCGGTCAGATCGTCGACGAGGTCGGTGAGACGGTGGTGCGGCCGGGCGGCGACGCGCTGGGCCGCGATGTGCAGCGCCAGTGGAAGGTAGGCGCACAGCTTCGCGAGTTGAGAAACGGCTTCGGGTTCCGCCGCCGCGCGGTCGGTGCCGATCACCCCGCACAGCAGTTCTTTGGCGTCGTGCACCGACATCAGCCCCAACGGCACGCGCTGGGCACCGGTTCGCATCACGAGGCTTTCCAGTCGCGTGCGGCTGGTGACCAAGACCACGCACCCGGCGGCGCCTGGCAGCAGCGGCAGAACCTGACGGGAGGCGCGCGCGTTGTCGAGCAGGACCAGCACGCGACGTGGCGCCAACAGCGACCGGAGCATCGCCGCGCGCGGCTCCAGCGCGGCGGGGATCGCGCTGGGCTGGACACCCAGCGCGATCAGCATCTCCTCCAACGCGTCGCCGGGTTCGGCGGGGTCGCCGTCACCGGCGTAGCCGCGCAGGTCGACGTACAACTGGCCATCGGGAAACCTCGGCGCGACCTGGTGCGACCACGTCAACGCCAGCGCTGTCTTCCCCGCTCCGGCGGGGCCGTCGATCACGACGACCGGAGTGCGGGTGCCCAAAACGTGGTCCAGCGACCCGAGTTCCTCGTGGCGGCCGACGAACGCCGGGATCGCCAGCGGGAGTTGGGCTGGGTGCAACGCGCCCTCCCGGGCCGCGGAGTTGGCCTGCGCGGCACGGACCAACTCGCCCCCGGCGGCCAGCGCCGCATCGCACGCCTCGGCGAACTCCACCGTCGCGGGACGGTCCCCCAGCTCCACTTTGTTGATGTGGCCCGGGGTGTAGTGCACCACCGCCGCCAGATCCCGCAGTGACAACCCCCGCGCGTCCCGTGCCTGTCGCAGCCGCTTCCCGAAGTTCACGGACCCGTTCCGCTGGTTCTCCCCATGACCCACGCCGCCCACCCCCGCGCCCGTCACGACCTGTGCGCGGCCGAGCAGACAGCAGCGGTCGGGGCCGACACCGGGCGAAACGTTGATCTTGCGCCCCCGGTGGGGAGTTTTCCCCCTGCCGAGTGACGACGACCCGCGGGGGTCACCGGCACCACCGGATGCGCCGCACCCAGACGATCTGCCCGGAGCGCGGAGAACTTCTGTTGCCGGCCGAGTCAGCACCGACTGGTCGGCGATTCAGCACCGCATGCGTTCCAAGCCGAAAAGCGGCCAATGCGGGGTTGGCTGGGAGGGGGCGGAACATCCGCTGTGAGAAAGGGCACCAAACGGAGCAGGCCGACGCTGAACCCGGTACCGCGGTGGGCGACGACTCCTACGATCTCGCCTGTTCACGACACGCCGGTCAACGGCGTGCGCCAAGGGGGAAAGCATTGAGGATTCGTTGGGGCCGGCTGTGGGGAGCCGCTCTCGCCGTCGCGGCCTGTGCGTCCTGCACCTCGGTCGTCACCGGAAGCCCTGTCGGCGCCGGAGGGTCGGCGGCCGCCGAGCAGCCGGTCGACCGACCGGCCGAGGCCGTGCTCTCCGCGCTGCGGCAGCTCGACGCGTGCGCGCTGATCGACCCGGCGGCCGCGACGGGGGCCGGGTTCCCGAACAACGCCCGCGCCGTGCCGACCGCGCCGCACTCCTGTGAGTACGCGGCGGACGGTGGCGCCAAGGCCCGGGTCCAGGTCGGCCGGGGCTTCGACCACTCGGGCCGGTACCACGCCGAGCCGATCAACCTCAACGGCGTGAAGGCCTACCTCTACCGGGGAGAGAAGCGGAACGAGACGCCGTGCGAGATCAGCGTCCCGGTGAGCTTCACCCTGTCGATCAATCTCGAGGTCCGGCTCGGCACCGGCGCCGGCGGCGACGCGTGCGCCCAGGTCAAGGCGCTGGGGGCCGCCGCAACCACCAAGCTGGGCAACCCGGACAGCGTGACGGCGGACCCGGCCAAGCGGACGCTGGTCAACTGGGACGGCTGCACCCTCGCGCGGATCGTCACCGCCCAACAACCCAACCTGCGTCGCATGTCCAGCAGAGACGCGCTGGACGAGTGCCAGCTGGTGGAGGACAAGAAACAGGGCGGTGACGACACCAAGGTCGAGATCAGGTACGACACCGACCCGTTGCAGGGCAACCAGACCATCCGCCAGGTCGGGGGCAGGAACGCCGCGATCACGGAACTCAGCGGAAGCTGCTGGGTGCGCTGGGCACACGGCCCCTCGGGCAGCCCGGAGAAGCTGCACCCGCTGACGGTGGTCACGATCAAGGGCTCCACCTGCGACAACACCACGCGGACCGCCGCGGAGGCGATGAGGGCTCTGGCCGGCGCCCCGCCCGCCGCCCCACCACCCCAGCGCCCCCTCACCTACCGTCCCGACGAGCAGGACGACGCCGCGGCGGGCGCCTGCGTGGACTACATCAGCGCGGGATCGGCCACCGGGTGCCGGCCGCACACCGGCGCCCGCGTGCCCAGCGACAAGAAGGACCTGATCGCCGCCGCGAACGCCGACCCCAACGTCGCCTGCTCCGCCGCCGACGAGACCGTCCGGCAGGTGTTCGGCTCCGCCATGCGGCCGGTCACCTACGGGGCGCACTGCTTCTGGGGCGAACCCACCCACGCGATCACGGTCAGGGTGACCATCACCGGAGACTGGGCGCCCGACCAGTTCGGCCAGGACCCGAAGCTGTACGCGAACCGGCAGAAGAAGACCTTCGGCGGCGCACCGGGCGTGTCCTGGAACGCGGGCAAGGGCGCGTACGAGATCTACCTGTCCACGACCGGCGACATCACCAAGCCCGGCTACCTCGCGGGCGAGGTGCAGGTGTGGCCGCCCCGCGGCGCGGCCGACGCCACCCCGGACCCGAGCAAGCTCCCCCTCCTCGACCAGGTCATGACCAAGCTCGCCGAGCGGTACCTGCGGTGAGCTGACCCGGTCCGGGGCGAAAGTTCGACCACCCGATCCGACCGCCGCCCGAGTGCGGCCCCGAACCGTTCGGTTCGGGGCCGCACTCGTTGGGGAACCCGCGATCGGGTCGGCTTTCGCCGCCTTGCAGCACTTCGCAGAAAGGTCGAAAACAGCCCGGCGGCGATTCCGGCACACGAGCCCGGCGGCTCACGGGCGATTTGTGCTCGCAGACATGACTATTCAGTGAGCCATTGAGCGGTGGTGTCGCGTTCGTCGGGGGACGCGGGCGCCTCGTCGGACGACGTCTGGTCATCGTGCTGAGTGGAGCATCAACCGATCGGTTGATGGGCGGGTCCACCGCGGTCCGTGGCGGGCGTGGCCGCGCAGTCGATTCGGCGTGCCCCCTGCGGAGAGCACGCTTCTCGTATGGCGATCATCGAGGTAGACGGCCTCGTCAAGCGCTACGGCGACCACACCGCGGTGGACGGGGTCAGCTTCGCCGTCGAGCATGGCGAGATCTTCGGCATCCTGGGCCCCAACGGGGCCGGCAAGACCACGACCGTGGAGTGCATCGAGGGGTTGCGCACCCGGGACGAGGGCACCATCCGGGTCTGCGGCATCGACCCGCAGCGCGACAACGGTGAGCTGCGGCAGATGCTCGGCTCGCAGCTCCAGGAGAGCGAGCTGCCCGACAAGCTCCAGGTCGGCGAGGCGATGGAGCTGTACAGCTCCTTCTACCGGAACCCGGCTGACTGGCACGAGCTGATCGACATGCTGAACCTCGCCGAGAAGATCGACACGCAGTTCCGGCACCTGTCCGGCGGGCAGAAGCAGCGGCTGTCGATCGCGCTCGCGCTGGTCGGCAACCCGAGGGTGGCCGTGCTCGACGAGCTCACCACCGGCCTCGACCCGCAGGCGCGCCGCGACACCTGGGACCTGATCGAGGGCATCCGCGACCGCGGCGTGACGATCCTGCTGGTCACGCACTTCATGGCGGAGGCGGAGCGGCTCTGCGACAAGCTGGCCGTGATCGACTCCGGCCGGCTCGTCGCGCTGGACTCCCCGGCCGGGCTGGTCGCGCGGGTCGACGGCCGGCAGCGGGTCCGGTTCCGACCGTCCGCGCCGCTGGACCACGCCGTGCTGACCGCGTTGCCCGAGGTCACGTCGGTGGAGCGGGCCGGCGGCCAGCTCGTGGTGACCGGCAGGGGGAACCTGCTGCTCGCCGTGACCACCGCGCTCGCCCGCAACCAGGTCGTCGCGGCTGACCTGCGGGTCGAGCAGACCTCCCTGGACGACGCGTTCGTCGCGCTCACCGGCCGCCCCATCGACGCCTGAGGAGACCACCGTGTCCGCTCTGACCCGGCTCACCGCCACCGAGACCAGACTGTTCTTCCGCGAGCCGATGCTCGTGTTCTTCGCGCTCGCGTTCCCGCCGATCGTGCTCGTCGTCCTCGGCTCGATCCCCGCGATGCGGGAACCCAACGCGAGCTTCGGCGGCATGCGGGTGATCAGCCTGTACGTGCCGATCATCGTGGTGATGGGCCTCGCCATGTTCGCGAACAGCCTGTCCCAGCTGTTCGCCACCTACCGGGAGAAGGGCGTGCTGCGCCGCATGCGGACCACGCCGGTCAGGCCGGGGGTCATGCTCGGCGCGCAGCTGTTGATGTCCACGGGCCTGTCGGTGGTGACGATGCTGGTCGTGCTGGCCATCGGCCGGCTGGCGTTCGACGTGGGCCTGCCGCGCCAGCTGCCCGCGTACCTGGTGAGCTACGTGCTGGCGGCGCTGGCGGTGTTCGCGATCGGCCTGCTGGTCGCCGCGATCGCGCCGACCGGCAAGAGCGCCGGCGCGACCGCGTCGCTGCTGTTCCTCCCGCTCATGGTCTTCTCCGGCCTCTGGATGCCGCGGGCCGGCATGAACGACGTCCTGCGCAGGATCAGCGACTTCACCCCGCTGGGCGCCGGCGTGCAATCATTGCAGGACGCGACAGCCGGTCACTGGCCGCAACCGCTGCACATGGCCGTCATGCTGGGGTGGACGATCGTCGCCGGTGGGCTGGCCGCGAGGTACTTCCGCTGGGAGTAAGTGGTGAGCATCGAGGCCGAGCTGCGCGCGGAGTTCGACCGCTGGGAGCACAAGGAGACCGCGGTCTTCAAGGTCCTCCCCTACTTCCTCCTGGCGTTCAGCACCGTCATCACGCTGCTGCAGCCGATCTGGCACATGCCGGTGCACCTGCCGGCGGTGGTCGGGCTGTCGGTCGCGGTTCTGCTCTGGATGCTCTGGTTCCACACGCTCCACCCGGAGTGGCACCAGAACGGCCCGCTCATGGGCCTGTACTACGCGGTCCTGATGGTGCTGACCGCCGGCCTGGCGGCGATCGCGCCCTGGTACGGCTTCTTCACCTTCATCGGTTACCACCAGGCGTTCCGCTACCTGCGGGGCCGGTGGCGGTACGTCGGCGCCACCGCGACCGCGGTGATCTCGGCGGCGGCCTGCCTGGGCGGGATGGCCAGCATCACGACCAACGGCATGTGGTGGGCGTGGCTGGTCGTCAGCCTGATCAACACGTTGCTGGCCGGGTCGTTCTCCCACTTCGCCGAGTTGGCCGACCGGCGCAACCACCGGCAGAAGCAGGCGCTCGTCGCGTTGCACGAGGCCAACGTCAAGCTGGAGGCCGCGCTGGAGGAGAACGCCGGCCTGCACGCGCAGCTGCTGACGCAGGCGCGCGAGGCCGGGGTGCTGGACGAGCGGCAGCGGATGGCACGGGAGATCCACGACACCCTCGCCCAGGGCCTGGCCGGCGTCCTCACCCAGCTCCAGGCCGCCGAGCAGACGCTGGACGAGCCGACGACCTCGCGCCGGCACCTGGCGAACGCGACGAACCTGGCCAGGGAGAGCCTGGCCGAGGCGCGCAGGACCGTTCACGCGGTGGAGCCCGCGGTGCTCGCCGAGGCCAGGCTCCCGGACGCGATCAGCGACGTGGCCCGGCGCTGGGCCGAGATCAACCAGGTCGACGCGGTGCTGACCACCACCGGCGACGCCCGGCCGATGCACACCGACATCGAGGTGGCGCTGCTGCGGACCGCGCAGGAGGCGCTGGCCAACGTGGCCAAGCACGCGCGGGCCAGCCGGGTCGGCCTGACCCTGTCGTACATGGAGGACCTGGTGACCCTGGACGTGCGGGACGACGGGGTCGGCTTCGAGCCGACCACCAGGCGGGCCAACGGTTCGCCGAACGGCGGGTTCGGGCTGGCCGGCATGCGGCAGCGGGTGCGGCGCCTCGCGGGGCGGTTGGACATCGAGTCGGAGCCGGGGGGCGGCACGGCGATCTCGGTGACCGTGCCGGCCATCCCGGCGGGAGGTGGGGCGTGATCTCCCTGTTGATCGTCGACGACCACCCGGTGGTGCGGGACGGGTTGCGGGGCATGTTCAGCGCCGACCCGCGCTTCGAGGTGCTCGGCGAGGCCGGCGACGGCGCGGAGGCGGTCGCGGCCGGCGAGCGGCTCCGACCCGACGTGATCCTCATGGACCTGCGGATGCCGCGGACCGACGGGGTCACCGCCATCAAGGAGCTGGCGAAGCGCGGGGTGCCGGCGCGGGTGCTGGTGCTCACCACGTACGACACCGACAGCGACGTCCTGCCCGCCATCGAGGCCGGCGCCACCGGCTACCTGCTGAAGGACGCGCCGAGGGAGGACCTGTTCCGCGCCGTGGAGACGGCGGCACGCGGACAGGCCGTGCTCTCCCCCGCCGTCGCGACCCGGCTGATGGGACAGGTGCGCCAGCCGGCCTCGGCCCCGCTGTCGCAGCGCGAGCTGGAGGTCCTGGAGCTGATCGCGCGCGGCTCGACGAACCGCGATGCGGCGAAGCGGCTGTTCATCAGCGAGGCGACGGTCAAGACGCACCTGCTGCACGTGTACGCGAAGCTCGGCGTCAACGACCGGGCGGCCGCCGTGGCCGCCGCGTTCTCCCGGGGTTACCTGACGCCGCAGAGCAACGGGTGATCGGTTCTGCCGGTGGCGTTGTGCGAGCGCGCCTCCCGGGCATCTCCGACGCGCCGGTTCGGGCGGACGGACTGGCCGTGGCCCGGATGCCCGCCGCCACCCGGTTCGGGTGCGGCGGGCCGGCGACGGGCTGAACGTCGCCAGGAGCGCTCGCGTCTGCCCGTTGGCTGTGACGTTGTTGTCATGCCAACCGCCATTCCGCATCGACGCCACCTGATCGTTGGTGCCGGCCTCATCCCATCGCTGGTGCGCGCAGGGCTCGAAGCGGCGGTCGACGTTGCCGGACCGCGCGGGAGCGCACGGGCAGGTGATGTGACGTGGATCACTTTTCCAATCCGGGCGGAATCTGCCCGGTATCGGCTCTAGATTTCTCTCATCACCTCACTCCAGGGAGTTCACATGGCCACCTTCGTCCTCGTTCCCGGCGCCTGGCTCGGCGCGTGGTCCTGGGAGGGCACCGCCCTCGCTCTGCGGGAGCGCGGCCACACGGCGCTGCCGATGTCGCTGACCGGCCTGGCCGAGCGCGCCAGCGAGGGCGGCCCCGGAACCGACCTGGACACGCACATCGCGGACATCACCGGCTTCGTGGAACGACACGATCTGCACGACGTCACCCTGGTCGGGCACAGCTACGCGGGTGCGCCGGTGACCGGGGCGGCCGGGCGGCTCGGCGAGCGGCTCAAGCGCGTGGTCTACGTGGACAGCGCCCCGTTCACAGCAGGCATGTCCATGCTCGACCTCATGCCGCCCGAGGCAGCCGACGAGCTGCGCCAGCAGGTCGACGCCGTCGGCGACGGGTGGCGGCTGCCGATGCCGTCGTCGGAGGTCCTGGGTCTGTCCAGCAGCCTTCGCGGGCTCGACGAGGCCCAGCGGGACCTGCTGCGCGCGCGGGCCACCCCTCAGCCGTTCAACACCTACACCCAGCGCCTCACCGGCCCGACCGAACCCGGGCCCGACGTGGATCGCGTCGTGGTCGCCTGCGACGACTTCACGGCTCTGCTGGATGCCGGGGTGCCGATGCTGGCCTTCCTGAACCAGCCGCCGTGGCGGCGCTTCGACCTGCCCACGGGGCACTGGCCGATGCTGTCGGCGCCCACCGAGCTCGCCGACGTCCTCGACGCGGCCGTCTCCTGACCGCGCTGAGCGGGGGGTGAGGGGCACAGCCGATGTCTGACCACGAGCGCGTCCGCAGGCTGCGGGCCCGCGCGCAGGCCTTGGCAGGCGGGGAGCGGGAAGCCTCCGCGCAGGCGGTCGTCCAGCGCGTCTTCGCCATCCAGGCCCAGGACGCGCTGGCCGCCGACCTGGGCATCCGCGCACGCGGGCGGGACATCACCGCCGACGCCATCCGCACCGCGTACGAGGACGAGCGGAGCATCGTCCGCGGCTGGTTCCTGCGCGGAACCCTGCAAACCATCGCCAGCGACGACGTCCGCTGGGTTCTGCGACTGCTCGCCCCACGGATTCTTGCCGCCACAACCCACCGCTACCACCAACTGGGGCTGGACGACTCCCTGCGTGAACGCGCCGACCGTCTCATCCGGAACGCCCTCGCCACGCACGGTCCACTCACTCGCGCCGAGCTGACCGAACACCTCGCCACTCTCGGCATCGCACTGGACGGACAGGTCCCTTTCCACCTGATCCGCCACGCGGCACTCACGGGCGTCCTGTGCCACGGCCCGCGGCGCACCGGTGAGGCCACGTACGTGCTGCTCGACGACTGGCTGCCCACCGCCGGGGACTCCCGGGACGGAGAGACCGCCCTCGCGGAGCTGGCCCGCCGCTACCTGGCCGCTCATGGCCCCGCCACTGCGGAGGACTTCGCCACGTGGTCCGGTCTGCCGATCACCTGGGCCCGCAAGGGCTGGCAGGCGCTGGCGCGATCCGGGGTGATCACCGAGCACGGCGCGCTGACCGTACTCGCCGGCCGTACGGAGAGCCCTGGCGACACGTCCCACCCACCCGACGTCCGCATGCTGCCCGCCTACGACAACTACCTCGTCGGCTATCGCACCCGCGAACTCTCCGTCCCCACCGCCCATCGGGCCCGCGTCTGGCCGGGAGGCGGCGTGATCCGGCCCACCGTGGTCGCCGATGGCCTGGCGATCGCCACCTGGTCTCACCGCTCCGGCGCGCGTTCCGTTCACACGGAAGCATTCGAGCCCTTCCCCCCGCAGATCCAGTCCGGTCTCGACACGGAGAAGGCGGCGGTTGCCCGGTTCCTGCGGACTCACGTTCCTGAGAGCGCTCCTCCTAAGTAGACAGTCAGATAACCAGGTTGGTAGTTCCGAGAACGTGGACGCGGAGCACCGCGCGTTCCGGTGCTCCGCGTCCACTCTTGTCCCGCTGTGCGGATGATCGCTTGAGCAGTCGGCGAACGTCCACATTGACCGACTACCGAAGGGGCCGCGGAATATCGTTGGCAGGGCTGATGATCGGTGAGGGCTAGTCCCTGCTGTCAGGTGCCTCTAGTTGGCCCTTCAGCTTTGGGGCCAAGGACGTCCGCCCAGGCGCTCGGCCATGTGGTAGGACTCGCGGACGTCCTTCCAGGCGTAGCCGTACATCGCGCGCTGGTACTCGTCGACGGCGTCCACGGCGGCGCCGTCGCCCGCGGATGTCAGCGTATCCCGCAGTAGGCGCGCGTCTCGCAGTGCCACCAGGGTGCCGCTGCCGGCCGGGAACATCGCGTGCGCGGCGTCGCCGAGGAGAGTCACCGGACCGGCCGGCCACCGGCCGACCGGGAGAGAAGTGCGCAGTGGCAGCAACATCAGCGACGGAACCGAGACGCCCGCGACGATCTCGCGGAGGACAGGATGCCAGTCCCCGGTGTGCTGGCGCGCGGCCGCCAGCAGGGCCTCACCGCCGGCGCGGCCGAGATCTGACGGCAGGTTCTCCGCGGGCACGGTGAGTGCCCACATCAGGTAGTTCTCGGTGTCCCGGAACTCGACGTCGAGGCCGAGTCGCGCGGCCACCTGTTCGGGGTTGTCGCGGTACTCGTACCAACCCAGTGCCATGCCGAGGTTTCTGGGCGCGGTGATAATGGCGAATCCGCCGACCATGCCGTCAGGCAGGGCGTGGCGTCGTGCGTCGGTGAGTGGTGTCTTGCCGTAGATCAGCCGTAGCCCGCTGTCGAACGTGGGCGCGTGCGGCAGCAATTGGTTGCGTACCACCGAGTTCGCGCCGTCCGCGCCGACCAGCAGGTCGGCGTCGGCGGTCGATCCGTCGGCGAAGTGCGCCCGTACCCGCCCGCTGTCGAGGGTCTCGTAGCGGGTGAACACCTTGCCGTAGTGGATGGCTCCGTCGAGTCCGGCGGTCAGCGCCTGACGGAAGGTGAGCCGGTCGACCACGGCGTCGTCGGTGACCGGTTCCCGGTACGTGTAGCGCTGTTGGTAGTCGGCGTCGATGAGAAGCACGAGCTGCTCGGTCATGAGCAGGGGTTGGCCGTGGGACAGACCGGTGGTGTCCCGGTACAGCCGGTAGACCGATGGTGGCAGGCAGTCCCGCAACACCTGGTCGGCCTCGGGATCGAGGTGGATGCGGTAGCCCTGGCCACGGGCGAACGGGTGCGGGTCCCGCTCGTGTAAGGCGACGTCGACGCCGGCGGCGCGCAGACCCTGCGCGAGGGTCAGGCCACCCAGCCCGGCGCCAATGATGATCACGTTGATTGCCACGCATGGCTCCTTCGAGGACGTGCGGACGCGGTCGGACGTCGCGGAGCTGCTGCCCGGCTATCGTGGTGCTGCGCCTTGGTGCCGGGTCGCGCTCGCGGCCGACCAGGGATCGGGCCTCCAGCGGGTGGTGCGAACACCCGCTGGAGGCTTTCAACTCGTCGAGGGGCCTCCTTCCTCCTCACTCATGAAGTCCCAGTTCACCGCGCCGGACACGAGGTCGGCGATCAGCGCCTCGACCCACTCCAGCTCGGCGTGGCACAACGCGCGCCGGTACTCGTCGTCCAGCAGCACCGCGCGCGGCAGCCGGTCCCGGACCCGGGCCAGCTGGGCGTCCAGCTCGGCCACCCGGCCGGCCAGTCTGGCGGCGCGGAACTCCAGTCCAGCCAGCCGGTCGCGCTCCTCCAACACGTGGAAACAGGTCAGCGCGGCGGAGAACGCGTCCGGCGTGCTCGCGTGCACCAGCAGGTCGCGCACCCAGTCGTGCAGCTCCCGCCGGCCTTCCTCGGTGATCCGCAGCACGGTGCGCTCGGGCCGCTGCCCTTCCCGGACGGTCTCCACCGGCTCAGCCCAGCCAGAGCCGGTGAGCCGCTCCACCGCGTGGTAGAGACCGCGCGGCAACCCGGACAGGAAGTCCCACCGCCGTTCCCGAATGGTCCGCACCATGTCGTACGGATGGGTCGGCCCCTCGCTGAGCAGGGCGAGCACGGCTACCGCGACCAGATCGCGGGCGGACGTCCGCCGAGCACTCACGCGACCACCTCCATAGTGCTTCAAGCACTATAGCGAAAGGCACTACCGGCGACCTGCGCGTGCAGGACCAGTTCACGGCCACCTTCGCCCGTCCAGGCCGGACCCTCCCGCCCGAGGGCCGATCGAAGGAACCTGTCCGAAACCTGCCCAACCGGCGGCCGGACACCGGTACGGAGAACAGCGTGCACGACGGGACCTCATCGCCTCGCCGCGGCTTCCACGCCCTTCTCGGAGACAGTCGATGGCACAGCCTGCTCAGAGCGGGCGTGCCGCATACGTTCACCCCCAGAGCCTTTCTGATCCGGCAAGGAGACGAAGGCGGCTTTGTGTGGGCGTTGGCGAGCGGACGGGTGGCAGTGTTGGCCCGCCAGGAGGATGGCGCTCAACTACTGGTGTCACTGCGCGGCACGGGTGACCTTCTCGGCGAGATGGCGGTTCGCCCCGCGTCTCGTCGCACGGCCACCGTCCAGGCGATCGACCGCTGTGTCGCGCATCGAGTGCCGGCCGAGACGTTCCGTCGCTTCCAGGAGGATCACGCAGCCCAGGACGTGTTCAGCGACTACCTGGTCGCCAAGCTCACCGAGACCGTGCCCTACCAGGTGCAGCTCGTGCACTTCACGCCGCTGCAACGGGTTGCGCGCCTGCTTCTCGAAGTCGTGGCCCTCGCGGACGCCACGACCGAGGACCGGTTCCGCGTGCCGCTGTCGCAGGAGGCCGTCGCCGCGGCGCTCGGCCTCGCCAGGAGCACCGTTGCCGAGCAGATCGCCCGGTTGCGCCGAGAAGGGGCGTTAGCGGCCGGGCGTCGGCTCGTCGTGTCGGACCTCCGCCGGCTCGCTCACCATTCTTGCGTCGCGATCTGATCCAACGTGATCTGGATCACTCTCGTGGTGTCCGCTCGCGGACGTTCTGTCGCCGCGTGCTCGGACAGGCTTCCGGTCGCGCCCAGTCCCAATCCCAGGAAGGAAACAAGCCCATGCCTGCCGACCAGACGCCGACGAGCGTCGCGGAGCTGCCGCCCTACCGCGCGATGCTCGTGGTGGACGTCAAGGACTTCAGCGGTGTGCCGGGACGTCGCCACGCCGAGTTGACCGACGCGATCCCCGGGATCCTCCAACAGGCCTTCCGGCGGTGTGGTCTGGCCGAGATGTGGGACGAGGCACGCTTCCCGCGCACCACCGGCGACGGGCACGTTCTCGGCTTCCGCGCGGCCCTGCTGCCCTTCCTCATCAACCCTTTCCTGGGCGCGCTCCAGGATGAGCTGGACTACCGGAACACCGTGCGGCCCCTGTCCGGCCAGGACGCTCCCATCCGAATGCGGGTGAGCGTCAACGTGGGGCCGGCAACCGACTCCAACGGCGCCCTGCTCAGCGACGGCAGCGGAAACGCGCGGATCGAGACGCACCGGCTGCTGGACTGCGAGCCCGTCCGAGACCTCCTCGCAAGGTCCAGCGACACGACGTGCGTCGCCGCGATCGTGTCGGCGCGCGCCTTCGAGGACGCCGTCCTGTCCGGATACGCGGCCGACGACCCCGACCTCTACGTCCCGGCCCCGGTCGAAGTCAAGCGCTACCAAGGCATTGCGTACCTGCGCGTGCCGAGGCCGTCCGGTGACCTGCTCCGGCGCGGCTTCCACCCCCTCGAATCCACAGAGGACACCGTGACCGACGCGAACCAGGACCAGCACACGAGTCCGCTCGTGAACACCGTCGGCGACGTGGACGGATCCGTCGTCCAGGCGCGGGAGTACCACCGCCACGGCGGCGTGAACATCGGTGGGAACGCGAGGGACGTCATCACCGATGCTCAGGGACCGGTCATCACCGGCGCACAACACCACGCGCCCCAGTTCTACGGCGACGGTGTCACCTACACCACCGGGAACCACTCGGGAAACGTCAAGCAGCGGTTCGAGAACACGAAGCGCCCCAACCCGAAGCAGCCATGAACGACAAAACCGAGGACCACAACGCTCGTTACGGCGGCGCGGACATCGGTGGGAACGCGAGGGACGTCATCACCGACCCCCGAAGTCCCGTGCACACCGGTTCGGGCTCGCTGGTCAACATCGACATCCAGAAGGCCATTGTCGGAGCGTTGGGAGCCAACGAGGGCTTCCGCCCCCGCCTGCGACAGGCCGTGGCGGAGGACGAGATCACATGGCTCGCGAAGCGCTTCGTCGAGCCGCGAAACTTCGCGGTCGCCCAGCACCTGTTACGTGACCGGAGAACCGTTCTCCTCGGTGGTCGGCAGGGCAGCGGACGGCGCAGTGCGGCGCTCATGCTCCTCGCCGGGCTTTCCCACGAGGGAGCGGTCCGCATTCTGCCCCCGGAACCCGACGAGACCGGCATTCTCCTCAATCCGAACGAGGTTGACTCGCGTGAGCGGCTCCTGCTGGACCTGACTCACGCACCCGCTGACACGTCGGAAGCCCTGCACGCTGAGCTGAGTGGCTTCCGCGCAGTGCTCTTCGAGAAGGAAGCCCACTTGGCGGTGGCTCTGCCGACACCGCACGACAGTGTTGTGCGAGCGGAGTTCCGCTCACTCTCCACTGACATCTCGCGTCCGGACGGAGCCGAGGTGCTGCGTACGCACCTCACCGCGGAGAAGGTGCCGATCTCCGTACAGCAACTGAACCACCAGGAGCTACGACCGCATCTTGCCACCAGCAGCATGGACGAACTCGCTCGTCTCGCCCACCGCATGCGCATGTCTTACACGGCCAACGAGCGGGATCCGTTCGAAGTGTGGCTGCGCAAGGCGCTGTCCGCACTCACCGATCGTGGCGAGGAAGTGGCGAACAAGGTCCGTGGGAAGTCCGGCCAGGAGCGAGCGTTGATGTTCGTCACCGCGTTCCTGCACGACGGACCGGCTGACGTCGTTCCGGAGGCGGAGAACAGGTTGCTCCGTGCCATCGACTTCCCCGATGACGGCACACATGCGCTCGACCGACCGGATCTGGTCGAGCGACTGTCCGGCATCGGAGCACACGTCGACCAGGAACAACGCGTCCGGTTTTCCGATTTCGAGTGGGACACGGCGATACGCAGTCACTTCTGGCTCGCTTACTCGCCGATGCGCGCTCCCTTCCTGTCCTGGGCCTCTGGCCTGATCGAGACGGCGAACCTCCGGGCACCGGACACCGACCGGATCGCCTACCGCCTGGCCGAACAGTGTCTCCGCTGGCGTCAGCCCGGTGCCGCCGTTTCCCTGGCGCAGAGGTGGGCCGAGAAGCGGGAGCCGCGCCTGACATCCGCAGCGACCGTCGTACTGGTGCAGGGGCTCACCGACGAGGTGCACGGCGGCTTCTTCCGCCGGTCTCTCTACGACTGGGCCAGGGACGCGTTCCTGAACCCGAACCTCGCACGCATCGTCATCGCGCTCTGCACCGACGTCCTCGCTCCAACGCTGCCGGACCGCGCGCTGGTCCGGCTTCATCACCTGACCAGACACCGCGACCGCGAGGTGAGCACCGAGGCGTCCAACGCCCTCACTTCGCTCGCCGAGGACCACCGGTTCTTCCGCCGGCTCCTGGACCGACTCGCACGTTGGGTCGATCCAGGAGATCCGAGAGACAAGCCCCTTTCCGCGGTCGACATCGAGCTCCTCCGTCGCACAGCCCAGGCGTCACGTCTCCTCGACAGCTCCCGGCGAAGCCAGCCGTTGATCGCTGACCAGGACGTCCGGGGTCAGCTCGAACTCCTGTGGAACGCCGTGCTCCGCGCCCCCGAGAGGAAGGCGTGGTTTCCCCTGCTGGGCAACTGGTTGGAGACATCGCTCAACAACTCGACGGATGTTCCGCTCGACCTCGTCGTCCGCGCCACGGGTAGCGACACGCGGCTTCTCGGGACGCTCTTCCACGCGACGTCGCAGTGGGTGGCGGGCGCTCGTGATCCCGCTGAGCGGGCGGGGCGGGAGCAGATCCAGCGGCAGGTCCTCGACAAGATCAATGACGTGATGGGCCTCCGCGCGGACTTCGCGGACCCCTCTGACAAGGAGACAGTTCGATGAACCGCGATGACCCGGTTCTCTCCGTGGCCCTTCCGCTGATCGCCGTCCTGGCGTCGCTGGTCCTGGGCCTCACCCTGGGTTGGCCGACATGGCTGTGGCTGCTGTTGGCCCTGGTCCTCCTCGTGGCAGCGCTCCTCCTCGCCCGCAGGTTCCGGAACCGACAGCAACAGGAGCACTTCCGGTCCCTCTACGAACAGCGGGAGCACCCTCGCACTCCGACCATTGACAACTCCGCGACGCTCCCCGAGACTCCCCTGCCCAGCGCGGTCGCCGACTACCAGTTCCTCTTCTCCGCCCGCGTGTTCTGGCGTCCCATGGGAAACGCACAGCACCACGCGAACCTCGGTGCCGTCGCGGCGGACCTCATCCTCCACCGCGCCCGTGCCATGACGGCTCAGGAGCACCCGAACGATCCTGTCCTCGCGCAACACAAGCTCAGCGCGGCGCTCGGCGCCATGGCCCAGGACCCCGCTGGGCAGTTGTCGGCGTGGGCGGACAGCGTCGTCCTCCGAGTTCCCGAGGAGGACGCCAAGCGGTTGCGGCAGCTCGCCGACATCCGCAAGCAGAAGGAGGTGTGGGAACACGAGCGGGCACTGGAGCGCAACATTCGCGCCTATCTGGGGAACGAGGTGCTGACCAGCACCGGGAGCGCGCTCGTGTGGTGGCTCTCGCAGGACACGAGCAAGGTCAAGGAGACGGTCCGGCTGATTGGCACCTTCGCCCAGCTGTCGGCGGCGGCCAACGACAGGGAAGTTCCCGAGTTGTTCCGTCACCTCGTGACGAGCCCGGCTGGACAGGGGTGGGAGGTTCTGAACGGAAACGGGGAGTACCAACCCGACGTCACCGTGTCATTGCCCACGCCGTCATCCCTCAATAGTGACCCGAAGGTGGTGAATGGCCACGTGTGTGAGCCAGCCGCACCGCAGCCCGAGCCCGAACAGGCGCTTCTGGACAAGTACCTCCCCGATCCGGACGATCCACAACGGCCTCTGTTCGAGGCACAGCTCGCCCAGTTCCTGGCCAAGTACACCCCAGCGGCTCAAGCCCCCGAGGCAGCCGACAGCCCTGCCCCGGAGGACGGAGCGGCACCGCACAGCAGCGAGAACGGGGCGGCACCGCTTCCGGAGAACGGCGCTCCCTCCCAACCTCCGCCGATGACGTGAGGAACCCGCGGTTCAGCCGGCTGATCCCGGGGGTGGCGAGCGCCTCACCGACACGACGGTCGGCACCCCCGGGGACGCTGCCCCAAGCATCTCCGCGACCAATGCTCCGAACCCGGCTCCCATTGGCGCACACCGGCTGGTTCGGGTTGGGCTTAGTGGTTTGGCCAGTCGGGGATGCCCAGTTCCTCCAGCAGTGCTGTGCCGGTGACGAATGCCGTGGCCGCGAGTGCGCCGTTGCCGTTGGCGAGTCCGCGGTACTCGCGCAGGGCGGCGCGGTGGTCGCCGAGGAGGCGGTAGCTCTCGGCCAGGAGGTACCTGGCCTGGTCGGCGTGTTCGGTCCAGGCCTCGTCGTGGGTGGCGGCGAGGTGGGCGAAGACCTCGGCGGCGCGTTGGCTCGCGTCCACGGCGTCCTCGTGTCGGTCCGCGGCGAGGTTGGCGCAGGCAAGCTGGTACCACTGCTCGGCCGTGTCGTTGTCGCGCAGCGCCGCCTGGCCGATCGCCTCGTTCAGGTCGTCGACGGCGTCGGCCGGGCGTCCGGCCTCGATGAGCGCGCACGCGCGCAGGTATCGCAGTCGGCCGACCAGGCGAGCCGCGTCGTGTGGGGGGTTGGCCAGGATCTTGTCGACGACCTCCAGGTACGCGCCGTGTTGGGTCACGTGTTCGAGTGCCTCCAGCGCCTTCTCCGGTGCCTCGGCGGCGATGAGGGCGTCCAGTGCGGCGGTCGCGGTCGCGTACGAGGGCCGCAGCGCGGTGTCGAGGACCAACAACGTGCCCAGTGCCAGGTGATCCGACGCTGACTCCGCGTGTCGTCTGCCGCGCGACAGCGCGTCGAGGGCGTTGGTGTGCGCGCCCTGGCTGGTCAGGAGGTACGCCAGCCAGTACTCGCCCCACGCGCAGGCGCTGTCGTCTCCGAGACGGCGGAGTCGCTCGACTGCCTCGGTGACGGTCGTGATGGCCTCCTCGGCCCGCCCGGTGTGGGACACCCACAGGCCGAGCCAGCACTCGGCGAGCAGGGCGCGCGACTCGTCCCCGTGGTCGCGGTGGACGCGGATGGCGTGCCGCAGTGCTGGTTCGGTGTTCTCGCTCTGGAAGAACTTCGCGCGGAGTTCGACCAGTCGCGCGTCGAGGTGCGGGGGCAGGTCGTCGGAGACCACGGTCAGACAGGCGCGCGCCTCGTCCGCCTCGCACCGGAGGTCGTGCCACACCGCCCGGTCGAGGAGGTTCTCGGCGGACAGTCCCGGCGGTGGCAACAGGCGCAGGGGTGGCCGGCTGGTCGGACCGAGCGGCAGGAAGCCAGTCATCGGCTCGGCGGCGAGGCGAGCGCGGATTCGGTTGCCCTGCACGGAATTTCCGTTGCGCTGGTCGAACTGGTCGGCGAGGTCGAGCGCGAGGGAGCGCATCCGGCGGGCGAGGTCGCGGTACGGCACCGAGCACGGGTCGTCCGGGCCGAGGTCCAGGACGGTGTCGCCGCGTCCGGCGCGGACCAGCGCGTCGGCCAGCACCGCGGCCGAGGTGGCCAGCTCCATCGTGGCGAACGGCCGCTGCCTCCGCTCGAACCCCCGCAACGCGTCGAGCCAGTCCACCCCCGCGCCCAGGTTGCCGGTCAGCGCGCAGAACTCGATGAGCTGACCGAAGTGCTCCAGGGAGTGGAACTGCCCGGACATGCCGCGTCGGAGGCGGCGGTAGGCCAGGCTCGCCTGCCGCCACTCCCCCGCGCGCGCCAGGGGCAGCAGCGTCAGCACCCTGGCGAGCACGACCGGTTTCGAGGACACGCGCGGATCGTCGAGCATCGGGGCGGCGACCTGGAGCGCGTGCGCCGTTTCTCCCTTCTTCAGCAGGTAATCGATGGTGGTGAGGTCGAGCCAGCGGTCGTCCTCGTCGGCCGGCGCCGTGGCGGTCCACCGCAGGTGCGCCTCGTCGGCCGCCGCCCAGTCCCCGAGGTGCGCGGCCACTCCGCGCCGCGCCGAGAAGATCTGGTGCCACGGCAGGGCGGCGCTGCTGAACCGCCGCTCCACGTCGTGCAGCGCGTCGCGGATGTCGTCGAGGGTGATGTCGGGGAAGTCGACCATGCACTCGATGAGCCAGACGTACCAGTTGAGCAGGTCGATCTCGTCCGCGCGCTCGAAGCGCCAGGTGCGCTGGTCGTACTCGTCAAGACATTCGGCGAGCAGTTGGCGCACCTGGTCCCACTGCCCGTCCAGCCGGCGGGCTTCGGCGAGCAGCCGCCGGGACAGGAACGTGGCTCGTGGAACGTCCAGCCGGTCGGCCTCCCGGACGGCCTCGGCGAGCATCGCGGTTCTCTCCGGACTGTGCTCGCGGACGTGCGCCTCGCGTAACGACAACCAGAGCTCGTCCACCTCGGACCCGTTCGGGCTTCTCACTCGCGGAAACCTAACCGACGTCAACAGTGGTGGGGAGCGCATTCGCGGTCCGGCGAGGTTTCCGGGGCGGGGAGGTCCGGATCACGGCGCGGCGGACCAGGACTTTCTGTCAGGCCGGGGACCTACTATCCGCCACATGGCTCGCACCACCGCCTCCGCACCGCCGAGACCGTTCGCACCTGGCGACGTCGTGGCCGCCTTCAGCGACGCCCTCGGCGAGTGGACGGCAGCGCAGATCACCGACATCGACGTCGACAAGAAGACGGCGGGGGTGCTGGAGCTGGACTGGTCGGGTCCGGAACCCACGTCGGTGGCGGACCTGGGCGAGCCCCGTCCGTTCAGGCCCACCCACCACAACTGGGGCGGGGAGTTGTCCCACTGCAACCACGAGTGGGTCCTGCCGCGCAGCTACAAGGTCCTCGGCGCCCTGCCGCTGATGCACAGCGAGCGTTCTTACAGCTATTCGTCCGGGTGGAATCTCGGTCTCCAGCTCGCCCTCCAGCGGCACTGGGACAGCGGCAGCCGTGAGCCGTGGTCAGATCCGCGTGAGCTGCGGCGCACCGGCGCCGAACTCAACCGGGACTTCGACGAACAGGCCGACCCTCGGGTGGACGTGCGGCGCCTCGTCGTCACGGGCGTCAAGTCACTGGACTGCGATCGTCTCGTCCAGCACTTTCCCGGACTGACGCAGCTTTCCCTGTGGGGCGACATGGGTCTGCTCTCCGCGCCGGCGAGCCTGAACAAGCTGGCGTCGCTGAAGAGAGTCTCCCTCAACGGCCTGTTCGGCATGGGTGGCGCCGACCGCCTGCTGCCGGAGCGCGTTCCGTCCCTGGAGGCGCTGGACCTGTACAACATTCCCGCCGAGTACGCGAAGGCGACGCGTTCGACCTGGCGCGCGGAGATTCCACGCGGGACATATCTCGTCATCAGCGGCGCCCGCTCGCCCGAGTGGATCGCGGAGAACCGGGACAACCCCCTGCGCGACTGGGACGGCCGGGACAACATCAGCGGCGCCCAGTACCGGAAGGCGATCGCGCACTACAAGTCAGCGCGGCGCGCGATCCGCGGCGCGCTCGACGGTCCGTCCACTGAGGACATGACGACGCGACTGTTCCAGATCGGGAAGGAGTACGGCGAGGCGTTCAACCGGCTCGACGCCGCGACACCGTTCATCGAGACCGTGGAGCGCGAGGAGCTGTTCGACGCCCTCCACCTCGTCGTGCGGGAGGTCGAGACAGCGCGCGGAACGGACCTCGGGTGGGCGCGAACGAGTCTGGAGTCAGGCGTCGAGTCCGTTCGGGAGTGGTGAACCGCCAGGAGCACAACCACAGCCCGGTCTCTACCAGGCGGCTGCGAGCACGACGTCATGGGCGATCTCCTGGACGGAACGGCCGTCGGTGGGGATGCGGACGGTGCCCTCCGGGGCCTCCTCATCCAGTTTCCGGGCCATGGTCCGGCTCCGCTCGACGTGCGCGGCGAGCTGGGAGCCGATCTCCCGACGAGCCAGGCGCTCCCGGACCGTGTCCGCCCGCGCCGTGAGCAGGACACGGGTGGTCCTGACCAGGCCGGCGCCCATGGCCCGGCGGATCATCGGCTCCTCCAGGACGCTGACCGTGTTCGTGTAGATCAGGCGGTGCTGGCCCAGGGCGGCGTAGTTCGCCCAGATGGCCGCGAGGTTGCGTTCGGTGATCGCGGTGCGGAGCTGGTCGTCGGCGGGCGCGGGGTGGATCTGGTCCAGGAAGTCCCCCTCGACCAGGCAGTGCGCGATTTCCTTCGCCTGCAACAGTTCGGAGACCTCCCAGGCCACGGAGGTCTTCCCAGCACCCGAACGCCCGCCGATGAGCAACAGTTCGTACACGGTCATGACCCGAGAGCCTGTCAGGGCAAGCGACACGAGCGCACGTTGTTTGTCGCGGTTGAGGACCCGACCATGATCTCCGTCGTCCGCGTCATGCCCCAGCGGCTTCTCCCGGCCGCAGTTGCTGATCAACTTGGCGGACGAGATAGATGCCGCCCCAGTACTCCTCGTCGCGCACGACCTCGGAGTCGTCGCGGTAGTACTTGACGAACGCGCGGGTCGAGCCAGCCCCAGCACCGCAGGCGACGCGCAGGGGAAACCGGTGTTCCTCAGCGGTCATCGCCACATCGGCGGAACCGGGCCGCGCCACGTGGAGCGAGGGCGGCTCGTCGGCCCGCAGCCTGTCGCACAGGTAGTCCCATCCACCGCGAAGCACCTCCCGGAGCGGAAGCTCGGCCACGGGCTCAGGCGGGAGGGCCACCACGAGTTCGCGCCGTCTCATCCGGAGCGCGGCGGCCGCTGTCGCCGCACGATCCAGAACCGAGAGCGCACGCGCAAGATCTCCGTCCCCTTCGTAGCTCGACCACCCGAGGTCCGACAACTCGTCGAAGTGACGCGAACCCGGAAGCCGCTCCTCCTCCACCGCGCGGGTGAGCCATTCCTCCAGCGTCTCGGTGCTCTCCCTCCTTGTCCGAGCGCGAGCCGGAGCTTCCGCCTCGGATCTCCTTCCTGGGCAGCCGAGCGCTGTTGAGCGTGTCAGCTTCGGTGGCGTTTGAGTTCCCTGCGGGCCAACGACATTCGGTGCACCTCGTCGGGCCCGTCGGCGATGCGCAGCATGCGGGCCTGTGCCCACAGCACCGCCAGGGGGAAGTCCTGGCTGACCCCGGCTCCCCCGTGGGCCTGGATCGCCTTGTCGATCACCCACTCGGCCGTCGCCGGGGTCGCGATCTTGATGGCCTGGATCTCGGTGTGCGCGCCCCGGTTGCCCACGGTGTCCATCAGCCAGGCGGTCTTGAGGACAAGCAGCCTGGCCTGCTCGATGCGGACCCGGGACTCGGCGATCCACTCCCCGATCACGCCCTGTTCGGCCAACGGGCGACCGAAGGCGACGCGCTCGGTCACCCGCCGGCACATCAGCTCCAAGGCGCGCTCGGCCATCCCGACCAGTCGCATGCAGTGGTGGATGCGGCCGGGGCCGAGCCGGGCCTGGGCGATGGCGAAGCCCTCCCCCTCGCCACCGACCACGTTGGACACCGGCACGCGCACGTCGCGGAACTCGATCTCGGCGTGCCCGCCGTGCGGACCGTCGGTGTAGCCGAAGACGGTCAGGCCGCGTCTGATGTGGACACCGGGGGTGTCCCGGGGCACAAGCACCATGCTCTGCTGCCGGTGCCGCTCGGCGGTCGGGTCGGTCTTGCCCATCACGATGAACACCGCGCAGCGCGGGCTCATCGCCCCGGAGGAGAACCACTTGCGCCCGTTGATCACGTAGTGGTCGCCGTCCCGGTCGATGCGGGTGGCGATGTTGGCGGCGTCGGAGGAGGCCACCTCGGGCTCGGTCATGCAGAACGCCGAGCGGATCTCACCGGCCAGCAACGGTTCCAGCCATCGTTGTTGCTGCTCGGGGCTGCCGAAGGCGGCCAGCAGCTCCATGTTGCCGGTGTCGGGCGCGGAGCAGTTCAGGGCCTCGGGCGCGAGCGCGGGACTGCGCCCGGTGAGCTCGGCCAGCGGCGCGTAGGCCAGGTTTCCCAGTCCCGCGCCGAAGCGTTCGTCGGGCAGGAAGAGGTTCCACAGCCCTCGCCGTCGCGCCTCGGCCTTCAGCTCGTCCAGCACGGGCGGGGCGGCCCACGGGTCGGTGGCCTCCTCGACCTGCCTCGCGTACACCGGCTCGGCGGGGTACACGTGCTCGGTGAGGAAGTCGGTCAGCTCGGCCCGCAGCCGCTCGGTGCGCTCGTCGAACGCGAAGTCCATCACGCCTCCTCGTCCAAAGTGGACAGTCCACCCGCGACCAGACCCGGCACATGCTCGCCGATGCGGTCGAATCCCGTTCCCACCGTGCGGCCCTGCGCGTGGCGGTAGTGGATTCCCTCCAGCACCACGGCGAGCTTGAACTTCGCGAAGGCCACGTACCAGGACAGGCCGGAGACGTCGGTCCCGGTCCGTTCGGCGTAGCGGCGCACCAGGTCGTCGGCGGCGGGCATGCCGGGCGCGTTCGTCGCGGAACCGGTGACGACGTCCACCGCGCCATGGCTGTCGTCCCAGTAGACGACGAACAGCCCGAGGTCGGCCAACGGGTCGCCGAGCGTGGCCATCTCCCAGTCCAGCACGGCGGTGATCCGGGGGGCAGTGGGGTCCACGAGGACGTTGTCCAGCCGGTAGTCGCCGTGGACGATCGAGGCCCGCGCCGAAGGCGGGATCGCGGCCGCCAGGCGGGCGTGCAGTTCGTCCACGCCCGGGAGGTCCCGGCTGCGGGAGGCGTCGAGTTGTTTGCGCCAGCGCGCGACCTGGCGCGCGAGGTAGCCCTCCGGACGCCCGAAGTCCGCGAGCCCGACGGCGGCCGGGTCGAGGGTGTGCAGGTCGGCGAGCACATCGATCAGCGCGTGGGACACCGCTCGCGCCCGCTGCGGGCCGAGCCGGGTGGTGTCCTCCTGACCGCGCAGCACGACGCCAGGCACGTTGGCCATGACGTAGAACGGCGCGCCGAGCACAGCACTGTCGGTGCACAACAACACCGTCTCGGGCACCGGGACCGGAGATCCCGCCAACGCGCTGATCACGCGGTGTTCCCGGGCCATGTCGTGCGCGGTGGCCAGGACGTGGCCCAGCGGCGGGCGACGCAGGACCCAGCGGTGCACGCCGTCGGTGAGCCGGTAGGTGAGGTTGGACCGCCCGCCGGCGATCAGGTCGGCGGCGAGCGGACCGGCCACCAGGCCGGGGCGTTCCCGATCGAGGCAGGCCCGGACGGCGTCCAGGTCGATTCCGGGCAACGTCATTCCGCCACCTCCGCGAGAGTGGGAAACAGGCGGGCCAGTTCGGCACGGGTCGTGGCCGCGTCCACGTGCCGGACGCCGACCATGCCCAGCGCGACGGCCGCGTCGACGTTGAACGGCAGGTCGTCCACGAACACACAACGCGTCGCGGGGATGCCGAGCTGTTCCACCACCAGCGTGTAGATGGCCGCGTCGGGCTTGCGCAGGCCCACCTCCCCGCTGATCACCATGACCTCGAACAGCTCGGCCAGCTCGGCCGGGTAGGTGTTGCCCCAGCTGTTGGACAGCAACGCCGTCGCCATGCCCGCGGCACGGGTCTGCCGGACCAGGCCGAGCATCGTCGGGTCCGGGCGCATCCCGGCGAACATGCGGGTGAGCAGGCCGTCGGCGCGGACCGCGCGTCCAGCGCCGGTGCGCAGGCGCGCGGCGAGGAGCTGTTCGAACTCCACGGCTGGCAGGAGTCCGCTTTCCAGCCGATGCACCGGCGAGTCACGGGTGGCAGAGTCGTACCACTCGCGCAGCACGGCGTGGTAGCCCTCGGGTTCGATGCCCTCGCTCGTGAGCCACTGGTGGACCGACGCGGTGACCGACGAGGTGAGCACCCCGCCGTAGTCGAGCACCAGGGCGTGCTGTGGGTCACCCATGGCCGCACCGTACCGACCAGTTGGTATGTGCACAACGGCGAGCGGCGACCGCTCGCGGATGTCCCCCTGATGCCGCACAGGGCCACCCTTCCCCGCCGCCGGCGCCCGCCGTAGCGTGTCGGGGGTGCGGATCATGATCTCGGCGGACATGGAGGGCGTCACCGGGGTGACCTGCCCGGCCGACGTGCGACCGGGAACCGAGCAGTGGCAACGGTTCCGCCGCCTGTTCACCGGCGACGTCAACGCCTGCGTCGCCGGGCTGGCCGCCGGCGGCGCCGAGGACGTCCTGATCAACGAGGCGCACAACGACAACCGGAACCTCGTGCTGGAGGAGCTCGACGACCGGGCGCGGATGCTCACCGGCTACCACAAGCCGCTGTCGATGATGCAGGGCATCGACTCCGACGTGGACGGCGTGGTGTTCCTGGGCTACCACACCGGCGCCGGCGAGGAGGGCGTGCTCGCGCACACCTACCTGGAGAACTCGATCACCGGGGTGTTCCTGGACGGGGTGCGGGCCAGCGAGGGCCGGCTCAACGCCGCGCTCGCCGCCGAGTACGGCGTCCCGGTCCTCCTCGTCACCGGCGACGACCTCACCTGCGAGGACGCCGCGAAGTACGCGCCGGCGGCGCGGCTGGTGGCGGTCAAGGAGAGCGTGAGCCGGTACGCGGCGATCTGCGCGACCCCGCAACGCACCGCCGAGCAGATCAAGTCCGCCGCCGAGGCCGCGATGGACCTCGCCGGCCCGGTGGAGCCCGATCGGCGGCCGCACCGGATCGAGGTCGAGTTCGACGCCGCCCAACTCGCCGCGGCCTGCGCCGTGATCCCCACCGTCGAGCGGGTCGACGTGCGGCGCGTCGGCTTCGACGCCGCGTCGATGACCGACGCGATGAAGTGCTTCAAGGTCGTCACCTACGTGGCCAGCAAGGCGACGGAGGAGATCTACGGCTGACCGCCCCGGCGCCCGAGGACCCCCGGGGCCGCTACCAGAGTCGGGTCAGGGTGAACGTCACGGTGTCGAACCCGGGGCGGGTGATCGTGCCCTCGGTGAGACAGCCGCGGTCCACGTCGAGCACCACGGCCACCGTTCGCCCGTCGGGGACGGACAACCCGTTGTAGGGCGAGGGTTGGTTGCTCAGCGGCTCGGCCGTGATCCGCACCAGCCGGTCACCCGAGATCGAGGAGATGGTGACCCTGGCCAGCAGGTCGAGCGGGCGCACCATCTCCACCAACCACGCGTCGACCACCGCCGGCCAGGAGCAGTCGGGCCAGGTGTCGTCCGGACACCCCGCCGGAGGCCGCGCCGGCGTGCTCGTCGACGTTCCGCGTTCGGAGTGGAACAACTCGGCGCCGTCGCAGAACTGGTACCGCTCGTGGTCGCTCCCCTGCGCGGTGTACGACCAGCGCATCAGGCTGTCCGCGTGGAGCACGTGCTCGGACCGGGTCCGGACCGACCCGTCCGCCCCGAGGGTGGTGGCCCTCGCCGCGACGCTCACCGCGCTGCGGCTCACCAGTGACAACCACGACACGATCTCCACGAGCATCATGTCCCCCTGCCGAAGCGGGCCGTCGAAGGGTCCAGACAACAACGGCGTCCTCTTGCGCCGCAACGGCATATGCCGATCTCTGAGGCGATCGCGCCAGCGGGCCGGCCACCGTGGTAGGGCCGTTGACTACGCTTCGGCGGTGCAACTCGATCTGGTCACCGTGGTCGTGGACGAGTACGACCCCGCCATCGCTTTCTTCACCGGGGTACTGGGCTTCGACCTGGTGGACGACTCGCCCTCGTTGACCAACGACGGACGGCCGAAGCGGTGGGTCGTGGTCCGCCCACCGGGCGCCCAGACCGGCATCCTGCTCGCCCGCGCCGACGGGGACCACCAGCGCGCCGCCGTCGGGAACCAGACGGCCGGCCGCGTCGGGTTCTTCCTGCGCGTGGACGACTTCGAGGCGACCCACCGCCGTCTGGTCGCGGCCGGGGTCACCTTCCTCACCGAGCCCCGCACCGAGTCCTACGGTCAGATCGCGGTGTTCCTCGACATCGCCGGGAACAAGTGGGACCTGCTCGGCCCCGCGTGAAACACGGCCTGCTGCGCCCGTCGCATCCCGGGATTCCCTTTCCCAGCCGAGATGCGGCGGGCGCAGGAGACATCAGTCGCGTGTGGACAGTGCGCCGACGCGGCGGGCCACGACGACACCGGCGAGGCTGAGCAGCCCGGTCGTCAGGAAGATCGCCAAGAACGCCGGCGGAACCGACCCCGCGCGGCCGACGAGCACGCCGCCCAGCCCGCTGATCAACGCGGTGGCCAGGGTTTGCGCCAGTTGCAGGGCCGCGCTGACCGCGCCCTGCTGCTCGGCGGGCGTCTGGCCGAGCGTTTCCGTTGTCGCGGCGTTGAAGGCGATGCCCATCCCGACGCCGCCCACGGCCCAGCCGAGGACCGCGAGCAGACCGGGCCCGGCGAGCACCCCGTAGCCCAGCACGGCCACGCCGGCCAGCAGGATGGTGAAGCCGACCGCCACCGCCGTCGCCCGGTCGCGGTCCCACCTGGCCTGGAGGGCCGAGCCGGCCACCCAGGTGAGCGCGCCGGCCGACAGGCCGAGGCCGGCCTCGAACGCGCTGAGGTGCTGGAGCTCGGTCAACCCGAGCGGGAGGAACGCCTCGGTGCCGAAGTACACCGCGCACAACAGGAATCGGACGACCACGCCGGCGGCCACGCCGCGCCGGGCGGTGAGCGTGCCGGCGGGCGTGACGTTGCGCAGCGCGGCGACGGCGAGCACGAAGCCAACCAGGGCAAGCGGAACAAGTAGCGCCAGGCCGCGCAGGTCCAGCGCGGCCAACAGCACCCCGGTGCCCGCCGTGAGCGCAACGCTGTTCACCAGCGGACGGCGCCACCACGGCAGAGCCGGCGAGTCCTGCGCGCCGTGGGCCGGCGTGTGCAGGCCGGGCAGGGTGAGCAGGGCGGCCACGGCGGTGAGCGGGAGCATGAGCAGGAACGTCCACCGCCAGCCGACGGCCGAGGTCACCGCCGCCGCGACGACCGGGCCGACCAGGGACGGCACCGTCCACGCCGAGGACAGCAGCGCGAACATCCTGGCGCGCAGGTGTTCGGGGTAGACCAGGCCGATCAGCGTGTAGGCCATGGCCATCACCGCGCCGACGCCGAGGCCCTGGGCGAACCGGCCGAGCAGGAACAGCGGCCAGGACGGGGCGCTGCCCGCCAGCACGCAGCCCAGCGCGAACACCACCAGGCCGATCATCAGCGGTGGGCGCGCTCCGCGCCGGTCGGCGGAGTGCCCGGCGATCACGGTGCCGACGATGTTGGCCAGCATCATCGCGGCCAGGCCCCAGCCGTAGGAGCCGAGGCCGTCGAGGTGGCGGGCGATGTCGGGCAGGATCGTCGCGACGCCGAGGGACTCGAACGCCACGAGGCTCACGGTGAGCACGATGCCGAGGGTGCGCGCCCGGTAGGTGGGAGACAGAACCCCGTCGTCCGGGGTGGTTGTGCGGGTCACGGTTGTGCGGGTCACCGCCGCATTATGTTCCGACCCGGAACGAAACGGAAATGCTATGGTGACGCCCGTGGCGAACACCCGTTCCGGCCGGCCCAGGGACGAGCGCATCGACAGCGCCGTCCGCGCCGCCACCGTGGACCTCCTCAACGAGGTCGGCTACGCCGCCCTCACCCTGGAAGCCGTCGCCGTCCGGGCCGGCACGAGCAAACCCGCGCTCCGCCGCCGCTGGCGCGGCCGGCAACACCTCGTCGTCGACGCCCTCGCCGCCACCGTCGGCACCTCCCCCACCCCGGACACCGGCTGCACCCACTGCGACCTGATCGCCGGCATCCAGACCCTCACCGAGGCGTTCACCACCAAGATCGGCCGCCGCGTGCTCCCCGCACTGGTCGCCGACCTCGCCGACGACCCGGAACTCGCCGAGACGTTCCTGAACCGCTACTTCCACCCCCGCCGCGCCACCACGGCCGAAGCCCTGCGACGCGGCATCGAACGCGGCGACCTCTCCCCCGACACCGACATCGACCTGCTGCTCGACATGCTGGCTTCAACGACCTACTACCGAGTCCTCTTTGGACACCTGCCGGTCACCGAAGGCCTGGCCAAGCAGGTCGTGGAAACAATCCTCGCCGGAGTAGCCACCCCCCACTGGCGAAACCACCACCACTGACCACCGCAGCCATCGAGGCGCAAAGAACAAGACGGCGGGGCCACGTCTCATGTGGTCCCCGCCGTCGGCTTCAACGCGAAGACGAGCGCCGGGCCAGTCGGATTCCTTGCCCGATGAAGATCAGAACCCATCAGCCGGCTGCCACTCGACACACGTCGGCCGCCGCCCACCAGAGCGCCGAAACTCCAGCACAGCCTCACGCACCAACCCGAGTGGGATCACGGCATCAGCCGGAAACCGGTACCCCGAACCGAGGTCCTGGTACAGCTCCGCCTCCGGGTGCGGCGAGTCGGAAAGGCTGATCCACGGCCCCCCTTCCGGTTCGGGGCCGGCGTAGGCAAGAGCGCCCAGCTCGGCGGCAACGTCAACGTCGAGCTCGATCGCGTGGTCGGGCACCTCCGCCGGGCCGTAGGTCGGACGTTCCACCACGTACGACGACGGGTTGTGGAAGTACGTCCCGGCTGCCAACAGCGCCCGAACAGCGTCTCGACCTCCAAGTCCGTCCGTGCGACCTCGGAGAAGGAGTCACGCCGGGACTGGACACTGATGTGCACGCTGAAGGTCATCCTTCGCTCCGTCATCGGTACACCTTGCGCCCTTCGGGATCGTGAACGATGAGCCGGTCGGTGCGGCCAAGGTTCTGGGGCTGGGGACGGGTTCGCCCAGCGGCCGGCGAAGCGGGCGAGTCTCCTGTGGAGTTCTCTGAGGAGTTGGGGCGACCTCGCCGGGACGGTCCACCGCCGAGGCGAGCCAGGCCATGGCCTGCGCTGGCCCCTCTGCCAACTTCCCTCCGTGGCTGCCTGGACCGCGGCGTGGCATTCCTGCAAGGCATCCGCCGCGACAGTGATCTCCTGACCGGGAACTTGGTCGGCGCAGCCCGGACTGTCTGAGCGGCTTCCTCGACCGCGGACATGCGGGTGAGCGTTGCGGCCGGGTGACATCAGGTGCGGCGAACGCCGCAAGATCACCCAAACAGAAGACCCACCCCGGAAGGCGCTCTCGCACGCGTCCCGTTTGTCCTCGACGTCGCCGAGCGGCGTTGTCGACACGCGAAACCCACCCCAGCATGCGTGGGGACCACCAGTGCGCGTCCGGGTCGCGGCCGGCGGCACGGGCTCATCCCCGCGTGAGCGGGGACCATGCGGCCGCCGCGGCGCAGCCCTTGCTGGCTAGGGGCTCATCCCCGCGTGCGTGGGGACCACAGTGCGAGGGCACCCTCCGCGGTGACCTTGACGGACTCATCCCCGCGTGAGCGGGGACCACGGGACGGGGAGCTGGAGCTGCGCGCTGGCCGGGGACTCATCCCCGCGTGCGCGGGGACCACGGCCAGGACGTCGACGGCGGGTGTCGGCAGTGGGACTCATCCCCGCGTGCGCGGGGACCACGTGCTGGCCAGGCGGTCAGTCCTGCCAGCAGCGGGCTCATCCCCGCGTGCGCGGGGACCACGTGCTGACCGCCATGGACCCAATCAGGGCGTGGGGCTCATCCCCGCGTGCGCGGGGACCACCTGGACCACAACGAGGCCGCCACCGCAGCCGAGGGCTCATCCCTGCGTGCGCGGGGACCACGCTGTACAGCCGCAGGGCTCGACGCGGGTCCCGGGCTCATCCCCGCGTGCGCGGGGACCACGTGATGCGGGATCTGCCCAGTGAGGAGGAGGCGGGCTCATCCCCGCGTGCGCGGGGACCACCCGCACTACGGCTCGCTCATGCCGCTCGAACAGGGCTCATCCCCGCGTACGCGGGGACCACCGGCACCCGGCGTTGCGCCTCGTCCTTGACGTGGGCTCATCCCCGCGTGCGCGGGGACCACCTGGCCTTCGTCCGTCGCCTGCCGTGGCAAGACGGCTCATCCCCGCGTGCGCGGGGACCACCCGCCCTGCTCCACCTGCCCGGCGACCCGACCGGGCTCATCCCCGCGTGCGCGGGGACCACCCTTCTTGACCTGCGCTAACACAGCCGGCGGCATCCGTTTTCGACCATTTGCGATCGCACCTGGTCACCTCTCTCGTCCCCATCGAAGTAGATCACAAGTACTCCGGAGTTCTGATCGGCACCGTCAACATCAGTCCGCTGGGGGCCAGCGCCCCTGGGTGCCGGGCCACCCGCTCTCCAGGGCGCGGCGTGCGGCGGCCTGTTGTTGTTCGTCCACATGCGACTGTCCATTTAGTACAGACTTCCCCAGCCGTCGGGCGTTCCTCCGCCCAGCCACGGGCGCGGCCTGGGGATCGCGGGCTCCCTCGCGGGGGCGGGTTCAGGCTGGTCGGCCGAGCGGGGCTTTCGGGGCTGCGGCACCGTCGCGTCGGCGACAGCCGAGGGGGCCGGCGAGCGCAGGGGCGGAAGCAGTGCCCACAGGGCGACAGCGAGGGCGGCGACGTCCACGACAGCGCGGGTGATCAGGGCGGCGGGCGCGGAGACCTGGCCGAGGGCTGCCGCCACGCCAGCGGTTCCGGCCACGGCCGTGAGGCTGGCGGCCGTCAGGGCGCACCGCCGGGCACGCCTGTCGATGGCGGCGGCCAAGGGGCTCGACGTGTTCGTCAGGACCCCGCGTCGGGCCGCGCGCGAGGCTCCGGCTGTCAGCGCGATCGTCGACGCCGCCAGCAGTGGGACAGGCGTGGCAGCGAGGAGGACCGCGGCGGCGCGGAGGAGATCGCCGGTCAGGAGGGCCACGGTGGCGGCGGCCGCGAGGGCGACGGCGCCGAGCGCGTAGCCCAGGCGGCGCAGGGCGCGGACCGCTTCGTTCTCAGTCACCCGCAGCGTTTCGATCCCGTGCCGGAGGGCGGTGTGCGCGCTGTCGGAGGCGTCGCTGGTCGCCCACATCTCCACCCTCGGGCCGAGGTTGGTGGCGCCGGCGCGGACGGTGTCTCCGGCCGCGTGGCGCACCGGTGTTGGTCCCGCGCCGAGCGCGGCTTCATCGAAAGTGCTGGCGCTGGCAAGGCGTCCGTCGACCGGCACCAGCTCGCCTTGGCGCACCACGAGCAGGTCCCCGGGCTCGACGCAGGCCGCCGGGACGGTGCGCACCGCGTGGGGCAGGCGTTGGTTCGCCCACCGGGGCGTCGCGGCCACGGTGCGGCGCAGGTCCTGTCGCGCCCAGCGGTAGGCGCCGGTCTGGAGGGCCAGACCCGCGACGAGGACCACCGCCCCCGCGATGACCAGCGAGAACGCGCCCGCCGCCAGGGCGAGGACGAGGGCCGCGAGGCCGAGGGGGAGGCCGACGGCCGGCCCGGGGCGCCCCTCCCTGCCGCCGGCTCGCGTCATCAGGGGGTGCTGTTTCGTGGTGTTCATGGATTTCCTCCGCGATGGCGATGTCGTGGGGTGAAAGTCATGGGCGTTCCCGCCTGGGCTTCCGTTCAATCGACGGCCACCTCCCGCAGCAACAGGTCGGCCAGCGGGCGTCTGGGCACCGCCGGGACCGGGGACCCGAACCCGATCCGCAGCACCATCTGTGGCACCACGTCTCCGCCCAACAACCCGCGCAACTCCTCCCTCACGGGTCGCACCTCCACCACCTGTGACAGGAACGAGGCCGACAGGCCCAGCGACGTCGCCGTGAGCAACACGTGTTGCATCGCCTGCCCGGCCTGCAACTCCGCCAACCGGCCCTCGTAGAACGAGGACAGCACGACCACCAGCGGGTCACTCTCGAAGTCCCGGCCCGCCGGCCGGGGGCGGCCGTGACCGGCGGTGAAGTCCCGCAACGCCCACTCGTCCTGCGGCTCCGGCCGCGGCCCCCACGCGGTGGCGGGGACGCCGTCGTCGTGTCGGTCCGGGCGGGTCCACTCGGCCAGCTCCGCCCGGTACCTCGGGTTCGACCGCTGCGTCTCGTGGCTGCGCGCCACCATCCCGCGCAGCCGGGCGCGGTCGGTGCGGTCCTCCAGCACGTGCAGCCAGGCGCGCTCCGCCTGTGCGGCCCGTGTCAGCGCCTGGCAGTGGCCGGCGGGGACGGGTTGGTCCAGGAAGGGATGTCGGTTTGTCCGCCGCAGCGGCACCGCGCGGGCCAGCGCCGCCCTCTGGTGGCTCCCCCGGGCGCGTCCGCACCGGCTCACGACCGCCAGCAACTCCGGGCGCGTGGCGTCGGGCAGGAGGGTGACCATCGGCCGCACCCCGAAGGACTCCAGCGCCACCCGCAGGTTGAACAACGCCGCGCCGCAGGACAGGAGCAGTTCGCGGTCCTCGGGGTCGAGCACCGGCAGGTGGCGGCCGGTGTCGGCGTACAGCTCGATGGCGCCGGTCGCACCCTCGTCGGTCACGCGGAAGCGCCAGGGTTGGGTGTTGTGCGTGGACGGCGCGGCGCAGGCGGCGGTGAGCGCCGCCTCGATCTGGTCCGGTCGCAGTCCCAGCGCCCCGGGAACCACGCAGTCGGTGGCAGGGGTCTCGGTGGCGGCGGTCGTGGTGGCGGTGCGCTCGGCGACCATGGTCATGGCGTGTCTCCTCGGTTCGGTGTCGGGCTGGCGCTGGTCGCCCCGCCCGTCGACATCCAGGTTCGCCACTGGTCCGGGGGCTGCCCCACGGACGAACGTCCCGACCCGGCCGGGCACTGCCGCACCCCCGCGCCGGTCGTTGCGCCTGGCCAGAGCCGGTGACAGCCTGGATGTGTTCGGCTGACCGCCAGCCGAAGGGAGACGGGCGCCATGGCCGAGAAACCGAACGTGCCCGGCCCGGTCGGCCCCACGCTGTCCGGACTACGGCTGGACGAGCTGCTCGACGAGGTCCAGGAGCGGCTGACCGAGATCACGCGCACCCGGGACCGGCTCCAGGGCCTGCTGGACGCGATCCTCGCCGTGGCCGCCGGCCTGGACCTGGACACCACCCTGCTGCGCATCGCCACCGCCGCGGCCGAGCTCGTCGACGCCCGCTACGCCGCCATGGGCGTGGTGGGCAGCGGTCCCACCCTGTCCCGGTTCGTCCACGTGGGCATCGACGCCGAGACCAGGGCCCGCATGGGCCACCTGCCCGAGGGCAAGGGGCTGCTCGGCCAGCTCATCCGCGACCCGCGCCCCCTGCGCCTGGCCGACCTCTCCACCCACCCGGCGTCGGCCGGCTTCCCCCCGAACCACCCGCCGATGCGCACCTTCCTCGGCGTCCCGGTGCGGATGCGGGACGAGGTGTTCGGCAACCTCTACCTCACCGAGAAGCGCGGTGGGGGCGAGTTCACCTCCGCCGACGAGGTCGTCATCCAGGCCCTGGCCGCCGCCGCCGGCATCGCGCTGGACAACGCCCACCTGTTCGAGCAGGCCAAGCTCCGCCAGGGCTGGCTGCAGGCGGCCGGGGAGATCACCACCGCGCTGCTGTCCGGCGCGGGCTCCGCCGACGCGCTGCGGCTGATCGCCCAGCGGTCGCGGGAGCTGTCGCGAGCGGACGGGGCGTTGATCGTGCTCTGCGACGGGGAGGGGGACGACCTCACGGTCACGACCGCGGAGGGGCGGCTCGCCGAGGGCGCCGAGGGCCTGCGGCTGACCCTGCGCGAACCGGTGGTCGGGCAGGCCCTGCGCGAGGGCGCCCCGGTGCTCTCGACCGGTCGGGACGAGCGGGAGGACAGCGAGGTGCGGCGGATGCTGCCCGGGGTGGGGCCGATCATCGGTGTCCCGCTGCACTCCGGGGGGCACAGCACCGGCCTCATCCTCGCCCTGCGCGGCAAGGGCGCCGAGCCGTTCCTGCCGGACGAGGTCCCCCTGTTGTCCTCCTTCGCGGGCCAGGCGGCGCTCGCGCTGGAGCTGGCGGCCAAGAACCAGGCGCAACGCCAGCTCGCCGTCTTCACCGACCGGGAGCGGATCGCCCGCGACCTGCACGACCACGTGATCCAGCGGCTGTTCGCGACCGGGCTGGGCCTGCAGAGCACCATGCACCGCACCGCTGACGGGGAGGTCCGCCGGCGGGTCCGCGAGGCGATCGAGCAGCTGGACCAGACCGTGCGCGAGATCCGCACGTCGATCTTCGACCTGCACACGCCCGAGGAGGAGACATCCGGGCTGCGGCGGCAGCTGTTGGACATCGTGGCCGACACCACCGCGGACACCTCGCTGTCCCCCACCGTCCGGTTGTCCGGGCCGATCGACACCCTCGTGTCGGCGGAGCTGGCCGAACACACGGTGGCGGTGCTGCGCGAGGCGGTCAGCAACGCCGTCCGGCACTCCGGCGGCAGCCAGATCACGGTCACCGTCGACGTGGGCAACGACCTCGTGCTGGAGGTCGCCGACGACGGCGTGGGCATCGACCCGGAGGCAGCCCGCAGCGGCCTGCGGAACCTGGAGAACCGCGCGAACGAGGTCGGCGGGTCCCTCGTCGTCCAGGCGGAGCCCGGAGGTGGGACTGTGCTGCGCTGGCGAGCACCGCTCACGCACGAGGACTGAGCGGCGGCCCGCTCACTCCCGTTGGTCCGGGCGCTCCCGGCGCAGCTCGGTGGCCAGCACCGCGGCCTGGGTGCGGCGCTTCATCCCCAGCTTCGCCAACAGGTGCGACACGTAGTTCTTCACCGTCTTCTCCGCCAGGAACATCCGCTCCGCGATCTGCCGGTTCGTCAACCCCTCCCCGATCAACTCGAAGACCGTGCGTTCCTGCTCGGTCAGCTCCCGCAGCGGATCGGCCCGCTCCTGCTCCTTGCGCAGGCGCGACAACAGGGCGGAGGTCGTCTTGCTGTCCAACAGGGACTGCCCGGCCCCGACAGTGCGGATCGCGTTCACCAGGTCGCTGCCCAACACCTGCTTGAGCACGAAACCCGAGGCGCCAGCCATGATCGCGTCGAACAACGCCTCGTCGTCGGCGAACGACGTCAACATCAGACACCGCAACTCCGGAAGCTGCGACCGCAGCTCCCGGCACAACTCCACCCCGTTGCCGTCCGGCAGCCGCACGTCCAGCACGGCCACATCCGGCCGCGTCGCCGGCACCCGGGCCAACGCCTCCGCCACCGAGGCGGCCTCGCCCACCACCGTCAGGTCCTGCTCCGTCTCCAGCAGGTCGGCGATCCCGCGCCGCACGATCTCGTGGTCGTCGACCAGAAACACCTGGATGCTCATCCACCCACCTCCTTCCCAGCTCTGGAAGCTACGCCCCGCCGGGCGCGCCCGCATGCCATATCTGTCCACTGAGGACTAATCGTGGACAGGTCACTGTGGACAGTGCGACTCCGGGGAGTGCTGGCGACCGGAGAGGTTCACCGGTGGGGAGTGACCCGACAGCCCTCCAACGCGGTCATCAGGATCGCCTTGGCGCCGATGCCCTCCAGCTCGTCCATGATGCGTTGCGCCTCGTCCCTGCGCACCAGGGAGCGGACGGCCACCCAGTCCCAGTCGGCCATCGCCGAGATCGTCGGCGACTCGACTCCCGGGGTCAGCGCGCAGGCCTGCTGCACCACCGCCCGCGGGCAGTTGTAGTCCATGATCGCGTAGAGGCGGGAGTCCAGGACACCGCGCAGGCGGTTCGTCAACGCCTTGATCGCCGCGGTCTGCTCGTCGGTGTAGGCGCGCCGGGTGCTGCGGATGAGGATCGCCTGCGACCGCATCAGCGGCTCACCGAAGGGCACCAGGCCGGCGGTGCGCAGCGACTCGCCGGTCTCCACCACGTCGGCGATGGCGTCGGCGACACCGAGCTCGATGGCGTTCTCCACCGCGCCGTCCAGCCGGATGAGCTCGACCTTCACGCCGTGGTCGGCGAGGTGCTTCTCCACCAGCACCGGGAAGCTGGTCGCTACCCGCCGGCCCTGCAACTCCTCGATGCCGCTGACGCCGCCGGGCGGTGCGGCGAACCGGAACTCCGACTTCGCGAAGCCCAGGTCGAGGACGGGCTCCGCCGGCGCGGCCGAGTTGACCAGCAGGTCCAGGCCGGTGATGCCGACCTCCAGGTCGCCGGACCCCACGTAGGTGGCGATGTCCTTCGGCCGCTGGAAGAAGAACCGGATGTCGTTGTCGGTGTCGGTGACCCGCAGCTCACGGTCGCCGCGGTTGGCCCGGTAGCCGGCGTCGACGAGCAGCTCGATCGCCTTGGCGCTCAGTGACCCTTTGTTGGGTACTGCTATACGCAGCGTCATGCGACTCAGCATCGCACATCGATCCTGATCGATCCTGATCGATCTTCACTGTCGGTGACCAGGGCCGTCGCGCCAGCCGGCCCACCACCGGCCCGGGCGTGGCCCCGCACCGTCTAGCCTCCGGGGGTGCCCGACACCACGGACCTGCTGGCCGCCTACGACGCCCAACTACGCGCCGCCGAGACGAGGAACCTGCCTCCGGGCGCGCACGCGGAACCAGACGGGCCGATCGTGCGGATCGTCGGGCAGCACCGGCGCGGCTTCGTGACCGGCCGGCGCGACCTGGGGCTCGACGGCCCGGCGCTGGACGCGCTGATCGCCCGGCAGCGGGACTTCTTCGCCGCGCGCGGCCAGGCCGTGGAGTGGAAGACCCGGGCCCACGACACACCGGCAGACCTGCCCGAGCGGCTGTCCGCCGCCGGCTTCGTCGCCGAGCCGCGCGAGACCGTGCTGATCGCCGAGTCCCGGGTTCTGGCCGCGGCGACCTCGACACCGCCCGAGGGCGTCGCCGTCCGGCAGGTCGAGGACGACGCGGACCTGCGCCCGATCGCCGAGATGGCCTCCGAGGTCTGGGGCGACGACCGGAGCTGGCTGGCCGCCGAGCTGGGCGACCGGCTCCGGGCCGGCGACGGCCAGACCGTCGTGGTGGTCGCGGAGGCGGGTGGCCGCGTCGTCTCGTCCGCCCGACTGGAGTTCGAGCCGGGCACCGAGTTCGCCGGGCTGTGGGGCGGCTCGACGCTCCCCGCCTGGCGCGGCCGAGGTATCTACCGGGCTCTCGTCACGCACCGCGCGCGGGTGGCCGTGGAGCGGGGAGTTCGCTACCTCCAGGTCGACGCGACCGAGGACAGCCGACCCATCCTGGAGCGCATGGGCTTCGCCGCCGTCACCACGACCACTCCCTACGTCTGGTCGCCGCCCGCGTGAAATCCGGACCGCGACCAGTTGACTGTCCACAAAGGACATTTCTCGGAATCTCGCGAGGAGTGTCTGACCGGCACCTGATGCCGGGCGTCACCCGTCGCCGTCGGCCACCCGGAACCGGAGCCGGGTGACGGCGACGGGCTCGCTGGGCAGGTGGCCGTCGACCTCGGCCACAGCCCCCACGGCCACCTCGTTGACGACAGACCGCCAGAAAGACCCCGCGCGCTCGTTGTTGTGGTCGACAGACAACGTCCACTCCCCGGGGTGCCGTGCGAAGAGGAGGCGAGCCGCCTCCCGCGCGACGCCACGCCCCCGGTGCCGCCGCACGACGAAGAACTCCGCGACGTTCCACGACCCGTCGTCATCCACGTCACCCCGCGCCAGGGCGAAGCCGGCGAGGTGGCCGTCGGCGCGGATGAAGTACGCCTCGCGCGTTGTCTCCGTGAAGTAGTAGTCCAGGTAGTTGTAGACGAATGTTCCGTGCGGGGTCAGCTCGGCCTCCCGGATCTCCGAGAAGTCGTGCAGGTAGAACTGCATCAGGTTCACCAGCACGGGCTTGTCGGACTCGCCAACGACTACCAGTTCAACGGCCACAGAACCGCAGTGTGCCCCACCTCCCCGCCTCCCGCGAGCCACTTTGCCTTCCACCCCACCTGATCAACCCACGCGCCCGCGAACCGTCACTCCCCCCGCGCCTCGCCGCTTTCCCCGTCTTCGAACTGGCCCAACGTTGACCGGATAGTCCACTGTGGACTTGGTCGGTGTGTCAGGAGCTGCGGGTCAGCGGTTGCCGGTCCAGATGACGCGGTCGGCGAAGCCGCCGCGTTCGGCGGCCTTGGCCTGTCGGATCAGCTCCAGTTGGTCCGGGTCGACGCCGAGGTTCGCGGCGAGGGCGCGGACGACCTCCAGCACGTCCGCGAGTTCCTCGGCCGCCGTGGTCTCGTCGTCGGCGGCCAGGAACTCCGCGACCTCCTCGCCGAGCTTGTCCCGCAGCCGGCGGTGGTACTCCTCGGGGTCGGCGGTGTAGGTGACGGGCTCCGAGCCGGAGCGCCGGATGATCTCCGGAATCCGGTCCCGGACCAACTTCCCCGCACTGGACACAGGTTCTTCCCTCGATCCTGGGGTGGGCGGTCGCGGCGGTCACTCCGCACGCCGCCGCGAGGTCCTGACTCTCCCATCCTGCCCGGTCCCACCGACGCCCCGGCCGTCGTTTCAGCGGCCGGCGGTGGCGGAAACGACGTGAAACCGGGATGAGACCGCCGTGAAACCCGCGTCCGGAGGCTTGGGGGCGTCGAGGAACGCCCAGCACAAGGAGAGATCGTGCAGCACCCGGATAACCACACGACGACCATCACCGACGCACCGCCCGTGGGGCGGCGGGTCGAGGTTGGCGGACGCCGGCTGTTCGTGCACCAGTCGGGCACCGGCGGCCCGGCGGTGGTGTTCCTGCCCGGGGCCTCCGCCGTGGGCCTGGACTACCTGAACGTCCACGACCGGGCCAGCCAGTTCACCACGAGCGTGCTCTACGACCGCTCGGGCACGGGGTGGAGCGACCCGGCCGCCCTGCCGCGGACCGGCGACGAGGCCGTGGACGAGCTCAGGGGTCTCCTGCGTGCCGCCGGCGTGCCCGCGCCGTACGTGCTGGTCGGCCACTCGTTCGGCGGCGTCCTCGCGCGCCGCTTCGCGCAGCGGTTCCCGGCCGAGATCGCCGGCCTGCTGTTGTTGGAGCCCGCCCACGAGGACTGGAACGCCTTCATGCCGGAGCCGTTGCGCCTGCCGGAGCGGCCGGGCGAGCCGGTGCCCCTGCCCGAGCTGACCGAGCAACTGGTCCGCGAGTTCCGCGAGCTGCTCACGCGGATGTTCGCGCCGTGGCCACAGGACATCCGGGAGATGCTCGTCGAGCACCACCTCAACCCCGCCACGCTCCACGTCGGCGCGGTGGAGGGAGGCAGCCTTCCCGCGCTCTACGACGAGCTCCGGCGCGGCGGGGCGACGCCGGACGTGCCGCTGATCGTGTGCAGCGGCACGGGAATCGACCCCGGGCAACGGCACTTCCTGCCCGAAGAGCTCCTGCGCCCGTTGAACGAGGGCAAGCTCGCGCTCTACACCGCGCTCGCCGACTCGGTGCCGCGCGGTGAGCACCGGGTGTTCGAGGACGGCTCCCACAGTTGGCTGCACGTGGAGTACGAGGACGAGGTGATCCAGGCCCTGCGGGACCTGCTCCACAGGACGCGGTGACGGCCGGGACCGGCGAGCCGAGGGCGCTCGGACCAGCTCCCCGTCAGCGTTGAGCGCGCGAGCGCAGGGCCGCCGACGCGGCGGCGATCAGCTCGTCCCGGCCCAGGTCGGCATAGGCGGACACCGCTTCCGCGTATGCCGACCTGTCGGCCTGTTCGGCCTCCTCCCGCGCACGGGTGGCGGACATGGTGGGCTGGTATCCCCGGAGGAAGTGGAATCGCTCGGCCAGAGCCACCATGCGCGCCCCGGACCGAACCGCGCGCTCGTCGCCGTTCGACGCTCCGCTGTGGAGGTCGATCATGGCCAACGCCATCAGGAGCGCCCCGCAGATCGGCAGTTCCGCGAGGTAGGGGGTCGGGGCGGCCACGGGATCGGTGAGCATCACCGACAGGGTGCGCGGCAGGTCGTGGACGATCTCCGCGACGAGGTCGAGTCGCCCGTGCCGCGCGTGGGCGACCACCGCCACCGCCTGCTCCTGGAGACTCCACGGCCGCACACCGCGCGCGTCGGCGGGGAAGATCTGGCTCTCGGTGGTCCGCACCCGTTCCACGGCCCGTCGCCACAGGCGCAACCCCGTGTCGGTCTCGCCGCGGGCGAGTGCGATCTCGGCGCGCACCCCGAGGTCGGGCAACAGGCCGGCGACCGGCTCCTCCACCTGGTTCAGCCCGGTCAGCTCCACCCAGTGCTCGGCCTCGTCGAGTGCGCCGACGTGCAGGTCGGCGAGCGCCAACGCCCACCGGACCTGGACCACGTTGGACCAGGCTCCGAAGTCCTCCAGCACCCCCAGGCCCGAGCGGAGGTGCCGTCGCGCCCGCTCACCCCGCCCGACCTGCGTGCACAGGATGCCGACCCGGATCTCGGCCAGCGCGCGCAACATCGGGAGCTGGTGGCGCTCGGCGGTCTCCAGCACCCGCTCGGCGGCCCGCAACGCGGACTCCGGATCGCCTTCCTGCTCCAGGAAGTAGCTGGCGACGGAGTGGGCCAGGCCGGCCAGCAGCGGGTACCCGCTCCCGCACAGGGAGCGGAGCTCCGGGGATGTCACGTCGTGGATGGCGGGCAGGGCGCGCAGCACGTGGTCAGCGGCCCGGATCACCGTGTCCGGCGGCGCGGGTGGCAGCCGGCGCAGGGTGACCAGGGAGCGCACCGCGCGCGGCCCCTGGACCAGAAAGGCGTTCGCGGCGCACAAGGTCATCGCGGTGCGGGTGACCTCGACGAACTCGGGTTCGGGGTGGAAGTGCGAGAGGGTCCGCGCGGTCCGCTCGGCCAGGTCGGCCAGCCGGGTGTAGTGGGACTCGACGGTCCACAGGCCGACGAGCACCGCGCTGGTCGCCGCCACCGTCGCGCCGTCCACGATGGACAGTCCACATCGGAGCGCCTGGGTGAGGTTGTCCTGTTCGGACCGAATCCGCTCCACCGACGGGAAGGGGTCGGGTCCGAAGAGCACGTCGTGGTGCGCCAGGCCGAACTCGCGCGCCCAGGAGAGGAAGGCTTCGGTCGTGCGCGGGCCTTCCCCGGCCGAATCCCGGTGCGCCGCGCTGAACTCCCGCACGGTCTCCAACATCCGGAACCGGACTCCGGAGGCGGTGTCGGACACCTTGAGCAGTGAGTGGTCGACCAGGTGCTCCAGGACGGACACGGTGTCGTCCGCCCCGTCGCCAGCCCCCTCATCGACACCGGCTGCGTAACTGAGGACGTGCCGCGCGGCGTCGGCTGTGAAGCCGCCGGGAAAGACCGACAACGCGCGCAACGCTCGCTGTCCCTCCGCGTCGAGGAGATTCCAGCTCCAGTCAACGACGGCGCGCAGGGTGTGGTGGCGGGCCGGGGCGTCGCGGGCGCCGCCGCGCAGCACGGCGAACCGGTCGTCCAGGCGACGGGCGATCTCGGCGACGGACAGCGCCCGGACCCGGGCCGCCGCGAGTTCGACGGCCAGCGGCAGCCCGTCCAGCCTGCGGCACAACGACTCCACGGCGTCGGCGGGAAGGGCGACACCGGGGCGAGCCGCCCGCGCGCGGTGGCCGAACAGCGCGATCGCGGTCGGCAGGTCCAACTCGGGCAGCGGGTACACCGCCTCCGAGGACAGTCCGAGCGGGGCGCGGCTGGTGGTGAGCACCCGCGCGTCCCCGGTCCTCGCGATCACCGTCCGCACCAGCTCGGCGACACCGCGGAGCACGTGCTCGCAGTTGTCCAACACCAACAGGGCCGGCCCGGAACCGAGGGCCCGCACGACGACGGTCAGGTCGTCCTGCGCGTGCCCGGGGCGACCGGACAGGGCGCGCTGGGAACCGGCGGCGCCCAGCGCGGCCGCGACCTCGCCGAGGACGTCGCTGTCGGCGGTGATCCCGTCGAGCGCGACGAGGTGGACGGCGGGGTGGTCCACCTGCCGGCTCACCGCGTGCGCGAGGCGCGTCTTCCCCAGACCTCCGGTGCCCACGATCGAGACGACCCGGGAGGAGCGCAGCAGCGACGTGACGGCGGCGATGTCGTTGGCGCGGCCGAGAAGCGCGTTGGGCTCGTGCTGGACGCCGTGGCGAACCACGGGCGCCTCGGCTCGCAGCAGGTGGTGGTGCACGGCTTGGAGCTCGGGGCCGGGATCAGTTCCGAGGTCGTCGCGCAGGTCCCTGCGGTAGCTCTCGTACCGGGCCAGTGCGGCGGCTGACCCGAGTGTCGCCGCCTCGGACCGCAGCAGCTCCAGCAGGATCTCCTCGTCCCGGGGACGCTCGCGGAACAGCTCGGTCAGCGCTCGCACCGACTCCGCGCTCCGGCCCAGCCGCGACAGGGCCAGGGCGCGAGCGCGCACCAGGGCGCGGTAGGTCGACGCGCGTTCCGCGCGCAACACCGACAGCGGGTCGTCGAGCCCGTCGTCGACGGGTTCGGCCCCGTCCCACAGCGCGAGCCCGGCCTCGGCGTGGGCCAGCGCCGCCGCGTGGTCGCCGACGCCGGCGTGCCGCGCGCTCGCCGCGGCGCTGAGCAGCACGGCCGAGGCGTCCACCTGCTCCTCCCCCAGCGCGAGGCGGTAGCCGGTGGGGGTGCGGGCGATGAGCTCCGGCCCGAGCCGCGCCCGCGCCCGGGAGACGAGCACCCGCAACGCCCGGGTGGGGTTCTCCGGGCGCTCTCCCGGCCAGAGCCCGTCGACCAGGTGGCCGTCGACGCGGCCCGCGCGCGGGGCGTCGGCGAGAAGCGCGAGAAGGCCGCGGAGCCGCGTCCCGCTGATCTCCTGGCCCCGGTAGGCCACTCGCGACAACAGGGCCAGCTCCACGGTCACCGAAACAGGTTAGTCAGCGGGCTCCGGCACCGGGACCACACCGGCGACGAGGCGAAACGCCGGGCTGGTGCGTGGTCAGCGGTCCGACGTGGTCCTGGGGCGTGGTCTCGCGCGCACGTGCATGCGCTCGCCCTGGCGGCCGAAGAGGCTGAGGAGCTCGACGGGGCCGTCGCCGGTGCTGCCGAACCAGTGCGGCAGCCGGGTGTCGAACTCGGCGGCCTCGCCCGCGCCCAGGACCAGGTCGCGGTCGGCCAGGATCAGCCGCAGGCGTCCGGAGAGGACGTAGAGCCACTCGTAACCCTCGTGCGTGCAGGACTCCGGAGTGCTGCGGGTGGCCGGGATGACCATCTTGTACGCCTGGAGCGGGCCGGGTTGGCGGGTCAGGGGCAGCACGGCGTTGCCGTCCACCCGCACCGGGGTGAGGCGGACGCGGGGGTCGCCGACCTCGGGCGCGCCGACCAGCTCGTCCAGGGCCACCTGGTGCGCCTGGGAGATCGGGAGCAACAGCTCCAGGCTGGGGCGGCGCTGGCCGGACTCCAGGCGGGACAGGGTGCTGCGGGAGATGCCGGTGGCCTCGGCGAGCGCGGCCAGGCTGACGCCGCGTTGGGCGCGCAGGCGGCGCAGGCGGGGGCCGACCTCGGACAGGGCTCGGGCGATGGCGGACGAGTGCTCCACCGCCCCATCGCACCCCAGGCGTCCCGGAAACGGCAACAAAAATTGCCGTATCCGGACCGCCGGTCGCAGCCTGGGTCGCGGAGGTGTTCGTCATGAGCCGTACGAGGAGCAACGCCGCACAGCGCTGGCAGCGCCGCACCGGGCGGCACATCGACGCCAGGTGCGCGGTGTCCGCCGTACCGCGACGAGCCGCCGGCAAGCGTCGCACGAGGAGCACGAGGACGCCCGCTCCCCCGCGCTAGCTCACCACCCGATCCTCCCCGAACGACCTCGGGCCTGTCACGTCCGGCCGCCGCCAGGGCACGGGCTCGACCTCGCCTGCCCGAGAACCGTGCCCCGTGACCAAGCGCTGTGACCAACCAAGCGCTGTGACCAAGCGCTGTGACCAAACCCCGAGACCGAGGAGCGCCCCACCATGACCACCATCCCCGACGACGGACTGGCCGAACGGGCCGGGCCCGCCGACGCCGGCACGGCGACCAGACCGGACGCGCGCCACCGAACCGGCCTCGCCTTCGCGGTGCTCGCGGTCGTCCAGGCCTCGCTGATCTTCACCATCACCCTGATCTCGGTGCCGCTGCCGGACATCGGCCGCGAGTTCGGGCTCGGTTCGGCGGACCTGGTGCTGGTCCAGGCCGCGTACGGACTGCCCTACAGCGGCCTGCTGCTGTTCGGCGGGCGACTGGCCGACCGGTTCGGCGGGCGGCGGGTGTTCGCGGCGGGGCTGGCGGTCTTCGGGCTCGCCTCCGCGACCGCCGCGGTCGTGCCCGGCTTCGAGGCGCTGGTCGCGGTGCGCTTCACCCAGGGCATCGGAGCCGCGCTGACCGCTCCGGCGGCGGTGGCGGTGCTGCGCGCGCTGTTCCCCTCGCCGGCCGCCTTCGGCAGGGCGATGGCCACGTGGGGCGGCATGTCGGTGCTCGGCGCGACGCTGGGCCCCCTCGTCTCGGGCGTGGTCACGACCTGGGTGTCGTGGCGGTGGATGTTCGCCGTCCCGGTCGCCGTCGCGGTCCTCGGGCTGGCCGTGACCAGGGGGATGTTCCCGGAGGGGCGGGCGGGCTCGTCCTCGGTCGTTGGCCTCGACCCGGCGGGCGCGGTGCTCGCCACGCTCGGCATCTCGGTCGGCAGCTACGGCCTGATCGCCAGCGGCGACCACCCCTGGTCCTCCACGACGGTGCTCGTCCCGCTCGGCGTCGGCGTCGTCCTGCTCGCCGCGTTCGTCGCGGTGGAGCGCCGGGTGCGCGACCCGCTGCTCCCGCCCGGGTTCGCGGTGGAGCCGCGCCGCCTCGTGGGCGTGGTCGGCATCCTGCTCGCGGCGGCCGCGTCGGGTCTGGTGTCCTTCGTGCTCTCGGTCTACCTCCAGCAGGTGCGGGACTGGTCGCCGCTGGAGACCGCGGGCGGCTTCGTCCCGTTCGCCGTCGCGTTGATCGCCTCGAACAGCGCCGCCGCGCGGCTGGTCGGCCGGTTCGGCGCGGGCCCGGTCACCGTGGCCGGCCTGCTCGTCGGCGCCGGCGGGTTCGCCCTGCTCACCGGGATCGCGCCCGACTCCTCCTACCCGCTCGGCCTGGCGCCGGGCCTGGTCCTGCTGCCGATCGGCGCGTCCCTCATCTTCTCCGGCACGGCCGTGCTGACCACGACGAACGTGCCCCCGCACCAGGTCGGCCTCGCCGGTGGCGTGATGAACACGGCGATGGAGTTGGGCCCGACAGTCGGCATGGCCGCGTTGATGGCCGTCGCCGCGACGCGCGCCGAGGTGGTCAACGGGTACGCGTGGGCGTTCGGCACCGCCGCCGTCGTCTACGTCGTCGCCGCGCTCGTGGCGATCCCGCTGCTCCGCCGCGCCACCGCGCCGGCCGCGAGCTGAGGCCCGCCAGGCCTTCACCCCACACGTTCTTCGCTTCCTGACGCGGAGGGCGGTCGCCGGAGCGGTCACGACACCGGCGTTCACCCGCCCTCCCGCCAGGGCGATCCGGCGGTGCCCCGACGCCGGGGCACATGCCACGAACCAGAGAGACAAGGAGATCCCGCCATGGCCACGACTCCCGTGGACAGCGTCACCGAGCGGACCTTCCGCTCCCGCGTGCTCAAGTCCAACCGGCCCGTCGTCATCCAGTTCTGGGCTCCCTGGTGCGCCCCGTGCCGGATGATGACCCCGATCATGGAGCAGTTGGCCGCCGAGCACTCCGCGGCGCTGGACGTGGTCAAGGTCAACGTGGACGAGGAGTTCGCCCTGGCGTCCCACCACCAGGTGTCGTCCATCCCGGCCTTCGTCGTCTACGCCGACGGCGAGCCCCGGGACTCGTGGGTGGGCGCCGCGCCCAAGTCGGTCATCGAGCAGTACCTCGCCGAGTACCTGGAGCCCGGAACGTCGGCCTCCGCGTCGTCCGCCCGGTAACGCGGGCACCGGACGGCCTTTCCCCACGGGGGTGGGGAAAGGCGTCGGCGGCTGGCCCCGTACTCGGGGTGCGGGGCCAGCCGCTCCCCGCATGAGTCCACTGTGGACCTCACGGGCTGGGTTCGCCCTCTGCCGAGGACGAGCCCAGCCCGTATCGCACATCAGGAGCGGGGCGGGAAGAACGGCGGAACGCCGCGTGCTCCGTGCCTGACGGTCACGAACCGAGCACTCCCGTGTTCTGGCACGCGGTCAGCCACCACCGCCCGTCCTCCTTCGCCATGACGAACAACGGCGTTCCCTCCCCGCCGTCCTCGGCCGGTTGGCCGTCGAGCCGCTCGTACCGCTGGCGCACCTTGACCGCGGCGACATCGGGTCGGATGAACAACACGTGCACCACGTCGAAGCTGACGGTGGTCCCGGCCATCCCGCCGGGAAGCACCTGCCGGGTGAAGTCCGCGATCGCGTCCCGGCCGATGAGGAGCTTGCCGTGCCCGGTCGTCCAGATCGCGTCGGACCGGAACAGGCCGACGAACTCGTCGACGAGTTCGTCGCGTTGCGCGTGCTGCACCCTGGCGACCACCTGCCGGATGGCCTCGACGTCCGCCTGGCGCGCCCGCTCGTCCTTCTCCGTCGTCATGCGCCCAGCCTGGTACCTCAACCCCGCTGGAGATCAAGACATACCGCCCAGAACCACCAGAGGTTCACCTCAGCCCGAACCTCCGAAGGCGCGCGACCCGAGCTGTGGCGCCGTTTCCTCGGCGAGGTGAGTCATGCGCCAGTCATCCGCCGCCAACCCCTCGCGGGCGAGCGCCACCCAATCCTGGCGGTCCAATGTGGATAGATACTCGCCGAGGACCAGATCGCGTCACCCAGGCGGCCACCCGTGTTCGTCATCCGCGGCGCGCGTCAGGTAGCGGGCCAACTGGGCGACCACGAAGTACCGCATCAGCGACGGCCCCAACCGACCGGCGTGCCCCACGAACGCCCGCAGCGCCGCACCGGCGGGTGGATACGACTTGAGGGTCAATCCCATGCCCTCGCTGTCGCTCGTGATCAGCAACAGTCAGCCGGTGTGGTCGACGAGCTCCGGGTCCTGGTCCTCTCCCGTGATCGCTTCGTGCAGGTGTGCGGCGGTGGCGCCCCTGCCGGCGAAGTACCGGTTGAGGTAGTCGCCGTCGCAGGACCGCCGCAGCAGCCACGACCGGTTCACGGACCGGCCGTCCGGCACCGGGACTCGACGACGTGGACGCGTCCCCATCCCGCGACCCGCTCGGCCAGCCACATCAGGGTCCGCCCTCCGCCCGTCCGGCGTTCGAGCGCGCGAGCGGTCAGCGGCGCGAAACGGTCCGACAGCAGGCCGATCGTCCGGATCAGCGGAATGTCGGCCTCATTGTCCACAGTGGTCAGCAGGGCGAGGCCGATCGTGGTGGCACAGCGGTCGGTGGCGTGCCGATCGAGCCAACGGCCGGTCTCGCGGACCCGGTCCGCGTCCGCACGGCAGGCGGCGGCGTTGATGTGGTCGTTGGGCCCGATGGGCACATCCACGTCGTGGAACGCGTTCGCGAGATCACGGGGATGTGCCGACAGATTGGCGAAGTGCTGGTCGAGGACTGCCGCGCCCTCCACGCCCACGCGTCGCCGGTCATCTCGGTCGGGCAGGCGTCGCCGGAAGTGCTGCACCGCATCGGGATACGGCTCGCCGTCGTCGGGGAGGGGGAGTCCGGGTTCTCGCGGTGCAGGCGGAGCGCGTGGTCGAACAGGGTGGTCCGGGGTCCGAGCGTCCCTGGCTCGGGCGACTGCCTCACCGGCGGGCGCGGGACTCGATTCTTCCGATCACGACCGGCCACCCTGCCACGCACCCTCGCGCCGAGACCAGCAACGGCCGCATCGCCGGGCCGGGAGCGGGACGTCGGCTCCTCGGCGAGCGGCGGCGCCTAGGCTGAGGGGTCTCCGCGCTCTGGGGGCATCGAGCGGCCCAGAACCAGGTCCGCGGCCTTCTCGCCGATCATCACCACCGGGGCCGTCGTGTTGCCGGTCGGGACCTCCGGCATCACCGAGGCGTCGGCCACCCGCAACCCGACGACGCCTCGGACGCGCAACTCCGGGTCCACCACCGCCAGATTGTCAATTCCCATCCGGCATGTGCCGACCTGGTGGTGGTACGACAACGTCGCCGCCCGGACGAACTCCCGCACCCGCGCGCGGTCCCGCACGCGGGGGCCGGGGGTGATTTCCTGGCCACGCCAGGCGTGCATCGCGGGCTGGCCCACGATCTCCCGCACCATCGTCACCGAGTCGACCATCACCTCCAGGTCGTGCGGCTCGGTGTAGATCCGGGGATCCAGGGCCGGCGGCTCGTCCGGATCGGGCGACCGTAACCACAGCCGGCCGCGACTTCGGGGGCGGTCGAGGCCGGCCATCACGGTGAACCCCTGCTCCGGCCTCGGCCATCCCGGTGGCGGGAAGGGAAATCCCATCAGCACCGGCTGGGTGTCCGGCACCGCCAGGCCGGGGTGCGACCGCCAGTACAGGTGCGCCTCCAGGCCCTGGCCGGACGGCGGGATCGGCTGCCGCGCGGCCCACACCAGCGGAACCACCAGGTGGTCGTGCAGGTTCTCCCCCACACCCGGCAGGTCCAACCGCACCGCGACGCCGAGTCGCGCGAGGTGCGCGGCCGGGCCGATCCCCGACAGCAGCAGCAACTGCGGCGAGCCGATCACCCCGGCGCACACCACGACCTCGTCCTCGGCGTAGGCGCGGTGGAACTGGCCGTCCGCGCTGTAGCCGACACCGACCACGCGGTCGCGTTCGACGACGAGGTGGTGAACCACCACGTTCGTCACCACCGTGAGGTTCGGGTGCCCGACGACGGGAGCGACGTAGGACGCCCACGCGCTGGCCCGACGCCCGGCCCGCATCATGCGCCGGGTCAGGCTCACCCCCTCGCAGGCCGTTCCCCGGCCGGCGTCGACCAGGGGCAGCCCCCACTGCTGCGCCGCGCGCAGGAAGGCGACGGCGAGCGGGCTCGGGTCGACGTTGCGCACCACCGGCAGCGGGCCGCGGCTCTCGTCCGGCGCCCCGGGGTCCACGGGGTGTCCCTCCGCCCGGCGGAAGTAGGGCAGCACGGAGGACCAGTCCCACCCGTAGCAGCCCTGGTAGGCCCAGTGGTCGTAGTCCGCGGCGCATCCGCGGACGTAAATCATCCCGTTCATGGAACTACAGCCGCCCACGACCTTGCCCCGGGGCCAGTACATCCGCCGGCCGACGCATTCCGGCTGCGGCTCGGTCCAGTACCCCCAGTCCACAGTGGACTCCCACAGCTCCAGCAGCCGGGCCGGGTCGTGGATCGCCGGGTGCTCGTCCCAGCCGCCGGCCTCCAGCACCAACACCCGCCGCCCGGCGTCCACCAGCCGCCGGACGACCACCGAACCGGCGGTGCCCGCGCCCACGACGACGTCGTCCCAGCTCCCGACACCCGCCTGCCGGGCCGACGTGAACGTGGCCCGCGTTGTGCTCTTTCGGTTCATCACGGACATTTCCTCATCACAACCCACTCGCACCGCGTGGCGCTTGCTTCCTGGCGATTGACAACACATGGCGCACACCCACGGAGCCGCCCGGCGGAGACCTGTCACAGCAACACGGTGTGCTACCACGTCGCGAGGCCGCCGGCCCGGCGAAAAGCGCGGAACCGTTCCGCCGAGGGGCGCCGCGAGAAGGGGGATTCACGTTCTGGCCGGCGAAAACCCCCGCCGGATCGGGATCTCCGGGTGGGCGCCTGATCCCCGCGGGTACTGGCAGGTTCGGATCTGACGAACCCGAACCCCGTGGTCACGTGTGCCAGCAGCGGATCAGGACGGCGGTTCGCCACGGCCGCGGCTGCCGCCCGCCACCGGCCCCCGACGGATCACCCGTTCGCGTTTGTCCGTCAGGGACCGGAATCCGTCGCCCCCGCAGGCCCGCCCGCGCCCGCGCGCACCGCCACACCCAGCGATCTCGGTGGTTTCCGCGCCGGGACACGACCCGAAGAATTCCCGTGTCCACGCTCGGAGAGCAGTCGCGATGCGCCGTCACCTCGCGGATTGGCATGATCGACCGGGAACGGAACAGATGCCCGGCGCCGGGACCAGCCCCTCGCCCTGCCCCGCATCTCCGACCACGCCCGCGAAAGGAGCGAACTCATGCCGGCACAAGTTAGCGTGTCCCGCCTCGGTCCCCGCGCCACCGCCTACGTCCAGCCCGACGGTGGCTGGTTCCTGAACAACGCCGGGTGGATCACCGGCAGCGAGCGCACGGTGGTGGTGGACACCTGCGCCACCGAAACCCGCACGCGTCGGCTCCTCGACGCGCTCGCCGCGCACACCGCCACGCCCCGCGCGCCGCTGGTCGCGGCCCTGACCCACGCCCACGGCGACCACACCAACGGCGCCCGGCTCGTCACCGACGCGGGCGGCACCGTCCTCGCCACCGAGGCCGCCGCCGAGGTCGTCGCCAGCGGCCCGCACACCTACCCCAGCGTCTTCGCCTGCACCACCTGGGGCGACATCAGCCCGCCCGAGACAACCGAGACGATCACCGCTCCGCTGCGCCTCGACCTCGGCGGCACCACCGCCGAGGTCATCCCCGTCACCGGACCCGCCCACACCGACGGCGACCTCGTCGTCTGGCACCCCGACGACGGCGTCCTGTTCACCGGAGACCTGCTCTCCCACGGCGTGGTTCCCCTGGGCCTGCACGGCTCCCTGTCCGGATGGCTGTCCACACTGGACTGGCTCACCGGGTTCGACGCGCGCTGGATCGTCCCCGGCCACGGTCCTGTCACCCCAGCCGACCAGGGTCTGGTCCCGAAGGTCGCCGAGTACCTGACCTGGCTGCTGGACACCGCCTCCCGCGTCCAGGATCCCAACGACCCCAGGGCGGACCGGGAAGCGCGCGCCCGGTGGCCGCACTGGATCGACGCCGAACGCCACGTCGCCAACCTGCACGTCGCCCACGCCGAGGTTCACGGCTACCCGCTCGACACCGCCGGCGCGCTCAAGGCGATGCTCGCCGCCACGGGCGAGGAGACCATCTCGCTCGACTTGTAACGCGCCACAGCCGCTTCCTCCTCCCGCGCGCGGGAGGAGGAAGCGGCTGGTGCCCGGAGTCGACGAGGCCGATCACGGCTGGAGTCGACTCAGGGCACGGCGCCACCTGACGTCGCCGCCCTTTTCTCGTTCCGCAGCCGGCGATTCCGGGCGGCAGGACGAGCTTCGGGCGTCACAGAGGGTCCATTGTGGATGGTCAGTCGCGAACCACGATGTCCCCACCCGTGATCTCGGCCTTCGGCGCCGGCCCCAGGCAGCGCGCGGCCCCGGCCCCCGAGGCGAACCCCATGCGGTCCCGCCCGCCGTCGTCGAGGACGGTGAAGCTGAAGCGGTCGCCCCGCTTCATGCCGCCGATCTTGTGGACCCTGCCCACGACACCGGTCACGACGGCGACGGGACGCCCGACGTCCAGACAGTCGACGGCGCCGTCGAACCACGCGACTTCACCGTTGTAGCGGTGTTCGAGCCGGAACGTCCCCCTCGCGCCCTCGCCGGCCCCACGCGCGTTGACCGACACGACGAACACGCTCTCGGGGTCGTCCCTCCGGACCTCCGCCCTGCCGACCACCGACGGCGACCCCGCCGCCTCAGCGGCCGACGGCGACACCTGGGTCAGGATCACGGCGGCCAGCCCGCCCACCAACGCCTTTCCGAGCACTGATCTCTCCTCCCGTGCGGACACGGCAAGGATCTCCGTGCCGGGACCGGGAAACCTCCCGCCGCGGCGGGAGCCCCGCTCCCCCGCCAGCGGGAGAACCCCCACCCCTGACCTCGGCCGCGACGGCGCACGAGTTGGCCGAGAGCCGGGCCACCACCGGCAAGACAGCTCTCGTGCCGTGACGAGACCCGGGGGCGGGGCGCGTGGACCGGCCACCACGCGCCCCGCCCCCATCGGGTCAGCACCGACAGGTTTTCGACAGCCGAGAGGCGGGAGAACAGGGACGACGTCCCGGGCGAAACAGTTCTCAGTGGATGATCGGAATCCCGGCCGTCCGTTCCGTCGTGAATCTTTCCTGTCCGGAACGCGGTCGCGGGAAAACCGGGTGCGGTCCAAACCAATCGCGGCGGGGGATTTCCACGCGCTCCTGGACGGCCCGGCTAGCGGGCGGGAACGCCCAGGGCGTCCGTCACGATGCCGGCGACCACGTCCACCTGGGCGTCCAGGTAGAAGTGCCCGCCGTCCAGGACCCTCGACTCGCCCCGCGCGTCGGACAGGTCGAGCCAGGCCGCGGCGTCCGCCGCGGACACCAGGGGGTCCCGCTCGCCCACCAGGGCGGTGACCGGACACCGCAGCCGGGCGGCCGGGTCCCAGCGGTACGCCCGCAACGCGGCGTAGTCGCCGTTCAGGGTGGGCAGCACCAGTGCGAGCAACTCCGGCTCCCGCAACGCCTCCGAGCTGCCGCCGAGCCGCTCGATCTCGGCGAGCAACGCGTCGTCGCCCTGGAGGCCGTCGCTGGGGCCCGGCCCGAGCGAGGGCGCGCCGCGCCCGGAGAGGAACACCCGTTCCGGCCCTGAGCCCGACCGCTCCAGGCGGACGGCGGTCTCGTAGGCGACGACCGCGCCCATGCTGTGGCCGAACAACGCGTACCTGCCGGTCCACGGGCGCAGCAGGTCCGCGACGACCTCGGCGACGCCGGTGAGGCTGGCCGGCGGCGGCTCGTGTCGCCGGTCCTGCCGCCCCGGGTACTGCACGGCCCACAACTCGACCGCCGGGGCCAGCGCACGGGCCAACCCCGCGTACGCGCTCGCCGCTCCCCCCGCGTGCGGGAAGCACACCAGCTTCACGTCCGACTCGACCGGCCGCCCGAAGCGCCGCAGCCAGCGCGGCTCCGTCCCGTCGCTCCCGTCGCTCACCGCTCCGCCTCCCCGGGCGCGGGCGTTCCCGTGTTGCCACACCGGCAAGGCCGGCTGCCAGAACAATTCGCCCGTGTTCTTCGCGGAGCGCGCACCAACAATCCCCCATTCCAGGAGAAGCGAGAGCGAGACGATTCAGCATGGCACGCGGCGGCGACGGCGGCAAAGAACGCCGGGGACGTGCCGCGCGGGTGGGTCAGTAGAGCGGGAATGCCCACCCGCCGGGGTAAACCGGCTCCCGTTCGCCGCGGAAGGCGACCGTGGCGCGGGCCACCGCGCCCGGCCGCTGTTCCCGCACCCGGCCGGCCGCCGCGAGGGACGCCAACGTCGTGCCGCCCAGGAAGATCGCGCCCAGCTCCGCCGAGGTCAGCACGAGGTCGGCCGCGGCGGTGGTGCGCTCGCAGCTGACGGCGTCGCCGTCGGCCCGCAGGTGGTGGCGGCCGGTGTTCCACGGGCAGAAGGCGTCCTCGACCTCCAGCACCAGATCCACCGGGGTCGAGTACCGGCGGCTCGTCAACGCTCGATCCACGTCGACCAGCCGCACCCACAACCGGTCGAGCACCCGGGAGCGCACCGCCCTGGGCTCCAGGAGCAGGTGCGGCAACGGCTCGTCGACGGCTCCCTCGTACTCGATCCACGGCAGCAGGTCGATCCCGGCGAGGAACCGCCACAGCGCGGCGTAGGCCGGGCGCGAGGCCGCGGCCAGTTCCACGACCTCCACCGTGCTGGCGTTGTCGCCGGAGGCGTCCTGGGCGAGCCGGTTCCGGTAGAGGACGTAACCGGTGGCCCGGCCGTCGGGATCGCGGTGGACGGCGTACCGCAACGAGGTCGCGCCGGCGCTGAACAGCGAACCCTCGAACAGCCGCGCCGCCCAGAAGCGCTCGGTCCGGTCGAGCCAGCCGACCGAGGCCAGGCGGACCTGGTCGTAGACCTCCTCGACCAGGGGCCGGGCCTGGTCGCGGCCCAGGAGCCGGACGCTCCCGTCGCCGAAGTCCGTGCCAGGCCGGAAAACCAGGGCGCGCCGGTCGCACCGCAGCTGGTTCCCCCTGCTGGCCGGGCCGTAGCCGTAGCGACCGTAGATCGCGCCCTCGCTGGGGTGGAGCACGGCGACCGGCTCGCCGCCGCCCTCGTGCAGCTCGGTCAACTGGCGGCGCATCATCGCGGTGAGGATGCCGCGTCGCCGGTGGGTGGGCGCCACTCCGACCGCGGTGACGCCCGCGACCGGCAGCACGGCCCCCGGCACCGTCAGGGTGCGGGAGTAGATCGCGGCGCCGCCCACCGGGACGTCGCCGTCGAACGCGGCGAGGGTGCGGTCCCACTCGATGGTGGCCCGCTCGTGCGCCAGCTCCGCGTCGCTCCGGTCGATGCCGTAGGTGTCGGCGATCATGCGTGCCCAGACCTCGAACTCGTCCTCGGTGACGGGGCGGAGGGGATAGGGGTCAGTCATGGCTCCTGCTTAGTGGGCGGCGAACCAGGGGGCCATGGGGCTACCCCCACCCCCAGACGTATGTCCACTGTGGACAACTTGACGGGGTCAAGGGAACCGTCGCTCGCGACCGCCGTGGCCGTTCTCCCGGGCGGACCCGGGGCGCTGCCGACGGGACCGCGGGGCGAGGTGCGCCGGAGTCGCGGTTCTCGACTCCCTCGACCAGTGCGCATCGGAGAAGTCGGCAGGACAGCGACGTCCTGACACTTGTTGTCACAGTCAACAGAGCGTGACCGTCGCGACCACCACACCGCCAGTGACGTTGTCAAGGTCTTCTACGCCACAACGGCGCGCCCGAACGTCGGTTTGACAGCAAGCCGTCGGCATCAGACCCGGCCTCCGACCGGCTGCCAGCACCACGCCGACACCGGGAACCACCGGAGAGCCCACCGAATCGTTCGCGCCACTTCCCCTGGGAGCAGTGCGTTTCCCGGGGCGACGCCTCAGCCCGGACCGGGGCCCACCGTTCACCGAGGGCGAACAGAAATGTCCACTGTGGACATGCCGGGGCCAGGGGCAGATCGGCTGGCAGGACCCCGTTCCACCAGCCCGCACTCGACCCTCCAAATCGGACACTCGATCCGGAGTGGACATATCGGACACGCGACGGGTAGCGTGAGCCACACGTCGCCGGACGTGCGAGCCGCGTCGCCCCCGCCAGACATCCGCTCATCCCGTCGTACCCCGGGCAGCCGAACCCGACCGCACCCCAGAGATCCCGCGCCAGAACCCCTTGTCCTGACGACGAGAGGGGGCCGCGAACCGGTGGCGAGCGCCCGAAGTGACCTCTCGCGGAGCCAGAAAGCCCAGTGCCGTTGGGCCGATCGCCGAGCGCGGGTGCTCCGCTCGCGTCACCCGCCGCCGGCGAGGCGCGGCGCGATCCGGGGGTCGACAGGGGCGGCCGGCACCGCGAGGAGCGACCAGGTGTCACCTTTTCGGCCCAACGAAAGCCGCCCATGACGAGGATCGTCCCGGCGACTTCTTGGGTACACCATGGACAACAGGAACACGGTCCCCCGGTCCCGGCAGCGACGAGCTCGCGGTCGCCCGGGCCGCGTCCGCCAGGAGCACGACAACCCCGGGCGGACCACACCCCGTCCCGGGCGTCCCCACCGCGCCGGGTCGGGGAGTCGACAGGCGATCGACAGGATCTGACGAGCGCGCAGATCTTGCGAGGATCTGTCATCGTCGCCAACCGCCCTGTGTTACGTGCGTCTTACACCGAAGAGATCCTCCGTGTTAACCCGCTGGTGACGCGCCCGCGGCACCCAACGGGCCTTGCGACGGACGGACCAACCCGCACCTGCTTTCGGTGCAGTGAGCCGGGACCGCTCGGATGCGCCGCCCCGAGCGATGACAGCTTCCCGCCCCCCGGCCAGGACACCTCCGACCAGCGGTGGGAGGCGCGATGACCAGCGACGGGGACGAGCCGGCCGCCACGCCGCCCCCGCCGGCCGGGAAAAATCTTTCTTTCGCCAGCGAACAAAATAATTCGATGCAATAGTGCGCACAGCCGCCCTTGTGGTGGTCTCCGCGTGGCGCGCCGTTAACCTGGTCGACAGACGGACAGCCGGCTCGCACTGGTCCGTTCGGACCAGCGGAGTGCTGCCCGGTTCGCACCAACCGACTGGGCCGCCCGCCTCAGGCTTTCGATGTGTGCTGGCCGCAAACAGCCGGGTATGACATTCTTCCCGAGTAATCAGGTTGCCCCGGTTCGGGCGGCGCGACGAGGCGCGGTCACCAACACCCGGTCGTGAATGGCGCTGTTCGCGGCCGAGTGCGGAACCGGCCCGTCGGGACCGACCTGACCCGCGACACCGGGAGCGATCCCGGTACCCGCGCCTCGGCGACGACGTCGGCGCGCGGCAGCGGGATACCGGCTGATCTGGGGGAATACCGTGATCCAAGGGAAGGCAGGGGACGAGGCCACCGCGGCCCGCCCCCCGCCCGGTCTGACCCGACGCCGATGTCGGCACGGCGTGGACGCCGCCGGAACAGTTCCGCGGACCTAGCGGACGCGACCGCCCGGATTCTTCCGGCGCGGGGTCCCGACGCGCCCTTTTTCGGGACCCGAGGTCAACTCAGGAAATCAACGTCGTCATGACGGGAACGTGACGACGAAACGACGTTTCAACGTGCAGCTCCGGAAAGGGAGGTGCAATGCCGGCACAATCGGCCACTCGTCCCGGTGGGATCGCGGTCGCCGACCGACCCCTGGTCCTCGACGGTGACGGGGAGGCAACACCCGCGCTTTTTCTGCACGACTACTTCGAGCTGAGCCGGAACCGCGCGCCGCAGACGATCTCGGTGGTCTGCGGGGACGTCGAGCTCAGCTACGACGAGCTCAACCGCCGGGCGAACCAGCTCGCGGCCCTGCTCCAGCAGCGGGGGGTGACGGCCGGCGCGACGGTCGGCATCCTGCTCGAGCGCTCCGTCGACACCTATGTCGCGATCCTCGGCGCGCTCAAGGCGGGCGCGGCCTACGTGCCGCTCGACCCGTCCTTCCCCGCCGACCGGCTCGCGTTCATCGCGGAGGACTCCGCCTTCCGGTTCCTCCTCACCACCTCGGCCTTCGCCGACCGGGGCAGCGACCTCGACTGCGCGGTGCTGCCGCTCGACGAGCTCGCCGACGAGGTGGGCCGGCTGCCCGACACCCGGCCCGAGGTCGACCTGGACCCGTCCTCGCCGGCGTACGTCATCTACACCTCGGGCTCCACCGGCAAGCCCAAGGGTGTGGTGATCTCCCACGCGAGCATCGTGAACTTCCTGCGGGTGGCCACCCCGATCTACGGGGTGACCGCGCGCGACCGCGTGTACCAGGGGATGTCGATCAGCTTCGACTTCCACCTGGAGGAGATCTGGCCCGCGTGGGTCGCCGGCGCGACCCTCGTCGCCGGCCCGACCGACGCGCGTCGGTTCGGCCAGGCGCTGGCCGACTTCCTCAACGAGAACCAGATCACGGTGTTCTGCGCCGTGCCGACGCTGCTGACCACCATCGAGTCCGAGCCGGACTCGGTGCACACGCTCCTGGTCAGCGGTGAGGCCATGCCGCCGGACCTGGTGCGCCGCTGGTGGCGGCCGGACCGCCGCATCCTCAACTGCTACGGGCCGACCGAGGCCACCGTCTCGGCGAGCTGCTGCGAGCTGACGCCGGAGCGCCCGGTCACGCTGGGCACCCCGTTCCCCACCTACGTCTTCTACGTGCTGGACGAGGACTTCCGGCAGGTGCCGGAGGGCGAGACCGGCGAGATCTGCATCGGCGGCCCCGGCCTGGCCATCGGCTACCTCAACCGGGAGGAGCTGACCGCCGAGCGGTTCATGCCCAACCCGGTGACGGCGGACCGCGACACGGTGCCGCTGGTCTACCGGACCGGCGACCTGGGCCGGGTCACCCCGACCGGGGAGTACGAGTACCTGGGCCGGATCGACACCCAGGTCAAGATCCGCGGCTACCGGGTCGAGCTGGGCGAGATCGAGCAGGCGATCCGGGAGGACCCGGCGGTCGAGAACGCCGTGGTCGAGCTGGCCAGCCGGGACGGTGTCGCGCAGGACCTGGTCGGCTACGTCACCCTGAGCGACGGCGCCGACAGCGGGGCCGACGACGGGCACGCCGAGCTGCGGGAGCGCCTGCACGCCACGCTCCGGCGGCGGCTGCCGTCCTACATGGTCCCGTCGTTCATCGAGGTCCTCGACGAGTTCCCGCTGCTGGCCGCGGGCAAGGTGAACCGGAAGCTGCTGCCGCCGCCGTCCTCGCCGCCGCTGGGCGCGAAGGCCGGGCCGCACGTGCCGGCGGAGACCGACCTGGAGCGGCAGATCGCCGCCGCGTTCGAGCCGGCGCTTGGCTCGGGCCCGGTCTCGGTCACCGCGGACTTCTTCACCGACCTCGGCGGGCACTCGCTGGCCGCCGCGCGGGCGATCTCCCTGCTGCGCAAGGAACCCGCGTTCGCGGGCCTGTCGATGGGCGACCTCTACACCCACCCCACGGTGCGGAGCCTGGCCCAGTACGTGGAGACCGAGCTGGCGCCCAGCGGCGAGGCGGAGACGGTCGACTGGCCGGAGCCGATCCGGCACTCCAGCCTGCGCTACTACCTGTGCGGGTTCGCGCAGCTCGTGCTGCTCTACTCCTACATCCTGGTCCTGGGGCTGCCGGCGCTGGTGCTGGTCTACGCCCTGGAGCTCAAGCTCCAGATCTGGTCGCTGCCCCCGGTGATGAGCGAGCCGCTGCACGCGTTGGAGCGCATCGACCTCCTGCCACTGGCGGGGCTGTGCGTGGCCTGGTTCGTCGTCACGCTGTTCGTGCTGCCGGTGGTGGTGGGTCGGTTGGTCCAGCGGGGCATCAAACCCGGCTGGCACCGCATGTGGGGCCGGACCTACCTCCGGTTCTGGTTCTACGGCAAGGTCGCCGCGCTGGCCCCGGTCGGCGTGCTGGCCGGAACGCCGTTGCTGCCGCGGTACCTGCGCCTGCTGGGCGCCAAGGTCGGCAAGGACTGCCACCTGTCCACCCCGACCATCGCCCTGCCGAAGTTCGTCGAGATCGGCGACCGGGCCAGCATCGGCACCCTCGCCCGCATCCAGCCCTACGCGGTGCAGGCCGGCTGGCTGCGCATCGCGCCGGTCCGGATCGGGTCGGGCGCCTACGTCGGCGCCGCCACGGTCGTCCTCCCCGGCAGCGAGATCGGGGACAACGCCTCGGTGGACCACCAGTCGCTCGTGCACGCCGAGCAGCGCATCCCCGCCGGGGAGCACTGGGCCGGCTCGCCGAGCCGGCGGATGCCCGCGCGTCCGGTCCTGCTGCAGGCGGTGCTCGACCGCGAGCCCACCGGCCGGTGGAGCTTCGGCCTGGTGCTGGGCTACGTCCTGGCCACGGTGGTGCTGCGCGTGATGCCGTGGGTGATGTTCCTGCCCAGCCTGGTCCTCACGCTCTACGTGGCCAAGTTCTACGGTCTGTTCTGGGCAGTGGCGGCCGTGTTCGTCAGCGGTCCGCTCCAGGTCCTCCTCACGAGCCTGGTGCTGGTCGGGGTCAAGCGCCTCGTGATGCGGTCGGTGAAACCGGGCGTCTACTCGTGGAAGAGCTGGTTCGGCCTGCGGCAGTGGTTCACCGAGCGCCTGCACGGCATGACGTTGACCCTGCTGTGGACGATGTACTGCACGCTGTACGTCATCCCGCTGCTGCGCGGCATGGGCATGAAGCTGGGCCGCTGGGCCGAGGTCGCCACCCCGGCGTTCGTCGAGCCCGACCAGGTCGAGATCGGGAGCAAGAGCTTCCTGGCCGCGGGTGTCATCCTGGCCCCTCCGGTGTGCCACAACGGGAACATCGCGGTCCAGACGGCCAAGATGGACGACTTCAGCTTCCTGGGCAACACGGCCCAGCTCCCCGCGGGAGCGCACCTCGGGCGGCGGTCGCTGCTCGGTGTGCAGTCGGTCCCGCCGGAGAAGCCGATCGAGCCGGAGACCACCTGGCTGGGCTCGCCGTCGTTCTTCCTGCCGCGCCGGCAGGAGAGCGCGAAGTTCGACCCGAAGCTCATCGACACGCCGACCGCCGGCATGGTCGCGCTGCGGCTGCTGATCGAGTTCTTCCGGATCAGCCTGCCCGGCATGATCACCATGCTCGGCACGACGCTCACCTTCTACGTCACGGTGACGCTGGCGACCACCATCCCGGTGTGGGAGGTGCTCCTGCTGGCCCCGTTGCTGTGGTGGGGGGCCGGTCTGCTGAACACCCTTGAGGTGGTCCTGCTCAAGTGGATCATCATGGGCCGGTACCGGCCGCGCACCGAGCCCTACTGGGGCCTGTGGGTGCGGGGCACCGAGTTCATCACCGGCCTCTACCAGTCGGTCGTGCTCCGGTCGCTGCTGGGCCAGTTCTGGGGAACCCCCTGGGCGGCCCCGATCCTGCGGCTGTTCGGCACCAAGATCGGCAAGAGGGTGTGGCTCAACGGCGGGTCGGTCACCGAGTTCGACCTGGTGCAGGTGGGCAACGACGCGATGGTCGGCGAGTTCTCCGACCTGCAGACGCACCTGTTCGAGGACCGGGTCATGAAGATGTCCTGGGTCCGGGTCGAGGACGGCGCGACCGTCGGCACCGCCTCGGTGGTGCTCTACGACTCGGTCGTCAAGCGCGACACCTACCTCGACGCGTTCTCCCTCGCGATGAAGGGCGAGACGTTGCCCGAGGGGACCCGCTGGCGCGGGATTCCCGCCCGCCCCCTGTGACCCCGAGTGCGTGACCACTCCCCGGAAGGGATGTCATGTCCGATCAGCACAACCAGGTGCTCGACAGCGAGCTGACCGCGTTCCGCGAGCGCGTGGTGGAAGGTGTCCGGTTCGACACCCTGCGGTTCTGCATCATGCACGGCGACGGCAACGTGATCATGATCGTCGACGAGCGGCTGAGCGGGCTGGCGGCCGAGTCCGTCACCTCGACCCTGGCCCGCGAGCTCTGCCAGTCGTTCACCGTGCCGAAGGTGGACGGGGTGGCCTTCGTCCGGCCGACCGTCTCCCCGCTCCGGATGACCTACTTCGAGCGCGACGGAACGCACGCCCAGATGTGCGGCAACGCGCTGCGCTGCCTGACCCGCTACGGCGTCGAGCGCGGCTACCTGTCCACTGAGGACAGCGTCGAGACCGACGACGGCGTCAAGCGGGTGTCCTTCGTGGACGGTGAGGCCCGGGCGGCGCTCGGCCCGGGCCGCGAGTACCAGCAGGTCCGGGACAACTGGTACTTCGCGTTCAGCGGCCTGCCGCACCTGGTGGTCGTCATGGACGACCTCGACGCCTTCAACGCCGTCAACGTCCGGGTCGACGGCGCGAAGCTGGCCCACGACGAGGAGCTGTGCCGGCAGCTCAACCACCCCGAGGGCCTGCACGTGAACTACCTGCACCGCGGCGAGGACCACATCGCCATCCGCACCTTCGAGGTGGGTGTGGAGGACGAGACCAAGGCCTGTGGGACCGGCGTCGCCGCGACCGGCTACATCGCGCACCGCGCGTGGGGCATGCCCTACCCCCTCCGCGTGCGCGTCCCCGGCGGCGTGATGACCGCCGAGGACGGTGAGCACGGCCTGACGATCAGCGGGGTCACCGGCTACCTGTTCACCGAAGACGAGACACCAGTGGCAAACGTGTTCCAGAGGAGTGTCCTGTGACCATCCACGCACCCGACGTCCTGACCCGTCCCCACGTCGGGTCCGACCTCCCGGGGCCCCGGTCGGCCGAGCTGCTGGCCCGCCAGGAGCAGCGGGAGTCCAACGCCCGCACCTACCCGCGCAACCTGCCGATCGCCATCGCCGAGGGCACCGGCAGCTTCGTGCGGGACGTCGACGGCAACGTCTTCATCGACTTCCTCACCGGCGCCGGCGTGCTGTCCCTGGGGCACAACCACCCCGAGCTGGTGGAGGTCGTCGCCCGGCAGGCCTCGGTCCTGGTGCACGGCCTGGACTTCCCGACCCCGGTCAAGGACGCCTTCATCGACGCCCAGCTGTCGATGCTGCCGCCGACCCTGCGCGACGAGATGAAAATCCACTTCTGCGGCCCGACCGGGGCCAACGGCGTGGAGGCCGCGCTCAAGCTCGCCAAGGTCGTGACCGGGCGCAGCGAGGTCATCTCGTTCCAGGGCGGGTTCCACGGCTCGACCCACGCCGCGATGTCGGTGACCGGCCTGGTGTCGCCGAAGGCCCCGGTGGGCAACCGGATGCCGGGCGTGCACTTCTTCCCGTACTGCTCCGCTGCGCACTGCGCCGAGGGCCTCACCCCGGACAGCTGCCTGAGCGACTGCGCCGGGTTCCTGGAGCGCTCGCTGCGGGACCCCAACGGCGGCATCCCGCTGCCGGCCGCGGTGATCCTGGAGCTGGTGCAGGGCGAGGGCGGCGTCGTGCCGGCCCGCAAGGAGTTCGTGCAGCGGGTGCGTGAGCTGACCCGCGAGCTGGGCATCCTGATGATCGTCGACGAGGTGCAGACCGGCTGCGGCCGCACCGGCACCTGGTTCGCCTTCGAGCAGTACGAGATCGAGCCCGACGTCGTGGTGGCGTCCAAGGCGCTCAGCGGCATCGGCCTGCCGATCTCGCTGATCTTCTACAACCGCGCCCTGGACCAGTGGAAGCCCGGTGCGCACATCGGCACCTTCCGCGGCAACCAGCTCGCCTTCGCCACCGGCGCGGAGGCGGTCCGCATCGTCCGGCGCGACGACGTGCTCGCCAACGTGCGGGATCGCGGAGAGCAGGTCGCCGAGCGGTTGGCCCCGCTGAAGAACCAGGCCTGGGTGCGCGACGTCCGGGGCCTGGGCCTGATGTGGGGTGTCGAGCTGGCCGACCCGGCCACCGGCAAGCCCGCCACCGCGCTGGGCAAGGCGGTGCAGCGGATCGCGCTGCGGAACGGCCTGATCCTGGAGCTGGGCGGCCGGCACGACGGCGTCGTCCGGATGCTGCCGCCGCTCAACGTCACCGCCGAGGTCCTCGACACCGCCTGCGACATCTTCCTCGACGCCGTCGACACCGCCCTGAAGGAGTTGGAGCTGTCATGAGTCTGCTGGTGCAGAAGTTCGGCGGCACGTCGGTGGGGAACGCGGCCCGCATCCAGGCCGTGGCCCGGCGGGTCCGGGACTGCAGGGAGGCCGGTCACGACGTCGTCGTGGTCGTGTCCGCCATGGGTTCCACCACCGACGAGCTCGCCGCGCTCGCCCAGGAGCTGTCCTCCGCCCCGTCCAGCCCGCACCACGACCAGCTGCTCAGCACGGGCGAGCTGGTCTCCACCGCCGCGCTGGCGCTGGCGCTGGCCGAGCTGGGCGTGGCCGCCCAGCCGGTGAGCGGGCCGGACGCGGGCATCCTCACCGACGGCGTGCACGGCCGGGCCCGGATCGTGCACGTCGACCCCGCGCCGCTGACGCGGTGGATCAAGCAGGGCGTGGTCCCGATCGTCGCCGGGTTCCAGGGCGCGGCCGCCACCGGTGGCGCGTTGACCACCCTGGCCCGCGGCGGCTCGGACACGACCGGGGTGGCCCTGGCCGCCGCGCTCGCCGCCGACGCGTGCGAGATCTACACCGACGTGGACGGGGTGTTCACCTCCGACCCCCGGCACGTCGCCAACGCCCGCATGATCGAGACCATCGGCTACGAGGACATGGCCGAGATGGTCACCGGCGGCGCGCGGGTGCTGGCCCAGTCGGCCGTGGAGTACGCGGCGGCCAACCGGGTTCCGGTGCACGTGCGGTCCAGCCTGAAGCCCGAGCCGGGCACGATGGTGGGCACCGAGTCGCCCCGCGAGGGCGCTCCCGGCCAGGACGTCGTGGGTCTGGCCCACCAGAAGGGGCAGTGGCGCTGCCGCATCCCGGACGTGGGCGAGGAGGCGCTGCCGGCGGTCTTCGGCACGCTGACCGGCACGTCGGTCCCGCTGGACCTGGTCCGGGTGGACGCGGACAACTCGCTGCTGTTCACGGTGCAGGCCGACGACCGGCTGGAGATCGAGGCGGCGCTGGCGGAGCTGCGGGAGAGCAGCGACATCGGCGCCGACGAGTGGACCGGGCCGTTCGGCAAGGTCTCGTTGGTGGGCCGGGGAATCGGCAGCCACCCCGAGGTGCTGCCGGGCGTGCTCGGCGTGCTGCGGGCCCGCGGCATCGCCGTGCAGGGCATCGCCATCCACCCCCGCCGCCTGGCGCTGCTGTGCCAGGAGGAGGACCTGATGCCGGCGGTGCTCGCGCTGCACGCGGCGTTCCTGGAGAAGGGGGTCGAGCCGGCTCCGGAGCTGGCGCCGGCCCTCGGCGGGACCTCCCGCTGGCTGAGCACCGACGGTTCGGCCCCGGTGCTCGACTCCCCGGTGCTCGACTCGCCGGTGCTGGACTCGCCCGTCCTGGAGTCGCCCGTCCTGGACGCGGAGCCCCGCAACGGTGAGGTGAAGAACCCGGCCTGAGCCGGCGCTGTCCCGGGTCCCGTCGGAGACGACCACGTCTCCGACGGGACCCGGACCTTTTTCTCCCAACCAAACCCTCTGCCGCTCCCCCGGCCCCGCCCTTGCCTCGTGATCTCTCCACAAAGGACAGACCATTTACCTGTCCGTCCACTATGGACAAGTGAGCCGCATGCGCGGTCAGGAGGTCAGGTTCGAGGGGAGCAGCGGCCGGAGTTCCCGCGCTGGCGGCGCGGCGGCGCCTCACCCCTCCGCGGAACCCCGGTCCACCACATCACTGGATCTCCTGCGCACCTCGCGGAAGAAGATCCGCCACGCTTCTCGGTCGTTGTCCATGAGCAGATCGAGGTGGTCCTCGTCAGCGACCAGCTCGGAATAACCCAGGACAGCCGTGACACCGAATTCCCCGTCGCGGAACCGCCGGGCGAAGGTCCAGTCGTCGGGTACCTCACCGTCGACGACCTCGAACAGCTCCACCGGGTACGCCCTGGGCATCGAGTTGTCATCGTTCAACAGGACGACCAGCGCGCGTCTGAAGAAGACCATTGCGTACACCTGGTAGGTGTGCCCCACAGTGACCGGGTACCGCACTTTGTCCGCGGCGCGGAGACCATATTCACCTGGCGGCAGGTCCTTGCCCCTGTTCGCCACGCACCTCAGCAACATTCCCGCTCCCAACGTCAGACCAGCGCCCATGGGAAGCCGCGACCAGGAAACAGGACTTCTTGGAACGGCTTGTCGACCCCGGAACAATCTACCTCGGTCCACTCTGGACAGAAAAACGTGTGTCAGGCGCGCGAAAGCCCAGCGCGACAGGCGCTCACTGATGGGCCGAGTCGATGCCGAGGATGCTGTTGACCCAGGGACCGAGCGCCGCGACGCACAGTCCGTGGACCTCGGCCCAGAACCGGTCGATCTCCCGGTCGAGGACGTCGAGCGGGAACGGCTCGCTGGTCACGTCGGGGATGTGAGGTCAGGAGGTGATGCCTGCGAGGAGTTCCTCCCGGCCGCTCACGCCGGTTTTGTGGTAGATCGCCTTGAGGTGGTCGTGCACCGTGTGTTGGGAGAGACGCAGCGCGCGGGCGATCTGCTTGGCGGGCAGGCCGTTCACCGACTGGTCCAGGATCTCCCGCTCGCGGCGGGTGAGGCCGTACCAGGCCGCGAGCGCCGGGAGGAGCAGCGAGGCGGGCGCGGGCTGGATCGTGACCGCCACCTCGGCCTGAGGTCCGGGCTGGAGCGGCTGCGCGTGCATCGCCACCCACCCGTCCGGCGTCGGTATGCGGGCGATCACAGGTTCGGTGGTGGCCCTGCGCGCCCGGTAGGTGATGTTCCAGAGCAGGCCGGACAACTGACCGTCGTCAACGGCGGCATCCCGCGCCAACTCGTCGAGCCACTGGTAGCCGGACGGAGTCGCCGAGGCGATCTGGTCGTTCGCGCCGACGAGCACCACCCCCGGTGGCCGCGTCAGGCGCGTGGGCCGCAACGGCTTGGCGCCGATGAAGCGCCGCAGCGCGACGGCCAGGGAAGGCACCAGCCGCTGGGCGGACAGCGCCTCGTCCCAGGAGAACGGTCTGCGGTCCCGCTCTCGGAGGAGGACGAGCGCTCCCCACACCACACCCCGGTCCGGCGCGACTATCCGCAGCTCGCTGCCGAAGCCCTCGACCATCATCACGTCTCGCAGGCGCGCGCTGTTCCGGAACTCCGGCATGTCGGCGCTGAGCACCCCGACCTGACTGGAGCCGCTCATCAGCCTGCGGAAGGGGTTGACGTCGCCGCCCAGGTCGTCGTCCCGCTCCAGCCGGCGCGACGCGGCGGTGCTGTATCCGTTCTCCTTGCCGAAGAAGCACCCCGCCTCGGTCAGCGGGTCCAGTCCGACGTACATGTACCCGTCGTGCGGCACGACCTGCCCCACCAGGCGGGAGAGCTCGGCGCCGAGCTCGGTCGCGGTGAGGGACTGGCCCGCGACGTCCGGCAGGGCGGCGCTGATCGTCTCCAGCCGGGAGGTGGCCCGTCCGATGTGGACGGTCACCGCTGGCCGAACCAGTAGAGGAGCACGGTCACGACGAAGACGATGGCGAAGCACACGAGCAGGCCCCATCCGGTGATGGAGCCGAGGACGAGCATCATGATCCAGGCGGTGCAGATCCGGAACAGGCTCGCGGACAGGAAGCCGGGTCTGCTGCCGCCGGTCGGGTTGGCGTCCCACCACGGCCGGAGCGAGCGGTCCTCGGCGTCGTACACCTCGCGCCCCATCTGGGTTTCCTCCTACGCCTTGGGCCAGATCGCCAGGTCGAACAGGTACACGACGGTCATCCACGCCCCCACCGCCGTCAGGGTGATCCAGCTGACGCCCCAGAACCGGGCCGGGATTCCGGTCTCGTCACGCAGGTTCTCCGCGTCCGACCCCGTCGGGCTCAGGGTGACCAGCCACGCGCCCCTGGCCGCGGAGAGCACCAGGCACCAGGCGATGAGCGCCGAGCACCACGCCTGCACGTCGGGGACGTCCACCAGCAACAGGGCCACGAGCACGCCGTGCGTGGCGAGCACCAGGGCGGCGGTGAAGACGGTCCTGGCCAGGAGGAGCAGGGAGAGCGCGAGGGTGGCGACGATCCACAGGGCGGTGATCGCACGGCCGGTGGAGGTCAGCCATGCGGTCAGCGTGCCCATCACGGCCGGGGCGGCGTAGCCGGACCACGAGCTCACCTGGCTGCCGATCCAGGCGAACGAGTTGCTGACGTACCGCCGCATCGTGCGGCCGCTCGCGTCCGAGTGCAGCCGCACCCCGCTGACCGCGTGGCCGAACAGGGCGCCCACAACGGCGTGTCCCCACTCGTGGACGAGGGTGTCGAGGTAGTTGACGCCGCGACGCCGGACCGGCCCCGGAACGACGAGGATCAGGGCCAGTCCGAGAGTGGTGCCCGCAACCCACAACGAGGGCGGTTCGCCCCGGGCGGTCGCGTAGTCCCAAGCACGGTTCACCAGTCCGGACAACTCACCGAAGGGATCGTTGAAGGCGGTCTCGGCCACACCAGCATGATCCCCGAACAGGGAGGCCACCGGTGCCCCCTTTCGCGGCAGCCGAACGCCGGTCCCCACGGCTTCCCCGGTCCCCTTGGCCTACCGGCGAACGTCCGACCGGCCCCTGCCGGCACCCGCCGTTCGGCGGGTTGACGCCGCGCGGCGCCGCCGCGAGCCGGGCCGCCGCGCGTCAGGCCCAGCTCGGTGCCCAGGTGTCGACGTCGCCGAGGTCTGCCGGTCGGCGGCGGAGGTGCCGCCGCAGAGTCGCGAGGGCGGGATGGGTGTTGTCGGCGCGCCAGATCAGGGAGTGCGGGTAGACCGGCACGGGATCGCGGAGCGGGATGCGTCGGAGGTCCTGACGCGCCGTCCACACCAGACGGGTCCGTGCGCCGACGAAGGTGGCCAGCGACGACGAGTCGCTCACCATGTCCAGCAGGTGCTCGATGCCGAAGTCGGGACCGGTCGGATCGATGGTGAGGCCGAAGGCTGCGGCGAGTTCCTCGTAGTAGGCCGTCCACTCGGTTCCGGTGACGTTGCCGGGCATCCAGATCCGGAGGCCGCCGAGTTCGGCCGGGCTGACCGCGCGGGCGGTGGCCAGGTCGTGGGCGGGTCCGGTCAGCAGCTCGATCGGCTCGTCCAGGACGCGCGTGGTCCTGACGTTCCCGGGCAGCCGGTCCGCGGGGATGCGTTGGGTGCAGAAGGCCGCGTCGATGGTGCCGGCGTGGACGGCCGCCGTGGCGGCCTCGGCGTTCGGGAGGGCCACGACGTCGAGTTCGACGTCGGGGTTCCTGCGGTGGAAGTCGCGCAGCAGGCCGGCCGGCGCGATCTGTCGGGAGAGGACGTCCACGCGGAGCGCGCGACGGCCGGGCCGCACGGAGTCGGCCGCCCGCCGCGCGGCGTCGAGCACGACGCGGGCGTGCGGCAGGAACGCCTGTCCGTCAATGGTCAGCTCGGCGCCACGGGCCGTGCGCGTGAACAGCCGCACGCCGAGGTCGGTCTCCAGGGCCGCGATCCGCTTGGAGACGGCCTGCTGGCTGATGCCGATCTCGTCGGCGGCGTCCTGGAACTTCCCCTGCTCGGCGACGACGACGAAGGTCCGCACGGCGTCGAGGTCCACCCGGCCACCCTAACCCCGTCACAACCGTCAGTTGTGACGGGGTGGCCCCCGGCGAACACGCGGGCCAGCACCCCGTTCGGGATCAACCGTTCCCCTCAGGGACGGCGCTCGACGACGCACCCCGCACTGTCCACAGTGGAATGACAGGGCGCCGTCGTGACGCCCGGTGTCGGTCAGTCCCGGTCCTGGCCGATGACGACCATCCAGGAGACGCCGAACCTGTCCACGCACGCGCCGAACTCGTCGCCCCACGTCTGCCGCTCCAGGGGAACGGAAACCGTGGCGTCGCTGGACAGCTTCTCCCAGTAGCCCCGCAGCCGCTCCGCGTCGGACCCGTTGAGGCACACCGAGATGCTGTTGCCCCTGACGAGGTCCGCGCCCGGCGGCAGGTCCGAGCCCATGAGCGTGAAGCCCTGGTCGGCCTCCAGGCTGCCGTGCATGACCTGGTCGGCGAACGGAACGTTCGGGTCGCCGAGCTCCCCGTACGTCCGCAACGTCAGGGTGCCGCCCAGAACGCTCTGGTAGAACTCCATGGCCTGCCGCACGTTCCCCACGAAGTTGAGGTAGGGGTTGAGAAACGAGGTCGTCAGGTCCTCCCGGTCTCGGGTGCGCCGCATCCTGGCAGCACCCCCTGGCAACCGTGGCGCGAGTCAGGACTCCTCTCGCTGGAAGTGCCAGATGAGCATCGCCGGGATGTCGGCGTTGGCGGCGCGCGCCGCCTCGGGCGCCAGCTCCAGCAGGGACCACGGCCACAGCTCCCACGGCCCCGGGTTTCTCGGCGCGCTCGGCGGCGCGACTTCCGGTGACGCGGCTTCCGGCGGGGACGGACGCCGGGGCTCCTCGCAGCGTCGGAGCCGCAGCCCCACCGGCAGCGCCGCCCGCAGGTAGTCGCCGACCAGATGGCGGTGGGAGACCAACCGGCCTGGTTTCCCGTCGGGACCGCGCAGGGTGGGGATCGAGCCCCGCAGCACGCCCTCCGGGTGGACGTCGGAGAGCACCAGGTGCCCGCCGGGGCGCAGCACCCTGGCGAACTCCGCCAGCACCGGGCCGAGGTCGGGGACGTGCGTCAGCGCCAGCGCGCAGACGACGAGGTCCGCCCCGGCGTCGGCCACCGGGAGCCGACGCAGGTCGCCGACGGAGAACTCGCCGTCCGGGACGCGTTCCCGTGCCACGGCGAGCATGTCGGGCGAGCTGTCCACCCCGAGGACGCGGTGGCCGCGCTCGGCGAGCACCGCGGAGATCCGACCGGTGCCGCAGGCGGCGTCCACGGCCACGCCCGCCGGCAGCGCGTCGACGATCTCGCTGATGACCGGGCTGTCGATGGCGAAGGCGGCGTTGCCGGGGGCGTCGTACGTCGCCGACCACAGCGCGTACCCCTCGACAGCGCCGATCCGCCGGACGTCCACGCCGTCGCCGGCCAACGCCTCGTCGGCCAACAACTCGCGGATCTCCGCGATCCGCGACTCCACGAAGTCGCGGTCGAACTCCCCGGTGAACGCCCGCAGCAGGGCCACGCCCTCAAGCCCCAGCAGATAGGCCAACGGATGCTCGTAGATCACTGGCGTGAGGCTAACGGCGCTTTCCCCGGTCGGCCACCGAGTTTGGGTTCCACGGACCTCCAGTCCCACAAACTGCCAGTCCCACAGACTCGACCACGTACCCAGCTATGTCCACAGAGGACAGACAGGGTGCGCGTGCGACGAGGTCCCCGAACCGCCATCCTGACACCGCACGACCCTGTTTTCCCCACAGCGCTCACATCAGGAGAGCGAACCGAAAGGACGGCGCGCGATGCCGACGCCCAGGGCGAACACCACTGACCTGCCGCCGGTCGCCGTGCTCGTGCCGGCCGCGCCGAAGGACCTGCCGGGGCTGGACGTCTGCCTGTCCAGCGTCCTCCGCCACTGCCGCAATCCCATCTCCGGCGTGCACGTTGTCGCGCAGGCGGTTCCACCCTCGATCACCGCGCTGGACCGGCGGATCGCCTGGCTCGACGAACCGCGGTGCGCGCCCGGCACCTCGGAGATCTCGGCTGTCCTCAGCGCCGCCGGCCGCGATCCGGCCAACGCCTCCTGGTACTTCCAGCAGCTGGTGAAGCTGCGGTGCTTCGACCTGCTCCCCCGCGACACGCCTGATCACGTCCTGGTGGTGGACGCCGACACCGCGTTCCTCCGCGACGTGACGTTCGTCGACGCGGAGGGGCGTTCACTGCTCTCGTACGGATACCCGCTCTACTGGCGCCCGGGCACCCGTCAACACCAGCTCCCGCCGCGACACTCGGCCCTCGACGCCGCCGCGCGGCTGGTTCCCGACTGGCACCCCGTGGACGCCTACAGCGGGATGCACCACCACGTGGTGTTCGACCGCGCCATCCTCACCGACCTGGCGCACCGGGCTCGACAGGCCCACCCTGGGCCGTTCTGGCGGGCGTTCCTGGCCACCGCCGACCCCGAGAAGTGGACCGGCGCCTCCGAGTACGTCCTGTACCGCCACTTCGCCAGCCGCCGTTTTCCCCACCGCGTCCGGGAACGCCACCTCCACGGGGTGGACGTCATCCAGGCCGACGACCCCACCGGCTTCGGTCTGCCCGAGGTGGTGCGGGCCGCGCGCGGCTCGTCCCTGGACGTCGTCGGCTGTCACCGCTTCCGGCACTACGCCGAGCGTCTCGCGACGATGGACTACATCCCGGAAACCTTGCGCCAGCGCGGAACAGTGGCGCCTGTTCCCCTGTTGTTGCGCCTCCACCGGGGAATGCTGACGATCAGCCGGGCGTCGCGTCCCCTCGCGCTGTGACCTGACGTCGCCGCCCCAGGGCGCTACCGGAGTCGGCGGGTCACCAGCTTGTCGAAGAGGCGGTCGGGCAGAAGCCGGTTGAGCAGCAGGATGAGATCGGCGAGGTGGCCGACGGCGTAGCGCGGCTTCGGACGGGTCGACTCGATCGCCTGCCGGATGGCTCGCGCCACGACGACCGGGGGCGATGCCTTGCTGCCCGGGCCGAACTCCGTCTCGGCCTTCCTGGCCATCGCCTCGGCCACGGCCCGGTAGGGCCCGTCGCCGGAGATCTCCCGCAGTTCCGCGGCGGTGCCGCTCTCGAACTCCGTCCGGATGATCCCGGGCTGGATGAGCACGACGTCGACACCGAACGGCCCGACCTCCTGCCGGAGGGTGTCGGAGTACGCCTCCAGCGCGTGCTTGGACGCGTAGTACCAGCCGCCGAGGGGCAACGCGATCTCGCCGCCGATGGAGGACACGTTGACGATCGTGCCCGCGCCCCTGGCCCGCATGTGCGGCAGCACGAGTTGCGCCAGTCGCGCCGGCCCGATGACGTTCACCTCGAACTGGCGCCGGGCCTGGTCCATCGGCACGTCCTCCAGCGCGCCGTGCAGCCCGATTCCGGCGTTGTTCACCAGGACGTCGATCCGGCGCTGCTCGTCGACGACGGTGCGGACGACGCGTTCGAGATCGGCGTCGTTGGTCACGTCCATCTCCAGGACGTGACCACCGGCGGCCCGGAGGGCGTCCATCTTCCCCACCCGCCGCGCGGCTCCGTACACGACGTGGCCGGCGCGGAGCAGTTCGAGCGCGGTGGCGTGGCCGATCCCGGACGAGGCGCCGGTGACGAGGCAGACCCTGCCCGCCATGGTGTCACTCTCCTTCGTGTTCTCCCGGCCGAGGCGCGCTCCGGACCACCCCAGATCCGTCCACTGTGGACTTCACACGGCCCGACGCGCCACAGCCCTTCATGACAAGAAAAAGCTACGTTGCGTTTCACGATCTCGTCAACGACGGTGACACGATTTCTCGGGTTACCGCAGGTTATTTCCGGGAAACGTTGCAATGGTTCTGCGGATGAACGCAACTACTCGGCATCGGGTGTTGCAATGGCATGACCGCGAAACGCACACTGCACGGGACATCGCGGCACAAGGGAGGGTCTGATGCCGGGAGGGCGTCTCACGCACGAGGACCGCCAGCGCATCGCCGAGGGGCTGGCCGAGGGACTGGGCTACGCCGAGATCGCCCGCCGGCTCGGCCGGCCGACCTCCACCGTCAGCCGCGAGGTGGCCCGCAACAGCGGTCCCGCCGGCTACCGGGCCGACCAGGCCCAGCAGGTGACGAAACGGCGGGCGCGCCGGAGGAGCCCCGCCCCCTCCCCCACCGCTCCGGGCGCCGACCTCCGCGGCCGGGATTCGCAGGCGGTGCGGCAGTTCGAGGAGGAGTTCGCGGCGATGATGGTCCGCACCGGGCTCACCCCGATGATGGCCAGGGTCCTGGCCTGCCTGTACACCAGCGACAGCGGCAGCCACACCTCCGCCGACCTGGTCCAGCGGCTGCGGGTCAGCCCGGCGTCGATCTCCAAGGCGATCGGCTACCTGGAACGCCTGGAGATGGTCCGCCGCGAACGCGATCCCCGGCTCCGCCGGGAGCGGTACTCCATCGACGAGGACGTCTGGTACCGGGCGTGGGTGGCGAGCACGCGGTCCATCGCGTTGTGGGCCGACGCGACCCGGCACGGCGCCGAGGTCCTCGGCGCCGACACGCCGGCCGGAGCTCGGCTCGACGCGACGAGCCGGTTCTTCCACCACCTGGGCCACGACATGACCACGGCGGCCGAGCACTGGCGGCAGACCCTCAGCGCCCGGCAGTCGCCGCACCAACTCCCGTGACCGTCCCCGCCACCCGAGAGCGCGCCAACGACGGGCGTCGGCAATCGACAGTCCTCAGTGGACACAAGCGGACAGCCACACCTCGCGCCAGGCAGACGGCGAGGACCCGACCCACCAGCGAACCTGGGTGGCCGAGTCCTCGCCGTCAGGGGTTGTGGCCGCGACGCGGCCGCTGTCCTGTCGAGCGGATCAGGCCTGCCTCCGCAGCACCTCGAACACCCGCGCGAGACTGGCCGCGCCGTGCCCGGCGGCGACCTGCTCGTCCACCAGCTTCCGCAGCGGGGCCAGGATTCCCGTGTCGACGCCCTGGGCCGCGCTCGCGTCGACGATGTTGGCCAGACCGGCCTGGTTGATGTCCAAATTGGACATCGAGGTGGTGTAGTCGCGGGCGTCGATCTCCGCGGCGAACTCCGTCAGCGCCGGCATGCACCCGATCAGCCAGGACACCAGCATCGGGGTCAGCTCGCCCGCCCTGACGCCCGCCGCGTCGGCCATCGCCGCGGCGTGGAGGAAACCGCCCAGCATGCCGTACATCCCGCCCAGGATGGCCAGGTCGTAGACCGACGCCAGACCGGGGTCGGCTCCCAGGTAGGTGCCGCGGCCCAGCACGTCGAGCTGCTGCCCCCACTTCTGGTGCACCGCGGCCGCGCCGCTGTAGTTGATCGTGGAGTCCGCGGTGCCGATCGTCTGCGGCACCGCGTAGATCGCCCCGTCCAGGTAGTCCGCGCCGTGCTCGGCGGCCAACGCCGCCAGCTCCCTGGCCACCTCCGGCGTGCCCGAGGTGACGTTGACCACCGCGCGCCCCGGCAGCGCTTCGGTGGCCGCGCCCAGCACCTGCCGGGCCGCGGCGGTGTCCAGCACGCTGACGATCACCAGGGGGCTGGCGGCGACCGCCTCGGCCAGCGTGGCCGCCTCGCTCGCGCCCTGGGCCACCAGCGCCTCCGCGCGGCCGGGCGAGCGGTTCCACACCGTGGTCGGGTGGCCGGCGCGCAGCAGCGTCGCGACCAGGGCCTGGCCCAGGTTGCCCAGGCCCAGGATGGTCACGGCCGTCTTCGTGGGAGAGCTCATCGCGGTTCCTCCGCCGTCGGTGTCGGTTGACGTCCCCGACCCTGTCCGAGGCCGCTGCCGGTCGGCTGTCGGTCCACTGTGGTCGCCGGCGACAGGACCGACAGCGCCCGCGCGAGCTCGGGTTATCGTGCCCGGGTGCGATTCGGGGTGCTGGGACCGCTGGCGGTGTGGGACGCCGACGGGCGGCCGGTCGCGATCGCCGAGCGGAAGGTGCGGGCCCTGCTGGCCGTCCTGCTCGCCCACGCCGGCCGCGTCCGCTCCGTCGACGGTTTGGTCGACGACCTGTGGGGCGACCAGCCGCCCCGCCACCCCGCCAACGCCCTGCAGGGCAAGGTCGCGCAGCTCCGCCGCGCCCTGGAGCACGCCGAACCCGGCGCCCGGCGACTGGTGGTGACCAGGGCGCCCGGCTACCTGCTCGACCTCGACCCCGACCTGGTCGACTCCGGCCGGTTCACCGCCCTCACCGCCCGAGCGCGGGCCGCCGCCGACCCCCGCGCCCGCGCCGCGCTGTGGGCGGAGGCGCTGGACCTGTGGCGGGGGCCGGCCTTCGCCGACTTCGCCGACGAGCCCTTCGCCCGCGCGCCGGTCGTCCGGTTCGAGGAGGAGCGCCTGCTGGCCGAGGAGGAGCACGCCGAGGCCCGACTGGCCCTGGGCGAGCACCACCCGTTGGTCGGCGGGCTCACCGACCTGGTGGCCCGCCACCCCGCGCGGGAACGGCTCCGCGCCCTCCACATGCGCGCCCTCCACCGGTCCGGGCGCACCCGGGAGGCCCTGGACAGCTACGCGGAGCTGCGCCGCCACCTCGCCGACGAGCTCGGCCTCGACCCCGGCGGCGAGCTGGTCGCCCTGCACCAGGCGATCCTGCGCGACGACCCCGCGCTGGCCCCAACGCCCCCGACGCCGCTGACGTCCCCGACGTCGTCACGCGGCAACGTCCCCACCCCGGTGACCGCGCTGATCGGCCGGGACGAGGCCGTCGCCCGGGTGCGCGCCCTGGTGGAGAACAACCGGCTGGTGACGCTGACCGGCCCCGGTGGGGTGGGCAAGACCCGGCTGGCCATCGCGGTCGCCGCCGAACTCGCCGACACCCTGCCCGACGGCGCCTGGCTGGTCGAGCTCGCCGCCCTCGACCGCGTCGCGCCTGACCACACTGCCCCCGACCGCACCGCGGCCGACCCGGCCGCGGCCCTGGTCGAGGCGACGATGGCTGCCCTGGACATCCGGCAGGACTCCACCCCGGACACCGCTTCTCCTGACACCGCGTCTTCCAACACCGTGTCTTCCAACACCGCGTCTCCCAACACCGCGTCTTCCAACACCGCCTCTCCCGCCGACCGGCTCGCCGCCGCGCTGGCCCACCGCCGCCTGCTGCTCGTGCTCGACAACTGCGAACACCTGGTGGAGCCGGTCGCCGAGCTCGCCGCCGCGCTGCTGCGGGCCGTCCCCGGGCTGCGCGTCCTCACCACCAGCCGCGAACCGCTCGGCCTCGGCGGGGAGCTCCCCGTCCCGGTGCCACCCCTGGCCCTGCCCGACCCCCTGGCGGACGCCGACCCCGCCACGGCGCTCGCCGCCAGCGCCGTGCACCTGTTCACCACCCGCGCCGGCATCACGCTCGACGCCGACAACGCCTCGGCCGTCGCCGCCGTGTGCCGACGACTGGACGGCATCCCCCTCGCGCTGGAGCTGGCCGCCTCCCGGGTGCGCACCCTCGGCGTGCACGGGCTGCTGGCCCGCCTCGACGACCGGTTCGCGGTGCTGGCCAGCGCCCACCGCGACACCCCCACCCGCCAACGCACGCTCCGCGCCGTCATCGACTGGAGCTGGGAGCTGCTGACCACGGCCGAACGCGTCGTGCTGCGCCGGCTCGCCGTCCACGCCGAGGGCTGCGCCCCGGACGCGGCCGAGGTCGTCTGCTCCGGTGACGGCGTGCTCCCCCACGAGGTTCCCGACCTGGTGGCCTGCCTGGTCGACCGGTCGCTGGTCGTGCTCGTCGACCGCGCCGACGGCCCGCGCTACCAGCTCCTGGAGTCCATCCGGGACTACTGCCTGGACCGGCTGCGGGAGGCGGGTGAGCTCTCCCTGATGCGGCAACGACATGCCAGCCACTACACCGAACTGGCCGAACGGGTCGCTCCGCTCCTGCGCGGCCCCGAGCAACGACAGTGGTTGGCGCGGCTGGACGTCGAGACGCCCAACCTCCGGCGCGCCCTGGAGCACGGCCCGTCGCCGGCCCACGCGCTGCGCCTGGTCAACGCCCTGGGCTGGTACTGGATCATGCGCGGCCGGCTCGCGGAGGCCCGGCGCGCGCTGGAGTCCGCCATCGCCGCGGCGGTCGACAGCGCCGACGCCGACGCCGACCGCACCCGCGCGCTGACCTGGCACACCGGCATCGAACTGCTGCTCGGCGAGGGCGCCGGCGACGCCGGTCACCTGCGCGCCGTCCTGTCCCGCTACGACGAGCGGGGCGACCGCGCGGGGCGCGCCACCGCCGCCTGGTTGTTCGCCTGGAGCCAGCTCGGCCTGAACCTGGCCGTCAGCGAGGAGCTGACGAACCGGGCGCTGGCGGACTTCACCGCCCTCGACGACCAGTGGGGCGTCGCCGCCGCCCTGAGCATCCGCGCCCGGCACGCGCTGGCCCGCGGCGACCTCGCCGCCCTGCGCCGGGACGGCGAACGCGCCGACCAGCTCTTCGGCCAGCTCGGCGACCGCTGGGGCCGGCTCCAGAGCGTGTTCCCGCTGGCCTCCCTCGCCGAGATCACCGGTGACCACGCCCGGGCCGCCGAGCGCTACCGGGCCGGGCTGGCCACCGCGGAGGAACTGGGCCTGTGGCCGGACGTCGTCAAGCTCCTCTGCGGACTCGGCCGGCTGGCCCTGCTGTCCGGCGACCACACCCTGGCCCACGACCACCACCAGCACGCGCTCCGGGTGGCCACCGAGCACGCCTACCACGCGGGAAAGGTGGAGGCCGAGCTCGGCCTGGGGCTGATCGACCGCCGCCGGGGGCTGCTCGACTCCGCGGAGACCCACCTGCGGCGGATGCTCGACTGGTTCCACCGGGTCGACTTCGGCCCGGCCATCACCCTCGTCCTCGCCGAACTCGGCTTCGTCGCCGAACACCGCGGAGACGCCGACCGCGCCCGAGCCCTCCACCACGAGAGCCTGGCGCGCGCCGGCGAGCTCGGCGACCCCCGGGCCGTGGCGCTGGCCCTGGAGGGACTCGCCGGCGCCCACGCCCTCGCCGGCCGGCACCGGGCCGCCGCCGTCCTGCTCGGCGCCGCGACCGCCACCCGCGACTCCGTCGCCGCGCCCCTGCCACCCGCCGAACGCGGCGACGTCGACCGCATCACCGCGACGTCCCGGAAAGCCTTGGGCGACAAGGAGTTCGTCACCGCTTTCCAGCACGGGACCCGACTTTCCCCACAGGAAGCGGTGGCCCAGTCCACCCCCTGAGCGTGTGATCGCCTTCCCTCCGCGTCACGCTGTTCCACAGCTGCTCGCCCGACCCATGCTCGTGAAGCGGTCAGCGGTCGACGACAAGTGGGAAGAGAGGAAGACGTGGCCGAGAAGGTGTTTCGACTCAGGGTCGGCGTGTCCGCCGACGGGCCGGGGACGGTGGACTTCGAGCCGGTGGGGATGTTCTACGAGCTCTCTGTGCTCGACGCCCGGGGGAACACGCTCGACGAGATCTGGGGTGGGTAGGCGGAGCGCGGTTTTCCGGCCCGGCAACGGAAAACGCCCGCCGCGCCCCGCGCATCCCCGGTCCGGGGAAACAACGGTGGCGCGGCGGGCGCCAGACGAGTTGACGACCGGGGACGCCCGCTCGGAACAGTCGGCTAGTAGGTGGCCGCCTCGCGGAAGAGCGCCGAGGCCAGCTTGTCCGCGGCCGGTGATTCCTCGCGCTTGTACCAGTTCCCGTTCGCCAGCAGGATCACGCCGGACCCGTCGTTGGGGTCGAAGAACATGTAGGACGACGCGCCGTGGTCCTCGCCGACGTGGCCCAGCACGTGGCGGCGTCCCTCGAAGTTCCGGTAGTACCAGGCGAGTCCCTGTTCCTTGGACAGCTTGGGGAACTGGACCTTGCGCATCTCGGCCACGGTCGACGCGGAGAGGATGCGGCGGCCGTCGTACTCGCCGTCCCCCATGAACATCAACAGGAACCGGGCGAGCTGGGGAACCGAGGTCCGGAGCATGCCGTCCGGCCAGTTCGGCTCGCCGTAGTGCCCGAGCGCCTGGAACCCGGACGACGTCCGGTCGAAGGGCATCGCCATCCGGTTCTGGTCCAGCGAACGGCGGAAGTAGGAGGTCTCCTTCATCCCCAACGGCGTGAAGATCTCCTCGCGGGCGAGGTCGTCCAGCCCCTTGCCGCCGATCCGCTGCGCCAGCTCGCCGGCCAGCACGAACCCCATGTTGGAGTAGTCGTAGTCCTCGCCGGGGCAGTCCTTGTGGAACACCTCGCCGGCGTCGTAGTTCCTGCCCTCCGGCGTGAGCCACGACTTCAGGTAGTCCGTGAGGGGGATGTCCGAGTCCTGCGGGAGCAGCTGCTCGGTGGGCAGCAGGCCCATGTCCGGGAAGTCCTTGATGGACGACGTGTGCGTGAGGAGCTGCCGGAACGTGATCGGTTTCTGCCGGCAGTTCGGGTTCCGCACCGGGAACGGCAGGTAGTTGTTGATGTCGTCGTCGAGCCGGAACTTCCCCTGGTCGTGCAACCGCATCAGGGCGGTGGCGGTGACGGTCTTGGTCACCGACGCCTGGATGAACAGGGTGTCGGGCGTCACCGGCCGGTTCTCCCTGACGTCGGCCTGGCCGGCGACGCCGGTGCAGACCAGCCGGCCGTGCTTGACGATCCCCACCGACAGCCCCGGCACCTTGAGCCGGCGCAACTCGTCGTCGAGGCTGGTCCGGCAGGTGACCGGAGCCGCGTTCGCCCCCTGTTGCGCGCTGCTGCCCGGCGAGATCGCCACGTCCGGCGGACTGGTGGGCGAGCACGCGCTCACCAGCAACACCAACCCGGTGATGACCGCCCATCCCCGGGTTCTTCGCGTCAAACCCTGCACGGAGCCTCCCCCTCTCCCCGCGAACCACCGCGGGTCAACCCGAACCGATCACCGTGACCGCTGACGTGTGGTGTGGTCCGCACCTCCGGTGCGACGAGCCCCACGGCGCCGTCCGGCCTCCCCACGTGACAGACCGTCAGCGGTGACTGGCCACGATGTCTCACGTCGGAAGGGGAACACACCGTTCATAAGATCCGTGTAGATCCCGGGACCGCCAAGCCCCCAACCGGTTCCACAGTGAACTCGACCGGGTAGGAGAGACGCCGGGGCCTCCTCGTCCGCGCCGTCGGACGCCTGCCACGTTCACACCGACCGCATCACTACCTTCCTGATAGCAACTATGTCGGGGATAGTTACCCGGTCACGTCCGGCGGAAACAGGGGAGGCGGGTCATGGCGCCGTCCACCGAGCCGACCGCGTCGGCGGAGGAGGCCTGTCCCATCACACCGGTGGTCGACCTGGTGTTCAGCCGGTGGACGACGTCGATTCTGTGGGTGTTGTCCCGGCACGGCCGGCTGCGGTTCACCGAGCTGGCGGGGCTGGTGGGCTCGATCACCCCGAAGGTCCTCACCCAACGCCTCCGGCAACTCGAACGGGACGGGCTGGTCCGCCGCACCGCGCACGCGGAGGTGCCGCCGCGCGTCGAGTACGAGGTCACCGAGTTGGGCCACAGCCTCAGCCCGGTGTTCGACACGCTGACGCGGTGGGCCGACCAGCACCTCGCGCGGGTGCGCGACGCCCGCCACGACTACGACACCGCCGGACGCCCCCGACCGGCGTGAGGGCGATCACGAGAAGGTCACTTCCCCTGTCCCTGCCCGTGCGCGCCGGCGAGCGCCCGCGCACCGGCCCCCGGGTGCCGCACGTGCAGCTCACCCAGACCAGCCCGCCGGCGCTGCGCGAGGAGCTGACCCGGGGGATGGCCCGCGCCTTCCCCCGCACCACGACCGGCCCGAGCGAGATCTCCGATCCCGCCAGGATGCGCCCGTGGATCGCCGCCCTCTTCCCCGGCGCTCCGGTCGCCGACGACATCCCGGACGAGAAGGCGGTGGCGTTGTTCCTGGACGGCGTCGCACCAGCGCCCGGCTCCGTGCTGCTCCCACCCCGCCTGACCGCCGAGGTGGCGCACGTCCACCCCGACGGCAGCCTGCACCTGGCGCTGTCCGCGCCGGACCAGCGGGAGCTGCTCGCCCAGGGCTGGGGCGAGCGCCACCCGCTGCACTCGCCCCAGGTCAACGTGGTCATGCTCTACGCTCCCCGCACCACCCAGGAACTCGACGTCGCGCGTGCCGTGCTCAGGGCCGCCTACCGCTACGCCAGGGGCGACGCCACCGCTGGCTGACCGAGCGCCCCGCCATCGACCGTCCACAATAGACTCTTTGCCTCCCGACAACACGCGCTGGTCGTGGTGTTGCTGGGGGTGATGGGAGGTTCGGCGGAGGCGGTTCCTCGGGAAACGTTGCGGTGGGGTGACTGCCCACCGAAGCCGCCGGGCTCGTCGCCGGGTCATCCGGACCAGCGGTGCGCGCGAGTCCTGGTTCCCGTGGACTACCGCGATCCCGGCGGCCGCACGCTGGAGCTCGTGGTCTCCCGGATCGCCAGCACCAGCCCGGAACGGCGACGTGGCGTGCTCGTGGTGGGCCCCATCGGACGGGGCGAGTCCAGCCTGTGGATGCCGTCGGAAGCGCGGAAGGCGTTCGGGGGAACCCGGATCCCGGAGTTGTACGACGTCGTCGGGCTCGACCTGCGCGGGGTGGGGGCCTCGTCCCCGGTCAGTTGCGGTCTGACCGCCGCGGAGTTACCCGCCCGCCACCCCGCGGCCTCGGGGTCCATTGAGGACAGCGTCGCCGCGTCCAGAGCGGTGGCGGACCGGTGCGGAAAGCGGATCGGAGATCTCCTGCCACACATGGGAACGGTGACTGTCGCACGCGACCTGGATCGAGTCAGGCAGGCCCTCGGCGTCGCGCGGTTCACCTACTACGGCGGCTGGTACGGCAGTTTTCTCGGTGTGGCCTACGACAGCCTGTTCCCCGGGCGGGTCGACCGGATGGTGTTGGACAGCCCGGTGGACCCGGCGCGGTTCGGGTACGCGACGGCCCGCATGGAGGGTCCTGGTGTGGAAGCCGGCTTCGGTGACTTCGCGCGGTGGTTGGCAGAACGCCCTGCCGCCTACCGGCTGGGCGCCACCGAGCGGGACGTCCGGAACACGGTCCTCGGAATGATCACCGAGCTGGACGCCGCGCCCTGGACCGGGCCGGGTGGACAAGTCATCACCGGGAACGACGTCCGCACGGTCGCCGCGGCCGCAGCGCTGCACCGGTTCTACTGGCTGGACCCCGAACCGGGGAAGACCGGTGCGGCGAGCTGGCTGCGCATGGTGCACGAGCGGGACAACGCGGCATCGGGTGCGCGGCTCGCGGCACGCGCTCTCCACCAAACCAAGACCGGCGCGGAGGACAACGGACATGTCGCCGAGCAGGCCGGCAACTGCGTCGACGGGAGCTGGCCCCGAGACGTCGACCAGTACCGGCGACTCGTAGCCCGGGACAGGAAGGCGTACCCGCTGACCGGTGGCATGCCCGCCAACATCACGCCCTGCGCGTTCTGGCCAGCCACCTCCGCGGAACCGCCGGTTCGCCCGGACCGGAACGGCGCGCGCACCATCCTGGTGGTCGGCGCCGAGCGCAGCCCCGTCACGCCGCACACCGCGATCCTGGGCACGGCCCGGGCCCTGGGCGCCCGGCCGGGTGTGGTCACCGTCGACAGCAACGACCACCTCATCGGCTTCTTCCGGCAGAGCCCGTGCGCCAACCGCCGGGTGGACGTCTTCCTCGCCACCGGAGCGATTCCGCGCAACCCCCAACGGTGCCCGGACCCGCGCAATCCCTGATCAGCGCGCTCTGGCCGGAGTGCCGCCAGAACACCGTCCCTGCCCAGATCGGCGTCGGAGTCCCCTTCTCGGCGGGGACTCCGACGCCGTCGTGCGGACCTCAGGACCTCACAACCGGGGATCGATCGGCTCGGACTCCAGTGCGAGCACGGCGAACACGACCTCGTGCACCCGCCACAACGGCTCGCCCTCCACGAACCGGTGCAGCGCCTCCCATCCGAGCGCGTGCTCGCGGAGGGCGAGGGAGCGCTTGCGACCGAGGTTGCGCTGCCGCAACCGGGCGAGGTTCGCCGGCTCGGTGTAGTCGGGGCCGTAGATGATGCGCAGGTACTCGCGGCCCCGACACTTGATCCCCGGCTGGAGCGCGCCCTGTGCCACGCCGGAGAGCGGTTTCACCACCATGCCCTCGCCGCCGCGCTCGGTCAGCTCGGTCCACCACGCGACACCCGCTGCCGCCGACTCCGGATCGTCCACATTGACCAGAAAGCGTCGTGTGGTCCGCAGCAGCTCCGGGTCCGCCGCGACCAACCGGTCAATGCGCTCCAGATGCCAGAGGTGGTCCTGATCCGCGTAGCAGGCGCCCTCCCCCGCCAGGATCTGGAACGGCGCCAGCACGACGCCCTTCAGATCGTCCACGGGCCAGCAGTAGCCCCCGTAGGCAGCGGTAAAAGCGTCCACATGGGACAGTCGCCGCCGCTGGCGCCCCAGCAACTCCCCCACGTCGATGCCCCGTCCCGCCACCTTTTCCAGCACCGACACCGCCGTGGGAAGCGCGGCGCGGGCCGCCGCCCCCACCGACGCGTACTGCCGGAGCAGATCGCCGGCCTTGGCCGACCACGGCAGCAGTTCGGCGTCGAGGACCAGCCAGTCGGTGCCGAGTTCGGCCCACAGCCCGGCTTCGTCCACCGCGCCGCGCAGCCGGGCGAGCAGCCGCTCCGTGCGCTCCTGGTCGTTGAAGAACGCGCGGCCGGTGCGGGTGTGCACCGCGCCGGTCGTCCCGTCGGCGATCCCGAACCGCCGCCGGGCGACCTCGCCGTCGCGGCACAGCACGACGACGGCGCGCGACCCCATGTGCTTCTCCTCGCACAGCACCTGGGACACGCGCTCGGCCCGGTAGTACTGGAACGCCTCCGCCGGGTGCTCCAGGAGTCCTTCCTCCTCGGTGGTCGCGGACGGCGCCATCGTCGGCGGCAGGTAGACCAGCCAGCGCGGGTCGATCGCGAACCGGCTCATCACCTCCAGCGCGCCCGCCGCGTTCTCCTCCAGCACCTTGAGCCGGCCCAGCAGGCGGGTCTCCAGGGTGCGAGTGCCCAGCACGTCCTGGATGCGGAGCAGGTCGTCCGGCCGCTCCTGGCTGTCGTCGGACCGTCCGGCCTCCACCGCCAGCGGCCGGACCGGCTGGTAGTGGACCTGCTCGGCGGGCACGGACACCAGATCCCGCTCCGGCCACCGCAGGGCGGTGAGCGACCCGCCGAAGACGCACCCGGTGTCGAGGCAGATCGTGTTGTTCAGCCAGGTCGGCTCCAGGACCGGGGTGTGGCCGTACACCACGGCGGCCGCGCCCCGGTACTCCCGCGCCCACGGGTGGCGGACCGGCAGCCCGTACTCGTCGGTTTCCCCGGTGGTCTCCCCGTACAGGCAGAAGGACCGGACCCGCGCCGAGGCCCGTCCGTGGTAGTCCTCCTTCAGGCCGGCGTGCGCGACCACCAGGTCGCCGCCGTCCAGGCGGTAGTGGCTGACGAGCGAGTACATGAAATCCCGCGCGCTGGCGCGGAAGTCCGGTGATTCGCCGCTGAGCTGGGCCAGGGACTCCGCGAGTCCGTGCGAGACGGTGACCTTCCGGCCGTCGAGCGCGCGCACCAGCTTGTTCTCGTGGTTTCCCGCGACGCACAGGGCCGTGCCGGCGGCGACCATGCCCATCACCAGCCGCAGCACGCCGGGGGTGTCCGGCCCCCGGTCCACCAGGTCGCCCACGAAGACGGCGGTCCGCCCGTCGGGGTGCGCGGCGCCCACCGGCCGGCCGGAGTCGTCGCGGTCGAGGCGATATCCCAGTCGCCCGAGCAGGTTCTCCAGCTCGGCCCGGCAGCCGTGGACGTCACCGATGACGTCGAACGGGCCGGTGAGCTCCCGCTTGTCGTTGTACGCCTTCTCGTACTGGAGCTCGACCGACTCAACTTCGTCCACAGTGGACAGCACGTGGACCTTGCGGAACCCCTCCTTGTGGAGGTGGCGCAGGGAGCGGCGGAGCGCGTCGCGCTGACGCCGCAGCACGTGGTCCGGCAGTGCCCGGTGGTTCTCGTTGCGCGTGGCGCAGACCGACCTCGGCAGGTCGAACACGATGGCGACCGGCAGCACGTCGTGCTCCCGCGCCAACGCGACGACCTTGGCCCGGTCCTCGCGCTGGACGTGGGTGGCGTCCACGACGGTGAGCCGGCCGGCGCGCAACCTCTTGCCGGCCACGTGGTACAACGCGTCGAACGCCTCGGCGGTCGCCGACTGGTCGTTCTCGTCGTCCGCGACCATCGCGCGGAAGACGTCGGACGACAGCACCTGGGTGGGCGCGAAGTGCCGGTGGGCGAAGGTGGACTTGCCGGAACCGGACGGCCCGACGAGCGCGACCAGGCTCAGCTCGGGAATGGCCAGTTTCATGCGGGGTTCGCGCCCTTCCTGGTGAACACGGCGAGTTGGGTGGGCGCTCCGAGCTCGGCGTCGACCGGACCCACCGGCAGGATTCGCGCCGTGTAACCGTATTCGGCGCTCACGGTCTCGGCCCAGTCCGCGAACTCGGTGCGGCTCCACTCGAAACGGTGGTCGGGATGCCGGGTGTCGCCGGCCGGCAGGGACGGCCACCGCACGTTGTACTCGACGTTGGGTGTCGTCACGACGACGGTCGTCGGGCGCGCCGCACCGAACACGGCCTGAGCGAGGGCGGGCAGCCGGGGCGGGTCCACGTGCTCGATCACTTCGGCCAACACCAGCGCGTCGAAGCCGGCCAGCCGGGAGTCGGCGTAGGTCAACGACCCGTGCAGCAGCCGGATCCGCTCGCGCTGCCGCTCGGCCATCTGGTCCAGCCGCAGTCGCGCGGCGGCCGTCCGCAACGCCCTGGGCGCCACGTCGACGCCGACGATCTCGGTGAAGGAGCGCTCGGCCAGCAGCTCCCGCAGCAGCCTGCCCTCGCCGCATCCCATGTCCACCACGCGAGCCGCTCCGGCGGACCTCAGCTCCGAGAGGATCGCCGCACAGCGTTGTTCGGCCAGCGACGGCACGCGCTGGTCCGCGGCGTCGTGCCCGACGGGGGCGCTGTCGGCCGCGACCTCCGTCGCGTCCTCCACCACGTCCTCCACCACCTCCTCGGCCGGCCGGCCGTCCAGCTCGGCCAGCCGGGCCAGCGCCGCGCTCGCGAACCGGCGCTGGTGCGCGAGGTACCGGCTGGTGATCAGCTCCCGCTCCGGGTGCGTGTTCAGCCACCGGCCACCCGCCCGGACCAGCTTCGCCACCTCGTCCTCGCTGACCCAGTAGTGCTTGGCGTCGTCCAGCACCGGCAGGAGCACGTAGAGCTGCGACAGCGCGTCCGCCAGGCGCGCGCTGCCGGTGAGCCGCACGTCCAGGTACCGGCTGTCGCCCCAGTCCGGGAAGGCCGGGTCCAGCGGGACCGAGATGGCCCACACCGACCAGCCCAACGGGAGGAACAGGTTGCGCACCAACTCCGGGCCGCCCCGGCAGGGCAGCGCGGGAATGTGGATCTCCAGGGGAATGGGGGTCTCCACCAGCTCCGGCCGCGCGCCGCAACGGCCCCTGAGCGCCGAGCCGAACACCTTCCCGAGCGCGACCGCGAGCAGCGAGGAGGCGGCGTAGGGGAGGTCGTTCACGTACTGCCCCAGGACGAAACCCTCCGGTCCCTGACCGCGTCGACCCCGCGCCAGCTCGACCGGATCGACGTCGAGGAGCAGGGCCGCCGTGCAGCGCTCCTCGCTGGCTTCCGGGTACATCACGTGCGCGACGCCGCCGGTGACCTCGAACCGCTGCGAGCGGTCGGGATGCTTGTGCAGCAGGTGTCCCAGATCGGTCGCGGGGCGGTGGGTGGTCGACACGGTCAGCAGCACGCCCGCCAGTGTTCATGATCCGTTCCGGGCGGCACCACCCGATATGCCGGACAGAAGCCGTTTCGCCCAGTGGGCCCAGCGCCGGCTGGTCCGCCGCCGTCTGGCGTACCTGGTCGATTGCTTGACAGCAGGGCGAGTCGCGGCGGGTGGCCGGTGGTGGGACCGGAGACCGACGAGAATCCCCAGCCCCACCACCAGTTCACCTGTCCGTTGACGGGGAGACGCTCACCGCGCCGAGCTCCCGAGGCGGGCCAGGTCCGCGACGGCGGCGCTGACCTCGTCCACCTCCTCCTCGGTGTTGTAGTAGTGCGGGGAAAGCCGCAGACACCAGTCGACGTCCTTGTCCCCGAAGTCGAACTGGGCCAGGCCGCGGAAGCTCAGCGCGGAGTTGATCCGGCGTTCGTCCACGGCCGCCTTGAACGACTCGGGTTGCCAGCCCTCGATGGCGAAGGTGACGAGAGCGCCCAACCGGGCGCCCTGGTCGAGCACCCGCACTCCGGGAACGGCGGCGAGCTGGTCGCGCAGTCGCGCGGCCAGCGCCGGGGTCCGGCGCGCGATGGCCTCCACACCCACGTTCCGGGCGTAGCGGACGGCGGCGGCGCAGCCGAGGACAGCGGCGTAGGGGAACTCCCAGTCCTCGAACCGGGCCGCGGTGCGCACGGGCTCGTAGTGGCCCGGCGCGTTCCAGCGGGCGCCGTACATGTCGATGAACAGCGGTTCGTAGCCGGCGCGCAGCACGCGGTCGGACACGTACAGAAAGCCCGAACCCCGCGGCCCGCGCAGGAACTTCCGGCAGGTGGCGGTGAGCAGGTCGCAGCCGATCTCGTCGACGTCGAGCGGGTACTGCCCCACCGACTGGCAGGCGTCGACCAGGTACAGCAGGTCCAGTTCCCGGCAGTGCCGGCCGATCTCGGCGACCGGCTGGACCAGTCCGGAGTTGGTGGGGATGTGGGTGGCGGCCACCAGCCGGGGCCGGTGTTCGCGCATGAGGTCGGCCATCGCCGCCACGTCCACGCCGCCCTCCGGCGCGTCCGGGGCGTGCACGAGGCGCACGCCGAAGCGCTTCCGCAGCGACAGGAACGCGATCTGGTTGGAGATGAAGTCGTGGCGGGTGGTGAGGACGACGTCGCCGGGCTCGAACGGGATGGCGGAGAGCGCGGTGGCGTAGGCGTGCGTAGCGCTACTCGCGAAGGCGATGTTGTCCGGCCCCGTGTTGAGCATGGCGCCGAGTTCGACGTAGAACTGCCGCACCTCGTCGGCTCGGGCGGCCGACGCCTCGTAGCCCCCGATGCGCGCTTCCAGGTTCAGGTGATCCTGCATGGCGGAGAGGACCGGCGCCGGCAGCAGCCCACACCCGGCGTTGTTGAAGTGGATCACCTCTGCGCAGCCCGGGGTGTCGGCCCGCAGAGCGGCGACGTCCAGTAGCGGTTCCGCGTTGTCGAGGGGAGCGCTATCGTGAACTCTCATGTCCGAGAGTAGCACTTCCGGTGATCTGGTCGGCGATCTCCGCCGGCTGCTCGCCGGCCTCGCTCCCGGCGACCGGTTGCCGAGCAGTCGCGAGTTGGTCCGGCGCCACCAGGTCAGCCCGGTGACCGTCGCCCGCGCCGTCGCGCTGCTGACGGCGGAGGGCCTGGTGGTCACCCGGCCCGGGAGCGGCACGTACGTGGCCCAGCGGGCGCGTGGCGCGGGCGCGGTGGTCGACACCGCATGGCAGACCGTCGCGTTGACCGACCGCACTGTCCACACTGGATCGATCACCGACCCGCTCGGCCCACCCCCGGCCGGGGCGATCCGGTTGGACGGCGGCTATCTCCACCCCTCGCTGCGACCCACCCGCGCCCTGAGCGCGGCGCTGGCCCGGGCCGCGCGACGCCCCGACGCGTGGGACCGCGCCCCCACGGACGGGCTGGCGCCCCTGCGATCGGTCTTCGCCGCGCTCGCCGGTGGCGACGTGACCCCCGAGGACGTCCTGGTCACGGCGGGCGGGCAGAGCGCCCTGTCGATCGCCTTCCGGGCCGTCGCCGCGCCCGGCAGCCCGGTCCTGGTGGAGTCGCCCACCTACCCCGGCGCGGTCGCCGCCGCGCGGGCCGCCGGACTGCGGCCCGTGCCGGTGCCGGTGGACGACGAGGGGCTGCGCCCCGACCTGCTGGCCGAGGCGTTCGGCATGACCGGAGCCAGGGTGCTCTACTGCCAGCCGACCTACCACAACCCCACCGGGGCGGTGCTGTCTCCCGAGCGTCGGCGTCAGGTTCTCGACGTTGCCCGGTCGGCGGGCGCGTTCGTCGTGGAGGACGACTTCGCGCGGTGTCTGGGGCACGACGGTGCGACGCCGCGCGCCCTCGTCGCCGACGACCGGCACGGGACGGTCGTCCACCTGACCTCCCTGACCAAGCCCGCCGCGCCCAGTCTGCGGATCGGGGCGCTGGTGGCCCGTGGGCCGGTCATGGAGCGCATGCGCGCGGTTCGCCTGGTCGACGACTTCTTCGTGGCCCGGCCGTTGCAGGAGGCGGCGCTGGACCTGGTCAGCTCTCCCGGCTGGGAGCGGCACCTCCGCGCGCTGGCCGGAGCGCTGCGCCAGCGTTGCGGGGAGGCGGTGGCCGCCGTGGCCCGCCACTGTCCACAGTGGATGATCGCTCGGGTGCCGCACGGTGGACTGCACCTGTGGGTCCGGCTACCGCGCGGCGCCGACGATCTGGAGATCGCCAGCGCCGCCCGCCGACAGGGGGTCGCCGTCAGCGCCGGACGCCGCTTCTTCGTCAGCGAGCCGCCGGGGGCCTTCCTGCGGATCTCCTTCGCCAGCGCGGAACCCGCCGAGCTGGTCGAGGGGTTGCGCCGACTGTCCCACCCGGACTGACCCAGCCCTTCGCCCGCAGGAAGCGGTTTCGGCGCTTCCGCTTCTCGATTTCCTTTGACCAGTCCCGGTTTCGGCCGGTGTCCCGCGTCGGTCAGGCGGTGCCGCCCGACGCCTCCGCCTCGATCCCCGCGGCCATCATCCGCAGCGCCTCGGTGAGGTCACGGGCCGAGGGCGCCCGCTCGGGGTCGACGAGCCACTGCACCATCACCCCGCTCAGCAACGCCTGGTGCAGGGAGCCCACCGCCTGGGCCCGCTCCGCGTCGACGTCGGCGTCGATGCCCTGGATCATCGCCGCCCAGGCGACCCGCCCCTCCTGCAGACCCTCGGCGATCGCCTGGCGCATCCCGGGAATCCGGTCGATCTGACCGAAGACCTCCATCGTGGCGGCCCACAGCTCGCGGTTGCCGACGAAGGACTCGATCATCCGGGTCCAGTACGCCTCGAACCGCGCCAACGGGCCGGCCTGCGGGTCCACGTCGGCGTCGAGGGCGCGGCGGAGCTCGTCGGTCCACTCGCCGACCGCCTCGAACAGGGCCGCGTCCAGCAGCGCCTTGGTGGAGCCGAAGTGGTAGCCGATGGACGCCAGGCTGGTCCCCGCCACCGCCGTGATGTCGCGCGCGGTGGTGCGGCCGTAGCCCTTCTCGCGCAGGCAGCGCTTGGCGCCGTCGAGCAGGTCCTCCCGGTTCCCCATGGGCGGCACCCTACCAGTCGAGGTGAGACAAGCGTCTTGCACATTTGTCCTAGACGTTTGTCTGGCACATCTGTACGGTCGTCCTCGTCCACCGCACGACCCGCCGGCCGCTCGCCGGCTTCGGCGGCACAGCACAGGAGAACGCGTGAAGAACCGGAACATCCTCGTCTCCGGCGCGGGAATCGCCGGGCCCGCGCTGGCGTACTGGTTGCACCGCAACGGCTTCCACCCCACGGTGGTGGAGCGCGCGCCCGGGCTCCGCACCGGCGGCCAGGCCGTCGACCTGCGCGGCACCGCCCGCGAGGTCGCCGAGCGGATGGGCATCATGCCCCGGCTCCGCCAGACGCACACGGGCGCGCGGGGCATGGCGTTCGTCGACCGGACCGGCAACCGGGTCGCGACCATGAGCACCGAGGTGTTCGGGGACTCCGGCGGTCCCATCGCCGAGCTGGAGATCCTGCGCACCGACCTGTCCCGAATCCTGCACGACCTCACCCGGGACAACGTCGAGTACGTCTTCGACGACTCGGTTTCCGCCGTGGCACAGGACGACGACGGCGTTCAGGTCACCTTCGAGCGGGGCGGATCACGCCGGTTCGACCTGCTGGTCGGCGCGGACGGCCTGCATTCCACCGTGCGGCGGTTGGTGTTCGGCCCGGAGCAGAGCTTCGTCCGCCACCTCGGCTGTTACGTCTCGATCTTCAGCACCACGGTGCCGGTGGACCGCGACGGCTGGGAGCTGGTGTACACCGTTCCCGCCAGCGGTGGCCGACCAGGGAGGTCCGCCGGTGTCTACCCGGTGCCGTCCCGCGACTCGGCGGTGGCGTTGTTCTTCTGGGGCTCGCCGCCGCTGCGGTACGACCGGCGCGACGTCGCCGAGCAGAAGCGGATCCTGACCAGGGCCTTCGAGGGGGACGGCTGGCGGATCCCCCGCCTGCTGGCCGACGTCGGGACCGCGCCCGACTTCTACTTCGACAGCGTCAGCCAGGTCCACGTGGACACCTGGTCCCGGCGTCGCGCCGTCCTGCTCGGGGACGCCGGCTACTGCGCGTCGCCCATGTCCGGCATCGGCACCAGCCTGGCCCTCGTCGGCGCGTACGTCCTGGCCGGCGAGCTCGCCGAGGCCGGCGGCGACCACCGTCTCGCGTACCCGCGTTACGAGCACCAGATGCGCGAGTTCGTCACCCGGGCCCAGAAGTTCGCCAGGAGCGCCGGTGGCGGCGGCCTGATGCCGGCCTCCCGGGCCCAGCTCTGGATCCGCAACCAGTCCATCCGCCTGCTGCCGTACCTGCCGAAGAGCGTGATGAGCCGGGGCATGGAGAAAGTCGCCCACGCGGTCACGCTCAAGGACTACGGGAACGGCCACGCGGCATGACGGATCAGTGCCCGGTCGCCATCACGTCTGGCGACCGGGCACTCGGCACGGCGCCAACGGCGCGCTCCCGCGTCCACACCGAACTCGCCCAGCCGTTGAGGTGTGGCCGCGTTCTGGCGAGCCAGTGCTGGAAACACCAGCCATGCGACCGGAACCAGGCCAGGTGCCGCACTTCTCCGAAGATCCGACCATCGAGCGCTTCGCGCCCCACGTCGCGGCCACCGCCCGGCAGCCGGAGGCCCACGTCTGGGCGGTGGACGCCGCGCGGTCGCCCGACTACTGGTTTCCCCGCCAGTGCCCGAGAGCGATGGCCTGGACGACACCGTCCACATCGGACAGCGACCGCGAACGGTGACCGCCAGCAGCCTCGGTTCCAGCGGAATCCGGCTCCGCGACGCGCTGCCCCGCCCCTGACCGCCAGGAGCCGGCGCGCCCGGCGGCCCGGGCACGAGCACGGGCACGAGCACGGGCACGAGCACGGGCACGAGCTCAGGGCCGGCACGGGATCAGGTCGTAGCCTCCGTCCACGTGGAGACCAGCCGCAGCACCTCCGCCGTGTCCTCGGGGCCGCCCAGCACGACGATCCGCATGCTGGCGCGCTCCCGGTCGTAGTTCGTCTCGATCCTCAGGTTCCGGTCACCGCCGGAGCGGCCCTGCGCGGACGCCACGACCAGGTTGGCGAGCCGGCTCGCGTCGTGCGGGTCGAGCCCCTCGATCCGCACGACGCTCGTCACCTCCACGTCCCGCGCGGCGGAGGACTGCTCCGCGGCGGGCAGGCCGGTGAACTCGGCGAGGTCGTTCGCGGACACCCGGTACTGCTTGCCGATGCGGACCGCCCTGAGCCGCCCGTCCCGCACGTAGCCGCGCACCGTTCGCACGTGCAGCCCCAACCGCTCGGCCACCTGCTCCAGCGAGAACAACTCCTGCCGCATCGCCCCTCCTCTTTCTTCCCCAAACTACCGCATCGTCACCTCTGAGGTCAGAATGGGAAAAACGGGGTGCCAGGGGAAAACACCTCACGGTCCACAAGCGACGGCCGTCATGACACCGAGGAATCCGGCCAGTGACACGCCAAATGCGTTGGGCAACGGACACCGCCAGCAGAGAGAGTGGCTCCATGTGTGAACGAGGACTGAACCCCGACGGCACGATCGCCCGCGAAGGCGCTCTGCACCGTGTCTCCGAGGCGTTCGCTCCCGTTGTCGACGCGGCCCGCAGCCACATCACCGCCGCCTTCGACAGCACCCGGCTGCACAGCGCCTACCTCTACGGCAGCATCCCCCGCGGCACCGCGGTTCCCGGCCGCTCCGACCTCGACCTCCTGCTCGCTCTCCACCACGAGCCCGGAGAAGCCGACCGGGTCGACGCCACCGACGTCGAGACCGCGATCGACCAGGCGTTCCCCCAGGTCAACGGGGTCGGCGTCGTCCTGGGGGCGGCGCGCGGCCTGCTCAGCGAGGCCGACCGCCACGACGGCGGCTTCTTCGTGGCCTGCCTGTGCACTCCGCTGCTCGGCGACGACCTCGCCGAGCACCTGCCCCGCTACCGCCCCACGTCCCTGCTGGCCCGCGAGACCAACGGCGACCTCGGCCTCGTGCTCCCGGGCTGGCGGAGCCGGGCTGCGCGAGCCACCACCCACGAGCGCGCCACCCTCAGCCGCGGTGTCGCCCGCCGCGTCGTCCGCACCGGGTTCACGCTGGTCATGCCCCGCTGGGGAGGCTGGACCAGCGACCTCGCCGCGTCGGCCGAGATCTTCGGCCGCTACTACCCGGAGCGCGTCGAGCAGATGAGAACCGCCGCGGTGACAGGGCGATCGCTCTCCACCGATCCCGCACTGCTCAGCATGCTCATCGACGACCTGGCTCCCTGGCTGGCCGCCGAGTACACCGCCGTGCACGGCGTGAAGGCGCCCCGCCCCTGACCACCACGGGCGTTCGGCCGCCCGCGCCAGGATCCTCCACAGAGGACTGTCCTCGGCAGACAGAGGAACCGAACCGCTCCACGAACGCGTCCGGGTCCGGGCGCGTGGCCCGGACCCGGACGGTGCTGCTGGCTCGTCCTCCGTCACCGCTCCGACGCGGAACCAGGACGGACACCCACAGCGGTTCCGCTCGTGCTGTTCGTGGCTACTCGGGCTTCTCGGTCGGGATGCCGTGCCACCGCGTCCGCCCGGGCAGGGTCTCCCCCTTCATCACCAACGACAGCGGCCCGACCACCGCGGCCCGCTCGACCACCGAGTCGTAGAGGACCACGCTCAGGTTCCCGATGGACGCCTCCTCGCCGATGTGCAGCGAGGAGGACTTGAAGACCCGGTCCTCGAAGAGGTGGTTCTGCACGACGACACCGTGGTTCAGCACCGCGTGGTCGCCGATGTGCACCAGGTCGAACTCCGAGAACAGCGTCGTTCCCATGTAGACGCCCTTGCCGATGCGGCAGCCCATCAACCGCAGGAACGGGTTGATCATGGGCGTGCCCAGCAGCTGGGAGAGCACGGGCGCCGACACGGACTCGTAGGCGCCGTTGACCATCTCGTTGACCCAGACGTAGACCGACCACAGTGGACGGATCACCGGCTGGAACGTGCCCATCGTGATCTTCTTGATCGCGGCGACCGCGAGCACGGTGCAGAGCTGGCTCGCGAAGCCGACGGCGGGCGCGGTGAGCAGCACGCCGGCCAGACCCCACGTGTCCCACGCCCACACCAGCGCCGCGATCGCGAGGGCCGCGGCGCCCAGGACGAGGTAGGAGGGGATCAGCGCCCGCAGGCCGTCGATGAACGCCCGCTGCAGGTACAGCTTCCTGGTGGGCTGGAAGGTGACCGCGCTGTCGAAGCCGCCCACCTTCACGCGGTGCGGCAACACGAAGGAGGGCGAGCCCAGCCACTCGGTGCCGTCCGCCACCTGGGCCGTGCCGGCCGGGGGCACCGACTGGACGCCGAGCAGACACCCGTCGCCCAGGCTCTGCCCGACCGGCAGGACCGCGTTGTTGCCGACGAAGCTGCGGTGTCCGATCCGGTTGACCGCGATCGTGAACCGGCCGCGGTGGCAGCGCCGACCGCCGATGATCGAGCCGTCGGCGAAGAAGCTCTCCCCCGACACGTCGACCAGCTCCGGGTCCATGCTCCAGACCGCCGAGATCTCGGCGCGCGGACCGATCTTCGCGCCCATCAGCCGCAGCAGCGGCGGGAAGTAGAGCGTGGTGTAGACCGGCAGCAGCAGCGGCCGGCCGATGCCCATGAGCTGGTCGGAGAGCCACTTGCGGAAGTAGGTCACGCCCAGCACCGAGTAGGTTCCCGGCCGGATTCCGAGCGACACCAACCGTTTCAGCAGCGCGATGTAGACGCAGTACCCGGTGAACCAGACCGGGACCAACGCCAGGGTCGCGGCAACGCCCAACCACACGTCCCAGACGAGGAACTGGCGGGCCATGACGACGAACCCGACCAGGGGCACCGCGGTCATCAGGGCGAGCAGCGCGAGGGCCGACCCGAGCTGGGCCGACCCGAGGAGCGCCCGCCGCCAGGTCGAGGCCGGCGCCGGACCCTCCGGCAGCTCCACCTGGGCCGGGGCCGCTGGCGAGCCCCGCAGACCCGTGCCGGGCGCGACAACCGTGCCGTCCGGCAGCAGCGACTGGTCGTCCAGGTGGGAGTCGTCGCCCATCCGCACGTTCAGCCCGAGCGCCGAGTGGATGCCCACGAAGCACCGGCTGCCGATGTCCACGCGCCCGAGGCGCAGCATCCCGCCCTCGACCCGGTAGCCCAGCAGGTGCGTGCTGGCCCCGATGCTGGTGTCCGAGCCGATGCTCACCAGGTCCCACGCCGAGACCTGCGTCGTGTCGATCGTGCAGCCGCGCCCGACCTTCGCGCCCATCAGGCGGAAGTACACGGGCAGCAGCGGCGTGCCGGACAGCGAGCCGACGCCCGCGGCCGCCGACAGCTTGTTGACCAGCCACCACCGCAGGTAGAACCAGCCCCACAGCCGGTGCTCCCCCGGCTTGTAGCGGCCGATCAACAACCACTTCGCCGCGATCGACAGCACCATCAGCACCGGCCAGGTCAGCACGGTGATGCCCAGGGCGAGCCCGAGGAACTGGCTCGTGGGCACGGAACCCCGCACCCACTGCACCCCGACCAGGAACAGCAGGGTGGCCGGGATCGTGATCGCGCCGGAGACCACGTACAGCGACAGCGCCTGCGCCGTGCCGGCGACCAGCCGCCGCCAGCCCGACGCGATGTAGGGCGCCTGCGTGGCCGCGTCCTCGCCGTCGGCCTCCTTGGCCGCGCTCGCCGGACGGTCCTCGGTGGCGGCCACCGTCTCCAGCCGGGCGGCGAGCTGGCGGATGGTCGGGAACTGGTAGACGTCCCGCACGGTGATCGGCCGCGACGTCTCCTGCCGGACCTGGGTCACGATGCGGGCGGCGACCAGCGAGTGGCCGCCCAGGTCGGTGAAGAAGTCGTCCTCCACCGAGATCTCCGGGACGCCGAGCACCTCGCCCCACACCCTGGCGAGCCCGCGTTCCAGGTCGCTGTCCGGGGCGACGACCTGGCGGCCGGCCCGGACGAGCGGGGTCTTCGGCTCCGGCATGCGCTTCCGGTCGATCTTCCCGCTCGTGGTGCGCGGGAACTCCGGGAGCACGTCGAGGTACCCGGGGACCATGTAGGCCGGCATCCGGCTCGTCAGCAGGTCGAGGACCTCGTCCCGGTCCGGCTCCACCCCCTCGGCCGTGCAGACCACGGCGGCGGCCAGCTCGTGCAGGCCCTCCCGCTCCACCAACCGGACGCAGGCCGCGCTGACCAGCGGGTGCTCCAGCAGGACGGACTCGATCTCGGCCAGCTCGACCCGGTAGCCCCGGATCTTGACCTGGTCGTCGGCGCGGCCCAGGAACTCCAGCTCGCCGTCGTCGTTCCAGCGGCCGAGGTCGCCGGTGCGGTAGAACCGGGTGAGCGTCCCGTCCCCGTCGTGGTCGAGCACCAGGAACCGGCTCTCGGTGAGCTCCGGCTGGTTGAGGTACCCGCGGGCGAGCGTCTCGCCGCTGATCAGCAGCTCGCCCGAGGTCCCCGTCGGGACCGGCCGGAGGTCCTCGTCGACGATGGTGACGTGGTAGCCGGGCAGCGGGCGACCGATCGTCACCGGCTCGCCCGGCAGGCACTCGGCCGCCGTGGTGTTGACCGTCGCCTCGGTCGGACCGTAGACGTTGAGCAGCCGACGGCCCGGGCGCGCCCAGCGGTTCACCAGCTCCGGAGGGCACGCCTCGCCGCTGAGCACCAGCGTGTGGATGCTGGGCACGTCCTGCGGCAGGGTGGCGAGCAGCGTGGGGACCGTCGAGAAGTACGTGATCCCCAGCTCGGTGAGGTACCGGCCCAGCTCCTCGCCGAAGCGGGGGGCGTCGCGGCCGGGGACGACCAGGGTGGAGCCGTTGGAGAACGCCATCCAGATCTCTTCGACGGACCCGTCGAAGCTCAGCGCGAACCCCTGGTAGACGCGGTCGCCCTGACCCGTGCCGCACACCTCGTTGAACGCCTGGACGAACCTGGTGACGTGGCGGTGCTCGGTCATCAGGCCCTTGGGCCGGCCGGTGGTGCCCGACGTGTAGATCACGTAGGCCAGCTCGTCCGGCGGGAACGCCTCGTCGAGGGGCGCCCCGGACAGGCGGTCGATCTCGGGCCGCTCGACGTCGAGCACCAGCGTCGGGGTGCCGGCGAAGAACTCCCCGGCCCGGTCGGCGAGCTCGGACTCGGTCAGGCAGAGCGTGAGGCCCACCTCGCCGGCCATGTGCCGGACCCGTTCGACGGGGAGCCCGGGGTCCACCGGCACGTAGGCGGCGCCGGATTTGTGGCAGGCCAGGACCGCGAGGATCGGCAGTTCGGAGCGTTGACAGTAAACCGCAACAAAGGTGCCAGGACCGGCACCGAGCTGGCGAAGTCGACGGGCGAGCCGGTTGGTCGCCTCGTCGAGTTCCCGGTAGGTCATGCCCCGGTCCTCACAGACCAGCGCGAGCGTGTCGGGATTCTCGGCCACCTGTGCCCCGAATAACTCGTGCAGGCACAGCTCGTGGGTTGTGGTGGTCAATGAACACTCCACTCGGAAGCCTTGGCCAGGCGTGAACGACCCGCACACCCAGGTCACGGGTGTCGGGGTCGGGACGGACCTGTCACCGTTACTCCAGTAGCGCGGGGACGCACTGCCGTCGAGGCAGCGGTCGACGAACGCGCTTGCTGACAGAAAGCGGTGAGAAAGATTTGTCGGGGGTTCTGGCTCGGGGATTCGGCGGTCGGTCTGGCGGCACACTCCAGGGTATGTCTCGGCCAACTCTGCCGCGGCAGCGGCTCGGCCGGTATTGAACCCCACAAGTTCGTGGTATGTCGCGCTTCTCCGCCCGATCGGACTATTTCTGTCAACGCGCCCCTATCCGGCGACGCGGCGCCCCGGCGATCTTTCGCGACATCACTTCGCGCCGGTTCCCGTTCGATTGCCCGCCGAAAAGAGCAGGAGCGGGTCCGACGACCGGCCTTGTCCCCGCCGGCTGTTCGCGTCGCTTTTCTCGCCCACCCGGACGGACCACCCGCACGACGCGGGCGCGCCGGGGGTGCGGGCCGACGACCGCGGGCGGTCCCCGCTCGCCACCTGTTTCCCAACGTTCCGCCACCCGGGCGGGCAGTCCTGTGGTAAGGGCCCGCCCGGCGTCACCGCCCGTCACCGCCGAGCCCGTCGGGGTGCCGACATCCGGGCCACGAGACCACCGACGGAGTGGGGTTCGTCGAAGACCGAAATGTCAGGTCCGGTCGTGGAGAGAAGCGGGACGGCGCGTCCCGGCGCCCCACAAGAACAGCGCCGGCCCGCCTTCTCCACCATTCCCCCCTATTACTCCGGAAAAGACGGGGCCAACCTGGGAGGAGTGAGCGGAAGGTCGATCACGCGGAGAAAACGCCGGCCGGAGGACCGGCGCGACCGGCGAACGGCAAAGCAATGCCCGAAGGCGGTGGGCCTCCCGACCGCCTTCGGGCGCGACACGTCGATCGACGCCGAGGAGAAACTCGAACTCGGCGTCACGAAGTGTCTACTTGCGACACTCCTCCAGCTTCCGCTTGGCCTCGGTGAGCTTCCCCGCCGCTTCCGCGGCCCTGCCCCGCGCCCTCTCCGCGTCCCCATTCGCCAGCTTGGCGTTCGCGACGGCCTTGGCCGACTCGGCGACGGCCTCCGCGGCGCGGGCGTCGGCCGCCGCCGCGTTGGCGTAACCAGCGGCGCTGTGGTCTCCCCTGGCCTTCTCCCTGTCGGCTTCCGCGCCCACCTTGTCGGACTCGGCCTTGGCGGCGTCCGCGGCTTTGCGCGCCTCCTCGGCCTTGCCCTCGACCTCCTTGACCGCCTTCTCCGCCTCGGCGGCCGGGGCCTCGGCGGCGGTCACGGCGGCCTGCTGCTCGTCGCACGAGCGGGGCGGCGTCTCCGCGCCGCCACCGCAACCCGCCGTCGCCGCGAGAATCCCGAACGCCACGACCGCGCGGCCGAACCTGCTGACCATTTGTCCCCCTGGAGCGATACCGGTCGGCAGGTTAGCCCGGGCCGAACCACGTGATCAAACCGTTGCGGCGCGGGCGATGGCCACGGAATCCCCTGTCCGCCGCGGCGAACGGACGCCGGCGGTTTCCCCGGCCTCCGCCAGGTCACGCCATTCCCGGCCACCACCTGATTTTTGGGCCCTCGTACCGAAGGCGGTCCACCGAATCACGATCAAAGCTTCCGACGCCTGGGGCCGCGCAGCTGCCGATCGTTTCCGATTCGCCTGAACCGGGAAGAGCACCAGAACGCCGACGGCATGGCGCCGGTGCGGGGGAACCACCTACCACCGGCGCTTCGCCCGCACCGGGGCACAGCGATCTCGGCCGGCGAGCGCCGTTTATGATGATCGCAATGCCCGGGTCGTAGCGCAGAGGCAGGCGCGTCGCACCGGCAGGGCGGTCACGTCGGTTCGAATCCGACCACCCGGGCAGGCTGTCCGGTCCCGTAGCGCAGAGGCAGGCGCGCCGCCCTCTCAAGGCGGTCACGTCGGTTCGAATCCGACCGGGACCACCGGCGAACCAGGGGGAAGCGTGGGCGGGATCAGCGAGGACGAGCTCGCGTCGTTCCACGCGACCGTCGCCCGGCTGCGCGCCCTGCCCGTGGACGACCCGGTGCGGTTGCGGGCCGAACGGGTCGCGGAGTCCTTCGCCAGGGACGGCAAGCAACGGCGCAGGAAGACGCGGAGCGCCGAGCGCGCGGCCGCCGACGCCGCGATCGACGCCGCGACCGCCACCGGTTCCCGCACCCGCCGCGAGGACGCTCCCCTGCGCGTCGAGCCCGACGCCCCCGCCCGCGCGCTGACCCGCCCCCGCCGCTGTTACGTGTGCAAGGAGAACTACCAGCTCGCGGACGCCTTCTACCACCGGCTGTGCCCGACCTGCGCGGCGGAGAACACCGAGCGCCGGACGGCCCGCGCCGACCTGACCGGACGCCGCGCGCTGCTCACCGGCGGCCGGGTGAAGATCGGCTTCCAGCTCGCGCTGATGATGCTGCGCGACGGCGCCGAACTCCTGGTCACCACGCGCTTCCCGCACGACGCCCTGCGCCGCTTCCGGGAGGCGCCCGGCAGCGCGGCGTGGCTGGACCGGCTGACGGTGGTGGGCATCGACCTGCGCGACCCCCGCCAGGTGCTCGGCCTGTGCGAGTCGCTGCGCGACGAGGGCGCGCCGCTGGACATCCTGGTCAACAACGCGGCCCAGACGGTGCGCCGGCCGCCCGGGTCGTACGCGGCCCTCGTCGCCGGGGAGACCGGCGCGCTGCCCGGGAACGCCCGCCTCGCCCCGGGTTTCCGCCCGATGCCCGCCCTGGGCGCCGGCGGGCGGGAGCGGGACGCGCTCGCGCTCGTGCTGGCCGAGGTGGACGAGGCCGGGCTGCTGCCCGACACCGCCCCGGTCAACTCCTGGTCGGCGCGCATCGGGGAGCTCGACCCGGCCGAGGTGCTGGAGACCCAGCTCGTCAACGCGCTCGCGCCGACCCTGCTGTGCGACCGCCTGCTGCCGTTGCTGCTCGCCTCGCCCCACCCCCGGCGCTACGTCGTCAACGTCACGGCCGTGGAGGGCCGGTTCGCCGTGCGGAACAAGACATCCGGGCACCCGCACACGAACATGGCCAAGGCGGCGCTGAACATGCTCACCCGCACCAGCGGCCCGGACCTGGCGCGCCACGGCGTGTACATGTGCGCGGTGGACACCGGGTGGATCACCGACGAGAACCCCGCGCCGAAGAAGGCCCGGCTGGCCGAGCACGGTTTCCGCACCCCGCTGGACGTCGTCGACGGCGCCGCGCGCGTGTACGACCCCATCGTGCGCGGCGAGGCGGGCGCTCCGGTCGCCGGGGTGTTCCTCAAGGACTACCGGGAGGCCGCGTGGTGAGCCTCGTCGACCCCCGCCCGCTGGCGGACCTGGAGCCGCTGCTGTCGTGGCTGCGCACCGGGGCGACGACCGACCAGCGGCTGGACTTCCCCGCCGGGACGGCGATGCCCGACGGCCGGCTGGACCTGTGCAAGCAGGCGTTGGGGCCGACCGGGGCGGCGCTGGTCGCCGACGCGCTGCGCCCCGGCGTGGTCCGGCACCTGTTGCTGGGCACCGACGGGCTCGGTGACGAGGGCGCGGCCGGGGTGGCCGGCCAGGCCGTCGAGCGCGCGGTGGAGACGCTCTACCTGGGCTGCAACGGAATCACCTCGGGTGGCGCCTGCCGCATCGCGGACAACCTGCGGATGTCCCCGCAGGCCAACCAGATCACCGGGGTGTGGCTCAAACGCAACCCGCTCGGCGCGGGCGGAGGCGAGGCGGCCGCCGGGATCGTCGAGTCCGCCCGCTCCCTGCGCACCCTCGACCTGGTCCAGACCGACCTGGACGCCGGGGGCCTGGCCGTCCTGGTGAACGCCCTGGTCACCGCGGCGCGGGCCGGGCGGCGGATCGAGCGCCTCTACGTCGGCGGCAACCCGCTCGGCCCGCGCGGCGCGACGCACCTGGCCGCGCTCCTGGAAGCCGACGCCGTCAGCGAGCTGTACGTCTCCGCAGCGCGACTCGGCGACCAGGGCGCGGAAACCATCGCGAACGCGCTCGCGCCGGGTGGGCGTCTGCGTCGGCTTTCCGTCGCCAGCAACGGAATTGGGCCGGGCGCCGCGGCTCGGCTGGTGGCAGCGGCCGTGGCCGCCGGGGTCGAGGTGTGCGACCTCGGCCGGGTCCGGGCGGCGGGAGCCCTCGGCTCGCAGAACAACCGGCTGGACGAGACCGCCGCGTCCGCGATCGCCGGCGCGCTCGCGGCACGGCCGCACCAGCTGCGGCACCTGATCCTGAGCGACACCGGGATGCGCAGCCGCGAGGCGCACCGACTGCTGGACGGCGCACTGCGAGCGATCACACCGACGCGTTTCGTGCTGGGCAAGGGAATCGCCACCAGCGTCCGACGCCGGCTCGACGCCCTGAGCGCGGACGTCCCCGCGCATCCCGCCGTGCACGCCGACGTCGCAGCGATCCGCAGCGTCCACCGGCAGCCACCACCCGGACAGCCCTGACGCGGCATCCGCGCGAACGCCTCGACCCGGAACCGCTGCGACCTCGGCGACTTTGTCCTGACACCCACCGCGTCGCCTTGTTCGGGCGGCGGCTAGCATTCCCGCCTGACGGGTCGTAGCGCGCAGGGGCAGTCGCGCCGCCTTGCCAAGGGGGAGCACGCTGGTTCGAATCCAGCCGCCCGTCACCTAGACATCGGTGCTCGCACCACAGGTGCGCACCAGTTCCGGCGCCGGGCCGGAGAACGTCGGCAACACCTGGGCCAGTGCCGCCCACGCCTCCGGATTCGCGCCGAGGTCACGGCGGACCAGCGGCGCGAGCAGTTCGGCGGCCTCGTTGGCGCGTTCGGGGAACAGGCGCGTGCCCAGGTGGAGAACGCCCAGCACGAACCGCGCGGGGGTCGAGCGGGCGGCGTACTCCCGCGGCTCGACAATGCCGTCCCGCCGCTGCCGGTGGGCGAACTTCGGGTGCGAACCGAACTGGACGCGCAACTCCGGCGGGCAGTCGATCCGGGACGACAGCGCCCACCGCGTGAAGCCGGGCAGGGGTTCCACGCGGTCCGCTTCGGCGACCTCCGGCCAGTCCGCCTTGCTCACCGCGCGCGTCGCCGCCCGCGCCGTCGACATGGAGCGCGCCTGCCGGAGCCCGCCGATCAGCCCGAGCGGGCTCACCGGGATCTCGGGTTCCTCATGGGAACAACGAGGCCGCTCGCACGTCCACGTGACCTGGAGCGGACCGGGCGCGGCGCCGAAGGGAACCCCGCGGACGATGTCTCGCTTGATCGTGTCAGAGGGCTCCATGTGGTGGAAGACGAACTCGTTCATCACGGGATCGTCCTGTTCGAGCATCCACAGCAGAACCGCCCGCGGCGGCCACAGAAGCCGGAGCTCCCGTGCCACCCGTCCGTCCAACCGCGACTCGGACGACTCGGACGACTCGGACGGTGGATCGATCCGGAGCCGCGCCCGCACTGTCGCCGCGTCGTCCGGATCGATCAGCGAGAGCAGGAAGCGCACTGCCGGAACAACCTCTTCCCTGATCACACGGAGGATTGTCGCAGAGCGACGGCGAACCCCGTCCACCCGTCGGTTTCCCACCAGACAGTTTGGTCCTCAGTAGACGGTGGAACAACGCTCTGACGCCGGAGCCCGAGGCTCCTCCCGGCACACCAGCTCTGGCCGGACGAGCGGTGGGGCCGGTGGACGCCCCCCAGCAGGATGTCCACCGGCCGTCATCGCTACGAGCCGGCGGGGCGCGGGCCCCGCTTGTACTTGGCGAGGATCTTCAGGAGGAGCGCCGGCGGGAGCGCGTGGGCGGTCACGTTGTCCCTGCCGGTCATCGTCTCCGCCATCAGCAACGAGTTGAGGATCGCCTCCTCGGTGGCCTCGGCGGCGGCTTCGAAGATCGGGTCGAGGAACGCGTCGGTCAGCACGGTCAGGTCGTGCTTCAACGGCGAGTGCACGATGTTCGGGCCCGGGATCTTGCCCCGGTTCGCCGTGGAGAAGGCGAAGAACAGGTCTCCGCTGTCGTTCTCGGCCAGACCGCCGGAGCGCAGCATGCCGATGCCGGCCCGCCGGGCCAACCGCTGGCACTGGTGCGGCAGCAACGGCGCGTCGGTCGCGACGATGATCGGGATGGAACCGGCGCCGGGCCGGTAGGTGGCCTCGGGCGGCTGCGGGAAGGGCACCGCGGTGGCGGGGATCTCCTCGCCAACGGGGGCGCCGAGGACGGTCAGGTTGTCGCGGCGTCCGTGGTTGGCCTGCAACAGCACGCCCACCGTCCACCCGCCGTCGCTGTCGGGCAGTTTCCGCGACGCGGTCCCGATCCCGCTCTTGAACCCGAACGCGATCTGGGCGGTGCCGCCGCCGACGTTGCCCTCGGCGACCGGCCCGTCCTTCGCCTTGCGGAACGCCTCCCACACGTGCTCGGGCTTGACGTGCCCGCCCGCCATGTCGTTGAGCGCCGCGTCCCACGTCTCGCCCACCACGGGCAGCGACCACGGGTTCTGCTCCGGGAGGAGCATGCTGGCCTCAATGGACCCGATGGCGTCCCGCACCACGCCGACGCTGCTGCTGTTGGTGAGCGCGATCGGCGAGGTGAGTAACCCGAACTCCTGGATCCAGGCCATCCCGGTCAGCTCACCGTTGCCGTTGAACCAGTGCGCTCCCGCGTAGAGCGGCTCGTCGAACGGATGCCCGGGGTGCCCCAGGATCATCGTGACGCCGGTGCGCACCGGCCCCTTGCCCACCACCAGCTTGCCCTTGCCCTCGATGAGGGTGACGTGTCCGACCTTCACCCCGGGCACGTCCGTGATGGCGTTGTGCTTCCCGGGTTTTCCTCTGCCGATGTTGATTCCGATCTCACGCGCGCGTACTGGCATGGCGGCCCTTCGGTTCCGGTCATACAGGGGAGACGGGCCGCGGCGGTGTGGACGGATCAGCGGTAGCTCCCCAGCCCGTCCGCGACCTCGGCCTCGTCGGCGTCGAGCATGCCGGACAGCGCCTGTTGAAGTGCGAAGGTTGCCTGAACTGTCCGAATTCTGTCGAGATGTTCGCTGAGACCTGTCATCCCCCGGAGCTGAAGAACCCGTCTGACCAGGTTTTCTCCGTAGCTGGCGGCGATCGCCGCGAGGTCCTCGGCCGGGTCGCCGACCGAGACCTCGTCCCAGTCCACGACGCCCACCAGCCGAGGACCGCCGGTTCCCAGCTCCCACAACACGTTCTCGCCGCCGAGATCACCGTGGACGAGTGCGCTCGTCACGGGGTCGAGACCGGTGACAGCGACCAGCTCCGCCTCGGCGCGTTGGCGGCCAGCGGGTGACATCAGGGGAAACAGCTCTCTCCTGACGCCCTCGGCGAAGTCCGCCCACCGGTCCGAAGACGACAGTCCGACCAGGTCGCGAACCCTCTCGTCCTGGCCTGCCCGCTCCAACTCCCCCAACAACACGGCGATCTGGCCAGCGACCCGCTCGACCGCCCGCGGCGACGCCAACTCGGCCCGCTCCAAGGGACGGCCCGGAACCCTGCTGATCACGAGGCAGGGCAACGCGCCGTCCTCAACAGACAGCACCTGGGGTGTGGACACCCCCAGGTCCAGTGTCGACAGAACGCGGAGCACCTCGGCCCGCACGGCCATCCTGGACGCGGCGGATCTGTTCCGGGGAAAGCGGTAGACCTTCGTCGGCGTGAGCAGGACGTCGTGGAACTGCCCACAACGCAGACTGGCCTCGGCCACGTCCTCCTCACCGAAGACCCGACGGACGGCATCGACGTAGTAGGGCAGGCTCACTCTCGCCCACACTCCTCGCTCGCACAGCAGGGCACCCCATGCTGATCATGAGCGCTCCCGCACATCCAGCCGACCGGTTTCCCGGCCCACGTCGGCAAACTCTGTCCAATGTGGACCAAGAAGCCAGCGCGGCCGCGGCCGATCAGTCGCGGGTTCGGCGCCGGGGGCACACTGAACAGAGCTGTCCACCCGAACCCGCTCGGACCCGACCTACGAGCGAAGGGTGGGCGGCTGCTCCGCCCAGTCGGGCGTCTCGGCGACCAGGTCCTCGGGGGCGGACAGCCGCCAGGCCTCGAAGACCAGTTCGGACAACTCGTCGACCTCGACGCCGGCCAGGTGGACGACCACCCAGCCGAAACCACCGGCGGTGAACTGCTCCTCGAAGACGTCGGGCCGCTCGGCCACCAACGCCTGCTGCTCGGACAGGGTCTGCTTCAGGCCGACGGTCTGCGTTCGCGGCCAGTAGTAGCCGAACCGCTTGCCGCGCACGCTGAACGAGCTGTACTGCTCGTTCTGGGAACGCTCCACGTCGACAAGAGCGTCCACCACCCGGAAGAACTCATCGCTACTGACAGCCACCGCATCCCCCAAAGCCAGAACCCCAAGTATAGGCGCCTTCCCCGTCCCACCCCGGTCCACAACCAACCGGCCGCCGGGATCGTTCCAGCGGCAGGGAGAACAACTCGCTTGTCGGAGCGGACCCGCCGCCCCCTACCCTGTGCGCGGCGACGAGGAGGACCACGTCGGGCTTGTGCTGTGCCCAGCGGATGACGACACCGACAGCCCCGACATCTCCTGGTCCTACAACCGCTTCGACGTTTTCCGGCGCCGCTTGGCGCAGGCCGGGGGATTCACCCTCTCCGAGATGAGGGGCTTCGGTGGGGAGCGCCCATGGGACAGCGTTTCCACCACGCTCGAACCACTTCTCGACCACCCGGACGACGACGGGACTCTCACGCCCGCCCAGTGCGCCGCCATCCTGCCCCGCCTGGAAGCGATCGCCGACCAGTGGCGGCAGTGCGACAACGACCCCCTTCTCAAGCCGTACGTCGATGACGCGCTCCAACTCGTCACTGTCCTGCGGTGCGGCGTCGACAAGAACGTCGATCTCCTCTTCGCCCAGATCGCCGGGGACTGGCTCGGGCTCACTGGCCGTCGGTGGTCCGGTCGACCACGACGACGCCGGCGCGGGCGACGAACTCCACCCGTCCCATGGCGCTGATGTCGGTGAACGGGTCGCCGGCCACCGCGACGAGGTCCGCGGTGGCGCCGGGGGCGATGCGTCCCAGGTTCGGGCGTTCGAGCAGTTCGGCCGCGACCGAGGTGGCGGCCCGCAGCACCCGCAGCGGGGGCAGGCCGACCTCCGCCAGGTCGGCGAACTCCCGCCACGCCTCACCGTGCGGGAACATGCCCGCGTCGGTGCCGAAGGCGATGCGGACCTCGCTGTCGGCCAGGTGTGTCGCCGACTCGCGGATGCGCCAGGCGCGGGCGCGGTACTGCGCGCGCATCCTGGGGTCGCGACCCGACCAGAACTCGTCGTCGAGGTTGTCGATGAAGCGGCGTTGGGCGTGCAGGGTGGGGCACAGGTAGGCGCCGTGGTCGGCGATGCGCGCGAAGGTCTGCGCGGAGGCCAGGTTGGCGTGCTCGACGCTGCGCACCCCCGCCGTCAGAGCGCGCCGCACGGCCTCGTCGTTGAAGGCGTGCGCGGCGCAGCGCAGGCCGTGGTCGCGGGCGGTGGCGACGATCGCGGTCATCTCCTCGACCGTGAAGGTGACGTGGTCGGGTGTGTCGGCGGGTGAGCTGAAGCCGCCGCTCGCGGCGAACTTGATCCAGTCCGCGCCGACCCGCGCCTGGTGGCGCACGAGGCGGCGCAGCCCGGCGACGCCGTCCGCCAGCGTGCCCACGTCCACGCCGTAGCGGTCGCTCAGGTCGGGCATCTTGTCGCCGTGTCCGCCCGGCGCGGAGATGATGTTGGGCGCGACGACCAGCCGCGGCCCCTCGACCAGGCCGTCCTCGACCGCCTGCCGCAACGCGACGTTGATCGGGTCGTGCGCGCAGCCGAGGTCGCGCACGGTGGTGAACCCGGCCGCCAGGATGGCCTTCATGGCGGGCACGGCGCTCAGGGTCTGGTAGGCCGCGAGCCCGCTGTCGTGCGCCTCGTCCACCAGGTGGACGTGGCAGTCGATGAGCCCGGGCAGCAGCGTCCGCGCGCCCAGCCGGACCACCCGCGCGTCGGGTGGGAGCTCGGGGGCGGGGGCGGGGGCGGGGGCGACCGAGGTGATCACACCGTCCACCGCGGTGACCGCGGTGGGGCCTGCGGGGTGGTCGCTCGTGCCGTTCCAGCAGTGGTCGGCGACGACGGTCAGGGCGGTGGGTGACATGTTCACCTCGGAACGGAAGGACGAGTCTCCACGCGCGTCGGCTGGTCGGGAGGAACCCGGAACGAGCGGAACTCAGAAGAGGAAGACGAGACTGGCGAGGATCTTGACGTAGTCCCCGTTGTCCGGGCCGACCGCCGCCACCGCCGCGGTGTGGACGTGCACCGCGGTGTCGCCCAACTCGTGGCGTTCCCGCTCGGGGTGGTCGAGGTTCTCGACGTCGTCGGTGGCCTGGCCCAGTTCGACGGCCATGGCGGTCAGCGCCATGCGCGCCGCCTTCCGCCGGGCCTGGGCCGCGTCCTTGCCGACGGCGTCGTCCTCGTGCACCTCGGCGACGCACCCCATCCCGCCGGACGCGGGAACCACCACGCCCACCGCCGTGGCGATCCGCGTCCCGGGAGTGCTGGTCTCGCCCAGGGCCTGGATGGCGAACAGGATCTGGCCATCCCGGAGCAGGCGTCCACCCTCCTCGGCGGAGACGAGGGCGCAGCCGGGCGGCACCCGGGAGGAGACCTGGACCCGGTTGACCCGGCCGAGGCCGGCGTCGACGTACATCAGGTCGTGGGCCTGCAACTCGAACCGGTGCCGCCCCACGCCGGTGGTGAGGTACATGCGGGTGGGCACCAGCGCTGTCCCGGACAGCGGTGTGCTGTTCATGTGACTCCTCCGTCGGGTGGGGACGGGGCGACGGCCAGGTCGTCGACGACCGCGCGCAGATCGCCCCCGTGTCGGCGGGCGACGGCGCGCTGCCGCTCCGCGCCCGTGCCACGCGCGTGGACCAGTTCCAGCCACCGCCGCACGATCTCGCTGTCGCCGTGCCGCTCCAGGTGCGGCAGCACGGACGCCACGAGTTCCCGGACCAGGCTCCACGCGGGCGCGAGGACGGGGGCGGGACGGTGGGTGGCCAGCAGGAGGCTGTTCATGCCGTAGCGGGCGGCCCGCCAGCTCGCGGCCCGGAGCACGGCCTCGGGCACGGGGAGTGAGCGCGCCCCGGAGCGGACCGAGTCGAGGCACGCGGCGGCCAGCGCCCGGACGAGAAGGGCGTAGGCGACGGTGTCCCTCACGTCGGGCAGCACGTCCGCGACACGCATCTCCACGGTGGGGACGTGTCGGGAGGGTCGCACGTGCCAGTACAGCATTCCGCCGTCGACCGCCGCCCCGCTGTCCACCAGCGAACCCACGACGTGCTCGTAGTGCGCGGCTGACTCAAGGTAGGGAGGTGGACCGCAGGTCGGCCAGCGGCCCCACACCATCGAGCGCCAGCTCGCGTACCCGGTGTCCTCCCCCGCGCAGAACGGTGAGTTCACCGACAGCGCCAACAGCAGGGGGGTCCAGACCCGCAGGTGGTTGACGACCTGCACGCTCTCCTCCCGGTCCCGCACGCCGATGTGGACGTGACAGGCGTTCACGCACTGCTGTCGGACCAGTGGACCGAACCGGCGTTCGATCGTGTGGTAGCGCGGTTTGTCCAGAATGGGCGGTGGCCCCACGTCCCCGAGCACCGCGGTGCCCGAGGGCACCAGCAGGCACTCGGCCCGCGCCGCCTCGGCCGCCGTGCTGCCCCGGAGCCGCGTCACCTCCGCGTGCAGTTCGGCGGCGGTGTGGCACACGGCGCTCACGTTCTCCACCTGGGCCTGGGCCATCTCCGGCTCGACGTGCTCGGCGCCGGCCGCGTCCTTCGCCGCGCGGACCACCTCGCGCGCCCGGCGCACCGACTGGCGGCTGTGCCGGTCGACCAGGACGAACTCCTCCTCGACCCCCATGCTGGGCGCCACCTGCCCGTCGGGCTGCCCGTCGGGGGACGCTCTCGGTTGTCGCGCGCACGGTGGATCACCGCGCGTGAGGGATTCCGCCATGGGTACTTCCCGGATGAGCGCAGGGTGAGGTAGGAGACCCACGCGTCGGCTACCCGCTGGTTCGGGGGCTCACTCCTGGAACGTCCGCGAGCCCCGGGCGGCGGACCGGGGGCGGCTCAGCCGGTCCCGGGGGCGTCGGGCAGTTCCTCGACCGGGAAGAGGACCGGGCTGAGCAGGTAGCGCCGGCGGTTCGGGGTCGCCGGGTTGTTCAACCGGGGCGCGATCGCGTCCCGCATCTCGCCGATCATCTCCAGGAGCTCGTCTCGGCTGAGCCAGACCGCGTGCTGCCGGAATCCGACGAGGTCCGCCGTCGGGTCCGCGTCCTCCCGGGCGAGGTAGGCGTCGAACTCGGCGACCAGCACGGCCAGCGCGGCGGCGAAACCACGCCGGTAGTCGTCGCGCGACAACCTCTCCAGGGTCTCGGCGTCGACGACCGCCAGGTCCTGCCGGAGCCGGTACCGGCGCTCCACGGCGCCCCGCACCCTCCGCTCCTCGGCCACTTCCAGGACTCCGCCGGCCACGAGCAGGTCGACGTGCCGGTAGACCATGGCCTTCGAGGCGTCCGGCACCCGGGCGCACAGCTCCGCGGTGGTGAGCGACCGCCCACCGCGCATCGCGTGGACGATCCGCAGCCGCACCGGGTGCGCCAGGAGCTCCAGGGATTCCACCCGCCAACGTTCTCATGTCGTGCTAACGTTCGCAAAACATGCGAAAGGTGGTGCGGGTGGTGTCGAGCAGCGACGCAGCGACACGCGGGATGCGGCTCGTCGAGCTGGCGCGGGACGAACGCTTCGCGGAGATCGAGGACCTCTTCGCCGCATCACTGCGGACCGTCGTGTCCGCCGAGACGCTGCGGACGGCGTGGACGACCGAACTGACCAAGACCGGGCCGATCACCGGCATCGGTGAACCGACGAGCGAGCCGCCGACGGCGGGCGTGACCCGGGTGGGCGTCCCCGTGGTGTGCGAGAAGGGAGAGTTCACCGTGGTCGTGTCAGTCGACGGCAGCGGCATGGTGCACGGTTTGCGACTCGCCCCGGCCGGCGCCACGTCCTGGGAACCACCGTCCTACGCCGCCCCGCACCGGTTCAGCGAGCGCGAAGTGACAGTCGGCACCGGTCCACTCGCCGTTCCCGGCACGATGACGGTGCCGCACGGACCTGGCCCCCACCCCGGCGTCGTGTTGCTCAGCGGTGGTGGGCCGTTCGACCGCGACGAGACCAGCGGGCCGAACAAGCCGCTCAGGGACCTGGCGTGGGGGCTGGCCAGTCGTGGCGTCGCGGTGCTGCGCTTCGACAAGGTGACGCACGTCCACAGCCACGTCATGACCACGGCCGGCTTCACGATGTCGGACGAGTACGTGCCCCACGCGGTCGCCGCCGTGCGCCTGCTCCAGAACCAGTCCACTGTGGACCTCGACCGGGTCTTCCTCCTCGGCCACAGCATGGGCGGCAAGGTCGCGCCACGGGTCGCGCAGGCTGAGAAATCCGTTGCTGGCCTGGTGATTCTGGCCGGCGACACCCAGCCGATGCACCACGCCGCCGTCCGCGTCACCCGCTATCTGGCCGCGCTGTACCCCGACACGGTCACCGAGGCCGCCGTCACGGCGATCGCCCAGCAGGCCGCGCTCGTCGACAGCCCCCTGCTGTCGCCCTCCACGCCCGCGAAGGACCTGCCGTTCGGCCTCACGGCCCCGTACTGGCTGGACCTCCGTGACTACGACCCGGTCGCCGCCGCCGAAACGCTGAACATCCCGATGCTCATCCTCCAGGGCGGCCGCGACTACCAGGTGACGGTCGAGGACGATCTCGTGCGTTGGCAGGCGGGTCTGGCCCACCGGGAGGACGTCACGATCCGCGTGTACGAGGCCGACAACCACCTGTTCTTCCCCGGATCAGGCCCCTCCACGCCCACCGAGTACGAGGAGGCGCAGCACGTTGATCCGGCCGTCGTCGCCGATATCGCCGAGTGGTTGAACCCGAGCCAGGAGCGGATCGGCTGATCGCTGTCCGACAGGAGACGCCGCAATCAGCCCCGTTGCTCTCGGTTCTGGGCCGCTGCGAGGAAACCGGCCAGGCGCGCCGCGTGTCCGGGCAGGTGGCTCTCCGCTCGCAGTCGAACGAGCTCACCCCACGTCATCTCGCCGTCGGTGACGTGTTGGCCGTCGCGCCCGAACACGCGAAGACGAACAGGGGTGTCCTCGTCCTTCTCCGGAGTTCGCGCGAGGAGGTCGACGAACTCGGCTCCGTTCCGCCGAACCAGGTCGACGCGTTCCTCGTGCGTGGTCGAGCGGATCAGAGAGGAGATGGCCGACGGTTCCATGGCCGGGAGGTTGTCGACGAGGGGTGGTCGACCGGCGAGGACCTCGCGGGCCGCGTCGGCGAGAAGGCGGTCGCTGAGCGCGACGTGGCACAACGTCCAGTCCGTGTCGGCCCGCTCCTGCTGGTCGAGCGACGCGGACGTGAGGTCCGCCGCCACCCTCAACAAGCCCTCGTAGGCGTGACCGATGTCGTTGGTGTTCACACATTCCTCCGAAGTGGACTGTCAGGAGTGGACGGTGCTCGCACGCCGCGACAGCGCGCCGAGCGCAGCCGCCACGACGAGGCACAGCACCACGACGACAGCCGCGAAGTACTGGACTGCCAGGAGAAGGCCGATCCTGGTCGCCAGGAAGCCCACGCCGATCACGGGCACGCCCACGCCGAGGTAGACGATCACGAAGAAGCTGGACAGCACGTCCGCCCTGCGGTCCGCCGGCGCCACCCGGGTCACCTCGGTCAGCCCGCCCAGGAAGGCGAGCCCGTGACCCGCCCCCGCGACCACGGCCGCGAGGAGCAGCGTCACCAGTGAGGACGCCGACCCGGCGACCGCGAGCAGCACGAGGCCGGCGGCGAGCACCACCAACCCGACGACCTGCACCGGCCCCGAACGCCGGCCGGACGCGAGGATCTGGGCCACCGAGGAGGCGGCGAGCACCAACGCCACCGCGCCACCGGCCGCGACCAGGTTGTCGCTCCCGGACAGCCGTGTGACGTAGGTCGGGACGAGGCTCAACGCCAGGCCCGTCACCGAGAAGGCGAGGAAGCTCGCGGCGCCACTGGTCAGGAAGACGCGCCGTGCCGCCACCGGGATCTGCGGTCGCCGGGGTCGCCAGCGTGTCGTCGGCCGGGTCTCGGGCATTCCGGCGACGAGCGCGGCGGCCACCGCGAGCAGGACGATCTCCAGGACGAAGGGGAGAACCCGGGGCGCGGGGGCGTACTGGGCCAGCACGCCGGCCAGCAGCGGCCCGGCGCCCAGCCCGCCGACCGAGACCACTGTGGACACCAGGGCGGCGCGGCGGCGGTCGCCCCGGGGCTCCAGCTCGGTCAGGGCAGCGGTCAGCGTGCCGGAGGACGCGCCGAGGGCCAGGCCCTGGAGGACGCGGGCGACGTACAACCACGCGGTGGAGGTGGCGAGCGCGAAGGCCAACGCGCCGAGGGCGGCCAGCACGATCGCGGGCACCAGCACGCGCCGCCGGCCGACCGCGTCCGACAGCGGGCCGGCCACGAGCAGGGCCGGGATGAGCGCGGCGACGTACACCCCGAAGACGAGCGTCACGACCAGGGGCGAGAAGCCGAACCGCTCCTGGTAACCGCGGTAGAGCGGGGTCGGCAGGTTCGTCCCCGCCAGCAGCACGAGCAGCGCGTAGGCGCTGGCCCAGAACCGCCACGGCGGGAGCGGGTCGGCCGCTCGCCGGGTCTCGGGCACGTCGGCGTTCGTGACTGTCATGGGTCCTCACCGTCTTCGGGACGCGACGAACAGGAGCTGCCACCGGGGAGGGACCTCCGAGGGGGTGGCGACGACGCCCAGCCAACCAAACTGACCGACGGTCAGTCAATAGAATGACCGACGGTCAGTCGGCTACACTCGCCAGGTCGGCCGGCGTGGAGGTGCTCGATGGCGACAGGAACGCGGCGCAAGCGGGTGGCCAAGAGCCAGGAGGACCGCAGGGAGGACATCCTGCGCGCCGGCAGGGAGGTCTTCGCCACCACCGGCTTCGCCGACGCGACCATCACCGAGATCGCCGCCGCGGCCGAGATCGGGAAGGGCACCTTCTACCTGTACTTCGACTCCAAGGACCACCTCCTCGGCGCGCTGTGGGAGCGCTACGTCGACGCGATCGTCACCAAGACCCAGGACATCCTCGACGAGGGCGCTGACTGGTGGCCCACCATCGACCGCGTCCTGACCGCGCTCGTCAGGCACGCCGCGGCGAACGGCGCGCTCCACCGCATCGTCTACGGCTCGGCCAACGCGAAGGCGCTGGAGATCTGCCGGCAGGCGAACCGCCGCGTCGTCGCCCTCATGTGCGACTTCGTCGTCCGGGGCGCGGAGGCGGGAGCCTTCCACGCCCACGACCCGGCCGTCGCGTTCCGCATGGTCTACCACGCGGCGGACGGCCTCCTGGACGAGTTGGCCTTCCAGGACGACGACATCGACGCCGACCAGGTGGTGCGCCACGTCCTCCAACTGACGCACCGGGCTCTCGGCGACCCCGCAAGCACTTCCGCTTCCTGACCACTCCAGGACTCCGCGCTCACCGACGCGGAGTTGTTGCGGACACGTCAGATCGCATGAGACCACAGTCCACTGTGGACGCCGCTTCCCCGAGCGCCGGCCAGACCGAGGGCGCTACCCGAACAGGGGTGACCCGCGGCTCCGGCGAAGCCGCCGAAGCGAGGTCTGCTCATGTTTTTCAGGTCTGGCAAGGGAAGGCGAAGATTGCTCCGTCCCGGGCACGGCTAGTCTGGGGACATGGGCTTCCTGGAGGCGACGGCGCTCTCGCACGTGCTGCCGGACGGCCGGGTGTTGTTCCACGACGTGTCCCTGCGGGTGTCCTCGGGTGATGTTGTCGCCCTTGTGGGTGACAACGGAGCCGGGAAGACCACCCTGCTGCGCGTGTTGTCCGGTGAGCTGTCCTCGCCGGACGGCGGCATCCGGGTGCAGGGCGGTCTGGCCGTCATGCCGCAGTTCATCGGCTCGGTGCGGGATGACCGCACCGTGCGGGACCTGCTGCTCGCCGTCGCGCCGTCGCGGGTCCGGGACGCCGCCGCGGAGCTGGACGCGGCCGAGCTGGCCCTGATGGACGACGACTCGGCCGACGTCCAGATGCGCTACGCCAACGCGCTGGCCGCGTGGGGCGAGGCGGGCGGGTACGACGCCGAGGTGCTGTGGGACACGGTGACGATCGCGGCGCTGGCCCTGCCCTACGACCGCGCCCGCTTCCGCGGCGTCGCGACGCTCTCCGGCGGGGAGCAGAAACGCCTGGTGCTGGAGGCGTTGCTCCGCGGCCCCGAACAGGTCCTGCTGCTCGACGAGCCGGACAACTACCTCGACGTGCCGGGCAAGCGCTGGCTGGAGGAGCAGCTCTCCCGCTCCGCCAAGGCCGTCCTGATGGTCAGCCACGACCGCGAGCTGCTGGCGAACACGGCCACCCAGGTGGTCACGATCGAGGCCGGCAGCGCGTGGACCCACGGCGGCAGCTTCCGCACCTGGCACGAGGCGCGCCGGGCCCGGTGGGAGCGGATCGCCGAGTTGCGCCGGCGGTGGAACGAGGAGCACGAGAAGCTCCGCGAGCTGGTGCGCACCCTCCGCCAGCAGGCGACGATCAGCGACGACATGGCCTCGCGCTACCGCGCGGCGCAGACGCGGCTGCGCAAGTTCGAGGAGGCCGGCCCGCCCCCGGCGCCGCCCAGGGAGCAACGCGTGCGACCGCGGCTGCGGGGCGGGCGCACCGGCGTCCGGGTGGTCACCTGCCAGGACCTGCGGCTGACGGGCCTGACCCAGCCGTTCGACCTGGAGCTGTTCTTCGACGACCGGGTCGCGGTGCTCGGCGCGAACGGGTCCGGCAAGAGCCACTTCCTCCGGCTGCTGGCCGAGTCCGAGAACGACCAGGTCAGCACAGTCCGCCACGAGGGCGTGTGCCGACTGGGCGCGCGCGTGGTCCCCGGCCTGTTCGCGCAGACCCACCACCACCCGGAATGGGTGGGGCGCACGCTGGTCGACATCCTCTGGCACGGCGAGGAGGGGCGCGCCGGCCTGGACCGCGGCGCGGCGATGGCCGCGCTCAGCAGGTACGGGCTGGCGGCCGGCGGCGACCAGCGGTTCGAGTCCCTCTCCGGCGGCCAGCAGGCGCGGTTCCAGATCCTGCTCCTCGAACTCTCCGGCGCCACCCTGCTCCTGCTCGACGAGCCCACCGACAACCTCGACCTGGTCTCGGCCGAGGCGCTCCAGGACGCGCTCCAGACCTACACCGGGACCGTCGCCGCGGTGACGCACGACCGCTGGTTCGCCCGCTCCTTCGACCGGTACCTCCTCTTCCGCTCCGACGGTCAGGTCGTGGAGGTCGAGGAACCCGTGTGGGACGAGCCGAAACCGCAACGCGCCCGCTGACACCGGGGGCTCCTGGCGGGTTCGCCGTCGGCGACGTGGTCGGCTGTCCACCGAAAGTACCGACGTGCGGTTCGGCCCTGGGGAGGAGGTCGGACGCCGGGGCGGCCGAGTAGCCTCGGCCGTGCCTCCGCGCCCGGACCGGGAGAGAACGGCCTCCTGGTCGACGGACATCCGCACCCCCTCCCGTGCGTCGGGAGGGTCGAGGTTCCTAGGTGGCCACAGTGTCCCGACCCAAAGCAGTGTCCCAACCCAGAACAGTGCCCCGACACCAGACGACCGAGCGTGTTTCCCTTGTCGCCGAGGATGTTCTGGCCGCACTGCGGGAGTACGTCCTCCGCCACGTCCTCAAGGACGACCACGTCGAGATCGACGGGCGCACCCCCCTTCTCGAATGGGGCGTCCTGAACTCCCTCACCACCGCCGAACTGGTCGCCCACATCAGAACGCGGTTCGACGTCCTCGTGCCACCGGAAAAGGTCCACGGCGCCCACTTCCGGAACCTCGACGCCGTCACCGCACTGGTGGTCGACCTGCACGGCGAACGCGCTGTCCACAACTGACAGTCCACTGTGTCCGGTGCACGGGATCAACCACGCAGCCGATTTCCGTTACATCGCCGGAAATCACGGCCGCGCGATCATGTACCGCTCGTAGGCCAGCGCGGCGAGTTCGGCGCGGCTCCTGCGGCCGAGCTTGCGCAGGACGCGCCGCACGTGGGTTTTCACCGTGCTCTCGCCGATCGCCATGCGGATCGCGATCTCCGCGTTGGTGCGGCCCTCGGTGATCATCCGCAGAACGTCCAGCTCCCGGCCGGAAAGCCCACGCGGGTCGGCGGTCGCGGCGATCTCCGCGTCCCACCGGTACCGGGGGCGGTGGGCCGGGGCGCACAGGCTGATCGAACAGCCCGCGCGCAGCACCAGCACCGCGGCCTCCAGTTCCCTCGGGCTGACCGTCAGGTACAGCAGCCCACTGGCCCCGGCCGCCGCGAGCTGGCGGGCCAGCTCCGCACCCGAGGGCGGCAACAGGCACAGGACCGGGGGCGGATCGGCCAGCCGCCGCACGGCGCGAACCAACGCGACGGCGCCGACGCCGGACGCCGCCGCGTTGACGACGACCACGTCGACGCGTCCCCGCGCGCAGCGGCGGACCGCCTCGGAGAGAGTCGTGACCTCCGCCGTCAGGCGGGTCGTCGGGAACTGGTCGATGGCCACGCGCAGGCCGTACGACGTCAACGAGTGGTCGCCCACCAACAGCACGTCGACCGGTGGTGCCCGCATGTCACGCCCCTGACGGCGCCCGGCCGGGGCCGCGCGGTCCTCAGTCATCTCCCCCGGTCACGCGGGGATCTCCCCGAACAGGAGCTCGGACGCGTCGTTCTCCAGGGCCGCGTACCCCAACGGGGCGTCGAGCCGCGCGCCGGGCCACAGCGGTGGCGCCCACGTCCGGGCCTCGGCCGCGAGGCGGAGCGCCGTGGTGGCCATCTCCTCGATCGCCCCGTCGTCGAGCCCGTCCGCCAACCGCATCGTCTCGACGCGGGTCACGGCGCCCAGTCCCTCGATCATCGGCGTCAGTCTGGTGCGCGCGTCCGCCGCGAGGACGATCGGCTTGCGCAGCATCGAGGCCCACCCGAGTTCCACCGCGACACCGGCGGAGACGGGGTCGCCCGCGTAGGCGCACACGGCGTCGCAGGCCACCACGCCCCGGAAGTCGCTCGGCACGCACTGCTCCGGCGGCAGCCCGAACTCGCCCCAGCCCTCGTTGTGGTGGGCGTTGAAGACCGCCGCGCCGCCCGCCAGCAGCCGCTCCCGCAGGGCGGTCAGCCGGTGACGCCACTGGTCGGTCACCCGGTCCCCCACCAGGAACTGCACGAACGGTGCCGCGAGGAAGATGCGAACACGGTCGGCCATCGCCACCTCCGGTGCGAGAAGGGTGTCGGGAAACTGTTCTGGCAGAACGAGATTCGGTCGGGCTCGGCGGACGACCGAGGCCCGGCCCAGCCCCACCTAGTCGACGTCGGCGTCGACGAGCTCGGTGTACTTCGCGCTGCTGCCCCGCGCCTTCTCCACCGGGTACCGCCGCTCGTTGATCGCCAGCTTCTCGCGGGCGACCGCCAGCAGGTCGAGGTCGGCGTTGCGGGCCAGGCGCAGCAGGTAGTTCAGGACGTCGGCGAGTTCGTGGCCGAACCTCCGCCGGAAGTCCGGGTCCTCCCGCACCCGCCGCCCGGCCTCCTCCGCGCCGTGCCACTGCAGGAGGGCGAGCAGCTCGCCGCACTCGCCGCCCAACGCCATGGCCAGGTCCTTGGGGTTCTCCACCACGTCCCAGTCCCGCGCGGCGACGAAGGCGAACAACTCGTCGGCGTAGCTCCGCAGATCACTCATCTCGTTCCTCACCTGGTTGGTGGCACAGGAAATCCGGGCTGCGCGGCGGACGCGGTCACGGCCCACCCTCGACCCGGCGGCTCCACTGGACCATGCACTGGTCGTCGCGGTAGGCGCCCGGCAGCAACGCGTCGACCTCCCACCCGTGGGCCTGGAGAACCCGCGATGTCGTCGGGTCGGGCGGTTGGTGGGAGTACATCCGCCCGCCTTGCGGGCAGACCCGCTCCGGCAGCCGGGCGAGGAGTTCGGACAGGGCCTCCGGGTCCGCGGCGCACAGCGGCATCACCTTGGTGGAGCCGCCCTTCTTCGGGCCGGTCGCGGCGACGCCCCGCAACCGCCCGTCGCGGTCCACCACGACGTGGATGTCCTTGTACTTCTGGTTCAGGTCCCGGGTGTGGCGCCTCCGGTACGCCCGGACCAGGGCGTCCACCCAGTCCTGCCCCAGCCCCGTGCACACCGGCTCGAACGCCGCGAGCACGAGCGCGGACATCGCGGGAACGTCCCCGTCGACGAGGTCGCGGACGGTCAACTCGCCCCGCCCGGGCGCTGGCTCGGGCGCGTTCAGCACCTTGTACAGCATGAACTCGCGGACACCCGGCTTGTACTGCTCGAACGCCGAACCGGCGACGACGAAGCCGTTGAGCCGCATGAACCGCAGCGTGGCGGGGTTGGTCTCGGACACGGTGCAGTAGAGCTGGCGGGCGCCGGTCGCGCGGGCGTACTCCTCGGCCTTGGCCAGCAGTGCGTAGCCGCCCAGCAGCCGGCCCCGGTACGAGGGGCTGACCAGCAACGGGCTGATCTTGACGGTGCGCTGGCGCTTGCACACCAGGTGGACGACGCCGTAGCACTCCCGCGCGTCGGCCAGGACGAACATCCGCTGCCGCAGGGAGAAGTGGCCGTACCGGTCGACACCGCCCGCCAGGTGGGCGTCCAGGACGCGGTCCGCGTGGGCGAGGTGGTCGCCGGAGTAGTGGGCCGGCAGCGACTCCGCGAAGAGCGCCCGCACGAACTGCCGATCCGCCTCGGTCACCGGGCGCACCCGCGCCTCGGCGCCGTTCGGCTCGTGTCTGTTGCTGGTGTCGTGGGCACCGCTCGTGTCGGGGCCGTTCGTGTCGGGGCCGTTCGCCCCAGAGCTGTTCGTGTCAGAGCCGTCAGTGTCGGGGCCGCTCGTGTCGGGGCTGCTCGTGTCGGGGCTGCCGCGGTGGTCGACGGTGATCCGGTCGACCACCCGCTCACCGGTCCGGCCGCGGGGTTCCTCGACCAGGCTCGCGACCGTTCCGTCCGGTCCGCCCGGGTCGATGTCACGAGGGAAGTTGTCTTCGCCGGGGAAGGTTGCTGCCACGTGCCCTCCAGGTGCCCGACCGTGCGACCGACCGACCCGAACGCCGCCCCGGACGAGTCGCGGAAATCCGGTGATGAGGACGTCGCGACGCCGGGGCGAATGCCGCTCAACTCCGGGGATCGACGTCCAGTCGCGCGGGAATCAATTTACCCAACATCACGGTATCCGTCACCCGCATCACCGGTAAGGGTTAAGCGAGCGATCCGCGAGCCACCTGCGGGAGTGATTGACGACGGCGATCCGTAGCATTTCTTTCCCCATTTCGGGCTGACGGAGGAGTGACGCGGTTGAGAGCCCTTCCCCGAGGTGATACGAGTGGAGCCGCGAAGTCGTCGGTTCCCCACCGGTGATCACCGTCCGGCCCGGGACCGGCCCGGACGGCAGGTCGCACGTGGGCGGGGAGACGGGAAATGGCCAGCACCGGGAAGCGGATCACCGTGTCGCCCCTGGGTTCCGGAAGTCCGTTCTGGGTCGGAACCCTCGCCGGTCTGCGGGAGTGCCCGGAAATCGAGGTGGTCGACGGGTGGGCGAGTCGGCCGGGTGATCCGGAACCGGACGTCGTCCTGGTCGAACGACCCGACGACGCGGTCCGCCGCGTTCTCCGGAACGCGGTCCGGACGGGCGGGGATTCCGCGCGCGGCCCGAGAGTGCTCGTGTTCGACGACGGGGGCGAAGCCATCTGTCACCACCAGGTTCACGGAGTGCTGCCCAGGAACTGCTCGGCGCCGGAGGTCGTCGCGGCCATCCGCGTGGTCGCCGCCGGCTACTGGCTGACCAGCTCGCCGCCCGGCGGGCGGTCCCCTGGCGGCCGGTCCGAGCCCCGGGTGGACCCCGCCGCGCTCGACAGCCTCAGCGACCGCGAGCTCGACGTGCTCCTCCTGATCGCGCGGGGCTGCGACAACGGCGCGATCTCCCGGAAGCTCTTCCTGAGCACCAGCACCGTCAAGTCGCACGTGCGGCGGCTGTTCGCCAAGCTCGGGATCCGGCACCGGACCGAGGCCGTCGGGTTCGCCTACGAGACCGGTCTGGTCGAGCCGCTCACGTCAGCTCCCCCCGCTCGATCCGCTTCGCCAGGCTAGGCCGGTCGTACTTGCCGTTGGCCGTCCTCGGCAGCTCGGCCACCACGTGCACCGCGTCCGCCAGCATGTACGGGGGCAGCCGCCGCGCGCCGTGCCGCTTGACCTCCAGCAGGTTCGGCGCCCGCGCCCCGGGCCGGACGACGCAGACGGCGTGCAACCGGGCAGCCAGCCCCTGGCCGGTGCTCACGACGACGGCCTCGGCCACCCCGTCGAGCTCGACCAGGGCCGACTCGACCTCGGCGATGTCGATCCGGTGCCCCCGCACCTTCACCACGTGGTCGCGGCGACCCACGAACTCCAGCTCTCCCCGCTCGTCGCGCCGCACGAGGTCGCCGGTCGCGTAGGGGCCGACCTGCGGCGGCTCGCCCCAGTAGCCCAACATCACGGTCGGCCCGGAGACGACCAGCTCGCCGACGGACCCCTCCGACGTCGTCGCCAGCGTCAACGTGTCGCCGCAGCTCGCGCGGCCGATCGGGATCACGCGGTCGGGAACGCTCTCCAGCGGGCCGATCTCGTAGGAGCTGCACACGTTGGTCTCGGTCGGCCCGTACCAGTTGAACAGCCGCACCGCCGGCCACGCCACCCGCAGCTGGCGGACGTGCTCGACCGAGACGGGCTCGCCGGCGACGACGCAGCAGCGCAGCCGGGGCGGCGGCGGACCGGCCAGCAGCCCACCCCTCGTGATCATCAGCGCCACCGCGGAGGGCACCGAGTACCAGATCGTCAGCTCGCGGTCCCGGATCAACCGCACGAGCTGCTCGGGGGCGTAGGCGGCCTCGCTGCTGACCAGGTGGACCGAGGCGCCGGCGTGGAAGGCCGCGTAGAGGTCGAACACCGACAAATCGAAGTTGAACTCGGCGTGGTTGGCCAGCCGGTCGGTCGGCCCGACGGCCAGCTCCGCGCACGCCCACCGGACGAACGCGAGGGCGTTGCCGTGGCTCAGGCACACCCCTTTCGGCTCACCGGTCGATCCGGAGGTGTACAGCACGTAGGCGAGGTCGTCCGGTGATCCCCGGTGCGGTGCGGGCGGTGGGAGCCCGGCCGCCTCCTCGGCGAGGGATGTCAGCTCGCACCATCTTCCGGCCTCGTTCTCCGGCACGTCGGTCGTGGCCAACCGAGCCATGCCGGCCGTGTCGGTCACCCGCAGCGCGGGTGCGCACCCGGTGGCCACGCGTTCGGCCCGTGCCGGCGGGTTCGCCGCCGAGAGGGGGACGTAGACCGCGCCGACGCGCAGGCAGCCCTGCATGAGCGCGACCGTCGCCGCGCTCTTGGCCGTCCAGATCAACACCCGGTCGCCGGCGGTCACGCCGCGCCGGGCCAGTGCCGCCGCGTACCGGTCGGCGAACTCGTCCAGTTCCCGGTACGTCAGCGCGGTCACGGCGTCCTGGACGGCGAGCGCGTCCGGCGTCCGGCGCGCGGCGGCGACGACCAGCTCGTGCAACGTCACAGGCCCAGCTCCTTCGCGACGAGGGTCTTCTGGATCTCGGAGGTCCCGGAGAACAGCAGGCTGGGCACGCTGTCGCGCAACGCCTTCTCGATGCCGGCCCCGACCAGGAAGCCCTCCGCCCCGAACAGGCGGACGGCGTCCAGCGCGTTGGCCACCGCGCCCTCGGCGACCGCCAGTTTCGCCAGCGCCACGGCGAGGTTCGCGCTCCCGCCCCGGTCGATCTCCCAGCACGCGCGGTACAGCAGCAGCCGCGCGGACTCCGCCCGCAGCTTCATGTCCACGACCCGGTGCGACACCGCCTGGAAGTCGGCCAGCGCGCGGCCGAACTGCCGTCGGGTCCGGACCCGGTCGCGCACCTCGTCCAGGACCCGGTCGATCAACCCGAGGTATCCGGCGAACAGGCAGGTCCGCTCCCACCGCATCGAGTGCTGGAAGACCGCCGCCCCACCGCCGGGCTCGCCGAGCACGTTCTCCCGGGGGACGAAGCACTCCCGGAACGTCACCGCGCCGGCGGGCACCTCGTCCAGTCCCATCTTCGGGAACGGCTCGCCGAGCACCACGCCCGGACCGCGGGCGTCGACCACGAACGCGGTCTGCCCCAGGTAGCCGAGCTCGGGATCGGTGGTCGCGTAGGTCACCAGCACGTCCGCCACCGGGCCGTTGCTGACGAAGCTCTTCGTGCCGTCGAGGACGTAGCCGCCGGGGACCTCCCGCGCCCGGGTGGCCAGCCGGCTGACGTCGGAGCCGGCGGCCTCCTCGGTCATGGCGTTGCCCGCGACGAGCTCACCGGAGCACATCCCCGGCAGGTAGCGCTCCTTGGCCGGCGCGGAGCCGAACCGGGCTGTCGGCACCGCGCACGCGAACAGGTGCGCGCCGGCCGCGAACACCAGGCCGGTGCTGGTGCACGCCCTGCCGAACGCCTCGAAGCAGCGGGCCGTGTCCAGCGCTCCCAGGTCCTGGCCCCCGTGCTCGCGCGGCAGCGGGAGGCCGAGCAGCCCGACGTCCGCCACCGCCCGCCACTGCCGCCGGTCGAAGTACCCGGAACCACCCTGGAAGTCGTCGTTGGCGCACATCTTCGCCACGGCGTCCAGGATCTCCTGGTGACGCCGCTCCTGCTCGTCTGTCCACGCGAAGTCCATCGCGCCCTCCCCTGGCGACACCCGCCGCGCTCATCCCGTGCGTACGTCCGAAGTGGACATCCAAAGTGGACACCCGAGTGGGCACCCGAGGTGGACGCCGCTCGCTCTAGTCGGCCGGACAGCCGGCACGCCCCCGCGCGCCGCACCCGGTCCCCAGCCACACCAGGCCGGCCCTGGCGAGCGGCTCGGGGTCGAGGTGGTTCCTCGGGTCGACGACGGTCCGCCCGGTCATCGCCTGCGCGACGAGCGCCCAGTCGATGGCGCGGAACTGCGGCCACTCGGTGAGGACCACCACCGCCTCCGCCTGCTTGGCGACCAGGTACGGGTCGTCCACCACCACCACGCCGGGCAGGTCGGGCGAGACGGCCGGGTCGTGCGCGACGACCTCCGCGCCCTCCAGGCCCAGCAACCGGACCACCTCGATCGCCGGCGAGTCGCGGAGGTCGGAGGTGCCGGCCTTGAACGCCAAGCCCAGCACCCCGATCCGGACCCCGGCCAGCCGGCCCCCGACGGCGGCGCGGACCTTGGCGACCACCCGCCCGCGGTGCCGCTGGTTCGCCTCGACGGCGGCGCGCAGGAGCCCGAAGTCCACGTCCGCGACCGTCGCCATCCGCAACATCGCCGCCGCGTCCTTCGGCAGGCACGAGCCGCCCCAGCCGGGGCCCGGCCGCAGGAACCCGGGGCCGATCCGCCGGTCCAGCCCCATGCCCTCGGTCACCGCCCCGAGGTCGGCGCCCAACCGCTCGCACAGCTCGCCGAGAGTGTTCACATAGGACAGTTTCATCGCGAGGAAGCAGTTGGCCGCGTACTTGACCATCTCCGCGCTCCGCGCGTCGGTGCGCACGACCGGCGCGCCCAGCCCGGCGTAGAGCGCCGCGACCCGCTCGACGGCGTCCGGGTCGTCGGCTCCCACGACGATCCGGTCCGGGCCGAGGAAGTCCGCAACGGCGGTGCCCTCCCGCAGGAACTCCGGGTTGGACACCACGGCGACGTCGTCCCTGGCCACCAGGGCGGTCAGCCGCGCGGCGGTGCCCACGGGCACGGTCGACTTGCACACCAGGACGGCGCCGGGCCGCACGACGCGGCGGAGCTCGTGGACGACGGACTCGACCACGCCGAGGTCGGCGGCGCCGGCCGGCCCCCTCGGGGTGGGGAGGCAGAGGAACACCGCCTCCGCCTCCCCCGCCGCCTCGGCCAGGTCGACCAGGAACCGCAGCCGCCCCGCCGCGAGGCCCCCGGCCAACAGGTCGGCCAACCCGGGTTCGAGGATGTCGGTGCGGCCGTGGCGAAGCCGCTCGACCTTGGCCTCGTCCACGTCGGCGCACGTCACGTCGTGCCCGAGGGAGGCGAGGCAGGCGCCGGTGGTCAGCCCGACGTAGCCGGTGCCGACGACCGCGATCCGCTGCGGGAACACCGAGGACCGCCCACGGCCTAGTCTTTGTGGAAGCACTGGATGAAGGCGTACCCCGAGCGCCCGTAGGTGTACTCGGTGTGCTCGTACGCCTCGTAGGTGTGCCGCTCCACCCGGACCGTGCGGAAGTGCGGGACGTACTGCCAGCGCAACTCCGGTTTGGTGCTGAAGAACGGGATGAACACCCCGCCGGGACGCAGCGCGCGCACGACTTCGGGCATCACCCGGTGCCAGATCTCCTCGTTCCGCCACACCTCCATGTCCAGCGCGGGGTCGAAGAACATCCCGTCGATGCTCTCGGTGGGCAGTTCGCTGACCTTCTCGAAGAAGTCGCCCTGTTCGACGTGGAGGGTGGGTGGCGGTTCGGGATGGCGTTCCCGGAACAGGTCGATCACCTCAGGGAACAGTTCGAGGACGGTGTGCCGCTCGGTGGCGGGGTTGTTCGCGATGCGCAGGGCGGACATCCCCAGGCCCAGCCCGACCTCGTAGAAGCGGGACCCGTGCTGGCAGAGCAGGTCCGCGCTCGCCCACATCAGGTCCCGTTCCCAGGCCTGCATGGCCTGTTCGCCCCCGATCGAGAGGGTCACCTCGTCCTCGGTCTCCACGAGCTTGATCTCCGGCTTGGCGGTCGTCATCGCTGCTCTCCTCGGCTCACGGGTGGCGGACGGGCTGCTGGGCGGGGACGACACCGAAGTGCCGTCGGGCGGTGGTGATGGCGAGGTCCTGCACGACGTAGGCGGTGAAGTAGTACGCCTGGGGCGAGGTGTCCTCGGCGAACCGCAGGGTGAAGCGAACCTCGCGCTCCTCGTCGGGGCTGAGGCGCACGCGGGTGGTCACGGGGTCCACCGCGCACGCCGTGCGGAGGTAGGTGGGCACGAACAGGCCGAGTTGGGCCGGGCCGCGCCGGCTTCCCCGGACGCGGAGCCGGACCACCAGCTCACCGCCGTGCGGCGCCTCCTCGGCGGCGTCGGCCCACAGCTCCGGGGAGTCGGGGATCCGGAACACCACGTCGCCGCACCGCATGCAGACCACACACGTGGTGTCGAGGACGTGCGGGAGCAGGCCCCGGCGGAGGAAGCGCTGCGCCGGCCGGCCGCAGTGGCAGGTGACGGCCTCGGTCGCCTCGGCGGCCAGCCGGCTGCGATCCCCGAAGTGGGCCGGGAAGTTCATGATCTCGTCCTCGGGGTTGTCCGCGACCTGCCGCGCGATCACGTGGTCGAGCGACTGGAGGTCGGCCTCCAGCGAGGCGCGGATCTCCCCGGGGTCCTGGTCGGCGGTGTGCGTCGGGCGCGCCACCCAGCCGTCCACCTTGCGGGCCAGTTTCCCCAGCCGTGGCCGCAGTTTGTGCTGGGGCGGCAGGAGATCGCCGGTGAGGAGCGCGGTCAGCCGCCGGCCGACGCCCAGGACCAGCGGGTCCGGCGCGTGCTCGGCGGGCTGGGGCGCGGCGGGACGGTTCGGTTCGGGCACGCCGAACCGCAGGAACGCCGGATAGGGGTGGGAGGCCGCGAGGCTGGCGTTGAGCACGTCGGTGGAGTCGGCGCCGGCGACGGCGCCCCTGGCCCACGCGACGTTCTCCGGCCGGTCGGTGTCGTGCACCGACACCGCCGACACCACGGTGCGGGCGGGGCTGTCCAACGCGTTGAGCAGGAGCTGGTACCTCGGGTCGTAGAGAGCGAGGTCGGCGAGAGGGCCGCTGTTGCACGCGCTCAGGACGACCTCGGTGGCCCGCACGTTCCGCAGCGGGACGAGCTTGTCCTCCGGCTTGTAGCAGGACAACCCGTAGCCGCACCGCGGCCGGAGCAGGTCGGGGGACGGCGGCACGCCCGGGTTGAGGCCGCAGATGGTGAACTCGCCGAGGTTGATGCTGTCGTCCTTGCCGTGCCCCTGGAAGACCACGCGCCGCCAGGAGCGGTCGAGGATCTCCGCCTGGATGTCCCGCCGCTCGAAGTCCCGGTCGTCGAAGACCAGCACCTCGTCCGTCCTGGGTGGACGGTCGGTGTCGGTGAAGACGCCCACCGCGGACACGGCGGCGCTCGGCGCGGCGTACTGCTTGGCGAGGTGCCAGCTCAACGAGGGCACGTCGCGTCCACTGAGGAACGACGGGCCGCCCGTGGGGCAGCGGTAGCTGGCCAGCAACAGCTCCCGCACCGGGTCGAGGCGGAGCTGGTCGTAGACGCCCACCACCAGCAGCTCGCCGGCCTCCCGCCGCAGGGCCGCCAGGTCCAGGTCCGACGCCGCGAGCCAGGTCGTGGCCAGCGGCCGGGCGAGCGCGACGAGCCCGGGTGGGAGCTCCTCGGCGCCGAGCAGCACGCCCGTGGTGAGCGGGTCGGGCCGGCGGGGGCCGGCGTAGAGGTCGGGCGCGGCGGCGAGGCCGTCGCGCAGGTCGTCCCGCCCCGCGACCAGCACCGGGACCGACCCGGTCGTCCCCGCGAGGAACTCCTCGACCGCCTCGGCGTACTCCTCCGTCGTGTCGAACGGGTGGAACAACGGGTCCCCGCGCTCCGCGTCGGGGGGTGCCGTGGCCCGGCGGTGGCCGGCGACAGCGGAGTTCATCCGTGCTCCTCAGTGGTCAGTCTCGTGGTGGTTGTCGGAAGGTCGGTCGGAGAACGCTCAGTCGGAGAACACTTCGGAGGGCGTGCGACGGGAAAGCACGCCCCTGGCGGCGAAACACAGCACGGCGACGGCCAGCGCGACGGCGACGGCGACGGCGAAGACCCCCCTGGCCCCCGCCCGCTCGACCAGCAGCCCGCCCAGTTGCTGGCCGGCCGCCTCGCCCACGACGGTGGCGGTCGAGGCCCAGGTGAAGGCCTCGGTGAGGGTGTGCGGCTCGGCCAACCCCCGGACGAGGGAGAGTTCGGTGGCCGCCACCAGGGCGATGGGCAGCCCGCCGACGGCCAGGGCCAGGCCGAGGGTCGGCTCGGAGAACGCCAGCACCGGCAGGGCGAGACCGACGGCGTAGGCGAGGACCAGCCAGGGAAAGCGCTGGTGGTCCGGCCGCCCCATGCCGAGGTTGCCCAGGAGCAGCACCCCGACCGCGCTGCCCACGCCCCAGCACGCGTAGACGAACCCGGTGTGGCCCCGTTCCCCGTGCTGGTCCACGAAAGCCGGGATCGCCAGGGTGAGCAGGCCGATCGGCACCGCGTACCCGGCCATGAGGGCGAACAGGGTCAGCAGACCGCGTTCGCAGAGCGGGCCGAGGCCCACCGCGCCCCCGCCCGCCGGCCGGACGACGGCCAGGGCGGGGGTCAGCGCGAAGCCGCAGGCGGCCAGGCCGCCGACCGCCGTGATCACGGTGAGGCCGAGCGAGGCCGAGCCGGTGATCATCAACGCGGCCAGCAGCAGCGGCGAGCCGATGATCAGCAGTTCGGTCAGCAGGGACTCCCACAGGTAGGCCGTCTCCCTGGCCCGCTCGTCGAGCGGGAGCCGGGCCCACAGCGAGCGGACCGAGGAGTTCGCCGGCGGGGGCAGCGAGCCGGACACCGCCGCCATCACGAACTGGGCCGGCGTGCCCGGCTCGGTCCACCAGATGAACGCGGCCATGCTCAGCGGGAAGGCCAGGCCCGTGACCAGCAGGACGGGCCGGTGCCCGTGCCGGTCGGCCTGCCGGCCCACCCACGGGCCGAGCACGGCCATCGCCAGGGTGTAGACGGCCGCGACGGTGCCGGCCTGGACGTAGCTGCCGCCCTGTTCCCGGACGACGAGCACGATGGCCAGGGTCATCAGGTACACCGGCAGCCGGGCCAGCACGCTCCAGAAGGCCGCCGCGGCGACCTTCGGCCGGGTGAGCAGGTGGGCGAAGCGGCGGAGGACGCCGACCATCACGCGTTCCTTCCCGGGGTCGCGCCCTACCGTGCCGCGACGGCAGGCGGGCCAACGGGTTCGATGTCGATCCGGAAGCGGTCGAGCACCTGGCGCATGCGCCGCTCCACCTCCTCGGCGGACTCGCCCGCCACGTGCGCGTAGCCGGCCGAGTTGTGCGACATGCGTCTGGCCGTCACCACGTCGCCGGGGCCGTGCCGCAGGACCGCCTCGATCACGCCGGGCATCGCGAGCAGTTCCTCCTCGCCGGTGATGTGGTTGACGCGGCCCGACTCGGGCAGCGGGAGCAACAGGTCGCCGACGCAGCGCCGCGACCGGTACGCCAGGTCCGGCCGGCGGCCGAGGTAGACGTCGAGGGTCGCGGCGAAGACGTCGAACCCGTAGGCGTGGCCGTGGTTGGCCGGGATCTCGCAGCCCGCCAGGCGCAGGCCGACCTCGCCGACGAGCACCCGCCCCCGGTCCACGAAGAACTCCATGTGCAGGTACCCGTGGTCCAGGCCCATTCCCGTGACGATCCGCTGGGTCAGGCCCCTGAGGTCGACGTCGGGACCCTCACCGGAGCCGAGGCTGATGTTCGCGTTGATCGCACCGTCCACAATGGACAGAGGTCGGGCCGGCATGGCGCTCGGCCAGACGTCGAGCACCGCGCCGTCGAGGACCAGCGCGCAGTTCTCCCACTCCTGACCGCCGACGTACTCCTCCACCATCCAGGAGCGCGCCGGCGCCAGGTCGAGCCGGTCCACGTCGCGGTCGTCGCGCACCAGGAACGTGTCGATGCAGGCGAAGGAGTCCACCGGTTTGACCACCACCGGCCAGCCGTGCGACCGGCCGAACTCCTTGACCTCGGCCGTGGTGGCGACCACGCGGTGGTCGGCGGTGGCCAACCCCAGTTCGCGGAACCGGTCCTTCATCGCCGCCTTGTTCCGCACCCACCGGACCTGTTGCTCGGTCAGGTGCGGCAGGCCGGCGCGGCGGGCGAAGTCGTGCGCGATCTCCTGGGCCGGCTCGGACGGGTTGCAGAAGAACGTCGGCCGTCGACCGATCCGCGCGGTCATGTCGTGGTAGCGGGCCACCTCCTCGGCCAGCGGGACGTCGTCCCGCACCCAGAACGCCGGTAGGTGCGCGGTCTCGTCCAGATAGGAATCCGGGAAGAGCGCCCGGTGGGCCGCGAACCGCAGGAGGACGAGGTCGACGTCGTCCCGCCGGATCACGTGGCGGCAGAACGACAACGGCCAGCCGTCCACGAGGAGGAGCACGGGCCGCTCGCTCACAGCTGCTCCAGCAGGGCGCGGGCGTTCTTGGCCGCGACCGCCTGCTCGTCGGCGCTCAGCTCCGGGAACAGCGGCAGGCAGACGATCCGGCCCAGGCGCTCCCTGGTCGCGGCGAAGCCGTCCCGGCTCAGGCCCGCCGTCTCCGGCGTGTCGGGCGCGAAGCTCCACGGGAATCCGTCCGCGTAGAGGGAACGGCGCCCGGTGAGCACCGGGTGGGCGGGCAGGAAGTACTTGTCCAGCGTCCAGTTGGGGACGCCCTGTTCGGTCAGCGTCGCCACCGCCCGGTCCCGCAGCTCCCGGCTGTCCAGCTCCAGCCGCACGCTGATCTTGACCTCACCGGCGGTCCTGGGCAGCGGCCGCATGTCCGACCGGCGCGGCAGTTCCGCCACCATGATGTCGTAATGCCGTTGCAGGCCGGCCAACACCTCGTCGAGGTGCCGGAACTGCTGGAGCTGGATGGCCGCGACCTCCTCGCTGGTGACGAGGTTCTCGCCCCAGAACGCGTCCTCGTTCCACACCGGGTAGCGCCCGGGCTGCCGCGCGGACCCGTGGTCGTGGTAGCTGCGCATGAGGGAGTACGCGGTTTCGTCGTTGGTGGTGACGAGCCCGCCCTCGCCGGAGGTGAGGACCTTGTTGTGGTGGAAGCTGAACGTCCCGGCGAACCCCTTCGTGCCGGCGTGGGTCCCGTCGGGGAAGCGCGAGCCGAGCGCCTGGGCGGCGTCCTCGATGACGTAGGGGACGTGCGCGGGCACCTCGGCCAGCCCGCCCTCCATGTGGGCCACGATGACCCGCTGGGCGTCGGCGGGCAGCAGACCGGCGTCCAGGGAGAGGTTCTCGTCGATGTCCACCGGAACCGGGACCAAACCGGTGGACAGGACCGCGCCCGCCACCGCGACGAAGGTCATGGCGGGGATGTGGACGACGTCGCCGATCCTGGGCCGGGTCACCACCAGCGCCAGCCGCAGGGCCTCGGTGCAGTTGTGCACCGCCAGGACGTGCCGGGCGCCCAGCCGCCGGGCCGCGTGCTCCTCCAGTCGGGTCGCGCAGCTCTCGGGCTGCCGCTGGTAGCGGAAGAGAACCCGGTCCCGCACCGCGTCCCGGAGCTCGGTCATGTCGTCCCAGTCGAGGTAGTTCGCGCCGTAGGGGAGGAACCGCATCCCGAGCCGCTTGTCCAGGCTCATCGCACGTCCTCCTCGGTCAGCGGGTACGCCTCGTCGAGCACCATCGTCTGCCCCCTGTAGTTGTGGAGTTCGAGACCGGCCTCGGTCGCGGAGTAGGACGGCCGCGCCATGGGGATCTTTCCGAGTTTGGTCGTCAGCACGTACTGGGGAACACCGAAGCCCGTGATGTGGCCCTGCAGGCCCGCCATGATCTCCCACCCCTTCTCCACGGAGGTCATGAAGTGGGAGACGCCGACGACGTTGTCGCAGTGGTAGATGTAGTAGGGCCGCACCCGGATGCGAAGCAACTCCGTCATCAGTCGGCGCATCGTGGCCACCGAGTCGTTGATTCCCTTGAGCAGCACCGTCTGGTTGCCCACCGGCACGCCGTGCCGCAACAAGCGGTCGACCGCCGCGGCCGCGTCGGGCGTGATTTCCTTGGGGTGGTTGAAGTGCGTGTTCAGCCAGACCGGGTGGTAGCGCGAGAGCATCTCGCAGAACTCGGTCGTGACGCGTTGCGGCAACAACACCGGGAACCGGCTGCCGATCCGGATGATCTCCACGCTGGGGATCGCCCGCAGCGAGGAGATGATCTCCTCCAGCTTGCCGTCCCGGTAGGACAGCGGGTCGCCGCCGGTGAGCAGCACGTCGCGGATCTCCGGGTGCTCCGCGATGTACCGCAGGTCCTCGTCGTAGGAGATGCCCTCGTCGTCCCGGAAGTAGGTGCCGTCCACGTCGGTGGTGTGGAACTTGCGGGTGCAGTGCCGGCAGTAGACCGGGCACGCCTCGGTCACCAGCATGATCACCCGGTCCGGGTACTTGTGGACGACGCGGTTGGTCCTGCGGTAGAACATGTCGCCGACCGGGTCGACCTCGGCGTGCGGGAACTCCGTCAGCTCGCCGGGGGCCGGCACGGCCTGCTGGCGGACCGGGCAGGACGGGTCGTCCGGGTCCATCAGCGAGGCGTAGTAGGGCGTGATGCTCCACCGGTACTTCCCCGCGCTCTCCCGGATCGCCCGCTCCTCGTCGGGCGTCACCCTGATCCACTCGCGCAACTTCGGCAGGGACGTGACGCGGTGCCGCATGTGCCACCGCCAGTCGGCCCACTGCTCGTCGGTCGCCGTCCTCTGTGGACTGGTCCACTGTGGATCTGTCCGCTGCGGACTCGTTGGCTGGAGACTCGTTGGCTGGGGCCTCGTTGGCTGGGGACCGGAGGGGGCCGTCTGCGCCGTTCCCGGCGAGGAACCCTGGTTCGACATCCTTCGCTCCATTCGGAGGGCGTCGTCGCGTGCTCGTCTCACACCGGCGCGAACGTGACCTGTCGGACCTGGCGGGCGACGCGCTGCGCGCCGCGCAGGTCGTCGGAGGCGAGCGCCACGCTCCCGGTCACCACGGCCAGCCCGCCCGGCGTGGGCGCGTCCGCCAGGTCCGCGGCCGTCACCGCGGCCGGGGTGCCCCACGGGTCCGCCAGGGCGGCGACCAGCCGCTCCTGACGGGCGTTGGCGGGTGGGAGGAGGACCACCGGGGCGCGGCGCGCCCAGGCGAGGGTCGCGGCCGTCAGGGTCGGCGTGGCGAGCAACTGGCCCGCCTTCGCGTGCGCGTCGTCGACGTCGATCTCGGCCACCGAGCGCACCCGCGTCCTGTCGAGGCCGCCGAGGCCGTCGGCGAGGGCGTCGAGGTGCGCGTCGCCGACCACGAGGACCTCGTCCGCCCAGCGTCGCCGCCAGGTGTCCACCACCGGCCGGAGGACCTCGCCGACGTACCGGCGGGCCTCGGCCGCCGAGCCCCCGGCGAGGGAGACCAGGGCGAGCACGCCGTCGCGATCCCTGGTCCGGCGGAGCCGGGCCGGGGCCATCGTGCCGACCCCCGTCACCCCGTCCCACAGCGAGGGGAGCCAGGCCGGCCGGTGGCGGCAGCGGACGGTCACCCCGTCCGGCCAAGTCTCCGGGTCGACGGCGGAGGAGCTGAGGAAGACGACCGGCACCTGTCTTCTGGCGAGGTCCTCAGCCAACGGGATGTCGTCGCAGACGAGCGCCGCGTCGGGTGAGTCCTCCCCGGGAGGCGCGTGGCCGTCCTCGGTCCTCATGAGGACGTCCACGTCGGTGAGGTGCGCGGCGACCCGTCGCGCAGCGGTCACCGAGTCCACGTTCCTCTGGTCGGCCGCGACGAGCACCCTGCGGCGGATGGCAAACCCGGTCCCCATGTCTCCTCCTGTCCGGCTCGGTCAGTAGTGCCAGGCCGGAACGTCGCCGAGGCGGGCCACGTCGTCGCTGTACCCGGCGGCGGTCGTGGAGCACCCGCCGCACACCAGCGGCCCCTGTTCCCGGAAGAAGTCGACGTGGTCCCGGAAGGTCGGGCTGTCCAGGGCGACGACGCCGCCCTCCCTGAGCGGCGCGCCGCCCTGCTCCTCCCCCGACCGGTGCGGCAGGCAGCTGCAACCGAAGACGCGCCCGTTCTTGCCGTCGAGGTAGATGACGTCGTCCACGACGTGACACAGTGGACGGTTGGCCCGGGGTGTCTGGGAGTGCCGGAAGTAGCGCTCCTGCTCCTCGGGCGTGTCGCCGTAGAACCGCTTGCCGAGCGGCACCAGGACTTCGGCGGGATCGGCGGTGTAGATCGGGTCGCAGACGGCGCGCACGTGGTCGGGGTCCGGGTAGGTGATCGTCCGCTCCAACTTCAGCGCGGACAGCTCCCATTGCCGCACACCGGCGTCCGTCAACACCTTCTGCAGGTCGGGCATCTCGGTGTAGTTGTGCGGCCCCACCACCGTGTTGACCCGGGGGAGCACCCCGAGCTCGCCGGCGCGGCGCAGGCCGGCCAGCCCGTTGGCGAACATGCCCGGCGACCGCCGGTAGACGTCGTGCGTCTCGGCCGACGAGCCGTCGATGCTGACGATGACCTGGGCGAGGCCGGCCGCGGCGAGATCGCCGATCATCCGGGGGAGCAGCATCCCGTTGGTGATGACCGACATGCGCATGCCGTGCTCGGCGCCGAGCCGGACGAGCGCCAGGACGTCCTGGTGCATCAGGGGTTCGCCCCCGGTGAACCGGACGTACCGGACACCGGCCGCCACGGCCTTCGGGAGCAGCTCGGCGAAGTCCTCGACGGTGAAGCGGTAGGTGTCCCGGGACAACGCGAACTCGCACATGAAGCAGTCCGCGTTGCACGCCTCCAGGATTCGGACGAACAGGTAGCGGTCACGTCGTGCCGGTCGGTTCATCGGGGAAGCACCCCTCTCGCTCAGGAGCGTGCCGGGGAGGGTTGGTGGGACCGGTTTGGTTGGTGGGACTGGGTTGGTTGGTGGGACTGGGTTGGTTGGTGGGATCGGGCGAGGGCGAGCACCGCGTCGGCGACCTGGTCGGCCCCGCGGACCCCGACGCGCCGGGCCAGGCCCGACCAGTCGGCCCCGCGGCGCAGCGCGCCCACCGCGGCGCGGATGCGCGCGCGGAGCTCGCGCCGCACCGGCTGGGGCGACTCGGCGGCCCGGCCGATCCCGCCGTAGATCACGGCCAACGCGGCCTCCTCGCCACCGGCCCGGCTGGCCATCAGGTGGTCCTCGGAGAGGACCTCCTCCGGCCACCGGACCCGGGTGTCGGCGGTGCAGGCGGCGGCGTGCTGACGTCCGTTGAGGACCTGGCTGACGTTCTGCGGTGGCAGGCAGACCACCGGCGTTCCCCGGCTGCTCGCCTCCAGGAGGGTGGTCAGCCCCGGTGAGGTCACGAGCACGTCGCACCGGTCGAGTTCGGCGAGGAACTCGGCGTGGCCGAGCGGGCCGACGGAGATGGCGGGCACGGCGCGCGCGGCGGGCTCGCCGGCGGTGTCCCGCGCGAGATCGGCGGTGAGATCGGCGGTGAGCTCCCGGACGAGGTCCGGTGGCAGGTTCCCGGCCACGTGGACCTCGCGGACACCGGCGTCGGCGAGGGCGGCCAGCGCGGGCGGGAGCACGAGCCGCGGATACCCGGTCCAGTCCGGAAGCCGGGGAGCGCGGAGACCGCCGAGGTTCACCAGCGCCCGTCGGAGCTCGGCGCCGCGGCGGGGCGGGGGCGCAGGGGGCGACGGGCGGACCACCGCCTCCACCCACCGGAGGTTGCGGACCGCGTCCAGCACGGGTCGGCAGTCCGGAGGGAGGTCGACGCACCGCTGTGCACAGTAGACAGTGGAGTCCAGCGGCAGGAGGGGGCGGTCCCCCTCGGTCCACAGGAAGGGCAGGCTGTCGACGAAGACGGTGGGCAGGCCCGCCGCCTCGAAGGCGGTGGCCACCGGGTCCAGCACGACGAGCCCGACGGTGGCCCGCTCACGGCGCAGGACCTCGGCGAGGGCGTCCTGGTCGGTGTGGCCGTTCCGCCCGTGGGCCGGGACGTCGTGCCAGGCGGCGATGTCCAGGCCCGACAGCAGGGGGCGGCCGAGCGCGGAGCCGATCCCGACCACGCGGGGCGGTTCCGCCGCGCGGCGGCGGATCGCGTCGAGCACCGCGCTGAGCTTTCCCGCGCTCCCCCAGCCGAACTCGATGCCGGCGACGGCGATCGTGACGGGTTCGCCGCTCATGCGGCGCCCCCGGTCCGGACGAGCGCGGTCCGGACGAGCTTCCGAACAGGCCTTCGATCAGGCCTTCGAGCGAGCACGGGGAGCATCATCAGAATAATCATGGAGTCGTCCCGCATCCTGCCTCCACCGTCGTTCGCGAGAAACGCTCGCGCAGTGGCCGTGGTATCGGGGGAACCAGCCGCCATCGATGCTATCGACGTCGCGTCAACGTCGTGAAGACGTGCCCAGTCCTCACTTCGAGTGAAAGACGGGAATTAGCGGGATGGCCCGGTGCGCGCGTGGTGCGGGCCAACTCGCTCGGGCCGACAGGAGAGGAGACGGGCGAAAGACACGCGGAAAGCCTTGTGCCGCACCATCAACGCGCTACGGCGGAACCGGGGCAGCCACCCCGACGAAATCCCTGGTCGCACCGCCTCTCCTCGCCCGCTTCCACCGCGAGGCCACCCGGGCGCGGCGCTTCTCGACGCACAACGCGGGCACCCGCGCCGTCGCCTCGCCGTCAACGTCACTCGCGCCGACTGACGCAAGTCCAGCTCCCACGATCGAGTGGCGCAATCATCCTCAGCCCGGAGGGTAACAACAGTGTGTAACCACTCCGCCGACGCGCGGAAATCCCGGGCCACCAGTCCTCCGCAAGGAGATCGATCTCCCACTCCACCTTTTCCCGGTTCCCGGTCAGCCGGCGAGGAGGAAACGCTTCTCGATGGCCGAACACATTTCTGCGCCACCACGGAAAGTTCCGAGGGAACAACTCCCCGACCCGAGTTCCGGGCGGCGGCTCGCCACCCCGGGGGCAGGCCAGCACACCCCCGTACCCTGCGGCTTCCCGAACCGCGGCCACCTCGCGGAACCCGCGGGGTCGAGCGTTCCCGCGAGACGCCCCCGCCCTCGGCGGGGAGCCTCGGAAAAGCCCGACGCGACGTGTGCCCGTGGGCCGGCCGCCCCAATGTCGGCGCGTCCCCCTCGCGGATCACCGTGTCCGCGTCGGAGGAACCGAGAACTCCGACGACACCGCGGAGTTCGCTCCGTAGGTGGTCATCGCCCACATGAGGGACGCAGGGGTGTTCGTGGGCCCGGCGGACGTCGCCGTCACCGGCCGGCGAGCACGGCGACCCCGACCGGACCGCGATCCCCGCCTTCCGCCAAAGCGCAACCGGTTGTTCGAACAAGAGCAGCGGAACCCGGATCTACCAGCAGGAGCGCGAGCCGCCACCAGCAGCACATCCCAGTCCTTTATGGACAGTCGATTCCGAACTGACACGCCGGCGCTTCCACGGCACCCTGGACCGGGCCGGTAGGCTCGCGGAGAAGAGGTCGTGATGAGGTCGGAGCGCGCACGGTCCGCGCGGTGGCGTCGTTACTGGGACAAGCAGTCCGTCAACTACGACCGCTGGATGCGGTTCCTGGACCGCGCCGTGTTCGCCGACTCCCGCCGTTGGGCCTGTTCACGGGCCGCCGGCGGGGTCCTTGAGGTCGCCATCGGCACCGGACTGAACATTCCCTTCTATCCCAACAACATCACCCTCATTGGCGTTGACATCAGTGCGCCCATGTTGGCAATCACCCGACGCCGGGCCGACGATCTCCGGCGCGATCTCGCCCTGGTCCAGGCCGACGCCCTCGCCCTGCCGTTCCCGAGGGGCTCGTTCGACACCGTCGTCTGCACCCTCGGGCTCTGCGCCGTCCCCGACGCCACGCGGGCGATCGGGGAGATGATCCGGGTGCTCCGACCCGGGGGACGCCTGGTGCTGGTCGACCACGTGGCGAGCTCCGCGCTCCTGGTGCGCGTGGCGCAACGGCTGCTGGAGGTTCTCACGGTTTCCCGGACCGGCGAGCACTTCCTGCGCCGTCCGCTCCTCCAGGTGCGCGCCGCCGGACTGACCGTCGAGCGCTCCCAGCGGTTCGGCCTCGGCGTCATCGAACGCCTGGTCGCGCGCAAACCCGCTGACGTTCCCGCGTCAACGAACCCTCCCCCGTCCCCCGACCGCTGACAGGGCCCGGGAATCGGCCCTCCGAGGGACGAGGCTTGCCCCGACGGCGACCCCTGTCGATGCTGACGCGGTGAGTCCCACCGTGATCACCACTCCGGACACCACGTCCGCGCCCCAGCCCGCCCCACCGGCGCAGCCCACCGGCGTGCGCGGAGAGGGGTGCGGCAACGGCCCCCTCGTGCCCAGCGGTCTCCTCGTGGTCGTCCTGGCCGTGATCTGGTCGGTCAGACGCCTGCGACGGCTGGTGGGACGACTGCGAGCACAGCGCGAAGGTCGTTGACAGTCAACAAAAGCACAGACATCCGTGGTTGTCGGCAACCAACCGGCGCTCATCTCCCACCGCACACCCGCTCCAGCTCACAGGCCGGACAGCGCGCGAACGGCGTCCGTCGTCCTCGTCCGCGTCCAGACAGTTCGCCACCAACGGGTCGATCCGCCCTACCGTAGAAGCCCGCCGGAGAACGGCGGCCCGGGAACGCGGGGCACCGGGTCTTCCCACGAGGGGGATGGATGCGGGACGAGGACATCCTGGATGTGGCGCGTGAGTTCCGGTCGCGGTTACCCGACGAGCTCGCGGCGGAGATCGACCTCCTGCTGGCCAGGGCGGACCGGGGCGAGGACGTCGCCGACGCGGTCCTGACCGCCCTCTGCTCCGACGACGGGCTGAGGGACGAGGTCCGGCAGCGGCTGGACCGGGAGGCCGACAACAATCGCGGGTACGGGGACGCCACGGGGTACGCGGTGCTGCCCGGCTACGGGGTCCCGTCCGCGGAGATCGTGTACGGGTGCGCCGCCTGCGAGTACCAGTACCCGGTCTTCGAGGTCGGCGAGCCCGTTCCCGACTGTCCACACGGGCACGGCGCGTTGGTCCGGGTGGCCGGCCGGTGATCTCCTCGCTGTGGTCCGGGCTCGGGGGCAAGGTCGCCGAGCGGTGGGCGGTGCTGCTGGTCTCGCCGGCGCTGGTGTTCTGGCTCGGCGGCGTGGTGGCCTGGGCGCACGGCCACGGCGGCCTGACCGGTCCGGGGTCGGGCTGGCGGGCACTCGACCAGGAGTGGACGCGGACGGTCGGCAGCCCCACGCCGACCGCCCAGGGCGTGCTCGTGGTGGTCGCGTTGCTGGTCGTGGCCGGGTCGGCGCGGCTGGCGGAGTCCGCGACGCTGGGCGTCCTGCGGTTGCTGGAGGGCTACTGGCCGCGGCTGGCCGGACCCGTGCGGGCGGCCGCGCTCGCCGTGCGCGGGTTCGTCATCGACCGCAGGACCAGGCGGTGGCGGGAGCTGGCCCGCCGGCGCGCGGACCTGACCCCGGCGGAACGGGCGCGCTACGCGGCGTTGAACGCGTGGCGGTCGACCGTCCCGCCCACACCGGAGGACCGGATGCCGACCCGCGTCGGCGACGTCCTGCGGGCGTCGGAGTCCCGACCGCGCCACCGGTACGGGCTGGACGCCGTGGTCTGCTGGCCGCACCTGTGGCTCGTGCTCCCCGACCAGGCCAGGGCGGAACTCGCCGCCGCCCGCGCCCGGCTCGACGACGGCGCGCGACTGTGGTTGTGGGGACTGCTCTTCTGCGTCTGGACGCCGTTCACGTGGTGGGCGCTCGCGATCGGCGTGGCGGGCATGGTCACGGGCAACCGGCTGGCCTTCGCCGCCGCCACGGTCTACGGCCGGCTCGTGCAGGCGAGTTTCGACCTGTACCGCGGGAACCTCTACGCGGAGCTCCGGCGTGAGCTGCCCGCCGATCCCGACGAGGAGCGCGCGGCGGGCCGGGAACTGACCGCCTTCCTCGAACGCGGGCCCCTCCCCGGCGCCCTCCCGGGAGCCTGACGTGGACCGCGTCAGATCGGCCGAGGAGTGGTTCGGGTGGCGGCCGGTTCCCCAGCCACCGCTGAGATTCCGCAGAGCCCTGGCCAGGGCGGGGAAGGCGCTGGCCGACTACGTGCTCGACGCCGACAAGTCCGCCCTGCCCCGGATGGCCAAAGCGTTGGACCGCATCGTGGATTCCGCCCACTTCGGCAAGAGCCCCAAGGAGTTCCGAATCGCCTGCCTGAACCGGGCCGGGATCGCGCACAACTGGATGGGTGTCGACGCGAGCAACACCAACGCCGAACTCACCACGGCCCGCGAGTTGTTCACCGCGGGACTCGCGATCGTCGAGCCGGGCAGCCACGACCAGGCCCGGTTCGACTACAACCTCGGCAACACGCTGCTCAACCTCTACCAGCGCGTCGGCGATCCCGAGCTGCTCGGCGGCGCCGAGCGGCACTGCCGGCGCGCGGTGGAGAACGCGGCCGGCGACCAACGACTCGAAGCGCTGTGCCGGACCGGGCTCGGTTCCGTGCTGCGAACCAGAATCCGCGCCGACGGCGACCTCTCGGCGTTGCGGGAGGCGCTCCACCACGTCCGGATCGCCGTCGCCACCGCCGGGGAAACCCCGATGGGGCACCGGTTCAAGTTCGTGCTGGCCGAGCTGCTGTCGACGCGCCACGAGATGCACGGCGGGCTCGGTGATCTCGACGAGGCCATCGCCCTGCTGGCGGACGCGGCCCGGGTCCGCGACCACATGATGTCGCCGGGAACGCTGAACCCCATCGTCGGCACGATGGGCACGTTGCTGCGCCGCCGGTTCCTGCGCACCCGCGACCCCGAGGACCTGGACACCGCGATCCGGCTCATGCGCGAACTGGTCGACGGCGTGCCCGACCCGGTTCCGCCCGCCCTGACGAACCTGGGCAACGCGCTGCTCACCCGGTACGAGCACGGCGGCGGCCTGGACGACCTCCGGGAGGCGCTGGACATGCAACTGCGCGCCGTCGCCGCGACCAAGCCCGGTGACTGGCAGGCCGCGACGCGGCACAACAACGCGGGCAACGCGTTGACGGCATTGTGGCGCGCCACAGGCGATCCCCACCTCGGGGACATGGCGGTGCGGGAGTACCGAGCGGCACTCGAACTCACCCACGACCACGCCCCGGAACGGACGTCCCGCGAGTACAACCTGGCCCGGGCTCTCCACACGCGCGGCGAGGAAAGCGGAGATCCCACGCTCCTCGCGGAGGCGGTCGACGCCTACGACGCGGCCGTGCGCCACGGCCTGGACACGGCGTACGAGTGGGCGCTCGCGGCGGCCCAGCAGTGGGGCGCGTGGGCGGCGGCGCGGGGCGACTGGGCCGAGGCGAGCACCGCGTACGCGGGCGCCACCGAGGCCGCCGAACGGCTGTTCCGCACCCAACTCCTGCGCAGGGACAAGGAACTCTGGCTCATCGAGTCGCAGGGGCTGCCCGCGGTCTCGGCGTACGCCCTGTTCCGGGTCGGCGCGGTCGAGGACGCGGTCGTGGCCCTGGAGGCCGGCCGGGGGATGCTGCTGTCCGAAGTGCTCGACCAGGACCGCGCGCGGCTCGACGACCTCGTCGGGACCGAGCACGAGCCGCTGGTCGAGCGGTACCGCGCGGCGGTCGCGGCGTCGGACGAGGCCGCCCGCAGCGGCTCGTCGCCCTCCGTCCTGCGCGCCGCACGGGAAACCGTGGAGGAGGCGATCGACGGCATCCGGGAAATTCCGGGCCACGAACGGTTCCTGCACCGGCCGGACATCAGCGACGTGCGGCGCGCGGTGCCGGCCGACAGCGTGGTGCTGTACCTGGTGGCGGGAGACGAAGCCGGTGTGGCGTTCACTATGGACGATGCGGGAGAGGTGCGGGCCGTCGATCTACCCGCCACAGTGGACGCCGTGGCACAACGGGCTCAGGCGCTGCTGGACGCCCGCGACAACCCGGCGCGCTGGGAGGGGACGCTGGACGCGGTGACCCGGTGGGCGTGGTCGGCGGTGGTCGAGCCCGCCCTGGCGGCGGCCGGCACGGCACGGCGGATCGTGCTGATCCCGTTCGGTTTCCTGGCGATGCTGCCGCTCCACGCGGCGTGGCGCCCCGGCCCGGACGGCGCCCGGCGTTACCTCCTGGACGAGCGGATCGTCGGCTACGCGCCGAACATCCGGGCGCTGGAGGTCGCCGAACGGCTGGCCAACCAGACGTCCGCGGACCAGCTCGCGATCGTCGTGGACCCGGAAACCGCGTCGGGGCAACGGATCGGCTACGCCGAAGCCGAGGCCGCCTGGGTTCGGCGCTGGTTCGCCGAACCCCGGGTGCTGCGCGGCCGGGCCGCCGACCACGGGTCCGTGCTCACGGCCCTGTCCGGCGCCCAGGTGCACCACTTCATCTGCCACGGCATCGCCCGCCCCGACGACCCCGTGCGGGACGCCCTGGTCCTGTCCGGGGACGACGAGCTGACCCTGGCCGAGATCCTGTCGCTGCGCCTGACCTCCTCCGGCGTGCGGCTCGCCGTGCTCTCGGCGTGCGACACCGACCGTCCCGGCACGGTGCTGCCGGACGAGGTGGTCGGCTTCCCGACCGGGCTGATCCAGGCGGGTTTCCCCGGCGTGGTCGCCACCCAGTGGGCGGTCCGCAGCGAGGCCACCAGCCTGCTCATGGCCCGCTTCTACCAACTCTGGCGGGCTGATCGTCGCCCGCCGCACGAGGCGTTGTGCGCCGCCCAGCGGTGGCTGCGCGACACGACGAACGAGGAGAAGATCCGCGACCTCTCTCCCGCCGCCGACACCCCAGCGTTGCGTTCCCTGGTCCGCACCCTGCGGCTGCGTGATCCGAAGGCTCGCGCGTACGGGCATCCAGCGCACTGGGCCGCTTTCAGCTTCCACGGCTGCTGAACACGTCCACTGTGGACTGATGTTGTCGCAGCACGGCCCCGGTCAGCTCCTCGGAGGTCCCGATGTCAGTGTCGACGACCAGGTCGTAGGCGACGTCGTGGGCAATGTCGTGGGTGCACCCGGACCGCAGTACCCGGTGGTCGACCTGGCCGTAGCGGAGAGTGTCGATCCCCGGTGAACGAGCGGAGTGGCGTTCTCGTCCTGGATGGCTCGGGCCGGGGTGGTCCCGCGGCCAGGACGAGGAAGTCGGTGCTGGTCGGACCCGCTCTCTCACTGTCCGTGAAAGCTGCCACCCGATGGTGGCACGGAGGTTGCCCAACCGGGTGGGATGGGCGCAGCGTGTGGGGCGAGCCATGGTTCACCCTGTCCCACCTGGCAGAAGTTGGAGGGACCCGCGATGCGGTCTCTGCCACGTGTTCTGGCCGTCGCCGCGCTGGGCGCGGCGACCTTCCTGGTGACCACGCCCGCCGCGGTCGCGGGCGGCGACCACCCGGGTGAGTGCCGGGGAGGATTCGTCTACTCCGACCGGTCCCACTCGCAGTACCGAGAGGGCTCCTGGGCCTACTGCGGGTCCAGGTACGACTACCGAGCCGTGGTCCGGTGCAGCGACGGCGGCTACCACGCCGGGCCGTGGAAGCACGCCGGCACCGAGGACTCGGTCGCCTGGTGCCCGGGCCCGACCTCGGCCACCGACTGGTACGTCGAGACCTACTGAGCCCCGACGTCGAGGCCACGGCTGACCGGGGTGTTCGGCCTGCCGGCCGGTACGCCGCTACGGCGTGCCGGCCGGTCAGCCCTGTGAGAGGAGGAGCCCAGGAGCACTTCACAACCGAGCCCGGCCAGGACGCGGGGCCTCCTGTCCTCAGTGGACGATCGTGTCGAGGAGGTCGCTGATCGCCTGGGCCACGGCGTCGGGACGCCGCCAGTGCAGGGTGGCGTGCCCGGCGTCGTCGAGGAGGCGGTTCTCGCCCCGGGAGACGGACTCGGCCACCGCCGTGTAGAGGCGCTGCTTGCCCTCGATCTCCGCGCGCAGCAGCGCTTCCGGCACGCCCTGGGACACCGCCCGCTTGAAGGCGTCGATCCCGGTCGCGGTGAGGATGATCAACGGCACGTCGGGCATCGGGCCGGTCTGGCGGAGCTCGTCGTTGAGCTGGTCGAGGTTCCGCGCCTCCTGGAAGCCGACCGCGAGCCACTCCGGGCTGACGTGCCGGTCGACGAGCGGGCCGCGGACCTCCTCCGGCCATTCGGCCATGTTCAGCGTGAGCTCATCGCGGTAGAACTCCACGAGCTCGGCGGGCAGCTCGGCGGGCAACGCCTCGTCGGGGTCCCAGGCGTTCCACATCTCGACCAGCTCCGGCGGCATGTGGGCGTTGTAGTCCTCGTGCGCGGGGTCCAGCAGGAGGAGGCCGGCCACCTCCTCGGGGAAGCGGGTCGCGTAGTGCCGCGCGTACAAGCCGCCGAGGGAGTGGCCCACCAGCAGGTACGGGCCGGGCACGTCGGCGACGCGCAGGAGCTCGTGCAGCTCGTCGGTCACCTCGGCCGAGCCGCGCGGCAGGTCGACCCGGTCGCTCCATCCGGTTCCCGCGCGGTCGTAGAGCACGCTCGTGGTGAGCTCGGCGGCCCGGCGCTGGACGTTCAGGTAGTCCAGGCCGACCGTTCCGCCGCCGGGCAGGAACACCACCGTCGGGCTCCCGCTCCCCGACCGGTGCAGCAGGAGCCGCCGGCCGCCCACCTCGTAATAGCGGCCCAGCGGCGGTGTCCGGTCCGCCCTCTCGGGTCCGCCCTCGGTCGTGTGATGACTCATCGCCGTCCCCCTCACTGTCGGCGCTCGCCGACTCGGCCGGGCAGGAGACGCGACCTCTCGGCCGCTCTCCACCCCGACGCCTGCTTTCTCAACTTTGAGAACGTTATCAGATGTGCGAACGTCTTCGGACGTGGACACGCTCGACCTGCTCCTGCACCCGGTGCGGCTGCGCATCGTGCACGCCATGTCCAACGGGCAGACGCGCACCACCGCCGACCTGTGCGCCCGCCTCCCCGACGTCTCGAAGGCCACCGTGTACCGCCACGTCGGCGTGCTGGTCGAGGAGGGACTGCTGGAGGTCGCGGACGAACAGCGCGTGCACGGCGCCACCGAACGCCACTACCGCCTGCGCCGGGCGCGGGCGGTGATCAGCCCGGAGGAGGCGGCGTCGATGACCATCGACGAACACCGCCACGGGTTCGCCGCGGCCGTCGGCGCCCTGCTGGCCGAGTTCAACGCCTATCTCGACCGGGAGCACGCGGACCCGACCGCCGACTCGGTCTCCTACCGGCAGTTCCCGCTCCTGCTCAGCCAGGACGAGCTGGCCGAGCTGATCGGCGAGATCCGCGACGCCGTCCTGTCCAGGATGGGCAACGAGCCGAGGCCGGACCGCAGCTCCCACCTCCTGAGCACGATCCTGTTCCCCGTCGAGGAACTACCACGACACCGGAACGACCCGCCCGAACCCGACCGGTGAGGCCCCACCGCCCAGAGCGGTCGTCCGCTGCCCGGGAAGTGTTCCCCCAGCCCAGAAATCCGACGTTCCACCCCGGACTGTCCACTTCGGACAGTGACGTGGTTCAGCGGAGCCGCGCGATCACCGGGGCGAAGGCGGCCATGCTGCGCTCGGTCACGGTGAAGTAGGTCAGCCCGTACGTTTCGCGGTACCCGCGAAGGGTGTCGGCGATCGCCGCCGCACTGCCCCGCAGCACGCCGGGGAGGGCCAGGATCTGGTCGTCGGTGAGACCGGGGGCGAAACCGCGCAGGAAGGACAGGTCGGGCTGGCGGTCGGTGTCCGACAGGACCGTCTGCACCAACAGGTTCAGTTCCAGGTCGGGCCACCGCCCGCCGGCGGCGTCCCGCACGAGCGCGATCTTGTCCGCCAGCGCCGCGTGCCCGGTGTCGCCGCCGTCGCGGGGAAGGGCGCCGGCGATGCCGACGATGTCGGCGTGCTGGGCCGCGATGCGCAGCAGGCGATCCCCCTGCCCCGCGACCATGATGGGCGGCGTCGGGCGCTGGACGGGCACCGGCACGTGGTCGTCGTCGCCGAGCAGTCGACGGAGCTCCGTCACGGTGCCCGCGAGGTGGTCCAGCCGCTCCCCCGCCCCGGGGAAGGGCAGGCCGGCGGCCTCGTACTCGTGCTGGGCGTATCCGGCGCCCAGACCGAGTTCGAGCCGACCGCCCACGAGCTGGTCGACGCTGGCGACCTCCCTGGCCAGCAGCGCTGCGCGGTGGAAGCCGGCGTTCAGCACGTACGTGCCCAACCGGACGCGGGAGGTGACCATCGCGGCGGCGGCCAGGAGCGGGAACGGCGCCGGCATGCCCAGGTGGTCGGGCGCCAGGACCACGTCGTAGCCCAGCTCCTCCGCTCGTCGGGCCCGGTTCTGCCAGCCACCGCGCGAAACGCCCGTGAAGAGCGAGACACCGAACCGGAACTGACGGAGTGGCATGCGCAGCTCTCCCGAGGACGTCCTGGGCGCCGCGCTGACCTCCGGGACAGCCGCCACCACTTCGCCGTTGCCCGGGCGAGGCTAGTGCCCCGGCAGACCCGCGTCCATCCCGAAACTTGAGGGTTCTCCCGCGCCCGCCCCACCTCGACAGTGGGGGCCGGCCCTCCCACCGAGGACCTTCGACGATCCGGTCACCACGACCGGACGGATTCGGGAAAGGCATCTCATGCTCGGACACGCGCGCACGACGGCTGTCCTGGCCTCCGCCCTGGTGGCGGGCGCCCTGCTGTCGGGATCCACGGCCACCGCCGAACCGCGGACGGCAACCACCACCAACACGACGTCCGCGACGGCGGTGAAGTTGATTCGCAACGCCGGCAACGGCTTCTGCCTCGACATCAAGACCTACAACGTCGGCGAGCCCGTGATCCTCTGGCCGTGCCACGGCGGCACCAGCCAACAGTGGCGGACGTGACCTCCCGGCACCTGGGGGCGAACGGATCGCGCGTGGAGCGGTGAGGACAGCGACGACGAGGCCCGGCGCCGACCCGTGCGGCGACCGGGCCTCGCGCCGTTTCCCGGGTCGACCGCACGTCCAAGAGCGGGCGGCGGGCGGACCCGACGGTGCGAACAGTGTTCCCAGCGGGCCGGACAGGAGGCCGGGGTCGAGGCAACCCGAAGGCCGGTTCGGCGTCCTTCACCGCTGAGGAGAGAGATCCGCGCGAGCCAGCGCGCGGACCGCGAAGGAGTACATTGTGGACTGTTCGGCCGGTCTGGTTCCGGCCGGGCACGAGCACGCCCGAAGTTGTTGGCCTCCAACGAGAAACAGTCCCGTCAGGGCGTCAGCTCCCGCGATCTCCTTCCTACGACCGCTCTCCGCCTTCGCCGGGTTTCCCCGCCCGGCAAACTCCTTGTCCCATATGGTGGTGAGCCGCGGGTTGAGCGGGCGCCTCCGGATGTGCTTCATTGGAGATGTGCGGAACGAGGACGACGCTCACGGTCTCCCCTGTTTCGGCGAACTTCTGCGGTGCTACCGCCAACGGGCCCAGCTCACCCAGGAAGGGCTCGCCGAAGGCTCGGGTGTCAGCGTTCGCGCGATCAGCGACATGGAACGCGGGGTCGCGAAGGGGCCCCAGCAACGCACGGTCGCGGCCGTCGGCGCCGCCCTGGCGCTGACCAACGCGGAACTGTCCCAGTTGCAGCATCTGGCCAAGCTCGGCCGCGTCCGGCACATCCCCCCGGCCGCTCCGGTCGCCTGCCCGCCCACCCCGGTCGCGCTGGGCGCGCTTCCCCCCGACGTGGACGACCTGGCCGGGCGGGAGAACGAGCTCGGCGCGCTGCGCGCCCTCGCCGAGCAGGTCTCCCGGGGCCACCGGCGGTCCGCGCAGGTCATCGTGCTCAGCGGGCCGCCGGGCACGGGCAAGACGACGTTGGCCGTCCGGGCCGCGCACGAACTCGGGGCGTTCTTCCCCGACGGCCGGCTTTTCCTGCGGCTGCGGGGGATGTCGGCGGAGCCCGCGACGCCGGCGGACGTGCTGCACCTCGTGCTCCGGTCGTTGGGCGTGGGCGCCACCCAGATCCCGGCCGACCTCGAACGGCGGGCCGGGCTGTGCCGTTCGCTGCTGCGCGACCGCGCCGTGCTGGTCGTCCTGGACGACGCCGTCGACGAGGCCCAGGTCCGGCCCCTGCTGACCGGCGGGTCGCGGTGCCTGACCCTGGTCACCAGCCGACCGATGCTGGCGGGCCTGGAGTCCACCACGCGGTTCGCGCTCGACGTGCTGTCCGAGGGCGAGGCTCTGGCACTGCTGTCGGCGATCGTCGGCCCGGCGCGGCTGGCCAGGGAGTCCGCGGCCGCCGTCGAACTGGTCGGGCTGTGCGGGCGGCTGCCCCTCGCGTTGCGCATCGCGGGCAACCACCTGGCCAGCCGGCCCGACTGGTCGCTGCGGCGGCTGGTCAGCCAGCTCCGCGACCGCGGCCGACGGCTGTCCGCGCTCACGGCGGGGGACCTCCAGGTCCGCGGCGTGTTCGAGCTGTCCTACCGCAAGCTCAGCCCGACGGCCGCGACGGTGTTCCGCCGGCTCGCCCTCGTGCCGGGCGCCGACTTCTCCGTGCCGGCGGTCGTCGCGCTCCTGGGCGGACCGGACGCACGCGAGGCGGCGGTGGCGCTGGAGGAACTGGTCGACGCGAGCCTGGTGCAGCGCTCGCCGGAGGAGGGCAGGTACCAGTTCCACGATCTGCTGCGAGTTTTCGCCGCCAAGCGGCTGAGGATGGCGGAGTCGGGGGCCGACGCGCGAGCGGCCGAGGACCGGCTGGTGGACTGGCTGCTCACGACGGCGACAGCGGCGGGGACGGCCTTCCACCCCTCGGCGGAGCTGGTGGGCTCGCCCCTGGCGGACTTCCCGTTCTCCGACCACGTCGACGCGGCCCGGTGGTTGGAGGTCGAGGAGTCGAACTGGTTGGCGGCGGCCAGGATCGCCGCGGCCAGTGGCCGGCACCGCGACGTGCTCGACCTCGGCACGGCGATGCGCTGGTACTCCGGGATCGGGGGGACGGCGCACACCTGGGTGGAGGTGTTCACGCTCGCGTTGTCGGCGGCCACGGCTCTGGGCAGCGAGCGCGAGGAGGCCGTGCACCGCAACTTCCTGTCCTGGACCCACCTCACCTTCCTGGACCGACCGGACGACGCGGTCACGTTCGCTGAGCAGGCGTGGGAGGTGGCCGTTGCCGCTGGCGACCCGCGCGAACAGGGTTGGGCCCGGGTCTACCGGGCCAACGTCCGGCAGCGGGTGGGCGAGTTCGCCGCCTGCGTCGCCGATCTCGACGAGGCGGTGGAGCGGTTCACCGCCGCTGGCTGCCCGCTCGGCCTGCACGTCGCCCGAGCGATCCGCGCCACCGCCTTCCACCGCACAGGGCGGTTCCGAGAAGCGGTCGCGGAGCTGGAAACCTGCATCCGCTACTTCCGCCAGGCGAAGGCGGGACCACGAACCCCGGTGGACGACATCTCCCTGGGCAGGGTGTTGCTGCACTCGGCGGTGAGCCTGCAAGCCCTCGGCTCGGTCGACGCGGCGCTCGCACACGCCGAGGACGCCCTCGCCCTCTTCCGCATGCGAGGTTCCTGGATAGGAGAAGCCCGTTCACTGCACACCTGCGGCACCCTGATGCGCGGCCGCGGTGACCTGGCCGAGGCGCGCCGGCTGTTCACTGGCGCCCTGCTCCTGTTCGAACGCCTGGGCCAGCCGCGGTTCCAGGTGGACGTGCTGCGGGATCTGGCAAGCACGTCCGACCAGTTGGGCGACAGCGAGACAGCCCGACGCGAGCGGGAACGCGCCCTGTCGCTGTGCGAGGCGCTCACCGGAGACGAAGCGGACCGAATCCGGGCGGAGCTGCGAGCAGAGCTCGGCGGCCTCGGCAGCGGCACTCTCGACAGCATTACCGTCGACAGTGGACAATGGGCAGGCAAACCCTGAGACATGGGCGCGTCGCCATCGATCTTCACACCGCACCGTCCACCCTTCCCCCTCGACACTCGTCTCTCACCGTCCTCTATGGACAATCATCGACTCGCCTCTTCCGACTCTGGTTCCGCCTGTCGTTCGTCGAACTCCTGGTCGGGAGTACGAGCCCGACCCGAAGCCCGGGGGCACAAAACCGAAGCACGACGCGAACCAGGCGTGCGACGCTGGGCTGATGACGGGCAAGCGGGGCGCTGAAAGCCTCCTCATCCCTGGTGTCGCGACGGCGTCGACCGACAGCGAGCTGTGCGCGCACTGGTTGGCCGTCGTGCACCAGGTGGCGAGGGAGACGGAATCCCGGGTGCTTGGCCAGCCAACCGCCCCTGGGCCGGCGCGCAACTACTACGAGATCCGCGTCCAGCTCGGCGACAGCGACGTCATCCGACTGCTGCTCAACGTCCCGACCGCCCTCGTCGCCGCCGCGGACGACCGGGCTCCCGGTGAGCTCGCCACCGCGTTCCGCCCGGTGCCGCGAGGCGACCTGTTCCGCCACGCCGGCCTGCGGGTCGCGGAACCGTCCGAACTGGAGCGACCACTCACCCACAGCCAGACCCGCGCCCTGTCTCCCGCAGAGCGCCAGGACATCGCGTACCACCGCCCGGACCGCGTGGGCGACGTGGTCTTCAACTGGTTCGACTGATCACTCCGACCGAGACAGTCCTCAGTGGACAGGACTGGGTGGTCACCCTCACCGGAACAGGTGGCCGTTCTCCTCCGACCACCGGACGCGGCCCGCCAGCTCCGCCAGACGTCCACTCGCGACCCAACCACGCTGCGGCTCCAGTCCCCGTTCGGCGAGGGCTGCCACGTGCGCGGCATCCAGCCGTTGGCGCTCGATCACCGCGTCCACCAACCCCTCGGTTCCGGTCAGGCCGTACTCCTCGGCGAACACCTCGATTCGGCGGCGCCGGTCAGGAGGGGCGTCGTGGGCGAGCCAGCACACGGCCTCCGCGTCAGCGCGGAAGGGAGCGACGTACTCCAGCGCGTACGCGACGTCATAGGTCCGCGCGGCCGGGCCGGCGAGGTCGAAATCCAGCAGTCCGACCGGTGTCAGGTCGTCCCACACGACGTTCCACGGCCCGAAGTCGCCGTGGCAGACGATCGGGTCCGCGTCCGGCTGGAGGTACGACAGCGCCCAGGACGCCGTGGCGGGCGGCACGAATCCCCGCACCGCCTCGTGGTAGTCCCGCAGCAACCGCGCGAACGCCCGCAGCCCCGCCTCCGGCACGACCCGGGACCAGCCCGCGCGACCGGAGTCGCCGGGAATCCAGCGCAGCGTCTCGTGGTCGTCGGTCAGGCCCAGGGGCAGTGGCACCCGGTCGAACCCCACCTCGTGGAGATGCCGCAGCAGCGCGTGCACGGTCGGAGTCCACCAGTGAGCGGGACGGATCACCCGGTCGCCGACGATCCTGATCTCCCGCGAGTCCACGCTCCCAGTTTCCCCACCGTGCCCGCACTGTCCACAGTGTCCATTCCCGGCGTTCTCCGGGACTACTCGGGTAGCCGCGCGGTGACTCTCCAGTGCGTTCCGTCTGCTTCCCCCTCCGCGTCGAGCGTTCCGCCCACCAGTGCGATCCGCTCTCGCATCCCCCGCAACCCGTACCCCGGCTCCCGGTCGCTCCGCGGGCGGAGATCCGCGCCCCGCATCTCGTTCCGCACGTCCAGCCGCACCGCGTCGTCGAGGTACGCGAGAGAGACCTCGACCCGTGCGCCTGGCGCGTGCTTCGTCGCGTTGGTGAGCGCCTCGCGGGCCACGGCCACCAACGCGACGGTCGCGCCCGCCGAGAGCGGGCGTTCGGCGCCGGTCGTCCGCGTCTCGATCCGGCCACCGTGGTCCTGGCGGAACCTCTCGGCGAGGTCGGCCAGCGCCACGGCCAGCGGCGGGACGTCCTCCCGCAGCGCGGCCACCGCGCCGCGCGCCTCCACCAGTCCGTCCTCGGCGAGTTGGTGGCAGCGGCGCACCCGCTCCCGCGACGCCTCGACGTCGCCTTTCTCCAGCAGGGCGTCGGCGACCTGCAACTGGACGCTCAACGCGCCGAGCGAGTGCGCCAGCACGTCGTGGATCTCCCGCGCGATCCGGGCCCGCTCGTGCAGCGCCGACGTCCTGGCCTGTTCCTGGCGCACCAGGTCGCTCTGCCGGAGCAGGAGCTCGGCCTGCTCCGCCCGGAGGTGGTACTGCCGGTGGTTCAGCCCGAGCAGGGTGAGCAGCAGGATGAACAGGGCGGACTCCAGCAACTCCGCCAGCGGCCGCCCGGCCACCGCGCCGCTGGCGACCGTCAGCCCGACGCAGGCGGCGATGCCGGCGGCGAGCTGCCGCGCGCTCGGCACCACCCAGGCGGCGAACCGGCCGAGCACGACGCAGACCATGATCATCGCGGTGGAGTCCGCGGCCACGCCCGACACCAGCGCCGGGGCGGCGGCGCTGAGGACGACCGCCGCGCCCGCCAGGCCCGGCCGCCGCCGGTCCCACGCGAGGTAGAGGAACCAACAGACCAGGCTCACCGCGTAGCCGCCCCACACCCACGGCGAGCTCTCCCTGGCCGTGGCCATGGCGGCGATCAGCATGCCCGTGCCCATCAGGAGCAGCACCAGCCGCGCGGTGTCGGTTCGTGACCCGGAGAGCTGGTGTTCCGATGGCATCTGCGCTCTTCTCACTTCTCCGCGGGGCGGGCCGCGAAAACTACTTTCCACCCACTTTCCGCCAGATGATAACCATCGCGATGAGCGCGAGAACCGCGACGACGACCACGATCCCCATCTGCCACAACTTGTGGAGGAGGAGTTCGGCGAGAAGGCCGCCCCCGCCGCTGGCGAGGCTGGCGGCGAGCCCGTCGATCTGGCGCACGTCGCTCACCTCCGCCGTCCGCGCCGGTTCTCCAACCAGGCGCGGACCAGCGGCTCCGCGTGCCGGCGGGCGTCGTCCAGCCGCCCCTTCCGCCGGAGCACGAGAAGGACCGCGAAACCGATGACCACCAGCACCGCCACACCGCACGCGATGAGCGCGAACCGGAGCAAAAGGATGTTCATGACGCCCTCGGCGTCCAGGGCGAGGTTCATTTCCCCTTTTTCCTTCCATCGAATACCTGGACGGTAGGCCGGAAGGCGGGTGGACCGGGACCACCCGGGGGTGGAGGGGCGGGTGGAAATCCGGGCTGCGCCGTCCACCCGGGACGGTGGACGCCGCGTCGGCCGGCGGAGCGGGCCTCTAGGTTGGGGAACGGCGACCAGTGCTGAGGAGTGGTGGGAATGGCGGGCGGGGCGGAGGACGGGACGATCCGCGTCCTCGTCGTGGACGACCAGCAGGCCGTGCGGGAGGGGTTGGCCGCGCTGGTCGAGCTCTCCGACGGGTTCGAGGTCGTGGGCCAGGCCGGGGACGGGGCCGAGGCCGTGCGCCTGGTCGCCGAGACCAGCCCGCACGTGGTGCTGATGGACCTCCGGATGCCGGTGCTGGACGGGGTCGCGGCCACCGCGCGACTGCGCCGGCACCACCCCGACGTCGCGGTGCTGGTGCTGTCGACCTACGCGGACCACGACCTGGTCGCGGCCGCGCTGACCGCGGGCGCGCGGGGCTACCTGACCAAGGAGGCGAGCCGGGCGCAGATCACGACGGCGATCCGGTCCTGCGCCCAGGGGCAGTCGACGTTCGACGCGGCGGTGACGGCCCAACTGGTCGCCGCCCTCCCCGGGGCGGGCGGCGCCCCGAGATCAGCGGCCGGGACGCGCGACCTCCCCGACGGGCTCACCAACCGGGAACTCGACGTGCTCACCCGCATCGCGCGCGGCCTGTCCAACGCCGAGATCGCGGCGGAGCTCTCCGTCGAGGCGTCCACGGTGAAGACGCACATCAACAACGCCTTCGCGAAGATCGGCGCCCGCAACCGGAGCGACGCGGTGCGCTACATGTACCACCACGGCCTCGCGGGAAACCCGTGACAGCTCGGGAGAACCGGACACAGGACGGGCCCACGGCCGGTGTGGCCGTGAGCCCGCCCGCGGTTGCGCGTCCCGTTGATCAGCTCAACTCGCCGTCGTAGTCCGGGAGCTGGAACCGGCGGTCGTAGTAGCCGCCCTCGAAGTCCGTGTCCCGGTTGCCGATGTTCGCGGTGATGCGGTAGCCCTCAGCGGTGAACTTCTTGCGGCAGCGGAGCTTCCCCTCCGCGTTGCGCTCGCCCTTGCGCTTCAGGCAGATCTTGTCCGGCTCGTAGCCGGCCCGCCGGAGCTGGTCCAGCGCGCTCTCCTCGTGGCCGACCTTGCGGGCCGAGACGATGAGCACCGTCATGCCCAACCGCTTCGCGTGCCGGGCGGCCTCCAGCACCGGCTTGTTGGCCCGGCCCCGGTGGTACTCGGTCTCCAGCGCGGTGTTGTCGATGTCCAACACGATCGCCGCGTTCCGACCCCGCGCGCTGTCGAGGTACTCGTGGACCCCCTCCAACGACTCCCGGACGTCGCGCTGCCACTGCTCGTAGCTCGGCAGGTCGCTCTGGGCCGCGTGAGCGGTCGTCGCGGTCAGCGTCATGGCCAACGCGGAGACCAGCAGACCGACAGCTTTGGTCCGCAGTCGCACCATTGTGGACCTCCATCCTTCCTCGGGCGCGCGGTTCGCCAGTCCGCGAGCGATTCCCCGGCGTGCGCGAGCACACGCGCGAGGGGGGACCGACCACTGTGTCGATCCAGTCGTGGACGCCCCTCCGACTTCGCGCGAAGGGGCTGGACGGGAACGCGGTGCGTCGTTGGTTCCGCGGTCCGTCCGCTGGCATCGGCGCCTGACGGCTTCCTCTCCGCGGGATCATGCACCATCCGGGACGCGCTGTCGTCACTGTCGTGCCACTGGCAGCGTGCGGCACCGAAGGATCGCCACGCGGGGCCGGAAAACCAGGAACCGCGGACAGAATCCCCGTGAAACCCGGGCGACGGACGGAATTCGGAGCAGCGGGGAGATGCCGGGCACCTCGGCCGGGCGGGCACGCGCGGCCGTGAACCGCTTGATCAACCAGTCATCCCGACGTCGAGGCCCACACCTCAGGGGATCGCGCGTCCACCGCGATCCATACCATGTCGCGCATGGACGCGCCCGACCTGACCCGGCACCTCGGCCACCTCGGCCTCGGCGCGTGGGCCGTCTCCGCCTACCAGGCCCTCCTGTCCACCGGGCCGATGACGGCGGACCAACTCGCGGCCGCCGTGCCGGGACCGGCGTCGGAGCTGACAGATCTCCTGGAGACCGGACTGGTGGCCCTGACCGGCGACGCGGAGCCGCGCTACGTCCCGGTGCCGCCGGCGACCGGGCTCGACGTGCTCAGCCTCCGCCGCCGGGCCGAGCTCGAACAGGCCAGGGTGGCGACCCAGCGGGCGTACGACGCGTTCCGGCGGCACCTGTGCGGGCAGCCCACCGAGGACCTGGTCGAGGTGGTCACGGGCGCGGCCATCCCGGAGCGGATCAAGCAGCTGACGCACAGCATTCCCCGGCAGGAGGTCCGCCGGCTCGACTCCCCGCCGCACTTCTACAGCAGGGTCAGGAACGAGAGCGAGGAGCGCCAACTCCGCGAGGGCATCTCCTACCGCGTCGTGTACTCCCGGAGTTCGCTGCGCCGGCCGCACTACCTGAAGGAGAACATCGTGCCGTGCATGAAGGCCGGGGAACAGGCGCGGACCCTTCCCCGCGTCCCGGTCAAACTCTCCGTTCTGGACCGCAGCATCGCCTTCGTGTCCTTCACCATCGACGACACCGAGCGCAACGACTCCCTGCTGATCGTCCGCCCGTCCAGCCTCTTCCGCGCCCTGGAAGGACTGTTCGAACTCTGTTGGCGCTCCGCGTCGCCCCTCGACATCAACGGCGGGACGCACGCCCACCGGCTCCGGGCCCACGACCGGATGTTGTTGGCCCTGCTCGCGGCCGGCGCCGACGACGACTCGATCGCCAGGGAACTGGGCATCAGCAAGCGGACCTTCTTCCGCCGGCTCAGCCTCCTGATGGAGCAGGCAGGGGCGACCAGCCGGTTCCAACTCGCGCTGCACGCCTCCCGCAACGACTGGCTCTGACGCCCCGATTCGGGCAGGGACAACCAAACCGGACCAGATCTGTCGACAGTTCTCGACGGGCGGACCCCGCCGCCGGCGGCGGGCTACTGTTCCTGGCCATGGCCGATCCCTCCTCACTGAGCACCACCCAGGCGTTCTACGACGCCATCGCCGTCGACTACGCCGAGCTGTTCCGGACCGAGCTCGACGTCAAGCCGGTGGACCGCGCGCTGCTCACCGCGTTCGCCGAACTCGCGCGCACCGCCGACCTCGGTCCGGTCGCCGACCTCGGCAGCGGTCCCGGCCACGTGACGGCGCTCCTGCACTCGCTCGGCGTGGACGTGTTCGGGGTCGACCTGTCGTCGGAGATGGTCGCGGTGGCCCGCCGACTGCATCCCGGTCTGCGCTTCGACCAGGGCTCGATGACCGCACTCGACCTGGCCGACGGCTCTCTCGGCGGCGTCGTCTCGTGGTACTCGCTCATCCACACGCCGCCGGAGCTCCTGCCGGCGGTGTTCGCCGAGTTCCACCGGCTGCTGGTCCCCGGCGGGCACCTGCTGACCGCCTTCCAGGTCGGCGACCGGCCGATGCACGTCGAGCAGCCGTTCGGCCACCCCGTCTCGCTGGACTTCCACCGGTTGTCGCCCGACCAGGTCGAGGACCTGTTGCGAGCAACCGGTTTCATCGTCAACGTCCGAACGGTGCGCGAGCCCGTCTCGACCGAGAAGACCCGGCAGGCCTGTCTCCTGGCCCAGAAGCCGGCGATCTCCTAGCCCGCACGCGCCGTCCGCCCCCGCCGCGTCTCGACGGGGACGGGTGCCGGAGACCTCGGCAGAGGATCAGTCGCTGACGGAGCGGAACCGGACGTCGTGGTTCTCCGCGTCCGCCGCCGCGAAACGCAGGAGGCGCAGTCCTTCCCGCACCACGTCCTCCTCGTCCACTGTAGACAGTGGTGTGAAGAGCCGGACGACCAGGGAAGCGGTGTGCCCATCGCGCGTGATCTTCCAGAGACCCCGCACGAAACCGTCGACGGTCACTGCCGCCTCGACACCGACGTGCTGGCGCTGTTCGTCGGTCATCATGCGGGTGCGGTCGGCGTGGGCGAGGACCACGTTGTCCAGCGCGGCCAGGAAACGCACGGGCGCCGGCACGTCCGGTTCGGGTCGTGGCGCATCCGGGAGGTCGAACAGCTCCCGCCCGGCCTCGCTCCGGAACACCAGCAGTCCCGGCCGGAGCGAGTCGACCACCTCGCGGAGCCGGGTCAGCCCACTCCACGCCTGGACGTCCTGGACGGAGGCCGGTCCGAAGGCCGCGAGGTACCGCGTGACGAGGTCCCTGGCGGAGGGCGCGTCGGTCAACGGCCGGTCGAGCCACTGGTCGGCGAGCGCGAAGGGTGTCCTGCCCCGTCGCCCCCAGGTGCCGTCGGGCGGCGGGTGCACCACCGGCAGCAGGCCCTGGACGGATCGGGCCAGCGCGACCGGGTCCCGCCCCGGCCAGCGCTCGGTCAGCACCCGGCCGAGCTCCGGTCGGGTCAGGGTGGTCCCGTCGAGGGCGGAGCGCGCGACGGCGGCCAGCTCGGCGAGGTCGATCCCGGCGGTGGCCTTCCCGAAAGCGCCCTTCTGCCAGCGGTCCAGCAAGGGCTGCAACAGCGGCCGGAGCCACCGGTAGTCCTCGGCGGTGACCAGGTGTTGGGTGCCCCGCATCAGGGTCGCCCGGACGATCTCCCGTTGGCACAGCGACTCCGTCAGGTCGTCGAGCCGGAAGGACGACATCCGGTTCCACAGCCCGACGTACGGCGGGTCGGGGTCCTGGCCCTGGAGGCCGACGAGGTGCCCCACCACGTCGAGGACGGACGTCTCCGCCCGCCGCAGCAACAGCTGCCGGGCCAACGTCGCCCGGTTGAGGCTTCGACGGGTCAGGACGGACACGGCTCTCTCCGTTCACAGTGCACAATGGACAGTCACAGGGGACGCGGGGCACGGCGACCGCCATCACTCCTCAACTCCGAGTCAGGCCGCCGTGCCCCGCACCAGCGGCGCGTCAGCCGCCGAAGGCGGTGGCGTTCTCCCGCACCCACTGCGCGAAGGTCCTGGCGGGTCGGCCGGTGACCTCCTCGACGGTGGGCAGGACGGTGTAGCCGGCCTCGGGCGGGTTGGTCCGCATCATCAGGAAGAACTCGACGTCCTCGTCGGAGAAGCCCTGCGCCCGCCACCGCGCGACGATCTCGTCCCGGCTGAGCTCCACGTACCGCACCTCGCGGCCGAGGACCTCGCCGATCACGCGCACCTTCTCCGGCGGGGTCAACACCTCCGGCCCGGTCAGCCAGTACTCCTCGCCGGCGTGGCCCTCGTGGGTCAACGCGGTCGCGGCGACCGCCGCGATGTCCCCGTCGTGGATCATCGCGCTCCTCGCCTCGGCGAACGCCTCGCGGACGACGCCCTCGTCCCGCACGGACTCGGCCCACTCCAGGGCGTTCGACATGAACTCCACCGGCGCCAGGAACGTCCACTCCAGACCGCTGGCCAGCACGGCCTCGTCCAGCGCGGTGCGTTCCACCTCTCCCTTGAGGACGGTCACCCTGCGCACGCCGGACTTCCGCGCCAGGTCCATGATCTCTGCGCCGTTGCTGAGCGGCGAGTAGTCGTCGCCGCCGAAGCCGATCAGGTGCGCGGCGTCGACGCCGGTGAAGGCCGAGGACAGGCTCGCGGTGTCGGCCAGGTTGCCGGCGACCGCCTCGACCCCGGCGGGGAGGTTCGCCCTGTCCGGGTTGCGGGTGAGGGCGCGGACCTGGTGTCCGGCGGCCAGGAGCTGGTCGACGAGGGGACGCCCGACATTGCCGGTGGCGCCGCACACGAGAACGTTCAGGGATTTGTCATTCGCCATGGGAGGGACACTAGGAACGATGGAGGACAACTCGTGTCCTCGTTCGGCACGAGGACCGGTCCATCTCGAAAACCGATCCATATCGAGAACCTCAGTGCGGTTGCTCCTGCGGTCACTCCGCCTGCTGGGCCTGCTGCGGGTGATCCCACTCACACCACGGCTCCGCCCACTGTCCGCAGTAGACCTTCCTGACCTGCTTGTCCGAGTGTCCGCCGGCTGGTGTCGGCTTCACCGTCCGGCGCCACCGTCCCCTGCCCCCGTCCAGCATCGCTGTCCAATATCGCTGTCCAGTGTCGCTGTCCTACGTCACGGACGGACCGCCAGCGAGCGCGATCGCGGCGCGCGGGTGGTATGCGGCGACAGCATGGCGCTCGGGACGGCGACTGTGCAGGGTGTTGCCCGGCACCCCTGACGGTGGAGGGAGAACCATGTCGCACCCCGAAGGAACCTGGTGGAAACCCACTCCGGGCCTGCAGTGGCAGTACCAGCTCAGCAGCCCGGTGAAACTCGACGTCGACGTGCCGGTGTACGACATCGACGCCTTCGAGAACAGCGCGGAGGTGGTCGCCGCGCTCCACGCGGCCGGCCGGAGGGTGATCGCCTACGTCGACGTCGGGGCGGCGGAGCGGTACCGGCCGGACTACGACGCGTTCCCCGCCGAGGTGTTGGGCCGACGGGTGGGCGGCTGGCCGGACGAGCGGTGGTTGGACATCCGCCGGCTCGACGTGCTGGGGCCGATCATGGCTCGCCGGTTCGACATGTGCCGGGAGAAGGGGTTCGACGCGGTCGAGGCGGACATGGTCGAGGGCTACGACCACCGGACCGGCTTCCCGCTGACCGCCCAGGACCAGCTCGTCTACAACCGGTTCATCGCCGACCTCGTCCACGAGCGCGGCATGGCCGTCGGTCTCAAGAACGACCTCCCGCAGATCCCCGAGCTGCTCCCCCACTTCGACTTCGCCGTGAACGAGCGGTGCGTCGAGTACGAGGAATGGGCTCCGCTCCAGGCCTTCATCGCGGCCGGCAAGCCCGTGTTCCACGTGGAGTACGACCTCCCGCTCCGCAGGTTCGCCCGGATCACCGCGCCGCTGGGCTTCAGCTCCATCCGCAAGCGAGTCGATCTGGACGCCCGCCGCTGGGCCCACGGCTGAACCCGGGACCGAGCCCGTGACCGAGCCCGCGGGCGGGCCACTCCTCGTGCCGGCCCCTGCCGTCAGGCCACCCGGCGTGACCAGGACGAACGCCACCCCGGCGAGAATGGCGCCACCGGTCGCCTGCGGGTGCCCACGACCGGGGTTTGACCTTCCCCCTGGGACAGAGCGCACCGTCGGGTCACCGGGCGGGGGCCCGGCACGAGGAGGGAGACATGGCCAGACTGAGCATCGGCGAGTTCGCCCAGGAGTCGGGGCTCACGCCGAAGGCGTTGCGGCTCTACGACGAGCTCGGGTTGCTGCCGCCCGCCGACGTCGACCCGCGCTCGGGGTACCGGTCCTACGACCCGGCCCAGCTCGGCAGGGCCCGCCTGGTCCTGTGGCTGCGGGGGCTCGGCATGCCGTTGGCCCGGATCAGGGTGGTCTGCGACCTCCCCCCGCACGCGGCGGCCACCGAGGTCGCCTCGTACTGGCGTCAGGTCGAGGCCGACACCGCCGCGCGGCGGGAACTGGCCGCCTTCCTCGTCGACCACCTGTCCAGAAAGGACATCACGATGGCCGACGTGCCGACCGCGGTGACGCTCGTCTCCGCGGCCCACAACGATCGCGGACTGGTGCGTGTGTCCAATGAGGACGCGGTGCACCGGGGCAGGACGCTGTTCGCCGTCGCCGACGGTTTCGGCGCCCAGGGACTGGACCGCGCGGCGAGCACCACGGCACTCAACGCGCTCACCGCACTGGACACCGCCGAGATCACGGGAAACCTGTTGAAGGCGTTGGGAGCCGCGGTGGAGGGCGCGCGCACGGCGGTGCGCGACCTCGCCACCTCCAGCGCCGCCCACGAGAAGGCCGGAACGACACTCACGGCGATGGTGTGGTCCGGCACTCAGGTGGCGTTGGCCCATGTCGGTGACTCGCGGGCCTATCTGCTGCGAGGAAGGGACCTCAGCCAGATCACCCACGACCACACCTTCGTGCAGTCGTTGGTGGACGAAGGAAAACTGACTCTTGAGGAGGCGCAGTCGCATCCGCGACGCGCGACGCTGTTGCGGGCGCTGCACGGCGAGGACACGACGGAACCGGACCTCCACCTGCGGGAGGCGCACGTCGGCGACCGGTACCTGCTGTGCACCGACGGAGTGCACGCCGTGCTCGCGGAGCGGGATCTCCAGCACGTGCTCGACTCGGCGAGCACAGCGCAGGAGGTGGTCGACCGGATCGCCGAGCTCGTTCGGAGCGCCGGCGCGCCGGACAACTTCGCGTGCGTTGTCGTGGACGCGCTGACCAGTTGATGACCTGGTAGTCGCTGACGATGTCCGTCCCCCGGGGCGACCCCGGGGGACGGACACCAGGTCAGCCGCGGGCGAAGGAGAGGCCGGCCGGCTGGTAGGGACGCAGCGCCGCCTCGGCGGGCAGCGGGTTCCCGGTCGCGCGCTCGGCAGCGCTCAGCCGCGCGCCCGTGTCCGGCGTCGGAATGGGAGCGCCCGGACAGGACTCGTTGGACACCTTGCCCTCACGGAAGTACGTCACCGCCTTGGCGGCGCACGGCAGGTCCATCAGCGAGCCGTGCACGTCGTCCTCCACGGTCAGCAACGCGCCGCCGATCTTCTTCCGCATGGACAGCGCCCAGGGCAGCGGGGTGACCGACTCGTAGCTGTGGCCGACGAGCTGGAGCGAGCTGGTGTTCTGCTTCAGGTTCCACGGCTGCACGGGCAGCGGCCATCCGGTGCACCTGCTCGCGAAGTGCGCGATCCCGCCGGCGGCCGGGTACAGCCGCTTCCGCTCCTGCCAGTCCTTCCAGATGGTTTCGAAGTCCCGGCTGTTCAGGCCCTCGTTGCAGACCACGGCGTGGTTCTGGAAGTCGTTGCCGTACTCGAACCGCTCGTCGAAGCCGAACCGGGGGTCGCGGCCGGCCTTCTCCGCCGCTGCCGCCGCCTTCGCCTCGGTCTGCCTGGCGAAGTCGGGGACGTCGCCGTCGCGAATCGTCGCGAGATCCTTGGCCCACCGGGACCAGAGTCCGCGCGGCGCCAGCATCAGGCGGGTCACCGCCTCCCCGTCGATGACGATCTGGGACTGGCCCGACCCGATCACCCGGGGCGCGCTGGCCAGTTGGTCGCGCAGAGCGAACAACGCCGTGCGGACCTCGGCGGCGGTGGCGCCGAACTGGTAGACGCTGTCGTAGCGCGCGATCCAGGAGGTGAAGTCGTTGAACCGGTTCTCCGAGGCCGCGTCCGTGTCGTGGTCGATCGCCTTCAGGTCGAACCTGGCCGGCATGACGGAGTCGAGCAGCATCCGGTCCAGGTTGCCGCCGAAGAGGCTGCGGTAGGCGGCGCCCAGGGCCGTGCCCCACGAGATCCCGTAGTAGCTGATCTTCTTCTCGCCCAGCGCGACCCGGATGGCGTCGACGTCCTTCGCGATCGACGCGGTGGTGAGCTGGCGGGCGAAGTCGATGTCCTTCTCGGCGCAGCGCTTGTAGTAGGCGGCCCGCTGGTCGGACCGGAACTTCGCCTTCTGCTTGTCCGTGAAGCTCGACGGCGGGTCCTCGGTGTCCTGCGGCAGGCGGGAGCACTTCAGCTTGTCGCTGTAGCCCACGCCACGCGGGTCGAACCCGATGATGTCGTACTCCGCGGCCAGCGGAGCCAGTTCGCTGCCGGGGAACGCCAGGGGCAGCGTGATGCCGCTGCCGCCGGGGCCGCCGGGGTTGGTGACGACGACGCCCCTGCGCTTGGCCGGGTCCGCGGCCTTCAGCCGGCTCACCGCGATGTTGATCTTACGGCCGTCCGGCCGGGCGTGGTCGAGGGGAACGCTCAGGGTGGCGCACTCGGCCTTCGTGTCGCCCCTGGTGAACTCGTCCCACCCGTTCGCAACCTTGGCGCAGGTCTCCCACTTCAGGGTCCCCGCGGGGGCGGGCTCCGCCGCGACGGCCGTGGGCGCCAGTAACGCCAGGCCGGCCGCCGGAATCGCCGCCGCCATGGCGAACGCCGCCACCCGCACAGCAGGTTTTCTCGACATCGACACCTCCCGTTTCACGATGTCTTTCACCCCAGCCTGCTGACCGCCGCCTCCACTTTCATCAACCTCTGGTCCGATCACGGTTCCGAAGATCTCCGGGTTGTCCGCAGTGGACGGCGCTGGTATCCCGCGCACGCGCCTGCCCGCGATGTTCTTCCCGGCACAGGTGTTGACGAACCCCCGGGACGGGTGTGACCCACGGAACGATCTCGGGTCTTGCCATCCGGCCGCCGGGTTCCGTACGGTGCTTCGCATGGGTTCCCTGTGATCACAGCGCGCACGACGCGTTGAGCCACGCTCCGCTGTCGTCGCGCTCATCCGCGCACCGGCGTCTCCGCACGACTCGCGTCGAGTCACGCCGTGCGCGGATTCGTCTTTGATCCGTTCCTTCCGTCCGGCCTCGGCCGGGGACAGGGGGCGCCTTCATGCGTGCCGCGCAACTAGCCCTACACAACATCACCAAGCACTACGACGAGCACGTCGTGCTCGACCAGGTGTCCCTCACCGTGAAGCCGGGCGAGAAGGTCGGCGTCATCGGGGACAACGGATCGGGGAAGTCCACGCTGCTGCGGCTGCTCGCCGGGCAGGAGCGGGCCGACAACGGGGAAGTCACCGTGGTCGCGCCCGGCGGGGTGGGCTACCTCGCCCAGACGCTGGACCTCCCGGCCGAGGCCACCGTCCAGGACGCCGTCGACCTGATCCTGGCCGACCTGCGTGACCTGGAGGCCCGGCTCCGGCGGGCCGAGGCCGGCCTGGCCGGCGCGACGGGGGCGGAACTCCGCTCCGCCATGGCCGCCTACGCCGGGCTGGTCGAGGAGTACGAGGCCCGCGGCGGCTACGAGGCCGACGCCCGGGTGGACATCGCGCTGCGCGGGCTCGGGCTGCCGGGCCTGGAGCGCGGCCGGACGCTGGGCACCCTGTCCGGCGGGGAGCGGTCCCGGCTGGCGCTGGCCGCCACGTTGGCGTCGGCGCCGGAGTTGCTGCTGCTGGACGAGCCGACCAACGACCTCGACGACGCGGCCGTGGGTTGGCTGGAGGCCCACCTCCGGGAGCACCGCGGCACCGTTGTCGCGGTCACGCACGACCGCGTGTTCCTGGAACGGCTCACCACAACGATTCTGGAGGTCGACAGTGGCAAGGTGACCCGCTACGGCGACGGTTACGACGGCTACCTCCGGGCCAAGGCCGCCGAGCGGCGACGCCGGCTCCAGGAGTACGAAGACTGGTGCGCCGAGCTGGACCGGAGCCGGAAACTGGTCGCCAGCAACGTGATCCGCCTGGACGCCATCCCGCGCAAGCTCCCGTTCGCCGTCTTCGGCCACGGCGGGTTCCGCTCGCGGGGACGTGGTCACGGCGCGATGAGCCGGATCCGCAACGCCAAGGAGCGGGTCGAGCGGTTGACCGACAACCCGGTCGCGCCGCCGCCCGAGCCGCTCGTCTTCACCGCCAGCATCACCACCGCCGATCCCGGGACGCGGGAGGCGGACGTGGCGGCCGAACTCGTCGACGTGCGCGTCGGCACCCGGCTCCACCTCCCGTCGCTGCGGGTCCGGCCCGACGAACGGCTGTTGGTGACCGGCCCCAACGGCGCGGGCAAGAGCACGCTCATGCGGTTGCTGGCCGGGGAGCTGAGGCCGGACACCGGCTCGGTGCGCGTGCCGGGGCGGGTGGGACACCTGAGGCAGGAGGAAACTCCGTGGCCGTCCCACCTCACGGTGCCGCAGGCCTTCGGCAGGGGGCGGGTCGGCAGCATGGAGGAGCACACCGAGACGCTGCTCTCGCTCGGCCTGTTCAGCCCGTCCGACCTGCGGTTGCGGGTGGGCGAGCTCTCCTACGGCCAGCGGCGGCGGATCGAGTTGGCCCGCCTGGTGAGCGAGCCGGTGGACCTGCTGCTGCTGGACGAGCCCACCAACCACCTCTCCCCCGCGCTCGTCGAGGAGTTGGAGGAGGCGTTGGCGAGCTTCCAGGGCGCGCTGGTGGTGGTCACGCACGACCGCCGCATGCGATCCCGGTTCACCGGGTCGCACCTGGTGTTGCGAGGCGGCCACGTCGAGGAGTTCCTGGCCGCGTAGAAGGGAAACGCGTGTACTGAGAGTTGTTCGCCGTGGAATGTCCACTCAGGACAGTCCACTGGAGACATACCTTGTGGGCGCCGGGCCGCTCGCGCGGCCCGGCGCCCACAGGGACTTACCGAAACCGGGCCGCCCGGAACATCCGGCGGCGTCGCGCAATCCCCAGCCTTCGGGATTTCCGGCGGCCCCGCCCGCCGGAAGGCTGGTCCCCGTTCCCTCCACACCGGGATGGAGGTGGGACGCCGGCCGCCCGCCTCCGGCCGGGGTGTCGCGTGTTGCTGTCAATCCCCAGGTCTCGGGGTTCCTCCCCGCCTCGCTGTCACGCCAGAGTCGGCCCTGACACCGAGAACGGCGACCAGTGGGCGAAGAGGAGCCAGGATGAATCGTGACCGAGTGTTGGCAGCGTTGGGAGTCGGGGTTTTCGTGGTCGGCAGCGCGTTCGCCGCGCAGTCCGCCTCCGCCCAGCCGACCCCGCAGTCCGCGAGCGGCCCGTCCGTCAAGTCCGACCTGACCACGGGCGAGGACGTGGTGCGGCAGACGACGGCGAACGTGCGGCTCCAGCCCACCGGCGGCACGCCGGCGACCGTGCTCCTCGTGTCGCTCTCGCCCGGCTCCTGGGTGCTGTCCAGCAACGTGACCCTCGTCAGCTGGGGGCCGAGCGACTACACCAGGTGCGGCCTCTACGTGAACGAGAAGGGCGTCGGCGGTGCGGCCACCATGGTCGGCGGTCCCTCGCCGAGCGGCGAGCCCACCGGGGTGTACGTGGCCACCCTCAGCGTTCACGGCGCGTTCACGAGTGGCGAGAACACCACGGTGAGCCTCCGCTGCGCCCACGACCACAACCGGACCGCGAGCGAAGCGGCCTACGTCGACCCGGGCGCGACGTTGTGGGCGCACAGGAGCTGAGCGTCCACCTCATCCCCGAGCGCACCCCACGACAGCGTCAGGGGCGTCAGCCCGCCCCTGGCAATCGCAAGTCCTCTGTGGACAATGCTGTGCGGTCGCCCACCGTGCCCCACGACACCTGTCGATCACCTGCCGCGGCAGGACGGATGGGGCCATACTCCCTCCATGGCCGCTGACACGGGATCCGTTCGCCGCAACCTGCCGGAGGCGGCCAGGGTCGCGCTGTCCGTGTCCGAGCTCGGGGCCGAGATCTCCCGCCAGGTGGGGCTGGTCGTGCCGCACGACGGCTACCTGGCCGTCGGGCTCGACCCCCTCACCGGCGTGGGTTGCTTCCACACGAAGGAACACGCGTACAGCACCGCCGCCGCCCGCTGGATGGAGCGGACGGACGCCCTGGACAACGACGTCGACCCGTTCTTCCGGCTGATTCGGGGACCGCGCCAGGTCGGGGTGCTCAGCGAGGGATCGCCCGAGCACCGGCACAGCCCCCGGCTGCACGAGATCGTCATCGCCGAGGGCTTCAGCAGCGAGCTCCGCATGGCGTTGGCGGTGGACGGCACGGCGTGGGGCGCCCTCGTGCTCATCAGGGAACGGGGCCGGCGGCCCTTCTCCCCGGACGAGGCCGCACTGGCCCAGGACCTCGTGCGCCCCCTCGCCTCGGCGCTGCGGCGCTTCGTGGGCGGGAAGGCCCTGCGGCCCGGCCGGCTCGCGCTGCCACCGGGTGTGGTCATCGTCGGCGCCGACGACACGATCACCTCGGCGACCGACTCCGGCCGCCGCTGGCTGGACGAGCTGGCCCGCGACTGCGCCACCGTCGACGACGAGCTCGCGGGTCTGCTGTGGAACAGCGCGAACATGGCCCGGCGGGCCGACGACGCCGTGACCACGCGGATTCCCACCCCGAACGGCTGGGTGGCGCTGCACGCGGAACCGCTCCACCCGCCCGCGACCGACGCGGTGGCGATCACGATCCAGACCGCGCCCACCGCGCTGCTCCTGCCCGCGATCGCCGCCTGGTACGGCCTCACCACCCGCGAGCACGCCGTCCTCGCCGAGGTCGTCCGGGGCCTGCCCGCCAAACTGATCGCCCGCCGGCTCCAGCTCTCGCCGCACACCGTGAACGACCACCTCCGGGCCACCTACCGCAAGACCGGGGTGAACAGCCGCGACGAACTCCTCGCCGGCATCTCCGGCTGAACCGCTCCACCCGTCCACCCACACCAGCCAAGGTCTGTCCACAAAGGACATAACTGGGTGGCCTGCGGCTCCCGACGCGTGATCAGCTAGCGGTATGAGTCTCACTGTCGACGTGTTCGTCCTTGATGAGAACGACGAGATGCGGTTGCTGGACCTCCCGCCCGCCTGCTCGGACCTCGCCGGGTTCGAGGACTGGCGCACCCTGGTGTGGGGTTCGGAGCGCGTCCGTGCGCTGGGCGCGCGGTACTTCCCGGTCCTGGCTGATGGCGACCTCGTCGCGCCGGAACAGGTGCGGGACTTCCGCCGGGAGTGCGCCCTGCTCGCGGCCAACCTCGACGCGATCGCGCCTCCGCCGGAACCGGGATGGTCCCACGAGCGCTTGGTGGACGGGATTTCCTTCCGCCTCGCGAACATCACGGACGCGGCCGAGCGCGCCGAGGACGTCGGCGGCGGGGTTCTGGTGTGGTGAAGCCGGGCTTTCCCGTCACCGGGTGAGGCCGAGATCCCGCAGCGAGGACAACGCCAGGGTCGCGAGGCCGGTGGGCGAGAACACGCTGCGGAAGATGGCCAGCGCGTCAGCGCGTTCCGGCTCCGGTTCACGGCCGACGGCGAGGACCTGGGCGGCGGGGACGGCGAAATCCTCCAGGGCGCGCACGCACTGGTGGTAGGCCAGGCGCGCGGGGTCGACGTCCACCGGGCCGTACCCATCGAAGAACCACGCCTGCTCCTGCGAACTGACCTGTGCGAAGGGAAGCACCCCGCCGAGCACGAACAGGAGATCCTGTTCCCTGGGGGCCAGCACCGCGTCGTCCCAGTCGATCAGCCACACGCGCCCGCCCTCCCCCACCACCACGTTTCCCAGGTGGGCGTCGCCGTGGCAGACCACACGGGCAGCCCGCCGAACACGGTGATCAGAGCTCAGATCCTCTGCCGCGCCGAGAAGCACCGCGACGAGCTCGGCCACCGCCGCCCACTCCTCAGTCAGCGCGCGGACAAGCTGGTCAGCCGACTCGGCGGCCGCGCGCACCTGTTTGTCCACATCGGACACGAGAGATGTCCAACGCCTGTGGGCGCGCTCCTCGCGGGGCAGGACCTCCGCGACCGGATCACCCGGCGTGAGGGCGTGGACCCGCGCCAACAGCGTGCCGTAGGACACCCAGTGGCAAGCGGTCATCCCGCCGTCCAGCGCCCCGCTTCCCGACACCCACGGCACCAGGGACAGACGTCGGCCTTCCCGTTCGCTCCACAGGTTCCCGGAGCGGGTCGGCACCGGGGCGACGACTCCCGGCACGCCGCGTTCCCCCAGCCAGGCCGGCACGAGGAGCCCCGCAGGTGATCCACCCCCACTCCGCTTGATCGCGTACTGGGCGCCGCCGTCGGCCACGCCGCGCCACACCTCCGCCGCGACGTCGGCTCCCCGGTCGACTCCGGTGACGGCGACCAGCTCGACGCCGAAGTCCTCCCACACCCACGCGCGCAGGCGGTCGTCCAGGCGGTCGTCCGGATCGGCATGGCGCACGACCACGAGATCCCCTTTCCCTGTGCGACAACAGGTGGCGGCCCGGTCCCCGGAGTGCCAGCGCCTCCGGGGACGGGCCCACCTCGGACGATCATGCCGCAGCGGAGGCGGTGACCTGCGCGCCCGGTCAGTCGGGCAGGACCACCAGGTCGAGCTGACCGAGCCGGGCCGGATCGGCGAGGATGTCGAGCGCGACGACCCGCCCGTCCACGATCGTGAAGCCCAGCACCGAGACCGGGACCCCGTCCGCCGTGCTGACCACTCCGGCGGCTCCGTTGACCCACGCCGGGTGTCCCGTGTTCGAGGTCGCGAACCGCTGGTAGGTCATCGCCTGGCTCGCCACCGCCGCCGCGCCGCGCAGGACCCGCAGCCCACCCGGCTCCCCGGCGCCGGTGTCGACGCGCAGCACCACGTCGGGGTCCAGCACGGAGACCAGGGCCTCGAAGTCGCCGCCCCGCGCCGCGGCCAGGAACGCGTCGACCACCTCGCGCTGCCGTGCCAGGTCGGGATCGGGCGCCGGGGCGGCGCCGCGCACCCGGCGACGGGCGCGGCTGGCGAGCTGCCGGGCCGCGGCCGGAGTGCGCCCGACGATCACGGCGATCTCCTCGAAGGGCACGGCGAACATGTCGTGCAGCACGAACGCCAACCGCTCGGCGGGCGCGAGGGACTGGAGCACGACCAGCAGGGCCAACCCCACGGAGTCGGCCACCAGCGCCTCGTGCTCCGGGTCCGTCCCGTCCACCGGACTGACGACCGGGTCCGGCAGAGTGTCCACAGTGTCCTCCCGACGGGCGGCGCGTGAGCGCAGCATGTCGAGGCAGACCCGCCCCACGACCGTGGTCAACCAGCCACCGAGGTTCGCCACGTCGTCGGCGTCGGCACGGCTGAGCCGCAGCCAGGTCTCCTGGACGGCGTCGTCGGCCTCGCTGAGCGAGCCGAGCATCCGGTAGGCCACCGCCCTCAGGTGGCCCCGGTGCGCCTCGAACTGGTCCACCAGGAACTCGTGTCCGGCCACGGTCACATCCCCCTCGTCACGATCCGTCGAATCGTTGACGAATCCAACACGACCGATGTGACAAGCCCCTGGTCATCGCCACGAAGTGGGCCAGGACACACGCCGCCCGGCCCCGTGGGCGATCACATGCGTTCCGGCGCGGCGATGCCGAGAAGGCCGAGCCCCCGACTCAGGGTCCGCGCGGTGAGCTGACACAGCGCCAGCCGATTGCCCCGGACCGGTTCCGCGGAGCCGAGCACCGGACACACCTCGTAGAACGCGGTGAACGCGCGGGCGAGGTCGTAGAGGTAGCCGCACAGCCGGTGCGGCTCCAGGGTTCGGGAGACCTCGATGAGCGTGGCGCCGAACCCGTCGAGGGCCAACGCGAGCGCGCGCTCCTCCCGCTCCATGGGCAGTTCGGGGTCGACCTCGGGATGGCTGTCGCCGGCCCGGCGGAGGATGGAGCGGATCCGCGTGTGGGCGTACTGGAGGTACACGCCGGTGTTGCCGGTGAAGGAGACCATGCGGTCCAGGTCGAAGACGTAGTCCCTGACCCGGGACGTCGACAGGTCGGCGTACTTGACGGCGCCGATGCCGGCCCGTTCGGCGATCTGGTCCAGCTCGGCGGGGCTCAGGCCGTGGTCCCGGTCCGCGACCACGGCCCTGGCGCGGGCCACGGCCGCGTCGAGGAGGTCCGTGAGCCGGACGGCGCCGCCGGCCCGGGTCCGGAACGGACGTCCGTCGCGGTCGAGGACGGTGCCGTAGGCGACGTGGGTGGCCTCGGCGTCGTCGGTGAGCCACCCGGCTCGGCGGGCCGCCTCGAAGACCAGGCGGAAGTGCAGGGCCTGGCGGGCGTCGGTGACGTAGAGCAGGCGGTGGGCCTTGAGGTCGCGCAGGCGGTGGCGGATCGTCGCCAGGTCGGTGGTGTCGTAGCCGTAGCCGCCGTCGCGCTTGCGCAGCATCAGCGGAACCGGCGCGCCCTCGGGGCCGGTGACCTCCTCGGAGAAGATCACCAGCGCCCCGGCGCTGTCCACGGCGATGCCCGCGTCGACGAGTTCGGACGCGGTGGCGGCGAGCACCGGGTTGTAGGAGGACTCCCCCACGGAGTCCTCCGGGGTGAGGAGCACGCCGAGCCGGTCGTAGACGGCCCGGAACGCCTTCTCCGACTCGGCCACGATCTCCGCCCACCGCGCGAGGGTGGCCGGCTCGCCGGACTGGAGCGCGACGACCCGGGCGCGGGACCGGTCGGCGAAGGCGGGGTCGGCGTCGAACGCCGCCCGCGCGCTCCGGTAGAGCTGGTCCAGCGCGGACACCGCCGAGACGTCGCCGGCGAGGTCGGCCTGCCGCCAGGAGATCTCCGGGTGCTCGTCCAGGTACTGGATGAGCATCCCGAACTGCGTTCCCCAGTCGCCGAGGTGGTTCTGCCGGACGACCTCGGCCCCGAGGAGGTCAAGCACGCGGGCGAGGCTGTCGCCGATGACGGTCGTGCGCAGGTGGCCGACGTGCATCTCCTTGGCGATGTTGGGCGCGGAGTAGTCGATGACGGTGCGGCGCCCCCGCTCCGGCGTCCCGACGCCCAGCCGGGGGCTGGCCAGTCGCGCCGCGACCTGCGCCCAGACCGCGTGCTCGGCGAGCGTGATGTTCAGGAAGCCCGGCCCGGAGCGCTCCACGGCGGCGACGGGTCCACGAGCCGGGTCGAGCGCCGGGGCGAGATCAGCGACAAGATCAGCGGCGAGGTCCGCCGGCTGGACGCGGAGCCGGCGGGCGAGGGCGAGGGCGGCGTTGGACTGGAAGTCGGCGCGGTCGGATCGGCGGACCACGGGGTCGGAGCCGGCGAGTTCGGGACGCGCTCGGGTGATCGCCTCGGACACGACGTGGCCGATCTGGTCGAGCAGCGGCAGGACCTCGTGGTCGTTCACTGCGCTTCCCCCATGCCGGAGCAATGCCGTCGCCGGCATTGTTCCAGTCCCGCTTGCCGGCCACGACGGACTTTTCCGGCTCGCGCCGGAGCCGTCCGCACCATTCGTCCACTATGGACAAACATGGCGCCGGGAGCTCCGGGGAGCGCGTGGATCAGGGATGGCATGTCAGGGCTCCTATCCCGGGTGACCACACGATCGAATGAATCGCGAAGGCGCCGGCAACTCCGGGATGGCTGGTGGTCGCGAGGGAAACCGCGTGGCGGAACGTGCGGGTCGACGTGATGATTTCCACATGGCGCGAACGTTCGAGGAGCTGGTGGCGGAGGCCGGCTCGGTGTCCGTCGACGGCTGGGACTTCTCCTGGTTGGAGGGGCGGGCCACCGAGGAGCGGCCGTCGTGGGGGTACCAGCGGCTGATGGGTGAGCGACTGGCCGCCGCCTCCGCCGCGCTGGACATCCAGACCGGTGGTGGCGAGGTCCTGGCCGGCGCCGCGAAGTTCCCGCCCACCATGGTCGCCACCGAGTCCTGGCCGCCGAACGTCGACCGCGCCACCAGGCTGTTGCACCCGCGGGGCGTCGTGGTCGTCGCGGACCCGGACGAGCCGCCGCTGCCGTTCGCCGACGCGGCCTTCGACCTCGTGACCAGCCGTCATCCGGCGTCGGTCTGGTGGGCGGAGATCGCGCGGGTGCTCCGGCCCGGGGGGACCTACCTCGCGCAGCACGTCGGGCCGGCCACCGTGTTCGAGCTGGTCGAGTACTTCCTCGGGCCGCAGCCCGAGGCGCGCCGCCGGCGCCACCCCGACGACGAGGCCGCCGAGGCCGGTACCGCCGGCCTGACCGTGGTGGACGTGCGCGCGGAGCGGCTGCGGATGGAGTTCTTCGACGTCGGCGCGGTCGTCTACTTCCTGCGCAAGGTGATCTGGACCGTGCCCGGGTTCACCGTCGACCGCTACCGCGACCGGCTCCGCGAGCTGCACGAGCTGATCGAGCGCGAAGGCCGCTTCGTCGCCCACTCCTCGCGGACCCTGATCGAGGCCCACAAGCCGGCCTGACCGCCGCTCCCGGGCGCGTGACCGCCGCGGTCGGAGCCCGAGGGAAAAATCTTGCTTGGGGCGCAATTTTGCGCGGCAGGCAAGGTATGGTGGCCAGGTGGGCACCGACGACGAGTCACTGGGGCTGCGAGAACGCAAGAAGCGGGAGACGCGCGTCGCGCTGAGCTGGGCCGCCGTGCGGCTGGCCGTGGAGCGCGGCCTGGACAACGTGCGGAGCGAGGACATCGCCGCCGAGGTCGGCGTGTCGCCGCGCACCTTCAACAACTACTTCTCCAGCAAGGCCGAGGCGATCGCCGCCCGCCACCTCGACCGCGCCCGGCTGATCGCCGCGGAGCTGCGGGCCCGTCCGGCGTCCGAACCGCTGTGGGAGGCCATCACCACCGCGGCGCTGACGCAGTTCGCGTTCGGGCGGGAGGCCGCCGGAGCCGCCCCGCCCGACCAGGCGTGGACCGCCGGTGTCCGGCTGATGATCAGCGAGCCGGCGTTGCAGGGCGAGTTCCTGAAGGCCAGCGCCGCCGCCGAGGACGAGTTCGCCGCGGCGATCGCCGAGCGCACGGGCACCGACCCCGAGCGGGACCTCTACCCCCGACTGGTCGCCGGCGCCGTCGGAGCCGCCCTGCGCGCGGCCTCCGAGCAGTGGTTGCGCGCCGACCCGCCGGTTCCGATCGCGCCGCTGGTGCGTGACGCGCTCCGCCAGCTCGCCGCGGGGCTGCCCGTTCCCTGATCCCGCCGCCCGGCGGACCTGATCTGACCAACCCGGCGACGCCGGGTCGGTTCACTCTGCCCGTTTTCCGCTCCACGTAAGGAGAAACACGTGCGTTGTGACGTCGTCATCGTCGGTGCCGGCCCGAACGGGCTGATGCTGGCCGGCGAGCTGTGCCTGGCCGGAGTGCGCCCGCTGTTACTGGAGCGCCTGCCGGGACGCACCGGGGAGAGCCGGGCGAACGGCCTGGTCGGCCAGGTGGTGCGCATGTTGGACCGCCGGGGCGTGTACGAGGCGCTCGCCGGCGACAGGCGGCCGCCGCAGCCGGCCCCGTTCTTCGTGTTCGGCGCGCTGCCACTGGATCTGGGCTCCCTGGCCGACAATCCGCTCTACGCCCTGCCGGTGCCGCAACACCGGGTCGAGGAGGTGTTGGAGGAGCGCGCTGTCGCGCTCGGGGCCGAGATCCGCCGAGGGCACGAACTCACCGCGCTGTCGCAGGACACCGACTCGGTCACCGTCACCGTCCTCGGGCCCGACGGCCCCTACCAGTTGCGCGCCCGCTACCTCGTGGGGGCCGACGGCGGGCACAGCGTCACGCGCAAGCTGTCCGGCATCGGTTTTCCCGGCGTCACAAGGGACAATTCGGTCTCGCGCTCCGCACACGTCTCCGTGCCCGCCGGAGTCGTCGATCCGGAGACCGGTGGACTGCGACTCCCCGGCCAGGACGTCATCCCGCCGTTCCTCCACCACCGCACCGACCGCGGGCTGTTCGCCTTCGCCCCACTCCCCTCCCGGGCGCCGCTGGTCAACACAACCGAATGGGACTCCCCCACGACCGACAGCCAGACGCCGCTGACCTTCGACGAGCTCCGGGAGAGCGTGCGCCGGGTCCTCGGGGTCGACCTGTCCCTCGGGCCGCCCGAGGGGCCGGGGCCGCACCTGCTGCGCCGCCTGACCGGCGGCAACACCCGCCTGGCCGAGAGGTTCCGCGACCGCCGGGTCCTGTTGCTCGGCGACGCGGCCCACGTGCACGCGGCGATCGGCGGGCCCGGGCTCAACCTCGGCCTCCAGGACGCGGTGAACCTGGGCTGGAAGCTCGCCGCCGAGATCCACGGGTGGGCTCCACCCGGGCTGCTCGACAGCTACGAGGCCGAACGACGCCCGGCCGCGCGAAGGGTCGTCACGCACACCCAGGCGCAGGCCGCCCTGACCGCTCCGGGCCCGGACGTGACCGCGCTGCGCGAGCTGTTCGGAGAGCTGCTCACCGACCAGCGGAACGTCCAGCACATCGCGGCCATGATGTCCGGGGCCGACCTCTGTTACGACATGGGCGTCAACGGGGCGCATCCGCTCGTCGGCCGGTGGGCTCCCGACCTGGAACTGACCACTGTGGACGGTCCGACCCGGCTCGCCGAGCTGACCAGGACCGCCCGCCCGTTGCTGGTGGACCTGACCGGGGACGCCTCGCTCGTCGGGGAGCTGTCCGGGTGGGACGACCGGGTCGACGCCGTCGCCGGGACCGCCCAGGACACCGGGAACACCCCGGCCCCCGCGAGCGCGCTCCTGCTCCGCCCGGACTGCTACGTCGCCTGGGCCACCTCCTCCGCACATCCCGACCAGAACGACCGAAAGACCCTCCGCACGGCCCTGACCCGGTGGTTCGGCCCGGCCAGCTAGACCCCGCGACCCGCTTTCCCGTCGGGCCGGGTTCTTCTGATCAGTAGTATTCGACCGGAAGTAGGCACCCCGACGACAGGTAGGTACCTCGTGGGTACTGGCAAGGACGACCCCGGCACGGTCTGGGCCATCCCGCCGGAGGTCTGCCCCGCGCGCACCGTCGTCGAGGTGCTGGCCAACAAGTGGGTCATGTACGTGATGGGCATGCTCCGCCACCACGGCGCCCCGATGCGGTTCAACCAGCTCCGCCGGAGCCTGCCCGGCATCACGCAGAAGATGCTGACGCAGACCCTGCGCATGCTGGAACGCGACGGTCTGGTGTGTCGCACCGTCCACCCGACGGCGCCACCGCAGGTAGAGTACGAGCTGACCCCGCTCGGCCGGGAGGCCGGCGAGATCGCCCACGCCGTCGGCGAGTGGTCGGCCGCGCACGCTGACGAGATCCTGGCCGCACGTCGGGACTTCGACAACCGCGCCAGCGGCGAGCTGGAGCCCGTTTCGCCCTGAGGTCGGACGCGAACAACCTGATCAGTCGAGAGTGGACAGTCGTTGCGCGACAGTCCCCTTGCGACGGTTCTGTGCGCGATGGTCGTTCTTGTCCGTCGCGAAGTCGAGCCCGGAGGCCGAGGTCAGGTGTGGCCATCACACCTGCCTCGGCCGCCCGGGCGGCCCGGTGCCACCACCGGCGCTCGCCCAGGGTTCACCCGGGGATCAGTGGAGCTTTCCGCGCCGGGACCGTTGACCTACCCGTGGTGCCCTGCTCAGGGCCGTGGCCCCGCCTTGCTGAGAACCTCGAACATGGCCAGGTAGTTGTTGCCCGCGTAGCCCTCGGCGATCGCCCGCTGGGCGTGCGCCCGCAGCAGGGCGGGCAGCTCGGCGTCGACGCCCTGCTCCGCGCTGGTGTGCACGATGTGCTCCAGCGCGGTCAGGTTCATCTCCATCGTGCCCAGCGTGCCGGGGAAGTTCCGCTTGTCGATCTCGGAAGCCTGCGCCCTGAGGTACCGGACCACCACGTCGGGGGCGAACCAGTCCAGGGCGATCTCGGAGAACGTCTCCGCCCCGACACCCGCTGTGCCGACGAGGGCGGCGGCGTGCAGGAAACCGTTCATCGACGCGTACATCAGGCCGAGCAGCGCCGTGTTGTACAGCACCGCCAGGCCCGGGTCCGCACCCAGGTACCGGGGGCCGCCCATGGTCTCCAACGTCACGCGGTGGGCGTCGAAGACCGCTCGCGGTCCACTGTAGAGGAACACGGAGTCGGGCTTCCCCACCGCGAAGGGCGGAACCATGATCGCACCGTCGAGGTACTCGACACCGTGCCGGTCCGCCCAGTCGACCGCCTCGCGGGCCTGCTTCGGCGTGCCGGAGCTGTGGTTCACCACCACCCGACCGGACAGGGCGTCGGCCGCGGGGGCGAGAACCCCGTACACGGCGTCGTAGTCCTTGACGCAGACGACGACAACCGGGCTCGCCGACACGGCCTCGGCGATGGTGCCCGCCAGGTGGGCGCCCCTGGCGACGAGGCTGTCGGCCCTGCCGGGAGAACGGTTCCAGACGGTGGTGGGGTGGCCCTGGTCGAGGAAGGCGTTGGCCAGGGCCGCGCCCATCGGCCCCAGTCCGACGACGGTCACGGGCGGGCGCTTCTGGTCTGCTGACTGCTGTTCGATCACGCGGGTTATCGTGAACTCTCACGTCGACGTGAGAGTCAACCTGCGGTGAGGGCCGTCACATGCGCATCGGAGAGCTGGCACAGAGAACCGGCGTCAGCGTGCGATCGCTGCGCTACTACGAGGAAACGGGCCTGCTGACACCGGTCCGCCGACCGAGCGGGTACCGCGAGTACCGCGAGGACGACATCAGGACGGTGCGCGCCATCCGCGTGATGCTCGCGGCCGGACTCGGCACCGGCACCATCGCCGAGTTGCTGCCCTGCATGGTCGACGACGGGCAGGTGCTGGCCGCCGCCTGTTCGGGCCTGCTCCCCGACCTCAACCGCGAACGCGAGCGGATCAACGACGCGGTGGCCGAGCTCCTGGCCGCGCGGGACGTGCTGGACTCCATCATCGACGCCACCGCCCCCACCTCAGGAAACGGAGCCGACGCCTGCCGCGCGAGCTCCTGGTGACGACGCTCCCTCCCTCACGTCATCCCCGACTTCGCTGACGCCTCGGAGGGCCGCCAGGGCGACAGCGAGGGCCAGCAGACGCAGCAGGTTCCCCCGGTGCCACGTCCTGCGCAGCTCTCGGAGATCGGACGTGCTCAGAGTCCTTTCACCCAGCAGTAGCCGCCGATTGACGTTGCGCACCAGGTGGGCGCTCAGGGCGACAGCCGACGCGGTGCCGGCCGCCGCGACCGTGATCGTGCGTCGGTCGCCCCCGGAGCGCCAGCTCCTGACCAGCGCCACCGCGGTTGCCGTGAGAGTCAGGGGCGCGGCGGGCGCGTAGTAGCGGAGCGGACTTCCGGGTCCCAGCAGACGTGGTTCTCGGCGCGGACGTGCCTGCCCGAGGAGCTGCGGCATGTCCACCACGGCTTCGTAGAGGTTCCCCAGAAGCCAGTGGACCTGACCGGCCCGGGCAGCCGTGAGCCACCGCGCCCGTCGCCGCCGTCGCTCTGTCCCACCCGAACGCATGTCAGGAGGATCTCCGCTGGCCTCGACGAACACGAGGCGGCAACCGGGTGATCCGCACGCCGCCGAACGCCGCTTCGGACGCGCGGTCCCGCGGCCACGAACAGCGAGGATCTGTCCGGGCCTCCTTCCCTGATCCGTTCCTGTCGGTGCCTCGTGGTTTCCTGCCCGCATGGGCGAAGCGTTGAAGGGGAAGATCGCGTTGGTCGCGGGAGCGACCCGGGGCGCGGGTCGGGCCATCGCGGTGGAGATGGGGGCCGAGGGAGCGACGGTCTACGTGACGGGGCGGACCACCCGGGAGCAGCGGTCCGAGATGGACCGGCCGGAGACCATCGAGGAGACCGCGGAGCTGGTCACCGCCGCCGGCGGTCAGGGGATCGCGGTCCAGGTGGACCACCTGGAGTCCGACCAGGTGCGCGCGCTCGTGGAGCGCGTCGACCGGGAGCACGGCCGGCTCGACGTGCTGGTCAACAACATCTGGGGCGGCGAGCTGCTGTTCAGCTGGGACGCGACCCTGTGGGAGCACGACCTGGACAAGGGCCTGCGCATCCTCCGGCTGGCCGTCGACACCCACATCATCACCAGCCACCACGCCCTGCCCCTCCTGCTCAGGAACCCCGGCGGGCTCGTCGTCGAGATGACCGACGGCACGGCCGAGTACAACGCCCGGAACTACCGGGCCACCTTCTTCTACGACCTGGCCAAGGCTGCCGTGGGTCGGATGGCGTTCGCCCAGGCCACGGAGCTGGGACCGCGCGGCGCGACGGCGGTGGCGCTGACCCCGGGCTGGATGCGCTCGGAGATCATGCTGGAGGTCTACGGCGTCACCGAGGAGAACTGGCGCGACGCCCTGGAGCGGGAGCCGCACTTCGCCATCTCCGAGTCGCCCGCGTACGTGGGGCGGGCGGTCGCGGCGCTGGCCGCCGACCCGGAGGTGAGCCGCTGGAACGGCGAGTCGCTGTCCAGCGGGCAACTCGCCAAGGTCTACGGCTACACCGACGTCGACGGCAGCCAGCCCGACGCGTGGCGCTACATCGTGGAGGTCCAGGACGCCGGCAAGCCCGCCGACGTGACGGGCTACCGCTGATTCCGTCCACTGAGGACAGACAGCGGTGACGACTGGCCGGGGCGGCGCGCGTCGCCCCGGCCAGACCCGGTCAGTCGGCGCTGGCGACGACCAGCGCCAGCGTTCCGCCAACCCGGTCGATGACGACGAGTTCGTGGAACTCGCCCAGAATCCAGCCGACCTCGTGGAACGCTTCCGCACCGAGGTTCCGGAGCTGGTAGCGGCTCGTGCCGTTCCGGATGCGGGGATAGAGGTCGCGGTCCAGGCTCTCGCTGACCGCGGCGGGCAGCGGCGCGTGTTCCTCGGCCCACCCTCGAAGCAGCGCTTCCGCCGGGGCCGCCTCGACGCGGGCGAACGAGTCCGGCGAGATGGCGGGCAACGAGTAGGGGCCGTGGATTGGTCCGGCCTCCTCGCCGTCCCCAGCACCGAGGTAGGCGTCCCGATAGCGGGGGTGGGAGAGCAGCAGCTCCAGCAGGACGCGGTCAGCCGGAGACGGGTCAGGGACGCGGAACAGCTTGATGTGGACCCACTGGTAGGTCCCGTTCCGGAAGTTGACGAAGATGTTGGCCTGATGGGAAAGCGGAGACGATCCCGCGCCGGGGAGATGATCATTCATCAAGTGTTTCCCCGTCCGCTCGGTCCGGGTCGGCCGGCGGGAGCGGTTCGGCGCGGATTTCCAGGCAGCAGCGGACGAAGTCCTGGACGACGGGGTTGGCGCCGGCCTCCGGTGGCCAGGCGATCCCGACCTGGCTGGGGCTGACGCCGGTGACCGGCCGGTAGGTGACGCCGGGACGCGCGTAGAACCGGGCGGAGGACTGGGGGGCGAGGGCGATCCCGTAGCCGTTGGCGATGGCCTGGAGCCAGTCGTCGGGGTGGTCGGTGGTCGCGCCGATCCGGGGCGGGCGGCCGTCCCGGTCGTCGGTCGCCAGCCAGTAGTCGCGCCACCAACCGGTCTCGTCCGGAGCGGCGACGAACGGCTCGTCCCACAGGTCCCGGAACGGGATCACGTCCCGCGTGGCGAGCGGGTGGGCGGAGGGCAGCGCGACCCAGCGCGGCTCGGTGAGCAGGACCTCCACCCGGAACGCGTCCTGACCGGGGAACGGCAGCCGGAGCAGTGCCGCGTCCACCTCCCCGTCCGCCAGCCCGGCCGTCGGGTTGGACCAGGCCGCCTGCCGCATGTCCACCCGCCATCCCGGCCGGAGCCGGCCGAACATCGCGATGATGTCCTGCGTCGCCTCGTTGGCGGCGCTGGCGAGGAAGCCGACCCGCAGCACGCGGGCCGCGCGACTGGCCGCGCTCTTCGTCTCGCGGAGCACGCGGTCGCAGTCGGCGAGCAACGCGGGCGCGCGGTCCGCCAGCGCCCTGCCCGCCTCGGTGAGGGTCATCCCCAGGCGCGACCGCGTGAACAGGCGCACGCCGAGCAGCGTCTCCAGGTGCCGGATCTGCTTGGTCAGCGCCGGCTGGGACACGAAGAGGCGCTGGGCGGCGCGGGTGAGGCTGCCCTCGTCGGCCACCGCGACGAAGTACCGCACCAGCCGCGTGTCGACATCCATTCCAACAGGTTATAGACGCAGGTATTGGACAACAAGCCGGGGTGTGGCGAGGCTGGGGACATCCGGTTGGCGAGGGTGTTCCCCCGCGAACCCGCGCGAAAGGAAATCCCGTGTTCACCGCCTACGTCGTCATGGTCGTCGTGACCGCCGCGAGCAACATCGTGGCGGCCGTCATCGACTTCGTCTTCGCCGAATGGGTTCTGGGCAACATGACCAAATACGGCGTTCCGCACTCGTGGATCAACCCGTTGGGCGTGGCGAAAGCCGTGGGCGCGGTCGGCCTCCTGACCGGCCTCGCGTTCCCGGTGGTCGGGATCGTGTTCGCGGCCGCTCTCCTGCTGTACTTCGTCGGCGCCGTCGCCACGGTCCTGCGCGCCCGCTGCTACTCCCACCTGCCCTACCCGAGCCCGTTCCTCCTGATGGCCGCTGCCACGCTCGTTCTCGGGCTCGCCGCCGTCTGACCTCGACCACCAGACGCGGGACACGCCCGCCCCGCGTCGCGCGGCGCTACGCCCGCGCGCTGTCCTCATCCGCGTCGGCTGCCATCTCCGCCAAGCGGGCGACTTCGAGCAAATCCTTGGTGCGCAACCACTCCGCTCCGTCGCTGGAGCGCCAGCGTTGCTCAAGCACCTGAACACAGGCGTCGAGCAGCTCGCGCTGCTCGGGCGTGAGCCGACCGCCGGCGGCAAGCGAAGCGGTAACGCAGTGGTCCAGGTCCGCTGCGGTCCCATCGCCGGGGACGAGCAGGGCCGGCAGGCGGTGACGACGCCAGAACCCGAGGGCGTGCACCGCGGCCTGACGGGCAGCGCCGTACCACCGGTCGGGCCGGTGGGGGTTGGGCTCGGTGGGGCGGGGGCTGCGCTGCCCCAGCCGCTTCGCCCGCCGGCGGGTGGCGGCGTACCGCTCGATCTCGGCGTGCCAGATCGCCCGGCTGCGCTCGATCAGGGCGAGGGCGCGCAGCAACGCGGCCTCGTCCCGCTCGAACGGCCCCGCCTGGTCCCGCAGGAAGCTCAGGCTGGCTTCGAAACCGATCGGCCGGTAGAGCTGCACGCACGAGGCCAGCGACGAGACCCGGCGCCGGTGCGGCAGGGAGGAGTCGCGAACCCTGCGGGCGTGGTTGGTGAAGCTCACGAGGACCTCCAGGAACGAGTTATATCCCGACGCCCGACGTTTTCGGAAATGAATTGGGCGCCATCCGGAGCTCGTTCATGATGTTCCCATGTCACTGAGTTCCGAGCCGGATTCGGCGGAGCAGAGGGATCGGGAGGCGATCGAACACGTTCTGGGTCGTCCGTTGCCCGACGACCCCTGGCCGGCGGCAGCGCTCCCGCCGGGCACCCGGGTGCTGGTGGTCCAGGACCCGGAGTGGGACGGTCCGTGGGCCGAGGAGTTCCTCGGCGTGGTCGACCGGACGGGCGTCCCCGAGCCGGTGCGGCACCGCCTTGCCCAACCGAACGAGTTCGCGTACTGGGTCGCCTTCGACGAGCCCCAGCGCGACGCCGACGGTGACGGCCCCTACCGCAAGGCCCAGATCTGGGGCAGGTACCTGAAGCCCGTCCCGTCCTCGTAAGCGCCAGACCACGAAGCGCTGATCCAGCACGCCATCTGAAGATCTGACCTGTGTGGACGGTTGGCTTGCCGGGGACACCGGCGAGCCCACCGTCCACTCCCCTGTCAGGGGGTGCTTTTCCGCCGCAACGACTCACTCAGGGTTCGAGGCGGTGCAGGTCCCTGGGGAACAGGGTCACCTCGCGGATGTTGGACACCCCGAGCAGGCGGGCGGTCCACCGTTCGAGCCCGATCGCGAAACCGCCGTGCGGCGGCATTCCGTGCGCGAAGACGTCCACATAGGACTGGTACGGCTCGGGGCTCTCGCCGCGTTCCGCGAGCGCGGCGAGGTAGTCGGCCCTCCGGTGCAGCCGTTGGCCTCCGGTCACCAGCTCCAGCCCGCGGAAGAGCAGGTCGAAGCTGTTGGAGTACCCGGGGCGTTCCGGGTCGGGGTGAGTGTAGAAGGGGCGTTTCACCATCGGGTACCCGGTGACGAACAGGAACTCCGAGTCGTGCGTGCGCTGGGCCCACTCCGACAGCCACCGCTCGTGGGCCGGCGCCAGGTCGGGTTCGCCCCGGGGGTCCTCCGCCGTGTGGCGGGCCAGCAGCTCCTGGGCCTCGGCGAAGTGGATCACCGGGATCGCGTGCGGGACCCGGGGCAGGCGGAACCCCAGCAGGTCGACGGCCCCGACCGCCCGCTCGGCGACCGCGTCGACCATCCGCGCCACCACGTCCCGCAGCACCGCCATGACGTCGTGGTGGTCGGCGACGAAGCCGAGCTCGGCGTCCAGGCTGGTGTACTGCGCGAGGTGGCGGGTGGTGTCGTGCGGCTCGGCGCGGAACACCGGCCCGACCTCGTAGACCCGCTCGAACACCCCGACCAGGGCCTGCTTGAACAGTTGCGGGGACTGCGCGAGGTAGGCCCGGCGGCCGAAGTAGTCGATGCCGAAGACGTTCGCGCCGGACTCGGTCACCGAACTGACGATCTTCGGGGTGCGCACCTCGGTGAAGCCGAGGTCGTCCAGGGCGGCCCGGAACCCGGCGACGCTGGCCGAGGCGACCTCGAACCCCGCCCGCAGCCGCGGGTGCCGCAGCGTGACGGGCGCGTGGTCCAGGATCGTGGGCAGTGTCGCGGTCACCGCCGGCCGGTAGGGGTCGAACGGCGGCGCGGCCGCCGGTTCGGAGAGCGCCGAGATCACGGGTTCGGTGATCTCGGCTCCCCCCGGGGCCTGCGGGTTGGCGGTCACGCGGCCGCGGACCTCGACCACGGTTTCCTCGGGCAGCTCCGCCACGGCGGGTTCCGCCGTCGCGGGCAGCACGACCTGCGCCAGCCCGGACCGGTCCCGGACGATGACGAAGGTGACGGACTTGAGACGCCGCCGTCGGTGCACCCACCCGGCGACGCGCACGACGGCGCCGGTGTGCCGGGACAGGTTGGCGGCCAGAACACGAGAGACCATCACGACTCCCTGACGGATGTGATCGATCCCTTGGGAGTGCGGGCGAGAAGGGGGACTCGCGGTGCCACCGCACTTGCGCCACCACCGGCCGGAGCCGGTGACAGCCTCGTTGGCGCCCGGTCACGGGGGCGAGCCGGCGGGGCATGGGGAGCGCCACTGGCGGTGGCGTCCGTTCCTCCCCGCACTCGGGAGGGTCTTCACCGCAGGGCGCGAGGCCGCCTTCCCAGCTGCCGGCGGCTCTCTCCGACTCGCGTGGTCCTGGGCTACTTGTCTCCGTCAACGCGTTGCCCAGGAGCATAAGCACCCAACGCCAACACGCGCGCGCCGATTTCCCACCCCCGCTCCCCCACACCAACCACGCTCGCCCCAGCGGAGGCGACTCCCGATCGCTTGATCAACAACCGAGAAGGCCAGTCGCCAGCACACACGTGGCTACGGTCGACCACCGCGCAGACGGAAGGAGATCCCGGCCCGGACCGTCGACGGAGAGCCGTGAGGGAACACGAGTACCCCGCTGACATCGTCAACGAGCTCAAGGACGAGGTCCTGTACTTCAAGGAGCTCGTGGCCTTGTTGGTGCTGTCCATTGAGGACAGTGTGGCCATGGAGGACACAGGCGAGGCCAGGCCGAACGATGCCGAGCTGGTGCGACACACCGCCACCGTCGTCGCGGACCTCGTGCGTCGGGGCGTCGTCATCGCGGGGCGCTACGGCCGGGACGACCCGGACTTCGTGCCGTGGAAGACCACCCCCGAAGAGGCCGCCGAGAGGATCGAGCGGGAGGCCGAGGTGTTCGCGGCGGCGGATCGACTCCCTGACCTGGGAGACATCTGCGCCTTCGCACTTCCCTCGTCATGGCGGAAAACACTGTCCCTTGGACGACGAGGCACGGGGGTGCGCTGGACGGGTGAAAGCCGTCCCCGTGGGCTGCCCTGCCGGGACGGCTGCTTGGCAGGGTGGAGCGGTGGTCGGTCACCAGTTCGCGGATGTGGACCTGGCCGCGTCGCACCTGACGCGGGGGGTGACGACCGGAGACGTGTGACCGCTCCCGATCGGGAGGTCGCACACCGTTCACAGCTCGATCTCCCGAGGCGTCCACCCCAGGGACATCCTGGAAGGAGTGGGCATCGCGAGGCGAACCAGCACCGAGGAGAACCACATGCCGCTGGACGACGACACGCACATCGGCCGCGCCATCGCCAGGTTCCGCAAGGCGGCCGGCCTCAACCAACACCAACTCGCCGCTCGCGCCAACATCTCCCTGAGCCTGCTCCAGAAGGTCGAGGTCGGCGACCGGGCCGCCAACCACTCCACCATCGCCGGCGTCGCCCGCGCCCTGCACCTCCCGCCCGAGAAGCTGACCGGCCAGCCCTACACCGACCACCAGGGCGACGAGGCCAGCCGCCGCCACGTCGACGCCCTCCGCGCCGTCCTGCGCCGCTACGACCTTCCCGCCGACTCCCCCGTCCGCCCGGTGGCCGACCTGGCCACCGACGTCGCCGAGATCTCCCGGCTGCGCCGCGACGCCGACTACAACCGCCTCGTGGTGCGTCTGCCCGCCCTGCTGGACGAGCTCACCACCGCCGCCCACCACCAACCCGACGCCTCCGAGCCGTGGCGGCTGCTGTGCCAGGGCTACTTCGTCACCCACAACCTGCTGCACCGCCTCGGTCACGGCGACCTGGCCGAGGTCAGCCAGGACCGGCTCGACTGGGCCGCCCAGCGCGCCAGCGACCCGCTGGCCCACGCGGTGACGGCCTGGGCGCGCTGCACCGCCTTCCAGGCCGCCGGCGACTACACCCACGGGCTGCGACTGATGGACACCGCCCGCGCCGAGCTGGATGACGAACTCCGCGGCCAGCCGTCCCCGGAGGTGTTGACCGTCTACGGCAGCCTGCACCTGCGGGCGGTCACCCTCGCCTCCCGCGCCGGGGACGCCGACACCACCCACGCCCACCTGCGGGCCGCCCGGGATCTCGCCACCCAACTCGGCAACAGCGACCAGGTGCACCACGGACTCACCTTCGGCCCTGCCAACACCCTGACCCACGAAGTCGCCGCGCACGTCGAACTCGGCGACGCCCCCGCCGCGCTGGAGGCCGCCCGGACCTGGGCCCCACCACAGGGAATGCCGCGCACCCGTCGGGGACACCACCACATCGACCTCGCCCGCGCCCACCTCGCCGTCGGTGACCGCGCCGGCGCACTGATGGCTTTGCGGGAGGCCAAGAGGATCGCTCCGCAGCAGACCCGCCTCCACCCGATGGTCCGGGAGACCACCGCGGTCCTGGTCAGCCTGCACCGGCGCGCGGTTCCCGAGCTGAGCCGCTACGCCACCTGGCTCGGGCTCACGAGCTGACAACTTCCCGTACCCGGTGCGGGAAACCAGCCTGCACCACCGGCGCGTGGGGACCGCGAACCCCCGGGTGAGGACTGTCCGGAGTGGACGGTCCGGAGTGGACGGTCAGGCGGGGGCGGTCAGCACGATGTGGTGGCCTTCGGGGAGTTGCACGACGCACTCGCGCATGCCCCAGGGTTGTTCGGTCGGCCGTTGGACGACGTCCGCGCCCGCGTCGACCGCGCGGTCGTGCAGCGCCTCCAGCTCGACGCCGACGTCGAGGTAGAGGGTGACCCGGGCGATGCGCCAGCGGCGCGTCGAGACGAGCTGGAGCCGGGGTCCGACGCTCCACGGCCCGAAGCTCACGCCCGCCACCTCGGGCGGGTCGCCGACGCTGAACAGCGTCCGGCCGCCCAGGGCCTCCCTGAGGAGGGTGAGGGTGGCCGCGACGTCGCGCACGGGCAGGGCGACCTCGGCGTTGAGCATCGGGGTGGGCTCGTGGTCCCGCGCCCTGCCGAGCACGACCATCTCGTGGGGGCGTTCGCGGTGCGGGTACCGCTGCGCCAGGCGGCCGCGTTCGGTGAGGCCGACGCGGCGGGCCACCGCCAGGGAGCGCTCGTTGGTGGCCTCCACCCACGCCTCCACGCGGGGCAGGTCCAACGGGCCGAGCGCGTGCTCCACCACCGCTCCGGCCGCCTCGGTCGCCAGGCCCCTCCCCCAGGCGTCCTTGCACAGCAACCAGGTCAGGCCGGGGACGTCGACCTCGCCCAGCAACCCGACCATCCCCGCCGGCTCGCACGCCTCGCCCCGGCGGATCACCCAGAGGTGTGCGCCGTCGCGGTCGACGCTCTCCCGCAGGCGTTCGCGGGTCTCCGCCACGTCGGCGCACACCACGTGGTTCCACCAGCGCATGACCTCGGGATCGCCGAACGCGGCGTGCAGGCCGGACGCGTCGCGGTCCGGGTCCAACGGGATCAGGCGCAGCCTGGGCGTCCTCAGTTCCACCGGGAGTCCCCTCCGGAGCGGGATGGCGCCCTTTCTACCACTTCCCGGCTCAGGCCCCGGCGGGGAGATCGGGTGCGGGCTGGGCGAGCACCCGTTCGGCGGTCCGCACGGCCAGCCCGCGGTCCGACACGAGGTGGTGGAAGATCAGCTTGGCCGCGTCCCCGGGGTCCACCCCCAGGTGCTCCAGCCGGCGCGAGATCGTCCGGAGCCGGTCGGCGTAGGGCGTGGGCAGCCGGTCCACCGAGCCGCTCAGCAGGGTGTGCTCGGCGGACAGGTAGAGCCGGCGCAGGTCGGAGGCGTGGAACACGCGGCCGTAGTAGGAGATGCCGCCCACGTGCAACAGCTCGTCGGTCATGTCCTGCTGCCACACCCGCTCGTCGGACGCGTTCTGCTCCGCGAACGTGGCCTGGGTCCGGTGGGCCATCGGGCGGACCGGGTTCGTCCGGTAGCCGGCGGTCGCCGCCGCGATCTGGTAGGCGACGAGGGTGTCGAAGAACGGCGAGTCGCCGGGCGGCAGCGGCCGCCCCCGCTCGTCGGCGGGCAGCACCTGGAGCAGCAGCCGGGTCTGCCGGGGCGTCGGGACCCGGCAGTAGGTCCGGTGGTGCAGGGTGTGCACCATCGAGCCGTCCCAGTCGTAGTTGGTGGGGCTCATGTAGCGGCCGCGGCGGCGCAGATCGCGCGCGGCCTCGACGTTGATGGCCACGAAGTGCGTGCAGCCGATGGGAGTTCCCGGCGCGGCCTCGTAGGTCCAGATCGCGTTCACCGCGGCGTCGCGCGGGAACCGCATCATGTCGGCGAACACGGCGGGTTCCAGCACGAAGCAGTCGATGTCCATGTAGGCGAAGTCGAACTGGTTGGTGGCGAAGAGGAACTCCCACACCGTGTTGTCGTCGACCTCCAGCGCGATGTTGTGGAACGGGCGGGCCAGGTTCTCCCTGATCCACCGCTGCTCCACCGCGGACAGGCCGGAGCCGATCAGCACCAGGTTGACGTCGGCGGGAACGTGCCGCTCCGCGGCGATCACCCAGTGCAGCAGGCCGGTGGTGAAGTACATGTACACGGGGGCGCGCTTGCTCTCCAACCGCTGGTAGAAGCGTTGGAACGCGGCGAGTTCCGGTCGCTCCTCGCGGGCGAAGCGGTGGTTGCGCCACGCGGTGCGCACGCTGCCCGGCACGGTTCGCTCCACGAGCTGGCGCACCGCCGGACGCAGACCGTCATACGTGGCGGCGAAGGCGAGGATGTTGCCCCACTCGTCCCGCACCTCCAACGTCCGGTCGGAGACCTCGGTGATCCCGATGCCGAACTCGATGTTGGCCCGGCGGGAGCGCAACTGCGACGCGACGCGGCCGATGTCGTCGACCAGGAACAACGCGTCCCATGCCCGGTCGGCGAACTCCCGGTGGGAGAAGCCCTCCTCGTCGTCCGGCGCGAGCTGGAGCAGCACGGCCCCCTCCGCCCGGCGGGCGAGGACCGCGGTGGTCGGGTCGCCCAGCGGCTCGACGACGTCGAAGCCGAGGACCTCCCGGTAGTACTCGGCGGCGCGGCGCAGGTCGCCCACGAGGAGGCAGGGCACGCCCATGGCCCCGCTCAACGACCACCAGGACTGGCCCATCGGCGGCTTCCTTCCGTTGTGGGGGGCGGGATCAGGGCCGCGAGGCCGGAAAGGACGAAACAGTCGGCACCGACGACCCAGACGGCGCTGTCAGCGCGGCGAGCCCGGCGCGCACCTCGCCGATGACGGTCTCGACGTCGCTGTCGCTCAACGCCTGGTGCAGCGGCAGGCACAGCGTCTCCTCCGCGGCGCGTTCCGCGCCGGGCAGAGATCCTTCGTGCCCGTAGGCCGACACGAGGTGCAGTGGCGCGTACCGGAACGTCGTGTAGACACCGCGGTCGTACAGCCGCCGAGCCATCGCGTCCCGCACCGACGCGTCCATCCGCACCCAGTAGAAGTAGTAGGAGGACGTGTGCCCGGCGGGCAGCGGGGGCGGGCACCGAAGACCATCCACAGTGGACAGACCTTGGTCGTAGCGCTCGGCGATCTCGCGGCGGCGTCGCACGAACTCCGGGAGTCGGCGGAGCTGCACGCTGCCGATGCTGGCCGCGACGTCGTTGCTGATGGAGCGACGGCCGAACGCGGTGACCTCGAACTCCCACCAGCGCGCCTCCGCGTCGGCGGTGGCGTTGGCGAACCCGCTGCTCTGCGCCATTCCCAGGGACGCGAGCTTCCGCGCCCGCTCCGCGAGCTCCGGGTCCCGGAAGCACAGCATCCCGCCGTCCCCGGTGACCAGGATCTTCATCGCGTCGAAGCTCCACACCCCGACGTCGCCGAGGGTTCCGCAGGCCCGACCGTCCACTTGGGACGCGACAGCGCACGCGCTGTCCTCCACCAGCGGCACACCGCGCTCCCGGCACAGGTCCGCGATGGCCACCAGGTCGCCGGGGTAGCCGCCGTAGTGCAGCACCACCACGGCTTTCGTGCGCGGGCCAAGCTTCTCCGCGACGTGGTCGGCGGTGGGGTTCAGGGTCGCCGGGTCCACGTCGCAGAACACGGGTCGGGCGCCGCGCGCGGCGATCGCGTTCGCCGCGCCGACGAAGGAGATCGAGGGGAGCACGACCTCGTCGCCGGGGCCGACTCCCAGCAGCTCCATGGACAGGAAGAGCCCCTCGGTGCAGCAGCTCACCGAGACGACCTGCTCCGCGCCGACGCCCAGGTGCTCGGCGAAGTCCGCCTCGAACACCTTCGTCCGCGGGCCGCGACCGAGCCAGCCGCTCGCGAACACCTCGCGAACGGCGGCCAGTTCCGCCTCGCCGAGCGTGGGTTGGAAGACGTTGATCATGCCCATGCCGCCGCCTCCGCGTCGCCGCCCGCGTCAGGCGGGCCGCTCCTCCGACCGGTGCCAGACCACCTCGTTGCCCCGCAGCTCGGCGCCGGTGACCCCGGTGACGGCCATGTAGTAGGCCAGCTCGTCCCGCACGGTCGGGTTCGGCCGGAAGACGACCCCGTCGTCCCGGGTCTCCATCCGGTCCATGCCGTGCTCCTTGAGGAAGTCGACCATCTGCTCCTCGAAGGTCAGCCGCCGCTGCAACAACCGCTCCCGCTGGTCACCGCCGAGGTCGGGGTGCAGCATGTCGAGGATCAGCACGACGCGGTCCTCGGTCCCGTCGTGCCGGACCTCGTGCTCGAACGAGTCGTCGAAGATCAGGCACTTCCCCTCCACCCACCGCAGGTCCTGACCGGCGACCCGCAGCGTCAGCCCGGCCGGGATGATCAGCGGGAGGTGGATGCGCAGCACGGCGTTCGTCGGTCCGCAGTGCGGCATGATGTGCGTCCCCGGCGACACCCGGGACATGGTGATCACGCCCGGGCTGAGCGTGGTCACCTCGGGCACCTGCTCCAGGATGCTGGCGGTCACGGGGAACCGGGCGCACACCTCGTCCCGCCACCGCCCGTCGCGGAAGAGGTGGGCCTGCTTCCAGGAGCCTTTGCGGATGAGCGCGCGGTCCTCGACCGTCGGGCGCACGGGGTCCAGCGGCTGGTCGAGCACCTGCTCGACCTCGGCCCGGATGCGGGCGTAGTTCTCCTCCAGGTAGGAGATGAACCAGAACTGGGACGGGTCGTGCACCGGCTGCGCGGCGAGGCCGGGAATGTGCTCCCGCGCCCGCTGCATCGGCTGCTCCCACACGCCCTGCCGCACGGCCTGCTCGGCGCATTCCCACGCCCGCTCCGGCTGCCCGGAGTAGTGCCAGGCGTCGATCAGGTTGCCGTAGTACCGGCGCACCATCTGCATGAGGTACGCGCGCGTTCCGACGCCCTCGCTCGCACCGTTCCCCTGCTCCCCGGCCATGGCGTTCCTTCCTCCTGGTGCGGCGCCCACCGCGTGGCGGACGACAACGACGAGAAGGGCGTGCGACTCGATTCGTGGACATTCCGACAATCGCACACACATTCCCGACGGCGCGTGCTGGTGAACCGACGCGGTCCCGATCCCCATCAGATAACCCGGCGCACACGGTGTCAACAGGGCCATTCGGGCAGTGTCTGTCAGTGTCTTTCAGCGCCTGTCAGTGTCTTTCAGCCTGTCAGCCCCTGCCAGTGCCGCTCACTCCGATAACCGGGCGCACTCGCCAGAATTGGATTCGGACAGCACCGGACCGCCGACCGCCCAGGCGTCGTCGCTTCGGCGCCCGAGCGCGGTCGGATTTCGTGAATGGCACGACAAAGCGCGGCGCGCCCGTCGGGACGCGCCCGCCCGGAATTTCCCGCCGGTGGTTTCCGGATCGGCGCCCGGAGCGGCGCCGCTACGCCTCGACCCAGCCGGCCGGGTCCAGACCGGCCCGACTGCCGGAGACGTCCACCACGGTGGCCCGCAGCGTGGCGGCCGACTCCGGCGCGGACTCCGGGAGCAGGATCTTGCTGCGGCGGAACCAGGCGGCCTCGCCCGGCCGCCGGAAGCTCAGGTACAGGAACCGCTCGCCGGCCGAGCCGTGCACGTGGGGGCCGGCGAAGTCGAGCCCGCCGCCACCCCGGCGCGGGCGCACCGGGACGTCGACCTCGTACCGCACCGACCCGTCCGACTGGGGCGTGCCCGCGACGAGCTCGCCCGACTTGTCCTGGAGGCCGACCTCCCCCTCGTCCACCGGCTCGCGCCAGACCACCTCGACCCGCACGGTCCGCTCGTCCGTCGTCATCGCCGCCCCGTTCCGCTCCCGCCGGGGACCAGCTCCAGGTCGTCCGGCACCCTGAATCCCAGGTCCTCCCGGCAGAACTCCGCCCACTCCGGCGAGGAGTGGGACCACAGCACGTCCTCGCCGTGCCAGATGGAACGCGTCACCGTGAGGTCGTGGTGGAGGTAGACCACGGTCTCGGCGGTCAGACCCTCACCGTCCACAGTGGACCAGTCGGGGAACGCCCTGAGAGCGGCCACGAGATAGGCCTTGCAGTACGGGCGCCAGCCGTCCGCGCCCTCCCCGGTGACCTCCCGCAACACCCTGGCGGCGTCGACCTTCCCGGCTGCCACGGCGATCTCGTAGGGCGAGCGGCCCTCGGGACCGCGCGCCCGCGGGTCGGCCCCGGCGTCCAGCAGCGCCCGCACCGCCGGGACGTCACCGCGCCCGGCCGCCCAGTCCAACGCGGCCCAGCCCCGCTCGTCGCGCTCGGCCGGGTCCTCGCCCCGGCCCAGGGCGGCGCGGAGGGCTTCCGCGTCGCCGTCGCGCACGGCGGCGACGAGACTCGGTGTCCTCGTCATCCTCTCCTCCTGTGTCGTCTGTGGCGGGCACACCCACCGGAGATCTCCGAGGCCTCGGACCCGTCGGGCCGCGTCGGACCGGCGGTGTTGGTCGGCGTCGGTCAGTCCTGCTCCTCGGCCACGAAGTGCACGCAGTTGCCGGCCGGGTCGCGCAGGGCGAACTCCCGCCCCCACGGCTGCTCGCCGATCTCGGTCATGGCCGGCCCGGAGGCGTCCCGGAAGTTCGTGGACACGACCTCCGACCACTCGGCGTACAGCTCGTCCAGGCCGCGCACCCACACCCAGGCCAGGGTGTTGTCCGGCACCACCTGGTCCTGGACCGCGCTGATGAACAGGGTCACGTCGTCCCGGACCACACCGGCGAAGTCGTCCTCCACGAAGTCCCGGGAGAACCCGAGCCGGTCGGTCCAGAACTCGACCGCTCCGGCGACGTCGCGCGCGGTGAGCACCGGAACGGCACTGGTCAACTTGGCCATGGCGGCTTCCTCGTCGTCCAGGGAACTCCCGTGCGACACGGGGCCGGACGGGAATCCGGATCAGTTGATCTTCTCGTACCGCAACCTACCATCGCGGAGTTCCACCGCGGTCGCGCCCACTTCCCGAAGGTGGCGACGCACCAGGCTCACCGCGCCGGTATTCGGCGAAAGAGTGACCTCGTCCCCGTGGATTTCCACCCGTTCGATACCCCGATCCCGCATGTAGGCGGTCATCCGGTCGTCGAAGGAAGCGCGGCCGGACAACATCCACTCGCGGGTCCCCGCGTCCAGCGCCGGGTGGCAGACGTCCAGCAGGAGGATGATCCTCGGCTCGTCGCCGTCGTGCCACACCTCGTGCTCGAACGAGTCGTCGAACACCATGCAGCCGCCCTCACGCCAGGTCAGCACCTCGTCCCCCACGCGGATGCGGGGGCCGTCGGGCACCCGCAGGCCGAGGTGGACCCGCAGCCGCGCGTTGGACCCGCCGCAGTGCGGGACGATGTGCGTTCCCGGGTACAGCCAGGACAGGGTCACCACGCCCGGGCCGGCCGCGGCGGCCTCGGGAATGCCGTCGATGACGCTGGCGGTGACCGGGAACCGGGCGCAGGCGTCGTCAAACCGGACGCCGGTCTCGTAGAACGTGACCTGCTCCCAGCGACCCCGGCCGAGCAGCGGCTCCTCCACCGGCAGGAAACCCTGCTCGGTCGGCCGGGTCACCGCGTCCAGCTCGGCGCGGATCTTCTCGTAGTTCTCCTCCAGGTAGCTGGTGAACCAGAAGTCCGCGGGGTCGTGCACCGGCACCGGGTCGAAGGAGGGCACGTAGTGCGTGGGGCGCTGGAGCGGGTGTCGCCACACCCCGTGGTCCACCGCCAGGTCGGCGACCTGGCGCGCGGCCTCCGCGTCACCGTCCGCCCGCAGGGCGTTGACGAGCTCGGAATAGTGTCGACGCACGTCGTCGGATCGACGCCGTGTCGGGTCCGCTCCCATCGGGAGACTCCCTTCTGTCCGGATCACGCCCGTTGCGGGGCCAGGCCGTTGGCCGTGGAGTGGGCGAGATGGGTGATGTAGGCCTTGTGGATCACGGTCGGGTCCATGCGGAAGTTGGTGTCGCTCTCCAGGAACCGCGCGCCGCACTCCTCCAGGACCTGGAACCAGCGGGTGAAGTAGGGCGTGGCGCGCAGGTCGGCGAAGGACACCCCGGTCAGCCGGTGGAACCGGGCGAAGTCCACGCCCTCCCTGGTCATCAGCGCGCCGCCCACGGGAGCGGTGAGCCGTTCCGGGTCGTCGAGGGTGAACCGGTGCGCCATGGAGAAGGTGCGCGGGTCGTCGAGGTACTCCTCGTACTTGGTGTTCTCGCTCCACAGCAGGTGGTGCCCGATGATGGACTCGGCGCCGCTGCCGAAGCCGATCTTGTCGCCTTCGAGGTCGTACTTGAAGTTGCCGTCGTGGTCCTCGTGGGCGGCGTCGCGCACCCAGTACCCGTGGCAGTACTCGTGGTACCCCGCCTGCCCCAACATCTCCATCGCCATCTCGTAGGTGGCGACCATGTCGTGTTGTTGGTGGGCTTCGAGGAACTCGCGGTCGAGCTGCATGGCCATCACCGTCTTCGGCGTGGCGCGGTAGGGGTAGACGGAGACGTGCGGCGGGTCCAGCGCGAGGATGTCCTCCACCGTGCGGCGGAAGGACTCCTGGTCCTCGCCGGGGAAACTGGAGATCAGGTCCACGTTGAAGTTGGTGATCCCGGCCTGCCGCAACAGGGGGAAGGCGGCCAGCGCCTGCTCCCTGCTGTGCGCGCGACCGGCCTTGCGGAGCTGGTAGGGGTTGAGCGACTGCACGCCCACGCTGACCCGGTCGACGCCGATCTCCCGCATCGCCGCGAGCTTCTCCGCGTCGAGGTCGTTGGGCGTGGTCTCCACCGTCCACTGGACGAGGTCGGAGAAGTCGAACGAGTCGTCCAGCGCGGCCCTGATGGCCCGCATCTCCTCCGGAGCCAACCGGGTCGGGGTGCCGCCGCCCCAGTACATCACCTTCGGCCGGTAGCCGAAGCGGGTCAACTGCGGGCCGTAGAAGCGGATCTGGTCGCACAGGGCGTCCACATAGGACGCCCTGCCCTCGGGGCCGCTGCGCAGCCGCCGCACCGGGATGTCGGTGACCCAGTCGCAGAAGTGGCACTTCGACGAGCAGAACGGGATGTGCACGTACACCGCGAGCTTCTTGTTCGGGTGGTTCCTGACCACCTCGGAGATCGCGGTGAGCAGTTGTTGGGGACTGATGGGGTGGTTCACCGGCTGCCTCCCGGTGTCGGCTCGACGGGTCCGGCCGCGGCCAGGTCGTGGATGCGCCGGATGATGCGGGTGGTGGACGCGTCGTCGACGAGCGGGAGCAGGCGCACCGCGCCGCCCCACCGCTCCACCAGCGGCGCCTCGGGCAACGTCTGGAGGGTGTAGTCCGCGCCCTTGACGTAGACGTCCGGTCGCAGGAGCTCCATCAGGTCGGTCGGGCTGTCGCCGGTGAAGGGGACGACGAGGTCCACGCAGCTCAGCGCGGCCAGCACGCGCAGGCGGTCGGCCAGGGCGTTCACCGGCCGGGTGGGCCCCTTGAGGCGGCGCACGCTCTCGTCGGAGTTGACGCCCACGACCAGCACGTCGCCGAGTTCCTTGGCGCGGCTGAGGAGCGAGACGTGGCCGCCGTGCAGGATGTCGAAGCAGCCGTTGGTGAACACCACCCGCCGTCGGCGGCGGGTGGCCTCGGCGCGCCAGTCGGCCAGCCCGTCGCGGCTGCCGATCTTGATCGTCCCGGTGAGCCCGCGGCGGAGCTCGTCGGCGTCGCAGACGGCCGTTCCGGTGCTGGCGACGGCGGCTCCGGCCGCGGCCGAGGCGAACTCCGCCGCCGCGCCGCCGTCGGCCTCGGCGGCCAGCGCCAGCGCCAGCGCGACGGCGAACGTGTCGCCGGCCCCGACCGTCGAGGTCGCCGTGCCGCCCCTGGCGTAGGTGCGGACGGGCGGCCGGCCGGGCTGGAACACCAGGGCGCCCTCGGCGTCCAGGGTCAACGCGACCAGGCCGGCCCCGGTGCGGGCGAGCAGCTCGTCGCCGAGGTCGTGGAAGTGCCGGGTGCGGTCGCCCGCCGGCCGGTCCGGAGCGCCGACCACCCGCAACGCCTCGGCGTAGTTCGGTTTGATCGCGCTCGCCCGCAGGTCGCGGAACGCCATCGGGTCGCGGGCATCCACCACCACTGTGGACGGTCCCCGCCCCCGGCGGGCGGCCAGCTCGGCGATCAGGCCGGGGGTCACCACCCCCGCCGCGTTGTCGGAGACGACCAGGACGTCCACTGTGGACAGATTCTCGTCGAGGCGTCGGACCAGCTCGCGCGCGCTGGCGTCCGAGATCGGCCTGGCCTCGCCCCGGTCGACCCGCAGCAGCATCTGCCCGTCGGCCAACACGCGCTGCCGCACCGGCGTCGTCCGGTCCCGCTCGCGCGACAGGCCGGAGATCTCGACCCCGGAGGCCGTCAGCACCGACGACAGCCGGTCCGCCTCGACGTCCCGGCCCAGCACCGACAGCAGCGTGGCCCGCGCGCCGAGGGCGCGGGCGTTGACCGCCGCGTTCGCCGCGCCCCCCGCCTGGTCCACGTCGGACTCCACCGCGATGGCCGGCACCGGGGCCTCCCGGCACATCCGCTCCGACCGGCCGTAGGTGTACCGGTCGAGGATGGCGTCGCCGACCACGAGCACCCGGAGTCCGGCGACCGCGTCCAGCAGACCGACCAGGTCGGTGTTCACGTCGCCTCCCCCGCCAGCACGCGCTCCAGCTCCCCGGCCATCGCGGCCACCGTGCGGTTCTCCATCAGCAACTGGATCGACAGCTCGGCGCCGGTCAGCTCCTCGGCCCTGCTGATGATCTGGATGGCGGCCACCGAGTCCCCGCCCAGCTCCAGGAAGTCCTCGTGCGGCCCCACGTGCTCGCGGCCCAGCACCTCGCACCAGATCGCGGTGACCTCGTCCAGCAGCCGGCGCTGCCGCCGGGAGCGCAGCCAGCCCCTGACCATCACGCCCCCCGCCGGCTGACCAGCGTGTGCGGCAGCACCAGGTAGTCCAGCTCGCAACCCAGCAGGGTGCGCACGGCGTCGTCCGGGGTCTCCACGATCGGCTCGCCCTTGGTGTTGAGGCTGGTGTTGAGCACCATCGGGATGCCGGTGCGGTCCTCGAACGCCGCGATGAGGTCGTAGAAGGCGGGATTGTCCACTCGGGACACCGTCTGGAGCCGCGAGGTCCCGTCGATGTGGGTGATCGCGGGGACCTCCGACGCCCGCTGGACCGGAGCCGCGCGCAGCATGAACGGGCTGTCGCACAGGCCGAACCACTCCGTGGCCCGCTCGTTGAGCACCGACGGCGCGAACGGCCGGAAGTGCTCCCGGAACTTCACGCGCGAGTTGAGCCGGTCGCGCATGGTCGGGTCCCTGGGGTCGGCGAGGATGCTGCGGTGGCCCAGCGCGCGCGGGCCGACCTCGCTGGCGCCGTCCCACCAGCCCACGACCGCCCCGCCGGCCAGCAGTTCGGCGGTCTTGCCCACGTAGTCCGGCACCGACTCGACCACCAGCCGGTCGGCGTGCGCGGTCAACGCCCGGTCCACGGCCCGCTGGTCGTAGGTGCGGACCGAGTACATCAGCCCCGCGTTGTCGTGCGGCAGGCGGGGATTGCCGAGCACGTGGTGCCAGTACCACAGCGCCGCGCCGATGGCGGTGCCGTCGTCCCCGCAGGCCGGGTGGAAGTGGATGCGCTCGAAGCCCGACCCGGCGAAGGCGAGCTGGGTGGCGATGGCGTTGAGGGCCGTGCCGCCGGACAGGCAGATGTCCGGGTTGATCCCGTTGCGCCGGCAGAGCGGGGCGAGGTCGGTGAACAGCCGCACCATCTGGCGTTCCAGGCCGAGCTGGATGTAGTAGGCCAGGGCGGCGTTGAGGGTGCGGTCCCCGACCTGGACGGGCACCGGGTCGCGGTCGGCGAACCGGACGAGCTCCTCGAAGTCGACCATGCTGTCCGGTGGCGGCTCGACCTCGCCGGTGGGGCGACCGTAGGGCGACAGGCCCATGACCTTGCCCGCGCCGACGATGCTGGAGCCGAACATCAGCTCGGACACCGAGCAGTAGCCGAAGTTGGCGTTGAACCACTTGTCGTAGTCGCGGCGCAACGGGAAGAGCTTGTTGTCCCTGCCCAGGAACGCCCGGCAGCCCGTGGGGTCGATGGCCAGCGCCGCCCCCGACTCGAACGGCGAGGTGAAGTAGGCGGTGGCCGCGTGGATCAGGTGGTGGTCGGGGTTGACGGTGCACGGGATGCGCCGCCCGTCGATCCGCACCTCGGTGTTGCGCTGGTTGAGCCAGAACTCGAACCACGTGTCCTTGAGGTCCGAGCCGTGCAACCGGACCACGTCCGGCGAGTCCATGTTGTGGAGGTTGCACAGCAGGACGTGGTCGACGTCGGCCAGTTCCACGCCGGCCTGGTCGAGCACCTCGGCCAGGTCGGCCGCGCGCAGGCCGGGGTGCTTCTTGATCCTGGAGAACCGTTCGGTGTTGACGTAGCCCCGGATGCGCCCCTCGGACAGCACCACCGCAGAGCCGTCGTGGTTGAAGTTGACGGACAGGATGGTGCGGACGCGTTCCACGCTCATCTCGGGCTCCCGTTCGGTCGTGCGGAGGTGGCGGGGAGCTGCCGGGTCACCGCTCGCCACACCTCGTCCACCGGAAGGTCGGTCAGGCATCTCGGGTACGGACCCTCCGGCGACTCGTAGGCCACCGGGCAGGCGTGCTCGCACCGCCGGGTGGCGACGTCCTCGGCCGCGTGCCGGATGTCCTGGCAGGGGTACCGCAGGGACACCCCGCGGTGCCGGGGGTAGACCCTGGCCCACAGGAACTCGGTTCCCGTCGGCCCGTACAGCACCACGGTCGGCGTGCGCAGCGCCGCGGCGAGGTGGGCGGGCGCGGAGTCGTTGCCCACCAGGAGTTCCACGCCCGCCAGGAGGTTGGCCGTCCGGTTGAGGGACTCGCCGACCGCGACGTGGACGCGCGCGTCCGGCCGCTGGGCGAGCACGTCCCGGCTCAACACGGCCAGTTCCGCCCGTTCCTGCTCGGCCCCGAGCAGGTAGAGGCTCGCGTCGAGCTCGTCGACCAGCCGGACGCACAACCGCGCGAAGTGCCGCAACGGCCACCGGCGGTTCCAGAGCCGCGCGCCGCCGGGGTGCACCGCGATCCTGGGCGCCGGGGCGTCCAGCTCCGGTGTCCACTCCGGACGTTTCGGCAGCACCGGAACGACCTCGCCGGAGCGGGGCGCGGGCAGGCCGAGCGCGGCGGCGGCGCCGCGGGCGTAGTCGTACAGGTCGGGCCGTCCGCGCAACGAGGGTGGCAGCCGGATCGGGTGCGTGATCGCGGTGTCCCCCGGGCCTCCGGTGGGCAGGGCGACCCGGACCGGGATCCCCGCGGCGCGCGCCTCCCGCGCGTCGAGGTCCCTGCTGTCCGGGTCCACCACGCACATCTGGAAGCCCCGCTCGGCCAGAACGCGCCGGAACTCCCGCCACCGCCCGGGATCGGTGTCCCCGACGGCGGGGCAGCGCAGCACGTCCGTGGCGTAGCTGTGGCCGGTCAGCAGTTCGGAGAAGCGGTCGACCAACTCCGACCCGGCCACGACGCTGACCTCGGCCAGCGGGTGGGCCCTGCGCAGCAACGACAGCAGGATGTTCCGCTGGACGAGGTCACCGAGGCCGGGTCCCCGGAGCCGGGCGAACACCGCGATCCGCCGGATCGCCGGGTTGTCGGTCATGCCACCTCCCCTCGCCGCCGTCCGCCCCGGTCGCCTCAGGCCACCCGCTCCAGGCGGCCCTGGCCGGCCAGCGTCGCCAGGTCGATCCGGGCGACGCAGCGCACCGGCTCGAAGTCGAGCGTGAGGGTGCCCACGAGCTTCACCTCGCCGCTGCCGGCCGCGAAGTCCGCGCCGGCGAGGTCGGTCGCGCCCTGGTCGAGCTGGATGCCCAGCTCGGTGCCGCCGCGGGTCTCGGTGAAGCGGACGATCACGTAGCCCTCGTCGATCGCCGCGCGCAGCGCCGAGGCGGTGCGCTCGGGCCGCAGGCTGGCCTCGATCGGCTGCTCGGCGGCGCTGAGCCGCTCGACCAGGCTCGGGGTCGGGTCGGCCGGCACCTCCTCCGGCTCGGCGTCGGCGGTGGCGGCCATGTGCTCGCGCAGGCTGCGCGGCCGCATGTCCGTCCAGACCTCCTCGATGTGGGCCAGGCACTCCTCCTTGGTGCCGGTGCGGCCCACGGCCTTCCAGCCGAGCGGGATGTCCTGCTCGGTGGGCCAGATCGAGTACTGCTCCTCGTCGTTGACCACCACGTGGTAGGTGGGCTCGGTCGCCTGGGTCGTCTCGGTCACGGGTCACTCCTCGTTCTCGTGCGCGGTGTTCCTGTCCACAGTGTCCTTGTCCACAGTGGACTGTGTGGTGGTGTCGACGGCCGAGTGCGGCAGTGGGGCCGACGGGTCGGCGACGGCCTGCGCCATGGCGGCGTCGAGCCCGTCGAGCAGGGCGGAGCCCCCGCCGGCCGGGTGGGTTCGGCGCTGGTCGAGCACGATCACCATGTCCTCGCCCAGTTCGCCGACGCTGAGGTCCGTCGTGGTGCCGTCCCAGGTGTCGGTGCCATCCCAGGTGTCGGTGGCGGACCTGGTGTCGCCGCCGATGAGGTCCGCCTCCCGGAACAGCTCGATGGAGACCCCGAGCTCGGCCAGCGTCCGCTCGCCCCGGGTCAGCGAGCTGCTGGGCGCGTTGCGGCACAGGTGCACGGCCACGTCCCACCGCGCGGCGACCCGGGGCGGCGTCACCACGCCCAGGTCCACCGCGAGGTCGACGACGTCGTGGTAGGGCAGGTAGTGCACGACCGCGTCGAGGAAACCCGCCTGGGTCCGCGACATCAGGTCGCGGAACGACGGCTCGCGCAGGCCGGTCAGGTCGACGCCGAACACGACGCGGTCGGTCAGCGGGCCGACCACCGAGCCGAGCTGGAGGTGGTCCCGCAGGTCGACCTCCGTGCTCAGGTACAGGCTGTCCTTCCCAGTGCCAGTGCCAGTGCCGGTGCCAGCGCCAGTGCCGGTATCCGTTTCCGTGCCGGTGCCCTGTGTCCACAACCACCACGCGGTCAGCGCGGCCATGGCCAGCGATCCGTTGCCGCCCAACGGTCCGCCCGGCTCGGTCAGCGCCTGCCAGCGCGACCCGGGCACCCGCAACCGCGAGGTCGCCGGTGGCCCGGCCGGATTGCCGTCCCCGCCCCGCACCGGCAGTGCCGGCAACCGGCGGGACCACCAGCGGTGCCGGGCCGCCCGCACGGTCTCCCTGTCCAGCGGGTGGAAGTCCGCGACCTCGGCGAAGTCCCGGTACTGGGCGGGGCGGAACCGGCCGTAGTAGGCCTGCCACACCGCGCCCAGCACCATGTAGCGGGACCGGGCGTCGAGGAGCATCTGGTGGGCGACGACGCCGAGCACCACGTCCGTCTCGGAGAGGCGGACCAGGTGCAGGCGGACCAGCGGATCGCGCTCCGGGTCCGTGGGCCGGTCCCGGTCCGCCCGCAACAACTCGACGCACCGCGCCTGCGGATCAGGGTGGCCGCGCAGGTCGGACCGCACGAGCGCGTCGGCGTTCTCCCTGGTGCGCATCCACAGGCCGTCGTCGTCCACGAAGTTCACGCGGAGCAGGGGAAAGGCGTCCAGCACCTCGTCCGCCGCCGCCGCGAGCCGGTCGTCATCGATCCGCCCGCTGCCCAGCAGACCGCGCGCGGCGAAGGCGGCCGCGGGCGGAGCCTCCCGCAGCCACCGCCACGCCCCTCGCTGGAGGAACGAGGCCCGGCGCAGTCCCGGTCGCGAGGAGAGCGATGTCATGGTGTCTCCCCCGTGACCCGCACGTCGTCCCAGCGCACCGTCCCCGCCATGCCCACCAGGACGCGACGCGCCCCGGTGAACGGCTCCCGCCCGTGGGCGGAGAGGAGGTTGTCCACGACCATCACGTCACCGGGCTCCCAGGGCAGCGCGACCAGCTCCGACCGGTAGGCGTCCCGGAGGTGGTCGAGCACATCCGGTTCGATCGGCCGGCCGTCGCCGTAGTAGGTGTTGCTCGGCAGGTCCTCCTCCGCGAACTGCCGGAGCACAGCGTCGCGCACCTCGGGCAGCAAACTCGTGACATGAAAGAAAATGGCGTGATTGAACCAGACCCGCTCACCGGTCACGGGGTGTTCGGCGAGCGCCGGCCGGACATGGCTGGTGCGCAGCCCGCCGTCGGGTTTCCACTCCAGGTCGATGCCCCGCTCCTGGCAGTACGCGGCCACCTCGTCCCGGTTGTCGGTCTGGAACACCTCCGGCCACGGCAGGCCGACGCCCTCCCCGTAGTTGCGGACGTACCGCACGCCGACGCGCGCGAAGTCGCGCACCACCCCGGGATCGAGACGGGCCAGGATCCGGCGGGTGTCCGCGACCGGGGTCGCCCCGCCGCTCTCGGCCGCGACCGCGCAGCAGAACGCCAGGGTGGCCGGGAACTCCCGTTGGTAGGAGTTCTCGTTGTGCAGCGCGATGGGCTGGTCGGCCGGGTGGTCGGTGGCGGTGTAGATGTGGTCGCCGATCTCGGTGCGGGGCGAGGAGCGCTCCACGTACGCGAGCGGCTCCCCGGCGAGGGCGCGCACCACCTCGCCGAAGTCCTCCTGCGCCACGTGGAAGTCGCGGAACAGCAGCGCCCCGTACCGGTGCAGCCAGGAGCGGACCCGGCCGCCGTGGGTGCCCGCCCACGCGGCGAGGTCGACGTCGTCGTGGCTGGGCCGCAGCACCAGCGGGAGTTCCCGTCCCGGCGGCGTTCCCCCCGGACGCACCCAGTCGGTCGTGGCCAGCGCGATGGCGCGGCGCTGGCCACTGACCGGTCCCCTGTGGACACTCATCGCCGGTCCCCGGGGTAGCCGCCGAGCAACACGTGCAGGAAGCGGTCGCTCTCGCCGAGTCGGAGGACGTCGCGCAGCGGCGCGGTCTCCATCGCCCCGACCGGGCACAGCCCGAGTCCCAGCTCGGTGGCGACCTCCATCAGCAGTTGGGTCATCGCGCCCGCCTCGAACATCGCGAAGTCCGCGGCGAGGTTCCCGTACAGCGGGGTGATCGCGTCCATCCGCGCGACGAGGTAGAGCGAGAAGGCGGACTCGCGCAGGCTCCTGCGGTTGATCTCGGCGTGCGCCGAGGCGTCGACGCGGGCGCCGGGAACCACGGGCACCAGGCAGTTGCGCGCCGGGTGGTGGTAGTAGCTGCCCGACGGCAGTTCCCTGACCCGGCCCGGCTCCACGACCAGGTAGGCCTGCACGGGGTAGGCGCTGCCCGCCGACGGGTACCAGCGCTTCGGTTCGCCGCCGTGGCGGGTCTGCCGCATCGCGGAGAGGAGTTCGGAGATCGCGGCGAACTCCACCGGGCGGGAGTCGAAGCCGCGGTGCGTGCGGCGGTTCACCAGCCGCTCGGGCGCGGAGCCGGTGATCTCGACGCCCTCGGTGTCGTCGTACTCGTGGCGGATTCCGTGCGCGGCGTCCTTGAAGGCCTGCCGTTCCAGGATTCCGACGAGCAGCGGCGTGCTGGCCGAGGTGCTCTCCTCCTGCGGGGCGGCCGCCGCAGTCGGCGTCGCCGGCACGGACGACGCGGCCACGGGCGGGGTGTCGGACTCGGTGCCGGACCCGGTGGCGGACACCGTGTCCGGGGCGGCCGACGGGATGGTCTCGGTCTCGCCGAGCTGCCGGCTGACCAGCACCGCGATCGACGGGAAGCGCAGCAGCTCCTCGACGTCGACGGTGATGCCCAGCTCCTCCTCGACCAGGGTGGCCAGGCGGACCAGTTCGATCGAGGTGGCGCCCACGTCGAGCAGGTTCATGTTCGGCTCGATGTCGCTGACCCCGAGCACGCCGCAGGCGATCCTGGTCACCTGCTGGATCAGCTCGTCGTCGGCGGGAGCGGTCGACGCCGCGGACTGCTCGTCCACAGTGGACGGAGACGCGGCGCTGGCCAGCGCGGCGCGGTCGACCCGGCCGTCGGAGGTGAGGGGGAACTCGGTCACCACCTCGACCCGCGTGGGCAGCAGGTAGGGCGAGACCTTGCGGCGCAGGAAGTCCAGCAACGCCGGGCCGTCGACCTGCGCGCCGGGCGCGAGGCGGACGTGCGCCACCGACTCGCCCTCGGTCACCGGCACCACCACCGCGTCCCGCACGGCCTCGTGGCCGGCCAACGCCACCTCGGTGTCCTGCATGTTCAACGCCCGGCCGTGCACCGTCACCTGGGCGGCCTCGTCGCCGACGACCTCCACCACGCCGTCGGGCAGCACCCGCCCGAACCGGCCGGTGGGCGTCAGCGGCTCACCGGTCTCGGGATGCGGCACCCGCGCCCCGGACTCGCTCTCGGTGTCGCTGTCGGAGCAGGGTTCGGCGGCCACACCGCCGAAGTGCAGCCGGCCGGTCACCCAGACCGGACACTGCGTCATCGTCTCCGACAGCACGAAGACGCGGTGGTTCGGCAACGGCCGCCCGATCGGCACCGAACGCCACTCGGTGGGGATCTCGTCGATCTCGGCGCAGGTCGTCCAGAGCCCGGGGACGGTCGCGGCGCCGAGGGCGGCCACCACCGGAGCCGGGTCCGCAACGCCGCGAAGCCGGCGAACCAGGTCGGCGGGGAACCGCTCGCCACCGACGAGCGCCAGCCGGAGTTCGGCCGGAAGCCGGTCGCCGCTGGCCTCCAGGTGGTCGACGAGCATGCCGAGCAGGGTGGGCGGCGAGTGCCAGACGGTGATCCTCTCCCGCCGCAGCAACGCCGTCCACGCCGCGGGGTCGCGGGCGTCGAGATCGTCGCCGAACACCACGGTCGCCCCGGCCAGCAGCGCGCCGACCGTCTCGTAGAGCGCGAACCCGGACTCGGGCGAGGACAGGGCCAGCACCCGGTCCTCCGGCCCGACGCGGAAGCGGGCGTTCAGCTCGGTGAGCGTGGTGACGATCGCGCGGTGGCTCACGGCGACGTGGTCGCGGCCGTCCTCGCCGGGCACCAGGCAGGCCGCGGCCTCCGGTGCTCTGTCCACAGTGGCCGGAGTCGGTCCCGGCTCCACCTCGTCCACGGCGATCACGGTGGCCGAGTCCGGCCAGGACAGTCGTTCGCCCAGCCAGGACTGGGTGAGCACGACCGCCGCCTCGGAACGCGTGACGCGCTGCCACCGGGCGACCTGGCCGAGGCCGGGCGGCACCGGGAGGTGGACGCCGCCGGCCCGCAGGACGCCGAGCAGCGCGACGACCTGTTCCCAGCCGGGCTCGACCGAGCACACCACGCGGTCGCCAGGAGCGACGCCGGCCGCGAGCAGCCGCGCCGCGAGGGCGTCCACGCGGGCGAGCAGGTCGGCGCGGTCGAGGACGCGGCGCGGGGAGACCACGGCCGGGGCGTCCGCCCGGACCGCGTCGGTCCCGGCCGCCACCAGCTCGTCTAGCCGGCCGGCCGGAATCGGCGCGGTCTGGTCGTTGATTGCGCGCAGCAGCTCCTGTTGGTCGGCGGGAAGCAGCGACGCTGTGGACCTGGCCGTCAAGGCTGACCACCTTTCGTTTGCTTGGCCCCCGCCACGAGAGCGGCGAGCGCGTGCTCGAAGGCGCCGAACATGGCGGGGACCAGACCCGGCGGGAACGCCGCCGGCACGTGGTCCCACGTGCACACCAGGCGGCCGGCGTCCTCGCCGACCTGGTGGTCCAACAACACCTGCGGGGTCTGGCTGACCGCGAAGACCGCTCGCGCGCGCCACTGGCTCGGCGGCGCCGGTGGTGCCACGCCGTCGGGCAGCAGGGTGCTGGTGAAGACGACCGGCATCAGCGCCTCGTCGCGGCGGCGGGGATCTCGGCGCAGCATCCGCAGCACCTCGACGCCGCTGACCGTCCGGTGCTCCAGGTCCCGCCAGATCCGGGCCTGCACCTGGCGGGCCAGCTCCGGCACCGAGGGCGCGGTGGCGTCCACGGCGAGCAGCGTCGTGGCGGTGAAGTCCCCGACGAGCGCGTCGACCTGGGGGTGCAGCGGGAAGCGGTTGAACGTCGTGAGGTTGAGGGTGAACCTCGGCGAGGCGCTCCACGCCCCGAGCACGTGGGCGAAGGCGGCGCAGACGACCGCGGACGGGGTGAGCCCCTCGGCGGCGGCCCATGCCCGCAGCGCGGCCCAGTCCTCGGCGTCCACTGTGGTCGCCAGCCGCTCGAACCGGGGCTGGACCAGCTCCTCGGGTCGGGCGAGAAGGGGCAGGGCCGGCGCTGGAGGCAGCTCGGGCAGGAGTTGTTCCCAGTACCGCCGCGCCCTGCCGTGCGTCGCGCTGTCGCGGAACGCCGCCATCGCGAGCACGTAGTCGCGGAAGGAACAGGTCAGCTCCGGCAGGGCCGTGTCGGGGTCGTGGTACAGGGCCAGCAGTTCGCCGGTGAGGACCCGGGTGCTGTGGGCGTCGGCGATCAACAGGTCGAGGCTGAGGTGGAACCGGGTGCGGACCTCGTCGAGCCGGTGGGTGCGCATCTCGAACAGCGGCCACCGAGCGGCGTCGCGCACCTCGTGGGACATCTCCTCGCGCACCGCGGCCAGCCGCGCGTCCGCCTCGTCCTCCGACAGCCCTCGAAGGTCCACAGAGGACACTTCGAAGGCCGGCACCTCGGACAGCACCTGTTGCTGGCCGTCGGGCCGGAAGACGGTGCGCAGCGCGTCGTGTCGGTCGACGAGCCGGCGCACCGCGATCTCCAGCCGGGCCGGGTCCAGGTCCTCGACGTCCAGTTCCACGTAGCTGTGGGTGGCGACGCCGCCCAGGCCGGCGGCGGTCCGCCTGCCCAGCCAGTACGCCTGCTGGATGTCGGTGAGGGGGAAGGGATCGTGCCGCCGCTCCGGGTCGGGCCGCAACACGGGCAGTTCGTCCGGCGCGGCGGCGGGGCCGGCCGGGCCGCTCTCGGCGTCGGCGATCGCCTCGGCGAGGGCGAGGACGGTTGGCGCGTCGAGCAGGCGCGCCAACGGGATGCGGATTCCCCGGTCGCGTTGGATGAGGGTGAGCAGCCGGATGGCCTGCAACGACGTGCCGCCCAGGGCGAAGAACCCGTCGTCGGGGTCGATCTCGTCGACCTCCAGCACTTCACGCCACAACGCCACGATCTCGGGCACGAGCGCGTGCGCGCGCCCCGGGTCCCGGTCGCGTGGTTCCTGACGGACGGCGGGCCGCTTCTCCGCTCGGGAGCGGAGCTCCGCGCGGTCGACTTTTCCGTTGTTGGTCAGGGGAAGCTGGTCCAGGACGTGGAGCGTCGGCGGCACCAAGTGGCTGGGCAGCAGCTCCGCGAGGCGACGGCGCAGCGCGGTCGGGTCGACCTGCTCCCCCGGTTCGCGCGCCACGTAACCGGCCAACCGCTTCTCCCCCCGGGGATCGCCGACCGCGACCACGGCGGCGGTCCGCACCCCGGGCAGACGCTCCAGAGTGGACTCGATCTCGCCGAGCTCCACCCGGAAGCCACTGATCTTGACCTGGTTGTCCTCCCTGCCCAGGAACTCCAGGTTCCCGTCCGGCAGGTAGCGGGCGATGTCCCCGGTCCGGTAGAGGCGTTCCCCGGTGTCGGGGTGGGTCAGGAAGCTGCTCGCCGTCCGCTCCGGGTCGCGCCAGTAGCCCAGGGCCACGCCGGTGCCGCCGATGTACAGCTCGTCCGCGACCCAGTCCGGCCGCGGGGACAGCCCGCGGTCCAGGACGTGCATGCTCTGGTTGTCCATCGGCATCCCGTAGGGGATGCTGCGCCAGGACGGGTCGACCTCGCCGATCGGGTACCACACCGACCAGATCGACCCCTCGGTCGCGCCGCCGAGGCTGCGGACGTGCGTCTCCGGCGCGAGCCGCCGGAGGCGGTCCGGCAGCGCGACGGGAATCCAGTCGCCGCTGAGCATGACCACGCGCAGGGAGCGCAACGCCTGGGGCGCCAACGCCTCGGCGTAGCCGACCAGGACCTCCGCGAGCGCTGGGACCGAGTTCCACAACGTGATCCGCTCGGTGGCGACGAGCTCCGCCCAGTGCGCGGGGTCGCGGCGTCGGGAGTGCCGTGGCAGCACGACGGTGCCGCCGGCGGCGAGCACGCCGAACAGGTCGTAGATCGCGAGGTCGAAGCTCAGCGAGGAGACCGCCAGCACCCGGTCGTGCGGGCCGACGGCGAAGTGCTGGTTGACGCACCGGATCGTGTTGGCCGCGCCCCGGTGGTCGATCATCACGCCCTTCGGCTCGCCGGTCGAGCCGGACGTGAAGATGACGTAGGCGAGGTCATCCATCCCCTGGGCGCGGTCCAGCGGTTCGTCGGAGGCGTCGAGGGCGCTGTTGTCCTGGAGGGCGCTGTTGTCCTGGAGGGCGCTGTCGTCGTCGACGGCCAGGACGCTCAGGTCGTCCGGGAACGGGACCTCCTCGGCGACGGCGAGGTGGGTGAGCGCGATCCGCGCCTCGGCCCTGTGAAGGAGGTGGGTCAGGCGGGCCGCCGGAAGGTCCGGGTCCACCGGCACGAACGCCGCCCCGGACTCCAGGACACCGAGCGCGGCCACGACCTGCTGCCATCCCTTGCGGGCCACGATCGCGACGAGTTCGCCCGGCTTGGCCCCGAGCCGGCGGAGGGCGCGGGCGACCCGGTGGGAGCGCGCGGCCAGCTCGCGGTAGGTCACGCGCACGTCCCCGTCGACCACAGCGGTGTGCTCCGGGAAACGTTGCGCCGCCTCGAAAACGGTCTCGTGCAGGCAGCGGTCGGGCAGGGGCACGGCTGTGCTGTTGACCTCGGCGCGGCGGTTTCGTTGCGCGTCGGGCAATGGAACACGGATCGGCTGCTGCCAGGCGTGGGGCTGCGCCGCGAGTCGGGCCAGGAAGTCCTGGTAGGCGGCGAACATGTCGTCCAGCACGCCGGGCTCGAACAGCTCGCCCACCGCGTCCCAGTTGAACACCAGCTCGCCCTGCTGCTCGCTGACCTGGTGGTCCAGGTGGACCTGCGGAGTCTGGGTGATGCCGTAGGTCGTGGAGCCCAGTGCCCACTCCTCGGCGGCGTCGGCGCTGGTCGCGTTGTCGGCCAACGGCAGGTTGGAGGTGAACACCACGGGCGTGACCAGTCGGGGTCGGCCGCCGTGCCGCGCGACCCACTCCCGCATCACGGTCACGCCGCTGACGACGGACCGGTCCAGGTCGTCCCACAGCCGTTGTTGCAGCGCACGCGCGCGGTCGACGAAACCGCCGGCGCGGGTGTGGTCCACCTCCAGCACGGTCAGCGAGGTGAAGTCGCCGACGATCTCGCCGACCTGGGGGTGCACGGGCTCCCGCTGGAACACCGTCAGCATCAGGGAGTAGTGCGGCCGACGGCTCCATGTCGTCAACGTCTCGGCGAAGACCGCCAGCAGCAGGCCGGACGGGGTGAGTCCGACCGACGCGGCGAGTCCCTTCAGGACTGTCCACTCCGGAGCGGCGATCCGGCCGGAGCGGCGCTCGAACCGGGGTTTGCCCAGCGACTCGGGTGTCACCGCGAGCGGCAGGTCAGGTCCCGGCGGCAGGTCGGCGATCCGCTCGCGCCAGTAGTCCAGCGCGGCGGCGTACTCGTCGGAGGCTCGGCGCTCCCGGTCGGCGAGGACGTAGTCGCGGAAGCTGACCTCCAGCGGTGGCAGCTCCCGCGCGGGGTCCTGGTAGCGCAGGCCCAGTTCGGACAACACCATGCCGAAGCTGTAGGCGTCGCAGATCAGGGCGTCGACGCTGACGTGGACGAGCGCTCCCCCGTCCCGCAGCAGGGAGACGCGCACCTCGAAGAGCGGCCACACGTCGGCGGGCAGCACCTGGTGCGACATCTCCTCCCGCACCGCCAGCAGTCGCCGCCGCTCGGTGGCCTCGGAGACGTCCCGCAGGTCCTGCACGGCGACCTGGTACGGCGGAACGGACGCCAGCACCTGCTGCCGCCCGTCGGGCCGCACCAGCGCGCGCAGCATGGGATGCCGCTCGATGACGCCGCGCAGGGCGGTCTGGAACCGGTCGAGGTCCAGCTCGGGCGCCGACAGTTCCAGGTAGGCGTGGGTGGAGACCTCGCCGAGGTCGAGACTGTCGTCCCGTCCGACGTAGTACGCCTGCTGCACGTCGGTCAGCGGGAACGGTTCGGTCAGCGACTCGGGCGCGGGCACCAGCCGGCCCGGCCGGGTCTGCCGGGACGGGTCGCGCTCGTCGACCCGCGCGGCCAGGCCGGCCACCGTGGGGGCCGCGAACAGGTCGCGCAGTCCGATGTCGACGCCGCACCGCTCGCGCAGCCGGGCCGCCACCCGCGCGGCCAGGACGGAGTGTCCACCCAGGACGAAGAAGTCGTCGTGCGGGCCGGGTTGGCGCTGTCCCGGCAGCAGCTCGGCGAAGACCTCGGCGACCACGGTCTCCGTCCGCGTGCGTGGCGAGACGACCCGCTCGATCCCTTCGCCTGCCGTGGCGCTCGGCTCCGGAAGGCGCAGTCGGTCCACCTTGCCGCTCGGCGTCATCGGCAGGGCCGGCACCTGGGTGAGCAGGCTCGGCACCAGGTAGCCCGGGAGGCGCTGACGCAGGAAGTCGCGGACCTGGGCGAGATCCAGGTTGCGGTCCGCCACGAGATATCCGACCAGGGCGGTGGATCCCGTGGAGTCGGGGCGGGCGACGACGGCGGCGGCGCGCACCTCGGGGTGGCCCGACAGCGCTTGCTCGACCTCACCGGGTTCCACGCGGTGGCCGCGCACCTGGACCTGTCCGTCGAGCCGGCCCAGGTAGTCGAGTTGGCCGTCCGGGCGCCACCGCGCGGCGTCTCCGGTGCGGAACGCCCGAGATCCCGGCGGCCCGTCCGGCGCGGGCAGGAACACCGCCGCGGTCTCGGCCGGGCGCCGGTGGTATCCCCGGGCCAGGCACTCGCCGCCCACGTGCAGTTCGCCCGGCGCGAGCGCCGGCAGGGCGCGCAGCGCCGAATCGCGCACCTGGACCGCGACGCCGCTGATCGGCCGGCCGATCGGCACTCGGGACTCCGTCGCGCTGTGCGGAATCTCGGCGGCGGTGGCGTCGGCCGACGCTTCCGAGGAGCCGTACAGGTTCAACAGGGTCCGGCCGGGCAGCCGCTCGTGGAAGCGGCGGGCCAGACCGCCGGACAGGGACTCCCCGCTGAGCACCCAGAACCTCAGCTCCGGCAACCGCTGGTCCAGGTCCGGCAGCTCGTCCAGCAACAGGGTGGCCAGCGACGGCACCCCGACCAGGCGCGTCACCCGGTGCGCGGCCAGCCGGTCCACCAACCGCACCGGATCGGCGACCTCGTCCGGGGACAACACGAGCAACGGCACGCCGGCGATCAACGGCCCGAAGGTTTCCCACACCGAGTCGACGAAGCCCAACGCGGTGCGGGCCGCGCAGACCTCGCCCGGCTGGAACGGGTAGACCTTCTCCCACCACGCCGCGCGGTTGACCGCGCCGCGGTGCAGACCGAGCACGCCCTTGGGTCGTCCGGTGGAGCCCGAGGTGTGCAGCACGTACGCAAGGTTGTCGGCCCGGACCGGCAGACGCAGGTCGGCGGTGTCCTCTGTGGACAGTGCGTCGCGCTCGCTGTCCAGCAGCAGCACCGGTCCCCGGTACTCCGGGCAGCGGTCCTGGATCTCCTTGGTGGTGACCAGAAGCGTTGGGGCGGCGTCGGCGATCACCGCGGACAGCCTGGTGCTCGGGTGGTCGGGGTCCAGCGGGACGTACGCCCCACCGGCCTTGAGAATCCCGAGCATCGCGGTCACCGAGTCCGAAGACCGGGGCAGGAACAGGGCGACCCGGTCCTCTGCCCGCACTCCTCGCGCGCGCAACCGGCGGGCGAGCTGGTTCGCCCGCGCGTTGAGCTGCCGGTAGGTGATCTGGTGCCCCGCCGCCAGGAGCGCCACGGAGTCCGGCGTCCGCGTGACGCGGTCCTCGAACAGCCCGTGCAGGGTGGTGTCGTGCTCCACCGCCGTCTCCGCGACCGCCACGGGCGCGGCCCGGAGCAGCTCGGCGGGGTGCCGGTCGGGGGACTCTCCGACGCGTTCCAGGGCGGTGCGGAGGTGGTCGGCGAGAAGCCGCACCGTGGCGGGGGCGAAGAGGTCGACGTCGTACTGGAAGGCGACCTGCAACCCCTCCGGTTTCTCCCGCACCTCGACCACGAGGTCGAACTGGGTGGTGCCGAGGTCGACGTCCGCCACCTCGGCCGCGAGCCCGGCGAGGTCGACCGGCGGCGGGGTCTGGTGCGCCACGCACACGACCCTGATCGGCGGTTCGTTGTCCGCGTGGCCGTTCGCGCGCAGCAGCTCGACCAGCTTCTCGTACGGCAGTTCCTGGTGGGCGTGCGCGGCCAGGACGCGGTCCCGCACGTGACGCCACAGCTCCCGGAAGTCGGCCTGGTCGTCCACTGTGAACCGGAGCAGGACGACGTTGACGAAGTAGCCGACGAGCCGTTCCAGTTCCGCGCGGTTCCGCCCGGCCACGAGAGTGCCGAGGACGACGTCTCGCTGGTCGGTCACGGTTCGCAGCACCGCCACGAAAGCGGCCAGCACGAGCATGAACAGCGAACCGCCCTCGCGCTGCCGCACCTCGCCGAGTCGGCGGGTGGCCTCCGGTGACAGGACGAAGTGGTGGTTCGCGCCCTCACCTCGCGGTGCGTCCGCGCGCGGCCGGTCGGTGGGCAGGTCCAGCCGGGGCAGATCCCGCACCTGCTCGGCCCAGAACTCGGTCAGGGCCTCCAGTTCCGGGCCGCTGAGCCGGTTTCGTTGCCATGCCGCGTAGTCGCCGTACTGGACCGGCGGCGCGGGCAGTGCGCACGGTTGGCCGAGCACCTGGTCCTGGTAGAGCGCGGAGAGCTCCTGGACCAGAACGCCGTTGGACCAGCCGTCGATGGCGATGTGGTGGAAGACCAGCAGCACCAGGTGGTTGTCGGCCGCGAGCCGGAACACGGTGACCCGCATCGTCGGCGCGGCGGCGGTGAGGTCGAACGGACGACGGGACTCCTCCCGCAGCAGCGCCGCGAGGGCGTCCTCCGACGCGCCCACCCCACTCAGGTCGACGAGCCGGAAGGGCGGCTCGGCGCAGGAGTGGACGGTGTTGCGGATCTCGTCGCCATCCAGGACGAAGCTGGTGCGCAACACCTCGTGCCGCTGGACGACCTGGCGCAGCGCGGCGCGCAACGCGGTCGTGTTGAGCGGGCCGCGCAGCCGGATGGCGGAGGCGTAGTTGCAGGCGGCGGGGGTGAGGCCCTGGAGGACCCACATCCGTTGCTGGGCGAACGACAGCGGGGCCGGCTCATCGGGGCCGAGCCGGGGGATTCCGGTGCGGGCGCCGGACTGCCGGCGCAGCACCTCCTCCAGCATCGCCCGCCGCTCCGGCGGCAGTGCGGCGATCCTGCGGGCGAGTTCGTTGGAACCGCGCTGTTCTCCGTTCACGGCGTTCCCCCTCCCGTCAGGCCGAACTCCTCCGCCAGCGCGCCGACCGAGCCCACCAGTTGGACCAGGCGCTCCGCGGTCGCCCGTTGGGCGGGCGGGCGGTCGGCCAGCCGGTCGACGAGCCGCACGACCGCCTCCGGCCGGAAGAACGGGTTGTCCCGCAACGCCGATCCGCGGGCCAGGTCCCGCACCGCGGCGACCATCCCGTCGTCGCCGACCACCGGTGGCGCGAAGAACCCGCGCTTGCGCCCCGCGCTGACCTCGGCCGGCAGCCGGTCGGCCATCGCGGCGCGCAGGGGGTACTTCGTGGCGCCAGCACGGGTGTACCAGTGCAACGGGGTCCGGCGGGCGACGGCGAACAGGTGATGGTCGAAGAACGGCAGCCTGGCCTCCACAGCCTGGGCGGCGTCCAACCGCTCCGACGCGAGGATGTAGTGGGGCAGCCAGCTCTTCGCGAACAGGTACGTGGACTGGTGCAACGTCGCGCGGCCGGCGAGCTGGTCCCCGGTCGCGGCCAGCAGCGGCGCGCAGGCGTCGGTGACCGACACCTCGGCGGCGAACTCCGGGCGCAGCAACGGCATCACCGGCGAGGTGACCGACAGGTACCGGTCGAGCACCCAGCTCGGCACGAACCCCAGTTCGTCCAACAGGGTGCGCAGGTGCTGGGGTGCGCCGGCGGCCACGAGCTTGCGGTAGCCGCGGCGCGTCTCCGCGAACAGGTCCGGAGACAGCCCGAGCGCCAGGTCCTTCTGGAACTGGGGATATCCGGCGAAGATCTCGTCGCCGCCCTCGCCGCCCAGCACGACCTTGAAGCCGTGTCCCCGGATCGCCCTGCTGTGCAGGTACCGCGCGATCCCGTGGGCGTTCTCCTGGACGCTCTCCCCCGCCCACACCGTTTCCCGCAGGTGGTGGGCGAAGTCGGCGCGGTGGGAGTCGATCTGGTGGTGCCGGACTCCAAGTCGATGGGCGGTGCGCTCGGCGACCTCGCTCTCGTCGTACGCGGGGTCGTCGAACCGGACGGTGAAGGCGGTGACGGTGTCGTGGCGCGCCGCGGTGGCGACCACGCTGGTCGAGTCGAGCCCGCCGCTGAGGTGGTAGGCGACCGGGACGTCGGCGATCATCCGGACCCGGACCGCCTCCTCGATCGCGGCGCGCACCTCCTCGACGTGGCTCTCCCAGTGCTCGTCCCCCTGCTCCAGATCCGCCGCCAACGGGTAGTCGAGGTCCCAGTAGCGGCGGACGGCGACGCCCCGCGGCCCGGCGACGAGGTAACAGCCGGGCGGGAGCTGGGAAATCCCGGCGAAGAGGGTGCGGTCCGGGGGTGGCGCGACCTGGAGGTGGGCGGCGAACGCGGCGGTGTCCCAGCGGGCGGGCACCCCGCAGGCCAACAACGCCTTGATCTCCGAGGCGATCAGCAGACGGCCCTGGTGCCGGGCGTAGTACAGGGGTTTGACGCCGAAGCGGTCGCGCGCCGCGAACAGCTCACCCGTGCGTTCGTCCCAGATGACGAAAGCGAACTCGCCCCGGAGCCGGTCGAGCGCGTGGTGGCCCTCCCTGGCGTGCAGGTGCAGCGCGATCTCGCTGTCACCTCGCGTCCGGAACACGTGTCCGGCGTCGGCGAGCTCCCGGCGAATCCGGCGGTAGTCGTAGAACTCGCCGTTGGCCACGAGGTGGCGGTGTCCCTCCTCGTCGGCGATCGGCTGGCGCCCGCCGTCCGGGTCGATCACCGCGAGCCGGGTGTGGCCGAGGACCGCCCGTCCGGTGGGCGAGCACCACACGCCGGACCCGTCGGGCCCGCGGGCGCGCAGCGCCGCCATGCCCGGCAGCGCGTCCGCCTCGGCGAGCCCGCCGTCCGGCGCGTGGATCGCGACGATTCCGCACATGGTCTACGCCCCCGGCTTCGGCGACACCGCGCCGTTGTCCGAAATGGACACATCCGAAACGGACACAGTGGACACTCTGCCGGCCCGGCGCAGCGCCGCCGGGTCGAGGTCGGGGTGGGGAACGGTGAAGGACAGCACGACGTGCGCGGACGCGCTCTCGTTCCAGACCTCGCGTTCCCAGCCGTCGTCGAAGACCAGGCACCGACCACGCGGCCACGGCACCGGTCGTCCGCCGATCCGCGTTCCGACGCCCTCGCCCACCTGGAGGCCGAACTCGACGCGCAGCGCGGTGTTGCTCCGGCCGCAGCGCGCGGCGACCCGGCCGCCCGACGGGAGCAGGGCGAGCTCGACGGAGCTGTCCGGCAGGAGGGTGGCCTCCGGGATCGCGGACAGCACGGTCATGGTGACCGGAAGCGAACGGGCGGCCGCCGCGGTCCACTCGCCGTCGGCGAACAGGACGAGCCGGTCCCACTGCTGCCCCACGGTGCCGACCCGGGCGGACGAGTCGGCCGCGTCGACGGTGTCGACGGCGTCGAGCCGGACCGTTCCGGTGAACCGGTCGAGCTCGGCCAACAGCTTCGCGTGGTTCTCAGCGAGGTAGGCGTCGAACCAGAACGTCCCGGGGTCGTACTCCCGCAACGGCAGGTCCGGGCGGTAGACGGCCGGGCGGTGCAGCGGGTGCGCCCAGACTCCCTGGCTGACCGCCAACTCGGCGCAGGCGACCGCCTGCTCGGTCTGGCCGGCCGCGTGCAGGTCGTCCACGAGCCCGGCGTAGTGGCGTCGGGCGACGGGCAGCACCTCCTCCGGCAGCGCCTTCTTGGACAGCGCCTCCTCGGACAGCGCCGCCTCAGGAAGCGCCTGCCCGGACAGCGCGGACGTCCCTTCCCCCGCAGGGGAAGCCACTGCCCCGCCGCGGTCGATGACCGCCTGGAGCTTGCGGACCTCGGCTTCGCGCAGCTTCTCGGTACGCAGGAACAGGGCGTGGTCGGAGAAGGACTTCTCCCTGGTCATCCGGTGCCGCTGGTAGGTGGCGTCGAACGGCGCCTTGTAGTCCTGGTAGTGGCGGTGCTCCACCAGGACGCCGGGCACGGGGTGGAGGCGGCCCAGCCGGTCGGCGATGTCGAACAGCCAGCGCTCCACCTCCCACTGCTGGAAGATCGTCGGCGTGAAGTAGCCGACCGTCTCGTACCAGGCGCGGCTGAGGATCGGGAAGTCGCACCCGCCCTCGGGGTACTGGCCGGCGTCGAAGTACAGGCACAGCACGCCGTCCGGGTGCAGCCGGGTCAGCTCCGCCACCCGCGAGTCCAGCGCCGCGTCCCAGCCGTAGTCGACGTAGAGCTGGTCGTCGTTGGCCATCATCAGCAGGTCGCCGGTGGCCGCCTCGGCGAGCTGGTTCCACGCGGCCGGCACCCCGACCGGGTCGCCCACGTGCAGCGCGCACCGGCCGATGTCGCCGAACAACCACCGCGAGCGGCGGAACAGCTCCCGGTAGGCGGGGAGATCGGGGTCGTCGGAGTCCACGTAGAACAGTGCCTCGATCCGCCCCGGTGCGGCGGTCGTGCGGCAGACGCTGGTGAGGAAGTCCCGGACGTTGTCGACCCGCCCGCGCGTGGGGCACAGCAGGGACAGCGACCGTGGCGGGCCGTCTCCGCTTGCGTGGCCGCGCAGGGGATAGCTCAGGCGGGAGAGCACCCGGCGGGGTTCCAGGCGCACGGCGTAGTCGAGGCGCTGTCGAGCCCGCAGGCTCGCGTTCACGACGCGGACAACCCATCCCCGGCCGTCGGCGTCCTCCCGCAGGGCCTCGGTGGCCACGTCCTGGAGACGGCCGTCCCGGTACCGGGAGGAGTGGCCGAGAAGCAGCCGTGCCAGATCCCTGGCGGCGCTGGAGATCCTGCGCTCAGCCATCGGTGCTCCTCACGACATCGGCCGTCGAATCCCCTGCCGCCAGGTGCTGTTCGATCCAGGCGTAGGTGCGGCGCAGGCCCTCGTCCAGGCTCGTCTCCGGCGCCCACCCCAACAGCTCGCGGCACAGGGTGTTGTCCGAGCTGCGGCCACGGGGACCGACCGGTTTGTCCGTCAGGTAGCGGGAGGTCACCGTCTTCCCCGCGACCACCGCGATCCGGTCGACCAGCTCGGCGATCGTCACCCGCTCCTCGGACCCGAGGTTGACCGGAGTGTCCACAGCGGACTTGGACAGCCGCCAGAGCCCCTCGACGCAGTCGTCGACGTAGCAGTAGGAGCGGGTCTGGGTCCCGTCCCCCCACACCTCGATCTCCCCCGCCGGGCCGGGGAGTCTCGCCACCTTGCCGCACAGCATGGACAGCGACTTGGCCCGCAAGCCCTCGTAGCTACCCCAGGGGCCGTAGATCGCGTGCAGCCGGGCGACCTTGACGTCCATCCGGTAGGTCCGGCGGTAGGTGGCGCACAGGATCTCGGTGGTCAGCTTCTCCCAGCCGTACTCCATGTCGGGCTCGGCGGGGAAAACCCGGTCCTCCCGCAACGGCGGGTCGTCCGGGTTCCGCTGGAGGTACCCGGGGTACACGCACGCGGAGGACGTGTAGACCACCTTGCCCACAGCGGCCGCACGGCACGCCTCCACGGTGTTGGTGGAGATCAGCAGGTTGTCCCGCAGGATCTCGGCCGGGGCGGCGTGCGTCCAGCCGATGCCGCCCATGTTGGCCGCCAGGGCGAAGACCACGTCGGCGCCGGCGACCGCGTCCGCCGCGGCGGCCGGGTCGCGGAGGTCGGCCGTGACGAACTCGTCGGCCGCCGAGGGGGCGAACTCCGGGTGCCGCAGGTCGACGCCGCGCACGTGGCAGCCCTGCTGTGCGAGGAAGCGCACCAGGTGGGCTCCGATGAACCCACCGGCCCCGGTGACCACGGTCCGCATCACCGATCTCCTCCTGAGGTCGTCTCGGGTTCGGTCACGGTTTCCGCCCGACGGCGCGCCGCGCGCAACCGCTGCTCCCCGCGCTCCCGGCTGCTGCGGCGACCTTCGTCGACGTGCTCCTGCCACCGCTCGACCATCCGGGTCCGCAGGACCGCGAGGGTGGTCGTCGGGTCGGACACCAGGGCGTCGACGTAGGTTTCCAGCGCCACCAGGGCCGCGTGGACCCGCGCGTGGTCGAGCCGGTTCGGGTCGTAGCGGGCGCGCAGCAGCACGGTCGCGCCCGGGGTGATCTCCAGGACCAGGGGGTAGCCCTCGTCGATGAGGACGGCGGGTTCCTCGACGCGCAACCGCGCCGAACCGGAGCCGTCGCCGACCCACGTGGGGAAGTTCTCGACCACGACGATGCTGTCGAACAGGCCGCCGGAACGGCCCCGCCCGGCCGCCCGTTCGACCCGGCTGAGCGGGAGGTGCTGGTGCTCCCGGAGTTCGGCCATGGTGTGCTGGGTGTTCGCCAGCCACCGCGTCGCGGTCGTGTCGGCCGGGCAGCTCAGGCGCAGGGGCAACGTGTTGATGAACAGGCCGACCATCTCGGTCGCGCCGGGGAGTTCCGCCGGTCGACCGGAGACGGTGACCCCGAACAGCACGTCGTCGACGGAGTGGTGGCCGGCCAACAGCAAACCCCACCCCGCGGTGAGCACGCTGCCCGCCGTGACTCCGTGCTCTCGGCAGAACGCGCCCAGTTTCTCCGTGGCCTGCTCGGAAATCCGGAGCGTCGCCTCCCGGCGTCGCGCCGCGACGACCTGTCCGTCGACACAGCCGGGGCCGGCGACGCGCGTCGGCGCGCCGAATCCGGCGAGGCGGTCGCGCCAGTACGTCTCGTCGGCGGCCGGGTCCTGGTCGGCGAGCCAGTCGAGGTACGCGGCGAAGGACGGTCGGGACGGCGGGGTGGTCCGCTCGCCCCGAACCAGCGCGTCGTACCGGTCGAGCACGTCCCGGAGAACGTGTTGCTGGGACCAGCCGTCGAGGATCAGGTGGTGGTGCGTCCACACGCACACGTGCCGGTCGTCGGCCTCCTGGAACACCGCGAGCCGCGACAGGGGCGCCTCCGAGAGCGCGAACCCCCGCTCGCGGTCAGCGTCGAGGTGCTCCTCCAACCGGGCCGTCCGCTCCTCTGTGGACAGAGGGCGCCAGTCGGTGAAGACCATCGGCACCACGACGTCCGGCACGACGACCTGGCGCGGCTCGTCGCCCTCGGCGAACCGGAAACAGGCGCGCAGCGCGGGAGTGGCGGTCACCACCTCCTGCCACGCCGCCCGGAAGGCGTCGCGGTCCAGGTCTCCGACGAGCCGGCAGGTCACCTGGACCACGTAGGCGCCGGCAGAGCTGCCGCCCACCGAGTGGTAGAGCATGCCCTGCTGCATGGGCCCCAGCGGAAGATCCGCCCTGTCGGGCGCTTCTGCTTCCGGGAGCTCGGTTTCCTCGACGGGAACGGCCAGCCGGGCGAGGGCGCGGACTGTCCGCTGCTCGAACAGGTCCTGGGCCGTCAGGTGCAGGCCGGCCTCCCTGGCCCGGGCCACGATCACGATCGCGTGGATGGAGTCCCCGCCGAGCGCGAAGTAGTCGTCGTCGACGCCGATCCGCTCGACCTCCAGGACCTCCCGCCACACCCGGGCGAGCACGTGCTCCTCCGCCGTCGCGGGGTCGGCGTGCGGTGTGCTCCCGGTGGCCTCCGACGGCTCCTCGGCCAGCCACAGGGCCAGCAACTCCCTGCGGGCGGCGGAAAGCCGGCCGACGCGGTCCTCGGATCGCTCCTCAGCCACGCGCGCCTCCTTCGGTCGGGGACGGCCCTGCGGCCGTGCGGGCGTTGGCCAGCAACCGTTCCACCTCGGCGTCCGACAGTTCCTCGATCCGCTCCAGCACCGCCGCGACGCGGTCCGCGCCGTCCGGCAGTCGGCTCTGGTCTACCTTGCCGTTGGCGGTCATCGGCAGGGCCGGCATCCGCACCAGGGCGTCCGGGACGAGGTGGGCGGGCAGCCGGTGGGCCAGCCAGTCCTGGAGTTCGGCCGTGGCGGCCTCGGTCCCGGGTGCGGACACCCAGTAGGCCGTGAGGCGGAGCCGGCCGCCCGGCCCCGGGCGGGTCACCGCCGCGACCTGGCGCACGGCGGGGTGCGCGGCCAGGGTGTGCTCCAGCTCCCCGAGTTCGACCCGGTGGCCCCGGATCTTCACCTGGCGGTCGGCGCGGCCGACGAAGACCAGTTCACCGTGGGGAAGGCGGCGCGCGAGGTCTCCCGTCCGGTACCGCCGTGCGCCCTCCCGATGGGGGTCGGGGACGAAGGCCGCGGCGGTGTCGGCGGGACGGCCGAGGTATCCGCGCGTGACGCCCGCTCCGCCCACGTGCAGTTCGCCGAGGACACCGGGGGCGGCTTCCGTCGCACCAAAACCAGATGCGTACTCGTCGACGGCCCGAACGCTGGCGCCCGAGATCGCCCGCCCGATCGGAACCGGGCCCTCCGAGGGAAGGTCGGTGACCTGGTGGACACTGCAACCGACCACGGTTTCGGTCGGCCCGTACTCGTTCACCACGACCGCCTCCGGAGCCACTGTCCACAGTGCACGGACGTGTCCGGCGTGGAGTTGCTCACCGCCCACCACCACTGTGCGCAGGCTCGACCGCCCGCCGTGCGCGGCGAGTTGCTCGGCCACCGCCGCCAGATGAGCCGGGGTGAGCTTGACCAGGGTGTGGCGGCCCCGTGCCAGCGCGTCGCCGAGAGTGGTTGGCGCGTCGGCAGGAAGCAGCTCGGCTGTTCCCCCGCCGACGAGCGGGGCGAGCAGGGAGGTGACGGTGAGGTCGAACGCCGGGGAGGAGGCCACCGGCGCGACGGTCCGCGCGTCGATGCCGTACCGCTCCACGGCCCAGCGCAGGTAGTTGACCATCCCCCGGTGCGGGACGCCGACCAGTTTCGGGACGCCCGTGGACCCGGAGGTCGGCATGACGCAGGCGAGCGCGTCCCGGTGGGTTCTCCGGACGGGCGACCGGGTTTCCGTCCTCGCGTCGGCGTGGACGACCGTCATTCCCTCCGCCCACTCCGGCTGGGCCTGCTGAGCCGTCGACGGTGGCAGCACCACCACGGAAGCTCCGGACTCCGTGAGCAGTTGGCGCAGCCGGTGCGGCGGAGACGTGGGGTCCAGGGGCAGATAGGCGCCGCCCGCCCGCAGGATCGCCACCATCGCCACGACGGTGTCGAGCCGGCGCGGGGCGAACAGTCCGACCACCGACTCCGGTCCGACACCGACGGAACGCAGCGCGGCGGCCAGTGCGCCGGCGCGGGACCAGAGACCGGCATAGCTCAGGTGACGGCTGCCCTCCGAGAGCGCGACGTGGTCCGGAGTCCGTCGCACGGTGTCGTGCACAAGGTCCGCGACGCTGTCCGGCCACGCGAATCCCGATCCACCGTCGGCGTCAGCACTGGCCTCGGCCAGGGCGGTCGCGGCGGGGTGCCGCTCGGGCTCGGTGGCCATCGCCTCGACCGCGCGCGAGTAACTGTCGGCCAGGGCGGCGATCTGGTCCTCGGCCAGTTCGGCCGGGTCGAAGTCGAGCAACAGGCGCAACCGCCCCGACCAGGCGTCGAGGTTGAAGTGCGCGGTCAGCGGCACGTAGGTCTGGTCCGGGGCCTGGAGATCCGACACGCCCGCCTCGGCCAGTTCCTCGTAGAGGTGGAAGTGGGTGAAGACGAACAGCGTGTCGAAGAGCCGCCCCGCTCCGTGCTCGCGGTGCAGTTGGGCCAGCGGGTAGCGGCGGAACGGGGAGAGGCGAACCTCGGCGGCGTGCGCGGCCCTGGCCAACTCCGCCCAGCTCCGCGGTTCGCTCGTGTTGAGCCGCAGCGGAACGATGTTGTTGAACACCCCGACGACGCGGTCACCGCCTCGCCGCTCCGGCCGACCGTTGCACTCCAGGCCGGTCACGGTGTCGCTGTGACCCGTCCAGGTCCGGACCACGCGGAGGTGGGCGGCGAGCAGGACGTGTTTCAGCCCGACGCCCAGCGTCGCCGCGAGGTCGGTCAGCTTCGCGTGCACGTCGGCGTCCACCTCGACGACGTGCCGGTGCTGGCGGGCTTCCGCTGTCCGCTTCCGCGGAAAACCGGGGGAACGCGGCAGGAGGCACTCCTCCGCCCCTGACAACTCCGTCGTCCAGAAGCGTCGATGTTCCTCAGAGGACATGGCCTGGCGTTCCAGCGCGACGAAGTCCGCGTAGCCCACGTGCTCGGCCTCGTGGGTCGCGTGTCCCGCCGCGCCTTCGCGGTGGTGGCGGAGCAGCTCGGTGAGCACGATCGCCACGCACCAGCCGTCCAGGCCGAAGCTGCTGACGGTCAGGCGGAACTCCGTTCCGGCGTCGTGGGCGGTGAACCGGACCAGCGGCCCGTGGTCGACGTCGAAGTGGCGCTGGCGCTCGGCGTGCAACCAGCGCTGGAACGCGGTCTGCCGCTCCGTCGCCGGAAGGTCGCGGACATCGATGACGTGCAGTGGGGTGGGCACGTCCGCCATGACGAGCTGAACGGGCTCGTCGTAGCTGGTGAGGTCGAAGAAGGAGCGGAGATAGGCGTGTCGCCGCATCACCCCGGCGACGGCTTCGGCCATCCGCTCCCGGTCGAGCGGGCCGTGCACGGCGACGCTGGTGACATAGACCTCGTACCCGGGGTTGTTCTCTCTGTGGAACAACAGCGCGCGTTGGGCCATCGAGATCGGGTAGGCGTCCGCCACACCTTCCCTGCCGGCGGCGGCCGGACACAGCGCGAAGGGTGGGACCACCTCCGAAGCGTCCACTGTGTCCGGACGTGGCTCGGCGCGACGGTCGAGGTAATGCGCCAGGTCCCGGACCGTGCGGTGGTGCAGCAGATCCGTGACCGTCAGGTCGAGACCGGCGTCCCTGGCGGCGGAGACGACCCGAATGGCGCGGATGGAGTCGCCGCCGAGGGTGAAGTAGTCGTCGGTGACGCCCAGGCCGCTCACACCGAGCTGCTCCCGCCAGATCTCCGCCAGGCGGTGCTCGGTGTCGCCACGGGGTGGCTCGCTGTCAGCGGCGCGCTCCACCGGCACGGGCAGAGCGCGGGCGTCCAGCTTTCCGCTGCTGGTGAGCGGAAGTTGGTCGAGTTGGACGATGGCGGCGGGAACCAGGAAGGCGGGCAGGAGATCCCGGAGCCTGGCCCGCAGCGCCTCGGCCGACACCGGCCGGTCCGCCACGACGTAGCCGACGAGGCGTTGGTCCCGCGCCACCACGGCCGCGTCGGTGATCTCGGGCTGCCCGCGCAGCACCTCGGCCACCTCGCCCGGCTCCACCCGGTTGCCGGCGATCTTGGTCTGGTCGTCGCGCCGCCCCCGGTACTCCAGGACCCCGTTGGCCCGGCTCCTGGCGAGGTCTCCGCTGCGGTAGAGCCGTTCCCCGGTCCCGTCCGGGTCGGGCACGAAGCTCGTGGCCGTCAGCTCCGGGCGGTTCAGGTAGCCGCGGGCCAGCCCGACCCCGCCGAGGTGGAGTTCGCCCGTCACTCCGGCGGGCAGGACACGCAGGCGCTCGTCGAGCACCACGCATGTCGTGTTGGCGATGGGGTGTCCGATGGGGACGGCCCCGGTTTCGCGCGCGGAGCAACGCCAGGCCGTGACGTCAACCGATGCCTCGGTTGGCCCATAGAGGTTGTGCAGCTCCGCGTCGAACAGCGCGGCGAACCGCCGGCACAGCTCCGGCGAAAGAACCTCACCGCTGCACACCACCCGCCGCAGGGACGGCAACGCCTCTCCCCGCGCCCGCTCCGCCACGAACGGCCCCAGCATCGACGGCACGAAGTGCGCGGTGGACACCTGGTGCCGCGCGATGAGCGCGTGCAGGTACGCGGGATCGCGGTGCCCGCCGGGACGCGCGATCACCAGGCAGCCGCCGGCGACCAGCGGCCAGAACAGCTCCCACAACGACACGTCGAAGGTGACCGGGGTCTTGTGCAGGACCCGCTCGCCCGGACCGAGCTGGTACTCCTCCTGCATCCAGAGAATCCGGTTCACGATGCCGCGCTGCGGCACCAGGACGCCCTTCGGCTTCCCGGTCGATCCGGACGTGTAGAGCAGGTAGGCCGCCTGTTCGGGATGGATACCGCGGGTGTGGCCGTCCCCGTCGGCCGTCAGCAGATCCTCCACAGCCACGGCGTGCGCGCCGAGCCCGCCGGCGCGATCCACCAGCGATCGCTGCGTGAGCACGGTGCGCGCACCACTGTCGGCGAGCACCGTCGACAGGCGGTGGTCCGGGTCCTCCGGATTGAGCGGGAGCACGACGGCGCCCGCGTTGAGCACGCCGAGGTATCCGAGGGGAAGGGCGGAACCCCGCTCCACCAGCAGCGCCACCGGCTCCTCGGGCTGGACACCCCGCTCCCCCAGTCGCGCCGCGATCCGGGTCGCCGCGCGCTGGAGCGCCCGGTAACTGATCTGAACCGGGACGCCGCTCGCGTCGTCGGCGATCACCGCCACGGCGTCGGGTCGCTGGGCCGCGGCGCGCGCCACGAGATCGTGCAGGGAAGCACCGTCGCGAGGGCGTTCCGGCCCGGTCGCGCCGCGCCGGACTTCACCACGCTCCTCTGTGGACAGCAGGTCGAGATTCCCGGCGGGCTGGTCGGGTTCGGCCACGGCTTCCGAGAGCAGCCGCAGGAAGTGCCGGGTCATCGCCGAGACAGCGGGCTCCGCCAGGACATCCGTGCGGTACTCCCACACACCGACCAGTTCGCCATCGACCTCGGCCATGGACAGCGTCAGGTCGAGCTGCGCCCACCGACGCGGAACCGGGACCGTCTCCACGGCGAGGTCGCCCAGCGGGAGCTTCCCGGGAACCCCGAGTGCCAACGCGCGGAAGCCGTCGGCGGCGGGGCCGTACTCCCGCTGCATCACGAAGAGGCTCTGCACCAGCGGCGCGCGGCCCGGGAGTCGGACCGGGGCCACCTCACCGACCAACCGGTCGAACGGGACGTCGGCGTGCTCCATCGCGTCCACAATGGACCGACGAGTGCGCAGCAGCAGCGCCCGGAACGGCTCGGTGGCCTCGAACCGGGAGCGGATCGGCAGGGGGTTGACCAGGTACCCCACCAGGTTGGCGAGCTCGGCGCGCTCCCTGCGCGCCAGCAACGTGCCCACCACGATGTCCTGCTGCGCGGCGTACCGGTGGAGCAGGAGTTGGTATCCGGTCAGCAGGGTGGTGAAGAGCGTGCAGCGCTCGGCGCGAGCCAGGTCCCGGAGGCGGTCGGTCAGCTCGGCCGGCACGCGGAACGTCTGGGTCGCGCCCTCGAACGTCCGGCGCGTCGGTTCTGGCCGCTCGGTGGGAAGGTCGAGGGCGGCCGGCGCCTCCGCGAGAGTCTCGCGCCAGAACCGGATCTGGCGCTCGGCCGAGGGCGAGTCCGCGGCCAGGTTCTCGGCCCGCACGAGGTCGGCGTGCCCCACCCGCGGGGGCGGGAGGTCCGCCGCGTCTCCGCCGGTCTCCTCGCGGTAGAGCGCGGCCAGGTCCCGCATCACCACGACGAACGACCAGAAGTCGGCGAGCAGGTGGTGCACCATCAGGAACAGGACGGACGCCTCGGCGTCGCGTCGGAACAGCACGGCCCGCACCGGTGGTCCGGCCAGCAGGTCGAACGGCTCGTCGGCCAGCGTGGCGAGTTGCCGGGTCAGCGCGCTGTCCTCCGCCGGTCCCGCCTCGGTGATGACCAGACGCGGTCCCTCGTCATCGACACGGCACACGGGTTGGCCGTCGTGGACGGCGAAACGGGTCCGCAGCGCGGCGTGGCGGGCGACCAGCCGGTCGAAGGCGCGGGTGAACGCGGCGACGTCCAACCGTCCCTCGATCCGCATCGCGCGCGCGAGGTGGTAGGCCCCGGACTCGGGCGCCAACGCCTGCTCGAACCACAACGCGCGCTGTCCGCCCGTGAGCGGAAGCCACGTCGGGTCGGCCACGGGTGGGGTGGGCGCGGAGCTCTCCGAGACTTCCTCGGCGGCATCGAGAATCCGCTGTGCCACCTCGCGGACTCCGGTGTCACCCAACAACACGCCCGGCCCCAGAACGACGCCGTAGCACGCCTCGACGTGGTGGCCCAGTTCCATCAGGGCCAGCGAGTCCACGCCCATCGCGGAGAGCGGCTCGTCCAGCGCCGGAGGAGCACCGGCGACGCCCGCGCGGGCGATCAGAGCGTCGCGGAGCGCGGACGCGAGAACCAGAACCCGCTGTGCCGGGTCCAGCTCGGCCAGATCCGCCAGCGAGGGCAGGGCCATGTCCGACCGGGCGTCCCCGACGGCCAGCGGGACCACGGCCAGCACCGGCAACTTTCCGTCCACGTAGGACTGTCGGCAGCTCTGGCGGCGGACCTTGCCGCTCGTCGTCTTCGGGACACCGCCGCGCTCCAGGAAGACGAGCTCGTGCGGCTCGACCCCGTGTCGGCGGGACAGTTCCCGGCGCACGGCCTCGGCCACGTCGGCGAGGTCCGACACCGGGGCGCGCAGCTCGTAGCAGAGCACCAGCCGTTCCCGGTCGCCGTCGTCCACGGCGAAGGCCGCCCCGCAGCTCGGCCGCAGCGCCGGGTGCGCCTGTTCGGCCGTCCACTCCAGGTCGTGCGGGTAGTGGTTCTGCCCCCGCACGACGAGCAGGTCCTTGCGCCGGCCGGTCAGGTAGAGCTGGCCGTCCAGCAGACAGCCGAGGTCGCCCGTGCGGAGGTACGGCCCCTCCTCGCCGAGCCGGGCGTGCATCACCGTGTCCGACTCGTCCGGATCGCGCCAGTAACCACCGGACACGCCGGGTCCGCGGACCCACACCTCGCCCACCTGGCCGTCGGCCACCGGACGCGCCGTCTCCGGGTCGACCACCCGGACCTCGGTGTCCACGGCGACCTTCCCGCAGCTCACCAACTCAGTGCCCAACGATCCGGTGCCCAACGATCCGGTGCCCACCGACCCCGTGCCCGGGGCCGGTTCCACGGCCGGCGTCACCCGACCCTGCCGCAGCTCCGCCGGGTCGACGGTGAGCACCAACGGTGCCTCCGCCTTGGGGGTGCCGGAAACCAGGAGGGTGGCCTCCGCCAAGCCGTAGCACGGGAAGTGCGCGGTGGAGGCGAAACCGTGCGGCGTGAAGACCTCGGCGAACCGCCGGAGGGTGGCCGCCCGCACCGGTTCCGCGCCGTTGTAGGCGACCAGCCACGAGGACAGGTCCAGCTCGGCGCGCTCCTCCGGGCTCGTCCGCTCCACGCACAGCTCGTAGCCGAAGTTCGGTCCACCGCTGGTGTGCGCGCGGTACCGGGTGACCGCGCGCAACCAGCGGATGGGATGCCGCAGGACGGCGGACGGCGGCATCAGCACCGACAGCGATCCGAGGAACAGCGGCTGGAGGACGTTCGCCACCAGGCCCATGTCGTGGAACAGCGGCAGCCAGCCCACGAACGTCGAGTCCTGGTCGTGGCCGCAGGTCCGGCGGATCGCCTCCTCGTTCGCCAGGAGGTTGGCGTGGCTGACCATGACGCCGCGCGGGGTGCGGGTCGATCCCGAGGTGTACTGGAGGAAGGCCGGAGCGTCGACGTCGAGCGCTGGCGCGCTCCAGCTCTCGGCCGCCTCGTCGGACACCGTCGTGATGTCGAACAGCGGCATCCGCCCGGCCAACGGCCCGTCGGCCGCCGCCAGCGTCAGCGCGGGAGCGGCGTCCCCGGCCACTGCCGTCAGTCGCTCCACACTGGACGCTCGCTCGGGAGCGTCGCACGGCACGGCGATCGCGCCCGCGTACAGGCATCCCAGGATCGCCTGGACGTAGGCGGAGCCCGACGGGTAGGCGATCAGGACGCGTTCCCCGACCATGCCCCGCTCCCGCAGGGCCACGGCGATCGCGCGGGCACGCAGGTCGATGCCGGCGAAGTCGAACCGCTCGGACTCGGTCTCGCCGTCCGGCAGGAACACGTAGGCGGGACGGGACGGCGTGGTCTCGGCGTGGTGCCGGGCCACGTCCACGATGGTGCGGGCGGAGCGCGCTCGGGTCGACGTCACTGGTCTCCCTCCACTGACTCCGGTGCGGTCGGATCTCCGGGGAGCTCCGCGGCCTCCACCACGGCGAGCGCGGCGCGGAGGGCCTCCTCGTCCGCGCGGGCGCGGAAGGTCTCCACGGTGCTGGCGAGGGTGGCGACGTCGAGCACCTGGTAGACCTGCCGGACCGGGAGGTCGATGTCGAACGCCGCGACCACCCTGGAGTGGAACTGGATGAGCAGCAGCGAGTCGCCGCCCAGGTCGAAGAAGTTGTCCTGCGCGCCCACGTTCTCCGGGCCGCCGAGGCCGAGCACCTCGGCCAGGATGCCGGCGATCCGCCACTCGGTGGGCGTCTGGGGAGGTCGGCTCGCCGGGCGGTGGCCGGCCGACGGCTCGGGCAGCGCGGCCTCGTCGAGCTTTCCGTTGCGGGTGAGCGGAATCCGGTCGACGAACACGAAGGCCGCCGGGACCATGTGCCGGGGAAGGCGCTCGGCGAGGAACGCGCGCAGTTCTGCCCGCGCCGCGTCCGCCGCCGCGTGCTGGTCCCGGGTTCCGTCCGCCAGCACCAGATAGGCGGCCAGGTACGTCCGCCCGCCGTCGGTGCGCGGCACGACCACGCCCGCGCGGACCGAGGGATGGGCCATCGCCGCCGCCTCCACCTCGCCGGGTTCGATGCGGTAACCGCGGAGTTTGACCTGTTTGTCCAGGCGTCCCCGGTAGTCCAGCTCACCGTCGGGCAGCGCCCTGGCCAGGTCGCCGGACCGGTAGCCGCGCGCGCCGGGGCGAGCCGGGTCCGGCCGGAACCGGTCGGCGGTCAGGGCCGGCTGGCCGAGGTAGCCGCGGGCGACGCCGACGCCGCCCACGAACAACTCGCCCTGGCCGCCCACGGGAACCCGGACGCCGTTCTGGTCGATCACCGCGATCCGCTGTCCCGGCAGAGGTCCGCCGATGGGGCTGCGCGCCGCGCCGTCGACGTCCGCCGCGCGCAGCGGCCGCACCGTCACGTGCACGCAGGTCTCGGTGATCCCGTACATGTTCACCAGCTCTGGTCCACTGTGGTCCATCGCCTCGAACCAGGGCCCCAGCGTGGCGACCTCGCAGGACTCGCCGCCCAGCACCACCAGCGCGAGCGCGGCGCGCCGCGGGTCGTCGGCCAGCGCGGCGGGCAGGAGGTGCCGGCACGCGCTCGGCGTCTGGCCGAGGACGGCCACCCGCTCGGCGCGCAGCAGCTCCCACAGCTCGTCGGGCTTGCGGAGGACGTCCGGCGGCACGATCACCAGGCGGCCGCCCGAGGTCAGCGCGCCCCACATCTCCCACACCGAGAAGTCGAAGGCCGCGGAGTGGGTCAGCGCCCACACCTGGGGTTCGTCGGTCACCGGCAGCGCCCGGCGGCAGGCCGCCAGCAACCCGGTGACGTTGCCGTGGCTGACCGCGACTCCCTTGGGCCGCCCGGTGGAGCCCGAGGTGTAGATGACGTAGGCGAGGTTGGCCGGAACGGGTTGGGCCAGCCCGGGGTGCGCCGGCGCGCCGAGACCACCGGCGTCGTCGAGATCACCGAGATCGCCGAGATCGATCCGCTCGACCGGCGGCGCGGGCACGTCCCCGCGAGTCACGACCAGGCGCAGGCCCGCGTCCTCGGCCACGGCACGCATCCGGTCCACCGGATCGGTCGGGTCCAGGGGGAGGTAGGCGCCGCCGGACCGGAGAATTCCCAGTGCTCCCACGACGAGGTCCACGCCGGGCTCGACGCACAGGCCGACCAGGGTGTCCGGCCCGACGCCACGGGCGCGCAGCGCGGCCGCCACCCGGTCCGCCCGCTCCTGGAGAGCGCGGTAGGTCAGGTGGTGGCCGTTGTGGGACACCGCGATCGCGTCCGGTCGGGCAGCGGTGATCTCCGCGACGAGCCGGGGAAGGGTGGTCTCCTCGACAGCCACCGCCGGAGCGGCGTCCTCGCCGAGGGCGAGCCGGTGCCGCAGTCGGGCCGCCGTGATGTCCGGTTCCGCGGCGCCCGCCAGCAGAACTTCCCGCAGCCGCCGCAGGATCTCCCCGGCGAGGTCGGGCACCAGCCGGCGGGGGTCGAACTCCAGGTCCAGGTCGAGCGCCCCTGCCCGGTCGGTGGCGGTGAGGGTGAGCGGGAACTTCGGCGCGACCGACGCCGACGGCTCGACCGAGGCCTCCACATCGGACAGCCGCACGTCGGCGGATGGCGTGTTCTGGAAGGCGAAGGCGGCCTGGAACAACGGGTTCTCGGTCAGGTCGCGCTCCGGTCGGAACGCCTCCACGAGCTTCTCGAAGGGCACGTCCTGACCGGCGAGCCCGTCCCGCACCACCGCGTTGGCCCGTCGCACCAGCTCGCTCGCGGTGCCGTGGCCGGAGAGGTCCAGGCGCAGCGGCAGCATGTTCACGAAACAGCCGATCAGTCCGTCCAGTTCCGGGCGGGTGCGGCCGGCGACCGGGCTGCCGATCACCAGTTCCCGCTGCCCGGACAGGCTGGACAACACCAGCGCGTAGCCGGTGAGCAGCACCGAGAAGAGGGTCACGCGCTCACGCCCGGCCCACTCCCGCAGCCGATCGACCAGCGCGGGTTCCAGCACCGCGCGCCGGACCTCGACCGGACGCTGCGGCGCGTCGGCGTCCACGCTCGTCAACAGGTCCACAGTGGGCGGAGCGTCGGCCAGGTGCCGCCACCGGTCGAGATCACGGGTATGGTCGGCGGCGCGTTGCCACGCCGCGAAATCTCCGTAGCGGACGGGGAGTTCCGGCAACGGGCAGGCCTGCCCACCGCGGCACGCCTCGTACAGCGCGCCCAGCTCCGTGAGCAGCGGCCCCAACGACCAGCCGTCGCTGGCGATGTGGTGCCGGGTCAACAGGAGGACGTGCTCGTCGCGGCTCTCACGCAACAACCACGAGCGCAGGACGGGCCCGCTGGCGAGGTTGAAGGGCCGTCGCGCCTCGGCTTCCGTGAGCTCACGGCGCGTCGCCTCGCGCTCCGCCTCGGGCAGGCCGGTGAGGTCCACCAGGGGAAGATCCGGCGCGGCGGCCGGGTCGACGACCGGTTCCGGGCGACCGTGGCGCGTGACGTACCGGGTGCGCAGCACGTCGTGGCGGCGGATCACCTGTCCGATCGCCTGACGCAGCGCGGCCGGGTCCAGTTCGCCGCGCAGCCGGATCGCCAGCGGGATGTTGTAGGCGTTGTCGTCGGGGTGGAGCTGGTGCAGCAGCCAGAACCGCTCCTGCGCGTAGGACAGCGGAGGCGTCCCCTCGTGCCGGGGGATGAACGCCTGGCGGCCCAGGTGGCGCAGGATCTCCGCCTTGCGGCCGCGGATCGCGTCGAGCAGGTCGTCGGTGAGGACGCCCGCCGGCGCGCTGCACCGGAGCTGGTCCCCGTCCGCGGTGACCAGGACCTGACGGGCCCGCAGGTCCGCGAGGAATCCGGCGATGGTCACAACACCACCTCCTGCCGGTCGGGGTCGCCGCCGACCGCGTGTCCGACGAGGGTGGCGAGTCCGGTGACGGTGGGCGCGTCGAACAGTTGCGCCACCGACACCTCCACGCCGTATCCGGAGCGCACCATCGACCGCAGCCGCAGCGCCAGCAGCGAGTCGCCGCCCAGTTCGAAGAAGTCGTCGTCGCGGCCGATCTGGTCGTAGCCGAGCAGTTCGGCGTACCAGCCGGCGAGCGTGCGTTCGAGGTCGGACCGCGGGGCCGCGTACGCGGTGCTCAACCGCGCCCGGGACCGGCCGCCGTGTGCGCTCAGCCCGCTCACCACCGCGAGGTGGTCGCCCGTGGTGTAGGCGTCGTGCCGGGCGAGCAGGGCGTCCAGGTCCTGTGTGGACACCAGCACCTGGGGGCCGAGACCGGCGCGCAGCACGCGCCGGAACACCTCGACGCCCTCGTCCCGGGTCAGCGCGCCGAGCAGGTCGCCCGCCGGCCCGACCGACGCACTGTCTACTGTGGACTGTGTGCCACCCGTGTCGTAGCGGTCGACGAGCCGTTCCTGGGCGACGGCCGACATCCCGGACTCCAGCCAGTCCGTCCACGCGATCGCGGTCGTGATCCCCGGCCGGCGGGCCGCGCGATAGGCGGCGTAGGCGTTCAGGTAGTCGTTCCCGGCGACGTAGCCGACCTCGCCGAACTTCAGCTTGTGCAGCACCGAGCCGATGGACGAGCACAGCACGAAGAAGTCGAGCGGCCGGTCACCCAGCACCTCGTCGAGCACCGCGGTGCCGTGCACCTTGGCCGCGATGGCGGCCTCGGTGTCGGCGGTGGTGCGGCGGTGGATCACCCCGGCGGTGTCAGGCACACCGGCGGCGTGCACCACTCCGGTGAGCGGACCGAAACGGCGCTCCGCCTCGGCCACCACCGCGCGGACCGCGTCCGAATCGGTGAGGTCGGCCGGTGCCACGAGGACCTCGCCGCCGGCCTCGGTGATCCCCCGCAGGCGGTTGATCGCGACGCTGGTGGCGTCGTCCGCCGGGTGGGTGGCGAGGTGGTCGGCCCAGTCCTCGGCGGCCGGGAACGGACGCCGGTGGGTCAGGACCACCTTCGCCGGGAGTCGGCCGAGGTCCTCGGCGAGGTTCAGGCCGATCCCGCCGAGCCCGCCGCAGACCAGGTACACCCCGCCAGGGCGTGGTCCCGCGGCCGGATCGCCCGGCTCCAGCGGGCAGGGCGCGTGGTCGAGCCGGAACCGACGTCGACCGCGGTAGGCGACCACAGTGGACTCCCTGGCGGCCAGGAGCTCGTCGACCACGCGCTCGGCCAACCAGTCCAGGTCCCGGTCCAGCCGCGTGAGGTCGAGGTCCACCGCGGTGCAGGCCATCCCCGGGTACTCCCGAGGAATGATCTTGACGGCGGCGAGCGCGGTGGCGTGCTCCGGGTGGCGCAGGTCGTCGCCGAGCACCTCCTGTGCCCCTCCGGTGACGGCCACGAGCCGCGTCGGACCGCCGTTCTCGGCCGCGCCGAGCGCCCTGGCCAGGTGGAGGAGGCTGTGCAGTCCCCGCCGCTGGACCTCGGGCATCAGGCCGGAGGGCGCGGCGCCACCCCGGGCGAGCGCGTCCTCCAACGCCCAGAGGTGCACGACGAGTCGCGGCGCGCCGCCGCGCCCCGCGACCAGCTCGCGGTAGTGCTCGGGGCGGTCGGGGTCGAAGCAGATCGCGGGGTCGGCGGGAACCCGTTCCACATCCACCCCAGCGGCCACCAGCCGGCGTTCGACGGCGTGTCCCAACGGGCCGGAGGAGAACAGGAGACACCGCCCGGCCACGGCCTCGCGGTCGGGAACCGGCGTCGGCGCGTGCCGCCAGCCGGGTCGGTACCCCCAGCTCGCGATGTCGGGCCGCTTCTCCGGCCAGTCCCGATCACCGGTGTCCTCCGGGCGGGACGCGACCGGCGCGGCGAGGTCGCTCCCGCCACTCGTCGTCGCAGGCGGCTCGACCCAGTACCGCTCGCGTTGGAAGGGGTACGCGGGAACGGCCACCCGGCGCGGCTCCTGCTGGCGGTGGAACGCGTCCCAGCGGACGGCGCAGCCCTCGGCCCACAGCTCCGCCACCGCCGTCACCACACTGTCCACTTCGGACTTTTCGCCCGAGTCGCGCGCCCCGGGAATGGTCCGCACCGCGCGGTGGTCCCCGCTCGCGAGCGGATGCCGGCGGACCAGGCCGGTGAGACCGGCGGACGGGCCGACCTCGACCAGGGACACCGGCCCCAGCTCCAGGCAACGGGCGAGGCCGTCCCCGAACCGCACCGGCTGACGCATGTGGGCCAACCAGTAGTCCGGGTCGCACGCCTCTTCGGGGCGCACCCAGTTCCCGGTCAGGTTCGACGCGTACCGCGCCGACGGCGCGCGGAACTCGACCTCGGCCAACACCTCGCGGAACCGGTCCAGCACCGGTTCCACGGCGGTGGAGTGGAAGGCGTGCGCCGTGGGAAGCATCTGAGTGGGAATTCCCTGCCCACCAAGGGCTTTCGCCAGGTCGGCCACCGCTGAGGGCTCTCCGCCGACCACGCACCGGTCCGACGCGTTCACGGCCGACACGGACAACCCGCCGGCCAGCAGTGGGCGGAGGCGGTCCTCGGGCAGGGACACGGCGAGCATCCGACCCGGTGCCATCGCGGCCTGCACCCGTCCCCGGGCCGTCACCAGCCGCAGGGCGTCCGGCAGGGAGAGAACACCGGCCAGGGTCGCGGCCACGTACTCGCCCAGGCTGTGCCCGAGCATCGCGGTCGGCGTGAGCCCCCAGTCCTGGAGCGCGCGGGCCAGGGCGTACTCGACCGCGAACAGCGCCGGCTGGCCGAGCCGGGTCGCCTCGACAGTCCCGGGTGGACAGTCCAACGCCGCGTCCAGCTCGACGCCCAGTCCCGCCAGGAGGTCGGCGCACTCGTCGAGATGCGCCCGGAACGTGACGTCCTCGCGGGCCAGCTCCCGGGCCATCCCCGGGTAGGCGGCTCCCTGCCCGGGGAACAGGAACACCACGGGGCGCTCGGCGTCCGCGACTCGTGCGGGCGCGTTCGACAGGTCGAGAGCACTGATCGCACTGCTGACATCGCGGCACACCACGGTCTTCCGGTGGGGGAAGGCCCGACGGCTGGCCAGGGTGGCGGCCACGTCGGCCAGATCGACCCCGGGGTCCCGACGAAGTCGCTCGGCGAGATCGCGGGTGGCCTCGGCCAGCGCCTCCCCGGTGCGAGCCGACAACACCAGCGGTTGCGCCACCCGACGACGCTTGGCCCGGAGCGGGGGCGCCGGCGGTTGTTCGAGCACCACGTGGACGTTCGTGCCGCCGATCCCGAACGAGCTGACGCCGGCCCGGCGCGGCGCGCCCTCAGCCCGCCACGGCCGCGTCGTGTCCGCGACGTGGAACGGCGTGGCGGCGAAGTTGATGCGCGGGTTCGGCTCGCGGAAGTTCAGGCTGGCGGGGATGATCCCGTCGCGCACGGCGAGCGCGGCCTTCACCAGGCCGGCGATCCCGGCGGCGGCGTCCAGGTGCCCGATGTTGGTCTTCACCGAGCCCAGCGCGCAGAACCCGGTCCGGTCGGTGCTGGCGCGGAAGGCCTGGGTCAGCGCGGTGACCTCGATCGGATCGCCCAGGCTGGTGCCGGTTCCGTGCGCCTCGACGTAGCCGACGGTGTCCGCGCTGATCCCGGCAACGGCGTGCGCCTCGACGATCACCGCGCTCTGTCCGTCCACACTGGGCGCGGTGTAGCCGACCTTGTTCGCGCCGTCGTTGTTGACCGCGGTGCCGAGAACCAGCGCGTGCACCTGGTCCCGGTCGCGGACGGCGTCGGACAGTCGCTTGAGCAGCACCAGTCCCACGCCGCTGCCGCCGACCGTGCCGCCGGCGGAGGCGTCGAAGGCCGCGCACCGGCCGTCCGGCGAGTAGATGCCGTCCTCGGCGTACACGTAGCCCTGACCCTGCGGCACCTGGAGGGAGACCCCGCCGGCCAACGCCATGTCGCACTCGTGCGACTGGAGGCTCTGGCAGGCGAGGTGGACCGCGACCAGCGACGAGGAGCAGGCGGAGCCGACGGCGTAGCTGGGGCCGGTCAGGCCCAGCTTGTGCGAGACGGTGGTGGCGGCGAAGTCCTTGTCGTTGTGGATCAGCAGGGGAAATCCGCCGATCCCGCGCGCCAGACCGGGATCGGACAGGAGGTTGCGCACCAGGTACGAGCTGAGGCTGGTCGCGAGGAACACCCCGACCGGCTCGGTCAGCGCCGCCGGGTCGTAGCCGGCCGAGTCGAACGCCGCCCAGGCCGTCTCCAGGCAGAGCCGGTGCTGCGGGTCCATGATCTCGGCCTCGCGCGGGGAGTAGCCGAAGAAGTCGGCGTCGAAGCCCGCGATGTCGCCGAGCACGCCCTCCGCCCCGACGAAGCGGGGGTGGTCGACCAGCGCGGGATCCCGGCCCAGCGCCAGGAGTTCCTCGCGCGTGTACCGGCGGATGCTCTCCTCGCCGGCGCGCAGGTTCTCCCAGAAGGTCGGCACGTCGTCCGCACCGGGGAAACGTCCCGCCAGGGAGACGATGGCGATCGGCTCGGGCGCGTCGTCGCTCACGCGTCCACCTCCCCCGCCGGTCGGCGCGCGGCGACGGCGCGGCGGCGCGCGCCCCGCTCCCGCGCCCGCGCGGACAGCTCGTTGTGGGCCGCGTCCGGCGCGGTGTCCCGCTGCGTCAGGAAGACCGCGAGCGCGGCGATGGTGGGGAACCGGAACAGGTCCACCAGGCTCGGCGCCGGCCGCACCTTCCTGGACAGCGCGCTGTGCAGCCGGAGCAGCGTCAGCGACGTGCCGCCGGCCTCGAAGAAGCCGTCGTGCACCCCGACCTGGTCCAGGCCCAGCACCTCGCGCCACACCTCGGCGATGAGCCGCTCCAGCGTGGTGCGGGGCGGAACCGGGGGGGTGGCCTGTGGTCGCGCCAGCTCGGCCATCCGGACGAGCGCGCCCCGGTCGATCTTGCCGTTGTCGTTGAGCGGCAACGCCTCCAGCACGGTCAACCGGGTGGGCACCATCACGGCGGGCAGTCGGGTCCGCAGCGTCGACAGCACCTCCTCCGGCACGATCGCCGCGCCGGGCTCGGGCGTCACGAAGCCGACGAGCTGGCGGTCGGCGGCGCCGCGACCGGTCGGGACGGCCACGGCCGCCCGGACACCGGCGATCTCGCGCAGCACGGCCTCCACCTCGCCCAGCTCGATCCGGACACCCCGCACCTTGACCTGGTCGTCGGTTCGGCCCAGGAACACCAGGTGGCCGTCGCCACGCCGGCGCGCCAGGTCGCCGGTGCGGTAGATCCGGCTCCCACCGCCGCGCGGGTCGGGCCGGAAGCTCGCGGCGGTCAGCCCCGGTCGCCCGAGGTACCCGCGCGCCACGGTGGGGCCGCCGATGACCAGTTCGCCGACGACGTGGGCGGGTTCCGGCTCTCCGGCCTCCCCCGCCACCCAGGCGGCCGCCGGGGAGATGGCGGTTCCGATGGTGGGCTGCTGGTCGTCCTCTGTGGACAGTGCCGTCGCGGTGGCGTAGGTGGTGGCCTCCGAGGGGCCGTAGAGGTTGCGGACGACCACGCCCGGCAGCCGGTCCTGGATGCGGCGGACGAGGTCGCGGTGCAACGGCTCGCCGGCCAGGTTGACCGCGCGCAACGACGTGGGCAACCCGTCGACGTCGAGCAGCGCCTCGGCGGCCGAGGGCACGGTGTTGAGCAGGGTCGCGGCGCGCGCCGCCGCGAGTTCCGGCACCTGGAGGGCGCTGTCGGCCAGCACCACGGAACCCCCGGTGGTGAGCGGCCCGAACAGCTCGAAGACCGACAGGTCGAACCCGACGGACGTCGTCGCCAGGACGGCGGCGAGGTCGTCGCCGGGGAAGGCGTCCGCGACCCACCCGAGGAAGGCGGCGGCGCTGTCGTGCTGGATGGCCACGCCCTTCGGCCGGCCGGTCGAGCCGGACGTGGAGAGCACGTAGGCCAGGGCCGTCGGGGCGACGGGCACGCCGAGGTCGCCGTCGGAGTGCCGGGCCAGGTCGGGGTCGTCCGGCAGGACGGCCGGGACGGCCGTGCCGTCGAGGTCGGAGCGCAGCTCCGACTCGGTGATCACGAGACGGGCGACCGCGTCGCGCAGTGTTCCGCGAACGCGCTCGACGGGATGCGCGAGGTCGATCGGGAGGTAGGCGGCGCCCGCCTTGAGCACCGCGAGGATCGCGACCACGAGGTCGGGCCGGCGGCGCATCCGGACGGCCACGATCTCGTCCTGGCCGCAGCCCCGGTGGCGCAGTTCCCTGGCCAGTCGGTTGGCTCGGCGGTTCAGCTCGCGGTAGCTGACGTGCTCCTGCCCGCACACCAACGCGATCGCGTCCGGTCGCTCCCGCGCCACCCGCTCCACCAGGTGGTGCACCGGACGCGCCGCCGGCGTGCGCTCGCGCGGTCGGGTCAGCGGGGCCAGGCGCTGACGCTCCACTTCGGACAGCAGTGGCAGCGCGCTCAGCGGGGTGTCCGGTTTCCGCACCGCCGCGTCGAGCAGGGTGCGGAAGTGCCGGGAGAACGCCCGCAGATCCGCGTCCCCGCAGTGGCCGGGGTCGGCCTCGAAGGCCAGTTCGAGCCCGGAGACGGACCCGGTACCGGATCCAGTGGCGGACCCGGTGTCGGACCCGGTGCTGGACCTGGTGGCAAACTCGGTGGCGGTGACCGTCAGCTCGTACTTGGCCGCCGCCGTGGGCACCGGCACGAGTCGGCTGGCGACCTCGGGCAGGGCGGGGGCCTCCGGTCGCCGCTGGTAGGCGAACAACACCTGGAACAGCGGGCTCACCTGGGGATCGCGCGCCACCTCCAGCGCGTCCACGATCTCCTCGAACGGCGTGAGCTGGTGTTCGAGCGCGTCCATCACGCTGTCCCTGGCGCGCGCCAGCACCTGGCGGAACGTGGGGTCGCCGTCGAGCCGGAGCCGCAACGGCAGCGTGTTGGTCAGCATTCCGACCACAGAGGACAGTGCCTCGTGCCCGCGCAGGGCCACCGGGGAGCCGAGAACGACGTCCCGCTGACCGGAGTAGCGGGCGACCAGGCAGCCCAGGGCGGCCAACAACGTCACGTAGTGGGTGACGCCCTCGCGCCGGCACAGCGCGTCGAAGGCGTCCCAGTCGGTGACCGCGCGGCGGTCCACGAGCTGCGCCGGCGCAGCGGCAGGAGCACGGTGGGTTCCGAACACCGCGCTGCGGGCCGGCGCGTCCCGCAACGTCTCGCGCCAGAAGTCCACACTGTCCTCGTCGGCCAGCGTGCTCTCCAGGCCGATCAGGTCGCTGTAGCCCGGAATCCCGTCGGGCAGACCGTCCGGACGCCCCTCACGGCTCGCGCGGTAGGCGGCCTCCAGCTCGGCGCAGACCACGGCGAGGGACCCGCCGTCGAACACGATGTGGTGCACGGAGAACACCAGGACGTGCCGCTCGGGCGTGAGGCGGAACAGCAGCCAGGCGACCGGCGGGCCGGCCGCCAGGTCGAACGGCCGAGCGGCGACCTCCCGCATCCGCCGCTCGACCTCCGACCAGCCGCCACCGTCCACTTCGGACAGATCGACCAGGGTCGGCGCCACCGCCGGCGAGTCGAACCACTGCCGCGGTTCGTCGTCCACCACGCCGAAGGTGGCCCGCAGGACCTCGTGCCGCCGGCCGAGCCGCAGGACGGCGTCCCGCAGCGCGGCCAGGTCCAGCCGGCCGGTCAGCTCGATGGCGGTGCAGATGTTGTACGCCGCGCTGCCGGGTGCGAGCTGGTGCAGGAACCACAGCCGGCGCTGGGCCGAGGCCAGGGGCGCGCCAGCGCCCCCGACCCCGGTCCCACCGCACGCCGTCGTCGTCATGCGCGGCCAGCCCCGTCCCCGGTGGCCGCGCCGGCCCCTTCCCGCGCCAGCCGCGCCTCGTCCACCCCGAGGGCGAACTCGGCGATGGTCGGCGCGTCGAACAGCCGCCGCACCGACAGCTTGATGCCGAACATCCGGTTGGTCGCGGCGGTGACCTGCATGGCGCGCAACGACTCGCCGCCCAGGTCGAAGAACCGGTCGGCGATCCCGACCCGGTCCAGCTTGAGCACGTCGGCCCAGATCGCGGCGAGGGCCTGCTCGGTCTCGGTGCGCGGCGGCTGGTAGCCGCGACCGCCGGTCAGCTCGGCGCGGGTCGGCTCCGGCAGCGACGCCCGGTCCACCTTCCCGGTCGCGGTGAGCGGCACGGCGTCGAGCACGACGCACGCGCTGGGCACCATGTACTTCGGCAGCCGGTCCCGCACGTACTGCTGGAGGTCGGCGGGGTCGGGCCGTTGCCCCGGCACGGGGAGCACGTACGCCACGAGCACCTTGTCCGCGGCGTTCTCCCCCCTGGCCACGACGATCACCCGCTGGAGGTCCGGGTGGGTCTCCAGGACCGCCTCGACCTCGCCCGGCTCGACCCGGAACCCGCGCACCTTCACCTGGTGGTCGGCCCGGCCCAGGAACTCCAGCTCGCCGTCGGCCAGGTAGCGGCCGAGGTCGCCGCTGGCGTAGCGGCGGCGGCCCGGCGACGCCGGGTCCGGCCGGAAGCTGGCCGCGGTCTCGGCCGGCCGGCCCAGGTAGCCCCGGGCGACGCCGGCGCCGCCGAGGTGCAGCTCGCCGGAGACCCCGATCGGCACCGGCAGGCCGTGCGGGTTGAGCACCTCCACCCGCGTGTTGGCCACCGGCGAGCCGATCGGCAACTGCGGTCGGTCCGGGGCCTCGGCGGCGGACCACATCGTGGCCCACACCGTCGCCTCGGTCGGCCCGTACTCGTTGGCCAGCACGCACTCCGGGACGGCCGTCGCGCAGGCCCGCGCCAGCGCGGTGGGGCAGGGCTCGCCGGCCGCGACCATCAGGCGCAGCGAGGAGAGCTCGCCCGGGGGGTTGGCCTGTTCCACCACTGGCGCGAGCAGCGACGGGATGCCCAGGGTGTGGGTGGGCCGCTGGCGGGCGATGGTCTCGACCAGGCCCGCGGGCTCCATCTGCTGGCCCTCGCGGGGAAGCACCAGGGTGCCGCCCTGCGTGAGGGTCCAGAAGATGCCGGCGACCGAGCTGTCGAAGGCGAACGACGACAGCAGCAGGAACCGCTCGACCTCGCCCTCGTAGGCCGCCGCCCGCGCGGCGAGCGAGGCCACGACGTTGCGGTGCTCGACGACCACGCCCTTGGGCTGTCCGGTGGACCCGGAGGTGAACATGACGTAGGCCGGGTTCGCGGGCACGACCCCGCTGACCGGGTTGGTGTCGGGCGCGTCCTCGCCCGCCCCGGCGCTCGGGTTCACCCCGATCGTCGTGGGGCCGGCCGGAACCCGGGAGACGAGGTGCTCCTGCGCGAGCACCACCGTGACCCCGCTGGCGCGCACCAGGGCGTTGATCCGCTCGTCCGGCTGGCTGGGGTCCAGCGGCAGGTAGGCGCCGCCGGCCTTGAGCACCGCGAGCAGCGACACGATCTGCTCGACGGAGCGCTCGGCCAGCACGCCGACCGTCCACTCCGGACCGACGCCGTGCCGGCGGAGCACGTGGGCCAACCGGTTCGCCCTGCGGTTCAGCTCCCGGTAGGTCAGCACCGCGTCGTCGAGCTGCACCGCCACGGCGTCCGGCCGCTCGCTGGCGCGGTCCTCGATCAGCTCGTGCAGGCACAGGTCGTCGTGGTGCGCGGTGGGGCCGGAGACGTACGAGGCCAACAGCTCCCGGTCGCGGTCGGACAGGAACGCCCGGGTGTCGTAGCGGCCCCGCGGGTCGGCGACCATCGTCTCCATGACCCGCGCGTAGCAGTCCCGGATGCTGTCCATCAGCTCGGCGGAGAACTGGAGGCTGTCGTACTCCATCCGCACCTCCAGGTGACCGGTTTCCCGGTTCAGCCGGAAGATGCCGCAGAACGGGAAGGTGGACTCGCCGTACAGCTCGTTGGCGACGTGCTCGACGCCGCGGTCCTTCCACCGGTCCAGCACGCCGAAGACGTGGTAGTTGGTGAAGAAGAACAGCGCCTCGGCCAGCGGCTCGTTGCCCTGGTGCCGCTTGAGCTCCGCCATCGGCAGCCGCCGGTACGGCAGGGAGGCCCGCTCGGACTCCAGCGTGGCCAGGATGAGGTCCCGCCAGGTCCCGCCGGCCATCCGCACCCGCAGCGCCAGGCTGTTGACGAACAGGCCGATCGCCGTGCTGCCGTCCGCGGTCTCGGGACGACCGTTGGTGACGGTGTAGGTCAGCGTGTCGGTGTGCCCGCCGTAGGTGGACATCACCGCCATGTGCGCGGCCATCAGCACGGTCTTGAGCGGAACGGCGTTGGCCAGGGCCAGTTCCTTGAGCCGGTCGGACAACTCGACCGAGACCGGGACGGCGATCCGCACGATCTCCCGGTCGCCCTTGTCGGCCCGGGGCCCCGAGCCCAGCCTGGGCAGCCGCATGAGCGTGGCGTCGGCCAGGTAGGAGTCCCAGAACTCGTAGTTGCGCCGGTCCTCCAACGCCTCCAGCTCCAGCGCGACCGCGTCCCGCATGGTCGAGGTGGGCGGCCGGATCGCGATCGGCTCGTCGTAGACCACCGAGAAGTAGTGGCTGAACAGCTCGGCGATCATCAGCGCCTCGCTCCAGCCGTCCACGATCTCGTGGTGGAAGCCGTAGGTGAACTGGAAGACGTCGTCGGCGATCCGGTGGACCATGAACCGGATCAGCGGGTACTCGTGCAGCTCGAAGCCGCGCTCCTTCTCGTGCTCGATCCACGCCTCGACCCGGGAGTCCTGCTCCTCGGCCGGCAGCCCCCGCAGGTCCTCGTGGTACAGCGGGGTCTCGTACTCGGTGTGCACGAGCTGCAGCGGCTGGCTGAAGGTGCCCATGTCGAACGAGGTGCGCAGCATCGGGTGCCGCTCCAGGAGCTGGCGCACCACCATGCGCATCACGTCCAGGTCGAACGGCGCGCGCAGCCGCACCGACGCGATCGCGTGGTACACCGCCGACTTCGCCGCGAAGTCGCGGTGGAAGATCATGCCCTCCTGCAACAGGTTCAGCGGGAAGGCGTCCTCCACCTCGGCCGGGATCAGCGGCCGGTCCTCCTCGCGCACCAGGGCGAACGGCTCGGTGCGCGGCGGCTCCGCCGGCTCCTCGCGGGCGTCCAGGTGCGCGGCGCACTGGCGGACCGTGGGCAGCCGGTGGAGGTCGGCGACGGAGACCTCCACGCCGCTGGCCTGGGCCCGGCTGGCGATCATGACGCTGCGGATGGAGTCGCCGCCGAGCGCGAAGTAGTTGTCGTCGATGCCGACCCGGCTCACGCCGAGCACGGTCGCGATCGCGGCGGCCAGGATCTCCTCGGTGCCGGTCCTGGGCGGCACGTAGTCGGCGACGACCGGCGTGTGGCCGGCGGGCCGGGGCAGCGCGGCGCGGTCCAGCTTGCCGTTGGCGGTCACCGGCAGCGCGTCCATGACCACGAACGCGGCCGGCACCAGGTGCTCGGGCAGGTGCGCCCGGCAGTGCTCGGCGAGGTCGGCGACGCCGGGCGCGGCCGCCTGGTCGGCGGGCACGACGTAGGCCACGAGCGTCAGCTCGGCGACCAGCGGGGAGGACCGGCCGGGGTCCTCGTCCCGCCGGGCCACGACCGCGACCTGGCCCACGGAACCGTGCCGCAGCAACACGTTCTCGATCTCGGCCGGCTCGATCCGGACACCGCGGATCTTCACCTGCTCGTCGGCCCGGCCCAGGTACTCCAGGGTGCCGTCGGCCCGGCGGCGGGCGAGGTCGCCGGTGCGGTACAGCCGCCCGTCACCGAAGGGGTTGGGCAGGAACCGCTGCTCGGTCAGCTCGGGGCGGTTCAGGTAGCCGAGTGCGACGCCGGCGCCACCGAGGTAGACCTCGCCGACGACCCCGTCGGCCACCGGCTGGCGCCTCGGGTCGAGCAGGTACGCCTGCGTGTTGGCGATCGGCACGCCGATGGGGACCGGTCCCGCGTGCGGGGTGCTCTCGTCGACGACGTGGGCGACGCTGCCGACGACGGTCTCGGTCGGGCCGTACTCGTTCACGATCCGCGTGCCGGCCGCGCGGAAGGGCTCGACGCTGCGCGCGTGCAGCGCCTCGCCGCCCACGACCAGGGTGCGGACGCTGCCGGCGACCTGCTCGGGCTCCAGCAGCTGGTTGACCACGTCCAGGTGGGTCGGGGTCAGCTTGACCAGGCTGAGGTCGCGGCTGGTGCGCAGCGTGGCGACCAGACCGGTCACGCCGGCCGTCTCGGACAGCAGGACGACCCGCTGCCCGACCAGCAGCGGCGCGAGCAGCGCGGTCAGCGTGAGGTCGAAGCTGATCGAGGAGTGGACCACCGCGCCGGTGCCCTCCCGCAGCTGGTACGCCTCGGCGGCCCAGTGCAGGTAGTTGGCCAGACCGCCGTGGGTCACCCGAACGCCGTTGGGGGAGCCGGTGGTGCCGGAGGTGTACATGACGTAGGCCAGGTCGGTCGACTCAGCGTCCACAGTGGACTCTTTGCCGACGACCAGCTCGTCGTCGTCTTCGTCCTCGTCCAGCGCCAGGAGAATCGCCCGGCACTCGCCCAACCGGTCGCGCAACTCACTGGTGCCCAGGAGCACCGGCGCCGCCGTCTCCTCCAGCACGAACTCCAGGCGGCGCAACGGGTAGGCGACGTCGACCGGCACGAACGCCGCCCCGGCCTTCAGCACCCCCAGGACGCCGACGAGCAGTTCCACCGACCGGCCCACGGAGATGACGACCGGGTCGCCCTGGCGCACGCCGAGCTGGACGAGCCGTTGGGCCAGCCGTCCGGCGCGGGCGTCGAGCGCGGCGTAGGTGATCTCGACGCCGTCGGCGACGGCGGCCACCGCGTCGGGCGTGCGCCGCGCCTGCGCCGCGAACGCCTGGTGCACCGGGACGACCGGGGAGTCGACGACCGGCCCCCGGCTGAGCGCCACCACGCGCTCGCGCTCGGCGTCGGACAGCATGTCGATTTCCCCGACCGGGGTCGCGGGATTCGCCATGGCATTCCGCAGCAGGACGGCGAAGCATTCCGCGACACGCTCGGGCTGGGCCGGGTCGACGCGTTCCTCGTCGTATCCGATCTCGACGACGAGTCGGTTGTCGCGCTCGGCGCAGGTGAGCCGGAACGCGGCGTCCGACGTCGCGGCCTCAAGCACCGGAACGAAGGTGACCTGGTCGGCGACCAGCGATTCCGACGCGTCGGCGAAGTGGAAGGCGAAGAACGGGGCCGCGGGTTTTCCGGCGTGGTCCACCACCTTCTCCGGATCGAGGTGGTCGACGCGGTCCACCCACTCCGCGCGACGCCGCGCGCTCTCGGCGACCAGCTCGCGGAACGGGGTGTCGGCGCTGAGCCGGCAGGCGACCGGGACCTCGCGCTCGAACGCGCCGACCGCGCCGCGCAGGCTGTCGTAGGACCGCCCGGGGGCGACCTCGGCGACCAGGACGTCCCGCTCCCCGCAGAACCGCCAGACCAGGACCTCGAACAGGGCGGCGAGCACGTCTGCCGGCGTGCCGGACGCGGCGGCGGCGAACTCGGCGACCCGGCGGGTCAGCTCGGCGTCCACCTCGGTCCGGTGCGTCCGCCACCCGCCGGCCCCGTCAGCGCTGCCAGCACTGGCGGCACTGGCAGCACTGGCAGCGCCGTCGGCGCGCCGCGCCAAGCCCAGCACCGGCTCGAACAGCTCGGCGGTGAGCTGCCCGGCCCACGCCGCGCGCTCCGCCGCCCCGTCCTCACCGGTGAGCAGCTCGTCGTGCCAGGCGGCGAAGTCCGCGTACTGCATCGGGAGCTCCGACGACGCGGCGTCGCCCCGGTACGCGGCGGCGATCTCGGCGAGCACGGTCCGCAGCGAGCCCCGGTCGCCGACCAGGGCGTGCGCGGTCAGCACGAACAGCGCCCGGTCCGGGGCCACCCTGGTCAGGACGGCCCGGAAGGTCGGCCCGTCGACGGGGTCGAGGCCGGCGCGCTCGTCGCGGCACAGCGCCTCGACCGTGGCGTCGGGCGCCTCGACGACCCGTAACGGCGACGGCCCCGGCTCGCCGACGACCTGGAGCGGCGCGGCGCGGCCGGCCAGTCCGACGAAGCTGGTGCGCAGCGACTCGTGCCTGGCCACGACGGCGGCGGTCGCGGCGGCGAGTCGCTCGGCGTCGACCGGTCCCTCCAGCCGGACTCCCAGCTGCGCGTACGGCTGCTCGCGGCCGTCGAGCCGCCGGGCCCACCTATGGCGCTGGAGCGGGGAAACGCGGTAGCCAGCATTCGCCGTTTCGGACACTATCTGCCTCCCCAGCACAGAGGCCCACTAAAGGCCCTCACGCCTGCGAAATTGTCGGTCCAACGGTGTCGGTCGGTGCGGGACGGATCTGTTGGCGGAGCTGTTGACAGAACAGTTGCCGGGCGGCTTTGCCCACAACTCGGGCGACCGGACGGGGCCGAAAGAATCGGCTCCCCACGGCGGAGAACTGTCAGTCCCGCGACAGGTTCCGGCGCTGACACGGGGAAACGCGCGGTCGCGCGCTCGACGTTATCAGCGGAACTCCGGGACGGTCTATGGGCGAAACGGTCGGTTGACTCGGCCGGTTCGGGCGATCCCGACGCGGCGCGGAAACGGGTTCCAACAGGCCGGGCGCCGGGTGCGGTCGTGCCGAGGAGGAGGGGCCAGAACCGGGAGGAGCCGGCGGGACGAGGGGCCGGCGTCTCCCCGACCGGCGTCGGGTCGGGGAGGCGGCCATCGCGGGTCACGCGTCCGGCGAGGTCAGGAGTGCCTTGCGACGTAAGGGATCTGCACCGCGGTCCGGGCTGACATCGCGTTCCCGTTCGCGCCAGGTCCGGGCGGAACCTCTCGGCTGCCACTCGCACTTCCGCCAGGTGGCCGAGCGTGAACGGGAGTGTGAACACCCCATCGGCGACCGAACGCCCTCGCCGGTCCACTGTGGACATTCGTGGGAGCGAGGCCGGCGGCCGGGGTGCGTTCCCCTCGTCGCACCAAGATCCTTTGGTGGAGCCGACGGAACGGACCTGCCCGGCCCCCCACCGTCGGAACCGATTCCGTGTCCATCGTGGACAGCGTGGCGAGGGCGGTGACCCGACGCCAGACGGGGGCGGCGTCGCCGAATCCGGTTTCCGGACAACGGGGACGCGCCCCGCCTCCGCCCCCGCCTCGGAGCGGCGAACCGCACCGCTGCGAAAGGTTCCGGCCAACGTGCTCACCCCCAATCCTGTCTCGGACGCCCCGACGAGCAGGGCATGGCCGCGACACGCTGACGAGCGGACAGCGTGCGGTCACCGCGGTCGCGCGCTCCGAGGAGCGGGCGACCGCCTACGACGGTCAACGGAAGAAGATCGTGAGTACTGCGGCTGGGGCAAGCCTGGTTGGTGGAACGGGCGGCGGATCGACTAGGAGCGAGACTGCGGCTGACGAGCCCCCCGGTCCGGAGGACGCTCGCGCCACTGTGGACGAACAGGCCCCCGAGGGTGCGCGCGCCGCGCGAGGCGGGACGCGCCCCGACGCGGCCCGGTGCGGCCGCGCGGGGTCACCGGGCGAGGCCCGGAGACGACGGAGCTGGTGGAGATGGCGGAGGCGTTCTCGGACGCCTCGTCGCGGTCCGGGTCCAGGGCGGACGGGTCCGGCGCGTCAACCACGGCCGCCGAGACGGCGGTGGCCGCCGGGAGCACGGCGGACCGGTCGGGACGACGCATCCGAACCTCCCTCCTCCTGGTTCGCCAGCCACGAGCGCCAAAGCGGGAAGTCCCGCGGGGAATGGCATCGCGGGGCCGACGTTAGCCGCGCGGGCCGGGGCACCGCAATGATCCTTTTGGGCTGTTCGCCGGCACCCCCGCACCGAACGGCCCCGATCCGTCCGCCAGAACTGTTTGCCCTCCGCCAGGTTCCGTGCGGAAGTACGAAAAGACATCGGAAACATTGATGACAGAGATTCGTGTGCCGACGCTTCGGCACCGCCGGCCCTTCGCCGAGGCCCCGACCTCTCCACCGCAGGTGGAGCCGGCCGCGCCGGGCATCGGCGACACCGGGAAGCCCGTCCAGCCCCGCGCCGAACGGAAAGGACCGACCTCGCACAACCCGACGGTCGACAGCACCACTCCCTGTCCCGAACATGTCGGTCAGGGCCGCGTCCTCTCCCCCGCCGCCCGATCCACATTTACTCCGTTCGGGCGTTCCCGATGTCCACCGGACAACCGTTCCCCACCTCGTTTCGACAGGTCCACAAGGAACAGCGCGCGCCCCGAACGGCCTAATCCGCGGAGATTACCGATCTTTCTTCTCGCTTCCCGCGCTCCGGTGCGGACGGGAACTCGGGAACCGCCAGCAGCTCCCGGTAGAGCGTGTCGGAGGACAACAACTCCTCGTGCCGACCCACGGCGCGCACCCGACCCCCGTCCAGCAACGCCACCTGGTCGGCGAGGCCGGCCACCACGCCCCGGTGGGTGACCGCGAGCACGACCCGGTGCGCGGCCTGCTCGACGACCGCGCGCATCAGGACGCGCTCGCTGCGGGCGTCGAGCTGGCTGGTCGCCTCGTCCAGCAACAACACCGCGGGGTCGCGGAGCAGGGCCCTGGCGACCGCCAGCCGTTGCCGCTGCCCGCCCGAGATCGCCACCCCGCGCTCCCCGACCGGAGTGTCCACACCGGACGGAAGGCCGCTGACCCACGACCACAGCCCGACCGTGCGCAACGCCTCAACCACGTCCGCCCCGTCCGGGTCGGGCACGCCGTAGCGCACGGCCGCCCCGATGGTGTCGCCCAGCAGCGGGGCGTCCTGCTGGACGTAGCCCAGCCTCCGCCGGAGCGCGCCCCGGTCGATCTCCCGCAGGTCCACCCCGTCCAGCAGGATGCGCCCGCGGTCCACGTCGGCGAAGCGCTCGACCAGGCTGAGCACCGTCGTCTTCCCCGTGCCCGACGGGCCGACCAGCACCGTCAGCCCGCGCGGCACGTCCAGGGTGACCCCGCGCAGGAGGGGCTGACCCTGGTAGCCGAACCACACGTCGTCCAGCCGGAGCGACGGCTCCCCGTTCCGCCCGCCGTTCTGCTCGGCGCGCGGGGCGGTGGTCGCCGGCCGGTCCCCGGCCTCGGCGGGGAGGAGCTCCAGTTCCCGCACCCGGCGCACCGCCGCCAGGCCCTCGGCGAAGGAGGACCCGACCATGGCCAGCGTCCCCACCGGTCCGCGCAGGTAGACCACGTAGAGCAGGAAGGCGATCAGGTCGCTCAGCGTGAGGGCGCCGGAGGTGGCCCTGGCCGCGCCGACCACCAGCACCACGATGAAGGACAACTCGATGCCGGTCACCGCGATGACGTCCACCGTCGCCTCGGCCCGGCCCGCGCGGACGGCGGCCCGGTAGGAGGAGCCGGCCGCCTCGTCGGCCAGTCGGCGCTCCCACTCCTCGGTGCCCGACGCCTTGACGGTGCGGAAGGCCACCAACGCGCGCTGGAGCACGCTGGTGAGCCCACCGAGGTGGCCCTGGGCCTCCTCGCTGGCCCGGCCCACCCGGTCCAGCGCCCACTTGGCGGCCACCATCGACAGGCCGAACATCGCGACCACGATCGCCAGCAGGACCAGGTCGATGCTGGCCATGACCACCACCGCGGCCGCGATGGTCAGCGGCGCCGCCGCGCCGTGCACCAGCATCCCGGTGACCGTGTGCCGCAGCACCGTCGTGTCGCCGCTGACCCGCGACAGGAAGTCCCCGACCGGTCGTTCCTCCACTGTGGACACCGAAGCCCCGAGGATGCGGCGCACCAGCCGTTGCCGCACGGTCAGCACGATGCGTTGGCCGAACCGTTCCATCAGGTAGGTGGACAACCAGGTGAGCACCAGGCCGGTGGCCGCGATCACCACGAGCAGCACCACCGGCCCGACCAGGCTCTCCCCCGCCCCCAACCGGTCGACCACGGCGCGCACCACCAGCGGCTGGGCCAGCGCGGCTCCGTTGGACACCAGCTCCAGGAGTAACAACCACATCAGCGCGGCGCGCATGTCGTGGGTGTAGGACCACAGCACCCTCGTGGCCCCGGTCCGGCCGCGTTGGTCGTTCACCTCGTCGCTCCTGTCTTCCGTCCCGACGTGCGTTCCGCCCCGCCGCCGATCATCCGGAAGCGGCGCGGGGCCGGTTCGGGCGAAGGGGCCGCGCGAGGCGGGACCACGCCGTCGCCGCGGCTCCGGCCGAGGGTCGTGGGGTCCGCTCCGGGTCGAACAGGGATCACGCCAGCCGTGGGTGGGGCGCGGGCGCGCTCGTCGCCGCGTGGTCGCCCTCGGCGGCGGAGGCCGCCTCGCGCCACGCGCGTCCGCCGCCCCGGCCGCGGTCGGGGCCGGACGACAGAGTTGATCAAGCCGTCGCCGCATTGTATGTCGGCCCATGGGCGGCGGAAACCCCCACCGAACGGACCACCGGGGTGGATCGGGGGTCAGCCGAGTCGCGGTCGAGCGGGCGCGCCGCGTTCGGATAACGTCGGTGCGAACTGTCGGTGAGGGAGGAGGCACAGCGGGTGCGGGATCAGGACGGTGACCCCGGCTCCGGGGTGACGACGGCGCGGGAGGGCGGAGTGGATCTCAGCCGGCCGAACCCGGCCCGCATGTACGACTACTACCTCGGCGGGGTGCACAACTTCGCGGTCGACCGCAGGGCCGCGGCCGACGTGCTGTCGATCCTGCCCGAGACCCGCGACTTCGCCCTGCGCAACCGGGCGTTCCTCCGCCGCGTGGTGCGCCACCTCGCCGCCGAGGCCGGCATCGTCCAGTTCCTCGACCTGGGCTCGGGCATCCCGACCGTGGGCAACGTGCACGAGATCGCCCAGGACGTGAACCCCGCCTGCCGCGTGGTCTACGTCGACCACGAGCCCGTCGCCGTGGCCCACTCGCGCAAGCTGTTGGAGGGCAACGACAACGCGGCCGTCATCCAGGCCGACGTCCGCGACGCCGCGACGGTGCTGTCCCACCCGGACACCCGCCGGCTGCTGGACTTCGACCGGCCGCTCGCCGTGCTGATGCTCCAGGTGCTGCCCTTCGTCCCCGAGGCCGACAACCCCAGGGGCATCGTCGCCGCCTACCGGGCGGCCTGCGTGCCCGGCAGCTATCTGGCCCTGGCGCACAGCCTCACGCCGGAGTTCTGGCCGGGCAACGTCGACCAGGCCATCGAGCTGTACCGGTCGAGCACCCACCCCCTGCACCTGCGCACCCCCGAGCAGGTGGCGGCGCTGTTCGAGGGGTACGAGCTGGTCGAGCCCGGCGTCGTCTTCACCGCGGCCTGGCGGCCGGACCGGCCGATCCACCAGCAGGACGCGATCAGCAGCCGAGCCGTCGCCGGCCTCGGCCGCCTCCCCTCCCGTTAGCCGGCACGCCGCGAGGGCGGGACGACGCGAGCGGCGCTGGACCGGTGTGGGGAGGAAGGATGACAGGGCGGCCGGCGGAGTTCCCCGAGGGACGCCTGTCCGTCCGGGGTCGGCTGGCTCACGACAAGGCCAGCAGGTCTGCCGCCGGCCAGGACTTCGGGCGCGTCGTCCGACAGGAGCCGTGGGCGGTGTTCCGGCCGGAGTCCGCCGAGGACGTCAGCGCCCTCGTCCGGTTCGCGGCCGCTCAGCGACGCGCGGTGGCGCCCCGGGGTCGGGGGCACTCGACCTTCGGACAGGCCCAGGCCGCCGACGGGATCGTCCTCGACCTGAGCGGTCTGCGCGCGGTCCACGAGGTCGGCCCGGACTTCGTGGACGTGGACGCGGGCGCCTCCTGGCGGTCCGTCGTGCTCGCGACGGTGCCCCGCGGGCTGACTCCCCCGGTGCTCACCGACTACCTCGGGCTGTCCGTGGGCGGCACGCTCTCGGTGGGCGGCGTCGGTGGCGTGACCCACCGGCACGGCATGCAGACCGACAACGTCCTGCGACTCGACGTCGTCACCGGCGACGGCGTGGCGCGAACCTGCTCCGCGCACACCGAGAGCACGTTGTTCCACGCGGTTCTCGGCGGGCTGGGCCAGTGCGGTGTCATCACCCGCGCCAGACTTCGCCTCGTTCCGGCTCCTGCCCGCGTCCGCCGCTACAAGCTGTACTACGCCACACCGCGCAGGCTCACCGCCGACCAGCGCCGCCTCCTGGCCTCCGACCGCTTCCCCTACCTCGAAGGACAGCTGAAGCCCGACGCGAGCGGATGGCGGCCGAGGTTGGAAGCCGCTTCCTTCTTCTCGCCGCCGGAGCTCCCCCTCGACGAGTCGCTGTTGGACGATCTGGGACACGAGCGCGGAAGCGAGGAAATCGAAGATCTGTCCTATGTGGACTTCGTGGACAGGCTGACGTCCAGCGAGGCCGACCTGCGCGCCACGGGCGAGTGGTTCCACCCCCACCCGTGGTGGAACGCGTTCCTCCCCGGCTCCACTGTGGACGACCTGGTCGAGGAGGTCGCCGCCCGAGTCACGCCCGACGACATCGGCGCGGGCGGTGCGTTGCTCCTCTACCCCTTCACGCGGCGACGCCTGACCACACCGCTCGTGCGCACCCCTGACGATCCTGTCGTCTTCCTCTTCGCGATCCTGCGCACCGCTCCCCCGGACCAGCCGACGGCGGTAGAGGAGATCATCCGTCTCAACCGCGCCCTGTACGAGCAGGTTCGTGCCGCCGGCGGAACCCGGTACCCCGTCGGGACGGTGCCGTTCGACCGTGCCGACTGGGTGCGGCACTTCGGCACCGCGTGGCCCTCGTTGCACGAAGCCAAGGAACGGTACGACCCGCACCACGTCCTCACACCCGGCCAGGGAATCTTCTGACCCGTTGGGCCGGGGGCGCTCATGCCTCGTCGAGGGTGATGACGACCTTGACGTCGTCGGGTTCGGCGGCGAACGCCTCGGCGAACCGGGTGAGCGGGACGCGGCGGGTGATCACGCGGTCCAGCCAGTCCAGGTCCGCCCTCGCCAACGCCTCGGCCGCCTGGCGGTAGTGGTCGAGGTTGGCGTTGACCGAGCCGATGATGACGTCGTTCTCCAGCACCAGCGACCGGTTGAGCGCGCCCGCGTCGATCGGCAGCGCACGGCCCGAGGGTGACACGCCGGTCAGGCAGACGATGCCGTACGGCGCGGTGTGCTCGATCGCGCCGAAGACGACACTGCCCACGCCGGTGGCCTCGATGACGACGTCGGGTTGGAGTCGGGACGCCACGGTGTCGATCGGATCGCTGTGGTAGGTCGCGCCCAGGTCCCGGACCAGGCGGGGTTTGGGGCCGTCGGTGACCCGGTCCAGGACGTGCACGTCCAGGCCGCGTTGCGCGCCGAGCAGCGCGGCGAGCAGGCCGATCGGGCCGGCGCCCGTGACCAGCACGCGCCTCGGCTCGAACCACGCTCGCTCGCCCACGCGCCGCACCTGGTCCCACGCCTTGGCCACCACGGTCGTCGGCTCCATCAACATGCCGACGCGCTCCAGTCGCGGGTCGAGCGTCACCGCGTAGTCGGGCTCCACGCACCAGACCTGGCTGCCGTACCCGTCGATCTCCTTGATGCCGCGCTCGGTGTACTGGCCGTTGCGGCACATGTCGAACTCACCGCGCGCGCACGCCCCACACGGCACCGGGTCGGGCCGGCGCACGACGCCGACCACCAGGTCACCGGGCGTGAAGCCGCTGCCCGGCGACGCCTGGCGCACCCGGCCCAGCGACTCGTGCCCCAGCACCAGCCAGGGCCTGCCCGGCGGCGACCAGCCGTACTCGGCACGCGCGATCTCCCGGTCGGTGCCGCAGACCCCGAGCGCCAGCCCGTCGACCAGCAGCTCGCCCGGCGCGGGCTCCGGGTCGGGGACCTCGGCCACGCGCAACGACCCGGCCTGCCGAGGGTCCACCGTCAAGGCACGCATGACTACGGCCTACCCGTTTCGCTCCCGCCTACCCCCGTCACCGACGACGACCACCGGTAACGGTTACGCCGAGACAGAGCAGCGACGGTCACCGGGAGTCACGGCGCGGGGGCCGGGCTCCACCACGGGTACCGAATGCCGGCGAGCCGGTTGATCACCACGCCCTGCGCGGTGATCAGGATGACGCCGACCATCACCATGACCAGTTGTTCGGGCGTGCGCAGCAATCCCAGGGCCACGATCAACGTCGTCGCGCCCGCCGGCGGGTGCGCCCGGTCCAGCAACGGCATCAGGCCGCAGGTGAGTCCCAGGGCGATGGCGGCGGCGGCCATCCGGGCGCCCGTGACGTGGTTGAGGTCCGGGGGTTGGTCGTGCAGGCCGGTGACGAGCAACGCGAACGCGCCGGAGAGCACGCCGACGAGGTGGCCGACGAGCGTGTTGCGCGGGCACGCGGCCGGGGTGAGCGGCGCGGCGAACAGCAGGAACGCCGTGGGGCCGAGCGAGGGGAACAGCAGCGGCTCCCCGGAGAGCAGGGCGGCGACGCCGATGAGGGCCAGCGAGAGGAAGGAGTTGATCGCGGAGTAGGCGGCCCTGCGTGGTCGGGACCGAGGGCGCTCCCGGAGCACGCCGCCGACGCGCGGGCTCGGTCGGCTCACAGGCCCTGCCTCTCCCGCCGCCGTTCCCGGGCGCCCAGCTCCCGGGTGCCCAGTCCCTCGCCCCGGCTGCGGTAGACCACGTAGGGCCGCAGCAGGTACTGAACCGGAGCAGTGAAGGCGTGGACCAGCCGGCTGAAGGGCCACAGGCAGAACAACGCCATCGCGCCCAGGATGTGCGCCTTGTAGGTGAGCGGAACCGACTCCATCAGCGCCGGATCAGGTTGCAGCAGAAGGATTCCGCGGAACCACGGTGAGATGGTCTCGCGGTAGTCGTACTCCCCCATCACCCCGTTGGTGAGGACGGTGGTGGACATGCCGGCCAACAGCACCACGCCGAGCAGGACGTAGGTCAGGCGGTCGTTTCGCGTGGTGGCGCCCCGGACGGCCGGCGTGCGCCAGCGACGCCACATCAGGATGGCCAATCCCGCGACGGTGGCGCAGCCGGCGAGGGCTCCCATCACCAACGCCCCGAGGTGGTACATCTCCTCGCTCACGCCGAGAAAGCTCGTGAGGCTCTTGGGCACGAGCAGCCCGAAGACGTGCCCGGCGGCCACGAACAACAGTCCGAAGTGGAACAGCGGGCTCGCGGTGCGCAGCAACCGGGACTCGTGGAGCTGGGAGCTGCGCGTGCTCAGACCGAACCGGTCGTAGCGGAACCGCCACAGCGTGCCGCCCACCAGGACGGCGATCGTCACGTAGGGCAGCACGGCCCAGAGCAGCAGGTCGAGTGGGCTGGTCATCGGGCGCCTTCCGGCTCGCTCTCCGGTCGGCCGAAACCGGGCAGGCCCAGGCCGACGAGTTCGTGGGGAGGTGTGGTGCTGGCGGCGTGTTCGCCCTTCGTCGTGGGCGGGGCCGGTGGCAGGGAGGCCAACACGGCTCGTACACAGTGGACATACGGTGTGCCACAGCGGTCCAGTCCGCCGGCGAGCAGTTCCAGCGCCGGGCGGTACCTGGTCAACATCTCCTCGCCGGCCGCGCGGGCCTGGGGGCCGCCAGTGGCCGTGAACTCCAACAACATCGGCAGGTAGTCCGGGAGCTCTCCCCGACCGGGGAGGAAACCGTGGTCGCGGTAGAGCTGTTTGAACTCGGCCAGGGAGGTGCCGCGACGCCGGGTGTCCCCGTCGGTGTACCAGCTCAGGTAGAGGCAGAGCCGGGGCCGGCTGTCGAAGACCTCGACGTAGTGCCGCGCGGCTTCCACCACCGGGGTGGTCGCGAGGTACTCCACGACGTCGAGCAGCAGCGAGGCCGGAGCGGTGGCCAGTTCACCCAACGCCGACCGCAGGAGCGGAACTCGTTGCCGCAGCTCAACATCCGGGTAGTGCAGGCACCAGGCGGCGGCCTGCCTGATCACGGACGTCCCGTGCTCGTCCGGTCGCGGAGCGCGGCGGCGCCACGGTCTCATGACCGCTCTCGCCGGGGGAAGAGCCCTTCCGGGCGGCTCTGCGCGTTCCACACGACCAACTCGACCGGGCCGCCCCGAGACCCGCCACCGCCACCCATGCCCGGCCCGCCCTCGGTGTCCAGGCTGCACTTCGTGGCGACGGCCTCCAACTCGTGGGCCTGACCGACACCGGCGGTCGGGATGACGTAACGCTCGTCGTACTTCGCCACCGCGAGCAGCCGGTACATCGCCCGAACCTGGTCCTCGGTCAACCCGACGCCGCTCAACAGGTTCTGGTCGGGCACTTCCCCGAGGTTCACCGACCGCATGAACGACCGCATGGCGGCCAACCGGCGCATCGAGGCCCGAACCGGCTCGGGGTCGCCGGCGGTGAACAGCTCGGCCAGGTACTCCACGGGAATCCGCAGCGCCTCGATGGCCCCGAACAGGTTTCCGGCGTCCTCCCCGTCGAAACCGGTCTTCGCCAACGCGTCCACCACCGGCGACAGCGGCGGGATGTACCAGACCATGGGCATCGTCCGGTACTCCGGGTGCAACGGGAGCGCCAGTCGGTAGGTGCAGATGAGGTCGCGCACCGGGGAGCGCCGCGCCGCCTGGATCCACTCGTGCGGCACGCCGGAGCGTTCGGCGGCCGCCACGACCTCGGGGTCCTCCGGGTCGAGGAACAGGTCGAGCTGCGCGGGGTAGAGGCCCTTCTCGTCCTGGACGCTCGCCGCCTCGGTCACGCGGTCGACGTCGTAGAGCAGCACCCCGATGTAGCGCAGCCGGCCCACGCAGGTCTCGGCGCACACCGTGGGTTGGCCGACCTCCATGCGGGGGTAGCAGAAGGTGCACTTCTCGGCCTTGCCGGTGCGGTGGTTGAAGTACACCTTCTTGTACGGGCACCCGCTGACGCACATCCGCCAGCCTCGGCACCGGTCCTGGTCGACCAGCACGATGCCGTCCTCGACCCGCTTGTACATGGCTCCCGAGGGGCAACTGGCCACACAGGACGGATTGAGGCAGTGCTCGCAGATGCGGGGCAGGTAGAACATGAACGTCTGCTCGAACTCGAACCGCACCTGGTGCCCCAGCTCGTCCCGCAGCTTGGCCACCACCGGGTCCAGCGCGCCGTTCTCCGGTCCGCCGCCGAGGCTGTCGTCCCAGTTCGGTCCACTGTGGATGGTTGTGGGCGCGCCGGTGACCGCCGAGACGGGGCGGGCGACCGGGCTGTCGTCGCCGAGCGGCGCGGTGGTGAGCGTGCGGTAGTCGTAGGTCCAGGGCTCGTAGTAGTCGGTGAGCGCGGGGAGCTCGGGGTTGGCGAACAGCGAACCGAGGCGGCGCAGACGGCTTCCGCCGCGCAGCCGCAGTCGTCCGCGCCGGGACAGCTCCCACCCGCCGCGCCAGCGCCGCTGGTCCTCGTACTGCCGGGGATAGCCCTGCCCGGGCCGGGTCTCGACGTTGTTGAACCAGACGTACTCCACACCCTCGCGGTTGGTCCAGGTCTGCTTGCAGGTGACCGAGCAGGTGTGGCATCCGATGCACTTGTCCAGGTTCATCACCATCGCCAGTTGCGCCATGACCCGCATCAGTAGGTCACCTCCTGGCCGCGCCGGCGGATCACGGTGACCTCGTCGCGCTGGTTCCCGGTCGGCCCCAGGTAGTTGAAGCCGAAGGAGAGCTGGGCGTAGCCGCCGACCAGGTGCGTCGGCTTGATCTGCAGGCGGGTCAGGGAGTTGTGGACCCCGCCCCGCCGGCCGGTGGTCTCGCTCCGCGGCACGTTCACCGTGCGTTCCTGCGCGTGGTACATGAACACGGTGCCGGTCGGCATGCGGTGGGACACGACGGCTCGCGCCACCACGACGCCGTTGCGGTTCACGGCCTCGACCCAGTCGTTGTCCCGCACGCCGATCGCGTCGGCGTCCGCCGGGCTCATCCAGAACGTGGGCCCACCCCGGGACAACGTGAGCATCAGCGGGTTGTCCTGGTACTCCGAGTGGATCGACCACTTCGAGTGCGGCGTCAGGTAGCGGACGACCACCTGGCGCTGACCGTCGGGCCCCAGCGGCGGTTCGTCGTAGAGGCGGTGCATGTCCAACGGCGGCCGGTAGACGGGGAGCTGCTCCCCGAGTTCGGCCAGCCACTCGTGGTCGAGGAAGAAGTGCTGCCGGCCGGTCAGCGTGTGCCAGGGCTTGAGCTGCTCCACGTTGATCGTGAACGGGGAGTACCGCCGCCCGCCCGACTCGTCGCCCGACCACTCGTAGCTCGTCACCACCGGGGCCGGGCGGGAGCGCGTGTCGGCGAAGGTGACCCGGTGGTGCGCGGACTCGGCCGACAACTGGGTCAGCGGGCGGCCAACCCGCTCCTGCAACACGCGGAACCCCTCGGTGGCGACCCGCCCGTTGGTGGTGCCGGACAACGCGAGGATCGCGTCAGCGAACCGGCGGTCGGTGTCGACCCGGGGCCGACCAGCGGTCGGACCGGCCGGGGCGGTGCCGTTGGCCTCGGCCAGCCAGGCCAGTTCCCGTGCCACGTCCACGGTCACGCCCTTCGTGGTGACGCCCGCTTTCTCCACGACCGGGCCCAGTGCGGCCAGTCGCGCGGCCACGGCCGGGTAGTCGCGCTCGACCACGGTGAACACGGGCATCGTCGCGCCGGGCATCGGTTCGCACTCCCCGGCACGCCAGTCCCGCGCGGTCCCGCCGGGCTGGGCGATCTCGCCGGGGGTGTCGTGCTGCAACGCGGTGACCACGAGATCGCGACGCACGCCGAGGTGGGTGGCGGCCAGTTCGCTGAAGGCGCGGGCGATCCCGTGGAAGATGTCGAAGTCCGTGCGGCACTGCCACGGCGGGTCCACGGCCGCGTTGAACGAGTGGACGAACGGGTGCATATCCGTGCTGGACAGGTCGTGCTTCTCGTACCAGGTCGCCGCGGGCAGCACGACGTCGGCGTACAGAGTGGTGCTGGTCATCCGGAAGTCCAGTGCCAGCAGGAGATCGAGCTTGCCTTGTGGCGCCTGCTCACGCCAGCGCACCTCACGCGGCCGGCGCGCCGAGGGCGTCTCCTGCGCGCGGACCTCGGTGTCGGCGCCGAGCAGGTGCCGCAGGAAGTACTCGTTGCCCTTCGCCGAGGAGCCGATCAGGTTGGCCCGCCACACCGTGAGCACGCGCGGCCAGTTCTCCGGCGCGTCCGGGTCCTCGCACGCGAACTTCAGCCGCCCGGCCCGCAGTTCCTCGACGACGTGCGCGACGGGATCGGCGCCGGCGGCGTCGGCCTCGGCCACCAGGTCCAGCGGGTTGCGGTCGAACGTGGGGTACGAGGGCATCCAGCCCATCCGCGCCGAGCGGGCCAGCAGGTCGGCGACGGTTGCGCCGGCGAGGTGGCCGCCGCCCAGCGGCCAGGACAGCGCGTCGGCGCCGAGCGCGTCGTAGCGCCACTGGTCGGTGTGGGTGTACCAGTAGGCGGTCCCGATCATCTGGCGCGGCGGGCGGCACCAGTCCAGCGCGCCGGCCATCGTGGCCCACCCGGTCAGCGGTCGGACCTTCTCCTGTCCGACGTAGTGCGCCCATCCCCCGCCGTTGCGGCCCTGGCACCCGGTGAGCTGGAGCAGTGCCAGCATGGACCGGTAGATCAGGTCCGCGTGGAACCAGTGGTTCGCCCCCGACCCCATGATGATCATGCAGCGGCCCTTCGACCGCACGGCGGTGTCGGCGAACTCGCGCGCGACGCGCACCACCTGCGCCGCCGGGACCCCGGTGATCGTCTCCTGCCACGCCGGAGTCGCCGGTTCCTCGGCGTCGTCGTAGCCCGTCGGCCACTCGCCGGGCAGACCTTCCCGCGCGACGCCGTACTGGGCGAGCAGCAGGTCGAAAACCGTGGTGACCCAACGCTTCTCCGCACCCAGTCGAACGGCGGGCACACCCCGGCGCAGCACCTCGCCGGTTCCGTCCGGCTGGTCGAACCGGGGAAGCGCCACGCCCACCGGCTCCGCGTCCGCGTGGCCGTGCAGGGAGAGCGCCGGTTCCACGCCGGCCAGGTCCAGGTTCCACCTGCCGGGCTCGGCGGACCAGCGAAAGCCGAGCGATCCGTTGGGCACCACGGGTTTTCCGGTGACGTCGTCGAGCAGGGCGGGTTTCCACTCGGCGTGCTCCTCCACGCGGCCGAGATCGGCGGCCGTGACGAACCTGCCCGGGACCAGGTGCCCGTCGCGCTCCAGCAGGGTGACCAGGAACGGCAGGTCGGTGTAGCGGCGGACGTAGTCCGTGAACGCCGGTGTGGCGTTGTCCACGAAGAACTCGCGCAACACCACGTGCCCCATCGCCAACGCCAGCGCGGCGTCGGTGCCGGGGTGCGGCGCCATCCACTCGTCCGCGAACCTCGTGTTGTCGGCGAAGTCCGGGGAGACCACCACGACCTTCTGGCCCCGGTACCGGGCCTCGGTCATGAAGTGCGCGTCGGGCGTGCGGGTCACCGGGACGTTCGAGCCCCACATCAGCAGGTAGGCGGCGTCCCACCAGTCCGCCGACTCGGGCACGTCGGTCTGGTCGCCGAACACCTGGGGCGAGGCCACGGGAAGGTCCGCGTACCAGTCGTAGAAGGACAGCATCGGAGCGCCCAGCAGGGCCATGAACCGGGACCCGACGGCGTGCGAGACCATCGACATGGCCGGGATGGGCGAGAATCCGGCGACGCGGTCCGGGCCGTGCTCGGCGATGGTGTGCACGTGCGCGGCCGCGACCAGTTCGGCCGCCTCGTCCCAGTCGATCCGCACCAGCCCGCCACGTCCCCGGGCCCGGTGGTACACGCCGCGCTTGACCGGATCGTCCATGATGGACTTCCACGCGCGGACGGGATCACCGTGTTTCTCCTTGGCCACGCGGTACATCTCGACCAGGACGCCGCGCGCGTAGGGGTAGCGGACGCGCAGGGGCGAGTAGGTGTACCAGGAGAAGGAAGCGCCCCGGGGACAACCGCGGGGCTCGTACTCCGGGCGGTCGGGCCCGACGGAGGGGTAGTCGGTGTCCTGCGTCTCCCAGGTGATAATCCCGTCCTTGACGTAGACCTTCCACCGGCATGAGCCGGTGCAGTTGACGCCGTGGGTGGACGGGACGACTTTGTCGTGGCTCCAACGATCCCGGTAGTAGGACTCCCCCGCGCGACCCCCGCGCCGGTGCACGGCGCGGAGGTCGGGTGAGGTGTCGGAGCGGGTGAGCAGGCGGCTCAGGCGCAGCAGGGCCGCACTGGCCGAATCCTCAACACCGCTCGGGTCGAACGACTTGCGCAGGGCGCACATCCCGATCCTCGTCTCCCCAGTCTGAAGCGGACCGCGGCGGAGGTCCACCAACGTGCGCAACGCGTTGCACCACGGAAGCTACGCGCCTCTCCGCGAAACGCGCCCTGGGCGATCAGAAGACGATCGGAGAATCACCGGGTTGGCCGAAGCGATTCACCGCGAAGCTGCGTGATCACTCACTTCGCGGCATGTGTTATGAATATTCTTTATGTGCTGGTTTGTGCTGTTTTCGTTGCCCCACAGGCGAAACGTCGCCCCAGTGGCCGCCGACCGCTCGGCGCAGACTCCCCTTGGGCAGGCTGGCGCAAGGTAGGGACAAACGGGATCAAGCGGACCGACCAGGACGCTTTTCTCTTCTTTACCCGCTCCTGGGGCAAGGAAAACCAGGTCCCCGAACTCGCGGGTGGCCTCACGCTCCTCGCCGCCCGTCACCGACCGCGCCCGGTCGCGCCGACGCCGAGAGCCGAGGCCTCCGGTGCCGGTAGAGGACGTAGGGGCGCCAGAGGTAGGCGACGGGCACCGACCAGACGTGGACGAGCCTGGTGAACGGCCACAGCCCGAACAGCACGAGCGCGCTCAGCGCGTGCAGTTGGAACACCAGGGGGACGTCGACCATGAGCCGCGGTTCGGGGTGGAACCAGAAGATCCCGCGGAACCACACGGCGATGGTCTCCCGGTAGTCGTACCCGCAGCCGAGCAGGTTGCGCCCCACCGTCCCGCCCGTGCCGAACGCGATCACCGCTGACAGCACGAGGTAGAGCACCTTGTCCATCCGGGTCGTGGTGCGGCGCACGCGCCCGTTCACCAGTCGTCGGGCGAGCAACAGCACCAGACCGCTCACCACCAGCACGGCCGCCAGCACACCGCCGCCGAGCGCCACGATGTGGTAGGTGTGCTCGGAGACGCCCAGCGCCTCGGTCCACGCCTTGGGCACCAGCAGGCCGATCGCGTGACCGCCGATGGCCAGGAGCAGACCGAGGTGGAACAGCGGCGCGCCCAGGCGCAGCCAGCGGCTCTCCAGCAGTTGGGTGGTGTGCGTGGTCCACCCGAACTGGTCGGTCCGCCAGCGCCAGACGTGCCCCAGCACGAAGACGGTCAGCGCCACGTACGGCAGCACGACCCACAGCACGACGTCGACCGCGTTCATCCCCGCGCCCCCGTTCCGGTCAGGTGTTCGGGTGGGGTGAACGGCGTCAGCCCCACCGGTTCCGCGGGCGGCCCCTCGGCGACCAGCCTGACCACCGTTGACTCCTCCACAGTGGACAGTCCTGGGAGGAGCGCTGACAACGCGTCGATCAGGTCCACGTAGGGTGATCCGCTCTCCCGCAACGCGCGGCGAATCATCTCCACCCCCGCTCGGTGCTGCCGCAGCGGTGCCTCTCCCGTGCGCGGTCCGGCCAGCGCGGCGAACTCGCAGACCACCGGCAGGTAGTCCGGCAGTTCGTCGTCGGGCGGGTTCAGGCCGGCGGCGCGGTAGCGTTGTTTGAGCACCAGCAATGCCATTCCACGTCGGCGCGTGTCGCCGTGCAGGTAGTAGGTGAGGTACAGGCTGGAGCGCCGGCGCAGGTCGAAGGTCTCGACGTAGTGTCGGGCCAGGGCCATCGGCGGCTGGTCGACGTACCACGTCATGAACCGGGACAGTGCCCTGCTCGCCGGTGACGCGGAGAGCCCGGCGACGGCCTCGGCCAGTTCGGCACGGCCGGCGAGCAGTTCCGCGTCCGGGTACTGCGAGAGCAAGGAGATGAGCCGGAACAGGGTGGCGCGTTCCGCAGTGCTCTCGACGGGAGTCGCGCGAGTGGAGCGACCGCTCACGATGTCCTCCCCCGAGGCTTGACGAACAGTGACAGTCCGATGCGGCCGTCGGAGCGGGCTCCGGTGAGGTGGAAGTCCTGGAAGCCCTGGAGGTCCTCGCCACCCATTCCCGGCCCGCCATCACTGTCGAGGCCGCATCCCATCCCCTGGCTCGACAGCGCGGCGGCGTTCTCCCGGTGTGCCGCCGGGATCACGTAGCGGTCCTCGTACTTCGCGATGGCCAGCAGGCGGTACATCTCCTCCATCTCCGCGGCGGACATGCCGGTGGCGGTCAACAACTCGGTGGAGACGGAGCCGTCCAGCGAGCGTGCCCGCATGTAGCCGCGCATCGCGGCCAGCTTCATCAGCACTCCGGCCACGACCTCGGTGTCGCCGGCGGTGAAGAGATTCGCCAGGTACTCCAGGGGAATGCGCAGACCGCGGATCGCGTGGAACACGTCGTCGGGGTCGGCCGGGTCACCGTCCTGTTCGGACACCGCGTCCAGCACCGGCGACAGCGGCGGGATGTACCAGACCATGGGCAGTGTGCGGTACTCCGGGTGCAGGGGCAGCGCCACCTGGTAGTGGGAGATCAGCCGGTGCACCGGCGATCGGCGCGCCGCGTCCAACCAGTCCTCGGGAATCCCCTCGGCGAGCGCGGCGGCGCGCACGTCTGGATCGTCCGGGTCCAGAAAGGCCGCGCGCTGCGCGTCCAGCAGATCGGTGGGGTCCGGCGTGCTCGCGGCGGCCAGCACGGCGTCCGCGTCGTAGAGCACCAAGCCGAGGTAGCGCAATCGTCCCGGGCAGGTCTCCGCGCACACCGTGGGCTGGCCGGCCTCCAGCCGGGGGAAGCAGAACGTGCACTTCTCGGCCTTGCCGGTGCGGTGGTTGACGTAGACCTTCTTGTAGGGGCAGGCCGAGACGCACATCCGCCAGCCCCGGCACCGGTTCTGGTCCACCAGGACCACGCCGTCCTCGGCCCGTTTGTACATCGCGCCGGACGGACAGGCCGACACGCAGGCCGGGTTCAGGCAGTGCTCGCAGATCCGGGGCAGGTGGAACATGAAGGTGCGCTCGAACTCAAACCGCACCTTCTCGGTCATCGCGGCGAGGTTGGGGTCGGCGGGGGCGTGCTCCGGCGCGCCGCCGAGGTCGTCCTCCCAGTTGGCGCCCCAGGTGATGGCCATGTCCTCGCCGGTGATCGCCGACTTCGGCCGGGCGACCGGGGTGTGCGTCCCGGCCGGCGCGGTGATCAGGGTGTCGTAGTCGTAGCTGGCCGGCTCGTAGTAGTCGTCCAGCGCGGGCAGGTCCGGGTTGGCGAACAGGTTGAGCAGCCGGCGGACCCGCCCGCCGGAGCGCAGTTTGAGCCGGCCCCGCCGGTCCAGCTCCCAGCCCCCGCGCCAGCGGTCCTGGTCCTCGTACCGCTTCGGGTAGCCGACGCCCGGCTTGGTCTCGACGTTGTTGAACCAGACGTACTCGGTGCCCTCCCGGTTGGTCCACGTCTGCTTGCACGTCACGGAGCAGGTGTGGCAGCCGATGCACTTGTCCAGGTTCATCACCATCGCGACCTGGGCCATCACCCGCATCAGTAGGTCACCTCCTGCGCGCGACGGCGGATCACGGTGACCTCGTCGCGCTGGTTCCCCGTCGGGCCGTAGTAGTTGAAGGCGTAGGTGAACTGCGCGTAGCCGCCGATGAGGTGGGTGGGTTTGAGCAGCAGTCGAGTCAGGGAGTTGTGCGTTCCCCCGCGCCGCCCGCTGAGCTCGGTGCGCGGGACGTTCACGTTGCGGTCCTTCGCGTGGTACATGTAGACGGTCCCGGCGGGCATCCGGTGCGACACGATGGCCCTGGCCGCCACCACACCGTTGCGGTTGTACGCCTCCACCCAGTCGTTGTCCCTGACCCCGATCGCTTCGGCGTCCACAGTGGACATCCAGATCGTCGGTCCGCCCCGGGACAGGGCCAGCATGTGCGCGTTGTCCTGGTACTCCGAGTGGACCGACCACTTCGAGTGCGGCGTCAGGTACCGCACGGTGATCTCGGGCCGCCCGTCCTCGGCGACGCCCTGCCGCCCGAAGTGGCGGTGCATGTCGAGCGGCGGCCGGAACACCGGCAACTGCTCGCCCAGCTCGGCCATCCAGTCGTGGTCCACGAAGAAGTGCTGCCGCCCGGTCACCGTGTGCCAGGGCTTGTCGCGCTCCACGTTGATGACGAACGCCGAGTAGCGTCGCCCGCCGGTCTCGCTGCCGGACCACTCCGGCGAGGTGAGCACCGGTTGCGGCCGACTCCGCGTGTCGGCGAACGTGATGCGGCGGCCCTCGTTCTCCTCGGCCAGATCCGCCAACCGGATTCCGGTTCGCCGCTCCAGCACCCGAAAACCCTCGGTCGCCAGGCGTCCGTTGCTGGTGGCGGACAGCGCCAGGATGGCATCGCACATCCGGTCGGCGGTGGCCAGCGACGGCCGACCGGCGGCCACTCCGCTCGTGATCACCCCGTTCTGGGCGCGGAGGTGGGCGATCTCCGGCTCCACCCGGTACGTGATGCCCTTGGTGGTGAGGCCCAGCTCGTCGAGCAGCGGCCCGACGGCGCGCATCTTCTCGCCGACCGCGCCGTAGTCCCGTTCCACCGTGACGAGTTTCGGCATGGTGCGCCCCGGTTCCGGCGCGCACTCCCCGGCCTTCCAGTCCCGGACCCGGCCCCCGGGCTGGGCCAGCTCGTCGGGGGTGTCGTGGGCCAGGGGCACGGCCAGCACGTCGGTGCGCACACCGAGGTGTTCCCGGGCCAGCTCGCCGAACCTGTCGGCCAGGCCGCGGAAGACGTCGTAGTCCGACCGGGCCTGCCACGGCGGGGCGATGGCGGGGTTGAAGGCGTGCAGGAAGGGGTGCATGTCGGTGCTGGACAGGTCGTGCTTCTCGTACCAGGTCGCCGCCGGCAGCACGACATCCGCGAACAGACCGGTCGAAGTCATCCGGAAGTCGATCGCGGTGAGCAGGTCGAGCTTGCCCTCGGGAGCCTCCGCCCGCCATTCCACCTCGGTGGGCCGCAGTTCCGGCGGCGACTCCGCGCTGCGCACGTCCGCGTCGACGCCCAGCAGGTGGCGCAGGAAGTACTCGTTCCCCTTGCCGGAGGAGCCGAGCAGGTTGGCCCGCCACACCGTGAGCGCACGGGGGAAGTTCGCCGGGTTGTCGGGGTCCTCGGCGGCGAACCGCAGCCGGCCCGCCGTCAGCTCGGACACCACGTGCTCGGCCACCGGTCGCCCGGCCGCGCTCGCCTCGTCGGCGAGGTCCAGCGGGTTGCGGTCGAAGGTGGGGTGGGACGGCAGCCAGCCCAGCCGGGCCGCCTGCGCGTTGCAGTCGGCGAACGCCTTGCCGGACAAGGTGCCCGCGCCCAGCGGGCTGGCCAGTTCGTCGGCCAGGAAGCCCTCGTAGCGCCACTGGTCGGTGGCGAGGTACCAGAAGGCGGTGCCGGCCATGTGCCGTGTGGGGCGCTGCCAGTCGAAGGCGAAGGCCAGGTGCTGCATTCCGGTCACCGGCCGGGCTTTCTCCTGACCGACGTAGTGCGCCCAACCACCGCCGTTGCGGCCCTGGCAACCGGTGAGCAGCACCAGGGACAGCAGCGCGCGGTAGATCGTGTCGGAGTGGAACCAGTGGTTCGTCCCCGCGCCCATGGCGATCATCGACCGACCCCGGGTGCGTTCGGCGTTGCGGGCGAACTCCCTGGCGATCCGCGCGATCGTGGCCGCCGGCACGGAGGTGACCTGCTCGGCCCACGCCGGCGTGTACGGCTGGGAACCGTCCTCATAGGACGTTGGCCACTCGCCGGGGAGCTCGTCGCGCCGCACTCCGTACTGAGCCATCAGCAGGTCGAAGACGGTGGTGACGAGCCGCCCGCCGATCCGCGTGACGGGCACGCCCCGACGCAGGGAGCTACCGCCTTCGGTCTCCCCCACGTCGAACCGGGGCAGGTCGACGGTGACGGTCTCGTCGTGCCGCCCGAGCAGGGTGAGGACCGGCCGCACGCCGCCCAGGTCGAGGTTCCACCGGCCCAACCCGGAGTCGCCCCAGCGGAAGCCGAGGGAACCGTTGGGCACCACCGGTTTCCCGGTGACCTCGTCCAGCAGCACCGTCTTGAACTCGGCGTTGTCCGCCTCGCAGTCGACCCCGGAGTCGGTACCGGAGTCGACCCCGAGGTCGGCTGCCGTCAGGAACTTGCCGGGCACCGTCGCCGTGCCCCGCTCCTCCAGCGTCACCAGGAACGGCAGGTCGGTGTAGCGGCGGACGTAGTCGGCGAAGTAGGCGACCTCGCGGTCCCGGAAGAACTCGCTCAGCACGACGTGGCCCATCGCCATCGCCAACGCCCCGTCGGTGCCGGGGTGCGGGGCCAGCCAGTCGTCGGCGAACTTGACGTTGTCGGCGTAGTCCGGGCTGACCGCCACCACCTTGGTGCCCCGGTACCGGCTCTCGGTGAGGAAGTGGGCATCCGGGGTGCGGGTGACCGGGATGTTGGACCCCCACATCACCAGGTAGCTGGAGTTCCACCAGTCCGCGGACTCCGGCACGTCGGTCTGGTCGCCCCACACCTGCGGCGAGGCCACGGGCAGGTCGGCGTACCAGTCGTAGAAGGACAGCAACGTGCCGCCGATCAGCGAGTGGTAGCGGGTGCCGGCGGCGAAGGAGGCCATCGACATCGCCGGGATCGGCGAGAAGCCGACCACCCGGTCCGGGCCGTACGCCTTCGCGGTGTGCACGTGCGCCGCCGCGACGAGCTCGGTGACCTCGTCCCATGTGGACCGCACGAAGCCGCCCGTGCCGCGCGCCCGCTTGTACGCCCGGGATCGCTCCGGATCTCCGGTGATCTCCGCCCACGCGGCGACCGGATCGCCCAGCCGGGTTCTGGCCTCCCGCCACATCTCCAGCAGGACCCCGCGCACGTAGGGGTAGCGGACCCGCGAGGGCGAGTAGGTGTACCAGGAGAACGAGGCCCCGCGCGGACAGCCGCGCGGCTCGTACTCCGGGGACTCCGGGCCGATCGACGGGTAGTCGGTGGCCTGGTGCTCCCAGGTGATCAGCCCGTCCTTGACGAAGACCTGCCAGGAGCAGGACCCCGTGCAGTTGACGCCGTGGGTGGAGCGGACGACCCTGTCGTGCGCCCAGCGGTCGCGGTAGAACCGCTCCCACTGTCCACTGTCGACCTGGTGCAGGACGCGGCCGTCCGCGGAGTGCTCCTCCCCGGTGAAGAAGCGGCGCGCCGCGAGCAGGGGGCCGGGTGGTGCGGACATCCGCGGTGCGGGACGGCCGGGTTCGGGGTCCACCGGAGAACCTCCAGTGATCGTCGCTGGGGTCAGGACGTCCCCAGCGTCACCGGATCGGCCCAGTCCGCGCAGGGTCGAAAGTCCTCTTCGGACGCGGACATCCGACCGTCGGGCCGATGACCAACCACTCTTCTGGCCGAGACCGCGGTGGATGAGTGTGTGTGGTGTGACAGGAGAGACCGCGCAACCACCGCCGGCGGGGGCGGGCCAGAGGTGGCTCGTCCTCGTGCTGGCCACCCTCGGATTCGCCGTGAACTTCTGGGCGTGGGCCCTGCTCAGCCCGCTGGGCCCGCTGTTCCAGGACGAGCTGCGGCTCAGTTCCCTCCAGCAGGCGCTGCTGCTCGCCGTGCCGGTCATCGTCGGGTCGCTGGGCCGGATCCCGGTCGGCGCGCTCACCGACCGGTTCGGCGGGCGGGTGATGTTCCCGCTGGTGTCGGCGGCCACGATCGTCCCGGTGCTGTTCGTCGGGTTGTTCGGGCACGGCTCGCTCGCCGCCCTGCTGTGCGGCGGGTTCTTCCTGGGCATCGGCGGCACCGCCTTCGCCGTCGGTGTGCCCGTGGTCAACGCGTGGTTTCCGCCCCGCCAACGCGGGCTCGCGCTCGGCGTGTTCGGCGTGGGCATGGGCGGCACCGCGATCAGCGCGCTCACCACGGTTCCCCTGGTGAAGGCGGTCGACCTGACCGCGCCGTTCCTGATCACCGCCGCGGTACTGGCCGCCTACGCGGTGCTCGCCGCGGTGCTGTTGCGGGACGCACCGGGACGGCCGCGCATCACCACGTCCGTCCTGCGCCGGTTGACGGGCGCGCTGCGGCTGCCGATCACCTGGCAGGCGTCCGCGCTCTACGCGCTCGCGTTCGGCGGCTACGTCGCCTTCTCCGTCTACCTGCCGACCTATCTCCGCACCGCCTACACCCTCTCGCAGGCCGACGCGGCGAACCGGATGGCCGGGTTCGTGGTCCTCGCCGTCCTCGCCCGCCCGCTGGGCGGCTGGCTGTCCGACCGGCTGCACCCCACCCGGGTGCTCGGCGGCACGTTGGCCGTCGTCGTGGTCGCCGCCGCCGTGCAGGCCTTCACCCCGGACCTGGTGCCGGTCGGGACGATCGCCTTCCTCACCATGGCGACGGCGCTGGGCGCGGCCAGCGGCGCCGTGTTCGCCCTCGTCGCCCTGGTCACGCCGATCGAGCAGGTCGGAGCGGTGACGGGCGTGGTCGGCGCGGCGGGCGGCCTCGGCGGTTTCCTGCCCCCGCTGCTCATGGGCGCGTTCTACGGCTCGCTCCAGGACTACGGCCCCGGCCTGGCGCTGCTCGCGGTGTCCGCCGGCGTGGCCACCCTGTTCACCACCTTCTTCTCCCACCGCGCCACCGCCACCGCCTGAACCCCACGCGGCCGGGTAGATCTCGCCGGAGCGCCGGGGAAGTTCCTGTCGACTGTCCTTTGAGGAGGATCAACCGTGTTCTGCTTCCAGTGCGAGCAAACCGATCGGACCGGATCGTCTCCCGGGTGTTCGGGCACCCGGGGGAACTGCGGCAAGACCCAGCCCACGGCGGATCTCCAGGACCTCCTGGTGCACGCCGTGAAGGGCATCGCCCAGTACGCGAGCAGGGCGCGGGCCCTCGGCGCGGCCGACGACGACGCCGCCCGGTTCGTCCTCTTCGCGATGTTCACCACCCTGACCAACGTCAACTTCACCCCCACCCGGTTCGTCGCCCTGCTGCGCGAGGCGAAGGCCGTCCGCGACCGTGTGCGGGACCGCTACGAGGAGGCCGCCCGCGCCCGGGGGCAGCAGCCGGAGACGCTGACCGGACCTGCCACGTGGAAGGCGCAGCCAGACCTGGACGGTCTGCTCCGGCAGGCCGCCGAGGTGGGTGTCCGATCTGGACTGGACGTGGTGGGCGCGGACGTCGTCGGCCTCCGGGCACTGTGCCTGTACGGGATGAAGGGGGTGTGCGCCTACGCGCACCACGCCACGGTGCTCGGGTTGCGCGATCAGAAGGTCTACGCGGAAGTCGAGGACATCCTCTCGTTCCTCGCCGACGACCCGACCGATCCCGACGAGTTGCTGAGCCGGGCGACGCGCGTCGGCATGCTCAACCTCGACGTCATGCGACTGCTCGACGCGGCCAACACCGGCTCCTACGGCAGCCCCGAGCCCACCGCCGTCCGCACGACCCCCGTGGTGGGCAAGGCGATTCTGGTCAGCGGACACGACCTGAAGGATCTGGCCGTCCTGCTGGAGCAGACGGCCGGAACCGGGATCAACGTCTACACCCACGGCGAGATGCTGCCCGCGCACGCCTACCCCGCGCTCCGGGCGCACCCGCACCTGGTCGGCAACTACGGCGGCGCATGGCACGAGCAGCAACACGAGTTCGCCCGCTTCCCGGGGCCGATCCTGATGACCTCCAACTGCATCATCGAACCGCATCTCAGCTACCGGCACCGGATCTTCACCACCGGACCGGTGGGCTGGGCCGGCGTCCGGCACCTCACCGAGGACTTCGAGCCGGTGATCCAGGCAGCCAAGGCGATGCCCGGCTTCACCACGACCGAGCCGGAGAAGGTCGTCACCGTCGGATTCGCCCGGGACGCCGTGCTGTCCGTGGTCGACCGCATCGTCGAGGCGGTGCGCTCTGGCGCCGTCCGCCACTTCTTCCTCGTCGGCGGATGCGACGGGCCGACGCCAGGTCGGGACTACTACGGCGAGTTCGCCGAGAACGTGCCACAGGACTCACTCGTCCTGACCCTGGGGTGCGCCAAGTACCGCTTCAACCACAAGGACTTCGGGGACATCGGCGGTATTCCCCGCCTCCTCGACCTCGGCCAGTGCAACGACACCTACTCCGCGATCACCATCGCACTGCGCCTGGCGGAGGAGTTCGGCTGCGGCGTCAACGAGCTGCCGATGACGCTCGTGTTGTCCTGGATGGAGCAGAAGGCGATCGCGGTGCTCCTCACCTTGCTGGCACTGGGAATCCGCAACATCCACCTGGGGCCCGAGCTGCCAGGGTTCCTCACGCCGAGCCTCGCCGCGCGAATCGTCGACCAGTTCGGGCTCCGCACCACCGGTGAGGCCACCACGGACGTCGCACGGGCACTGGAGCGGCAGTAGCCATGGAGGAAACCTGGCCGGTGTCCCTGACCACCGCTGACGGAGAAACCCTGGACATCACGTGCGGGAACGACCAGACGGTGGTGGACGCCGCGGCGGACTCCGGGCTCTGGCTGCCGTCGCTGTGCCGTCAGGGAACCTGCGGATCGTGTCGTGGCACGGTGAAGTCGGGCGAGTACGAACTGGGAACGCACAATCCCGACGCGCTCCCACCGGGCAACAACCGTGACGTCCTCCTGTGCCGAACTGTCCCACGTGGACCCATCACGATCGATCTGCCCTACAGCCACGATCGAATCCTGCTCGACGGTATCCGCGTCCACAGTGGAAAGATCACGGAGCTGAGCCCGGTCACGCGCGACGTCGTCCGACTGGTCCTCCACCTCGATCCCAGCGCAGAGGGCACCCCCGGAAGCCAGTTCGACGCCGGCCAGTTCGTCCAGCTGGAGATCCCCAACCGCGACGTGAAGCGCTCCTACTCGATGTGCAACACCGGCAACTGGGACGGCCGCCTGGAGTTCCTCATCCGACTCCGCCCCGGCGGCGCGTTCTCCTCCTACCTGCGCGACGAGGCACGCGCAGGTCACCCGCTGGTCGTCCACGGCCCCCAGGGCGCCTTCGGCCTCCACGAAACCGGACTGAACCCCCGCTGGTTCATCGCCGGCGGCACAGGCCTGGGCCCACTGCTGTCGATGGCCCGCCGCATGGCCGAGTGGCAGGACCCCCAACCGGCCCGGCTACTGCTGGGTGTGAACGAGGAGTCCGACGTCTTCGGCACGGCCGACCTCGACGCCATCCGCGACCAGCTCCCCGATTTCGCATACGACATCTGCGTCTGGCACCCAACCCCAACCTGGGCCGGCCGACACGGCACCCCCGCCGAGATCGTGCGAAACGACCTGCGCACGACCCCAGCCCCACCGGACATCTACGTCTGCGGACCACCGCCCCTGGTCGACTCCATCATCGAAACGGCAACCGCATGCGGCATCGCCGAGAACCACATCTTCTTCGAGCGCTACCTCCCCAACTGACACCCCACCCACACGGAAACCCCCTCGTCAGAACGCCGACCAGTGCCTGGGGCGTGCCACCTCTCCCCTCAGACACGAGAGCCGGTACCGAGCCTCCCGCAACGCCGCCGGATTTTCGTCTCCCATACGCGTCACGAAGAGAGTCCACGCAGCTCACACAGATCAGCGAACGTGTCGAAGCCCGCCCAGTCCGTCACGTCGTGCCCGTAGGCCGCGACGAAGGTTCGGTAGTCCTGGCGCTCGATCCCCTTGAACCGCACCGCGTCCGCAGCGAGCGGCACCAGATCCCACTCCGGCGGACCGACCGAGACCGCTTCGAGGTCGAGCAGTACAGGTGCACGGCTCCCAGAGACAGCCGCGTTACCCTGCCAGGCATCGCCGTGAACAACGCTCGGAGGAAGCTCCGGCGGCAGCTCCTGCCATCGCTGGGACAGGTCTGCCAAGCGCTCGCGCAGAAACCTCCGCTCCGCAAGGGTGAGAAAGCGGGCCGTCTCGACGGTCTCGGCACATCGAGCGAGCGGGTCGAGCTCGGGCAGGCCCTCGCCCGACGGGCGAGGAGCAGCGTGCAACGCCCGCAGAACGGCCCCCAGCTCAGCCGGGGTAGCCGCCCGATGTTGGGGCAGCTCGACCCAGAAGGTCACTGGCCGCCGATCCACCATCACAAGCTGATGGATACCCGCGACAGCTTCGACTGCCGAGACGCCCTGTGTGCGCAGCCACCGCGAAACCTCGACCTCCTTGGCGGCCTGGTCCAGACGGCCAGGCCGCCCCACCCGGGCCACGGCACCACCCGCAACGCGGTACAGGGCGTTTGATCCGTTCCGGATCAGCTCAACGTCACGAACTTCAACACCAGCCACCAGCCCGGCGTGCAACACCAGGTCGGTGGAAGGGCCGACGCCACGGAAGCCATGCATCGATAGTGTCAGCCCTCGCGCAGAAGGGCAGTCAACTCACGATCCAGCTCCACCACCTCCCGCGGCGACCAAGAACCACGGCCTCGCCCTGGTCGTCGCGTACCACGGCATGACTTTCCCAGGACACGCTCAGTGCGGGACGTCGCCGCCCTGTACGGCTCTCACCCATTTCGCGGCCCACCCCGCTTCACGGTGCTCCCGCGGCATGGCCGCGAGCCCGGCCTGAACTTCTTGTCTTGCGCTGTTCTGTTGCCCGAGGAGCCAGAGCACCCTGCCCCGATACAACCCCCAGAGTCCATCCGTGTACCAGTAGCCCGCATCGGGCGGCTCCTCGGCCACCGCCTCCTCGGCGGCCTTGTCCGCCACGATGAGGGCGCGTTGAGCGGCGTAGGACTCCCCAGCCGCTGCATGCACCCGTGCGAGTTGGTAGCGGTCGTACATGCGGATGAGCGGGTGGACACGGCCATCCCGCAGCGCCTCGTCGATCAGTGCGGCGGCATCCTTGACCCGCCCCGCCTCCAACGCCGAGTACGCCGTGAAGCTGAGCCCGTGCGCCAACCGGTCGGGGTCGTCGGCCTGTCGCGCCAGTTCGACCGCAGTGCCCAGGCAGCGCGCTGCCCTGGACTGGTCGCCAGCGGCGAGTTCGAGCCACCCCCGGTACTGGCTGATCTCGCTGGCCAGGCGCACGGCTGGCGCTTCGAGAGCAGCTCGCGCTTCTCGCGCGAGCACCTGGCTGAGTTGGTGCACTCCGCGCACTGTGTCGAGCACTCCCCCAACACCCACGACGTCTTCCAGCCGTCGTGTCGAGCTGAGGATGGTGGCCAAGCTGGCGAGACTGGCACCGTCGACCCTGCGAGGGGCGGACGCCGCGAACGCGATGCGATCGAGGTCCACCCCCAGGGCTCGTTCGTAGGCCGCCACGTGCTGGGGCAGGACCGCGCGCTTCCCTGTTTCGAGCTGCCCCAGGTAGGGCTTGCTGTAGTTCGTCCGTTCCGCCATGCCAGCCAGGCTGACACCGGCCGTAGTGCGTGCAGCTCTGAGAACCGAGCCCATGTCGGCCATACGCACCAGTTTTGCAGACTCCCGCAGACGGCCGACCAGTTCCTGCCGCCGCTCGTGATCGAAAGAATTCCCTCCGGAAGCGAACGGGAGCACACCGGCCCCACGACGTTGGGAGGCGAACAGATGACAACTCTGTCATCGCTACCCCTACAGGCTCTCCTCGGCCTGGTCGCCGTGATGCTGCTGCCCGGCCTCAGATAGCCACCGTCCACCGGTCCGAACCGGGGCTTCCCCAGGCTCCGCGCGGATCGGTGGACGGTCGGGTCCCGCCACAGGGCGGCGGGGCCTCGGCGACGGGGGCGCGACACTGACGGGCCCGCGTCCCCGTCGCCGGCCAACTTCACAGCAAGTGACCACAGTGGACTGTCGGGAGGCGCTGTTGCTTGAGTTCGCGAGCAAGCTGATGAGGTACGTGGCACCGAGGCGAGCGGTTGTGCGGCGGCGGGTGCGGGTCAGGCTGCCCGCTGACCCTCTCGTCATCCTGGCGTACGAGCTTCGTATGAGGGCTCTGCGGGGTGGCCGGTGAACGTCGCGGACCAGCGGGCGGTGGAGGCGTTTCCGGAGTTGGGGCACCTGATCGCGTTGCGGAACCTGGGGTGGCGGTTCCTTCCTCCGCTGGTGCGGAACGGGCAGCCGGTGGAGGTGGACGGGTTCTGGGAGTGGCCGGACGGCCACCGGGACGTGATCGGCGTGCGCTTTTCCAGCGAGGTGCTCGGGCTGCGGATGACCGGCGACGACCCGCCGAGCCTGGTCTGGGAGAAGACCAGCAGCCTGATCGAGGTGGTCCAGTGGCTGTTGACCCTGCCACCACCGGGAGATCGACTCACGCCCAACCTGACCAGAGCTACCGCGCCGGCGCTGTGGACACCACCGCGCCCACTCGTCTGACACCCCGCCGCCTTCCCGGAAAAGGCCACGACGGCCTGGTTTCGAACGAGACCGCGAGTCCACCGAGTACGAGGGCGAACACCACCAGGGGTACCGCCTGCATTCAACAACGACCACAGGGAGGTTTATCGAACGCTCTACGACCGCACCCGATTACCGTACCCACCGTTACCCGCCAGGGTCGCCACGCCTGGCGGGTAACGGCATGAGTTTTCGCCCATTTACTCAGCCCCCACCCGAAAGAAGGATTGTTTGACTGCCGGCGACACAGGATTCTGACCAGGCCACCACATCCCGTAGAAAGTGCAGCCATGGCCGAAACGAACACCTCTGGCCCTGTCATCGGCGTCGCGACGGAGAAGGGCCCGAAGCGCCCGCTCAACGCCGACGCCCACGCCCATCACCAGTTCCACGACCGGCTCGCCGTCGCGATCGTCGACGGCACCGGTTCCACTCCGGAGGTCGCGGAGTTCGCGCAGCTCGCCGCCGCCACCGCGGTGAGGATCGCCGCGCGCCGCACGCCAGTGCGGGGCGTGATGATCGCGGCGGAGCTCTGCGAGGACCCGGCAGTGGAACACCCGGCGCCGAGCGGAACCATCGTCGTCGCCACCATGCTCCCCAACGGCGAATCCCTCGTCGCGTGGGCGGGGGACGCGGCGGCCTACGGCTACGACCCGGAGAAACAGGAGGTCACGCGGCTGACGACGCCGCACACTCAGGGGCAGATGCTCCGAGAGGAGGGGCTTTCCGACGAGGAGGCCCGGAAGTACGACAACGTCATCACCAACAGCCTGGCTCGCGCGTCGTACCACGGAGTGGAAAGCTTCGTGACCCACAGGCCCCTGCTCATTCTCGCGTCGGACGGAATCCACCGGCTCACCGACTCCGAGCTGACCGACATCGTGCGGGAACACTCCGGCGATCCGGAAATGTGCGCTCAGCAGATCGTGAAGGCCGGACGGGAGAAGAGCCGAGACGACATCACCGTCCTGGTGGTGCCACACCCGCATCCGAAAACCGAGAGGGGGTGACCACATGAGCGGCGGCAACGACGGTAACACCAACGACTACGGGGGTGACAACGAGAAGACGCAGCCGATCACGCCCGTCAAGAAGTGATCACAACGGAGGCCCCGACGCCGGGACCTCCGTCCATTGTGGACACCCAGACCCGGTTTCGCGCCTCACCGCGCGTGGTTGGGGAGCATGGCGCCGACCTCCCGGAGAATGCCGGACAGTTCGGGTTGCGGCTCGGCGGGGCGAGCCAGTGACCACACCATCACCCCCTCCTTGCGGGGGTGACGGCACGCACGCACGACCCGCCACCCCTGCCACCGGTAGTACCGGACCAAGCCGACGTTGTCGCCCGCACCGTTGGTCAGCACCCCACGTCGCACCCACGCGGCCCCGAGGCGGGCGGCCCGGTCCAGCGCCCAGAACGCGATCAGCGTCCCGACCGGATGACGGCCGTCGTGGTTGGGAAAGGTCGCCGTCGACTGCAACCACAGCGCCGGCTCGGTTCGCTCCTGCTCGGTCCACCCCAACTCCGGGGTTTCCTCGGTCGCCGTGGTGCAACCGAGCACCGACCGCCCGGCGGTGAGGACCCACACCGGCCACCCGTTGCCGATCTGGCCGCCGAGCACGTCAGCCATGCCGTGCCAGCTCACCCAACGGCCGTGCCCGTGAACGCGCATCCACTCGGCGCGCGCCCGCACCATGGCGACCACATCGTCACGGTCGGCGGGGACCGCAGGGCGCATCGCGTAGTACATGGGTTCTCCCCCACCTCCGACTGTCACTGCGTGAGCGCCCGCAGCCCCAACTCGGTCGCCAGGAACGGGAACAGCAGAAGGTCAACTGGACTCGTCCCCATCGTGTACCGCTCGTGTGCGGCCCGCAGTTGTTCGCCAGCAACATAGCCAAGGTCAACCAGAACCGAGTCCTTGATCAGCCGACCGAGCAAAGGCACTCCGTACTCACGCAGGCCGTACTCCATGATGTGCCGGAAGTTCTCCCGCAGCGGTGGATGCACGACGTCTCAGGAGAAGCCGAGACGGGCAAGTCGGTCCCGGCAGATCCGCTTGTTCCGTCGCCACTCGATCGGGAGCTGCTCTCCGAACCGGATCAGCCGCGGCGAGCATAACGGTGAGACAGGCCAGAGCCCGGCGTCGAGGAACTGCGGGGACCGGCAGGCGAAGCCCAGTAACGTGGCTTCGTTGACCACGCTCCGCGGGGCGAGGTCGCCCCTGAACGGAGCCGAGTTGCTCACGGACCCAGCTACCGTGGCGCCATACCGATCGTGGCGCGACACGGCGTGGCGACACGCAGTCGCGTTCAACGACTACATGCAGCCATAGCACCAAGAGGAGCCCGTGAGCACCAGCCCCGACAACCGTCGGCTCGAATTCGCCGACGAGCTTCGACGCCTCCGCCTCGAAGCCGGCCTGTCCGGCAAGCAGCTCGCGGGCAAGGCCCACTGGCACCCGTCCAAGGTGTCGAAGATCGAGAACGGCAGCCAGAACCCTACGGACTCCGACGTCTCGGCATGGCTCGGAGCTGTCGGGGCGCCGGAGGCCGTGATCGCGCGCATGCGCGACGAACTGCGTCAGATCCGAATCGCGGCGAACTCGTGGAAAGTGCAACTCCGATCCGGCCACGGCAAACGACAGCGCTACAGCGGCAAAATCGAAAACTCAGCCTCGACCATCCGGGCGTTCGAGCTCGTAGTCGTTCCCGGGTTGGTTCAGATAGCCGAGTACGCACGTCACGTCTTCACCTCTTCGGCAGAGTTTCAGGAAACACCGCACGACACAGACGAAGCGGTGCGCGTCCGACTGGAACGACAACGAGCACTGTACGACAGCGAGAAGCGAATCGAGCTGTTGATGTGCGAGTCGGCTCTCCGCTACTTCGTCTGCCCGCCAGAGGTCATGGTCGCACAGATCGACCGGATTCTGGCGCTGCTCAGCCTGCCCACGGTCAGGTTCGGGATCATCCCGCTCGACACGAGGCTGCCCGCAGTTCCCACCACTGGCTTCTGGATCGTGGGAAACCGGGTTCTCATCGAAACCGCGGATACCGAAATCAACACAGACTCTCCCGCCAGTCTGGCAACGTACCACAAGCTTGCCGACATGCTGTGGTCAGTTGCAGCCGAAGGTGATGACGCGCGACGCATTTTGGTCAAATGCGCGGCGTCCATCGCAGAAGCACACAGCGCCCGTCCCCGCGGGCACGGGGAGCAGACCTCAGAGTGAGCGGGCGAGGCGGAAGCCGAGGTCGTCGATGTGGAAGGTCGGGTGGCTCTTGCGGCGGCACGAGGCCCGGCAGCTGCGGGGGACGTCGTTCCAGCCGCCGCCTCGGAACACCCGGTACGGGCCGTAGACCCGGGGGTCGTAGAGATCCCAGCACCACTCCCAGACGTTGCCGATCATGTCGTGGAGGCCCCAGGGGTTCGGCGTCCTGGTCGCGACGTCGTGCGCCTCGCCGCCGGAGTTGGCCCGGTGCCAGGCGATCTCGTCCAGCTCTCCGTAGCGGACGTCAGAAGTGCCCGCGCGGCAGGCGTACTCCCACTCCGCCTCCGACGGAAGGCGGTAGCCGTCGGCGGTCCAGTCGCAGGTGACGTCCAGTGCGTCCGGGTCGTCGCCCGTGGTGTAGCAGGGTTTGAGTCCCGCCGACCGCGAGAGCAGGTCGCAGAACTGGACGGCGTCCTTCCAGGAAACCCCTGTGACCGGAACACGCGGTCCAGCCAGGCTTTCCAGCTCCTCGCCGCGGACAGCGCGGAACAGTTCGCGGGTCACCGGATACCGCGCCAGTTGGAAGGCCGCGACCTCCACCATCCAGTTCGTCTTCTTGCCCTCGTCGCGGAGGGTGATATCACCGGCCGGCAGCGTGACCATGTGTTCGGCGACCGCCTGGAACAGGGGCCTTTCCTGGTTCACCGCGAAGTCCTCCCCTGGGTGCGGCACCGGGAGCGGGCACACGCACGCATGCTTCGCACCCTATCTGTCCCCATGATAGACCGAATGAGGAATAATAGGGAGGGGGCGGTGAGCGCAGCGGACAGGAGGTCAGGGTTCGAGGAGCGGGTGGGTTCCCTCGGCTGCGAGCTTGTCCCCGGGGTTGACCAGGTGGCACTGGTCGAACGACAGGCACCCGCACCCGATGCACTCCGTGAACCGGTCGCGCATGCGCTCCAGCTTGGCGATGCGCTCGTTGATCGCCGTGCTCCAGCACTCGGAGGCCCTGAGCCACACCTCCCGGCTGGGCGCGGCGTCCTGCGGCACGAACTGCAACACGCCCTCGATCACCGAGAGCGGGATGCCCACGCTCTGCGAGGCGCGGACGAAGGCGAGCCTGCGCAGCACGCTGCGGTGGTAGCGGCGTTGGTTGCCGCTGGTGCGGCGGCTGCTGATCAACCCCTTGCGCTCGTAGAAGCGCAGGGCGGAGGTGGGCACACCGCTGCGCGCGGACAGTTCGCCGATCGTCAGCTCGGGAGCGAGCGTCTCGGAATGTGACACGGGACCAACCTAGCTTGACCTGAACCTTGGTTGACCTATGAGCCTGGTTCCCGAGGGCGCCGGACGTCGCCGCCCTGTGTGCAGCGAAGGGTCTTCCATGGCAACGAATCCACTCCGACTCGCCGTCATCGTCGGCAGCGTGCGGGAGGGCCGGTTCGGCCCGACCGTCGCGAACTGGATCACCGACCAGGCTCGCGGTCGTGCCGACTGGGAGGTCGAGGTCATCGACCTGGCCGAGATCGACCTGCCGATGTCGCTGCGGCCGCACGGCTCCGAGCTGACGCCCGAGGCGGCCCGCGCCCTCTCGGTGTTGACGCCCGGCCTGGACCGCGCCGACGCGTTCGTCGTGGTCACCCCGGAGTACAACCACAGTTTTCCCGCCTCGCTGAAGAACGCCATCGACTGGCACAACCGGCAGTGGCACGCCAAGCCGGTCGCCTTCGTCAGCTACGGCGCCATCTCGGGTGGCCTGCGCGCGGTCGAGCAGCTCCGGCTGGTCTTCGCCGAGCTCCACGCCGTCACGATCCGCGACACCGTCAGCTTCCACCAGGTATGGGACCGGTTCACGGCCGACGGACAACCGACCGATCCGACGGCCTGCGCGGCCGCCGCCAAGACCATGCTCGACCAGCTCGCCTGGTGGGCGCGGACGCTGCGCGACGGCCGCACAGCCCGGCCGTACACCGTCTGAGAGGGGGATCGCCATGACCGACACCGTCACCGAGTGGATCAAACGGCACGCGCACCCTCTGTCCACACAGGACGCCTGGGCTCCGCTCGATGACCAGTCCCCGTGGGGCGACATCGTGGGCGACGCCCCTCTCGTGGCCCTGGGGTGCTCCACGCGGCAGACCCACGAGCTGTCGACCACCGCCCACCGGGCTCTCCGCTTCCTGGTCGAGGAGAAGGGATTTCGCACTCTCGCCCTCGAAGGCGACGACCCGGAGCGGCTCGGGCTCGACGAGTACGTGCGCACCGGTGACGGCGACCCCCTCGCGATGCTCGCCGAGGCACGACCGTTCCTCCGGACCGGGGAGATCCTCGACGTCGTCACGTGGATGCGGGAGCACAACGAGCGCCACCCGCACGACCAGGTCCGCTTCGCCCGACTGCCCGAGGGGGCCAGGCTGGAGCCCACGACCCGCCGCGAGCTGGAGAGGCAGCTCGCGGACGACGTGCTCTGGTGGCACGAGCACACCGGCGACAAGATCGTCTACTGGGGTGGCATCGCCCACACGGCGGTGGCTCCCGGCAGCCTCGGCGGACACCTGCGTGAGCGCTTCGGAAGCGGGTACCTGTCCGTCGGACTGACCTTTGAGGACGGTGCGCTGCCCTGGCCGATCACCGCCCCGCCCGCCGACTTCGCCGAAACCCCGCTGAGCGCCACGGATCTCGACACGTTCCTGCTGGACCTGCGCGTCGCGCGCCCCGAAGCGGTCCGGGCCTGGCTGGAGGCCCCGACCAAGACCCGGATGATCGGGCCGACCCAGGACCCGCTGGAGCACCTGTCCGACGGTGCGTTCGGCGACTGGTTCGACGTCGTCGGACACCACCGGCACGTGACCCCCGCTCACCTCATCGCCGGTTGAGGCGGGCGTTGTTGGCCCGGTGTCGCTGCGGACTGACGCCGCGTTCTCGCTTGAACGCGGCGCTCAGTGCGAACGAGCTGCCGTACCCCACCTGGCGGGCGACGGCGCCGATGGTCGCGTCGGGTTCGCGCAGCAGGTCGGCGGCCACGGCGATGCGCCATCCGGTCAGGAAGGTCATCGGCGGTTCACCGACCAGTTCGGTGAACCGCCGAGCCAGCAGGGCACGGGAGACCCCGACCTCGGCCGCCAGCGCGGCCACCGTCCACGGGTGCGCCGGGTTGTTCTGCAGGAGCCGCAACGCCGGGCCGACCACGGGGTCGCCGCTGGCCCGGTACCAGGCCGGGGCGTCGGCCTCCGGCCGGGCGAACCAGGCCCGGAGCGCGGCGATGAGGAGCAGGTCCAGCAGCCGGTCGAGCACGACCTCCTGACCGGGTTCGTCCTTGACGACCTCGGCGGCGAGCAGGTCCAGCAGCGGGGAGTCCCACGCGCTGCCGGGCAACACCACCAACTCCGGGAGCGCGCCCAACATCCGTTGGCTCATCGCCCCCCGCATCCCGTAGGTCCCGGTGACCATCACCGCTGATCCCCGGAGGTTGTTGCCCCAGGTCCGGACGCCGAGGCTCATCGCCTCCGCCAGGGGATCACCGTCCACTGTGGTGCAGATCTGTCCGGGGTGGATGATCACCTGCGGCGGTGTCGCCGGGTCGTCGGCGACGGTGTAGTGCCCGGGGCCGCGCATGATCGCGACATCGCCGGCGGCCACGTGCGCCGGCTCGCCGCCGTCGAACGTCACCCACGCCTCGCCCTCGGTCATCGCCATGAGCGTCAGCGGCGCTTCGTCCCGGACGCGGAGCGACCACGGCGGCTCCAGCACCGACCGGACGAAGAAGGCCCCTCGGGCCCGGGGGCCGTCGAGGAGCCCGGCGAGCGCGTCCATGTGCCGAGTGTAGACGCTCGATTATGTTCTCTGGCTTCTCAGCTATGGATCGTCCAGGGCCTGGGCGCTTGACTGATGGCGTGACGCCCGGGCCGGCTCGCGCCGGGGCCGCTCGACGATCTTCCGAGGAGAACGCCATGTCCGGATTCCTCCGGTGCGCCGTGATGATCGCCGCGACGGTGAGCACCGGACTCGTCGCGGGCCTGTTCTCCGCCTTCTCGATCGCGGTGATGCCCGGTCTCGGGAAGGTGGACGACCGGGGCTTCGTCGCCACCATGCAGTCGGTCAACCGGGTCATCCTCAACGGCTGGTTCCTGGTGGCCTTCGTCGGGACGCTGGTCTTCGCCGCCGCGGCCGCGCTCCTCAACCTCGACAGCGACCGCCGGCCGGTGCTGCTGTGGGTCGTGGCCGCGTTCGCGCTGAGCCTGGCGACGTGGATCATCACCGCGGTCGTCAACGTGCCGCTCAACAACGAGCTGGAAGCGGCGGGAAACCCCGACCAGATCCAGGATCTCGCCGCGGTGCGGCAGCGCTTCGAGGCCGTGTGGGTCCGGTGGAACGTCGTCCGCTCGCTGACCTCGACGGCCGCCTTCGGCTGCCTGGTCTGGGCACTCGTCCTCTACGGCCGGGTCACCGGCAGGGCCGGGACGTGACCCGACGGACGACGAACGACGGACAGGCAGGCGGTGGCCCGCGCTCGGCGGAGCGCGGGCCACCGGTCGATCAGTGACGAGTCAGCTCGGCGGCGTCAGGTCCTGCGGCCCTGCACGCCGAAGTTCAGGCCACCCCACTGCGTGAGGCCGGAGAAGACCTCCTTCTCCCAGGTGTGGGCGAACAGTTGGAACTGCTGGCGGTTGTCCGAGGCGAACGGGATCACGATGCGCAGGACGTGCGGACGGCCGCCCTCCACGCCGCCGCTGACCGGGAGCGACCGGCCGTCCGACGCGACGTAGGTGGCCGAGAGGGGTTGCGCGGACGTGATGTTCAGCGTTCCGCGCCAGCCGTCGTGGTTCATCGCCCACCGGCCGATCCAGTCGTTGGCGACGAAGCCCCGGGTGGGCCGGCCCGGCAGGTCGGACCGGGACAGGCTGACGCCGAAGGGAATGCCGCTCCACGTGGTCGTTCCCGCCGCGTTCACCTTGTCCCAGCTGAACAGGTAGGCGTGGAACTCCTGGCCCCGCCGCGCGCCCGGCTCGACCCGGTCGGTGGTGTCGGCGACCCAGAAGCGCAGTCCCTGTCCGTTTTGGACAGTGAGCCCGTTGACGTCGTAGCGTCGACCGTCCCGGTAGTAGTTGCCCAGCTTTGTCGGCTGTCCCTGGCTGGACCGGTAGCCGGTGGTGCGGCGGATCACCAGGTCGCCGCGCCAGCCGTCGTGGTCCATCTTCCACCGGCCGATCCACCCGGCGTCCCACTGCGGCGCGGCGTTGCGGTCGTCGACGTCGATCACGTACCGGCCCGCGAGGATCGGCCAGTCCTTCGAGTCGTAGCCCAGCTCGATGAACCTGCCCTCGCCCCAGGAGTTCTTGACGACGTAGACGCGGCGCCTGCGGTCGAAGCCGACGATCAGGACGCAGTGGCCGGGAACGTCCGCCACCACCTCGTGCCCACCGGCGATCACCGACTCGATCTGGCTCGACGACGGCGACCACGGTAAGGCGCCGAACCGCGTGACCCGGTACCTGGCGAAGTGCCGGGCCCGGGTCGACACGTTCGCCTCCAGGTACTCGAAGGCGTCGAGCTCCTCCTGCGTGGAGTTCCAGTCGAGGTTCCCGCAGGCCGGGGTGCTCGTCCTGAGCCGGTCCATGTCCGCGCCCGAGAGGTAGGGCACGAGGGACTCCTCGGGGATCGCGGCCCTGGCGAGCAGGTCCACGATGTCGCTGCTGCCCTGGAACCCCCAGTAGGAGCTGTTGTTCTCGTGCCGGGCCGGGTTGGTGACGTAGTCGGGGTAGAGCTCGCCCGCCTTGCCGATGTGGAAGGCGTAGTGCTCCGACAGGTCGAGCTCGACGCCGTACTTGCGCTTGTAGGCGGCTTCCATCCCGGCGACGGCCGCGAAGGCGAAGCACGTGCCCCGCGCGCCCTGGTTCCGGAAACCGGTCTGGTACTGGGTGAGCAGCACGATGTCGCCGGCCAGCTTCCGCTCCGGGAGCTGGACGAGGCCCTCGCGCCGGGCGACCTCGTCGGCCCGGGCGATGGCACGCCGGTGGGCGACCGGGTCACCGAGCCGGTGCCGGTTCGCCGCGGCCAGGTCCTCGAACCGCGGCCGGGCCGCGGCCTCGACCGGAGCGGCCTCGTCCGCGGTGGCCAGACCCGGGGTGGCCAGGCCCGCCGAGGCGGCCCCGGCGAGGGCGGCTCCGCTGATCCCCAGCCGCAGCGCGTCACGACGGTTGAGGTGCTTGTCAGACTGCGTGTCAGACACGGTTTCTCCTTCGCGCCTGTTCGGTGAGCTGTCTGTCTACTGAGGACTGACGTCCACTGTGGACAGTTACCGGAGAGCGACTGGGCCGCCGCCCTACACCTGCGGCTGGGACTGGGGCCCCGGCTGGGGGTGGGCGGTGCGGACGTACTGCCGGACCAGGCGGAGGTTGGCCAGCGCCTCGTCGATCAGCGGCAGGGTCTGCGTCTCGGTGCCGGCGCGCACGTGCTCCAGGTGCGTCCCGATCCTCGCGTGGAGGCGCTTGGCCCGGTCGGCGCCGATGTCCTTCACGCAGAGCCCGACCGGGTCCCGTCCCTTTCCGCGGTAGGTGCCGCAGTCCGGCGGGGAACTGCCACCGGCGCTGTCGTCGAGCATCGCGATCGGCAGCGCGCCCCTGCCGTAGGTCGCGCGTTCGACCTGCGCGGCCTGGGCGTAGATGGCGGACAACACCTGGCTGCTGTCGCTGTTGCCGATCAGTCCGTGTGTTCCGAAGGCCAGGGCGTGCAGCTCGTCGTCGGTCTCCCTGGCCCTGGGCAGTCCCAGTTGGACATATGCCTGGTAGAGCCGCACCTGGTTGTTCAACGCGTGCGACTCGGCGGGGTCCGCGTAGTCCCTGGCCGCGACGGTGGCCACGAGCTCGTAGAACCTCGCCCTGCGCTCGCTGAGCGCCAGTCTCGCCTTCTCCGCGCCGGCGTTGGCCACCGTCGACGCCGCGCCCGCCTCCCACTTGACGCCGTCGGTCAGCGAGGCAGCCAGATCCCCCGTGCACGGCCCTTCGGTGCCGGGCGCGCCCTTGGTCTGCCAGCTACAACCGCGCTTGTAGGTCTTGGTGGCCCGCTCAGTGCGACCGTGCTCACCGTGGACCATCGTGTGGAACTCGACGTCCAGAACCAGGTCCGCGACGTTGCGGTAGATCCAGGTGTCCGGGTCGGTCCGATCGGGCTTGGTGACGATCGGCGCGTACAGCGTCCCGGTGCGCCAGTAGACCTTGGTGTAGCAGACGGTCGGCTGCACGCCGGCGTCGATCTGTCGGCTCAGTTGCATGGGCGCCGGTAGCTGCGTTCCGTCAACGAACGGGGGTTTCGGGCCGCTGGGCCCGCTTCCGGCGCAGGGCGTCGCCGTGTTCGGCATGCCGAGCCCGTTGATCGCGCCCGGCGGAAGGCCCTGGTTGACATCGCCCCAGAGCTGGAAGTGCCGCCCCGGTTGCATCACCGGCTCCCGCGTTGCGAGGTTCTCGGCGGCGTCGGCGAACGCCCCCAGCTTGGCGCGGTAATCGTTCGCCAGTCCGTCGAACAGGGCGGTGCCCGCCGTGCCACCCGGAGCGGAGAACTGCTTGGCGTGGTTGAGAACCATCATGCCGTTCTCGATGATGTCACCCGCCCGCGCCTGGTCCTTCCCCTCCTGCCCGGCCAGCTTCGGGTTCTGCACGGCGGTCAGGTAGTACGCCCTGGCCGCTTCGGCCCACAGGTCGACGTTGGGGACCATCGCGTCCGCCGCGGCGACGTCGAACCGGGTTCCGTAGTGCTGGTTGGCGTAGTTGGCCAACCAGTCGACCGCGCCGGCTGTGCCGCTGGAGGTGAACGCGATACGGGCGTCGGACTGCCGGAAGTCCTTGAACACGTAGTTGTTGTTGCGCGCCGTGTGCTTCGCGGTGGTCAGGAAGTTCGTGACGGCGGGGAAGTACTGCGTCTCGTAGGAGCTCATGGGTTTGCCGTTGTTGTAGCGGGCGAAGTCCACGTAGGCGCCCACCGCCTCGGCGAAGCTCTGGCCGTTGGCGTCCTTGATCCCGGCGAGGGCTCGCTCGCCGAACGCCTGGACGGCGGCCTGCAGGCTCAGCAGCTGTTGGTGCACATCGGCGATGCTGGCGTTGGTGTCCTGGATGAGGGTGACGACCTGGTCGAACCGCGACTGCATCGTCTGGTAGATCGTGTTCAACGCGACGTCGATCCGGTCGAACCGCAGGTTCATGGTCTTGTAGATGGTCCTGAGGTTGGCGCGGATCTCGCCGAAGCCGTCGACCAGCAGCTTCACCACCATCTGCTGCGCGGCCTCGTCGTTGCTGCGTCGTCCGCCGAACAGTCCGGCGAAGATCTGCACGATCCCGACGACCGCGCCGATGGCGGCCCCGACGTAGCCGAGGGTGGCCGCGCCGAGCGCGGTCGTGGCGGCCAACTGGCCGACCGCGGTGACGAGGTTGTTGACCTGGGTCGCGATCTCGAAGGCGGCCGTGGTGTACTGCGCGAGCTGGTTGCCGAAGCCCTCGTCGAAGTGCTTCACCACGCCGACGACGAAGTCGGCCCCGCCCTTGACCTGGTCGATGAGGTGCTGGCGGGTCTCCTGGTCCTTCTGCTCCCGCTCGACCCTGGCGGCGTCCGGGGGTTGGCGCGTGGTGCCCGGCTTCCCCTCCTGGACGCTGACCAGCCGCAACCTGTCGACGAGCGGGCTGGTGACGGCCTCGTAGCGTTGCCGCAGCGCGGTGACCTGCGACCGCACCTCCTGGTAGAACGCGGTCTTCCCGGCAGCGCCCCGCTCGACCAGCGCGTCCACCTTGAGGACGTCGCGCAGCACCGGCAACGACTTCAGCGCGGCCACATTGGCCGTCGGGTCCACACTGTACGGTTGGCCCGGTTTCGCGGCGCCGATCTTGTCCCGCCAGACGCCGGCGAACGCCGGGTCGGTCGCGGCCCGTTGGCGCACCGCCGCCAGCAGACCCCACTCGAACTTCGTGAAGGCGACGTTGAGGTCGAGGCCCTGCTGCGCCCCGTAGACCCGGCCGAGGGTGGTGAGGCTGACCGTGCTGCCCGGAGCGAGGTCCCGGCCGGTCACCACGCCGAGCAGCTCGGTCATCCAGGTGCCGGTGATCTGCGTCCCTGACGTGTCGTAGACGATCTCGGTGATGCCGCGCAGCGCCTCGGCGTGCGGGCCGCGGGCCTTGGTCTGGCTGAGCCGTTTGTCGATGGCCGACCGGACCGCGTCGAGATGGGACGCGATCGCGCCGGCGTCCACGTTCGGGTTCTTCGTCCGCCAGTCCAGCAGTTCGGCGCTCGTGATGATGGTCTTGTCCAGCTCGACGCCGGTGTTCTTGACCTGGACGGCGGTGGCGAACAACGCGTCGCCCAACTGCGCGTCGGTGAACTTCACCGGCGGTTCGGCCGCGGCGGCGGGTTGGACGAGTCCCGTCAGCAGCGCCGCGACGACCCCGGTAACCAGCGTTCCCCGCCACGCCAACACATGGCGGCGGCCTGTCCCCCGTGATCCCCTCATGCGTCGTCCCCGGCGGACAGGTCCACCAGCGAGAACGGTAAGACGGCCTTGTCGAGAGCGGTCATGTCGCGTGTCCTCCCGAAGGCGACAGTGTTGCCGTGACCCTCCCGGCAAACACGCGACGGAGCTATCCCCAGAGTTGGGGATTGCCAGGTGCTCGTCCCGCGCGGATCAGCTCTTTCGCGAGCGGGCGGCCAAGTCGGGCCGGGGATTCCGCGAGCGGCCGCGCACAACCACTCGCGGAATCCCGGCCTCGGCGGCCGGGGCGTCCTCCCAGTCTCCCAGCGCGGTGCTCAGGTGAGGTGGTCGAACTCCCCGCTGGCCCAACGGATGTGGCTCTCGGCGGCGCGGTGCACGACCTGCTTCGCGTCCTTGTCGATGGTGTCCCCGCCGAGCGTGTAGAGCCGGTCGTACTCGTAGGCGTCGAGCCGGTCGACCATCCGGCGCACCACGGCGGGCGACAGCGGGACGATCTTGGGGAAGTTGCGGGTGAACGACACCCACGCCGGGTGCACCGGGACCCCGGTGATCGTGTCCCCGACCAGCAGGGTGCCGTCGCTGGTGCGGGCGACCGAGCTGCCCCGCATGTGCCCGCCGACGTGGATCAGCTCGATTTCGGGCAGCGGCTCGACGGTGTCCCGCCAGTACTCGACGACCGGGTCGTGACGCGGCACCCACTCCTCGTCGTTGGCGTTGACCAGCACGGGGACCCGACCGAACGCGTGGCTCCACGCGACCTGGGCGGCGAACATGTGCGGGTGGCTGGTCGCGATCACCGAGACGCCGCCCAGCTCACGCACCTTGTCGAGGATCTGGTCGTCGACGTAGGCGGGCGGGTCCCACAGCAGGTTGCCCCGCGGGGTCCGCGCGATGAAGGACCAGTGGCCGATGGCGAACCTCGGCTCCCTGCGCAGGCTGTGCACGTCGCGTCCGTGGTCCCGGTGCAGCACCTCGTGCGGCTGCGCGGCCAGTTCCTCGTGCGTGGTCCAGCCCGTCCCGTGCGGGCCGAGGTCGCCGCGCTCCTCGACACTGACCGGGCCGCGGTTCAGGACGCAGGCGGCCGGCGGCTCGGGGGACTCGGGGTGCTCCAGCCCGCACCCGCTGCAGATCCATGTCGTCATTCGCCCATCGTCGAATCTCCACCGGGCTTGAGGTCAACAGCCGGACGCGCGGCCGGGCCGGCTCACCCCCGGTCGTCCGCGCCGTTCTTGACGTAGGTCGGGTGGAGGTGGACCGGCTCCTTCGCGCGGTTCGCGCGGGCTCGCAGGTTGAGGAACTCCACGAAGATGGAGAAGGCGATGGGGCCGTAGACGTAGCCCTTGGGGATGTGCTGGTCGAGCCCCTCGGCGATCAGGCTGCCGCCGATCAGGAGGAGGAAGGCCAGCGCGAGCATCTTCACCGTGGGGTGGCGCTGGACGAAGTCGCTGATCACCCGGGCCGAGACCAGCATGATCAGCATGGCGACGACCACGGCCGTGACCATGATGCCCAACTGCTCGACCATCCCGACGGCGGTGATCACCGAGTCCAGGGAGAACACCACGTCGAGCACGAGGATCTGGACGATCACCGCGGCGAACGAGGTCGCCCTCCCCCGCTGGGCGTGCTCCGCGCCCTCCAACTGCTCGTGGATCTCGTAGATCGCCTTGACGATCAGGAACAGCCCGCCCAGCAACAGGATCAGGTCACGACCCGAGATCTCCTGCCCCAGCACCGCGAACAGCGGCGCGGTCAGCCCGATGACCCAGGACAGCGAGGCCAGCAGCGCCAGCCTGGTGACCAGCGCCAGCGACAGGCCCAGCACGCGGGCGCGCTGCCGTTGGTGCTCGGGCAGCCGGCCGGCGAGGATCGAGATGAACACAATATTGTCAATCCCGAGCACGATCTCCAGCAGCAGGAGCGTGCCGAAGGCGATCCACAGCTCGGGGCTGAGCATCCAGTCCAAGTGGCCTCCTCCTCCGGCGTGCCGGCGCCGGCAGGATGGCACACGACTGCCCTGTTCTCCCGGATTGCGACACCCCCGGCTGGTGTCGCGTGTACGTCATGTGTCGCCGGAAACACGAGCCGGGTCGAGTGCGGCTCGAACACGGACCAACCGTTCGCGCCACCATGCCGCTTGTTCAGCGTCGGTCAGCTCGTAGGTGTCGAGCAGGGCGGGATCGGGGGTGGGTGGCGTGCGGGGTACTGGGAGGTAGCCGTTCACCGGGCGCAGTGAGTCGCTGTCGGCCACGACATCGCCTTGCAGCAGCGAGAGCGTGCCGAGCCCGCAGGCGAAGTCCAGTTCGGGGAGTGCCCCGGCAAGGGCGAGTTGGGCGGCGAGGCCGACGCTGGTTTCCAGCGCCGAGGAGACGACGCAGGGCAGCCCGGCCGCCTCGGCGATCCGGAGCGAGCGTCGCACGCCGCCGAGCGGGGTGCACTTGATCACGGCTACGTCGGCCGCGCCCGCGACCGCCACGCGCATCGGATCCTCGGCGCGGCGGATCGACTCGTCGGCGGCGATGCGCACATCCACCTGGCGGCGCACGGCGGCCAGTTCCTCGATGGTCCGGCAGGGTTGCTCGACGTACTCCAGCCCACCCGCCGCCCTGTCGAGCTGACGGATGTGGGAAACGGCGGTGTCGACCTCCCAGACGCCGTTGGCGTCCACCCGGATCGCTCCGTCCGGCGCATGCCGCTGGACGAGTTCGTGACCAGCCCGAAGCGCGCCGAGATCCTCGCCCTGCGCGAAGCGGAGTACCAGCGGCTCACCGCCCGCCTCGCCGGATAACGTCCGTCACTGATCGCCCTCGGAAGGAGTTCCCGCGGTGCCCATCGAGCACGAAGCCAAGATCCTCGACATCGACGCCGACGCCATGGAACGGTTGATTCTGGACAAGGGCGGCCAGAAGCTCGGCGAACGGTTCCTGCGCCGCCACGTCTACGACATCACACCCGGTGACCGGTCCCGGTGGATCAGGCTCCGCGACACCGGCGACGAGACCACGTTGAGCGTCAAGCAGATCACCAGCGACGCCATCGACGGCACCCACGAGATCGAAGTGGGCGTCGACGACTTCGCCACCACCCACGCGCTGCTGGAAGCGCTCGGCTTCACCGCGAAGTCCTACCAGGAGAACCGACGTACCAGCTTCGTCCTGGACGGCGCCCAGGTCGAGATCGACACCTGGCCCCGCATCCCGCCCTACCTGGAGATCGAGGCCGGGTCCACCGACGAGGTGGTCAGGGTCGCCGGACTGCTGGGCCACAGCGAAGCCGACCTGACCGGCGAGAACACCATCAAGATCTACGCCGGGTACGGCATCGACCTCAACACCATCCCCGAACTGCGCTTCTGACCACCACCGCCTCGCAAGGGAGCTGGCCTTCCGCCACCAGGCGCGCGTCCGGGGCCGGCCGGAGTCGCGGGCCTGGTGGCGGAGGGGTGGTCAGGGGTGCGTGGTTCAGCCGGAGACGACCTTGAGGACGTCCCTGAGGTCGACGAACTTGAAGTTGGTGGCCTCGCGGTCGTCGTCCGCCGGGGTGTCGTGTCCGTCCTGGACGACGAGGAGGCCCTGCGGGTACTTGTCGCCCAGCGGCTCGTGGAGCGCGGCGGCGCCGTCGCACTCCTCGGAGCCGTCCACCTTCGACGAGGCGGCGACGCGGAACTTGCGCAGGTACCTGTTGTCGTTCGCGGGCTTGCGGTCGTAGGCGACGAAGGTGCTGTCGCCCTGGCTGGAGGCCAGCAGGTAGCCCTCGCCGTTCGGCTTGTTCACCAGGGTCAGGCCCTCGACGTCGGCGGCCAGGTGCTTGCCGCCGTAGCCCGGGTCGTCACCGGGGGTGCACTTCTCGCTGTCCTCGTCGTAGGTGCCGGGGACGCCGTACTCGCGCACCTTGTCGATGAGGACGGGCTCGCCGGTGAGGTCGGCCCGCATCCGCCAGATGCCGACGTCCTCCTGACCCGCGTAGAGCGTGCCGTTGGCGGGGTCGACCACCATGCCCTCGACCTGCGGGAGCTCGTCCGGCCCGGCGCACGGGGTCCAGGACCTGCCGTTCGGCAGCCGGAAGGAGGAGGGCAGCTTGACCGTGCGGACGGTGCGGTAGCCGACCGTGCCGTCCTTGCCGGCGGTCAGCTCCAGCAGCGCGACGTCCGTCCGGTGGCGACGGCTGACCACCGCGTAGGACCGGCCGGTGCGGGCGTCGCTCCAGGTCGCCAGGCCGTAGGCGGTCCGCTGCTCGTTGATCTCGTCCTGGTCGGCGGAGAACACCGGCTGGGCATCGGGATCGGTGACGTCGACCAGCGGACCGTCGGAGTTGTCCCGGTCGATGCGGTAGATCCGCAACCGGTCGTTGCCCCGGTCGCTGACCACGGCCAGGTCGGCCCGGCCCGAGGAGAGCCGCATGCCGTGCACCAGGTCCACGTTGTTGAAGCGGCCGCGCTTGTTGTCGTCGTCGTCGCGCTCCGGAGCCGGGATCGACTGCACCTCCCTGGCGTCCAGGTCGTAGACCCGCAGGCCGCCCTTCTTGGCAGTGCCGATCACCAGGCTGCGGGCGGGGTTCTTCGGGTCGCGCCAGATCGCCGGGTCGTCGGCGTTGGCCTTGCCGCCGTCCTTGTCGTTGTACAGCGTGGGAGTCTCGGCGCGGGGGTGGACCTTCGGGGTCGCGCGCGCGTCGGCTTGGGCGGGCAGGGCGGTGGCGAGGGTGAGGACGGCCGCGCCCAACGTGAGAGCGGCCGGACAGAGCGAACGACGCCGTGTCACGGGTGAGGACTCCTTCGCATCGACCAGATGACGCTGTGTTGTCGCATCATCACGGTGGAGTCCCGGCGTGCACATGACGTGTTGATCACATGGCTGCCCGGTGAACGCGCCGTGGCCGGGACGCTGTCGCGGTGCACAGCGGAAGGGCGCCCTCCAGGTGGGAGGGCGCCCTCGCTGTTTTTGGCGGGAGAGACGGGAGTCAGGGGGTGGTGAGCGGTTCGGCCTGGTAGGCGCGGTGGAGCAGGTCGACGAAGGACGGCGCCTCGGGCAGGGACACCGAATCGATGCGGTGCACCGCGATTCCGGGGGTCCACGAGTTCATGACCACCGCGCCCGCCAGGTTCGGCACGTCGGCCACCGTGACCTCCTGCACGCGCTGGGGGACGCCGAGGCGGTCCAGCTGCCGGCGGACGATGCCCATCGTGGTTCCGACGAGCATGTCGGCCTTCGGCCACACCACCGCAGTGCCGTCCCAGAAGGCCAGGTTCCAGATCGTCGCCTCGCTGAACCGGCCGTGGCGGTCCACGAAGGCGGCGTCGTCGAAGCCCCGGCGCTCCGCCTGGCGGATGAAGTACTTCTTGCCGACCTCGCCGACGTGCTTCACCGCCGGCAGGAACCGCTCGTACTCGACCGCCGTCAGCGCGAGCGGGCCCTCCGGACCGGACGAGGGCGGTCCGGTGCGGACCAGCACCTCGGGCGTCACGTCCTCGCCGGACCCGGTGAACTCCCCCCGCGGCGAGTACATCGTGGCCGTCAGCGAGAGGTCGGCCGGGCCGACGGCCAGCGCGGCCCGCAGGGCGGCCCGCACCTGGTCGTCCGGCAGCGCGCGGCCGAACAGCTCCAGCGAGGCGACCCGCAGCCGGTCCAGGTGCAGGTCCAGTCCCCTGACCTGACCTCCGCGCACCTGCATGGCGGTGAAGTGGGCGTAGCCGGCGAAGGCGAGCGGCGCCAGCTCGTCGGCGGTGGCCGGACGGTCGTTGTGGTGAGCGACGAACGAGGTCATGGGACCAACGTAGGATCTGACATGGGTGTGAGATTCAAGCGCGGGTGACGGAGTTCACGTGATGATGAGAATTGGGGAGCTGGCCCGCGAGACCGGTGTCAGTCCGCGACTGCTGCGCTACTACGAGGAGCAGGGCCTGCTCCTGACTTACCGCGCCGGTTCCGGCCACCGCCGCTACGCCGAGGACGCTCCGGGCGTGGTGCACAACATCAGGGCGCTGCTCGCCGCCGGCCTGCCCACCGCCGTGATCCGCCAGATGCTGCCCTGTGTGGAGGGTCCGGGGCCGGAGTTGCAGAGCTGCGCGGCAGGGACGCTGCGGGAGCAGCTCTCCGGGCTGGAGAACAAGATCTCCGCCCTCCAGAACGCCCGGGCCGCGCTCGCCACCATCATCGCCGCCGCCGAGGAGCCCGATACCGAAGGACCTGCCACCGAGCTGTCGGCTCCGTGACGGGGGAACTCCCCGTCCTCACACCGCTTCGGCGGGGCCGGTCGGCACGGCCTCGATCACGGCGAACCCGTCCCGGTGGAGGGGAACGACGTTGGTGACGGAGAGCCCCGCCCGCGCGCACAACCACTCGAACTCGGCGCGGCGGCGCTCCCGTCCACTGTAGATCACCATCATGGTGAGGTCGGCGAGGCCGGCGTCCCTCGCGACGCCACGTCCCGTCGTGTCCGGCAGGACCTTCTCGATGACCAGCAGCCGACTGCGCGCCGACATCGCCTCCCGACAGCGGCGGAGGATCGCCGTGGCGCGTTCGTCGGTCCAGTCGTGCAGGATCGACTTGAGCAGGTAGAGATCCGCACCGTCCGGAATGGACCGGAAGAAGTCGCCGGTGACGACGGCGCAGCGCTCCGCGAGGCCGGCGGCCCGCATCGTCTCGGCGGACTGCGCCGCGCCTTCCGCGCTGTCGAACAAGATTCCGTCGAGGTGGGGATTGCGGCGCAGGATCGCGTTGAGCAGAGTCCCGTTGCCCCCGCCGACGTCGGTCACCGTGGCGAACGGGCCGAAGTCGTAGTGCTCGGCGACCGCCTCCGCGACCTCGGCGGAGAGCGCGCCCATCGCCGCGTTGTACACAGTGGACAGTTCGGGTTTCTGCGCGAGGTAGGCGAAGATCGAGGTGCCGAAGGCCTCCTCGAAGGACGCGCGGCCGGTGCGGACGCAGGTCTCCAGCCCGGCGAAGGACCGCTGCGTGATCTCGTCGGACATCAACACCACGAGGTCGTGCAGCGAGTCCGGCTGCCCGGGACGCAGCAGCGAGCCGAGTTCGGTGAGCGCCACCCCGCCGGACGCCCGCTGCTCGCACACGCCCAGCTCCAGCAGCGCCCCCAGGAACCGGGAGAACCGGTCGACGGGAATGTCGTACTTCTTGGCGAGATCGTCGACGTCCGCCTCGCCGTCCCCGATCGCGTCAGCGAGGTTCATCCTCGTGACCGCGCCGAGAACGTGGGTCGCCGTGGAGCCCGTCAACCAGTCCCGCACCTTCTGCCGCGCCTCGTCGCGCGCACCGGTTCCCGCCGTCATCGCCGCGTCCTCTCCCGTCACTAAGGGTGGGCTAACTTGAGCTTGCCGCGTGAAGTTCACTTCACGTCAAATGAACGGATGACCGACTCCGCCGTCCACATCGGCGCGGCTGCCGCGTTGTACGACCTCACCCCGTCCACGCTGCGGTGGTGGGAACGACAGGGCGTGCTCGACCCGCCCGGCCGCGACGGCCACCGCCGGCTCTACCGGGAGCGTGACCTCCGGCGGATCGGGCTCGCCTACCTGTGCTGCGTGACCGGCATGATGCCGTTGGACCGCGCGGCCGTCGTCTCCTCCGGCAGGGCTGACCTGCGGGAATGGCGGAACACCATTGCCGGGCAGATCACCGATCTCGAACGGCGGGTGGAGGCGATGGAGGCCGCGCGCCGCTACCTGGCCCATCTCCTGAAGTGCGAGGACGACGACATCGCGGCCCAGTGCCCGGTCCTGGAGGGAGAACTCGTCGCGCACACGCCGCGCGGGCGCGTGCCCGAGTCCGACCTCGTCGCCGCCGCCCGCGCCGCCCAGGCGCGCGGGGGCCACACCGACGCGGGCCGTGACGAAAATGGCGCCGGAGACAGTCGGTGTGACGAAAAGGCAGGCATCACGCGGTGCCCGGGATGTAGCGGAGTCGTCACGCGGTCAGCGCGTGGACGCCCCCGCAAGTACTGTTCGCGTGCCTGTCAGCAGCGCGCCTACCGCGCCCGGCGGTCAACCGTCCCGCAGGCCGGAAAGGGGTCGGGCGGGGTGGTCGGCCCCGAATCCGACCACCCCGCCCGGTGACCTCTCGTCCCGTCCGCCCTGGTGTGACGGGACCGAGAACGCGACCCGGTTCCCCCGAACCTCCGGGCTTCCCCCCGACCGGCCCCGATCCGGTCCGGTGGGCGTGCCCTCGTCGCTGGTACCAGCATGGCTCGGCCGAACGGGGTAGTGCCGTGGACGAAAGTCCCGACCTGCGCCCCGGTGGACCCGGGTCGTCCGACGGCCCCGGGGTCAGCCCAGCCTTCGCCCGTGGCGGTCGCGGGCCTTCAACCGGACGGTGGGCATCTCCGGGGCCGGCAGCGGGTCGGCCGCGCAGCCGCCGACCGCGCCGAACCGCTGGCCGGACATCCAGTCCGCACGCGCCCGCACGATCTCCTCGTGCGAGCGGCCGACGAAGTTCCACCACATCACCAGCGGCTCGTCGAACGGCTCGCCGCCGAGCACGAACAGCCGGGTCGGCTCCTGGGCGTCGATCCGGATCTCGGGCCGCCCCTGTCCCAGGTACAGCAGGGAGCCCGGGGTGAGCTCGGCGCCGGCGACCTGTGCCGCCCCGGACATCACCAGGACCGCGTGCTCGAATCCGGCGTCGAGCGGCAGGCGCTGCCGGCCCCCGCCGGCCATCAGCACCTCGACGCCGAGCAGCGGGGTGTGCACGCGCGCCGGCGAGCGCAGCGAGCCGAGCTCACCCACCACGACGGTGACCGTCGTGTCGCCCTCGCGCAGCACCGGTAGCTCGGAGTGGTGCTCGAACCGCGCCTGGCCGTGGCGGGCCTCCTCCGGCAGCGCCACCCACAGCTGCAACCCGTGCATGCCCGGCGGGTGCTTGGGCGGCGTGAACTCGGAGTGGGCGATGCCGTGGCCGGACGTCATCAGGTTGAGCTGGCCCGGCGCGATCACCTGGTGGCTGCCGAGGCTGTCGCGGTGCTCGATGAGCCCATCGACGAGCCAGGTGACGGTCTGCAACCCGGTGTGCGGGTGCGGCGGGACCTGCATCCCCGGGCGGGTGGAGACGTCGTCGGGGCCGAAGTGGTCCACGAAGCACCAGGCGCCGACCATGCGCCGTTGCCGGTGCGGCAACAGCCGCCGCACCGTGGTGTAGCGGCCCAGCGGCACGTCGTGACCGGGCAGCAGCACGCTGTCCGGCTCGGCCACATCGGCGACGGGGACGGTGTAGAGCGCCTGCTCGGTGGTCATCATCCGACCTTAGGGCTCGGCGCCGGACGGCCGCTGGGCGTTCCGGCCTGGGGCCAGGACGCCCGGCGGGCGCCGGCGGGGGTGGTCAGCCGACGGTGGCGTGCATCTCCCACACGAGGACCTCGGCGGGTTCGGTGGCGGTGACCCGCTGGCCACCGGTGGCGGTGAAGCGCACGGCGTCGCCGGCGCCGAGCGGGCCGGCGCCCTCCAGCTCGACCACGCCGTGCGGTACGAACAGGTGCAGGAACGGCGCCTCGGGCAGCTCGACGTGCTGGCCGGGCCGCAGGCGGGCGGCGTGCAACGCCGCGTAGCGGTTCCTGATCCGGATGGCGGTCGCGGCCTCGTGTTCGGCCATGCCCGAGGCGACGGTGACCAGTCCCCCGGCCAGCAGCTCGTCGTCGATCTCCAGCTGCTCGTAGCCCGGGGAGATGCCCGCCTCGTCCGGCACCACCCACATCTGCACGAAGCGCACCGGCTCGTCGTGGGCGGCACCGCCCCGCAGCCGCCAGGAGTCGTTCTTCTCCGAGTGCAGGATCCCGGTGCCCGCGCTCATCCGCTGCGCCAGCCCCGGGTAGATCACGCCGCTGTGCCCCTCGGAGTCCTGGTGCACCAGCGAGCCCCGCAGGACCCACGTGACGATCTCCATGTCCTGGTGCGGGTGGGTATCGAACCCGGTGCCCGCCCGCACGACGTCGTCGTTGTTGACCAGCAACAGGCCGTGGTGAGTGTTGGCCTCGTCGTAGTGGTGGCCGAACGAGAAGGAGTGCTTGGAGTCCAGCCAGGCCACCTTGGTGGTGAACCGGTCGCTGGCGCGCCGGACGTCGACACGCGGGGTCAGCTCGGTACGCATCGGATGCCCTTTCCAGGCTGGTGACGCGAGAGGGGCGCCCGGCCGCGCCGCCGGCCAGGGGGTGAGCCGGCGGTGCGGCCGGGCGCGGCCGGGGAGCGGTCGGTCAGGCGTTGCGGATCGCGGAGATCTCGAACTCCAGGGTGATCTTGTCGCTGACCAGGACGCCGCCGGTCTCCAGCGCGGCGTTCCAGGTCACGCCGTAGTCCTTGCGGTTGATCACGACGGAGCCCTCGAAGCCGAGCCGCTGGTTGCCGAACGGGTCGGTGGCCGCGCCCTGGTAGGTGAACGGGACGGTGACCTCGCGGGTGACGCCCTTGACCGTCAGGTCGCCGACGAGGTCGAAGGTGTCGTCGCCGGTGACGCGCAGGGCGGTGGAGACGAAGGTGATCTCCGGGTAGGTCGACATGTCGAAGAAGTCGTTGCCGCGCAGGTGCTCGTCGCGCTGGGCGTTGCGGGTGTCGATGCTCGCGGCCTGGATGGTCACCGTGACGGCGGTGGCCTCCGGGTTCGCGGCGTCGAAGACGGCGGTGCCGGCGAAGTCGTTGAACGCGCCCCGGACCTTGGTCACCATCGCGTGCCGCGCCACGAAGCCGATCTGGGAGTGGCTCGGGTCGATGGTGTAGGTGCCGGTGAACGGGGTCAGGTCGCGGGCGGTGGTCATGGCTGCCTCCAGGGGAAGATGACGTGTCATGTACCGGACCCAACATACATGATGCGTCATCTATTTCAAGAGGATGACATGTCATGCAACAGCTAGGCTGGACGCATGAGCGAGACCCGGTGGCTCGGCGACGACGAGCAGCGCGCCTGGCGGACGTACCTGCGGATGCAGACCCGGCTGGCCGCCGCGCTGAACCGGCAGCTCCAGACCGACTCCGGGATGTCACTGGCCGACTACGAGGTGTTGGTCCACCTCACCGATGCCCCCGACGGCCGGCTGCGCCCCTACGAGCTCCAGCGCGCCCTGGAGTGGGAGCAGAGCCGCCTGTCCCACCACCTGAGCCGGATGCAGCGCCGCGGACTGGTCGAACGCCAGGACTGCCCCGGCGACCGCCGAGGCGCGTTCGTGGCGCTCACCCCGGCCGGCCGGGAGGCGATCACCGCCGCCGCGCCCGGCCACGTCGAGACCGTCCGCACCCTCTTCTTCGACGCCCTCACCCCGGAACAGGTCGACACCCTGGGCCAGCTCGCCGCCCAGGTCCTGACCCGCCTCGACCCGGCCTCCCCCGCCGAATAGAAGCGCGCCCCGACTCCGCGTGGGCACACCGCTGGGAGGATTGACGTGTTCGGCGTCGAACCGACTAACGCCCCATCGGTCGCATCAAGTCACCATCTTCCCTCACTTGAGTGACAGACACGGGTTTGCCGCGCCCCTGTTGGCAGGGCGGTCGCCCGAAGGAGCTGTCGCCCCGCTATTCAGGTTTTCGATCTTCCCCCGGTAGCGCGGAAGATCGGGACACGTCCCAGTGATTCCGACAAAGGAACCAGGGCGCCGAAGCCCGGTGGCGCGAGAACCCGACACGCCACGCCTCTCCCCTGTTCCGCGGCCGGGCGGAAGCGACGGGACGAACTCGTCGTCGTGCGATCACGTGTCCCCGCCTCCACAGCGGTGGAACCGGGCGACCAGTCGCATACGCCTCTCGTCGGGTGAGCACGCCTTCGTGTCCGACCACCGCTCATTGTGTGAGAGCCCGAGATCGTGGCCGAAGTTCACAGCTCCCTGGCGCATCACGCGACACGTCGCCGCCACACCTCCGGCCAGGCTCCCAGCGCTGGAAGCGACACCACGTAGCCGGACCTCGGACGCCACGCCGAACTCCTTGCCACCGAATGGAACGCGCCGAACCGGGCCCGTCCGCGCCGAACGATGACGGTGCCGAACACGACGACGGCGCCGAACGATGACGGCACCGCGGCGCGGACGGACCAGCACTCGTCCCGAGAGCGGCGACTCCCGACATTCGCGGAGATCAGCGGCTGTTTCGGCATCTCGCCCGCCAGTCATCACAGATCGGAATGTCCAGCTTCCGGTGCAGGTGATGGGTTTGTCGACGGCGCCTGGTTATCATCACCACTGATCGTTCCCACGACACCAGTTCCTTCTCCCCACGCCACTTCCACCCGACGCAGCCATGGGGGCAGCAGCTTTGGCACAGAAAGTCATCGTCACCCTCGTCGACGACCTCGACGGCACCACCGGCGGCGACATCAACACGGTCCAGTTCGGACTGGACGGCCTCGTCTACGCCATCGACCTGACCGACGAGAACGCCGCCAAACTCCGCGACATCCTCACGCCCTACATCGCCGCCGCGCGTCGTGCCCAGGGCCGCGCCAAGAACCGAACCGCGGCGACCCGAACGGCAACCCCGGCCACTTCCGCCACCCCGGCCACTCCTGTCGCCTCCGCCTCCGCGGCCACCGACCGCGAGGAGAGCCGCGCCATCCGCGCGTGGGCGGTGGCCACCGGACACCCCGTGGCGGACCGGGGACGAATCCCGGCCGACGTCATCGCCGCCTACCACCAGGCCCGGACCAAGCCGAGGATCCAGGCCGCGCTCTTCTCCGACTGACCGTCCGGGACAGGAGGGAGTCATGTCCCTCGTCCTCCTGTCCGCCCTGCCCCTCATGGCGGCGAGGGGTCAACCGGCGACGCCAGCGGACTGGCGCGGAAGCTGGTTGACCCCTCACCCTCCACGGGCGACGGGAGAATCTCCCTGCGGAGCACCGCTCCGGACGAGAGGCGGCCGAGAAAGGCGTCGATCTCCGCCTTCCGCTCGCCGGGCTCCTGATCAGCGAAAGCCGCTCCCAGGAACGGGTTTCGTTCCAGCGGAGTCAGCGCGTGCGGCACGAGCACGGGCACACCGATCTCCCGGGCGCCGAGGAGTCGGAGAGCCTCATCTCTCAGAGAGGCCAACGGTTTTCGTCGCGCGTGGAGAGCAGCAATGACGGCTCACGCGGACGAACTGACGTCGGACATCGCCGGCAACGCGACGCGGAACGTGGCGCCGCCGCCGGGGGTTTCCCGGTATTCGACACGACCGCCGTGCGCGGCAGCGATCGCGGCGACGATCGCCAGGCCCAGACCGCTGCCGCCCTGGCTGCGCGCGCGGCCGCGGTCGAGCCGGACGAACCGCTCGAACACCACCGCGAGCTGGTCCGGCGTGAGCCCAGGACCTCGATCGGCCACGTCCACGAACACCATCCCGTCGCCGGCGTGGACGGTGACCCGCACCGGGGTGTCCGCCGGGGTGTGGCGCACGGCGTTGGCCAGCAGGTTCGTCAGCAGTTGGTGGAGCTGGCCGGGATCGCCGCGAACGGCCGGCGGCGGCCGCGCCGGCAACCCCAGTTCGACGGGCCGGCCCGGGTCGCGGGCCCGGGCGTCGAACACCGCGTCCTCGGCGAGGCCGGACAGCTCGACCGGGACCCGCACCCGGTCGGGGCCGTGGTCGAGCTGGGCGAGCAGCAGGAGGTCGTCCACGAGGTCGCCGAGCCGGACGGCCTCGTCCTCGATCCGGGTCATCACCCGGCCGACCTGCTCCGGTTCGGTGACCACGCCCTGCCGGTACAGCTCGGCGAAGCCGCGCATGCTGGTGAGCGGGGTGCGCAGCTCGTGGCTGGCGTCGGCGACGAAGCGGCGCAGCCGGCGTTCGACGTCGGTCCGGTCGCGCACGGCCTGTTCCATGTGGTCGAGCATCTCGTTGGTCCAGCTCACGAGCTGGCCGATCTCGGTGTGGCCGGGCGCGGGCGGCACCCGGCGGGACAGGTCGCCGGCGGTGATCGCGTCCGCGGTGCGCCGGATCTCGGCCAGCGGGCGCAACGTCCGGTTGGTCGCCAGGTAGGCCAGCGCCGCCACGAGGACGAGCGCGGCGCCGGTCACGCCGAGCCAGATGGTCGCGTGCCTGGCCAGGACCTCCTCGACGGAGTCATGGTTCACCGCGATGACGTAGCTGCCGGACCGGTCGGGCAGCACCCCGGTGAGGACGGCGAACCTCCGCCCCGGGTTGTCGATCGCCTCGACGCGGAAGGGGTGGCCGGCGCGCCGGCGCACCTCGTTGAGGTCGAGGAACGGCAACGCCGGCTGGCCGCCCGCGAGCGAGCCGTCGAAGTGGTACTCGATCCGGCCGGTCCGGTCGCGGATCTGCACGACGTACCGGGCCAGGGCGCCCGGCGGCGTGGCCGCGCCCCGGTCCAGCCCCACCACGTCCACCCCGCGTTGGCCGACGCTGTCGAAGAAGCTGCGCAGCAACGTCTCCGAGACGAACAGCTCCTTCTCGACCTGCTCGTGCAGGTGGTCGTGGAGCAGGAGCACGCTGGTGGCGCCCCCGACGAGCAGGGCGCCGCCGGTCAGCGCGACGACCGTCGTCACCAACCGGCGGCGCAGCGAGGAGCGCCGACCGGCGCCCTCGGGGCGAGTGCTCATCCCGGCGGGAGCCGCAGGCTGTACCCCATGCCGCGCAGGGTGTGGATCAGCGGCGGGTCCTCCCGGTCGACCTTGCGCCGGAGGAAGCTGATGTAGGACTCGACGATGTTGGGCTGGCGGCTGAAACCGCACTCCCAGACGTCCTCGACGATCCTCGCCTTGCTGACCACCCTGCCGGCGTTGCGCATCAGGTAGCGCAGCAGCCGGAACTCCGTCGGCGACAACCTGATCGGCCGGTCGCCCCTGCGGACGTCGAGGGTGGCCACGTCGAGCTGGAGGTCGTGGAAGCGCAGCGTGGTGCCCACGACCGGAACCGGTTGGCGGTTCAGCAGGTTCCGGATGCGGGCCACGACCTCCTCCAGGCTGAACGGCTTGGTCACGTAGTCGTCGCCCAGGGACAATCCGGTGATCTTGTCGGTGGTGTCGGCCCTGGCGCTGAGGAACAGCACCGGGGCCCGCGTCCCCTCCTCACGCAGTCGCCTGGTCAGCTCGAACCCGTCGACGTCGGGCAGCATGACGTCGACCACCAGCGCGTCCGGCCGGCGGCGCCGGGCCGTGGCGAGCGCCTGGTCGGCGCGGTCGGCGGTGAGCACCTCGTAGCCCACGAACCGCAGGCCGAGGGTGAGCAGTTCCCGGATGCCCGGTTCGTCGTCGACGACGAGCAGCGTCCCGCTCGCCCTCTCCCCCGTGTTGTTCACGTCGTACCTTCCCCCAGTTCACGTCCCCAAGAACGCAGGTCGACGTCGTCGGCGGCGGATCACCGCGCGCGGTTGGCTCCGTCAGTTGCGGAAAACAGTTCGGTACACGTATCTGCTCACCCGGTGGACGAGCGCGCGCGGCAACACGCGCGCCGCGTTGACGACCAGCCGGTAGCGCAACCCGGGAACGGTGACCACCCGGCCCCGGCGATGGTTCCGCAACGCTTCCGAAACAACGTCGTCCGCATCCTGCCACACGAATTCGGGAACATCGCTGACGTCGATTCCTGCTCGTTCGTGAATTTCCGTCCGGGTGTATCCGGGGCACAGCGCGGACACCCGGACTCCCCGATCTCCCAACTGCACGGCGAGCGATTCGCTGAACACCGCCACCCACGCCTTGCTGGCGGCGTAGGCGGCGTCGGCGTCCCCGGGGACGAGGCCGGCGACCGAGGCGACGTTGATGACGTCACCCCGTCCCCGGGCCAACATCCCTGGTAGGACGGCGTGTGTGAGCCGCATGACGGCCCGCACGTTGAGCCCCAGCAGGCGGTCCTGCTCCTCCCTGGTGTTCTCCCAGAACGCGGTGGCCAGGCCCATTCCCGCGTTGTTCACCAACAGGTCGATCTCGGTGTCGGAAATCCTGTCAGTCACCTCGACACAACCGGCCTCGGTCGACAGGTCGGCCACGACGGGCGTGACCGACACCCCGTGGCGGGAGGCGAGCCGCTCGGCGGTCTCGCCGAGCCGGTCCCGGCTCCGGGCCACGAGCAGGAGATCACTTCCCTCGGCGGCCAATCTCCGCGCGAATGAGCGGCCGATTCCGGCGGTCGCGCCGGTGACGAGTGACAGCCCCACGGCGAGGCACCGTAGCAAGAGCGGTATGCCGGCCGGGCAATTTTCACCGCGTTCTCAGAAATCACCGCGCCGGCCCGCGCCCTGGAACGGAAGATGCCGACGAAGGGCCTAGTTCGCCGATGCCGTTCGGCCGATGTCGGTGTACGCCGACCCGCTAATCCGTTCAATGCGCTCCCCTCGCGCGCCACGCCTCGAACAGCGCGCCGATGGCGGGCAGGCTGATCCCGGCGCTGACGCCGCCGTCGAGGTTGATCGCCTGCCCCGACACGACGGGACAGTCGTCGGCGACGAGGAAGTGGACCGCGGCGGCGACCTCGGCCGGTTCCAGGACGCGACCGAGGGGCGCCGCGAGGGTCGTGACCGCCTCCTCGACCACGCCGGTCTCGGTGGCCAGCATGGCGGTCCGCACCGAGCTCGGGCAGACGCAGTTGATCCGCACGCCCGCGTGGCCGTACTCGACGGCGGCGGCGCGCGTCAGCGCCAGCACCGCCGCCTTGGACATCGAGTAGGCGGCGTAGCCGGGCACCCCCTGGACGGCGGCCAGGGACGCGGTGTTGACGACGGCTCCGCCACCGGTCATGTGCTTCGCCGCGTGCTTGATGCCGTAGAGCACGCCGAGCGTGTTCACCCGCATCACGCGCAGCACCTCGGCCTCGCCCAACTCCGCGATCAGGCCGTCGGAGTCGACGCCCGCGTTGTTGACGCAGATGTCGATGCGGCCGTCGCCGGCCACGCCCGCCATCAGCGCGGCGACCTGGTCCTCGTCGGCCACGTCCGTGCGGACGTAGTGCCCTCCCAGCTCGGCGGCCAGCGCGCTCGCGTCCGTCAGGTCGGCCAACGTCACCACGGCGCCCGCGGCGGCGAGCCGGCTGGCGATCGCGCGGCCGATGCCGGCCGCGGCGCCGGTGACGACAGCGGTCTTGCCCTGTAAGGAAAACATGGGGCCTCCTCGTCTCACACGCCCGGACGGCGGGCGATCTCGGCGAACGACTCGTCGGTCAGGGCGGGCCAGCCGAAGGCGGTGCGGAGATCGGCCAGCGCCTGCTGGAACGTGTGGGTCTCGACGTAGGGGACGTGGCGCGGCGAGTCGAGGTAGGGCACGCCGGCGCGCAGGTCCACCTGGTGCTCGGCGCGGCGCTTGCGGAGCTCGTCGCGGCCGGCGGGCGGGAGCAGCAGGTCCATCGCGACCAGTTGCGCCATCTCGTCGAAGCGGCGGTACGCGGCGTCGGCGAACTCGACATAGCCCAACAGGTAGAGGTCGTCGGTGTGCCGGGGGAACACGCGGAGGTAGAGATCCGGGTGCCCGTCCACCCAGTCCAGGGCGGCGTCCGCCAGGTACGGCAGGACAGTCCGGTACCCCGTCGCGTACAGCACCAGGTCGACGGTTTCCCTGCTCCCGTCCGCGAAGACGACCGTGTCGCCGTCGAGTTCGGCGATGTCGGGCTTGCCGATGACGTCGCCGTGCCGCAGGTGGTGCGGAATCCGGTCGTTGAGGATGGGGTTCGACGTGAGCACGGGGTGATCCGGCGCGGGCAGGCCGAACCGACTGAGGTCGCCCACCAGTCCGTCGAGGATCGCGTTGGGGTCCGGGGGAAGCGTGATCCCGGGTGGCAGCGGCGCGCCGCGTTCGAGAAAGGCGTCGGTCGGGATTCCGAAGAGGTGCTTGGGAATCACGCGGTAGCCGCGTCGAACGCTCCACAGTGTCCGGTCGGCCGTCGTCGCGGCGTCGCAGGCGATGTCGACGCCGGAGTTGCCGCCGCCCACGACGAGGACGCGTCGCCCGCGGAAGATGCGGTCGTCGCGGTAGTCGACCGAGTGCATGGTCCGGCCGGTGAAGTCTCCCGGGTAGCTGGGGAGGTTGGGCACCCACGTCATTCCGGTCGCGCAGATCACCGCGCGGTAGACCAGGGTCCGGCCGTCGTCGAGCGTGACGTGCCACCCGTCGAGGCCGCGTTCGACCCACCGCACCTCGACGCCGAACCGGATGTGCCGGCGGAGGTCGAAGAACTCAGCGAAGGAGCGGAAGTAGTCGAGCACCTGACGCCACGACGGGTAGTCGGGGTAGTCGGCCGGCATCGGGTAGCCGTAGCAGCTCGACGTGAAGCGCGACGAGATGAGGTGCGCGGTCCGGTACATCGGGCTGCCGGGGTTGTCGGGGTCCCAGATGCCGCCGACGTCCCGGTGCCGCTCGAACTGGTCGTAGGGGATGCCGTGCAGCCGGAGCTGCCGGGCGGCGACCAGCCCGGCCGGCCCCCCGCCGATCACGCAGACCGGGCTGTCGTTGCTGGTGCCGAGCATGTGCTTCCCCTTCGTGCGCCGGACGCCTGAGGACTCGACGATCTCCTGGTCGCGGGTTCTGGTCAATCGTCCAAGTCGGTGGGTTTGGTCGGTCGACCAAGTCTTCCGTCCAGGACGATCGTCCGTTACCCTGGCGGCCGGGAGGCGCGATGACCGACGAGGCGACGGGCGAGCGGCGGATGCCGGCGGAGGAACGACGGCGCGAGCTGGTGGCGGCGGCGTTCCGGGTGATGGCGCGGGAGGGCATCGCCGCGGCGTCCACCCGGGCGATCGTCGCCGAGGCCGGGATGCCGTTGGGCGCCTTCCACTACTGCTTCCGCTCCAAGCAGGAGCTGTTGCGGGAGTTGATGACCAGCTCGGCGCGGGAGGCCGCGCGCGCGGCGGTCACCGCGCTGCGGCCGGGACTGGACGTGCTGGGGTCGCTGCGGGACGGTTTTCTCGCCTACTGGCAGGTGATCGAGGCCGAGCCGGCCAAGCAGATGGTGCTGCACGAGCTGACCCAGTACGCCCTGCGGCAACCCGAGCTCGCCGACCTGCCGCGGTGGGAGTACGAGTCCTATGTGGACGAGACCGTGCGGTACCTGCGCGCGGTGGGCGACAACGCCGGAGCGGAGTGGACCCTGCCGGAGCGGGTGCTGGCCCGCATGGTCGTCACGGTCACCGACGGCGTCACCCTGGGTTGGCTCGCCGACCGGGACAGCGACGCGGCCCTGGCCGCGCTGGAGGCCTTCGCCCGCCAGTTCGCGTCGCTGTCCCGGCCGAGGGCGCCCCGACGTGGGGAGGGGCGGGCCAGGGGCTCCCGTCAGGCGCGATGACGGGAGCCCCTGGGTCCGGGGTGACCAGTCCCCGTCCCCGGGGCTGGTGTCACCGGCGTGGAGTGGTCAGAACCGGTGCTTGTTCCTCAACGCGGCGAGCACGTCGAAGAAGCGAGCGATGTGCTCGTCGGAGTGCTCGACGTTGAGCATCAGCCGCATTCCGGCGCGGTTGCGCCTGACCGCCGGGTACCGGAACACCGGCACCAGGAAGCCCTTCGCCGCGAACTCCCGGCGCACGGCCTCGGCCTTGTCGTCCTCCCCGATCAACACGCTGGTGATGTAGGACGGGGTCTCGTTGACGACGCAGCCCAGCTCCACCAAGTGGTCGCGGAACTTCTCGGACCGCGCCAGGAAGTCGTCCACGATGCCCGGCCGCTCCTGGATCAGCTTCATGATCACGGTCGCCGCGCTCGCCGTGGGCGGCTGCATGGTCGCGGTGAACGACGACGTCCCGGCCAGACCCTCGAAGGCGTAGACGAAGTCGCGCGGGCCGGCGATGCCGCCGCCCTCCAGCCCGACCGACTTCGAGAACGACACCATGTGGAACGTGACCCGGCGCAGCGCCTGGAACTCCTCGTGGAACGGGCGGTTCGGCGGGCCGTAGACGAGAAAGCCGTTGGCGTCGTCGACGTAGCTGAGCGCGCCGTGCCGCTCGCAGACGTCGATGAGGGCCCCGACCGGAGCGACGCTGCCGTCCGCCGAGTAGACGCTCTCGAACATCACGACGACCCGCCGGCCGACGAGCCGGTCCAGCACCTTGTCCAACGACTCGGGATCGTTGTGCGCGAAGCTGAACAGCCGCTCGCCGTACCGCAGCGAGTCGCACGCCTTCCACATGCTCCAGTGGCTTTCCCGGTCGAGCACGAACACCGTGTCGCCGTTGTCGATCGACACCGACCGGCCGAGCCTGGCCGCCCTGCTCATGGCGTGCACGAAGCCGACGTTGGCCAGCATCCCGCTGGCGAAGCTCAGGCTCCGCTCCTTGCCGGTGATCCGGCACAGCTCCGCCTCCAGCTCGACGTGCGGCCGCACCGCGCCCTGGATCATCCGCGAGCCGCCGGTGGCCAACCCGTAGCGGGCCGCCGCGCTGGCGAAGTGGAAGCCCACGTCCGGCCGCACGTGCATCGCCAGGAAACTGCAGCTGGCGAAGTTGACCAGCTCCCGCCCGTCGTACTGGATCACCGCACCGGACGCGCCGTCCAGGACCGGGGGCTCGTAGGCGTACCCGTGCAGCTCGGCGTCCCGCACGAGCCGCCGGAAACCCCAGTGTTCGGACACGTCGTCCGCCCGGGTGTCAGTGATGGTCATGCTTCCCCCATTCGTTTCGATCTCCCCTTGACGGGGACGGGCGGGCGACCGGACGTCGCGCTGTCCCCGGTGGCCCTGGCTGGCGCCCGCCCCGCCCACCCCGGTACGCGGTTCGCGCGCACCGGGAGTCCTTCGTGGACCGTCCGCCTGTCCGTCCTCAGTGGACGGTCATGGTGTCCCTCCTGGAGCCGTGGACGATCCCGCCAACTCGTGGTCGTGCCGTGGCAGGAACAGCCGGGCGACGACGACCCCGGCCGCCACGAACACCAACGCGGCCAGGGCGGCGGCGCGTAGGCCGGTGAGGAAGGAGTCAACCGCGACGGCCCGCACGAGGGCGCCCGCCGCACCGCCGAGCTGGTCGGCCACCGCGGTCGCCGCCTCGATCGACCGCGCCACCTCCTCGGACCGACCGTCCGGCACGCCGCGCGCCCCGCCGACCGCGCCGGCGTAGGTCCCGGCGAACACGCTGCCCATCACCGCGATCCCCAACGACCCGCCCAGTTCCACCGCGGTCTCGTCGATCGCGCCGGCCGGGCCGGCCTGGTCCGGCGGGACCGAACTCATGATCGTCTCGCTGCCGGCGGTGACCGCGACACCGATGCCGACGCCCTGGATTCCCAAGGCCGCCAACGCCAACCACTCGTGGTTCCACCAGCCGAGCAGCGACAGCAACGCCAGACCGAGCCCGGTGGCGCCCAGCCCCGCCATGATGAGCGTGCGCGCGCCGAACCGGCGCATCAGCGGCGTCACCACGACGGCGGCGAGCAACGCGCCACCGGCCACCGGAAGGATCTTCAGCGCCGTCGCGGCCGGGTCGTTGCGCTGCACCGAGACCAGGTACTGCGGCACGAGGAACGCCGTCCCGGTCATCGCGAAGTAGGCCAACGCCACGGACAGGCTCGCCGACCAGAACCGCGGGCGACGCACCATCGCCAGGTCCACCAGGGGGTGCTCGGCGCGGCTCTCCACCCGCAGGAACAACGCGCCCAGCGCCACGGCCACCGCGAGCACCAGCACCGTGCGCACGCTGAGCCAGCCGGCGTGCGGCGCCTCGATGACGGCGAACACCAGCGCTGTCAGGGAAAGCGCCGACAGCGCCATGCCGGGGTGGTCCAGCCGGCGCCGTCCCGGCGCCCGGGACTCGGGCACCAGCGCGCCCGCCAGCACCGCCGCGACGACCGCCAGCGGCACGTTGGCCAGGAAGATCGCGGACCAGCCGAACAGCTCCGTGAGCAGGCCGCCGGCGATCGGGCCGAAGGCGATGCCCAGGCTGATCACCGCCGTCCACGCCGCCAGCGCCTTCGCCAGCTCCTGACGGGGGAAGGTGTTCCGCAGGATCGACAACGTCGCCGGCATGATCAGCGCCGCGCCCACGCCCTGCACCGCCCGGGCCGCGACGAGTTGGCCCGGCGTGGCGCACAGCGCCGCGAGCCCGCTCGCCATACCGAAGGCGGCCAACCCGACCAGTAGCACGGCGCGGCGGCCGAACCGGTCCGCGACCGAGCCCGCCGCGATGAGCAACGCGGCCAGCGCGAGCACGTAGGAGTCCGCGATCCACTGGAGTGCGGTGTTGTCCGCCTTCAGCTCGGCGCCGATGGTGGGCAGGGCGACCGCGAGCGTGAGCGTGCCGAAGTTGACCGCGAACAGGGCCACGCACAACGCGACGAGGATCGCCCTGCGCCGCGGGTGTCCCACCGGTTCCTCCGCGACCGCCACGACCTGTTCGCGTGCCATCCGCCCCTCCCCCAGTCCAGGTCCCCGCGGCCGGTCAGCCGCGGACTTCCAACCGCTTCCTGGTGTCGTTCGCGTCGCCGGCGTCGTCGGTGTCTTCGGCGCCTTTCTCGGAACCGGACACTGGTCGAACGTCCGCTGCGGAGCGTCCCCGCATGGCGGGCCAGAACGTCCACCTGCCCAGCAGCGCCACCAGTGCCGGCACCAGACCCAGCGCCATGGCGAACACCGTCAACGCGATGCCGATCGCCACGGCGAACCCGATCTGCACGAGCATTCCCACCCCGGCGAGCAACAGGGAGGCGAAGCTGGCCGCGAGGATCGCGGCGGCGGCCAGCGCCGACGGCCCTGCCTCGGTCATGGCGCGCACCACCGCCCCGCGCACGGGCAGCCCCGCCCGCAGCTCCTCCCGGATCCGGGCCACGACGAGGATGTTGTAGTCGGTGCCGATCGCGACGACGAAGAGGTTGATCAGCACGGGCAGCAGGAACATCAGCCCCGGTTCCCCGAGCAGGTTCTGGAACCCGACCACCGTCAGGCCCAGCGCCCCCAGGAAGTTCAACGTCACCGCGACCATGAGGAACAACGGGGCCACCACGCCGCGCAACAGCAGCACCAGAATCAGCCCGATCACCAACGCGGCCAGGGGAAGCACCGTGCGCAGGTCGTCCGCGACCGTCGCCCGGATGTCGACACCGGTCATCGTCTCGCCACCGACCAGCACCCGGACGCCCGGTGGCGCCTGACCGGTCACGGTCGGTCGGAGTCGGTGCTCGACGTCGTCGAGCGCGGCCCGGGACGACGGGTCGTGCGCGAGCAGCACGGGCAGCCGGATGACGTGCCCGTCCGCCGACACCTGCGGCTCCATCAGGCCGGACACCCCGGACACCTTCCGCGCGGACTCGGCGACCCGGTCCACGACCTCCGGCTCCACGGCCGCGCCGGTGTTCTCCAGGTACACGTAGGTCGGGCTGAGCGCGCCGGCCGGGAAGCCGGACTTGAGGTCCTGGTAGGCCCGGTTCGACTCGGAGTTCCGGGGGACGTCGTCGAGGAAGTTGAAGTTGGGCTGGTACCCGAGCGCGCCCCACGCCGACGCGGCCAGCACGAGCGCTGACACCACGACCGTCCACACCGGACGGCGCACCACGGCGCGCGCCGTGCGCGGCTCGGTCACGGCCCGGTGCCGCCGTCCCGAGCGCGACGGCCAGAAGACCGCCGATCCCACCAGGGACAGCACGGCGGGCACCAGCGTCAGCCCCGCCAGCATCATGATCACGACGCCGACGGCCACCGCCGGCCCCAGCGTCGACAGCAGGGTCAGGTCCGACAGCGCCAGCGCGAGGAACGCGCCGACCACCGCGAGCGCGGCGGACGCGATGACCTCGGCCACGTGGTGCGTGGCCCGCCGCACGGCCGTGCGCGGGTCGTCGCCGAGTTGGAGGCGTTCCCGGACCCGGAAGAGCACGAACAGGATGTAGTCGGTGCCGATCCCGAACAGCACCACCAACATCAGCGGCGGCAGGAAGCTGCCCACCTTGAAGTGCAGTTCGCTGGCCAACAACGCGACCGCCGCGGAGGACGCCACGTAGACCGCGCCGACGACCACGATCGGCAGCAGGGTGGCGAGCACACCGCGGAAGACGATCAGCAGCAGCAGGACGACCAGACCGCCGGTGACGTAGGTCAGGATCTCCTCGGCGTCCACGAAAGCCGTGTCGTAGTCGAGGGAGATGGCCGCGTCACCGGTCATCCCGACCCGCAACGAGGTGCCGGTGAGCCGGTTCGCGCTCTCGGCGCGCAGCCTGGCGACGGCGTCCTTGACCGCCTGGTCGTCACTGGTGCCGGAGAGGAGAACGCTCGCCAGCTGCACGCTCCGGTTGCGTGCCACCGCGTCCTCGCCCGTCGCGATTCCCTTGACCCGGTTGACCTTCAGGCCGTTGAGCGCCTCGACGGTCTGGTCGACGCGCTCGATGTCGCCGTCCTGGAGCGGCTGCCCGTCCCTGCGGGCGAAGACCATCACGGCGGGAGCGCCGGACTCGGCGGGGAAGGCGCGCGCCGCCAGCTTCGACGCGACCACGGACTCCTTGTCCGCCGGGAGGAAACCACCGCTGTCACTGCTGACGACCGAGGACAGGGCGGGCGCGAGCAGCACCAGCGCCGTCACCAGCGCCACCCAGATCCCGACCACGGCCCAGGCCCACCGCGTCACCACGCGGGCCAACCACCCCAGCATGCCCGATTCCCTCCGCCACATTGCGCGAGCGCACAACGGAAAACCATTCCGGCGATCGACCGCAGTCAAGCAAGGGAGCCTTGAACAACCCTGGAAACAACCAGCAAAACCGCTGCCATCTCCCCAAAGTGATGGCACTCACATACCGACCCCGCACCCGATGCTTCCGCACTCGCGGAGCTACGGATCGAGTTGAGCCGGGCCCCACCAGAGAAGATGATCATTCCCAACGGTGCCCCGTCCGCCACGCCCACCCGGGACACGCGAAGATCAACTCGTTGGGGTTCACCCCATGGGCGCACTTCCGAGCGACACAAGCACTCGATCAGGCGCTCGCTACCCGAATCACCACCAACTACCGTGCGTGATCTATGCGCAACGAACTGTTACCGGTAGTTCCGTTGCTCGCCCTGCTGCTCACCGCGTGCGATCCCGGCGGCCTGAACACCGGTGTCGGCGAGCCCTCGGCCAATCCCTTTGGCTGCACGATCAGACCGAACGATCCACACCTGTCCACCCACGCGGCGCAGAAGGGAGAACGCCGTATCAACGCCCAGGTGACAATCCGATGTGAGCACCCCGCGACCGACGTGAGCGTCACTTCGGTCCTCTACCGGCGCGACGCGGGCCATTGGACGGAGATCGACCGCGGCACCGGCAAAGCCGCCACCCTGAAAGCCGGAAACAAACTCGGCGCCAACGCCAACGCGCCGTGCGCCCCCGGCACCTACGAGACCCGTGGCCTGGCAGCCGCGACACTGCCGGACGGGCGACACGTCAAGACCGAGAAGGAACTGGTCAGCAAGCAGATCACCAACCCGTGTGACAAGAGGTGAGGCCGTGTCCGCCGACGCCCTGGACCCCCGCCGCGTCGACCAGGTTCGCACCGTCGTTGCCCGGCTTGAGGCCCTGGTCGCTCCCCTGGGCGGCCAGGTCACCGACGAGGGGGAGGATCTCCGCCAGGGCGTCGCCTCGCACAGGTGGACGATCCACCCGCCACGGGCGGGTCTGCCCACCACCGAGATCAACGCCTACCCCGACTCGTGCGCGGTGGCGGTCAACACCCCCGACGCCCCCTACGTCGAAGCCCGCTACGACGCGGACGACGACAGTCCGTTCGAGGTCAACCCCAACTCGCAGCTCACCTGGATCGAGGCCATGGTGCGCGCGGCCGTCGACGGCGGGTGGAGTTACCAACGGGACTACGCCGCCGACGGCGCCCTCGTCGCGACCCGAACCGAGATCGACGCGGACGGGTGGTGCGTCAGCCTCCACCGCAGGTACCTGTCCCAAGTCGAGGTCACTCACGTCGAGCACCACCCGATTCCGGGCTGGAGCGCCACGATCTGAAGATTCACAAGCGCGACGTGGGTGCCGGCGGCGCCGGCACCCACGCGACGGAACGCTGGTGTCGAACCGGGGTTGGCGGTCCGGACGAGGTCAGTGACGCTCCCGGAGGACGAGCCGGCCCGGGAGCACGACCGCCGTCATGGCCAGTGCCGACACCGCCCCGACCACGACCAGGTAGAACCACGACGGGATGGCCGGCCACGGTGTTCCGGTCAGTCCATAGGCGACAGTGACCATGGGGAGCAACGCGGCGGCGGTGCCGAGGACGATGGCGGCGGCGACCACGCTGAGGCCTTCGACGACCAGGGAGCGGGCGAGCTGCCGCCGGTCCGCCCCGATGCGGCGGAGCATGGCGAACGTGCCCGTCCGACTGGTGACCGAGAGGATCAGGCTGTTCGCCACGGACACGGCGACATAGGCGAAGAGCGCGAACAACGGGACAGTGCTGGCGGCGATTCCCGTGCTCACGGCGTCGCCTCCGGCGCCGAACGCCTCCGCCGCGCTCACGACCTCCCCCACCGGCGGGCGGCGGGAAAGGTCAGGCAGCAGAAGCAGATTCGCCGTGCGGCCGACCGGTTCCGACACGGAGCGGTGGTCGGTGAGCGTGTCGTAGTTCAACAGCACGTCGCCGAGACCGAGACCGCGCTCGAAGACCCCCACGACCTGGGGCTTCACAGTGGTGCCGTCAGCGAGGACGAACTCGACCTGATCCCCCACCGCCGCGCCCAGTGCCGCCGCCGTCATCGTGCCGAGCACGGCCTGGTCCGTGCCCAACGTGGTGGTGGGGTCCCAGGTTGAGCCGGGCCGCAGGCCGAGGTCGAGCAAGTCGCCGGCCCTGTCGCGCACACCGGTGGCGGTGTAGCGGAAGGTTTCCGGGCCGCCGAGCACCGTGGTCACACCCACCACCTGTTGGCGGACAACAGGAGTCACCGGGCGGTGTTGATCACGGGAGCGAGGAACCGCGCTGGGGAGACCGTATCCGGCCGCGACCACCGCGTGGTCGACCTTCAGTCCCGCTGCCGCCTCCCGTTGCGCGGCGGCGGAGAGCGAGGCCGGGACGAGGATCTGCACCAGGGAGATCCCGACGATCAGCATCATCGGAGCGACGCCGGCCGCGAGCCTGCTCGCCTGCCCGGACATCCCGGCTCCTGCCAACCACCGGTGCGGCGTCGTGGACGCGAGAAGACGGCGGGAGACCACCTGGAACAGCGCGCCGACAACAGGTCGGGTCAGGAGCGCGGTCCCGAAGACGAGCAGCAATCCGCCGCCACCGGCGACGGCCACGCCGACGATGCCATCGACCACGAGCGGCAGCAGCGATGCGGCGACCCCGACAACGGTGAGCACGACGCCGAGGACGAGAACCCACCGCGCCGGCTTCTGCTCTCCCGCCGCGGCCGAGGCCAACGCGGCCACCGGCGAGATCGCGGCCGTCCTGCGTCCGGCGGCCCACCCGGTGGCCAGCGCGACGAGAGTTGTCAGGAGGACAGCGGAAATCCCGGCGACGGCGTTGAGCGCGAGCGCGAAGTCGTGCGGCAGCAGGCCAACCGCCCGAAGCAGCCAGCCGACCACCTTCGTCACGACGCTGGCGGGAACCAGTCCCACGACGCCCGCGACGAACCCGACGGCGGCCATCTCACCGACCATGAGCCGTTCCATCTGGCGCGGTGTCGCGCCGATGGCGCGGAGCGTCGCGATCTCACGCCGGCGGCGCGACAGCGCCAACGCGCACGTGCTTCCCACGACGATCAACGTCACGAGGATGACGACGGCGAGGAGGGAGCCGGACAGGGTCCGCAGATCACCCCGGGCACGGGCGAGATCGGCGAACTCGATCTGGCCGCGCGCGTCTCCGGTCTCCACCACGACACCCTTGCGCTCCAACGCCGTGCGCAGGTCGTCAGCGACGTCCTCGGCATTCGGGGCACCGGCCGGGAGCAGGACCCCGACGGCCGCGACGTCCACCCGCGCGCCGCGCCGGGCCAGCGCTGTGGCGGCCTCGTCCGTCAGGTAGATCGCGGCCTGGCGGGGCGTCGCGCCGGTGGGCAGTGCGACAGTCCCGACGACCGTGCGCTTCTGCGGTCCCGCTTCGGTCAGGATCTCGACGGATTCGCCGGCGGACCAGCCCAGGGACTCGTCGGCCACGATCTGCCCGCTGTTGGTGGGCGCCGACCCGGACGTGAGTCCGAGCGGTCCGAGCTGCCGCGCCGACCAGCCGTGTGCCGTGACCGGAATCCAGTCCTTTGTGGACCGGGCCGCCAGCCGGGCCGCGATGTCGGGAACAACAGTCGCGCCCGCGCCGCGAACACGGTCCCTGATCGTGTCCACGACCTCGGCGCTGAGCGGGCGGGGACCGGGAAGAGCGACGTCCTTGTCCTTGCCCTCCCTGGTCACCACCGCCGAGCTCTCGCCGCCGACGACGATCTGCGCTGCCGCGTAGCGCTGCGTAGACGCCGTGTCAGTGCTGCCCCCGGCGAGCATCGACCCGCACACCGCGAGCAGAGTGGCGGTCGCGACGAGCGCGACCAGCGTGGCGCCGTTGCCGCCGAGTCGGCGCAGCCCACGGACGAGCGTCAGCATCCCGAGGCCTCCAGGCGCGCCATGTGGCGGAGCACCACGTCGACGGTGGGGGTGGTCTCCTCGTCCACGATCCGGCCGTCCGCCAGGAAGAGCACGCGGTCGGCGTGGGCGGCCGCGACCGGGTCGTGGGTCACCATCACGATGGTTCGCTGGTCCCGGTGCGTCAGCTCGCGCATCAACGCCAGCACCTGCCGGGCCGACCCGGTGTCGAGAGCTCCCGTGGGCTCGTCACCGAACACGATCTCGGGCTCGGTCACGAGAGCCCGCGCGAGCGCGACGCGTTGCTGCTGCCCGCCGGACATCTCGTGCGGACGCCGGCGCAGCAGAGCCGACACGCCCACCCGCTCGGACAACTCCCGCACCAGCTCCGGGTTCGCGCGCTGACCGGCCAACCGGACCGGCACCTCGATGTTCTGGTAGGCGGTCAGGCCGGCCAGCAGGTTGTAGGACTGGAACACGAAGCCGACGCGGTCCCTGCGCAGCATCGCCCGCTGGCTCTCGTCCAACCCGGTGACCGCGACCTGTCCGATGTGGACAGTCCCGCTGCTCGCCTCGTCCAGGCCGGCGGCGCATTGCAACAAGGTGCTCTTGCCGGACCCGGACGGCCCCATCACCGCGACGAAACTGCCGCGCGCCACGCGCAGGCTGACCGAGTCGAGGGCGCGGACCGCGCCCGGCCCTCGTCCGTACTGTTTGGACACATCGGTCATGCGCAGCGCCGGCACCGCGCCGCCGGCGGCGGTCGTCCCAGTGCTCATATCGTCAGCAGCACGTTGACGACCACGCCGATCACCACGATGACCAGCAGGATCCACGGCCACTGCCGCCGTTCCTCGCGGGGCTTCCACACCGCCGGCTCATCGGATCGCTCGGATTCCCTGGCCATTCCCGGCCTTCCTCGTCGTGCCTGGTCCCGTGGCTACGGGCTCGACACGAGACTAGGGACGACGCGTTCCGGGCACAGTGGCGTCACAACGCGAATCCGTGGTGGTGCCAGCGACACCCCCACGGGGTGCTCAGCTCCCCCGGCCCGCCTGGCGGAGATGCGCGAGCACGGCCCGTACCCTGCGGTGACCCGGGCTGGAGGGCGGCAGGTCGAGCTTGGTGAACACGTTGCCGACGTGCTTGAGCACCGCGCGCTCGGTCAGCACGAGCCGCTCGGCGATCTCGGCGTTGTCCAGCCCCTCCGCCATGAGCGCGAGCACCTCGCGCTCCCTCGGGGTGAGCGCCGACAGCGGGTCGGGGCGACTCCTGGCGACGAGCTGGGAGACGACCTCGCCGTCGATCGCGGTGCCGCCCTCCGCCACCCGGCGCACCGACCGGACGAACTCGGCCACGTCGCCCACGCGGTCCTTCAGGAGGTACCCGACGCCGCCGTGGCCGTCGGACAGCAGCTCGCGGGCGTACTCCTTCTCGACGTAGGAGGAGAGCACCACGACCGGCAGCCCCGGGTGCCGGCGGCGCGCCTCCGTCGCGACCCGCAGCCCCTCGTCCCGGTAGCCCGGTGGCAGGCGGATGTCGGTGATCACGATGTCCGGCGGATCGCCGGCCAGCGCCGCCGTGAGCGCCTCGGCGTCCCCCACGGCGGACACGACCTCGAACCCGCGTCCCCGCAACAGGAGCGTCAGGCCCTCGCGCAGCAGCGGCTCGTCCTCGGCGATCACCACACGCACGGCAGCTCCATCGTCACCTCGGTCGGGCCACCCGCCGGGCTGGTCACGGCGAAGGCGCCGTCGAAGGCCCGCAGCCGCGTCCGGATCCCGGCGAGCCCGGTGCCCTGGACACCGGTGGCCAGCATCTTCTCAAGGCCGCCGAAGCCGTCGTCGCGGACCTGGACGGTGAGGACGTCGGGCGAACGCCGCACGGTGATCCGCACTCGCGTGGGCCGCGCGTGCCGGACGGCGTTGGTCAGGGCCTCGGTGGCGGCGAAGTACGCCGCCGCCTCGACGGCCGCCGGGAGATCGCCCACCGACTCCGCCACGAGCTCGCACGGCACCGGGCACTCCTCCGCGACCGTGCGCAGCGCCCCGACCAGTCCCCGGTCGGACAGGATCGGCGGGTAGATGCTGCGGACCACGGCGCGCAGTTCGGTCAGGGCGACCTGGGTCTGCCCCCGGGCCTGCTCGGCGAACATGCGTCCCGGGTGATCAGCCGCCAACACCTCGTCGAGCAACCCCAGGTACATGCTCACGTTGACCAGACGGGCCTGGAGGCCGTCGTGCAGGTTCCGCTCGATGCGGCGCAGTTCCGTGCCGTGCGCCTCCAGGACCTCCGCCCGGGTGCGGGAGAGGTAGTCGACGCGCTCCGCCAGATCCACGGACCGGGGTGGGGTGAGCACCCGCTCGCCCCACCGCGCGTAGCCGTGGGCGATCTTGGGCGTGCACAACAACATCGCGAGATAGGCCAGGCCCACCAGGGGAACGAGCGCCGCCCTCGGCCAACTGGTCACGACGACACCGGGCAACGGCGTCACCGGGTCGCTGGAGGGCAGCGCCCACCACCACAGCGGCACGGTGATCGCGTTCACCGCGCCCAACGCCAGGTAGGCCACGACCCCGCCGAGCGCGAGGCCGACGGTGGCCGCGACGGCGACCCACGCCAGGTCGCGCCACGTCGCCGTGTCGGCGACCAGCACCCGGAACCTGTCCAACATGGAGGGACTGGGGACCTCGCGGTAGCGCTGCGACACCAGCCGGTCGAGCACCCGGCCGAGGCGGCGCCGCTCCCACGCCGTGAAGCGCCTGGTCACCGTGGCGACCGCCAGCAGAAGCGGTATGCCGATGCCGACCAGGCTCAGGACCAGCGCCACCGCCCATGCCACGAGCAGCAGCACCGCGAGCACCCCGGCCACCAGACCCGTGAGCAGGGCGAGGACAGCCCGGCCGCTGCGGCGGACCTGATCGCGGAACGCTGTCGTGTGCACGGCGTCAGTCTGTGCCATCGGAGTGTTCGGCTGCCCCACCGGCTCAGTCGGAGACCGGGGATTCCAGCGCCTGGCGGGTCCGCTCGATCCTCGTGTCGTCCCATGCGACCGATGGGTCGGGTTCGAGGAAGGCGAAGGCGATGCTGGCCACGGCGAGCGCCGTCTGGGACCACTCCGCGTCCTCGGTCGCGCCGAACGGACGGGCGCGGAGGTGTGCCGTCGCGATGTCCGGAGTGGACAGAGCGGTGACGGCCAGTCCGCGCATGCTGGCGAGCACGAGACCGGCCAGCGTCTCGAAGGTGGCGTTGAGCTCGGGGCGGAGCCGGTAGCCCAGCAGCTCCGCCAGGTGCTGCCACGACCGGGAGATCCGGTCCACGAAACCGCGCTCCGACTGGGCGAGGGCGTCCCGCACGTCGTCGCGGAGATCGCCGTCCTCCAGGCTCAGGAACGTCGCGTGCAGGGCGATGTAGGTGCGCCACTCCGTGGACCCGTGGAGGGTGTCGAAGTCCTGGCGCGCGCCCTGCCGGACCAGCTCCGCGAGGAGGGCGCGCCGCAGGTCCTCGGTCCGGAGCCAGTCGAGGTGTTCCCGCGCGACGCGCCGGACCAGCTCCACGGCGGCCTCGCCCCGGGCGTCGGTGGCGGGGGTCGCGGACCGGGCCAGCTCCCGCAGCAGGTCGCTGAAGAAGAGGTCCTTGTAGGGCCAGCGGCGGTAGACCGCGCTCCGGGCGACCCCGGCCTCGCGGATCACGTCCTCGAAGCTGATGTGCTCCAGGCTCACCGTCAGCCCCGCGCGGCTGACCATGTCGATCGCGGCGCCCAGCATCCGCTGCCCGGTCTCCTCGTCCGACAGGCGACGGCGGCGACGGGTCACCCCGGAGAGCCCTGGCGTGTCCTGCCCCAATGCACTAACCTCCTTTGAGACACGATGTCCCAAGTTTGACATCCCCTACTTCACGTTCGGAGTCCTGTGATGGACGTTACCAGCGCCCACGGCACGTCCCGGTCGACGACGTCGCCCCGCGCGTTCTTCGGTCTGGTCCTGCTCCTCGGCGTCCCGTTCTGGCTGCTCGGCGCGCTCTCCGGGGCGCGCCTGCCGGCCACCCTCCCGGTGAGCGCGCTCGGCTTCGTCTGCCCGCTCGTCGCGGCGGTGATCCTCGTGCGCCGGGAGGAGGGCGGTGCGGGCGTCAGGCAGCTCCTCCGCCGGATCTTCGACCAGTCGCGGATCACACGAAGACGCTGGTACCTACCGACCTTCCTCCTGATGCCGGCCATCGTCCTCGCCGCCTACTTACTCATGCGGCTCAGCGGACAGCCGCTTCCCGAACCGCGCATCTCGCTGCTGACCGGATTGGTCTACTGCGTCGTGTACTTCGTCGCCGCGGCGGCCGAGGAGGTGGGCTGGACGGGATATGTCACCGATCCCCTGCAAAGGCGGTGGGGCGCGCTCGGCGCCGGAGTCCTCATTGGATCGGTGTGGGCGGTGTGGCATGTCGTGCCCTGGCTCCAGGTTCGCGATGTCCGGTGGACCGTGTGGCAGTGCGTCCTCACCGTGGCGGCACGCGTCCTCATCGTGTGGCTCTACAACAACACGGGGCGCAGCGTGTTCGCGGCGATCGTCTGCCACGCCACGATCAACGTCAGCTATTCGCTCTTCCCCAACGAAGGCTCGCACTACGACCCCGCCTTCGTCGGCGCGGTCATGGTGGTCGCGGTCGTCGTCGTGACCTGCTCTGGGACACGACAACCCTGAGTCGGCTCAGGTGCGCCCATTCCTGATGTCCGGATACGGTGCCGGAATGAGCTTTCGGTTGGCTGCGTACGCCGTGTGCATCGAGGACGGGCGGGTGCTGCTCGCCCGGCACGTGTCAGCGACCAGGGAGAGCAACTGGACCCTGCCGGGCGGTGGGGTCGAGCACGGGGAAGATCCGTTCGACGCGGTGATCAGGGAGGTTGCCGAGGAAACTGGTTACGACGCGGTGGTCGAGCGCCTGTTGGGCGTGGACTCCCGGGTGATCCCGGTGGCCGAACGCCGTGTGCCCAGCCCGCTTCCACACCAGAATGTCGGGGTCTTCTACCGGGTCCGGATCACCGGTGGCGAGCTCCGGCCCGAGCCGGACGGCGAGATCGCCGAGTCGGTGTGGACGCCAATCCCGGACGTCGCGCACCGACGCCGGTCGTCGTTGGTCGACGTCGGCCTTGCCCTGGCTCAGACCGTTCCCGCGACCGGCCATGTCGCTGCGGTCCCGGTCGGCGGCCTGATCCAGCACTGAGGCCGCGCGCCGCCGACATTTCGGTGTGCGCCGAAGCTTTGCCGGTCTAGCGTTCGGCGCATGGAAATCCTGCCCGACAGTGGACGCCGAGCAGAATGGGCGGCCCTGGCCGCGGCGGCCGTGACGGTCGTGTTGTGGGCCTCGGCGTTCGTCTCCATCCGGAGCGCCAGCGCGGCCTACTCTCCGGGAGCCCTGGCGCTGGGGCGGCTGCTCGCCGGAACCGTGGTGCTGGGCGCGATCAGTCTGGTGCGGCGCGTGGGGTGGCCGCCCCGGGCGGCGTGGCCGGGCATCGCCGGCTCGGGCGTGTTGTGGTTCGGCCTCTACATGGTGGTGTTGAACTGGGGTGAGCGCGAGGTCGACGCGGGCACGGCGGCGATGGTCGTCAACGTGGGGCCGATCCTGATCGCGTTGCTGAGCAGCAAGCTGCTGGGCGAGGAGCTGCCGCGTCCGCTTCTGCTCGGGATGGCGGTGTCGTTCGCTGGCGCGGTCGTCGTCGGGATCTCGATGTCTGGCGACGGGCACAGCTCCGTTCTCGGGGTGCTGCTCTGTCTCCTGGCGGCGGTGTCCTACGCCGGCGGGGTCGTGGCCCAGAAGCCCGCGCTGCGGCACGCCGGCGCCCTTCAGGCCACCACCTTCGGCTGTCTGGTCGGAGCGCTGGCCTGCCTGCCCTTCGCCGGATCGCTCGTGTCGGAGGTGGCGCGGGCGCCGTGGCCCGCGACGGCGAACATGCTCTACCTGGGCGTCTTCCCCACCGCCCTGGCCTTCACGACGTGGGCCTTCGCCCTGGCCCGCACCTCGGCCGGCCGCATGGGGGCCACGACCTACGTCGTGCCGGTTTTGGTGGTGCTGATGTCCTGGCTGGCGCTGGACGAAGTCCCCGGCGCGCTCACGCTGGCCGGCGGCGCGCTGTGTCTGGCCGGGGTGGCGGTGTCCCGCTATCGGCCGAGCAGGAGGAAAACGGCGGCGGTCACCGCCGAAAACCGCGACGGGGCAACACAGTCGTCGGCCACGTGAACCAGCGCGGGAGGTCTCTGCTGAGAACTCAGAACTCGAACCGGAACAGGCGCATCGCGTTCCTCGTCGCGCGGAACCTGCTCAGCAGCCAGTAGACGGCACGGTAGGAGGGCACCGGAATCCTCGGGTACTGCCCCACGAGCGACACCTCGTCGCGGTACCTGAGTCGAGGGTTTCCTCGTTCGAGCTGACGGCCGTCCCGGGTCGGGGTGGACAGCGACGGGTATCCCCCGCGCAGGCGCTGGGGCACGCGTCGCGAGATGGCCGACATCCAGGGTGCCACCCCGTCGAACAGCAGCTCGCCGTGCGGGAAGCGGTCGGTGAGTCGGCACAGCAGTCGTTGGATGTCGCGCTCGGCGAGGTACATCAGCAGGCCCTCGGCGATGACCAGCGTCGGGCGGTCCGAGGGGATCTGGTCCAGCCAGTCGGGATCGGTGACGGACGCGGCGATCGTGCGGTACCGGTCGGACTCGGGGTAGAGCCTGCGGTGCAACGCGATGACGTCGGGTTGGTCGAGGTCGAACCAGCGCACCCGGGCAGGCGGGTCGAGCCGGAAGGCCCGGCTGTCCAGCCCGCACCCGAGCTGGACCACGGTCGCGTCCGGGTGGCGGCGGAGGAAGTCGGCGGCCCAGTCGTCGAGCTGCCTGGCGCGCAACGCGACCAGGAAGCGGTTGCCGGCCGCGTGCCGCAGTTTCCCGAAGTCGTAGTCGATCCTGGACACCAGTTCGGCCGCGCGGTGGTCCCGCAGGATCGAGTTCGGCTCGCGACTCTCCACCGCCCGCAGGTACAGCGTGACGAGCATCGTGGACTGAACCCCGGTGAGATCGACCTTCTCGCCTGAAGCTCCCATGGGATCGGTGATACTCCCCCGCCCTGCCCTCTGCCACCCCCACCCGAGCGCCGCCGGGAGCCGAACTCGAAGTGCCCTCTGGACAACGAGTGCGTAGCCAGGCTAGTTATGAAACACGGCGCGCGCTCGGAGTCACGTGAGCGGTGGCGCCCGACACGCGCCTTCCGTCGCGAATCAGTCGACCTGATCGGGAAAGGGGCCACACCATGCCATCCGACCTCACCGGCGAGCCCGGTCCGATCCCCTATCCGTTCGATCCCACCGACCGGCTGGGCCTGCATGCGACGTACCTCGCCGTGCAGCAGGGCCCGGGTGTGGTCCGGATCAGGATGCCGAAAGGAGAGTTGGGCTGGCTCGTCACCCGGTACGACGACGCGCGTTTCGTGCTCGGGGACGCGAGGTTCGGCCGGCTGCCACCGAACACCGGAGACGCGCCCCGCGTCGTCGACTCCGACGGCGTGCTCACCGACGGCGTCCTCACCCAGGACGCGCCCAACCACGCCCGCCTGCGCCGGCTGGTCACGGGCGCGTTCACGATGCGCCGGGCCGAGCGGCTGCGGCCCCGGATCCGGGAGCTGGCCGAGTCGTGCTTCGCCGACCTGCTCCGGGCCGGCCCACCCGCCGATCTCGTCGACCACTTCGCACTGCCCCTGCCCGCCGCGGTGATCTGCGAGCTGCTCGGGGTTCCCGCCGCCGACCGGGACCGGTTCCGAACGCTCAGCGACGCGGTGCTGTCCACGAGCAAGCTCACCGCGGCGGAGGCCGCCGAGAGCCTTCGCCAGCTCCGCGACTACATGGCGGAGCTGGTGGAGCGGCACCGCCGGACCCCCGATGCCGACACCGACAACGTCCTGAGCACGTTGGTCCAGGCCCGGGACCAGGGCGACCGGTTGTCCGAAGCCGAGCTGGTCGACATGGGTGTCGGCATCCTCGTCGCGGGCTACGAGACCACCGCGACGCAGATCCCCAACTTCCTCCTCGTCCTGCTTGAGCACCCGGACCGGTTCCGGGAGCTCCGCGCGCGACCGGAGCTGGTGCCGGCCGCCGTCGAGGAGCTCATGCGGCTCATCCCCTTCTTCGGCGCGGACTTCCCGCGCTATCCCAGGGAGGACCTGGAACTGGGCGGGGTGCTGGTGCGGGCGGGAGAACCGGTGCTGGTGGCCGTGGGCGCCGCCAACCGGGACGCCGCGCGGTTCCCCGCGCCGCACGAGGTCCGCTTCGACCGGGAGCAGAACCACCACATGGGGTTCGGGCACGGTGTGCACCACTGCCTCGGCGCTTCCCTGGCCAGGGTCGAACTCCAGGAGGCGTTGCGCGTGTTGCTGGCGAAGCTGCCGCCGACGACGGAGCTGGCCGGGGACGTCGGCTGGAAGGTCGACATGCTGGTGCGCGGCCCGCACACCCTGCCGCTGACGTGGTGAGGGTCGACGACGCCGCCACACCCGCGTCTAGCGCGGGCTGGGCATCAGGAGGGGACCCGCCCGCTTCGTGCGGCGGACGATCGGCGCGGTCTCGGCCTGGAGCACGCCGGGCAGTGACCCGATCCGGTCGGCGAGGTAGTCGTAGAAGGCGTCGGCGTCCCGGCAGACGCTGATCGCCACGATGTTGGTCGGCCCCGTGGTCGCCGCCGCGAAGGCGATCTCCTCGTGCTGGGACAGCGCGGTGGCCACCGTGCCCAGGTGGCGGGGCGCGACGGTGAGCCAGAGCATCGCCTCGCTGGTGTAGCCGAACAGGAGCGGGTCGATCTCGACCACGAAGTGGATCACGTGCTCCCTGACCAGCTCCTCCACCCGCCTGCGGACCGTGGACTCCGAGCTGCGCACGGCCTCGGCCAGCACGGGATAGCTGGTTCGCCCGTCCTTGGCCAGGATCCGCAGCAACTGCTGGTCGGTGGCGGTGAGCGTGGGCGGCTCCGCGCTCGCCGCCACCACCGGCGCGCTCTCCCGCAGGCGCTCGACCTGCTCTGCGGTCAACGCCGCGGTGCGCCCGCGCCAGCCGCCGTTTCCCGCGACCACCCGCAGCACGCACTGCGCCGTCACCGAGGTGATCCACGACGACCTCGGCAGCTTCTGGAGCAGCAGGCTGTCCTGGTCCGCGCGGCTGCGGGTGCGGGTCATGCAGGTGATCTCGGTGCCGCCGGAGGTGAAGCCGACCCACGAGATGTCGTCCGTTGTGGACAGTGCCGAGGCGACCGAGGTCGCGCCGTCGGGCGCGCACTGCAGTCGGACGACCCAGTCCACCTGGCCCAGGCGTCGCCCGTCGGGCAGCCCCACGACGCGGAGCGCGCCCGTCGACCGGAGCCGTTGGTACCGACGCGCGACGGTGCGGTCGGACGCGCCGAGCACGGCCGCGACGCGGCTGAAGGGGGCCCGCCCGTCCGCCTGGAGGGCGTGCACCAGCTGCCGGTCGAGCTCGTCGAGCGTGAGTCGATCCACCAGCCCACGGTAGGCGCGTGTCGGAATCCGCCGCAATCAGCGTGGTCGACGTCTCCCGATGGCGGGGCGCGGAACCCTGGTGCCCGCGAGCCGAGGACGGCTGGCACCCAGACATCCGGAGAGATCGATGCGCAAATGGGCTCCCCTGCTGACAGTCTGTCTGGCCACGCTGATGCTGCTGGTCGACATCACGATCGTCAGCGTGGCCATCCCCGCCATGACGACCAGTCTCAACTCGTCCCTGTCCGCGCTGCAGTGGACGGTTGACCTGTACGTCCTGGTGCTCGCCGCGCTGTTGATGGCCGCCGGCTCGGTGTCGGACCTCGTCGGGCGGCGGAAGGTCTACCTGGTCGGCCTCGTGGTCTTCGCGCTCGCCTCCCTGGCCTGCGGCCTGGCCACCGACAGCGCGTTCCTCATCGCGGCCAGGGGCGTGCAGGGCTTCGGCGCCGCCACCATGCTGTCCACCAACATCGCCCTGTTGGCCAACACCTACGAGGGCAAGGAGCGCAGCATCGCGTTCGGCGTGTGGGGCGCGGTCAACGGCATCTCGGCGGCGGCCGGGCCGATCCTGGGCGGCGCGCTCACCCAGTACGTCGGGTGGCGGTGGATCTTCCTGATCAACCTGCCGGTCGCGGCGGTGGCGCTGCTGTTGGCCTGGCGGTACGTCCGCGAGTCGCGCGACCCGCGCGGCGGCCGGCTCGACGTCCCGGGGACCATCACCTTCACGGCGGCCGCGACCCTGGTCATCTACGGGCTGATCCGGGTGGGCGAGGACGGCTGGAGCTCGCCCACGCCGCTGGTCATGTTCGCCGGCGCGATCGTCGCACTGGTGGTGTTCGTGCTGGTCGAGCGCCGGGCGGCCCATCCCATGGTCGACCTCGCCGTGGTGCGGACGTCCTCGTTCGGCGCGCTGATGCTGGGCGCGCTGGTGCTCAGCGGAACCGCTTTCGCCGCCCTGGTGTTCGTCTCGATCTGGGCGCAGACGGTGCTGCACATGTCCGCCGTCCAGGCCGGTCTGGTGCTCACGCCCCTGGGCCTCACCGCGTTCTTCGTCTCCGGCATCTTCGGCAGGGTCATGAACCGGATCGCGCCCCGGTGGCCGATCGGCATCGGCCTGCTGCTGATCGGGGTGGGCAGCCTGCTCGACATGCTCGTCACCCCGGAGTCGAGCTGGACCGCCCTGCTGCCCGGTCTGCTGGTCGCCGGCGCCGGCGTCGGGCTCTCCTCCCCCACGCTGGCCTCCGCCGCGGCGGCCGCGGCACCGGCCAGCAAGGCGGGAATGGCGGGCGGCGCGGTGAACACGTTGCGCCAGTTGGGTTTCGCCCTCGGTATCCCGATCATGACCAGTGTGCTCAGCGCCTCGATCCGCCCCATCCTGGGCAACAGCGGGCACTTCACCGACCTGGACACCACGACGGAGATGGTGGCGGGCGGTCAGAGCGACGACGTGCTCGCCACGCTGCCCGCCGCAGCCAGGACTCCCGCCTCGCAGGCGATCCGGGACGCCTACACGTCCGGTTTGGACAGTGTCTTCCTGCTCAGCGGAGTCTGCGCCCTGGTGACCGGTGTGATCGTGCTCCTCCTGGTGCGTCGGGCCTCACACGAGTCGGAGCCGGAGCCGGTCGGCAAGCACGCGGCGCACACCGCCTGAGGCAGGGCCACGGTCGCACCCGCGCCCGCACCACCGCTGTCCGTAACGGGTTGGGTCAGTCGCGCCTCTCGACCCGGTACGGCGAGCACAGGTGGCGGAACAGCCCCGCACCCGCTGTTCCGCTACCTGGTGCTTCCTCCAGCCAACCTCGGTCGATGCGGACCCGCACCGCGAACGGCCCGCCAACCGGACACTATGTCCACAGTGGACCGAGCTGGTGAACCCCCGGTCCGGGGCCGCCGCACTTCCGGAAGATCGAGATCGTGATCCCCGAGTGCCGGGGGTCAGGCCAACAACCGGCTGCGCACGGGATCGGCAGGGGGATGGGCGTCGTCGTGCGACTCTGCGCGGTTCAGGCGGCGCAACCAGATCGAGCGAGGTTTCCGTCGCCGGTTCCGCACCGTGGCTACCCGGTACGACAAGCCGGGTCACCACTGGCAAGCCACCGACAATCAGTCAGAACGGCTCTCGGCGGCCAAATCCCTGCGCTTCCACCACGCCCCCCTGTCGCGACGCGGAAGGGGGGCGCCGCACTGGTGCACCCGCACCGGCATGCGGCCCACCGACACCGCCCAGCCCCGCTCGCCGACCAGATCAGCGCGTGCCTCCGACATCGCCGGGACTGCCGCGCTCGGTGTCGACATGCGAGGGGAGGGCCGAAGTATCAGGCTGGCAGGACACGGCGTGGAGCGGAGCCGACGCGGTTCGGAGAACCGACGACCCGCCGCGCGGGGCCGGCGGCCGACCCGGGGCGTCTCCTCTCCCCTGCCCGTGTGCGTCCGCTGTGTGGCTGTCACCCGAGAAGGGACTGGTTATGCCGCCCCGGAAGAAGGTTCCGCCGCAGAAGAAGCAGTCGCTCAAGCAGAAGGTGGCGAAGACCGCCGACGACGCCCGCAAGGCCGCGGCCGCGGTGGCCGCGGCCGCCGCCGCCACCGCGGCCACCGCAACGGCCGCCGGGGAACCGGCGTTGGCTGCCGCCGCCGGCGCGGTGTCGGGGGTGGCCGGACTGGTCGCCCTCTTTTCCACGATCGTGCAGAAGCTGGCCAACGACCCGCCCCGCGACGACTTCGACGAGGTGTGGGTGAGCTCGGCGGCGCTCGACGAGAACGCGCTGCCCACCGAGGAGCCCCAGCGGACGATCGTCCTGTTCAGCGTGCAGCACGCGATCCTCGCGGACAACTTCTACGCTCTGGTTCGGGCACTGGAGCGCCACGACGGCGCGCTGGAGGCCGGCAACGACGACGCGGCGGACGCGCAGGCCGACGCCGCGCAGCAGAACGCCGACGCCATCACCGCGTCCCACCAGGCCCTCCAGGACCTGGCCTTCCCGATCAACGGCGCCTGGACGGCGGCCACCGCCGTCGTCCCGCCGGACTTCGGCTCCCTCACCGTCGAGGACATGCGACAGCACTTCCTCGCCAACTGGGGAGACCCGCCGGAGAACCCCGCCGAGTCCCCCTCCGACAGCCTGAGCGCCGTCCTGGCCGCGCTCACCGGCGCCGCCGACGACCTCCTCCAGCCCTTCGACGTCGGCCTTCCCGACCCCATCCTGGGCGCGGACGAGGTTCCGGGCGAGCCGGCCGAGCTGATCGGCGGGGACTACCTGAGCTCGCTCGCGGACGCGGTGGCGGAGCTGCCCGGCCTGGTCGTCGAGGAGGAGTGACCGAGCATGACGCGGCAGCCACCGCCCGCGCCCACCGGGACCAACCAGACACAGTGGACAGGGCCACCGGAACAGTCGTCGACGGAATCACCGCCCACCGCCCCCCGGGTCGCCGAGCGGGGTCCACAGTGCATAGTGCACTGTGGACCCCGGCTCGGTTTTCACCCCCGTTGAGGAAAGTGGTCTCGGCTCCGGACGGCTGCCGCCGGTGCGACGTGCTCAGGACCAGGCGCCGGTCGCCGCCGTCCGCGCGACGTAGTCGGCGAAGTCGGTGGCCTCCCGGCCGAGCACGCGCCGCACCCCGTCGGCGGGCTGGCTGGTGTGCCCGGTGCGGTGCAGGGCGAACATCGCGTTGAAGGCCACCGTGACGGCCTCCGGCCAGCCCTCGGCGAGCAGCTCGGCCCGGTACTGCTCCGGCGTCAGCTCCTCGAAGCGGATCGGCCGGCCGGCGGCGCCGGCCATCAGCTCCACCGCCTCGGCCCAGCGCAGCGCGCGGGGCCCGGACAGGTCGTAGATCTGCCCGGCGTGCCCGTCCCGGGTGAGCAGGGCCGCCGCGACCTCCACCACGTCCTCGACGTCGACGAACGGCTCGGGCACGTCGCCGATGGGCAGGGCGAGGCGGCCGGCCCGCAGCGGGGCGTGCCACAGGTCCTCGTCGAAGTTCTGGAAGAAGTGGTTGGGCCGCACGATCGTCCACTCCACGCCGGAGGCGCGCACCGCCTCCTCCGCCGCCGCCATGCCCGCGCCGAACTCCGGGCCGACGCGGTCCATTCCCCGGCCGGAGAGCACCACGAACCGGCGGACCCCCGCGGCCACCGCCTGCGCCACGAAGTCGCGCACCGGCGCGGGGTCGTCCGGGGCCACCAGGTAGACCGCCGTCACCCCGTCCAGCGCGGCCGCCCAGGTGTCCCGGTCGGTCCAGTCGAAGCGCACCTCGCCGGAGCGGGAGGCGGCCCGGACCGCCTGACCCTCCGCGCGCAGTCGCCGCACCAGCCGGCGCCCGGTCTTGCCCGTGGCGGCCAGCACCAGGATCTGGTTCCCCCGTGTCGTCATGGCCCCGAGTCAACCCGGGGCTCGTGTCGTCCACCATGGTCGATCGTCCGGTGCGCATCCGCGATCGTCCTGGCGTTCTAGGCTGGCGGGCATGGACCCGTTCGACGATCTGCTGCGGGGAGTGCGCGCCGACGGCGCGCTCTTCGGCCGGTCCGTGCTGTCGCCGCCGTGGGCGCTGCGGTTCGTGCACAGCGCGACGCTGACCCTGTGCGCTCCGTTGCGGGGACAGGGCTGGATCATCCAGGGGTCGCGGGCGCCACAACTCGTGCGGGAGGGCGGGGCGGCGATCGTGCGCGGCCCTGAGCCGTTCGTCTTCGTCGACGAGCCCGGGTCGGCCGCGCGGCCGGAACTCCTGCGGGACGTGCGCTCCGACGGCCTTCGCACCGGGGTGCCGGCGGGCGACCTGGCCAACCCCACCGTGCTGATGGTCGGGGCGTACCAGGTGCGGCGCGAGGTGCCGCACCGCCTGCTGCGGGTGCTCCCGCCGGTCGTCGTCGTGCCGGACGAGGACGGCTGCGGGCCGATGCGGGACTACCTGGAGTTCCAGCTCACCGAGGGCCGACCGGGTCGGCAGATCGTGCTGGACCGCATGTTGGACTGGTTGCTGGTGTGCGCGCTGCGGGACTGGCTCGACTCCCCCGAGGCGCGACCGCCCGCCTGGTACCGGGCGTTGGGCGACGACGTCGTCGGCCCGGTGCTGCGCGCCATGCACGAGGCCCCGGGCCGGCCGTGGACGCTCGCCGACCTGGCCGCGGAGGCCGCGGCGTCCCGCACGACGTTGGCGAAGCGGTTCACCGAGCTGGTCGGCGAACCGCCGTTGACCTACCTGACCGAGTGGCGGATGGCCCTGGCCGCCGACATGTTGGTCGAGACCACGGCGACCGTCGCGGAGGTGGCGCGCCGGGTGGGCTACGCGGACGCGTTCAGCTTCAGCGCCGCGTTCAAGCGGGTGCGGGGCGTCAGCCCGAGCGCGCACCGCGCGGCCGCCTCCCCGGAGCAGCGGAAGCCGCGCTACGACAAGGAAACCGCGCTCTCTCCGCTCAGCCACGCCACCTGAGTCCCCGAGGGACAGACGACGCCTGTCCTCAGTGGACTGAAGCGGCTGTTCGGCTGGTTACTCCGCCGTATCGCCGAGCGAATCCAGGAGTCGGCGGAGCGTCTTCGCGAGGGAATCGCGTTGCTCCGCGCCTGGCCGCACGTCACCAACGCGGTCCTATGTGGACAGTCATCGGCTCGGGACTGGCTTCCCCTTCTCCCCGCGCCGCAACGGAAGGAGCAGTGTCGGGACCACCGTCAACAGGGTGAGGACCAGGACCCAGACGAAGGTGTCCGCGAAGGCGTCCGCCGGGTTGCCGGGGTGCTGGGCCATCCGGCCGTGCAGGATCGACGCGAGCACCGCCGCGCCCACCGAGGCGCCCACGGTCTGCACCGTGATGACGGCACTGGTCGCGCCGGGGATCGAGGTGGGCGGCAGCCCCTCGTAGGCGGCGGCCGACACCGGAACCGTCACCGCCGCCACCCCGACGCCGCTCAACAGGAGCGACAGGCCCAGGACCAGGTCGCTGGTGTCGGCGCCCACCCTCGTGTACGCGAGCGCGGCCACCGCGGTGATCGCGGCGCCGACGAGGACGACGAGGCGCGCGCCGAACCGGTCGGCGAGCCGGCCGACCTGGGGCAGGGCGAGCATGGTGCCGAGGCTCTGCGGCGCCAGGAGCAGGCCGGCCACCAGCGCGCTGTGCCCGCGGGCCTGCTGGAAGTACAACGGCATCAGGAACAGCACGCCGAAGATCGAGAACCGGGAGAGGAAGTTGAGGGCGCTGGCCGCGGCGAACGGCCGGTGGGCGAACAGCCGCAGGTCCAGCAGCGGGGCGACCGCCCGGGCGCGCAGCGCGTGCGCCGCGAACGCGACGAGCAGGACCGCCCCGACGACCAGCAACGGCAGCCGACCCCGGGTGGCGGACAGCCCGTAGACGACCAGCGCCAGCGCGGGGCACAACAGCAGCAGACCCGTCAGGTCCAGCCAGCGCGCGCCCCGCTCGGACACGGGGCCGTCGGGCACCCGGCGCGCGAGCAGCAGGGCGACCAGGCAGACCGGCACGTTCACGAAGAAGATCCACCGCCAGCCGACGCTGTCGACGGCCAGGCCGCCCAGCAGCGGCCCGACGATCGGGGCGAGCTGCCCGGGAACCGCGACGACCGCCATGACCCGGCCCCGCTGCTCGGGCGGGACCGCGCGCGCCATGATCATCATGCTCAGGGGCGCCATCATGCCGCCGCCGAGGCCCTGGACGGCCCGGAAGGCGATCAGACTGCCGATCGACCAGGCGAGGCCGCACAGCACCGAGCCGACGAGGAAGGCCACGAGCGCGAACGACCACGTTCTCCTGGCGCCGAACCGCTCGACCAGCCGGCCGGTGACCGGGATGACCACCGCGACGGCCAGCAGGTAGGCGGCGCTGACCCACTGCACCGAAGTCACGGACGCGTCGAAACCGCGGGCCAGCTCGGCCAGCGCGACGGTGACCATCGTCATGTCCAGCAGCGCCGCGATGGACCCGACCACGACGGCGACACCGAGTTCGAGCACGTCAGGGTCCAGACGAGACCCGGCGGCGCCGGGTGTGGTGCCCACCATGCCGCCTACACTACACCGTACAGTGTAGTTCCGCCGGTGCAGGCTGTAGGGAGACCTCGGGAAGGACGTCGCCAGTGCCCGACACCCCCGCCCTCCGCCAGGGCTCGCCCGCCAAGCGCGCCGCCATCGTCCGCGCGGCGCTCGACGTCTTCGTGCGCGAGGGCTACGCGCGCGCCAGCGTCGACGCCATCGCCCGCGCGGCCAGCGTCTCCAAGCGCACGATCTACGACTACTTCGGCGACAAGGAACGCCTGTTCCTCTCCACCGTCGAGGAGACCGCCGCCGCCCAGGCCGTGGCCTTCCGGGACCTGCTGGACCACACCCTGGGTGATGTCGCCGACGAGGCGGACCTGGAACCGGCCCTGGTCTCCTTCGGCCGCGCGTTCGCCACCGAGGTCGCCCGCTCCGCCGAGCGCGCCGCCGTCATGCGCCTGATGATCGCCGAGGCGCACCACTTCCCCGCCCTGCTCCGGACCCCCACCGAGGAGCGGCCCGCCCACCGCGCCCTCGCCGACCGCCTGGCCGAGTTCGGCCGGCGGGGCCTGCTCACCATCCCCGACCCGGACGAGGCCGCCGAGTTCCTGGGCCTGCTGGTCACCGTCCGCGTCAACCACCGCTCCTGGTACGGCGCGGCGCCGCTCGACGACGCCGAGATCGACCGGCTGGTCGCCGGCGGCGTGCGGGTCTTCCTCAGCGCGTACGGACCGTCCCGGGCCACCGACAGGCCCTAGCCCGGCTCCTGGGAGAGCATCGACCCGAACGGTCCACAGTGGACTGCCCATCCCGGCCAGGACTCCCCCACGGGAAAACCTGTTGGGCTCCGCCCGGGGAAGTGAAGATCATGTGCGGGTGTCGGAACATCTGATCAGGACCCCCGACGGCGTCCACGTCGCCGTGCGCGACTCGGGCGGCGACGGCCCCGCCGCGCTGCTCCTGCACGGTCGCGGCCGGGACAGCCAGGACTGGCACCAGGTCGCTCCCCTCCTGCTGAACGCCGGTCTGCGCGTGGTCACGATGGACCTGCGCGGCCACGGCGGTTCCGACCCCGCCCCCTGGGGGTGGGACGAGGCCCTCGCCGACGTCGAGTCGGTCGTCAACCACCTCGGCCTGACCCGCCCCGCCGTCATCGGGCACTCCCTCGGCGGGATGGTGGCCACGCTCTGGGCGCGGAGCCACGCGGACTGCCCGCTCGCCGTGAACCTGGACGGCCACCAGGACCCGAAGGGCCCGCACGACTACGCCGGCCTCGACCCGGACGAGGCCCTCGCCGCGCACGCCGCGGTGACCGCGTTCTTCGCCGAGCTCGACGCCGAGGAGGAGCCCGACCCGGCGTTGGAGCAGTACCTCGGCACCTTCGAGGGCTTCGACCTCGTGGAGGTCTACCGCGCCGCCCGGTGCCCGCTCCTGGTCGTCTGCGCCGAACACGACGAGGACGAGGAGGACGACGAGCTCTCCCCGGAGGTGGTCGAGGCGTTCGCGGCCCACCGCCGCGGCCTGGTCCGCGACCTGGCGGCCGTGTCCGCGCAGAACCCCCTGGTCTCGTTCACCACCTTCCCCACCACGCACGAGATCCACCTCGAAGCCCCGGAGGACCTGGCGAAACTCCTCCTGGGCAGGATCGGCACCACGGCCTAGGCCCGCTGTCGACGTCGACTCACCAGGCGCGGCGCGCTCCCGGCCCTGCCCCCGGACTCGGGTTCGGGTTCGGGTTCCGGGGCGTGCCTCGCCCGGAGGTCCGGGCTCACCTCGCGCGGAGATTTCCCGTCCACGCCTGACAAGTCGCATCACCGACCGCGCCGACCGGCCTCCGGCAGTCGATCACACGACACCGGAGGACCGGCCGGCCACAGCCGCGGGGCTGAACTTGGGACAGATCAGACCCCGCGCCGCATCGCCCGCGTGCCCAGCCACAGGCCCAGCACGGCGATCACGACCACGGCGACCGAGCCGTACAGCACCGAGATGTCGGCGAACCGGCCGGCGAACAGGGCGCGCTCGGCCTCGACCACGTGCGTCACCGGGTTCACGTCGCCGGCGATCCGGAGCCACGCCGGGCCGTAGTCCATCGGCAGCAACATCCCCGACAGCAGCATCATCGGGAACAACAGCATCTGGGTGACGACCCAGAACAGCTGCCCGCTGGGCTGGGACTTGATCGCCAGCACGAACGACAGCGCGCCCAGCCCGACGCCGAGCACGACCAGCAGCGCCAACCCGGCGAGCACGCCCAGCGGGTACAGCCGGAACCCGAGCGGCACCGCCAGCGCGATGGTCAGCACCGCCTGGACCAGCAGGATCACGAACTCCTTGAGGGTCCGGCCGACCAGCATCGCGGTGCGGTTCAACGGGGTGACCAGGAGCCGTTCCATCGAGCCGCCCATCAGCTCGACGAGCAGCGAGTAGCCGGCCGCCAGCGGGCCGGTCAGGCACAGCATCACCAGGATGCCCGGGACGAACCACTGCCACGCCGACTCGCCGGCGGCCAGCCCGGGGCTCCCGGAGAGCAGTGATCCGAACAGGAAGAGGAACAACAGCGGTTGCCCCATCGAGAAGACGAGGTTCAGCGGTTCGCGGAGGACGGGGACGAACTCGCGGGAGAACACCGTGGCGGTGTCGCGGAACATGGGTGCCTGCTTTCTCGTTCGGTGGGGTCAGGCGGCCTGGTCGTCCCGCAGGCTCCGGCCGGTGAGCGCGAGGAACACGTCGTCCAGGGTGGGCTGGGTGATGTCCGCGGTGACCGCCTTGACCCCCGCCGCCTCCAGCGCGCGCAGGTACTCGGGCATCGCCCGCACGGCGCGGGGAACGCGCAGGCGCACGGTCAGGCCGTCGACGGCGACCTCGTCGGAGAACCGGGCGGCCGCGGTCGCGGCGGCGCCGGCGTCCGGCTCGTTCTCGGTGGTGATCGTGAGGTGGTCGCCGGCCAGGTCGTTCTTGAGCTGCTCGGCCGTGCCGTCGGCGATGACGCGGCCGTGGTCGACCACCACCACCCGCTCGGCCATCCGGTCGGCCTCCTCCAGGTAGTGCGTGGTCAGCACGACGGTCATGTTCTGCTCCCGCCGCAGCCGCAGGATGTGCTCCCAGATGCTGGCGCGGCTCTGCGGGTCCAGCCCGGTGGAGGGCTCGTCGAGGAACAGCAGGCCGGGCCGGTGGATCAGGCCCAACGCGATGTCGACCCGCCGGCGCTGGCCGCCGGAGAGCGTCCCGGGCTTGCGCTGGGCCAGCGGTTCCAGCTCCAGCTGGGCCAACACCTCGTCGGCCCGCTCGCGCGCCCGCGCCCTGGTCAGGCCGTAGCTGCGGCCCTGCGTGACGAGCTCGTCGCGGACCCGGAAGTTCTCGCCGGCGCTGTTCTTCTGCCCGATGTAGCCGATCCGGGCCCGCACCCCGCCGGCGTCGCTGTGGATGTCGCAGCCCGCGACCGTCGCGCTGCCCGACGTCGGCGGGAGCAGGGTCGTGAGCATGCGCAGGAGCGTCGTCTTGCCCGCGCCGTTCGGGCCGAGTAGCGCGACCAGCTCGCCGGGCTCGACGTGGAGGTCGATGCCCGCGACCGCCGTCACGGTCTGTCGGCGTACCCGGAACTCCCTGGCGAGTCCCTCAGTGTGGATCATGTCCGCCCTTCCCCTCGGTGATCGGCGTGCCAGAGTACCCATGTGGAACGTCAAAGTTCCACTTTGAATCGTGAGAGGCCCTTGGCTAGGTTGATCGGGTGAGTGGAGCACGCAGTCGGACGCGGCACGCCATCCTGCGTGCGGCGGCCTCGGTCCTCGCGCGCGACCGCGGCGCGACGCTTCCCGCGATCGCGGAGGCCGCCAACGTCGGGCGGACCACGCTGCACCGCTACTTCCCCGACCGGGAAGCGCTCATCAGGGAGACGGTCGACGACTCCGTCGAGGTCCTGACCAGGTCCGTCCAGGACGCCGCGCCGCACGAGGGGCCGCCGCTGGAGGCGCTGCGCCGGGTGGTGACCGCGTTCGTCGACGTCGGCGACCGGCTGATGTTCCTGTTCGGCGACCCGCGCGTCCTGGAGTCGACGGGCCCGTCGACCCATCCGGTCGCGCCGGACGACCCGGTGCTCGACCTCATCCGACGCGGCCAGGCCGAGGGCGTGTTCGACCCGGAGCTCAGTCCGTTCTGGATCCGGCACGCGCTCTGGAGCCTCGTGTACACGGGCTGCGAGGACGCCGCCAACGGCATGATGCCTCGTCACGGCGTCGCCGCCGTGGTCATCCGCACTCTCGAGCACGGCATTCGCAAACCGCCAGGGCCCTGAGGCCGGGTTCGAGGACGTCGCGTTCGTCGCCACGGCGCGCGCGCTGAGCGTAATTACTTTCGATCGGCACTGAAACTATCGGGGCAGCAGTTCATGTTGCCCGAGGTAGTTCCCGCCCCCTGCCCCGAACGCGGCCGACACCGTCCCACCAGGCACTTCGCCGCGCTTCAGCGCCCCGGTCCCCGGCGCCGGCCCGGTCACCGGCGACGGTGATCGATCCGGGTCCGCCTAGAGTGCGGAGCATGCGCAAGCGTTTTGTGGCCCTCGGTGACTCCTTCACCGAGGGCGTCGGCGACGACGACCCGACCCGCCCGAACGGCGTCCGGGGCTGGGCCGACCGCGTGGCCGAGCAGCTCGCCGCCGCCGACGCGGAGTTCCGCTACGCCAACCTCGCGATCCGGGGCCGACTGCTCGACCAGGTCCTCGCCGACCAGCTCGAACCGGCGCTGAGGCTGGCCCCGGACCTGGTCACCCTCTACGCCGGCGGGAACGACCTGCTGCGCCCCAAGGTCGACATCGACGCGCTGGCCGACCGCTACGAGCGGGCCGTGGCGCGACTGGCCGGGACCGGCGCGACCGTGCTGCTGTTCACCGGCGTGGACGGCGCCGCCGACCCGGTGTTCCGCAAGCTGCGCGGTCGGACCGCCATCTTCAACGAGCACACCCGGGTCATCGCCGCCCGGCACGGCGCGCGCGTGGTGGACCTGTGGGCCATGCGCCAGCTTCGCGACCGCCGGCTGTGGGCCGCCGACCGGCTCCACCTGAACTCGCTCGGGCACACCGAGGTCGCGATCGCCGTCCTCGACGTCCTCGGCGTGCCGCACGAACTCTCCTCCGCCGACCTCGGCCCGCACGCCGTGGTCAGCCGGCGGCAGCAGCGCGCGGAGAACCTCAGGTGGGGCCGCGAGCACGTCCTGCCGTGGATCAGGCGGCGCCTGCGCGGCGAGTCCTCCGGCGACACGATCAGCCCGAAGCGGCCCGACCTGCTCCCGCTCTGATCGTCGTCCTTCCCCCGTCCGGGGGAGGGTGATCACTCGGGAGAGGGGCGTGGGGCCGTCGGACGCGTGTGAGGGTCACGGCATGACCGAGACCGCCCGACGCGCGCCGACACCCTCCTCCCCGCGTCAGCGGTCGTGGCCGGACTGGGTGGGGCAGGCCACGGCCGGGTGGGCGGCGGTGTACGGGACCTTCGGTCTGGTCGCGATCGCGTCCGGAGCCCCGGTCCTCTCCGCCAGCCTCGCCCCGGGCCTGTTCGTCGCGGACTGGGCCGTCGTCGCGGTGGCCGTGCTCGCCGCGACGGCCGCCACGGCCACCTTCCTCCCCTGGGGGCGGCGGGTGCCCAGGACCGGCCTGCTCTCCGTGCTGTGGGGCTTGGTCGTGGTGTGCGGCCTGGGCGCCTTCGGCCTGCTCATGCAGGTGGTCACCCTGTTGGTCGCGCACGACGTCGACAGTTGGCTCGGGACCGCTCATCAGGCGTTGGCCGCGACCGGCGCCGTCCTCCTCGCGGGCACGGCGCGTGGCTACCGCCACCGAACCCGGGGGACGTGTCCTCGCTGCGGTACGACACACGGACCGTCGTCGGCGCGGGTCAGGCGCGAACCGACTGCGGCTCCGCGCGGCGTGCGTCTGGCCGCGTACATCGGGTCGGCGGCGTTTCTCCCCTACATCGCGATGAAGACCGTGTGGGCGTGGGGCGGGACCTTCGCCGGCGTCACGGGCGCGGACATGATCCCCTCGGCGGAACGACAGGGCGGCGGGGGGACGTGGACCGTTCTGGAGTCCTGGGGCCTCGACCCCACGGCGCTGCTCGCCGCGCTCGGCGTCTTCCTCCTCCACGGCCTCGTCCACCCGTGGGGCCAGGTCTTCCCCCGGTGGGCGCCGCTCCTGACCGGCAGGCCGGTTCCCCGGTGGCTCCCGCTCACCCCGGCGTTGTTGGGGGCCGCGACTCTCGCTCCGTACGGCGTGCTCGGGCTCGGCTACCTCACCCTCAACGCCCTCGGGCTCGTCACCATCCGACAGGGAGACTTCCAGTCCACTGAGGACGTTCTCCTGGTTGCCTGGTGCGGGATGGTCGCGTTCTGCGGATACGGCCTCGCCTTGGCCGTCGCGGCCCGGTCCTACTTCGTCCGCACACGGCCGCGATGCGTGGTCGCCGTGAGCTGACTGCCCTGGATTCGCCTGGCCCTGGCCCGGGTTTCCCTCGGCCCCCGGCAGTGTCCGGTCCCGGGACGGCGCGGAAAGTTGCCCGTTCTGGGCGGTGGCGGGTGATCTGGGGGCTACCATCCGGAGACTGTCTCCGGCCCGGGAGGAGATCACGCGTGCTCCAGCCGTCAGGCCAGCCATCGGAGTCAAACCCCCACCCCGAGTCGCAGAACACGATCAGCGGCTCCGTGTCGGGTCCCACCGTGCAGGCCGGCGCCATCCACGGTGATCTCCACTTCCACCTGGGCCAGACCGCTCCACCGGCCACTCCCCTGCCTGTCTCCGCCCAGGCCACCGGGAAGCCGTCGCCACCGCTCCGCGTCAGCAAGGTGGCCGGAGGCTGGGTTCTCGCCCTGTTACCCCTGTTGATCTTCAGTGCCGCGCTCGGAGCCGTCGTGGACGCAGCCACCAGACAGGGTCCGCTCGTGGTGAAGTTGGCGTTGGACCTGGTCATCGTCGCGTTGGGCGTCCTGGCGCTCCGGCTGTGGTCGCTCGTGGCGCGCCGCCCGTTCGGCGCGCTGACCGCCGTGGTTCTCGACCGGTGCACTCCCCGACGGCTCGCCGCCCTGTCCCGGACGACGCTGACGGTGATCCTGTCCCTGGAAGCCGTCCTGGCGCTGACCCTCGTGGTGCAGGAGGTGAGCCGTGGCTCGGGCGATCCCCGTTCCGCCGGCGCCAACGGAGCCCTGGTCTTCCTGCTCGCGACCGGCTTCCTCATCGCCCGAGTGCTTGTCCGGCCACGGATGAATCCCGAACCCCGGGCAAACCCCGTCCCCTGACCCCAACCGGGTTTCCGCCAGCCCCAGGGCTTTCAGGACCAGACCGCCACCCCGCCGCCCGGGACCGCCACGAAGAGCAATCCCGACGTGCCTGTCAGAGTCCACGCCTCGAAGTCGTTGTCCGGACGCACTTCGAGCACGGTGCCTCCGGGGAACGCGAGACGGAGACGACCGTCGGAGAACACCCTGATCTCCTCGACCTCGGCGCGGAGCAGCCCCAACAAGGGCGCAAGCGACGCCGGTTCGCCTTCCGGATCGATGGTCCGCACCTCTCCATGTCGGGCCCCGAGGCGAACTTCCCGCTCCAGCCGAACTTCGTACGTCCCGGTGGTGCCGCTGATCACCAGAGTGACGGCCCAGTCGAAGCGCAGCTCGGTGATCCGGAGCTCCTCGCCCCGCACCAGCCAACCCTCCGGCGTCTCAACGACCTCCGTCACGGCCAACCTCTCCCCTGAGCCGAACGTCGTTGTCTGCCAGAGGTCGTCGGGGCAGCGGCCGGAGAACCGCCAGGTACTCGTGGTGTTCCTGGAGGAGCGCACGCAGACCGGGGTGGGGTGCGGGCGGGAACGCGCGGTCGCCGACCGTGATCCCGGTCAGCGCCAGACCCGTGCCGGCGAGCAGGAGCGACAGGTCGGCCGGCGTGTAGCACCGCAGGGCCTGGCTGATCTTCCGCTCGGGGTTCGCCGCCTCCCACCACGTGTCGATCGCCGTGCACGTCACCGGGTCGAAAGCGGTTCGCTGCCACAACTCGTGGTCGTAGCCGGCGGCGACATCCGGGAGTTTGTGCTCCTCGTCGCCATCCCACCGGGCCCAGACCAGTGGGTTGAAGACGTCGACGAGCGCGAGGCCGCCGGGCCGCAACCACTCGGCGGCGATCCGGGTCAGCAGACGACGTTGGTCAGCGTCCGTGCCAACCCCGAAGCCGTTCCAGTAGCAGACGACGTCGAACGACCCCGGCAGATCCACCTCGAAGAAGTCCGCCTTGTGGACCGTGAGCGAACCCGGGCGAACGTCGTCCGCGAAGTCACCGAGGTGGTCGGCCCGGTCGCTGATCTCCACCGCCGTGACCTCGTGGCCCGCCTTCGCGGTCGCGACGGCGGTCGTGCCGTAGCCCGACCCGAGCTCCAGCACCCGCTTCGGTTCGCCCCCAGCGTGTTCACGCAACAACCCGACCCGACGCCAGTCCCGCTCACCGAGTCTGGCATCGGCCCTCGCCCACCACGACCCGGTCGTGGAATAGAACTCCCGCACCCAGTCCACGATCCCAGCAAAGCACGCCAGCCAAACCGTTTCCGACTCAAGAACACGCTGGAGCCCGAGCTCGAACTCCTCATCAACCCTGAGGTGGGTGCTGCGCGACCCGCTGAGCGCCTCGGTGGCCACCCACTGAGCGCCACCGAACCCAGAAATCCAGAATGGACTGTCCCGTGTCCGTCGGGCACGGGACAGTCCACTGTGCACTGGTGGTGATCAGGCGCCGTTGGCCTCAGCCAGTCGCCGGGCGTAGGTCGCGAAGTCGACCGGCTCGCGGCCGAGGACTTGGCGCACTCCGTCGGACAGCGCCTCGCTCCGCCCCTCCCGGATGTGCGTGAACATGGCCAGGAGGAGGCCCGCGCCCTCGGCCGGCCAGCCGCGCGCCACGATCTCCTCAAGGAACTGCTCGTCGCTGACCGCGGTGTAGCGGATGTCCCTTCCGGTCGCCCTGGCGATCTCCGCCACGGCCTCGCCCCAGGTCAGCGCGCTCGGGCCGGACAGCTCGTAGCACTTGCCGGCATGCCCCTCGCCGGTGAGCGCGGCGACGGCCACCTCCGCGATGTCCTCGGCGTCGATGAACGGCTCCCGCCCCTCACCGGTGGGCAGCCGGAGCTCCCCCTCGTCGAGGGCGGCGGCCAACAGCGGCTCCTCCACGAAGTTCTGGTGGAACCACGTCGGCCGCAGGATGGTCCAGTCGATGTTCGCCTCCCGCACCGCGTTCTCGGTGGCGAGCCAGGCTTCCCCGGTGATCTCGGGCCAGGTCCGCGCCGACAGCAGGACCACTCGTCCGACGTCGTGCTTCTCGGCATGCCCCAGGAAGGCACGCAGCTCGTCGGGGGCGTTGGCGGTGTTCGAGTCGACGAGGTAGACGGCGCCGACGCCGGACAGGGCCGGCCCCCACGTCGCCTCGTCCGCCCAGTCGAAACGCACCGGAGCCGAACGGGACGCCACCCGCACCGGCACGTCGAGCGCTCGCAGCCTGGCCGCCACCCGACGTCCGGTCTTGCCCGTTCCGCCGGTGACCAGGATTGGTGATTGAGACATGCCACCATCCCACCGGTTGGTCAGTCCCCTGTGGATCTTTGATCGTCCGGAGCAGATGTCCATTCGTCCCGCGCACCGGCGAGGTGGGACAGCGGCTGCTCGCCCAGTGCCCGCCTACCTCCTCGTGGAGGCGGACAACAGCCGTCTCGCTGCGGTGGTCTCAGTGTTGTCAACTCCGCTCCGCGAGCTCTCGTGCTAGTGACGCCTGACGGGGACGACGCTCCGCCACACCAGCCAGGTTTCCCGTTTTTGTCCACTATTTGGCCAGTACCGCAATAATTGTCCACTTTTTTGCCTGTTCCCACCGACGGTCGGCATCTACCATCAAGGCCGTGTCCGACTACAAGTACGACTTGTTCATCAGCTACAGCCGACACGGCAGCGTGCAGAGATGGCTGCTGAACCACTTCTTCAAGAAGCTTCGCGAATGCCTCGCCGACCAAATCGCACCGGCACCGAGGGTATACGTCGATCAGACGATGCCACGTGCCGTGCACTGGCCGTCCAACCTTCAGTATGCCCTAAGGCACAGCAAGATCATGGTCCAGCTACTCACCCCCCAGTACTTCGTTTCCCCTTGGTGCATGGCAGAGTGGCGCAGTATGCAGGCGAGAGAAAGGGCACTCGGACTGGCAGGACTCAAAATCCCACAAGGACTCATCTATCCCATATTATATTCCGACTCCGATAACTTTCCAATGGAGGCCAGAGAACGCTCCTGGTGGGACTTCAAAGAGTTTTCCCAACCAGACCCCGTATATCAAGACACTCGCGACTACGTCAAATTTCACCGAAAGGTCACCGAGCTGGCGTGTGACCTCGTCCAACTGTTGCAGCAGGTGCCCGAGTGGCGGCCTGACTGGCCGATCATCGAAAAACCCGATCCGGTGCTCCTCCCACCTCCGAAGTTACCGAGGTTCGAATGACCCCCGGGACCGTGATCACGTTCTACTCCTACAAGGGCGGCGTCGGGCGCACGTTCACCATGGCCAACATCGCCGTGCTGCTGGCGCGCTGGGGATACCGGGTGCTCACCATCGACTGGGACCTGGAGGCCCCCGGCCTGCACCACTACTTCGCTCCGGTGCTGCCCAGGCAGCCCGACGGCGGCGTGGTCGACCTCGCTCACGACTTCCTCGCGGGTGCCGAGGGCCCCAGCGAGCACGCCGTCCCCCTCGACGTCGACGGCGGCCCCCTCGCCCTGCTGGCCGCGGGGAAGACGGACGACTCCTACGTGAAACGCATGCAGTCGATCGACTGGGAGAACCTGTACGAGCAGGGGTTCGCGGCGTTCCTGGAGCGGTGTCGCGAGGAGTGGACCGCGAACTACGACTTCGTGCTGATCGACAGCCGGACCGGTATTTCGGACATCGCCAGCATCTGCACCGCGCATCTGCCGGACCGACTGGTCGTCGTGTTCACCGCCAACGACCAGAACCTCAGGGACGTCGTGGACATCGCGCGGCGTGCCGACCGGGCCAGGGACCAGATGCCCTACGACCGGCCGCGGCACATGGTGCTCCCGGTCCTGTCCCGGTTGGACAACCGGGTGGAGTACGAGCGGGCCGAGAAGTGGCAACGCAGGTGCGCTGAGGTGGTCTCGCCGCTGTTCCGCAACTGGCTGGTGAAGAGCGTGCCGGAAGATCTGATGTTGCGGCATCTCACGCTGCCCTACATCTCCTACTGGAGCTTCGGCGAGCATCTGCCCGTCCGGGAGGAGCGAGTTCCGTCGGCCGACCAGATCTCGTTCGCGCTGGAGACGATCGCGGCGGTGATCGCGCAGCAGTTCGACCGCACCGACCTGCTCGCCGACAACCGGGACGCCTACGTGGCGGCGGCCCGCACCCACCGCCGGGAGTTCGACCTGGACCTGCTGGTGTCCAGTCCCCGGTCTCTGTTGGGCCCCGCGTCGGAGCTCGTCACCGAACTGCGCGCGCTCGGTGTGCGGGTCGACCGGTCGCTGTCCGGGGACCCGGGACTCCTCGACCAGACCCGCGAGCCCGCCAAGCACCTGTGCCTCGTGGTGGACGGCGAGGTGAGTCGTTGGCAGCTCATCGAGGCCGAACGCTTCCTGCGGCACGCGTTCGGCCCGGACGGCGACCAGCGGCAGTTGTTCTGCGTGTTGACTCGCGGCACCGAACGCGAGCGGCTACCGGGCTTCCTGCGCAACCTGCACCATCTGGAGTTCGAACCGGGTACGCGGCCCGTGGACGTGGCGCAGGACCTGCACGGTCTCATCACGGGGACCCCACCCACCGAAGCTGACGCGGACCGGGAAGCCTTGCGGAGCGCGGCATCCGCGCTCCGCAACGTGCCGAACGAGATGCCCTACGCCGCGCGTTTCGTGCTCATCGAGCAAACCGTGCGTGCTATGGCCGCAGCACTGGACGACGGCGAGCTCGCCCTGCTGCGTGACCGGTCGGTGGACCTCGAGGTGCTGAGCAGGGTGCACGGGAACGGCGACCCGTGCGCTGTGCCGGCGGACCTGCGGGCCGAGATCGACGCCCTGGTCAACCGGATCGATCGTCGAATTCACCTGTCCAACGACTGAGAGGTGGCGAAATGCCGGCGATATACGGACCCAGCGAACGAGCGGCCCTGATGGTGCTGATGTTGGCGAACAGGGAGGTGCCCAACACCGAGCTGGCGAACCAGCACAAGATCAAGCTCAGCCCGGACGGCCGCGACCGGCTGAACAGGGACGGTCTGCTCCGGACGCGGACGGAGACCAGGCCGTACGTGCACCAGATCACCGAAGAGGGAATCTCGTGGTGCGTCCAGGATCTGGTCGAGGGCGAGCCGCCGTCGAGGTCGGGCCCCCTGGCACGCGCGTACGCCGAGCTGTTACGGCGCATCGTCCGATACCACCAGCAGCGCGGCACCCTCGTCGAGGCGATCCGCTCCGGTGACCTGGAGTCGTTGATCCGCGCGGTCTACCTGGATCTGTCGGTCAAGCCGCAGGACTGGGTCCGCCTGGCCAAGCTGCGTCCCCGGCTCAACGGCGCGGACAAGGATGAGGTGGACAAAGTGCTGCTGGGAATGATCAAGACGGGCAAAGTTCACCTGGCCCCGGACTCCAACCGCAAGGTGCTGACCGATGCTGATCACGCCGCCGCGATCCGGATCGGTAGCGAGGACAAGCACCTCCTGGCGATCGAGGAATCATGAGTGAGCAGCTACGCAGGGCACTCGCCGCGCTCCGCTTCAACTCCGCCGAGACCCCGGACGATGTCTGGCACGCGTCGCCCTCCCACGTGGAGGGGCTGCACAGCAACGCTGAGGACCGCGTCCATGCTGGGATCACGGACGCCAAAGCCAGTCCCGACGCCAGTCCCGTCGGGCTGGTGCTCCAGGGACAGAAGGGCGTCGGGAAGACCCACCTGCTGGGCTCGGTGCGCCGCAGGGTGCAGGCGGAGGGCGGGTACTTCTTCCTGATCGAGCTGACCTCGGGCAAGGCGTTCTGGGACGACGTCGCCGATGCCATGCGCAGCGAGTTGCGTCGCGCCAACGACGACGGCGAACTCCAGCTCACCGTGTTGCTGCGACAGTTGTCCGCAGCAGCCGATGTGCCCGAGGAAGTCTCGCGAACGATCGTGAACGAAGCACCGCTGACTCCAGACCACCTACGCACCTTCATCAACCATCTGCGCAAAGTGGACGGACGGATCGCGGTCGAGTGTGCCGACACGATCCGGGCGCTGGCGTTGTACGGGTCCGAGCACCCCGACGTCGGACTGGCATACCTGCAGGGGCTGACGGAGACAGGTGACGCGCGCAGGCACTGGGGACACTGGGGCATTCACACCAGACCGAAGCCGTCGCGGACGCTGGTACGCGATATCTCGCGCGTCCTCGCGCTGACCGGCCCCTGTGTCGTCGCCATCGATCAGCTGGACACCCTCGTGAACATGGCGCAGGAAGCCATTGACGAACAGGTGACGGGCACCGAGCTCGCGCGGGAGCTCGCACTCATCGCCGACGGGTTGATGCAGCTGCGCGACACCACAAGACGAACTCTCACCGTTGTCGCGTGTCTGCCAAACACCTGGAAGCAACTGCACTCGGTCGTCAGCGACACGGTGCATGACCGATTCAACGAGACACCGATCCTGGGCTCCATCGTGGAACCCTCGATCGGCCGGACGTTGGTCGAGCGGTGGCTCCGGGTGATCTACGAGCGCATCGGGTTCACTCCGCCCCACCCGACCTGGCCGGTGGCGCCGAGCGCGTTCGCCGGTGCCTGGGCTGCTCGCACCCCACGAGAGCTGCTCAAGCGCATCCACGCGCACGCGGAGTCCTGCATGTACGGCGAGATCCGGGAGCTGAGCTCCTTCGACGAGCAGACCGTCGAGGTGCCCGCGCCCGCACCCGCACCGGTCGGCCCGGAGCCGGACTACTTCGCGGAGCTCGACGCCCGGTTCGCGCGGTTGCGGGAGAAGGCCGACATCTCGGCCGCCGAGCTGAAGCAGCACAACGAGGACGAGGTCATGCCCGCGCTGCTGCTGGCGGGGTTGAAGTCCTGGATCACCGAGGTCGGCAACGACGACCTGACGTGGCGCCCGGAGCCGCTGCCCGACGGAGACAAGCGCCTGCACGCCGGTCTGCGCCGCACCGTGAACGAGACGCTGGACACCGTCGAGCGCTGGGGATTCCGGCTCATCGCCTGCAGTCACGGCAACCGGGTGTTGCGCAGGATGCGCGGTGCCTGTGCCGCTGCGGGAATCCGCCCCGGCGCGCGAGACCGGCACCTGGTCCTGATCCGCAACGGCGAGCAGGGGTGGACGGGTCAGAAGACCAGGGACGAGGTCGCCGAGCTGGAGCGAGCGGGCGGGCAGCGCGTCGAGGTGTCAGACGACGACCTCCGGACGTTCAGCGCGCTCAGGGAAATGCTGTCCGAGCAGACCCACCAGTTGCTGGCCTGGCTGGTGGCACGGAAACCGGCCAGCCGCAACACCTTCCTGCGGGAGATCCTGCCCGAGTCGGGACGGGCCAGGACAGGGCACCAGGAGACGAGGCCGCCGCCGTCACCATCACCGTCACCGCAGGCGTCGCCGCTCTCCCCCGGAGAGATCGCGCTCGGGCTGGAGGACGAGATCCGCATCGAGCTGGAGGCGCTGCGCAAGCACGCTGTTGTCTTCGCCGGTTCCGGGAGTGGAAAGACCGTGCTGCTGCGCAGGATTGTTGAGGAGTGCGCGTTGCGGGGAGTCTCGGCGATCGTGCTGGACCCGAACAACGACCTGGCGAGACTGGGCGACGCGTGGCCGGAGCCGCCCGCGGGCTGGCGGCCGGGTGACGCCAATCGGGCCGCCGAGTACATGGCCACCACCGAGGTGGTGGTGTGGACCCCGGGGCGGGCGGGTGGGCGGCCACTCAGCTTCCACCCGCTGCCGGACTTCGCCGAGGTACGCGAGGACGTCGACGAGTTCTCCGCCTCGGTCGAGGCAGCCGTGGCCCGCCTGATCCCGCACGCCCGGGTGGCCGGTGACACCAAGGCCGCCGCACGCGGCCAGGCGGTGCTGCGTGAGGCCCTGGCCTACTACGCACGCAGGGGAGAACGCGACCTGACCCGGTTCGTCGACCTCCTCGCCGAACTGCCGGAGGGGGTGAGCACGCTCGGCACCGCTTCCGTGACGGCGGCCGACCTGGCCGAGACGCTGCGGGCCGCGATGGTCAACGACCCCCTCCTGGGCGGCTCGGGTGAGACAACCGACCCGGGTGTGCTGCTCACCCCGCGGCCGGGCAAGCGGGCGCGGATCTCGGTCGTCAGCTTCGTCGGACTGCCGTCCGAGGAGCAGAGACAGGGGTTCGTCAGCCAGCTCCAGCTGGAGGTCTTCGCCTGGATCAGGCGCAATCCCGCCGTGGACCGGCCACTCGGCGGGCTGCTGGTGATGGACGAAGCTCAGACGATCGCGCCGTCGGGGACCCGGACGGCGAGTACGCAGAGCACGATCCTGCTCGCCTCGCAGGCGCGCAAGTACGGGCTGGGCCTGTTGCTCGCCACCCAGGCGCCGAAAGGCGTGCACAACCAGATCGTCGGCAACGCCACAACGCAGTTCTTCGGCAGGCTGAACAGCCCGGCGCAGATCGCCGCGGCGACCGAGATGGCCAGGGCCAAGGGCAGCTCCGTCGGAGACATCTCGCGGTTGGAGCGCGGGCAGTTCTACGTCACCGGGGAGACGTTCGGGTTCCGCCGGATGAGCGCGCCGCTGTGCCTGAGCCACCACCCGCCCCACCCGCTGCGACTGGAGGAGGTGCTCGACCGGGCCCACGGCAGCCGCCCGCACTGACAACGGGCACAAGGGGATGCGCCCCTCACCTCGGAGGTGAGGGGCGCATCCCCTTGCGGGCTCAGCGAACGGTCGACGCCAGCACCGTGTCGATCCGCTGCCAGAGGGCCGTGAACAGCTCCTCGCGGTGGTAGGTGCGCGGCTCGGTGGCGCCGAGGCCGAGCAACGACAGGTCGTGCAGTTCGAGCACGGCCGCACCCGTCTCGGTGTCGTACACCGGCCGCACCCAGCCGTTGCTGCACGCGCTGCCCGCGGCGTGCCTTCCGAGCACGAAGTTGACCGTCTCGTCGCCACCGATGCCGCCGCGCTGGATGTCCAGCGCGTACACGGTGTCGCCCGCCCGCTCGACCCGCACGGTGATCCGCGAGTCCCCGATGTGGACGGTGCCGACGAGCCCGCGCTGGCTCAGCCCCGGCACCGCCGCGACGAACTGCTCGCCCAGATAGCGCAGGACAGCGTCCTGCTCCAGGTAACGGCTGAAGGTGCTGGGCATCACCGCCACCGGGGCGAGCCCCTTGGCCCTGGTCACCACCTCGGTGACCGGCGCGCGCTCCCACCCGGCCGCCTCCGCCGCCTCGATCCGGACGATCAGCGTCTCGATGAGCTGGTCGGTCCGGCGCCCGCTGACGCGGAGGTAGGCCACGTGCGGGTGCAGCAGGGCCGTGGGCACCGCCACGTCGTCGACCAGCACCGGCAGCACGTGCTCGTCGCCCGCCTTGGCCGCGCGCAGCATGTCCGCGGTGAAGTCGTCCACCGCGGACACGAACGGGAGGAAGAACCGGACCCGCGCCTCCGGCAGGTCGCCCCCGCCCTTGTGCGCCCACCACTCGTGGGTCTGCTCGGGCCCGTGCAGCACCCGCAGCCCACGCTGCCGGCACGCCTCGACCACCTCGGCCACGGTGGAGCGCTGCTCCTCGGCGAAGGACACGGCGACGTCGTAGGTCGCAACCTCGCTCACTGAAAACCTCCATGTTCGCGCCGGCCCCTCGGCCGGCTGTTCGACGTACCGGCGCAGCGTGGCGGACGGGTGTCGACCAGAAGTGGACGAGATGTGGATGCCGCCACGTCCTGTTGCCCGCACCGTCGGGAAACGGGCAACGCCTTGCTGGGCCACCGCGCCTGTTGAATCCTCGTTGTGGGGACGGAAATTGCCGGACAATCCCCGCGATCAATCGCCGATTTCCGCTGGAGGGTTCGCCATGTGCAGGTCCCAGTCCACTTTCCTGACCACCACCGCCTGCCTGCTGGCCATGTTGTACGCGACGACCCCCGGACCGGTGAGGACCACCGCGGCTCCGGGGAACGACGCCCTGACCGCCAGAACGAGCATCTCGACGACGTCCGACCCCGACGGCAACCCCTGGCACGGGTGATTGTTCCGGAAACGCTTTCCCGGTCGCTCGTGAGCATTTCACGAGCGACCGGGCGATTGCGCCCGACCATCGGAAGTGATGTACTCGACGCCCGTCTGAGCAGGAGGCACAGGTGGCCGAATCATTTGGTGAACTGCTGCGCGAACACCGCGCCGCCGCGGGGTTGTCCCTGGACCAGTTGGCCAAGCGGGTCCACTACAGCAAGGGACATCTCAGCAAGATCGAGAACGGCCTCAAGGCACCGCACGAGGCCCTGGCCCGCCTCTGCGACCGAGCACTGGACGCGGGCGGCGCGCTCATCCAGGCCGCCCGCTCGGCGCGCGACCGAGCCCCGGTCGGGCCCACGCTCGACCGCCGCCAGGTGCTCGTCGCGGGCACGGTTCTCGGCATGACGCTCGCGGGCGGGCCGCGACCGGTTCCTGACGAGCAGGTGGTCGTCGGGATGCGCGCCTCGTTCGAGCACCTGCGCTCACTCGGCATGCGGACGAGCCCGGTGGTGGTTCTGGACCCGCTGACCGCCCTGGCGCGCACCGTGTGCGCGCTCGCCGGGGAGAACCCCGACCCGATCAGGTCGCGTCTGCTGCTGCTCGCCGCGCGAATCGCCGAGTACATCGGGTGGATGAACCAGGAGGCGGGCGACGAGCTGACCGCGCTGTGGTGGACTCGCCACGCGTCGACGCTGGCGACCGCGGGCGGCGACCGGGACATCGGGAGTTACGCGTTCGTCCGGGAGGCCGGGCTCGCGCTCTACCGGCAGGACCCCGTCAGCACGATCGCCCTGGCCCAACAGGCCCAGCGGACCGAGTGGGCCAGCTCGCGCACTCTCGCCCTGGCCGCCCGCCGGGAGGCCCAGGGGCACGCCCTGGCGGGTGACCGGGACTCCGCCGAACGAGCGCTGGACCGCGCCGTCGAGCTCCTCGGTTCGTCCACTGTAGACACTCGTGCCTATCCGGTGCTCGGCTCGACCGCGCCGGACCCGGTGGAGCTGGCCAGGGGTTGGGCGCTGTGCGATCTCGGGTGGGCGGACCAGGCGGCAGCCGTCCTCGACCGGGAGATGGCTCGATTACCAGCAGCGTCTCGTCGCACCAGAGCCCGGTTCGGAACCCGCAGGTCACTGGCGTACGCGCTGGCGGGCGAGGTCGACCAGAGCTGCCTGACGTTGGCGGAGACGCTCGACGACGCGGCGCACGTCGACTCCGCGACCATCCGCGTGGACCTCCGAGCCCTGGCCAGAACCCTCGGCCGGTGGCGTCAGCACCGCACGGTCCGGGAAATCTCCCCGGAACTGGCCCGCGTGCTGAACAGACGCTGACGGGCCGGGAAGGCCGGGCGGTCACGGCGGACGCCGCTCGCGTCCGCCGTGTTCGGCGTCAACGGCAGGCACACGTCAGAGACACGCGTTCTGCCCGGACCTCGCCCGCCTCCGGCAGGTCGAGCGCGGCGAACTGGTCCTCGGCCGCCCGCCAGTGCGGGGCAGCGTCGGCGTGCCTGCCCATCGCGTGCAGGGTCCGCGCGACGCTACGGTGGGCGCGGGCCTCGTGGGCTCGGTTGCCGGTGCTGGTCGCGAGCCCGAGCGCCGACTGGTAGGCACGCAGCGCCTCCGCGTGGTTGCCCATGGCCTGGGCGGTCGCGCCGCGGTCCCGGTGCAGCCGGGTGCGCAGGTCGGCGTCGGACATGGTGGCCGCCACCGCCCTGGCCCGTTCCTGGTGGTCCACGGCCTCCGCGAACTGGCCCAGCGACCGGTGCACGTTGCCGATGTTGTTGAGCGCGTAGGCCACCACGCACTCGTCGCCCACCTCCTCGGCCAGCTCCCACGCCTCCCTGTGGCTGGCCAACGCGTCGTCCAGAAGCCCCATCTGGTGTTGAACCGAGCCGAGGTTGTTCAGCGCGTGCGCGACCCCCTGCACGTGGTCAATCTCGCGCAGCATGGGCACTGCGGCCAGGTGTTGGCGCAGCGCCTCGTCGAGATTGCCGCGCAGCTCGTTGAGATAGCCGAGCATGCTCAACGCGTGGGCCTGACCGCGCAGGTCCCCGCACTGCTCGTACTTCCTCAGCGCGGCGGTGAAATGCGCGATCGCCTCGTCATGCCTGCCCATCTGCGTGGTGGGGATGGCGATCGCGCACAACGTGGCCGCCTCGCCACGCACGTCTCCCAGCCGCGTCCAGCGGGGTAGCGCCTGCTCCGCCAGGTCTCGCGCCTCGGTGAGCCGCCCGAGCCGATTGTGTGCCGTGGCCAGCCGAAGCAGGATGTGCGCCTGGCCGTACTCGTTGCCCTGGTCGGCGAACACGATTTCCCGGGCCCGCTCCATGGTCTCGATCCAGTCCTCCAACTGACTGGTCGTGTTGAAGTAGCGCCAGATCAGCACCGCGAGCCGCCACGCGTGCTCCGGCAGGCCGTGTGCGGCGGCGTGGCGGATGGCGGCTACCAGGTTGTCCCGTTCGGTGCCGATCCACGCCAGGGCGGCGTCCGCGTTGGCGAACGTCAGCGACACCGGGCAAGAACAGTTCGGTGTGGGTAACTGGGCGCGGTCGAACGGGTACGCCACGCCCACCGCGCCCGACAAGGAGACGAGGTAGAAGTTGAGCAGCCGGAGCAGGGCGTCCGCCCGCTCGGTCAGCGTGGTTGGCGACGGCTCCGCTGCGGCGAACTCCTTGAGCGGATCCAACATCTGGTACCGCTCTGGTGCGACCTCCTCCAGCAGGCACACCTCGTGCAGGTCGTCGAGCAGCCGCCGGGCCTCGGCGACGTCGCAGCCCACGAGCGCGGCCGCGCCGGCCACGTCGAGGTCCGGCCCCGGGAGGTGGCCGAACAGGCGGAACATGATCCGTTGCGACTCGTCGAGCTGCAGGTAGGAGACCCGCACCGCCGCGGCTCCCGCCACATCGTCGGTGTCCGCGTGCCAGGGCCCGCTCTCCTCCAGCAGGCGGAGGAGGTGGTCCAGCGGCCATCGATCGTGCCTGCGGAACAGCGCGGCCGCCACACGGACTGGCATTGGCAGATAACCACATCGCTTGACGACCGCCGCCACTTCGGCGGATTTGCCTCGAACGCGGTCTGGGCCAGCCAGCTCGCGGAACAACTCGATCGCCTCGTCCGGCGACAGCGGAGCGAGCCGGATGTGCTCGCCGGTGTCCGGCTCGCCCACCCGTCTGCTGGTGACGATGGCGAGGCAGCCCGGAGCCTCCGGCAACAGCGGGCGCACTTGCTCCGGCGACGCCGCGTTGTCCAGCACGAACACTCTTCTGGTGCCGTACAGCAGCCGCCGGTACAGCGCGATCCGCTGTCCATCGGACGCGGGGATCTGCTCAGCGGGCATTCCCAGCTCCGGCAGGAGCTGGGTGAGTGCGTCCCCAACGCTGGTCGCGGGGACGTTCGGGGTGAACCCGTTGAGTCGCACCAGGAACTGCCCGTCCGGAAACCGGTCCCGCAACCGGTGCGCCGCCTCGGTGGCCAAACCCGTCTTGCCCACGCCCGGAGCACCACTCACCCACACCGCCCGACGTCCCGCGTCGGCCGCGGCCGCGATCATGTCGATCTCCTGGACGCGGCCGGTGAAACCGCCCGGCCGAAACGGCAGGGAACTGGCCGGGTCGCCGTGTTCCGCTCGCGCCAGGAGGTTTCGCAGCACCGCTCCCGGCTCCATGTCGAGTTCGGCGAGAGCGGCCCTGGTGACCTGGAAGACCCGGATCGCTTCCACGCGGTCACCACTGGCGAGCAGCGCGCGCATGAGCAACCCAGCGTGTCGGTAGCGGGCCGGATCGGCCCGGACCACGCGGCGCAACCTGTCCCGCGCGGACCGGTGGTCACCCACGGCCAGTTCCAACTCGGCCAGGTCTCCGACGGCGTCGAGGTAACTGTCGTCCAACGACATCACCTCGGTACCGCCCACCCGGTCGATGTCGATGTCCTCCAGGAACCGGCCGCGCCACAGGTCCACCGCGGACCGCAACAGCTCAATGGCCCGGTGCTGGTCGCGCTCGCGCACGGCGTCCGCGCGTAGCTGCTCGAACCGCGCGGTGTCCATCTGGTCCTCGGAAAGCCGAAGCAGGTAGCCGGTCGGCGTCCGGTCAATCGACACGTCATCGGCAATCCGGAACGCAATGCGCAACTTACTGATGTAGCCGTGCACGAGCCTTCGGCGCTTTGGATTGTCACCCCACACGATCTCGGTCAGCCGCTCGACGGGCACCGGTTTGTTCGCGTGAAGAAGGAGCACGACGAGGACGAAGCGTTGCTGCTGATCCCCCAGCGGCACCAGGGCGCCCTCGTGCCATGCCTCCAGCGGCCCCAGCATCCGAAATTCCATTCAGCCCTCCCGGTTCGGGATCTTGATGTTCGCCAAAGAGGTCGCGCAATCGTCCATCCGTGTGTCTCTGGATCACGGTCCTTCCCCTCCCGGTTGGCACAGTCCGGGCGCGGCGTGGACTTCGAAGTCCCGCCGCGCCGTCTGTTCCGTGGCTTCTCGTTCTCGACGACCGGCGACATTGGCGAGACGAAACGACGGCCCGCGGGAGTTCCCCGACTCGGCCCAGCGGATCTGTCGATCCCCGCGTACCGGCGACGGGTTCGCGAAGACACTCATCGGTGCCGTGACCACCGCCACGCGGTTCACGTCGGCCAAGCCGAACTGCCCGCGACCCCATCGGCACTGCGCTGATCAGGGCATATACCCCGGATGACACGCCGTCCCCAGCCGGGCGCAGGGGGTATCGACGTTGTATCCACTTCTGGTCCACTCCCCCACCGCACGCTCTCCGAAAACCGGAAACGCAGGGGAGGCGAGCCGATGAACCCGCACCTGGACCTCGTCCGCGAACTGAGATCGCTCCGCAAGGGACGCGGCGTGTTCGCCGGTCGACTGGAGGAGCGGGTCGGCCCAGCGCTGCGCGCGACGTGTGGGATCGTGGGGGACGACGGCCCGATGGCAATCCGCCAGAAGCTTGCGGCCCGGCTCACCGAACTGGCCGAACAACTGCCGGAAGACCTTCACCTGGCGACGATGGCGGCGTTCGCCCTCATCACCGAAGCCCGCCTACCGCTCTACCAGGACCGGGTCCACTGGGTCGCGACCAAGGTCGACCGAGACTCGCGCACCGTGCGCCGCTGGGTGGACGACGCCATCGACCAACTGGCCGAACTGGCGGCGATCATCGCGCGCTCCCGAACAAGTTGCTGGCACACCGCGGAACTGCGAGTGGCGGTGGTGCTGGATCGCCAGCAGCCCGAAATCCTCGTGCAACACCGCGTCATCGCGAACCAGGACGGCGTGTACGAACTGCGCTTCGCGCCCCCACTCCTGGAGGGGCAGCGCGACCTGGACGTCGACGTCCTCTACGGCGGCACACTCCTCGACCGCGGCGCGGCCGTGAACGATCATCCCGGCTGCGCGCTCGTCCCGGCGGAGCCGCTGTCCCAAGGGGAGTCGCACGTCTTCGCGGTGCGGTTCCGACTCCCGAACACGCACACCATGCAGCCGTACCTGGTGTACGCGCCCGAACACCCATGCGAGCTGTTCGACCTGCGGGTGCGCTTTGGAAATCACCGGAAGCCGCCGCACGTGTGGACGCTGCGCGGCGCGCATCAACGCGCCGGCTCCGTTCCGGCCCATCACGGCAGCCCGTACCCGGTAGACCGTGCGGGTGAGATCCACCTGCGGTTCCGCCGACTCGTCCCCGGTCTGGGCTACGGGGCGCGCTGGGGACGGACGCTGGAACCCACGATCCCGGCCGGGACTTGGTCCCACGATTCCGCACACAGGTCGAACGCCTGCCAGGCAAGGAAACTTTAACCACCGACCTGTACCACACGTGCCCCTGCTCGTCCGGCCCGCTTGACCATCCGCCCGGTCAGGAGATCGATGACAGGAAAGAGGAAACGGGAAACCCGTTGAGCCCCTGGTGGCGCCGGGGCACCCTCGTCGGCGTGCTGTTCATCAACTTCCGGGTCGGCGACGGCGAGGAGAAGGCTGCCTGGCTGGACGCGGAACTCGGTGGGGTCTTCGGCAGGGATCGGGTCTTCCGGTCGAGCAGGTCCATCGACCTGGGGCACGACTACGAACCGATCATGTGGGGGGGCGGTCGAGAACTGCTCCGCGATGATCGCCGTGATCGGGGAGCGGTGGTTGACCGAGTTCGGCCACCGGCTGTTCGAACCGCACGACGTCGTGCGGAAGGAGATCGCCGCAGCGCTCGCCGCGGGCAAGCCGGTGATCCCCGTCCTCGGGCACGCGGGGCGCATGCACCGGGTGGACGAGTTGCCCCCGGATCTCGCCAAGTTGGCCAACTGCCAGTACGTCCGGCTCACCTATCGCGACGCGCACATGCTCCCCGGCCTGGTCGACCGGCTGATCGAAGCCGTCCCGGACCTGGGGATCGACGTTCGGGAGGGCATCGGGGACCTGGCGACCTGGAACCGCGAGCGCACCTCGCTGACCAGTTCCGAGCTCCCCGCGGATCTCGTCCTGCTCGGTCGTGAGGACATTGTGGAGCGGATGCGGTCCTGGCTGGCAGGACCACCGGGGAACCTGGCCGTCCAGGGACAGACCACGGACGAGGTGGCCGCGTTCGTGGCCACTGTCCTGGATCGCCACAACCCGCATCACCGCGCGGTGTTGGTGACATCCAAGGCGGGGTGGGAGCACGCGGCGAAGATCCCCCCTTCCTTCCCCGCGGTCGTGGTGAGCGACGACGTCCCCGTCAGTCACGCCCAGAGCACCCGGCACGTGGTCATCGCCCGGGACGGGTTCGTCCGCCGTTCTGGCGATCTGGTGTTGCCGCGAGTGCCCAGGGACAAGGCACATGACGCCTTCCTCGCCCAAGGCGTGCCGCCGCACCGAGCCAACGAGTACGCGGGACTCGTTCGCCGTAGCCCTCGCGCCCTGACTCGCAGGCTCAGCCCGAACGCGCCTCGCCCGCCGTGGACACAGGCCCCAACCTCAGCCATCACCGTGCCGCTCGCGCTGGTCAGCAGATGGTCCACCGCCAACCAAGCCGACCACGACGTCATCGGACGGATCACCGGCCACGACTACTCGTCCGTCGAGCATTTCGCGGAGTCGAGCGCGGTTTCCGGAGACCCCCTGGTCCACCGCAGCGGCTCACGCTGGCAACTCGCTGACCCGTACGATGCGTCGTCCCAACTGATGGCCCAGGTGAGCATCACGAACATTCGCCAGTTCAGCGAAGCCGCGCTGGAGGTCCTGGGTGAACTCGATCCGGTGCTCTCGCTCCCTGCCCGAGACGTGCCCACCGCCAGGATCAACGGTGTCGGACGGACCTGGTCTTCTGATCTGCGACAGGGGCTCGCCCACGGGCTGGCTCGCCTCGCCGATGCGGGAACGGCGACCGTAGCCGGTGACGCGGCCGAGAACCACGCCGCACACGTTGTCCACCAACTTCTGAGGCGAGCGAACGATGATCAGAGCGGTCTGCTCTGGCGCTCCCTCAGCGACGTCCTCCCATTGTTCGCCGAGGCTGCCCCTCGGGTCTTCCTCTCCGCCGTCAGGACTGGACTCCGCGGTGAAGACCCGCTGCTTCGAGTCATGTTCGAGGACACCGGAGGCTGGTCACTGTCTTGGCATTCCGCGCATACCGGGCTGCTCTGGGCACTGGAGACTATCGCGTGGGCACGGGAGCACAGCACGGTTGCGACGCTCCTGCTGGCCAAGCTGGCCGAAATCGACCCCGGCGGGCGGCTGAGCAACCGCCCGTCCCGGTCCCTGGCGAACCTGCTCACCCATCTGCCACTGAGTCCGATCCCACTGGATCGTCGCGCAACGATCATCAACCAGGTGCGGACTCGATACCCGGAGGTGGGGTGGCGACTGCTGAACGACCTGACCGATCTGCACAGGCTCATGTACCCCGTGCGACCGAGGGTGCGGCACACCTGGACCGGTGACGACTGCGCGCCGGCCTCAGACAGCGTCGAGGCGTACCAGGAAGAGGTCTTCCGCGCTGTGTTGGCTGATCTGGCCGCGAAGCCTCGCCGCTGGACGGAGTACCTCCCCCAGATCACCGGGCTCCCAGCGATCCGCCGGGAACTGCTCCTCTCCTCCCTCGAAACCGCCGAATTCGGCGGTTTGGGTCCGGAAGAAACGCGGGAACTGTGGGACCAGGGGATCAGAATCACGGGTAGGGCGCGGGGCAGCGCCGACGAGCGACACCTCGCACACGAGGACATCGACCGCTTGTCGTCCTTCCTGGCCAGAATCGAACCGGCTTCCGACCCGACAAGGCATGCCTGGTTGTTCACCTGGCGTCCGGATCTCCCTGGAGTCGACCGGACCGACTTCGAAGCCCACCGCTTCGCCGTCGAATCGCTCCAGCGGGAAACCCTCGCCGGGGAGTTGGCTCGCCACGGCGTCGACGGTGTGGCCCGTCTCGCGGAGGCAAGCGAGCGGGGCGACCTCGTGGGGTGGACTCTCGCGCAGATCGCCGGGGACTCGGTCCAGGGCGAGGTGTTCGCTCGGCTCGGGTCCCCACTCGCGGAGGGGTGGATTCGCTGCCGGGCTCAAGAGGGTGGCCGCGACTGGGCTGCTGACGCGGCCAACGCACTCCCCGAAGACCACGTCAGTCGGGCCGCGTTCCTCCTCGCCTTGCCCGTGGACTGGGCGTTCGAGCAGCTTGATCGGGAAGGTCTGGACGTGCGCGACCGCTTCTGGGCTCTCACTCCGGCGTTTCCGCTGCCCACCGCGCGGACCGAAGAATATCTCGTCGAGCTCATCTCCCGAGGCCGGGGCAACGCCGTCGTCGACGCGATGTCCGTTGCGCTGCACGGTGATCAAGAAGTTTGGCATCCCCCAGCCGAACTCATCACGGCCGCTTTCCACAGTCTCCTGAAGACACCAGACCAGATCACCTCCCACACCGCATACGCAGTCGAAAGCCTCCTGACCTACATGCACGCCAGCGGGCACAGCCTGCGCCAAGTGGCGATGTGGGAGATGGCGTTCGCGAGCTTGCTCCACAACCGGCAGCCGCGCGCACTGCTGGAGTTGATCGCCGACGACGCGGTCGCGTTCGTCGAGCTACACCAGTTCCGTTATCTCCCGACTGAGAAAGTGAATCCCAGCGCGATGGGTTTCTTCATGACCGGCGAACGCCTGCGATGCGTGCCCGGACAGACCGGGGACGGGGTGGACCGAGTTCGCCTTCTCGACTGGGTGCGCCAGGCGCGTGGACTCCTGAACGAGGCCGGCCTGCGGCGTACAGGCGATCAGGCCATCGGCGCACTGATATCCGCAGGACCCGACGGGGAGGACGGAGCCTGGCCCGCCGAGGCGGTCCGGGACGTGCTTGATCTTGAAGACGCCGACGAACTGCGGAGCGGGTTCAGGATGGGTCTGATCAACAACATCGGAGTCACGACCCGAGGGCTGTACGACGGCGGAGAGCAGGAACGGGAGTCCGCGGCGAAGTACCTGGCCTGGGCCGACAAGGTCGAGGCCGGATGGCCGCACACCGCTCAAGTCCTCCGCGACCACGCCGCATCCCTGCAGCAAGAGGGCAGGTACTGGGACAGGAGTGCCGAGGACGACCACGACGAGTAGTCAGCAGCCAGAACCGCTGAGCCGAGCGCTGCTGAGCACTGGCACACCCGCAAGGTGCACTCCGCCATCCGGTCACCTCGATCGGCGGCGGTAGATGTGCCTCGTACACATACGGGGCCTGAGCTCGGGACGATGGCGAAGGCGTGGCGGCCTGGTGGTCGCCACGCCTTCGCGTTTCGCTGGGGTCAGGGTGGGGTCGTCAGTTGGTTTGGTGGGCGAGGTTGGTGTGCGGGTGGAGGGGGGTGTCCCAGTTGATGCGGTAGCGCTGTTCGGGGCCGAGGGTCTTCTCCGGCTTCATGACCGTTCGGGTCATCAGACGCATGACCAGGGGCATCAGGGCGCGGGTCACGCGGCCGGGGGCCTTGACGTGGTTAATTTTCGCGGCTCGGGCGGCGATTCCCTCGACGCGGGGACGGCGGAGTCGTTCGTAGGTGGTGAAGGCCGACCGGGGGTCGGGCAGGTCGCGGAGGCAGCGGGCCAGTTCGACCGCGCTCTCGATGGCCAGGGAGGCGCCCTGGCCCGAGCTGTTGGACGGCGCGTGCACCGCGTCGCCGACCAGGACCATGCGGCCGCGGTGCCAGTGGGGCACGCTCGGCATGATGTGCAGGGAGCCAGTGACCTGGAGTTGGTCCGGGTCGATGTGCCGGACCAGGTCGCCGCCGGGGACGTCGTCGCCGTAGGCGGCGCGGAGCCGGCGCAGCCACTCCTCCGCCGGGACCGCCCGGGCCTCGGTGAGGCTCATCGGCCGGTCCTGCGGCAGGTTGGCGCCCCACCCGGCGCGGCCGTTGGGCAGGCTCCAGTACAGGTAGTACGCGCGCTCGCCGAAGGCGAAGACCATCGTGCCGGGTTCGACCGGGACCGGTCGGTCCACCTCCGCCCCGAAGCCCAGCATGCCGGTGTAGCCGGGTCCGGGGGCCACCGGGTCGATGATGCGGCGGACGGTGGAGTGGATGCCGTCGGCTCCGATGAGGACGTCCGCGGTCGCCGTGCTGCCGTCCGCGAACCGGGCGGTCACGCCGGTCCGGTTCTCGTCGACAGCCACCAGCCGCTTTCCGTGCTCGATCCGGATCCCCCGCGCCACCGCGACGTCGTGGAGCGCGCGGTGCAGGTCCGGGCGGTCCAGGAGCTGCAACGGGGGCAGGCCGGGCAGGCTCGGCAGCTCGATGTCCTTGCCACCGAAGGACATTCTCGTCCTGCTGATCGGCGTGGCGATGTCGACCACGGCGTCCCGCGCGTCGACCACCTCCAGCGCGGCCAGCCCGTTGGGCGCGAGCGCGAGCGTGCCGCCGATCCCGTCCGACGTGCTGGGGTACGCCTCGTGGACGGACGCCTCGATGCCCGCGCGGTGCAGCGCGAGGGCCGCGACCGGTCCGGCGACACCACCGCCGATGACCAGCGCGGTGCGCACCTTCGTCATGGTTGTCGTCTCCTCTGGGACGTGGTCGAGCCGGGATAACCCGGCGTCGACCTGCTGGTTCGGATTCCGTGCGCTCCGAACCGTCCCCGGGAGGGAGTCCGACTATCCTTGCGGTCGCCACCTCGTGGCCGGACTCGCCCACCGCGGTTTCGGTTCGAGGCCCAGGGCCCCGGTGGGGGTGTTGCCGCACCCGCACCGGGGCCCGTCTCATGTCGTGCTCCCCCGTTCCGCGATCTCGGCCAACTCCACCGGCACCTCGCCGGTGGCGTGCCAGTGCCGCCACTGCGCGAGGCCGGGGAACGTGCCGGAGTCGAGCTCGTCGAGCAGGGCGCGGACCCAGGCCGCCTCCGCCTCCCGGACGGCGAGCTCGTACTCGCCCTCGACCAGGAACAACCGGGGCACGTCACTGTGTCGCGCCAGCTCGGCGCGGGAAGCGGCGTTGGCCGCCGTCAACGCGTCGAGCCGCTGCCGGAGCAGGGCCGCCGCCTCCTCCGGCGCGAGCGCCGCGAGCACCGAGAGGCCGGCCTTGAACCTCGGGCGCTCGGGCACCGGGGTGGAGACCAGCTCGCGGGCCCAGTCCACCAGCTCGGCGCGACCGAGGTCGGTGATCCGGTAGACCGTCCGCTCCGGCCGGGCGCCCTCGCGCGTGCTGTCCACGACCGCCAGGAACCCGTGCTTGGTCAGGTTCCGCACCACCGTGTAGAGGGAGCCCCACTTGATCTCCATGTCGTCCTCCTTGCCGCGCGCGCGCAACACGGAGGCCATCTCGTACGGGTGCATCGGCCGCTGCACGACGGTCGCGAGCACGGCGAGCGCGAGCAGGTTGCCCACCTTGCGTCGCTGGGTCATCACTCTCACCTCGTCTGCGATTACTCGTCGGCGAGTATACGGACGCGAGTAGGCCCGGACAAGAGAGCCGGGATATCCCCTTGCCCGCGGGAGGACGGTCGCACGAGACTCCCGCACGTGCCTCAGCCGGCGCGGCGACTGCTGCCACAGGAGATGCCCGAAGCGGCACGTCAGGGCGCCACCTCCGGCGAGGTGGCCGAACTGGTGTCCGACGCGATCGCGACCGAGGTGCCGCACGACGCGCTCCGCCTCCTCGGCACCTCGCCGACCAGCGGGAGCACGCTGGGCTCGTTCAGCTTCTGGCACGGCTACGACCCGGACTTCGGCCGGGAGATACTGCGCGAGCACTACCTGGGCGAGGACCCCCTGCCCATCGCGGAGCTGGCCCGACGGCCGAGCCCGGTCGGCGTTCTGGGGCAGGGCCACCAGCTCCTCGCCGACCACGGCGTCGGCAGCGAGCTTCGACTCGCGCTGCGGGACGACCGAGGCGTCTGGGGCGCGCTGGGCCTGGCTCGCGCCCCGGGCCGCCGGCCCTTCGACCGCGCCGACGCGCACCGGGTGGCGGAGCTGGGGAGCTGTCTGATCGCCGCCCTCCGCGGGTACGTCACGGCCGGTCCGCTCGCGCCGGTCGCTCCCTCGCTGCCCGCGGGCGTGATGATCCTCGGCCCGGACCACCGGCTTCGCGCGATCACCCCGCAGGCGGTCCAGTGGTTGACGCGGGAGCGGAGCTGCCAGGAGCTGCCCCGGTGGGCCTCCGAGGCCTTCCTCCTCGGGATGTCAACGCAGGCCAGGAAAAGCGCACGGGACCCGCGCGTCCCGACCCCGACGGCGTGGGGCCCCACCGTCATCCACGGCCGGTGGGTCAGCTACCAGGGGCAGCCGCTGGACGAGGACGGCGTCGGCGACGTGGCGGTCGTCATCCACGCGGCGGCCGGCCCACAGCTCCTCCCGGTGCTGTGCGACTGGTACGGCATCAGCAAGCGGGAGCAGCAGGTCATCACCGATCTGTGCGACGGGGTGGCGCCGAAGCAGATCGCACGGCGGCGCAAGCTGTCTGTGCACACCGTGAACGACCACCTGAAGGCGGTGTTCCGCAAGACCGGCGCGTCCGGGCGCGACGAGCTGATCACCGCCGTGGCCGGCTGACCTCACTCCCCCGCCGGGCCCGCCGGGGCGAGGAAGACCAGCTCCGGGTCACCTTCGTCCAGCCCGTACACGACGCCGGCCGACCGCCAGCCCGAGCGGGCCAGCAGCCGCCGCATCGGGTGGTTGGACAGGTTCGTCGAGGTGAACAACTTCGCGGTCCTCCGGCGCCGACGGGCGTCGTCCAGCAGGCCGGCCCCGACTCCCCGGCCGCGGACGTGCGCGGCGACCATCAGCATGGACACGAACCCGTGCCCGAAGAACGTGTCCTCCATGACGCAGTACCCGACGATCTCACCCTCGGTCTCGGCGACCCGGGCCGCGCCGCGCGCCACCCACTCGCGGATCTCGCTCCCCCGGGTTCCGTCGTCAGCGGCGGCGACCGAGTCGGTCGAGATCACGGCCGGCAGGTCGTCGGCGACAGCGTCCCGGATCCTGATGCCCATCAACCCATCCGACCACGCGACTACCGCCCCGGGCAACAGGTAAGTCCACAAAGGACAGACATCGACCTGGTCCAGGACACCGCCCCGATGAGAAGAGCGTCAGCGGCCGACCACCGCCAGGCCCGTCGCGGGGTCGGCGAGGAGATCGAGGTCCGCGTGCGGGTGGTTCGCCACGATCCGGCGCAGCTCCTCGAACTCGGCGGGGCGGCCGACGCAGGCGGTGCCGACGAGCCGGTCCCGGTTCCAGAACAGCGCGGGGGAGTCCAAAGTGGACATATCACCGCGGACGACGCAGCCCCGCTCGCCGTAGGCGTCGGCCGCCGCCGGCCAGCCGCAGAGCTGGAGCCGCACGCCGTACTGCTCGGAGGCGGACCACGGGACGGGCGTGTACGGGGTCGGGACGCCGAGCAGGTTGCGGACGGCGGCGACCGCCTGGTCCTGGGCGTTGCCCAGGTGCTCGATCCGGTACCGGTCGCCCCGCAGCGGATGGGGTTGGACGGTGACGTCGCCCGCGGCGGAGATCCCGGGCGCCGAGGTGTGGCAGCGCTGGTCGACGACGACGCCGTCCGCCACGTCCAGTCCGGCGCGCTCGGCCAGCTCGGTCTCCGGAACCATCCCGAGCGCGGCGACGGCGAGGTCCGCCCGCCAGACCCGCCCGTCCTCGGCGGTCGCCACCACCTCATCGCCGTTCCTGACGACCTCGGCCAGCCGGACGCCGAACTGGAGGTCCACGCCGTGCCCGCCGACGTGCTCGGCGCGCGACGCCCACCTGACTCATCCACCCTGGCTGACTCACCCGTCCCCGCCTGACTCACCCGCCCTGGGGACCACTCCCGAGTGACTACACACGCGTGTAGCATCTGATCCATGCGTACAACTGGCTTTACGCGTGGATAGGCGGCTGCCCGTGGACATGGCTGGACAGGACCCCGAGGACTTCACCGCCCGCGCCCGGATCCGGGAGGCGGCGATGCTGCACTTCGGCGAGCACGGCTTCGACCGGGCCACGGTCCGGGGGATCGCCGAGACCGCGGGGGTGTCGTCGGGACTGGTGCGGCACCACTTCGGCTCGAAGGAGGCGCTGCGCGACGCCTGCGACGCCCACCTGGTCCGCGCCCTGAGCAGGATCAACGACGAGGTCCGGACCGACGCCGCGCCCGGCGGGGTGAACTACGTGGGGGTCGCGGGGGCGGTCTTCGGGCCGTACCAGCGCTACCTCTCCCGGGCGTTGGTCGAGGGACGGGCCACGGCGGTGTTCGACAAGCTCGTCGAGCTGAGCGCGCAGTGGCTCGCGGAGGTCGACCGCGGTCGCGCCGACCCGCCCGAGGTGTCGCGCCAGGCCAGGGCGGCCGTGGGCGCGGCGATGGCGCTGTCCGTCGGACTGCTGCGCGACCACGTGTCCCGCGCGCTCGGGGTCGACGCGTTCAGCCCCGAGGGCAGCGACCTGCTGGCCCGCGCGCTGCTGGACCTCTACTCCCACCCGTACCTGAGCCCGGAGGAGGCGGCCGCCCTCCGCGCGCGCCTGCCCCGGGTCCCGGGTTCTCCCGACCAAGACGAGAAGGACCACGATGACTGACGCGATCTCGGCACGGGGCCTGGTCAAGCGGTTCGGCCGGACCACCGCCCTGGACGGGCTCGACCTCACGGTGCGCGCCGGCGAGGCGCACGGGTTCCTCGGCACCAACGGCGCGGGCAAGAGCACGACGCTGCGCGTCCTGCTGGGTCTGCTCCGCCCGGACGCGGGCACCGTCCGGTTACTGGGCGGCGACCCGTGGCAGGACGCGACCGCGCTGCACCGCCGGCTGGCGTACGTCCCCGGCGACGTCACGCTCTGGCCCACCCTGACCGGCGGCGAGGTCATCGACCTGTTGACGCGGCGGCGCGGCGGGGGCAGCCGGACCCGGCGGCAGGAGCTGATCGACCGCTTCGAGCTCGACCCGAGGACCCGTTGCCGCGCCTACTCCAAGGGGAACCGGCAGAAGGTGGCGCTGGTCGCCGCGCTCGCCTCCGACGTCGAGCTGCTGATCCTCGACGAGCCCACCTCGGGGCTCGACCCGCTGATGGAGGTGGTGTTCCGCGAGGTCGTCCGCGAGGAGCAGCGACGCCGGGGCCGCACCGTGCTGCTGTCCAGCCACGTCCTCGGCGAGGTCGAGGAGCTGTGCGACCGCGTGACCATCGTCCGTCGCGGCCGGACGGTCGACTCCGGCAGCCTCGCCGACCTGCGGCACCTGACCCGCACCTTCGTCCAGGCCGAGCTCACCGGCCCGGCGGCCGGGCTCGCGGACCTGCCCGGAGTGCACGACCTGCGCGCCGAGGACGGGCGCGTGAGCTTCGAGGTGGAGACCGACGCCCTCGCCCCGACCCTGCGCCTGCTCGGCGAGATCGGGGTCCGCGGTCTCGTCAGCCGGCCGCCGACGCTGGAGGAGCTGTTCCTCCGGCACTACGCGGAGAGCGGCGCGCGGCACGCGGGGGTGTCCCGGTGAACGGCCTCGCCGGGACCGGCCGTCTGGCGCGACTCGCCCTGCGCCGTGAGCGGGCCATCGCGCCGTGGTGGTTCCTCCTGCTCGTCTGCCTGGCGCTGGTGATGGTCGCCTACGTCAACCGGAACATGGGCACCCCCGAGCTGAAGGCGGCCTACACCCAGGTGATCAGCCGCAACGCCTTCTTCCAGGGCTTGGGCGGTGGCACCGTCGAACCCGACCTGGGCGTCCTGTCCCGCTGGCGCAGCGGCGGGTTCCTGTATGTCCTCAATGGACTCGCGGCCCTGATGTGCGTCGTCCGGCACACCCGCGCCGAGGAGGACACCGGCCGGGCCGAGCTGTTGCGCGCCGGCGGGGTCGGTCGGCACGCCGCCCTGGCCGCGGCCCTGCTGGTGGCCGGTGGGACCAGCCTCGTCGGCGGAGCGCTGACCGCGCTGGCCCTCGTCGCGAACGGGCTGGAGCCGGTGGGGTCGGCCGCCTACGGCGCGGCGATCACCGCCGCCGGCTGGGTGTTCGCCGGGGTCGCCGCCGTCGCCGCCCAGCTCGCGGGCAACGCCCACACCGCCCGGGTGATCGGCCTGTCCGTCCTCGGCGCCTCCTACCTCCTGCGCTACGCCGGCGACGCCAGCGGCCAGCTGTGGATGAAGTACCTCTCCCCCATCGGTTGGAGCCACCTGGTGGAGGCGTACCGCGACGACCGGTGGTGGGTGCTCGCGGCGCCGATCTCGGTGGCCGTCGCCCTGGCGGCCCTCGCCCACGGCCTGGTCGGCCGGCGGGACCTCGGCGCGGGTCTGCTCCCCGCCCGCCCCGGGCCGGCGGGCGCACCGCACCTGCGCGGCCCGGTCAGCCTGTCCTGGCGGCTCCACCGCGGCCTGCTGGCGAAGTGGGTGGCGGGCATCGCGGTCTTCGCGGCCGCCGCCGGCGGGCTCAGCACGCTGGGGCACCAGATCCTCAACACGCCCGGCGCGTCGGCCGCCCGTCTGGTGGAGGGTTTCGGGGGACGGGCGGGGGCGCCGGTCGACAGCATGCTGTGGCCGCTCATCCTGATCTTCGGTCACCTGGTGGCGCTCTACCCGGTCCTCATGGTGCGGCGCCTGCGGGTCGAGGAGACCAGCGGGCGCGCCGAGGTCGTGCAGGCCACCCCGACGACCCGGGTCCGATGGGCGTTCGGGCACCTGGTGGTGACCAGCCTGGGCACGGCGGCGCTCCTGACCGTCACCGGACTCGTCTTCGGCGGCTCCTTCGCGGTGCTCGTGGGTGCTCCGTCCGACGTGCCCCGGATTCTCGCCGGAACCCTGGGCACCCTGCCGGCCGCCTGGCTCGTGGGCGCGGTCTGCGTGTTCGCCTACGGCCTCCTGCCCCGGGCCGCCGTCGCGATCTCCTGGGCGGTGTGGGTGGCCTCGGCGGTGCTGGGGCGGATCGGCGGGCCGCTGTACGGGCTGTGGGGCGGAACTCCCCTCGAACCGTTCCACCACGTCCCCAACACCGTGGGCGGAGCCGCCTTCACCGCGACGCCGGCACTGGTGATGCTCGCCCTGTCGACCCTTCTCGTCGGCGGCGGACTCCTCGCGCTCCGCCGCCGCGACTTCGGGTAGGGCGTTCTTCGGTCGATCTCGTTCAGTCGGGCCGATCGCCGTGCCACAGGAGATCCGCGCGGGACGCGTGGTCTCCGGCGCGGCGATCGGCCGCCTCCGCGCGGGTTGTCGCCCAGAAATCCCCATGGCGGTAGACGATCGGCCGGCCGTCATCGGTCCTACGGCGTGTCCCCGAAGAGGGAGTCTCCGCGACGGCGGGATGTCCGGGCCACGATCCTGGAGCAGGCCGACCAGAAGGCACACCGGGTCGGGCGGGTGGACGACCATCCCCCTTCGACACCTGGTGGTCCCCCAGCGGCGGAACGCGGTGAAGCGGTGTTTCCACCGGTTGGAGTGGAATCAGGCGGTGGCGGCCCGGTAGGACAGGGCCGCCCTGTCCTGTCAGGGCGCGGTGGATCTGGCCACGCCGATCACGCGGCTGACGAGGGCACGACCTGGTGGCCCCGGGCCAGGCCGGCGCCGGCCCGTGGCTTCCTCCGCCACTGGACGGGATCGCGGCGGACCTGCCTGGCCCGGACCGCAAGCGCGGCGCTGAACGCCGCCATCAGCTCCGAGATCAGCCGCCTCCCGTGATCCACCGGACTCGTTCCACCGGCCGGCCCGGCCGGCGTTGTCGACCGGCCGGCAGGAGGCGTCAGCGGACCTCCTCTCAACACTCCACAATGGACGTTCCTGCCGCCGTCACAGTGAAACCTCGACGGCCGTTGGTCCACACCACACGGCGAAAGCTCCGGTAGTCCCATCATCCGGCGACGACGGAGTCCCACCAGGTACATCCACAATGGACAGTCCGAAGGGGGAGGTCCGGCGACCACTGAGGACACCCCGACCAACGGACTCAACCGCTCGTCCCAGTCGACTGCGCCGAACGGCCCACAACGGGGGTATTCGTTCATCTCCCCGTCACCCAGTGATCCGCGCCACATCACCCGCCGACGCGCGCCGATCCCTAGCGTTCCCCACGCCCTGACCAGGGCGCCGAACGCGAAGGGAAATCCCATGAGCAGACGGAAGGCCGCCGTCTCGGCGGCCGTGATCAGCCTCGTCAGCGCCACCACCGTCGCCGTCCTCACGTCGGCCGGCATCGCGCCGGTCGCCGCGGCGGCGACCACCACCTTCACCGCCGTGGCCGACACCCACGTCGACAACAGCGCCGCCAGCACCAACTACGGCACCTCCGGCCAGCTCGGCGTGGACAACTCGCCGATCAAGCGCACGTTCCTCAAGTTCACCGTCTCCGGCCTCACCGAGACGGTGAGCAGCGCCAAGCTGCGCGTCCACACCGACGACGTCGCCGGGGCCGAGAGCGACAACGGCGGCACCTTCCGGTCGATGTCCAACACGACGTGGTCCGAGACCGGCGTCACCTGGAACAACCAGCCCGCCATCGACGGCGCCACCCTCGGCTCGCTGGGCAGCGTCGCGCGCAACACCTGGTACGAGATCGACGTGACGTCCTACGTGACGGGCAACGGGACCTTCAGCATCGGCGTCACCTCCGCCAGCAGCAACGGCGCCGACTACGACTCCCGGGAGACCGGCGCCACCGCGCCGCAGCTCGTCGTCACCACCGGTACCACCCCTCCCCCCAGCGGCGACCCGGTTCTGGTCGGCGCGGGCGACATCGCCACCTCGGGGTCGGCCGACTCCGCGACCGCCAACCTGCTCGACGGCATCTCCGGAACCGTGTTCACCGCCGGCGACAACGCCTACCCGGACGGCACGGCCTCGGACTTCACCAACTACTACAACCCCACGTGGGGCCGGCACAAGGCGCGCACCCGCCCCTCGCCCGGCAACCACGACTACCACACCCCCGGCGCCTCGGGTTACTTCAACTACTTCGGCGCCAACGCGGGTGATCCCGCCAAGGGCTACTACTCCTACGACCTCGGCAACTGGCACGTCGTCGCGCTGAACTCCAACTGCTCGGCCGTCGGCGGCTGCGGGGCCGGGTCGCCGCAGGAGCAGTGGCTGCGCGCCGACCTCGCCGCCAGCACCAAGCCGTGCACCGTGGCCTACTGGCACCACCCGCGGTTCACCTCGGGCTCCACCCACGGCCCCAACACCGCGGTCGGGCCGCTGGTCCAGGCGCTCTACGACAACAACGCCGACGTCATCGTCGCGGGCCACAACCACCAGTACGAGCGGTTCGCGCCGATCAACCCGAGCGGCGCGCTCGACACCGCCCGCGGCATCCGGCACTTCGTGGCCGGCACGGGCGGCGCGGGCCTGTACTCCTTCGGCACCATCCACCCGAACAGCCAGGCCCGCAACAACACCACCCACGGCGTGCTCAAGCTGACCCTGCACTCCAACAGCTACACGTGGGAGTTCAAGCCCGTCGCGGGCAAGACCTACACCGACAGCGGCACCACCAGCTGCCACTGACCCCGTCCCCGGACCGGCCGCCGCGCTCCTCGCGGGCGCGGCGGCCCCCACGGAAGGTGTTGTCCGCATGTACCTGGCCATGATCGGCAGACCGAAGACCGGCGCCGGCGAGGGCGGTCGACGCGGCTGGGCGGCGCTCAGCGGCAACGTGCTCGCGCTCGGCACCGTCAGCCTGGTCACCGACATCTCCGCCGAGATGGTCGCCGCCGTCCTCCCCCTCTACCTCGTCGTCGGCCTCCACCTCAGCCCGCTCGCCTACGGCGTGCTCGACGGCGTCCACACCGGAGCCACCGCGCTGCTGCGACTGGTCGGCGGGTACGTCGCCGACCGGACCCGCCGGCGCAAGACCGTGGCGGGCCTGGGTTACGGGCTCTCCGCCGCCGCCAAACTCGGCCTGCTGGCCGCCGGGAGCTCGGCGTCGGCCATCGGCCTCGTGATCACGGTGGACAGAGCGGGGAAGGGCCTGCGCACCGCCCCCCGGGACGCGTTGATCACGTTGTGCACGCCCCCGTCCGACCTCGGTCGCGCGTTCGGCGTGCACCGCGCGATGGACAGCATGGGCGCCTTCGCCGGCCCGCTCGTCGCGTTGGCCGTGCTCGCCGCGGCCGGCGGCGCCTTCGCCCCCGTCTTCGTCACCAGCTTCTGCGTCGCGGCCATGGGTGTGCTCATCCTGGTGCTGTTCGTGCGCGACCACGCCGGTGCGCGTCCGCCCCAGGGGACTGTCCCACCCCGCGCCGTCGTGGGTCTGCTGCGGGACTCCGGCGTGCGGCGGCTGCTCCCCGCCGCGTGCCTGCTCGGCCTGACCACCGTGGGCGACGGCTTCGTGTACCTGTTGTTGCAGCGCCGCGAAGATCTCGCGCTGGCGTGGTTCCCGCTGCTCGCGGTCGGCACGAGCCTCGCCTACCTCCTGCTCGCCGCCCCGTTGGGAGCACTGGCGGATCGCGTCGGCCGGGTGCCGGTGATGCTGGGCGGGTACGGCGCGCTGGTCGTCGTCTACCTGTTGTTGTTCGGCCCCCTGTCCGGCTGGCCGCTGATCGTCCTGGTCCTCGGCCTGTACGGCGCCTTCTACGCCGCCACCGACGGAGTCCTGATGGCGCTGACCGGGACGCTGGTCCCCGAGGGGACGCGCACCACCGGCATCGCGATCGTCCAAAGCGGACAGGCGGTCGCGTACCTGGGCTCGTCCGTCCTGTTCGGACTCGCCTGGCAGCTCTGGGGGCCCGAGACCGCCAGCCGGCTCGCGGCGCTCGCCGTGGTGGTCGCCATCGGCGCCACCGCCCTCCTGCTGATCCGCCGGAACCACCCCACCCCCGCCGAGCCCGTGGAGAACCCCTCGTGACCGCACTCAGCCACCGCGCCCGCCTGCTGGTCGCGGCGCTCGCCGCCGTCGCGCTCACCGGCGTCGCCGTCGTCTCCGTCCGGATGGCCGCCGGGGCCGGCGGAACCGACGCCACCCCGCCGACCCAGGCCAACCTCGCGGAGGGCCCCCGGCTCCAGGTGCTCACCAACGGCCAGCTCTCCGTCGTGTCCGCCCAGGACCCCGGCGGTCCGCGGACGGTCACCGCCGTGCGGTGCGACCGCGCCCACGCGGCGGCGCACGTCGTCGTGTGCCTCCGCCCCGTCGAGGCGCTGCGCACGACCCAACTCGTCGTCCTCGACCGCGACCTGCGCGAGCAGCGATCCGTCGACCTCGCCGGGATTCCCAACCGCGCCCGGGTCTCCCCCAGCGGCCGACTGGTCGCGTGGACGCTGTTCGTCGACGGCCACTCCTACGCGACGGGCGGGTTCTCCACCCAGACCGGCATCCTCGACACCCGCTCCGGCCAGATCGTGAAGTCGCTGGAGGAGTTCACGGTGGCCAGGGACGGCCAGCCCTACCGGGCCGAGGACGTGAACTTCTGGGGCGTGACCTTCGCCGACGACGACAACCGCTTCTACGCCACCATGTCCACCAACGGCCACCGCTACCTCGTCGAGGGGGACCTCGCGGCCCGCACCGTCCGCACCCTCGCCGACAACGTCGAGTGCCCGTCCCTCTCTCCCGACGGCACCCGCGTCGCCTTCAAGGCCGCGGTCGACGGCGACCCCGGGCGCGGCTGGCGTCTGTCCACACTGGACCTGGCGTCGCTGCGGGCCACGGCGCTGAGCGAGACCCGCAGCGTCGACGACCAACCCGCCTGGCTCGACAACACCACCCTCGCCTACGCGCTGCAACGCGAGGACGGCACCAACGACGTCTGGTCGGTCCCGGCGGACGGCGCGGCGATGCCGCGACTCCTGGTTCCCGGAGCCAACTCCCCGGTGTTCCTCAGCGAGGCCTGACCGGACGACGACGCGCCTGCCCCACCGAACAGGCCGAGGGACCAGGAGAGCACCGGGCTCCTGGTCGTCAGGCGGCCCGCCGGTCAGGGGCAGGCGCTGCCGGCCTCCCGCACCGGGCACTGGAGCTCGACCACCCGGCGGCCCTCCTCGTCCTCCAGGTGAACCTGGCGGTACGGGCCACGAGCTTCCAGACCGCGCTCCGCGAGCGCGACGTCGAGCGCGTTCCACGCGCCCTCGACGTCCTCGACCGGGCCTTGGTAGGCCACCACCGCCGCCCGGTCCTCACCGGGCAGTTCGGCGAGTTCCAGACCCGCCACCGGTTGCGCGCCCGGGTCCAGCAGGGTCCCGACCGCGACGTCGATCTTCGAGCCGTCGGGCCGGCCGTAGTAGGTGCGGACGACCCGGCCGTCCAGCGGCACGCCGGCCGCGGTCAGCCGGGTGTTCAACGCCCCGAGCAGGTCATCGACCATGGCGGGGATCTCGTGGGTCTCGTCGACCTCGCCGCTGAGCTGGGCGAGTCGGAGCGCGGGCAGCGGCTCCAGTCGCAAGGCGCCGTCGGTCATGATCAGCCCTCTCTCGATCGGCCGGACACGGCACAGTCAACCGTTGTCCGACCGGCGACGCGACCACGACTCGCGGGAGAGCCGAGGAACACCACGTGACCGAACCGTCCACAAAGGAGGGTCACTCGCGCGTCGTCAGGACTCCCCGGCGGTCGCGGCGGCGATGACCCGGGTCAGCACGGCGTGCAGCTCCTGGAGCTCGGCCACCTCCATCCCGAGCTTCTCCACCACCTCGTAGGGGATCTTCTCCGCCTCGCGCCGCAGTTCCCGGCCCGCCGCCGTCAGCTCGACCAGCAGTTCCCGCTCGTCGGCCCGGTTCCGGCTCCGGGTGAGGTAGCCGATGGACTCCAGCCGCTTGAGCATCGGCGACAGCGTCGCGGGCTCGGCGCGCAGGGTCTGGCACAGGTCGCGCACCGAGCGCGGCGACCGGTCCCACAGCGCGAGCATGACCAGGTACTGGGGGTGCGTCAGGCCGTGCGGCTCCAGCAGGGGGCGGTAGATCCCGATCACCGCCCGGGAGGCGACGGACAGGGCGAAGCAGACCTGCCGGTCCAGCGCGAGGGGGTCCTCCCCCAGGTCGATCCGCGGCATGCGCTCCCTCACATCATTAGTTAGTGCATTAACTGTTAGTCTACTGGCGACGAGACCGCGAGCGAGAGAGGTGGGTGTCTCGTGGGGGCCGCCCGACCGAACCCGATCCAGTGGCTCTGGTACGCGGTCGGCGGCCGCCTGCCGGCGCGGCTGAACGAGTGGGTCCTGCACGACGTCACCTGCCCCAGCTGGGTGTGGCGGCACACCGCGCGCAGCACCGTCGTGATCAGCCCGTTCACCCTCGCGTGCCTGCTCGTGCCGGGTCCGCTCTGGGTCCGGCTGGGCATGATGGGGCTGGCCGTCCTGGTCGGCTACTACTTCTCCTTCTCCTACATGGTGGAGAGCTGCGAGCACCGGGCGGCCAAGCACGGCCACGCCCCGGGAACCGCGCACGGGATTCGCCAGGCCGCGAGGGAAGAAGCGCATGCGGAGGCGAACGCGCGGGCACGGGCCCGCTACGACGCCCGCTACCGCCAGGACACCCCCGCCCACATCGCCCCGGACGCGGAAACCCGGTAGAAATCCGCTCGGCCACTCGGTTTCCGCTCCCGCGTTAACCGGTCTCGACCCACTGGCACCGTCGGGCCGCCCCGATTTCCCGCTCCGCGCTGCCAATCCGTCACGTCGCGGTTCGCATTCCACGCAGCAGAGCGGCAATCGCGGCCTCGGGATCGAAGTCCGGCTCCGGATCGGCGAGTTGGTTGGTCAGCAGACCCTCGATCAGGGCCAGCAGGAGCGTCAGCTGCCTGGCCGGGTCGGGAAGGCCGAGCGCGGCGACGATGGGCGTGGCCCATGCCGTGAGCTTCCGCTTCCCCTCGACCACCCGCCGCCGGAGCGCCGGGTTCGTGGCGGCCTCGGTGAACACGGCGTGCCTGGCCAGCGTGAGGGCGCGGTGGCGGGTGGCCAGATCGCGCACCAGGCATCCCAGGGTCGACACGAAGGCGTCCTGGTCGGTCCCTGTCGGTCGATCGGGCACTACCAGTCGATCGGACACCGCCAGTCGATCGGACACTGTCGGTCGATCGGACACTGTCGGTCGATCGGACACCGTCAGTCGTTCGGTCACCTGCCGCCAGCCGTCGATCTCCAGTTCCAGCACCCGGTCGATCACACCGCCGAGCAGCGCTTCCCGCGTGCGGAAGCAGTTGGAGGTCGAGCCGGCGGGCAGACCGGCCCGCTCGTCGACCGCGCGGTGGGTGAGTCGCCGCAACCCCTGCGCGCCGAGCACCTCGATCGCGGCGTCGAGGACCTGTCGCTGCCTGGTGGACACCGACACAGACTACATCCGTAGTCCGGCGCACTACAGATGTAGTAACTTGCGGCCATGGGACGAACAGCGGCCATCGTCGGCGGCGGGATCGGCGGCCTCGCGACAGCGATCGGACTGCACCGCGCGGGTTGGACGGTCACGGTGCGCGAACGCTCGGCGGGTCTGCCGGAAACCGGGACAGGGCTTGGAATTTGGCCCTCCGCACTGCGCGGGTTGGACCGGCTCGGGCTGGGTGAGCGAGCCCGAGCGCTCGGGCGACGGCAACCCAACGGCGCCATCCGCCGACCGGACGGCACCCGGATCGCCACGCTGGACATCGACCTCGTGGCCCGCCGTCAGGGCGAGCCGGTGCACCTGCTGTCCCGCCCGACGCTGCTCACCCTGCTCACCACGGCGCTGCCCGACGGCGTCGTGCGGTTCGACTCGCCGGTCAGCGACGCGTTGGCGCTCCGCGACGACCACGACGTGGTGGTCGGAGCGGACGGCATCCACAGCGGAGTGCGGCAGGAGATCTTCGGGGACCGGTACCCGCTGCGCTACTCCGGAGCCACCGCGTGGCGTGGCACGGTGTCGCTCGACATCGACGCGGGCGGCGAGACCTGGGGAGCCGGAGCCAAGTTCGGCCTCACACCCCAGGAACCGGGCCGCACCAACTGGTACGCGATGGTCGCCGCGCCGGAGGGGCACCAGCCGCCCGACGGCGATCTCCCCGCGCTGCGCCGGATCTTCGGCGGCTGGCACGACCCCATCCCCCGGGTCCTCGACCTGATCGGGGAAGAACGGCCGCTGCACCACGACCTCCGGCACCTGACGCCCCTGCCGACCTTCGTCCACGGCACGGTGGCGCTGGTCGGCGACGCGGCGCACGCGATGACACCCGACCTCGGCCAGGGGGCCTGTCAGGCGATCCTCGACGGGGTGGCGCTGAGCGAGTCCCTCATCGCCGAACCCGACGTGCCCACCGCGCTGCGCCGCTACGACCACCTCCGGCGCCGCCCCACCCAACGGATGGCCGCGATCTCCTCCCGTGTGGGCCGACTGGGCCAGGTCCGGCGGTTCACCCTCGCCCGCGACTGGGTCGTGCGCGCCGCGCTCGCCTTCGGCCCGCCGAGCTGACCTCCGCCGGCGCCACACCGGCGGGGAGTGAGAAGAACTCTTTGCAAAGAGTTCTTCTCACGCTAGGGTCCGCCAGGTGAGCGAGTCACCACCCAGCGCGAAGAAACTGGACGCGCGCAGCCTGCGCGGCCTGGCCCACCCCCTGCGGGTGCGCCTCCTCGGCCTGCTCCGCGTCGACGGACCGGCCACCGGCGCGATGCTGGCCACCCGGCTCGGCGAGGACCGGGGCAACATCAGTTGGCACCTCCGCCAGCTCGCCGAGCACGGGTTCATCGTCGAGGACGCCGAACGCGGGACGAAACGCGAACGCTGGTGGCGCGCGGCGCACGCGTACACCGAGCTGACCGTGCACGACTTCGTGGACGACCCGGAGTCGCGCGAGCCGCTGGCGCGGTACCTGCGCGCGAGCCTGGAGCTGGACTTCCTGCGGGCCGCCGCGTTCTCCCTCGACGACTGGCCGCGCCAGTGGCAGGAGGCCGTCGAGTTCAGCGGGTGGCGCGTCCGCCTGACGCCGGAGCGGCTCCAGGCGGCCGTCGCCGAGATCACCGCGATCCTCAACCGGCTGGAGACCGAGCCCGACGCGGACGGCGAGAGGGTCGTCATCCAGCTCCAGGCGTTCCCGCACCGCGGTGACGGGACGGCCGCGCCGTGAGCACGATCACGCGGCCGCGCCGGCAAACCCTGTTACGCCACCGGAACTTCCGGCTGCTCTGGTTCGGGGAGACCGTGAGCCAGATCGGGACGGCGGTCACCACCGTGGCGTTGCCGCTGGTGGCCATCGAGACGCTGCACGCCTCCACCTTCCAGATCGCCGTGCTGGAGTCGGCGGTCTGGTTGCCGTGGCTGCTCATCGGGCTGCCCGCCGGGGCGTGGGTGGACCGGCTGCGCCGCCGGCGGATCATGTTGTCCTGCCACGCCGTGTCGGCCACCCTGCTCGCCAGCGTGCCGTTGGCGGCGTGGGCGGGGGCGCTGACCATCGCGCACCTGCTGCTGACCGCGCTGGGGCTGGGCGTGTGCGCGGTGTTCGCCATGACCGCCTACGAGGTCTTCCTCCCCGCGGTCGTCGCACCCGACCACCTCGCCGAGGCCAACGCCAAGGTGCGGGGCAGCGAGTCCAGCGCGCAGATCCTCGGCCCCGGACTCGGCGGTCTGCTGGCCCGGCTGTTCGGTCCGGTCGCGGGGCTGCTCGCCAACGCGGTGAGCTTCTTCGTCTGCGCGTTGTGCCTCGCGCGGGTCCGCGTGGCGGAAACGGTCGATCCCGCCCCGCGCCAGCGCGGGGACCTCGTCAGGGAGATCCGCGACGGGCTGCGGTTCATCGTGCGCGACCCCTACCTCCGCCCGTTCACGCTCTACGCGGCCTCCGCCAACCTCATGGGCGGAGCGCTGACCGCGATCGTCGTGGTGTTCCTGGTGCGTGAGGTCGGCGTCGACTCGGCGATCGCCGGCGCGCTGATCTCGGGCGGCGGGGTGGGCGGCGTGGTCGGCGCTCTCCTCGCCCGGCGCGTGATCGGGTGGTTGGGCACGGCGCGCAGCATGGTGGTCGCCGAGCTCGTCGCCATGCCGTTCGCGTTGATGGTGCCGCTGACCACCACCGGGCCGGGCCTCGTGTTCTTCGTGGCCGGCACGTTCGTGTTCAACGCGGGGGTCACCGTGAGCAACGTGATCATCGGCAGCTTCCGGCAGACGTACTGCCCCCGGCACCTGCTCGGCCGCGTCACCGCGAGCGGCCGGTTCCTCTCCCTCGGCGCGTTGCCCGTCGGCGCGCTGCTGGGTGGCGCGCTGGCCACCTACGCGGGGCTCCGGGCGGGAGTCTGGATCATCTCCTGCCTGCAGATCCCGGCCGTGGTCATCCTGCTGCTCTCCCCCATCCGCCGCCGCAGGGACATGCCGACCGAACCCGCTTCCGAGCCCGCTTCCGGGCGCTGACACCGCCGCGCACCAACTTTGCCAGCCCCGGCAGCGTCCACTGTGGACTCGGTGTCCCGGATGACGTTCCGGGGCTGGCGGAGCAACGGGACAGGGAGCGACGGGGAACTCAGCGAGTGGGACGGCGGACGGCGAGCTCGAAGGCGGTGGCCAGCTCGGCGGCGTAGTCGTCCACGTCGGTGTCCGGACGGGCCAGCAGTTCCGCCGGGGTGGCCTCCAGCGCGGCCAGCACCGCCACCGCCATCGCCCTGGGCGAGAACTCCCGGAGCTCGCCCTCCTGTTGCCCCTCCTGGAACATCTCCGCCAGATCGGCGAGCGTCTCCTCCCGCTGCCGCTCCGCCCACGCGCGCGCCTTCGCCGCGTCACCGGCCCCGGCGGCGATCTGCGCCACGGCGACCATCTCGGGCACGTGGTCCGCGCAGTACCGCACGAAGCCCTCGACGAGGGCGCGGAGCGCGGCCGCGTAGCTGGCCGCGCCCTCGGCCCGGCGGGCCAGCACCCGTTCCATCGACGCGTGGACGCTGAGCATCACCTCCATGATCAGCTCCTCGCGCCGGCTGAAGTGGTAGGTGATCAGGCCCGGGCTGATGCCGGCCCGCCGCGCGATCCGCGCGAACGACGCCTTGGCGTACCCGTCCTCGGCGATGGTCTCGATGGCGGCCCGGACGATCTGCCCCCGCCGCGCCTCCTCGATGAACGACCGCCGACCCTGGCCAGCCGACTCGTTTTCTGGTTGCATGACCAGCATCCTAGTCACGTCACTAGCGAGGGGGCTCGATGACGGAGGGGAAGCTGAACCGCGCCACGTTCCTGCGGGCGGCGGCGGTCGGTGGACTGGTGGCGGCGGGCGCGGGCCTGGGCGGGGGCGCGGCGTTCGCCGGAGAAACGTCCGCAGGGGGCGCGTCCGCTGGGAGCGCGTCCGGACGGCGGTGGCGCGCCGGGGTCACCTACGCCACGGGAATCCGGGACGCGCCCGGCGCGCCCCTGGACCGGCCGCTCTGGAGCCGGGCCCTGATGGAGCAGGAGATCAACACGATCCGGCACGGCCTGCGGTGCGACTCGCTCGTGGTGTTCGGCAGCGACGTCGGCCGCCTGACCGACACGGCCACGGCGGCGTTGGAGCGGGGGATGCGGGTGTTCGTGCAGCCGCGCCTCTACGACCACCCGCAACCGGAGATCCTCGACCACCTGGCCGAGACCGCGCGGGCGGTCGAGCGGCTGCGCCGGCGGTGCGGGGACCGCGTCGTGCTCGTCGTCGGCTGCGAGTTCTTCCTCTTCGTGCCGGGAATCGTGCCCGGCGCCACCTTCCTGGACCGGATCGCGAACCTCCAGAAGATGCCGCCGACGGAGTTCCCGGGCATCTGGCGTCGCCTGGACGAGTTCCTCCGCCGCGCCGCCGCGGTCGCCCGCGCGCACTTCCACGGTCCGATCACCTACGGATCGGCGCACAGCGAACCGGTCGACTGGTCGCTGTTCGACATCATCGGCGTGGACTACTACGAGTTCTTCCGCACCGACGAGGAGTACCGCAAGGACCTCGCGCGGTACCAGGAGTGGAAGAAGCCGGTCGTCATCCTCGAGTTCGGTTGCTGCACCTACACCGGCGCCCCCGAACGCGGGGGCATGGGCTGGGACGGCGTGATCGACTGGGAGGCGAAACCGCCCCGGGTCAAGGAGGGCTTCGTCCGGGACGAGCGGACGCAGGCCGACCACATCGCGCGCATGCTCTCCATCTTCGAGGCCGAAGATCTCATCGGCGCGCACGTCTACACGTTCATCAGCCCGGACTGCCCCCACTCCCCGAAGCGCGAACTGGACTTCGACCTCACCACGTACAGCGTGGTCAAACTGACCCGTGAGCGCTACGAGGATCCCGCCTCGCCGTACCGCATCGAGCCGAAGGAGTCGTTCCGCGCCCTGGCCCGGTACAACCGCCGCTGACCCGGCTCTCCTGGGCATCCCGGCGCCTCACGGGAAACCCCGACACGCCAACGGTTCTCGGGCGGACGGGCCGGGATGCTCAGGAGGCGGCGGACGCGCGCATCGCGTTGAAGTTGGCGCGGTACTGGTCGTGGATGGCGTCGGAGCGGATGCGCAGCAACGTCTCGTCGTTCTCCCGCAGGGCGGCGTTGGTGTAGTTGTGGCTGCCGGTCATGACCCACTTGCTGTTCTTCACACCGGCGTAGGTGCCCTCGATCAGCATGTACTTGGAGTGGACGATCTGCGCGCCGTCGATCTGCCGCAGCACGATGCGGTCGTGGTTGCTCAGGTGACCGCGGCTGCCGGCGTCCATCGTGGTGTAGATGACCTCGACCCAGCACTTGCGGTCGGCCAGTTCCCGGAGCTTGCGGGCGATCGCGTCGCGGCTGAAGTACCACATGCCGATCCGGATGATGGTGCGGCCGGACTTGGTGCCGACGGTGGTGTTGCCCTCGCAGGCGACGTTGTCGTCGAGCATGTTGTGGATCGTGTCGGTCGAGGCGCCGTTCCCGGCCCTGGGGAAGAAGTACGCCTTGCTGTTGTCGCCGCTGACGGTGCGGTAGTAGTCCCCGTCCTTCTTCTTGGCCGCGAGGTCGCGGAAGTAGGACAGGTACCCGTTGTAGAGCCCGGTGTCCCCGACCAGCGTGACCGCGTTGTTCCAGTACTTCTCCGCGTTGTCCTTGGTGAGGTTGGCCGAACCCTGCACCACGACGTTGGACGAGCCGTTGGTGTGGGAGAAGAGGAAGAACTTGTTGTGCATGATGGGGGTTCCGACGTTGCCGATGCACGCCGCTCCCTTGGTGCACAGCACCACCCAGGACGGCTTGGCGCGGTCGGTTCCCAGCGCCTTCACCAAGTTCCTGACCGCGGCCCCGTCCGCGGACGAGTGGTCGACGACGAGGCGGACCTTCACCCCGCGGTCCCGCGCCGCCACCAGGTCGTCGGCGATGGCGGTGTCGCTGAAGTGGTAGATCGCGATGTGGATCTCCGAACCGGCGGCGGCGCCCTGGATCAGCGACCGCAGGTGCCGGACGATGGCGTACTGCCGCGCCGGATCGGTCGGCTTGTTGAACACCGCGCCGGAGGCGACCGCGACGGCCGGGCTGGCCGGGGTGGCGAGGAGCAGCGCGGCCAAGGCGGTGAGAACGGCCAGCGTGCCACGGACGAACCGCATCGACTCTCCCTCCGTCGGGACGTGACGCGCGCTCCGGGCAGCGCTCCCCCAGCCAGCGCCGCACGTCCGTGTCCCCCGCGGGGTTCTGGTCCGACCATCATGTGTGGTCACTCGGCGGGACACACTCCGCCAATCGCGCTATCGCGCTCGCGCTCTCGCGGCGGGAGTCACTCGGCCTCGCGGCGGGCGCGCTGCCCGACCCGGTGCCAGCGGGTGAAGCCGCCGGCCAGGGGGCGGGCGTCGTAGCCCAGTTCCCGCATCAGGCGCACGGCCTTCGGCGAGGCCACGCAGTAGGGGCCCTGGCAGTAGGCCACGATCTTGGCGCCCCGGGGCAGCTCGTCCAGCTTCTCCCTGATCTCCGTGCTGGGCAGGGAGATCGCGCCGGGAACGTGGCCGGTGGCGTACTCGTCGGCGGAGCGGATGTCGAGGACCACCAGGTTCGGGTCGTCGAGGCGGCGTTGGAGCTCCTCGACGGTCACCGGCTCCATGACGGTGGGGTCGCCGAGGTGGTCGGCCACGGCCCGGCGCAGGTCGGCCAGCCGTTCCTCGGCGAGGTCCTGGAGCTGGCCGAGGAACGCCGACACCCCGGGGGCGGCCAGCCGGTAGTGGACCCGGGTCCCCTCCTTCCGGCTGGCCACGAGGTTAGCGGCGCGGAGCTGTTGCAGTTGCGCGGAGGTGTTCTTCACCGACACCCCCGCCTCCTCTGCCAACTGCTCGACCGTGCACTCGCCCTGGTCGAGCAGGTCGAGCAGGCGCAGCCGGACCGGACTGGCGATGGCCTTCCCGATGCGCGCGAGCTGCGCGTAGATCGGCTCCTCGACGAACTCGCCCATGTGGTCCTTCCGTTCCTCGCCTCCCAACCTAACGCGCCGCGGGTCACCGCTCCGGCGCGTCCCCCCGCAGGAACTGGACGTACCGGTCCGCGCAGCGCTCCACGACGCGCTTGGCGTCCCGGTCGAGGACGGAGGTCCACCAACCGCCGTAGACGCGGTCGAACTCGTACGGGCGCACGGCCGAGACGACCTGGCGGACCAGCCGCTCGGGCAGCGGGAGCATGTTCGGGGCGCTCCACAGGAAGGTCACGCGGTCCTGGCCCGGGGTGACGTAGATGGTGTCGCCGGTCAGCAGCGCTCCGGCGCCGTCCGCGCCGTCGGCCCAGTGCAGGACGGAGCTGCCGGGGAAGTGCCCGCCGCACTGGACGAGGGTGACACCGGGGAGCACGGAGAGGGAGCCGGACCAGGGCCGGATCGCCGGGTCCGGCCGGGTGACCCAGGACAGGTCGTCCTCGGCCAGCAGGACCGGCACGTCGAAGGCGCGGCTCCACTCGACGGCCGCGCCGTACATGTGCGGGTGGCTGGAGCTGACGGCGTGCAGCCCGCCGAGCTCGCGGACCGCGCGGACGGCGGCCTCGTCGAGGAAGCCCGGCGGGTCCCAGAGCAGGTTGCCCTTCGGCGTCCTGACCAGCAGGCCGCGTTGGTTGATGCCGAGCCCAGGCTCCACCCCGAGCCCGACCAGGCCGGGCTCGATCTCGCGGACCTCCAGGGTGTGCCCGGCCGCGCCCAGCTCCGCGAGGGTGGTCCAGCGCTGGCCGGTCGACGGCACCCACTGGCGTTCGTCGTCACAGATCACGCAGCTCGCGGGCGGGGTGTCCGACTCCGGGTAGTGGTTGACGCAGGTCGCGCAGATCCAGACCGGCATGGCTCGCCTTCTTTTCATTGTTCCAAAGATCTTTAGAACAACGTAGACAGCGGCCGGTCCGGGCGCAAGACCCCGAGCCACCCCCGTCCGGATCTCGGCCTCCCACCGGCCGGTCGCGGGATACCTGTGGGCAGGCGTCGACACGGCCAGCCGGACCTCAACGCGCCCACGCCCGGCCGCGTCGACGCTGGGGGCGGTAGCCGACGAGGTATCGCCCGGCGGTGAGCGGCCACCTCCACGGGGAGTTCCCACCCCACCCCGGCGGATGTCGGCGCGCGACGGCGGTGGCCGCGCCCGGCTGGTATCGCCAGACGTGGCCACCGCGGCGAGGACCGCCGTCACGACGGTTCCGTGGCACCTCGGCCTCCGCGCGAGTGGGCGAGGCACCCGAAGGGCAGATGTGCGCGTGCGACACCGAATGTGGAAGACATTTCAGATGCTCCTCACCCACTGGGGTTGTGGCGCTTTCCGTCGACCCGGTTTCTCCGGCGACTGCCATACGCTTGCCGGGTCGCTGGTTCCGAGGCTGCGGCAACGCGTCGGCGGCGGGGAGGGGTTTCCCGTATCCCCCGGCGGCTGGAGTCGGGATACGGCCTGTGAGCAGGGAGAACGCCATGGGGGCCGAGACGGCGTTTGGTCAGGAGCTGCGCCGGCTGCGCACCGCTCACGGGCTGTCGCTGGCGCAGTTGTCGGCGCGGACCCACTACAGCAAGGGTTATCTGAGCAACATCGAGAACGGCCGCAAGTCGGCGTCGCCGGACCTGGCCCGCCGACTTGAGGAGGTGCTCGACGCGAAAGGCGTTTTGCTCCCCTTTGTCGAGGACGCCGAAGAAGGCCCGTGCCCGTATCGGGGATTGGCGGCGTTCGGCCCCGAGGACGCGCGGTGGTTCTTCGGCAGGGACCGCACGACGGCGGCGTTGTTGAGCCAGGCCGTCGACAGCGTGCGGATCGGCATGCCGCTGGTGGTCTTCGGCGTTTCCGGCGCGGGCAAGTCGTCACTGCTGCGCGCGGGGCTGGTGCCCGCCGTCGCGCGGGGCGCGCTGCCGGTGACCGGGTCTGCGCGGTGGCCGGCGCTGGTCATGACGCCGACCGCGCACCCGATGGCGGCGCTCGCGCGGGGCGTGGCCCAGGCCCTCGACGCCCCCGCGCGCGAGGGCCCGGCGCCCCGGTCCTGGCGCGAGGCGCTGCCGCCGGGGCCGCCCGACGTCCGCCTCGTCCTGGTCGTGGACCAGTTCGAGGAGCTGTTCACGCTGTGCGAGGACGAGGCGGAGCGGCTGGCCTTCGTCCGGGCGCTGCGCGAGGCCGCGGCCCTCGACCGGGCCGGCCAGGCGTCGGCCCTGGTGGTGCTCGGCGTCCGCGCCGACTACTACGACCGGTGCCTGGCCCACCCCGAGCTGCTCGGCGCGGTCCAGCAGAACCAGTTCGCGCTCGGCGCGATGAGCCGCTCGGAGCTGGTCGAGGCGATCATCGCCCCGGCCAGGGTGGCCAGGGTCAACCTCGAACACGGGCTCGTCGAGCTGATGCTGCGCGACCTCGGCGTGGTCCCCGGCGCCGAGCACGAGCGGACGAGCTACGACCCCGGCGCGCTCCCCCTGCTGTCCCACGCGCTGCTCGTCACCTGGCAGCAGCGGCGGGACCACGACCTGACCGTCGCGGCCTACCAGCGGACCGGGGGCATCCACGGAGCGGTGGCCGCCACCGCCGAGCGCTGTTTCAACCGGCTGGACACCGACGCCCAGCAGGCCGCGCGCCGCCTGCTGCTGCGCCTGGTGCGGGTCGGGGAGCAGGGCGAGGTCCTCCGGCAACGGGCCGACCGCGACCGGCTGCTGGCGGAGGCGGCCGACGCGTCGGCGCTGCGGGTCGCGATGGAGTCCTTCACCGCGGCCCGGCTGCTCACCCTCGGCCAGGACACCGTGGAGATCACGCACGAGGCCCTGTTGTCCGCGTGGCCCCGGTTGCGGCGCTGGCTGGAGGCCGACCGGGCCGGGCTGCGGGTGCGGCAGCGGCTCATCGACTCCGCCGAGACCTGGGAGGAGCAGGGTCGGGACCGCGCGCTGACCCAACGGGGCGCGCCCCTGGCCGTCATGAGCGACTGGGCGACCCACCACCCCGAGGAGCTGACCAGGGTCGAGCAGGACTTCCTGACCGCGAGCAACCGGGAGGAACACCGGGAGGTCCGGCGGCTGCGCCGCCTGGTCGCCATGCTGTCGGTGCTGTTCCTGCTGGCGCTGGCCGCCACCGTCTACGCGGTGCGCACGCAGCACGACGTGACCGCGCAGCGCAACCTCGCGATCTCCCGCAAGGTCGCGATCGAGGCCAGCGAGCTGCGTCCCAGCAACCCCGAGCTGGCCGCGCAGCTCAGCCTCGCCGCCTACCGGCTGGCCCCCACCGTGGAGGCGCGCAGCAGCCTGCTGGGCGCGTACGCCACGCCCCACGCGACCTTCCTGACAAGCGGGCCGGAGCTGGTGGAGTCGGTGGCGCTGAGCCCGGACGCCCGCACGCTGGCCAGCACCGGCCGGGACCGCGTCGCCCGCCTGTGGGACCTGTCCGACCCGTCGAGCCCGAAGGCGCTGGCCACCCTCACCGGCCACACCGACACCGTGCTCGCCGCCGCGTTCAGCGCGGACGGCCGGCTGCTCGCCACCGCGGGCCGCGATCGCGCCGTGCACCTGTGGGACGTCGCCGACCGGTCCGCGCCGGCCTCGTTGGGCGTGATCCGCGACCACGGGGACGCGGTGCGGGCCGTGTCCTTCTCCTCCCGGGGACCGGTGCTGGCGACGGCCAGCCACGACCGGACGGTCCGCCTGTGGGACCTCGCCGACCCCCGCTCCCCCCGTCCGCTGGCCACGGTGCGGGACCACACCGACGCCGTGCTGGCCGCGACGTTCAGCCCCGACGGGAATCTCCTGGCCACAGTGGGAAAGGATCGCGTGATCCTGCTCTGGGACGTCTCCAGTGGACAGTCACCGAGAGTCCTGTCCGGGCTCCGGGACCAGGCGGACCTCGTCGCGAGCTTCACGCCGGACGGGCGGCTGCTCGCCACGGCGGGCCAGGACCGCACCGTGCGGCTGTGGAACGTCGAGAACCCGCGCCAGGTCCAGGCGGTGTCCACATTGTCCGGACACATCGACGTGATCCGCGCGCTGACCGTGAGCCGCGACGGGAGCATGATCGCCACCGCCAGCGACGAACGGGCCGTCCGGCTCTGGGACATCCGCGATCCCCGTCGCCCCAACGCACTCGCGGTGCTGACCGGGCACACCGACGCGATCACCTCGCTCGTGTTCGGCGGGGACGGGCGTTTCCTGGTCAGCGCCAGCGCGGACAACACCGCCCGGATCTGGGAGATCACCGGCCCGGTCCTGGCCGCCCACACCGAGGCGGTCTTCGCGGTGGCCTTCAGCCCCGACGGGAGAATCCTGGCCACCACGAGCGACGACCGCACCGTGCGCCTGCACGACGTCACCAACCCGCGCCGGCCGCTGCCGGTCGCGACCCTCGCCGGGCACCAGGACACCGTGCGCCACGCGACCTTCAGCCGCGACGGCCGGCTCCTGGCCACGTCGAGCTGGGACCAGACTGCGCGGCTGTGGGACGTCTCCGATCCCCGCCAGGCCAGGGAGGTCGCGACGGTCAGGGGGCACACGAGCAGCGTCCGGTGGGTGGCCTTCAGCCCGGACAGCCAACTCCTCCTCACTGGCGGCGACGACCGCACGGGCCGGCTGTGGGACGTGCGGGACCCGCGCTCCCCCACCCCGCTGGGCGTGCTGACCGGGCACACCGACACCGTGCGGTCCGTCGACTTCCGGAAGGACGGGCGGGTGGCGGTCACCGCGAGCTGGGACGGCACCGCCCGCCTCTGGGACGTCGCGGACCCCCGGCAGCCCCAGCCGCTCGGCGTCCTGTCCGGGCACGAGAAGGCGATGCGGTCGGTGGCCTTCCACCCCGGGGGAGACGTGGTGGCGACGACGAGCTGGGACCACACCGTCCGGCTCTGGGACGTCAGCGACCCGAGGCGCCCGGGCTCGCTGTCGACCATGACCGGGCACACCGCGATCGTCTTCGGCGCGGCCTTCGACCCCGACGGCCGGACCCTGGCCACCAGCGGCGACGACGGCACGATCCGGCTCTGGGACGTCAGCGACCCGCGCCACCCCGCCTCGTTGGCAATCCTCACCGAGCACCTGGCGGCGGTGTTCGCGGTGGCGTTCAGCCCCGACGGCCACACACTCGCCACGACGTCGCAGGACCGGACGACGCGGCTCTGGAAGACCGACGTCGACCGGGCGACCGACCACGTCTGCTCGATCGTGCGCACACCGCTTTCCCGCGAGGAGTGGAAGCACTACTTCACCGAGATCGACTACGACCGGCCCTGCCCGCACCGCTGAGCCCGCGGTCACCACGCTCCACCTGAGGCCGGAATTTCCCTACCGCGCCGGGAAAGGTGTGCCAGGGTGGCGTGGTGGTCGATCGCGCCTACACCGACAGGGACCTCGCGGAGCTGTACAACCCGATGAACCCCTGGCACCCCAGTGACGACTTCTACCTGGACCTGGTGATGGGCGCGGGGTCCGTGCTCGACGTCGGGTGCGGAACGGGGGTGCTGCTGCACCGCGCGCGGGAGGTGGGCCACCCGGGGCGGCTGTGCGGGCTCGACCCCGCCGCCGCGATGCTGGACCAGGCGCGGAGCCGGACGGACGTCGAGTGGGTGCACGGCGACCTGTCCGCGGTCGGCTGGGAGCGCGAGTTCGACCTCGTCGTGATGACCGGGCACGCGTTCCAGGTGTTGGTCGACGACGACGAGCTGCGCGCCGCGTTGTCCGCGATCCGGTCGGCGCTCGCCGAAGGCGGCCGTTTCGCGTTCGAGACGCGCAATCCGCTGGCGCGCGCGTGGGAGAGGTGGACCACCACCGAGCCGGAGGAGATCACCAACGCCGCCGGAGACCTCATCCGGATCGTCACCGTGGTGGAGACCCCGGTCACGGGGGACGTCGTCCACTTCACCGACACGTTCACGAGCTCGCGCTGGGACGAGCCCCGAACGAGCCGGAGCAGCCTGCGCTTCCTGGACCCCGACTCGCTTCGCTCGTTCCTGTCCGAGGCCGACCTGGTGGTCGAGGAGCAGTTCGGCGACTGGAACCGAGATCCGCTGACCGACACCAGTCCGGAGATCATCACGATCGCCAGGGCCGGACACCGGTAGCCGCACCGCGCCGAAACCGGGTGCGCTCGCGGGTTATAGTGATCACGTGGGGCGTACCGGGCACTCGGGGCAGCTGCGCGGCCACGAGTGATCCTCGTGGCGGGCCGGGGTTTCGGCTGTCCAGATCCCGGAACTCGGCCGCCGGCGGGCATCGTTCTCCCACTTCTCCCACCTTTTCCGCCGCCCTCGTTCCGGGTCGCCGTCGTCCTCCGCTCCCCGGTGCTCGTGCGTGACCCACCGCGGTCGCGTCTTCCCCGAGCGCGAAGCGAAGACCGAGGCCGCCACGCGGCGTCGTCACACCGGTCGCCGAGTCGCCGACCGGCTTTCCCGGACGGGGCGGAGAACATCCACGACCGCTGACGGTCGACAAGCGAGGTGTGTCCACAATGGACCAGAAGCGTCGCGACCACGTCGCGATGATCAGCATTCCCGCCCACGGGCACGTGAACCCGAGCCTGGCGGTCATCCGCGAGCTGGTGGACCGGGGCCACCGGGTCACCTACGCGATCAGCGAGGCGTTCGCGCCGCAGGTGGCGGCGGCCGGCGCGGTTCCGGTGACCTACCCGACCACCCTGGGCGAGCCGAAGCCCGACCGGTCCGGCTCGGAGGACCTGGTGGAGCTGCTGGGAATCTTCCTGCGGGAGGCCGAGGCCGCGCTCCCCACGCTGCTGGAGAGCTACGAGGACGACCGGCCCGACCTGGTCCTGTACGACGTCGCCGCCTTCGCCGGTCCCGCCCTCGCGGCGCGGTGGGGCGTTCCGGCCGTCCAGCTCTCGCCGACCTACGTCGCGTGGGAGGGCCACGAGCGGGAGACCGGGGTCGCGGCGGCCGTCGCGGCGAGCCCGTTCGCCGCCGAGGTGTTTCCGAAGTTTGCGAAGTGGTTGGCGGACAACGGGATCGAACGTCCCGTCGCCGAGTTCATCAACGACCCGGAACAGGGGTTGGTGTTGGTTCCCCGGGTGCTCCAGCCACACGCGGACCGGGTGTCGGAGAAGTTCACCTTCGCCGGCCCCTGTTTCGGGGACCGGTCCCACCAGGGGACGTGGGAGGCGCCGGGCGACGGCCGTCCCGTGCTGCTGGTCTCCCTCGGCACGGTCTACAACAACCACGTCGACTTCTTCCGGCAGTGCGTGGCGGCCTTCGGCGACCTGGACTGGCACGTCGTGCTGTCGGTGGGCAACACGCTCTCTCCCGCCGACCTCGGCCCGCTGCCGCCGAACGTGGAGGCGCACTCCTCGGTGCCGCAGATGTCCGTGCTCGCCCAGGCCACGGCGTTCGTCACGCACGCGGGCATGGGCAGCACCGCGGAGGGCCTGTACTGGGGTGTGCCGATGGTGGCGGTGCCGCAGGCCCTGGACCAGCACGTCAACGCGGCCCGCATCGCCGACCTCGGCGTCGGCCGGCACATCCCCCGGGAGCAGGCGACCGCCGAGGCGCTGCGGGACGCGGTGGTGGCGGTCGCCAGCGACCCGGAGGTCCTGCGGCGCTGCGCCGAGGTGCGGGAGGAGGTCCGCAGCGGGGGCGGCACCGCGAAGGCCGCCGACTTCGTGGAGAGCTGCCTCCCAGCGCGGGAAGCTCACTGAAGTCCCGTGTTTGCCCGTGCCAGCTCCGGCACGGGCACACACGGCGTTTCGGTTGCGCACGAAGGGTGACACTCGGACTCCGCTCTGTCGTCACTGACCGCTCGCACCCTCCTGTCCGCCGCGCTGGCGCACGGGGTTCCCACCCCTGGTCGAGCGACCCGGACGGCTCGGGCGCACCCTGACAAGGTGGACGCAGGGGACCTCACCGCGGCCGAGGTCGCGTTGGCCCGGCGGGTCATCACCGACGCGTTGACCGAGGCCAGGGACCGGGCCGAGCGGCTCGGCGGCCAGCGGCGGACCCAGGCGCGCCAGTGGTGGTCGGCCTGGTCGGCGCGCGGGGACCTGGCCGAGCAGGCCCGGCCGGTCGTGCTGCGGTTCGCCGTGCGGGAGCAGGGCGCGTTGGTGCACCGGATCATGCGGGGCCGCCCGGTGGACCAGGCCGACCTGGACGCCGCCCGGCACAAGGTCGACGTCGTCCGGGCCTACCTCCGCGCGGTCCGGCCGCCCGCGCCCCGCCACGGCGACTGACGGAACTGACGGAAATGGGTCCGACCCCGGCACGCCCGTGAGGCATCCTGGACGGGTGGACGGTGACCTGCGCGTCAGCTCCGCGGTGGTCATCCCACGCGCGGAGCTCAAGGAACGTTTCTCCCGCTCGTCGGGCCCCGGCGGCCAGTCCGTGAACACCACGGACAGCCGCGTCGAGTTGTCCTTCGACGTCGAGCGCTCCACCGCGCTCTCCGACGAAGCCCGCGAGCAACTCCTGCGGCGGCTGCGGTCGAGGCTGGTGGACGGCGTGCTCACGATCGCCGCGATGGAGCACCGCAGCCAACTGATGAACCGGCAGGCGGCCCGGGACCGGCTGGTCGACGTCCTGCGCACCGCACTGGCCCCGCCCCCACCGCCCCGGCGGCCGAGCAAGCCCAGCCGGGGCGCGCGGGAACGCCGCCTGGAGGCGAAGCGGCAGCGCTCCTCCCTCAAGCGCACCCGCCGGGGCCGACCCGACGACTACTGATCCCCGCGCTGACCGGATACGAGAAGAGACCGCCGCACCGCGTGTCGCGGCACCACTGTCCACAAAGGACATACAGGCTTCCGTGGTCACCGCACCTGGTACGGCGTCACCCCGGGACCCCGCTCCGACCGGCTGAGCCGGCCGGACGGGGCTCGTCTCACGGGCGGTGGAGGACGTCGAAGGCGTCGTTGACCAGCTGGGGCAGGTCCGCCTCTCCCCGGCTGTCCACCCAGGCGCCGAGCGCGGCGGTGACGGCGGCGAGCGCGGCGGCGGCCTGGACGCGGACGGCCAGCGTGGGCTCCGGCAGGCCCTGGCGCGTGGTCAGCGCCCGGGTGAACAGCTCGACGGTGGCGTGTTGGTTCTCCCACAGCCGCGAGCGCAGGGCGGGAGTGGTGAGGATGAGCCGGGTGCGCGCGAGCAGGGTGCGCCGGTCCCGCTCGTAGAGCGTGGCGAGCCCGTCCAGCAGGGCGTGGCGGATCGTGGTCAGCGGGTCCTCGTCGGGCGGGCGGCGCTGGATGAGCTCGGGGACGAGGGCGTCGTAGTCGTCGTCGGCGACGACCGCCTCCTTGGTGGGGAAGTAGCGGAAGAAGGTCATGTGGGAGACGCCGGCGGCGGCGGCGATCTCCTCGACGGTGGTGGCCTCGTAGCCCTGGGCGAGGAACAGCCGCAGGGCGTGCTCCTGGATGCCCCGTCGCGTCTCGATCTTCTTCCGCTCCCGCAGCCCCGGCTCGCGTCCACGCCCGGATGACCTCACCGCGTCCTCCCACCTCCGCGCTCGTCGGCGGCTCTCCGGCCACCGGGGCCGGCGGGGTCAGCGGTGTCGGCGAACCCGCCCTCGTCGGAGCGCGCCCGCCAACCACCGGTCCAGGTCGTCGGGAGCCGCGTTGCCGCGCCAGCCTAGGTGGGCGTCCGGACGCACCAGGAACGTGGTCCGCTGCCGGTCGTCGAGGGAGGTCAGGACCCGCACCCCGTCGGCGCCGAGCCGGTCGCGCGCCACGCGCGCGCACGCCTCGTCGACTCCTCCGCGTGGGGCCAGCAGGGCCCACCGCGCTCCCAACTCGGCGTGCAGCCGCGTGCGCGTGCCGTCGGGGCGCACGCAGTCCACATCGGACACCCGGTCGCCGGAGGTTGGTCCACTGTGGAGGAGTGGGAGGCGGTGGTCGCCCAGCGGTCCCCCTCGGTAGCTGATCCTGAGCTGGGAGGCGTGTTCCCAGATCAGGCGTTGCGTCAGCGGGCGACTAAGCATCGGGGCGAGGAGGTGGTCCCGCGCGGCGCGGGCCACGGGGTGCTCCCCCAGGACCAGGTTGGTCAGCGTGCTGGTCGATCCGAGCACCTCGGTGGCGATCGGACGGCGTTCCGCCTCGTAGCTGTCCAGCAGCCCCTCGCCGGCGCGCCCCCGCGCGACGAGCGCCAGTTTCCACCCCAGGTTCTCGGCGTCGCCGAGGCCGGTGTTCATCCCCTGACCGCCGAACGGGCTGTGGATGTGCGCGGCGTCGCCGGCGAGCAGCACCCGACCGCTGCGGTAGGTGTCGGCCAGGCGGCGGTGGATGCGGAAGGTGGAGGTCCACCCGAACGACCGGACCGCCGAGGCCGGAACACCGGTGTGCTCCGCGAGGAGCGCGGTGATCAGGGGCGCCACCGGTTCGGACTCGCGGCCGGCCGGTCGCGGGGCCATCAGACGCCACGTCCCGTCGGGGAGCGGGAAGACCCCGAGCAGGTCCGCGCCCCGCAGCCAGACCGACACCGAGGTGCGGGAGAACGGCAGGTCGGCGTGGACGTCGGCGAGCAGGAAGCGCTCCACGAGGGGCGCACCGGGGAACCCGATCCCGGCGGCCTTGCGCACGCGGCTGTGCGCGCCGTCGCAGCCCACCAGCCAGTCCGCCCGGACCGTCTCGTCGCCCAGCCGGACCAAGACGCCACCGTTGCCGCCGTCAACGCCGTTGCCGCCGTCGACGCCCTGGTGGACGTCGGTCACCTCACGACCCCACTCCACCTGGCAGCCCAGCTCGCCGAGGCGTCGACGCAGCTCGGTCTCGATCTCCGCCTGCGAGATGACCAGCCCGGGCCGGGTGACCAGCGGTGTCGGCCGCCCCACGTGCAGTCGGCCGGTCTCCCGGCCGTTGACGTGCACCACGACGTCGGTCAGGCGCACCGCCCGGTCCGGGAGGTCGCCCAGGGCGCCCAGCCGGTCCAGCACCTCCACACCCCGGGGTTGCAGCCCCAGCGCCCGCGAGGTGGTGGCCGGCCCCTCCGCGCGGTCCACCAGCCGGATCGGCACGCCGGCCGCCGCCAGCGCGCACCCCACCGCGAGACCGGTCGGCCCCGCGCCCACGATCAGCGCACCCCGCATGGCACTCCTTCTGTTATCGACTAACAAGAGTTAGTAGATAACACGAGTTTCCGGTTGGCAAGGACGGGAGGGCGGTTCGCGGGTCTCTCGGCGTCAAGAGCGCGTAGAGGTGGGCCCTGTTCGGCTGTTCGCGCGGTTAGCTTGATCCGCATGTCGCTGGTCCCCCGTGCGCTCCCCGGGCTGTCCGACCCACGGGTCGCGCAGGTGCTCCAGCCGCGCTGGGACCGGGCGCGGCCCCGGTTACGGACGGCGGCCGTGTGGCTTCCCGTCGTCCAGTGTGGACTGGTCCTGGCCATGTTGGTGACGGCCGCGCTCGGGCGGGCTGGTGGCTCGGCCTGGTGGGTCCTCCCGGTGGCGGGTGGTCTCGCGCCGGCCGTACTGTCGTGGGCGTTGGCGGGCCGTTCCGGTTTGTTCGACCCGTCCTCCTGGGCGCGGACGGCGTTCCTGGTCGGTGGGTGCCAGCTTCTCCTCGGTGGGGTTCCGGGTTTCGCGATCGCCGCCAACGCGAGCGACAGCGCGCTGCGCGTGGTCGTCATCGCGCTCTTCGCGTTGATGTGGGTGTCCACAGTGGTCGGTTGTGTTCTCGCGAGCCAGGCGCACGGGACGCTCGTGCGGCCCCTGGTTCCCGAGCTCGGGTCCACCTGGTTCCGGCTGAGCCTCGGCGCGCGGTTCACGGTGGCGCGCGCCGATCTCGTCCTCGCCAGCGTGGGGGTCGAGGGTGACCGGATTGTCTGGAACGCGCACAAACACCGCGCCCGGTCCTCGGGTCCACAGTTGTCCGGTGCGGTCGGCTTCGACCAGTTGAGTGCGATGTGGACGGTCGAGCTGCCGGAGCACGCCCCTCCCCGGCCCTGGGCCCTCCTGTCCGACGGCACCGAGCTGTTGACCACGCCGGGTCCCGCGGTGGTGCTTCGCACTCCCCGGGGCGACCAGCTCCTGCCCGTCCACGACGCCGCGACCTTCGTCGAGCTGGTCAACCGGCGAATCGCGTTGTGGCGGGCCGACTCCGGTCACCGCCCCGTGGCCTGAGCCCACCGCTTCCCCCGCCTCCGTCCACTTTGACGTCCTCTTTGCGCGTCGGGGCGGAACGGGGACGACCACGTGCCCATCCGATCCTCGGCCCCGGGCGGGGCCGTGATCGGGGTGAAAGGACATCCCCTGCATGGACAACAACATCGATCCGGAGAAGGCCGGCGCGGAGCTGGAGAAGTGGGCGGCCCAGCTGGAACAGCGGGCGTCGCGGTACCTGGAGCTCCAACAGCGGCTCGACAGCACCACTGTCAGCGAGACGTCGGCGGACGGGACGGTGCGGGTCACCGTCGACGCCCACGGCGTTCCCGTCGAACTGCACCTCTCCGAACGCGCTCGCGGCACGGAGCCGGCGAAGATCTCCGCGCAGCTCATGGCGTGCCTGCGTCGCGCGCAGGCGAAACTGGCGCACCAGGTCGACGGCCTGGTCCGCGCCACCGTTCCCGGCGACGACGCTCCGGCGAACAGCATCATCGAGAACTACCGGAAGCGCTTCCCCGATCCGCCGGAAGGCCTTGCCCCGCAGGACATCCCGGCGACCGCGTCGAACGCGACGATCCAGCAGGGACAGCCCGACCGGGGCAGGCCGCCGGCCCCGCGTCCGCCCCAGGCCCCGGTGCGGCGTCCGGGGCCGGACGAGGACACCGACGACTGGGCCGACCGGTCCTTCCTGCGCTGAGCGGAGATCACCAGATGGACAACGGATTCCGGGTCGACAGCGAGCAGGTGCGCGGGCACACCGGGCCGGTGGGCGGGTTCGCCGGTCGCGCGCACGTCGCCGCCGAGGCCGGCGCGACCTTGACCGACCTGAACGACGCCTACGGGCTGTTCTGCATCCCGTTCGGCAGCATGCTCAAACCCGCGCAGCAACGCGGCGCGGACGCGTTGAAGGAGTGCGCGGAACTGCTGGACCAGACCGTCGAGGACCTGCGGAAGGTCGCGGACCGGTACCAGGAGGCCGAGGAGAGGGAGGCCCGCCGGATGGCGGAGATCCTCGACAGGCTGGAGTCCGCGCGACCGGCGCCCGACGTCAGGGAGGTCTGAGATGGGGTTGGACCAGCGGACCGGAAACCCGTTGGTGGACGACAAGTCCTATGTGGACGGGAACTACTCCTTCGATCCGGCCAACCCGCTCGTCAACGTCGGCCCGCCGACCGGCGAGGGGCAGAACGCGGACGGGACCAGGGGCAGCACCGGGTTCATGACCGGGTTCACCGCGTTCGAGGCCGGGTGGACGCTGGCGCAGGGCATCGACAGCGGGGACTGGATGCTGGCCGCCGCCGGCGCGGCCGGGGTCGGGCTGGACGCCTTCAGCGCGGCGACCGACCCCATCGGCTACGTCGCCGGTCAGCTCTTCTCGTGGATGCTCGAACACGTCGAGCCCGCCCGCGCGGCGCTCCACGCGGTGAGCGGCAACCCGGACATGGTGCGGGGCTACGCCGCGTCGTGGACGAACATCGAGAAGGAGATGACCAAGGTCGGCGAAGAGTACCGCGGCGTGGCCCAGCAGACCACGAGCTTCTGGGAGGGCGCCGCGGCCGACGGGTACCGCGCCCGCGCCGACAAGATCGCGGACCTGTGCCACGGCGCGGCCGGCGGGGCGCACGGCATCGCCGCGCTGACCCTCGGCATGGCGGAGGTGGTCGGCGGCGTGCGCACCGCCGTGCGCGACCTGTTGTCCACCCTGGCCGGCACGTTGGTCAGCGCCGCGATCGAGCTGGGCGCGACGCTGGGGGCCGCGGCGCCGGTCGTGGTGGCCCAGGTGACGACGAAGATCGCGCAGGTGGTCCGGATCGTCGGCAAGCTGATGGTGGCGTTGGGCAAGACGCTCAGGAGCGCGACGACGTGGCTGGTCGAGTTGCGCGACCTGTTCGAGGGGTTCTGGCGGTCGCTCCGCGCCCTGCGGGAGAACAGCGGCCCCAGCGCCGCGTGAGCACGGTGGTGCGGTCGGGGTTCGCACCGGCCGCACCACCGCTGTCCCCGCGCTCGTCGGGAGGTTCCGCGATCAGCACCAGGCTGTCAGGGGGCGGAACTACCCTTCGGCGTGGAGGGATGACGCGATGGGACGTCCTGCCGGAACCCCTGCCGACCGCCTGCTCCGGGCGGCGATGTCCGCCGCCGAGCGGGGATGGCCGGTGATGCCGCTGTACCCCCGCAGCAAGCGCGCCGTGCTCCGGGACTGGGAGCACCGGGCCACGGTCGACCCGGAGACGATCCGGCACTGGTGGGCGGCCCAGCCCTACAACATCGGCATCGCCACCGGGCCGGCCGGCCTCGTGGTGCTCGACCTGGACGACGCCCACGGCCAGCCCCCGCCGGAGCCCTGGGCCGCCGAGGGGGTCGCGCACGGTCGCGACGTGCTGGCGGTGCTGGCCCGGCGCGCCGGCGCTCCCCCGCCGCCGCGGACCTACACCGTCGCCACGCCCCGCGGCGGCGAGCACCGCTACTTCCTCGCTCCCGCGCACCACCACCTCCGGTGCACGGTGGGAAGCCTCGGCTGGCGCGTCGACACCCGGGCCAGCGGCGGGTACGTCACCGGCGCCGGTTCTGTCCACAATGGACGGATCTACACCGTTGCGGACCCGTCCCCGGTGGCCCCGTTGCCGGAGTGGCTGGTCACCGCCCTCACGCCGCCACCGCCCCGCGAACCCGCCCACCCGCACCTGCCCTCCCGGCGGGCCGACGCCTACCTGCGGGCCATCGTCGAGGACGAGGCCGACCGGGTCGCCCACGCCGTCGTCGGGGAGCGCAACACGACGTTGTTCAAGGCCGCCGCCACCCTGGGCAGCCTGGTCGCCGGCGGCGAACTCGACGAGCACACCGCGCGGGCCGTGCTCGACGACGCCGCGGCGACCCATCTGGGCGTCGAGGGGTTCACCGCCACCGAGTCCGCCCGCACCATCGACTCGGGGCTGCGCCACGGCGCGCGGCAGCCCCGACGGCTCCGGGACTGACCGACTCCCCTGCGACCTGCCAGGTTCTGCCCTCGGAACCACGATCAGCACGGCCAGATCCGCCTTGCCCCGGTCGGGCGGGGCGTTCTTGTCCCACCGTTCCGCCACCGAGAGGCCACCGGGTCGAAGACGGGTGGACCTCCACCCGCCCGGTCCCGACAGGCCCGGCGGGTCTTCTGGTCGACCCCGTTCCGGAAACCGTGGCCCGGATACCCCACCGCCACAGCAACTTCCGCTCGCGCGACTCCGACATCCCCTTGTCCGCGACCACCCGACCGGCCGGCCGCGGGGGGGCGGCCCGAGCATCCCGGGGATGCGAACAACGGCCAGGACCCGCACGAACCCGGTGCGGTCGCCTGAGAGTCACGGCACCGTCCCGCGCCCACCGCCAGAACCGGGTGTGGACAGCGCTTCAGAAGCCGCAGCGAGTGCAGATTGCAGATCCCGCCGCACGTCACCGGTCCTGACACTGTCTGTCAGTCAGCTCATGCCGACGCACCAGGAGGGAGGTTCAAAGCTGACCAGCTCCCCTGCCGACCTACTGCTCCTGCGGCGCGAACGCTCCGGCGGTCGCCGCGAGGAACGCGTCGCGCGCGGCCTGGTCAGCGAGCAGCGCGGTTGTCGTGGAACGCAGCAGAACCACGTGGTGGTACAGCGGAGCGGTGGCGGCGACCAACAGGCGACGGGCGTCCGTCCCCGGCGCCAGCTCGCCCCGCTCGACGGCGCGGGTCACGACGGCGGCGCAGCGCACGTAGCGGTCGTCCCAGAAGTCGTGGAGGGCGGCGGCTGCCCGCTCGGAGCGGAACGACGCGGCGATGAGCGCCGTGGTGACCGACCGGGTCTCGGTCAGCGCGGCGTGGACCTCGCGGTTGATCGCCGTCAGGTCGCCGACGAGGGAGCCGGTGTCCGGCGGGGTCCAGTCGTCGTCCCGGGCGGCGTCGAGCACGTCGGCGAGCAGGCCGCCGACGTCCCGCCAGCGCCGGTAGATCGTCGTGCGGTGCACGCCAGAACGTTCGGCCACGGTGTCCACGCTCAGGCTGTCGTAGCCGTGCTCGACGAGCTGCGCGCGGACCGCCTCGTGCACGAGCGCGCGGTTGCGGGCGGTGCGCCCGCCCGGTCGCCGCGCGCCGGGAAGATCCTCGGCGTTCCCGGTGTTGTCGCTGTTCCCAGCGTTCCCGACGTTCCCAGCGTTCTCGGCGCTCTCGGTGACGCCGTCGTCCGACAGCGTGGTCCGCGTCATACCCACAACCCCCTTGCCGATGGGGACGTCCCCATGTCAGCATCTTAATGCAACTGCTGTCGCACTAGTGGAGGTCCGGTGCTCCTGCCGAGCGCTCAGTCCGTCCGGTGGCCCGTCGCGGCCCGTCCGACCGATCGCTTCGAGGAGCACCCCTATGCCCACGCAGATCTCCACGCGCGCCCTGACCAGGACCTACGGTGACCGGATCGTTCTCGACTCCGTGACCTGCGCTTTCCCCACCGGGGAGCGCACCGGCGTCATCGGCGAGAACGGCTCGGGCAAGTCCACGCTGCTGCGCCTGCTGGCCGGCCGCGAGACCGCCGACCACGGCGAGGTCGTCGTCACCGCCGACGGCGGTGTGGGCTACCTCGCGCAGGACACCACGCTGCCCCCGCACCTGACCGTGCGGGAGGCGATCGACGCCGCCCTGAGCGACCTGCGGGCCATGGAGGCCCGCATGCGCGAGCTGGAGGCCGCGATGGCCGACGGCGACGAGTCCGGGTTCGCGGAGTACGACCGACTGCTGACGGTCTTCGAACTCCGGGGCGGCTACGACGCGGACGCCCGGGTGGAGGCCGCGCTGCACGGCCTGGGCCTCGGCGGCCTGCCGCACGACCGCGTCCTGGGCGGACTCTCCGGAGGCGAACAGGTCCGCCTGCGGCTCGCCGCGATCCTGGCGGCCGCGCCCGAGGTGTTGTTGCTCGACGAGCCGACCAACCACCTCGACGACAACGCCGTCGCCTGGCTGGAGGACCATCTCCGGACCCGGCGCGGCACCACCATTGCCGTCTCCCACGACCGCGTCTTCCTCGACCACGTCGCCACCACCCTGGTGGAGGTCGACGCCGACCGGCGCGCCCTCGTCCGCTACGGCAACGGCTACTCCGGCTACCTCGCGGAGAAGGCGGCGGCCCGGCAACGCTGGGCACAGGAGCACGAGCAGTGGCAGGAGGACGTCGCGCGACAGCGCGAGGCGGTGGCCACCACCGCGCGGCGGGTCGCCCCGAACCGGGCGATGACCGACCGGAACAAGATGGCCTACGACCGGGCCGGCGGCCGGGTGCAGCAGTCGGTGGCCAGCCGGGTCCGCAACGCGGAGGAGCGGCTGCGCCGCCTGCTGGACGCCCCGGTCCCGCCCCCGCCGCAGCCGCTGCGGTTCAGACCGTCCCTGCACGCCAGCCAGCTGCGCGGGGTCGTGCTCGACGCCGTGGACGTCGGCGTCCACGGGCGACTGGCGCCGACGAGCCTCAGCGTCGACGCCGGGCAGCGGGTCCTGGTCACCGGGGTGAACGGCGCGGGCAAGAGCACACTGTTGCGGGTGTTGGTCGGCGAGCTCGAACCGGACACCGGACAGGTCGTGCGCCGTGGCCGGGTCGGGTACCTGTCGCAGGAGGTCGCGCCCGGATCTCCGGGCGAGACCGTGGTGGCGGCGTTCGCCCGGGGGCGGGGCGGGGTGCCGGAGGACCACGCCGAGCACCTGTTGTCGTTGGGCCTGTTCGCACCGGAACAGCTGACCGTGCCCGTCACGGCGCTGTCGACCGGGCAACGGCAGCGGCTGGCGCTCGCGCGGCTGCTGACCGAGCCCACCGACGTCCTCGTGCTGGACGAGCCGTCCAACCACCTCTCGCTGGCCCTGGTCGAGGACCTCGAAGCGGCGCTGGAGCACTACACCGGAGCCCTCGTCGTCGTCAGCCACGACCGTCGGTTCCGTCAGCGGTGGCGCGGAGAGCAGCTCGCCGTGCGCGCTCCCGGCGAGCGACCCAGCGTCACGCTCCGCTGACCCTCCTCGCCACCATCACTTCCCTTTCTCTTGCCGCACAAGGAGATCTCTTGCCAAACTCCGCTCGCTCGCGGGTTCGCGAAATGCCGGTCTCCGGCCGGGAAGCCGGCCCGTACGGCATCACCACCGGCGCCGACGGCGCGTTGTGGGTGACTTTGGTGCACTCCAACGAGATCGCGCGGTTGACCCTCGACGGACACGTCGACGTCTTCCCGCTCGACACCGGTTCCCTGGGGCCGACCGTGATCACGTCGGGCCCGGACGGGGCGTTGTGGTTCACCCTCAACCAGTCCCACGCCATCGGCCGGATCACCACGGACGGGAGCTTCACGTCCTTCCCCGTCGCCGCCGGCCACAGCACGCCGTACGGCATCACCACCGGCGCGGACGGCGCGTTGTGGTTCACCCACATCGCCAACGACAGCATCGGTCGGATCACGCCGGACGGGCAGGTCACCACCTTCGCCCTGCCGACCGAGGGCGGCATGCCGTCGCTGATCACCTCGGGTCCGGACGGGGCGCTCTGGTTCACCCTCAACCAGGCCAACGCACTCGGCCGGATGGGCCTCGACGGCGAGGTCGACGTCCACCCGCTGCCGACCCCGAGCGCCGCGCCGGTCGGAATCACGTGCGGGACCGACGGGGCCGTGTGGTTCGTCGAGATCGGCGCGGGCCAGGTCGGTCGGATCACTGGGGACGGAGAGATCACCGAGTTCCCCCTCCCCGACCGCGCCGCGCGACCGCACGCGATCGTCGCCGGCGCCTCGGGCGCGTGCTGGTTCACGGAGTGGGGCGCGAACCGCGTCGGCCGGGTGACGTCGGACGGCCGGATCGACGTGTTCGACCTGCCGACGCCGGCGTCCGAACCGCACGGGATCACCATCGGCCCCGACGGGGCGCCGTACGTCGCGCTGGAGATCGGAGCTGTCGCGCGGCTCGAAGTGTGATCGTTCCTGCCCAGGTGTGGTGGCCGGACGCGTACGGCCTGTCCGGTCACGCGCGCGACTACTGCCCTGAAGTAAGGGGAGCCCCCACTTCAAACATCCCACGCAGGTCCGACAAAAACGCCGGCGCCAGGGGCCGGAGGCCCACAGATCACCCGAAGTGGGACGGAGCGACGGGTAGACGTGAGGCCGGGGAAACGACAGCGACCGAACCTTACTTTTCGTGCCCAACAACGAAAGTAGGGACTGCCCTAGGCTTCACGACATGCGCAAACCACAGTTGCCCGAGTCGCTGTTGTGGGATCACAACGCGCACTACCACCCCTGGCTGGTGCGGCAGATCCCGGCGAACGCCGAGCGGGCACTGGACGTGGGTTGCGGGGTCGGCACGCTCGCCCGGCACCTCGCCCGACGCGTCGCACAGGTCGACGCCGTGGACCTCTCCCCGGCAATGATCGAGCGCGCACGCGCGCGGACGCCCGCGCTCCCGCACGTGCGGTGGCTCGTCGGCGACGTGCTGGACTCCGTGCTCCCGCTCCACCCCGACGGCTACGACGCGGTCACCGCGTTGTCGAGCCTGCACCACATGTCGCTGCGGCCCGCGCTGACCAGGCTGGCCGAGCTGGTCCGGCCGGGCGGAACGCTCGCGGTGGTCGGCATGTACCGCCAGTCCACGGCCGCCGACCGCGCGGTGGAGGTGGCGGCGCTGCCCGCGAACGCGGCGGTGGGCGCGTTCCGCGCCCTGCGCGGCCGGGGCGGCAAACCGGGCAACGAGGGCATGCCCGTCCAGGCACCGACGACGACGCTGGCGGATCTCCGCGCGGTCGCGGGGGAAGTGTTGCCAGGCGCCCGGCTGCGGCGAGGCCTGTTCTGGCGGTACCAACTGGTGTGGCGGCGGCCGGTCTGAGCTCGGAGCGGCGATCTCGCCCGGTGCGGGCGAATACTGGAGGACGTGTCCACTCGGGACTGGGTCCTGCACGTCGACCTCGACGAGTTCGTCGCCGCGGTCGAGGTGGCCCGCCGCCCGGAGCTGCGCGGCCGGCCCGTCGTGGTGGGCGGGGCCGGCGACCCGACCCGACGCGGGGTCGTGGCCACCGCGTCCTACGCGGCGCGCGAGTTCGGCATCCGCTCGGGGATGCCCCTGCGTACCGCCGCGAAACGCTGTCCGGAGGCCGTCTTCCTCCCCGCGGACCCATCGGCCTACGACGCGGTCTCGGCGCGGGTGATGGCGACCCTGCGGACGCTCCCGGTGGTGGTGGAGGTCCTCGGCTGGGACGAGGCGTTCCTCGGCGCGCGCACCGACGACCCGGAGGCGTTGGCCGCCGAGGTCCGGCGGGCCGTCGCCGAGGCGACCGGGCTGTCCTGCTCGGTGGGGATCGGGGACAACAGGCTCCGCGCCAAGATCGCCACCGGCTTCGCCAAGCCGGCCGGGGTCTACCGGCTGACCAGGGACAACTGGGTGTCCGTGATGGCAGGCCTACCCACCGACGCGTTGTGGGGCATCGGCGGGCGGACGGCGGCGAAGCTGGCCGCCGCCGGGCTGCGGACCGTCGCGGACCTGGCCGGGGCCGATCCGGACGAGCTGGCCGACCGGTTCGGCCCGCGCATGGGGCCGTGGTACCGGCAGCTCGCGCTGGGGGCCGGGGACACCCGGGTGTCGGACGCCCCGCACGTGCCCCGCTCGCGAAGCCACGAGACCACCTTCGACGAGGACCTGACCGATCCCGCCGCGATCCGCGAGCACCTGGCGGCGTTGTCCCGGCGGGTGGCCGACGAGGTGGTGGCCGAGGGTTGGCCGGCGGTCCGGGTGGCGGTGAAGGTGCGGTTCGCCCCGTTCGCCACCTCGACGCACAGCGCCGCCCTGCCCGCGCCGACCAGCGACGCCACCGAGATCGAACGCGCCGCGCTGTCCGTCCTGCGGCGGTTCGACCTCACGCGCCCGGTGCGCCTGCTCGGCGTCCGGGCCGAGTTCGAGCTCCCGTCCGCTCCCTGACCGACTCCCCCGTCTGTCCTATGTAGACACTCAGTGAGGACGAACACTCAGTATCGAGCATTCAGCGACGACGGGAGAACAGCAGTCGCCACGGCAGCGCGAGGCCCTCCAGCTTGACCCGCAGGGACATCTTGGACGCGCCCGCCGCCCGCTCGGAGAAGGTGATCGGCACCTCCCGCATGCGCGCCCCCAGCCGGCGCGCACGCCACTTCATCTCCACCTGGAACGCGTAGCCGTTCGAGCGAATGGTGGACAGGTCGATGCGCTTCAGGAGATTGGCGCGCCAGGCCACGAACCCCGCCGTGGCGTCCCGCAGCCCCATCCGCAGCAGCACCGTGACGTACAGGTTGGCCGCCCTGGACAGCAGACGCCGGGACCACGGCCAGTCCGCGTCCAGCTCACCGCCCTCGGCGTACCGGGAGCCGACCACGACGTCCGCGCCCTCGGCGTCCTTGACCCCCTTGGCTCCCTTGACCTTCGCCTTCGCGGCGGTCTTCCCCCGGGCACCCTTCCCGGTCTTCCTGTCCGTGCTCCGGCCGTTCGAGCCCGCCAGAGCCGCGACCATGCGGGGCACGGCCTCGGCCGGGTGCGACAGGTCGGCGTCCATCTGCACGACGACGTCGCAGCCGAGCTCCAACGCCCTCCGCATGCCCGCCACGTAGGCGCGCCCGAGGCCGTCCTTGCTGGTGCGCCGGACGACGTCCAGCTCACGCCCCTCCGGCCACGTCCCGCCGATCCGCTCCGCGAGATCCGCCGTCCCGTCCGGACTGCCGTCGTCCACGACGATCACGCACAGGTCGCGCAGGTCCAGCTCGACGAGCCGGCGGAGCGCCTCGCCGATCGTCTCGGCCTCGTTGTAGGTGGGCACGACCACCCCGACCCGGAGGCGGCCCCGGGACTTCCTGACCTTCCTGCCCCGGCGCTGAGCACTCTTTCCCATGATCATGGGATGCACGAGGGCGACCCGAGGTTGCCCCGCCGACGCGACGATCACCGCGACCGATCGGACCCAGGAAATCGAGCGGGGGAGAAATGCCTGGTCAGCAAGGAAAACACCGCGCAACGCGAGACAGGCCACACCGGACACGACATGCACCGTTCACCGAAAGTCGTTGAAAAGCAAGGCTTTCGACGTCGTTCTGTGACCTGATGGTGTCTGTCCTCACCGGACAGTCCCCACTACCACACTCGCCCGTGGACCGCGGTGGATTCAGGACAGAAGGGGGATGTTCACGCCGACCGGTCGCATCGTCCTACCGACGATCGTGGGCTGCACCCCGGTAACACCGAGAGGGGCCAAAACCTTGGTGGTGAACTCGTAGAGGGCGTGCGGGTCGGAGGTCCAGCAGGCGCCGGTCCAGCGCGTCGGTCGCCGGTCGCTCGGCGCCGGGGGTGGGCGGGGTGAGCGCGGCGACCTCCTCCGGGGTGAGCACGTCGGGACGCCAGTCGCCGGCGTCGGCGAACACGTGCAGGGCACTGAGGACGGTGGTGGAGACGACCGCGCCGGCCGCGAGGGAGCTGGCGGTAGAGCAGGTGGTCGCGATTCGCCGGACCGGCCATCAGAGCGACGCTCAGCTCCTCCCCGCCCATCAGGACGTCCGCGGAGAGCACGTCGGGGCGGGCAGCGAACGACCCGGCGATGGCGTCGGCCTTGCCGCGCAACACTTTCACGCGCAGGATCACCGCGCCGACGATTTCGCTGGCGTCGCTCATCCGCACCACCGCGAGCAGCCCGGCGTCGACCGGGCACCCCAGGCGACGGCTCACGGTCCGGGGAGAGACCCCCAGGACCTCGGCGATCCGCCCGACCTCGGCGCGTCCGTCGATCCGCGACGCGTCGGCCGCGCCTGGCGCGGCCGGCGCCCCGGCGAACCCGACCCGAGAGGAGCCCTCACATGGGTGGAAGCAACGAGTACACCGACCTCCTGCCGCAGGTGATCCAGAGCGCCCGCGAGGTGGGCAAGCACGTCACGGGGTGGCAGCCCGCCGGACCGGTGCCCGCGAGTGACGTCTCCTCGGTGATCGCCGTGTTCGACACGATCGACGAGCCGGCCGCCGCGATGCCGCGGCGCACGCTCGCGGTGCGCGACCTCGGGCCGACCTCGCTCCAGGTGGCCCAGGTGGCCTCCGGGCACGTGGACGCCTTCTGGGAGTACGGCCACGACGCCAACATCCCGCTCCCCGGCGCGCTGATCGCCGGTGAGGCCGCCGCGCCCGGGCCGCACGCCGAGGTCCTCGCGACACTCGCCGAGGTCTCCCGAGAGTGTCCATTGTGGACAGAGGGTGCGGGGCGGCCGCACGACTCGCGAGCCCGGTGACCGAGGGAGTTGTCCTCCGGTGAGGACTGGCAGGTCCACCGATCCGGACGACAGTTCGAAGTTGCGGCGCCTGCCCCGGCGGGGCATGGTCGTCATCACCTCGAACCGCACGCGGTCCGGGCGACGCGGGAGCGACGCCCGGACCGCGAACCGGGCGACGGACGTCAGCGGGATCGTCGGTCGCCACGGCCGTGGTGGCCGCCCGAGTCGGGGCGGGTGGCCACCACGGCGTCAACCGGCGGTCTCTACTCCGGAATCCCTTGCCAGCGCCGAAAACTCGCGTCGGCCACCGGACGACGGGCGGCACGTGCCCGGTCGGTGGTCACGCCAGGCGCAGGAGGGCCCTGGGCAGGTCCGGGGCGCAGTGGTCGCAGAGCTGGTAGTTCTTCCTGCCCCGGGGGCCGCTGTGCTCGACCAACCACTGCTGCGCCTGCTCCCGGGTGACGCGCCACGCGCGGCCCCAGTGCCAGACCTCGTTGAGGCCGTGCGCCCAGTCGCGGAGGGTTCCCGGGTACGCGGCCTCGTCGCTCCACCGGGGCAGGCGCTGGCAGGTGGCCCGGTGCAGGGTGATGTCCTCGATCGCGTAGGGCCACCGGGCCGGGTCGGTCGACCGGGCCAACTGCTGCTCGTAGAGCACCAGCGCCGCCTGGTGCTGCTGGATGTACTGCGCGCAGGTGGGGCAGCACCCGCCGGCGGGCACCTGCGCGGCGATCGCGGCGAGCAGGTGCTCCCGCACGCTGGTCGCGGTGACGATGCCCTGCTCGATCCTGGACAGCAGGTCCAGGACGTCCTCCAGCGCGACGTCCCACCCGCTGCCCGCGCGCAACGTCTTCGGCCGCCACGACCTCCCCTGCCACCACGCCCTGATCAGGCGCTGCCCCGGCAGCACGACACGCATCTCCACGCCCTCGTTCGACCAACGCGGCTCGGGAAGACACGGCGGAACGGCTGATCCCATGGCCCGCGATCATGCCGAGGTCGACCCCGTCGGCTCTCCCCCGCTCACACCGGAGTGGGATTCCTGCCCGCACATTTCACCGCAAAGTGCGGCAACGTTTTCCACCGACCGCCGGACGCCGACCACCGCGCCCGCTGTCTCGCGGGTTCACGCGCCGGGACCCGGGCCGGTCGGGAAGATCTGTCCCACGTGATCGTTCCCCGCCGGGCCGAGCCGCCCGATGAAGATCGTTTCCGGGCTCGGCCAACCCCGCCGGCAATGACGCTGTGCGATCAACAACAACGACAAGTGTGGTACTCGGATAGGGGGTGCTCGAACTCGGTTCGGCTGCCGATGGACAACATCGTGACTCCACATCTCCCGGGTGGACAGCCCGGTTCGGCATATCACCCCTATCAGTTCCTCCAGGCACTTCGGCTGTGGTGCTCCCCCGTCGCCAACCTCGACGAGCAGGGGGACGAGGGCGTCCTGACGGTGGTGCACACCTTGCCCGAGCTGACCGCGCACCTGCGTCGGCTGGCCATACAGGGCAAGTTGCAGGTGAAGTTCCGGGACGTCCTGGTGCACTCCCTGACCGAGGCGACCAAGGCCATGGCCGCGGTCACCGACCTCCTGGAGATCACCACCAAGGACGACGACAAGAACAGCCCATGGGACGAGGCCAACCTCCGCGCCCGCGAGGAGGCCTTCGACCTGCTCAGCCGGGCCGCCGCCGGTCTGAGCCGGCTGGAGGACCGGTTGCAGTTCTGCTGCTACGAGGACAAGGCGCACCCGCACGGGGCGGAGGAGCCGCCGCTGGTCCGGGACCGGGTCTCCCCCACCTCGCTGGGCCCGGTGCGGCACCCGCAGGGCAGGGAGCGGCAGGACGAGCGCCGGCCGGCCGGCGAGGTCGGCGGGCAGGGGGGCCTGGGCGGCAACAGCGTCGTGGCCACGGCCGTGACCCGCTCGCTCGCCCACACCAACCTCGGCTCGCTCAACGGGCCGGGCGCGGCGCAGCGGGAGAACAACACCGCTCCGCCCGTGATCAACACCGGAACCCGCTGACCACCGGGAGAACGGCGACCCCGTCCTCCGGTCCGGCCACCGGCACGCGCGACGGCGGCGATCCCGGCGCCAGCGCGGGAACCCCGACCCCGATCCCGCGGGACGCCGACCCGACCCGCGTGCCGGCGTTCTCCCTGCCGCCAGCACCTCGGCGGTAGATCCACCATCCGGCAACTCCCAGCGACACGAGGAAATCCCGCACACCTGTCGCCCGGTTTTCCGCTCTCCTCGACGAGACGGCGACCGGGCGGGCCTCGGGGCGCGGTCGACCGGGTCTTCCCACCCGGCTCCGCGCCCCGGGGCGTTGTGCTTTCCCCATCCTGACGAACTCTGATCGACGACGCGTCGCGCGTCTCGGTTTTCCCGGCCACCACGGCACTTCGCCCTGGGAAAAGCGTTGTTCTCTCGGATATTCCGGCGCTGACAAGCGAAGTGAGCCGCAGCAGAAGAAGGCGGCACGCCGGAGCCTCACCGTCATTACTCGGAGCCCAGGGCGTCACGGCGAATGTCGGCCGGATTCCGGTGTCTTTCCCCGGACGCGCGAAAGCGGGCTGACGGTGGTCTGCCCACCGCCAGCCCGCCGCGTTGATCAGTTCCCGGCGACCGCGGGGTGCGGCGACCGCCCCTGCCCGGTCGTCACTGGGGAGCGCCGAACAGCCAGCGCCCCGGCGCGTCCGGGTCGCCGCTGGTGAGGTACTCCTGCCGCGCCGATGCGTACTCCTCGCGCCGGATCCGACCGTCGCCGTCCCGGTCGAGGCGGGTGAACGCCGCCTTGGCGTCCTCGCCGGACGGGCCGAACGCCTCGATCAGCCGGACGAAGTCCTCCTTGGCCAGGACCCCGTCGTCGTCCGGGTCGGCGAGGGCGAACTCGGCGGCGGCGACGGCCCGGACGTGGGCGAGAAACCCGTCCTGCGTCGACAGGTTCGCCATCGCCTCGCCGAACTCCTCCCGCGCGATCTCGCCGCCGGCGTCGACGCCGAGGTCCTCGCACAGCAGCTCCCATGTCCGCGAGTAGTGGTCGCGCACGTCGCGGGCCTTCGGCGTGCTCGCGGTCTGGCCGAAGGTGTGCGCGAGGGAGTTCGCCATCTGCTCAAGGTCGGAGCGGACGATGGCTCCGTCGCTGTCGGTGTCGATCTGGTCGAACAGGCGGCCGTACCCGCGCCGCAACTCCTCTGCCGTCATACTGGTCACTCCTCACGACCTCGGAAACCGGCTCCCGCCGGGGAAGCACGCACCCACGAACGCCTCGGCCGTCCTGGCCGACACGACCAGCACGACCAACACAGCCGGCGCGGCGAGAACCCGCGGGGCCCACGCGCGATCCGGCCCGATCACGCCGAATCCCCCCGGACCGCGGCGCCCCCCGGCCACCACTCCTCCAGCGGCGACAACGGGTCCCCGCCGACCTCGCCCTGCTCGACGACCTCGGTCTCCCACCGGGGCGCGGCCTCCTCCTCCGTCGGGCCCTCCACGGCCTGAGCCAGAGTGGCCACGGTGGGCGTGGCGAACAGGTCGCGCACCGACGTCGTGAGCCCCAGCAACTCCTTGCCGCGCTGCACGACCTGCAACGCGAGCAGGGAGTGGCCGCCGAGGGCGAAGAAGTTGTCGTGCACCCCGATGCCGTCCACGCCCAGCACCTGCTCCCACAGCTCGACCAGGGCCGTCTCCAGCGGGGTCCTCGGCGCGAGGTAGGACGTGGGCAGGCACGGGCGGGCGTTGGCCGACGCGACGGCGGCGGCCGAGGGCGGGTGGAGCGGCGCGGCCGCCTCGTCGTCGCCGACCGGACCGGACGCGACCAGCTCGTCGGGCGGCACGGCGGAGACGGCGACCTGACCCAGCGGCAAGGCGGCCAGCGCGGCCTCGAAGGCGGCCAGCGCCTCCTCCGGGGCCAGCCCGCCCGGCAGGTCCGCGCCGTGGACCTCCCGGTGGCGCCGCTCGACGTCGACCGCCATCCCGGTCCCCCGCCACCGGTCCCAGTTGATCGACAGCGTGGGGACGCCGAGATCGCGGGACGCGTGGACGGCGAGCGTGTCGAGGAAGGCGTTCGCCGCCCCGTAGCAGGTCAGCCCGGGGGCGCCGACGAACGAGGCCAGCGACGAGAAGAACACGACGAAGTCGGGGCGCGCGCCGACCGCGCGCACCGCGTCCAGGAGCACGGCCGCCCCGTCGACCTTGGCGCGCACCGCGTCCGCCACCTCGTCGTGCCCGAGGTACTCGGCCATGCCGCTGCCGACCACGCCGGCGGCGTGCACGACGCCGTGGATCTCGCCGTGGTGGTCCAGGGTCTCGCTGAGGATCTCCTTGATCCGGGTGCGGTCGGCGACGTCCGCGGCGTGTGCCGTCACGTCGGCGCCGAGGGCGCGCAGCCGGTGCAGGGTCGCGCTCGGGGCGGAGTCGGCCACGAGGTCGTCCGCGCACCGTCCAATGAGGACGATCCGCGCGTCGTGGGTGGTGGCCAGGTGCTCGGCCAGCCGGAGGCCCACCCCGCCGAGGCCGCCGGTGACGACGTAGACGCCGCCGCGCCGCAACGGCGCCGGGGGCAGCTCGGTCGACGCCAGCGACTGGAACTGCCGCACCCACCGCCGGCCGGCGCGCAGGGCGACCAGGTCTTCCTCGCGCGGGCGGGCGAACTCGCCCAGCACGTCGCGGGCGAGCCGCTCGTGGTCGGCGGCGCGGGTCTCGGTCGGGTCGAGGTCCAGGACGGTGACCGACAGGGTGGCCAGCTCGCGGGGCAGGACGCGGCTGGCGCCCACCGCGCAGGCCGAGCGCGGGATCAGCCGCTCCCAGCCGGTGACCGACAACGCCCCGTAGGTCACCACGCAGGTCTCGACCGGCGCGGTCCCGCCGGCCACGCCGTGCGCGACGCCGATCAGGCTCGCCAGGTCCGGCCCGAACTCCGCGTACTCGGGGTGGCACCAGAAGTCGACGATCCGCAGCGGCCGCCCGGAGTCTCCGGCCAACGACAACAGCAGGGCGTAGTGCTCCCGGCTCTCCGGAGCGAGGACGAAGTGGAACGGGTCGGCCTGGTGGAAGTCCACGCCGGGCGTCACCACCACCGGCGCGGTTCCGTGGCGGCGCAGGACGTCCACCACCCGGTCGGCGAGGGGCGAGCGGTCCGAGAACACCAGCCACCGCCACCCGTCGACCACCGCGCCGATGTCGGGTCGGGTGACGTCGACCGACCGCCGCCAGTCCACTGTGTACAGGAGGTCCGCAGGGCGGCGGGGCGGCCTCGGCGACCACCGCCGGCGCGCGGCGATCTCCCTCGGGTCGGGCCGGCACGGGGTCGCCGCGAAGGAGTACCGCACCGACGGCACCCTGGCCCGCCGCTCGTCCCGGTGCAGGGCCGAGATGTCGACGTCCACGCCGGACACCCACAACCGGCCGACCGCGTCGAGCAGCGCCTCCACGTCGTCGCGGTGCTCCTGGGGGTGCCGGGTCACGCTCACGACCGGCACGTCCTGCACCGGGCCGAGGGTGGACCGGGCGAGGGTGGCCAGCGTCGTGCCGGGGCCGACCTCCACCAGCGCCGGCCGTCCCCTGCTCAGGACGTGCTCCAGCCCGTCGGCGAACCGGACGGTGGTCCGCAGGTGGGTCACCCAGTACTCGGGGTCGGTCACCTCGTCGCCGACCACCCCACCGTACACATTGGACACCAGCGGCGCGGTCGGCGGGTGCAGGGGGATTTCGCGCAGGAAGCGGCGGAACTCGGGCAGGCCGGACTCCACCAGCTCGGAGTGGGCGGCGGTGGTGAGCGGGAGCGGGTGGCAGGACACGCCCTGGGCGGTGAGCTGACGCCGCAGCGTGCGGATCTGGTCCACCGGGCCGGCGACCACGCACAGCGCCGGCGCGTTGACCGCGCACAGGGACAGCGTTCCGGTCAGGAACGGGCGGATCTCGTCCTCGGCGGCGGCCACGCTGAGCATCGCGCCGTCGGTGAGCGCGGCGAGGATGCGGCCCCGCTCGACCACGACGGCCAACGCGTCGGGCAGGGTGAACACGCCGGCGAAGCAGGCCGCGGCGTACTCGCCGAGGCTGTGGCCCAGGAACACCGTGGGCCGCAGGCCCAGCGAGAGCAGCAACCGGCCGAGCGCGACCTCGGTGACGAAGAGCGCGGGCAGGGCGCTGGTCGGGTCCTCGATCGCCGCCGCGCCCGGGTCGGCCGCGTGCCCGTCGTCGTAGAACAGCGCGGCGCGGACGCGGTCGGCCAGCACCGGATCGGCCAGGAGGCCCACGCACTCGTCGACGGCCGCCCGGTAGACCGGGTAGTGCTCGTACAGCCCCCGCCCCATGTCCCGGTACTGGGCGCCGCCCCCGGGGAACATGAAGACGACGTCGTCGGGCGGTCGGGCGTCGCCGACCACGAGCCGCGCGTCGTCCACCGACGGCGCGCACAGGGAGCGCGCCGCCGCCTCGCGGTCCGGGAACACCCCGGCCAGGCGACGGCCGAACTGCCGCCGGCCCACGGCCAGGGTGTAGGCGACGTCGGCGAGGTCGGCGCGCGGGTTGGCGTCCAGGAACCGCGCGCACTCCTCGGCGTCGGCCTGGAGCGAGGCGGTGTCGCGCGCGGACAGGGTCACGAGCTGCCACGGCCGGCTCGGCCCCGACGGCGGGCGCGGCGCGGCCTCCTCCAGGATGACGTGCGCGTTGGTGCCGCCGATGCCGAACGCGCTCACCGCGGCGCGGCGCGGGTGCTCCGGCCGCGGCCAGGGGCCGCCCTCGACGTCGGGGCGGAACGGGCTGGCCGCGAAGTCGATCTCCGGGTGCGGGCGGTGGGCGTGCGGGCTGGGCGGCAGGAACCCGTGGTGCAGCATCAGCACCGCCTTGATGAAGCCGGCGACCCCGGCGGCGGCGTCGGTGTGCCCGATGTTGGCCTTGACCGAGCCGAGGCCGCAGAAGTTCACCCGGGTCGAGCCCGCCGCCCGGTACGCCTCGGTGAGCGCGGCGACCTCCACGACGTCGCCGACGGCGGTGGCGGTGCCGTGCGCCTCGACGTAGCCGATGGTGTCCGGGGCGACGTGGGCCGCGGTGAGCGCGTCGCGGACCGCCGCGGCCTGCCCGCGCACGCCGGGGGCGACGTAGCTGAGCTTGGCCGCACCGTCGTTGGTGACCGCGCCGCCCCGCACGACGGCGTAGACGCGGTCGCCGTCGGCCAGGGCGTCGGCCAGGCGGCGCAGCACCACGACGCCGAGGCCGTCGGCGGGCACGAACCCGGACCCGGCCTCGTGGAAGGGCCGCACGTGCCCGTCGGCGGACCAGATCCCGTTGTCCTGCCGCAGGTATCCCATGCGCCGCAACGGGGTCCAGGACACGCCGCCGGCCAGCGCCATGTCGCAGTCGAAGGTGAGCAGTCCCTGGCAGGCCAGGTGGACGGCGACCAGCGAGGTGGAGCACGCGGTCTGCACGGCGATGCTGGGGCCGGTCAGGCCGAGCTTGTAGGACACCCTGGTCGGCAGGAAGTCCTTGTCGTTGGCGGCCATCAGCAGGTCGCTGGAGGTGCCGAGGAAGGACCCAGGGTCGACCGGGTGGTAGGTGCCGACCGTCTGCCCCGCGTAGACGCCGACCCGGCCGGGGAACCGGTCGGGTGCGTGGCCGGCGTCCTCCACGGCGTGCCACGCGGCCTGCAGGAACATCCGCTGCTGCGGGTCGACGAGGGCGGCCTCGCGCGCGGAGTAGCCGAAGAACGCGGCGTCGAAGTCCTCCCCGTCGGGGACGATCCCGGCGGCCGGGACGAGGTCGGGGTGGTCGAGCCGGTCGTCGTCGGCGCCGGCGGCCCGCATCTCCTCCCGGCTGAGCCGGCGGATGGCCTCCCTGCCCTCCGCGATGAGCCGCCAGTAGGCGTCGAGGGTGGGTGCGCCGGGAAACCGGCAGCTCATACCGACGACCGCGATGTCGAGAGCCGTCTGCTCCCTGTCCTCCACCTGTACCGTCATCCTTTCCCTCGACGCGCCCGCAGGCGTTGGCTCGTCCGCGAACGGTGGTCCCGCACCGACGGCGGGTCCGACCCGGTCGGCTGGCGCCCGGCCCCGTCGGGGTCGTCGAGGCGGGCGGCGAGGAGCCGGACGTTGTGCGCCCGCACGAGGTCCACTGTGGACAGACGGACCGCCCACCGCTCGGTGACCGCCTCGCGCAGCCGGACCAGGTCCAGCGAGGTGCCGCCCAGCGCGAGGAAGTCGTCCGTCGCGCCGACCCGGTCCAACCCGAGCAGGCGGGCCCACAACCGGGCCAGCTCGCGCTCGGTGCCGCCGCGCGGGGGGACGTAGTCGTGGCCGAGCGGCGGGCGGTTCCCGGTCGGGGCGGGCAGAGCGGCGCGGTCGACCTTGCCGTGCGGGGTCAGCGGGAGCCGGTCGAGCGCGACGAACACCGACGGCACCAGGTAGTCCGGCAGCCGCGCGCCCAGGAACGCGCGCAGGTCGGGCACGGGCACCGGCGGGCCGTCGGACACCTCCAGGTACGCGACCAGCCGGCGGTGCCCGCCGTCCCCCTCGGCGGTCGTGACGACCGCTCCGGTGACGCGGGGGTGGGCGCGCAGCGCCTCCTCCACCTCGCCGGGCTCGATGCGGAACCCCCTGAGCTTGATCTGGTGGTCCACCCGCCCCACGAACTCGACCTCGCCGTCGGGCCGGCGCCGCCCGAGGTCGCCGGTGCGGTACATCCGCGCGCCGGGCCGGCCGGCGAAGGGGTCGGGCAGGAACCGCAGGGCCGTCAGGTCGGGGCGGTTGAGGTACCCCCGCGCCACCCCGGCCCCGCCCACGTACAGCTCGCCGAGCTCGCCGACGGCGGCGGGCCGGCCGGCCGGGTCGAGCACGTACAGGTCCACGCCGGGAAGCACGGCGCCGAGCGCGGGTTTGCCGGGGCGGTCGCCGCACCGGCCCGCCGTGGCGCTCACAGTGGCCTCGGTGGGGCCGTAGGCGTTGAACATCCGGACCCGCCCGGCCCACCGCCGGGCCAGGAACTCCGGCAGGGCCTCGCCGCCGGCCACCAGGGTGGACACCGGCGGCGGGTCGCCCACCGGGAGGGAGACCAGCAGCGACGGCGACGCGGAGAAGTGGGTGGCCCGGTGGTCCCGGAGCACGCGCGCCAGGTCGTCCCCGGACAGGGTCGCGCCCGCCGGGGGCAGGCAGAGCGCGCCCCCGTTGAGGAGGCTCATGGCCAGTTCCCACACCCAGGCGTCGAAGGTCGGCGGGGCGAACTGGAGGACCCGCGCCTCGTGGAGGTCGCCGAACCGCCGGCGCAGCCCGTCGGCGAGGTTGACGACGCCGCCGTGCTCCACCAGCACTCCCTTGGGCGTGCCGGTGGAACCCGAGGTGTGCAGGACGTAGGCCAGGTTCCGCGCGTCCGTCCGCGTCGCCGCCGAGCCATCGGTGCCGTCGGCGCTGTCGCTGAGGTCGGCGCTGCCGGTGCTGTCGCCGCCGAGGGCGAGGCCGAGGTCCTGGTCGATCCGCACGATGTGCTTGCCGCTCAAGGAGAACAGCCCGCGCGGGTCCCGGTCGGCGACGACGACACTGGCAGCGGTGTCGGCCAGCACCAACGAAATCCGGCTCGGCGGTTGGGCGGCGGCCAACGGCACGTAGGCGCCCCTGGCCTTCCAGACCGCGAGCACCGCGACGAACAGGGAAACGGACCGCTCCACCAGGAGCGCGACGACGACCTCGGGACCGACGCCGCACGCCCGCAGGCGCGCGGCGAGCCGGTCCGCCCTGGTGTTCAGGTCGCCGTAGCTGATCTCGCGGCCGGACGCGACGAGCGCGGGCCGGTCCGGGTCCAGCGCCGCCCACCGCTCGAAGAGCTCGTGCGCGCCCCCGACCAGGGGAGCACCGGAAGCCGCGACCGCGCCCATCCTGGTCTCACCGGTGCTCGAGTCGCCCGGCCGTCGGCCTCGGGAACTGTTCACAGAGGACGGTGATGTGCTCATCGTGGTATCCGTCGTCGATGGCCTGTCGGACCCGGTCGCGCAGGACGGGGAGGAAGGACCGGGTGATCCCGGTCTCCTCGGCGAACGACGCGAGCTGGCGCAGCGCGTCCAGGTGCGCGGTGAGGGGCTGCTGCCCGAACCGGTAGTCGCCCCGCCGCACCAGCTCGACGCCGACGTCGATGGCCCGCTGGACCCGCGTCTGGTGCAGTGGCACGGACTTCGCGAACTCCGCCAGCGGAACGCCCGTGCGCAGGGCGAAGGTCACGCACTCCAGGAAGCCGTTGACGCCCGCGTAGTACCAGACGGCGGCGACCGTCAGGCACGCCTTGGCGCGGGTGATGTCCTGCCCGAGGTGGACGGCGCGTCCGCCCAACGCCTCGCGGAGCGCGACGGCCTCGTCGTAGCACTCGGACCGTCCTGAGTAGACGGTGTGGTTGTCCGGGGTGCCGATGGCGCGCGGGTGGCCGAGGAACGCCGCGTCCAGGCACCGGCCGCCGGCGGCCTCGACCCACCGCGCGAACGGGCCGACGTCGTCGTGCGAGCCGTTCGCCGTCTGCACCACCAGCCGCCCGTCCAGCCACCGCTCGGCGGGTTCCAGGACGGCGCGGGAGACGTCGTAGCCGATCAGGGCCAGCACGACGGTCCGGCTGGACCGCACCGCCTCCTCGACGGTGCGGCGGGGTGTGACCGCCGGACCGGCCAACGCCTCCGCGCGGGCCGGGCTCCGGTTCCACACCACCACGGACAGGCCGGCACCGGCGCAGGCCCTGGCCACCGCGGCCCCCGTGACGCCGGCCCCGATCACCGCGACATCCGCCATGCGTGCCCCCTCGCTCGACGAGCCCCGGCGCGGCCCGCCCCGGGTGCGCCGCGCGCGGGCCTCGTGCCGGTCTGGTTTCCCGGGTCGTGGCGTGCCGGGGGTGGGATCAGGCAGCATCGACCCGCCGCGCCACCAGGATCATGTGCGCCAGTTCGGGCACCTTCGCCCAGTCGGCGAAGGTCCGCGTCACGCGTTCGGCCTCGGCGGCTCCGTACTCGCGTTCCAGGTCCGGGCGGTGCTCGCGCAGCCGGGCGACCAGCCGGGTGAACGAACCGGCCACGTGGTCGGTGATGTCGACGAACTCGGCGAGGTCGAGCCCGACGTCGCGGAGCAGCCGGAAATGGGTGTCGGCGGTCTCCAGCGCGGTCATCCCGAGGATCGTGAAGAATTCCGCGACCCGGCGGCGGAGACCGTCGTTCATCGGGGTCCGCAGAAACGGCGTCTCGATGACGAGCCGCCCATTCAGGCGCAGGAGCCGGGCAATTTCCGGGAACAACTCGGAAAGCGCGAAGTGCGGGGTGGACTCGAACGCGAGGACGGCGTCGAAGGAGCCGTCGGGAAAGGGGGTGCCGAGCGCGTCGCACTCGACGAGGGTCACCTGGTCCGCCACGCCGGCCAGGTCGGCCGCGCGCCGCGCGTCGGCCAGGGCGCGGGGGTTGACGTCGACGCCGACGACCTCGGCGCCGGTGCGGACGGCGGTGGCGACGGCCGCCGCGCCGTGGCCGCACCCGAGGTCCAGGACCCGGCCCCCGGGACCGACGCCGAGCCGCTCGACCACCAGCGCGGTGAGCCGGGCGGTGGCGGCCGCGATCGGGGTGTCGTCCTCGGGGCCCGACCAGTAGCCGTAGTGCAGGTCGGGGCCCCAGTACCTGGCCACCAGGGGGGCGAGGTGGTCGTAGGCCGCGACGACGTCGGGTCCGGGCGGCGTGGGCGGGGCGGTCGCCGGCGCGGGCGCGTTCCTCGTGCTCACCGTTGTTCACCCGACCTTCCGGGAGGGCCGGCACGGGGCGGTCCCGGGGCTCGGACCCGGGTGCGGGGATGCCGGACGACGGACGGCGCGCCACCGGAGGAGGCGGGCCGCGACAGCGCGGCCCGGAATCGTCGACACGGGCCCGGGAACGGTCAAGACCAGGCCCCTCGCCCGAGTGAACTTCCACCGTCGTGGCACATCACCATCACTTCGGGACGCGGTCTCGGCCGCTTGAGCGCCGCCACCCGGTGAGGCGACCGCGCATACCACATTCGAGAATGACGCCGCGCAACTAATTCGCGACTCGGTGGGCGGCGAACGGCCGAGCCCGGGTTCACACCGGGATTCCGCTCTTTGTCGTCCGCGCGTCGCCCCGCCGAGGGCGGGCCACGCCCCATCGGCGACGCGCCGGGTCGGTGTCGGCGGCAGGGGCACCCGCGGTGTCATCCGCGGCGTCGCCAGGCAGCGCGAAACGGCGACGGACCAGACGAGGACTTCCCCGTTACGCGAGCGATCGCACGAGGAACGGGCGACCAACGCGCCGGCGCGCGCCGAGGCGTCAGGCGAGGACGGGCTCGTGCGCGGTGGGGTCGAGCTGCGCCCAGGTCAGCTCGATGCTCGGCTGGACCGACAGGCCGGTCGCCGAGGACCGCGCGCCGGAGCGGACCAGGAGGTCGCCGACGGCGGCGATCATCGCCCCGTTGTCGGTGCACAGCCGGGGCGGCGGGACGCGCAGCTCGATCCCCGCCTCGGCGCAGCGCTGCTCGGCCAGCGCGCGGACCCGGCTGTTGGCGGCGACCCCGCCCACGACCACCAGGGTCGACACGTCGTGCTCGCGGCACGCCCTGATCGCCTTGCGGGTGAGGGTGTCCGCCACCGCCTCCTGGAAGCTGGCGGCCACGTCGGCGACGGCCAGCTCCCGGCCCGCCGCGTGGGCGGACTCGACGTGCCGGGCCACCGCGGTCTTCAGCCCGGAGAAGGAGAAGCCCAGCGGCGGGTCGTTCCGCCCGGTGAGCGGGCGCGGGAAGGCGACCGCGGTCGGGTCGCCGGCCCGCGCGGCCCGGTCGATGGCCGGGCCGCCGGGGTAGGGCAGGCCGAGGATGCGGGCGACCTTGTCGAACGCCTCCCCCGCCGCGTCGTCCACCGTGTCCGACAGGTGCACCACCGGGTCGCGCACGAGGTCGCGCACCAACAACAGCGAGGTGTGACCACCCGAGACGATCAACACCACGCTGCGGGGCGGGAGCTCGCCGTGGGCGAGGGTGTCGGCGGCGGCGTGCCCCGCCAGGTGGTGCACCGCGTACAGCGGCACGCCCAACGCCTGGGCGTAGGCCTTCGCGGCGCCCACCCCGACGTGCAGGGCGGTGGCCAGCCCCGGACCGGCCGTGACCGCCACCGCCCCCACGTCGTCGAGCGTCAGCCGGGCGTTGTCGAGCGCCGCGCGGACGCAGGGCACGAGCGCCGACACGTGGGCGCGGGCAGCGATCTCGGGCACGACCCCGCCAAAGCGGACGTGCTCGTCCATGCTGCTCGACAGGGCGTCGCCGAGCAGCACCCCGTCCCGCACGAGACCGACCCCGGTCTCGTCGCAGGACGTCTCGATGCCCAACACCACGGTCATGACTGCCCGCTCACCTCTCGTCGTCCTCCAGGTCGCCCTCGGTCCGCAGGTACACGTCGCGCAGCGCGTCGAGGGTGGCCTGGTCCGGCTTCTCCCACATCCCGCGGTCGGCCGCCTCCAGCAGCCGCTCGGCGATGCCGTGCAGCGCCCACGGGTTCGACGTGGTCAGGAACCGCTGGTTCTCCTCGTCGAGCACGTAGGTCTCGGCGACCTTCTCGTACATCCAGTCGGCGACCACGTTGGTCGTGGCGTCGTAGCCGAACAGGTAGTCCACAGTGGCCGCCAGCTCGAACGCGCCCTTGTAGCCGTGCCGCCGCATGGCGGCCAGCCAGCGCGGGTTCACCACGCGCGCCCGGAAGATCCGGGAGGTCTCCTCGGTGAGCGCGCGCGTGCGGACCGAGTCCGGCCGGGTGCTGTCGCCGATGTAGGCGGTCGGCGTCTTGCCCGTGAGCGCGCGGATCGTGGCGACCATGCCGCCGTGGTACTGGTAGTAGTCGTCCGAGTCGAGGATGTCGTGCTCGCGGGTGTCGATGTTCTTGGCCGCCACCGCGATCCGGCGGTAGGTGGACTCCATGTCCTCCCGCGCCGGCACGCCCTCCAGCCCGCGCCCGTAGGCGTAGCCGCCCCACACCGCGTAGACCTCGGCCAGGTCGGCGTCGTCGCGCCAGTTCCGGCTGTCGATCAGCGGCAGGATGCCGGCGCCGTAGGCCCCCGGCTTCGACCCGAAGATCCGCATCGTGGCGCGCCGCTCGTCGCCGTGCCGCGCGCGGTCGGCCCGGACGTGCGCCAGGACGAAGTTCTCCTCCTCCGGCTCGTCCAGGTCGGCGACCAGCCGGACGGCGTCGTCGATCAGGGCGACCACGTGCGGGAACGCGTCCCGGAAGAAGCCGCTGATGCGGACGGTGACGTCGACGCGGGGCCGGCCCAGCTCCGCCAGCGGGATCACGTCCAGGCCGGTGACCCGGCGGGACTGCTCGTCCCACACCGGACGGACACCGAGCAGGGCCAGCACCTCGGCGGCGTCGTCGCCGGCGGTGCGCATGGCGCTGGTGCCCCACACCGACAGGCCCACCGAGCGCGGCCACTCGCCGTGGTCGGCGCGGTAGCGCTCCAGCAGCGAGTCCGCCATCGCCTGGCCGGTCTCCCACGCCAGGCGGCTGGGCACGGCCTTGGGGTCGACCGAGTAGAAGTTGCGGCCGGTGGGCAGCACGTTGATCAGGCCGCGCAGCGGGGAGCCGCTGGGCCCGGCCGGCACGTAGCCGCCGTCGAGGGCGTGCAGCACCGCGTCGAGCTCGTCGGTCGTGCGGGCCAGGCGCGGCACGACCTCGGTGGCCGCGAAGCGCAGCACCTTGGCGACCAGCTCGTCGGCCCGGCCGAGCACGGCCTGGCAGACCTCGTCGGCGGCAGCCGAGTCCCACCCGCGCTCCTCCATCGCGGCGACGAGCGCGTGCGCCTGGGTCTCGGTCTCGTCGGTGGCGGTGCGGCCGGCGCTGCCGTCCTCGGCCATGCCCAGCGCCTCGCGCAGGCCGGGCAGGGCGGCCACCTGGCCGGCCCACATCTGCCGGGCCCGCAGCATGGCCAGCACCAGGTTCACCCTGGCCTCGCCGACCGGGGCCGCGCCGAGCACGTGCAGGCCGTCGCGGATCTGGACGTCCTTGATCTCGCACAGCCAGCCGTCGAGGTGCAGCAGGAAGTCGTCGAACTCGGCGTCGTGCGGCCGGTCGGCCACGCCGAGGTCGTGGTCCAGCCGGGCGGCCTGGATCAACGTCCAGATCTGGGCCCGGATGGCCGGCAGCTTGGCCGGGTCCATCGCGGCGATGTTGGCGTGCTCGTCGAGGAGCTGCTCCAGACGCGCGATGTCGCCGTAGCTGTCGGCGCGGGCCATCGGCGGCACCAGGTGGTCGACCAGGGTCGCGTGCGCCCGCCGCTTGGCCTGGGTGCCCTCGCCCGGGTCGTTGACCAGGAACGGGTAGATCAGCGGCAGGTCGCCGAGGGCGGCGTCCGGGCCGCAGGAGGCGGACATGCCGGCGGCCTTGCCCGGCAGCCACTCCAGGTTGCCGTGCTTGCCCACGTGCACGACCGCGTCCGCGCCGAACTCGTCCTCCAGCCACCGGTAGGCGGCGAGGTAGTGGTGGCTGGGCGGCAGGTCGGGGTCGTGGTAGATCGCGATCGGGTTCTCCCCGAAGCCGCGCGGCGGCTGCACCATCACCACGACGTTGCCGGCGCGCAGGGCGGCGAGCACGATCTCGCCGTCGCGGTCGCGGGAGCGGTCCACGAACAGCTCGCCGGGCGGCGGCCCCCAGTGCCCCTCGATGTCGGAGCGCAGGTCCTCGGGCAGGGTGTCGTACCAGGCGCGGTACCGCGCGGCCGAGATGCGGACCGGGTTGCCGGAGAGCTGCTCCTCGGTGAGCCAGTCCTGGTCCTGCCCGCCCGCCGCGATCAGCGCGTGGATGAGGGCGTCACCGTCCTGAGTGGACACCCCGGGCAGCGCGTCCGGCCCGTCCTCGGCCCCGATGTCGTAGCCGCGCTCGCGCAGGGCGGCGAGCAGCCGGACGACGCTGGCCGGCGTGTCCAGGCCGACGGCGTTGCCGATCCGGGAGTGCTTGGTCGGGTACGCCGACAGCATCACCGCGATCCGACGTCGCTCGGCGGGCACGTGCCGCAGCCGGCCGTGCCGCACCGCCAGGCCGGCGACCCGGCGCGACCGCTCGCGGTCGGCCACGTAGACGGTCAGGCCGTCCTGGTCGATCTCCTTGAAGGAGAACGGAACCGTGATGATCCGGCCGTCGAACTCCGGGATCGCCACCTGGGAGGCGGTGTCCAGCGGGGACAGGCCGTCGTCGTTCTCCTCCCACGCCGAGCGCGACGTGGTCAGGCACAGCCCCTGCAGGATCGGGACGTCCAGCGCGGCGAGCGCGCCGACGTCCCAGGTCTCGTCGTCCTCGCCGGCCGAGGCCGCGGCCGGGCGGGTGCCGCCGGCGGCGAGCACGGTGACGACCAGCGCGTCGGCCCGGCCGAGGGTGTCGAGCAGCTCGGGCTCGGCGGTCCGCAGCGAGGCGCAGAACACCGGCAGGGCCTGCCCGCCGGCGTCCTCGATCGCCTCGCACAGGGTCTCGACGAAGGCGGTGTTCCCCGCGACGTGGTGGGCGCGGTAGTACAGCACGCCGACGACCGGGCCCTCGGCGCGGCGCGCGGTGCGCGGGAGCACGCCCCAGGTGGGGGTCTCGGCGGGCGGCGCGAACCCGTGGCCGGTCAGCAGCACGGTGTCGGACAGGAACCGGTGCAGCTCGGCGAGGTTGGTCGGGCCGCCGTGGGCGAGGTAGGCGTGCGCCTCGGCGCAGACGCCGGCCGGCACCGAGGACAGCTCCATCAGCTCGGCGTCCGGGGCCTGCTCGCCGCCGAGCACGACCACCGGGCGCGGCCCGGCGAGCAGCGCGTCCAGACCCTCCTCCCAGGCGCGCCGGCCGCCCAGGATGCGGACGACGACGAGGTCGACGTCCGCCAGCAGGGCGGGCAGGTCGTCCACGGTGAGGCGGGCGGGGTTGCCCAGCCGGTAGTCGGCGCCGCTGGCGCGGGCGCTGAGCAGGTCGGTGTCGGAGGTCGACAGCAGCAGCACCCGGCTGCGCGGGGCGTCAGCCGCCGGATCCCCCGGGGCATCCGAGGCGGCGCGCTGCCCGGTCTCGGCGGCGGGCGGCAGCGGGCGACGCGATGGCACGTCGTGGCTCACACGGTCCTCCCTCGGGGTCCTCGCCCCAGAGTCGTCGGGGTGTGGCGGCCGGAGTCTCCTGGCTCCCGGATCGACGCTCACCCCGGCCTTCCCGCCCTGGTGGGCCGTGGCCGTGCCGTGGGGTTCGCTCCCCGGTGACAGTGGCGGGACCGCGCCGGAGTCGCACCGGCTTCCTCCCTCTGCCGCCGGGGGTGACCCTACCGACAGGCACCCTGATCTCGGCAACACCGCAAGTAGCATCCCCGCCGTGTCCCACGTCTCCCCCACCTGTGATCCCGCCGCGGGGTCGAGCGGCAGCTCCCGGGGCGCCGACCGGTCGCGGCCGGACGCCTGCCCCGGGGCGCTCCAGGTCCACCAGGCCGCGGACGGCGGGCTGGCCCGCGTGCGGGTGCCCGGCGGCGTGGTGGCGGCGGAGCAGCTGCGGGCGCTGGCGGCGGTCGCGGCCGAGCTGGGCGACGGGCACCTCGAACTGACCTCGCGGGCGAACATCCAGCTCAGGGGCCTGGGCTCGGGAACCGAGCCGCGGTTGGCGGAGCGGATCGCCGCGGTGGGACTGCTGCCGTCGCGCACGCACGAGCGGGTGCGCAACATCCTGGCGTCGCCGCTGAGCGGCCGGGACGGCGTCGGTGCGTGGGACGTGGCTCCGCTGGTGGCCGACCTGGACCGGGAGCTGTGCGCCCGCCCGGAGTTGGCGGAGCTGTCCGGCCGGTTCCTGTTCACCCTGGACGACGGGCGCGGCGACGTCGCGGGGCTCGACGGCGACGTCGGCGCGCTGGCGGTGGAGTCGGGGCGGGCCGCGATGTGGTTGGCGGGCCAGGACATCGGCCTGCGGGTGCCCGCCGCCGAGGTCGTGGCCGTGATGCTCGCGGCGGCTTCGGCCTTCCTCGCCGAGCGGGCCGCGCAGGACTCGCGGGCGTGGCGGATCACCGAGCTGACCGACGGGGTGGCCCGGGTGCGGGACCGGCTCGCCACCGAGTTCGGGCACGCCCAGTCCACGCACGCCCAGTCGATGCACGCCCAGTCGATGCACGCCCAGTCGATGCACGCACAGAGCGGCGAGCTCGCGCCGTCCCCTGTGGTCTCACCGCACCCGCACGGTCCCGTAGGATTGATCGAGCAGCAGGACGGCCTGGTCACCCTGGCTGTCGTGGTGCCACTCGGTCGGCTGTCGGCGCAGCAGGCGGAAGCGCTCGCCGACGCCGCGCTCGACGGCGGCGGCGAGCTGCGGACCACGCCGTGGCGCGGGATCGTCGTCCGCGACCTGCCCCCGGCGGCGGCGCGGCACTGGTCGTCCACAATGGACAGTCACGGTCTGGTCGTCGACCCGGCGTCGCCCTGGGTCGGGGTGAGCGCGTGCGCCGGTCGGCCGGGCTGCGGCAAGGCCATGGCCGACGTCCGCGCCGACGCGAGCCGGTGGACGCGCCTGGCGGCCCGCGCGACCGCCGACGGGCTGCCCGTCCACTGGGTCGGCTGCGGCCGGCGGTGCGGGCGCCCGCGGGGCCGGGTCGTCGAGGTGGTCGCCACCGGGGCGGGCTACGAGGTGACCAGGGACGGCCGGGTGCTGGCCGAGCTGGCCGTGCCGGCCGGGCCGGGCACGACCGGTGACATCGAGGAAACGGCAGCCGCGGTCGACGCGGCGCGGAGGGATCAGTGATCGACTACATCCGGGACGGCGCGGAGATCTACCGCCAGTCCTTCGCCACCATCCGCGCGGAGACCGACCTGGGTCGGCTGCCGGCGGACCTCGCCCACGTCGCGGTGCGCATGGTGCACGCCTGCGGCATGGTCGACCTGGTGGCGGACCTCGCGTGGTCGCCAGGCGTCGTCGCCGACGCGCGGGCCGCGCTGCGGGCCGGCGCCCCGATCCTCTGCGACGCGGCGATGGTGGCCTCCGGCGTCACCCGACGCCGGCTGCCGGCCGACAACCCGGTGGTCTGCACGCTCTCCGACCCCCGCGTGCCCGGGCTCGCGGCCGAGCTGGGCACCACGCGCAGCGCGGCGGCGCTGGAGCTGTGGCGCGACCAGCTCGACGGCGCCGTCGTGGCCATCGGCAACGCGCCCACGGCCCTGTTCCGGCTGCTGGAGATGGTGGCCGAGGGCGCGGGCCGGCCGGCCGCCGTGCTGGGCATCCCGGTGGGCTTCATCGGCGCGGCCGAGTCCAAGGAGGCGTTGGCCGACAACGACCTGGGCCTGGAGTACCTCATCGTGCGGGGTCGGCGGGGCGGCAGCGCCATGACCGCCGCCGCCGTCAACGCGATCGCAAGCGAGGAAGAGTGAGCAGCAGCACGCAGGTCGGTCGGCTCTGGGGAGTGGGGCTGGGGCCGGGTGACCCGGAGCTGGTGACGGTCAAGGCGGCCCGGCTGATCGGCGCCGCCGACGTCGTCGCCTACCACAGCGCGCGGCACGGGCGCAGCATCGCGCGGGCGCTGGCCGAGCCGTACCTGCGGGGCGACCAGGTCGAGGAACCGCTGATCTACCCGGTCACCACGGAGACCACCGACCACCCCGGCGGCTACCAGGGCGCGATCGACGAGTTCTACGCCGAGTGCGCCGCCCGGCTCGCCGCGCACCTGGACGCCGGCAGGGACGTCGTCGTGCTGGCCGAGGGCGACCCGTTCTTCTACGGCTCCTACATGCACATGCACAAGCGGCTCGCGCACCGCTACCCCACCGAGGTGGTGCCCGGCGTGACGTCGGTCAGCGGGGCCGCCGCCGTGCTGGGCCGGCCGCTGGTCGAGCGGGACGAGGTGCTGACCGTCCTGCCCGGCACGCTGCCCCCCGACGTGCTGGCCGAGCGGCTGGCCGCCACCGACTCGGCGGCGGTGCTCAAGCTGGGTCGGACCTTCGACAACGTCCGCGCTGCGCTGGACAAGGCGGGCCGGCTGGACGAGGCGTGGTACGTCGAGCGGGCCACCACCGAGGGCGAGCGGGTCGCCCCGCTGGCCGAGGTCGACCCGGCGACCGTGCCGTACTTCTCGCTGGCGCTGGTGCCCAGCCCGGTCAACGCACAGAACCCCGAGGTGCCGGCCGCCGAGGTCGAGCGCGGGACGACGCGGGGCGAGGTCGTCGTGGTCGGCCTGGGGCCGGCCGGGCGCCCGTGGCTCACGCCGGAGGCGCAGGACGCGCTGGCCTCGGCCGACGACCTGGTGGGCTACGGCCCGTACCTGGCGCGGGTGCCGGCCAACCCCCGGCAGCGGCGGCACGCCTCGGACAACCGGGTGGAGGCCGAGCGGGCCGCGCACGCGCTGGAGCTGGCCCAGGCCGGTTCCCGGGTCGTGGTCGTCTCCTCGGGCGACCCCGGGGTGTTCGCGATGGCCAGCGCGGTGCTGGAGGTGGCGAGCGAGCCGCGGTTCCAGGACGTGCCGGTGCGGGTGCTGCCGGGTCTGACGGCGGCGCAGGCGGTGGCGAGCCGGGTCGGTGCGCCGCTGGGGCACGACTTCTGCGTGATCTCGCTGTCCGACCGGCTCAAGCCGTGGGAGGTCATCGCCGAGCGCCTGGCGGCGGCGGCGAAGGCGGATCTGGTGCTGGCCCTGTACAACCCGGCCTCGCGCAGCCGCACCTGGCAGGTCGCGGCGATGCGGGACCTGCTGCTGGAGCACCGCGCCCCGGAGACCCCCGTGGTCGTCGGCCGGGACGTCGGCGGCCCGGAGGAGCGGGTGCGGGTGACGACGCTGGGCGAGCTGGACCCGGCCCAGGTCGACATGCGCTGCCTGCTGATGATCGGCTCGTCGACCACCCGCGTGGTGCGCAGGAGCGACGGCGACACCGTGGTGTTCACCCCCCGCCGCTACCCGGCGTGAGCAGCCGCCAGGGCGTCCAGCCAGGCCACCGCGCCCTCGACGGTCCCCACGCTCTCGACGTGGGGACCGTCGGGCAGCGGTGGCCGGCGCACCACGACGACCGGCAGGCCGAGCTCGCGGGCGGCGACGAGCTTGGCGGCGGTCATCTCGCCGCCGCTGTCCTTGGTGACCATGACGTCGATCCGGTGCCGGCGCAGCAACGCCAGCTCCCCGTCGACGGCGAAGGGTCCCCGGTCGAGCACGACCTCCAGGCGGGGCGGCAGGGGCGGCTCGGGCGGGTCGACACAACGGGCCAGGAACCACTGCTCCCGCAGGTCGGCGAAGGCCGCGAGGTCCTGCCGGCCGGTGCTGAGGAACACCCGCTCGCCCAGCCCGGGGAGCAGGCCGGCGGCGTCACTGATCGTCTCCGCCCACCGCCAGTCATCACCCGGTTCGGGCTGCCATCCGGGTCGCCGCAACACCAGCAGGGGAAGTCCGACCTCGCCGGTGGCCCGCACGGCCGAGTCTGTCATCCGATGGGCGAAGGGGTGGGTGGCGTCGACGACCGCCGCCACCCGTTCCTCTCTGAGCCAGGCGGCAAGACCCTCGGGGCCACCGAAGCCGCCGATCCGCACCTCGCCCTCGGGCAGCCGGGGGTCGGCGACCCGGCCGGCGAGCGAGGAGACCACCCGCAGCTCGGGCCGTCCGGCCAGCGCGGCGGCCAGTCGCCGCGCCTCTCCCGTGCCGCCCAGCACCAGTACCCGCACCGTCGCCCCTCGCCGCTGTCGCCCGCCCCCACCGATTGCATCCTGACACCATGAGCACACGTCGCACCGAGGAGCCCGGCGGTCTCCGCTACGGCTGGACGACCGGCGCGTGCGCGACCGCGGCCACCACCGCCGCCTACACCGCGCTGCTGACCGGCTCCTTCCCCGACCCGGTGGAGATCCTGCTGCCCAAGGGGCAGCGGCCGGCCTTCGCGCTGGCCAGGGAGGAACTGGGCGCGGACGCGGCGATGGCCGGAATCGTCAAGGACGCCGGCGACGACCCGGACGTCACGCACGGCGCGGTGATCAGGTCCACCGTGCGGCACGGCGCGCCGGGCACGGGCGTGGTGTTCCGGGCGGGGCCGGGGGTCGGCACGGTCACCAAGCCGGGCCTGCCGCTGCCGGTGGGCGAACCGGCGATCAACCCGGTCCCGCGCCAGATGATCAGCCAGCACGTGGCGGAGGTCGCGGCCCGGCACGGTGGCACCGGCGACGTCGTCGTCGAGATCTCCGTGGACAACGGCGAGGAACTGGCACGCCGCACCTGGAATCCCCGCCTGGGCATCCTGGGCGGACTGTCGATCCTGGGCACCACCGGCGTCGTGGTGCCCTACTCGTGCTCGGCGTGGATCGACAGCATCCGACGCGGCATCGACGTCGCGCGCGCCGCCGGGTACCAACACGTCGCCGGCTGCACGGGCAGCACCTCCGAGCGAGTGGCCACCGAGCTCTACGGCCTGCCCGAGGACGCCCTGCTGGACATGGGCGACTTCGCGGGAGCGGTGCTGAAGTACCTGCGCCGGCACCCCGTGCCCCGACTGACCATCGCCGGCGGCGTCGGCAAGCTGTCCAAGCTCGCCGACGGCCACCTGGACCTCCACTCAGGACGCTCCCAGGTCAACCACGACCTCCTCGCCGACCTCACCCGCGAGGCCGGCGGCGACCCCGAACTGGTCGAGCAGGTCCGGGCCGCCAACACCGCGCTGGGCGCCCTGCACCTCTGCCAGCCCGCCGGCCTCCCCCTCGGCGACCTGATCGCCTCCCGGGCCCGCGACGTCGCCACCGAAGTACTCCGCGAAGCCCCGGTCGAAGTCGACGTCGTCGTGATCGACCGAGCCGGCACCATCGTCGGCCGCGCCTGACCCCTGCTGTCCATTGTGGACAGCGTGCGTCGGGGGCGAGCGCCGGAACGAAATCAGGACTCGTTGTCGTCCTCTGCGGGGATCTTGGGGATTTCCCGCGTCGGCGTCTTGTCGTCACCCTCGAAGTCATCGTCGCCGCCCATCGTTCACCCCCTCTCATCCACCGGATGCGGATGCGGGACCACCACCACGGCGATGTCGTCCCGGCTCCGGGTCCGCGCCTCCTTCAGGAGCTGGTCAGCGCACAGCACGGGATCAGAGAGGTGCTCCCGCAGCACGGCCTCGATCCGGTCGGCGGGGAGTCGCAGGCCATCGGTGGCCAACACCAGGTACGGCGCGTCACTGCTGATGGCGCGGATTCCGACGTGCACCGAACTCGCCAGGCTGTTGTAGATCCTGCTATCCCACCGTCGCGCCTCCTCCTCGGGCTTTCCCCGCTCCCGCATGAGCTGCCCGTGCGTGTGCGGCACGGTGAGCCGCCGCACCCCGCGCCCACACTCACGTTTGGGCTGGTAGGAATACGCGGCGCTGTCGCCAGCCCACGAGACCACCCACCCCTGCCCCGGCCACGCGGTCGCCACCACGATCGCGCCCGTAGGCCGACGCTCGCCGAGCACGGGCTCACCGCACAACTCCGCCGCCGCCACGATGCCCAGGAGAGGCGTCCGCTGCGCCGCGGCGACGGCGGCAGTCACGGCAGCTCGCTGCGCCAGCTCAGCGATCTCGGGAGTGGAGCCGGTGCCGTCGACGACGGCGACAGCGAGCCGTCCATTGTGGACGTCGTAGGCGTAGGCATCAGCGTTCCGAGGTCTGTCAGGACCTTTCTCGGTCGCCGCGCCAACCTGTTGCGATCCTCACCGGCCTGGTGGGGTCGGTACTGCCCTGCCTGAGCTGCGGGGATGGCGCTTCCTTGGGGGGAGGCGCCTTGCGTGAGGGTGGCCGTGGGGGTTGACACGCCGGCGGGGTCGTTCGGGACCTCGCGGCATGTTGGACAGCGCTTGTGGTTCCGAACCTCGGGCGTAGAGGGGTTCGGTGTGGGGGAGGTTACGAGCGGCAGCGCTCGGTGGAGTAGAGGTGGCTGTCGGGGAATTCCGAGGCCGTCAGGGTTTGGCCGACCACGATGACGGCGGTGCGGGTGATGCCGGCGGCGTGGACCTGGGCGGCGATGTCAGCGAGGGTGCCGCGGAGGATGAGCTCGTCGTCGCGGCTGGCCCTGGCGACGACGGCGACGGGGCAATCCGCGCCGTAGTTGGGTGTCAGCTCCTCGACGACCTGGTCGATCCGCTGCACCGCGAGGTGGAGGACCATGGTCGCGCGGCTGCGGCCCAGGGTGGTCAGGTCCTCGCCGGGGGGCATCGGGGTTGCTCGGGCCGAGGTGCGGGTGAGGATGACGGTCTGGCCGACGCCGGGCACGGTCAGCTCGCGGTTCAGGGAGGCAGCGGCGGCGGCGAACGCCGGGACTCCGGGGGTGACGTCGTAGGGCACGCCGGCCGCGTCGAGGCGGCGCATCTGCTCGGCCACGGCGCTGAACACCGAGGGGTCGCCGGAGTGCAGGCGGGCCACGTCCAGGCCGGCGGCGTGGGCGGACAGCATCTCGGCGAGGATCTCGTCCAGCGTGAGGTTCGCGGTGTCGACCAGACGGGCGTCGGGCGGGCAGAACGCCAGCAGGTCGTCGGGGACGAGGGCGCCGGCGTAGAGGCAGACCGGGGATGAGGCGATCAGCTTCTGGCCGCGCACGGTGATGAGGTCGGCCGCGCCGGGCCCGGCCCCGATGAAGTGCACCGTCATGAGTTCGCCCCTCCACACCAGGTTCGCGCGGGCAGCGCGCGGGTCGTGCCGTCGTCCTGTTTCCCGGTCATCGCTTGGTGACCGCCCAGACCGTCACCGGCATCATCGGCCGCCATCCGGTGAAGCCGCCGACCGGCGAGGCGCGCTGGACGGCGACGCGGCTGAGGTCGCCGCCCAGCCGGCGGTACCAGTCGGCCACGACGACCTCGGACTCCATGGTCACGGCGTTGGCGACCAGTCGTCCGCCCGGGGGCAGGGCCGCCCAGCACGCCTCCACGACGCCCGGGACGGTGACTCCCCCGCCGACGAACACCGCGTGCGGCGGTTCGAGCCCGTCCAGGGCCGCCGGCGCGGAGCCGGTGACGACCCGGAGCCCGGGAACGCCCAGCGTGGCGGCGTTGCGGGCGATGCGCTCGGCCCGCTCGGGGTGCTGCTCGATGGCGAAGGCCCGGCAGGAGGGGTGGGTGCGCATCCACTCGACGGCGATGCTGCCGGCGCCCGCGCCGACGTCCCAGAGCAACTCCCCCGGGGCCGGCGCGAGCCGGGACAGGGTGATCGCGCGGACCTCCCGCTTGGTGATCTGGCCATCGTGGTCGAACGCCTCGTCGGGCAGGCCGGGGACGCGCGGGAGCAGTGCCGCGTCGGCGTCGGCCAGGCAGTGCACGGCGACGATGTTGAGGGCGTCCAGCGGCGGGCGGGTCCAGGTGGCGGCGGTGCCGTGGACCTGGCGTTCGCCGGGGCCGCCGAGCTGTTCCAGCACGGTGATCTCGCTCGCGCCGAAGCCCCGGGCGACCAGCATGTCGGCGACCTGGGCCGGGGTGTCGGCGTCGGCGCTGAGCACCAGGACGCGCCGGCCGGGCTGGACGGCCGGGTGCAGGAGTTCGGCGGGGCGGCCGACGAGGCTGACCACCTCGACGGTGTCCCAGGCCCAGCCGAGGCGGGCACACGCCAGCGACACCGACGACGGGTGCGGCAGGACGCGGAGCCGCTCGGGCGGCACGAACCGGGTGAGCGTGGCGCCGAGGCCGAAGAACATGGGGTCGCCGCTGGCCAGCACGCAGACCGCGCGGTCGGCGTGGGCGGCGAGCAGTCCGGGCAGGGCCGGCAGCAGGGGTGAGGGCCAGGCGACGCGCTCGGCGGAGGTGGGCGGCACCAGGTCGAGCTGGCGGGCGCTGCCCAGCAACACGTCGGCGGAGCGCACGGCGTCCCGGGCCGCGGGCGAGAGTCCGGACCACCCGTCCGCGCCGATGCCCACCACGGTGATCACGGGCTGCCCGCTCACGCGCCGCTCCCGGCGGTCGCGAGCCGCCGCACGCGCGTGACCATCACCCGACAACACATGAGCGGAGACGGTAGTCGACCACGGCTCCCCAACCGGTCCGCCAACCGGCCACGCGAGGTGTCCTCGCAGGTCAGCGGGGGTGGATCAGACGTTGCCGAGCACCCGGGTGACCGAGATCTCAATCACCGCGCGGTGCGGGTTCACCCGCGGCGGCTTGTACCGCTCGGTGTACCGCAGTTCCGCGTCGCGCACGGACTCCAGGTCCTCGCGGATCACCGCGCGGCCTTCCAGGGTCGACCACCGCCGCCCGTCCACCTGGCACACGGCGACGACGCCGCCGTCGGCTCCCGCCGCGAGGACGTTGCGGACCTTGCGGGAGCCCCGGTCGGAGATGACGCGGGCGGTGGCGGTCGCCAGGTCCAGCGTCACGCCGACCGGCACGACGTGGAGCGAGCCGTCCGGCCGCGTCGTGGTGAGCGTGCACAGGTGCCGTTCCTGCCAGAACGTCCGGAACTCCGCACCCAGTCCGAGCAGGTCGACGCCCGCTCCGCTCACCCACCGCGCCATGCCCCGATCCTGCCCTACCGGGCGCCACCGACGCGCTGACGGTCCGGCGGCGCCCGAGGACAACAGGGCCAGAAACAGCAGAGCTCAGGAACAGCAGCCCGCCGGCTGCGCCGCCTCAGCGGCGAAGTTGGAAGCCGGGTGGGCGTCGTCGGCGAACGTGGTCGCATCGCCCTTGACGACGTACACCTCCCACGGCTCCCGGCCCGGGCCGTGCGCCCACACCTTGTCCTGGAGCGCGTAACAGCAGGTGGTGTCGTTCTCGATCTCGGTGAACAGCCCCGCGGCGGCCAGCCGCTCGGTGGCGGCGGCGACCTCCTCGGTGCTGTCGACCTCGACGCCGAGGTGGTCCAGCGCGGTGTCCTGCCCCGGCTCGCCTTCGAGCAGCACGAGCTTGAGCGGGGGCTCGGCGACGGCGAAGTTGGCGTAACCGGGACGACGCTTGGCCGGCTCCACCCCCAACAGCCGGGTGTAGAAGGCCACCGATCCGTCCAGGTCGCCCACCCGCAGGGCGAGCTGCACTCGGGACATCACAACCTCCATGTATCGATGTTCATCAATGGAGCGCCCCAGAGCTTGCCGTTCCACATCGATGGCTGTCAACATAGACGCATGTCGAATCAGAGCGGGAGCGCCGAGGAGCTCTGCTGCTCCCCGGTGCTGCGGGAGCCGTTGTCGGCCGAGCAGTCCGAGGCGCTGGCCCGGATGTTCAAGGCGGTCGCGGACCCGGTGCGGCTGCGCCTGCTGTCGTTGATCGCCTCGCACGTCGACGGCGAGGCGTGCGTGTGCGAGCTGGTCGGGGCGTTCGAGCTGAGCCAGCCGACCATCTCCCACCACCTGAAGGTGCTCCGGGACACCGGGCTGGTGACCGCCGAGCGGCGCGGCACCTGGGTCTACTACCGCGTTTCGCCGGAGCCGCTGGCCCGGCTGGCCTCCGCGCTGACGCCGGGGGAGCTCGCCCCCGTGCCGGCGTGACCACCACCGGAGCCCCGGCGCCGCGACTGTCCACAACGGACCGTTGGCTGCCGGTGTCGATCGGCGCGGCGATGGCGGTGGGGCTGCTGGCCGGCCGGTGGGTGCCCGGGCTGGGCGGCCTGCTCGGCGCGGTCGAGATCGGCGGGATCTCCCTGCCGATCGCGGTCGGCCTGCTGGTGATGATGTACCCGGTCCTGGCGAAGGTGCGCTACGACCAGCTCGGTGGCGTCACCGGGGACCGCCGGCTGATGGTGGCGTCGCTCGCGCTGAACTGGCTGGTCGGCCCGGCGGTGATGTTCGCCCTCGCCTGGCTGTTCCTGCCCGACCTGCCGGCGTACCGGACGGGACTGGTCGTGGTCGGCCTCGCCCGCTGCATCGCCATGGTGGTCATCTGGAACGACCTGGCGTTCGGGGACCGCGAGGCGGCGGCCGTGCTGGTCGCCGTGAACTCGGTCTTCCAGGTCCTGGCGTTCGCCGGCCTGGGCTGGTTCTCCCTGTCGGTGCTACCCGGCTGGCTCGGGCTGCCGAGCGCCGAGCTCGACGTCTCCGCGTGGGAGATCGCCCGGTCGGTGCTGGTCTTCCTCGGGGTCCCGCTGGTGGCCGGCTACCTCACCCGCCGGCTCGGCGAACGCGCGCGGGGCCGGGACTGGTACGAGTCGCGCCTGCTCCCCCGCCTCGGCCCGTGGGCGCCGCGCGGGCTGCTGTTCACCGTCGTGCTCCTGTTCGCCCTCCAGGGCCGCGAGATCACCGACCGGCCGCTGGACGTCGCGCGGATCGCCCTGCCCCTGCTGGTCTACTTCGCGGTGATGTGGGCGGGCTCGTTCGCCGTCGGCCGGTGGCTCGGGCTCGGCTACTCCCGCACCACCACGTTGGCCTTCACCGCCGCCGGCAACAACTTCGAGCTCGCGATCGCGGTCACGGTAGCGACGTTCGGCGCGACCAGCGGCGAGGCGATGGCCGGGGTGGTCGGCCCGCTGGTCGAGGTCCCGGTCCTGGTCGCCCTGGTCCACGCGGCACTGGCCGCCCGCCCCTGGTTCCCCGCCCGCGGAGAGGACGCCGATGTCCCACCTGCCCCCTGACGAGCCGTCCCCGGCGCGCGGCTTCGGCGCCAACGCCGGTGTCGGCGTCACCGCCGATGTCGACCGGCTGCTCGACCACGCCGCCACGGAACTGACCCGCCGCTTCGCCGACGCCGTCCCGCCGGAGACCGTGCGCGCCCACGTGCGGGCCAGCTACGACGAGCTCGTCGCCTCCGCACGCGTCCACACGCACCTGCCGGTGCTCGCCGCCCGCGCCGCCCGGCAACGCCTGGAGTCCCTCACCGCGAACTCGGGAGCTCGTATGGACCAGACACCGGAAGTCCTGTTCGTGTGCGTGCACAACGCGGGGCGGTCCCAGATGGCGGCCGCGTTGCTCCAGCACCACGCCCGGGGGCGCGTCACCGTGCGCTCCGCCGGTTCCACCCCCGCCGACACCGTCAACCCGGCGGTCGTCGAGGCGATGGCCGAGGTCGGCATCGACCTGTCCGCCGCGTTCCCCAAGCCGTTGACGACCGAGGCGGTGCGCGCCGCCACCGTCGTGATCACCATGGGCTGCGGGGACGCGTGCCCGGTGTTCCCCGGCAAGCGCTACCTCGACTGGCAGGTGCCCGATCCGGCGGGCCGCTCCGTCGAGGAGGTCCGGCCGATCCGCGACGAGATCGACCGGCGGGTCCGCGCGCTCCTGGCCGAGCTGGTCCCGGCGACCTGACGCCAGGCGGGACCGGCCGGATCGACGGGTTTTCCAGGATGGCTGGAATCCGGCGGCGGACGACTGGCGGCCGAGGCGGGGGACGCCGTCACGATGGCCGCGACCAGACCGTCAACGCACCGAAGGGAACCAGCCCGTGATCTTCATCGCCGTCAGGTTCACCGTCCGCCCGGAGCGGGCCGAGGAGTGGCTCTCGCTGGTCGAGGAGTTCACCCTCGCCACGCGGAACGAGCCGGGCAACGTCTTCTTCGAGTGGTCGCGCAGCGCCGAGACGCCGAACCAGTTCGTGCTGCTGGAGGGCTTCGCCTCCCCGGCCGCCGGCGAGGAGCACGTGAACTCGGAGCACTTCCGGACCGCCATGGCGTGGATGCCCGAGGTGATCGCGACCAGGCCGGACATCATCAACGTCGAGATCCCGGGCGACGGCTGGAGCGAGATGGCGGAGCTGACCCCGGTCGAGGCGTGAGCCGCCGGGACCGCGCGCCGCGCCGGGCCGCCGGCACGAGCTGAGCGCGTCCCCTCTCCCCGCGCCCGCGCGGGCGGCCCCACCGCCTCGACGCACCGGTGACGCGCGCCACAGCGTCCCGGGGTCGCTGGTGGGAGCCGCCCGCGCGGCGGCGACGATGGTGCCGAGGAGGTGGGCGCGGTGCGGACCGTGGACCGGGCGATGGACGTGCTGGAGGCGGTGGCGGCGGCCGACGAGCCGATCTCGGCCAAGGCCCTGGCCCGCGCGGTCGGCTGTGGACTGTCCACTGTGTACAACCTGATCGCCGTGCTGACCGGGCGCGGCTACCTGGCCCGCACCTCCGCCGGCTACGTGCTGGGCCACCAGGTGTCCGGGCTGAACCGCGCCTTCTCGCGGCAGATGAGCGTCACCGACGACCTGCGCGGTCTGCTCGGCCACCTCCGGCGGGCGGCCGGCGCCACCGCCTGCTACTCGATCTTCCGCGACGGCGACATCGTGGTCGTGGACATGACCGCGCCCCGAGACCAGGGCGACTCGTGGGGGATCAGCCTGGGCAGCGAGCGGTTCGCGCACGCCACGGCGCACGGCAAGGTCCTGCTGTCCTCCCTGTCGGCCGCGGCCCGGCGGCGCTACCTGGCCGACGCCGGAATGCGGCGGCTCACCCCGAACACCATCACCTCGACGTCGGAGCTGGAGCGTCAGCTCCGCCAGGTCCGCCACGCGGGACTGGCCACCGAGGTGGAGGAGGTGACGCCCGGCATGGCCTGCCTGGCCACCCCCGTACACGCCCCCGACGGCCGAGTGGTGGCCGCCGTCTCCGTCGCCGTGGCCACCGACCAGTTCCGGCGTCGCCAGCACCAGCTCGGCGCCGCCGTCCGCCGGAGCGCGCAGGAGGCCACGAAGATCCTCCGCGAGCTCAGGCCCGCCGCTCTCGGCCGGGGATGAGCCCGTCCGCTCGACCTCCCCGGCGCCGCCGCACTTCTGGTCCGATGTGGACAGTCCACTCGCGACAGACAGGGCGGCGCCCCACCAGGCCGCCAGTGGCGGGGCGCCGTCTGAGGGGTGGTCAGGGGGCCGGGGTGAACGCGGTCTGCCGGTCCAGGTACTCGACGACGGTGGCGACGAAGAGGTCGGGGTTCTCGAACGGCAGGCCGTGGCCGCCGGGGACCACCACCAGCTCGGCGTTCGGGATCAGGCGGGCCAGCTCCCGCTGCTGGTGCGGCGGGGCGATCCGGTCGCCCTCGCTGGAGAAGACCAGGGTCGGCGCGGTGATGTTCGGCAGCGACGCGGTGATGTCCACCTCGACGTCGGCCTCCGACTGCCGGATGAACCCGCTCTTCGACGCGCCCAGCATCGCGGTGAACCCGGCGGTGGCCTCGGCGAAGTCGGCGTGACTGCGGCTCCGCAGGGTGTCGTCGCCCATCGCGGTCACCTGGAGCATCCGGGAGACCAACTCGTGGTCGACGCGGGCCATGCGCGCCCACAGGTCGAACTGATGGGCCATCCACGGGTCGGTTCTGACCCAGCCCGCGTGGGCGACCAGGGAGCGCACCCGCTCCGGCCGGGCGCCGGCCAGGGCCGTGGCCACCACGGCGCCGAGCGAGTGGCCGACGAGGTGGAAGTCGGCCAGCCCGGCGTGGTCGGCGGCGCCGAGGACCTGGGCGACCAGGTCGGGCACCAGGATCGGCCCGCCGGGGTCGGTGGTGGCCCCGGAGCCGGACAGGTCCGGCGCGACGACCGTGAACCGGTCGGAGACGGCCTCGACGAGGGGAGCCCAGTTGCTCTCCGCGTTGGCGCCGGTGCCGTGCACGAGCACCAGCCCGGGGCCGCTGCCGGTGACGAGGTAGTTGACCGTGCTGGTGCCGCCGGTGACGGGGACCTCAACGGAGGGCATCGTGTTGTTCCTTTCGATCATCAGGCGGTGTGCGCCCGCTGGTGCGGGACCGTATCGGGACCGGTGTTTGCGCGGCGTTCGATCATGAGCCGGCCGACGAGGACCGCGCCGAGCACGGACAGGGCGGCCAGGACCCAGAGCGCGACGTGCAGCGCGCCGGTGTAGGCGGTGGTGGCGGCGGAGGCGAAGGCCACCGGGTCGGCGCCGGCGGGCGTCGCGCCCGGCAGGTCGCCCTGGAGCAGCCGGGAGGTGGCGGCGGTGGCCGCCGCGTCGCCGTACCGGCTCGCCAGGTCGGACTGGGTCAGGGCGGCGAGCAGGGCGCCGAGCACCGCGATGGCCACCACCTCTCCGGCGACCCGCACGGTGTTGAACAGGCCGGCGGCCATCCCGGCCCGCGACGGGTCGACCGACGAGACCGCCGCGCCGTCCAGGACGGCCAGCGAGACGCCGAACCCGGAGCCGACGAGCAGCAGCGGCCCGGCCAGCCCCACCGGTCCGACGCCGCCGGGCACCAACGCCAGCAGGGCGGTGCCGGCCGCGACGAGGAGGAGGCTGACCACCAGCAGCCCGCGCTGGGACAGCCGTCGGGCCAGCACCCCGGTGATCGGGGGAAGGACGAGAGTGGGGCCGGTGAGCAGCAACAACGCCAACCCGGCCTCGTGCGCGTTGTAGCCGAGGGTCGCCATCAGGTAGGGCGGCACCACGATGAGGAGTGCCACGAAGCCGAAGGCCAGGACGAACGGCATCGAGCACAGCGCCATGAACCGGGGCTGGGCGAACAGCGACAGGTCCACCATGGGCGCCGGGTGGCGGCGCTCGATCACGACGAAGACCGCCAGCAGGACGACGCAGAGCGCGAAGCCGACCAGCACCGTGGGGTGCGCCCAGCCCAGGGCGGGTCCCTCCACCACACCGAGGGCGAAGGCGGTCAGGCCCAGGGTGAAGCAGACCGCGCCGCCCCAGTCCATCCGGTGGGTGACGGTCAGCCGCGACTCGGGGAGCCGGCGGGCGCCCAGCAGGGACGGCAGCGACAGGACGGCGACCGCGCCGAACAACCCCCGCCAGCCCAGCGCGCCGACCAGCAGGCCGGAGATCACCGGCCCGAAGGCCAGGCCCATGCCCAGGGACGTGCCGTACATCGCGAACGCCCTGGCGCGCGCCGGCCCCTCGGGGAAGACGGCGGCCAGCAGCGCGCTGCCGCCGGTGGCCACCGCGGCCGAGCCGGCCCCGGCGAGCGCCCTGGCCAGGATGAGCACGTCGATGGTGGGGGCGAGCGCGGCGAGCACCATCGCGGCCGTGGACACCACCAGTCCGGCGGTGAACATCCGCCGCCGTCCCACCCGGTCCGCGAGCGCCCCGGTGGTGGCCATGAGCCCGGCGAAGGTCAGGAAGAAGGCGTTCACCACCCACTGGGCGGCGGCGAGGTCGGTCCGCAGGTCGGCGCCGACGGCGGCGATCGCCTCCGCAGCGCCGGTGGCGGTGACCGGCATGACCAGGACCGCCGAGCAGACGACGGCCAACGACGTGCGGCCGGGTGAGGGGAACGGGGCTCGCGCCTCCGCCATGGTCTCGTCCTCTCGAACTCTGCCAACGAGCTCTGCCAATGAACTCTGCCAATGAGCTCTGCCAATGAGCTCTGCGAACCATCAGGACCCTGATGTGAATCAGAGCATGATGACAGAACCGACCTCACGTCAAACGCGAGTGGTAGTGTTCATCGACACATCAGAGCCCTGACGGAACGAGGGAGGACGGCGGCCCGTGGGCGACCAGGAGGAGATCAACGCCGCCGTGGCCTGGCGTCCCGGCAACGCCATCAAGCGGGCCGAACAGGCGCTCATCGCGGAGAAGACGCGCGCGCTGCGCCCCTTCGGGCTGACCGTGCCGCAGTACGCGGCCATGTACGCGCTCTCCCTCGCGCCGGGCATCTCCGGCGCGAAACTGGCCCGCTTCTGCGCCGTGACGCCCCAGACCATGACCACCGTGCTCAGGACGCTGGAGTCCCGCGAGCTGGTGGAGCGGCGCCCCTCGCCCGACCACGCGCAGGTCCTGGTCACCCGGCTCACCCCGACCGGCCAGGCGTTGCTGGAGCGGGCCGACGCCGCGGCAGTGGCCGTGGAGCGCCGGCTGGTGGCCGCCTACACGCCCGAGGAGGCCGCCCTGCTCCGCGAGCTGCTCGACCGCGCCGTCGACGTCCTCACGAACATCGACCAGCAGAACTGATCCCCGCGCCGGTGGGTGCGGGGACCAGCACTGCCTTCCGCTTGCGCGGCAAGAAGAAGCGTCCGTCCTCAGTGGACTTTCGCGGCACGAGCTTCTGCCCCTTCGGGCAGGCGAAGCGCGGGTTGTCGTACATGAACCACGACGAGGTGCCCGTCGCCCCGGTCAGCCAGTACAGGGTCACGTTGTGAGGATCAGGTCTCGGTCGATCGCCTTCTCCGGCAGGTCCACCGTGACCGTGAACTCCTGGAACTTCTGCGCCATCCAGGCCAGCAGGCCGACCGGCGAGTCGTGCCAGCCGTGGCTGAACGTCCGCGGGGCGACCCGCAGGAGCGAGTGTGGTCCACGCCGAGTCCCATCCACCGCTCGATCTCGGCGTAGGCCGCTCGCTCCTCTTGGGACAGTCCGGGAATCTCGTCCTGGTCGGGGAAACCCAACCCACCGGTGACGTGCGCGCCGACCACGTGCTCCGGCACGGCCTTTGCGGCCTCGGGGGTGATGTAGGCCCGACGTCCCCACCGTGGACGCCGTAGCGCTCGTATCCGAGGCGGCGCATCAACTCCGCCCACATCCGTCAGCGGCCCGATGAGCCGGACGAACTCCACCGCCGAGTTCGGCCAGCCGTGGGTGAGGACGAGCGGCAGGGCGTCCGGCTCGGACGTGCGGGAAGTGGACGTCCAGCCCGTCGATCTCGGTGACGTACTGCGGGAAGTCGTTGAGCCGCGCCTCGTGGCGGTGCCAGTCGTACCCGGTCCGCCAGTACTCCGCCAGATCCCGCAGGTAGTCGACCGGAACACCGCGGTTCCACTCCTCGCCCGGCAACCGCACACCCCAGCGGGTCCGCGCCAGGCGGTCGTTCAGGTCGTCGAGGTCGGACTGGCGGACGTCGACGCGGAAGGGCCTGATCTCGGTGCTCACGGCGGGAACGCCAGACACGATCCAGGCAGAACACGGCATAGGTCGCTGACACGCTCCAGACGCCACGGGAGTGGCCGGGCAGCGAACTGGCCGAACGACTGAAGGTCAGCCCGCGCACCGTGCGGCGCGACGTCGACCGGCTCCGGGAGCTCGGCTACCCGGTGGAGGCGACGATGGGCACGGCCGGCGGGTACCGCCTGGTCGCGCGGGATCGGGGAGGCGGCGGTCCGGGCGCTGGCCAAGCTCGAACAGGTGCTGCCCTCTCGCCTGCAGCACCGGGTGGGCGCCCGCAACGCGGCCACCGTCCCGATGATCCCGTTCGCGAGCCGGCCAACGTCGATCCCGAGCACCTGCCCGCGCTCGCCGCCGCGATCACCAACCGGGAGCGCGTGCGGTTCGGCTACCGGGCGCGCGACGGCGCCGAGACCAGGCGACTGGTGGAGCCGAACCGGCTGGTCGCGGGCGACCGGCGCTGGTACCTCGTCCACGACACCGAGCGCGCGGACTGGCGGATCTTCCGAGTCGACCGGATCAGCGAGCGCGGCCGACGGGCGCCCGGTTCACGCCCCGCGCGCTGCCCGCCGACGACACGGCGAGCTACGTCCGGGACAAGCTGTTCTCGTTCGCCCCCACGTACGCGGTGAACGTGACCCCGCACGCGCCGCTGGCCGAGATCGCGCCGCGCTGGGGCGACGACCCGCCGGACTGATCGAGTACCTGCGTGCGCTGAACGGGCGGATCGCTCGCGCGACCGATGGTCGAACCCCGAATTCCCGGATGAACCAACGGCATTGACGGTCCGCTCGACCCACTTCCCGTGGGTCCTGACGGGTCGCGGAAAGTTTCGTCCCCGACGCCCGCCCGGTCGGGCGGTCGAGTGTCGGGGACGAAACACTTCGTCAGTCCTCGGGTGACCGCCAGTAACGCCCGTTCGCTCGGGCCATGACGCCCAGATCGACCAGATAGCGGCGGACCGCCACGTGGTCGATCTCGCCGCCCTCGCACCACTGCCTGAGCTTGTCGTTCACGGCGCGTTCGTCGTACTCGACGCCGGCCTGGAAGGAGCGGGCGGCGACGTGCCGCAACACGAGCTCCCGCCGGGTGAACTGGGCGGGGAGCCGCACGAGCCGATCACCGTGGACAAAGGGCTGGAGCGTGGAGTCCACGCTTTCTCCGGCCTGCCCTTCCGCCGTTTCCGAAGAGGCGGACCGCGCCGTGCGCGCGAGTTCCCGGAAATGTTCCTCACGCACGAGGAGCCGCCCGCCCTCCTCGTGCACGAGATTCGTTTCCCGAAGCCGCCGCAGTGCCACCGAGGCGTCCCTCGCCGGCAGACCGGTGGCGTCCAGGACCTTGGTCACCGAGTCCGCGCCCAGCAGCACCGCGGCGAAGACCCGGAGCCGGCCGGGATCGGCGAACATCCGAACGACTGTCTCAGGCGTCATTCCGGCACCGTAGCTCCGCACACCCGGACCGACGAGCGAAATACGTAGACGTGCGACACGGAGACGTCACCCGTTGAGGTGTTTCTCCGAATTGTCGACCGATCCATCCTACTCACGGGACAAAACGAGATCCGCAGCGCGTCGCGCATATTCGGCAACACGAGCAGAAGTACCGTGCTCCGGCGGGCGCGCCGACGGTTCCCTCCGCTTGTCTCCGCTTGTCTCGGCTTGTCCGCTTATCGCCCGCGACCCCGCACCCGGCGGCGCGCTGCCTTCCTGCGCCTCCTCGCCGCCCGGGTCGTCGTCCGCTGCGGCCGTCGCCGCTCCCGACGGACCTGACCCACCTGGACGCCCGGCTGACGCCGCTGCGCGTTCACCGCGTTCACCGTGCTCACCTCGACCCGGCGCGTCGCGGCCCGGCCAGCCGTCGACTCCTCCGAGCGCGCCTCCGTCCCGCTCGTCCGCTCCCTCGCCTGCGGGAAAACCCACCTCCGCAGCGCCCAGTACCGGAAGACCATCGCCACCAGGGTCCCGACAACCGAGCCGCTGACGAAGTCCGCGATTTCCTGCGCGAGCCAGTCGACCTCCGGAACACGCAGGTGCAGCAGATATCGGGACATCCACAGCGGCACCAGGTTGAGCACGGCGGAGAACCCGCTCACCAGAAAGAACAACGCGGCCTCGTGGTGCCGTTCCCGCCCGCCGCGCCGACGGAAGGACCACTCGCGGTTGAGGACGTAGGACACGATTGTCGCCACCACGATGGCGATGCCCTTCGCCTTGACCGGACTCGTGTCCAGGACGGTGAGCTTGAGGGCGTACCACGTCCCGTTGTCAACAATGCAGGCGATGCCCCCGACAACCAGGAACCGGATCAGCTCGCGGTATTTCTCCAACAAATCACGCACTATCCGCGAGCCGAGGGCGGGGGCCTTGCCGATCACCATGCGGGGCAGTCTACGGCACGTCCGAAATCTGTCGTCCGCTCCTTCCGGGAACCGAAGACACCAGCCGGGAGACCGTGTTTCCGCAGGTAAGAGCGCCCGATTCGGCTCATTGCCCCGAATGGCAGTCACCCGGAAGTGGACCCCGCCGCCGGCATCCGCGCCGAAACCGGCGACGACCAGCCTCCGGACGTGCGGGCCAGCCGACCGGGAGCTGGCGCGGGTCAGCCGGCGCTGACGTGGAGGAGGAAGCAGGCGGCCAGCGTCGCCGCGTCCCGGACCGCGCCGCGCGAGACGAGCGCGCCGATCTCCTCCCCCGACACGAGAAGCGGACGCAGGCCCGCCTCGAACGCCTCCTCGCCGCGTCGCACGGCCCGACGCCGAGCCGTCACGGCGACGACGTGGGCGCTGGCGTTGGCGAAGCCGGCGGCCTCCTGGAGCACGCCGAGCCGGCGCGGCGCCGCGCCGGCCCACCCGGTCTCCTCGGCCAGCTCCCGCAGGGCGGCGGCCTCCACGGTCTCCCCGTCCTCCACCCCGCCCTGCGGGAACTCCACACCCCGGTGGCCGGGAAACGTCGGCCGCTCGCACCCGACCATGACGTACTGACCGTCCTCGGTGCGCGGCACGACGAGCACCGAGTCGGCCTTGTCCACGTAGTGGTAGTCGTGGTGGCGGCCCAGCGCGTCGACGTAGGTCTGCCGCCGGACCCGGAACCACGGATTCCGGTACTCGACGACGGCGGGGCCGGACGGTCTCACGACCGGTCCGGCAACTCGCGCGCCGACGGGGGCCGTTCGCCGCACGCCGGGAGAACTCCGTCGATCCACAGCGGGTGATCGGACACGTCGTGCCCCCTCTGGTCGCCCGGGGGACGGTGCCGCGCGTCCGGAGCGGGGAGCCCGGCGGCCGTCCCGGCCGGAACATCCTGGCGAAGAGGAGGAGACCCCGCCACCCGTCCCGGATACCGGGAGCCGACGGCATTCCCCCGCACGGCCCCAGAAACGGCGCGACGGGCGGTGGTTCGGGTGGGGATGGGCGGTCAGAGCTGCGACAACGCGAAGGCGGCCAGGAACCCGAGCACGGTGATGAGCCCGATCCACAGGTGGGCGTCCTCGAACGCCTCGGGGATCATGGTGTCGGCGATCATGGCCAGCACCGCGCCGGCGGCCAGGGCGGTGATCCCGGCGAGCAGGGCCGGGGAGGAGTCGCCGAGCGCGGCGTACCCCAGCATCGCCGCGAGGCCACTGATCACCGCGATCCCTGCCCACAACGTGAAGACATAGCGAGCGCTGCGCCCGCCCCGGCGCATTCCGGCCGCGCTGGACAGCCCCTCGGGCACGTTGCTCACGAAGACGGCGGCGACGGTCACCGCGCTGACGGCGCCGCCGTCGAGCAGGCTGGCCCCGATGACCACTGACTCGGGGATGCCGTCGAGGAGCGCGCCGAGCGCGATCGCCGCGCCGGAGCCGGGCCGGCCCGCCTCCGAGGGCTGCTGGCCGCCCGACCGCTTGCGGTGCCGGGCTCCCCGCCGGGCCAGCGCCACGTTCGCCGCCGTGTAGAGCACCGCCCCCGCGATCGCGCCGACCGCCGTCGGCCCCAGCCCGCCCCGCTCGTGCGCCTCGGCGATCAGGTCGAACGACACGGCGGACAGCAACACGCCGCTGCCGAAGGCCATCACACTGGCGACCGCGGCGGCCGGGACCCGGACGAGGTATCCGACCAACGCGCCGATCACGCGCCAAGCCCGCGACCAGCCCCCACCCGGCCGCCTCCAGCACCTTCGGCACGCGACCACCTCCCCGTCCCATCCTGCGGACGGAGCCGGGCGGGGCAACACGAACGCGGGACTCCTGGCCCGGCCGGGGTCTCGTCAGTCGGCGGTCGCGGCCCGCAGCAGCCGGAGTTGGCCGATCTCGGCGACGTTCTTCATGAGTTCGGCGTTCACCCAGGCGATCATCTGGGCCACGGTGTACTCAAGGCTGTCCGGCCAGGGGAACGGCGCCGGCGCGGCCAGGTCGGCGTCGGTGATCCGGTCCAGGTACGCCAGCCACTCGCCGCGGAGGCCGCGCAGCCAGTCGACCGCGGGTTCCCCGTCGCCGGGCCACCCGATCTCGGTGCGGTCCCGCGGCGGTCGTCCCGCGACGTGGTCGATGGCCACGGTCCACCACCAGCCGATGTGCCAGGTGATCCAGGCGATGGTGGGCACCGGGACGGGCTCCGGCTCGGTCTCCATCCAGTCCGGCACCCACGTGCCGTCGGCCTCGTGGCGCACCGTCCAGCAGTGCGCCGCGGGTTCCCACCGGAAGTCGGCCGGTTCCAGTCGGTCCAGGTGGAGTTCCGCCAGCGACCAGGTCAGGTCGAACTGCCACCGCAGAAGATCAAGTCGTGTGGACACGGAGCGATCGTGGCACCTGGGCTCAGAACGCGGAAGTCGTTTTGCGCCAAGGCGGACTGGACCACCTGGAAATCGCAATCACGTTGCCGGCAAGGTGAAGTCTCCCGCGCGGCGAGGGGCTCGCCCCCCTCGCGAACTGGTGATCAGCAACCCGCACAACGCCTCGGTCCACCCGCGCAGGCGCTCGGACTTCGAATCCGGAGAGGACCCATGTTGTGTCCACTGTGGACCAAAAGGGCCCGGCCGGTGAACGCGGAACCCCGCGTCCACCGGCCCGGACCGCGACTCAGCTCACAGCTCAACTCACCGGCGCCTTGGCCCGCAGGACCGACATGAACTCCCGCATCCACGCGGGGTGGTCGGGCCAGGCACGGGCCGACACCATCAGGCCGTCCACCACCGCCGCGCCGTCCACGAACTCCGCGCCCGCCTGGCGGACGTCCGGCTCCAGCGCCGGGTACGCCGCCGTGCGCCGCCCGGACAGCAGCCCCGCCGCGGTCAGCGTCAGCACGCCGTGGCACAGGTGCGCCACCGGCTTCTGCTCCGTCATGAAGTGCCGGAGCAGTCGCTGGCAGTCCGCGTCGTTGCGGATGTACTCCGGCGCCCGACCGCCCGGCACGACCGCCGCCGCGTAGGCGGTGGGGTCGACCTCGGCGAAGGCGAGGTCCGCCGGCCAGGTGTGGCCGGGCTTCTCGGTGTAGGTGTCGAAACCCTCCACGAAGTCGTGCACCACGAACTGCAGCCGCTTCCTCGTGGGCGCCGCGACGTCCACCTCGTAGCCCTCCTCCAGCAACCGCTGGTAGGGGTACATGACCTCCAGCACCTCGGCGGCGTCACCGGTCAGGATCAGCACCTTGGGCACGTCCCCGCCTCCTCGTCCTCGGCTCTGGGCCGCGTCCCTGGCGCGGCCACACGTCCCCATCGGCGGCGCGCCCCGGCCTCCGCACCCCTTCGGGCGGCATGCGCGCGTTCGGCCCAGCGACGGGCACGGGGAGTGATCGAAGCGCGGTGACCGGAGCGGGGTGGGAGCGGACCCGGGTGATCAGATCAGCCCCTCCCGGACGGCCCAGGCGACGGCGTGCGGCCGGTTGCGCAGCCCCAGCCGGTTGAGGACGTTGTGGACGATGTTCTTCACGGTCCGCTCCGAGTAGGCCAGCTTCTCGGCGATGTCGGCCGTGCCGAACCCCTCGGCCAGCAGGCGCAGCACGTCGACCTCGCGGGGGTCCAGCCCGGACACGGTCAGCCCGCGCGGGGTCAGCACCTCCCGCTGGAGCCGGTTGACCTGGCGCAGCAACGCCCCGAGCAGGTCGTCCGGGAGCTGGCCCCGGCCCTGGGCGGCGGCCAGGACGGAGGAGGCCAGCCGCTGCGCGGTGGCCTCGGAACGCGGGATCACCCCGGCCAGACCGCACTCCACCACGGAGAGCAGGTCCGACTCGCGGAGTTCGTCGACGACCAGCAGCAGACGCGCTGTGGTGCGACGGGCCAGGTTGCGCAGTTGCGCCAACACCTCGGAGTCGACCCCCGCGGCGACCACCACGATCACCTCCGCGTCGGGGACGTCGTTGTCGGTGACCAGGCGGATCTCGGGTCGGTCGCGGAACAGTCCGGTGATCCCGACGTAGCTGATCGGGTCGAAGGCGTGGACCGCCACCGCGACGTGCCTCGTGCAGACCTCTCCCACTGTCACTCCTCATCACCCGTCCGCCCGGCGCGCCGGGCGGCGTTCTGGCACGCCGAGGAGACCCCGTGGGCTGCGGGGTTTCGGCGTTGGGGCAAGGCCGGACGTGCTCTGGGGGCGCCGGGGTGCGGCGGGGTTCGTCGGCCGACACCGACGTTAGGCGGACCGCCCGGTCACCGGTACCGAAGTCTTTCGGCGCTTGGTCCGAACCACAGTGCTTCGGTGATCAAGGAGTAACCAGAGGTGAGGTAACCTGCCCTCTCGTTCGTGTTTCAACCGTGGGAAGGGTGAGCCGTGGCGCTCGGCGAGGGCTCGGCAGGACACAAACCTCTCGCTGGACGACTCGACGAGTCACGCCTCCTCGCGGAGGCCGGCGCGCAGGCGCGCTGGGGGGCCGGCCAGTTCGTGCTGGTGACGGGCCCGACCGGGGTGGGCCGGTCGGCGCTGCTCTCGGCGGCGCGTCGGAGTTGGCTGGCCGACGGGCTGACCGTGCGGCGCAGTCAGCCGACGGTGGCCGACGAGAGCACGCCGTTCGTGGTGCCCCGGCAGTTCCTGCTGACCGACACCGGTCGGCAGGCCCCGGCGGACGCGTCCGACTGGTCGCCGTCGGCGGCGGTGGTCGAGCTCACCAAGGCGGGCCCGGTGGTGTTGTGCGTCGACGACGTCCAGCACGCCGATCCCGGCTCGCTGGGCTGGCTGGCCGAGCTCGCCGCCCTGTCCGAGGCGTTGCCCCTGCTGCTGGTGTGCGCCCTGCGCACCCCGTTCGACCTGGGCAACCGCCCGCTGTCCGACCTGGTGGCCCGCAGCAGCCGGACGGTGCGACTGGCGGCGCTGGGCGAGGACGAGGTGGCGGAGGCGCTGGCGGGCCGTTGGGACGCCCCAACGGCCCGCCAGCTGGCTGGCCCTCTCACCCGGCGCACCGGCGGGAACCCCCTGCTGGTCCAGCAGGTCGCCGACCGGTTGACCAGCCACCCGTCCGGCGACGGCGGACCGCCGGACGAGTTGGTTCACGGGGCTGTCGAGTGGTGGAAGCGCCGGGCGCCGGCCGCGGCGAGCGCCGTCGCGTCCGCGCTGGCCGCCCTGGCGACCCTGCGCGCCCCGATCACGACCGAGGACGTCGCGGCGGTCGCCGAGGTCAGCCGGTCGGCGGCGGCGCGGGCCGTCGACGCGCTGCACGGCGCCGGCCTGCTGCACTCGACCACGCCGCCGACCTTCACCGACCCCGTCCTGCGGGACGCGGTGCTCGCCGACCTCGACGCGGCGTCGCGCGCCGAGCTGTTCGCCCGCGCCACCCGCGTGCTCGCGCGGCAGTGCGACGACGCGGAGAGCGTGGCCGCCCAGTTGCTGCGCGGCCCGGTCACCGGTTCCACGTGGGCGGTGCGGCAGCTGCGTCAGGCCGCGAACACGGCGATGGCGCGGGGCGACTCGACGGCGGCGGTGGCCTTCCTGGAGCGCGCGCTCGCCGAGTCCGGCGGCGAGCACACCTCGGCGGTGCTGCTCGCCGAGCTGGCCGTGGCCCGGTTCGACACGGACTCGATGACCGCGCTCGGCGACTTCCGGCGCGGGCTGTGGCACCTGCGCCGGGCCCGGCTGCACGGGTCGCCGCAGGACCAGGACTGGGCCGAGTACGACGACGAGGCCGCGCTGGAGCTCCAGTGGCGGTGGATGGGCAGCCGCTACACGCCGCCGTCGGCGGCGGCCGTGCCCCGCACCGACCGGCTGAGCGGGGAGCGGGTGCTCGCCGGCATCGCGGCCGCCTTCTACCTGCACTCGCACAGCGCGGACGTGGTACTGGAGCTGGCCCGCACGGCGTTGGCCGGCGGCGTGCCCACCAGCGGGCCGATGGCCGTGCTCGTCTCCGCGGTGGCCGCCCTGGTCTGCGCCGACGAGCACGAGGAGGCCGACGGCTGGCTGCGGGAGCTGCTGGCCGAGGCGCGGGCGCAGGGCGGCGGGTTCACCGAGGCGTTGCTGCACGTCGCCCACGCCTCCAGCCTGCACTGGCGGGGCCGGCTGGCCGAGGCCGAGCGCAGCGTGCGCACGGCGTTCGAGCTCGTCCCCGCCGACCAGTGGGGGCCGGCGGTGGCCATCCCGCTGCGCCCGCTGGTGGACGCGCTGCTCGACCAGGGCCGGGTGGACGAGGCGTGGGCGCACGCGAGCACGCCGCTGACCGAGGACAGCGTCAGCGAGACGTGGGCGTGCGAGGCGTACTTCATCGCGCGGGGCCGGGTGAAGGCCGCGCGCGGCGATCTCGACGGGGCGCTGCGGGACATCACCGACGCCGGCCGGCTGGGCGAGCTGTGGGACCGGCAGAACCCGGCCGCCAACGACTGGCGCGCGGCGGCCGTGCCGGTGCTGCTGGCCGCGGGTCAGCGCGAGCGGGCCAGGGAGGTGGCCGAGGCGGACCTGGTCGCCGCCCGGCGCTGGGGCAGTCCCCGGCCGGTGGGGCGGGCGTTGTGGTCGCTGGCCCACACGGGGCCGGACGAGCGCCGGGAGGAGCTGCTCACCGAGGCGATCGGGTTGTTCGAGCGGGCCGGCGCCCAGTTGGACGTGGCGGTGGCGACCCTGGACCTGGGCAGGTGGCACGCCGAGCAGGGCCGCCTGCGGCCGGCGCGCGAGATGTTGCGCACGGCCATGGACCTGGCGGCCCGGTTGGGCGCCACCCCGCTGGCGGAGCGGGCGCGGGCCGCGCTGGTGGCGGCCGGCGGCCGGCCGCGCGGTCCCCGGCAGAGCGGGCTGGCCGGGCTGACGCGGACCGAGCGGCTGGTGGCGGAGCGCGCCGCCGCCGGCGCGACGAACCAGGACATCGCCGCCGAGCTGGTGGTCAGCCTGCGGGCGGTCGAGATGCACCTGACCAGCGTGTACCGCAAGCTCGGCGTACCCGGCCGGTCGGCACTGCCCGACGCGCTCCGCACGGCCGAGTAGCCGGAAGCACGACCGGGACGCGGTGCGGCGACGACCGCTTGTCGTCGACTGGTCGCTCACCCCGACCACAACGCCGTCGCGCGGAGCACTCGCTTGCTCGTCCACAGTGGACGAGGAGACCGCGGCAGGGAGCCGTCGGCTCCCGAGCGGTTCATCGTCCACTGTGGACGGAGGGGGTGGACGACGCGGACCGGCGGTCGCGCGCCGCGCCGGGCGCGCCGTGCCCCGGCCAGCGAGTCACCACAGGTCGACGTCATCGTCATCGTCGTCCTGGGGCTTCGTTTGGGGGTGCGGCCGGGCACGCCCGGCCGCACCCCCGCCCTGCCCCTCGAAAGTGGTCTGCGGGAAACCAGGCCCCTGTGGGGAACCGGGACCGGGCGCGGCGGGCCGCACGGGCGGCGCGGCCGGGCTGGGCGGCACGGGCGCGGAGGCCGGCGGGGCGGGAGCCGCCGCGGGCGGCGAGACGGGGGCGCCAGCGGCCCTGGCGGCCTGCTGCGCGTCGAGCTCCCGCTCCTCGGCCTCGTCCAGCTCGGGCAGGTGGCTGGTCAGCATGCCCATCGCCTCGGTGCCGGCGCCCAGCGGGGCGAAGGCCTCCGCGACCTTGTGCGCGGCCATCCGCTGTCCCTTGTGGACGGTCTCCATGATGAGCGCGGTGAGCCGGGCCGGACCGAGCTCGCAGGCGCGGTGCCCGAGCGCGAGCTGCTGGAGACCGCCGTTGGGCGCGACCGTGACGGTCACCGAGCCGTCCGGCGAGCTGACGGTCGTGGCCGCGGCCCCGATGTTCTCCTCCAGCTCCTGCGACTTCCGACGCAGGTCGGCCACGGTGGCCTCGAAGTCGGTCAGCCACTGCTGGGTTTCCACGAGAGGTCCTCTCCTGCCTTCAGTCCCGCGCGTCGACGAGCAGGTCGTCGACGCGGGCGGCCAACCGCGGGTTGTCGATGGGGGCGATGCTGAGCCAGTCGCCGTCCGGCACCGCCAGGTAGCGCCCCCGGTCGGTGTCGAACCAGCTCACCAACGGCCCGTGCCGGCGGGGGCCGCCGCCGTGCCGCTCGGCCCGGCTGACCCCGACCTGGCCGCCGGCGATCCGGGAGCCGGCCAGGTCCAGCAGCTCCTCGGCCCGCCCCGCCGGAACCCCGGCGCGCACCAGCGCCTGCCGCTCGTCCTCGTCGGGGTCGGCGAACGGGTCGTCGAGGTCCACGTCGTCCTGGCGCACGGCCCGCGCCAGCGCGGCCAGCGGCACGGTCATCGCCGCGCCGGGGCCGGCGGGCCGGGCCGGCACGAGGTCGACCACGGCGCCGGCCAGCGCGGTGGGCCGGATCGCGGACAGGCCCACCTCGTCGCCGTCGAGCACGGCCAGCGCCGCCGTCCGGCCGTCGCTGGCGGCCACCGCCCGCAGCGGCCGCCCGACGTGGCCGACCACGTCGACCAGGACGTCCGCCGTGGACAGGACGCGGAGCAGGTCGTCGAGGTCGGCGTCGAGCCGGCCCCGCCGCAGCAGACCGCGGTCGGCGAGGTCGGCGTGCACCTCGTCGCGCAGCTCGGCGCGCTCGGTGGCGGTGCGCCCGTGGCTGGGCACGTCGACCGGGTACGGCATCGGGCCGAGTTCCCGGTCCCGCCAGAGCACGTCCCAGGCGTGTCGGCTGAGGAGGTAGTCGTGGTCAGCCATTGTCCCGCGGCTTCTCGTGGTAGTTCCGCTTCTTGAAGGTCACGCCGATCACCGAGGGCGGCAGGCGGTCGGCGTCGGTGTCGAAGATGTCGTCGTCCTTGAGGTAGCCGGGAGCGCGGCGCTCCTTGTCGCCCTCGCCGCGCGCGCCGTGCCCGCCCGCGCCCATGCCACCGCCCATCGGGGTGCCCGGGGTGGACGCCGGTCCGGTCGTCGGACCCGAGCCCATCGGGCCGAAACCGGCCGGGCGGCCGCCCTGGGCGCCGATCCCGGTGCTGCCCCCGGGGCCGACCGGCGTGGAGCCGCGCGGTCCGCTCTCGGCGGGCGGGCCGCCCCACCCGCCACCGATGCCGGCACCGGACTTGAACCCGGCCGCGCCACCGCCGCCACCGCCGAAGCCGCCGGCACCACCACCGCCGCCGCCGAAGCCGCCTGCGGCGCGCGCCGCGGCCTCGGGCGACCACGCGGGGACGTTCGGCCGCCCGGGCGTCGGCCCCGTGCCCGGCCCGGCCACCGGAGGAGTCGGCGTGCCGGTCGGGCCGAAGCCGCCCTTGGGCTGCCACGGCGTGGGCGTGCCGCCGGGTTTGCCGCCAGGCAGGGCGTTCGGCACGCCCGGGGAGGGCGGGTTGTTCCCCGGGTTCCCCGAACCCGGCCACGAGCCGGGGCCAGGGACGTAGGTGCTGGGACCAGGAACGCGGGGGTCGGGCTGGCCGGTTCTTGGCCGGTACGGCGAGTCCTGACCGGTGGGTTTGGCTGGAACCGACGGGCCCGGCGTGTACTGGGGTGTCGTGGTGGACGGGCGGTAGTGGTCCTGGCCGGAGCCGCCGCCACCCCCGGACCAGCCACCGGACCAGCCGCCGGGCTGCTCCTTCGGCGTGGAGGTGAACTGCGGCGTGGTCTGGGTCTGCCCGCCGAAGTCCGGGGCCCCGCCACCGAGCGCCGGGACGCCTGGGACGGCGGGAGCACCGGCCACCAGGTGCCGCGCCTCCGTGGGGGTGTACCCCGTGGTGGCCCCGGGCACGGTGGCGGGCTGCGCGGCGCTCATGAGACTGACACCGCCGGTCTCCACCCTGGACCCGGCCGGAGCCCCCTGGTGGGCGCCCTGCGCCTCCGCCAGGGGCTGGCGGTCCCGCTGCGCGGCGTCCGGCGGTGGCGCGAACAACGGCGTGGTGGCGTCGACCGTCCGGGACTGCTGCTCCATCGCCACCATCACGTCGACCGCGTGCTGGTGCGCCGACTGGGACGCGACCTGTCGGGCCCGCAGGTCCTGCGTCATCGCCTGGAACCCGGCGAGGTCGCCACCGGCCTGGGGCGCGAACCGCGCGAGCTCCCGGTCGTAGTCGAAGTCCACCGGCTCCGGCATCGACGCCCTGGCCTGCTCGACGATCTGCGCCTGGTTCGCGACCTTGGCGCCCATCTGGTGCGCCGTCTGCCCCGCGCTCTCGCTCCAGGTGGCCAGCCGCAGCGTCGCCTGCCGGGCCGCGTCGGCCGCCGGACCCTGCCAGCCGGCCTCGGTGCCGCTGATCCGCTGGGCGAGGAGTTGGCTGGACGACAGCATCTCGGTGGCCAGGTCGGTCCACTCCTGCGCGAGCGAGTACGCCTGCCCGGGGTCGTTGCCCCGGTGCACCGCGTCGTACAGCTCGCGGTGCGACATGGCCGCCCAGTTCGGGCTCTCCGTCAGCACCAGGTCCACCGTGGCCCACGGTGCCACGGCCAGCACGCCCTCCGGCTTCGCGCCCGCCTCGGTCTGCGGCTCCACGCCCACCCTCACCCGATTCCCTCAGTCCTGCGACGTCCCGCGACAGCCGCCGCGCCGCCCGCGGCCCGAACCCTGTCGCCCCAGCCTGTCCGACCCAGTCCAGTTGACCCAGCCCAGTTGACCCAGCCCAGTTGACCCGGTCCTGCCGCCGCCCGGTGCTCCGCTCGGCCGTCGCCGACAGGCACCGGGGGCGCCTCACCCTTCGAGCCTGGAGAAGGTCCGGACGTGCCCGTCCTCGGTCTCGCGGTAGTGCCGCATCGCGTCGGCCACGGCGTCGTGCGCGTCCTCCAGGACGGCGCGGTACTGCTCCAGCACCGCGACGCACGAGTCGTCCCGCCCCTCGGCGCGGCGTTCGAACTTCTCGGCCATGGCCGCGCCGACCGGGTTGTCGCCCAGGGGAATCCGCCGCCCCATGCCGCGCGCCCGCGCCAGCCAGGCGTCGGCGATGTCGACCTGCTCCCGCAACGCGGTCCTGAGCTGCTCGCCGGCCGTGGGGTCCAACGAGAGCCGACCGGCGTCGACGTCCCGCTTGAGCGCGTCGACCTGCGCGACGGCCTGCGCCAGCGCGACGCGGGCCGTGACCGTCGCCGGCGACGCCGGCGTCGCTGGCGCCCCTGGCGCCACTCGGAGCTCCGCCACGTCTCCCACCGCTGCTCTCCCCATGTCGAGACCACGCGACACGTCCTGTTGTCCCCCTCGACCGCCCCGGCGGGAGGAGGACTCCGTCATGATCGGAGACGGACGGCGGGGCCGGGGTCCGCCGGGGCGATCCGGTGCCCGTACGGGCAGCGGGTCTGCCCCACGGGGCAACGGCGCGGCCGCGCCGGCGGACCGAGGCCAGCACACCGAGCGGCGGACGGGAGAACCGTGCCCAGCACCCACACGTTCATGATCACCGACATGCGGTGCGGCAGTTGCGCGTTGCTCATCGACGACGTGCTGGAGGACCTGCCCGGCGTGACCGACCCGCGCACCTCGGCGCGCCGGGGCCGCACCACCCTGCTGCTGGACACCACCCGCACCACACCCGAGCAGGTGATCGCCGCGATCGCCTCAGCGGGTTACACCGCCCACCTGCTGCCCTGAGCGGGGCGCCGCGACGCGGTCCGCCCCCGACCCGCCGCCCGGCCACCACACCAGGGCGGGGACCTCGCCCGGCTCCGGCCGCAGCCGGCCCCGCCGGGCCTGCCAGCTCGCGACCACCACGAACGCGACGCTGACGAGCAGCGCCCACGCGCCGAACTTCGACGGGTGCACCAGCCGCCACACCTCCATCTGGTGCGGGTACCGCCACGCGCCGAAGAAGGTGGCCACGTTCTCCGCCACCCACAGGAAGAAACCGATGAGCACGAACGACATCGTGAGCGGCATCCGGTAGCGGTGCCGGCCGACCGTGAAGTGCACGTGGGAGCGCCAGATCACGGCCGCCAACGCCACGGCGAGCGGCCACCGCAGGTCGGGCAGCCAGTGGTGGGTGACGAAGTTGACGTAGATCGCGGCGGCCACGAGCGCGGTCGCGAGCGGGCGGTAGCCGAACACCCGGAGCTCGTGCAGCCGCCACGCCCGGCAGACGTAACTCCCCACGGCGGCGTAGAGGAACCCGCTGTACAGCGGCACTCCCCCGATCTTGGTCAGCGCGTCCTCCGGGTAGACCCACGAGCCCAGGCGCACCTTGACGAGCTCGAAGACCAGACCGATCAGGTGGAACACCGCGACCAGCAGGACCTCCCTGGTGGTCTCCAGGCCCAGGAGCCGGAAGGTCAGGGTGGCCAGCAGCCCGTACGCCAGCAGCGCGTCGTACCGCGCGATCGGCAGATCGACCACTGTGGACACCGCGAGGCCGGCGAACAGCGTCACGGCGAACGCGCAGCACCGGGCCTGCACCCAGGCGAAGCGCAGCAGCTGGAGCGCTGCGAAGCGGAGCGAACTCACGACCCTGGGACGGCCGCGTCCCGGTCGTCGTTGTGCCGGGGAGGCGTGCGTCACGACCAGCGGCGCGCGGAGTGGTGTTCGGGAGACTCGTTTGCCCGCCTCGCCGCGGCTGTGCGAGAGTCCGACGACGGTTCCGCACGGGAGGGGTGGGCGCGATGACACTCGGCATGGTCCTCGGCGACCTCGTGGCACGCGCTTCGACGCGGGAGCCGGTCACCCCCTGACGTTCACGCCCGTTCGGGCGCCTCGCTCCTCGCGGTCGAAGTGATCTTCGTTGCCCTGTCGACGTGTGATCACGAGGAGCCCGTGTGCCCGAGATCAGCTGGTTCGAGGCCGGCGCGACGCGTTCCGCCCGCTGGCGCTCCGAGAACAGCCTTCCCCCGCCCCGTCGGGTCGTCGCCGCCGACGACCGCATGCGGGCCGACGCCGCCCACCGCCTCGCCCGCGCGGGAACAGCCCTGTTGTGGCGGGGCGACTTCTCCAACGCGCGCCAACTCCTCCGCGCCCTGGCGCGTCGGGTGGACCGCCGGCCGCCCCGCCCCGGCGCCACCCCCGAGGAGACGTTCCACCGCCTCCGCCAGGCCCGTCGGCACCGCGCCCGCGTGCTGGGCATGGTGCTGGTGCCGCTGGACCACGACCACAGCGTGCCGTTGCGCAGAGCGCCCGACGTGCGGCAGGCGTGCCTGGAGGCGTACGGCCCGGCCGACGGTCCCTCGGTGACCTCGCTGCGCGAGCTGCTCGGGGTGATCGGCGCCCACGAGTGGCGGCGCAGGGGCGTCGAGGTTCCCGCTCTGGGCGGGCGCATCCACCCGCACTACGGGGTCTTCTCCCCCGTGCGCAGCGAGTACGCCGACCTCGTGGCGACGGCTCCGCTCCCCCAGGTCCCTCCACTTCGGACTGATCACTACGGGTCCGGGCTAGAACGGCTCACCGCGTTCGACGTGGGCACGGGCACCGGGGTGCTGGCCGCGATCCTCGCGCGGCGCGGTGTCGAGCGGGTGGTGGCCACCGACCTCAACCCGCGCGCCGTCGCTTGTGCGCGGGAGAACATCGCCCGTCTGGGGCTCGCCGACCGGGTCGACGTGGTGTCGGCCAACCTGTTTCCCCCTGGGCGCGCGGCACTGGTGGTGTGCAACCCGCCCTGGCTTCCCGTCGCGCCGTCCTCCGCTCTGGAACGGGGCGTGTACGACGCGGGAGGCGGCATGCTCGACGGCTTCCTCCACGGGCTCGCCGACCATCTCGTGCCCGGCGGCGAAGGATGGCTCATCCTGTCCGACCTCGCCGAACACCTGGGTCTGCGGACCAGGGCCGCCCTCCTCCGCTCCGTCACGGACGCGGGGCTGCGCGTCCTCGGCCGAACCGAGGTCCGCCCCCGGCACTCCCGAGCCACCGACCCCGCCGACCCGCTGCACTTCGCCCGCGCCGCCGAGGTGACCTCACTGTGGCGACTCGGCCGTACCTCGGATGTCCACATCGGACACTCCACGGAGGATGGTGGTCTCGATCGCGCCTTCCTGGGCCACGAACGGGACTGAAGGGAGCCCCGACCAGCCCGGGCGTGGACGTGATCAGGGACTCGCCGGATGGGGCCGTACCGTACTGTACGGTATGGAGCGTTGATCCGAACGGCGGAGGGAGACGCATGGCGGGCAGGCCGGACTGGTTGGAGGCGGGTCTCGCGACGCTCGCCGAGGAGGGCGCTCCGGCGCTGACCATCGAGCGCCTGGCGGGACGGCTCGGGCTGACCAAGGGGTCCTTCTACCACCACTTCAAGAACATCGGAGTGTTCCGGTCCGCCCTGCTGGAGTACTTCGAGGCCCGGTGCACCACCGGCTACATCGACCTGGTGGAGCGGGCCGGCGGCTCGCCGAGGGCGCGGTTCGGCCGGCTGCTCGACCTGGTCCTGACCGACGAGCACCACCCGACCGACCTGGAGGTCGCCGTCCGGGCGTGGGCGCTGCAGGACGAGGAGGCCAGGGCGACCCAGGAACGCGTCGACCACCTGCGCACCGAGTACCTGCGGTCGCTGGCCGCCGGGTCGGGGGTGCCGGCGGAGGAGGTCACGCCGATCGCCCGCCTGCTGTACCTGGTGCTCGTGGGCGCCCACCAGGTGCTGCCACCGGTCTCCCCCGAGGAGATGCGTCCCGTCTACGCCCTCGCCATGCGGCTGTTGCCGGACGAACCGAGGAGTAACCCGTGAATCCCCTGGCCCGGTGGGTGCCCCGGCTGCTCGTCGTGACCGCGGTGGGCCACGCCGCCGTGGCCCTGGTCGAACCCAACTCCTGGGCCGACATCCTCCGGGAGGGGTTCGTCGGCACCGTGGTGGAGCCGGCGGGCGACTACTTCGCCCGCAAGGCCACCGTCTGGTTCCTGGTGGGCGGTCTCGCGCTGTTCGCCATCGCCCTGCTCACCCAGCACGTGGTGCGGACCACCGGCCGGCTCCCCGCCCGGGTCGGCTGGCTGCTCCTGGCGATGGGCGTGCCGCTGTGCCTGGTCTCGTTCCCGGCGACCGGAGCATGGGCGCTGCTCGTCATCGGGGTGCTCGCCCTGGTCGCCGCGCGCCAACCCCGCACCCGGCCGGAGTGACTCCGGTTGACCCACAACGCGTTCCCCGTCACCGAACCCAGGTCCGGGCCGGTCAGGAGAGCTACGCTCCCCGCAGGGAGGTCGTGATCATGTCATCTCGTCGAGCGCTCCAGGTGTTCCTGGCGCTGTTCGGTCTGTTCGCGGTCGGCAGCGGCGCCGCCGACATCGTGGTCGGCCCGTCGCTGCTGCCCGAGCCGATCCAGGCCAGCGTGAACGTCGACAACCACTACCGGTTCTTCGCCTCGCTCTGGCTGTCCCTGGGGGTCGTCGTCCTGTGGGCCGTCCCCCGGGTCGAGCACGCCACGTCGGCGGTGCGCGCCGTGTTCGCCGCCTTCTTCCTCGGTGGCGTCGCCCGCCTGGTCTCACTCCTGGCGGTCGGCGCCCCGCACGCGCTGCTCGTCGCGTTCACCATCGCCGAGCTGGTCTTCCCGCCGGTGATCATCCTGTGGCAGAACCAGGTGGCCCGGTCGGCCGCCATCACGCGGGCCAAGGCGGCGCTGTCGACGGGCGACCGCCCCTGAGTGTCCCCTGTGGACGGTGAGGGCGGGAACGACCACGCTGGGGGATTCGTGGTCGTTCCCGATCCTCCCCCACCCCGGGACCCGCGAACGGTCCCGGATGCTCACCAGCCCGGCCGTCAGGGTGCTGACGGCGAGCCGTCACGTCGGGCGTAGACGAGTCCGTTGTGGTCTGTTCGCCCGAACTTGCCGCCCACCCAGACCCGGCCACCCGGCAAGGCCGTCACAGCGGCGAACCTGCCACGCCCACCGGTCTTCGGCTCGATCGCAGTCCACCGTCGACCATCCCACTCGAAGAGCCCTCCCGTGCCGCCACCCGGCCCTCCGACAAGCCACACCCGACCTGATCCGTCGGCCGCCGGCGCACCGAAGTCCCCGTTGTAGTTCTCCAGGTAGCTAACGGTCACCTTCGTCCACTCCGAACCGGTCCAGTGCCACACCCGGGTTCGGGCGCTGTTGCGGCTGTAGCGGTGCACCCCGACGAGAAGAGGTCTCCCGTCCGGGGCGGCTCCCAACCCCACCCTGTCGACGCCGTCCTTGTCGGGCACGTCGCACCGGTGCCACGACCGGCCGTCCCAACGCAGGGCGGTCGCGATCCGCTTCTCGAACGGGCTCCCGACGAGCGCCCCGATCCAGACGTCGTCGGGCGAGCGGACGACGACGGTGTGGAAGCTCGCCCTGACCTCGGACAGCGGAGTCGGCACCACGGTCCAGTGCCGGCCGTTCCACCGCTGGAGAAGAGGACGGTTCTCCGGCCATCTGCCGTCGCCCGTGCTCTCGGTCTCACCGACCGCCCACACGTCGTCGGGGCCGGCGACGGCCACCGCCGACAGCGAGTTCTTCTGGTCAGCGGGGCTGGGGCTGGGTACGACCGTCCACTCCCGACCGTCCCAGTGCTGCGTGAGAGTGCGGATCCGGGTTGTCGGATCTCTCTGCTCGCCGACGGCCCACACGTCGTTCCTCGCCGACCCGGCGACAGCCCGCAGTTTCACGTCCTCCACCGAGGGCGTCGGGACGTTCTGCCACGCGCGTCCGTCCCAGCGGAGGGTGAGCGCGCCGGCCGCGGAGCGGCCCACCGCCCAGACCTCCTCGTCCGCGACGGCGGCCAGGCCGGTGATGTCCTCGGGAGCGGGGTCCCGCGGCAGGGAGACCGGGCACCATCCCTCTTCGCACTCAGGTGGTTTGCTCTCCTGACGGGGCTCCGCCCCCGTGGCGGGCACACCGGTCGCGGTGACGGCCAGGACCGCGCCGACCACGGCGGCGAGCCGGCGCGTTCTTCTGGTGGCCTGGAACACGGCGGTGGTTCCTCCCCAGGGCGAGCCACAGTCCCGTTCGACCTCGCGCCCACCGTGGCACCCGCCGCGGTGGGCCGCCAACCGCCTTGTGTCCCAACCGTTCTCGGACATTCGGCGGTCGGCGCGTTCCGTCACCGGTAGCGCTGCGCCCAGTCCTGTCCCTGCCACGTGCGCAGGGAGACCGGGTCCAACCGGAACAGCCACCGGGGCCGCTCCAGGGTCGGCCAGAGGTAGCTCACCCCGTGCTCGCCCAGGTACCGCGTGCTCATCCGCCTCGCGATGGACACCCACCGCCCGCCGACGTTCGGCTCCTCGACCAGGGCCGCCAGGCACCGGGCCACCACCTTGCGCTGCCGCCCCTCCTCGTCGACGGTGATGGCGCACCTCGGCTCGACCGCGAGGTAGGACGCCCACGCCGATCCTGCTCGTGGCACGACCCAGAAGGCGTTGCCGTCCCACTCGTGCCAACAGGGGACCACGTAGGGCCAGCCGTCGTCGTCGAGACAGGCCACCCTGGCGATGTGCGGTTCGGTCAGGAACTCCGCGAGTTCCCTGTCGTCCAACGGGCCGACCTTGCCGCGCCAGTCCTCGGACTCCATCACGCTTCCCGTCGTTTCTCGGCGTCCGGACAAAACAGGCACGACGGTACGCGGAGAAGAAGGCCGTGAGGCCCGCCGAATGCCAAAGTTCGTACGGCCGTACGACTACACGAGGACGCCCCGAAGTGGACTATCGGCGCGCCTTCGCGACACCGGGGAGAAGCGCCCGCGACGCCGACACACGGGCTCACCGTCGGGTCGCGACCGTCCACCCGGCACTGATACCGAGTCGACAGAGAAGCCGACAGAGAAGCCGGCAGAACCAAGGCCTGGCAGGGCATCCCGGTGGTGTCGAAGGAAAAAACTCTGACAGCTTCGCCCCGCGGCTGCGAACGAGAAGCGGGCGGCGCGGCCGACGCTCGACGAGCGGGATTCCGACGCGAGCCCGTGGTCAGGGCCGCCAGGACCGACGCGTCCCGACTTCCGCCCCCACCGGGCTCACTGTCCACAGTGGATTTCCCGTCGGCCGGCGGGGCGCCCCCCGGACGGGCCGGCGGTCCCCGGCTGTCGGTCAGCGCCGGGGACCGCCGGGACGACGACCCGCCGGCCGGGTTCGAACCGGCGTCCTCCTGGCCCCAGGGCCAGGCACTCTGCCCCCTGAGCTACGGCGGGACCGCCCATTCTCCCCCTCCCCGCCGGGGGACGCCACCAACAACGCGGAGTTCGCCTCCGCCATCCCGGCGCGACGGTGCGCGCACAACGGCGGGCGTCCGAAAGGGGCAGTCTTCGAAAGAGGCAGTGCTCGAAAGAGACAGTGCTCGAAAGAGGCAGTACCGAAAGGGGCAGTGCCCGCGCCGGGAGGGAGGGTGGCGCGGGCACTGCCCGGGAACGGGTCGTCAGTCGACCCGGAGATCGTCGATCGCCCAGTACCAGTTGTTGCTGGCGTCGTGGTAGCGGAACTTGACCTTCACCGTGCCCGCGCCGGCCGGAACCGCGACCGGCAACGCCTCCACCGACGAGACGACGTCGGTGTCGTAGCGCTTGACGAGCTGGTCGGGTCCGCCGTCGAAGGACACCAGGACGTCCGCCTTCTGCGCGCCCTCCTGCCGGTAGTGGTTGACGAAGCGCAGGGTCAGCGCCGACTTCCCGCTCACCGCGTAGGGCGCGGAGACCAGGGTCGAGTCGAAGCTACCGCCGCCGGACCGGTCGGCGAACTCGTCGGAGTCGGCGACGGCGAAGACACCGCGCGCCCGCACGTTGTTCTCCCGCCACTGCCCGGACTGCGTGCGACTCCAGAACTGGTCGTTGGTGAAGGACCAGCCGCGCCACTCGGTCACGCCGCCGCCGGGCATCCCCGACCGGTCGACCGACCATCCGCTGGGCGCGGTGTGGGTCCACCCGCGCACGGACGCGGGGATCTCCGTCTCGTCGACCCTCGGCTTCAACTGTCCCGCCAAGGTGTCGAACGGGTCGGCGCTCCGCTCACCCAGCGGCTTGCCATCGAGCTTCCACCCGGCGTCGGCCGGGACCCCGAGGTGCCGGAAGACGGTCGACGCGACGTCGACCAGGCGCGTGTCGATCGGGCGGGCGCCGGCGGCGAGGCCGGCCCCGGAGCCGAGCAGGAACGTGCTGCGCTCGGCGACACCGCAACCGCCGTGCCCGCCCCGGTCGGTGTGCCCGTGGTCGGTGGTCACGACGACCAGCCAGTTCTCGGCGGAGTAGGTGGAGCGGGACCGGACCGCCGCGAGGATGCGGGCGAGCTGCTGGTCCTGCTTCGCGATGGCCGACAGGTACTCCGCGCTCGCCGCGCCCTTGCTGTGCGCCACCTCGTCGGTGTGGCCCAGGTAGACGAAGGACGCGTCGGGGTTTCCGGTGCGCAGCAAGCGCTCCGCGTCGGCGGTCACCTTCTCGTCCAGTTCGGCGTAGCCGTCCCGGTCGCCGTCGTAGGTGATCCGGGTGTCGACGGCGTCGGAGAAGGTGCCCTGCCGGTGCAGCGCCGCCCAGTCCACAATGGACAGCGTGGAGTAGCGGGGGTCGCGCTTCTCCAACCGGGTCAGGAAGTCCGGGTACTGGTCGTAGCGCTTGCCGGCGAACGAGTTGTCCTTGACGCCGTGCTTGTCCGGCCAGACGCCGGTCGCGATGGTGGACCAGCCGGCCCCGCTCCAGGTGCCGGCCATCGGGGAGCAGTAGAGCAGGCTCTCCCCCAGGGTCCCGCCGGCCGCGAGGGCGTCCAGGGTGGGCGCGTCCGCCGCGGCCACCCGGTCCCACCGCAGGCCGTCCATGCCCACGACCAACACCTTCGGCGTCGCGGCGGCGGCCGTCGGCGCGCCCACCCCGACCACCGCCGCCAACGCGGCCAGCGCGGCGGTCGCCGCGGCCAGTACCGATCTCGCCCGAGTTGTCACCTGTGCTGCCTCCTGTCCTCGGTCCGCGGCGGAGTCCACCGCATATCGAAGACTCCGAGGTGAACGTCGCTCGTTCGCCCGGGGAACGCCGGTTCACCACTCAATGGACTGAGCCGATCACGCGACGTCACCGGCCGTTCGCCGCCGTCCTCACCACCCCGTCGGGCGCGGTGGGCGATCTCACCCGCGCCCGGCGGCCGGAGCGCGCCCCGAGCCCTGTACGTAGCCGCACTACCTATGAGAACCTGGGCCGAGAGTGATCAACATCCTGGGGAGGAACGCTCCATGGGCAGCAGTCGACGGGACGTGTTGCGCGCCGCGGCGGTGGGCGGAGTCGGGCTGGGCCTGACCGCCCTGGGCGCACCGGCCCACGCGGAGGGCGCCGAGCCACCGCGCCAGGACCAGCGGGGCAAGGGGCCGCGGATCGGAATCCTGCTCTACGAGGGGTTCAGCGTGCTGGACCCGACCGGCCCCGCCGAGGTGCTGTCCCGGCTGCCGGGCGCGACCGTGACGATGATCGCCGAACGGCCGGGCCTGGTGCGGACCGACACCGGCGACATCGCGTTGCTCGCCGAGCGCTCGATCGCCCAGGTGCGGGACCTGGACGTCCTGCTGGTGCCGGGCGGCAGCGAGAAGGCCGTGCTGCGGGTGTTCGAGAACCCGCGGCTGCTGGACTGGATCCGCCGGGTCCACCAACGGACGCGGTGGACGACGTCGGTGTGCACCGGCTCGATGATCCTGGGCAAGGCCGGGCTGCTCAACGGACTCCGGGCCACGACCTACTGGGCCGGCAAGGACTATTTGGAGACGCTCGGCGCGACGTTCGTGAAGGCGCGCTACGTCCGGGACGGGAAGATCATCACCTCGGCCGGGGTGTCCGCCGGCCAGGACATGGCGCTGTACCTGGCCTCGCTCCTGACCGACGACCGCACGGCGCAGGCCGTGCAGCTCGGCATCGAGTACGACCCGCACCCGCCGTTCGACACGGGCAGCCCGGACAAGGCCGACCCCGAGCTGCGGGCGCTGGCGCTCAAGCTGCTCGCCGACTCCCAGGTCTGAGCCAGGAGCCGAGCGCCGAGCGCACCTCGCCGTCGGGGCCGGGCCGTGCTTGCCCGGCCCGGCCCCGACGGAAGGCGCTGACAAAAGGCAGTGGCAGAAGGCGTCAAGAGAAGGAACTGACAGAAAGCGTTGACAGGACGCGGCCCGCGCCCCCGCCGTACTACCGCCGGAAGCAGTAGGAGTCGGAGGAGGAATCCCCGCCCTGCAACCGGACCTGGTGGACGCGCAGGCCCCGGAACTCGTCGCCGCGCGGGAAGAACCGCTCGTCGAGCCGGAGGCCGCCGCCGGCGTCCGGGTCGGTGTCGATCTTGGCCAGCCAGGCTCCCACGCCGTCCGGGTAGAACTGGTCGTCCCAGGAGCCGTACAGGGAGTTGGTCAGGTAGATCCGCCGGCCGTCCCTGCTCACCTCGACCATCTGCGGACCGCCGGCCAGACGCCGTTCGGGGTCGGCCGGGTGCGCGGCCCTCGCGGTGATGCCGCCCAACCGCACGGAGCCGACCTCGCGCGGCGCGGCCGGGTCGCTCACGTCGTACTGCTTGAGCTCCCCAGTTCCCCAGCACGAGACGTAGAGGAACCTGTCGTCGACGGACAGGTTGATGTCGGTCACCAGTGGCGGCACCGCGCCGAAGGGTTTGAGGGCCGGCGGCAGCAGGTCGGGGTCGGCCGGCTCGGCCGGGATGGTGATCACCTTGTCCGCCGCCCACCGGTCGCCGTCCCGGCGCCAGCGCCACACCGACGCCGACAGGTCCTCTGTGGACACCACGACGCCGACGAACCCCCACGTGGCGTCGGGATCGTGCGCCGGGCGCAGCTCCAGCGCCATCTGGTGCTGCTCCCCGAGGTCGACCCGCTGCACGTGCCGCCCCTCGGCCAGGTCCCAGAAGTGCAGCGCGTGCCCGTACTTGTTGGCCAGCAGCAGATCGGGCACCAGACCGTCCTCGATCATGCCCGGCGTGCCCCACTCGCTGGTCACGAGGGTGTTCTGGTTGAGGTGCCACCAGGCGTCGTAGGCGAGGTGCTGCGGCCCGCGGTCGGTCTCCCACGCGCGCAGGACCTCGAAGGTGTCGTGGTCCAGCAACGCGATCCCGCCCGGCCCCTCCGACCCGTTCGCCCCGCCGAGGCAGGACAGGTAGATCCCGGTGGGGCCGCAGTGCAGCGTGTGCGGGCGCGAGTACCCCGCCCGCTCGGCCAGTTCCTCGGCGGTGATGGTCTTGGCCAACGCGGGCCGGCGCGGGTCGGGGTGGGTGTCGAGCACGTGGATGTTCGACGAGCGCAGGCCGGGCAGGAGCAGATAACGGCGCCGCAGGTCGGTGACGTCGTGGCACGCGTGCGCGAAGGCGCTGCTGCAGGCGTTCCAGCCGAAGTGGTGCAGCTCGTCGCCGAGCGTGGGCATGTCCACCCACCCCACGACCCGGCCGTACTCGGCCGAGTTCGGATCGACGTCCACAGTGGCCAGTGCGTCGGGTCGCTCTCCCGCACGGTCGAAGGCGACGACGTAGGCGATCTCCTCGACCGGGGCGGCGACGGCCTCGGCCGGGCTGCGGTAGAAGGTGGGATCGCTGGTGCCGTGCGGCGTGTGGGCCATGAGCTCCTCCTCACGGCGGCCGCTCCGCCGGGGTCCCTGTCGACGCTCCCGCCTCCGGTGCCGCCGTGACCCCAGCGTTCAACGATCACCGTGACGTGACAAGGCGTCCCCCACCCGCCCGCGCCGAGATCCACCCGTTCGTCGGCGGACACCCCCACGAACGGCGGCGTTCCCGAGCCCGTTCTTCCCACTTCCCGGGATCGCCGAGGACGACGGCGAGCCCTGTGGTCCGCCGTTCTGCCGACGAACCACAGGGCACCGGGTGGCGGCTCGGATGTCAGGCACAACCCGACGCGGACCGCGGTCGCTCGGGGTCGGGCCGGGTGAACCGTGTTGTCCCGCCTGGTCAGTCGGCCTCGACGGCCCGCCAGTAGGCGAACTCGCGGAAGTTCGGGAGGACACTGGCGTAGAACACCAGCCACCCCTTCCCGCCCACCGGGTAGGTCGCGTAGTTCCCGTACGCCTCCAACAGGAATCCCCGGTTCGAATGCCGCACGGCGAAGACCGTCGCCGAGCTCTCGGTGTTCAGTCGGACGCCGTTCCCGACGACCTGCCAGTACCGGTAGCCGCCCCAGTTCGCGGACGTCGACTCGACGACGTAGCCCTCGCCCTTGCGGTGGAAGACCACGGGGGTGCCGTGCCGGCCCCTGTCGTTGGTCAGCAGGACGTAGTCCCAGTTCATGTAGGGCTCGAAGGTGACTCCCCTGGTGGGGTCCTCGTTCAGCTCCAGGTAGTAGCGGGTGCCGGGCACGATCCCGTCGGCCGGGGCGGTGCGCTCCGCCACCGCCGGGCCGACGGCGGTTCCCGCGCCGCGCGCGGACGGTTCCGCGGCCACACCGGGCGAGGTCAGGGTGAGCATCGTGAGGCACGCGATGGCAGCCAGCAGGGAACTGCGGAATCGGCGCATGGCTTCATGCCTTCCGTGTGGGATACCGGTCGGGCGGAGATTCGGCGTCGGGAACACCCGGAGCCGGGTCCAGGTCCGTCGCCCCGTCGCGTCGCCTCGACACCCACCTCGGGCCCTCGGGTGACCTTGGGTGATCGGTTCGCTCCGCCCGGTGATCACGCTAGGGCAGACGGCCCAGCCGGCACAGATCTGTTCGGGTGAAGATCGTCCAGGTGATCGGGAGGCGGCCCACGCGCGGTCGCCGCGATCCCCTTGCGCCGTCGAGGGTTTTCACCCCAATCGAAATCGGCGAGGACAGGCGACCGTCGGACACCGCCTCGGTCGGGAATCCACCGAGGGCTAGCATCCACGGGCATGCGGAAGATCCCGCGTTGGTTGGCGCGAGCACCGATCCCGCTCTTCCGAGCCGGCCTCGGCATCCTGCTCGGCCGACGGTTCGTCATGGTCGAACACACCGGCCGGAAGAGCGGCCAGGCACGCCACGTCGTGCTGGAGGTCCTGCTCCGCGAGCCCGACGCGGTCGTGGTCGCGTCCGGCTACGGGCGGGCGTCGCAGTGGTTGCGCAACGTCGAGGCCACGCCGAGGGTTCGGTTGTGGTGGGGCCGGAACCGCGGCGTGGCCGGGCGGGCGCACGTCCTCGCCCCCGAGGAGTCCCGACGCCGGTTGGACCGGTACCGCCACGAGCACCCGGGTCAGGCGAGGATCGTCGCGTCGGCGCTCGGCCTGCCCGAACTGACCTCGGCCGAGCCGTTGCCGGAGGACATCGGGCGACGCGTTCCCCTGGTGCGCTTCGAAATCACCTGACCCGGGACAACGCTCAGGCGGAGTTCGCGCCGCGCTCCGCGACGTCGGTCGGCGACGACGCGACGGACGTCGCCGCCGCCAGGGTCTCCCGCGCGGGCCGCATTCCCAGGCGGCGCAGGTACTCCCGCAACGCCCGCTCGGGCTCGGTGTGGGTGATCAGTCCAATGTGGCCGTCTGGGCGGATGACGACGAGGCTGTTCTCGCGGGCGCCGTAGGCGCGTCGGATGCCACCGCTGGTGTCCGCGATCGTCCTGACGCCACCAGAAGCAGGACGGTCGGTGGAGGTCACCGCGTAGACCCGCAAGGTTTCCTCATGCCCGCGCACCACCCGCTCGGCCGCCTCCGCACTGCCCGCGCCGAAGGCGAGCAGCGTGAAGTGCTTGCCCCGCATCAGATCCAGCAACAGGACGGGCCGACTTTCACCGGGGATTCGCCCGACCCCGCCGGGTGCCGGGTCGCCGGCGCGCACGCGGGCGCGGGGACTTCCGAGGTGCAGGCTCAGCGAGCTGTCGCGGTAGCGGGGCCGGTCCTCGCGGTCCTGGCGTTGCTGTCGCGCCAGGAACGGCTTGATCAGGAACCGGAGGAGGGGCCGCAACGCCGCCGGCGGCGTGGCCGCGGAGAAGCGCCGGTCGCTCTCGGCCAGCACCGCACGGGCGACGGGCAGCCGCTCGGCCTCGTAAGTGTCCAAAAGGGACTCCTCCGCCCTGCCCCGCATCACCAGCGCGAGTTTCCAGCCGAGGTTGTAGGCGTCCTGGATGCCGGTGTTCATGCCGAACGCGCCGAACGGGCTGTGGACGTGGGCGGCGTCGCCGGCCAGGAAGACCCGCCCCGCGCGGTACTGGTCCACCATCCGCAGGTTGTACCGCCAGACGGAGAGCCACTCGGGCTCGCCCAGCTCGATGTCGTCGCGCCCCGTCCGCTCGACCACGGCGCGCCGCAGGGTCTCCACGGTCGCCTCGGGCCACTCCCCCGCCGCGTCCGGGTGGAGCGACGCGACGACCTGCCAGGTGTCGGCGTGCGGGGTGGGCCGGAGGACGAGCAGCCCGGAGTCGCCCAGCCACAGGTGGACGGCGTCGTCGGCCAGTCCGCGCACCCGCGCGTCGGCGAGGAGCGCGCGGGCCTCCTCGTCGGTGGAGCCGCGGAAGGCCAGGCCGAGTCGGTGGCGGACGAAGCTGCGTCCCCCGTCCGCCCCGACCAGGTAGCGGGCGCGCACGGTTTCGGTCGTCGCTGGCGCCGTGCCGTCGTCCTGGCGGAGGGTCGCGGTCACCCCGTCCTCGTCGGCGGCGAAGTCGGTGAGCTCGCAGCCGAAGTCGACCTCGCCGCCCAGTTCCGCGAGCCGGGCGCGCAGGATGGCCTCCGTGCGCCACTGGGGAAGCGAGACCGAGTTGGGGTAGGCGCTCCGGGCGCTGGCCGGCTCGGCCGGCGTCCGCAGGTCGAACAGGGGCGGGTGGCCCAGGTGGAAGCGGAGGTGGCTGTCGGTCCGGCCGCCCGCCAGGACGCGGTCCGCGACGCCGAGGTCGTGGAACACCTCCATCGTCCTGGGCTTGACGCCGAAGCCCCGGGAGCCCCGCGACGGCTCGGCGGCCCGGTCCACCACGCGGCAGCCGATCCCCCTGCGGAGCAGGTCGCAGGCCAGGGTCAGCCCGGTCGGGCCGGCGCCCGCGATCAGCACCTCGACGTCGTCCATACTCCGAGACTGACACGTCCTGCCAGACATGTCAATCTCGACTCGTCGCGTCGAGCTGACAGCCCTGGCCGCGACACCGCCGAGCTCTTGTCCAGAGTGGACAACCGGAGCTCAGTCGACCTGGGCGAGCAGGACGAGGTTGCCGCAGGTGTCGTCGAGAACGGCCTGGAGGACCAACCCCTCCCTCGTCGGCTCGACGGGGAAGACCGCGCCCAGCCCCCGCATCCGCTCGTACTCGGCCGGCAGGTCGTCGACGGCGAACAGGGTGGCGGGCACGCCCGCCTCGAACATCGCGCGCTGGTAGCTCCGCGCGACCGGGTTGCCGTTGGGCTCCAACAGCAACTCCACCCCCTCGGGCCCGTCGGGCGAGGCCACGGTCAGCCACCGCCCGTCCCCGGCCAGGATGTCGTTCTTCTTCACGAAACCGAGGACGTCGGTGTAGAACCGGAGCGCCTCGTCCTGGTCGTCGACGTACAGACTGGTCACGGCGATCCTGATCACGGTGTTCCTCCCGGGTGCGACCCGCCTCGCGGTGTCACGCGGTCAGTGGCATGCCGCCATCGTCACGCCATCCGCGCCCGGGCGCAGGACCACACCGCACGGACGGGGCGTGGCTATCCTGGCGCGGTGCTCCCGGACCTCGATGTGATCACGTCGGACGAGAGCTACGCGGCGCTCCGCAACGACGGGACGTTCTGGGAACCCTGGGTTCGCGTGGCCCTGCGCGACCTGGGCCTGCCGCAGCCCGGATCGCTCAGGGTCCCGGGAGAGAGCACCAATCCCGTTCTGGTGAGCGACACCGGCCTGGTCGTCAAGCTGTACGGGGAGCACTGGTGCGGGCCGGACAGCCACGAGTCCGAACGGGCCGCCCTCGATCTGCTGGACGGACACGACCTCCCGGTGCCCCGGGTGCTCGGGCGCGGTGAGCTTCGCCCCAGCGGGCCGGGATGGCCGTGGCCGTACGTCGTGATGTCCACAGTGTCCGGACGACCCTGGCGCGATGCTTCGTCCACTGTGGACCAATGGACCCGCGTCGCGCTCGCCGGGCGGATCGGCGAGCTGGTCCGCCGACTGCACGAGCTTCCCCTCGCCGGAACGGACGTGCTGCGCCGAGCGGACACGTTCACCGAGATGTTGCGCGAACGCCGGGCCGCCACCGTCGACGACCACCGGAGGCGGGGCTACCTCTCCCCACGGCTGCTCGACCAGGTCGAGGGCTTCCTGCCGGACGTCGACGCGGTGCTGGCCGGCCGACCCCGGGTCTTCGTGCACGGCGACCTGCACGGCGGCAACGTGTTCGTGGACAGCGAACGGCGCGAGGTCAGCGGACTGATCGACTTCAACGACACCTACGTCGGCGACGCCCGCTACAGCCTGGTCCAGTTGCACCTCAACGCCTTCCGCGCCGACCGCGAGCTGCTCGCGGCCGCCCTGGCCGGCGCGCGCTGGCCGGTCTCACCGACCTTCGCCCGCGAGATGCTGGTCCTCACCTTCCTGCACGACTTCGACGTCCTGGACCAGGTTCCGCACGACCTCACGCGGATCGAGGACCTGGACGAGCTGGCCGACCTGCTGTGGGGCATCCCCGAACGGCCCCGTGGGACGAAGTCGGGAAGTTGATCGCGTTAGTTCCGTTCGGCACAACAGAAGGAGAGCACGTGGCGTCGTCAGCCTCGTGCTCTCCTTCTGTTCTCTCGGATTCACCGCCGGTGCGGGTTCATCGGACGGCGGGCGGGATGTTCTGGTTGTGGCGGAACATGTTCCGCGGGTCGTAGGTGGCCTTGACGGCGGCGAGTCGCTGGTAGGTCGCGGCGTCGAAACCGGCGCGGATCTCCTCGGCCGTCGGGTTCCCGCCGAGCAGGAAGTTCGGCGCGTGGCCGAGGGCCGCGCCGCCCAGCGACTCGGCCAGGCGCTGGTGGGCCTTCTGGTCGATCGGCGCGCCCGGAGCGACGGCGAAGGTCAGGGCTCCCACCGCGTACCGCGCCTCCCGGTGGCTCACCGCGTTGGGCACGGCGGGCGGACGACCGAGGGCGCCGCCGAGATGGCGGAGCTGGACGACGCACGGGGCGGGCGAGTCGGGCGCGGCCACGGCGAGGATCGCCGGCACCGCCGACGCGTCGAGGTCCCGCAGCAGGACATTGGTGCTGTGGTAGGCGTGCGGGTGGGTCGGGTCGTTGTGGACGGCGGCGCTGTCGCTGTACGGCATGTCGGTCAGGGTGTCGGCCAGGCGGGGGCCGATCGCCCGCAGCGGAGCCACCAGGCGTTCCCCCTCCGCCGCGTCCCCGGCGTACGCGACGCTGACCTGGGCGACGAACCGGCCGCGCATCGGCTCGGGCACGTCGGGGACGTCCGGGAACGGGATCAGCCCCACCGAGGAGGTCAGCGCGTCGGGCAGGGTGGTGGTCCACTCCAGCCAGGTGCGCAGAACCTCGGGAATCAGGGGGGTGTCGAAGACCAGTCCTCCGCCGTAGAGCCGGGCCACCGGCACGAGGTCGATCTCCATGCCGGTCACCACGCCGAAGTTGCCCTGGCCGCCGCGCAGCGCCCAGAACAGGTCCGCGTCCCGCTCGGCCGTGACCTGGCGAAGCTGGCCGTCCGCCGTGACGACGTCGATGCGGCGCACGTGGTCGGCGGCGTGGCCGTAGCGGCGCGCCAGCAGCCCGACTCCGCCGCCGAGGACGTAGGAGACGGCCCCCACAGTCGGAGAACTGCCGCTCAGGGGCGCCAGCCCGTGCGGCGCAGCCGCCTCGATCACCTGCGCCCACCGGGTTCCCGCGTCGACCAGGGCGGTGCGGGTGGCGGGGTCCACGCGGACACCGGCCATCCGCCGGGTCGAGATCAACAGACCGCCCTCGGTGCTGTCCGCCAACCCGTGGCCGGTGGCCTGGACGGCGACCGAAAGACCGTGCGCACGGGCGAACTCCACCGCCGCGCGCACGTCCGCCGCGTCGACCGCACCGACCACAATGGATGGACGTTGCTGGTAGGCGGTCTGGAATCCCGCGCAATCATCGGCATATCCGTCCTCGTCCGGCAGGAACACCGGCCCCCGCACGCGGCCGCGCAGGGCGGCGACGTCGGCGAGCACGGCACCGGTGAGCGCGGCGTCGGGCTGGGCCGTCTCCGGAGTGTGGGCGTGGTCCATGGTCTCCTTCTTTCCGTTCTCCACTGGGAATGCGCCAGGCACCGGGGTCACTCCGCGGCGGCGAGCATGATCTTCAGGAACTCCTCCGGCGCGGTGGCCAGGATGTTGTGCCCGACGGGCAGGTTGTGCACGGTCCACGCCGGGTCCTGGCGGAGGCGCTCGTAGGTCGGGATGAGCGGGGTGCCATGGAAACCCGACAGGTGGATGTAGTGCCGGCGCGGGACCCGCTCCCAGGCGCCGGTGAGCCGGATCCGCTGGAGCACCGTCGCCAGCGGGTGCGCGCTGGCCCGGGGATCGAGACCGAAGTCCGGCACGCGCATGGCGTAGCCGTCCGCGCCGATCCCGCTGAGGTAGATCTGACGCCACGTGTCGTCCACCTGGTCCCAGACGGACTCGCCGTCGGCCGGCACGAAGGCGTCGGCGTAGACCAGCGCCCGCAGGCGCTCCGGGACGCGGTCGGCCACTCCGCTGACCACCATGCCGCCGTAGCTGTGTCCACAGAGGACTGCGTCCTCGATGCCCTCGATCTCCAACACGTTCACGACGTCCTGGATGTGGGTGTCGAGGTTGACCGAGGCGGACATCAGGTGGCTCCGGTCGCCAACCCCGGTCAGGGTCAGCGCGTACGCCTCGTGGCCGTGCCGACGCAGCTCCCTGGCGAACGGTTCGAACCACCAGCCGCCGTGCCACGCGCCGGGAACGAGAACGAACGTCGTCATGGTCCTGCCTCCTGGGATCAGGTCGTCACCAGCGCGAGGAGGTACGACCGCCCGCGACAGTTCTGTCCACTGAGGACACAAGGGGATGTGCTCGGCGGAGCGGGAACCGGTGGGCCCGTGCTCTGCGTGTCTTGGCGGTTGTCCCTCGCGATGCCTCAACCGTAGGGAGCCTTCCGGACAGCTCCTGTCCGGAAGTCGTGGCAGTCTGGTCGGTGTGACGATGACCATGCCCGCCCGGATGCTGCGCCTGCTGTCGCTGTTGCAGAGCAGGCGCGAGTGGTCGGGCGCCGAACTGGCCGCGCGGCTCGGCGTCACCGACCGCACGGTCCGCCGCGACGTCGACCGGCTCCGCGAGCTGGGCTACCCGGTCGACGCCAGCCCCGGCACCGGGGGCGGCTACCGGCTCGCCTCGGGCAGGGACCTGCCGCCGCTGGTCCTGGACGACGACGAGGCGGTGGCGGTCGCGGCCGGGCTGCTCACCGCGGCGGGCGGCGGGCTGAGCGGCATCAGGGAGACCTCGGTGCGGGCGTTGGCCAAGCTGGAGCAGGTGCTGCCCACGCGGCTGCGGCAGCGGGTCGCCGCGGTCACCCAGGCCACCTCGTCGGTGGTCCTGTGGGACGGGCCGCGGGCCGATCCGGCGACCCTGGCGGTGGTCGCCGCCGCCTGCCGCGACCACGAGGTGCTGTCCTTCGACTACGCGAGCCGGGACGGCGCGTCGACCGCGCGCCGGGTCGAGCCGCACCACGTGGTCACCGTGCACGGCCGCTGGTACCTCATCGCCCACGACCCCGAGCGCGCCGACTGGCGCACGTTCCGGGTCGACCGGATCACCGCGCCCGCGCCCACCCACCGGCGGTTCACCCCGCGCCCGGTCCCGGGCGGGGACCCCGCCGCCTACCTGGACCGCACCCTGGCCGCCGCGCCGTACCGGTACGACGCGGAGGCCACTGTGGACGCTCCGGCGGAGGTCGTGCTGGCCCGGATGATCGCGTCCTCCCCCAGCCGGATCGAGGCGCTGGGCGAGCGCCGGTGCCGGGTCCGGCTCGGGGCCGACTCCCTGGAGATCGTCGCCCAGCGGGTGGTGTCCCTGCTCGCCCTCGGGGTCGAGGTCACCCTCGACGGTCCGGCCGAGGTGCTCGACCACCTGGACGCGCTGGGCCGTCGCATCTCCCAGGTGGCGACGGGAACTGGCGCCGCGCGGGCGAAGGGGAGGCGTGGGCCCAAAACCACGTGAGGGCCGAGGCCATCCGGACTAGGGTGACGCGTTTCGGCGGACATCGCCGCCACGGGCGGGAAAGGGACGAGACGGTGCGCATCCTCTTCACCTTCGTTGGCGGCACCGGGCATTTCGCCCCGCTCGTCCCGATCGCCCGCGCCGCGCGGGCGGCCGGCCACACCGTCGCCTTCACGGCCGAACCGTGGATCGCCCTGACCGTCGAGCAGGCCGGCTTCCCCGTGTTCCCGGCGGGCGTGGACGGAAACGCCGTCCCGGAACGCCTTCCGCTGCTGGAACTGGACCGGGAGCGGGAGGACCGGGTGGTGCGGGACAACTTCGCCGGCAGCCGCGCGCGGAAGCGGGCCGCCGAGCTGCTCCCGCTCTGCGCCGAGTGGCGGCCGGATCTCCTGGTCCGCGAGGAGATGGACTTCGGCGCGGCGGTCGTCGCCGAACGCCTCGGCCTGCCGCACGCGACCGTGCTCGTCATCGCCTCCGGCTCGTTCGTGCGCGCGGAGCTGGTCGCCGAGCCGCTGCACGCGCTGCGCGCCGAGCACGGCCTGCCGCCCGACCCCGACCTCGCGATGCTGGACCGGAACCTCGTGCTGGCGCCGTTCCCACCCGGGTACCGCCACCCCGACTTCCCGTTGCCGCCGACGGCGCACGCCCTGCGCCCGCACGTCCTCGACGCCGGGCCGGCGGCCGGCCCGGAGAACAACCGAGAGACCAACCCCGAGAACAGCCCGAAGAACGGCTCCGAGAGCACCCCGGACTGGCTCGACACCCTGTCCGACGCCCCGACCGTCTACTTCACCCTCGGCACGATCTTCAACATGGAGTCCGGCGACCTGTTCTCACGGGTGATCACCGGGCTGCGCGAGCTGCCGGTCAACCTGGTCGTCACGGTGGGCCGCCACATCGACCCCGCCGAGTTCGGCCCCCAGCCGCCCCACGTCCACATCGAACGGTTCGTCCCGCAGTCGCTGGTCCTTCCCCGGTGCTCGGCGGTCGTCTCGCACGGCGGGTCGGGCAGCGTGATGGGCGCGCTGGCGCACGGTCTCCCGATGGTCCTGATCCCGATGGGCGCCGACCAGCCGCACAACGCCGACCGCTGCGCGGACCTCGGTGTCGCGGAGGTGCTCGACGCCGTCGCCGCGACGCCGGAGGAGGTCGGGAACGCGGTGTCGGCCGTCCTGGCGAACCCCTCGTACCGCCAGGCGGCCGACCGGCTCCGCTCCGAGATCGCCACCCTGCCCGGGCCGGAGCACGCCGTGTCCCTGCTCGAACGGCTCGTCGAGCGAGGCGGTCCCCTCCTCGCTCCCTGAATCCTCTTACCCCCGTTCCGCCCGGCGCGGTCAGGCGTGCCGGGCGCGCACGGCCCGCAGCCGACGGCCGTGCAGCACCGCGACCGGGACCAGGACCACCGCGCCGAGGAAGAAGTACCCGTTGATGACCAGGGTCCTGACGAACTCCGCCGGCGGCAGCGTGGCGTCCGGACCGGCGAACAGCCCGGCCGGGGTGAGGCCCACGAGCATCGACAGGTTCTCGACCATCCCCGGCACGCCCCGCACGACCAGGAGCGCGCTGCCGCAGAGCAACGGGACCCGCACTGTCCACTGTGGAATCTTCTGGCCCCATGGCCGCACGGTGGCCAGCGCGCAGACCGCGCCCACGGCGGACAGCACGGTGATGAGCCCGTCGTAGGCGAGGAAAACCCACACGGGCCCGCCCGGGTCGGCCCCCATGGCACTCTCGTAGTCGATCCCCATCCAGACGTGCCAGAGGAACGACACGACCATCCACGCGACGGCCGCGTACGCCCAGCGGACCGCCGCCAAGCCCGGCTCGGGGGCGGCCGCGCGGGCCGAACCGACGACGGAGTCGCTGTCCGAACTCATGTCCACGAGCGTGCCGTCGGCGAGCGGCGGCAGCATCCCTCCTCCGGACCCCGGATCTCCCTCCGCAGCGGGAGATCAGGGGCCGCCGCTCGGGCTCAGGCCCCTCGCCGAAGCCGATGCGCCAGCGCGGTGTGCCGCCGACCGGTGCTGACCGCGCGCACGGCCTGCCCGATCGCCTTGCGCGAGCCGACCAGGACGACCAGCTTCTTGGCCCGCGTCACGGCGGTGTAGAGCAGGTTGCGCTGCAACATCATCCACGCGCTGGTCGTGATCGGGATGACCACGGCCGGGTACTCGCTGCCCTGCGAGCGGTGGATGGTCATGGCGTAGGCGTGGGTCAGCTCGTCCAGCTCGGCGAAGTCGTACTCGACGTCCTCGTCCTCGTCGGTGCGCACCACCAACGTCTGCTCGTCGACGTCCAACGCGGTGACCACGCCCAGCGTGCCGTTGAAGACGCCGTTCGCGCCCTTGTCGTAGTTGTTGCGGATCTGGGTGACCTTGTCACCGACCCGGAACACCCTGGCCCCGAACCGGCGTTCCGGCGCGTCCGGCCGGGCCGGGGTCAGCGCCTCCTGGAGCAGGGCGTTCAACGCGCCGGCGCCGGCGGGGCCGCGGTGCATCGGCGCCAGCACCTGGATGTCGCGCCGGGGGTTGAGGCCGAACTTCTTCGGCACGCGCCGGGCCACGACGTCGACGGTCATCCGCGCGGCGTCCTCGGCCTCCTCCACCGGGAAGAGGAAGAAGTCGGGCAGCCCCCTGACCAACGGGTAGTCCCCGGCGTTGATGCGGTGCGCGTTGGTCACCACCCCGGACTCGGCGGCCTGGCGGAACACCTGGGTCAGCCGCACGTGCGGGACCGGGGTGTCCTCGGCCAGCAGGTCCCGCAGCACCTCGCCCGGCCCGACCGACGGCAACTGGTCGACGTCGCCGACCAGCAGCAGGTGCGCGCCCGGCGCGATCGCCTTGACCAGCTTGTTCGCCAGCAACAGGTCGAGCATGGAGACCTCGTCGACCACGACCAGGTCGGCGTCCAGCGGGTTGTCGCGGTCGTAGGCGGCGTCCCCGCCGGGCTGCAACCGCAGCAACCGGTGCACGGTGCTCGCCTCGTGCCCGGTCAGCTCCGCCAGGCGCTTGGCGGCCCGGCCGGTGGGCGCGGCGAGCACGATCTTGGCCTTCTTGGCCCTGGCCAGCGCAACGACCGAGCGCACGGTGAAGCTCTTGCCGCAGCCGGGACCGCCGGTCAGGACGGCGACCTTGCGGGTCAGCGCGAGCTTGACCGCCATCTGCTGCTCCGGCGCCAGGTCGGCGTCGGTGTGCCGGCGCAGCCAGGCCAGGGCGCGGTCCCAGTCCACCTCGGCGAAGGCCGGCATCCGGTCGGCCGAGGTGTCCAGCAGCCGCCGCACCTGGTTGGCCAGGGCGATCTCGGCGCGGTGGAACGGCACCAGGTAGATCGCGGCCTCGGGCTCGGCCGGGTCGGGGCCGGGCAGCTCCTCCCGGACCACGCCCTCCTCGGCGACCAGCTCGGCCAGGCACTCGATCACCGCGCCGGCGTCGACCTGGAGGATCGTGATCGCCTCGGCGACCAGGCTCTGCTCCGGCAGGTAGCAGTGGCCGTCGCCGGTGGCCTCGGACAGGGTGAACAACAGCCCGGCCTTGATCCGCTGCGGCGAGTCGTGCGGGATGCCCACCGCCTTCGCGATGGTGTCGGCGGTCTTGAACCCGATCCCCCACACGTCGGTCGCCAGCCGGTACGGCTCCTCGCGCACCACGCGGACCGCGTCGTCGGCGTACTGCTTGTAGATCTTCACGGCCAGCGAGGTGGAGACGCCGACGCCCTGGAGGAAGACCATCACCTCCTTGATGGCCTTCTGCTCCTCCCACGCGTCCGCGATCATCTTCGTCCGCTTCGGGCCGAGCTTGGGCACCTCGACCAGGCGCTCCGGGGTCTGCTCGATCACGTCCAGCGCGTCGACGCCGAAGTGGTCCACGATCCGCTCGGCCAGCTTCGGGCCGATCCCCTTGATCAGCCCGGAGCCGAGGTAGCGGCGGATGCCCTGCACCGTCGCCGGCAGGACGGTCGTGTAGTCGTCGACGTGGAACTGCTTGCCGTACTGGGGGTGCGAGCCCCACCGGCCGCGCATCCGCAGCGACTCCCCCGGCTGCGCGCCCAGCAGCGCGCCGACGACGGTCACCAGCTCGCCCCGGCCCGCGTCGACCCTGGCGACGGTGTAGCCGGTCTCCTCGTTGGCGAAGGTGACCCGCTCCAGCACCGCGTCCAGCACGGACCCGCGACCCGGCTCCGCCGCCATCACACCCCTCCTGACCTCCGGTCCCCGGCCCCGCAGGAGAACTACCACACGCCACCCACGGACCGGAGCGCGGCGGTCGGGCCTTGCCTTGACGCCGACGTCAACGTCTAGCGTCGGTCGGACAGCCAGGTGAGGAGGTCCGGATGCTGATCGGGGAACTGGCGCAGCTCGCGGGCACGAGCACCCGCACGTTGCGCTACTACGAGGCGCACGGGCTGGTCCGGCCCCAGCGCTCCGCCAACGGCTACCGCGTCTACGACGAGGCCGAGCTCCGGGTCGTCCGGGAGATCCGCTCCCTGATCGCCGTGGGCTTCAGCCTCGACGACATCCGGCCGTTCGTCGCCTGCCTCCGGGCCGGCCACACCTCCGGCGCGGTCTGCCCGGACGCGGTGGCCGTGCTGCGGCACAAGATCGCCGAGGTGAACGGCTGCATCGAGCAGCTCGACGCGGTGCGGCGGCGGCTGCACGCCCAGCTCGACGAGGCGGTCACGAGCCGCGGGTGCGCCGCCGCGAGAAGCGACGGCGGTCTCTCCCACCACTGACACCACGGGCCGGACCGACCGGCCGCCGACTCCCGGGGGAACGACGATGCGATTCGCGACGAGCTACAACACGGCCTACTTCGGGGCCGATCCGGACCAGATCGCGGCCTACGCGCGGCACGCCGAGGAGTGCGGCTTCGAGGCGTTCTACCTGCCGGAGCACGTCGTGCTGTACCCGGGAGCGGCGGTCGGGTCCTTCGAGCTGCCGCCGACCCTGCCCTACGTCGACCCGCTGGACTGCCTGAGCTTCGTCGCGGCGGCCACCGACCGCATCCTGCTCGGCACCGGCGTGCTGTTGCTGCCGTACCACCACCCCGTGGTGCTCGCCAAGCGCCTGGCGACCGTCGACGTGCTGTCGAAGGGGCGGATGCGGCTGCTGACCGTGGGTGTGGGCAGTCTGCCCGGCGAGGCCCGGGCGGTGGGGGTGGACTTCGGCACCCGGGGCCGGCGGACCGACGAGGCGATCGACGTGCTCCGGCTGCTCTGGGCCGGCGGCGAGGAGGGCGTCAGCTACGACGGGGAGTTCTTCACCCTCGACAGGCTGGTCAGCTTCCCCAAGCCGCACGGGAGCACGAGCCTGCCGATCCACGTCGGGGGGTCGAGCCGGGCGGCGGCCCGGCGGGCCGGGCAGCGGGGCGACGGCTACTTCCCCGGCGGCGCGCTGGCCCCGCACGAGCGCGAGATCCAGATGAACCTGGCGCGGCAGAGCGCCGCCGAGGCCGGCCGCGACCCGGCGGCGCTGGAGTACACGCGGTGGGGGTCGATCGACATGACCCCCGAGAAGGTCGAGGCGCTCGCCGCGCAGGGCGTGACCCGTCTCGTCGTGAACGCCACCGCCACCGACCCCGCCCAGCGGCTCGACGAGCTGTCCGCGTTCGCCGAGCGGTTCGCCCTCCGCGACGGAGTCGGGTCGACGGGGCCGCGCTGACCTCCGGCGAGGGCGCGAGCGCCCCCTCCCGCTCCCGCCGGGGCACCGGGGTGGCGGGGCCAGGCGTTGTGCTCCGGCACAACCTCCCCAGCCTGACCCCGCCACCCCTCTTCCCCTCCCCCTGTCACGCGCCACGTCGCTCGTCCGTCCTCTGTGGACCACACTGCGAGAGAATGTCCATTGAGGACGGCCCTCTGCGGACTCTCGTCAGCTGGTCGTGGAACCGGTCAGCAGCAGGGTCTTCCCGACCACCGCCCGGGCCTCGACGACCGCGTGCGCCTCGGCCGCTTCGGCCAGCGGGAAGGTCCGGCCGATCACCGGCCTGATCCGGCCGGCCGCCGCCGCGTCCACCGCCCGCGTGGCGAGCCGGGTGATCTCCTCCGGCGAGAACTGCACCTTCTCGATCCCGGTCAGGCGCACGTTCCGCCGCCGCGCCTGCTCCTGGTCGATCGGCGCGAAGCCGCCGCTGGGCGCGCCGTGCGCGGAGAAGCGGCCCCCGGGCGCCACCACGTCGAACGCGGCCCGGCCGATCTCCCCGCCGGCGCCGTCCAGCACGACGTCGACCCCGTCGCCCCCGGCCAGCTCGCGCACCCGTTCCACCCAGCCCGGCTCGGTGTAGTCCACGGCCTCGGCGCCCAGCTCGCGGACCAGGGCCAGCTTGCGCTCGCCCCGCGCGGCGCCGATCACACGGGCGCCGGCGGCGCGGGCGAGCTGCACGAGCAGGATGCCCATGCCGCCCGCGGCCGCGTTGACCAGCACCGTCTCCCCGCGCCGGACGCCGACCACGTCCATCAGCCCCATCGCGGTCGGGCCGTCGTGCAGCAACGCCGCCGCGTCCCGCAGGTCCAGCTCGTCGGGCACCGGGACCAGTCCGGCGGCCGAGGCCACGACGCGCTCCGCGTAGCCGCCGCCCTCGGCCCTGGCGAGCACCCGCCGGCCGAGCCACGTGGGGTCGACGTCCGCGCCCACGGCCACCACCTGCCCGGCGACCCCGCCACCCGGCACGTACGGGGGCTCGACCGTGAAGTACTCGCCGCCCCACCCGGACCGGATCTGCGTCTCCACGAAGATCACGTCGATCGCCGACGCCTCGACCACGACCTGGCCCGGTCCGGCAACCGGCTCCGGGGCCTCGCCCGGCACCAGCACCTCCGGCCCGCCGAACCCCGTCACCCGCACGACCCGCATGTCCCGCTCCCTCGCTCGTTCCGACGAGGAGCAGTCTCGGACCTCCACCAAGGTCGAGATCAAGCCCGCCCGCACCGCGCGCCGTCCGCCCACGGCGAACGGCGCCGGCGTCCGGCGCGACCGGGCGCTCAGGCGGAGAGGACCGCGCTGGACAGCCGGGCCGTCGCGTCGTCGACCGCGGCCACGAGCGCCGACGGCTCGGCGGTCAGGCCGGCGAGGACCTCGTCCAGATCGGCCCGCAGGCCAGCGCGGTCCACCAGGGTCTTCTCGTTGGTGATCCACTCGGCTCTGGCCGCCAGCACCGCGTGACCCGCCTGGCAGGCCGCCGTCGCGATCGCCCCGACGCACTCGGCGAGGTGCCCCCGCTCGGCGTGCGCCGCCCTGGCGTACCCCAGGGTCAGGCTCGCGTCGCCCCACCAGCGACGCCGCGCGTTCTCCCGCAACACCTCGGGGTAGTCGGGCCGGGGAAGCGTGCCGCGCAACACCCGGTTGAGGGCCAGCTCGGCGACCACGAGGTAGCTCGGGATGCCCGCCAAGTGGAACATCAGCCGCTCGACGTGGAACCGCCCCGCCCGGGCCTCGGCGAGCTGGTGCTCGACCTCGCGCAGGTCCCGGTAGTGGACGTCGACGTGCCGGCCGTCGATCTCCAGCCAGGCGCCGCCGTTGAACACCCCGCCGCCCCACTCACCGATTTCCGAGACCACGCCGGACCAGCCGAGCGCGCGCAGGCTGTCGGGGGTGAACCCGCCCCGGTAGTAGATCGCGAAGTCCCAGTCGCTGTCCGGGCGGTGCGTCCCGGTGGCGCGGGAGCCGCCCAGGGAGACCGCCTCCACCCCGGGCAGGCCGGCAAGTCGTCGCGTGATCTCTTCGGCGAACGCCTCGTCGTCGAACCGCATGCCAGTGAGCCTAGGACCCGGTCGCCAGCCCTTTCCGATCATGTGCCGACCCCGCGGACGGCGACCACGGCCCGGCAGGCACGTCCCCGAACGAGCGCCGGCGCGGACCGTCCCGTTAGCCGCCCGGCCTCCGGGGTAACCCGTCACCAACCACCACCCCGACCGGGGGTGGCGACGGCATCCGGACGCCAGGGACGGTGACGACGTGGCCAAGGGCGGGAACAAGGCCCTCTCGGAGACCGGCGCGGACGTGCAACAGGCGTACGAGGGCGACCAACGGCAACCGCTGCGCGGCTACCTGCTCCTCCTCGGGGTGTACGCGGCGACCGCCGGCGGGTTGGCCGGAGCGGCCCGCCTCCTGGGCCGCCCCCTCCCCGACCGCGTCCGGTTCGACGACTTCGCCCTGCTGTCCCTGGCCACGCACAAGCTCAGCCGCCTGCTCACCAAGGACTCGGTGACCAGTCCGCTGCGCGCGCCGTTCACCCGCTTCGAGGGTCGGGCCGGCGCGAGCGAGGTCAACGAGTCGCCCAGGGGCGACGGGCTCCGCCGGCGGGTCGGCGAGTTGCTGAGCTGCCCGTTCTGCACGGCGATCTGGGTGTCCACGGCGTTGTCGGCGGGCACGGTGTTCGCGCCCCGGCTGACCCGGCTGGTCTGCGCGGGGCTCGGCGCGGTCGCGGTCTCCGACGCCCTGCAACTGGCTTACGACGTGGGCAAGAAGGCAGCGGGCGCGACCGGGCCGTCCGACTCCGACGAGGGCTGACCGCCCCGCCGCTCCCGGGAGCCACCGCCACCGCCTCTGTCCACAGTGGACCGTGTCTGGTGGGCGCGGGTCGTCAGTCCTTCCGGGGTTCGACGAGCAGGAACCTCGTGAGGATCAGGCGCAGCATCGCCACCTCGTCCTCCAGCGCGAAGTCCGCGGTGAAGGAGGCGCGCCCGTACAGGGAGTCCACGAGGTTCACGATCCAGGACGCGGCGAGGGCCGGGTCGACCGAGCCGTCGATCCGGCCCTCGGCCGCCGCCCGGCGGAGCAGGTCGGCCAGGCCGGCGGCGAGTTCCCGGTCGTTGTGGAACAGCAGCGCGGCGAAGTCGTCGTCCCGGCTGGCGTGCGCGGCGACCTCGATGGCGAGCCGGGCCATCCTGGGCTCCGCCAGCGGCTCGGCGAGGGAGTCGACCAGGTCGAGGACCGCCTGCCACGGGTCGTCGGCCTCGGCCGCCAGGGCCAGCCGCTCCGCGTTGTCCCGGCCGTCCTGTTCGAAGATCGCGACGAAGACCGACCGCTTCGTCGGGAAGTAGTGGAACAGGCTGCCCGAGCTGATGCCCGCCTCGGCGCAGATCTCGGCGACGGTGGTCCGCTCGAAACCCTTGCGGGCGAAGCAGACCGCCGCCGCGTTGAGGATGTGCCGGCGCTTGGCCTCGTGCCGGACGGGATCGACGGTGCGCACGGTCGTCCGCGGTCAGCGGGCCGACCCGGACGTGACGTCCCTGGCCGTCCGGAAGTACTGCCGCTTGTTCTCCTCACGCACGAAGACGCCGTGCCGGACCAGCTCCGCCCGCAGGGTGCGCGCCTCGTCGTCCTCGTCCTCGCGCAGGGCCCGCTGCCGCTCGCGCAGCAGGGCGTTGGCGGTGGCGGACAGCCCGTCGACACCGTCCACCCAGAGCTGGTAGTCCTCGGTGTAGGGGTCGCCCTCGTCGTTCCAGGGGTAGCCGTGGGCGCGGAAGGCGTCCCGCAGCCGCGCCGCGCTCAGGTCCGAGGTCTCCCTGGCCAGCTCGGAGCCCGTGTGGTCGAGCAGCACGAGCTTCTTGCCGTCCATGAACACCGTGCCGACCCGCGACCGCTCGACGCTGCCCCGCTTGTTGTCCCGGACCCAGGTGACCTCCTGCGGCGAGACCGTGACGGCGAGTTGCTCCGAGGCGATGATCGCCGCGAGCACCAGACCGGCGATCCCGCCCAGGACGAGCGCGCCGACCGTCGCGTAGGGCTCGGCGATCGTCGAGACCAGGCGGAAGACGCCCTGGGCCGGAAACCACTCCAGGGACGCGAACCAGCCCGAGAGCGACTTCAGTCCCCAGAGGACTCCCGCGCCCAGTGCCGGGCACACGCCCCACACCCCGTAGCGCACCACCGCCGACTCCGCCACCACCGTCGGCTCGTACCCGGACATCTGCGCCTCCGCGACCTTCGCCCCCATGCGCGGCATTATCAGACCGCGCGCTCGGTTTAAGCAAACGTCCTGCTCGACCAACGGGTTCCACCCCACGCCGGAGCCGGCGGAGGCCGGACGGGCGCCGGCTCGTCGACGGCGCCCGCGGGGGCGGACAGGGCCGGCGAACTCGTGCGAGGATGCCTGACCGTGATCGATATCGGCCCGTTGCGCCCGGAGGACCGCGCCGACTGGGAAGTGCTGGCCCGAGGTTACAAGGCGTTCTACCGCACGACAGTGCCCGACGAGGGGTACGAGGAGACCTGGCGCCGGCTGCTGGGCGAGGCCGACCTGCACGGCCTCGGCGCGTGGCTGGACGGGAAGCTGGTCGGCATCGCCCACTACCTGTTCCACGTCACCCTCTGGCTGCCGGACTCCTGCTACCTCCAGGACCTGTTCGTCTCCGAGGCGGCGCGCGGCCGGGGCGCGGCCCAGGCGCTGGTCGAGCGGGTCGCCGAGGCGGCCAGGGCGCGGGGAGCCGACCGCCTGTACTGGACCACCGAGCAGAACAACACGCGCGCCCGCGCGCTGTACGACCGGATCGCCCGCTTCCACGGCTTCATCCGCTACGACTACCCGTTGCACGGGTAGGCCGGACGGAGGCACGACACCTCCTTCCACCGTCCACAAAGGACATGGCGGAACGGAACAGCGGCCGAGCTCACAGCCCGCCCCGCCGCCCCGCGCCGATAATGCCGGGATGGGAAAGCTCTACGAGCGGATCGAGGGCCGCCTCCGGGCGTTCATCGAGGAGCAGAAGGTCTTCTTCGTGGCGACCGCGCCGCTGGACGCGGACGGGCACGTCAACCTCTCCCCCAAGGGCCGGTCGGGCACGCTGGCGGTGCTCGACGACCTCACCGTCGCCTACCTGGACTTCGGTGGCAGCCACGCCGAGACCATCGCCCACCTGCGGGAGAACGGGCGGATCACGCTCATGTGGTGCGCCTTCACCGGTCCGCCGAAGGTCCTGCGGGTGCACGGCCACGGCGAACCCGTCTTCCGGGACGATCCGCGCTTTCCCGACCTGCTGCGGCACTTCGCCCCGGAGCACGCCAGGGCGGCCGGGCTGCGGGCGGTGGTCCTGGTCGCCGTCCGGCGGGTCAGCGACAGCTGCGGGTTCGCCGTCCCGTTCCTGGACTACCGGGAGGAGCGGACGCTGCACGCGGAGCACTTCGGCCGCAAGACGGACGAGGAGTTCGCCGCGTACTGCGCGACCAAGGAGCACAACGCGACGAGCATCGACGGCCTGCCCGCGCTCCCGATCCCGCTGCCACCGCGCGGCGAGTGAGCGGTGACCGCGCCCTCATCCATCCACTGTGGACAGACGAGGGCGCGGCCGGCCGGCGGCACTCAGTTCCGACGGGCCCGCAGGAGCCACGCGGGGAACCTGACGCGTCCCCGGTCGTCGACCACCACCCGCTCGCCGTGTTGTTCGAGGAAGTTGGGGGCGGACTGCGCCACGGCCAGCAAGGTGGTCTCGCGCAGCTCCGCGACCTCCCAGCCCGCGTTCCCCAGCGTGGACCGCAGGTTCTCCTCCGAGACGGGGATCGGGGACGGCAGGCCGTCCACGGTCCGGTCGGAGAAGCACACGATGTTGAGCCGCGCGCCCGGTTTCGTGACCCGGCCCAGCGCCTCGACGTAGGAACGCTGCCCGTCCTCGTCGAGGCAGTGGTAGAGCGCGGAGTCCACCACGGTGTCGAACCGGTCCTCGTACCCGGCCAGGCTGGTCGCGTCGGCGACCGCGAACGCCACGTCGACGCCGCGCTCGGCCGCCCGCACCCCGGCCTGCTCGACTGCCCGGGGCGAACCGTCGACCCCGGTCACCCGGTAACCGCGCGTCGCGAGGTGGATCGCGTTGTCCCCCAACCCACAACCCACGTCGAGCACCTCGCCAGCGACATGCCCCGCCTGTTCGAGCTCCACCACCGCCGGCTGCGGACCGCCGATGTCCCAGGGCACTCCGGCGAACGCCACCCCCGCCACCAGCTCGCCGCCGCCGTAGAGCGCGTCGAAGTCGAGGGAGTGGGCCGCGTCGGGGCCACTGCTCGTCATCCGTCATCTCCTTGTCGAGTCCGAGACACCCCGTGTGGCGCCTCGCTTCCGGTCGCCGACAGCGTGGCCGCTCCCACCACGCCGCCGGCAGCAGACCGGCGTCTGGTTGTGGAAACCGTCATGGGAGACGATGAGGAGGTGGAAACCGTCACGCTGGACGCTGTCGACCGGCAGCTCGCCCACGCCCTGGCGATCGACGGGCGAGCGCCCTTCAACCGGGTCGCGGCGGTGCTCGGCGTCTCCGAGAACACCGTCGCCCGCCGCTACCGCCGACTCCGGTCGGCCGGCGTGCTCCGCGTCGTCGGCGCCGTGGACGGCTCCCTGCTCGGCCAGGACTCCTGGACGATCCGCGTGCGGTGCGCCCCGGAGGCCGCCACCGCGATCGCCACCGCCCTCGCCCGCCGGCCGGACACCTTCTGGGTGCACCTGCTCTCCGGCGGCACGGAGATCTCCTGCCACCTCCAGGTCGCCACCCCGGCCGACCGCGACGCGCTCCTGCTGGACAAGCTCCCCCGCACCAGCCGGGTGCACGGCATATCCGCCCACGCGATCCTGCGCGGCTTCGCCCTGCCGAACGGCTGGGCCGGCCTGCACGCGCTGGACCCAGCCCAGGTCGAGCGACTGACGCCGCCCGAATCCCCACCGGAGAACCCACCAACGCTCACCGAGAGCGACCACGCCCTCCTGGCCACCCTGGCCAAGGACGGGCGAACAAGCCACGCCGACCTCGCCACCGCGACGGGCTGGTCCGAGTCCACCGTGCGCCGCCGCCTGGACCTCCTCCGCCGAGCCGGAGTCCTCTCCTTCCCACTCGACATCGCGCCGCCGGCGCTGGGCTACCACGCCGAAGCCCGCCTGTGGATGTCGGTCCGACCCGCCGCGCTCGTCCCCGTGGCGCAAACGCTGGCCCAGCACCCAGAGGTCTCCTTCGTCGCCGCCACCACGGGCCCCACGAACCTGGTCGCCTCCATCGTCTGCCGCGACACCCGCGACCTCTACCGCTGTCTGACGCAACGGGTCGGCACCCTGAAAGCCGTCACCACGCTGGAGTCAGCCCCGGTCATGCGCACCGTGAAACGCGCCGGCGCGGTACTCCCCCTCTGACGTCCCGGTCTGATCGTGAAAGATGGAGAACGCCGCCGAAGCCAACGAAGACCCCAACAACCCACCTATGCTTCCGCAAATGGTCAAAACAGAGGACACCGCGAGCTAAAGCCCCAGCTCAAGAAGTGTCGGCCCCGCGCACGCGGGGATGGTTCCCGCTCGTGCCGCTCCTGGTGTGCGGAGTTCTCGTCGGCCCCGCGCACGCGGGGATGGTTCGCTCACGGGCCTCAGCCGGCGGATGATTCGGCGGTCGGCCCCGCGCACGCGGGGATGGTTCATGTCAAGGAGATCATTCGCATGGGCCACGCACGTCGACCCCGCGCACGCGGGGATGGTTCTCCAGGCCGTAGCGCTCACCGATACCGGATAGCGTCGGCCCCGCGCACGCGGGGATGGTTCGGTCCACGACATCGGCGACATCACCATCTCGGAGTCGGCCCCGCGCACGCGGGGATGGTTCTGCGGTGGTGCCGGGCGCTGGGGCGGTACCGGTGTCGGCCCCGCGCACGCGGGGATGGTTCGGGGGACACCTCCTGGTGTTCGCCGACTGGCGAGTCGGCCCCGCGCACGCGGGGATGGTCCCGTCAGTTCAGGTGCAGGCGCGCGAGGATGGCTCCGCTGTGGATGTATCTCATGACGCTCAGTAAGTGGCCAGCCAACACACGCGAGGATGGTTCCTTCGCCGCCAGGAACGCCACACCGGCGTCAGCCCCGCACTCGTGCGGATGGCTCAAGTTGCATAGGCTGCAGTAATGACCGAAAGACATCGTCCCCGCGCACGCGGGGATGGCCCGATCGGCGGGCCTGGGCCCACCGCCGAGCAAGCTTGGAGCGCTAGTCGAGCCGACCCCAACTACATGGGGATGACTCCGAGGCTAAGGAGTGTCCCAACATAGGGCTCATCGCCCCAACACACGCGGGGATGGCTCCTGACGCCGATAGCCGGACTACTCGACCGGAGATCGACGAGAAAACTGAAACCATGGAGATTAGAAACTTGAAGCTCAATGAGTTCCGACAGCGTCTGAAGTCCGAGTTGGAAGCCCTCGACCATCCGGAGATCGTAGGGGTAGACGACATCGCGGTGCCACCCGGGACATCGGACGACCCGAACGACAAGCACAAAGTGCACAACCAAATCCGGGTGCGCTATGCGAGCGGCGCTAACTCGGTCATCATGGCACACGTCGTTCGTGGCCCAGGGATCCCGAAGCACGCCCCCTACAGCCCGCCGGCGGAGGCGTTCTGATGCGCAATCCTCGCTTTATCGACCTTTTCGAGCAAATCGTGTCCGCATGGCCGGAGGTTGTCAAGTACGAGCGTGTCGAGCTTGGCAAAGAGGGCGCCGTCCAACGGGTGACATTTACCGACGGCATTGAGATCGATTTCCGTATCGTCAATGGAGCCCCCGACAGTGGCGACGACGCGACCCAGCCCGAGAAAATTGTGACAAAATACGACAAACAAGTGAGGTGACACATGGCATCCGGTCATTGTCCAGACTGCGGGGCCGTAGCAGCACAAGAACCCGGCCAGACCGTAGGGCCACACCAGAAGCCCGGCTCTCGTGAGGCATGCACTGGCGCGGGTAAGGCCGCAACCTGAGACCGTCGAACCCGAGACGCCTTGAGGAGGCCCCAGTGAACGAGGGCCTCTTCGTTCATCGGCCCCGCGTGCGCGGGGATGGCTCGACATCCCTCTCAGGGCACTTGAGCGCCACAGCTGGTCGGCCCCGCGCAGGCGGGGGTGTCCTCGTCGTTGCGGGGCTGATGTGTCGCCCGCTCCGGTGTCGGGCCGGACCGACGACTGAGGGTGGGTTGAGCCGTGTCCTGAGGGCAGCGGGGCTGGCCCGGCGGCGTCGGGTGGTCGGCGGGCCGCTGGAGGAGTGGGTGGGGTCAGTGGGTTGTCAGTGGGTTGGGTGGGTCAGGGAGCTGGGGGCGTTGAGGTTGGCGCCTTCGTCCACGCTCATGCCCAGGCGTTCCACCAGTTCGCCGCCCAGCCAGGCGGCGACGGTCGCCACCGCGAGGCCGACCAGGGCCAGGACGAAGGCGAGGGTTGGTGGCTGCCAGGTTGCCTGGTTGAGGCGCAGCAGCCAGCTCACCGCGAACAGCACGAGCACGGCGACGTTGCTGAGGCCGTGGACGAGGCCGATGCGCTTGGCCCGGGTGCCTTTGGGGACGGCGAACCAGTCGATCCAGCCGAACAGGCCGGCGACCGCGCCGCCCACCACGCCGGCGGCGGTGGTGTGCGCGGCGGCGGTCGCGAAGCTGTCCCGGCTGGTGGAGTAGAAGAGCACGTCGAACAGGACCGCCGTGACCAGCAGCCCGATCGGGAACGCGATGAGCATCGGGTGGATGGCGTGGCCGGCCATCCGGGCGCGGCTTCGCATGGCTCCCCCTTTCCTCGGCGGATGCCCTGGTGCTCGGCTACCCCGTCCGAGCCCGGGCAACCAGGGGGGCGCGGTCGGCCGCCGCGCGCCGGGCCGGTCACCGCTCCCTGGCGATCTCCCCGGTCCTGGCGTCGATCTTCAGCTCGGTCCGCGCGCCGTCGGGGCGGGCGAAGTGGATCTCCCAGACGACCGTGCCGTCGTGCAGCGTGTCGATCTCCAGCTCGGTCAGCCGGCCGTTCTCCCGCTGGCCGGCGATCTCGGCGGCGCGGGCCGCGTCGATCTTGGCGGCGTCGAGCTTGCGGATGTCGTCGTCGGGTCGACCGTGGTCGCTCCTGGCCAGGACGCGGCTCCCGTCCTCGGACACGTCGAGCTTGGTCTCGCGGTCGTGGGCGACGACCTTCACCTCCCACAGCCGGTCACCGCCCCTGGTCTCGTGCTCCAGGTCGAACGCGCGGCTGTCGGGCACGGTGCCGGTCGCGGTGCGCAGGGCGTTGACGGCGTCCCGGACCCCGTCGCTGACGTTCGGTGACGGGGAGGCTCCTGGACGGGTGTCCTTCCCGGTGGTGTTCCGGTGGGGTTTCGGCGGGGCCGTCGGGATCTGGGCCTGTTCGGGCGTTGGCCCCTCTCCGCAGCCGGTGATCAGCGCGGCCAGGAGCACGACGGCGGCCGGGATGAGGGCTCGGGCGTGGTTGCGCATATCTGTGCCCTACCCCCTCCGCACGCGGCCAGCCACCCCACATCCCACATCCGGGTGACAGGGGTGCGCACGCCCGCCTCCGCGCCCGGCGACCCGTCGTCCAAAGTGGACCGTCCACAGTTGATGGTGCCGCTGATGTCGGTCACCTTGTGGGGGCGGGCTCCGGGGTGGAAAAAGGGTGGAGATCACCAGCGGCGGTCGGTCAGCATCGGGGGTTATGGACGTAGGTGTCGCCGATCCGGCACGACTGGGCCAGAGCACGCTTCCCGACGGCCGACGACTCGGTTGGGCTGAGTGGGGTCCGGCGGAGGGCGTTCCGGTGCTGCTGTGCCCCGGCGCGGCGACGAGCCGCTGGCTGGGGTTCGGGACGGACGTGGTGGACGAGCTGGGGGTGCGGCTGGTCTCGGTCGACCGCCCCGGGCTCGGCGCGTCCGATCCGGCGCCGGGCCGCACCCTGTCCGACTGGGCGGCTGATGTCCGGCATCTCGCGGCCGAGCGCGGACTGGTCGACCTCGCCGTCGTCGGGATGTCGGCGGGCGTGCCGTTCGCCCTGGTCTGCGCGGCGGCCGGCGTCGCGGTGGCGGCGGCGGTCGTCTCCGGCGACGAGCTGGCGTCGCCCGCGTTCACCGGACTCCTGACCCCCGAGGTGCGGGACCTGGTGGCGCTGGCGACGACTGACCCGGCCCGCGCCGAAGAGGTGTTCGCCGACTTCGGCTCCGTCGAGACCCTGTGGGAGATCGCGGTCGAGCGGAGCTCCGGGACCGACGGCGCGGTCTACCGGCAGCCGGCCTTCGCCTCGGCCTTCCGCCGCGCGCTGACCGAGGCGTTCGCCAGGGGACCGGCCGGGTACGCCAGGGACACGGTGCTGGTGATGGCGCCGTGGCCGTTCGACCCGGCGGAGATCACCGTCCCTGTGGACCTCTGGTACGGCGGGCGGGACACCAGCCCGGTGCACTCCCCCGACCTGGGCGCGACCCTCGCCGGCCGTCTGCCGGACGCGCGGCGGCACGTCGTGCCCGAGGCCGGTGGTTCGCTGCTCTGGACCCACGCGCGGGAGATCCTCGACTCGCTGGTGCGACCGCGGGCGCGGGGATGACCTCCGGCCGCCAGTGTGATCGGCGGCGTAGCCTGTCCACAGTGGAACCCCGGTCACGGGCGGTGCCAGCGCGCCGCCGGCCGGGGGCGGAGACGTCCTCGACGAGATCGTCTCCGCTCCGCCGACTCCCGCTGCCCGTAAGGGTTTCCCGGAACCATGCACATCGGATTCCGGGGATTCGCCCTGATGCCTCCGACCGCGTCGGTCCGCACCATCGCAGCATGCCTCGAACTGCTTCGCATCACCTCAAGCGCGTTCTGGTGGTGCTCCACGTGCTGACCTCGGTCGGCTGGTGGGGGTTGTCGCTCGTGCTGCTCACGCTCATCAGCGGGGCGGTCGTGAGCGACGGTGAGATCCGCACGTCGTTCCTGCTCAGCGCCAACCACCTGGACGACCAGGTCCTGGTCCCGCTGGCCGAGACGGCCGCCTACACCGGGTTCATGCTGTCGGCGCTGACGCGCTGGGGGTACTTCCGGTTCTGGTGGGTGACCTGGAAGTTCGTCCTCACCGTGGCGTCCATCGTGCTCGGCGTCAGCGCCCTCGGCTCGTGGCTGGACGCCTCCCTGGCCGCGGCGAGGCACGGCGGCGAGGCTCCGACGGGCAATCTGATCATCGGCACGGTGTTCGTGCTCACGGCGTTGGTGGTCTCCACGTGGTTGTCGGTCGCCAAGCCTGGCGGCCGCATCCGGCAGGGCGGACGGGTCGGCCGCGAGGCCGAGCCGCAGCCCGATCCCCGACTGCTGGCCGTCGTGCTCGTGTTGCCGTTCGTGGACCACGGGCTCGGGCTGCCCGGCCCGATGACCCAGCTCCTCATGGTGATCGGCTACGCCATCTACCGCGCCCGGCGGCAGCGGTCGACTCCCGCCCCGCCCCGGCCGAGCGTCGTCACGGTGCCGTGACCCCCTCCACGCGGACGGCCGGGGCCGCCATCGTTGGAGCGAACCCGACCGTCCACAGTGGACATATTTGACTGTTGGACGCGACCCGACCCGACAGTCGAGAACGTCCTCAGTGGACAGCAAGAGGCGCGGTCACCACTGACGGCCCTGGCGGACGTCGTCCAGGTGCGGCGTGGACAGGTGGAGCACCTGGTAACGGATTCCGGTGGCGTCGGGCTCGACGTCGGCCCACAGCGTGAAGCGCACCATTTCCCAGTGTCGCGGGTCAACGGCGAGGGCCGTGGAGTGCACCCCCTCGCGTCCCGCGTGCTGACGCAGCTCGTCCAGCGCCTGGGCGACGAAATCGGTCGGGTCCACCTCGGCGGGCAGCGGCTCAGTGTGCCGGGTCGCGGCACGCGGGATGGCGGCCCGGGCCGGCCCCGGTTCGAACGCCACGCCGGTCCAGTTCCGCACGGCGGGCCGGCCGAAGGAACCGAGGATGTTGCGGAAACCGCCGCCGCCCCACAGGAAGTGGTTCATGCCGCTCAGGGACTGCCACAGGTAGAACGGCGCGTACTGGTTGACGGTCGACCCGGCGACCCCCGCCTCCCGGATCAGGTACGCCTTGAGCCCCATCCCGGGGAAGGAGTCGAGGAGGTGGCCCTTGGTCTCCACCCGACGACGAATGATGTCCATGTCGTAGTCGGTGGGCAGGGAGATCTCGTACTGCATCGCGTGCACGGGACTGTTCTCCGTTCGGGGTTCTCAGAGTTCGTGGGCTGGGTACTCGGCGTCGCCGACGGGTGCGCCCCGCTCGGCCTCGACGCCGTCGTCACCGGCCTCCTGCACCGCGAGGTGCGTCATGGACGAGTGGGGCGTCGCACCGTGCCAGTGCCACTCGCCGGGCTCGATCCACACGGTGTGTCCCGCGTGGATCTCCTCGACCGGGCCGCCCGCCCGCTGCACCAGGCCGACGCCCTCGGTGACGTGGAGAAGCTGGCCGTGCGGATGGCGGTGCCAGCAGGTGCGGGCGCCGGGCGCGAAGCGGACGCTGTGCGCGCGGAGCCGGGACGGCGGTTCGGCCACCACCACCTCGTGCAGCCACACGTCTCCGGTGACCCAGCCCGGCGGCGCGGGCTCGGCGTCCTGGTGTTCCCTGCTGGTCCACACGCTCAGGCACGCTCCTCGTCGGAGACGTCCCGCCGCTGGGCCGCCAGCAGGCCGAGGACGCCCCGGACGGCGTGTTGGAACGGCTCGACGGACTCCGCCGACCGCGCCAGCACGTAGCCGCCCTGCAACACGGCGACGAGCGTGGCCGCGGTCGTGGTGACGTCCAGGTCCTCGGCCAGCTCGCCCCGGGCCCGCCCCTCGGCGAGGACCTCGGCCAGCCGGCCCCGCAGCCACGCGAAGGTCTCGTCCAGCGGCTGCCGCAGGCCCGGGTCGGACACGACGTCGGGGTCCTGCGTCAGCCGACCGATGGGGCAGCCCCGCAGCACGTCCCGCTCGCGGAGCAGGTAGGCCGAGATCCGCTCGTACGCGGTGCCCGGGGCCGAGAGCTGGGCGTCCGCCTTCGCGCGCATGTCCTCGGCGGTGGCGCGCACGGCGGCCAGCGCGAGCTCGGCCTTGCCGGCGAAGTGGTGGTACATGCTGCCCTGGCCGACGCCGGCGCGGCGTTGGATCGCCTTCGGGCTGGTGCCCACGTAGCCCCGTTCCCAGAGCAGTTCCCTGGTGCTCTCCACGAGGCGGTCCGCAGTGGTCATGACCGCAGCGTACATACTAGTAGGTACAAAATCGAAACCCACGCCTGACCGGGCACGGAGCCCGCGCGAGGTCCGCCAGCCCCGTGATCACCTGATTGGGCCGGACGCCGGCAAGTGCCGGGGCGACGGGGCCGCACACGACCACCGCCTGGCTCTGCTCCGGACCGATCGCCTACCCTGACCAAACGAGGGGAGTACTTCCCACGGGTCGTACCGGTCAGTACGAACGCACCGGAGGCGTTCTCGGGCGGCCGCTCGGCAGGACAGCCGGGTGAAGGAGACCTCGAACCGTTTCGACGTGTTCGAGGAGTCCCGTGCCCTTCGTCCTCCCCCTGGCCTCCCCGCTGGCCCCGATGGCCGAACCCGCGTTGGCCCAACCCGTCGCGCTGACCGGTCCACAGTCGGTGGCCTCTCCCCTGTTGTGGGCCGTCACGATCCTCGGCCTGGTTCTCCTGCTGGCGCTGGACTTCGCGCTGACGCACCGCCCGCACGAGGTGTCGATGCGCGAGGCCGTGGCCTGGTCCGCCTTCTACCTCGTGCTGCCCCTCGCCTTCGGGGCGTACCTGTGGTTCTCCTTCGGCTCCGGCCAGTCGGTCGAGTTCCTCACCGGCTACCTGGTGGAGAAGTCGCTGTCGGTGGACAACCTGTTCGTCTTCATCCTGCTGCTGTCCACCTTCGCCGTCCCACCCGCGCTCGCCCAACGCGTGCTGCTGTACGGCATCGTCGGCGCCCTGGTGCTCAGGGGCGTGTTCATCGCGCTCGGCGCCGCCATGCTCCAGGCGGGCACCTGGGCCTTCCTGGTGTTCGGGGCGGTCCTGCTGGTGACGGCGGCACGTCTGCTCCGCGACACGGTCGCCGGGCGGGAGCACGAGGTCGACATCACCCAGATGCGCTCGGTCCGGCTGCTCCGCCGACTGATGCCGGTGACCCGCGAGTACCACGGCACGCGCATGGTGGTGCGGGTGGCCGGCCGCCGCACGCTGACCCCGCTGGCGCTGGCCGTGGTCGCGGTCTTCGCCACCGACATCGTCTTCGCCGTCGACTCGGTGCCGGCCGTCTACGGGATCACCGAGGACCCGTTCCTCGTCTTCGCCACCAACGCCTTCGCCCTGCTCGGGCTCAGGGCGCTGTACTTCGTGCTGCAGGCGGCGCTGACCAAGTTGGCGCACCTGGACTTCGGCCTCGCGATGATCCTCCTCCTCATCGGCGGCAAGCTCGTGCTGCACTGGGCGCACGACGTCTGGCCGTGGGTTCCCGAGATTCCCACGCTGCTCTCGCTCGCGGGCGTCGTGCTGATCCTGCTGACCGTCACCCTCACCAGCCTGTGGGCGAACCGGCGCGCGGACGCCCGCCGCGCCGACGGGGACCGGACGCCGAGGGCCGAGGTCTCCCCGCCCGGCGAGCGGTCGGCGTGAGCGTCGCGACCTGAACCTAGGCTCGGCCCATGACACTCGCCCATGACGTGACCGGTTCCGGTCGGCCCGTGGTGTTGCTGCACTCCTCGGCGGCCGACCGGCGGATGTGGGACCCCCAGGTGGACGCGCTGGTCGCCGCCGGACACCGGGTGGTGCGTCCGGACTTCCGCGGGTTCGGCGACACGCCGCCGGCGCCGGCGTTCAGCGACGCCGAGGACGTGCGGGATCTCCTGGACGAGCTGGGTGTCGGCCCGGCAGCGGTGGTGGGCGCCTCGTTCGGCGGGTCGGTCGCGCAGGAGTTCGCCGCCCGGTGGCCGGACCGCGTCACCAAGCTCGTCCTGCTGTGCGCCGGTATGAGAGGCGCCGCCGAGACACCGGACGCGACCGCCTACCGGGAGCGGAAGGAGAAGCTGGTCGCGGCCCGGGATCTCGACGCGCTGGTCGAGCTCGACACGGGGACGTGGTTGGGGCCGGAGGCCGACGAGCGGGCACGCGCCGCCCTGAGGACGATGCGACGCCGGTCCGCCGAGGTCGCGTTCGCCCTCGACGGCACGATGGACCGCCGCTTCGCGGACGTCGATCTGGCCGCGATCACGGCGCCCACCCTCGTCGTCTCGGGCGCGCACGACCTGGACTACTTCGGGGCCATCGCCGGAGTTCTGGCCGAACGCGTCCCGAACGCGCGACACGTCACGCTGCCGTGGGCTGGCCACCTGCCGAGCGTGGAACGGCCCGAAGAGGTCTCCGCGCTCGTGGTCGACTTCCTCCACGAAGGACGGTAGCCAGCGCGTTTCTCCTGAGGCGAGCGAAAAACCGAAAGCCGGCCGTGCGCGCGGACCTGACCGTCCGCGCGCACGGCCGCTGTTCTTCCCGGAATTCTCCCCAGTAGACAGTCCACTTCGTCGTCGTGGCGGGCGCCGCCGCGGGATGGCTGGGGAAATCTCGGTGGCGTTCTGGGGACCGGGCTTGCGACCCTTGCTGACGTGACACGCCGCCGGCCCCGAGCAACGCGGCGTCGCCGACCGCCACCAGCGGCGCCGGACGTGCCCGTTCGCCCACCAGGCGGACCGCGCACCGCCCGTGCCCGACGGCGGAGTCGCCGCTGACCCGCGTCGGGAGCGTCGCCGTCGCCGCCCCCCTTTCCCGCGAGGACACACCGCCGAGGGACGTAGTACTCCTGGTGGCACTCGCGGTCGATCCGGTGGGCGCGGCCCGACGGGCGAACACTCGCCCCTGTCCGCCAGACGAGGGACGAACCACCCCCCGACTTGAGCGGGGAGTAACCGGTCTCTTACTTTCCGCAAGGAAGATCATTCCGAACCCGAGGAGCCCCGTTGATGGCACACCTGTCCTCGCCGCACCGCGAGCTGATCCACCTCCGTTCCCAGGTCACGGTGCGACGAGCCGCCGAGGACGAGGTCGAGCTGACGGAGAACGGGCACGTCGCACGGTTCGCCGGACTCAGCGAAGGCCAACTCGCCGCCCTGGACAACCTCCTCGGCGAGCCCCGGACGGAGCCCGAACTGCTGCGGGCGGTCCGCGCGCACGACGGCGAGCACAGCCCGGCCCGCCTGTCCGACCTGCTCACCCGCCTCCACCGGGACGGGTGGGTGGAGAGCACGCTCGTCGACGGCGACCGCCCCCTCGTCACCGTCACCCCGACCGGGTCGCCGGTCCGGGCGCGGACACCCGTCGCCGAGTCCGACGTGCTCGTGCTGTCCCGGTTCGCGATCCTGCGGCGCGACGGCGACCGGATCCTGCTGGAGTCGCCCCGGGCGAAGGCGGTCGTGGCGGTGCACGACGACGCGGTCGTCGCGCTCCTGACCGGCCTCCGGATCCCGCGTCCCGCAGCCTCCCTGACCGGACCGCTGTCCGCCGAGGCGACCGCGGCGGTCCTGGAGATCCTGCGGGCGCACTCCCTCGTCGTCCCCGGCGACGAGGAGGAGCGCGACTTCGCCCTGCGCCAGTGGCGGCCGCACGAGCTGTGGTTCCACAGCCGGACGCGGCTGGGGCGACACGACCTCCCGTACGGGGGCACGCACTGGGCGCGGGACCGCTTCCCGGCGCTGCCCTCGGCGCGCGAGCCCTTCCCCGGGCCCGCCGTGCCCCTGGCGCGGCCGGACGGCGGCCAGGCCGCCGCCCCAACGCCCGCCTTCACGGACGTCCTGGAGCGCCGGCAGTCGGTGCGCGAGCACGACGACACGCGCCCGATCACCGCCGAGCAGCTCGGCGAGTTCCTCTACCGCTGCGCGCGGGTGCGCGGGGACCGCCCAGGGCACACCCAGGAGCTGACCTACCGGCCGTACCCCTCCGGCGGGTCGATCTACGAGCTGGAGCTCTACCCCGTGGTGTCCCATGTGGACGGTCTCGCGTCGGGGATCTACCACTACGACCCGTTCGGCCACCGGCTGGAGCGCGTCCCGGACCGGGTCGACGCCGCGCCCCGGTTGCTGTCGTGGGCCCGGCGGATCACGCTCATGCCGGGCGACCCGCAGGTGCTCATCGTGATCACGGCGCGCTTCGGCCGCATGATGTGGAAGTACGAGAGCATGGCCTACGCGGCGACGCTGAAGAACGTGGGCGCGCTGTACACGACGATGTACCTGGTCGCGACCGCGATGGGCCTCGCGCCGTGCGGGGTGGGCGGCGGCGACTCCGACCTCTTCGCGGAAGCCACGGGCCTGGACTACTACGCGGAGTCGAGCGTGGGCGAGTTCGTCCTGGGCAGCCGCCCGCCGACGGCGGCATGACGTGGCGGTGGGGGCCGCGCCGGCGCGGCCCCCACCCGCCGAGCCTTAGCACCGGAACGAGCCGCGCCACCGGAAACCCTTGCCCCGCCGACGATCCCCGCCCTCGGGGTACACCCCCACCCGCCCTGGGGGGCGAGCCCTGCTCCAGCCTATCGGCCCACCCAGCGCCGGCAAAGTGAACAGCGCCGCCCTGTGGAGGAATTCGGGTGACTGTGGACAACTCGGACGTTCTCACCCGTCGGTGGTCCTGATTTCACCCGCCAGAAGCCCACGGCGGGGTCATCACCGCGTCGACCAACGAACCCCCGCTCAGCAGGAAGCGACACCAGCGGCTGGCCGGAGCCACAGCGGCCCGGCCCGGTGCGGGCACAACAGAGCGTTCGTCCACAGAGGACCTCCAGAGGACAGTCCACTGTGGAGCGACATCGAGCACGAGTTTTCCCCGTACAACAGAGAAGATTCAGTCGAGGCCCCACCACGCAGTAGCGAGCGCATCGAGAGACGACTCCGGAGGCTTCGGCATCTCGCGCAGGTACCACGGAAGATTGCTGTAGACGTGCAGCAAGGTGTAGGCGAGGAACCTGCGGGACAGCTCCTCGTCGAGCGCGTCAGCCGCGAAGCCGTAGCTCGTGAGCACGCGACGCAGAACCACGGCGTCACCACGCGCCACGAACAAGCCGACCGCGACGAACTCGTACTCGTTCGCTCCCCGCATCGCGGGCTCGAAGTCGAACAACCCGGACAGCGCCCACCCGTCGTCGGTCGGCGTCACGAGCAGGTGGTCGCTCATCACCTCGGTGTGCAGGAGCACCGGCCGAGGCGACGGGTCGAGCGGCACAGCGTTCAGGAACGCCGGGATCTGCTCCAGCCACGGCGCGCCGAGACCCGCCCGGCGCTGCCGGTCGACGCAACCGGCGCGCTGCTCGGCGAGGAACCGCCCCCAGTCCGCCGGCTCCAACCGGTCCAGAACGGGGTCCTCGACGGCGTGCAACGCGGCGAGCGCGGCGCCGAGCTCCGCGGCCAGCCGATCCCGTTGCCGGGGCGAGGTCCGCGGCCAAACCGAGGTCAGGCTCTCCCCCCGCAGCCGCTCCATCAGGACGTAGCCCCAGCCCTCGAACTCCCCGACCGCGTCAACCCGCGGCGTGGGAACGGGAAGCCGGCCCTCCACCGCGCGCAGGACGCCGCTCTCGACGTCCGCTTCGTGCCGGTGCACGGCGGGGTAGAGCTTCAGCACCTGGTTCCCGCCCACCGCGTAGACAGGCAGGGAGCCGTCCTCGAAGCGTTCGAGCGTGGCACCCAGAAGGCCGAGCCGATCGCACAGCGCGGTCACACCGGGCAGCAGAAGCGACTCGTCGGAGCGCACGGCGTCGTACCGCTCGACCGTGTCGGCCGCTGGCAGGAGAGTCTCCGCGGGCATGACGGGCACCGTAGGACACGGGCCGACCGGGCGCCGAGGCGATTTCCCCGCCCCAGCGCCCGATCGGCCCGTGCTCACTCTGACGACGCGCTCACGCCGTGCCCGTCAACGCGGGCACCAGGTCCTGCCAGTTCGGGACCTTCGGGTGCCGCAGGAGCCGCATGCCCGCCTCCTGCGGCGTGCGGTCCCGCTTGCGGCCGTTGCACGGCGCGCAGGCGCACACGGTGTTCAACCACTCGGAGCGCCCGCCCCGGGAGACCGGGAGGACGTGGTCGACGGTGTCGCCGGGCCGACCGCAGTAGGCGCAGCGCTTCCCGTCGCGGACCAGGACGCCCCGCCGGCTCCAGCCGGGCGCCCTGCCGTAGCGCCAGCGCATCGAGATGTAGCGGAGCAGCCGCAGGACGCGGGGCACGGGGAAGTCGCCGAGGGTGTGCCCCTCGATCGCCTCCTCCACGACCGCCACCTGGCGGACCAGCATGCGGATCGCGTGCCGAACGCTGACCGTGTGCAACGGCTCGTAGGAAGCGTTGAGTACGAGCACACCCACCGGGTCCTCCCTTCCTCGTGGTGATCGGGGTTTCTGTGTCCGAACCGGACGGCGGAGCCGGATCGGCCCCGCCCGGTGCCCTCGGCGCGAGTCGAACGCGCACTGGCCGGATCCTGAATCCGGTGCCTCTGCCGTTGGGCTACGAGGGCTGGCGTCCTCGCCGGAGCGAGGACCGGTGCGGCCGCGGGGAGTCGAACCCCGACGTGGACTGGCTCTCGACCAGCCGCCTCTGCCAGTTGGGCCACGGCCGCGTGTGGTGGCGGGCGGGGCCGGTCCGCCGCGCGGGAGATCCCCGCCCGCCACCGGGTCGAGGTCCCCGCCGTCGACGGGCCGGGGCGGCGAACCCGGTTCGCCACGCCGGGTTCGCCGTTTCCCCCTCCGGCACGGCCCGTTGTCCGCCGGGCCGCGCCGACCAACCCCCGCGGAGTTCCTGGTCGCCGGGGAGAGAGGCCGGCGAGCGGGTGCCATCGGGGGTCCGCGGTGAGGGACGGAGTCGAACCGTCGGTGCCGGTCGTGGCGCCCGGTCCGCCACCGGGTCGGGCTCCCGAGCCCCTCCTCACCGTGCCCGTCGAGGACACGAGATCCGCTCCGCTCCCACCGCGGAACGGCGGCCGTCGCCCTCGACGGATCTTCACACTCCACTGTGGACTTGGAAAGGATCGCTCGTCTTCTCGCGCGAAGGCCGCGGTTACCCGGTCCGCGTCGCTCACCCCGAGATCCCGGGCATGACCGTCGGTTTCCCGAAGAGGACGACTAACGCGTTGGGACAAAAGAAAAGCCGCCCTGGTCGGCTTCTCCGACGGGCGGCTCCCCACGTGTCGCTTCCGCGTCATCGAGTAGAGTCCGCACCGTCCGGCAGAACCCGGTGTGCCGCGTGCGGTCGGAGCGAGAAGTGCGCCGACAGCGACAGTCGGGCGGGGGCACCGCAACCGCGGCGCCACATCGACCGCTTCTCCGTGCCCGCCATCGTGATCTCCTCACCACCGCTGTCGTCGTCGCGTCAACTATCGCCCGGAAACCGCTCTACAGCAATCTTTTTTCGCACCACAGACCACCTCTTCCCAGTCCGGTTCCGACATCCGCTTCGCCCCGAATCGCGGCGCTATCCCGCCAGTCTCCCGGGCGCAGAGCCAGAACACCGTCCCGTCACCGGAAGTTCTCCCCGACTTCCGTGTCCTGCCGGTACTTCCGCCTCCTCGACGTGAGTCATCCGGTCGAGCCCGAGGACACCGCGCCGAACAGGAGCAGCGCGCCCGCCACGACCAGAGCCGGAAACACCAACAGGGACTCGAACGGGCCGCCGGCGCGGAACCTGAGCGCCGCCGGCGGCCGGACCCGGTACCACGCCTGTCCGTGGACACGCAGTGGCCAGAGCAGGGGCACTCCGGAGTGCGTGACCATGTCGCCCAGGTCGTGCACCAGGCAGCCGACCGCCACCAGCCCGCCCACCACGAGCGCCGTCCGCCCGGAGTCGACGGGGACGAGGACCGCCCCGCCGGCCAGCACGGCCAGCGCGAGCGCGGCGGCGACCACACCCAGCACCCAGGCCCCCAGCGCTGCCGCGGCGAGGAGTACCCCGAAGCCGAGGACGGCGACCGCCACCGGTGGGCCGCCCACGGCGACGAGCGCGGTCACGGCGAGGCCGAGGCCGACGGCGAAGAGCGCCGTGTGCGCCAGGTGGCGGTGCTCCCCGTCCCGGCGTCGGTCGCCGGGCGCGCGGCTCCACTCGTAGACGGCCGAGGAGGTCCGCCGCAGCAGCCACGACACGAGCCGGGTGAACGGCCCGAGCAGGCGGGACGCGGTGGACGAGCGGTGGTCCAGGTCGGGCAGCAACGCGAACCCGGCGGTCGCGCAGGCCATGAGCACGACCACCGGCAGGGCCGGGCGGTCCGCCACCGCGGACAGCGCGAGCCCGGCGCACCAGCCGGTCGCCGCGTGCGAGCGTCCCATCATGATCACGATGGTCGGCCCGGCCCCGCCAATCGGACAGCGGCTGACCAGGTGCTTCCGCGCCGCCGAGCAGGTGGTGTTCCTCCCGGCGCAGTCGAGGGAGGGTGGCGGGCGCGTCCAGGACGACGTCCCCGGGAGGACCGGTGCGGCGGCGCCCAGAGCGCGGGTCCGCCCGCCCCGGCCGGTCAGGTCGCACCTTTTCGGCCCAACGCCGTGACCCGAGCAGTGGATTGCCCCGCGAGATGGCGTCCCGCGAGGCTGTTCACTCACCTGGGGGAGGGGCGAACCAGGGGGGCAGGGGGATGGTGGCGAACGAGGATCCCGCCGAGGCGTCGACTGAATCGATCCCACGATCTGAATCGCTTCAACAACCGGCCGAACGCGCCCGGCGCGGCATTCGCGGCTGGGTGCGCGCTGCCGGGTTCGGCGCGCGGAAGCTGACCCCGGTCGGGATCGTCGCCTTCCTCACCGCGTCCGCGGTCGCCCCGATCGCGGCGCCGTTCCTCGGCGCGGGCTCCCCCGAGCTCGGCCCGCTGTTCGCCCAGCTCGGCGGCATGGGCAGCAACTTCGTCGCCGACTTCCTGTCCACCACAGCGGACCGGCTCCGCCGGGAGGGCGACGGGGAGGTGGACGCGGACCAGCTGCGCGACCTGCTGGCCGACGCCCTGGCGGAACGCATGGACGATCCGGCGCTGCGCGCCGAGGTCGCCCGGTTGCTGGAGGCGGTGGGCGCCGCCGAGACCGCCCTCACCGAGGCCGTCGCCGTGTCGCACGGGGAGTTGGCGAAGGAGATCACCGAGGGCCTGCACGCCCTGGGCGACCGGTTCACCGAGTTCCACGGCCTGGCGCACCACCTGGACGCCACCCTCGTCGCGCTGCACCGACGGCTGTCCGACCAGGAACGCGAGCAGCACCACCAGTCGCACCTGCTGCGCCGCACCCTCCTGGAGGTGATCGAGCTCCGGCAGCAGGTCACCACGCGCGAGGAGCACCCGCCGGACGCTCCGCGCGACGGGACGCCGCCCCCGTGCCCCTACCCCGGCCTGGCCTCGTTCACCGCCGCCACGGCCGGCCTGTTCTTCGGGCGCGCCGCGCTGGTCAACGACCTGTTGGGCGAGGTGGGCAAGCGGGAACGCGGCGGGCCGCCGCTGTTCCTGGTCGGCGCGTCGGGCGCGGGCAAGTCCTCGGTGCTCGCGGCCGGGCTCCAGCCGGCCGTCGCCCACGGCCTGCTGCCCAGCGGGACCGCGCGGCGCTGCGTGCGGTTCACGCCGGGCACGGCGCCGGCGGCGGCGTTGGACGCGGCGCTCCGGGACGTCGACGAGCCCGCCCTGCTCGTGGTGGACCAGTTCGAGGAGTTGTTCACGCAGTCCGCCGACCAGCGGCAACGCCGCTCCTTCGTCGCGGAGCTGACGCGGGTCGCCGCCGAGGGCACCCCGGTCGTCGCCGCCGTGCGCGCCGACTTCTACCCGATGTGCGCGGCCCTGCCCGAGCTGGCCGAGTTGCTCAACGGCAACCAGGTGCTGGTCGGGCCGATGAGCGAGGCGGAGCTGCGGCTGGCGATCCGGGGGCCGGCCGGGGCCGTCGGCCTGACCATCGAGCCCGAGCTGGTCGAGCGGCTGCTCGGCGACCTGCGGGTGCGCGGCGACGCCGGCCACGACGCGGGCGCCCTGCCCCTGCTCGCCCACGCGTTGCGGGAGACCTGGAAGCAGAGCGACGGGTGGCGGCTGACCGTCGCCGCCTACCGCGACTCCGGCGGCATCCACGACGCGCTGCGCACCACGGCGGAACGCGTCTTCGCGCGGTTCGACTCGGAACAGCGCGCCGCGGCACGGCGCATCCTGTTGCGCCTGGTCACGCCGGGAGACGCCGCCGGCGACACCCGACGCCGGGCGCGCGCGGGCGAACTGGACGAGCTCGGCGAACCCGCGTCCGTCGTGTTGCAGGCGCTGGTGCGGGATCGCCTGGTGACCGCCGACGCCGACACGGTGGAGATCACCCACGAGGCGTTGCTGCGGGAGTGGCCCCGGCTGCGCGACTGGCTGGCCGAGGACCGGGCGGGGCTGCTCGTGCACCGGCGGCTCACCGAGGCCGCGCAGGCGTGGCAGGCGCTGGACCGCGAGGCCGGCAGCCTCTACCGGGGCGCCCGGCTGGCGGTCAGCCGCGAGTGGGCCGGCCGGCACTGGGCCGACCTGAACCCGCTGGAGCGGGACTTCCTGACCGCGAGCGCGGCCGCCGAGGAGGCGGAGGCCACCGCGGCCCGGCAGCGCGCCCGGCGGCTGCGCCAGCTCATCGGCGTGCTCACCGTGTTCCTGGTGGCCTCGCTGGTGGCCACCCTGGTGGCCGTGCAGCAGCGGGCGACCGCCGACGAGCAGCGGAGCGTCGCCGAGCGCGAGCGGCAGACCGCCACCTCGCGGCAACTGGCCGCGGAGGCGGAGGCGAGCCGGGCGAGCAACCCCCGGCGGGCGATGCTGCTGGCGCTCAAGGCGTGGGAGGCGGGGCAGACCACGGAGTCACGGGGCAGCCTGCTCACCACGCAGATGGAGAACTACGACGGCGAGTTGCGCGGCCACCGCGGCCTGGTGCAGAGCGTGGCGTTCAGTCCCGACGAGTCGCTGGTGGCCAGCGGCGGGGGCACCGACGGCACGGTCCGGCTCTGGGACGCCGCCTCCGGCCACCAGCTCGCCGAACTGCCCGCGGGCACGCCGCGCACCGACGGCGACAACCCGGGCATCCTCTCCGTGAACAAGGTGGCGTTCAGCCCCGACGGCAGGACGTTGGCCAGCGCCGCGTTCTCCGTGGACGGGTTCCGGCTCTGGGACGTCGCCTCCCGACAGCAGATCGCGGTGTTCCCCACCCCCGCGACGGCGGTGGCGTTCAGCCCGGACGGAGCCACGCTCGTCGCGACCGCTCCCGACCACACCGTGCAGTTGTGGGACGTGGCGACCCGTCAGCTCCGCGCGACGCTGTCCGGGCACGAGAACTACATCTGGGACGTGGCCTTCAGCGGGGACGGGCGCCGCGTCGCCACCGCCGGGGAGGACGGCACGGTCCGGCTCTGGGACGTCGCCGGACAGCGGCAGGCGGCCGTGCTGACCGGTCACAAGGGGGCCGTGCGGTACGTGGCCTACAGCCAGGACGGCTCCACCGTCGTCAGCACGGGAGCCAAGGACAACACGGTGCGGATCTGGGACGCCGCGGCCGGGGCCGCCAAGGACACGATCACCTTCGCCGCCCAGACGCGCCCGGGCGGGATCGCGTTGAGCCCCGACAGCCGTCGGCTGGTGATCGGCGGCGCGATCCGGTCCATCCAGGTGTGGGACCTGGGGACCCGGCAACAGCTCGGGGAGTTGGCCACCCAGGTCAACGCCGAGTTCCAGGTGGCCTTCGCCCGCTCGGGGCACCGCGTCGCCACCGCGGGCGGCGACGGCCTGGTGAAGCTGTGGCAGTTCCGGCAGGTCGTGCTCGCCGAGCACACCGAGGCGGTCACCGACGTCGTCGTCGACGGGCAGGGCAAGCTCGTGGCGACCGGCAGCACGGATCGCACCGTGCGGCTCTGGGACGCCCAGCGGCGCGATCCCGTCCGGGTGCTGAGCGGGCACACCTCGGCGGTGCACGCGCTCGACCTCACCCCCGACGGCTCGCTGCTCGCGTCCAGTTCGGCCGATGCCACGGTTCGCCTGTGGGACACCAGAACCGGCGCGCTGCGCGCGGTGTTGCGCGATCCGGACAACCGGGGGCTGGGCCGGGTCGCGTTCAGCCCGGACGGCCGGCTGCTGGTCGCCCTGCGGTTCCGGATCACCGCCGACGGCACCGCGCTCACGGGCAAGGACGCGGAGCCGGTGGTCTGGGACGTGGGTTCCGGGCAGGTGCGGGGCCGGCTCGCCGGCGGCGGGGAGGGGCCGGAGTCGCTCGCGTTCTCCCCCGACGGGCGCACCCTGGCGACCGGCCTGGTCGACGGTCGCGTCCGGCTGTGGCGCACGGCCGACCTGCGACCGGACGGCGAGATCCAGGGGCCGCGGCAGGCCGTCTACACCACGGCCTACAGCCCGGACGGCCGGGTGCTCGCCTTCGGCGGCAGCGACAACACGGTGGCCTTCGCCGACCTGGCCTCGCGACAGGTCTCCGGCACGCTCCGGCTCACCGCCGCCGTGCGGGACCTCGCGTTCAGCCCCGACGGCGCGCTGCTGGCCGCCGCCAGCGAGGACAACACGGTCCGGCTGCTCGACGTGGGCCGCCGGGAGATCGCGGCCAACCTCCACCGGCACAGCATGAGCGTGAACCGGGTGGCGTTCGGCCCGGACGGGCTGGTGGCCAGCGTCGGCGCCGACAAGCTCGCGTTCCTGTGGACGGCGCGACCCGAAGCCGCCAGGAAGCGGTTGTGCGCGGTGGTCGGACGCGGCGCACGCGAGGAGGAGTGGCGGGAGATCGCACCGGATCTCGGCCCGGCGCCGCGCTGCTCCTGAGCCCGACCACCGGCGCGGTGTCGCGTCGACCGGCACCGGGCCGACCGGCGACGCACACTGTCGGGCACTGGTCCCGCTGACCTGCCGGGCGGTGCGCGTGATGAACAGGAGCCGGACCAAGAAGGCCAGCGCTGCCGACGATGCGGATGGAGCCGACAAGGCTGCCGAGGCCGTGTCCGAGATCGCGGCCGAGTTGTACGCGGTGCCGCCGCCGGAGTTCGTGGCGACGCGGGACGCGCGGGCGGGCGCGGTCGAGAAGGCGGGTGACCGCGTGCTCGCCCGCGCCGTCCGCCGCCTGCGCCGGCCCACGCTCGCCGCGTGGGCGGTGAACCTGCTGGTCCGTCAGGAGCGGGGGCTGCTCGACCGGCTGCTCACGGTGGGCGCGGAGCTGCGCGCCGCGCAGGAGCAGTTGCGGGGTGAGGCGCTGCGGCAGCTCAACCGGCAACGGCACCAGGTGCTCGCGGCGCTCACCCGCCGGGCGCGCGACCTCGCCGCCGAGCAGGGGCACCGGCTCGGCGGCACGGCCGAGCGGCAGGTGGAGGAGACGCTCTCCGCCGCGCTGGCCGACCCCGAGGCGGCCGCACAGGTCTGCTCCGGTCGCCTCACCTCGGCCCTGCCCGCCTACTCCGGGTTCGGTCCGCTGCCTTCCGTGCCCTCCGTCGCCCGGCCGCGTGCCGAGCACGCGCCGGCCCCAGCCCCGCGCCGCCCCAGAACCGACGCCGCGGACGCCGCCGCGCGTCGGGCGCGGGAGCGGGAGCAGGAGCGGCTGCGCGCGGAGCTGACGAAAGCACGCCGCGAACACGATCAGGCCACCGCCGACCTGGAACGCGTCGAACACGAGCACGAAGGCGCCAGGAGCGCCCGGGACGTCGCCCAGCGGGACCACCAGGCGGCCCAGGACGAGCTGCGTCGACGCCAGGACGCGCTGCATGTCGCCGAGAACGCACTGCGTGTCGCCCAGGACGCGATGGCAGCGTGCGACCGGGCTCTCCGGGAGGCCCGGCGTGCGCGGGAGTCGACGCTGCGCCGCGTGCGGAAGCTGGAAGAACAGGTGGGCGCGGCCGAGAAGTGACCCGGGACCAGGCGAGGTCACACCCCGTCGACCTTCGAACACGGGTTGCCGCAGGTCACAGGGGTGCTCGCGCGGCGGGTGCCCGAGACGGGCCGGTATTCTGCCTGCCGGTCGCTCCCCGTGCGCGGCCGGATCTCCCCACCCGCCGTCAGCCCTCGGAGGATGCGTGGCCGCCCTTCCCGACGATCTCCGGTCCTCCCTGGAGCACGTGCTCCGCCCGGCGTCGACCCAGGAGATCGCGCGGTCGGTCGAGCGGCTGATCGAGCGCTACCGCGGTGGCGCGGCCGCGACCGAGCCCATCCTGCGATCGGCCACCGACGTCGCCGCCTACGCCGCCTACCGGATGCCCGCCACGTTCGCGGCCGTGCGGGCGGCGCTGGCCCGCTCCGCCGAGGTCGCGCCGGACTTCCTGCCCCGGACCCACGTGGACGTCGGCGGCGGCACCGGCGCCGCGGTGTGGGCCGCCGCCGAGACCTGGCCGTCGCTGGAGTCCGCCGAGGTCCTGGAACAGGTGCCCGAGGTGATGGCGCTGGGCCGGCGGCTCGCCGAGGGCGCGGCCGCCCCCGTGGTGCGGGGCGCGCGGTGGCGGCGGTTCGTGGTGGGCGCCGGCCCGGTGCTCCCGGAGGCGGACCTGGTCACCATGTCCTACGTGCTCGGCGAGCTGCCCGAGACCCACCGCGCCGGCATCGTGCGGGAGATGGCCGCGCGGGGCGCGGTGGTGGCGGTGTTCGAGCCCGGCACGCCCGCCGGGCACCAGCGCGTTCTGGCGGCCAGGGACGTGCTCCTCAGCCAGGGCATGACCGTCCTCGCGCCCTGCCCGCACAACAACGTTTGCCCGATCGCCGAGGGCCAGGACTGGTGCCACTTCGCGGCCAGGGTCACCAGGAGCGTGCTGCACCGGCAGGTGAAGGCGGGCTCGCTCGGGTACGAGGACGAGAAGTTCTCCTACGTCGTGGCGTCGCGGCACCCGTGGCCGCCGGCCGGCGGTCGCGTGGTGCGCCACCCGGTGCGCCGCAAGGGCCTGGTGTCCCTTCGGGTGTGCGGGGCCGCGGGCGAGCTGACGGCCGAGACGGTGTCCCGGCGCCACGGCGAGCTCTACCGTCAGGCGCGGGACGTGGAGTGGGGCGACGCCTGGCCGCCGGTGGCCGACGCGGACTGATCGCCCCGCTCGTCGGGGCCGTGCAGGTTGTAGACCTTGTAGGCGCACCTGATCACGGGCTGGGCGACGTTGCGGACGCGCACCCCGCCGGGTGTGGTGCCGTGCTCGGTGCCGAAGTGCGCGTGCCCGTGCACGGCCAGGGCCGCGCCGGCGTCGTCGATCGCCTCGGCCAGCAGGTAGGAGCCCAGGAACGGGTAGATCTCCAGCGGCTCCCCGCGCAGGGTGTCGGTGACCGGGGAGTAGTGGGTCAGCGCGACGCGCACCGGGACGTCGATCGCGTGCAGCGCGTCGGCCAGCCGGGCGGCGACCTTCTCGGTGTGCCGGACGAAGGACTTCATCTCGGGCTCGCCGAAGGCGCTGCCGCACTTGCCGGCGAAGCCGCCGCCGAAGCCCTTGACCCCGGCCACGCCCACGGCGGCGCCGTCGAGCCGCAGGACCGTGGACTCGCCCTCCAGGACGTGGATGCCGTGGTCGGTGAGCAGCGCGGCGATCTGCTCGGGCACGTCGGCGTGGTGGTCGTGGTTGCCCAGCACCGCGACCACCGGCACCGGCAGCCCGGCGAACTCCTCGGCGACCACCCTCGCCTCGGCCAACGTCCCGTGCTTGGTCAGGTCGCCGGCGAGCAGCAGCAGGTCGGCGTGGTCGGGCAGGTGTTCGAGGGCCGGCCGCAGCCGGCCCCTGGCGTCCTCGCCGAGGTGCACGTCCCCGACGGCGGCGATCCGGATCACGGGGCGGTCCTCCCCTCCTCGCCTCGTCGACCCCGGCCGTCGCCGACCCGGGTCCGTCTTCGCCCGGTCCAGTCCAGCTGGTCCACCCAACTGGTCCAGCTCAGTTGGTCCAGCCCAGTTGGTGCACCCCAGTTGGTGCAGCCCAGTTCGTCCAGCTCAGTCCAGTTCCTCGGCGGTGGAGGGCTCCCGGCACTCCACCACCCCGACCTCGTTGTGCACGGTCAGCTCGGGCTCCAGCTCGCGCACGACCTCGGTGAGGTGCTGTCGGCGCTCCTCGCTGGCGACCTCGCCCACGAGGTACACGTGGTCGCCGCGCAGCTGCACCCGCACCCCGAGCTCCGCGGTCCGCGGGTCCTCCGCGAGCGCCTGGGTCAGCCGGGCCGCCGCGTACTGGGGAGTCCTGCTCGACATCTCGTCCCTCCTACGCCGCGACGTCCTCGGGCGGGGGCGTGATGCCCAGCCGTTCGGTGAGGAACAGGAACGACTGGGCGTACGGCGAGTGCGCCGTCTCCGCCCGCACGCGCCGCCAGTCCACCTGTTCCCGCAGCGCCCGCACCACGGGCAGCAGTTGGGCGAAGTCGCAGTAGTGCAGGTCGAGCACCAGCAACTTCTCCACCACGAGGAAGGTGGCCGGCATCACCGGCATGGTCACCGCGCCGACGCGCAGCTCCTCGGCGCTGTTCAGCATCTCGTCGTCCACCGGCCGACCGGCCGAGCGGAACAACAGGTCGACCAGGCGACCCTCGTCGTAGGCCTTGAGCAGCCAGTCGCCCACCAGGGGCTTGTCCGCCCGCAGGTCCGCCTGGACCAACGCCTGCAGCGCCTGGTGCCCGTCCTGCTCCCGGAGCAGGACGTCGACGTCGTGCTCGGTGCCGGGGCCGCCCCTGGCGAAGATCGCGCAGCCGCCGGTCAGGGCGAACCGGACACCGCTGACTCGCAGTGTCACCGCCACCCTGGTGACCGTCCGTAGCAGTGCGCGCATCTCCGGCACGGCGTACTCCCGCTGTTCGCCCACTGCCGGCGGCGTGCGCTCCCCGACGCCAGGGCGTCCGAACAGTGACGTTCCTGGATCTACCCCGGGCGCGCTCCGGGTAACCCTCGCGGGCTCAGCCCACCTTCCGGCTGCCCAGGAGCTGCCAGTCGTCGATCAGGTAGGACTCGCCCTGCTGGACCAGCGTGAAGGTCATGTCGTCCTCCACGACCCTGCCGTCGCGCATGTGGTAGACCAGCTTGGCCCGCACGCCCCCGCCCGCTGCGGCGTGCTCGGCCACGTCGATCGACTTCACCCCGGCCCACCACGAGCGGTAGCTCGCGAGGCCCTGCGTCTTGTTCCGCGCGTTCGGCGTGAGCCGCGACCACGCGGCGTCGGTGTTGCCGGGCAGCAGCTCGTAGTAGTCGCTGACCGCCTCGACCCGGTCCTCCTGGCCGTCGCCGTCGTGCTTCGGCGTGGTGGTGGGGGTGGGGCTCGGCGAGGACGAGGTGGGAGTCGACGACGGGCCGGTCGAGGAGATCCTCGGCGGGGCCTGCGGCCGTCCGTCGGCCGACTGCTCGGGCGGGCCGCCGGGCGCGCTGGCGGTGTGCCGCGCGTCCGAGGACGTCGGGAACGCGCTGGCGTCGCCGGTCTGCCGGTTGTGCGCCATGATCAGGTTGGTCACGACGATGCCGGTGGCCACGGCGAGCACGACCGAGGTGCCGTAGAGCAGGCCGGCGCGCCGGTACCAGGGCCGGGACTCGGGCCGCTCCTCCGCGCCGGTGGCGGGCAGCGGCGACACGCTGGTCGGCGGTGGGGTCGGTCGCGCGGTGGCCGGCCGGGGTTCGGCCGGCGACGCGAGGGACGGCACCGCCTTGGTGACCACGGCCTGGGTCGGCGCACCCGACTGCCACGGCGGCACCACCGCCACCGCCTCACCCAACCCGGCCGGAAGCGGCTTACCCGCGGCCACCGCCGCCAACGCCTCCCGCGCCTGACCCATCGTCGGACGCTCCTCCGGCTCCGACC
>NZ_FQVN01000006.1 GCF_900129375.1 Streptoalloteichus hindustanus | reverse complement strand
TCACTGGCATACATTCGGCACGCTGTTGAGTTCTCAAAGAACACACGCACACCCTCACCCGACACACAAACCGCATGTCCAAGATCCGGGGCGTTATTCCCTCGGCACTTCAGTTTGTTTCGCTTCCCAACCCTAACCGGACCGTTTCCCCGCTGTCAAATCCGCCCGCCACACACTCTCGCGGCACCCGGACCCAACCGGAGGAAAACCACTTTCCTTCGGCCCGTTTTCGGTTTGGTGATTCCCACGCTATCCGGCCGGCCCGAGCGCTGTCAAATCCACCGCAGATCCGGGGATTCGGGCAGCACCACACCCGACCAGTATTCGCGAAGTCCTCAAGCCTTCTTCTCTCACCAGTTCGCAGAGCCCACGCACATCCGCCTCACACAGGAGGAGATCTGGGATCCGAACCAGCGGCCGCCCACTCTACCACCATCCGGCAGGAGCTTGGTTCGCGGCTCTCCAGCGCTCCGGCCCCCGTTTCGGAGTCCGTTCCGCGCTGACCTGGAGAAATTTACGTGACCGTCACCGGCACGTCAAATCGCCTGGTCAGTCACCTGCGCCACGCGGAGCCGCACACCGTTTCCGCAGGTGGGAAGGGTGCGGCTCCGCGCAGGTGCAACACCGACGCTAGCGGACGACTTCCACGCCCGCGGTGTGGCGCTTGCCACGTCGCACGACGAGCCAGCGGCCGTGCAGCAGGTCGGCCTCGCCGGGGCGCCACTCCTCGTCGCCGATCTTGGCGTTGTTGACGTAGGCGCCGCCCTCGTTCACGGTCCGCCGCGCGGCGGCCTTGCTGGGCACCACGCCACTGGCCACGAGCAGGTCGACGATCGTGGGCTGCTCGGCCAGCGGGACGGCGCCGGTGGGCACCTCGGCCATCGCCGCGTTCAACGTGGCCTCGTCCAGGTCCCGCAGCTCGCCGCGACCGAACAGCGCCTGGCTGGCCGCGATAACCCTGCGGGTCTCCTCCGCGCCGTGCACCAGCGTGGTCAGCTCCTCGGCGAGCCGCCGCTGCGCCGACCGGAGCTGGGGCCGGTCCGCGGTCTCCTGCTCCAGGGCGCGGATCTCCTCGTCCGACAGGAAGGTGAACATCCGCAGGTAGCGGCCGGCGTCGGCGTCCGCCGTGTTCACGAAGTACTGGAACCACGCGTACGGCGAGGTCATCGTCGGGTCGAGCCACAGGCTGCCGCCGCCGGTGGACTTGCCGAACTTCCGACCCTCGGAGTCGGTGACCAGCGGCAGCGTGATCGCGTGCGCCTGGGCGCCCTCGACCCGGCGCACCAGGTCGACGCCGGCCACGATGTTGCCCCACTGGTCCGACCCGCCGAGCTGGAGCCGGCAGCCGTGCCGCCGGTGGAGCTGCAGGTAGTCGTTGGCCTGGAGCAGCATGTAGCTGAACTCGGTGTAGGAGATGCCCTCGCCCTCCAGCCGACGCTTGATGGTCTCCCTGCCGAGCATGACGTTGACCGTGAAGTGCTTGCCGACGTCCCGGAGGAACTCGGTCACCGGCATGTCGGCGGTCCAGTTCGCGTTGTTCTCGACCAGCGCGCCGGTGGGCGAGTCGTCGAAGTCGACGAACCGCGAGAGCTGGTCGCGGATGCGGTCGGTCCACTCGGCGACCAGGTCCGCGGAGTGCAGCGTGCGCTCCCCCACGTCACGGGGGTCGCCGATCAGCCCGGTCGCGCCGCCGGCCAGCACGATCGGCCGGTGGCCGGCGAGCTGGAAGCGCCGCAGCGCGAGCAGCGGGACGAGGTGGCCGGCGTGCAGGCTGGGCGCGGTCGGGTCGAAGCCGGCATAGAGCGTGAGCGGGGCCGACTCCAGGTCCCCGCGCAACGCGTCGAGGTCGGTGGACTGCGCGATCAGGCCGCGCCAGGTCAGCTCGTCGAGGATGTGCTCGCTCACGCTCGGAATCTTCCCTCACCGGTTCGATGGCGTTTGCCGGTCTCCCCGGCGACGGCGGTCGGCCGGCCGGGGTCACCGGGTGCCATCATCCCTGTTCGGCGGGGGTGGCGTCGGCCCGGGGCGGGGTTACCATCCGGGGTACCCGCAGGTCGGGCCGTACCGGTTGGTCCGCGCGACCGGGTGACGCCGGAGTCGGGTCGTCGGCGCGGCCGTGCGAGACACGGGAGCGTGCCATGGTCGTGGAAGCGGTTCTCGGGATCCTCGCCCTCCTCGCCCTGGTGACCGGCTCGGGCGTCCGGGTGGTCCGCCAGTACGAGCGCGGAGTGGTGTTCCGGTTCGGCCGGGTGCGGGCGGTGCCTCGCGGACCGGGGCTGCGGCTGATCCTTCCGGTCGCCGACCGCATGCGGAAGGTCAACCTGCAGATCGTCACCATGCCCGTGCCCGCTCAGGAGGGCATCACCAGGGACAACGTGACGGTGCGGGTGGACGCCGTCGTCTACTTCAAGGTCATCGACCCGGTGCAGGCCGTGGTCGAGGTGCAGGACTACCTGTTCGCGGTGGGGCAGGTCGCGCAGACCTCGCTGCGCTCGATCATCGGCAAGAGCGAGCTCGACGACCTGCTGTCCAACCGGGAGCGGCTGAACGAGGGCCTGGAGGTGATGATCGACAGCCCGGCGCTGGGCTGGGGCATCCACATCGACCGGGTGGAGATCAAGGACGTGGCGCTGCCCGAGGGCATGAAGCGGTCCATCGCCCGGCAGGCCGAGGCGGAGCGGGAGCGGCGGGCCAGGGTCATCACGGCGGACGGCGAGCTGCAGGCGTCCCGGAAGCTCGCGGAGGCGGCAGAGGTGATGAGCGAGGCGCCGGCGGCGTTGCAGCTCCGGCTGTTGCAGACCATGGTCGAGGTCGCCGCGGAGAAGAACTCGACGGTGGTGCTGCCGTTCCCGGTCGAGTTGCTGCGCTTCCTGGAGCGCGCGCAGCAACCGGTCACGCAGGAAGCAGTCACGCATCAGCCGGTCACACAGCAGCCGGTCGCGGAGCGCTCGACCGGGGCGCGCGTTCCGGACAGCCGGCGAGGCGACGAGGCCGACCGGACGGGCCCCGAGCGGACGGGCCCCGACCGAACAGACACCGTGCTGCCCTGACCTCCCGGTGGGAGGGCCTCCGCCTCGGCGTGGCCCGGTCAGTGGGTCAGCTTCACCCGACGGCTGCGGGTGCCGCGCCGGTAGGTGCTCACGGCCGGGGAGTCCACCCAGAAGCGCCACGGCAGGTCCATGGCCGTGGCCACGCCGACGCGCGGTCCGGTGCGGATCTCCTCGTCGGGCACCGGGTCGCCGGGGAGCAGCCGAACCGCGGACGCCGCGTCCGTCACGTCGGCGCCGTTGTGGTCGCGGCCGAGCCCGAGCACCGTGGTGAGCCGGGCCGGCCCCTTGGCGAGCTCGGCGTCGTTGCGGGCGCCGGGGCGTCGCTCCCTGGCCAGGTCCAGGCCCTCGACGACCTCGCCCGCCCGCAGCAGCACCGCTCCCGGCTCGCCGTCGGTGAGGCAGACGACGTTGGCGCAGAAGTGCAGCCCGTAGACGAAGTAGACGTAGAGGTGGCCGGCCGGCCCCCACATGACGTCGTTGCGCGGGGTGCGGCCGCGGTAGCTGTGCGAGGCCGGGTCGTCGCCGCCCCGGTAGGCCTCGACCTCGACCAGCCGGACGGCGACCACGCCCTCCGGAGTGGTCGTCGCCAACACCGAGCCCAGCAGGGACCTGGCCGCGACCAACGGGTCGACGGCCAGGTCCTGCCGGCGCACGGGCTGTCGGGGCGCCGGTTCGCGCGGTCCCGTCACCGCACCTCCGCGGGCTTCGCCCACTCGCGGTGCTCGCCGGCCCGCGCCACGAGCCGGGCGCGTTGCTCGGCCACCCGCTCCGGAGCGGTGCCGCCGTGGGCGTTCCTGGACGCGATCGACCCCTCCACGGTGAGCACAGTACGCACCTCGGGCGTCAGGTGCGGGCAGCACTCCGCCAGCTCGGCGTCGGTCAGCTCGTCGAGCCCGACGCCCCGGGCCTCGGCCACCCGGACGCACGCCCCCGCGGCCTCGTGCGCCACCCGGAACGGGACGCCCTGCCGCACCAGCCACTCGGCGATGTCGGTGGCGAGGGTGAAGCCGGCCGGCGCGAGCGCGGCCATCCTGGCGGTGTCGAAGCGGAGGGTGCCGAGCATCCCGGCCATCGCCGGCAGGAGCAGGTCGAGCTGCTCGACCGAGTCGAACAGCGGCTCCTTGTCCTCCTGCAGGTCCCGGTTGTAGGCCAGCGGCTGGGCCTTGAGGGTGGCCAGCAACCCGGTGAGGTTGCCGACCAGCCGGCCGGACTTGCCCCTGGCCAGCTCCGCCACGTCCGGGTTCTTCTTCTGCGGCATGATCGAGCTGCCGGTGGCCCACGCGTCGTCCAGCACGGCGTAGCCGAACTCGGCCGTGGTCCAGATGATCACCTCTTCGGCGATCCGCGACAGGTTCACGCCCAGCATCGCCAGGCAGAACGCGATCTCCGCGGCGAAGTCGCGGGACGCCGTGCCGTCGATGGAGTTCTCCACCGGCGCGGCGAAGCCGAGGTCGGCGGCGACGGCGGCCGGGTCGAGGCCGAGCGAGGAGCCGGCCAGCGCGCCCGAGCCGTACGGCGACACCGCGGCCCGGACGTCCCAGTCGCGCAGCCGCTCGACGTCGCGCAGCAGCGACTGGCAGTGCGCGAGCAGGTGGTGCGCGAGCAGCACGGGCTGGGCGTGCTGCAGGTGGGTGCGGCCGGGCATGACCGCGTCCGGGTGCCGCTCGGCCTGCGCGACCAGCGCGTCGACCACGTCCAGGGCCCCGGCCGCGACCCGCCGGGCGGCGTCCCGCAGCCACATCCGGAACAGCGTGGCGACCTGGTCGTTGCGGGACCGGCCGGCCCGCAGCTTGCCGCCCAGCTCCGGGCCGACCCGCTCGATCAGCCCGCGCTCCAGCGCGGTGTGCACGTCCTCGTCGGCGGGCGCGGGGGTGAACTCCCCGGTCCGCACGTCCTCGGCCAGCCGGTCCAGTCCGGCGAGCATCCGCACGAGCTCGTCGGAGGTGAGCAGCCCGGCGCGGTGCAGCACCCTCGCGTGCGCGCGGGAACCGGCGATGTCGTGCGGGGCCAGCCGCCAGTCGAAGTGCGTGGACAGGCTCAGCGCGGCCATGGCGGCGGCCGGTCCGGACTCGAACCGACCGCCCCACAGCGCTGCCGCACCTTGCGAAACACCCGCACCCGAGTCGTTGTGCGGGACACCCGCACCCGGGTTCGACGTCACTTGGCGCCCCTCAGGTCCCGCTTCGCGGCGATCTTGCTGGGCAGGCCCCAGAGCTGCACGAAGCCCTTGGCCAGCGACTGGTCGAAGTTGTCGCCCTCGTCGTAGGTGGCCAGGTTGAAGTCGTAGAGGGACTGCTCGCTGCGCCGGCCGTTCACCACGGCCCTGCCGCCGTGCAGCACGAGCCGGACCTCGCCGGAGACGTGCCGCTGGGTGTCGGCGACGAAGGTGTCGAGGGCGTCCTTGAGCGGGGAGAACCACAGGCCGTCGTAGACCAGCTCGGTCCAGCGCTGCTCGACCTGCCGCTTGAACCGGGCCAGGTCCCGCTCCAGCGTGACGTTCTCCAGCTCCTGGTGCGCGGTGATCAACGCGATCGCGCCGGGCGCCTCGTAGACCTCCCGGCTCTTGATGCCGACCAGGCGGTCCTCGACGATGTCGATCCGGCCGACGCCCTGCGCGCCCGCCCGCCGGTTGAGCTCCTGGATGGCCTGGAGCACGGTGACGGTCTCGCCGTCGATGGCCACCGGCACGCCCTGGTCGAAGGTGATGACCAGCTCGTCGGCGTCCCTGGGCTCGGTCGGGTCCTGGGTGTAGCTGTAGACGTCCTCGATCGGGGCGTTCCAGATGTCCTCCAGGAACCCGGTCTCCACGGCCCGGCCCCAGACGTTCTGGTCGATCGAGTACGGCGAGCGCTTGTTGACGTCGATGGGCAGGTTCCGCTCCTCCGCCCACGCGATGGCCTTCTCCCTGGTCCACGCGTAGTCGCGCACCGGGGCGATCACCTTGAGGTCGGGCGCGAGCGCGCCGATGCCGACCTCGAACCGGACCTGGTCGTTGCCCTTGCCGGTGCAGCCGTGCGCGACGGTGTCGGCGCCGTGCATCTTCGCGGCCTGCACCAGGTGCTTGACGATCAGCGGCCGGGACAGCGCCGAGACCACCGGGTACCGCTCCATGTAGAGCGCGTTGGTCTGGAGCGCGGGCAGGCAGTACTGCTCGGCGAACTCGTCGCGGGCGTCGGCGACCACGGCCTCGACGGCGCCGCAGGCCAGGGCCCGCTGCCGGATGGTCTCCATGTCCTCGCCGCCCTGGCCGACGTCGACGGCGACGGCGACCACCTCGGCGCCGGTCTCCTGGGCGATCCAGCCGATCGCCACCGATGTGTCGAGGCCGCCGGAGTAGGCGAGCACAACCCGCTCAGTCATGGTGGTTCTCCTTGTCGTGCAAGCTTGTGGGGGGATCAGTCGTTCTGGGGGCGGTTGCCCGCCGCCATGTCGGTGAGCCGTTGCGCGAGCTGCGCGCCGGTCAGCGGCTCCCTGGCGATGACCATGACCGTGTCGTCGCCGGCGATGGTGCCGACGACCTCGTGCAGGGCGGCCCGGTCCAGGGCGCTGGCCAGGAACTGCGCGGCGCCCGGCGGGGTGCGCAGGACGGCGAGGTTGGCCGAGGCGTCGGCGGAGACCAGCAGCTCGCCGAGCAGCCGGGCGAGCCGGGAGGTGCCGCCCTGCACGCCGCGCACGGGGCTGCCGTCCTCCGGGATCACGTAGATCGGGGCGCCGCCGTCCGCGCCGCGCAGCTTCACCGCGCCGAGTTCGTCGAGGTCCCGGGACAACGTGGCCTGGGTGGCCTCGATGCCCTCCGCGGCGAGCATCCGCGCCAGCTCGGCCTGGCTGCGGATCGCGAAGTTGGCGACCAACTCCACGATCCTGGCCTGTCTGGCCGCCCTCGTCGTCGCCGCGGTCATCGTCGCTCACCCCCGCCGGTCAGCCAGACCAGCAACGCCTTCTGCGCGTGCAGCCGGTTCTCCGCCTCGTCCCACACCGCGCTGTGCGGCCCGTCGAGCACCTCGTCGGTGACCTCCCAGCCCCGGTGGGCGGGCAGGCAGTGCAGGAGGATCGTGTCGGTGCCGGTGGCGGCGAGCAGCTCGGCGTTGACCTGGTAGGGGCGGAACGGCCCCACGCGGTCCTTGCCGTCGTTCTCCTGCCCCATCGACGTCCACGCGTCGGTGCTGAGCACCTGCGCGCCGTCCACCGCGGCCTTCGGGTCGGACAGCACGGTCACCGAGCCGCCGGTCTCCGCGGCGCGGCGCGCGGCGGCGTCGAGCACCCAAGGCACGGGCTGGAAGCCCTCGGGCGCGGCGACCCGCACGTGCATCCCCGCGGTGGCCCCGCCGAGCATCAGCGAGTGGGCCATGTTGTTCGCGCCGTCGCCGAGGTAGGTCAGGGTGAGGCCGGCGAGCCGGCCGAAGCGCTCGCGCACGGTCTGCAGGTCGGCGAGGACCTGGCAGGGGTGGAACTCGTCGGTGAGGGCGTTGATCACCGGCACCCGGGACACCGAGGCCATGGCGTTGATCCTGGCCTGGGCGAAGGTCCGCCAGACCACGGCGTCGACGTAGCGGGACAGGATGCGCGAGGTGTCCTCGATGGTCTCCTCGCGGCCGAGCTGCATCATCCGGCCGTCCACGATCACCGGGTGGCCGCCGAGCTGAGCGATGCCCACCTCGAAGGACAGCCGGGTCCGGGTGGAGTTCTTCTCGAAGAGCACCGCGACCGACCGCGGCCCGGCCAGCGCCCGGTTGCCCAGCGGGTCCCGCTTGAGCTCGTCGGCCAGGTCGAGCACGGCGAGCTGCTCGTCGGGCGACAGGTCGTCGTCCCGGAGGAAGTGGCGGGGGGTCATGACGTCGCCTCCGAGGAAGAGGAAGGGAGGGCGGCGTCGAGCACCGCCGGCAGGTCGGCGAGGAACTGGTGGACGTCGGCCTCGGTGAGCACCAGGGGCGGCGCCAGGCGGAGCGCGTCGGGCTGGACGTTGTTGAGCAGGTAGCCCGCCTTCCGCGCGTGGGCCGCGACGGCGGCCGACACCGGGTGGCGCAGCATCACGCCCAGCAGCAGGCCGACGCCCCGCACCCCGGCGACCAGCGGGTGGCCCAGCTCCTCCACGCCGTTGGCGATCTCCTTGCCCAGCCGGGAGACGTGGTCGAGCAGACCCTCGTCGCGGATCGTGCGCAGGACGGCGAGGCCGGCGGCGCAGCAGACCGGGTTGCCGCCGAAGGTCGTGCCGTGCTGGCCGGGCTCCAGCAGCTCGCCAGCCCGGCCGACGCCGACGCACACGCCCAGCGGCAGCCCGCCGCCGATCCCCTTGGCCAGGGTGATCACGTCCGGGACGATTCCCGCGTGCTGGAAGGCGAACCAGGTCCCGGTGCGCCCGATCCCGGTCTGCACCTCGTCCAGCACGAGCAGCGCGCCGTGCCGGCTGGTGATCTCCCTGGCGCGCTGGAGGTAGCCGTCCGGCGGGACCAGCACGCCGTTCTCGCCCTGCACCGGCTCCAGCACGACCGCGGCGGTCTCACCGTCCACAACGGACTCCAGCGCGTCGGCGTCGCCGTAGGGGACGTGCACCACGCCGGGCGTCAGCGGTTCGAAGGGCGCGCGCTTGGCCGGCTGGCCGGTCAGCGCGAGCGCGCCCATGGTGCGGCCGTGGAAACCGCCCTCGGCCGCCACCACCTTCGGCCGGCCGGTCCGCCGCGCGATCTTGAAGGCGGCCTCGACGGCCTCGGCCCCCGAGTTGCAGAACAACACCTTGGCCTCGCCGTGCAGGCCGGCCAGGTCCAGCAGCGTCTCGGCCAGCTCCAGCGTCGGCTCGGCGACGAAGAAGTTGGAGACGTGGCCCAGCCGGCCGAGCTGGTCGGTGACCGCGGCGACGACGGCCGGGTGCCCGTGGCCGAGCGCGTTCACCGCGATGCCGGACAGCAGGTCCAGGTAGCGGTTGCCGTCGGCGTCCCACACGTGGGCGCCCTCGCCCCGCACCAGGGTGAGCTGCGGCGTGCCGTAGTTGTTCATCATCGCGGCCCGCCAGCGCCGCTGGCCCCCGTCGTTGCCAACGTGGTCGCCGGCGTGGTCGCCGGTGTCGTTGCCGGCGCCGGCGCCGGTCCGGGTGTCGAGGTCCGACATCACGCCCCCTCTCCCCGACCCGGGACGACCATGGTCCCGACGCCGGAGCTGGTGAAGACTTCGAGCAGAACGGAGTGGGCCAGCCGGCCGTCGACGACGTGCGCGCTGGGGACCCCGCCCCGGACCGCGCGCAGGCAGGCCTCCATCTTGGGCGCCATGCCGGCGTCCAGGCCCGGCAGCAGCTCCGCCAGGGTGTCCCCGTCGATCCGGGAGACCAGCGACGTGCGGTCCGGCCAGTCGGCGTACAGCCCCTCGACGTCGGTGAGCACGACGAACTTCTCCGCCTTCAGCGCCACGGCCAGCGCGGCGGCCGCGGTGTCGGCGTTGACGTTGTGCACCACGCCGTCCCGGTCCGGCGCGACCGTCGAGACGACCGGGATCCGGCCGGCGTCGAGGAGGTCCAGCACGACCTCTGGGTTGACGTCGACGACGTCGCCGACCAGCCCGAGGTCCACCGGCTCGCCGTCGACGACGACGCCCCGCCGCCGCGCCGTGAACAGCCGGGCGTCCTCACCGGACATCCCCACCGCGTACGGCCCGTGCTCGTTGACCAACCCGACGAGCTCGCGCCCGACCTGGCCGACGAGCACCATCCGCACCACGTCCAGCGCCTCGGGCGTGGTGACCCGCAGCCCGCCGCGGAACTCGCTGGCGATGCCGAGCCGGCCCAGCATCGCGCCGATCTGCGGGCCCCCGCCGTGCACGACGACCGGCCGCAGCCCGGCCGCCCGCAGGAAGACCACGTCCCGCGCGAAGGCCCGCCGGAGCTCGTCGTCGACCATCGCGTTGCCGCCGTACTTCAGCACGACGGTGGCGCCGTGGAACCGCCGCAGCCAGGGCAGGGCCTCGACCAGGACCTCGGCCTTGCCCGCGGCCTCGGCGATCCGCCGCTGGTGGCTGTCGGTGTCGGTCACGACCACGTGCTCAGGAGGAGTAGGCACTGTTCTCCTCCACGTAGCCGTGCGACAGGTCGGTGGTGAGGACCGTCGCCTCACCCCCGCCCAGCCCGAGTCCGATGTGGACGGTGACGTGGCGGCCGGACAGGTCGGCGGCGGAGCGCTCGGCGGCCTTGGCCCCGCCCTCGCAGAGCAGAACACCGTTGATGGTGACGTCGAGCCGGTCCGGGTCCAGCTCGGCCGGCGCGGCGCCCGCGGCGGCGGCGATCCGGCCCCAGTTCGGGTCCGAGCCGAACAGCGCGGTCTTCACCAGGTTGTCCCTGGCGACCCAGCGGGCCACGGTGAGCGCGTCGGCCTCGCTGGCCGCGCCGGTCACCGTGATCGTGATCTCCTTGGTCACGCCCTCGGCGTCGGCCTGCATCTGCGCGGCCAGGTCGGCGCTCACCGCGGTGAGCGCGGCGGCGAGCTCCTCCTGCGACGGCCGCACGCCCGACGCTCCCGACGCGAGCAGCAGCACGGTGTCGTTGGTGGACATGCTGCCGTCGATGTCCAGGCGGTCGAAGGTGACCCTGGACGCGGCGCGGAGCGCGGCGTCGGCGGTCTCGGGTTCGACCACCGCGTCGGTGGTGAGCACGACGAGCATCGTGGCCAGGCTCGGGGCCATCATGCCGGCGCCCTTGCCCATGCCGCCCACGGTCCAGCCGGACGGGTCGCGCAGGGCGGCCTGCTTGGGCCGGGTGTCGGTGGTCATCACGGCGACGGCGGCGGCGAGGCCGTCCTCGGCGGCGTCGCCGAGCGCGGCGGCCGCACTGTCCACACCGGACAGAACGGCGGGCATCGGCAGCCGTTCGCCGATCAGGCCGGTGGAGCAGACCACGACGTCGATCGCGCCGATCCCGAGGACCTCGGCGACCTTCTCCGCGGTGGCGTGCGCGTCCTGGAAGCCCTCCGGCCCGGTGCACGCGTTCGCGCCACCGGAGTTCAGCACCACGGCGCGCGAGCGCTGCTGCCGCAGCACCTGCCGCGACCACAGCACCGGCGCGGCCTTCACCTTGTTCTCGGTGAAGACACCGGCCGCGACGTCCGACGGGCCGTCGTTGACGACGAGCGCGAGGTCCGGGTTGCCGGACTCCTTGATGCCGGCGGCGATCCCGGCCGCACGGAAGCCGCGCGGCGCGGTCACCCCGACCGATCGGTCCACAGTGGACACACCTGGCCCGGCGGACTCGGTGGACACAGTGGACACGGCGGTCTCGGCGGTCTCGGCGGTTGGGCCGCTGACGGGCTGCGCGCTCACGGGGCGACTCCCACGGTGGACAGGCCGGTGGTCTCCGGCAGGTCGAGGGCGATGTTCATGCACTGCACGGCGGCGCCGGCGGTGCCCTTGGTCAGGTTGTCCTCGGCGGCGACCGCGACCAGGCGGCGCGCGTCCGCGTCGACGGTGACCTGGAGGTGCAGGGCGTTCGCGCCGAGGGTCGCGCCGGTGGTGGGCCACGCGCCCTCGGGCAGCAGGTGGACGAACGGCTCGTCGTCGTAGGCGTCCGCGTAGACCTTCCGGACCGCGGCGGGGTCGGCGTCGCCGGCGAGCGACGCGGTGCAGGTCGCGAGGATGCCGCGCGGCATCGGGGCGAGCACCGGGGTGAAGGACACCGTCACCGGCTCGCCGCCGGCCGCGGCGAGGTTCTGCGCGATCTCCGGCGTGTGCCGGTGGACCCCGCCGACCCCGTAGGCGCTGACCGAGCCCATCACCTCGGACCCGAGCAGGGTCGGCTTCAGCGAGCGGCCGGCGCCGGAGGTGCCGGAGACCGCGACGACCACCACGTCCGGCTCGACCAGGCCCGCGGCCGCGGCGGGCGCGAGCGCCAGCGAGGCCGCGGTCGGGTAGCAGCCGGGAACGGCGATCCGCCGGGCCCCGCGCAGCGCGTCCCGCTGCCGGCCGCCGCCGGCCAGCGGCAGCTCGGGGAGGCCGTAGGGCCAGCTCCCGGCGTGCTCGCCGCCGTAGTAGCGCTGCCACGCGGCCGGGTCGGCGAGCCGGAAGTCGGCCCCGCAGTCGATCACCAGCACGTCGTCGCCGAGCTGGGCGGCGAGGGCGGCCGAGTGGCCGTGCGGCAGCGCCAGGAAGACGACGTCGTGGCCGGCGAGCCGCTCGGCGGTGGTGTCGACGAGGACCCGGTCGGCCAGCGGCAGCAGGTGCGGCTGGTGCTGCCCGAGCCGCGTGCCCGCGCTGCCCCCCGCCGTCACCGCGCCGATCTCCACCTCGGGGTGCGCGAGCAGCAGGCGCAACACCTCGCCACCCGCATATCCGCTCGCCCCGGCGACCGCCACCCGAACCGTCATGCGCATAAGTATGCACATCCATGCAAACCTTTACAAACCAGGGCCGGACGATCACCCGATCGAGACGCGCTGGCAGGCGCTACCCCGCGTGATACAGGCAAGAAGGCACGAGAAGGTGCACGTGGACGAGCAACACCATGCGATGACCGACGCCGAGGCCGCCGAGCACTACTTCGTGCACCAGAACGACCCCGATCTGTTCGGCGAGCTGGTCGAGGTGCGCACCCGCGACCGTCTCCCGCGAGTCGTCTCGGTCCGGTTCGATCCCCATGAAGCCGAGGAGATCGACCGACGAGCCGAGGACGCAGGACTGCCAGTCCCCGCGTATGTGCGGCAGGCAGCATTGAACGCCGAACGGGTCAGCGCGGAGAAGGTGCTCCACGAACTCGTCGCGCTGCGTGACGCCGTCTCGCGGATCGAGGACAAGCTCGGCGCCTGACGGCAGCCCGCCGTGGACGACTCGGCCCACGCTTGGTGGTCGGGAGCCGAGGAACCAGGCCGGGCGGTTCTGGTCTTCGGGCCCGGCGTTCGTGAAGGGACGTGAAGCTCGGTCGACCTCACCCAGCCGGATTTGCCCTGTTCGTGGGCGAGTTGTTCACAGGCCCGGGGAGTTGTCCCCAGAGACCCGATTGTCGGGTGACCATGTGGCCCATCCGGAGCGGGTTGTCCACAGGTCCACATCTTGTCCGGGCGGTCGCGGGCGGGGAGCGAATAGGCTGGAGCAGGGCTCGCCCCCCAGGGCGGGTGGGGGCTGACCTGAGGAGAGCAGGAGGTGGGGCCGCGAAGCGCCGGCTTGGCGGAGGCGGCGGTGCGGCTCCGGGCGAACCCCTACGAGTGCAACGAGAAACACGCGACGAGAAACGCCCCCGGCCGTTGGCGCCGGGGGCGTTCGTCGGTTCGTGGAGCCGGTCAGGCGCGCAGGGTCGCGCCGAAGCGCTCCGCCGCGGCGGCGACCGCCGCGTCGCGGGCCGCGGTCGCCTCCTCGACGGTCAGCGTCCGGTCGGCGGCGCGGAAGCGCAGCGCGAACGCCAGCGACCGCTTGCCCTCCCCGAGCTGCTCGCCGGTGTAGACGTCGAACAGCCGCACGTCCTCCAGCAGTTCGCCGCCACCGCCGCGGATCACCTCGGCGACCTCGGCGACCGGCACCTTCTCGTCCAGCACGAGCGCGACGTCCAGCAGCACCGGCGGGTACGGCGACACGCGGGGCGCGGGTCGGCGTCCGTCCAGCGGCAGCAGGTCCAGGTCCAGCTCCATCGCGCAGGTGCGCGCCGGCAGACCGAGCGCCTCCACGACCTTCGGGTGCAGCTCGCCCGCGTGCCCGACCGGGATGTCGCCCACCCGCAGCTCGGCGCACCGGCCCGGGTGCCACGGCGCCAGGTCGCCGGCGACGACCCGCAGCTCGACCCCGGCCGCCTCGGCCACCACGCGCGCGGCCTCCACGGCGTCGGCCCAGGTCGCGGCCCTGCCCTTGCCCCACCAGCCGGCCCGCTCGCGGTTGCCCGCCAGCACGACGGCCACGTGCGTCGGCTGCTGCGGCAGCGCCGCCTCCAGGCCGGCCAGCTCCTCGTCGGACGGCCGGCCCTCGGCGCCCACCTCGGGCACCGGGAGCCGCTGGGCGCGCGGCAGCGTGACCTGCCCGATGTGGAACAGGGCCACGTCGCGCTGACCCCGGGCGACGTTGCGCTGCAACGCCTCCAGCAGACCGGGCAGCAGCGTGGTGGTCAGCTCGGCCTTCTCCGGCTCCAGCGGGTTGAGCACCCGGACGGTGCGACGCCGCACGTCGTCGGCGGGCAGGCCGAAGGCGTCCCACACGGCGGGGCCGGTGAACGGGAAGGGCAGCACCTCGACGTGGCCGGTGTTGGCCAGCACCCGGGCGACGGCGCGGCGCCGGCGCTGGGTCTCGCTCAGTCCCCGGCCGGCCGCGGCGGACGGCAGCGTGGAGGGGATCGTGTCGTAGCCCTCCAGCCGCAGCACCTCCTCGACGAGGTCGGCGGGCTGGGTGAGGTCGGGCCGCCAGCTCGGCGGGGTGGCGGTGACCATCGCGGTGCCGTCGTCGGCCGTGAACAGCTCCAGCCGGCAGCCGATCTGCCCCAGGCGGCGGGCGGTGGCGCCCCGCTCGTAGCGCACGCCGGCCACCCGGTCGGGCAGCGCCAGCGGCATGGTGATCGGGGCGGGCGACGGCGGCGTGCCGACGTCCGTGCGGCCCCGGCCGAACCGGCCGTCGCCGTAGCGGACCAGCAGCTGGGCGGCCATCTCCGCGGCGGCCGCGGCCACCATGGGGTCGACGGCGCGCTCGAACCGCTTCGCCGCCTCGCTGGGCAGCTTGTGCCGGCGGACCATCCTGGCCACCGTCGCCGGCTCCCAGTTGGCCGCCTCCAGCAGGACCTCGGTGGTGGTCGAGCCGATCTCGGTGCTGGCGCCGCCCATGGTGCCGGCCAGCGACACCGGGCCGGAGTCGTCGCAGATGACCAGGTCGTCGGGGTCGAGCACGCGCTCGACGCCGTCGAGGGTGGTCAGCTTCTCGCCGGCGACGGCCCTGCGCACCACCAGCGGGCCCTTGACCAGGTTGGCGTCGAAGGCGTGCAGCGGCTGGCCGGTCTCCAACATCACGTAGTTGGTGACGTCGACCGCCAGCGAGATCGACCGGATGCCGGCCAGCATGAGCCGGCGACGCATCCACCACGGCGTGGGCGCGGTCGGGTCGACCTCGCACACGCGCCGCATCACGAACCGGCGGCAACCCACCGGGTCCTCCACGCGCACCTGGTAGGCGTCGCCGTCGGCCTCCGGCACCTCGATCGCCGCCGGGTCGCCGTAGGGCAGGTCCAGCGCGCAGGCCAGCTCGCGGGCCAGGCCGCGCACCGAGAAGCAGTAGCCCCGGTCCGGGGTGATGGACAGCTCGATGACCGCGTCGTCCAGGCCGAGCAGCTCGCTGGCGTCGTCGCCGGGGCTGGCGGTGCCGCTCGGCAGCACCAGGATGCCGGCGTGCTCGTCGCCGAGCCCCAGCTCCCGGGCCGAGCAGATCATGCCGTCGCTGACGCGGCCGTAGGTCTTCCGCGAGGCGATCTTGAAGTCGCCCGGCAGCACCGCGCCCGGCAGGGCGGCGACCACGAGGTCGCCCTCGCGGAAGTTGGTGGCGCCGCAGACGATGCCGCGCGAGTCGGCGGCGCCGTCCTGGCCGTCCGGGCCGACCTCGACCCGGCAGAACCGGATCGGCTTCTTGAAGCCGGTCAGCTCCTCGATCTCGGCGACCCTGGCGACCACCAGCGGACCGGTGACCGGGCCGACCGGGTGGACGCCCTCGACCTCGATACCGAGGCCGACGAACGCGTCGGCGAGCTGCTGGGCGGTGACGTCCTCCGGGAGCTGGAGGTGGGTCCCCAGCCAGGAAACCGGGATGAGCACGACTCAGGCCTCCGTTCCGAAGGGCAGGGTGAAGCGGACGTCGCCCTCGACCATGTCCCGCATGTCCGGGATGCCGTTGCGGAACTGCAGGGTGCGCTCCAGCCCCATGCCGAAGGCGAAGCCCGAGTAGACCTCGGGGTCGACGCCGCAGGCGCGCAGCACGTTCGGGTTGACCATGCCGCAGCCGCCCCACTCGACCCAGCCCGGTCCGCCCTTCTTCTCGGGGAACCAGACGTCCACCTCGGCGGACGGCTCGGTGAACGGGAAGTACGACGGCCGCAGCCTGGTCCGCGACTGCTCGCCGAACATGGCGCGGGCGAAGGCGTCCAGGGTGCCCTTCAGGTGCCCCATGGTGATGCCCCTGTCCACGGCGAGGCCCTCGACCTGGTGGAAGACCGGGGTGTGGGTGGCGTCCAGCTCGTCGGTGCGGAACGTCCGGCCGGGGCACACCACGTACACCGGGAGCTCGCGGTCGAGCAGCGTGCGGATCTGCACCGGGGAGGTGTGCGTGCGCAGCACCAGGCCGGAGTCCTCCGACCCCACGTAGAACGTGTCCTGCATGGTGCGCGCCGGGTGGTCCTTGCCGAAGTTCAACGCGTCGAAGTTGAACCACTCGGTCTCCAGCTCGGGCCCCTCGGCCACCTCGTAGCCCATGCCCACGAACACGTCGGCGACGTGGTCGGCGAGCTGGCTGATCGGGTGGCGGGCGCCGAGCGGGACGCGGTCCCACGGCAGCGTGACGTCGACGGCCTCCTCGCGCAGCACCCGCTCGTCGCGCTCGGCCTGGAGCGCCGCGCGCCGCTCGTCGAAGGCGGACTGGATCGCGGCGCGGGTCTCGTTGACCCGCTTGCCGGCCTCCGAGCGGGCGGCCGGGGGCAGCGCGCCGATCTCCCGCCGGGCGGTCAGCAGCGGCGACCGGTCACCGAGGTGCGCGGGCTTGACGGCGGCCAACGCGTCGAGGTCGGCCGCCGCGGCGAACGCCGCCCGCGCCCCCTCGACGGCGTCGCGCAAGGCCTCCGGCGCGAGCGCCGCGACCTCCTTGGGGTCGTACGGGTCGTTGGCTCCGGACATGGTGGTGAACAGCTCCCGGGCTCCTCGACGGCCACTACACGTCGTCGCGGCCCGAGGGCCACCACAACGGGCCGATCCTATGTGATCGGACCGAGTGGGATTGACGCAGATGGCGCACACAGTTGTCACTGTCGGTAGCGTCGGCGCGAATCCACTCCGTCACTGTCCGGGTGACGCAGTAACCTCGCCCTCGTTGATCTCGCACCGACGGTCCGATCTTCTTCGAGGTTCAGCCTTGACCCACACCTTCGGCGTCAACCTGCGTGGCGTCATCGACCTGTTGAGCCACCACCTCTACAGCAGTCCCCGCGTCTACGTGCGGGAACTGCTGCAGAACGCGGTCGACGCCATCACGGCCCGACGCGCGGTGGAGCCGGACGCCCCGGCCACCGTCGTGATCGAACCCGCCGAGACGACCGGCACCGGGCGGCTGCGCGTGACCGACAGCGGCATCGGGCTCACCGAGGACGAGGTCCACGCCCTGCTGTCCACGCTGGGCAGCACGTCCAAGCGGGACGAGCTGGGTTTCGCCCGGCAGGGCTTCCTCGGCCAGTTCGGCGTGGGGATGCTGTCCTGCTTCCTGGTGGCCGAGCGGGTGGAGCTGACCACGCGGTCGGCGAAGGGCGGGCCGGCGGTGCGCTGGGTCGCCGACGCGTCCGGCAGCTACTCGGTCGAGGTCGACGAGCGGTTCGCGACCGAGGTGGGCACCACCGTCGAGCTGGTGCCGCGCCCGGACGCCGAGCACTGGCTGTGCCGGGACGTGGTCGCGGCGCTGGCCGAGGAGTTCGGCTCGCTGCTGCCGGTCTCGGTGGACGTGCGCGGGCCCGGCGGCGACCAGCGGGTGACGCTGGGCGAGCTGCCCTGGCTGCGGGGCGCCGACGAGTCGCCGGAGGAGCACGAGGCCCGGCTGTCCGACTACTGCGAGGCGGCCCTCGGCTTCCGCCCGTTCGGCGTGCTGCCGGTGTCCGCGCCGGCGGCCGGGCTCACCGGCGCGATCTTCGTCCTGCCGGGCGGCGCGCACCCGGGCAACCGGCAGGCGCACCGTGTCTACCTCAAGCGGATGCTGGTCGGCACGGCGGTGGAGGGACTGCTGCCGGACTGGGCGTACTTCGCGCGCTGCGTGGTGAACACCGAGACGCTGCGGCCGACCGCCAGCCGCGAGGCGCTGTACGAGGACGAGACGTTGCTCGCGGTGCGCGACCAGCTCGGCGCGAGCCTGCGGGACTGGATGGTGCGGCTCGGGGCGAGCCAGCCGGAGCGGGCCGGCGCCCTGTTGGCCACGCACCACCTCGGGATCAAGTCGGTGGCGCTGGTCGACGACGAGATGCTGCGGCTGGCGGAGCGGTGGCTGCCGTTCGAGACCACCGAGGGCGTCATGCCGCTGCGCCAGTTCCGGCGCCGCTACCCCACCCTGCTGTACACGCCGGACGCCGACGAGTTCCGGCAGCTCGCCCCGGTCGCCGAGGCGCAGGGGATCGGGCTGGTCAACGCCGGCTACGCCTACGACACCGAGCTGGTGCGGCGCCTCGGCGAGCTGGAGGGCGCGTCGGTGGCCCGGCGGGTCGAGCCGACCGAGCTGCTGGCCGCCCTGGACTCGCCGGCGCCGGAGGTCGCCGCCGGCTTCGCACCGGTGCTCTCGGTCGCCGAGCGGGTGTTGGCGCGGCACGACTGCGCGCCCGTGCTGCGCGAGTTCGACCCGGTCTCGCTGCCCGCGCTCCTGATCAGCGACCCGGCCGGCCAGCGCCGCCAGGACGCCGAGCAGGCGCGGCAGGACAGCGACCCGCTGTGGGCCGACCTGCTGGAGCGGCTGGTGGACGAGGAGCCGACCGCGAGCCAGCGGCTGGTGCTCAACGCCCGCAACCCGCTCGCGCAGCGCCTGCCGGCCCTGGGCGGGGACGCGGTGGCCGAGCTGGTGGTCGAGTCGCTCTACGTGCACGCGGTGCTCCAGTCCCGGCGGCCGCTGCGGCCCAGGGAGACCGCGGCGCTGAACCACTCGTTCCTGGCGTTGCTCGACCGCGCCGTCCAACCCTGACGGCGTCGCCCGAGGTTCCGACGATCCGGAAAGGCCGACCAAGGTGACCGACGACTTCGACGCGCCCACCGCCGAGCAGGAGCGGGTGCGCCAGCTCATCGGCGAGGCGATGAGCATGCCCGTCGGCGACACGCGGTGCGAGCTCCTGGAGCGCGCCGCCCGGCTGGCCGACGCCGCCGGCGAGGTGCAGCTGGGCGTGCTCGCCCGGCTGGAACTGGTGGACGCCTACTCCGAGCTGCGCCGCAGCGAGCTGATGCTCGCCCCGTTCGCCTGGTGCCGCAAGGCCGAGCAGCGCGCGCCCGAGGCGTTCGACGAGTCGCTGACGCACTGGCTGAACTGGCAGCACAAGTGGCTGCCCGGCGCGTTGGTCGACGACCCCCGGTTCAGCCTGGCCCAGGTCGGCGCCCTGGTGGACGACCTGGCCGCGCACTACCAGCGGCAGGGCTTCTCGGCGCACCCCGTGCACGGCATCCGCCTGTCCGTGGCGGAGCACGTGGGCGACGAGGAGGCCGTGGAGCGGCACTACGCGGCGTGGGTCGCGGCCGAGCCGGACGCGATGAGCAACTGCGCCGCCTGCGTGGTGGAGGCCCAGATCGACCACCTGGTGCGCCGGGGACGGCACGAGGACGCCGTGCGGCACGCGGAGCCGGTGCTGTCCGGCCAGACGACGTGCCGGGAGCAGCCGCACGGCGTGCTGACCGCGCTGCTGCCGGCGTTGCTGGCGACCGGGCGGACCGAGTTCGCCGCCCGCGCGCACCTGCTGGCCTACCGCGCCGAGCGGGACCTGCCCCGGGGGCGCACCTCGGTGCACCACCACCTGTGGTTCTGCGCCCTGACCGACAACGTCGACCGCGGCGTGCGGTTGCTGCGGCGGCACCTGGACATGGTGACCGACCCGCCGAGCCCCCGGCAGGCGATGACCTTCGCGACGGACGCGGCCCTGCTGCTCGGCCGGCTGCCGGCGGCGGAGCGGGACCGGACCGAGTTCACCCTGCCCGGCCCCGACGGCGCGCGGCGGACGCTTACCGGCGAGTCGCTGCGGGTCGAGTTGGAGAAGACGGCGCTGGAGCTGGCCGCGCGGTTCGACGCCCGCAACGGGACGGACGCGCGCAGCCGGTGGGTGCGGGAGCGCCTGGCCGCGCCGGACGCCGACCCGGTGCCGCTCGCCGTGCCCGACGTGGTGGTCGGCCCGACTCCTCCGTCCACACAGGACGTCCACTCAGGACAGTCCCCTGCGGACACTCAGACCCGCGGGGACAGCGGGGATGCCGGGGACGGCGCGCCGCTCGCCGACCCGGTCGAGCTCGCCGGCCGGGCGGTGGCGGCGCTGGACGACGGCGAGTTCTTCGAGGGGGCGCGGCTGCTGGCCCAGCTCCCCGCCGATCTCGACGCCCTGCTGCCCTCGGCGCTGGCCGCGAAGGTCGCGGCGCACCGCCTCTGGCGGGAGGTCGCGGCGATCCCGCGCGCCGAGATGCTGGCCGAGCTGGACCGGATGGTCGAGCGGCTGCGCGCGGAGGGCGAGCACGTCGCCGCGCTCCGCTTCGAGTGCCGGGCCATCGGGCTGCTCGACGCCCACGACCCGGAGGCCGCCGCGCTGGCCAGGGCGGAGCGCGCGCTGCGGGAGGCCGAGCTCCTCGACGACCCGCAGGCGCTCATCGCCACCCACCTCACCCTGGCCGACGTCCTGTCCCACACCGAGGACGCCGCCGGGGACGGCGCCGCGGGCGACACGCGGCGGGCCGAGCAGCTCGACCGCGCCGAGGACGTCGCCACCCGGCGCCTCCCGCGGCGGGTGGCGTGGGTGCGGGTGGAGCGGGCCGCGCTCCTCGCCGACCGGGGCGAGCAGGGCGCGGCGCTGCACGTGCTGGGCGAGGTGTTGGCCGAGCCGACGCCGGCCGGCACCCGCTACGCCGCGCTGCGGGCCAAGGCCCGCCTGCTGCTGGACGTGGGCGAGGTCGAGGAGGGCCTGGCGGCGCTGGACGAGTTCACCGCGTTCGCGGGCACGGTCGACGGCCCGTGGCACGCCCTCGCGCTGCTGGAGCGCGCGTTCATGGTCGACCACCTGGACCGGGGCGGCGACCGGATCGCCGACCTGGTCGCGACGGTGGCCGCGACCCGCCGGCACCTGCCGCCCTCGGCCACCGCCACCGCCTGCCTCTACCTGGCCGGCGGCTACCTGCTGCAGGGCAGGAACCTGGAGGCGGCCGAGACCCTGGAGGAGGGGCTGCGGCTGGCCGGGCCGGAGCCGGACGAGGAGTTCGAGCTCAACGCCCGGTACCGGCTCGGCTTCGCCTGCGGCGCGCTCGGCGAGCACGCCGCGGCCGCAGAGCACTTCGGCGCGGTGGCCGCGCGGATGGGCGACAACCAGCCGAGCCTGCACGCCAGGGTGCTCGACAACCTCGGGCGCGCCCACTCGATGCTGGGCGACTCGGACGCCGCGGCCGACGCGTTCCGGCGCTCCGCCGAGCTGCGGGAGCGCGAGGGGGACCCGGTCGAGGCCGCGGGCAGCCTGGTCCGCCTCGCCCAGGCGATCACCCCCGACCTGCCGGCAGCCTCGGCGGCGTTGGACAGGGCGGTGGAGCTGACCAGGGAGTCGACCGAGGACGGCGCGGCGGCCGAGCACGCCAACGCGGTCGGCTTCCGGGCCGCCCTGCTCGCCAGCCACGGCCGGTTCGACGAGGCGCTGACCGCCAACGCCCACGCCGAGCAGCTCGCGGTCGACCTCGGCGACCCGGACTGGCAGGCGTTCCTCGCCGGCCGGGCCGGCCGGATCCACCTCGCGGCCGAGCGGCCGGACCAGGCCGAGCGGGACGCCCGCCGGGCGGCCGCGCTGCTCACCGCCGACGGCGACGAGGACACCGTGGCCGGGGTGCTCGACACGCTCACCCGGGCGCTGGAGGAGCAGGGTCGGCCGGTGGCGGCGGACCCGCTCGTGCGCGAGCTGACCGACCGCCTCTCCGACTGACCCGCGGTCTCGCGCTGCCGGACGGCGGCCGACGGCGTTGGATGGAGCCCGTGATGCGGGCGTGGTCGGTCCGCCGGCCCGGGCCGGCGCGCGGGTGGCCGATGGTGCTGGAGCGGCGGCCGGTGCCGACACCGGCCGCCGACGAGCTGCTGGTGCGGGTGCGCGCGTGCGGGGTGTGCCGGACCGACCTGCACGTGGCCGAGGGCGACCTCCCGGTGCACCGGCCGGGCGTGGTGCCCGGGCACGAGGCCGTCGGGGAGGTCGTGGCGCTCGGCAGCGCCGTGACCGGCTTCGCCCCCGGGGACCGGGTCGGCATCGCCTGGCTGCGCGGGACGTGCGGGGAGTGCCGGTACTGCCTGACCGGGCGGGAGAACCTGTGTCCCTACTCGGTCTACACCGGATGGGATGACGACGGTGGCTACGCGGAGTTCACCACCGTGCCCGCGGAGTTCGCCTACCACCTGCCCGAGGGCTACCCGGACGAGAAGCTGGCCCCGCTGTTGTGCGCCGGGATCATCGGCTACCGCGCCCTGCGGCGCACGGAGCTGCCGAGGGGCGGACGGCTCGGGATCTACGGCTTCGGGGCCAGCGCGCACCTCACCGCGCAGGTGGCGCTCGCCACCGGCGCGCTCGTGCACGTGTTCACCCGCTCGCCGCGCGCCCGGGAGCTCGCGCTGGAGCTGGGGGCGGCCTCGGCGGGCCCGCCGACGGGCCGGCCGCCCGAGCCGCTCGACGCGGCGATCCTGTTCGCCCCGGCGGGCGAGCTGGTGCCGCCCGCGTTGGCGGCGCTGGACTGGGGCGGCGTGTTGGTGGTGGCCGGCATCCACCTGACCGACATCGCCCGGTTGAACTACCAACGCCACCTCTACGGGGAGCGCACCGTGCGCAGCGTCACCGCCAACACCCGGGAGGACGGACAGGAGTTCCTGCGCCTCGCCGCCCGACACCCGCTCCAGGTCCACACCACGGCCTACGACCTCGGCGCCGCCGACCACGCGCTCGCCGACCTCGCGGGCGACCGCGTCACCGGCGCCGCCGTCCTGGTCGCGGGCTGACCACGGGCTGACCACGGGTTCGACCACCGAGGACTTCTCCCCACAACGCCGGACGGCACGAGGGATGCCCTCGTGCCGTCCGGTGGGTGGAACCGTGGTGGTCAGCCCCGTCGCTGGGCGCGGGCGCTGGTGTAGAGGCAGACCGCGGCGGCGGTGGCGAGGTTGAGGCTCTCGGCGGCGCCGTACAGCGGCACCCGCACCGCCTCGTCGACCGCGGCCAGCACCTCGCCCGGCAGGCCGTGCGCCTCGCTGCCGAAGACCCAGGCCGTCGGGCGCACCAGGTCGCCGAACTCCTCGGCGGCGTCCAGGTCCGTCTCGGCGTGGCCGTCGGCGGCGACCAGCCGCAGCCCGGCCGCGCGGCACGCGTCGAACACCGCGTCGACCTCGCGGCCGCGCGCGACGGGCAGGTGGAACAGGCTGCCGGTGGTGGCGCGCACGCACTTGCCGTTGTGCGGGTCGACGGCGTCGCCGGCGAAGATCACCGCGTCCGCGCCGGCGGCGTCGGCCACCCGCAGCACGGTGCCGGCGTTGCCGGGGTCGGACACCCCGACCAGCACGGCGACCAGTCGGGGCTGGCCGGCCAACGCGGTCGCGAGGCGCACGTCGACCGGGTCGCAGACGGCCACCAGGCCCTGCGGGGTGACGGTCTCGGACAGCCCGGCCGCGGCCCGCTCGGTCACGGTGCTGACCGGGACGCCGGCCTGCCGCGCGGCGGTCAGCAGCTCGGGGTGGCGCCCGGCGGCCTCGTCGGTGGCGAACAGCTCGTGCACGCGTCCCCGGCCGGCGCCGGCCCAGGCCAACGCCTCGCGGACGGCCTGGGCGCCCTCGGCGAGGAAGCGCTCCGCCCGGTCCCTGCCGGCGCGGCGGGTCAGGTGCCGAGCGGCGACGACCCGGGGCGTCCGCTCGGTGAACGGAGCGTCCCCGGGTCGTCCGGCACGCTGGTCGCGGCTCAACTCAGGCCGCATCCCCGGTGGCCAGGTTCTGGCGGGCCAGCTCGGCCAGCGCGGTGAACGCGGCCGGGTCGTTGACGGCCAGCTCGGCGAGGATCTTGCGGTCGACCTCGACGCCGGCGGCCTTCAGGCCCTGGATGAACCGGTTGTAGGTGATGCCGTTCTGCCGCGCGGCGGCGTTGATCCGGGTGATCCACAGCTGGCGGAAGTCACCCTTGCGGGCACGGCGGTCCCGGTAGGCGTAGTTGAGCGAGTGGAGCATCTGCTCCTTGGCCTTGCGGTACAGCCGGGAGCGCTGCCCCCGGTAGCCGCTGGCCAGCTCCAGCACAGTGCGGCGCTTCTTCTGGGCGTTGACCGCCCGCTTGACGCGTGCCACGGGTCCGTCCTGTCGTTGTCTCGGGGGCGACGATCAGCCGCCCTGGCGGTGGAAGGTCTGGAGGGCCTTCGGCCGTCAGCGGCCGAGCAGCTTCTTGACGCGCGAGACGTCCTGCTTGGCCAGGGTGTCGGTGCCGGCAAGGCGCCGGGTGCGGGTCGTCGGCTTGTGCTCGAGCAGGTGCCGGCGGTTCGCGCGCTCGTGCTGCAGCTTGCCCTTGCCGCTCACCTTGATGCGCTTGGACATCCCGCTGTGCGTCTTGTTCTTCGGCATTCGTCGTCCTCGTCGGTTCGGGGGCCCGGCCCCGTCGGACGGCCGCCCGCGGGCACGGGTGGTCCGGCGGGGCCTGGTCGGCCCGGTGGGGGGTGAGCCGGGGTGGGCCCGGCTCACTCCTCCCTGGTGTCCTCGGCGCTGGCCGCCGCCTTCGAGCGCGGCTTCACGTTCTTGTGCGGCGCGAGCACCATGATCATGTTTCGACCGTCCTGCTTGGGCGCGGCCTCGACGAACCCCAGCTCGGCGACGTCGTCGGCGAGCCGCTGCAGGAGCCGGAAACCGAGCTCCGGCCTGGACTGCTCGCGGCCCCGGAACATGATCGTCACCTTGACCTTGTTCCCATGCTCGAGGAAGCGGGCCACGGCCTTCTTCTTCGTCTCGTAGTCATGGGTGTCGATCTTGGGGCGGAGCTTCTGCTCCTTGATCACGGTGAGCTGCTGGTTCCGGCGGGCCTCGCGGGCCTTCTGCGCGCTCTCGTACTTGAACTTGCCGTAGTCCATGAGCTTGCAGACCGGCGGGCGCGCCTGCGGGGCGACCTCAACGAGGTCGAGGTCCGCTTCCTGGGCAAGCCGGAGCGCGTCCTCGATGCGGACGATCCCGACCTGCTCACCCTGCGGTCCGACGAGACGGACCTCCGGGACCCGGATGCGGTCGTTGATGCGCGGCTCGGAGCTGATGGGGCCTCCTCGGTTCGGTCGGTGCTGCGGTGGGACCCGTTCCCGCGGAAAGACGAGAGCCCCGGCGCCTCTTGGCGCGCGGGGCCCGCTTCCGACCGTTCGACCCGCCGCCGGATGGCGCGCGCGTCGACCATCACCAGTGTGATCACCGGTGGTGGACCGGACCCGGCCACCTGATCCGGCGGCTCGGGTGGGAGCGGGGGCTCCACTTGGCCGCCCCCGACTACACGGGGGCTGGTCGCTCGTGACAGGGTAGCAGCCGTGTCCGAGTCCATGCGAACCGAGTCCGACCAGCAACCCGTTCGGGAGCTCGCCGAGGTGCCGAGCGTCGAGGTCATCAGCAAGGCGGCCGTGATGCTGCTGTCCGCCGCCGCGGAGAAGCTGGGCCTGGCCGACGAGGACCCGGACTCCAGCGAGCGCCGGGACCTCGACGAGGCACGCCGGGTGATCACCGCCCTGGCCGGCCTGGTCACCGCCTCCGCCGAGTACCTGGGGCCGCACGCCGGGCCGCTGCGCGAGGGCCTCCAGGCCGTGCAGCGCGCCTTCCGCGAGGCGTCCCCGGTCCCGGACGAGCCGGGCAAGGGCCCCGGCGAGAAGTACACCGGCCCGGTCTACTGACCGACCTCGACCCCGACGCGCCACCACCGACGAACACCGGTCCCCCTCCGGCGGAGAACACCCCTTCTCCGCCGGAGGGGGACTTCGTCTCTCCGGGCCGGGCTCCGGGCGCCGGCGCGCGAGATCAGGGCGAACCACCCGGACGGCGGCGCAGCCCCAGCTCGTCGAGCTGGGTCTGGGCGAGCGCGGCGATCGCCACCGGGTCGCCGGCCCGCCACGCGGTCGCCGGGTCGACGCCGTACCGCGCGAGTTGGGCGGCGGGCAGGCGGGTCAACGCGCGCAGCGCGAGCAGGTCCTCGAAACCGCCCTGGTCGGCGAGCCGGCGCACCACCGCGGCCTCCCGCGCGTAGCGCAGGCGCGCGGGCAGCCAGACCATGAGCAGCATCAGCACGGGCACCACGATCACCACGACGGCGAGCCAGGTGCCGGTCCGCTCCACCGCGGCGGCCTGGTTGTGCCCGGCCAGGACCAGCCGGGTCCCCGCCGTCTCGCCGCGGCCGAACGCCGCGGCCAGCGACTCCCCGAGCAGCGGCACCCGCGCCGCGTGCTCGGCGGCGGCGCCGAACGCCCCCTGCAGGCCGGCGCCGGCGTCGGCCATCCGGTCGCCGGGGCCGCGCAGCCGCAGCACGTCGTCCCGCAACCGCAGCGCCAGCACCACCCAGAGCACGATCCAGGCCAGGGCGAACACGTCCGCCGCGAGCTGGCGCGCCCGACGGGCCGGGGCGTCGGCGTACCACTTCATCGGGCCTCCCCACGATCACCGCGTGGGTCGACCGTACGGGCTCCGGCCCCGCGCCGGCAGGCGGGAACGGCCGAACCGCCCGACTCGTGGCGCGCGGTCGGGCGGTTCGGCGTCAGGGGCGGCTCAGGCGGTCGGCTCGCCCACCACGGCGAGGGCGTCGATCTCCACGAGCAGCCCCTCCGGCAGCCCCACGTAGACCGTGGTGCGGGCCGGGTAGGGCTCGGCGACGAACTCGCCGTAGGCCTCGTTCATCTCGGCGAAGTGCGCGGTGTCGGTCAGGTAGACGCGCAGCATCACCACGTCGTCCATGCTCGCGCCGGCCGCGGCCAGCACCGCGTTGACGTTGCGCAGGGCCTGCCGGGTCTGCTCCGCCACGGTGTCCCCGACGACCGCGCCGGACGCCGGGTCGAAGGCGACCTGGCCCGCCACCTGCAGGATGTTGCCCTTGCGCACCCCCTGGGTGAACTTGGCGACCGGCGTCGGGGCGTCGGCGGTGCGGATCTCGGTCTTGGCCATCAGTCGTCCTTCCTCGTCCTGATCAAACCGTGCTGATCGAACCGTGCTGATCGAACCGTGCTCGTCGAACAACTGTGCTCGTCGAACAACTGTGCTCGTCGAACAACTAGGTGCCCGGGGTGCGGCCCGGGCTCGGGGTCCAGCCGCACTCGACGGAGGCGGCCTCCGCGGTGCGCGCCAGGTCGGGCAGCAGGCCCATCAGGCCCTCGAAGTCGAGCAGCATCTGCGGCACCGACAGGGAGACCGCGGCGAGCACCCGACCGCCCGCTCCCCGGATCGGCGCGCCGAGGCAGTGGATGAAGTCCTCGTGCTCGGCGTTGTCGACGGCGTACCCCTGCTCGCGGACCCGGTCCAGCTCGGCGAGGTAGCGCTCCGGATCGGTGATCGTGTTCTCGGTGAGCCTCGGGTACTCCAGCGAGGCCGCGATCGCCCGGCGCTCGGCCACGGGCAGCGCCGCCACCAGCACCTTCGCCACGGCCGTGCAGTGCAGGGCCGCCCGGCGGCCGATCCGGGAGTACATCCGCACCGGGTGTCGGCTGTCGTACTTGTCGATGTAGACGACCTCGCCGTCCTCGTAGCTGGCGAGGTGGACGGTGTGCCCGGTGCGGGCGTTGAGCGCGCGCAGGTGGGGCTCGACCACCCGCCGCACGTCGCGTTCCTCCAGCGCCTGGTTGGCGAGGTCGAACATGGCGGTGCCGAGGCGGTAGTGCCGGACGTCGTCGCGCTGCACGAAGCGGTGGGACTCCAACGTGCGGAGCAGGCGCAGCGCCGTGGACTTGTGCACGCCGAGCGTCACGGCGAGCTGGTCGAGGGTGCGCGGGCCGCCGGCCAGCTCGGCGAGCATGGTCAACGCCCGGTCGAGGCTCTGGCTCATCGCGGCGCCACCCCCTCCCGGGTGACACGGGCGGCGGCCCAGGTCGCGGCGTCGGCGGCGAGCAGGGCGGCGACGCGGTCGGCGGGCAGCGGGTCGCCGACGTCCTCGCGGCTGCACAGGGTGGCGGCGGCGAGCAGGTGGCCGGCGCGCAGGCGGTGGGCGGGTTCCGCCCCGGCGAGCGTGGCGGCGAGGAAGCCGGCGGCGAAGGCGTCCCCGGCTCCGACGGGTTCCACGACGTCCACCGCGAGCGCGGGCTGGAAGACCGCGGTGCCCCCCTCGACGAGGGTCGCGCCGCGCGCGCCCTGCTTGACGACCACGGTGGTCGGGGCGGGCAGCAGCGCGCGCACCCGGTCGGGGTCACCGGTCCCCCACAGCGCCTCGGCCTCGTCCTCCCCCACGAACACGACGTCGGCGGCGTTGGCCAGTTCGGTCAGCACGCGCGCATCCTGGTCGCGCCACAGCACCGGACGCCAGTTGACGTCGAACGACACCAGGGGGGACGACCGACGCCGGCCCGGGTCCATCGCGGTCCGCAGCAGCGCCCGGCAGCTCGGGGACAACGCGGCGGTGATGCCGGTGAGGTGCACCAACCGGGCGGTCGTGAGGTCGAGGGTGGCGAGGAAGTCGGGGCCGAGCGCGGACGCCGCCGACCCGCTGCGGTAGTACCGCATCCGGCTACCGCCGGCGTCGGGCTCCTTCACGTAGAGGCCGGTGGGGCGCTCGGGGTCGACCCGCACGGCGGCGACGTCGACGCCGGAGGCGCGCAGGTGGTCGAGCACGGCGCGGCCGAGGTCGTCCTCGCCCACCGCCCCGACCCACCGGACGGGCAGGCCCGCCCTGGCGAGGTGGCGGGCCACGTTGGACTCGGCGCCCCCGATCGTGAGCAGGTAGCGCCCGGGCTCCTCGGCGTCCGGGACGAACACCGCCAGCGACTCGCCGAGGCAGACCACGTCGCCCGTCGCGTTCCCATCGGGGACGGCGTCCTCCACCACCGCACTCCCCACTGCGGCGTTCCCCGAGGCGTTCCCCGCGGCGTTCCGAGGGCGGGAACGTTCCCGGGGGTCGACCCTGTCCCTGTCCACACCGGACTGCCCCATGTGTCCCCTTCCGTGCACGGCCCACCACCGGGCGCGACACCGTTGACCGGGCGGCGGCGGGAATGCTACACACCCCCGCATCACATCTTGCAACTGCCGTTGCACATGCTGCAACAGAGCGGAGGTGGGCGGTGCGTCCGGCCAACATCGACCGGGCCGCGGTCGCGGCCATCGGGTCCGAGCGGGTCGACTGGCACTTCAAGGGAATGCCCTCGTGGGCGTTCGGCGCCACCCTCGGGGAGGTGGCCGCCCGCCGACCCCGCCTCTTCACCGACGGGTTCGTCGGCCCGCTCGTCGTGATCGACAAGCCGGCGCTGGAGCACAACCTCCGGACGATGGCCGAGTGGTGTGCCCGGCACGGTCTCGCGCTGGCCCCGCACGGCAAGACCACCATGGCGCCGCAGTTGTTCGCCGCCCAGCTCGACGCGGGCGCGTGGGCGATCACCGTGGCCACCCCCAGTCAGCTGCGCGTGTGTCGCGCGTTCGGGGTCAGCCGGATCGTGCTGGCCAACGAGCTGGTCGAGGCGCCGGCGGTGCGCTGGGTCGCCGACGAGCTGGACCGCGACGCGGACTTCGAGTTCGTCTGCTGGGTGGACTCGGCGCGCGGCGTGGAGCTGATGACGGAGGCGCTCGCGGGGCGGACCCCCGGCCGCCCGGTGGACGTCGCGGTCGAGCTGGGGGCGGCCGGGGGGCGCACCGGCGTGCGGGAGCTGGCCGAGGGGCTCGCCGTCGCCGAGGCGGTCGCGGCCAGCCCGGCGCTGCGACTCGTCGGCGTCGCCGGCTACGAGGGGGCCGTCGCCCACGAGGCCACCCCGGACGCTCTGTCCACTGTGGACGAGTATCTGGGCCGGCTGCGGGAGCTCGTGGTCCTGCTCGCCGGGGCCGGCCACCTCGCCGGCCTGGAGCGGGTGTTCGTCTCCGCCGGCGGCAGCTCGTACTTCGACCAGGTGGCGGCCGCGTTCACCGCACCGTGGCCGGCCGGGATCGAGGTGCTCCCGGTCGTCCGCAGCGGCGCCTACCTCACGCACGACGACGGCCTGTACCGGCGGTTGTCCCCGTTCGGCCGGGCCCACGCGCTCGCCGGCGACGAGCCGCCGTTCCGCCCCGCGCTGCGGGCGTGGGCGCAGGTCCTCTCGCGCCCGGAGCCGGGGCTGGCCCTGCTCCCCCTCGGCCGCAGGGACGCCTCCTTCGACCAGGACCTGCCCGAGCCGCAGGTGCTGCGCCGCGCCGGCGGCGGGCCGGAGCGGCCGCTGGCCGGGTGCCGGGTCACCGCCCTCGCCGACCAGCACGCGTTCCTGGAGGTGGGGCCGGACGTCGAGCTGGCCGTCGGCGACTGGGTGGGATTCGGCCTGTCGCACCCCTGCACGGTCTTCGACAAGTGGCCGCTCCTCCCGGTCGTCGACGCGGACGGCGAGACCGTCGTCGACCTCGTCCGGACCTACTTCTGACCAGCGGCTGGACGGGGAGGCACAGGTGGACATCGTCTTCAGGGGCGCGACGGTCGTCGACGGAACCGGGGCGCCGGCGGTGCGCGCCGACGTCGGGGTGGCGGACGGTCGGATCGCCGCGATCGAGAGCGACCGGCGGCTCGGCGGCCGCAGGGTGGTGGACGCCGACGGGCTGGCGCTGGCGCCCGGCTTCATCGACATGCACTCCCACTCCGACCTCCAGCTCCTCGCCAACCCCGACCACCTGGCGAAGGTGTCGCAGGGCGTGACGCTGGAGGTGCTGGGCCAGGACGGGCTGTCCTACGCGCCGGTGGACGACGACGTGCTCACCCAGCTCCGCACCCAGCTCGCCGGGTGGAACGACGACCCGCCGGGGTTCGACTGGGACTGGCGCACGGTCGGCGAGTACCTGGACCGGCTCGACCGGGGCGTGGCCGTGAACGCGGCCTACCTCGTGCCGCAGGGAACGCTGCGGATGATGTGCGTGGGCTGGGAGGCCCGGCCGGCCACCGAGGACGAGCTGGACGCGATGCGCCGGCTGCTCGCCGAGGGGCTGGCCCAGGGCGCGGTCGGCATGTCCTCGGGCCTGACCTACACCCCGGGGATGTACGCCGACACCGCCGAGCTGGTCGCGCTGTGCGAGGTGGTCGCGGCCCACGAAGGTTTCTACAGCCCGCACCACCGCAGCTACGGGGCGGGCGCGCTGGCGGCCTACGCCGAGATGGTCGACGTGGCACTGCGCTCCGGCTGCGCGCTGCACCTCGCCCACGCCACGATGAACTTCCCGGTCAACGCGGGGCGCGCCGGCGAACTCCTGTCCCTTGTGGACAGTGCGATGGCCAGGGGGTGCGACATCACGCTGGACACCTACCCGTACCTCCCCGGCGCCACCTACCTGTCCGCGCTGCTGCCGAGCTGGGTGTCCGAGGGCGGCGTGGACGCCGCGCTGGCCCGGCTGACCGACGCGGCGACCCGGGAGCGGATCAGGCACGAGCTGGAGGAGGTCGGCTCGGACGGCTGCCACGGCGTCCCGGTGGACTGGGACACGATCGAGGTCAACGGCGTGCGCCGGGCCGAGAACACCGGCCTGGTCGGGCTGACCGTGGCCGAGGCCGCGCGCCGGGCCGGACGCGCGCCCGCCGAGCTGTACTTCGACGTGCTGGTCGCCGAGCGCCTGGGCACGTCGTGCCTGATGCACGTGGGCCACGAGGACAACGTCCGGACGATCATGCGGCACCCGGCGCACACCGTGGGCAGCGACGGCCTGCTGGTCGGCGACCGCCCGCACCCCCGCGCGTGGGGGACCTTCCCGCGATACCTCGGCCGCTACGTGCGCGAACTGGGCGTGCTGACCCTGGAGGAGTGCGTCGCGCGCATGACCGGCCGGCCGGCGCGGCGGCTGCGGCTGCGCGACCGGGGGCTGGTGCGGGTGGGCCACGCGGCCGACCTCGTGCTGTTCGACCCCGACGCGGTCCTGGACACCGCCACCTTCGACGAGCCGAGGCAGCCCGCCGTCGGCATCCGGCACGTGCTGGTCAACGGGGTGCCCGTGATCGACGACGGCCGACCGACCGGCGCGCTGCCCGGTCGCTCGATCCGCCGCGGCTGACCCGCCTCCCGCCTCCCGCTCCCCACCCGCCCACCGCCGGCATACCGGCGGTGGGCGCGGACACCCCTACCTGGAGGACATTCGTGGCCGCACTCCTGCAGTGGTTGCGGCAGGACACGGCCGGGCTGCTGACTCTGTCCGCGCTCGGCATCGCCCTGCTGCTATTCCTGATCATCAGAGTCAAGACCGAGCCGTTCATCGCGTTGCTGCTGGCCGGTCTGCTCGTCGCGCTGGGCGCCGGCCTGCCGGTGGAGCGGATCGTCGGCTCGGCGCAGAGCGGCAAGGAGTCGCTACTGGAGGGCGGCTTCGGCGGCATCCTCGGGCACGTCACCGTGATCATCGGGTTGGGCACGCTGCTCGGCGCCGTGCTGGAGGCCTCCGGCGGCGCCGAGGTGCTCACCCGCCGCCTCCTCGGCGCGTTCGGGGAGCGCCGCGCCCCGCTGGCCATGGGCCTGTCCGGCCTCGTCTTCGGCATCCCAGTGTTCTTCGACATCGGCATCTTCGTGCTCGCGCCCCTGGTCTACGTGGCGGCGCGGCGCAGCGGCCGGTCGATCCTGCTGTACTGCCTGCCGCTGCTGGCCGGCCTGTCCGTCACGCACGCGTTCCTGCCGCCGCACCCCGGCCCCGTCGCGCTGGCCGGCCTGCTCAAGGTCGACATGGGCTGGATCATCATCATGGGCCTGGCCTGCGGCATCCCCGCCTGGCTGGTCGGCGGCGTCCTCTTCTCCTCCTGGATCGGCAGGCGGCTGCACCTGCCGGTGCCCGAGGAGGTGGGCGCGGCCGACGCCGACGCCCGGACGGACGGGCGGCCCGAGCCCCCGCTCGCCCTGGTCGGCACGATCATCGGCATCCCGCTGGTGCTGATCCTGGGCGCCACCTTCGGCGGCATGCTGCTGCCCAGGGGATCGGCGGCGCTCGGCGTGCTGACCTTCCTCGGCACGCCGGCGGTCGCGCTCACCATCGCGGTGCTGCTGGCGATCTGGCTGCTCGGCCTGCGGCGCGGCATGACCAGGGCGGAGATCGGCCAGCTCACCGCCGCCTCGCTGCGCCCGGTGGGCATGCTCCTGCTCGTCGTCGGCGCGGGCGGGTTCTTCGGCGCGGTGCTGGCCGCCACCGGCGTGGGCAAGGCGCTGGCCGGCGCGTTGTCCTCGGCCGGACTGCCGCTGATCGTGCTCGCCTACGTCATCAGCTGCGCGCTGCGCGTCGCCCAGGGCTCGGCCACGGTGGCGATCGTGACGACCGGCGGCATCGTCGCGCCGCTGCTGGCCGGTGGCCAGTACACGCAGCCCCAGCTGGCCCTGGTCGCGGTGGCCATCACCGCCGGCTCGATCATCGCCTCGCACGTCAACGACGGCGGGTTCTGGATCGTCTCGCGGTACTTCGGCATCCCGGTCAAGGACACGCTGCGCACCTGGACGGTCCTGGAGACGATCCTGTCCGTCGTCGGCTTCGCCGTCGCGGGCCTGCTCAGCCTCGTGATCTGACCGCCCGGTCGCCTGCCTGACCGCAACCACGGGCGGCGGGCTCCAGCCGTCGGCCGGGCACCCGCTCGACGACGTTCCCGCCTGCTCCCGCGACAGCCCCCACCCGTCCCGGGGGGCGAGCCCCGCTCCAGCCTATCGGCCGACGATCAGCCCGACCAAGAGCACATCGCCGAGCTGTGGACAACTGGGCCGCCTGTGGACAACTCGGCCGTTACCAGCGATAACAAGTTGCGCGCCCCGGCGCCGAGCGTCCGAGCAAATCCCTCCGCACACGGGGATTCACGGGCTCGCGGAGGGGACAGCGGACACGACCAAGTCGCCGCCGGCACCGGCCGAATCGCTCCATGGAGCGAACTTCGCCCTCCCCATCCGACAGCAGCAGACATCACCAAACCACGGAGGGTGTCTGTCCCTAGTGGACGGACACCCTCCGTGGTTCGTGGTCAGGCGAGCGGTCAGGCGGAGGCCGACTCCAGCTCCGCCGCGTCCAGCAGCGGCCGCAGGAACCGCCCGGTGTGGCTGTCCTCGTCCGCCGCGATCACCTCGGGCGTGCCCTCGGCGACCACCGTGCCGCCCCCGGAGCCGCCCTCCGGCCCCATGTCGACGATCCAGTCCGCCGTCTTGATGACGTCGAGGTTGTGCTCGATGACGATCACGGTGTTGCCCTTGTCCACCAAGCCGTTGATCACGCCGAGCAGCTTGCGGATGTCCTCGAAGTGCAGACCGGTCGTGGGCTCGTCCAGGATGTAGACGGTCTTGCCGGTCGAGCGCTTCTGCAGCTCGCTGGCGAGCTTCACCCGCTGCGCCTCGCCGCCGGACAGCGTCGGCGCCGGCTGGCCCAGCCGGACGTAGCCCAGGCCGACGTCGACCAGGGTCCGCAGGTGGCGGTGGATGGCGTTGATCGGCTGGAAGAACTCCGCCGCCTCCTCGATCGGCATGTCGAGGACCTCGGCGATCGTCTTGCCCTTGTAGTGCACCTCCAGGGTCTCCCGGTTGTACCGGGCCCCCTTGCACACCTCGCACGGCACGTAGACGTCCGGCAGGAAGTTCATCTCGATCTTGATCGTGCCGTCGCCGGCGCACGCCTCGCAGCGCCCGCCCTTGACGTTGAACGAGAACCGGCCGGGCTGGTAGCCCCGCACCTTCGCCTCGGTCGTGGCCGCGAAGAGCTTGCGGATGTGGTCGAACACGCCGGTGTAGGTGGCCGGGTTGGACCGGGGCGTGCGCCCGATCGGCGACTGGTCCACCTGCACCAGCTTGTCCACGTGCTCCAGGCCCTTGACCCTGGTGTGCCGGCCGGGGACCTGGCGCGCGCCGTTGAGCTTGTTCGCCAGCACGGTGGCCAGGATGTCGTTGACCAGCGTCGACTTGCCCGACCCCGAGACGCCGGTCACCGCGACCAGGCAGCCCAGCGGGAACGACACCTCGACGGACCGCAGGTTGTGCTCGCGCGCGCCCACCACCGTGAGCTGCCGCTTGCGGTCGACCGGCCGCCGGGTGTCGGGCACCGCGATGCGCTTGCGCCCGGACAGGTACGCGCCGGTCAGCGAGCTGGTGTGGGAGAGCAGCCCCTCGACCGGACCGCTGTGCACCACCCGGCCGCCGTGCTCGCCGGCGCCGGGGCCGATGTCGACCACCCAGTCGGAGGCGCGGATGGTGTCCTCGTCGTGCTCGACCACGATCAGCGTGTTGCCGAGGTCGCGCAGGCGGGTGAGCGTCTCGATGAGCCGGTGGTTGTCCCGCTGGTGCAGGCCGATCGACGGCTCGTCGAGCACGTAGAGCACGCCCACCAGCCCGGAGCCGATCTGCGTCGCCAGCCGGATGCGCTGCGCCTCACCGCCGGACAGGGTGCCGGCCGCGCGGTCCAGCGACAGGTAGTCCAGGCCCACGTCGAGCAGGAAGCCCAGGCGCGCCTGCACCTCCTTGAGCACCCTGGCGGCGATCATCCGCTCCCGCTGGCCCAGCGCGAGGCCGGACAGGAAGTCGGCGCAGTCCCGCACGCTCATCGCGCAGACCTCGGCGATGGAGCGCTCGCCCAGCTCGCCGTGCTCCAGGGTGACGGCGAGGATCTCCGGCTTGAGCCGGGTGCCCTGGCAGGCCGGGCAGGGCACCTCCCGCATGTAGCCCTCGTACTTCTCGCGCATGTACTCGGACTCGGTCTGGTCCAGCCGGCGCTCGAGGAACGGGATGACGCCCTCGAAGTTCGCGTAGTACGCGCGCTCGCGGCCGTACCGATTGCGGTAGCGGACGTGCACCTGCTCGTTGACGCCGTGCAGGACGGCCTTCTGGACCTTGGCCGGCAGCCGCCGCCACGGCACGTCCATCCGGAAGCCGATCGTCTCGGCCAGCGCCTCCAGCAGGCGGAGGAAGTACTCGGCGCTCTGGCCGCCGGCCCACGGCGCGATCGCGCCGTCGGCCAGGGATAGCTCGTCGTCCGGCACGACCAGCTCGGGGTCGACCTCCTTGCGCACGCCGATGCCGGTGCACTCGGGGCAGGCCCCGTACGGGGAGTTGAAGGAGAACGAGCGCGGCTCCAGCTCGTCGATCGCCAGCGGGTGGCCGTTGGGGCAGGCCATGCGCTCGGAGAACCCGCGCTCGCGGTGCGGGTCGTCCTCCGGCAGGTCGACGAACTCCAGCACGACCAGCCCGTCGGCCAGCCGCAGCGCGGTCTCCACCGAGTCGGTGAGCCGCTGCTTGGCGCTCCGCTTGACGGTGAGCCGGTCGACGACCACCGCGATGTGGTGCTTCTCCTGCTTCTTCAGCTTCGGCGGCTCGGTCAGCGGGTGGACCTCGCCGTCGACCCGGACGCGGGAGAAGCCCTGCGTCTGGAGCTGCTCGAACAGGTCGACGTACTCGCCCTTGCGGCCGCGCACGACCGGGGCGAGCACCTGGAACCGGGTGCCCTCCGCCATGGCGAGCACCTGGTCGACGATCTGCTGCGGCGTCTGCCGGCTGATCGGCTCGCCGCAGGTCGGGCAGTGCGGCTTGCCGGCGCGCGCGTAGAGCAGCCGGAGGTAGTCGTAGACCTCGGTGATGGTGCCGACCGTCGAGCGCGGGTTGCGCGAGGTCGACTTCTGGTCGATGGAGACCGCCGGCGACAGGCCCTCGATGAAGTCCACGTCGGGCTTGTCCATCTGGCCGAGGAACTGCCTGGCGTAGGCCGAGAGCGACTCGACGTACCGTCGCTGCCCCTCGGCGAAGATCGTGTCGAAGGCCAGGCTGGACTTCCCCGACCCGGACAGCCCGGTGAAGACGATCAGGCTGTCCCGCGGCAGCTCCAGGTCCACGCCGCGGAGGTTGTGCTCTCGGGCACCGCGAACGACGAGTCGGTCGGCCACTGGGGCGGGTCCCTTCGGATCAGGTCCGTGCGGAGATGGCGGGTGTGCGTGGTGGTCGTGCTCTCGGTCGGTACGGACCGGAGCCTGCCCGCGACTCGCCTCGGACGAGCCGAGACGCGCCGTGAACGAGCTCTGCCGAGCACCGCCGGGTGTCCGTCCTCGCGCTCGTCCAGCGCTGGACGAGCAGGCCCGACCCGACGGCGCCGAACCGAACGGTGCCGAGCGGGGTCGGCTGGCCCGACCGGCGCCGCCACCGACTCGCCCGGTGCTCGTGGCACCTGACGTGCGTCGATGTGCGTTGGTGTGCGCGCCGGCCGAACCGCACAGGACGGCCGCCGACCACTGTAGGCCCGCCCACCGACAACAACCGGCGAGGTGGGTCGTTCTGTTCCGCCGCGGACCGCCCGGGTCAGCCCTCGTCCGCCCGGACGAGATCCGCGTCCCGGGTCTCCTTACCCCTCAGGTACACGACCAGGCTCAGCAGGCACAGGAGTCCCAGGTACCAGGGGTACCAACCGCTCCTCCCCTGTGCGGTGAGCCACTCCACGATGTAGGGGGCGGTGCCGCCGAACAACGCCACCGTGAGGGCGTAGGGCAGGCCGACGCCGGCCGCCCGCACCTCGGTGGGGAACAGCTCGGCCATCGCCGCCGGGGCGACCGCGCCGTAGCAGGAGAAGAGCACCAGCCCCGCCGTCATGGCCGCGAACAGCGACCACGCGGACGAGGTGAGCAGGGCGAACAGCGGGACGACGAGCACGACGAACCCGGCGGCGAAGGCGATCAGCAGCGGGCGCCGGCCCACCCGGTCGGACAACGCGCCGAGCAGCGGCAGGACCACGATCATGACCAGCTGCGCGGCCACCGAGGCCCACAACGCCGACGACGTCGGCACCGCGTGCTCCTTCTGCGCGTAGTTCGGCAGGTAGACCGCGAAGGTGTAGTAGGCGGTGGTGGCGCCCACCGTGAACCCGACCACCCGCAGCGCGCCGAGCGGGTGCTTCCGCAGCAGCTCCAACGTGGGCCGGGCCACCCGGCGCCGCTGCCCCTCGGTGTACGCCTCGGTCTCCTCCAGCGTGCGGCGCAGGTACAGGCCGTAGACGCCGAGCAGCGCGCCCACCGCGAACGGGATGCGCCACGCCCACTCGGCCACCGCGGCCTTGCCGAGGGTGCTGGTCAGCACCGTCGCCAGCAGGGTCGCCGCGATCGTGCCGAGCGTGGTGCTCAGGTAGAGGAAGCTCGCGTAGAAGCCGCGCCGGCCCGGCGGCGCCAGCTCGGCCAGGTAGGTCGAGGACGCGGCGAACTCGCCGCCGGTCGACAGGCCCTGCGCGACCCGCGCGAGCAGCAACAGCACCGGAGCCAGCAGGCCGACCTGCTCGTAGGTGGGGCTCACCGCGATCAGCAGGCTGCCGCCGGCCATCAGCACCACCGACAGGGTCAGGCCGGCGCGGCGGCCCCTGCGGTCGGCGAAGGCGGCGAGCAGCGCGCCGCCCAGCGGCCGGAAGAAGAACCCGACCGCGAAGATCGCCAGCGCGCTGAGCACGGCCGTCGCGCTGCTGCCCTTGGCGAAGAACTGCGGGGCGAAGAACGTCGAGAAGATCGCGAAGCTGTTCCAGTCGAACCACTCCAGGGCGTTGCCGATCGACGCCGCGACCAGCCCCTTCCGCCGGGTCCGACTCCGCTCCGCCCGTGTCTCGGGCACCGTGCTGGTCACTGTCGCCTCCGCTGTTCGCGCTCCCCCCAGGAGGCAGAGCTAACCCCACGGAACTGACGGGTTCCACGGCCCGGGGTATTCGTTCCACGAGGTGGGACACGTGCGCCACTGGCCGACCGGGCGCGCACGCTGCGTCATCGCCGACGGCCCGTCCTGGGCAAAACCAGTGGTCGGCAGCGGTTCAGCGGCCCCGATCGGGTCTATCGGGGGGTCGCTCGTCGCACTTACCCTGTTCCCTACCGCACGCGCTCACGCCACCCGCTCACCCCACCTCCAGGAGGGGCGCCATGTCCGCAGCGGAGACGCGACCGGACCTCCGGTCCCTGGCCCTCGCCCGGTCCGCGGCCGCCGCCCAGGCCGCCGGCCGGGCCACCGCCGGACTGACCGCCCTGGACCAGGCCACCGACCGCCTCCTCGACGTCGTCGACGGGATGGACGAGACCACGGCGCACGGCCCCAGCCTGTGCCCCGGCTGGACCAGGGCCCACGCCATCACCCACCTGGCGCGCAACGCCGACGCGCTGGTCAACCTGCTCACCTGGGCCAGAACCGGGGTCGAGCACCAGATGTACGCGAGCCGCGCCGACCGGGACGCCGACATCGAGGAGGGGGCGGCCCGCCACTGGCGGCTGCTGGCCGAGGACGTGCGCGCGGCGTGTGAGCGGTTCGCGGCCGCGGCGGCCCGGCTCCCGGAGGACGCCTGGCGCGCCGAGGTGATCGGCGGCCGGGGCCGTCCGATCATGGCCTACGACATCCCGTGGATGCGGTTGCGCGAGGTGTGGGTGCACCTGGTCGACCTCGACCGCGGCGTGGGGTTCGGCGACATCCCCGACGGCCACCTGGAGCCGTTGCTGGACGACGCGGTCGTGCAGTTCCGCGGGCGGTCGGACGTGCCGCCGATGCGGCTGCACGTCGACCTTCCCGACGGGGGTCAGCGGGTGTGGGAACTGGCCCCCTCCGCCAGCGGCACGCCCACCTCGATCAGGGGCCGCGCGGCCAGCGTGCTCGCCTGGCTGACCGGGCGCGGCGACGGGATGGCGCTGGCCGGCGAGCTGCCCGAGCTGCCGCCCTGGATCTGATCCCCTGGCCGCGACGCGGTCGGGAGCCGGCCGAGGCCGGCGCTGATCCGCAACGCCCAGCGGAGCCGGAGCGCCAGGGCCAGCCGGATGCCCCAGCCCGCGCGCAGGCCGACGGCCCGCCCGGCGTGGGCCAGCCGGTCGCCGACCCGGCCGGTGAGCCACCGGTGCGCGGGCCGTTCCACGAGCGCGGTCAGCAGCCAGCCCAGCAGGACGGCCGTGGCCACGGTCGCGGCGAGCCGGGACCACGGTCCGACGCCGTGGTCGAGCAGCACCCTGGCCACCAGGTAGCCGATCTCCTGGTTGAGCAGGTAGACCCCGTAGGAGATGCCGGACAGGAAGGCGACCGGCCGGCCGAGGAACCGCGCGAAGGGCCAGTCGGGTCCGGCGGCGGCGAGGCAGACCAGCCCGAGCACCACCCCGACCGCGACCGTGGACGGCCGGTCGTCGGTCTGCACCTCGTGGCCGACCAGCACGGCGCCCACGAGCGCTGACAGGTGCCAGCCGCGAAGCCGGCGGCGGCTCCACAGCCAGATGCCGACACCCGCGGCGAACAGGTGGGCGCGGTAGAGGCCGAGCCCGTCGTAGACCGACCGGACGAGCTGGCTCGCGTCGTCGGTGCGCCACAGGAGCCGCAGCGCCATCGGCACGACGACGAGGGCCCACAGGGTGAGGGGCGCGCGCCAGCCCCGCATCCAGCGGATCGGCCACAGCACGGCGGCGCTGGTGAACGCGAGCAGTTGCACCGGCAGCGTCCAGTACGAGCCGTCGACGTAGTGCACGTCCGGCCACCACGCCTGGGCCAGCAGCAGGTTGCCGACGAGGTCGCCCGTGGTCGGTCGGTACCAGTCCGGCACCGCCACGAGGACGACGAGCAGGTAGGTCAGCACGACGGCGACCAGGTACGGCGGCAGCAGCCGGCTGACCCGGTTCCACCACCAGCGCAGCGGTCGGTCCCGGCGCACCGTGCAGCACACGAAGAACGCCGAGATGACGAGCAGGGTCGCGGCGCCGGCCTGCACGGAGAACGTGAACGGCGCCGGTCCCAGCTCGGGGTGGCTGACCGGTCCCTGGTGGGTGGCGTGTTGCACGACGACGGCGAGGACCGCGACCACACGGAGGAGGTCCCAGCTCGTGCGCCGGTGCGAACGGGGTCGGGGGCGGGGGGCCGCCCCGGGTGGCGGGGCTTCGGGGGACGAGGCCTCGCCGGGTGAGGTGTCGGCGGGTGGGGTGTCGGGGGACGGTGGAACCTGGGGGGAACGCTGTTCGGGGAGCAAGGTGAGGGGCGGGTTTTCCGGACGGGAACCGGCGACGTGGCCGATTCGGGGTCGGCACGGGGGCGCCCACCGCGTCCACCTCGGAAGCGCGCACGCCGGAACAGGTCACGCGGGGGGCGTGACCGGAAGGGGACGGCGGCCCCAGGGGGGAGGCCGCCGAAGCGGGGAACGGTCGGTTCCCCGCCGACGTGGAACTCGCGGGGTGGGTTCGCGGACGGCGTGGACCCGGTGGGTTCCGGCCGGTCGGGGGCACGGCCCTCGGGGTGGGGTCGTGCGCGGTCGGAGCCCTGCGGACGGGGCGCCACGGCTGTCGCCGTCGAGCCCCGCGTCCATCGCCGTCACTGGTGGGGGTCTGGGGTGGGGGTTCGGGTGGAATCTGCGCTCGGGTGGGTGGTTCCTCGCGTCGCCGGAGTCCGGCTCGGGGGTGACGCGGGTGACGACCACTCCACCCGACTCGGTGTCTCGCCCTCCTGAAGTCAAGATCCTTTGTGGTCAGCCTAGGGGGCCGACCTGAAGGCGAGCTGAGAACTCCCGGTCACCTCGATGAGAGATCGCGGGGCCGCCCCGCCCCGGCGGCGCGCGGGGGACTACGGTCGCCCCCGTGGAGGTTCTCGACGACTACACCGGCCACGTCGAGCCCGGCGGCCCCGCCGCCCGGCGCACGCTGGCGGAGCTGACCATCAGCAAGATCTCGGTCGGTCCGATGGACAACAACGCCTACCTCCTGGTCTGCCGGCGCAGCCGGGAGGCCCTGCTGGTGGACGCGGCCAACGACCCGGAGCGGCTGTCCGACCTCATCGGGCACGACGCGGACCGGCCGCAGCTCACCACGATCGTGACCACCCACCAGCACGGCGACCACTGGCAGGCGCTGGGCGCCGTGGCCGGCGCGAACGGGGCGGACACCGTCGCCCACCCGGCCGACGCCGACGCGCTGCCGGTGCCCCCGGACCAGCTCGTCGAGCACGGCGACGTCGTGCGGTTCGGCGAGTGCGAGCTGGAGGTGATCCACCTGCGCGGCCACACCCCCGGCTCGATCGCCCTGCTCTACCGCGACCCGCACGGCCACCCGCACCTGTTCACCGGCGACTCGCTGTTCCCCGGCGGCGTCGGCAAGACCACCAGCCCCGAGGCCTTCTCCTCCCTCATCGACGACGTCGAGCACCGCCTCTTCGACGTCCTCCCGGACGACACCTGGTTCTACCCAGGCCACGGCGACGACTCCACCCTCGGCGCCCAACGCCCCCACCTCCCCGAATGGCGCCAACGCGGCTGGTGAGTTGAGGATCTTCCCGGACGGGGCCGCCTGATCCGACAGGCGGCCCCGTCTGCTGTCGCAGCAGCACGACGGCGCCTCGATCGGACGCAGGAGGTCCGACCGTGCGCACGTCGTGCCGCAGTTCCCGCCAGCCGGCGGTGCTGCCGTGAGCATCGAGGCGATCAACTGGGCGCTCAACCACGCCCCCATCCCCACCGACCGCAAGGACGCCTCCGCCCTGGCGATCACCCTGATCGCCCTGGCCAACCACGCCGGCCCGGACGGCACCGAGGCGTTCCCGTCGGTCGAACGGTTGACCACCTACACCCGGCTGTCCCGCCGCACCGTCCAGCGCGCTCCGCTCCCTGGAAGAGCTGGGCCTGATCCGCAAGGGCACCCCGCGCTACCGCGACGCCCGGATCGAGCACGCCGACCACCGCCCCAGGTCTACGACCTGGTCCTGAGCGCGGGCATGTCCACCGGCTCGGCACCGGGGCGTCAGGATGACGCGCCGCTGACCAGCTCGGGGCGTCAACAGAGCTGGAACGGGGGCGTCAAGCACGACCGGACGGGGCGTCAGCATGACGCCCAAAACGTCCGTCAACCGTCCACGAACCCGCCCCGCACCGAGCGCACCCAACGGGCGCTCGGCAAAGCCACCGGAGTGCAGCCAGTGCGACGCCCGACCGGGCGGCCCTGCCGATCGCCTTGATCTCCTCCATGCGCTCGGCTATCGCCGTGTCGAGATGTTCCACGATCTTCCGCAGCTCATGGCCCTCCTCGACCTCTTCCTCAAGTCAGGCCACCGCTTTGGCCAGATCACCCATCTGTTCCCCTGTCTCGTCTGGGCAGTCGCCCCGTCCCATCAGAGGTGTAGCTATGGCAAGGCTGTCCGGTCCGCTGGCATCTAGCCACGGGGTCGGGCTACCTCTGGATCACGTCGGCAGCCATTGTCAAGCAACCAACAGACAGGAGGATAGTTCATCTTGATAACCCGGGTTATCAGCTAAATCCCGCAATGAAGGCCGCGATCCTCGTATCGTTCTGCGGCGTCGGTCGAGGAGCCGCTGCCTGTGGCAGAAGCTCGACCCGCGGTCGGGTCGGCTGGTGCGACGTGAGAGGGACGAGGGAGGGGCATACCGTGGTCATCGGTCCGCCGGACACGGCGCTACGCATCCAGGCCCCCATCCTGGTGTCGATGTCGGAAATCGCCGCGTTCGCCCGGGTGAAGCGTCCCGTCGTGTCCACCTGGCGCCGCCGTTACCCGGATTTCCCCGCCGCCGTGTCCGAGCGCTCGGGCAGGCCGCTGTTCGACGGTGCCCAGGTGGCCGATTGGCTGATCGCCTCGGGCCTGGGCAACGCTACCCCGGCGGAACTCCGCTCCGAGCTGGCTCTCTTCGGCATCGTCGCGCTGCGGGAGCGGTTCACGCCGTGGCAGCTGATCGAGACACTGGGAAGCCTTCTGTGTCTGCGCAGGCTTGACGGCCGACCGCTGACCGAGGGCCCAGGCGGCCTCCCCAGCAGCGCCGAAGCGGACGAGGCACTGTGGTCCGCCGTCCTGCGCCGCGCCGAGCGGATCGACGCCGAGGACGATTTCCTCCTCCGGGAACTGCGCTCCCTCGACGCCACCGCGACCCCGCTCGCTCGCCTCACCGAGGATCTGATCGAGGCCGCCTACGATGAGCACGGCGCATACGAGTGGCTGCTCGCGGCCCGCTCCCGGCTCGGACTGGACTCCCTCGCCGCTGACGCCGTCGACCCAGAACTGCGCCGCCTGCTCACCCAGCTCGCCGACCTCCGCATCCGGCTGGAGCACGGCGAGTCCCTCACCCTCGCCGACCCGCACGCCCGCGCCGGCGACCTGCTCGCCTCGCTCCTCGACGACACGGAGGACCGCGAACACATCACCGTCCTGGCCGCCGACCCCGACGAGCGGCTGGCCCGCATCACCCGTCGCCGCCTCCTTCTCGCCGGTGTCAGCGAACTCGACCTCGACGTCCAGACCGGCCCTGACCTGGAGGAGCGCCTCGCTGATCCGGACCTCGTCGTCACCCAGCTCCCCTACCGCCCTGGCGAGAAGCGCTCCGTGCTCGCCGCCCTGGCGGAGGTCGAGCGCGTCGCCGACCTTCTTCGCCCCGGCCGCACCGCCCTCGTCCTGGGCCCGGCCGACGCGCTCATGGACGAGCTCAAGGACACCGAGGCGGCCCAGCTCCGCTCGGCCCTCCTGCGCGGCAACGTCGTCGAGTCCGTCATCGCGCTTCCCGGCGGCGTCGTGCCCTTCCGCCCCGGTTACCGCCCCGCGCTGTGGACACTCACCCGCGATCCCGTCCCCGAGGCGGAGGGCAAGGTTTTACTGGCCGACATCAGTGCCGAGCAGCTCACGGCGGAGGTGCGCGTGCGGCTCGCCGAGGACGTCCTCCTCTGGCGGGCGGAAGGTTTCCGGGAGCTCGACGGCCACGACCCGCGCTACGGTCACGCGGTTCCCGTCGCCGTCCTGGAGCGAACCTTCGGCGGCCCGCTGATCCCGCCCGCGCCGCCCGCCGCTGTGATCTGGTCCGACAAGGTCGCGGAGCGCCCGGCCCTGATCGCCGAGGCGGAGGCGCGCCTGGAACGGGCGGCGGCCGATACCCGCACGTACCAGGACGAGCACGGCCCCTATCGGGGAGGCGTGCTGCGCCGCGTGGGACGCCTCCCCCGGCGCACCACCCTCGGCAAGTTGATCGCCGAACGCAGGGTGGCCCGGCTGCCGGGCCACCGCTTTGACGACCGGCACCTCACGTCGAACGGCCACCACGTCGTCCTGGGGCCCGAGGAGATCACGGGCGCACGGCCCGTCGGCACGCGCCGCATCGACCGGCTGGTCCTGGCCGGCGAATACGACCAGGTGGCGCTCACCGAGCCCGGTGACATCGCCTACACACTCGCGCCCCGCCTCGGCCTGTACGTCGATCACGACGGCTTCTCGGTGGTCGCCTTCCCGGCCCGCGTCCTGCGCGTGAACCCCGACGGCGCCCGCCCGTTGACTCCGCAGGTCCTGGCAGCCCTGCTGAGTGCTGCCCCCAGCACCGCCCGCAGCCCCGGCGCGGTGCGCCCCGCCCGCCGCATTGAGGACTACCAGTTCCCCGACCTCGACCCGGACGAGGTGCGGCGCTTCGACGCCTTGCTGGCCGAGACCGAACGCCGGGAACGCCTGCTGCGCGCCCAGAGCGATGCCCTCGCCGAGGCCCGCGGCTTGACGATCGCCGGGCTGGCAGACGGCACGCTCACCCTTGCCGATCCGCCCACCCGCACCGTCAACCGCACGTAGCCCATCCACCGATTAGGCCCATCCACCCATCAACAGGAAGTAAGGAACGATGCCTCCCCGCAAGCGAGCCGCGGCAGCCGCCGGACAGGGCGAACTGCCCGGCATCTCCAGCACCAAGGAGATCCAGGACATCCTGTGGAAGGCCGCGGACAAGCTCCGCGGCTCCATGGACGCAGCCCAGTACAAGGAGTTCGTGCTCGGCCTGGTCTTCCTGAAGTACGTCTCCGACGCCTTCGCCGAACGCCGCGAGGAACTGGCCGCCGACCCCGAGCTGGCCCAGATCCCCGAGCACCGCCGCGCGGCCTTCCTGGAGGACAAGGACGAGTACACCGAGAAGAACGTCTTCTGGGTGCCCCCGACCGCCCGCTGGGACTACATCTCCGAGAACGCGGCCAGCGCGGAAGGCGGCGTCGGCAAGCTCCTCGACACAGCCATGGACGAGGTGATGAAGGCCAACAAGGCCCTCACCGGCGTCCTCCCGAAGATCTTCAACCGCGACAACGTCGACCAGAAGCGTCTGAAGGAACTCGTCGACCTGATCAGCGACGCCCGCTTCACCGGCCACGGCGACCGCCCGGCGCAGGACGTGTTGGGTGAGACGTACGAGTACTTCCTGGAGAAGTTCGCCCGTGCCGAGGGCAAGCGGGCCGGCGAGTTCTACACCCCGGCGAGCGTGGTCCGCCTGATCGTGGAGGTTCTGGAGCCGTACGAGGGGCGGGTGTACGACCCGGCGTGCGGATCGGGCGGCATGTTCGTCCAGAGCGGCAAGTTCGTGAAGAAGTGGAAGGGCCAGGACCACACGCACGACATCGCGATCTACGGTCAGGAGGCCAACGAACGCACCTGGCGCCTGGCGAAGATGAACCTCGCCATCCACGGCATGGACCCCAAGGGCATCGGCGACCGCTGGGCGGACACCTTCGCCGAGGACAAGCACCCCGACCTCAAGGCCGACTTCGTGATGGCCAACCCGCCGTTCAACATGTCCGACTGGGCGAGGAAGACGGACGACCGGCGTTGGAAGTACGGGGTACCACCCCAGTCGAACGCCAACTACGCCTGGCTCCAGCACATCGTCTCCAAGCTGGGCGACCGGGGCAGCGCGGGCGTGGTCCTGTCCAACGGCTCGATGTCGTCCAAGCAGTCGGGCGAGGGCGAGATCCGCGCCGCGATGGTCGAGGCGGACCTGGTCTCCTGCATGATCGCGCTGCCGGGCAACCTGTTCCGCACAACGGCCATCCCGGCGTGCCTGTGGTTCCTGACAAAGGACAAGTCCCCGCAGGGCGCGAAGGCCCTGGCCGATCGGCGCAGCCGGGTGCTGTTCATCGACGCCCGCTCGATGGGCACGATGGTCGACCGCACGGAGCGGATCCTCACGGACGAGGATCTGGAGAAGATCTCCGATACGTACCACGTGTGGCGCGGCACCAAGTCGGCGAAGAACAAGGGCCTCACGTACGAGGACGTGCCGGGCTACTGCTACAGCGCGACGATCGAGGAGATCAAGAAGAACGACTACGTGCTGACCCCAGGGCGGTACGTGGGGGCGGCACAGGCCGAGGAGGACCCGGACGCGGAGCCGGTGGAAGAGCGGATTGCGCGGCTGACGAAGGAGCTGTTCGAGCAACTGGACGAGTCAGCGCGGCTGGACGCGGTGGTGCGGGAGCAGCTGGGGAGGCTCGATGTCTGAGTGGCGCCAGACAACCTTGGACCAGTTGGTCAAGCTCCAGCGTGGTCACGACCTTCCAACTTCGCGAAGGATGCCTGGAAGTGTGCCTGTCATGGGCGCCGCAGGCCGAAGCGGCACGCATGACACGGCGATCGTCAAGGCGCCGGGAGTTGTACTAGGACGCGCCGGGGCGTCCATGGGAAAGGCAACATATTGCAATGTGGATTTCTGGCCGCTCAACACAGCCCTCTACGTAACAGATTTTCAGGGCAATGACCCAAGGTTCGCTTATTACCTGCTCGACCAGATCGATTTTTCTGGTTATAATTCTGGGGCTGCCCAGCCCATGCTCAATCGAAACTACATCACTCAGATTAAGATTTCCTTGCCTGAGCCAACGGAACAAAGGGCTATCGCCGCTACACTCGGGGCACTGGACGACAAGATCGCGGTCAACGAGCGCATCTCCACTACATATGAGCAGTTGCTCATATTGCAGGTCGAGCGCATGGGCCTGGAAACCGAGCCAGACCCCGAAAATTCTGTACCTGTGACCGATCTCGTACATTTCAACCCGAAGGTCGCGAAACCATCCCCGGAAGCCATCTACGTGGACATGGCCGCCCTCTCCACGAATCGCGCGGCCATCAACACCTGGACAAGAAGGGAACCAAAGGGGGGAACTCGATTCGAGAACAGCGACACGCTCCTGGCTCGCATTACTCCGTGCCTAGAGAACGGCAAGACAGGTTATGTCGACTTCATGAAAAAAGGTGAAGTTGGCGTCGGCTCCACGGAATTTATCGTGATGCGCTCGACCCAGGGGGTGCCACCCGAATTTAGCTATTTCCTTGCGCGCAATAGGAGATTCCGCGAACACGCCATCCGAAACATGGTCGGCTCATCAGGGCGCCAGCGTGTCGCCGCCGCCGATCTGGCAAACTTCCAAGTAATCCGCCCTGACGAAAAATTGCTTACCGAATTCGGAAAAATGGCGTCTAATTTTTTTGCGCACATCCGGTCACTTGCGCGTGAGTCGCGCACCCTTGCACGCCTCCGCGACACCCTTCTCCCCCAGCTGATGTCCGGCAAGCTCCGCGTCCGTGACGCTGAGAAGATTGTGGAGGACGCCCTATGACCGCCGAAAGCGTCAGCGAGCAGCTTCCCGCCCACCTCGACGCCAAGATGACCGAGGCCACCTGGGAACACCTCGCCCTGGACGAACTGGGAGAGCTCGCCTGGGAGGTAAAAGCCGGCAAAGACGTCGCCCCCGGCACCGGCCACCGCCGCGACTGGGGCGACCTGATCCTGCACGACGAACTCCAAGCGGCCATCGAGAAGCTGAACCCGGAGCTGACCGCCACCGCCGCCCACGAAGCCCTCCGCATCGCCACCGACCCCGCCTCCCGCGAGGCGTACGCGGAGAACCGGCAGGCGCACGAGTATCTCACCGCCGGCATCCGGCTGACCTACACCGACGAGTTCGGCGCCGAGCAGACCCCGACCGTGCGCCTCGTTGACTTTACGGACCCCGACGCGAACAGCTACCTCGCCGTCAACCAGGTCATCGTCCGAGAAACCGACGGTAGCCACCGCCGCTTCGACATCGTCCTCTACGTCAACGGCCTGCCCCTGGCCGTCGTCGAGTTGAAGAGCGCGTCCGACGAGAACGCGACCCTGAAGTCCGCGCACGCCCAACTCCAGACCTATGTCTCGGAGTTCCCGATCGCGTTCCGCTACAACGTGCTCTGCCTGCTCTCGGACGGCATAACCGCCAAGTACGGCACAATCTTCACACCGTACGAGCACTTCGCGCCCTGGAACGTCGACCACGACGGTGAGCGCGTCGACACCACCGAGCCCGGCTACGACGGCCTCGACGCACTGAACCTGGCGCTGCACGGTCTGTTCACACAGGTCCGGTTCCTCTCCCTCACCCGCAACTTCGTCAACTTCCCGCCGCCCAAACCCGGCGAGTCCCTCTCTGGCAAGCGCATCGCGAAACCGCACCAGTACTTCGCGGTCAACAAGGCGGTGAAAGCGGTCGTCGAGGCGTCCCGGTCAACCGGGCAGGCCGGCGTCGTCTGGCACACGCAGGGCGCGGGCAAGTCGGAGGAGATGGTGGAAACGTCCGCCCTCATCTCCCGCCACCCCGCCCTGAACAACCCCACCATCGTCGTCATCACCGACCGCAACGACCTCGACGACCAGCTCTACGACACCTTCCGGGACAGCAAGACCCTTCTCGGGCAGGAACCCATCCAGGTCAACACCCGTGAGGAACTGCGCACTGAGCTGAAGAGCCGTACCGTCGGGGGGATCATCTTCACCACCCTCCAGAAGTTCGGCCTGAGCAAGGAGGAGAAGCGGGCCGGCAAGTCCCACCCGCTCCTGTCCGAGCGGCGCAACATCCTGGTGATCGTCGACGAGGCGCACCGCTCGCACTACGACAGCCTCGACGGGTACGCCCGCCACCTGCGCGACGCCCTCCCGTACGCCACCCTGCTCGCCTTCACCGGCACGCCGATCTCCAAGGCCGAGGCCGACACCCGGGCCGTCTTCGGCGACTACATCGACGTCTACGACTTGAAGCGCGCCGTCGACGACGGGGCCACGGTCCGCGTGTTCCACGAACCGCGCGTCATCGAGGTCAACCTGCCCAAGGACGTCGACCCGAACACGCTCGACGAGCAGGCCAACAGCCTCACCGAGGGCATGGACGACGCCGAACGCCGCCGTGCCATCAAGTACGCCACGACGATGAACACCGTCTACGGTGCCCCTGACCGGATAGCGAAGCTCGCCGACGACCTGATCGCCCACTGGGAGCGGCGCCGCGAACTGGTCAAGCCCGACATCGGCGGCCCCGGCAAGGCGATGGTCGTCTGCGCCACCCGCGACATCTGCGTACGGCTCTTCGACGCGCTGGCCGAGCGGCGGCCGGAATGGGTGGGCACGGAAGCCGACCAGGGCGTCATGAAGATCGTCTTCCACAGTGACCCCTCTGACGGGGAGCACCTGCGCGAGCACGCCCTGCGGCCGTCCCAGCAGAAGGTCGTCCAGGCTCGCGCCAAGGACCCGGACGACGAGCTGGAACTGCTCATCGTCCACTCGATGCTGCTCACCGGTTACGACGCGCCGCCCATCCACACCTTGTACATGGACCGCCCCATGCAGGGCGCCAACCTGATGCAGGCCCTGGCCCGCGTCAACCGTCGCTTCCGGGGCAAGCAGGACGGCCTCCTCGTCGGCTACGCGCCCCTCACCGACAACCTCAACAAAGCCCTGCGCGAGTACTCCGACCAGGACCGCAAGGATCAGACGCTCGGCGCGGACATCGAGCGGGCCATCACCGAGGTCAAGAACGAGCTGTCGACCATCAGGGGACTGCTGGCCGGGTGCCGCTGGAAAGAATGGCTGGCCGACACCGGCCGTCCCGACTCCCGCAGACGCGCACTGCGCCTGACCGCCGACTTCCTGCGTGACCCGACAAACCCTGGCAACCAGGTCGAGCCCGGTGCCAAGCCGCTCTCCGTCCGCTTCAAGGACAGCGCCGCCCGGCTCGACCGCTTCTACCGCCTCTGCGCGATGAGCCGCGTCATCGTCGAGCGTTGCGTGGACATGGACGACTGGCGCCGCGACATCGCCTTCTTCAGCGAGGTCCGGGCCTGGATGATCAAGCTCGACGCGGCGCAGCGCGAGGCGAGCGGGCAGCCGCTCAGTGTCGAGGTGCAGCGCTACCTCCAGGCATTGGCGGCCTCGGTCGTCGACGCCGACGAGATCACCGATCTGTACGCGGAGGCCGGGATCGGCAGGCTGGACATCACCCGCATCAACGAGGCGCAGCTGCGCAAGCTGGCGAACTCCGAGACTCCGCACCTGGTCGCCGAGGCGCTGCGCCGCCTGATCCAGCAGAAGATGCGCGAGGTGACCAAGCACAACGTCGTCCGCAACGAGAGCTTCTCCAAGCGCCTCGACGACCTGATGAAGCGGTACATGCTCCAGCAGCTCACCAGCGCCCGGGTCATCGCCGAACTCGCCGCCCTGGCCAGGGAGGTGTCGGCGGAGGCCCGCCGTGGTGAGCAGTTCGACCCGCCACTCAGCCACGCGGAGCTGGCCTTCTACGACGCGGTCGCCCAGAAGAACATGGCCGAGCTGGTGGAGGGCGGCCAGGACACGCTCGCCAAGATCGCCCGAGCCCTGGTCAAGGACATCCGGAAGAACCTCTCCGTCGACTGGCTCTCCCGCGAGCCCGTCCGGGCCAAGTTGCGCACCCGCATCCGCCGCGTGCTGGCGATGTTCGAGTACCCGCCGGAGGAGGAGCGCGAGGCGGTCGACCTCGTCCTGAAGCAGATGGAGATCGTGGCCGCCCTGTGGGCGCCTGCCGCGAAGTAGGCAGGAACGTGATGGGCGGGCCGAGTGCCGCCCGCCCATCACGGCCAGGTGTGCTCGATCCAGTCATATCGGTGACGTTCTGCCCGGCGATGGTAATCGGTGCACTCGTCATCCAGTCGACAAGACGGTATGGGCGCGAAGCGCTCCTCGGGCGTCAACTCGCGTCGAAAGTATTCGAATTACGATAACCCAGGTTATCGCTGAATAAGTGGATTGCGGCAATCCTCCGTCCCTAACGTCTGTCCCGTCGTACCGGGCTCGCGAATCGTCGGAGGCTCACCCCCTCTCGCTTACCGCGTCCGCCCGGCCGACCCCACCGGAACGAACCACAAGAGGGCGGAGAGCGCCATGACGGAAGACCTTGAGCACCACAAGCGCCCGGAGCACATCGCGCAGACCGGACAGGACCCCGGCAGCGGCAGCCCATCGACGCTCTCCCAGCTGGCCAGCCGCCTCGAAGCGTCCACCCTCCCCGAGGGAGTCAAGGCGATGCTCCGCGAGGCGCTGGGCGAGGCGGGAACTGGTGCGGGCGCGTCAGCAGGCCCGCGCCCCGATCAGCGGATGTTCCTCGAATCCATCAGCGTCGCCGGCTTCCGCGGCATCGGCCGCAAGGCGCGTCTGCCGCTGACCGCGAAGCCCGGTGTCACTCTCGTGATGGGGCGCAACGGTTCGGGGAAGTCCAGCTTCGCCGAGGGCGTCGAGACCGCGTTCACCGGACGGACCGCCCGCCTCGACAAGCAGCGCGGTGAGGTATGGCGCCGGCACTGGCGCAACCTGCACGACGGGGGCGAGCCCAAGGTCGAGGTCCGCCTCTCTGCTGCGGGCGACGCCAAGCCGTCCACTCTGACGTGCACCTGGTCGCGCGGCGACGTCACGGCTCCCGAGGTCGAGTTCAAGCGACCGGGGCAGGGACGGCGGCCCTTCAAGGAGGCTGGCTGGGAGCGGGCGCTGCACGACTACCGGCCCTTCCTGTCGTACCACGAACTCGACAAGGTCATCAGCGGCAGGCCCAGCGAGCTGTACGACTCGATCGCCACCATCCTCGGACTCGGCGAGCTGACGGCCGCGGACGAGCGGCTCCAGGCCGTCGAGAAGGAGCTCAACACGGCGGTGAAGGCGGTCGAGGCGGAGCTGCCCGTCCTCGTCGAGGCGCTCTCCGCGCTGGACGATCCCAGGGCGGCACGCGCGCTCGCGGCTGTCAGCGCGTCGGGGACGCCCGACTTCGGGGTGCTGGACGCCCTCGTGACCGGACTGCCTGATGCGGACGACGAGCACCTTCGGGAACTGCGCGCGATTGTCGAGCTGTCCGGTCCCGACCTCGACGCGGTCGGTACGGCGGTGGACCGGCTGCGTAAGGCCATCGCCGCACTAAACGACGTGCGCGCCTCGGGTGCCGAGGACGCCCACCAGCGCGCCGAACTGCTGTCCAGGGCCTTGGACCACAGCCGCCGGCATGCGAACGAGGACATCTGCCCGGTGTGCGGGGCCGACCGGCCGCTCGACGAGGAATGGGCCGAGCGGGCCGCCGAGCAGGTGGCGGTCTTGCGGTGCGATGCAGCAGCCGCGCAGGAAGCCCGCACCAAGCTGCGGGAGGCGATGGACGCCGTCCGATACCTCGTCACGCTGGTCCCCGCCTGGCTGCCCGCCCCGCTGGCCGTTCCGTGGAAGAAGTGGGCGGCCTGCCGGGAGATCGACGATGCCGAGCGGCTCGCAGCCCACGCCGAGACCGCCGCGCTCGTCCTCGCCGACACCTGCGCTGCCCTGCGCGAGGAGGCCGCCCAGGAACTGGAGGAGCTCGACGAAAACTGGCGGCGCTGCGTCACCCGCCTCGCCGCTTGGCTCGGCCGGGCCCGGACCGCGTACGAGGGCAGGCCCCGGCTGCGCCAGGTTAGGACGGCCCGCAAGTGGCTCAAGGAGGCGTGTGCCGAACTGCGCGAGGAACGGCTGCGGCCCTTCGAGGACCACTCACAGCGGGTCTGGGAGGAACTGCGTCAGCAGAGCAACGTCGACCTGCGTTCCGTGCGCCTGACCGGCAGCGAGAAGGCCGCCGTGCGCAAGCTCGTGATGGACGTGTCCGTGGACGGTACGGAGGCCGCCGCGCTGGGCGTCATGAGCCAGGGCGAGCTGCACTCACTCGCGCTCTCGCTCTTCCTGCCACGTGCCGCCGCACCAGGCAGCCCTTTCGGGTTCGTCGTGATTGACGACCCCGTGCAGTCCATGGACCCCGCGAAGGTCCACGGCCTCGCGAAGGTCCTGCACCACCTCGGTGAGACCCGCCAAGTCGTCGTCTTCACCCACGACACGCGGCTCCAGCGGGCCTTCACCAACCAGGAACTTCCGGTGACGGTCCTGGAGGTGGAGCGGCAGGCGCGCTCGACGGTGACCGTGCGCCGGGTGACCGACCCGGTCGTCCAGGCGCTGAGCGACGCACACGCTCTCGCCCGTACGCCAAATCTGCCGCCAGCGGCCCTGACGCACGTGCTGCCTGGTCTCTGCCGCACTGTCCTGGAACGTGCCTTTTCCGAGGCCGCCTGGCTGCGGCTGCACCGTGCCGGACTGACCGAGCACGAGGCGGAGAAGACCGTCACGGCCGCCGTCAAGCTGACGGACATCGCCGCCCTGGGACTCTTCGGGGACTCGTCGAGGACGGCGAGCGAGGTCTACCGCGAGCTGTGCAGACGCTGCGGGCCCGCGGCGGTGGACCTCATCCGGCAGTGCCAAGAAGGCGTCCACCCGACCGGGACCCCGATGCCGGAGCCCTTGCGGTTCGTGAGGGACATCGAGGCCATCGCCCAGATCGTGCGCAAGCTGGAGGTGGCCGACCAGTGAACCCAACGATTCATGAGTTGCTGCATACCGCCGACCAGCTCCTTGCTGCCCCCGCCTCCAGTGATCTCCCCAGCGCCGAGGCCGCAACAACCGTGTCCGACCCGTCCGTCATGCTCACCGTTACGACGGCGAGTCGGTGCCGCGGTGCGGCCTTCGCTCTCCGCGTCGCGCTGGAGATCGCGGTCGCCGCCCGCCTCACCGCGCACCGCGCGCCCCGTACGATTCGCGAGGGCAACATGCGAGCCGCGCTTCTCTGGCTTCGCGGCTGTGTCGAAGCCGGGACCGCCCGCCGGGCGAAGGCCGCTTGGAGCCAGCTTTGCCTCGGCTGCCACTACCACCAGTACGAGATCGGTCCCACGGAGGACCAGGTTCGCTCCTGGCGGGGCGAAGTCGCGGCGCTAGTCGCACTGATGGGCCGGTGACTACGAGTGGACCGTGCCATCAGCCGGTTCGGCAACGGGAAGGCCCTACGCCAGTCGGCACAAGGGTCGCTGCCAGGAGGGGAAGCACGTAGGACGAGATCAAGAGGGCAGTTGTCGTCGCCCCGCACCGGAGCGGCACCATGGCAACCGGTACGTCCAAGCGAACGCGGTACCGCCTTAGCGTTGCCCACCATGACCCAATCAATCACGACCAGCCAAAACGTGTCGTGCAAGGAATTCGCGTTCTTCCTCACCCTTAGCGGACCATACCCAGCAACTTGCGGTTGGACCCGACAGGAGGGCAAGGCAGCCGCAGCGCCTGGAGACAGCCGCTTGGACTCCCCTGAGTCAGGTCAGCGTGTACGTCCGCAGTCCAGTGGTGCCACCCTGCCAGCATGGACTTCTACTCGCTTGAACGCCCTCATCCGGGCAGCCAGGTAATCCCTCTGCGAGGAACAGACCACAGTGGTCCTCGCAAGATCTTGGACCGTTCGACGTAACAATCGTAGCACTCGAAGCGAACCACAACCATCGGACACCAAGGAGGTAGGAGTGAAAACCTTCGACGAAGCGTTTAAATGGCTACTGGAACCGCTTAAGCCCCAGAAGCGACCACATGCACTTTTGGGGAACGGATTCAGTATGGCACTCGACCCCTCCAGGTTCTCTTATTCAGCACTCGCCACGGCAGCAGAATCTGACGACCTACTTCCAGCAGACGCGATTAGCGTAATGCGGAAGACAAGCACTGTGGATTTCGAGAAAGTCATCCGACAACTCGAAGACACGGCACAAACGCTAAAGATTCTCGCAGCGTCCGACACCGTCGACATAGTGGCCAGGCTTCTGAAGTCCTCGGCGACTCTCCGCGAAGCTTTGGCACAATCCATTGCCGGCCTACATCCCGATAGGCCGTACGACATCGAAAAAAGTCGGTACATCTCGACCCGCGACTTCCTCGATAGATTCGACCACGTCTTCACAGTCCCCGGCGGCGCCGGCAAGACCACCAGCCCCGAGGCCTTCTCCTCCCTCATCGACGACGTCGAGCACCGCCTCTTCGACGTCCTCCCGGACGACACCTGGTTCTACCCAGGCCACGGCGACGACTCCACCCTCGGCGCCCAACGCCCCCACCTCCCCGAATGGCGCCAACGCGGCTGGTGGCCGTGCCCGTCTCAGATAGCCGTCGTGAAAACATCCGCGACCTTGTGGAAGCGGAACTGATCGCTGCGGGTGACCGGCTGAGGCTCACCCGCCCCAGGTCAGGCGAGGAACATGTCGCCACTGTGTCGCCCGACGGGTGCATCGTCCTCGCGAACAGGAGGGAGTACCTGACGCCGTCGGATGCCGCGAGGGCGGTGACCAACAGGTAAACGGGTGGCACGTGTGGCGAACCGAGGCGGGCCGTACTCTCGCATCCCTTCGAGACGAGTTTCGCGATGCCGGGGCAGGCGACTCCTCTACGCGCCATACGAGTACCTCAGTGAGGTCACTGAACAACTGAGAGCGGGAGACACCGTCTCGGTCACCGTGCGCGAATTGCTACGGCGCTGGAACGCGCGAACCCGGGGAACCGTGGTGACTCGCCAGATCGAGAAGGACCTCGCGATCCACGGCCTGACGACGTTCCCGCATTTTCGCAACGTCGCACTCGACACTCTGGTGTGGTTCATCGCCCTTGACCACAAGAATATATCGGAATCAACGGCCAGCCCCATATTCAACGTACACACGCTACCTGGATCCGATTCCGCATCCGAACCCGAACAGAGGAGAGCGATTCACCACAGATCGGACTCAAGGTCGGCAACCTGCCGTCAGCTCTGGGTGGAGTTACCTTCGTGTCACCGGAGGGCACCGTCGAGCAGGCGATAACACTGATGCAGATCGATGATTTCTCCCAGTTGGCCGTGATGTCCGCCAACAAGCGCAAACTGGCCGGCGCGGTGACCTGGAAGTCGATCGCCATCGCAAGACACATCAACCCCGACGCCATACTGTGCGACTGCCTTATTGACGCCCCAGAAATCACTTACGATCAAGCGCTCGTCGATGTGCTGAGCGTCCTCCAGAGCGTCGGTTTCGTCTTCGTCCGCAACGAGATAAACGAAATCAACGGCATCGTGACAGCGGCGGACCTGGCGCATGGGCACGGCTGGACACCAAGCTGGACCGCGCTCTCTTCTGTAAGAGGTTGGGGATGATCCGCGAAGTCCGCAACGACATCATGCACTTCAACCCGGAGGATCTCCCGACGAACACCGTCGACATGCTCCGAAATCTTCTACGCATGATCCGTCTGAACATGCCACTTCTGAGCTGAAGCACTGCCGGCCAGCCGCCGAGAGAGTGGGCTGCCTCAGCCCGGCTTCACATCTCACCCACTTCCGCACCACCACCCGACCCGACAAATTCGGATTGCGGTCAACTCGAGGATCTTCGACAGCACCGTCAGGGTTGACCAGCCCATGGTCAAGGGAAGCGCAGGTGTGCGTCAGCCGACATGTGCCGGTCAGCTACGGCCGCGCTTCCAGGAATTCCTCGAGAAGGTGATCTCCGGCAGCGAAGAACTCGTCAGCTTCGCGCCGCATGTCTTGATCAACCCGTGGCAGCTTCCTGTGCCGCTCGACCAGCTCCTCAGCGGTCAGGCGTGGCCGATCGGGCAGCGGACGAACTCGGCGATTCCTACGCCGTCACGAGTGATGCGGTAGGTCTCCCCCAGATTGACCGCTTCCAGGATCGCGGCGAAGTTGTCGCGGAGCTCCCTCTGGCTGATGACCTTCACAGCTCAGCGTAGCCCCCGGCGCCACCTGAGCTCATCCTCCGATGAGCGACGTGGTCGGTCGGCTGCCCGTGCCACTCGGGCAGAGCGCTCTGATCGTGTTCCAGAACCGCGACCTCAAACGCTGCACCGCGTTGCTTCGCGAGGCGAACGTCCCGTTCCTTCCGCTGGACAAGTACACCGGGGAACTGGACGACAAACTCAAGATCGGAACGGTGTACCGGGCCAAGGGGCTGGACTTCCAGGCCGTCCTGGTCGTTCGGTTCGCGGCGGCGGACGCTGGTGGCGAAGCGGCCGTTCAGGAGTTGCGGGAGCTGAGGGAGCGGCAGGAGTTGGTGGCTGCCACTCGGGCGCGGGATTTTCTCTGGTGGGGTGACGTCGAGAGCCTGTGAGGCGAGCCGTCGGCGCCGGGAGGGCGTCGGTATGTTCCGTGCGTGGTGGAGCACGAGGTGAGGCCGACTGTGGACATCTACACGGATGGCGCGTGTAGCGGTAATCCCGGTCCCGGTGGCTGGGGCGCGGTTCTGCGGAGCGGTAGGCACGAGAGGGAGTTGTGCGGCGGCGAGCCCGGGACGACGACGAACAACCGAATGGAGTTGATGGCGCCCATCCAGGCACTGGAGTGCCTGAAACGCCCCAGCGTCGTCCGCATTCACACGGACAGCACCTATGTGCGCAATGGGGTCACGTCCTGGCTGCCCCGGTGGAAGAGCAACGGATGGCGAACCAGCGACAAGAAGCCGGTGAAGAACGTCGACCTGTGGCAACGCCTGGACGCGGCTGCCGGCCCGCACGACGTCCAGTGGTTCTGGGTGAAGGGGCACGCCGGGCACCCGGAGAACGAACGCGCTGACCGGCTGGCGGTTCGCGGACTCCAGGAGGCGGTCGCTTCGGGGGGTTCCGGCTCGCGCGAGCCGGCCCCAGCCCGGGCCGTGAAACTCAGCGAGGAAGGGGCGTTGCCCCTTCCGTACGCCACCTGATAGGCCCTGCGGCTTCTGGTGTTCCGCGCCGAGCGCATGGTGCTCGGGGTCGGCCGTTCAGGTGTTCTCCTCGCGTTTCTGGCCACCACGTTCCGTTTCTCCCCTAGAACGGCCGCCGGGTTCGGCGGACGTGATGGAGGAACCGGATGGCGAACCGGAGGATCGGCGGAGCCGGTGGTGGGTCGGATCCCGGGCCGGGAAAGGGAAAGGCCGGGGTGTTCGTCGCGGCGGCGGTGAGTGCCGGTCTGGTCGCCGCGGCGGGCAGCGGCGCCGGTGGGACCCTGCTGGGGAGTTCCGGTGGGACGGCGAGTGGTTCCTCGGGTGGGGCCTCGGCCGGGAAGAGCGTCAGCGCGCGGAAGGCCGAAGGGAAGAAGGCGGCGCGCAGGGGTAACGCCGACGAGGCGTGGGACCGCATGGGAATGCGGAGGATCAAGCAGGCGGTGCGGCAGGACCTCGACTGCCTCCGCCATTCCTTCGGTCAGGTGCAGCAGTTCTTCGTCCGAACGCCGTGCACGTCACTGGACCGGGTCGTGCTCGCGGTGGGCGACGGCGGGAACACGGTGGTGGTCTCCGTGGTCTGGGTCAGTTTCCGGGACCGAGGTGATGTGCGGCGGTTCCGGGACGTGATGGACGTGCACGGAAGTGGGGACATCAAGCCGCTGGGCAGCGCGTTGCTCGGGATGGCGGACATCCGGTTCACGGGGCACCACTACCACGCTCACTCGAACGGGCGCACGGTCGCGATAGCCGAGACCGAACGGGTGAGCGGGCGGGTCAGTGACGAGATGTTGGGGGCGATGGCGGAGGTGGCCGCGCTGCTGCCGCGCCCCTGACGCCGGCGCACCGGGGCCGCCCGGTCGGGCGGCCCCGAGGGGGTTCACCGGACGACGAGGGTGTTCTGGCGGGCGGCCACCCACCAGCGGCCCTGCTCCTTGACCAGGACGTAGAGCGCGTTCATCGCGTGCTCGGCGTCGATCCGCTCGCCCTCGGGCGTGGTCGCCCACGCGTGCTTGTGCGCGATGGCGACGTCCGGGCGGAGGAAGAGGACGTTGGCCAGGTGGTACTGGGCGTACTCCTTGCTCAGGAAGCCGCTCAGGCCCTTCCGGCTGGAGTCGAGGAGCGCGTCCCAGCCCGAGATCTGGACGCCCATCGCGTTGACGACCGTGGCGTTCGCCGCGAAGTGGGCGTTCATCAGCTCCGCGTCGTTGGTGTTGAAGCCCTTCTCGACGTCCGCGACGATCCGCCGGATCTCGGCGATGTCCTGCTCGTGGTCGGTGGCGCCGTCCTCGATGACGGGCGGCTGGGGCGCTGTCGTTGCCATGCGACCAGCCTCCGACCTCAACCAAGCACGAGGTCAACTCGACCGGACGGACGTCACAGCGGGTGGTTCGCGCGGACGACCCGCGACCGGGGGATCGGCAAGGGGCTCGCGGCGGGCGGAGGATGCCGGGGGGAGCAGTGCCGTGCGCCGTACGGAGGAGGACGTGATGACCAGTGGGCTCGCCGAGGCGTGGGAGCGGTACTGGCGCGAGCTGCCGACGACACCGGGGGCCGCGCCGTGGGACGGGGACGCCACGGCCCACGTGGCCGAGCACGTCCCGCTCTTCCAGCCCTACTTCGAACCGGACCTGCCGCTGCTGGACGTGGGCTGCGGCAACGGCCGGCAGACGTTGTTCCTCGGGACGTGCTTCCCCCGGGTGATCGGGCTCGACGTCTCGGCGACGGCGGTGGAGCGGGCCATGGCCGGGTACGTGCCGGACAACGTGGAGTTCCGGCAGCTCGACCTGCTCGACAACGCGGCGGTGGCGGAGCTGGCCGACGAGTTGGGGGACGTGAACATCTACATGCGGACGGTCCTGCACCAGCTCCCGCCGGAGATGAAGCCGGCCGCGGCGGCCAACCTGGCACGCCTGGTGGGCGCCCGGGGACACGTGTTCGCGTTGGAGCTGTCCCCCGAGGCCGGGGAGCTGCTCGGCGCGATGGCCGACGACGAGGCGGCGATCCCCAAGGTGAAACGGGTGATGGGTTACGGGATCGTGGCCGCCCAGTGGTCCGGGCAGGACGAACGCCACCTCCTGGAGGCGGCGGGTCTGCGGCTGTTGGAGAGCGGGCGGACCAGGGTGCAGACCACCGACCACCTCGGCGACGGCTCCCCGCTGGTCCTCCCCGCCGACTACGTCGTGGCCAACCGCGCCTAGCCGCCGCGAACTCCCGCGTGGGGCGCCGGAGCCGGCGCCCCACGCGGGAGCGGGGTCGGTGGTCAGGCCACGTCGAAGGTCTCCGGGTCGGGGCCGTTGCGGGTGCCGGTGTCCAGCCCGGCGATGGCCGCCATGTCCTCGTCGTCCAGCTCGAAGTCGAACACCGCGATGTTCTCCCGGATGCGGGCGGGGGTGACCGACTTCGGGATGACGATGTTGCCGAGCTGGAGGTGCCACCGCAGGACCACCTGGGCCGGGGTCCGACCGTGCTTCTCGGCCACCTGGGCGAGCGCGGGGTCGGTGAGCAGGTCGCCGCCCTGGGCCAGGGGCGCCCACGCCTCGGTCGCGATGCCGTTCCTGGCGTGGAAGTCGCGCAGCTCGGCCTGCGGGAAGCGCGGGTGCAGCTCCACCTGGTTGACGGCCGGCACCACGCCGGTCTCCTCGATCACGCGCCGCAGGTGGGCCTCAGTGAAGTTCGAGACGCCGATGGCCCGGACCCGGCCGTCGCCGCGCAGCTTCTCGAACGCCCGCCAGGTGTCGACGTAGCGGTCGCGCGAGGGCACCGGCCAGTGGACGAGGTACAGGTCGAGGTAGTCCAGCCCCAGTCGGCGCAGGCTCTCGTCGAAGGCGCGCAGCGTCGAGTCGTAGCCCTGCTCGGAGTTCCACAGCTTGGTGGTGACGAACAGCTCCTCGCGCGGCACGCCGGACTCGGCGAGGGCGCGGCCGACGCCCTCCTCGTTCTGGTAGATCGCCGCGGTGTCGATGCTGCGGTACCCGGCCTCGATCGCGGTCCGGACCGCGAGCGCGACCTCGGCGTCGGGGACCTGGAAGACACCGAAGCCGAGCTGCGGGATCGGCACACCGTTGTTGAGTGCGACGTTCGGAACCGTGCTCATCAGAGGGAGACCTCCACCAGTGGATCGGACGAACGGACCGGTCTGCCCAACCGCGCCCCACCCGTGTTCGCGCGGGGCCGGGGGCCCGCTCACCGGCACCCTACGCGCTCGCCGCGAAGCCGGCACACGGGCGCTTGGTCCAGACCACCTGCGAACGAAAAGATCTAGCAGGGCAAGGACTTCCACCGCCCGACGGCGCACCGGACAACAGTGTCCATAGTGGACATCTCAGCCGTCGGGCCAACTGTCGTTCAGCCGAACTGGACCGAGCGCTTCGACAGCCCGTACCAGTACCCGTCGATCACGGTCCGCTGGTCCGCCGGCCGGTCGAGCGCGGCCCCCAGTGCGACGAAGAGCGGCGCGAAGTGCTCCGTCCTGGGGTGGGCCAACCGGGCTGCCGGGGCCTTGCGCTCGAAGTCCAGCAGCGCGTCGAGGTCCTGCGCGGCGAGCGCGCGGTCGGCCCAGTCGTCGAACTCCGACGACCAGCCCGGCGGGTCGTAGTCCGACCCCCGCCGCAGGTCCACCGCGCGCAGGTTGTGCGTCATGAACCCGCTCCCCACGATCAGCACCCCCTGGTCGCGCAGCGGCGCGAGCCGCCGCCCCAGTTCCACCAACCCCTGGGGGTCGAGCGTGGGCATGGAGATCTGGAGCACGGGGACGTCGGCGTCCGGGAACATCTCGACGAGCGGGACGTAGGCGCCGTGGTCCAGCCCGCGCGCCGTGGCGTCGTGGATCGGGGTGCTCGGCGAGCGGAGGAGCTTGCGCACGGCCTCGGCCAGGCGCGGCGCGCCCGGCGCGGGGTAGCGCACCTGGTAGTAGCGCTCAGCGAAGCCCCAGAAGTCGTAGGTCAGCGGCACCGTCGTGGTGGCCCCGAGGGTGAGCGGCGCCTCCTCCCAGTGCGCGGAGACGACCAGGACGGCCTCGGGCCGCGGCAGCGCGCGGGCCCAGTCCGCGAGCTGACCCGTCCACAGCGGGTCGTCGGCCAGCGGCGGCGCGCCGTGGCCCAGGTAGAGCACGGGCATCCGGTCGTCCGCGGTCGTCGTTGTCAGGTCCATGGGCCCCTCCCGAGGTGTGTGCCCACCACCCTGACGCCAGATTGTTTAAATTTCAACTTCATGCCCGGGGCACCACTCCGCACGCCCTGCCCCGGCCGGCCGCGACTGGTACGGAGGGAGGGTGGAACTGCTGAGCAGTCGGGTGATCATCCGTCCGAGGGACCCGGACCGGTCCCTGGCCTTCTACCGCGACGCCCTCGGCCTCGCCGTCTACCGCGAGTTCCCCGGCGGGACGGTCTTCTTCCTGGGCCAGGGCCTGCTGGAGCTGTCCGGCAGGGGGGACGGGGCGCCCAGCCAGGACCTCGCGCTCTGGCTCCAGGTGCGCGACCTGACCGGCGTCCTCGCCGAGCTGCGGGACCGCGGCGTCCCGGTGCTGCGGGAGCCGCGCAGGGAGCCGTGGGGGTTGGACGAGGCGTGGATCAGCGACCCGGACGGGCTGCGCCTGGTCCTGGTCGAGGTGCCCGAGGGGCACCCGCTGCGCACCGACCTCCGGGCCGGCCACCACCCGGGCTGAGGCGTCGACGGGCCGGGGGACGGGGACGGGTGGTCAGCGCTCGCAGACCGCGAGCCACCCGGTCGCCCGCGCCTCGGCGCCCTCCCCCTCCGGCTGCCGGCCGCTCGCGGCCAACAGCTCGTTCGGCGTGAACAGGCGCACGTGCCAGCCGTGCCGACGCAGCCAGGCCACGGGGTCGTCGACGAAGGAGCGCCACTCCGCCCGGCGGCGGACGAGCTCCGAGCGCACCCCGCTGAGCGTGGCCGACCCCACGACCTCCCGGGTGATGTGCTCGACGACGAACCGGCTGCCGGCGGCCGTCCGCTCACCGAGCGCGACCATCACCCGGTCCCCGTCCTCGGGTGTCAGGTAGTACAGGACGCCCTCGGCCGCCCAGACCACGCGTTCGGCGGGGTCGAAGCCCGCGTCGAGCAACGCGGCGACCCACTCCCCCGTGAGGTCGGCGGGCACCACCATCCGGCCGGACCGGGGCATGGCCCCGCAGCGCGCCAGCACCGCCTCCTTGAACTCCAGCACCGCCGGCTGGTCGACCTCGTAGACCGTGGTGCCGGGCGGCCAGTCCAGGCGGAACGCCCTGGTGTCGAGCCCGGCCCCGAGCTGGACCACCTGGCGGCAGCCGAAGTTGGCCGCCTCCACCAGGCTGTCGTCGAAGAAGCGGGTGCGCACGGCCAGGTAGTCGGCCAACGCGGTGCGCCGGGCGCCGGCCTCCATCGGCAGGTCGGGCACGACGGGCGCGGCGGCGGCGAACTCGGCCGCGTAGGGGTCGGTGAACAGCCGGTCGGGCCGGCGGCTCTCCGCCGCGCGGGCCAGCGCGAGCAACAGCGACGTGCTCCCCACGCCCTCCGCCGAGATCACCCGCACCACCGTCCCCAGTCCGCCGCGGTCCTCGCCGGGCCCGGGGCCGACCGCGCGAGCTGTCCGCCGAGTCGCCCTCCTTCATAACACCGATCGGCCCGTCCCTCACCCGCCGTGCCCCATTCGAATGATCTTGATCCTTCCGGTGGCCGAGCCGGCGAACCGCGGGCACGGACAGTCACCGACGGCCGAGCCCCGGCAGGTCGCGCCCGAGGTCTGGCGGACGGCCCCGGGTGGGCGCACCCTGGGGAGCGGAAGGGGAGGTGACGGGGATGCAGCCAGTCGGATGGCACGTCGAGGTGGAGTTCGACGAGGACGACTCGCACACCAGGGCGGCCGCCCTGCTCCGCCTGCGGGACGGCAGCGAGCTGCGGGCGCGGGGCCGGGCCAGCCGGGAGCCCACGGACCCCAACGAGCCCCGCATCGGCGAGGAGCTGGCCGGGGCGCGGGCGCTGATGGACCTCGCGCAGCAACTCATGGCGAAGGCGGGCGCCGAGGTCCGCGATCTCGAACGCGCGAAGGGCTGAGCCGATCCCGGTCGGCGCTCACGAATTGCGCGGGTGATCGGCGAATGTCCGACCACTTCCGGCGATCACGGCGAGGAGTCTGTTCGGACTCTGGCAATTCACTGCTCACGATCTTCCACCCGGGTCGGTCACACCGAGTCCGGTCGGCCGGATCTGTCATACGCGGCGCGGATGTCCGGTGTGGCTCGTTCGCCCTCTCGTCGCACTCTCTCGTCACGGTCTTCCGCGCCGAGCGGACCGTTGAATGCGCGCGTCCGCCGCAATCGCGGTCGTCCATTCCGCACCGAAGTGGACGGTCCCGCCGGTCGTGACCCGACAGATTCGACCGAGCCGGGCCGACCGAGTCGGGCCGACCGAGTCGCGCTGACCGGGACGCGTCGAGCCGACAAGGAGGAGCCGTGGGGGAACTCATGCTGCGCCGGTGGTGGATGCCGGCGGCGCGGGGCGTCGCCGCGATCCTGTTCGGGCTGGTCACCCTGGTCTGGCCGGCCGTGACGCTGCTGGCACTCGTCCTGTTGTGGGGGGTGTTCGCGCTGGTCGACGGGGTGATGGCCCTGTCGGTCGCGTTCTCGGGGGCCACCGCCCGCACAGCGCCGACCGGGGACCGCTGGACGTGGGGCCTGCTCGGCCTGCTCGGCGTGCTGGCCGGCGTCGTCGCCCTGCTGTGGCCGGGCATCACCGCGATCGCGTTGGCCCTCGTCATCGCGGTGTGGGCGGTCGTCGTCGGCGTGCTCCAGATCGTCGCCGCCGTCCGCCTGCGCCGGGTGATCCGGAACGAGTGGCTGCTCGGGATCGCCGGGGCGCTGACGGCCCTGTTGGGCGTGTTGTTGTTCGTGCGACCGGGAACCGGAGCGCTCGCGTTGGTTACCGTGATCGCGGTCTTCGCGATCCTCTGGGGAGTCGTCCTGGTGTTGCTCGGCCTGCGACTGCGCCGACTGACCACAGGGGCGACCGGAGGGGCCATCTGAGCGAGGAGTAACGGAGCAGAATCACCCGAACAGAACAACGCATTGTAGCGGTGTGCGCGCGTATGGTGAAAGCAGCTGGTTGATTTGGCCACAAGGGCGCACGAATGCGCACGGCCGCTATAAACTGTGCGCATGAGTGTGGCGCTGGAGACGGTGTTGGCGAGGGCTGGACTCAAGGCCACCGCCGCCGAGTTCCTCGAACTCGTGGAGGACGCGGCCCGCAGGCTCGCGCCACCGCACCCCACCCCCGGCGCGTACTTCTCCCCCGACCAGCGCGACGCGTTGGCCGAGGTCGGCCTCGACCTCTCGCCGCGCGTCGACAGCGACCCCGACCCGAGAGCCAGGGCCGTGGCCACCCAGGCCGTCCTGCGGGACACCGCGCTCACCGTGACCGAGGTCGCGGCCCAGCTCGGCGTGGACGCGAGCCGGATCCGGCACCGGCTCGCCGACGGCCGGCTGACGGGCTGGAAGGACCGCGGCGGGTGGCGACTGCCGGCGTGGCAGTTCGCCGACGCCCGGGTGCTGCCCGGCCTGGACGTGGTCCTGCACGCCGTTCCGCCGGACCAGCCGCCGCTGGTGGTGGCCGGGTTCATGACGACCCCCCAGGAGGACCTCCCGCTCGGCGACCGGCAGGCCACCCCCCGGGAGTGGCTGCTCGCCGGCGGCGACCCGCACCGGGTGGCCCGGCTGGCGTCCGTCATGGGCAGCCCAGCGTAGAAGGGCCAGCCCGGCCGGTCCGCCCCGTCGGAGCCCCAGCCGGCGCCCACGGCCCAGCCCGGGTTGACCACCCCTCCCGGCCCACGACGAGACGACTGGACGCGCATGGCACGGCTCCCCCAGCCGCCCCCTCCGGCTGTCCTGCAGGCGCTGCTGCGCCGCACCGAGGACGTGGTCGCGGTGCACCGCGCCACCCGACTGGTGCGCGTGTTCACCGCCGCGGGACGGCATCCCCAGCACTGGAACACGTTCCGGTTCGCCGGGCCGCTCCCCCACGCCCGCTTCGACCCGCACCCCATCGCGCCGGACGGCGGTCCCAGCGGGACCAGGGAACACGGCGTGCTGTACTTCGGCCTGTCGGTGCGCACCAGCGTCGCCGAGGTCTACCAGGCGACGTCCACCGTGGACCGCCGCACCCGGCAGCCCCAGCTCGTCGTGCTGCGCCCCCGGCGCACGCTGCGCCTGCTCGACCTGGCCGGGCTGTGGCCGACCAGGGCCGGCGCGTCCCAGGCGATCTCCAGCGGCCCCAAGGACCGGACCCAGGCGTGGGCGCGGGCGATCCGCGCGGCCTACCCCGAGCTGGACGGCCTCTGGTACCGCTCGTCGATGGACTCCGGGAACCCGGCCATCTGCCTGTGGGACCCGCCGGGTGCGAGCGCGTTGCCGGACACGCCGGACGTGTTACTCCCGCTGGAACACCCGGGACTGGACCTGCCGCTGGCCAGGATCTGCGAGGAGCTGAACTACACGCTCCTCGGCTGAGGGCCCGGAAAACCCGGCGCGGCAAGGGATCCGTCGTCCTCCCTCAACCGATCGGCCGGGAGTAGCGGATCTCCGCGATGTCCTCGTCACCGATCCGCAGGAGCTGGACCACCTCGTCGCAGCGCCAGCCGTGCGACTCGTAGAAGCGTCGGGCCGAGGCGTTGGCCGCGAAGACCCAGAGCACGGCGTGGCGGAAACCCGTCGCTCGCAGGTGTTCCCACGCCCGCTCGTGCACCGCGTGCCCGGCGCCGGTGCCCCACGACCACGGCGCGGCGTAGATCGAGAAGAGCTCACCGGTGGGCGAGGGTTCCCGCGCTTCGCCCGCCTCGCTGGGCGCGCCGACGGCGCAGTAGGCGCCGACCCGCCCGTCGTCGCCCGTGGCGACGAACACCGCCGCGGGGTCGGGTTCGGCGAGCACCCGAAGCCAGGCGGCGGCGCGGTCCCGCTCGGACATCCCGTCGAGCACGGCGTCGGGAATCAGACCGGCGTAGGCGGACCGCCAGGCCGCGACGTTGATCGCGGCGATCTCGGGGACGTCGTCGGGCACGGCACGTCGGGTCTGCCACCTCATCCCGTCATCGTGCCGTGCGGGGGTCCGCGCGCTGTCAGGCGGTCGTGGGCAACCAGAACACGGCGTCCCTGGCGGCGGCCACCAGGTACCCGGCGGCGGGCTGCCAGTCGACGCAGGTCGGGCGCGAGCCGGTGCGCTGGAACTCGTGGAGCGCCGCGCGCACGTCGGGCAGCGCCAGGATCGAGGTCGAGGGGAAGCGCAGCAGGCTCCCGCAGTCGGCGTAGAGCGTGGGCGGCTCGACCAGGCGCAGCCCCGACCGGCTGAACCAGGTCCCGCCGAGGTCGGTCGCGTCGGCCACGAAGGACAGCGCGCCGACTCTCGCCGTCCGGTCGATCACCACGCGCAGCTCGTGGTCGGGCACGTCCACCCCGCCGCCGGCGAGGTAGAGCAACGCGTCGTGGGCGGTGTGGTGGGCGGCGTCCCCGCCGGGGTGGCCGGCGGGGACGCCCGAGAACAGGTCGTCGACGAGTTGGTCGAGTTCCTCGGCTGTGGACAGCAGGACCGGGCTCACGCCCCGCGGGTTGGCGTAGAACGCCTCGATCGTGTGGGTCACGGCCGGCAGGTTGCTCCGTCCGAGGTAGGTATCAGGTGGGCGAGCCGTGCCTCACCGCGACCCACCTCGACCCACTCACCCGTTCGTGGTTATCGGCCGGGGCCGACCAGGTGCCGCTCCCACCACTCCAGGACGAGGTCGAACCGCTGCCGCCGGTGCCGCGGCCGGCCCGAGCGGGTCAGCTCGTGCCCCTCGCCGGGGAAGAGCACCAGCTCGGCGGCCACCCCGTTGAGCCGGAGCGCGACGAACAACCGCTGCGCCTGCTCCACCGGGCACCGCCAGTCCGACTCCGAGTGCACCACCGCGAACGGGAGGTCGATGCGGTGCGCGTGCGTCAGCGGGCTCATCGCGCGCTGCGCCTCCGGGTCCGGACCGCAGTAGGCGTCGGCGAACCACCAGCCGATGTCGGAGGAGCCGCGGAAGGAGTCCCAGGCGTTGACCGCCCGCTCGCTCCAGGCGGCGCGGAACCGGTGGCCGTGGTGGGCGGCCAGCCAGGTGGTCAGCAGCCCGCCGTAGGAGCCGCCCATCACGCCGACCCGCTCGGCGTCGCACTCCGGCCGCTCCAGCGCGGCGTTGAGCAGGGCCAGCACGTCGTCGACGTCGACCGAGCCGAACCGGCCGATCACGGCCCGCCCGTGCTCCTGGCCGTACCCGGCCGACCCGCGCGGGTTGGGCAGCACCACCGCGTAGCCGGCAGCCGCGTAGACCTGGGCCTCGTCGAAGAAGCCCCAGCCGTGGTACTGGAACGGGCCGCCGTGCACGCAGAGCAGGACCGGGTGCGGCCCCTCGCCCTCCGGGGTCACCAGCCAGCCGTGCACCGGGTAGCCGTCCGGGGCGGTCGCGGTGATCTCCCGGGCCGGGCGCACCCCGGCCGCGCGCAGCGGCTCACTCCAGGCCGTGAGGGTCCGCGCGCCGCCCGGGGTGTCGACGAGGACCACCTCGGCGGGGCTCTCGGGAGTGGAGACCACGGCGGCGACCCGGTCGCCGTCCACGTCGAAGGCCCGGACCGCGGCCCGGTCGCCGACGACCAGCGGCAGGTCGGCCAGGGCGACGCCCTCGGCGTCGAGCGGGACCGCGCGCAGCTCGACCGCGCCCCGGTTGCGGACCGCGACGAGCACGTCGTCGCCGGCCGGCGCCGGCGGTCCGGACAGCGGCTCGCAGTCCACCGTCTCCACGTCGGTGAGCCGGCGCGGCTCGCCGCCGACCGCGCAGGTCGCGCCCAGGACCAGCGGCACGGCCCACAGGCCGGTGTTGCGGGCCACCGCGTGAATGCCGGTGAACTCGGTGCCCAGGTAGAGCAGGACGCCGTCGCCGGTCACCACCGGGTGCGCGGCGTGCCCGCGGGTGCGGAGCAGGAGCACGGGGTCGCCGCCGTCGGCCGGCACGGTGTAGAGGTCGCTGTGCAGGCTGTCCTCGGGCCGCTCGCCGTCCCGCTCCGTCTCGAAGACCAGGTGCCGCCCGTCCGGGGTCCACGTCGGGACGCTGACACCGGCGGCCAGGGAGGTGAGCTGGCGGGGCTCGGGGTCGTCGGCGGCCACGTCGACCACGAACACCTGGTTGGGCCGGTCGAGGAGGAAGCCGACGTCGTCCAGCCGGTAGGTCAGCCGGGTGATGCGCCGAGGGGCCTCCGCCTCCGGGCCCACGCCCTCCTCGGTGCCGTAGCGGCCGGGCTCGGGCACCCTGGCGACCAGCGCGATCCGGCGGGAGTCGGGCGACCACACCGGGGCGCCCGCGCCCAGCGGCAGGTCGGTGAGCCGGCGGGCCTCGCCGCCACCGGTCGGCATGACGTGCAGCTGCGGGCGGGCGGCGGGGCCGGAGCCGGAGCCGCGCCGGAGGAAGGCCACCCACCTGCCGTCAGGGGAGATCCGGGGCGCGCTGTCGCGGTCGCCGCGCGTCCACTCCGTCGGCCCGCCGGCCGCCTCGTCGACCACGTCGACCGCGTCCGCCCGCTCGCCCAGCGGCACCCGCCACACCGCGCCGCGCTGCTCGTCGGCCGTGAGGTCCGGCCAGGCGACGTCGACGAGGAGGAGGTCGTCGCGCAGGGTGGGGCGACCGATCGTGGGCAGCAGGGTGAGGTCCTCGGGGCGCATGGTGGCCGACGCTACCGGATCGTTAGCAGTCCTCACGACCCCCGAACACCGTCGAGCCCCCGCCCTGACGCAGGGGACGGGGGCTCGACGGGACCTGCCAGCGGGGGCCGGGCTCAGCCCACCTTCTTGACCGCGCTCGGGTCGCGGCGCACCTTGACCAGGCTGGCGATGGTGGTGACCGCCAGCACGACCACGATCACGGTCAGCGACAGCCCGATGCCCACCGTCGGCACCGGCAGGGGCTGCCCGTCGTTGAGGAACGGCAGCGAGTTGCCGTGCAGCGCCTCCAGGATCAGCTTCACGCCGATGAAACCGAGGATCACCGACAGGCCGATCGACAGGTAGACGAGCCGGTTGAGCAGGCCGCCGATGAGGAAGTAGAGCTGGCGCAGCCCCATCAGGGCGAAGGCGTTGGCCGTGAAGACCAGGAACGGCTCCTTGGTCAGGCCGAAGATCGCGGGGATCGAGTCGAGGGCGAACAGCAGGTCCGTGGTGCCGATCGTGACCATCACGACGAACATCGGGGTCACCCAGCGCCGACCCTCGACCCGCACGAACGAGCGACCGCCGTGGTAGGTGTCGGTCACCGGCAGCACCCGGCGCAGGCCCCGGAGGACCGGGTTCTCCTTGAACTCCTCGTCGCCCTCGTCGTCGGACACGGCGAGCTTCCACGCCGTGTAGATCAGGAAGGCCCCGAACAGGTAGAAGACCCAGCTGAACTGGGCGATGACCGCGGCCCCCGCCGCGATGAAGACGCCCCGCATGATCAGGGCGAGCAGGATGCCGATCAGCAGCACCCGGTGCTGGTGGATGGGCGGCACCGCGAACTTCGCCATGATGATGACGAAGACGAACAGGTTGTCGACGCTGAGCGAGTACTCGGTGATCCACCCGGCGAAGAACTCGCCGGCGTACCCCCCGCCCGCGAAGGCCCAGATGCCGACGCCGAACAGCACCGCGCAGGCGATGTAGAAGACGACCCACCTGGCCGCTTCGCCGACGGTCACCTCGTGCGGCTTGCGGTCGACGATCACCAGGTCGACCGCGAGCAGGACGAGCAGACCCGCGATGCTCGCGAACCAGACCCACAGGGGGACGTTCATCTCCACCTCCGGTACAGGGCATGCGCCAGTGACCGGAGGTCTCTTCCACCGACAGCCCGCCGGTCGACGGCACCGGGACCCGTGGGTCCGTGATGACGATGCCGCCGCGAAGGAATACTCCCCTCCACGTTGGCCAAGATTGTCACTGACCGACGGCCCCGCACACCAGGCAGGGTGAGCATTCACACGGCGCTGAACACGGAACGCACCCGGATGGACGCTATGGCCACCGAGGCCGCGTCACCGTCCTGTGCGATTCAGACACTTTGGGTAGCGATTCCAGCACATTTCCTTCCCCCACGAGAAGATAGATCACACTTTTGTACTAATCGGGGGCGGACAGCCCCGCCACGGACGTGCGACCATCACGAGGTGGTCGTGACCGTGGTGGAGCTGCTGATCCGCAAGGGGGCTGAGGAGGCGTTCCTCGCCGCCTACCGGGACGCCTCGCAGCACGTGCTCGCGGTCGGCTGTCGCACCCTCCGCCTGGTCCGCAGCTCCACCGACCCGCGCCGGTTCCTGGTGATCGGCGAGTGGGACACGGTCGACGACCCCAGCGCCGCGTTCCAGGGCTCGGACGGCTTCGTGCGGTGGCGGGACGCGGTCAGCGAGTTCTTCGCCGAGCCGCCGTTCGTCGACCAGGGCGTCCAGCTCCACGTCGAGACCACCCCGGTCGAGACCCCCGCCGTCCAGACCGCCGCCGTCCAGACCGCCGCCGTCCAGACCGCCGCTGTCGAGACCGCGGCCGTGGAGACCACCGCCGTCGAGCCGGCCAGCCCCAACGGGCCGGCCGCGCTGCCCACCGCCGCCACGACGGCACGCGAGAGCTGACACGCGCCCCACGCTCTTCCCCCGGTCGCGCTACGCCCGTTCGTGGGAATCGACGGTGAAGTTGACCACTCAGGGCGACTGACCCGGACGGGGAGGCGCAGGTCGGGCCGCTCGGGCGGGCTGGTGCCCCACGACGGGGCGTGGTCGCCTACCGTCGATCGTGTGGCCCCCTCCCCCCGCAGCCGCCGGACGCTCGCCCTGGTCGCGGTCGTCGTCCTGCTGGCCGGCCTGGCCGGCGTCGTGGTGTGGACCCGCTCCGGCGGCGGACCACCCCCGGTCCGCACCCGCGACCTGCGGATCGACGTCGCCGACGGCCCCGGCCGGGACCAGCCGGTCCAGCTCGACGCCACCTTCTACCTCCCCCAGCGCACCCCAGCCCCCGCCGTGCTCGTGGCGCACGGCTTCGGCGGCGACAAGGACGCGGTCGCCGCGGAGGCCAGGGAGCTGGCCGAGCGGGGGTTCGTCGCCCTCGCCTACTCGGCGCGCGGCTTCGGCCGCTCCACCGGCCAGATCGCGCTGAACTCCCCCGACTACGAGGTCGTCGACGCCCAGCAGGTGCTGGACTGGCTCTCCCGGCAACCCGAGGTCACCACCGACGCCCCCGGCGACCCGAGGGTCGGCGTGACCGGCGGGTCCTACGGCGGCGCGCTGGCCCTCCTGCTGGCCGGCGTGGACCCGAGGGTCGACGCGCTCGCGCCCGTGATCACCTACAACGACCTCGGCCAGGCGCTGCTGCCCAACGCGGGGACCACCGGCAAGCTCACCCCCAGGTCGCCGGCCGCCGGAGCGTTCGCCGCCGACGGCGTGTTCAAGCGCGGCTGGGCCGGCCTGTTCTTCGCCGCCGGCCTCGGCCCCGGCGGCTCCACCGCGCCGAAGGGCGAGGCGCCCGAGCCCGGGCAGCCGAGGACGGGTGAGCCGAGCCCGACGACCGGGCCGAACCCGCGGGGGACGCGCTCCGACCGACCCGGCGGTCCCCAGCCCGGTCAGCCCGGTCAGCCTGGCCAGCAGCCCGGTCAGCAGGGGCCGGCCACCTGCGGCCGGTTCCGGCCCGAGGTCTGCCAGGCCTACGTCGAGGTCACCACGACCGGCCGGGCCAGCGCCGCCACCGTGGAGCTGCTGCGCCGGTCCTCCCCGGCCAGCGTCACCGAGCGGATCAAGGCGCCCACCCTGCTCGTGCAGGGCGAGCAGGACACCCTCTTCGGCCTCGACCAGTCGGACGCGACCGCCCGGCAGATCACCGCGGCCGGCGGGACGGTGAAGACCGTCTGGTACAGCGGCGGCCACGACGGCGGCAACCCGGGGCCGTCGGTGCGCCGGCAGATCGCCGACTGGTTCACGTTCCACCTCCGCCGCACCGGCCCCGACCCCGGCGAGGGCTTCGAGTACGCCGTGCAGGGCGCGTTCCGCAGCGGGGGACCGACGATCCGCACGGCGGTGGCGGACCGGTACCCAGGACTGGAGGGGGCCGGCGCGGGCGACGACGAGGTGGAGCGCCGGTCCGTCGGGCTGCGCGGCCCGGCGCAGACCGTGCTCAACCCGCCCGGCGGCAACCCCGCGGCGATCAGCTCGCTGCCCGGGCTGGGGTCGCGGTTGTCCGGCTCCGGCTCCGGGGCCGCCGCCCTGGCCGGCGGGCTCGCCGTCGACGTGCCGGGGCAGACCGCGCTGTTCACCAGCGAGCCCGTCGACGCGCAGGTGCTCGTGACCGGGTCGTCCCGCGTGCGGCTGCGGGTCTCCGCCGTCCCCGGCCAGCCCACGACCGGCGAGGCCGTGCTGTTCGTCAAGCTCTACGACGTCGCGCCGGACGGGCGGCGCACGCTGCCGGGCAACGCCGTCGCCCCGGTCCGCGTGGGCGGGCTGCCGGCGGACGGCGCCCCGGTCGAGGTCACGGTGACGCTGCCCGGCGTGGTGCGCCCGGTGGAGGCGGGGCACCGGTTGCAGGTCGCGGTCAGCACCACCGACCAGGGCTACGCCGGGCCGACCGCACCCGCCGTGCACCGCGTCGAGCTCGCCGGCGATGGGCAGCTCTCGGTGCCGACCGTGCCGGGCCGGCGCGCGGCGGGCAACGGCACGCCCGCCGTCCCGCTGCTGGGTGTCGGGGTCGTGCTCGCGGTCGTCGTGCTGGTCTCGCTGGGGGGCGCGGTGCGGCGCCGGCACCTGGACAACGTCGACGAGGAGCTGACCGACGTCCCGCTGGTGATCAGGGACCTGAGCAAGTCCTACCGCGGCGGCCTCAAGGCGGTCGACGGGCTGTCGTTCCGGGTCGAGCGCGGCCAGGTGCTGGGCCTGCTCGGCCCGAACGGCGCCGGCAAGACCACGACCCTGCGCATGCTGATGGGCCTGGTGCGGCCCTCCACCGGCGAGATCAGGGTGTTCGGCCACCGGGTGCTGCCCGGCGTGCCCGTGTTGTCCCGCATCGGCGTGTTCGTCGAGCGCACCGGCTTCCTGCCGCACCTGTCCGGCATGGACAACCTGCGGCTGTACTGGGCGGCCACCGGCCGGCCGGCCGAGCAGGCCCGCGCCGAGGAGGCGCTGGAGATCGCCGGCCTCGGCAGGGCGGTGCACCGCAGGGTCGGCACCTACAGCCAGGGCATGCGGCAGCGACTGGCGATCGCCCAGGCCATGCTCGGCCTGCCGGACCTGCTGGTGCTCGACGAGCCCACCAACGGGCTGGACCCGCCCCAGATCCACCACATGCGCGAGGTGCTGCGGCGCTACGCGGCCACCGGGCGGACCGTCGTGGTGTCGAGCCACCTGCTCGCCGAGGTGGAGCAGACGTGCAGCCACGTGGTGGTGATGCACCACGGCCGGCTCGTCGCGGTGGGCGAGGTCGGCGAGATCGTGGCGGGCGGCGAGGTCGCGTTCCGGGTCGACGACCCGGAGCTGGCGGCCGACGCGCTGCGCGGGCTGGTCGGCGTGGGCACGGTGACGCCCGACGGCCAGGTCGTGCACGCCGACCTCGGCGACCTGCCGCGGTCGGCCGCGGTGGCGGCGCTGGTCGCCGCCGGCGTCGCCGTGGACCAGGTGGGACCACGCCGTCGGCTGGAGGACGCGTTCCTCCAGCTCGTCGGAGAGGAGGCGGTGGAATGAGCGAGGGCCACGCCGGGTACGTGCTGCCCGAGCTGCCGGAGCCGGGCGGGGGCGAACCCGGGCCGGACGGGGCCACGCCCGGCTACCGGGCGCGGCACACGTTGCGGCTGCGGGTGGAGCTGGCCCGACAGCTCCGCCGGCGACGCACGCAGGTCGCGCTGGGGCTCCTCGCGGCGCTGCCGCTGCTGCTGCTCGCGGCCTTCGAGCTGGGCGCGGACGACCGCAACCGGCGCTCGGGGGGCCTGGTCGACCTGGCCACCGCGAGCGGCGCGAACTTCGTGTCCTTCGCGTTGTTCGCCTCGGCGAGCTTCCTGTTCGTCGTGGTCGTGGCGCTGTTCTTCGGCGACACCGTCGCCAGCGAGGCGTCGTGGTCGAGCCTGAAGTACCTGCTGGCGATCCCGGTGCCCCGGCACCGGCTGCTGCGGCAGAAGGCCGTCGTCTCGGGGGTGCTGTCGCTGCTCGGGCTGGTGCTGCTGCCGCTGGTCGCGCTCGGCGCCGGCGCGCTCTGGTACGGCGTCGGCGAGCTGGCCACGCCGACCGGGGAGGCGCTGCCCTTCGGCACCGCCGTGTTCCGGCTGGCGGTCGCGGTCGCCTACCTCGCGGTGCACCTGAGCTGGGTGGCCGGACTGGCGCTGCTGCTCAGCGTGTCGACCGACGCGCCGCTGGGCGCGGTCGGGGGCGCGGTGCTGGCGTCGATCCTGTCGCAGATCCTCGACTCCATCACCGCCCTCGGCGACCTGCGGGTCTACCTGCCCACGCACTACTCGTTCGCGTGGTCGGACGTGCTGACCGCCGAGGTCGACTGGACCGACATGGCGCGGGGCGCCTTCTCCGCCGTCGCCTACGCCGCGGTCTTCCTCCTGCTGGCCGGTCGGCGGTTCGCGACCAAGGACATCACGAGCTGAGCGCGTGGCCTCGGGCGTGGCCGACGCCCGCCCGAGGCCACGGCAAGGTCGAGTCCGAGCCAGAGACCGATTTCGGGACCGGGACCGATTTCGGGACTGGGACCGATTTCGGGACCGCGCCGGTGGCGGAGTCGCCGGCCGCCCAGCGCGGTGTCGTCACCGCTGCGCCGCGAGGTTCGGCGCGGTCGGGTACTGCCGCCACCGCTCCTCGCTGACCTCGCTGACCGGCGAGGAGTTCAACGCGGCCACCTGGTCCGAGCCCACCAGCCACAGCCGGCCGTCGTCGAGCAGCATGCCCAGCGGGCGGCCGGGAGCGCGCACCGCGGGAACGCCGGCCGACATCCGGGCCGTCACCGGCAGCTCCTCCAGGGCCGGCGGGCGGTGGTCGAGGATCCGGACGGCCAGGGTGGCGGCCACGCTGCGCCGCTCGACCCGCACGAACGCGCCGCCCACGACCAGGTCCACGGTCCGCTCGGGGGACGGGACCGCGAACCCCTCCAGCACCTCCGCCGCCCGGCCGCGCTCGCGGCAGGCGTTCACGCCGTGCACGTCCAGCCCGAAGCGGGCCAGGTCGGTGGGCACCTCCTGGGGCACCGAGACGGTGCGGGTGGCCCGCAGGACGTCGATCGGCACCCGGCCGCAGGGGTCCTCCCGCGATACCGGGGCGTGGCCGTCGGGGCGGCGCACCAGCCCGGGCCCCTCCCGCCACGGCCCCCTGATCACCAGCGGCTGGTAGGGGTGCCGGGTGAAGTCGCGGTCCCAGAAGGTGATCGTGGTGCCCTGCTCGGTCTGGTGGGCGATCGCGAAGGCGTCGAGCGCGTCCACCCACATCCAGTCCGCGCTGAACGCGTCGACGATCGAGCGGGCGCGGGGCGTCCTCGTCGAGCCCACGCCGGCGAACCCGGTCTCGCCCAGCGCCTGGACCTCGGTCCGGAACGCCGGGTCCTTCGCCCGCAGCACGAACTGGCCGGCGCCGTTCCAGCCCGCGCCCTTCGCGCTGGTGTCGGTGAACATCAGGTAGAACCAGCCGTCCAGGTACAGCGCGGAGGGCTGCCCGGCGCCGTAGGCGTTCTTCCGGACTGTGTCCTCGGCCGGGGTCACGATGGGCTGGCCGTTGGCGAGCCGGGTCCAGGTGAGCCCGTCCGGGCTGCTCGCCACGCCGATGGCGTTGCCGTGCGCGTGGTCGTCGCTGGCGGCGCCCGTGTAGTAGAGGTAGTAGGTCCCGTCGACCTTGATCACCGACGGGTCGCAGGTGTGCATCCCGTCGAAGCCGCCGCCGCTGCCGCTGAACACCGGCACGGCCGGCGCTCCGCCGGCGGCCGCGAACGGGCCGTCCGGGCTGGTGGACTCGGCGTGGAGCACGTCGTCGCCGGCCGGTCCCGCGCCCGGGAGCTGGCTGCACCACCACACGCGGTACCGCCCGCCCTCCTGCAGGACGGTGGGCCCGTAGTTGTACGGCGCGCTCTGCCCGCCCGAGGCCACCACGCCGGAGCTCTGGCGCGTCCGGTCGACCTGCAGGGACACGGTCGCCGCCGGCCGCTCCGGCTTCTTCGACGCGCTGGGCCGGCTCGACGAGGACGGCGACGACGAGGGCTCCTGCTGCGGCGCCCCGTCGGCGTTGCCGCACGCGGTGAGCAACACGACGCCGAGCAGCGGACCGACAGCACGCGGGGCTCGGCGCGGCTTGCGCATCGTGTGTCTGGTCCTCCGTCAGCTCTGGTGTCCCGGCGGGCGCCGGGACCCGGGAGCCGATGCCGCCCGGGCCCTGTCAGTCTAGGGACCCCCGATCACCCGAGTGGGGGAGTTGCGGCCGGTGCTTCGTCACGCTCCTCGCCCTGCCGCCGACAAGGACGGCAGAGCGCGCGGGTTGGTCCGCTCGCACTCACCCCAACAGGGGATCACTCGCTGGTGGTCGCCGTGACGTCCTTCAGCCAGCGGAGCGCGAGCGCGTAGCCGGTGACGCCGAGGCCGACGATCACCCCGGAGGCCACGGCCGAGATCAGGCTGTGGTGCCGGAACTCCTCGCGCCGGTGGACGTTCGAGATGTGCACCTCGACCAGCGGCGCGGTGAGCATGGCGCACGCGTCGCGGACCGCGACCGAGTAGTGCGTCCACGCGGCGGCGTTGAGGACGACGGGCAGCCGCTGGTCGGCCGCCTCGTGCAGCCAGCCCAGCAGCTCGCCCTCGTGGTCAGTCTGCCGCACCTCGACCTCGACGCCGAGCTCGTCGGCGGTCCGCTCGCACAGCGCCACGAGGTCGGCGTGCGTCGTGCTGCCGTAGATCTCGGGCTCCCGCGTGCCGAGCCGGCCCAGGTTCGGCCCGTTGAGCACCAGCACCTTCACCAGAGCACTCCCCTCGGCTCACGCCCCGCCCAGAGCAGGATGGTCCTCAGAGCAGGATGGTCCCGCCACCGCCGGTGCCGCCGCCGGCCACCGCCGAGTAGGCGGCGGCGATCAACGTCGGGTCCGGCCCCTCCAGCCGGCCCGGCTTGGCCAGGCCGTCCAGCACGACGAACCGCAGCACGCCGGACCGGTTCTTCTTGTCGCTGCGCATGCCCTCCATGAGCTGGGGCAACGCGTCGGCGTCGTAGGTGGTCGGCAGCCCGAGCGCGGACAGCACCGCGCGGTGACGGTCCGCCGTCCCGTCGTCCAGGCGGCCGGCCGCCCTGGCCAGCTCGGCGGCGAACACCAGGCCGACGCTCACCGCCGCGCCGTGCCGCCACCGGTACCGCTCGCGCCGCTCGATGGCGTGCGCCAGCGTGTGGCCGTAGTTGAGCACCTCGCGCAGGTGCGACTCGCGCAGGTCGGCCGAGACGACGTCGGCCTTGACCTGGATGGCGCGGCACACCAGCTCGCCGAGCACGTCGCCGGTCGGGTCCAGCGCCCGCTCCGGGTCGGCCTCGACCAGCTCCAGGATGCGCGGGTCGGCGATGAAGCCGGCCTTGACCACCTCGGCCATGCCCGCGACGAGCTCGTTGCGGGGCAGCGACTCCAGCGTCGCGAGGTCGACCAGCACCGCGGTGGGCTCGTGGAACACGCCGACCAGGTTCTTGCCGGCGTCGGTGTTGATGCCGGCCTTGCCACCGACCGCGGCGTCGACCATGGCCAGCAGCGTGGTCGGCACGTGCACCACGCGCACGCCGCGCATCCAGGTGCCCGCCACGAAACCGGCGAGGTCGGTCACGGCGCCGCCGCCGAGCGAGATCACGACGCCGGTGCGGTCCATGCCGATCCGGCCGAGCACCTCCCAGCAGAAGCCGGCCACCGCCAGGCTCTTGCCGTCCTCGGCGTCCGGGACCTCCACCCGGTGGGCGTCCACGCCGGCGTTGGCCAGCTCCTCGCGCACCGCCTCCGCGGTGGCGGCCAGCGTGGGCTGGTGCATGATCGCGGCGGTCGGGACGCCCTTCAGCGTCTCGACCAGCTCGCCGAGCAGGCCCCGCCCGACCACCACGTCGTAGGGCCGCTCGGCGGCCACCCTGATGCGCACCGGTTCGGACATCCCGATCCCCTCGCTCTTCCCGCCCGACAGCTCCCCATCCCACCAGACGTCCCCCGACCGGGGGGCGGGAGGGCCGCCGCCGGTCACCTGGCCGGCAGCCCGGCCAGCACCGACTCGGCCACCTCGGCGGGTTCCCGCCCGTCGGTGTCCACCTCGACGGTGGCCACCTCGCGGTAGAGCGGGAGGCGGGCCTCCAGCAACGTCCGGAACGTGGCCCTGGGGTTCACCCCGGCCAGCAGCGGCCGGGCGGTGGACAGCCCGGTGCGGCGCACGCCCTCGGCCAGACCCACGCTGAGGAAGGCGACCCGGTGGCCGGCCAGCCGACGCCGGGTCTCGGCGGACAGGACCGCGCCGCCGCCGAGGGCGAGCACGCCGTCGTGCTCGACCAGCGCGGTCGCCACGGCCCGCTCCTCCATGTCCCGGAACACCGGCTCGCCGTCCTCGGTGAAGATCTCCGCGACGGTCCGGCCCGCCGCCCGCTCGACGTCGGCGTCGGTGTCGCGGAAGGCGACGCCGAGCCGCTCGGCGAGCAGCGTGCCGATGGTGGTCTTGCCCGACCCCGGCGGGCCGACCAGGACGACCACCGGAGTCATCGACCGGCCTCCGGAGAGGACGACTCACTGTCCACAGTGGACGCCGCGCGCCCGGCCACCAGCGCCGCGAGGTAGGACTCCGCGTTGCGCCGGGTCTCGGCGAGCGAGTCGCCGCCGAACTTCTCCAGCACCGCGTCGGCCAGCACCAGCGCCACCACCGCCTCGGCGACCACGCCGGCGGCGGGCACCGCGCACGCGTCCGAGCGCTGGCTGATCGCCACCGCCGGCTCACCGGTCGCGGTGTCCACAGTGGACAAAGCGCGCGGCACGGTCGAGATCGGCTTCATCGCCACCCGCACCCGCAGCGGCTCGCCGTTGGTGATGCCGCCCTCCAGACCGCCGGCCCGGTTGGAGCGCCGGGTCACCCCGGTGACCCCGCCCGCCGGCTCGATCTCGTCGTGGGCCTGGCTGCCCCGCCGGCGCGCGGTGGTGAAGCCGTCGCCGACCTCGACCCCCTTGATCGCCTGGATGCCCATGAGGGCGCCGGCGAGCCGGGCGTCGAGCCGGCGGTCCCAGTGCACGTGCGAGCCGAGACCCGGCGGCAGGCCGTAGGCCAGCACCTCGACCACGCCGCCGAGGGTGTCGCCGTCCTTCTTCGCCGCGTCCACCTCGGCCACCATCGCCTCGCTGGCGCCCTGGTCGAAGCAGCGGACCGGGCTCTCGTCGATCGCGGCGAGGTCGCCGGGGCCGGGCAGCACCGCGTCGCGCGGAGCGTCCACCTCCCCGATCGACACCACGTGGCTGAGCACCTCGACGTCGAGGGCCTGCCGCAGGAACGCCCTGGCCACCGCGCCGAGCGCGGTGCGCGCCGCGGTCTCCCTGGCGCTCGCGCGCTCCAACACCGGCCGGGCGTCGGCGAAGCCGTACTTCTGCATGCCCGGCAGGTCGGCGTGGCCCGGCCGGGGCCGGGTCAGCGGCGCGTTGCGGGACAGGCCGGCCACCTCGGCCGGGTCGACCGGGTCGGGAGACATGACCTTCTCCCACCTCGGCCACTCGCTGTTGCCCACGCGCAACGCCACCGGACCGCCCTGGGTGCGCCCGTGCCGCACGCCGCCGAGGAAGTCGACCTCGTCGGCCTCGAACTTCATCCGGGCGCCCCGGCCGTGGCCGAGCCGACGGCGGGCCAACTGGGTGGCCACGTCCGCGCTCGTCACCTCGACCCCGGCGACCAAGCCCTCCAACACGGCGACCAGGGCCGGCCCGTGCGACTCACCAGCGGTCATCCAGCGCAGCACGCCCCGATCCTGCCATGCGGCGGGGCCCGGTCCGCCCCCGGAGTGTCACCACCCGGGCATTCCGCCACCTGGGAAGACGACGTCTCCGAGAAACACGTCCCCGAGAAGCGTTCCGGGGAACGCGGCGACGAGCCAGGCGGCGATGAGCAGACCCGGGCCGTGGGGAACGCCGCGGTCCCGGGCACTGGCCGGACCATCCCGGGAGCGCGCGCCGCGCGACAGCGCGGACGCGCCCGCGAGGACGACTGTCCCGAGGTTCGCGAGGAGCGCCCCGACGAGCAGGGCGGCCCAGTCCACCGCGGCCAGGACCGCGCCGAGCACACCGGCCAGCTTCACGTCCCCCGCGCCCATCGCCCGGGGAGCCACGAGCCGGACCAGGGCGTGCGCCGCGCCGAAGACCACCGCGCCCCCGAACGCCCGCCAACCGAGCACACCGCCCGGGCCAGTCAGGGCGGCGATCGCGAGCAGTGCCGCCGCCACCGGGTAGGCGGGCAGCGTCAGCGCGTCGGGCAGTCGGCGACGGGCCAGGTCCGCGGCCGTGAGCAGCACCGCGAGCCAGCCGAGCGCGGCCGGGACGGCGACCCACCACAGCGGCAGCAGGCCGAGCGCGGCTCGGCTCCCGACCACGGTGGTGAGCCCGCCGACGGCGAGTTCGCACCACGGCGGCCGGACGGGGACGCCCCGCGGCAGGCGGCCCAGGAGAACCCTTCCAGCGGCCCCGGCGAGCACGCCCGCGCCAACCAGGAGCGCCACCAGGACCCAGAACCACAGCACGTCGGTCATGCGGGCAGCGTGCCGCCCGTCTGCCGGTGTTCGAGGCTCATCCGGGCTCGCGGCCGCGTGTCCAGCGAATCCGCCACCACACCTGGCCCGATCGGCGGGCTCACCCTGGTTCTGACGACACCACGGATCGATTCAGAAGGCCCCACCGAGCGAGAATCCGCCAGGGCAGGCCGACGCCGAGGTGGCTCACCGACGGGAGAACCACCTCGGCGTCGATCTCGTTCCACCGCGCGACAGCGCGGTGCGGAGTGCGCTCAGCGCTGCCAGGTGAACAGCGGTTCGCCCGCCGCGACCGGGCCACTCTCCCGCACCTCGACCAGGGCCTCGGCCTGGGCGTCCAGCGCGACCACCGGGCAGACCGGGGACTTGCCGCCGGCCTCGACGGCCGCCGGGTCCCAGCTCACCACCCGCTGGCCGGCGCGGACGGCCTCGCCCTTGACCACGTGCAGGGTGAAGCCCTCGCCCTTGAGCTGGACGGTGTCGATGCCCAGGTGCACCAGCACCGCCGCGCCGCCCTCGGTCGCCACCACGAACGCGTGCGGGTGCAGCGTCACGACGGTGCCGTCGACCGGGGCGACCGCGTCGCCCGCCGTCCGGTCCGGGTCGACCGCGAGCCCCGGACCCACCATGGCCTGCGCGAACACCGGGTCGGGCACCTCGGACAGCGGGACCACCGTGCCCGCGACCGGGCTCAGGACGCGCAACGTCACCGCAGGTCCTCGATGTCCTCGGCCAGGGTGTCCGCCTCCGGGCCCACGACGACCTGGACCACGGTCCCCTGCTGCATCACGCCGTGCGCGCCGGCCGCCTTCAGCGCCGCCTGGTCCACGAGCGTCCCGTCCCGCACCTCGCACCGCAGCCGGGTGATGCAGGCCTCGATCTCCTCGATGTTGTCCGCGCCGCCGAGACCGGCGAGGATCGCCGCCGCCTTGTCTGCCACCTGGGTCCTCCTGGAAGTCCTGCGCCGGAGCAACCGGTTGCTCCGGCTGGTCACGCCCGGTATCAGGTCGAACGCCGGCAGGTTACGGCTCGGCCAACCTCCGCGGGCCCGTAGTTGACACCCGTTCGAGTAGAAGCGCATCCTGCCGGGCGCAAACTGGTTTAGACCGGACCGTACCAATGGCGGAGGCCCGGTGACCACGGGGGCGGCCGACCCACCGCCCCACCCGACCAGGACCAGATCCACGCAGGCCAGCGGCACAGGGAGGTGCGCCGTGCCCGACCAGGCACGCCCGGCGACGGGGTCCCCGGACTCCGTTCGTCCCACCGCCCGCCGACTGCTGGACGGCCCCACCCCCAAGCACGCCCAGCTCCGCGAGATCCTGCGCCGGCTCGCCGAGGAGGAGCTGCCCCCCGGCTCACCGGTCCCCTCCGAACGCGAGCTCGCCATCCGGTACGGAGTGTCGCGGCTCACCGTGCGTGAGGCCATCGGCCAGCTGGTCGCCGACGGCCTGCTGACGAGGGTCCGGGGCAAGGGCACCTTCACCGCGCGCCCCCGGGTCGACGCCCAGCTCTACCTGGAGTCGTTCACCGAGGATATGCGGCAGCGCGGGATGGAGCCCGGCACCGCCGTGCTGCTCGCCGAGGAGCGGGTACCGCCCCCGGACACCGCCGCGGCGCTCGCGCTCCCCGTCGGGCACCGCGCGTACCGGCTGGAGCGCCTGCGCACGGCCGACGGCACCCCGATCTCGGTGGAGCGGGGCTGGTACTCGCCGCCGCGGGTACCCGACCTGCTGAGCCACGACCTGACCGGCTCGCTCTACACCCTGTTGGCCCGGGAGTACGGCGTCGTGCTCGACAACGGCCGGCAGACGGTGTGGGCCGAGACCGCCGACCCGGCGACCGCGCGACTGCTCGACGTGCGCCCCGGCTGCCCGCTGCTCGCCTTCCGGCGGGTGGCCAGCGCCCACGGCGAGCCCGTCGAGGACATGACGTCCTGGTACCGGGGCGATCTCTACCAGGTGACCATGCACCTGGACCGGAACGTCCCGGGTTCCGGTCCCCACCCCGCCAAGGGAGGTTCCCGATGAGCGCGAGCGCCAATCCGGCGGGAGCACGTGACATCAAGGGCCTTGCCGTCCTCCAACGGCTCGGCCGAAGCCTGATGCTGCCGATCGCCGCGTTGCCCGCGGCCGGCCTGCTGCTCCGCCTCGGTCAGGACGACCTGCTCGGCCGCTTCGAGGTGTTGCGGCGGCTCAAGGTCGCCGAGATCGTCGGCGGCGCGGGCGGCGTGCTGTTCGACTACCTGCCGCTGCTGTTCGCGGTCGGTGTCGCGATCGGCTTCGCCCGCAAGTCCGACGGCTCGACGGCGTTGGCCGCCGTCGTCGGCTACCTGGTGCTGAGCCGGGTCGTCATGATCTTCGACCCGCAGCCGGTTCCCGGCAAGCCCGGCGCGACCGCGATCCCCGACGCGGTCGGCGTCATGCCGCAGAAGTGGCCCTTCGGCGTGCTGACCGGCCTGATCGCCGGCCTCGTCGCCGCGCAGCTCTGGCAGCGGTACCACCGCGTGAAGCTGCCGCCGTACCTGGCGTTCTTCGGCGGCCGCCGGTTCGTGCCGATCATCACCGCCGCGACCATGGTCGTGCTGGGCGTCGTGCTCGGCCTGCTGTTCCCGCTGTTCGACTCGGGCATCACCGCCATCGGCGAGGCGATCACCGGCAGCGCCGTGATCGGCGGCGCCGCCTACGGCGTGATCAACCGGCTGCTGCTGCCGTTCGGCCTGCACCACATCATCAACACCTTCGTGTGGTTCGTCTTCGGCGAGTTCGGCGGCGAGAAGGGCGACATCAACCGGTTCATCAAGGCCCACGACCCGGACGCCGGCGCCTTCCAGACCGGCTTCTTCCCGATCTTCATGTTCGCCCTGCCCGCCGCCGCCCTGGCGATCTGGCAGTGCGCGCGGCCGCGGCAGAAGAAGGTCGTCGGCGGCATCATGCTCTCCGCCGCGCTGACCTCGTTCCTCACCGGCGTGACCGAGCCGCTGGAGTTCTCGTTCATGTTCGTGGCGTGGCCGCTGTACTTCATCCACGCCTTCCTGACCGGCACCTCGCACGCGCTGATGAACGCGCTGGACGTCCACACCGGCTTCACGTTCTCCGCCGGCGCGATCGACTACGTGCTGAACTGGGGCATCTCGAAGAACTCCTGGCTGGTCATCCCGATCGGGCTCGGCTACGCGCTCATCTACTACGTCGTGTTCCGGTTCGTCATCACGAAGTGGAACTTGCGCACGCCGGGCCGCGAGGAGGACACGACCGCGACCGACGCGGAGACCACCGGCGAGACGACCGCCCAGACCACTCGGACGACCCGGGCCACCAGGGCCTGAGCGTCATCACCCGACCGTAGGAGAGAGGAACACCATGCCGGAACGACGGGTCGTCGTCGCCAGCAAGGTCGGCCTGCACGCCCGGCCCGCCGCGATGCTGGCCAGGACCGCCGCCGAGCAGTCGGTCAAGGTCACCATCCGCAAGGAGGGCGGCCAGCCGGTGGAGGCGGCCAGCGTCCTGGGGCTGATGACGCTGGGCGCGATGCACGGCGACGAGGTCGTGCTCACCGCCGAGGGCGAGGGCGCCGAGACCGCGCTGGAGGCGGTCGCCGCGCTCATCGCGACCGACCTCGACGCGAGCTGAACAGGCGACTCCACCGAGAACCCGGCTCCGGCCGGGTCACGGGGTCCCACCGTCCGAGCCCCCGACCGGACGGTGGGACCCCGTTCTTCGTCGGGACCACCGGCCGAGGCTCGGACGGCAGGCGCCGCGTCAGTCGAGCTCAGTCGAGCGGGAGCGGCAGCACGTCGCCGGTCGCGGAGCGCAGTGCGTCCCGCATCGCCGCCCTCGGCGCGCTCCGGCCCGTGAACTGCTCGACCTGGCCGAACGCCTGGTGCAACAACATGTCCAGCCCGGTGGCCAGGCGGCCGCCACGGGCCGCCACCGCCGTGGCCAGCGGCGTCGGCCACGGGTGGTAGACCACGTCCAACACGCACGGCGCGGCGGCGAGCCGCGCGGCCTCGGCGTCGGCGACGCCGGCCGGCACGGTGCTGACCGCGACGTCGGCCCGCGCGGCGAGCTCGCCGAGGTCGACGTCGGCCCAGCGCAGCGCCTCCGCGCGCAGCCCGAGGCGCTCCGCGCAGGCCAGCGCGTCGCCGGCCCTGGCGGGGTCGCGCACGACGAGCCGCACGTCGGCCACGCCCAGCTCGGCGAGCCCGGCCAGGGCCGCCAACGCGGTGCCGCCCGCGCCCAGCAGGAGGGCGGAGCCGCCGGGTTCGCCCTGGTAGCCGCCGGCCGCGCGCAACGCGCCCACCACTCCGTCGATGTCCGTGCAGTCCGCCCGCCAGCCGCCGTCGGGCAGCCGGACCAGGGTGTTCGCGGCGGCCACGACGACCGCGCGCTCGGTCGCCTCGTCGGCCGAGGCCAGGGCGACGCGCTTGCCAGGCATGGTGACGGAGAGCCCGACCCACTCGGGGCCGAGGGAGGCCAGCAGCGAGGGCAGCCGCGCGTCGTCGCACTCGACCCGGTCGTAGCCCCAGTCGTCCAAACCCAGGGCCGCGTAGGCCGCGCGGTGCAGCACTGGGGACAGGGAGTGCTCGATCGGCGATCCGAGGACCGCCGCCCGCCGAGACGTCACATTCCCACCCTATACCGGCCAGAAACGCGCCCGGGAGCGCTCGGGGAATTCACGGGAACAGCGGGGAGAACGCCCGGCCGCGTTCCCGGCGGCTTTCCCGTCATCGACGCCGGGAACGCGGGCGGGGCTCAGAACACCCCGTTCGCCCGGGCCTTCCGCTCGTTCTCCTGCTGCTCGGGGTAGGTCACGGCGAAGCAGGTGGTGCCGTCCTTCTCGCACGCCACGAAGTAGAACCACTTGCCGGGCTCCGGCTTGGTGGCCGCCTCGATCGCCTGCTTGCTGGGCGCGGAGATCGGGGTCGGCGGCAGGCCCCTCGACTCGTACGTGTTGTACGGGCTCTGCTGGCGCCGGGCATTGTCGTCGGTCGCGATGTGCTGCTTGAACAGCAGGTAGTTCACGGTCGAGTCGAATTCCAGCTTGTGGTTCTCGGCGAGCCGGTTGTAGATGACCCTGCCGACCTTGCCGAAGTCCTTGGTGAGGGCCTCGCGCTCCACCAACGACGCCATCACCAACACCTCGTACGGGCTGAACCCGCTGTCGGCGGTGCTGTCCGGCAGCCCGGCGGCCTGCAACCGCAGCGACGAGATCTTCAGCACCTCGCGCAGCAGCTCCTCCGCGTCGGAGCCGGGCTTGACGTCGTAGTTGCCGGGGACGACCAGGCCCTCCAGCCGGCGCTTCGGCTCCGCCTTGGCCACGCTCGGCAGCGCCCAACCCGGCACCCCCAGCGACGCCGGGTCCGCCTGCTCGGCGGCCGCCCTGAGCTGGTCGACCGGGACGCAGGTCTCCTTGCCGTTCAGGGTGGCGCAGCTCGCCTTGGAGATCTTGGTGAGGATGCCCTCGTAGATCTTGCCGGCGTTGTCGGTCGTGTCGTCGAGCTGCTGGCCGCCCCGGACCTCGAAGGCGCCGACCCGCGCCTTCGGGTCGACCAGGCGGGTCACGGCGGCCTCGCCGGACATCTTCGTCTTCAGCACGTAGTAACCGGCCTGGACACCGCTGGCCTTGGCGTTCTTCTCCGCGGCCTTGGTGAACGCCTTCACGCTGCCCACCACGCCCTGCTGGGTCAGTCGGTTGCCGATCTTGGCCAGCAGGTCGCCGTTCTCGACCCGGACCACGACGTCCTGCTCGCCCGCGCCCTCGAAGTCCTCGTACCCGCCGAAGCCGCCGAACAGCGACATCGCGTACCAGCCGCCGCCGGCGATGATCAGCAGACCGGCGACGGCGACCGCGATGGTGGTGATCCGCCGCCGCTTGCCGCGGCCGCGCGCCGCCGGGTCCTCGGCGCTCCCGGCGCCGGCGTCGTCCGTGGTGTCGGCGAACAGTCCGAGGTCGTCGGTCACGAGCCGCCCTTCCGCGCGTCCAACCAGGACTGCAGGATCTCCACCGCGGCGGCCTGGTCGACGACCGCCCGCTGCCGCCGGCCCCGCACCCCGCGGTCGCTGAGCATCCGGGTGGCGGACACCGTGGTGAGCCGCTCGTCGGCCAGGCGCACGGGCACCGGGGCCACCCGGGCGGCGAGGGCGTCGGCGTAGCCGACCGCGGCCTCGGCCGCCGGGCCGTGGCGACCGGCGAGCGTCCTGGGCAGGCCCACCACCACCTCGACCACCTCGTGCTCGGCCACGAGCGCGGCCAGCGCGTCCAGGTCGGCGCCCGCCGCCTCGTCCCTGGCCAGGGTAACCAGCGGGCTGGCGAGCAGCGGGGCGGGATCGCTCAGCGCCACCCCGACGCGCACCGCCCCGACGTCCACGCCGAGCCGCCGGCCCCGCCCGGGGTCGTCCGCCCCCGGGCGGTCGGGCTGACGGCCCGGCGACGGGCGACTCACGCCCCTGCCGTCCCCTCAAGGGCGGCGCGCAGGGCGACGATGGCGCCCGGCACGCCCGCGGGGTTGGTGCCGCCGCCCTGGGCCATGTCCGGCTTGCCACCGCCCCGGCCGCCGACCTCGGCGGCGAAGCTGGGCACGAGCTTGCCGGCGGCCAGCCCGGCCTCGCGCGCCGCCGGGGTGGTGGCCACGACGAAGTTCACCTTGCCGGCGGCCGGGTCGGCCGAGAAGAGCGCGACCACGCCGGGCCGGCCGCCCAGCCGGTTGCGCACCTCGGTGGCCACCTGGCGCAGGTCGTTGCCGCCGACGCCGTCCGGCAGGGCGGTGGCGACCAGCGCGGTGCCGCGCACGTCCTCGGCGGCGTCGGCGAGCCCGCCCACGTTCGACAGCAGCTGGGCGGCGCGCAGCCGCTCCAGCTCCTTCTCCGCCGCGCGCAGCCGCTCGACCAGGCTCTCGATCCGGCCGGGCAGCTCCTCGTTGGGCACCTTGAGCATGCCGGCGATGTTCTGCACCAGCGCCCGCTCCCTGGCCAGGTGGCGGAACGCCTCGATGCCGACGTAGGCCTCCAGGCGGCGCACGCCCGAGCCCACCGACGACTCGCCGAGCAGCATCACCGGGCCGATCTGCGAGGAGTGGTCGACGTGCGTGCCACCGCACAGCTCCCGCGACCACGGGCCGCCGATCTCGACCACCCGCACGGTCTCGTCGTAGGTCTCGCCGAACAGCGCCAGCGCGCCCATCCGCTGGGCCTCGGGCAGCGAGGCGTGCACGACCCGCACCGGCAGGTCACGCCGCACCGCGAGGTTGGACACCTCCTCGATCTCGCTGCGGGTCTCGGCCGACAGCGCGGAGGTCCACGCGAAGTCCAGCCGCAGGTAGCCCGGCTTGTTGTAGGAGCCGCTCTGCAGCGCCGACGGGCCGAGCACCTCGCGCAGGGCCGCGTGCACGACGTGCGTGCCGGAGTGCGCCTGCCGCGCGCCCACCCGCCACTCGGGGTCGACCTGGGCGATCACGTGCTGGCCCTCGGCGATCTCGCCGCTGCGCACCCGCACCTGGTGCACCCACAGCTTGCGGGCCACCTTCTGGACGTCGAGCACCTCCAGCTCGGCGTTCGGCGAGGTGATCGTGCCGGCGTCGCTCTCCTGGCCGCCGGACTCCGCGTAGAGCGGGGTGCGGTCGAGCACCAGCTCGACGATCTCGCCCTCGCCGGCGGAGCGGATGCGCTGGCCCTCGCGGACCAGGCCGCGCACCGTCGCCTCGCTGGCCAGCTCCTGGTAGCCGGTGAACTCGGTGGCGCCCTGCTCCAGCAGCTCGCGGTAGACGGTCCGGTCGCCGTGGCCGGTCTTGCGGGCCGCCGCGTCGGCCTTGGCCCTGGCCCGCTGCTCGGCCATGAGCTTGCGGAAGCCGTCCTCGTCGACGGCCAGCCCCTGCTCGGCCGCCATCTCCAGGGTGAGGTCGATGGGGAAGCCGTAGGTGTCGTGGAGCTGGAACGCCTTGTCGCCGGTCAGCAGGCTGCGCCCGGCCGACTTGGTCTCGGCCACCGCGACGTCGAAGATCCTGGTGCCGGTGCTCAGGGTCTGGAGGAAGGTGTTCTCCTCGGCGGTGACCACCCGGTGGATGCGCTCGAAGTCGGTCGCCAGCTCGGGGTAGGCCGGCCCCATCGCGTCCCGCACGACCTCGGCGAACGTGCCGAGGACCGGCTCGCTGGTGCCGAGCAGCCTGGCCGAGCGCACGATGCGGCGCAGCAGCCGGCGCAGCACGTAGCCGCGCGCCTCGTTGCCCGGGGTGACGCCGTCGCCGACGAGCATGACGCCGCTGCGGGCGTGGTCGGCGATGACCCGGAACCGGACGTCGTCCTCCGGGTTGACGCCGTACCGGCGGCCGGTCAGCTCCTCGGCCCTGGCGATCACCGGGCGGACCAGGTCGGTCTCGTAGACGTTGTCCACGCCCTGGAGCAGGTAGGCAACCCGCTCCATGCCCATGCCGGTGTCGATGTTCTTGGTCGGCAGCTCGCCGATCGGCGGGTGGCCCTTCTTGGGGCTGAGCTCGCCGCGCTCGTCCTGCATGAAGACGAGGTTCCAGATCTCCAGGTACCGGTCCTCGTCGACGACGGGGCCGCCGTCCCTGCCGTACTCCGGGCCGCGGTCGTAGTAGATCTCCGAGCACGGGCCGCCGGGGCCGGGCACGCCCATGTCCCAGTAGTTGTCGTCGCCGCCGCGGCGCTGGATGCGCTCCTCGGGCAGGCCGGCGATCTTCTTCCAGAGCGCGATGGCCTCGTCGTCGTCCTGGTAGACGGTGACCCAGATGCGGTCGGGCGAGAAGCCGTAGCCGCCCTCGTCCTGGCTCTTGGTCACCAGCTCCCAGGCCAGCTCGATGGCGCCTTCCTTGAAGTAGTCGCCGAACGAGAAGTTGCCGGCCATCTGGAAGAACGTGTTGTGCCGTGTGGTGAGGCCGACATTCTCGATGTCGCCGGTGCGCACGCACTTCTGGATGCTGGTCGCGCGCTTGTACGGCGGCGGCGCCTCACCGAGGAAGTACGGCTTGAACTGGACCATCCCGGCGTTGACGAACAGCAGGTTCGGGTCGTCCAGGATGAGCGAGGCGCTCGGCACGACGGTGTGGCCGTTGCGCTCGAAGTGCTCAAGGAAGCGCTTGCGGATCTCGTGGGTCTGCACGGTGGTGTTCCTCGCGGTGGGCTGCGTCGACGGTACCTCTGCGGCCGACGGCAGCGGTGGCTGTGGCGGGCGGGTGACGGCGGGAGGCGGCGGCGCTCAGGCGTGGGCGGAGCCCACGTCGGCGCTGCGGGTGGGCTGGGATCAGCCTCCCGCCCGGCGCGCTCGCGCGCCGGGCGACCGGCGGGCCGACGAGCGGCGCGCGGTCGTGTCCTGCCCGAGGTCGCTGCCCGCCCACGGCAGGGCGGCGGGCGGGGTCCAGCCGCCCGAGCCGCCCTCCAGGGCGCCGGTGCGGCGCTCCACGACGTGGTGCAGCTCCCGCTCCCGCTCCGTCATGCCGGCGCGCACCTCGGCGCCGAAGGAGCCGACCGCGCCGGCCAGCTCGCGGAGCGCGTCCGAGACGTTGGCCGCGATACCGGCCGGGGTGGCCTGGCGCGCGGTCTCGGTGGCCTTCCTGGTGGCCACCACGCCCGCGACCGCGCCGAGGGCGAACCAGAACAGCCGGCTCACTTGCGACCTCCCCGACCACGACGGGTCCGGCCGGCGCCGGTGTCGGCGCCCGACTTCCTGGCGCGCCGGGCGCGCACGGCCTTGCTCACGCCGTAGGACAGCGCGGCGGCCTTGACCAGCGGTCCGCCGAGGGTGGCGGTGAACAGCGAGGTCAGCGCGGAGACGTTGCCGGTGACGGCCCGGGCGTTCGCCGTGATGCCGTCGACCCGCTCCAACTGGGTGTTCACGTGGGTCAACGTGGTGTTGGCCTCGGTGAACAACGGGGTGCTGTTCTCGTGCGCCTTGCGGATGGCGATGGTCGCCTCGTCGAGGGTACGGCCCAGCTTGATCAGCGGGATCGCCAGCAGCAGCACCAGCAGCACGAAGGCGCCCGCTGCGATGAGCGCCGCGATCTGCCCTGGCGACACGTGCCCTCCTGAGTTTCGCGGGACGGCCGGCGGCACGCCCGCCGGTCCGTCGGTGTCCGTTGCATTGTCGCGTGCTCACGCAACCGACCTCGGCCGCCTGACGCCACGCCGGCCGACGCGAGGCGTCCGGCCGTGATCGCGGGTCAGGCTACCGCGCCGCCCTGAACGCGTGACGTACGCCCGCCCCACGCGTTTCCCCCTTGACAGCTGTCACGAGAGTCACTGAGGTAAGCCTTACCTAACTACTCCGTTCCGCCCCCAGCGGAGGTGCAGTGATTCCCACCGCCCAGGCCCCATCCCGCTCCGCCGCCTGGTTCGCCCCCGACCTGCTGGCCGGCTCCCCCGAGGGCCTGCTCGCGACCTCCACCGCGTTCGCCTCGGCCGTGGGCGCCGCGCTCGCCGCGTCCCGGCCGGCCGGCCCGCTGCCCACCGGCGCCCCGGCCGACGTGCTCCGCTCCGCCGCCGAGGCGCTGGGCCCCCCGGCGCTGCCCAGGACCGGCATCGGCCAGGAGGCCGCGCTGCACCGGCTGGCCAGGGTGCTCGTCGGCCACGGCGTCGACCTCGCCCACCCGCTGGCCGCCGCCCACCTGCAACCGCCGCCGCTCACGGTCGCGGTGGCCGCCGACGCCCTGGCCAGCGCCGGCAACGCCTCGTTGGACACCTACGACTCCGGGCCGGCCACGCTGGCCGTGGAGCGCTGGGTGGTCGCCGCGCTGGCCGGGCTGGCCGGGCTCGGCGAACGGGCCGACGGGGTGCTGACCCCCGGCGGCTCCCTGTCCAACCTGCTCGCCCTGCTGCTCGCCAGGGACGCCGCCGCCACTCGGCTGGGCCTGGACGTGCGGCGGCACGGGGTGGCGGCGCTGCCCCGACCGGTGGTGCTCTGCTCGGAGCTGGCGCACTTCTCGGTGCACCGGGCCTGCGCGGCGCTGGGCCTCGGCGAGTCCGCCGTCCGGCCGGTCCCGGTCGACGGCCGGGGCCGGATGCGGCCCGAGGTGGTGCGGGCGCTGCTGCACCGGCTGGACGGCAAGCACACCCCGCTCGCGGTCGTGGCCACGGCGGGCACCACGGACTTCGGCGCGGTCGACCCGCTCCCCCAGCTCGCCGAGGTGGCCGCCGAGCACGGCGTCTGGCTGCACGTCGACGCCGCCTACGGCTTCGGGGCCCTGTTCTCCGAGCGGCTGGCCGACCGGCTGGCCGGGCTGGAGCTCGCCGACTCGGTCACGGTCGACCTGCACAAACTGGGCTGGCAGCCGGCGGCGGCCAGCGTGCTCCTGACCGCCGACACGACCGCGTTCGCCGCGTTGGACCGCGAGGTCGCCTACCTCAACCCGGCCGACGACGCCGCCGCCGGCTACGACGGCCTGCTCGGCCGCAGCCTGCAGACCACCCGGCGGCCGGACGCGGTGAAGGTCGCGGCGACCCTGCTGGCGCACGGCAGGCACGGGCTGGGGCGGATGGTGGACGCGTGCCACGCCCTCGCCCTGCACGCGCAGCGCCGGATCAGCGCGGAGCCGGAGCTGGAGCTGGTCGCCCCTGCCGAGCTGACCACCGTCGTGTTCCGCTACCGCGCCACCTCCCCGGACGGCCACGACGCGGCGCTGGACGACGAGGTCAACGGCGCGCTGCGCCGGCTGCTGGCCGAGAGCGGGCGGGCGCTGGTCGGCCGGACGACGGTGCGCCCCGCCGGTCCCGACTCACCGCGACGGGTCTGCCTGAAGTTCACCCTGCTGAACCCGACCGCGACCGCCGAGGACGTGGACGCCCTGGTGGACGCGGTGCTGGAGGCGGCGCGCGCCTGCCGGGCCGAGCGCGTCCCCGGGGCTCCCGCCGAGCCGGAGGTCATGGCGGAGGCCGCGTCGGCCCACGCGACCGACACCTCCCTGACAGACAGTGATCCGAAGAACAGCGACCTCACGAACAGCGACCCGGCGGACGCCGACCTGACGAGCAGCGACCTGACGAACGAGGAGGGGGCGGCGTGAGCGTGCTCGCCCGGACGAGTGACCCACTGCACGAGCTGTCGCCGAGGGAGGCCGCCGAGCACGCCCACCTGGAGGCGCTGCTGCGGTGCTGGCTGCGCGAGACCGACACGCCGGCGCCGCCGGGCCCGCTGCGGATCGAGCTGCCGACCGTCGGGCGCGCGGTGCTGACGGAGGTGCTGCACAGCTCGCCGACCGGCTGGCACCGGTTCGGGCCGGTCTCCTGCGAGCACCCCGGCGACCACCGGCGGCGGGGGCCAGCTCCCGCCGACCCGGTGATGGTCGCGACCTTCCTGGCGACCGAGGCCGGTGCCCGGGGAGGAGGGATCGACACCGCCGAGATCACCGACCTGGTCGCGCGGGTCGCGGACTCGGTGCGCCAGGTCACCGCGTTCCTCACGCACCGCGCGGCCCACCCGGTCCCCTCCGGGGAGGTGGACGGGTTCCTGGAGGCCGAGCAGGCGCTGGTGCTCGGCCACCTGCACCACCCGGCGCCGAAGAGCCGCGACGACGTCTCCGCGCTGGAGTCCGCCGGCTTCTCCCCGGAGACGCGCGCCGCGTTCCCGCTCTTCTGGTTCGCCGCCGACCCCTCGGTCGTGTCGCACGACGCGGTGCCGGGCTCCCCGTCGCTGGGCGGCCGGGACTGCGTCGCGTTGCTGGCGGAGCTGGCCGGGCTGCCGGCCGACGGCCGGGTGCTCGTGCCCGCGCACCCGTGGCAGGCGCGGGACCTGCTCACCCGGCCCCGGATCGCGGCGCTGGTGGCGGCGGGCCTGCTGGAGCCGCTCGGGCCGGCGGGACCGCCGTGGTGGGCGACGTCCAGCCTGCGCACGGTCTACCGGCCAGACGCCCCGGTGATGCTGAAGCTGTCGCTGGGCCTGCGGATCACCAACTCGCGGCGGGAGTCGACCCGCACCGAGCTGCGGCGGGGGCTGGAGATCCACCGGTTGCTCGACGCGGGCTACGCCGCGGCGACCGAGCGGGCGCACCCGGGCTTCTCGATCGTGCGCGACCCGGCGTGGCTGGCGGTGGACGAACCGGGCCGGCCGGAGGGGCCGGCGGTGACCGGGCTGGACGTGGCGGTGCGGGAGGTTCCGGACGGGGTCGCCGACCTGCGGTGCCTCGCCGGCCTGGTGGCGCCCCGGCCGGGCATCGGCCGCAGCCGGCTCGGCCAGCTCGTCACCGGGATGGGCAGCGGTGGCGCCGCGCGGTGGATGGCCGACTACACCGACCGCGTGCTCGTGCCCATGCTGCACCTCCACGCGGCGACCGGGATCGGACTGGAGGCGCACCAGCAGAACACGCTGGTCCGGCTGGGGCCGGACGGGGCCGTGCTCGGCGGGGCGTTCCGCGACAACCAGGGCTACTACCTGGCCGAGTCGCACCTGCCCCGGGTGCTGGGCGTGCTGGCCGACCGGCACGGGGAGTCCGCCGCGTCCACCCTGGCGGTCGTCCCCGACGCGCTCGTCGACGAGCGGCTGTCCTACTACCTGCTGCGCAACCAGGTGTTGGCGGTCGTGGGCTGCCTCGGCGTGGACGGGGTCGCCGACGAGCGCGAGCTGCTCGCCGTGCTGGCCGGGCGGCTGCGGGCGGCGCTGCCCGCGCTGGCGGCGGCCGGGCCGGACGGCGACCGCCTCGCGCGCCGCTGGCTGACGGCCGAGACCCTGCCGTGCAAGGCGAACCTGCTCACCCGGCTGCGCGGCATCGACGAGGTCCTCGCGCCGCTGGACGCCCAGTCGGTGTACCTCGACACGCCCAACCCGCTCCTGGCGGCCGCGTCGTGACCCGCGTGGACGACGAGACCCGACCGAGCGCCCGACCGAGCCCTCCCACAAGCCGCACAAGCGAAACGAGCCGAACGAGCCGCGTGTCCACTGTGGACAGTCGGCCGGCGGGAGGGGAGGCGGACCCGGCGCCGCCCGGCCCGCCGCTGCCCCGGCTGGCCCCGCCGTGGTCGGCGCGCGCGGCGCGCCCCGAGGGCGGCGACCTGGAGCTGGTGCACCGCTGGATGCTCGCGCCGCACGTGGCGGCGTTCTGGCAGCAGGCGTGGCCCCTGCCCCGGTGGGCGGCGGAGCTGGCCGGCCAGCTCGCCGGCGTCCACTCGCTGCCGTGCCTGGTCTCGCTCGACGACGACCCGGTGGCCTACCTGGAGGTCTACCGGGTGGCCATGGACCAGCTCGCCGGCCGCTACCCGCACCGCCCGCACGACCTGGGCGTGCACGTGGCCGTCGGCGAGCTGGGCCGGACCGGCCGCGGCCTCGGGCGGGCCCTGCTGCGGGAGGTCGCCCAGGGCCTGCTCGCCGCCGACCCGGCGTGCGCCAGGGTCGTGGCCGAGCCCGACGTGGGCAACGGCCCGTCGATCAGGGCCTTCCTGGCCGCCGGCTTCGTCGCCGTCGGCGAGGTCCGGCTGCCGGACAAGACCGCCGTGCTGCTCGTGTACCCCCGCACCGAGGAGGACCTGCCGCGTTGAGCACCCGACCCGAGACCGAACCCGTCCCGACGACCGAGCACGACGTGGTGGCCGTCGGCTGCGGCCCGTGCAATCTGGGGCTGGCCGCCCTGGCGTCCACTGTGGACGACCTCGACCTGGTGGTGCTGGAGGCGCGGCCCGAGCTGCACTGGCACCGCGGGATGATGTTCGACGACGCCTCGCTCCAGGTGAACTTCCTGGCCGACCTGGTCACCCTGGTCGCGCCGACGCACCCGCTGTCGTTCCTGGCCTACCTGCACGACCAGGACCGGCTGTACCCGTTCACCATCCGCCAGGACTTCCACCCGACCCGGCGCGAGTACGAGGACTACCTGCGCTGGGCGGCGGCCCGGCTGCCCTCGGTGCGGTTCTCGCACCGGGTGGAGGGCGTGCGGTGGTGCGCCGAGTCCCAGCGGTTCAGCGTGCACGTGGTGCGGGGCGACGGCGCGCGCCTGCGCATGCTGGCCGACAACCTCGTGCTGGGGGTGGGCACCGAGCCGTTCGTGCCGACCGCGCTGGCCGACCTGCCCGGCGGGCGCCTCACGCACACCGCCGACTACCTGAACCGACTGTCCGATGTGGACGAAGCACGGCACGTGACGGTGATCGGCTCCGGCCAGTCCGGGGCCGAGGTCGTGGTGGACCTGTTGCGCCGCAACCTCTCCGGCGGGCCGGCGGTGAGCTGGCTGACCAGGACGCCGTCCTTCGCGCCGCTGGACTACACGAAGCTGGTGCTGGAGATGACCACACCGGCCTACATGCGGTACTTCCACGCGCTGCCGCAGGAGCGCAGGGACCAGCTCACCGCCGAGCAGTGGCAGTTCTACAAGGGGATCTCGACCGCGACCCTGGACGAGATTCACGAGCTGCTCTACCGCAGGGAGCTGGAGCACGGGCTCGCCGACGTGGAGCTGCGGTGCGGGGTCGCGGTGGAGGCGTCGGCGACCGACGCGCACGGCCGTCCCGTGCTCACCTGCCGGCACCGGGACACCGGGCGCCTCTTCGAGCACCGCACCGACCTCGTGGTCGCGGCCACCGGCTACGCGCCGCGCCGCCCGACCTTCCTGGCCCCGGTCGAGCACCTGGTCCGGCGGGACGACCGGGGCCGCCCCCTGGTCCGGCTGGACCACTCGCTCGACCTGGCCGACGAGGCCGCCGGCCGGCGGATCTTCGTGGCCAACGCCGAGCTGCACAGCCACGGCGTCGCCACACCCAACCTGGACGTCGGCGCGGTGCGCAACGCCACGATCCTCAACGCCGTGACCGGCAGGGAGGCCTACCGCCTGCCGAAGCGGACCGCGTTCACGACCTTCGCGGCCCCGGGAGGCGACCGGTGAGCGCGGAGCGGTGGCGGGAGGCGTCGCGGGCGTTGTTGGCCAAGGCGATCGGGGAGCTGTCCTTCGAGGCGATGCTCGACCCCGAGCCCCTCGGCCAGGACCGGTACGCGCTGCGCCTGCCACGAGCCACCTACACCTTCCGCGCGCGGCGCACGGCGTTCGGCGGGTGGCTCGTGGAGCCGGGATCGGCGCGCAGGAGCGCGGCGGGCATCCTCGGCGACGACGTCGGCCAGGCCGCCGAGGACGTGCAGCAGTTCCTGGTCGACGCCGCCCCGACGGTCGGGGTCGCGCCGGTGACGCTCGCCGGCTACCTCAACGAGGTGACGGCCACCCTGACCGCCGACGTCGCCGCGGCGGCCACCGCGCTGCCGGCCGGGGAGCTGGCCGAGCTCGGGCACGCGGAGCTGGAGGGCCACCTCACCGGGCACCCGTGGCTGGTCGCCAACAAGGGGCGGGTGGGATTCTCGGCGGCCGACCTCGCGGCGTACGCGCCCGAGTCGCGCCGGCCGCTGCGGCTGCCCTGGCTCGCCGTGCACCGGGGGCTGGCCGAGTTCCGCGGCACGCCCGAGCTGTCCGAGCGGGGCGTGCGGGAGCGGGAGCTGGACGCGGCGACCACCGAGGCGTTCCGGAAGGCGCTCAGGGGGCGGGGACTGGACCCGGACGCCTACGTCTGGCTGCCCGCGCACCCGTGGCAGGTCGACCACGTGGTGCGCACGCTGTGGGCGCCGGAGCTGGCCGCGGGCCGGATCGTGGAGCTGGGCGAGGCGCCGGACCGCTACCTGCCGACCCAGTCCGTCCGCACCATGTCCAACGTGGACGATCCGTCCCGGTTCCAGGTCAAGCTGCCCCTGCGCGTGCTCAACACCGCCGTGTGGCGCGGGATTCCGCCGCACTGCACGCTGGCCGCGCCGGTGGTCACCCAGTGGCTCAAGGGGATCTGGCGCGCCGACAAGGCGATCGCGGAGTGGGGCACCGTCCTGCTCGGCGAGGTGGCCTCGGTGACCGTGCGCCACCCCCAACTGTCCACTGTGGAGGGTGTGCCCTACACCTGGCTGGAGACGCTGGGCTGCATCTGGCGGGAGCCGGTGGAACCGGAGCTCGCCCCGGACGAGCGGGCCTGGCCGCTGGCGGCCGTCCTGCACGTCGACCCGGCCGGCCGGCCGCTGGTGGGCGAGTACGTCGCCAGGGCGGGCGGCGACGCCGAGGCGTGGTTCGGCGCCCTCCTCCGGGCGCTGCTCCGACCGCTGCTGCACGTCCTCTACCGCTACGGGATCACGGTGAACCCGCACGGCGAGAACGTCCTCGTGATCGTGGGCGGGGACGGGCTGCCCCGGCGCGCGGTGCTCAAGGACCTCGTCGACGACGTCAACGTCTCGGCGGAGCCGGTGGCCGAGCGGGGGCCGGAGCCGGACTCCCACGACCGGGTGCTGCCCCGCAAGCCATGGCGGGTCCTGCGGCAGTACCTGGTGGACGCCCTGCTCGTAGGCGTGTTCCGCCCGCTGGCGGTGCTGCTGGCCGACCACCACGGGCTGCGCGAGGAGCGGCTGTGGGGCCTGGTGCGGGGCGAGGTGGAGTCCTACCGCCGCCGGCACCCCGACCTGGCCGGCCGGATGGCCGAGGGCGACCTGCTCTCCCCCACCTTCGCCCGGTACCCGCTCAACGGCGACCGCCTCGTCCAGACCGGGTACACCGAGCTGGCGCACCGGCACGCGATCGCGCCCCGGGGGGAGGTGCCCAACCCGCTGCACACCGTCGCCGCGCTGCCGCCCGCCGACGGCTGGTGATCCCACCAAGCCGGGTCGGAGCGCGGTCCGCGCTCCGCGCTCCGACCCGGGCTCGACGGCCCCGCGACGGCACGGCCCAACGACGAGTCAGTGACGGCTCAGTGACGGCTCCGGGATGGCTCCGGGACGGCTCAGCGACGCGGCAGGGGGCGGTCCTGACGCGTGGGACGCCAGGCGGCCCGGCCCTCGGGCAGCAGGTCGAGCAGGCCCCACGCGGCGCAGAGGAAGTCGAGCGAGCCGGCGTCGGTGGCGCCCCCGGCGGGGGTTGGGGTCGGCGCGCCCTCGGTGGCCTGCCAGTGCAGGCGGACCCGGCCGTCGTCGCCCCAGTGGAAGACGGTCACCGCCGACATGAGGCCGCCGGACCCGGTTCCGGCCCCGGCCCCCGCGCCGGCGCGCAGGCCGAGCCGGTCGACGAGGTCGCTGGGCTGGCTGGAGACCACCGGGACCCAGCTCCAGCCCCGGCGGGCGACGACGGCGGCCAGTTGGCCGGGGCTCGCCGGGGCCAACACGGCCACGCCGGCGCGCTCGGCCAGGTGCGGCGTCAGGGCGTCCAGGCCGTCCACCCACATCGCGGACGCCGGGCAGGGCCGCTCCCAGCCCTCGTCGAAGCGCAGGCCGTAGGTCACCAGGCTGCGGTGCGGGCCGAAGAGCCCGCCCAGGGTCACCGGCTTGCCGCCGGCCATGGTCAGCGGCGTCCCGGGGTCGACCTCGGGGCCGGGCGGCAGGGCCCCGCGCAGGGCCGCCACCCGCTCCGCCGCCGCGCGGAGCTGTCGTTCGGCGGCCGCGAGCTCGGCCCGCGCTGTCCGGTAGTCGGCGCTCGCCGACATGTGCGCCGACATGTGCACTGTGTCCACGGCTCGGGGACGCTACCGCCGCGCGCCGGGTTCCCCTCTTCGCGTGGTCCGAGAACCCGCGCGCGACCCGACCGAACCCGTGCCGCGGCCTACGCGGAGCCCTCGCCCCGGACCATCCGGCGAAGCTTGGGCACGCGGTCGGCGAGAACGCGTTCCGCGCCGCGCGCCGTCGGCTGGTAGTAGTCCCGGCCGACGAGGCCGTCCGGCGCGTACTGCTGGGCCAGCACGCCCTCGGGCACGTTGTGCGGGTAGCGGTACCCCTGGGCGTTGCCCAGCTTGTTCGCGCCCGCGTAGTGGCCGTCCCGCAGGTGCGGCGGGACGGTGCCGGCCTCGCCCTTGCGGACGTCGCCGATCGCGCTGTCGATCGCGGTGATCACCGCGTTCGACTTCGGCGCGGTGGCGAGGTGGATGGTGGCCTGGGCCAGCGCGAGCCGGCCCTCGGGCAGGCCGACGAGCTGCACGGCCTGCGCCGCCGCGACCGCGGTCTGCAACGCCGTCGGGTCGGCCATGCCGACGTCCTCGCTGGCGTGGACGATCAGGCGACGCGCGATGAACCGGGGGTCCTCCCCCGCCTCGACCATGCGGGCCAGGTAGTGCAACGCCGCGTCGACGTCGGAGCCCCGGATGGCCTTGATGAACGCGCTGGTGACGTCGTAGTGCTGGTCGCCGGAGCGGTCGTAGCGCACGGCCGCCCTGTCGACGGTGGCCTCCAGCGTGGGCAGGTCGATCACGCCCGCCTCGGTGGACGCCGCCGCGTCCGCAGCGGCCTCCAGGGCGGTGAGGGCGCGCCGCGCGTCCCCACCCGCCAGCCGCACGAGGTGGTCCTCGGCGTCCGGCTCCAGGGTGAGCGCGCCGCCCAGCCCCCGGTCGTCGGTCAGCGCGCGGCGCACGAGCGCGCGCACGTCGTCGTCGGTGAGCGAGCGGAGCTGCAGCACCAGCGACCGGGACAGCAGCGGCGAGACGACCGAGAAGAAGGGGTTCTCGGTGGTGGCGGCGACGAGCAGCACCACCCGGTCCTCCACCGCGCCGAGCAGGGCGTCCTGCTGGGTGCGGGAGAAGCGGTGGACCTCGTCGATGAACAGCACGGTGGCCTCGCCGGAGCGGACGAGCCGGCGGCGGGCCTCCTCGATGACCCCGCGGACCTCCTTCACGCCGGCGGTCAACGCCGAGAGGGCCACGAAGCGGCGGCCGGTGGCCCGGGAGACCAACGTCGCCAGGGTGGTCTTGCCGGTGCCCGGCGGCCCGTAGAGCAGCACCGAGGCGGGCGCGGCGCCCTCGACCAGCCGGCGCAGCGGAGCGCCGGGCCCGAGCAGGTGCTGCTGCCCGACCACCTCGTCCAGCGAGCGCGGGCGCATGCGCACGGCCAGCGGCGCGTTGGCCGCCACCCGCTCGCTGGCGGAACCGGTCATCCCGAGTCCGACGGCCGGCCCGGGGGCGTCGGCAGCCGGCCCGGACGTGGGGCCGTCGACGTCGAAAAGCCCCTCGTCGAACAGCGCGTCGTCCACGTTCCCGACGCTACCGGCCGACCCCGACCGACCGCGGACCCGACCGGGGTTTGGGCAGTATCACCCGAACGTGCGACACTCGTTTCCCGTGCCGTCACCCGCCGTCAACGCCAGGGTCGTCCTGCTCGCCGGCCCCTCCGGTTCCGGGAAGTCCACCCTCGCCAGCCGACTGGGCTGGCCCGTGCTGCGCCTGGACGACTTCTACCGCGACGGCGACGACCCGCTGCTGCCCAGGGACGCCGAGGGCCGGGTGGACTGGGACGACCCCGACGCGTGGAGCGTGGACGACGCGTTCGCGGCGATCGCCGAGCTGTGCGCGAGCGGCGCGGTGGACGCGCCGGTCTACGAGATCGGCGAGGACCGCAGGGTCGCCACCCGGGAGCTGCGCCTCGACGGCGCGCCGGTGTTCTTCGCCGAGGGGCTGTTCGCCGACCGGCTGGTCGGGCGGTGCCGGGAGGCGGGCCTGCTCGCCGACGCCGTGGTGCTGGCGCCCCGCGCGAGCGTGACGTTCGTGCGGCGGTTCGTGCGGGACGTGTCCGAGGCCCGCAAGCCGGTCCCGGTGCTGCTGCGGCGGGGCCTGCGGCTGTGGCGGGAGCACATGAGCGTGGTGGAGCGGTGCGTGCGCGCCGGGATGCGGCGGTGCGTGCCGCACGACGTCGCGTCCGAGCTGGTGGAGCTGCGGACCGAACTGACGGCGGCGCCCCAACCGGCCCAGCCGGCCAACCCGGTCGACCTGCGCGAACCCGCCGGCCCGGCCGGGATGGCGTCCGCCGCGCTGGAGCCGGGCGTCAGCGGCCGGAACGCCGCTGGGCCGATCGGTGATCGTCTGGTGAACAGCTGATCCGAACCCTTCTCACATCCGCTCTGTTACTGCACAGTAACCGAATGTGAGCAGCAGTTCGTGGGACCGGCGCACCCTGTTACGCGCCACCGGAGCCGCCGCGTTGGGCGTCGCCGCGGCCACCTCCCTCCCCTCCGGCGCCCACGCCGCGGCGGACGCGGCCACCTCCTTCCAGCACGGCGTGGCCTCCGGCGACCCCCTGCCGGACGGTGTGCTGCTGTGGACCCGGATCACCCCGACCGCCGACGCCGTCCCCGGCTCGGGCGCCGGCCCCGAGGTCGAGGTGCGCTGGGAGGTCGCCGCCGACGCCTCCTTCGGGGCGGTGGTCGCCTCGGGCGTCGTGCGCACCGGCCCGGACCGCGACCACACCGTCAAGGTCGACGTGACCGGCCTGTCGCCGGCCACCCGCTACGCCTACCGCTTCCGGCACGGCGGCCAGCTCTCGCCCGTGGGCCACACCCGGACCGCGCCGGCCCCCGACGCACCCGTGGCCCGGCTGCGCTTCGGCGTCGTCTCGTGCGCCAACTGGCAGGCCGGGCACTTCGCCGCCTACCGCTACCTGGCCGAGCGCGGCGACCTCGACGCCGTGCTGCACCTGGGCGACTACCTCTACGAGTACGGGCCGGGCGGCTTCCCCCTCGGCCACTCGGTCCGACCGCACGACCCGCCCCGGGAGGCGCTCACCCTCGCCGACTACCGCCGGCGGCACGCCCAGTACAAGACGGACCCGCACCTCCAGCGGCTGCACGCCGCCCACCCGTTCGTCGTGACCTGGGACGACCACGAGGTGGCCAACGACGCGTGGTCGGACGGCGCGCAGAACCACACCCCGGACACCGAGGGCGACTACGCGGCGCGCAAGGCCGCGGCGCACCGCGCGTACTTCGAGTGGATGCCCGTGCGCAACGCCGGGGACCGGATCTACCGGCGCCTGCGGTTCGGGCGGCTGGCCGAGCTGTCCCTGCTCGACCTGCGGAGCTACCGCTCGCGGCAGGCGAAGCCGCTCGACGGCGCGGTGGACGACCCGGACCGGACGATCACCGGCCGGGAGCAGATGCGCTGGCTGGTCGACGGCCTGGTCGACTCGACGGCCCAGTGGAAGCTCGTCGGCACGTCGGTGATGGTCTCCCCGGTGCTCCTGCCGCCGCTGCCCGCCGACCTGACCGGGCCGGTGGCCGAGCTGCTCGGGCTGCCCCGCGAGGGTGGCGCGGTGCTCACGGACCAGTGGGACGGCTACGCGGCCGACCGCCGCACCCTGCTGCGCGCGCTGGCCGACAACCACGTGCGCGACACGGTGTTCCTCACCGGCGACATCCACTCGTCCTGGGCGGCGGACGTGCCGCTGGACGCCGGGACGTACCCGTTGAGCCCGTCGGTGGCCGCCGAGTTCGTGTGCACGTCGGTCACCTCGGACAACATCGACGACCTGCTCCGCGTCCCGCCGCGCACCGCGTCGATCCCGGTCGAGGCCGGGCTCATGGCGCTCAACCGGCACCTCCGGTGGGTGGAGCTGGACTCGCACGGCCCGTCGGTGCTGGAGGTGACCCCGGCCGGGGCGCAGATGGACTGGTACTACCTCGCCGACCGGACGGAGGCGGACTCCGGCGTGACCTACGCCCGGTCGTACCGCGTCCGCGCGGGAACGCACCGCGTGCGGCGGAGCTGGATCCCGATCGACTGACCCCGCACGCCGCACTCTCAGCGACCGCAGTGCCGCGGGGGTGGGGAACGGTGGTTCCCCACCCCCGTGGCGCTAGGCGACAGCTTCGGCCGGCAGGGACACCCGCACGTCGCTGTCGGTGCGCCGGCGTTGCGCGGCCCAGTTCTCCACCGCCTGGTGGCAGGCCCGGTCCAGGTGCCGCACGCCGGAGAGGTCGAGCCGGACCCGGTCGGCCGACGGGACCTCGTGCAGGGCGGCGAGCAGCCGGGGCAGGCGGACGAAGGTGGCGTTGCCGCTGAGCCGGACGACGAGGTCGTCGTCGTCCTGCTGCCAGGTGACGTGGAAGTGGGAGACGTCCCACGCCGCCTTGGCGATGGCCGCCGCCAACCCGACGAGCACCCCGACCAGCAGGTCCACCGCGGCGATCGCGCCGGCGGTGAGGACGACGATGCTGGCCTCGACGCGGTGGGCGCGGGCCAGCGCCACGAGCTGACGCAGGTCGAGCAGCTTCCACCCCGCGTGCAGCAGCAGCGCGGCCAACGTGGTCAGCGGGACCAGCGCGAGCAGGTTCGGCAACCACACCGCGAACAGCAGCAGCCACGCGCCGTGCAACACGCGGGACGCCTTGGTGCGGGCGCCGGCCTGCACGTTCGCCGCGCTGCGCACGATCACCGCCGTCAGCGGCAGCCCGCCGAGCACGCCGGCGGCCGTGTTGCCGACCCCCTGGGCGACCAGTTCGGTGTTGTAGCTGGTCGGCTGGCCGGTGTGCATCCGGTCCACGGCGGCGGCGCTGAACAGGCTCTCCGCCGAGGCGACCAGGGCGAAGGTGACCGCCGTGCCGAGCACGGCCGGGTCGGCGAGCAGACCGAAGTCGTGCGGGCCCACCAGGTTGATCACCGAGCCCAGGCCGCCGACCTGGACGGTGGCCACCGGCAGCCCGAACACGGCCACCAGCGCCGAGGTCAGCACCACGGCGACCAGGGCTCCCGGCACCAGCCGCAGCCGGGCCGGGACCTTCTGCCAGAGCACCACGACGGCCACGGCCAGCACGCCGACGCCGAGGGTCGCCGCGATCCGCGGCTCGCCCAGCCGGGCGGCCAGACCGGGCAGGCCCAGCACCTTCTCCAGCGTCGTCCCGGGTTGGGCGGCGCCGAAGAGGGGGTAGGTCTGCCCCAGCAGGAGCACCAGGCCGATGCCGGCGAGCATGCCCTGCACCACCGACGGGGAGATCGCCTGGAACCAGCCGCCCAGCCGGGCCAACCCCATGCCGATCTGCAGCAGGCCGCTGGCCAGCACGATCACCCCGAGGGCCGGCAGGCCGTGCCGGGCGACGGCCTCGGCCACGAGCACGGTCAGGCCGGCGGCCGGGCCGCTGACCTGGAGGCTGCTGCCGGGCAGCAGGCCGACGACCAGGCCGCCGACGATGCCGGTCACGATCCCCAGTTCGGCGGGCGCGCCGGAGGCGACGGCCACGCCCACGCACAGCGGCACCGCGACCAGGAACACGACCAGGGAGGCGCCCAGGTCGGCGGTGGCGTCCCGCCGCCACCAGCGGGACAGGTGGTCGATCGTGTTGCCGAAGCTCATCTGGTTCTCCCTGGTCACAGTGGCTGCAGGGCCGGCTCGTCGGCGGGCGCGCAGGCCCAGACCGCGCCGGTGTCCAGTTCGTAGAACCAGCCGTGCAGGCGCAGCGCGCCGCGCTCCAGCCGGGTCCGGACGAACGGGTAGTCGGCCAGGGTGGCCAGCTGTTCGGTCAGGTGCCGTTGGGCCGCCGACCGGACGGCGGGGTCGTTCTCGGCCGGGAGCGCCGTGCCCGGCGCCGTGGTGAGGCGGAGCCAGTCCCGGACGGCGGGCAGCCGGTCCATCTGGTCGATCCGCTGCCGGGCCGCGACCGCGCCGCAGTGCGAGTGGCCGCACACGACGACGTCGGAGACGCCCAGCTCCTCCACCGCGAACTCGATCGTCGCGATCTCGCTGCTGGGCCGGTCCGCGCGGAAGGGCGGGACGATGTTGCCGGCGGTGCGCAGCTCGAAGAGCTGGCCGGGAGCCGCTCCCGTGATCAACGCCGGCACGATCCGGGAGTCGGAGCAGGTGATGAACAGGGCGACCGGGGACTGGCCGGCCGCGAGTCGGAGTCGCTGGGCGACGGGAATCCGCGTCTGGTGCGCGCGGGCGTTCTGGACGAGTTGCTCGAAATTCATCTCTTCGCCTCTGTGTCACTCGTTGTCCGATCGGGCCGAATGCCGAACAGCACGGGCAGCAGGGTTCGACCCGGTTTTCCAGCGGTGAACGCGGTGGCATGTGGGCGACGTCGACCACGCCCACGGGGAACCCGGGGCGCCGCGCCAGCGCGCCCGGGCCGTGCGGTGCGGATCTCCTGCCCGGCCGGTCGGAACCGGGGGCGGAAGTGGACCCCCTCACCGCACTTCGATCATCACCCTACCGGACATCTCGGGTGATTTGGAACATACCGTCCATTTTTCCCAAAGTGGGACAAACCGGACGACAGACGCGCCCCGGTCTGGTAGACACGAGGGAATGGCCGGCGTCGCCGAGGGCGGCCGGAACCCGCGCGAAAAGAGTGGAGCCGGCCGGGCGGCCGTGATCCACATCAAATTCTTCGAATGTTTCGCCGATGTTTCCGCCAAATGCCGCGGCGGTTGCCCGTCAGTTGCGGAACACCTGGAGCGCCACGACTGACCGCTCTTCGGGCCACCACTCGCCGAACACGTTTGACGCGGGAACCGTTCGCGTTTCCCGGCGACATCGGAACCACTCGTCGAGCGGGCGGACGGTCCGGTCCGAGCCGACTCCCGGCTCGCTCCGCGGGGTGACACGTCGATGCGCGACCCCGCGCTCGACGGGGACCTTGTTCCCCCGACCGGTCGGGTCGACCTCCGAGGCGACCCCGGAGCCAGCGGGTTCGGCGAGCGCCAGCGCCTCGACCGACACCCCGACCCCGAGCAGCGCGAGGACCAGCAGGCCCAGCACGACCGGCAGAGCCGACCGCCGCCTCATCCAGCCCACGCTGTCTCCCCCGCCGATCTCGGCCTCGACTACCCAAAGTAGCCGATCGATCGCCCGAACGGGCGCGAGCCGTGAGTCAGATCACGACTTTATGGGCGAAACGGACACGAACTGGTTTCACTTCTTCTCATCGCCGGGCACTCTCGGACTCGCCCTCCCCGTTCCGGTCACCACCCCAGGCGACGACGGAGGTCCTGGACGAACACGGACACCGCGTAGGGCACCAGGTCCTGCCCCCGCCGCCACAGCCACGGCACGCCCTTCACCACGAGCCACGCGGCGTGGTGCACCGGCGTCACCACGGCGCCCCCCGAACACCTGAGATCCACCGGTCGCGCGACGTGGCAGCCCGCCTCCAGGAGCCGCTCCGCGAAGCCGGCGGCGAGCAGGCGGTGCCCGCGCTCCGACGGGTGCAGGCGGTCGACGCTCCACGCGTCCCGCTCGTAGGCGCCCGGCAGCACGTGGAGGTCGAGACACCGCGCCCCGTGCCGGGCGACCACCCGGTCCGTGATCGCGTTCAGCTCGTCGATGCGCCGCATCAACGCGAGGTGCAGCGCGCGCGGAATGCGGAAGACGCGCCCGTGGTCGTGGTAGCGCGCGGTCACGACGGCGGTGCCCGCCGCCGTGAGCTGCCCGACGACGGCGTCGAGGTCGTCGTGCAACCGCACGGGGTCGAAGTCCGCGCGGAGGGTGTCGTTCATCCCCACCACCATGACCGCGGCCTCCGGGCGCGCGCGCAACGCCCGCGGGAGCTGCCGAGCGCGCACGCAGCCCATCCGCGCGCCGGTGAAGGAGAGGTTGACGAGCCTGGCGTCCAACGCGTCGGCGAGCAACGGGCCGAAGCCCCGCCACCCACCGCCGGGCAGGGGATCGCCCAGCCCGACGGTGGTCGAGTCGCCCAACGCCACCAACGTGCGCACCAGGGTGGCGGACGGCGCCGCCTCCCCTGCCCCTACCGGTTGTGCGGTCACCCGGCAACGATCACGCCTCGCGGTGAGGACCACGTGACACGACGGGGACGGGGCGACGAACTGTCGGTGCCCGCCCGGCTCAGCGGAACGCCGGGTACAGCGGCAGCTCCTGGTCCCCGAGCCCGAACCGGGTCCGCAGCGCGGCGGCGACCGCCTCGGCGTGGCCGGCGCTCTCCGCGCACACCGGCCGCAACTGGACGGCCAGCCGCTCCCACCGGTCCACCAGGGCGATCGACCGCCGCGGTGACGGCAGGTGCGCGTCCACCGGTCGGTCGGGCTCCTCGGCCCTCGGCAGGAACCACCAGGTCGACACCCACACCCACAGCAGCTGGGCGTCGAGCAGGCGCGGCAGCACCGCCTCCTCGGTCAGGTCCGGCCAGGCCACCCGCACCTCGGCCTGCCAGGCGGCCACCATCGCCTCGGCCATCCCCGGCGGCAACGCGAACACGCACCAGCAGGACGGGAACGGCACCCGCAGGTAGGCCGCGTCGAGCGCGATGTCCCGCACGCTGCCCCACTCGAAGTCCAGGAACCGCACGCCCCGGCTGGTCACCAGGTTGTTGTCCGGGCAGACGTCCGACGGGCTGAAGGCGCGGTAGCGGGTGACGCCGAGCAGCCGCGCGGTCCGCCGCGCCCGCTCCGCCACCCGCTCGGGCGTCGGCACGCCGAGCGCGCCCGCGAGCAGGTCCGGCAGCTCAGCCAACGCGACCCGCGCGTGCGCGGCGACCGGGTCGTCCGCCCCGGCCCGGCCGAGCCGACGGGCCAGCGCCTCGAAGTCGGCCTCCCGGCCGGCGGTCGTGGCGTGCAGCCGGCCCAGCGAGCGGGCCCACCCGATCAACGCGCGCTCCGCCGCCCTGGCGTCCCCGCCGAGCAGCTTGTCGGCCAGGGTCGGCGCCCGGCCCAGGTCCTCCAGCACCAGCAGGCGCTCGCCCGGGTCGTAGGCGACCAGCTCGGGACCGACCCGCTCCTCCACCGTCATCGAGGTGAAGAGCTGGCAGCTCGCGGCCTCGCGGGTGAACGCGTCCACGCCCACCCGCGCCAGGGCCTCCCGCGAGGCGCCGGCGGGCGAGCCCTGCGGAACGCCCGCGCGGCCCTCCGGCGGGAGCTCCTCGTGGTCGCACTGCCGCCCCCGGAGGGCGCCGCTGTTCCGGTAGTGCTTCACCACCAGGGTTCTGGGCAGGGAGAACGGGGTGGCCGCGACCTTGACCCGCGCCACCACCGACCGGCCGCTGCCGCCGAGGTCCTCCGGTTCGGCGAGCCGGACAGTCGCGCCGAACCGCCGGCTGAGCACGGCCTCGGCTGCCTTGACCGTCGCGGCCACCTCCGGACTGACCGGGTGCTCGTCGGCGATGTCCGGCGGTCCGGCGGTGATCTCCACACTCATCTCCTCCGACCCTACTCCCGATGTCGGCCCCCGGATCGTGACCCCGTGTCCCCGATCCGTTCCTCTCGGTCAACGAGCCCGCCCGCGTCACCGTGATGCGCGGACACCGACGGGCAGTCAGTGTGACCGCGCTCGGTTCCCACGCGGGCACACACAGGTAACGGTCGGGTGGGCGGACGGTTGCCCGTCGGACGGCCTAACCCTTGGCCAACGGGCGACCGTTGTCCTCCCGGCGGGCGGTCGCCCGCCCGCCGCGCGACCCGCGTCCCCCGACCGACGAGCCCGAGCGCCGCAGCACCAGGACCAGCCACGCCGCCAGGACGATGCCGACCATGTTGACCACGAGCTGCGCGAGCGACCGCCCGCAGAGGTCCCACCGGCCGAGCACGGCGGCCACCGCCGCGAACCCGGCCGCGGGCACGGTGGTGACGGAGATGAACACGCCGACGAGGGCGGCCGACTTCGCCGAGGTCATGGCGAGCATGCCGGCCGCGCCGGCCAGCATCGCCACGATGAGGGAGAACGGGCCGACCTGGAACACGAAGTCGACCTGCTGCGCGCCCTGGTCGAGCACGCCGGGGCCGAACAGCCCCACGCCCTCGGCCAGGACGGTCGCGGCCGCGGTGACCCCGGTGGCCAGCAGGAACCCCGCGACGAGCGCGAACGCCGCGCGCCGCACCAGGTCCCACCGCCGGCCGACCAGCCCGACCGCGACGGCCGCCAGCGGCCCGAACTCCGGGCCGACGACCATCGCGCCGACCACCGTGATCGCGGAGTTGGTCACCGCGCCCACGGCGGCCAGCAGGCAGGCGATGGTGAGGAACGCCTGGAAGGTGACGCTGAGCCGGGACTCCTCCCCGGTGCGGGCGATCAGCTCCTCCCACACCACCGCGTCGGCGCCCTCGCCCGGCGCGGCCTCCTCCGCCCGGTCGGCGGCGTCGGACAACGCGGTGTCGATGGTCTCCAGCGTGATGCCGCCGCTGTGGTCCACGCCGAGGCGGCACAGCTCGGACAGCACCTCGTCGGTCGCCTCGCGGGCGATCTCCGCCTCGACGACGTCGCCGACCGGGTCGAGCGCGGCGCCGCGCAGCAGCACCAGGTGCGTGGCTCCGGGCGCCGCGCGCAGCACCCGGAGCACGTCCTCGGTCCGCTCCGCGGGGCAGACCACCCTGAGGTGGAGCACGCCCCGACTACACCTGGTGCGTGGGCTGGGCGTGCTTGGGCAGCTCCAGCGGGGCCTGCGCAGTCGCCGGCTTGGCGTCCACCCCGGCCTCCTTGCGCTGCTGCTCCGTGATCGGCGCCGGCGCGCCGGTCAGCGGGTCGAAGCCACCGCCGGTCTTCGGGAACGCGATGACGTCCCGCAGCGAGTCGGCGCCGGCCAGCAGCATGCAGATCCGGTCCCAGCCGAAGGCGATGCCGCCGTGCGGCGGCGGGCCGTACTTGAAGGCGTCGAGCAGGAAGCCGAACTTGTCCTGCGCCTCCTGCTCACCGATGCCCAGCAGCGAGAACACCCGCTCCTGCACGTCGCCGCGGTGGATTCGGATCGAGCCGCCGCCGATCTCGTTGCCGTTGCAGACCAGGTCGTAGGCCCAGGCCAGCGCCTGGTCGGGCGCCTCCTCGAACCGGTCGACCCACTCCGAGGTCGGCGAGGTGAACGGGTGGTGCAGCGCGGTCCAGCCGCCCTCGTCGTCCGACTCGAACATCGGGAAGTCGACGACCCACACGAACGACCACGCGCTCTCGTCCACCAGGCCGCACCGCTGCGCGATCTCCAGCCGGGCCGCGCCGAGCAGCGCGCGGGCCTCCCTGGCCTCGCCGGCCGCGAAGAAGACGCAGTCGCCCGGCTGGGCGCCGGCCGCGGCGGCCAGCCCCTCCCGCTCGGCCTCGGACAGGTTCTTGGCCACCGGGCCGCCCAGCGTGCCGTCGGCGTTGACCAGCACGTAGGCCAGGCCCTTCGCACCGCGCTGCTTGGCCCACTCCTGCCAGGCGTCGAGCTGCTTGCGCGGCTGCCCCGCGCCGCCCGGCATGACCACGGCGCCCACGTAGGGGGCCTGGAAGACCCGGAACGGGGTGTTCCGGAAGTACTCGGTCAGCTCGGTCAGCTCCAGCTCGAACCGCAGGTCCGGCTTGTCCGAGCCGTACTTCGCCATCGCCTCGGCGTAGCTGATCCGCCGGATCGGGCCGGCGATCTCGTGGCCGGCCAGCTCCCGCCACAGCGCGCCGACGACGCGCTCGCCGAGCGCCATCACGTCGTCCTGCTCGACGAAGCTCATCTCGATGTCGAGCTGGGTGAACTCCGGCTGCCGGTCGGCGCGGAAGTCCTCGTCCCGGTAGCAGCGCGCGATCTGGTAGTAGCGCTCCATGCCGGCGACCATCAGGAGCTGCTTGAACAGCTGCGGCGACTGCGGCAGCGCGTACCAGCAGCCGGGCTGCAGGCGCGCCGGCACCAGGAAGTCGCGGGCGCCCTCCGGCGTGGAACGGGTCATCGTCGGGGTCTCCACCTCGACGAAGCCGTCCTCGTGCAGCACGTTGCGCGCGATGCGGTTGGCGTCGCTGCGCATCCGCAGCGCGCGGGACGGGCCGGAGCGGCGCAGGTCCAGGTAGCGGTGCCGGAGCCGCACCTCCTCACCCACGGTGAGGTGCTCGTCCAGCGGGAAGGGCAGCGGGGCCGCCTCGCTGAGCACGTCCAGCTCGGTGGCGGTCACCTCGACCTGCCCGGTGGCGATCTCCGGGTTCTCGTTGCCCTCCGGCCGGCCCGCCACGGTGCCGACGACCCGGACGCAGAACTCGGCGCGCAGCCGGTGCGCGCGCTCCGCCATCTCGCCCTCGCGGAACACCACCTGCACGACCCCGGACGCGTCGCGCAGATCGATGAAGATCACCCCACCGTGATCGCGGCGCCGGGCCACCCAGCCGGTGAGGGTGACGGTCTGCCCTGCGTGCTCGGCGCGGAGTGTTCCGGCCTCGTGCGTCCGCATCACGGGTGTCGATCTCCTTGGTTGGTGCCTGCGGTGTCGCGCGCGGACCGGGTCACGCGCGCGGTACGACTCGAAAAGGCTAACGAACGACGGTCGCCGACCGCCCAACAGGTTTCCGGCCCGACCTGGTCGGGGCCACCCACACCGGTCACGTCCGATCACGAGTGCGCAACAACGGGGTTGCAGGTGTAACGCCGACGCCGGGACCCGAGTTTCGGAATCGGTACCGTCAGCGTTGATGGGGCGTCCGGTGCGGGCGCCCTTGTTCGTGTCCTGACCCCGATCGTCCTGGAGGCTGCGATGTGGCAGTGGGTAGCGGTATCCGTCCTGGTCCTGGTCCTGGCAGTGCGCGTGGTCGTCGCGTTGCACGACCGCCCGTCCCGCCCCGAGGCCGGGGACAGCGCCACCGGGTGAACGAGGGTCCCAGGAGTTGACCCCGTGCCGCCGCCCCCGGGACCGCGCTCCGGCGAGCAACGCCGCCGCACTCACCTGGAACGAGGAACCCCTGTCACCAACGGGGACAGCTCCGTCCCGTCCCCCGACCACCCCGACCCGGCGCTCGACGACGCCGGCCAAGGCCGCCGCGAGCTCCAGCACCACACCGCGGTGATCACCGCACGCCTGTCAGCGGACCGCAGGGCCACGCCCCCACGCCGGGCCTTCCCGACCGACCCCCTCGGAACCACGGTCGACGCCGGCCCGCTCCCCTGACTCCTCCCCCAGGGCCGCCGTCCCTGCCTCTCACCGCTCTCGATCGGGTGAACCCCGCCGCGAAGCAGGCTTCTCCCACCCCGGGCGACCACTACAACCGCCTGCGGTGAACCACTGGATGGCCAGACGCAGGGGGAAGCCGTGTCCCAGCCCGTGCCCCGCCGCCCGATGACGGTGGACGAGTACCTGGCCCTCGGCGAGGACGAGCACGGCCGCACCGAGCTCCAGGAGGGCAACCTCGTGGTCTCGCCAAGCCCGACCATGGGGCACGCGATCGCCTCCATGAATCTGCTGTTCCAGATCGAGCGGCAACTCCCCGCTCACCTGAAGGTCATCCAGAGCGTCGACGTGGACCTCGAACTCGCTCCGCCCGACCAACCGGGGACCGTGCGATCTCCCGACCTCATCATCGTGGAGAAGGCGACCGTGAAACGGGTCAAGGCGGAAGGCGGGATCGCTCGCGCCTCCGACGTCCGTTTGGCGGTCGAGATCGTGTCCCCGGGATCGCGACGCACGGACTGCAAGTTCAAGCACATCGAGTACGCCGAGGCCGACATCCCGCACTACTGGATCGTGGACATCGAACGCCCTGTCTCCCTGGTCGCCTGCCGCCTGACCAGTGAGTTCGGCTACCAGGACGCCCCGGCGGTCACCGGCGCGTTCACCACTGACGAACCCTTCCCAGTCACCGTCGACCTCGACCAGCTCCAGGGGTTCCGTCAGAGCAAGGTGAGTTGTTCCTGGCCCCCTGGGCCGGAGCAGGCTGCGGGTGGGCCGTCGACGGCGGGGAGGGCGCCGTTGGGCCAGTCCCCTTCCTCGTCGGAGGAAATACCGCGCAGCGGGCTTTCCTTCCGCGCGCTGCCCTTCGTCTCCAACCCGTGTTTGCGGACCAGCGGTCGCACGCGTTCGGCGAGCCACTTCCGGTAGCGCGCGTCGGCGTAGGAGCCCCGGGCGTAGATCCGCCGGTAGCCGGGGACGAGCTTCGGGTGCTCCCGCTCCAGCCAGGCCATGAACCACTCCCGCGCGCCGGGCCGGAGGTGCAGCGGGAGCACCGTGACCCCGGTGGCCCCGGCCTCGGCGATCGCGCCGAACAGGTCGTCCAGCGCCGCGACCGAGTCGGTCAGCCACGGCAGCACGGGCGCGACGAACACGCCGCAGGGCAGCCCGGCGTCCCGCGCCTTGCGCACCAGGTCCAACCTCGCCTGCGGGCTGGGCGTGCCCGGTTCCAGCGACGCCTGCAGCTCGCGGTCCAGCAACGCGATCGACACCCCGAGCCCGACCGGCACCTCCTGGGCCGCGTCGGCCAGCAGCGGCAGGTCCCTGGCCAGCAGCGTGCCCTTGGTGAGGACGGAGAACGGGGTGCCGGAACCGGCCAACGCCGAGATGACGCCCGGCATCAGCTGGTAGCGCCCCTCGGCGCGCTGGTACGGGTCGGTGTTGGTGCCCATGGCGACGTGCTCCCGCCGCCAGCGCGGCGCGGCCAGCTCGCGCGCCAACACCTCCCCGACGTTGACCTTGACGATCACCTGGCTGTCGAAGTCCCGCCCGGCGTCCAGGTCGAGGTAGGTGTGAGAGCGCCGAGCGAAGCAGTTGTGGCTGACGACCCCGTTGGCGATGAAGTCGCCCGTGCCCGTCGTGATGTCGTAGAGCGGAAGCTCCATGCCGAGGGGTTCGACCGAGACGACACCGAGCCGGGCGTTCGACTTGATCGCGACCCCGTCGATCGTCCGCTTGCGCGTGATGGCCGGGTCAACGGTGTGGAAGAAGCGAAGACGCTCGGGCAGACCACCGAGGAGCCGGACTGCGCGCAACCCGTCGGCCAACGCCCGGTCCTCGACGACGTGCTCGAACCCGAAGCGCTTCAGGGCGAGACCGGTCGCAGTGATGATCTCGTCGTTCGTGTTCGGGATGCGGAAGACTCCCTGTGAGCAACTGCCCTCCGCGTCGAAGATCCCGGCGAGGAACCCGCGCGACCAGTCCGCGTCAGGGACCGCCGGCCACCGGATGATCTCGCTGATCGCGTCGACGGCGGCTCGCTCCGCCGTCGTGATCTCCCTGGTCTCCCGCCGGTCGACCGCTTCGGCGGCGAACACGAACGCCGAGGTCGGAACCCCGAATCCGGCCAGGTAGGCCCGTGCCCTGTCCAGCGCCTCGAAGTCCGCCAGCGCGAGACGGAACGAGTGGATGTCGCCGTTCGACCTCCTCGACCGCTCGTAGGCGTAGCGGCCGACGGTTCCGTCGCCCCGGATCACGCCGCGGAGATAGCCCGACCGGTAGCTCGACGTGGCCTCGGGCGGCGCGGCGAACTGCCCGGTGCCCACCAGCTTGGCGCCGGTGGTCAGGTACGGCCGTCGGCCCGCGCCGCACATCCCGCCGACGACGTGCTTCCAGCCGCGATCGGTCAGAAAGCGGTGGTCACCGCTGGCGACGAGCTCTGTCCCGTCCTCCAGCACAACCCGATAGGCGGGCTTGACGGTGAGCCAGTGCGCCAGGACCTCCGTGCGCACATAACGACGGTAGGAGCCGACTCGCCGGGTCCCGTAGATGGCGTCGCCGACCTTCAGGTCCGCGATCGGCCGTGTGCGCCCGTCGGCCAAGAGAACGGGGGTGTCCGCCGAGAGGCAGTAGGTGCAGGCATGGGAGCAGCCCCGGTAGGGGTTGACGGTCCAGCGGAAGGGCATCGCCGACTCGCCGGGCACCCGGTTGAGCGCCGACTTCGCCGCGACCTCGTGGAAGACGATGCCCTGGAAGTCGGGGGTGCGGACGCTGCGGACCAGCCCCGGCAGGCCGGGCAGGGTCGGCGCCGCGACCAGGTCGCCGTCCACCACTCGCTGCCCGTTCCACCGCATGGCCTAATTCGAACACGCGTTCGAAGGAGGGTCAAGGCGGCCTACCCGCCCGGGCGACACCCACGGCCACCTGCGACGACGGCGTCTTACTTCGTTCAGCGCCCGTGATTCGTTACCGGGTGGAGCCGGTCGCGAAGGTCACAGTTCGCCACCCAAACCGGGACGTGCGTCCCACTTTTGGTCTAGCGTCGATCGGCGGTTCTGATCACCGACGGAAGGAGAGGTGTGTCCGTCCCGGCGACGAGCACGACCGAACCGACCCCCAGCGACCGCGCCGCGGCCGGCCGCGGCCCCTCCCGACTGATCACCCTCGGGGTGTTCGGGCTCGGGCTGGCGGCCGCCGCGGTCTACATCGCCCTCACCCAGCCCCGGGTCTCCTGGCCGGCGCTGCTCGCGATGTTCGCCTTCTACGGCGTCTTCTACTGGCTCGGCGCCGTCGTCGCGGCGCGCAGAGCGAGCAACCTGGCCGAGACCCTGGTCGCCGGCCGCAGCCTGCCGCTGTGGATCGGCGTGTGCACCATGACCGCCACCTGGGTCGACGGCGGCTACATCAGCGGCACCGCCGAGGCCACCGCCTCCCGCGGCCTGGTCTTCGCCCAGGCGCCGTGGGGCTACGCGTTGAGCATGCTCGTCGGCGGGCTGTTCTTCGCCGGCCCCATGCGGCGGGGCCGCTTCATGACCATGCTCGACCCGATGGACATCCGCTTCGGCAAGCGGGTGGCCGGGCTGGGCTCGGTCCCGGCCGTACTCGGCGAGGTGTTCTGGTCCGGCGCGATCCTCACCGCGCTGGGCACCACGTTCGCCGTCATCGTCGGCCTGGACTTCACGCCGGCGATCATCATCTCGGCGGCGATCGGCATCGCCTACACGGTCGCCGGCGGCGCGTGGTCGGTGGCGCTCACCGACGTCGCGCAGATCGTCGTGATCTTCGTCGGCCTGTTCCTCGCGCTGCCGTTCGCCGCCGGCGCGGTCGGCGGCCTGGGCGCCGCGTGGGACTCCTACTCCGCCAACCTGGGCGGCTACGCCTCGCTGTTCCCGCCGCTGACCGGGTGGGACGACCCGGCGTGGGGGCCGAAGTGGTGGAACTGGTGGGACATGGGGCTGCTGCTGGTCATGGGCGGCATCCCGTGGCAGGTGTACTTCCAGCGCGTTCTGTCCAGTAAGGACGAACGCACCGCGCGCCGGCTCTCCTTCGCCGCCAGCGGTCTGTGCGTCGTGGCCGCGATCCCGCCGGCGCTGTTCGGCGTGATCGCCTCGGCGGCGGACTTCACCGCGCACGGCGCGCCCCCGATGGACAACCCGGCGCTGACCGTGCCGTACGTGCTGCGCTACCTGCTGCCCACGGCCGTCGCGATCGTCGCGCTGGGCGCGATGGCCGCCGCGGTGATGTCCAGTGTGGACGCCTCGATCCTGTCCGCCGCCTCGATGGGCGGCTGGAACCTCTACCGCCGGCTGGTCAACCCGAAGGCCGGCGACGAGCGGGTGCGCCGCGTGGTGCGCCGGGTCGGCGTGCTCGTCGGGGCCGCCGCCACCGTGCTCGCGCTCAACGTGGGCAGCGTCTACCAGCTCTGGTACCTGGCCAGCGACCTGGTCTACGTGCTGCTGTTCCCGATGCTGGTGTGCGCGTTGTTCGTCCCCTTCGCCAACCGGACCGGCGTGCTGTCCGGGTTCGCTGTGGGCCTGCTGCTGCGCGTCAGCGGCGGCGAGCCGACCTTCGGCCTGCCGGCGCTGCTGCCGTGGCCGTGGCAGGAGGACGGCGCCGTGCTCTTCCCGTTCCGCACCGTGGCGATGGTGGCCGGGCTGGCCACCACGTTGGCGGTGTCCCGGCTGACCCGGCGCGCGGACCCGCCGGTCCCGCTGTCGGCCCTGCGTCCGGACTCCCCGGAACGCCGCGCGATCGGGCTGGCCAGCCCGGAAACCCAGGAGGTGACCGCATGACCCGCACGGCAGGAACGCCGAGCGGCCTGTTGATCGACGGTCGGTGGACCAACACCGCCAACACCGCAGGCACCGGTGGCACTCGCGAGGTGCGCTGCCCGCACGACGACCGCGTCGTCGCCGTGGTGGCGGAGGCGACGGCCGAGGACGTGCGCGCCGCCGTGGCGGCCGCCCGGCGCGCGTTCGACTCCGGGCCGTGGCCCGCGCTGCCCGCCGCGGAGCGGGGCGAGGTGGTGACCCGCATCGGCGAGCTGGTGCGGGAGCACACCGACGAGCTCGCCGAGCTGGAGAGCCTGGACACCGGCAAGCCGTTGGCGGACAGCCGTCAGGACATGGCCGACGTCGCAGCGGTCTTCCGCTACTACGGCGGTCTCGGGCCGGCGCTGTCCGGGCGCACGGTGGAGCCGCCGGGGCCGGACGTGGCCAGCGAGGTGGTGCGCGAGCCGGTCGGGGTGTGCGCGCAGATCACGCCGTGGAACTACCCGTTGTTGCAGGCGTCGTGGAAGCTCGCGCCGGCGTTGGCCGCGGGCTGCACGGTGGTGCTCAAGCCCAGCGAGCTGACCCCGTTGACGACCCTGCGGCTCGCCGAGCTCGCCGCGCCGCTGCTCCCGCCCGGCGTGCTCAACGTCGTGCTGGGCGCGGGCGATCCGGTGGGCAGGGCGATGGTCACCGACGCGGACGTGGACATGGTGTCGTTCACGGGCGGTCTGGCCACGGGCCGGCGGATCATGGCCGACGCCGCGGCGACGGTGAAGAAGGTGGCCCTGGAGCTGGGCGGCAAGAACCCCAACGTGGTCTTCGCCGACGCCGACTTCGACGCCGCGGTGGACAACGCGCTCAGCGCGGCGTTCTTCCACGCCGGCCAGGTCTGCTCGGCGGGCGCGCGGCTGCTGGTGCAGCGCGAGCTGCACCAGCGGTTCGTGGCCGCGCTCGTGGACCGGGTCGGGGAGATCCGGCTCGGCGACGGGTTCTCCGAGAAGGTCCACAGTGGACAGAACGGCTCCGTCGTCCACTGTGGACCGCTCATCTCGCGCGCGCACCGGGAGAAGGTGGCCGGGCTCGTCGAGGCCACCCTCGCGGAGGGCGCGGTGCTGCGGGCCGGCGGCCGGCCGCCGGAGGACGCCGCGCTGGCCGACGGCTGGTACTACCTGCCGACCGTGCTCGACGGCTGCCGCGCCGAGATGACCGCCGTGCGCGAGGAGGTCTTCGGCCCGGTCATGACCGTCGAGGTCTTCGACACCGAGGACGAGGCGGTGGCCATGGCCAACGACACCGTCTACGGCCTGGCCGGCGCCGTGTGGACCGGCGACGCCGGTCGCGCGCGGCGCGTGGCCCGGCGGCTGCGGCACGGCACCGTGTGGATCAACGACTACCACCCCTACGTCCCGCAGGCCGAGTGGGGCGGTTTCAAGCAGTCCGGCGTCGGGCGGGAGCTGGGGCCGACCGGGCTGGAGGAGTACACGGAGGCCAAGCACGTCTACCACAACCTGCGGCCGGCCCGGTCGGGCTGGCTGGCCGCCGGCGGAGGGGGCGCCGCGTGACCGGCAGGCACCAGCTCCTGGGGGAGTTCGACGTCGTCGTCGTGGGCGGCGGCAGCGCGGGGGCGGTCGCGGCGCGGCGGCTGGCCGAGCTCGGCGCGGGCGCCGTCGCCCTGGTCGAGGCCGGGCCGTCGGACGAGGGCCGCGACGAGGTGCTGCGGCTGCGCCGGTGGACCGAGCTGCTGGAGTCGGAGTACGACTACGACTACCGCATCGAGCCCCAGGCCAGGGGCAACGGCCGCATCCGGCACGCGCGGGCGAAGGTGCTCGGCGGCTGTTCGTCGCACAACTCGTGCATCGCGTTCTTCCCGCCGGACCAGGATCTGCGGGAGTGGGAGCGGCTCGGCGCGGCCGGGTGGGGCCCGGCGGCGGTCGCGCCCGCCGTGGCCGCCGTCCGCGCCCGCGTCCCCGTCGCCGAGCCGCCGGAGGACAACCCGCTGAACCACGCCGTGCTCGACGCGTGCGCCGCGCTGGGGCTGCCGACGGTGCGGTTCAACCAGGACGGGCGGCTGCGGGCCGGCGCCGGCCGGTTCCAGCTGAACGCACGGGACGGCGTCCGCCAGTCGTCGTCGGTGTCCTACCTGCACCCGCTGGTCGCGGTGCCGCCGGAGCTGACCGTCCTCACCGACACCCGCGCGACCCGGGTGCTGGTGGAGCGCGGCCGCGCCACCGGGGTCGCCACCGACCGGGGCATCCTGCGCGCGCGACGCGAGGTCGTGCTCTCGGCCGGCGCGTTCGACACCCCGAAGTTGCTGATGCTGTCCGGCATCGGGCCCGCCGACCAGCTCCGCGCGCTGGGCGTCGACGTGCTGGTCGACCTACCGGTCGGCGAGCACCTGCTCGACCACCCGGAGGGCGTGCTGAACTGGGAGTCCCAGCGCCCGCTGGACTTCCCCAGCGCCCAGCTCTGGGAGGTCGGCGTCTTCGCGCACGTGCTGGACCCGTACCACCCGGACCTGATGCTCCACCTCGGCCTGGAGGTGTTCGACCTCCAGACCGGGCCGGCTGGCTTCCCCACCGCCGAGCACGGCTTCTCGCTGACGCCGAACGTGGCGCGGGCTCGCAGCGAGGGCGTGGTCCGGCTGCGGTCGGCCGACCCGGCCGCCCCACCCGTGATCGACTTCCGGTACTTCACCGACCCGGAGGGGTACGACGAGCGGATCATGCTCGCCGGCGTGCACCTGGCCAGGGAGATCGCGGCCCAGGCCCCGCTGCGCGACTGGGTGGGCAAGGAGCTGTCCCCGGGGGCGGCCATGGTGGACGACGCGGAGCTGTCGGAGTACGTGCGGCGGACCGCCAACACCGTCTACCACCCCGCCGGCACCTGCCGGATGGGCGCGCCCGACGCGGCCACCACCGTGGTCGACCCGGAGCTGCGGGTGCTCGGCGTCGACGGCCTGCGGGTGGCGGACGCCTCGGTCTTCCCGAGCATGCCCTCGGTCAACCCGAACCTGACCTGCATGGTCGTCGGGGAGCGGCTGGCCGGGTTCGTCACGGGACGCCACGACCCGGCGCACGACACCACGTCGGTGGCCCCGCGACGGCGGTAGGCACTATGTGACGGGTGACGACCAGCGACGAGCGGCGGTCGCCGGGCTCCGGGACCCGGTCCCCGGCGACCGCCACGCCGCGTTCCCCCCGCCGTGCCCGCCGGACGACCGACGTCCCCGACCACGGGCACGGCCACGGCCACGGGCACAGACCCGCCGCACCCGCCTCGCGTCGGGTGCGCCTCCTGCTCGCCGCCCTGCTCGTGCCGTGCGCGCTCGCGTCGCTGGTCGGCGTGCTCCTGCTCCACCCGTTCGGGGAGAGCCCGGGAACCAGCGAGAAGCTCGGCGCGCACCAGATGCCGGTGCGGGCCGAGGTCACGGCGGTGGTGGGCGGCCCGTGCACGGCGGGCGAGCAGCCACCGCCCGCGCCGCACGGCAGGGGCGAGGCCAAGGACTGCCTGAACGTCACCGTGCGGCTCACCGACGGCCCGGCCGTCGGCCTGTTGATCCAGCAGCGGATGCCCCAGGAGCCCAGCACGCCGCACTACTCGGTCGGCGACCACGTGGTGCTGGCCTACGGGGGCGCCGACCCCAGGGACCCGACCGCCTACCAGCTCGTCGACTTCCAGCGCGGCTGGCCGCTCGCGGCCCTCGGCGCGGTGTTCGCGCTGGCCGTGCTCGTGCTGGCCCGGTGGCGGGGACTGGCCGCGCTCGGCGCCTTGGTGATCAGCTTCGGGGTGCTGACCTGGTTCGTGCTGCCGGCGATCCTGGCCGGCCGGAGCCCGGTCGCGGTGGCGGTGGTCGCCTCCGGCGTGATCATGTTCGTCGCGCTGTACCTGACCCACGGGCGCAGCGCGCGCACCTCCACCGCCGTGCTGGGCACGCTGGCGAGCCTCGTCGTGATCGGCGCGCTGGGCTGGGCCTTCGCCGCCGCGACCAAGCTGACCGGCCTCGACGAGGACACGGCGAACCTCATCGGCCTGCTCGGGCACGGCATCGACGCCAGGGGCCTGCTGCTGGCCGGGGTGATCATCGGCGCGCTCGGCGTGCTGGACGACGTGACCGTCACCCAGGCCAGCGCGGTGTGGGAGCTGCGCCGGGCCAACCCCGCGCTGGGCTGGCGGCAGCTCTACGCGGCGGGGCTGCGGATCGGGCGCGACCACGTGGGCTCGGCGGTGAACACGTTGTTCATGGCCTACGCGGGCGCGGCGCTGCCGATGCTGCTGGCCTACTCGGTGTCCGGCCGGAGCTTCGGCGAGGTGGTGACCGCCCAGGTCGTCGCGTCCGAGGTGGTGCGGACCCTGGTCGGCAGCGTGGGTCTGGTGGCGGCCGTGCCGGTCACCACGGCCCTGGCCGCGTGGGTCGCCGTGCACGAGCCGCCGCCGCCCTCCGATCACGCCGACGAGGACGCCGGGAAGGCCGGCGTCCCCCGCGATCCCGCCACCGACGGCGAGGACGCGCCCGAGTCCGACGACCGATCGTCGGCTTCGGTGAAGGCGGACGAAGGCCGGGATGCCGGCACGGAGATCGGTAAGGCCGCAGCCACGGCCACGGTCACGGCCGCGCGAAGGGCACCGGACCGCGCTCCCGCGCCCCGGGACCGGGACCGGGACCGGGACCGGGACCGGGACCGGGAAGAACGACGCCACGACGAGGAACCGGTGTGGCCGACCGCCACGACCCGTCGTCGGGTGCTGGACGCCGACCCGCCGACCGCGCCGATCCCCCGGGTCGACCACGTGACGTCGCGACGCGCTCCCCTTCCGCCCTCGCGCCGCCCTTCGCCCTGACCACGCACGCGGACAGGGCACAGCCCGCGGAACCAGCGCTCGCACGGCCTGGAACCACCTCTGGATCGCAGCCTCCGAACCGCGGCACGGAGGAGCAGATCCCCCCGAGAGGATCACCAGGCCGCGCGCCGGGCGGAAGTTCTCCGACCGGGAGACCTCAGTCGAGGGTGGTGACGAACCGCGCCACGACCTGGGAGGTCAGCTTCTGCGCGAGCCGACCCGAGGGCGCCAGCGACGCGATCTGGTACAGCGGGCGCTCCGGCGGCGCGTCGCCCCTGGCCTCCGCGCGGAGCTGGGCGACGAGCAACTGCGCGAACACCAGCCCGGACGCGTCCCCGGTCGCGGCCAGCGCGTCGGCCAGCCGCCGCAGCGGCATGATGCCCAGCTCCCGACCGCCGGTCCCGGCGTACATCGCCAGGGCGAGGTTGATCGCCCGGCCGCGCCCGCTCACCAGCATCCCGATCGTGCGCACCCCGCGCGCGTCGGTGACGAGCAGGTCCAGCGTCGCGCCCGCGAGCTCGACCCGACGCGTGCCGAGCGCGCGCACGGAGAGGACGCCGTCGGACAGCCAGGTCCGACGGCGCGCCTCCGCGGCCGCGAGCAGCAGCAGCGGGAGGCCGATCACCCCGGCGGTGACCAGACCGGCGGCCCCGCCGCCGAACAGGCCCACGATCCCGCCGAACGCGGCGCCCACCAGGAGCCCGCCCAGCGCGACGGACCACGCCCGCCGACGCACCACCGGTGCGTCGAGCAGGTCCAGGGGAACGACCTCCTGCCGCTGCTGCCCGGTCACCGCTCGGTCGCCCTCCCCAACGCGCGCAGCACGGCCGGCACGGCCGCGTCCAGGCCCACCGGCCGCTGCTCGCCGCTGGCCAGCTCCTTGAGCTGGGCCGCGCCCTCGGCGAGGTCCCGCTCGCCCAGCACGAGCGCGAACCGCGCGCCGGACCGGTCCGCCGCCTTCATCGCGCCCTTGAGGCCCTTGCCGCCGTAGGCGAGGTCGACCCGGACCCCGGCGGCGCGCAACTGCCCGGCCAGCGCCACGACCCGAGCCTTGGCGGCCTCGCCCAGCGGCACGCAGAACACGTCGCAGCGCGCCTGGTCGCCCACGGTCAGGCCCTCGGCCTGGCAGGCCAGCAGGGTGCGGTCCACGCCGAGGCCGAAGCCGACGCCGGACAGCGGCTGGCCGCCCAGCTCGGCCATCAGGCCGTCGTACCGGCCGCCGCCGCCGATGCCGGACTGCGCGCCCAGCCCGTCGTGCACGAACTCGAACGTGGTCTTGGTGTAGTAGTCCAGGCCGCGCACCAGCCGCGGGTTCTCGACGAACTTCACCCCGAGGTCGGTGAGGTGCCCCTTGACCTGCTCGTAGTGCTCGCGGCACTCCGGCGACAGGTGGTCGACCATCAGCGGCGCGTCCTCGACCATGTCCCTGACCTCGGGCCGCTTGTCGTCCAGCACGCGCAGCGGGTTGACCTCGGCCCGCTGCCGGGTCTCCGGGTCCAGCGGCAGCTTCCGCAGGAACTCCTGCAGCTTCTCCCGGTAGGCCGGCCGGCAGGTCGCGTCGCCCAGGGTGGTCAGCTCGACCCGGTAGCCGGAGAGCCCGAGCGCGCGGTAGCCGGCGTCGGCGATCGCGATCACCTCGGCGTCCAGCGCCGGGTCGTCCACGCCGATCGCCTCGACGCCGAGCTGCTGCAACTGCCGGTAGCGGCCGGCCTGCGGGCGCTCGTAGCGGAAGAACGGGCCGGTGTAGAACAGCTTCACCGGGAGCTGGCCGCGGTCCAGGCCGTGCTCGATCACCGACCGCATGACGCCGGCGGTGCCCTCCGGGCGCAGCGTCACCGACCGGCCGCCCCGGTCGGCGAAGGTGTACATCTCCTTGGTCACGACGTCGGTGGACTCGCCGACGCCGCGGGCGAACAACGTGGTGTCCTCGAACACCGGCAGCTCGACGTAGCCGTAGCCGGCGCGCCGGACCGCCTCGGCCAGCGTCTCCCGGACGGCGAGGAAGGCCGCCGACTGCGGCGGGTAGTACTCGGGGATGCCCTTGGGGGCGGTGAAGGTGCTCATCTGCTCTCGTTCACAGTCCTCGGTGCGGTGCGGCCGGCGCGTCGGCGTCAGCGGGGTCGGTCTGGTCGACAGAGCCCAGCCCCCGCAGGAACGGGTTGCTCACGCGCTCGCGCCCGATGGTCGTCGTGGGTCCGTGGCCGGGGAGCACCACGGTGTCGTCCGGCAACGGCAACACCCTGGTGCGCAGCGTCTCCAGCATCTGCTGGTGGTCGCCGCCCGGCAGGTCGGTGCGTCCGATCGACCCGGCGAAGAGGGTGTCGCCGGACAGCATCAGCCGCCCGCCCTCCTCCGTGCCGGTGTGGAACGACACCGACCCGCCGGTATGGCCAGGGGTGTGGGCGACCGAGACCCGCAGGCCGCCCAGGTCCAGCTCGGCGCCGTCGGCCAGTTCCCGCACCTCGGCCGGCTCCCGCATCTCCAGGGAGCCGCCGAACATCGCGCGCGTCGCCACGCCCAGCCCCCGGCCGGGGTCGCTGAGCAGCCCCCGGTCCTCCGGGTGCACCCACGCCGGGATGTCGTGCCCGTCGCAGACCGGGGCGACCGAGAAGCAGTGGTCGAAGTGGCCGTGCGTGAGCAGGACCGCGACCGGCGTCAGCCGGTGCTTCCTCAGCTGCTCGGCCAGCGTCTCCGCCACGTCCTGACCGGGGTCGACCACGACGCAGGCCTCCCCCTCGCCCGGGGCCAACAGGTAGCAGTTGGCCTGCAGCGGACCGGACGGGAACCCGACGACGAGCACGGCGCGGACCTCCAGAACGAGCCCTCAGCGGGCGCACGACGGGAGCTGGCGGATGGAATCGCCCGGCGACCAGCCTAGAGGACCGGGCCCAGCCACTTCGGTGCGATCACGGCCGTCACCCGATCCCGTCGACCGCTCGTTCCTGACCGCAATGCGGACCTCACACCCTGTCGCCCTAGACTCCCCGGCTAGTCACCAGCGGTTGGTCGACCTTCGGGAGGAGCAGGTGCCGAGCAACGAGCAGCGCCGCCAGAACGCGAAGCGGAAGCTGGAGCGTCAGCTGGAGCGTCGTGCCCAACGCGCCAAGCGGCGCCGGCTGCTGGGGGTGGTGTCCGCCATCGCGGCGACCGTCGTCGTCGCCGGCGGCGTGTACTACCTGGCGACGCGCGACGGCAAGACGGAGCCGGCGGCGCAGTCGTCGGAGAGCTCCGCCCCGCCGGAGGGCAAGACCACGGGTGGGCCGTGCGCCTACCTGGAGACGCCGGGCGAGAAGGCCGCCAAGGCGGTCGGGATGCCCGACGACCCCAACCCCACGCCCAACCAGGGCACCACGCAGGTCACGCTGAAGACCGACCAGGGCGACGTCCCGCTGACCCTGGACCGGGCGAAGGCGCCGTGCACCACGCAGAGCTTCGTGCACCTGGCCAAGGCGAAGTACTTCGACAAGACCTCCTGCCACCGGCTCACCACCACGCAGGGGCTGAAGGTCCTGCAGTGCGGCGACCCGAGCGGCACCGGCTCCGGCGGCCCCGGCTACTCGTTCAAGGACGAGACCAAGCCGGACATGAAGTACACCCGGGGCACGCTGGCCATGGCCAACGCCGGCCCGAACACCAACGGCAGCCAGTTCTTCATCGTCTACGGCGACTCGCAGCTCCCGCCGAACTACACCGTGTTCGGCTCGGTGGGCGAGGACGGCCTGAAGACGGTCGACAAGGTGGCCAACGCCGGCCCCGAGGCGGGCGCGCGCGGCGAGGGCGACGGCAAGCCGAAGCTCCCGATCACGATCAACGAGGCCGTGGTCGCGAACTGATCGATCGGGCGGCCGGGCCTCCCGGCCGCCCGGTGGAAGACCCGAAGAACCCGGAAGACCCTCCGGACCGGCGGTCCACCGCCGCCCGGAGGGTCTTCCGGCGTTCTGTCCTGTCCGCCGCGCGCTCGGTCTCGTCCGGCGCGCGCTCGGCGCCGGACGCCCAGCGGCCGGGCCGTCAGGACGCCGAGGTGACGCGGTACACGTCGTAGACGCCCTCGACGTTGCGCACGGCCTTGAGGACGTGGCCGAGGTGCTTGGGGTCGCCCATCTCGAAGGTGAACCGGCTGACCGCCACCCGGTCCCGGGACGTGGTGACCGAGGCCGACAGGATGTTCACCCGCTCGTCGGCCAGCACCTTCGTCACGTCGGAGAGCAGGCGGTGCCGGTCCAGCGCCTCGACCTGGATGGCCACCAGGAACACCGAGGACGACGACGGCGCCCACTCCACCTCGACCAGCCGCTCCGGCGCGGAGCGCAGGTCGTCGGCGTTGGTGCAGTCGGTGCGGTGCACGCTGACCCCGCCGCCCCTGGTGACGAAGCCCAGGATCTCGTCGCCGGGCACCGGCGTGCAGCACCGGGCGAGCTTGACCCACACGTCGCTGGTGTCCTTCACCACGACGCCGGCGTCGCCCACGCCCCGGCGGCGCACCACCGTGGACGGGGTGAGCCGCTCGGCCAGCTCGTCCTCGGCGTGCTCCACGCCGCCGATCAACGCCACCAGCCGCTGCACCACGTGCCTGGCCGAGACGTGCCCCTCGCCAACCGCCGCGTACAGGGCGCTGACGTCGGTGTAGCGCAGCTCGCGGGACAGGGCGGCCATCGAGTCGGCCGACACCAGGCGCTGCAGCGGCAGGCCCACCCGCCGCACCTCGCGGCCGATGCCGTCCTTGCCGGCCTCGATGGCCTCCTCGCGGCGCTCCTTGGCGAACCACTGCTTGATCTTGGTCTTGGCCCTCGGCGAGGAGACGAAGGACAGCCAGTCCCTGCTCGGGCCGGCGCCCTCGGCCTTCGAGGTGAAGATCTCGACGACCTCGCCGTTCTCCAGCTTGCGCTCCAGCGCGACCAGCCGGCCGTTCACCCTGGCGCCGATGCAGCGGTGGCCCACCTCGGTGTGCACGGCGTAGGCGAAGTCCACCGGGGTGGAGCCGGCCGGCAGGGTGATCACATCGCCCTTGGGGGTGAAGACGAAGATCTCCAGGGCCGCCAGGTCGTACCGCAGCGACTCCAGGAACTCGCCGGGGTCGGCCGCCTCCCGCTGCCAGTCGAGGAGCTGGCGCATCCAGGCCATCTCGTCGATCTCGACGGTCCGGCCGCGGTGGGTGCCCCTGGTCTCCTTGTACCGCCAGTGCGCCGCGATGCCGTACTCGGCGGTGCGGTGCATCTCGTGGGTGCGGATCTGCACCTCCAGCGGCTTGCCGTCCGGCCCGATCACCGTGGTGTGCAGCGACTGGTACACGCCGAACCGCGGCTGGGCGATGTAGTCCTTGAACCGGCCGGGCATCGGCTGCCACAGCGCGTGCACCACGCCCATGGCCGCGTAGCAGTCGCGCACCTCGTCGACCAGGATGCGCACGCCCACCAGGTCGTGGATGTCGTCGAAGTCGCGGCCCCGCACGATCATCTTCTGGTGGATGGAGTAGTAGTGCTTCGGCCGGCCCTCCACCCGCGCGGTGATCCGCGCCTCGCCGAGGTGCGCCGACAGCTCGGCGATGACCTTGCGCAGGTAGATGTCGCGGGACGGCGCCCGGTTGGCCACCAGCCGGACGATCTCGTCGTACTTCTTCGGCTGGAGGATGGCGAAGGCCAGGTCCTCCAGCTCCCACTTGACCGTGGCCATGCCCAGCCGGTGCGCCAGCGGGGCCAGCACCTCCAGCGTCTCCCGCGCCTTGCGGGCCTGCTTCTCCGGCGGCAGGAACCGCATGGTGCGCATGTTGTGCAGCCGGTCGGCGAGCTTGATCACCAGGACCCTGGGGTCCCTGGCCATGGCGATGACCATCTTGCGGATGGTCTCGGCCTCGGCCGCCGCGCCCAGCTTGACCTTGTCCAGCTTGGTGACGCCGTCCACCAGGTGCGCGACCTCGTCGCCGAAGTCGGCGCGCATCTGGTCGAGGGCGTAGTCGGTGTCCTCGACCGTGTCGTGCAGCAGGGCGGCGACCAGCGTGGTCGTGTCCATGCCCAGCTCGGCGAGGATGGTGGCCACCGCGAGCGGGTGGGTGATGTAGGGGTCGCCGGACTTGCGGCGCTGCCCGCGGTGCCGCTCCTCGGCCACGTCGTAGGCGTGCTGCAGCAACGCCAGGTCGGCCTTGGGGTGCAGCTCGCGGTGCACCGCGGCCAGCGGCTCCAGCACCTGCTTGACCGGCGCGGCCCGCTGGGCGGTGATCCGGCGCGCGAGTCGCGCCCGCACCCGACGGGTGGCCGACGGCTGTCGCGGCGACACGGGTTGTGCCGACGCGGCGGGCTCGACGTCTTGGCTCACGCACGCTCCCGGCTGACGATCCAGGCCCGTCCGCTCCCCGGACGAGCTGAGGAAACCCGACACCGGGCGCCTCGGGCACCCGGGTGTCGAGGATAACGCTCAGCAGCGGGGTTCCCTTCCCAGAGGGTGACGAGCTGCGGCGAACGGCGCGACCGCGGCGGCCACCGGCCCGCCCCCGGACCAGCCGCGCCGAAGCGTCCGGTCGGCGGCCCGCCGGGCGGCCTCACCCGAACCACCCAGTACCACCCGTGTGAGGGTCATCCGTACGAGGGCGGCCGCACCGCCCGCACCCGCCCACGGGAGGAGGGCCGCACTCGGCCGTCAGGGACTCGTTCCGCCCCGAACACGCGGATGGCCCACCGGGAGTCCCCGGTGGGCCATCCGCGAGCGACAGGCCGATTCAGGCGGTGAAGACCACCTGGAGGGGCAGGTCGGACAACCGCTCCCGGCCGCCCAGCGCCGACAGCTCCAGCGCCACCGCCACGCCGACCACCTCGGCGCCGGCCCGGCGGGCCAGCTCGCAGGTCGCCAGCACGGTGCCGCCGGTGGCCAGCACGTCGTCCACGACCAGCACCCGCTGGCCGGGCCGCACGGTGTCCTCGGGCAGCTCCAGCGTCGCCGTGCCGTACTCCAGCGTGTAGTCCACCCGGTGCGCGACCGCCGGCAGCTTGCCCGGCTTGCGCACACCGACGACACCGGTGCCGCAGGCGTAGGCGACCGCCGCGCCGAGCAGGAAGCCCCTGGCCTCCACTCCGAGCACCAGGTCGAACTCCGGCGCCTGCCGGACCATGCCGTACACCACCGCGCGGAACGCCTCGGCGTCGGCCAGCACCGGGCTGATGTCCCGGAACAGCACGCCCGGCTCGGGGAAGTCCGGCACCTCCCTGATCAGGCCGCGGGCCCGCTCCAGGTCCCCGGACAGCTCGCCGAGCGTCGCCAGCGCCTGGCCCAGCCGGACCATGCCCTCGCGCAGCCCCTCACCCGGGTCGGCCATCGCCTCGTCCCTCACTCCGGTCACCGGCCGCGCTTCCCGGTCGGGCGGGTCGACTTGCCCGCCGGCCGCCGGGTGCGCCGCGTGTCGGCCGCCCTGCTGGTCCTGGCCGGCACGCTCGCCGCGGCCGCCAGCGCCCGCTCGTGCCGCAGCTCGGCGGCCAGCGACTCCTCGTCGTCGGCGCCGTCAGCGCCGCTGCCGTTGCCCTCGGCCTGGCCGGCCTCCCGGCCGGCCGCCTTGGCCCGCCTGGCCGCCACCCGGGCCGCCTGCTGCTGGTAGGCCCTGTCCCGCAGCTTGAAGTCGACCAGCAGCGGGGTGGCCAGGAAGATCGACGAGAACGCGCCGGCGATCATGCCGGTCACCTGCACCAGCGCCAGGTCCTTCAGGGTGCCGACGCCGAGCAGGCCGACGCCGATCGCCAGCAGGCCGAGCACCGGCAGCACCGCGATCAGCGTGGTGTTGATCGAGCGCATGAAGGTCTGGTTCACCGCGAGGTTGGCCGCCTCCGCGTAGGTGCGGCGGGTCAGCCCGAGGATGCCCCTGGTGTTCTCCTTGACCTTGTCGAACACCACGACCGTGTCGTAGAGCGAGAAGCCCAGGATGGTCAGCAGGCCGATGACCGTGGCCGGGGTGACCTCGAAGCCGACCAGCGAGTAGACGCCCGCGGTGATCAGCAGGTCGTGGCCGAGCGCGATGAGGCCGGCCACCGCCATCCAGCGCTCGAAGTAGAACGCCAGGAACAGCGAGACGAGCACGAGGAAGACCACCAGCGCGATCAGCGCCTTCTTGGTGATCTCACCGCCCCACGACTCGCTGACGAGGCTGTCGCTGATCGCCTGCATGTTGGGCTGGCCGTCCCTGCCCAGCGGCTTGAACTGGTCGAACAGCGCCTGCTTGAGCTTGGCGACCTCGTTGGTGGACAGCGCCTCCGAGCGGACCTGGATGCTCGCGGTGGCGCCGCTGCCCACCGTCTGGGACGCGGCGACCTCCTTGTTCAGGGCGGTGTGGAACACCTCCTCGACCCGCTTGCTGTCGATCGGGCCGCTCGCGCCGACCGTCGGCATCTGGATCTTGGTGCCGCCCTGGAAGTCGATGCCCAGGTTGAAGCCCCGGATCGCCATCGAGCCGAGGCAGATCACCGCCACGACGAGGATCGCCGCGTACCAGCGCTTGCGCTTGCCGACGATGTCGAGCGCGCCGGTGCCGGTGTAGAGGCGGGTGAAGAACCCGTCGCGGGTGGTCTCGGTGCTGGCCACGTCACGCCTCCTTCGCGGACGTCGTCGCGGCGACCTTGTTGGCCGCGCGCTGGGCGGCGCCCATCCGCTGCATCGCACCGAGGCCGGACAGCCCGGGGCTGGACAGGAACTTGGACCGGGACGCGTAGACGACCAGCGGGTGGGTCGCCAGGAACACGACCACGAGGTCGAGCACCGTGGACATGCCCATGGTGAACGCGAAGCCCTTCACCTGGCCCACGGCCAGCACGTACAGCACCGCGGCGGCCATGAAGCTCACCGTGTCGGCGGACAGGATGGTGCGCCGCGCCCGCGTCCACGCCCTCGGCACCGCGGACCGGAACGTCCGGCCCTCCCGGACCTCGTCCTTGAGGCGTTCGAAGAACACGATGAACGAGTCCGCGGTGATGCCGATCGAGACGATGAAGCCGGCGACGCCGGCGAGGTCCAGCGTGTAGCCCATCCACCGGCCGAGGAGCACGAGCACGGCGTAGACGAGTACGCCGGACAGGGCCAGCGACAGGATCGTCAGCACGCCGAGCGCCCGGTAGTAGAACAGGCAGTAGACGAACACCAGCGCCAGGCCGATCGCGCCGGCGAGCAGACCCGCCTTGAGCGAGGCGAGGCCCAGCGTCGCCGACACCGTCTCGGCCTCGGACGCGGCGAAGGACAGCGGCAGCGCGCCGTACTTCAGCACGTTGGCCAGCTCGGTGGCCGACTGCTGGTTGAACTGGCCGCTGATCTGGGTCTTGCCGCCGAGGATGGCGGACTCGATCCGCGGCGCGGAGACGACCTGGCTGTCCAGCACGAACGCGGCCCGCTGGCCGACGTTGGCGGAGGTGAAGTCACCCCAGGTCTTGGCGCCGCCGCTGCGGAAGTCCAGCTCGACGATGAAGCCGGGGCCGTTCGGGGTCGGCACCGCGTTGGCCGTGGCGACCTCCTTGCCCGGCAGGAAGACCTTGTCGAGGACGTACTTCTCGGTCCGGTCCTCGGAGCAGGTCACCAGCGGCAGGTTCGGGTCGTCGTTGCCGCGCAGCGGGTCGGCCTGGGAGCAGTCGAGCTGCGCCAGCGCCTGCTGCTGCACCGCCGGGTCGGCGCTCTGCCGCAGCTCCTTGGCCTTGCGGATGTCCTCGGCCGCCTTCGGGTCGACCGCGGCGGCGGGGTCCTGGGCGGGCGCGGGGGCCGCCGAGGACGTCGGCGGCTGCTGGCCGCCGGAGGGCGGCTGCTCGGCCGCCGGCAGCGGACGGCCCTGCGGCTTGGCGCCGCCCGAGGGCGCCGCCGGCGCCGAGGACTGGGCCGGCGGGGTGGTCGGCTGGGTCGGCTGGGGCCCGGCCGGCAGCGCGGTGACGACCTTGCGGAAGTTCACCTCGGCCGTCCGGCCCAGGTTCTTCGCCTGGTCGCTCTCCTCGCCCGGCACCGTGATGACCAGGTTGTTGCCGTCCAGGACGACCTCGGCGCCGTTGACGCCCAGGCCGTTGACGCGCTGGTCGATGATGGCCTTGGCCTGGTTCAGCGCCTCCCTGGTCGGGGGGGTCCCGTCAGGGGAGCGCGCGGTGAGCGTGACCCGCGTCCCGCCCTGCAGGTCGATGCCCAACTTGGGGGTCGCCTTGCCATCGCCGGTGAAGAACACCAGCGCGTAGAGCACGGCGACGATCAGGGCGAAGGCCGCCAGGTATCGCCCTGGGCGGATCTGCCCGGCCGGAGGTGCCACGGTGCGTCCGTCTCCTCAACCACACGTCGGTAACGGCACGCCCCGCGAAACGCGGTGCGCGCCCCCGCCCAGTCTGACAGCGCGAGCCGTCAGACCGGGCGGGGGCGCAGCGTACCGGTGATCGGATGTGCTCGGTGTGTGCCGCACCCCACCGAGCGCTCACGCATTCTTACCGGCCGTTGTTGCCCTGCTCCAGAGGCGGGGCGACCTGCGGGCCGTCCTTCTTGTCCTTGGGGGCCTCCGCGGCGGGCTCCTCGGTCGCCTCGACGGTGGTCGCCGAGTCGGTCCCGGCGGTGTCGGTCTGCACCTTCTCCCGCACGGCCGCCCGCAGCCAGGTGGTCACCACGCCCGGCGCGATCTCGACGTCGAGGGTGTCCTCGTCGGTGCCGACGACGGTGCCGTACAGGCCGGAGGTCGTCATGACCCGGTCGCCGGGGCCGAGGGAGTTCTGCAGGGACTGCATCTCCTGCATCATCTTCTTCTGCTTGCGGGTGCTCAGGAACAGCGGCAGCGCGAGCAGGATGATCAGAAGGGGGAAGAGGAAGGAGGCGTCCATCGTTCTCGTCTCCGGCGACGGTGCGTCGCCTGGTTGTTTCGTCCGGTTCTGCGGGGTGCCGCCTCCGAGTGTGCCAAACGCGGCGCGCGGGGCATGAGGCGGAGGTCACGGCGGGGCCTGCCCGGTCACTCCTCGGACGACGTGGGCAAATCCTCTCCGGGCGCGTGGCCCGGCGGCTCCAGCCCGAGATGCCGCCACGCGGCGGCGGTGGCCACCCGGCCGCGTGGAGTTCGGGCCAGCATCCCGGCCCGCACCAGGTAGGGCTCGCAGACCTCCTCCACGGTCGTCGGCTCCTCGCCGACGGCCACCGCGAGGGTGGACACGCCGACCGGCCCGCCGTGGAAGGACCGCACCAGCGCGTCGAGCACGGCCCGGTCCAGCCGGTCCAGCCCCAGCTCGTCGACGTCGTAGACGGCCAGGGCGGCCCTGGCGACCTCCCTGGTCACCGCGCCGTCGGCCCGCACCTCGGCGTAGTCGCGGACGCGCCGCAGTAGCCGGTTGGCGATCCGGGGTGTGCCCCGGGAGCGTCGGGCGACCTCCTCGGCGCCGTCCGGCCGCAGGTCCACGCCCAGGATCGCGGCCGAGCGCCGCAGCACCCGCTCCAGCTCCTCGGGCGAGTAGAACTCCATGTGCGCGGTGAAGCCGAACCGGTCCCGCAGCGGGCCGGTGAGCACACCCGACCGGGTGGTCGCGCCCACCAGGGTGAACGGGGCGATGTCCAGCGGGATGCTGGTGGCGCCCGGCCCCTTTCCGACGACCACGTCGACCCGGAAGTCCTCCATGGCCAGGTAGAGCATCTCCTCCGCCGGCCGGGCGATGCGGTGGATCTCGTCGATGAACAGCACGTCGCCCTCGACGAGGTTGGACAGCATCGCGGCGAGGTCGCCGGCGCGCTCCAGGGCGGGGCCGGAGGTGACCCGGACCGCGCTGCCCAGCTCCGCGCCGATGATCAGGGCGAGGCTGGTCTTGCCCAGCCCCGGCGGCCCGGACAGCAGGACGTGGTCGGGTGGCGCGCCCCGCCGGCGCGCGCCCTCCAGCACGAGGTCGAGCTGCTCGCGCACCCGGGACTGGCCGACGAACTCGGCCAGCCGGCGGGGGCGCAGGGTCGACTCCACGTCCCGGTCGCCGGGCTCGGCGTGGGGGGACAGCGGCGCCTCGTCCGGCATCCAGGTGTCGTGCACGGCGTCGTCCATGACCTGCCCTCGACCCGCCCTACTTCTTCCGGCCGAGCACGACCAGCGCCCTGCGCAGCACCGCCGAGGTGTCGCGCGCGGCGACCTCGCCGTCGGCCAGCACCGCGTCGACGGTCTGCTCGGCCTGCTTGGCGGAGAACCCGAGGCCCACCAACGCCTCGCACACCTCGGCCCGCACGCGCCGCGTGTCGCCGGGGGTGGGGCCGGCCGGGCCCTCGGCGGCGCCGAACGCGCCGATCTTGTCCCGCAGCTCGACCACCAGCCGCTCCGCGCCCTTGCGCCCGATGCCCGGCACCTGGGTGAGCACGGTGATGTTGCCCTCCGAGATCGCGTGCCGCAGCTTGTCCGGCTCCAGCACCGCCAGCGTGGCCAGTGCCAGCCGGGGGCCGACGCCGGTCACGGTCTGGAGCAGGCCGAACAGCTCCCGCGCCTCGGCGTCGGCGAAGCCGTAGAGGGTGAGCGAGTCCTCCCGCACGACGAGCGCGGTGGCCAGCGCGGCCTCCTCGCCCCTGCGCAGCGCGGCCAGCGTCGAGGGGGTGGCGTGCACCGCGAGGCCGACCCCGCCGACCTCCACCACGGCGTGGTCCAACCCGACCGACAACACGGGCCCGCGGACCGATGCGATCACCCTGCTCCTCCTGCCTCTGCTCGTCCCGTCCCGGCGCGTCCGGCCCGGGGCGCCCGCCGCGCGGCCTCGGCCAGCCGGGCCCGGTGGGCCCTGGCCAGCTCCGCCGCCCTGGCCTCGGCCTCGGCCATCCTGGTCAGCATCGGGCCCCGCCACAGGTGGCACACGGCCAGGGCCAGCGCGTCGGCCGCGTCGGCCGGCTTCGGGGCCTCCGCGAGCTGGAGCAACCGGGTGACCATGGTCGTGACCTGCGCCTTGTCGGCGCGGCCGGAGCCGGTGACGGCGGCCTTGACCTCGCTGGGGGTGTGGAAGGCCACCGGCAGGCCCCTGCGGGCCGCCGCCACCGCGACGATCCCGCTGACCTGGGCGGTGCCCATCACGGTGCGCACGTTGTGCTGGCTGAACACCCGCTCGATCGCCACGACCTGCGGCCGGTGCCGGTCCAGCCACTCCTCCAGGCCCTCGGCCACGGCCAGCAGCCGGTGCGCGAGGTCGGCGTCCACCGGCGTGCGGATCACCCCGACGTCCACGCAGCGCACGCTGCGCCCGGAGCCGCCGTCGACCACGCCGATCCCGCACCGGGTCAGGCCGGGGTCGACACCCAGCACCCGCACGCGCGCCTCCTCGACACCCCGGCTCGGCCCCAGCCGACCACCCGTTCCGACGAACACCCGTTCGAGACCCTAGTTGGTCGACTCTTGCGCGCATGCACGCAACACGTCGTGCATGCGCGCAAGAACCCGCTCTGTACTCGCCGCGAGCGGTCCCGTCCACGTCATGCTCGTTACACCAATTTCAGTAGGTGCTGTAATTGCCAACATCCGCTGACACTGCTGTACTGAGTCGCGATGGGCACCGAGAGGCGTGAGCCGGAGCTCGACGAGCTGCGGGCGTGGGCGGAACAGGTCGCGACGTACTTCATGCGGCTGAGCGGGTGGCCCCCGATCACGGGGCGCGCGCTGGGCTGGCTGATGGTGTGCGAGCCGAGGGAGCAGTCGGCCGCGGGCATCGCCGAGGCGATCCGGGCGAGCCGGGCCTCGCTGACCAGCACCCTGCGGGTGCTGACGTCGTCGAACCTCGTGCAGGCCGTGACCCGCCCCGGCGAGCGCACGACCTACTACCGGATCGCGGACGACGCCTGGGCGAGGGTGATGCGCCAGCGGTTCGCCGGGCTGTCCGAGTTCCTGGAGATCACCCGGCAGGGCATGGCGCTGCTCCCCGACGACCCCGAGCGGTCCGCGCGGGTGCGGGCCGCCAACGAGGCCTTCCGGTGGTTGTCCGAGGAGGTCGAGCCCATGTTCGAGCAGTGGGACGCCGAGCACCGCCGGTAGGCGGGCGACTGGGGGTAACGATGAAGGTCGTCATCATGACGATCGGCTCACGGGGCGACGTGGCGCCCTACACCGGCGTGGCGACGCGGTTACTCGCGGCCGGCCACGACGTCGCGATCGCGACCGAGGAGGGCTTCGCCGACGTGGTGCGGGCCACCGGCTGCGAGTTCCGGCGCATGTCGAGCGACACCCGGACGATGTTGTCGTCCGAGCAGGGCAGGGAGTGGCAACGGGGCGGGACGGGGCTGCGCGGCATCCGCAACAACATCCGCATGGGCCAGCAGCTCATGGCGAACCTCGGCGACGACGTCGCCGCCGCCGCCGAGGGCGCCGACGTCCTGCTCCTCCAGCGGGGCGTGATGACCCACGGGTACCTGGTGGCGAAGGCGATGGGCATCCCGAGCGTGTCGCTGGAGCTGTTCCCCGGGGTGCCGACCACGGAGTTCACCCTGCCCAGCCTCGGCGGGCTGGCCATCCCCCGGTGGGGCGTCCGGCTCGTCACCCGGCTCGCCACGCGCGTCCCGACGCCCTTCGACGACGAGCTGAAGGAGTTCGGTCGACGGCTGGGACTGCCGCCGGCACGGCTCGGCGCCGTCCGCGCGCAGATGCTGGAGGACGCCCGGCACCCGATCCTGCACGGGTTCAGCCCGTCGGTCGTGCCCCGGCCCGGCGACTGGCGACCCGGCGTGGAGATCGTCGGCTACTGGTGGCCGGAGCGCCCGGCGGGATGGGAGCCGCCGGCCGAGCTGGTGGACTTCCTGGCGGCCGGCCCGGCGCCGGTGTTCGTCGGGTTCGGCAGCATGAGCCCCGGCGAGAGCGAGCGGCTGTCCGGGATCGTCGCGGCGGCGCTGCGCCGGGTGGGCGTCCGGGGTGTGGTCCAGGCCGGCTGGGCCGGGATGACGGCCAGCGGCGACGACGTGCTCGGCATCGACTCCGTGCCGCACGACTGGTTGTTCCCCCGCATGGCGGCGGTGGTCCACCACGGCGGCGCCGGCACCACGGGCGCCGGGCTGCGCGCGGGCGTGCCGGCGGTGCTGACGCCGGTGCTCGCCGACCAGCCCTGGTGGGCCGAACGCCTCCGACTCGTCGGCGTCAGCCCCGGCTCGGTGCCGTTGGCGGAACTGTCCGTCGAGCGCCTCGCCGGCCTGATCCGCCAGGCCGTGACGGACGAGTCGTACCGGCGGCGCGCCCAGGCGTTGGCCGGGCGCGTCCAGGCCGAGGACGGCGCGGGCCGCGTGGCCTGGTGGGTGGAGCGACTCGACCGGAAGTGAGTCGGCGCGCACGGAGATGACCACCAGCGGACGGGCGCGTGCCGGTTTCCGGTGAGGGTGGGGGGTGTTTCCCCACCCTCACCGGAAACAACCGGCTACGCGCTCGCTTCGCTCCACTACGCGAAGCGACCACACTATGTCCACTCAGGACTGTCCACAGTGGATAACTCGGGCGCGCGCGACCGCCGTCGGGCCCGGCGTCTCCCAGGTCCGGCCGGAGCTCCCGCGTCAGGCGTCGCGGACCGCGCGCAGCGAGAACAACAGGGGCACCCGGGGCGCGCCCTCGGGCAACCGCCACCACCGCCCCTCGGGTCGCATCCCGTCCCACCGGGCCCACGGCGTGATCTCGTGCTCGGTCAGGGATACCAGCCGCAGGCCCGCGCCGAGCACGGCCCGCACCACGTCCCCGATGCCGAAGGACCACTCGTAGGTCACGGTGTGCCCCGGCAGCGGCGGCCCGTCGGTGTAGGTCTGGCCGGCCTCGAACCGGTTCGGCTCGCCGGTGGCGACGGCCGGCCAGTCCAGCACGAGCCGGCTCGCCAGCTCGGGCTGCTCGTCGGCGGCCGCCGTGAACAGGGGGTGCAGCTCGACCACGTGCAACAGGCCGCCAGGGCGCAGCAGCTCGGCCGCGACCCGCGCCCAGGCGTCCAGGTCGGGCAGCCAGTTCAACGCGCCCTTGCCGGTGTGGACGACGTCGAACGCGCGCCCACCCAGCGCGGACACGGCGTCGTACACGTCCGCGTGCACGTACTCGACGTCCACCCCGGCCTCGGCGGCGATCCGCCGGGCCCTGGCCACCGACTCCGCCGAGAAGTCCAGCCCGACCGCCCTGGCCCCGGCCCTGGCCAGGCACACCGTGTCGGTGCCCAGGTGGCACTGCAGGTGGACCAGGTCCCTGCCGGTCAGGTCGCCCAACTCCGCGTACTCGAACGCGGCGAGGTGGTCCTCGCCGCGCAGCAACCCCTCCAGGTCGTAGAAGGCGCTCTGCTCGTGCACCCCGGCCCGGGCATCCCAGCTCGCCCGATTGCTCGCGATCAGCGACTCGGTCCCGCCCGGCGCCGGGTTCGTCCCGGCGTTCATGTCCATGCCCACCATTCAGCCTGGCGGGGCACCCGGGGGCCACCGGTTTTCGATCTTGGCCCCCGGTTCTCGATCCCGGCTCAGGGGCCGTCGACGCCGGGGACCCAGCTCTCCGGCGCGCCGCTGTCGGTCAGCACCGGCTGCCACCGCGCGAACCCGCCAGGCGCGTCCTCCTGCCACGGCCAGCTGCCGTCGGGCGCGGACACCAGGATCTGCACGGCGGCGAACTGGCCCGTCCGATAGACGAGGAAGGCGTGCCCGAAGTACTCCGGGTAGAACTGCGCCGCCACCCGCTCGAAGGTGACCGGGCACCCCTCCAGGAACCCATCGTACGACTCGCCCGGCCGGAAACGCTCCCCCGCGCCGGCCCGCGCGACGTAGGTGTTCAGCACCGCCTGCGCCACCTCGGGCGGCAGGCCGATGACGACGGCCTCCGGGACGCCGGCCCGCCGCCAGGCGCCGACCGTGAACGCGAACGGCGCCGCGCCCGGGTCACCGGTCCCGTCGGCCTCGACCCCGTCCACCTGAACGACAGCGGCGCCGTACTGCTCCGCCGTGTCGAGCAGCCAACGCCGCAGTTCCTCGTCGCTCCTGGTGTCGCTGACCGTCACGGTCCCGTCCCCTCCGGATCCCAGCTCTCCGGCCGGCCGGACGCGGTCAGCACCGGCTGGCCCCGGACCAACTCGTGCGGCGCGCCCGGCTGCCACGGCCAGACCCCGTCGGGGTCGGGCACCAGCAGCTGGAGCATCCGGAAGCCGCCGTCCGGGTAGACCACGCTCGCCGAGCCCAGCCACTCCCGGTGGTGCTCCGCGCTGACCCACTCGAAGGTGACGGGCAGCCCCTCCAGGAAGCCCTCGTAGCACCGCCCCGGCTCGAACCGCTCGCCGTCCCGGCACCGCCGCACGTACTCCTCGACCAACGCCGCGCCCAGCTCGTGGTCCACCCCGACGGCGATCACCTCGGGAACGCGGAGCCCGCGCCAGACGCCCAGCGTGTACGTGAGCGGCGGGACCTCCTCGTCCGGGTCGAAGACCGCGAGCACGGCGTAGCCCTCGCCGTCCACCCTGGACCGCAGCTCGGCCTCCAGCCGCTCCCGGTGGCCATTGCCCTCGCGCCGCACAAGACCATTCTGCCGGGCCGGCGAGCGCCGGCGGCACGAGGGCGGGCCCCGCCGCGCTCCCGGGACGGGGCGCCGGAAACGCGACGGCGCCCCCGCGGCGGTGACCGCGGGGGCGCCGGGTTCGGGCTGGGCCAGCCCGGGGCTCAGCCCGTCGCTCAGCCCATGACCTCGGCCAGCACGTCGTCCGCCACATCCATGTTGGCGTAGACGTTCTGCACGTCGTCGCAGTCCTCAAGCGCCTCGATCAGCTTGAAGACCTTCCGCGCGCCCTCGGCGTCCAGCTGCACCGACGTCGACGGGAGGAAGTTCGCCTCCGCCGAGTCGTAGTCGATGCCCGCCTGCTGCAGCGCGGTGCGCACGGCCACCATGTCGCCGGCCTCGCTGACGACCTCGAAGCTCTCCCCGAGGTCGTTGACCTCTTCGGCGCCGGCGTCCAGCACCGCGTCGAGCACGTCGTCCTCGGCAAGGCCGTTCTTCGGCACGATCACGACGCCCTTGCGGGTGAACAGGTACGCCACCGAGCCCGGGTCGGCCATGTTGCCGCCGTTGCGGGTCATCGCGGTGCGGACCTCGCCGGCCGCGCGGTTGCGGTTGTCGGTCAGGCACTCGATGAGCACGGCGACACCGCTCGGGCCGTAGCCCTCGTACATGATCGTCTGGTAGTCGGCGCCACCCGCCTCCGCGCCGGACCCGCGCTTGATCGCCCGCTGGATGTTGTCCATCGGCACGGAGCTCTTCCGCGCCTTCTGGACCGCGTCGAACAGCGTCGGGTTGGCCTCGGGGTCACCCCCGCCGGTCCGCGCGGCGACCTCGATGTTCTTGATGAGCTTCGCGAACAGCTTGCCGCGCTTGGCGTCGAGGGCGGCCTTCTTGTGCTTGGTGGTGGCCCACTTGGAGTGGCCGCTCATCTCTCCTCCTGTTTCGTGCGGGACACCCGCACGCCGCTTCGTGCGCACCCGCACCCGGGCGCGGCGGCCGTGAGCGGCGTTCTCGCCCCGCCCATGACCGCCTCCAGATCGACGCTGCGTGGCCCCACGCAGCGGTACCCCTACCGCCGGGTCCCCGGGGCGCGGCACCGACGCACGGTGCCGAGCGCCGACGGGCCCGGTCGGACCCGCCCGCCGGCCTGGGCGCCGGCCGGGCGCGGCGGACCCCCGTCCCGCGCCGTCGGCGCCGCCCGCGTCAGGCCGCGCGCACGGTGTCCGCGAACAGCCGGTGCACGCGCCCGTCCCCGGTCAGCTCCGGGTGGAACGCGGTGGCGAGCACGTGCCCCTGGCGAACCGCGACGATCCTACCGGCGGCCACTCCGGCCACCGGCTGGTCGGGCACCCTCGCCAGCACCTCGACCGCGCCGCCCACCGACTCCACCCAGGGCGCCCGGATGAATACGGCCGGCAGCGGCCCGCCGGGCAGGCCGGTGAAGTCCAGGTCGGCCTCGAACGAGTCGACCTGCCGGCCGAAGGCGTTGCGGCGCACCACCATGTCGATCGCCTCCAGCTGGTGCTGGTCGGGCCGGCCGTCGAGGGCCTTGGTGGCCAGCAGGACCATGCCGGCGCACGAGCCGTAGGCGGGCATGCCGTCGGCGAGCCGGGCCCGCAGCGGCTCCAGCAGCTCGAAGGTCTCCAGCAGGCGGCTCATGGTGGTCGACTCGCCGCCGGGCAGGACCAGGCCGTGCACCTCGGCCAGCTCCTCGGGCCGGCGCACGGGACGCGCGAGCACGCCGACCTCGGCGAGGGCGAGCAGGTGCTCCCGGACGTCGCCCTGCAGGGCGAGCACGCCGACGACGGGCTGGGCAGGGGACACGGTGGCAGCCTCCGGTTCTGGCGACGGGACGTTCCCGGTCAAGGGTAGAGAACGGCGACGGGGTCGGGTCGGGCTCCCGCCCGACCCGACCCCGCGACGCCCGCGGCGCGTCAGGCCTCGACGCCCTCCCGGTTCCGCCGCCGACCCTGGATGATCTTCCAGCCCACGGCCAGCACGACGGCCAGCGCCGGGGCCAGGGCGATCGACAACTGCTGCTTCCAGTCGTCGGACAGGACCATCAGCGCCAGGCACAGGACCAGGAAGCCGATCGCGGCCCAGTTCGTGTACGGCGAGCCGGGCATCCGGAACGACGGTCGCTCCAGCTCACCCCGCTTCGCCCGCTTCCGCAGCTGGATCTGGCAGTACAGGAGCGTGATCCACGTGGTGACCACGCCCAGCGACGCGACGTTCACGGCGATGTCGAACGCGTCCTTGGGCACCCAGTAGTTCAGGAACACGCCGAACAGGTAGATCACCGCGGTGAACAGGATTCCGCCGTAGGGCACGTGCCGACTGCTCATCCTGCCGGTGAAGGCCGGGGACTCGCCCTTGTTCGCGAGCGACCGCAGAATGCGGCCCGTCGAATACAGGCCGGAGTTGCAGGAGGACAGCGCCGCGGTGAGCACCACCGCGTTCATCACGTCGCCGGCGCCCGGCACGCCCAGGGCGGAGAACACCGTGACGAACGGGCTCTGGTCGCCGTTGTAGAGGGTCCACGGCAGGACCATCGCCAGCAGCAGCACGGAGCCGATGTAGAAGATGCCGATCCGCCAGATCACGCCGTTGATGGCCTTGGGCAGGACCTTCCTCGGGTTCTCGGTCTCGCCGGCCGCGATGCCCACGAGCTCGATCGCCGAGTAGGCGAAGATCACGCCCTGCAGCGCCATCAGCACGACGGGGAAGCCGTTGGGCAGGAACCCGCCGTGGTCGGTCAGGTTGTGCACGCCGGCGTTGCCCGTGGTGCCGACGCCGGAGCTGGTGACCACCAGCGCGACGCCGACGAACAGGAAGACGACGATCGCGAGCACCTTGATGACGGAGAACCAGAACTCCAGCTCGCCGAACAGCTTGACGGAGAGCAGGTTGATCGCCAGCAGCACGGCGAGCGCGACCAGCGCCGTGATCCACTGCGGCACGTCCGGCAGCCACTTGTGCACGTAGATGGCCGCCGCGGTGATCTCGGCGATGCCGGTCATCGCCCAGTTCACCCAGTACATCCAGCCGCTGGCGTAGCCGGCCCACGGCCCGACGAACTCCCGGGCGTACTCCACGAAGCTGCCCGCGGTCGGCCGGTGCAGCACCAGCTCGCCGAGGGCGCGCATCACGAAGAACGCCGCGATGCCGCACATGGCGTAGGACAGCACGAGTGCCGGCCCGGCGCTGTTCAGTCGGCCTCCCGCGCCGAGGAACAGGCCGACGCCGATCGCGCCGCCGATCGCGATCATCTGGACCTGGCGGTTGCTGAGGGACTTGGCGTACCCCTCGTCCTCTGTGTTCGACCCACCGGCGCCGTTGCCGGGCGAGGTCTTCAGCTCCAGCGAATCCACGCTGCGAGCCCTCCTGTCCTCGTGGGGCCGGGTCTCCCGCTACCCAGCCACCCTCGAACGGGGGACGATAGCCATCGTTAACCCTCCTGTCAGAGACTCTGCGGCCGGGACGTAACAGGGATCACACTTACGCGAACGGAGTAGTGATCGCCACCGAACTCGTCACTTTCCGTTGCGGAAGATCGGGTTTCCCCTGACCGGGGCACCCGGCTCCACCTTCGGTGGACCACCCCCGGCGAACCCCCGCTGACCAGGTGACATGGCGCGCTGAGCCAACCGGGCGAACCGGGAGGACGACGCGGGGCCGGCCCGGGAACCCCGGACCGACCCCCTCGAACGTGTGACGGTGTGTTGTCAGCTCTCCGTGGCCGCCGGACCGGCGGGCGGCGTGGCGCCGGCCACGCCGGCCCGGGCCCGACGCCGGGAGATGATCCACCAGCCCCCACCGAGCACCACCGCGAGCACCGGCGCGATCGCGACCGACACCTGCTGCTTCCAGTCGTCGGAGAACACCATCAGCACCAGCACCCCGACCAGGAACGCCAGGGTCAGCCACCCGGTGACCGGCGCGCCCGGCATCCGGAACGCCGGAACCGCCACCTCGCCGCGCCGCGCCTTCCTCCGGAACCTGATCTGGGAGTAGAGCAACGTCATCCAGGTCGTGATCACACCGAGCGAGGCGACATTGACCGCGATGTCGAACGCGTCCTTGGGCACCCAGTAGTTCAGGAACACGCCGAACAGGTAGATCACCGCGGTGAACAGGATTCCGCCGTAGGGCACGTGCCGACTGCTCATCCGCGCGGTGAACGCGGGAGCCTCACCCCGGTTCGCGAGCGACCGCAGAATGCGGCCCGTCGAATACAGGCCGGAGTTGCAGGAGGACAGCGCCGCGGTGAGCACCACCGCGTTCATCACGTCGCCGGCCGCCGGCAGGCCGATCGCGGAGAACACCGTCACGAACGGGCTCTCGTCGCTCCGGTAGACGGTCCACGGCAGCACCAAGGTCAACAACAGCACGGAGCCGATGTAGAAGAAGGCGATCCGCCACACCACGCTGTTGATCGCCTTGGGAACGACCTTGCGCGGATTGTCCGTTTCGCCGGCCGCGATTCCGACCATCTCGATCGCGGCGAACGCGAAGACCACGCCCTGCAGCACCATCAGGACGGCGGGGAAGCCCTGCGGGAAGAAGCCGCCGTGGTCGGTCAGGTTGTGCAGGCCGGCGCGGTGGCCGGTGTCGCCGACCTCGGAGGAGGTCAGCACCAGCGCCAGGCCGACGAACAGGAACGCGATGATGGCCAGCGCCTTGACCAGCGCGAACCAGAACTCCATCTCGCCGAACAGCTTCACCGACAGCAGGTTGACCGACAGCAGCACGGCGAGCGCGACCAGCGCCGTGATCCACTGCGGCACGTCCGGCAGCCAGCGCTCGACGTACAGCGCGGCGGCGGTGATCTCGGCGATCCCGGTCATCGCCCAGTTCACCCAGAACATCCAGCCACTCGCGTAGCCGGCCCACGGACCGACGAACTCCCTGGCGTACTCGACGAAGCTGCCGGCGGTCGGCCGGTGCATGACCAACTCGCCCAGCGCGCGCATCACGAAGAACGCGGCGATTCCGCTGATCGCGTACGAGAGCATCAGACCAGGACCGGCGAACTGCAGTCGGCCGCCGACGCCCAGGAACAGGCCGACACCGATCGCGCCGCCAATGGCGATCATCTGGATCTGGCGGTTGGTCAGCGATTTCGCATAACCCTCGTCACCCGACACGGGGTCCTTCCCCCGGGCAGCGCTGTTCAGCTCCGACGACTCCACGCCGCGGGCCCTCCCGTCTTCCTACGCGGCCGGAGGCCGGCCAAACCCCGACCAGTGAACGATAGTGACCGTTAACCGTCCAAACGGGGGACCGGGGAGAGTGACGTAATGTCGGCCACACGCCGCGAGGGGGTGGAGAAATCCGTCACAGCGACTCCCTCCGGGCCCTGAACGAAATGGTCCCCAGTGCGGAGTCGGGCCGAACAACGTTATCGGAGCGCGCAACGAATCGCGCGAGGAGCGCTCACGGAACTCCGAGCCACCGCAGGAGCGCCGTCGTCGCCGCGGCGAGCACCACGACCGCGACGAAGGGCAGCCGGCGCCACGCCGCGAGCGCGCCGACCGCGACCCCGGTGGGCCTCGCCCAGCCGGCGAAGCCGCCGTCGACGGTCAGCGTCGCGGTCGCGACGAGCGCGGCGAGCAACACCGTCGCGGCGATGGACACCAGCTTCTCCACCCGTTCGGGCATCTCGACCCGCTCGCGCAACAACACCCCGCCGAGCCGCATCGCGTAGGTGCCCACGGCCAGCACCAGCACCGCCGTGATCGTCATCGGGCCTCCCCCGCCTCGGCCGCGGCCGTCGGCCCGGCCCCGCCGTCCGCTCGCCCGGCACCTGTTCGCCCGGCGTCCGCTCGCCCGCCATCCGTGCGCCCATCGCCCGTGCGCCCGGCGGTCCGGGTCGCCGGCACCGCCGCCAGCACGGCGAGCAACGCGAGCAGCACGGGGATGCCCGCCGGGAGGAACGGCGTCGCGACCAGCGCGATCACCGCGCCGAGCAGCGCCACCCCCAGCACCGCGCGCTCCCGCAGCGAGGGCAGGAGCAGCGCCAGCAGCCCGGCGGGGAAGGCGGCGTCCACGCCGAAGGCGTTCGGGTCGCCGATCACCTGCCCGGCCAGCACGCCGAACACCACGCCCACGTGCCAGGTCACGAAGAGGACGGTCCCGGCGACCCAGTAGACGGCGCGACGCCGGGCGGGGTCGCGCTGGGCGAGCGCGAAGGCGACCGTCTCGTCGATGAGCAGGTGGCTGCCGACCAGCCGCGCGAGCAGGGAGCGGCCCAGCACGTCCCCGGTCGCCAGGCCGAACGGCAGGAAGCGGGCGTTGAGCAGGAGACCCGCCACCACCGCCGCCACCACGCCGCCGCCGGCGGCCACGACCCCGACCGCCATGAACTGCGACCCGCCGGCGAACACCAGGAGGCACATGGTGATCGCGAGCCATGGCGACAGGCCCGAGGCGACCGCGATCGCGCCGAAGGACACGCCGACCAACGCCACCGCGGTCGCCACCGCGAGGACGTCGCGCAGCAGCTCACGGTCCAGGGTTCGCCAGGCCGAACGCACTGACTCTTTTATCGAACACATCACTCCGTATGCTGAACGCGCACACCCCTGTTCGTCAAGACGAACGATGCGACCGCTGGAGCGAACGGATGGAGCTGGACGAGGAGCGCCGCGGAGCGCCCCTGGACGTCATCGCGACCGCCCTGCGCCGGGAACGGGACCGCGTCGGCCTGTCCCAGAGCGAGGTCGCCAAACGCGCGGGCATCGCCAAGTCGACGCTGTCCCAGCTGGAGTCGGGCAGCGGGAACCCCAGCGTGGAGACGCTCTGGGCGCTCGGCGTCGCGCTGGGCGTCCCGTTCAGCCGGCTCGTCGACCCGCCGACGCCCCGGATCCAGGTGATCCGCGCCGGGGAGGGCGCGAAGTTCCGCTCGGAGCAGACCCACTACGTCGCGACGCTGCTCTCGTCCTGCCCGCCGGGAGCCCGCCGCGACATCTACCTCATCAACGTCGAACCGGACCAGCCCCGCAGGGCCGACCCGCACATCCCCGGCACCGTGGAGCACGTCGTCGTCAGCGCCGGCCGCCTCCGCACCGGCCCGGTCGACGGCCCGGTCGAGCTCGCCCCCGGCGACTACGCCTCGTTCTCCGGCGACGTCCCGCACATCTACCAGGCCCTCGAACCGGGCACGTCCTACGTCCTGGTCATGGAGCACGTCTAGGCGCGACCGCCACGCCCCGGCGGGCGCTGTCGGGGAGCGCGCGTCGGGGGCCCGGACGGCCGGCCCGCCCCGGAACGAGCGAGGGCCCCGGTCATCTCGACCGGGGCCCTCGCCACTTCAGACACGCGGGCGGCGGACGCCGCCCCGGCTCACCAGCCGCGCTCGGCCAGCCGGTGCGGCTCCGGGATCTCGTCCACGTTGATGCCCACCATGGCCTCGCCCAGGCCGCGGGAGACCTTGGCGATCACGTCCGGGTCGTCGAAGAAGGTGGTGGCCTTCACGATCGCCTCGGCCCGCTTCGCCGGGTCGCCGGACTTGAAGATGCCCGAGCCGACGAACACGCCCTCGGCGCCGAGCTGCATCATCATCGCGGCGTCGGCCGGGGTGGCGATGCCGCCGGCGGTGAACAGCACGACCGGCAGCTTGCCCTCGCGGGCCACCTCGCGGACCAGGTCGTACGGCGCCTGCATCTCCTTGGCGGCCACGAAGAGCTCGTCCTCGGCCATCGACTGGAGGCGGCGGATCTCCCCGCGGATCTTGCGCATGTGGGTGGTGGCGTTCGAGACGTCACCGGTGCCGGCCTCACCCTTGGAGCGGATCATCGCCGCGCCCTCGGTGATCCGGCGCAGCGCCTCGCCCAGGTTGGTCGCGCCGCAGACGAAGGGCACCGTGAACTGCCACTTGTCGATGTGGTTGGCGTAGTCGGCCGGGGTCAGCACCTCGGACTCGTCGATGTAGTCCACGCCGAGCGACTGCAGCACCTGCGCCTCGACGAAGTGGCCGATGCGGGCCTTGGCCATCACCGGGATCGAGACGGCCTCGATGATGCCGTCGATCAGGTCCGGGTCGCTCATCCTGGCCACGCCGCCCTGGGAGCGGATGTCCGCGGGCACGCGCTCCAGCGCCATCACCGCGACCGCGCCGGCGTCCTCGGCGATCTTCGCCTGCTCCGGCGTGACCACGTCCATGATCACACCGCCCTTGAGCATCTCGGCCATGCCGCGCTTCACCCTGGCGGTGCCGGTCGCCTGCGTGAGGTCGTTCTGCGCGTTGCCGGCGGTCTCGGTGTCGGTCACCTCGGACCCTTTCCACAGCGGTTGGACAGGGGGAACGCCGTCGGCGGACGGCGGGATCGCCGTCATCCTACGTGCCACGTGGACCAGCCGGGCAGGCCATTGCGCCCTGATTTCAACAGTCCAATCACCCGGGCTCCGCGGCCGGACCAGGCGCCGGGCCGCCGACGGGCCGCCAGCGGGCCGCACCGCGCTCCGCCGACCGCCGGCCACGCTGGCCGGCCGGCGGGCCCGGACGGCGGGCGCCGGGGCGGTTTCGTTCGTCCTCCCGGATGGGGTCGGGCGCCCCGGGGTTGTCGACGGGGGGACGACGGTGTGAGATCGACCACATGAACACCCCGTGAACAACGCCTTCGTGGAGGTGGTGCCCGATGGGAGCCAAGCACGCGGAGATCGGTCATGCCGGAGCGTCGGTCGCTGTAGCCGACCCGGCCAAGGTGCGCAACGTGGTGCTGGTGGGCCCGTCCGGCTCGGGCAAGACCACCCTCACCGAGACGTTGCTCGCCGCGGCCGGGGTGATCACCAGGGCGGGCTCGGTGACCGAGGGGACCACCGTCTGCGACCAGGACCCGGCCGCGGTGCGCCAGCAGCGCTCGGTCGGGCTCGCGGTGGCGCCCCTGGTGCACGACGACGTCAAGGTCAACCTCATCGACACCCCTGGCTACGCCGACTTCGTCGGCGAGTTGCGGGCCGGGCTCCGCGCCGCCGACGCCGCCCTGTTCGTGGTGGCCGGCTCGGAGGGCGTGGACGCGGCCACGGTCGCGCTGTGGGAGGAGTGCGCCGCGGTCGGGATGCCCCGCGCGGTCGTCATCAGCCGGCTGGACCACCACCGCGCGGACTTCGACGCCGGCCTCGCCGCGTGCCAGAGCGCGTTCGGCGCCGGCGTGCTGCCGCTGTACCTGCCGGTGCCCGGCGACGGGACGACCCGGGTCGTCGGGTTGATCACCCGGCGGGTGTTCGACTACTCGGGCGGCTTCCCGCCGCTGGTGAAGGACCCCGACCCGGAACTCGGCGCGCTGATCGCCGAGCACCGCGACGCCCTGATCGAGGGGATCATCGCCGAGAGCGAGGACGAGACCCTCATGGACCGCTACCTGGCCGGCGAGGAGATCGACCAGGACACGCTGCTGCGGGACCTGGAGACCGCGGTGGCCCGCGGCTCGTTCCACCCGGCGCTCCCGGTGTGCTCGACCACCGGCGTCGGCGTCTCCGAACTGCTGGAGGTGCTCACCAGGGGCTTCCCCTCACCGCTGGAGCACGGGCTGCCCGAGGTCAGCTCGCCCGACGGCATCCCCCGGCAGCGCCTGTCCCCCGATCCCTCCGGGCCGCTGGTCGCCGAGGTCGTGCGCACCGCCGTCGACGCCTACGTCGGCCGGGTCTCGCTGGTCAGGGTGTTCTCCGGGACGCTGCGCCCCGAGCGGTCCGTGCACGTCTCCGGGCACGGCCTCACCGACCGCGGCCACTCCGACCACGACGCCGACGAACGCGTCGCGCACGTCTACTCCCCGCTGGGCGCCAACCTGCGCGAGGTCCCGTACTGCGTGGCCGGCGACCTGTGCGCCCTGACGAAACTCGGCACCGCCGAGACGGGCGACACCCTGTCCGCGCCGGGCGAACCGCTCGTGGTGCGGCCGTGGGACATGCCGGAGCCGCTGCTGCCGGTGGCCGTGGTCGCGCGCAGCCGCAGCGACGAGGACAACCTCGCCCGCAACCTCTCCCGACTCGTCGCCGGCGACCCGACGCTGCGGCTGGAGCGCAACGCCGAGACCCACCAGCTCGTGCTGTGGTGCATGGGCGAGGCCCACGCCGACGTCGTGCTGCAACGACTGCGGGCCGGCGGGGCCGAGGTGGACACCGAGCCGGTGCGGGTGTCGCTTCGGGAGACCTTCGCCGGCCCCGCCAAGGGCCACGGCCGGCACGTCAAGCAGTCCGGCGGCCACGGCCAGTACGCCGTCTGCGACATCCAGGTGGAGCCGCTGCCCAGGGGGTCCGGCCTGGAGTTCGTGGTCAGGATCGTGGGTGGGGCGATCCCCAACCAGTTCATCCCCAGCGTGGAGAAGGGGGTGCGGGCGCAGATGGCCCGCGGCCTGCTCGCCGGCCACCCCGTCATCGACATCCGGGTGACGCTGGTGGACGGCAAGGCGCACAGCGTGGACTCCTCGGACGCGGCGTTCCAGACCGCCGGCTCGCTGGCGCTGAAGGACGCCGCCACCAACGCGCGCCTGACGTTGCTGGAACCGGTCGACGAGGTGGCGGTGCTCGTGCCGGACGACCACATGGGCACGATCCTCGGCGACCTGTCCGGCCGGCGCGGCCGCGTGCTCGGCACCGAGGGCGGCGGGCCGGGCCGCACCCTGATCAGGGCGGAGGTGCCGGCGACGGAGCTGGTGCGGTACGCGGTGGAGCTGCGCTCGATGACCTCGGGCACGGCGACGTTCACCCGCCGGTTCGCCCGGCACGAGCCGCTGCCGGAGTCGTTGGCCGCCAAGGTCGAGAAGAACGAGCGCAAGTGACGAGCGTGCCCGTGCGGCACGGGGAACGCGCACGCCCCCGTGCCGCACGGGCACCGCGACACCCGGCGACGGACCGCCGGATCAGCTCCTGCGCCGCCGACCGAGCCGGGCGACGGCCGGCTTCTCGTGCTCCGACTGGCAGTCGCACTCGGTGTCGGTGACCGCGTCGGCGGCGACGGTGCACTGCTGGCGCACACCGGTGACGATCGACTCCCCCTGCGAGGCGAGCGAGACCCACACCGACACCGAGTCGCCGAAGTTGGCGTCCTCCGGCAGACCGGCGGCGGCCTTGACCGCCCCGGCCAACCACGCGGCGACCTCCTGCGGCGTCAGGAGCACCTCGTCGGGCAGCGCGACCAACCGCTCCTTGCGGGTCTTGGCCACCGCCATCGGCACTTCCTCGACATGGCCGTGCCAGTGGACACCGAGCATCTCCCACTCGTCGGAGACCGGCCATTGTCCGTCGCTCATGGCGCAACATCATGCCAGCGGTCCGCGCCGGACCGACGCGGCATGGCGCTCACCCGGCAGGGAACCCGGCGAAACCGCGCGCGGCAAGGGGATCGGCGGGCGCCGCAGGGGGATCGGCGGCGCCGACCTCACCGGACGGACCGGGTCCTGCCGTCCCACTCGGAGTCCAGCAGCCCCGGCAACACCTCGGCGAGCTGGAGCGGGTAGACGGTGTCCGCGGTCTCCCGCAGCTCCTCCGCCGTCCACCACCGGTGCCGGCGGATCGTCCGCGTCTCGACCTCCTCGAACCCCGAGGTGTCGACCGGAACGTCCACATCGGACAGCCGTGCGAGGAAGAACCACTCCTCGCCGTCGTAGGCCTGACCGTCCCAGCTGAACATCACGCGCCGCCGCCACACCGGGCCGACCAGCTCGTCGGCCGGCACGCGCAGCCCGGTCTCCTCCCACAGCTCGCGCAGGGCGGCCGCGCGCAGTTCCTCCCCCGCGTCGACCCCGCCGCCCACGGTGAACCAGAACATCTCCTGCGGGCAGGCCGGGTCGTGGCCGTGGAACAACAACACCCGGTCCCTGCCATCCACGAGCACCACCCGCGCGGCCGGGCGGAACACCGGCGCCGCCGCCTCCTCGCCGAGCGCCACCGGCTCGGCGATCTCGAAGTACTCCGGGCGCGGCGCCGTGCCGGCCAGCCGCAGCCAGCGGACCCGACGCCGGCGCCGCAGCGCCAACGTGTCGCGGACGGCGTCGTTGTGCACCCGGCGGGCCAGCACCACGCGTTCCTCGGCGTCGGCCAGCTCCGCCGCCAGGGCCGGGGGCAGCACCGACCGGTCGAGGTCGGCCAGCAGCCGGCCCAACGCGTTCTCGGCCGCCTCGCGGTCGGGCCGCCGCGCCCGCTCCGCGTCGTAGGCCGCCGCCCGCAGCCCCCGCCCGACCTCCGCGTCCACCCCGGCGGTCGCGGTCACCGCCCGCACGACCACCGCCCGCCGGGCCAGCGCCGCGTCGAGGGCGGCCCACGCGGCGTCGGTCCGCACGTGCAGCCGGTCCAGCCGGTTCGCCGTCAGCAGCGACCACAGGCCGACCACGGCGACCAGCAGGAGCAGCGTCGCCAGGAGAGTGATCACGACTGGCACGCCGCCGGCCCCTCCCCCGCCTCGTGCACCCGGCGCGGGTCGGCCGCGACGGCCGTCTCGTAGACCCGCAGCACCTGCGCCGCCACCACCGACCAGTCGAAGGCGGCGACCCGGTGGCGGGCCGCCGAGGACAGCTCGGCGCGGCGGACCGGGTCGCCGAGCAGCCCGCGCAACGCCGCCGCGAGCGGCTCCGGCTCCTCGACCGGCACCAGCACCCCGGCGCGGCCGTCGTCGAGCACCCGGCGGAACGAGTCGAGGTCGCTGGCCACGACCGGCGCGCCGGCGGCCATCGCCTCGGCCAGGATGATCCCGAAGCTCTCCCCGCCGGTGTTCGGCGCGCAGTAGACGTCGACGCTGCGCAGCGCGCGGGCCTTCGTCTCGTCGTCCACCTGCCCGAGCAGGACCAGCCGCTCGGCGAGCCGGGGGCCGGCGGCCCGCCGCAGGTCGTCCGCGTCGCCCCTGCCGACCACCAGCAGCCGCGGGTCCGGCAGCTCGTCGACGAGCAGGCGCATCGCCTCCAGCAGCACCGGCATCCCCTTGCGGGGCTCGGTGAACCGCCCGACGAACCCGACCGTCCCGCCCTCGCGGGGATAGCCCTCCAACGGCTCGGCGCGGTCGAAGAAGCCCACGTCGACCCCGTTGGCGATCTCCACGGCGTCCCCGCCCAGGTGCTCCACCTGCACCCGCCTGGCCAGCGCGGACACCGCGATCCGCGCGGTGATCTTCTCCAGGAACGGCCGCAGCACGCCCTGGAACGCCGACAACGCCCTGGACCGGGGCGTGGAGGTGTGGAAGGTGGCCACGATCGGGCCGTCGGCGGCCATCAGGGCCAGCATGGCCAGGCTCGGCGCCGTGGGCTCGTGCAGGTGCAGCACGTCGAACTCGTGCTCGCGGATCCACCGCCGCACCCGCGCGTAGGACACCGGGCCGAAGGCCAGCCGGGCCACCGAGCCGTTGTACGGGATGCCCACCGCCCTGCCGGCCGAGGTGACGAAGTCGGGCAGCGGCGTGTCCTCGTCGGCGGGGGCGAGCACGTTGACCTCGTGCCCGAGCCCCCGCAACGCCCGCGCCAGGTCCACGACGTGGGCCTGCACCCCGCCGGGGACGTCGAACGAGTACGGGCAGACGACGCCGATCCTCATCGCGCCGCCTCGGACCGCTCGGCCGACGCCCTCCCCCTGGCCGGCGGCAGATCTGCCAGCCACAGCCGCTGCAGCATGTGCCAGTCCTCGGGACGACGGGCGATGTCGGCGGCGAAGACGTCGGCCACCGCCTGGGTCGCCTCGGCCACCGCCGCCCTGTCCCTGCCGGGCACCGCCACCGGCGGGTGGATCTCGATGTCGTACCCGCGCTCCCCCGCGAACAGCGACCGCGCCGGGAGCAGCGCCGCGCCGGTTCTGGCCGCCAGGTGCGCGGGTCCGGCCGGCATCCTGGTGCGCTCGCCGAAGAACGTCACCTCGACCCCGGTGGCGGACAGGTCGCGGTCGGCGACCAGGCACACCACCTGGTTGCGCCGCAACCGCCGGGCCAATGTCATGGCCGGGGGCACCGGTCCACCGGAGGACGGCAGGATCTCGAAGCCCAGCGACTCCCGGTAGGCGACGAACCGCCGGTAGAGCGCCTCCGGGCGCAGCCGCTCCACGACCGTCGTGAACGGGCCGGAGTGCCCGACGAGCCAGACCCCCGCCGCGTCCCAGTTCCCCGAGTGCGGCAGCACCACGATCGCGCCCCGCCCGGCCGCCAGCGCGGCGTCCAGGTTCTCCTTGCCCCGGACGGACGGGTCGACCTCGCGGTAGAGCGCGCGGTGGTCCGTCGATGGCAGGCGGAACGCCTCGCACCAGTACCGGGCGTAGGACCGGAGCCCCCGCAGGACGAGATCGTCCAGCTCGGCGGCAGTGGCGGTCGGCACGACCCTGGCGAGGTTGCGGCGGAGTTGGCGGACCCCGGCGCCGGGCCGGCGCGCCGCGAGCTCGGCGCCGGCCAGGAACAGCCGCCGGGCCACCGGCTCGGGCAGCGTCCGCACCAACCGCCACCCCGCCGCGTACCCGGCGTCGACCAGCTTCGCCCGCACGCTCACCCGTCAGCCTCCATTCGCCGACTCCCTGGCCGAGCGGGCCACCGCCACCAGGCGCTGCACCACGGTCGCCACCGAGAGCGCCGCGAGCAGCCACAACGCGACGTCCAGCGCCCACGGCACGCCCAGTCCGGACAGGCCGGCGCCCACCAGGGCGATGATGAACCGCTCCGCGCGCTCGACCAGGCCGCCGTCCGCGGACAGCCCGGACGCCTCGGCCCGCGCCTTCACGTAGGAGATGACCTGCGCGGCGACCAGGCACACGAGGGCGGCCGCGGCCAGCGGCCGGTTGTCCGCGCCGGTGAAGCACCACCAGGCCAGCGCCCCGAACAACGCGCCGTCGGCGATCCGGTCGCAGCTCGCGTCGAGCACCGCCCCGAACGGGGTCCCCCGGCCCGCCGCGCGCGCCATCGCCCCGTCCAGCAGGTCGAACAGCACGAACAGGGTGACGACCAGGGTGCCGACGAAGAGCTGCCCGCGCGGGAAGAACCACAACGCGGCCAGCACCGTGCCGGTCGTGCCGACGACGGTGACGACGTTCGGGGTGAGCCCGCACCGGACCAGCCACGCCCCGACCGGATCGGTGACGCGGGAGACCGAGGAACGGGCGAAGACGTTGAGCATCGGGAAGTCTCGGCACCTACCGGAAGCGGAGGGACTGGTGGTTCCGGCAGCCTAACCAGCCCGCCGCGCGCCGCCGGCGGCGACACCTCCGCGACCGCGGGCCGACGTGGCGCGCGTTACGCCGGCCGGGCCGCTCCGGGTGGCGGTCCGGGGCGCACGCCCGGCACGCCACCCGGTCGACGGCGCTGGTCACACCGCTGGTCCCCAGCCCTGACCCGCGGCCCCGGTCCCCGGCGCCGGCCCCCTGGCGGTCGGGCGGGACCGCCGGCGTTCCCGGCGGGCTAGTCGACCCGCCGCCAGGCCTCCGCCAGCAGCTCCCTCGTCTGGCCCAGCAGCTGGGGCAGCACCTTGGTCTGCCCGACCACCGGCATGAAGTTCGAGTCCCCGCCCCACCGCGGCACGACGTGCTGGTGCAGGTGGGCCGCGATGCCGGCGCCGGCCACGGCGCCCTGGTTCATGCCGATGTTGAACCCGTGCGGGGCGGAGGCCAGGCGCACCGCCCGCATCGCGTGCTGGGTGAACTCGGCCAGCTCGACGGTCTCGTCGGCGGTCAGGTCGGTGTAGTCGGGCACGTGCCGGTACGGCAGCAGCATGAGGTGCCCCGGGTTGTACGGGTACAGGTTCAGCACCGCGTACACCAGCCGGCCCCTGGCGATGATCAACGCCTCGGCGTCGGGCAGCTCCACTACCCGGCAGAACGGGCAGCCGCCCGGCTCCGCGCCGACCGGCTTGTTCTCGCCCTGGATGTAGGCCATCCGGTGCGGGGTCCACAGCCGCTGGAGGGCGTCGTGCACGCCGACGCCCTCCTGGGCGACGACCTCGGGGGAGCCGCCGGCCGCGCCGGCCGGCCCGCCCGGCACCGGGCCCGGCAGTCCGTTCTCCGGGTCCACGGGGTTCACGCCGCGTCCACCGGGAAGGTCTCCGCGGTCGGCGAGGAGTTCTCCCGCCGCTCCACCCACCGGGTGACGGCGGCCACCGCCCGGTCCACCGGCACCCCGTTGATCTGGCTGCCGTCGCGGAACCGGAACGACACCGCCCCGGCCTCCACGTCCTTGCCGCCGGCCAGCAGCAGGAACGGCACCTTCTGCATCGTGTGGTTGCGGATCTTCTTCTGCATCCGGTCGTCGGAGAAGTCGACCTCGACCCGGATCCCGTTGGCGCGCAACGCCTTCGCCACCTGGGCCAGGTGCTCGACGTGCTCGTCGGCGATCGGGATGCCCACGGCCTGGACCGGGGCCAGCCACGCCGGGAACGCCCCCGCGTAGTGCTCGGTCAGGACGCCGAAGAACCGCTCGATCGAGCCGAACAACGCGCGGTGGATCATCACCGGGCGCTTCCGCGAGCCGTCCGACGCGGTGTACTCCAGCTCGAACCGCTCCGGCAGGTTGAAGTCGAGCTGGATGGTGGACATCTGCCAGGTGCGGCCCAGCGCGTCCTTGGCCTGCACCGAGATCTTCGGGCCGTAGAAGGCCGCGCCGCCCGGGTCCGGCACTAGCTCCAGGCCGGAGTCCTCGGCGACCTGGCGCAGCGTCTCGGTGGCCTGCTCCCAGACCTCGTCCGAGCCGACGTACTTCTCCTCGTTCTTCGTCGACAGCTCCAGGTAGAAGTCGTCGAGGCCGTAGTCGCGCAGCAGGTCGAGCACGAAGGTCAGCAGCGACTTCAGCTCGTCCTGCACCTGCTCCTGCGTGCAGTAGATGTGCGCGTCGTCCTGCGTCATGCCGCGCACCCGGGTCAGGCCATGCACCACGCCGGACTTCTCGTACCGGTAGACCGAGCCGAACTCGAACAGCCGCAGCGGCAGCTCCCGGTAGGACCGCCCGCGCGCCCGGAAGATCAGGTTGTGGAACGGGCAGTTCATCGGCTTGAGGTAGTAGTCCTGCCCCGGCCGGCGGACGGCGCCCTCGTCGTCGAGCTCGGCGTCGAGGTGCATCGCCGGGTACATGCCGTCCCGGTACCAGTCGAGGTGGCCCGAGGTCTCGAACAGCGTGCTCTTGGTGATGTGCGGCGAGTAGACGAACTCGTAGTCGGCCTCCTCGTGGCGACGCCGCGAGTAGTCCTCCATGACCCGGCGGATCACCCCGCCCTTCGGGTGGAAGACGGCCAACCCGGAGCCGATCTCGTCGGGGAAGCTGAACAGGTCCAGCTCGGAGCCGAGCCGCCGGTGGTCCCGCCGCTCGGCCTCTGCCAGCAGCTCCAGGTGCCGGTCCAGCGCCTCCTGCGACTCCCACGCGGTGCCGTAGACCCGCTGGAGCTGCGGGTTCTTCTCGCTGCCCCGCCAGTAGGCCGCGGCGGAGCGCATGAGCTTGAACGCCGGGATGTACTTGGTGGTCGGCACGTGCGGGCCGCGGCACAGGTCGCCCCACACCCGGTCGCCGCTGCGCGGGTCGAGGTTGTCGTAGACCGTCAGCTCGCCGCCGCCGACCTCCATCACCTCGGAGGTGTCCACGGCGTCCGCCGCGCCCGGCTCCGACTTGATGTCGACCAGTTCGAGCTTGTACGGCTCGGCGGCCAGCTCGGCCTTCGCCGCGTCGACCGACTCGACCACGCGCCGGGAGAACCGCTGCGCGCCCTTGATGATCTGCTTCATGCGCTTCTCCAGCGCCTGCAGGTCCTCGGGCGTGAACGGCCGGTCCACGTCGAAGTCGTAGTAGAAGCCGTCCCTGATCGGCGGGCCGATGCCCAGCTTGGCCTCGGGGAAGAGCTGCTGCACCGCCTGCGCGAGCACGTGGGCGCAGGAGTGGCGGATCACGCTCCGCCCGTCCTCGCTGTCCGCGGTGACCGGCTCGACCTCGGTGTCCGCCGCGGGCGCCCAGGACAGGTCGCGCAGCCGACCCTCGGGGTCGCGCACGACGACGACGGCCTCCGGCCCCTTGTTCGGCGCCCCCGCCTCGCGCAGCGCCTGGCCGGCGGTCGTCCCGGCCGGCACCAGCACGCGCGCTGCGGGCTCGGCGGACACGGGACTCGTCTGCGACACGGGGGTCTCCTCGACTCGGGGCGCGCCGCTCTGCCCGGCGCGCGAACGGGTGGTGCTCGTCCGCCGATGCTATCGAGTCCGCCCCACGCGCAACCTGCGGGTTTCCCTCCCCCGCCGGACGGGCGCGGCGGCCCGGCCCACGGCGCGGGGCGGTCAGGGCAAAGTGGGCGGACCGGACCGGCGAGCCGGCTACCGTCGTGGCGTGCCCGGTGCCCTGTCCCCGTCCGACCGCGGCCGTCAGCTGCGAGCCGAGCTGACGCGGTTCCTCCGCTCGTTGCTCCCGCCCCGGCCGATCCCCCGCCGCCGCCTGTTCTACGAGCTGTTCGTGCTGGCCCTCGTGCTCGGGCCGGGCGCGCTGTTCGGGCTCGCCGACTCGGACACCCCCTCCTGGGCCTTCGCGGTGGCCGCGCCGCTGGCCGCGATCCTCACCCTGCTCCGCCTGCGCTTCCCCGCGTTCACCCTGCTGGCGGTGGGCGCGTTGAGCCTCCTCTCGGCCGGCACGGTCAGCGTGCTGGTCGTCGTGGCGAGCTACGGCGCCGGGTACCGGGTCGCGCGCTGGTGGCGGCTCATCGTCTCGGTCTGCGGGGTCCTCACGTTCCAGATGACGGCCGCGTGGTTCCAGTTCCTGGGCAGCAGGAGCGTGCTGACCATCGTGCTGGCCTTCCTGGTGCTGGTGGTGGCGCTGCCGGCGCTGATGGGGCGGTACCGCGCGCAACGCCGGGCGCTGATCAACGCCCTGCGGCAGCGCAACGCCCACCTGGAGCGCGAGCGCCTGGTCGTGGCCGAGCAGGCGCGGCTGCGGGAACGCACGCGGATCGCCAGGGACATGCACGACAGTCTCGGGCACCAGCTCACCCTGGTGTCGCTCCACGCCGGCGCGCTGGAGATGACCGCGGCGCTGCCGGAGCCGCAGATGCGGGCCGTGCGGGTGCTGCGCGACGCGACCCAGTCGGCGATGCAGGAGCTGCGGCAGATCATCGGCGTGCTGACCCAGGAGGACGACGCCGAGCGGGGCGCCACGCAGACGCTCTCCGACGTCGACGAGTTGGTCACGCGCTCGCGCCAGGCGGGGATGAACGTCCTGGTGGAGCGGACGGGGCAGCACCGCGCGCTCCCGGCGCTGACCGAGCAGGCCGCCTTCCGGGTGTTGCAGGAGGGGCTGACCAACGCGCACAAGTACGCGCCGGGCGCGGAGGTGCGGGTCCTCGTGGAGTTCCGGCCCGCCGGCCTGCGGGTGGCGGTCGCCAACACCGCGCCGACCGGGCCGGCGCCCGACGGCGTCAGCAGCGGCGGCCAGGGGTTGATCGGCCTGCGGGAGCGGGTGGCGGTCGCCGGCGGCGAGCTGACCTCGCGGCCCACCGCCGACGGGGGGTTCGTGGTCGAGGCCGCGCTGCCCGACCAGCCCCCGGCCGACGCGGAGCCGGTCAGGGCGGCGAGCCCGAGCCCGACCCCGAGCCCGACCCCCGTGGCGGGGGCCGAGGACGCCGCCCCGCCGCCGGAGCTGCCCAGGGCCGGCACCACGGGGGTGTTGTGGGCCATCGCCATCACCGTCCTGGTGGTGTTCGCGTGCTTCGTGGCCTTCGTCTTCGTCGCCAGCCAGGAGTGGGGCGACATCGAGATGGGCCGGCCCGCCTACGACCGGATCCAGGTCGGGCAGCGGGAGGACGAGCTGCCGCCGCTGCCCAACGACGCCGGCGAGATCTGGCCGCAGGCCCGGCAGGCGGGCGCCCCGCTGCCGACGGGCGCGCGCTGCACCCACTTCCGCGCCCCCGACGAGCACGCGCCGAACAACGAGCTCGCGTTCTACCGCCTGTGCTTCCAGAACGGAAAGGTCACACAGAAGGACGTCGTACACACTCGCGAATGATCGTCTTCGCCCGTTGGAGTGAGGAGCGCCGAGTGCGTCGACACCTGTTCACCCCCGACGACCTCGACTCCGCCGTCGACGTCGTCGTGACCGCGCTGAGGTCGGTCGCGGAGACCGCCGACTGGTCCGCGCCCGCCGGGGGCCTGGACTGGGACTGCCGGAGCACGGTCGACCACCTGCTCGACGACCTGTTCACCTACGCCGCCCGGGTCGCCGTCGCCGCCCAGGAGCGCGGGGTGCCCTTCGCGGCGCGGGTCGGGGACGGCGTGCCGCCGTCCGGGGCACTGGAACTGGTCACGATCGGGGGGCGCCTGCTCTCCGCCGCGCTCCGCACCGCGCCGGAGGGTCAGCGCTTCTTCCACCCCTGGGGCACGACCGACGCCGAGGGCTACGCGGGGATCGGCGCCGTGGAGGTGCTGGCGCACGGCGCGGACATCGCCGCCGGTCTGGGCGTGCGCCTGGCTCCCCCGGCCGACCTGTGCCGCCGGCTGCTCGACCGGATGTTCCCGGACGCGCCGGAGCACGCGGACCCGTGGGAGCTGCTGTTGTGGTGCACCGGTCGGGCGGAGCTCCCCGGGCTGCCCCGACGCACCTCGTGGCACTGGCGCAACACCCCGCCGGAGGAGCAGGAAAAGCAGTCCTGACCAGCCAAAATTGTCAGGGGTCCCGGCTAGTGTCCTGGGTGTGGCCGAGGCGCACAGGGGGTGCGCCGCCAGGCCAGGGAGGCAGCAGTGGCGACCACGTCTGCAGTGATCAGGATCTCACTGGGGAGCTTCGTCGACTACAGCGTCGGCACGGGGTCCGTGCGCATCAGCACCGTCACGCAGCAGCGGCGGCTGTACGACAACCCCACCGTGTTCGGGCTCTCCTTCTACCCCCGCATCATCAACGCGATCCGCGCCGGCCGGGCGCGGGGTGACGACCTGGCGGCGCTGGCGCCCGTGGTCGAGGCCGCCCGGCCGCCGCAGCGCCCGCACTACGAGGCGGTCGCCGAGGGCTGGCTGGAGTGCACGCGGCACTGGAAGCCGGCGGTGGTCCCGGTCGGCTCGACCCGCTGGCGCTCCGGCGACCTGGACCTGGGGATCACCCCCCACCTGGGCCTCCAGGAGCCGAACGGCCGCACCCACGTCGTGTTCCTGTACGTCAAGGACCGACCGCTCACCAGGGACGGCGCGACCGTCGCGCTCCGCCTCCTGGAGCGCCACCGGGACGTCCTGCTGCCGGGCGCCGAACCCCTCGTGATCGACGTCCGACGACACCGCCACCACCGGCTCACGGCCCGGGCCAACCGCGCCAAGCTCGACGCCTGGATCGACGGCGAGGTGGCGGCCTACACCGCCCACTGGTCGTCCGCCGCCGTCGCGTGACCACCCGTCCGACGCGCCGCGGGCCCGTCATGACCGGGTCCGCGGCGCACCCCACCAAACCCAAGCCCCCTAACCGATTCCACTGTGGTCTGAGCAACGGGAGACGCCAGTGGGGTACGCGTCACCCACTCCCCCACCAGGAGGTCGCCGAACTGGAAGGCCGTCCACTGTGTCCTGAGCAGCAAGAGGCGCGAGTGGGGGACAACGAGCTGATCCGAGGCGGGAGACAGCCCGGAGGCAGGCCATCGCACCACCGGGAGCCGGGCTGCCAGCGGTCAGCCCATGAGCGAAAAGCGTTGAGCCACAAGGAAAACATGATCCGCAACCGTCAACGGGGAGCGAGATCTCCAGGTGTGCCAAGCCCCACACCCCACCCCGGTGTGATGCGCGGCGCGGGGAGGCCCGGCCCCGTGTGGGTGACAACGAGCGATCCCCGGAACTGAGCGGAAAACCACGCGGAAGCGAAAGATCAAAGGCGCTGTCGGACCCCTGAACGGAGCCAGGAAGTGAACGGGATCACTCCGGTCGGAGCGCCAACGACGCCGAGCGGGTTTGGGCAGCCGCGGCGAAGCCCGCGGCCCCGAGCACGTCAAGGGGAAGCCACAGCCGTGGCGGAGCCCACGGCCCCGGGGAAAGTGCGTTGGTGAAAGGGAAAAGCGCCCAGCGCTCGTCAGGGCGAGGAACTCGCGCCGCGGGGGTATGGGGGCTCGCCCCCCAACATCACGACCCCAACATCACGACCAAGGCCCCGGACGCTTCGCGTCCGGGGCCTTGGTCTTCGGGTGGGCGATACTGGGATCGAACCAGTGACCTCTTCGGTGTGAACGAAGCGCTCTCCCCCTGAGCTAATCGCCCGAGTGTTCTGTTGTCCCGACCGGGATGAGGGCGCTCCCGCGCCCGCCGTTCCCCGCCGGCAGGAGAAACATACAGGACCAGCCCCGCAAAGACGAAATCGGGGTGCCCAGCCACGGCAGGTCGAGCCGGAGCAGGCCCGCGACCAGCCCGAACACGTTCAGCAGCCAGAGGGTGCCGAGCACGACGACGCCGGTGGCGCCGGCCACGAGCAGCCGGGTGGCGAGGCGCTGGCGGCGCAGCCACCCGGTCCAGGCGTCGTACCGGGAGCGGGCGCGCCCCAGGACCCGCGCGGCCCAGCGGAACTCGGTGGCGAGGATGGCCAGCCCGGCGAAGACGATCAGCCACCCCGGCCCCGGGTAGGGGATGGCGACGACGCCGACGGCGAGGACGAGCCCGCCGGCCACGCCGACCCCGGCGCGGTACGCGAGCCGGAGGGCGGGGTTGCGCCGGAGGCGGTCCCGGAAGCCGAGCTGTTCCGCGACCTCTTCGAGCACATCGTCCGGTTCGCCGTTTCCGCCCCGGCGCGCGCCGGGAGGCAGCCGGGTCGGCGGCGGGGAATGCCGGCGGTCGCCGGGTTGTTGGTCCTGGCGTTCGGGCATGGCGCCGAACCGTCCTCCCGTGGCTCGCGACGGGCTCGTGGTGGGGGCGGGACCACAGCTTCCAACACGGGGGCCGTGGGCGACAGCGGGGCGACCGCCGTCACGCGCGACCGCGCTCACAGCGCGTCCGGCACACCGTTCCTCCAGCGTACGGTGGTTGTCGCTGCCCGAAGCCGGGTTGTTCGGCCACCCGGGAACCGAGCACGGGGAGACCCAACCGGGGGTCCACCTCACGGGGATTCCTCGCGTGCAGCGTTCGCGTTCAGATGTGGTCGGGGTCACGCTGGTCTGGTAACGGAATTGCCGGCGGACCCTGAACACGCACAGCAGCGCACTCGTCGCCCAGCGGAATATCGCTGACCCGTATGGGTGATCTATGCGCCGCAAGCGAGCGTTGAGCGCCACATCCGCGTCACAACTGTGGGGCTCGGTCGTTTCCTGGCCGGGAAGGAGCAGGAAAGGCGATCACAATGCGCAACGAACACGTGACACTCCGCTCTGCGGCGGTTTTCGACCTACTGGCACCTCGGACCCCTGCCGTTCCGGTGCAGGTGGAGCTCCGCTACGACACCCGCGACCCGTACGCCGTCGTCGCGGCGTTCCGCACCGGCCGCGCCGGGTGGGTGGAGTGGGTGTTCGCCCGCGACCTGCTGGCCGACGGCCTGATCGCCGAGGCCGGTCAGGGCGACGTGCGGATCCGACCGGCGGTGGACGACCCCGAGGTGGTCGTGATCGAGCTCAGCTCGCCGTCCGGCCACGCCGTCTTCGAGGCATCGGCCCAGGAGCTCGCCGAGTTCCTCGACCGCACCTACGACGTCGTGGTGCCGGGCAACGAGAACCTCTGGGTCGACATCGACGAGGCCCTCACGCACCTGCTCTCCAACGACCTGACCTGAGGAAACGCCCGGCCCCGACGCTGCGAGGGGACCCCGATTTGATCCCGGCTCGCAGCGTCGGCTAAAGTTTCGCTCGCAGCACGGCGAACGGGCCGGGAAGCGAAGCGGAAGTCAGGGGAACTCCCCGGCGACCGGGAGCGGAACGGACAGCCAGCCGGAGCGTGCGGACGTAGCGCAGTTGGTAGCGCATCACCTTGCCAAGGTGAGGGTCGCGGGTTCGAGTCCCGTCGTCCGCTCTGAGCGGCCCACTCTACCGGGCCGGTCTCCCCGGGGAGGCCCGGGGAACGGCGGAGTGGCCGAGTGGCTTAGGCAAGGGCCTGCAAAGCCCTGTACGCGGGTTCGATTCCCGCCTCCGCCTCGGGCGATTAGCTCAGTGGGAGAGCGCTACCTTGACACGGTAGAGGTCACTGGTTCAATCCCAGTATCGCCCACCATCAGGGCCCCGGACGCTTCGGCGTCCGGGGCCCTTGGTCTTCCCCGGATCGTCCGCACTTCTCGCGGCGGGAGTTTCCCACCTTATTCCGACCCACGCCGTCACGATCCAACCGCCACTCTTCGCATTTCTTTCACCACAGGTCGTGACGCTTTCTTTCTTCTGCGTCAAGTCGGCCCCTTTCGCCGTCCCCACCATTCGGCTCCGCCCCTTTGTGACGCGCATTACTCCACGCGGGCGAATCGGATCTCGAAGGCGGGAGCCCGAGCTCGGAACCGACCCCGTGCCGCGCTGGCGAATGGCCCAACAAGACGCGGGTGACGGACGTCGCAGGCGTGGGGCGACGTCGCCGGTTCGGGGGATGCCCGGGCCCGGCGGGAAGCGGGAAGGGTGGGGCGGAACGCCCGCTCCACAGCGCGGGACGCGGACGCCGGAGGGAACGTGATGGACGACACGGCGGCGGGAACGACACCGACCGCGCCGGCGCGGGACCTGCGCGCGCTGCCCAAGGCCCATCTCCACCTCCACCTCGCGGGCTCCCTGCGGCCGGAGACCCTCGTCGAGCTGGCCGCCCGGCACGGGGTGCGCCTGCCGTCCTCGCTGGACTGCTCCCGACTGGACGGCTGGGCCGGGTTCCAGGAGCTCTACGACGCGGCCCGCGCGGTGATCCGGACCGCGGCCGACGTGCGGCGGGTCGTGGTGGAGGCCGCGGCGGCCGACGCGGCCGACGGCTGCGGCTGGCTGGAGATCCAGGTCGACCCCACCGCCTACGCCCCCGTGCTCGGCGGGCTGCGCGCGACGCTGGAGGCCGTGCTGGCCGGGGCCGCCGAGGCCAGCGTGCCCACCGGCGTGATCGTCACGTCGAGCTGGGCCCGGCCGCCGGAGCACGCCGAGCGGTTGGCCGGGCTGGCCGCCGAGTACGCCGGGGCGGGCGTGGTCGGCTTCGGGTTGTCCAACGACGAGCGGCGGGGGCGTCCCGCCGACTTCGCGCCCGCCTTCCGGATCGCCGGCGACGCCGGCCTGCTGCGCACGCCGCACTCCGGGTTCTTCACCGGGCCGGACCACGTCCGCGCGTGCGTGGAGCTGCTGGGCGCCGACCGGATCGGCCACGGCACGTCGGCGGCGCGCGACCCCGCCACGCTCGACCTGCTCGCCAGCCGCCAGGTCGCGTTGGAGGTGTGCCCGACCTCCTACCCGCCGCTGGGGGTGCACGAGCTGGCGGAGGTCCCGATCGCCGCGCTGCTCGCCGCCGGGGTTCCGGTGGCGGTCGCCAGCGACGACCCGCTGCTGTTCGGGGTCGGCCTCGCCGGGCAGTACGAGCTCTGCCGCTCCGCGCTGGGTCTGACGGACGACCAACTGGCCACAGTGGCCAGAGACGGCATCCGCCGGTCGGCCGCGCCCGAACAGCTCGCCGCCGCAATGCTGTCCACAGTGGATCGATGGTGCGCCGGGGTGGGGTCGACCGCCGACGTCGGGTGACTTTTCTTACACCGACAGTGAAACCGGGGATCCGGCCCACGGGGAGAAGTCGACCTCGCACCAACCCCGTGACCGCGCCCAACCTGCGCGCCGCCCGCCGGCATGACCGAGCTCACCACCGGCGACCGCCGTCCGTGATCCACCATGGACGCACGTCGGTCGTTGACTCCGGCCGGGGACGTGAGTTGAATCCCGCCCGCGTGTCCGGTGTCCGGACAGTGGGTCCGCGCCCACCGTCCGGACTCACCGACACCGGGGCAGCGCGGTGTCCCCCCGGTCCAGGACACCGCGGCGCACGAGGAGGTACGGGAATGGCGGCGGGTAGACGGGCGTACGCGGTGGCCGCGGCGGTGGCCGCGGCGAGCATGCTGACGGCGTGCGGCGGCGGCTCCGAGACGGGGAGCGAGGGCGGCAAGCCGAAGCTGTACTTCCTGCCCGGTGTGAAGGCCGAGCCGTTCTACGTCTCGATGGAGTGCGGGGCGAAGGAGGAGGCGGCGGCGCTCGGCTACGAGTTCGTGGCCAAGGCGCCGGACAAGTTCGACGCGGACCTGCAGCTGCCGCTGGTCGAGGAGGCCCGCAAGGCCAAGGCCGCCGCCGTGCTCATCGCGCCGACCGACGAGCGCCGACTCATCGCGCCGATGAAGGACCTCGACCGCAACGGGACGAAGGTCGTCGAGGTGGACACCACCGTCCTCGCCAGCGGCGTGTCGACGTCCAGGGTGGCGTCCGACAACGTGCAGGGCGGGCGCAAGGCGGCGGAGACCCTGCTCCAGCTCGTCAACGGCAAGGGCAAGGTGCTGGTGCTCGACACCACGCTGGACACCTCGAGCACCAACGCCAGGGAGAAGGGCTTCGCCGAGGTCACCACGGCCAACTCGAAGATCACCTACCTGCCGAAGAAGTACACGGACAACGACCCGACCAAGGCCGCGCAGGTCGTCGCGCAGGCGCTCACCGAGAACCCCGACCTGGCCGGGATCTTCGCCACGAACCTCAACACCACCGAGGGCGCGGCGAACGCGCTGCGGGCCGCGGGGCGGACCGGCCAGGTGAAGCTGGTGGGCTTCGACGCGAGCCCGAAGCAGGTCGAGGACCTGCGCAACGGCGCGGTGCAGGCGCTGATCGCCCAGGATCCGGCCGGCATCGGCCGACAGGGCGTCCAGCAGGCGGTGGCCGCCGCGCAGAAGAAGCCCGCCAAGAGTGAGATCAAGGTCGAGGTGGTTCCGATCACCAGGGACTCCATGGACCAGAACAGCAGGTACTTCTACCGCACGAGCTGCTGACCAGGTCTTTTGGTTCCGGAGGGGCGGTCGGCGACAGGTCGGCCGCCCCTTCCGCGTCCTGGTCGGCGCCGGGGTTCACGCCCGTCCGCCGCCTATGCTGGTACTCGCGACTGGTTCGCCCGGCCCTCCGCCGGGCGTCGTAAGAGGGAATCCGGTGCGAGTCCGGAACTGCCCCGCAGCGGTGAGCGGGAACGACCGCCGTCATCAGGCACTGGGCGCCGCCGGGCGCCTGGGAAGCGACGGCCAGTAGGCGTCGCCGGGTCCCCGCCCCGCGGGGGCGGGCCGGTCGGCGTGCCCGCGAGTCCGAAGACCTGCCAGTGGCCCACGCGCGTGGGCGCGTGGTGGTCCGTGGCCCGGGGGAGGCCGAGGGCCGCGAGGTGGGTCGCCCGTCGTCCCCACGCGGGCCACGGACGTGGCCGAGGGACACGCGAGGGAAGGACAAGGCCATGGCTCAGCGATCGTTCGACGCCCCCGTCGGGGCGGACAGCGGGTGGGGGGACGACGTCCCGACTCCGGCGGCGAAGCCGGCGTCGGCGTCCCGCACGACGTTGTCGCACATCATGTCGGCGCAGGACGCCAACCTGTACGGCACGGGCCACGGCGGGGTGGTGATGAAGCTGGTCGACGACGCGGCGGCCGCCGTGGCCGGGCGGCACAGCGGCGGTCCCGCGGTCACCGCCGCGGTCGACGAGCTGGCCTTCCTGGTCCCGGCCAGGGTCGGCGACCTGGTGCACGCGCACGCGCAGGTGAACTGGACCGGGCGCACCTCGATGGAGATCGGCGTGCGGGTGATGGCCGAGCGGTGGAACGAGTCCACCCCGGCGAACCACATCGCCAGCGCCTACCTCACGTTCGTGGCGATCGACCCGGAGGGCCGGCCCCGGCCGGTGCCGCCGGTCCGGCCGGAGACCGCCGAGGACCACCGCCGGTTCCGGGAGGCGGAGATCCGCCGCACGCACCGGCTCGCCCGGCGGCAGGCCATCCAGCTGTCGCGGGCCGACGACGAGGCGGCCGACGTCACCGGGTGATCCCGGGGTTCGGCGCGCCGCCCGGCACGGGACCGGCGCGCCGAACCCACCCGCCGGACCCACTCACCGAACCTGACCGCCACCCCGTCCGCCGCGCGCCGTGGTGGACGGATCACACCCGGCGACAGAACCACCGCGGTTCGCCGACCCCTGCCGGTACAATGCGATTTGGCCCACAGCGCCCGAAGTCCACGAAGTCGGCGCCGCGAAACGCGGCCACCCCGTCCGGGCCAACGGAAGGAGAAGGCGGGTAATGGGAAAGAAGGAAGGGTCCGTCGAGGTCGAGGGACGGGTGATCGAGGCACTGCCCAACGCGATGTTCCGGGTGGAGCTGCAGAACGGGCACCACGTCCTCGCCCACATCAGCGGAAAGATGCGGAAGAACTACATCCGGATCCTGCTGGAGGACCGCGTCGTCGTCGAGCTGTCGCCCTACGACCTGACGCGCGGCCGCATCGTCTACCGCTACAAGTGACCGGGGCGCCAGCAGCGCGCCGCGGACGGACCGGCGGACGCGACTGACCGCGATCACGTGGTCATCGCGGTCCGCGCCCCCGCCTCCCCACCGCCGACCGACTCCTCCGGCGTCACCGACGTCGCAGACCTCCACCCGGCGCGCCGTGTGGGCCAGCTCGGTGAGACCGAGCTCAGTGAGACCGAGCTCAGCGCGGCGCCGCCGCGACCGGCGGTTCCCCGGCTCCGGCGAGCACCACCGTGAACTCGCCGCGCACCCCCGCCGCCGCCCACTCCGCCAGCTCGGCCAGGGTGCCCCTGCGCACGTCCTCGTAGCGCTTCGTCAGGTCCTTGCAGACCACCGCTTCGCGCCCTCCTCCCAACGCCGCCGCGGCGTCGGCGAGGCTCTCCGCCAGCCGGTGCGGCGACTCGAAGAACACGCAGGTCCTGGTCTCTCCCGCCAACGCGGCGAACCACCGGCGGCGCGGCCCCGACTTGCGCGGCGGGAAGCCGTCGAAGCAGAACCGCCGTCCCGGCAGGCCGGCCACCGCCAACGCGGTGAGCACGGCCGACGGCCCTGGCAGGCAGGTCACGGGCAGGTCCTCGGCCACGCACGCGGCCACCAGCCGGTATCCGGGGTCGGAGACGCTGGGCATGCCCGCGTCGGTGACCAGCAGCACGGTCGAGCCCGAGCGCAGGGCGGCGAGCAGGCCGGGCACCCTGGCCGCCTCGACGGCGTCGTAGAAGCTGATCACGCGCCCGGTCGGGTTCACCCCCAGCACACCGGTCAGGGTGCGCAGGTGCCGGGTGTCCTCGGCCGCGATCACGTCGGCGGTGGCCAGCATCTCGACCAGGCGGGGCGAGGCGTCCCCGAAGTCACCGAGGGGCGTGGCGGCGAGGACCAACCGGCCCGGATCGTCAGGGGAACCCACGCCAGGAGTCTAGTGCGGTCGCCGGCACCGGCCCGCCCGGCGGCGCGCCGGCCGACGGGTGCCCCGGGATTGTCAGGCGTTCTTCCGCACGAAATAGACGAGTTCGTTCCTGAATTCGACCTGCTCGACGTCGTGCGGCCGGTTCTCCAACCAGGCGCCGAAATTCGCCGAGTAGGTGTTGAACATCCCCTTGGAACGCTGGCCGAGGGACTTCGTCGGGAAACTCACCACGACCACCGGCGACCGGATCGCGTCGATCAGGTCCCACCCCTGCCCCCTGCCCTGCGCCTCGATGCAGGGCAGGGTCTTGAGCAGCAGGGTGACGTCGGTGGCCACCTCGCCCACCCCGGTCATCAGGTCGCGCACCCGCACGTCGTGGGCGACGCCGAGCGTCTCCAGGGCCGCGGCGAGGAACTCCGTGAGCCGGGTGTCGATGTCCGAGGCGTGGTAGGTGAACGCGTCCGAGCCGGGCATCCAGGGCGCGGCCAACGGGTTCATCCCGCACGCCAGGTCGCGCACGCTGGTCGGGGCGTCGAGCCGGGCGAAGACCTCCCGGTAGAACTCCTCCAGGATGGGCAGCCGCTCGCGGGTGGAGGCGTGCGTGGACATCGCGCGGTGCAGCACGGCCCGGACGGCCTCGTCGTCGCCGGCGTCGACCGCGTCCCGGAGCTGGCGCAGCAGCGCGTCGTACTTGGGCGGGCTGGGCAGGTAGGCGCCGAAGACCTCGTGCAGGCTGCGCTTGGTGCGCTTGACCGCCTCCGCGAGGTCGCCCCGGCTGGCCACGAGGGCGTTCGCGGCGAGCCGGCGCACGGTCTCGGGCGCGACGCTCTGGTAGCGCCGGCTCGACCGCACCGCCGCCATGACCTCCGCCAGCCGGGGGTCCTCGGCGTCGGCCGGTCCGGGGGCCGGGTGCGGCATCACGGGGTCCTCTCCGCTCGGTGACGGCACGCCGGCCGGGACGGCCACGGCGCGGGCGCGTCCGGGCTCGTCCGGGCGCCGCTCCACTGTCGTCCCAGCCTAGCGAGCCGGGCCCGGCCGGCGTGCCGCCCACCCGCCCCTCGGCGTCAGCCCGCCTCCGCCAGGGCCGCCCTGCGGACGGCCCGTTGCCGGCGCGCCTCCTCCGGGTCAAGGCGGGGCACCGCGGCGAGCAGGTCGCGGGTGTAGGGGTGCGTGGGGTTGTCGTAGAGCGCGTCGGACTCGGCCAGCTCCACCAGCTCCCCCGACCGCATCACCGCGACCCGGTCGCTGACCTGCCGGACGAGGGCCAGGTCGTGCGCCACGAACACCAGGGTGAGGTCGAACTCCCCGCGCAGGTCGGCCAGCAGGCGCACGATCCGGCTCTGGGTGGAGACGTCCAGCGCGGAGACCGGCTCGTCGCAGACCAGGAGCCGGGGCCGCAGCACGAGCGCGCGGGCGATCCCGACGCGTTGCCGCTGCCCGCCGGAGAACTCGTGTGGGTAGCGGTCCCGCCGGTCCGGGTCGAGCCCGACCCGCTCCATCATCTCCGCCACCGCCCGCCGGATCTCGGGCTCGTCGACGCCGTGGACCCGCAACGGGTCGCCGATGCTCTCGCCGACGGTGCGCCGCGGGTTGAGCGAGGACGCGGGGTCCTGGAACACCATCTGGAGGTCCCGCCGCAGCGGGCGGAGGCGGCGCTCGGGCAGCGACGCGAGGTCGTGGCCGTCGAAGTGGATCGTGCCCGAGGTGGGGTCGAGCAGCCGGACCATCATCCGCGCGAGCGTCGTCTTGCCCGAGCCGCTCTCCCCGACGACGCCCAGGGTCTCCCCGCGCCGGATGTCCAGGCTCACGCCGTCGACGGCCCGCACCGGCTCCCGGCGGCCGATGAGCCACCCGCGCTGCCGGAAGTGCTTGCGCACGTCGGTGATCCGCATCAGCGGCTCGCCGGCGGTGGAACTGTCCGATGTGGACACTTCAGGCACCGCGGAAGTTGCGACCACTGTGGACACTCCGGAGGACTCCACAACGGACTTCCGGGTCGTCTCGATCCGGGGGACGGCGGAGACCAGCTCCCGGGTGTAGGGCTCGGTCGGCGCGGACAGCACCCGGTCGACCGGGCCGCGCTCCACCGCGACGCCGGCGTGCATCACCAGCACGTCGTCGACGTTGCCAGCCGCCACCCCGAGGTCGTGGGTGACCAGGAGCAGCGCCATGCCCGCGTCGGTGCGCAGCTCGTGCAGCAGGTCGAGGATCTGCGCCTGCACCGTGACGTCCAGCGCGGTCGTGGGCTCGTCGGCGACGAGCACGTCGGGCTCGCAGGCCAGGGCCATCGCGATCATGGCCCGCTGCCGCATGCCGCCGGAGAACTCGTGCGGGTGCGACCTGGCCCTGCGCTCGGCCGACGGGATGCCGACCCGGTCCAGCACCGTCACCGCCCTGGCCCACGCGGCCCGGCGGTCCACCCCGGTGTGCACCCGGCAGACCTCGGCGATCTGGTCGCCGACGGAGTAGTAGGGGTCCAGCGCCGACAGCGGGTCCTGGAAGATCATCGCGATCCGCCGGCCCCGGAGCCGCCGCACCTCCTCGGCGTCGGCCGTCGTCAGGTCGACGCCGGCCACCTCGATCCGGCCGCTGACCCTGGCCCCGGAACCCCGGTGCAGGCCGAGCAGCGCCAGGGCGGTCGCGCTCTTGCCCGAGCCGGACTCGCCGACCAGACCGAGCGCCGCGCCCGGCCGCAGCGCGAACGACAGGCCGTCGACGGCGACGACCTCGCCGGTGTCGCCGGGGAAGGCGATCCGCAGGTCCTCGACCGCGACCACCGGCCGCGCCGGGTCGACAGCGGCGGCGTCGGCGGCGTTGTTGGCGGGACGGTCCCCCGCGGAGTCGCCGGGGAGGAGAACGGGTTGGGACGCGCTCATGTCAGGCTCACCCTCCGGTCCAGCACCGCGTACACCAGGTCCGCGACCACGTTGCCGACGACGATGGCGAAGCCGGCGAGCAGCACCAGCCCCACTACGACCGGCAGGTCGAGCGTGTTGACCGACTGCACCAGGAGCTGCCCGAGGCCGGGCAGGCCGAACAGCGTCTCGGTGAGCGAGGCGCTGGTGAGCACCCCGCCGACGTCGACGGCCAACATGGTCGCCAGCGGGGTCAGCGCCCCGCGCAGCGCGTGCCGGCCGATCACCCTGCGCTCCCGCAGGCCGTACGCGCGCGCCGTGCGGATGTGGTCCTCGGACAACGTCTCCAGCATCGAGGTCCTGGTGAGCCGGGCGTACTTGGCCGCCTCCACCAGCGCCAGGGCGAACCACGGCAACACCAGGCTCCGCGCCCACCCGGCGGGATCGCTCGCCAGCGACACGTAGCTCGGGAACGGCAACCACTGCAGCCAGACGCAGAACACCATGAGCAGCAACAGCCCGGAGATGAACACCGGGATGGACATGCCGCCCAGGACGAAGACGGTGGTGGCGCGGTCGATGAACCGGCCGCGGCGCAGCGCGGAGAGCACGCCGCCGCCGACCCCGATGGACAGCCACAGCACCATCGCGCCGGCCGTCAGCGACAGCGAGACGGGCAGCCGGTCGGCGATGAGCGCGAGCACCGGCTCGTCGGTCTGGAACGAGAACCCGAGGCACGGCGCGGGGCAGTGGAACACGTTCGGCCCCGCGCTGACGTCCCGCCCCACCACGAGGCCGGTGAGGAACTGCCAGTACTGCACGGCCACCGGCTGGTCGAGGCCGAGCTTCTGCCGGACGAGGGCCAGCCGGTCCGCCGAGCAGGTCTTGATCCCGCAGACGAGCTGCGCCGGGTCGCCGGGCAGCAGGTAGAAGATCGCGAAGACCACGACGGACAACGCGAGCAGCACGAGGGCCGCGCCGACGACGCGGCGGGTCAGGTAGGGCAGCACGGTTCACTCCGCCCTGCGCGCCACGCCGGTGGCGCGCGGGTCCAGCGCGGTGCGCAGCCCGTCGGCGAGCAGGCTGAACGACAACACGGTGAGGAACAACAGGGTCGCGGGCACGAGCACGTACAGCGGGTCGCCGCGGAACCAGGTCGTCGCCTTGGACAGCATCTGCCCCCACGAGGGCGTCGGCGGTCGGACGCCGACGCCGAGGAAGGACAGACCGGCCTCGGAGATCATGTTGCTGGGCAACAGGATCGCCGCGTAGGACAGCACCGGCGCGACGACCCCGGGCAGGATCTCCCTGAAGGCCACCCTGGTCGGGGTCGCGCCGGCCAGCCGGGCGGCGGCGACGTGGTCCCGGGAGCGCAGGCTCAGCACCTGACCCCGCACGATCCGGGCGGTGCCGCCCCACCCGAACATCCCCATGATCAGCATGAGCAGCAGGGGCCGGGGGAACGAGTCGGGCACGATGGCCAGCAGCGCCACCGAGAAGATCAACGAGGGGAAGGCGATCACCAGGTCGGTCAGCCGGCCCAGCGCGTTGTCCAGCCAGCGCCCGCCGAGGCCGGCGGCCAGCCCGAGCAGCACGCCGAGCCCCACCTGCACGACCGCGGCGCCCACCGCGACCAGCAGCGAGATCCGCGCCCCGTACACGGTCCGCGCGAACAGGTCCCTGCCGGTCTGCGGCTCCACCCCCAGCCAGTGGTCGGCGCTGACGCCGCCGAACGAGCCGAGCGGCACGCCGCCCCGCGCGGAGTCCACCAACTCGGGGTGGAAGGTGACCGGGTCCTGCCCCTCCAGCATGGTCAGCAGCGGGGCGGCCAACGCCACGAGGACCGCCAGCCCCGCGAACACCATGCCGAACACGGCCGGCCGATCCGCCACCACCCGACGCCAGACGGCCCGTGCCGACCGCACCGGCGGCGGCCCTGCCTCCGTCGTCCCGACCCCCGCCGTCCCGACCTGCGCCGTCCCGACCTGCGCGCCCACCGCGATCGCCTCCTCCCCTCGGCCGACCGCCCGGCCCGGGGTCGTCCCCCTGGCCGGGCGGTCGGAGCGCGTCACTTGACCGACAGCGCCGTCAGGTCGTACTTGCCGGTCCAGTCGCTGACGAACGCGTTCTTCACGTTCTTGCCGGTCAGCGCGGCGTCCTTGCCGTGGAACAGGGTCACCACCAGCGCCTTCTGGCCGAGCTTCTCGTCCAGCTCGCCCCACCGCTTGGCGGCCTGCTTCGGGTCGGTGATCCGGGTGATCTCGTCGATCTCGGCGTTGATCGCCGGGTCGTCGTGGTGCGCGAGGTTGAAGTTGCCGCCGCTGGCGAGGATCTGCCTGCCGTCGAAGACCGGGGTGAGGAACGGGCCGCCCGACGGCCAGTCGGCGCCCCAGCCGGAGATCGCGATCTGGGGCTGGGTGGCCGGGTTCGCGATCGTGGTCGAGTACGAGGCGGAGTCGATGCCCTGCAGCCGCACCGTGATGCCGGCCCGCTTGTAGGCGTCCTGGAGCGCCGCGGCGACCTCGGGCCCGTCGCCCTCGCCGCTGTGCGTCGAGTGGGCCAGCGTCACCTCGACGCCGTTCGGGAAGCCGGCCTCGGCCAGCAACTGCTTCGCCTTCTCCGGGTCGCCGGTCGCGCCCGCCGGGTAGAAGTCGTACTTCCGGAAGCCCATCGACTCCTGCTCGGGCAGGAAGGTGGTGGCCGGGTAGGCCAGCGAGCTGCCGCCGGCGGCGTTGACGACGGCCTGGCGGTTCACCGCGTGGGTGAACGCCTGCCGCACCTTGGGGTTGTCGAACGGCGCCTTCGTCGTGTTGAAGGACAGGTACCAGGTGTAGGGGAAGTTGCCCTTCGCCACGCGCTTGGCCAGCTCGGGGTCGCCGTCGAGCCGGGCCAGCTCGTCCGGGCCGAGCTGGGTGTCGGTGGTGACCGCGTTGGCGTCGGCCCCGGCGCCGCCGGCGATCCGCTGGTTGATCACGGCCGCGTTCAGCCCGGAGTGGATCTCGATCCGGTCCGGGCAGCCGAGCCGGTTCGGGTCGACCGACCGGGACCAGTGCTCGTTGCGCACGAGCAGCAGGTCCTTGTTCTTCTCGTACTTCTCGATCCGGTACGGACCGCTGGAGACCGGCTTGTTCTCGTAGTTGGTCCCGGTGTCCTTGGCCTTGGGCACCGGGGAGAACTGCGTCGCGGTCGCCAGGTAGGGGAAGTCGCCCTGCGGCTTGCGCAGCCGGAAGACGATGGTCCTCTCGTCGGGCGTCTCGATCGCCGCGATGCCCTCGGGCTGGGCGTAGACGCCCTTGTAGTCGGCCGCGCCGACCAGCCAGTCGCGCAGGTAGGGCGCGCCGCCGGGCAGCTCGGGCGAGAAGCTGCGCTCGATGCCGTACTTGACGTCCTGCGCGGTGATCGGGCTGCCGTCGTCGAACTTCAGCCCGTCCCGCAGGTGGTAGGTCCAGGTCTTCGCGTCGTCGCTGGGCTCACCGGTGTTGGTGGCCAGGTCCGGCGCGACCTTGGTGCCCTCCTGGCCGCCGGCCCTGGTCCGGGTGGTCAGCGTCCGGAACAGCAGCGACGGGATGTTGCCGCCGCCGGAGGTGTAGAGCCGCGCCGGGTCCAGGTGGGTCTGGTCGCGCTGGTTGAGCACGGTGAGCGTGCCCCCCTGGCAGGTGGCGGGGTCGAAGGCGCCCGAGGCCGTGGCGCCGCCACCCCCGCACGCCACGCTCAGCGAGCCGGCGACGGCGGCCACCGAGAGCAGGACGAGTTTTCTCTTCACGACGATCGCTCCTGGAAGCAGGGGACGGCGCACCGCCGCCGAGCGGCGGCGACCGTCACCAGTGGGTGCTGCACGGGCGTGCGAACGAGCCCGGGACGACCACGGACGTCACGTGGTCAGCGCAGGAAAGGGGAAAGAAAGAGGTGTGCGTGCGTAGCGCTCAGCGACAGTGCACGTCGCTGACGCTCAGCGTGTGCACGCCGAGCAGCACGAGCTCGAAGTCGGGCATCGAGAGCCGACCGAGGGACACCATGCCCCGCACCCTAAACCGTCCAGATCACTCTTTCGGGTGAACGTCCTACTCCTCGGGAACGCACTTCTCGGACAGGGTGTCCCGTACCGCCCGAACCGGGCGGTACGGGACCATGGCGCGCCCAGCGACACCGAGCGACGCCGAGAGCGGTCAGGCGAAGGACGCGGCGTTGTCCTCGGCCCACCGGGCGAAGGTGCGCGCCGGGCGGCCGAGGACCTCCTCGACCGTCGGCAGCACCGGGTCCGGCGTGCGCTCCGCGTCCGCCCAGTAGCCGAGGAGCATGTCCACGACCTCGTCACCCAGGTACACGCCCACCAGCTCCCGGTACCGCTCCGGGGAGATCTCCTCGAACCGGACCGACCGCCCGATCGCCGCGCCGATCGCACGCGCCTGGTCGACGCGCGAGATCGCCTCGGGGCCGGTCAGCAGGTACTTCGCGCCCGCGTGGCCGTCGCGCAGCAACGCCGTCGTGGCCACCTCGGCGATGTCCGCCTCGTGGACCATCGCCTGGCGACCGGCGCCGTGCGGCGCGCGGACCACCCCCTCGGCGCGGATGGCCGGCGCCCACTCCAGTGTGTTGGCGGCGAAGGCGCCGGGCCGGACGAACGTCCACTCGACGTCCGCGGCCTCGACCGCCCGCTCGACCGCGAGGTGCTCCTCCCCCGCGGCCCAGTTGGTGCTCCGCCGGTCCACGGTGGACGACGAGGAGAGCACCACGATCCGGCGCACTCCCGCCTGGACGGCCAGCTCGACCACCTCGCCGGCCGTCTCAGGAACTGGGAACAGGTACATCCGGTCCACCCCGGCCACGGCCGGCGACACCGTCTCCGGCCGGCGCAGGTCGCCCGCCACCACCTCGACGCCGGCGGGCAGCCCGGTCCGCTCCGGCCTCCTCGTCAGCGCCCGCACCGCCTCGCCGGCCGCCACGAGCTGGTTGACGACGTGCCGGCCCACGTTCCCCGTCGCGCCAGTCACCAGGATCGTCATCCGTTCCTCCACTCTCGGTTCCCCGCTCTTCCCGGTCAGCCACTTCACCGACGGCAGCGAACGCGAGCGCCGCAAGACGCCTTTTCACCGATTCCCGCCGCGAAAGTGACCGCCGGCGACAGTACCGGCGGAAACCGAAACAGCGCACATAGGAGTTGGCGTTCGTTAATTTCCACCCCAGCCGGTTGACACCCCTCGCACACCCTGCTCTCAGCAGGCCCTGACCAGGGCATTTTTGAGATCACACGTGACCCGCGCCCGTCAAGCCGAAGGACGGCTCACTTGGTCGGTCACCCGCGCAGAAATGCGCGACCAAGCCGCGTCAATTCACTGGGAACAAGAGAACGGAAGCATCCGGAAAGACATTCCGGAGCGCGAGGGGACAAACAACGGACGCCAACGCGCGAGGTGACGCCGACCGGGTCACAGGACGGCACGGCCAGGTGGCGGCAGCACCGACAGCAGGCACGTCGGGCGGCCCGCGCCCCTGGTCAGCACCTCGATCTCGCAGACGAGGCGGGCCCGGGCGGCGTTCGGCACCCGCCACACCCGGACCCGCCACCGCTCACCCGGCGGACGGCCCGCCCGCTCGAACCACTCGTCGGCGACCAGCTTCGCGTAGTCCGGCGCCGGGTCGTGGCCGCCCCGGCGACCGAGGTGGAACCCCGAGTCGTTGAGGCGTTGCGCGTACAGGAGGAGGAACCCGCCCCGCCCGTGCCGGAGGTACTCGACGCGGTGCCAGTCGTCCCAGTCCATCCCCGCCACCACCTCCACCCCGGAGGGACGCGACGGGGACGGGCCGGCGGACGGCGGTCAGCGCGGCGCCGTCCTCCCCGCGTCCGACGACCCGTGGGCCGCCCTCCGGAGGATCGCCTCGGTCATCACCTCGCGGCTGGGCAGGTTGAACGCCCTGCCCAGCGAGCGCATCAGCGAGTTCTGGGTCGGTCGGTAGACGCCCCGCTTGTGGTAGTGCGCGCCCTCGTAGGCGGCCACCACCCCGCCGTCGGGCGAGGGCGTGCCGATCCAGCGGTGCCACTTCAGGCGCCGGGCCGCCAACGCCCCGGCGTCGTGCACCGACACGTTCGGCGCGCCCGGCTCCGGCCCGGTGTACAGGTCGTCGGGGTAGTCGTACTCGTCGGCCAGCCCGCCGAGGGAGTGGCCGAGCTCGTGCGGCACGATCTGCCCCGCCTGCTCGTTGCCGCCGGAGGAGGTGGCCACCCGGCCGCCCGCCCCGCCGTACTTCGTCGAGTTGCCCAGCGCCACCACGTGGTCCACCTCGGGCGCGGCGGCGGCGTACCGCTCGGCCGCGGCCTCGTCCACGCAGAGCAGCCGCTCCATGCCCTCGCACCAGAACCCCATGTCCATGGCGGTGTCCCGGTTCACGCCCCGCTGCGGGTCGTTGTCCACCCCGGACTCCCGGGAGATCACGTTGACCTGCCAGACGTTGAAGCGGTCCTTCAGGGTCCGGAACGGCTCCACCTCGCTGAGCTGCCGCCACCGCTCGACCACGTGCTGGTGGTAGAGCGGGAGGTCGGCCTCGGTGTAGCCGTCGCCAACGAAGACGAGGTCCAGCCGCTGGGAGGACGGGCCCGTGCGCTGGATCGGCACCACCTCGGCCCGCACCTCGCCCAGCTCCTTGGTGGTCCGCTGCCGCTTCGGCACCCGGACGCGGGTGATCGTGCCGTCGGGAGCGAAGACCTCCCTGACCTCGTGCCCCAGCGGCGCCGGGGCGGGCGGCGGGGCCGAGGCGCCCGCCGGAGCCATGAGCGTCACCGCGCCCACCGCCGTCACCCCGGCCACCAGAAGCCGTAATCGAACCGAGCCACCGACCATGCGAGGACTCCCCTCGTGCCGTTCCGTCGCGGGCGCCCACACCGGTCGGCGCCCGCGCGCGGAGGGAGGAGAGACCGCTCGCGGACGCCTGCGCGCCCTCCTGAGAACCTGCCGCACGATCCACGGGCGTGACTCATCCGAACAGCCCATAACAGGGTGATCGCCGCGACAGCGGAGGCCGTCGCGGCGATCGGGCGATCCGGGCGACCGGCGGGACACGGCGGCGGGCCAGGTCAGCCAGGCCAGGTGTCAGGCCGGGCCGGACGGGCCGGGTCGGACGGGCTCGCCGGCCCCGTCACCGGCGCGCGCTCGCCGCCGACTTGGTCACGCCCTCCAGCGCGGGCAGGTAGCCCTTGGCGTGCCCGTCCGCGTTCGGGTGGTAGGACTCGGCGATCGGCCAGCTCAACCCGTTGACCCACGGCGTCCGCGAGCACACGCCGTGCCCGGCGAACCGCTGCCGCACGTCCACGAAGGTGAAGCCGGCGGCCTTCGCCCTGGCCGAGGTGACCGCGGCCATGCGGTCGGCCGCCTGGTTCAGCCGGGCCCGCTTGGGCTCGCTGAGCGCCCCGAACACCGGGCACGACCCGAGTTCGAACAGCCGGGGGTAGCCGACCACGAGGACCTTCGCCTTCGGCGCCGCGCGCCGGATCCGCGAGTAGGTGCTGTCCAGGCGGGCGGGCAGCTCGTTCTCCATGTACTCCTCGGCCTCGTCGACCGTCTGGTCGCACTCGGCGTCGGTGCCGAGCTGGCAGGTGGTGACCCGGTCGGCGAACCCGGCGTCGTTGCCGCCGACCGACACCGTCACCAGGTCCGTGCCCGAGCTCAGCGCCCCGAGCTGGTTCGCCTTCACCTCGGCGGTGGTCGCGCCGGAGCAGGCGGCGAACCGGAACGACGCCGGCGCGCGGCTGGCGCTCCACAGGGCCGGGTACGCCTTCGGGCCGCGCAGGCAGTTCCCGCTGTCGTTGTCGTAGGACCTCGTGCCCACCCCGGAGGAGTAGGAGTCACCGAGCGCGACGTAGTCGACCGAGACGTCGGCGAGGACGGGTGAGGCCCCCAGGACGGCGGCGCCGCCGGTGACGAGGCTGAGCAGGACGGTGGTCAGGACACGGAGGACGGGACGAGCTGGTCGCATGGCAACCTCCGAGCAGGGGTGTGATCCAGCTCATAGCTACCACGCACCGTGTCTGCTCGGAAGCTTGCGGTAATCGCCCTAGCCGAACACCAGGCAGACGGGTGAACCGGTGGCCAGCACGTCCTGTCCGGGCAGCAGCGCTCCGGTGCTCTCGTCCACCCGGAAGCGGGTGACGCTGTGCCCCCGCCAGTTCGACGCGTACAGGTGGTTGCCCGCCGGGTCGATCGCGATGTGCCACGGCCACGCGCCGCCGGTCGGCGTCGCCCAGAGCAGGCGGAGCCGGCGGCCCTGCTCCTCCACGGCCAGGACCGCGACGCTGTCGTGGCCGCGGTTCGCGGCGTAGCAGAACCGCCCGTCGGCGGACAGGACGATCTCGGAGGGGTAGTTGGTCCCGGTCCAGCCGGGCGGCAGCGTCGACACCACCTGGCCCGGGGACAGCTGCCCCCGCTCCGCGTCCCAGGCGCAGACCGTGATCGTGGAGTCCAGCTCGCCCACCACGTAGGCGGTCCGGCCGTCCGGGTGGAACGCCAGGTGCCGGGGCCCGGAGCGCGGGCGGAACGCGGTGACGCCGTGCCGGCCGATCCGCCCGGCGGCGCGGTCGAAGCCGTAGCCGACCACCGAGTCGGTCCCGAGGTCGACCGCGAGCACCCAGTTCCCGCTCGGGTCGGCCAGCACCTGGTGCACGTGCGGCCCCTCCTGCCGGTCCGGGTCCGGGCCGGAGCCGGTGTGCCGGGCCGAGTCCGAGGGCTCCGCCAGTCCGCCGTCGGGCCGCACCGGGTGCACGACCACGCTGCCGCTGCGGTAGTTCCCCGCGAACACGTGCCCGCCGTCGGGGTGCGCGCTCACGTGGCAGGGACTCGCGCCCAGGCTGGACTGGGAGTTGATGACGGCGGGCCGGTCCCCGGTCAGCCGCACCGCGACGACCTTCCCCTGGTCCTGCTGGTTGACGGCGTAGAGCACGTCCCCGCCGGGCGAGAGGGCCAGGAACGTCGGGTCCGGCCCGACGTCGACGCCGCCGTCCAGCGTCAGCTGACCGCTCGCCGGGTCGGCGGTGAGCAGGGAGAGCCCGGTCCCCCGGGCGTCCCCGGTCGTGTAGGAGCCGAGGTAGGCACGCGTCATGATCTTCATCATGCCAAGTTCGGCGCCCGCTGTCCCCCGTCCGTGTTACGGGTTCGCGGCGTCCGTCCGGCCCTCTCCGGCCGGGGCGCAGCCGACGGCCATGAGCCGGGCGCGCTCCGCGGCCACGTCGAAGTCCGGCTCGGGGAAGCTCGGCGCCACCTCGGTCAGGACGGCTGTCAGCAACCGGGCGACCACCCAGTTCCGGTACCACTTCCGGTCCGCGGGAACCACGTACCAGGGCGCCGCCGCGGTGGAGCAGTGCAGGAGGACGTCCGCGTAGGCGCGCTGGTACGCGTCCCACGTCTCCCGGGTCACGACGTCCTCCGGTCGGTACTTCCACCGCTTGGTGGGCCGGTCGAGCCGGGCCAGCAGGCGCGCGCACTGCTCCTCGCGCGAGAGGTGCAGGAAGCACTTGAGGAACGTGACGCCCTGGTCGACCAGGCCGGCCTCGAACCGGTTGATCTCGGCGTACCGGCCCCGCCACACCCGCTCCGGCACCAGGTTCTCGACCCGCGCGACCAGCACGTCCTCGTAGTGCGAGCGGTCGAACACGCCGATGCGCCCCGGCGGGGGCACCTGCCGGCGGACGCGCCACAGGAAGTGGTGCCGCAGCTCCTCGGGCGTCGGCGGGCCGAAGGACGCGATGTGCAGCCCCTGCGGGTTGACCAGCCCGGCGACGTGCCGGATGGTGCCGCCCTTGCCCGCGGTGTCCATGCCCTGCAACACCACCAGCACCCGGCGGCGACCGCCGTGCGCGCCCTCGGCGTACAGGGCCTCCTGGAGCTGGCGCAGCCGCGTGGCGAGCCCCGCCATCCGCTGGCGCGCCTCGGCCTTGGTCCGCGGGCCGACCGGTGTGGCGCGCGGGTCCCAGACGGCCGGTTCCGCCTGGTCCGGGCGCGCTCGCAACAGGTCGAGCACCTCGGCGCGGGAGTCGCCGCCGCCCATTCGCGCGAGGGTAGCGGTTCGCCGCCAAACCCGCCGCTTCCACAACAGATCACGCACTATCGGGTCAATTACGCAACGATCTGCGGGCACAAGCAACGCCTGACCGATGATTCCGTAGGCGGACCGCCCTTAGCCTTGCCGCATGACCGTGACCGACGACCGTCCCGCCACCGGCGCGCCCTCGACGGCGGCCGAGTACGTCGCGCTCGACGAGCAGTGGAGCACGCACAACTACCACCCGCTGCCCGTCGTCATCGCGCACGCCGAGGGCGCCTGGGTGACCGACGTCGCCGGGCGTCGGTACCTCGACTTCCTGTCCGGCTACTCCGCGCTCAACTTCGGGCACCGGCACCCGGAGCTGGTCGCGGCCGCGGTGGAGCAGCTCAACCGCGTGACGCTGACCAGCCGGGCCTTCCACCACGACCAGATGGGCCTGTTCTGCCAGGAGCTGGCCGAGCTGACCGGCACCGAGCTGGTGCTGCCGATGAACTCCGGCGCCGAGGCGGTGGAGTCGGCGATCAAGGTGGCCCGGAAGTGGGCCTACCGCGTCAAGGGCGTGCCCGAGGACGCCGCGCGGATCGTGGTCGCCGGCTCGAACTTCCACGGCCGCACCACGACGATCGTGTCCTTCTCCACCGACAGCACGGCGCGCGCGGACTTCGGCCCGTTCACGCCGGGCTTCACGGTGGTCAAGTACGGCGACGTGCACGACCTGGAGGCGGCGATCGACGAGCACACCGCCGCGGTGCTCGTCGAGCCGATCCAGGGCGAGGCCGGCGTCGTCGTCCCGCCGCTGGGCTACCTGCGGGCCGTGCGCCGGATCTGCGACGACAACAACGTCCTGCTGATCGCCGACGAGATCCAGTCGGGCCTGGCCCGGACCGGCGACCTGCTGGCGCTGGACCACGAGGGCGTGCGGGCCGACCTGTACACGCTGGGCAAGGCGCTGGGCGGCGGGATCATGCCGGTCTCCGCCGTCGTCGGCCGCCGGGACGTCCTCGGCGTGCTGCGCCCCGGCGAGCACGGCTCCACCTTCGGCGGCAACCCGCTGGCCTGCGCGGTCGGCCGCGCGGTGGTGCGGCTGCTGGCCACCGGGGAGTTCCAGGAGCGGTCCCGCGAGCTGGGCGCGCACCTGCACTCCCGGCTGGGCGAGCTCGTCGGGCACGGCGTCGCCGAGGTGCGCGGCCGCGGTCTGTGGGCCGGCGTGGAGATCGCGCCGGGCGGCCCGAACGGCCGGGTGGCCTCCGAGGCGCTGGCCGAGCTCGGCGTGCTGTGCAAGGAGACGCACGACACGACGCTGCGGGTCGCGCCGCCGCTGGTGATCACCCGCGAGGAGCTGGACCGGGGCGTCGACGCCATCGCCGAGGTCGTCGGCGCCTGAGGCGTCGGCGCGGCGCGGTCACTCCCCGGTCGACGGGGTCGGGTGGACTCCCGACCCCGTCGACCGATCGCTTCGAGCGGTAGCGCGCGCCCGCTCCGCCTCCGCTCACATCCGCATTCCGGCCATCTCCGTGCACGACTCGGCGCAGCGGTGGCAGGCCTCCGCGCAGGCCCGCGTCGCGTCGTCGTCGAACCGGGAACACGCGTCCGCGCAGGCGCGGCAGACCTCCGCGCAGATCATGCAGACCGTGTTGGCCATCGGCGACTGCCGCATCATCATGTCGGCGCTGAGCCGGCAGATGTCCGCGCAGTCCATCAACGTGGACATCACGCCCCGCTCGACCATCGCGCCCCCCTGCCGCAGCGCGTGGTCGATGGTCTGCTCGCACACCCGGTGGCACTCGTCGCACGTGTCGATGCACTGGCGCATCCGCTCCGAGATCTCCCCCGTCATCCGCGTCATCGCGCCCTCCGTCCGGTCGGGTCGGCTCGGGTCCCCCGTGACACCTCCCAGTCGACGCCGCCGTTCGGGTGACCGCCACCCGGTGAAATACGAACGGGTGACAGCACGGCAAGATGGTGATCGTGCGCAGGGGGGACAGCGGACGGCTTCTGGACGGCTGGCGTGATCCGGCGACGGTGCGCGCCCAGGGCATGGCCCTGCGCGACGTCGCGCCCCACGCGGCCCACGACCACCCGGCGCTCGGGCCGAACCGGCCGGCGGTGCTGGACTACGTCACCGCGAGCAACGAGGGTCGGCTCAACCACCTCGTGCCCCTGCGCATCGGCCGGATGCTCGCCTCGCCCTTCGCCTTCTACCGGGGCGCCGCCGGCCTGATGGCGGCCGACCTGGTCGGCGGGCCGGTCAGCGGGCTGTCCGCGCAGATCTGCGGCGACGCGCACGCGGCGAACTTCGGGCTCTACGGCGCCACCGACGGCACGATCGTCATGGACGTCAACGACTTCGACGAGACCCTGGTCGGGCCGTGGGAGTGGGACCTCAAGCGGCTGGCGGCCAGCCTGGTGCTGGCCGGCCGGGTCGGCGGGGTCTCCGAGCGGGGCTGCCAGGACGCCGCCGAGGACGCCGTCCGCTCCTACCGGCTGGTGGTCGCCCACCTCGCGGAGCAGCCGTTCCTGGAGTCCTGGACCGCGCCGCCCGACAAGCGGGTGATCAGCCGGGCGCGGGCCCACGCGCTGCTGGACGACTTCACCAGGGCGTCGGACAAGGCGCGCAAGAACACCAGCGCGAAGGTCGCCGCGAAGTGGACCCGCCAGGTCGACCACGCCACCTGGCGGTTCGTCGAGAACCCGCCGGTGCTCACGCACGTCGACGCCGCGACGGCCGGGGCAGTGGCGCGGGGCCTGGTCGGCTACGTCGAGACGTTGCGGGAGTCGCGGCGCAACCTGATCACCCGATACACGCTGTCCGACGTGGCGTTCCGGGTCGTCGGCACCGGCAGCGTCGGCCTGCGCAGCTACGTGGCGCTGCTGCACGGCAACGGCGACGAGGCGTTGGTGTTGCAGCTCAAGGAGTCCCGCCCCTCCGCGCTCGCGCCGTACCTCGGCTCGCCGCCGGCCGAGCACGACGGCCGGCGCGTCGTCGAGGGCACGCGGCTGGTGCAGACCGAGACCGACGTCCTCCTGGGCTGGACGACGGTGGACGGCCGCCCGTTCCTGGTGCGGCAGTTCCGCAACAAGAAGGGCGACATCGACCCCACGCGCCTGAACGGGGGCCGCCTCGACGACTACGGCCGGCTCGCCGGCGCGTTGCTGGCCCGCGCGCACGCCCGCTCGATCGACCCGCGGGTGCTCGCCGGCTACTGCGGCGAGGAGGACGACCACAGCGCGTTGGACGATGCCGTGGGGCGGTTCGCCGTCCGGTACGCCGACCAGACCGAGCAGGACCACGCCGAGCTGGCCCGCGCGGTGAAGGACGGGCGGCTGCCCGCCCTCACCGGGGTCTGACCGACCGGGGTCCGACCGGCCGTCGCCCGGTCCCACCCGGCCCGACCGCTCACTCCTGTCCACTGTGGACAGTCTCTGCCCTGTCCCCGGACTCGCGCCGGCGCCGGGCGGCCCGGCGCTGCCGGTGGTGGGCGCGCATCAGCTCGGCCAACGCGCGCAGGATCGCCGGCCGCTGGGCGGGCGACGTCCTGCGCAGCGCGATCACCAGGGCGAGCACGACGGTGATCCCGCGGACGCAGGACAGGCTGAGCAACACGACGAACGCCGTCCAGGAGACGGCGGAGACCAGGCCCATGACGTGACCTCCTCGGCGGAACGACTGTTTCCGCGAGGTCTCTCCCGCCACGGTTGGCCGGCGGCGCCGAGCCGTCGTGCGGACGGCCGTGCTGACGACACCACCGAGAAGGAATACTCCCCTCGAAGCCGAGAGTAGCCACGCCCGGACGCGACATCACCCGGATTCCTCTGAACGCCAACGAAAAGCGACTCAGCGCACCGACCACCGAACCCCGGTTCTGGACCGGTGTCACGCGGCGCGGACGACCCGTCGGTCAGGCCCGGACCGCGTCCCGGGACAACGCGACGAGCCTGGACACGGCGCGCAGGTACTTCTTCCGGTAGCCGCCCCGGAGCATCTCGTCGGTGAACAGCTCCGACAGCGGAGCGCCGGAGACGGCGACCGGGACGGCGCTGTCGTAGAGCCGGTCCGCCAGGGCCACCAGACGCAACGCGACGTCCTGGTCCGGCGCGGCGTGCACACCGCGCAGGTGCACCGCGCTCACGCCCTCGACCAGCCGCCCGTACCGGGACGGGTGGAGCCGGCCGAGGTGCGCGCACAGCTCGTCGAAGTCGTCCAGGGTCGCGCCGGGCACGGTGGCCGCCCGCCGGGTCAGCTCGTCGTCGGTGAGCGGGTCGGGCGCGTCGGGCAGGCCGCGGTGCCGGTAGTCCGGGCCGTCGACCCGCACCACGTCGAACCGCGCGGACATGGCGTGGATCTCGCGGAGGAAGTCGTCGGCGGCGAACCGCCCCTCCCCCAGCTTGTCCGGCAGCGTGTTGGAGGTGGCTGCCACGTGGACCCCGGCCGAGGTCAGCTCGCTCAGCAGCCGGGTGACCAGCATGGTGTCGCCCGGGTCGTCCAGCTCGAACTCGTCGATGGCCAGCAGCCGGTGCGCCGAGAGGCGGCGCACGGCCTCGGCGAAGCCCAGCGCGCCGACGAGGTGGGTCAGCTCCACGAAGGTGCCGTAGGACTTCGGGCCGGGCGCCGCGTGCCAGATCGAGGCCAGCAGGTGGGTCTTGCCCACGCCGAACCCGCCGTCCAGGTACAGGCCGGGCCGGCCGGCCGCCGCCGCGTCCGAGCCGCCGCCGAACAGTGAGCGCACCCACGACTTCCGGGGCCGCCCCGCGCCGACCCGCTCGGCGAACCCCCGGCACGCCACCACGGCGGCGGCCTGGCTCGGCTCGTCCGGGTTCGGGAGATACGTCCCGAAGCGCACCGCGTCGAACCGGGGGGGCGGGGTCATCGCCGCGACCAGCTCGTCCGCGCCGACCTCCGGCCGACGGTCGGTCAGGCGCGGGGTGCTCATGGCAGTGACTCTAACCTGGGCGGGTGCACCAACTCTGGCCCGCGGACGTGACCCCGCCCACCGAGCTCGACGACGCCACGCTGGAGCGGTTGTACGCCTACCCCGAGCCGCTCGACCGCCCCCTGCTGCGGGTGAACTTCGTCTCCAGCCTGGACGGCGCGGTCACCGTGGCCGGCGTGTCCGAGGGCCTGTCCAGCAAGCCGGACAAGCGGGTGTTCGCGCTGCTGCGGGACCTGTCCGACGTCGTGCTGGTGGGGCTGGGCACCGCGCTGGTCGAGGGCTACCGGGGGGTCAAGCGCACCGAGGTGCGCCTGGAGCGCCGGCGGCGGCTGGGCCGCTCGGAGGTGCCGCCGGTCGCCGTGGTGACCCGGACCTGCGCGCTCGACCCGCTGGCGCCGCTGGTCACCGACACCGTCGCGCCCCTGGTCGTGCTGACCTGCGCGGCCGCGCCCGAGGAGCGGCGGACCGCGCTGGCCGCGGCCGGCGCCGACGTGGTGGTGGTCGGGGACGACGAGGTGGACCTGCCCGCCGCGCTGGCCGCGCTCGACGAGCGGGGCCTGCGCCGGATCTGCTGCGAGGGCGGGCCGGCGCTGTTCGGCTCGTTGGTGGCCGCCGACCTCGTCGACGAGCTGTGCCTGACGCTGTCCCCCCTGCTGACCAGCGGCGACGCCGGGCGGATCAGCCGGGGGCCGGCCGCGGAGGTCCCCCGGCGGCTGCGGCTGGCGTCGGTGCTGCACGCCGAGGACTCGTTGTTGCTGCGGTACGCGCGCCAGGCCGGCTGAGCACACCACCCGGTTCACTCTTTCGAGTGGGCTGACCGGGAACGGCCGGCATCCCACGTTCGGCGCGAATGCGCGGCGGGGAGAGCGGGCACCCGACCGGCGAGCGCGACAGCGGTCGCGCGAGCGGGAGGAGGCGCACGCATGGCCCAGAGCACGGCACAGCCCGACACGACGAGCCACCCGCCGGCGCAGCGCTCGGAGAGCGCTCCGACCCGGCTGGCCGACGAGCACTCGCGGGGCAAGACGACGATCGCCTCGTCGGTGGTGCAGAAGATCGCGGCGATGGCGGCGCGGGAGATCTCCGGCGTGCACGCCATGGGCGGCGGGGTGTCCCGGGCCTTCGGCGCGCTGCGCGAGCGCATCCCGGGCGCGGGGACCTCGTCGACCAGCGGCGTCCAGGTCGAGGTCGGCGAGAAGCAGGCGGCCATCGACCTCGACCTGGTCATGGAGTACGGCGCGTCCATCGTGGACCTGGCGCGCGCGGTGCGGCGCAACGTCATCTCCACGGTCGAGCGGATGACCGGCCTGGAGGTGATCGAGGTCAACATCGAGGTCAACGACATCCACGTGCCCGAGGACGACTCCGGCGAGGACCAGCCGCAGAGCCGGGTGGAGTGAGGGACGGGACCCGTGGGCGCGGCCGACAGGGACCCCGCGGACGGCGCGGACCCCACCGAGTTCGCCGAGGTCGTCGCCAGGGCGGTGACGGAGCACCCGGCGGTCGCCCGGTTGGACGGCGGCCCGCACGGCGTGATCGCCACCCACCTGCCCGGCCGCCGCGTCGTGGGCGTGCGCGCGCTGGAGCGGGGCGAGCCGGTGGAGGTCGGTGTGGTCCTGCGGTGGGGGCACTCGCTGCCCCGGGTGGCCGACGAGCTGCGCGAGCGGGTGCGGGCGGTGGCCGGCCACGTGCCGGTCGACGTCACCATCACCGGCGTCACCGCGCCCACGGAGGAGACCGACGGATCGGGGCACCCGTCATGACCGACCGGGCCGACCGCGCGGCGTTCCTGGCCTTCGTCCGGGCGAACCACCCCGACGTCGGCGGGGACCACGACGCCTTCGTGGCCGGTCTCGCGGCGCTGCGGGCGACCCCGGGCGCCGGGAACGCCGCCACGCGGCCCGATCGGTGGGACGCGCCGATCGTCGCCCGCCCGGGAGGGCTGCGCGGGATGGTGTCGCGCTGGCGCGACCGACGCCACCGGCGGCACCGCCGCCTCCGGTGACCCGACCCGGTCCGCCCACCGCCCGGACCGTCCACTGTGAACTGTCCACTGTCGACGAATGACCAGTGACCGGTGTTGACCGGAAGGAGACGTCACGTGAACGGAACCCAGACCGGGCTGCTCGCCGGACTCGTGCTCGGCGCGTCCGGCGCCATCGGCGGCTTCGGCGCCTTCCTCGTCACGCTGGTCGCCGGGATCATCGGGCTGCTCGTCGGCCGGGCGGTCGACGGGCGGCTCGACCTCGGCGACCTGTTCGGCCGGGGCAGGGACCGGTGAGCGCGCCGACCACGACCGGCGCGCCCCACCCACCGCGGGACGACCCGCCCCGCCGCGAGCTGCCCGCCCCCGAGGACCGGGGGACGTTGCGCGTCCACCCCTCGGTGGTGCGGCGGATCGCCGAGCGGTGCGCCGACCTGACCCCCGGCGTCGTGCGCGCCCCCCGCGGCCTGGGCCGCGGCGACCAGGGCTCCAGGGCGCACGTCTCCGGCGACGGCAACGACGTCGACATCGCGCTCGACGTCGCGCTGCGCTACCCGACCGCGGTCCGGGGAGCCGCGGCGGCGCTGCGCAGACGGGTCGCCGAGGAGGTGCGGCGGGTCACCGGCTACCACGTCAGATCCGTCCACGTGACCGTCTCCGCGCTGTTGCCCGAAACCACACCGCGAGTGGAGTAGCCGATGCGTGTCGTGCTCCGAGTGCTGTCCGCCCTGATCGGCCTGGCCGTCGCGGCGGCCGGCGCCCTTCTGGTCCTGGAGGTCGCCTGGGCGTGGGCACGCCCCGACGACGCCCCGCTGGCCGTGCCCTGGCCCCGCTGGCGGTCCACGTTGTCCGAAGTGGACTGGTCGTCCGACGGGGTGCGCTGGACGGCCGTCGGGCTGGTCGTGCTCGGGCTCCTGCTCGCCCTGCTGGCCGCGCTCGCCGGACGCCGGGAGGTGCGCCTGGCCGACCCCGCGCCCGGGATCACCGTGGTGACCTCGCCCCGGTCGCTGGCGCGGCTGGTGGGCCACCACGTCCGCGCCGCCGACGGCGTGTCCGGCGCGGCGGTCACCGCGAGCGCCCGGCACGTGCGCGTGCGGGCCACCAGCCGGATGCGGGACGAGGCGACGTTGCGCCCCCGGCTGCGCGAGCTGGTCGGGAACGTCCTGGGCGGGCTGCCGCTGGTCCGCCGGCCCCGCGTCTCCGTGGTCGTCGACTCGCCGAAGGACCGCCGATGAGCCGTCGCTCCACCGCCGCCGTCACCCGCTCCGCCCTCGGCGAGCGCGGGGGCCTCACCGCCCTCGGGCTGCTGCTCGTCCTCGCCGGCGTGGCCGCGCTGGTGGTCGGCGCGGGATGGCTGGGCACGTTCCGCGCCCGCCGCCCCCTGCTGGACCCGATCGCGGTCGACTGGCTGGCCGAGCACGCCGACCTCGCCCGGGCCATCGCGCTCGTGCTCGGCCTGCTGGCGCTGGTCCTCGGCCTGCGCTGGGCCCTGCTCGCGCTGCGCCAGGAGCCCCGCCCCGACCTGGTGCTCGACCACACGGCGGACTCGGAGCTCACCGTCACCGCGGGGGCGCTGGCCGACGCGCTGCGCGCCGACGCGGAGGCGGTGCCGGACGTCACCAGGGCCAGGGCGCGGACCGTCGGCAGCGCCGACGCGCCCGCCGTCCGGCTCTCCCTCTGGCTCCGGGACGGCGCCGACGTCCGCGCGGTGTGGGAGGAGCTGGACCGCACCGTGCTGGGCCGGGCCCGCTCGTCGTTCGGCACGCCCTCGCTGCCTACAGCCGTGCGCCTGGAGCTGGAGACAGCCGAGCGCCAACGGGTGCGCTGACCGGCGGCCGGCCGCGCTGGGCGGGCGGAGGCGCTGGGCGGGCGGGGACGCCAGGTCGGGGGCACCATGGCCGCGTGGCGCTCGCGCTCTCCCCACCCGTGCAGCCGATGCTGGCCACGTCGGTGGGCGACGTGCCGGACCGGCCGGGGCTGGTCTACGAGCCGAAGTGGGACGGGTTCCGCTGCCTGGTCTTCGCCGACGGCGCGGACGTCGTGCTCCAGTCCCGCAACGGCCGCGACCTGGCGCGCTACTTCCCCGAGGTGGTGACCGCGGCCGGGGACGGGCTGCCGGGGCCGGCCGTGCTCGACGGCGAGCTGGTGGTGGACCGGCACGACCGGCTCGACTGGGACGCGTTGAGCGAGCGCGTGCACCCGGCGGCCAGCCGGGTCCGCCGGCTCGCCGAGGAGACCCCGGCCCGGTTCGTCGCCTTCGACCTGCTCGCGCTGGCCGACCGGTCACTGCTCGACGAGCCGTTCGGCGCCCGCCGCGCCGCGCTGGCGGACTTCCTGCCCGGCGACGCCGACCGGCTGCACCTCACCCCGGCCACCACCGACATCGCCACGGCGCGGGAGTGGTTCCGGCTCTTCGAGGGCGCGGGCCTCGACGGGCTCGTCGCCAAGCCGGTCGACGGCCGCTACACCCCCGGCCGGCGCACCCTGCTGAAGATCAAACACATGCGGACGGCGGACTGCGTGGTCGCCGGACTGCGCTGGCACATCAACACCGAGCCCGGCACCGCCGTCGGCTCCCTGCTGCTCGGACTGCACGACGAACACGCGGTGCTGCACCACGTCGGCGTGGTGGGCGCCTTCCCGGCCGCCACGCGGCGTCAGCTCGCCACCGAGCTGACGCCGCTCACCGAACACGCCCGGCCGGACCACCCGTGGCTGGAGCCGAACCGCCGCGAGGGCCAACGACTGCCGGGCGCGGTGAGCCGCTGGCGCAGCACCGAGCAGGAGTGGGTGCCGCTGCGGCCCGAGCGCGTGATCGAGATCGCCTACGACCACACCGAGGGCGGCCATCCGGCGCGCTTCCGGCACACCACCCAGTTCGTCCGCTGGCGACCGGACCGCGACGCTGCGTCCTGCGGCTACGACCAGCTCGACGAACCGGCCCGCTACGACCTCGACGCCGTCCTGCGGGGCGAGGTCCGCCCGTCCTGACCGCGCCCGTGCGGAGTTTCCGCCGCCGGCGTGTTTCCCTCGGGATTGTCGGGGAGATTGTCAGGTGACGTGAGGCCAGCCCTCCTCGTCCCAGCCGAGATAATTCGTGCCCAGATATGCCGTGCCGTTGTCGTTGCGGTTGTAGTAGTGGTAAACCAGCAGATCCCGGTCGCCCTCGCGCAGAACCGACTGACCACCCGGCCCCACGACCCAGTCGTGCCCGGCGAGCAACTCGGTCCCGCCGCCTTCGAGCATGGGCTTCCCCGACCGGTCCAGGTACGGGCCGGTGGGACTGGCGGACCGGCCGACCATGATCCGGTAGGTGCTGTCCGCGCCCGCGCAGCAGGTGTCGAACGAGACGAACAGGTAGTACTGGCCGCCACGCTCCAGGATGAACGGCGCCTCGATCGCGCCGTTCTCCGGACGGCGTGCCAGGTTGTGCCGGGCTCGGTCGGTGGTGGACTGCATCCCCGTCTCCGGGTCGATGCTGATCAGGTGGATGCCGGTGTGGAAGGAGCCCCACACCAGCCACCAGCGGCCCTCCGCGTCGACCAGCAGCGAGGGGTCGATCGCGTTGAAGTCGTCGCCCCCGCTGGAGGCGAAGACGATCCCGTGGTCCTCCCAGCTCCCCGGCAGCCCGGTGTCGCTGGTCGCCAACCCGAGCGCGGAGTTGTTGCTGCCCCAGAGAGACACGGAGTAGTAGAGCAGGTAGCGGCCGTCGTGGTGGCTGAGGTCGGGCGCCCAGATCACGCCGGTGGTGTTGTAGTTCTGCCACCACGCGGGCGGCTGCGCGAAGGCGCGGCCGGAGTTGTGGAAGTGGACGCCGTCGTCGGAGACCAGCGACCGGACCGCCTCGTTGGTCGCGTAGACGACGTACTGCGCGCCGACCCTGGCCATCGTCGGGTCGTGCACCACCCGGATGTCGCCGGTCAGCGGGCGGGGGAACGGGTACTGGGGGGAGTCGGCCGGGACGGCGGTCGTCCGGGCCGCGCTGGGCGACCAGGACCGGGCCGGCGCCGGGTACCGGACGCCGCACAGGACCACCATCAGGGCGAACAGAATCGCGAGCGCTAACCGCGAGCGGTGCGAGAACGCCATGATCACCCCACAGAGCGCGGACGCGGGCGCCACGCGGCGCCGGAGACGGGAAGGGACGCCGAACAGTTCAGCGGTCGGGAACGGAACGGGAGACGGCGGCCGACCGGGAATCCGACCGCGGAAATGATCACCAACGAAAGACGATTATTCCGCGCGCGCCCGCCCCTCGCGAGGTGGTGGCGGTAGCCCACTCAGGCGGAAAACGAATGCCGACCGTGCGCGGAAAACACCTTCACGTCCGGCGCCCCACCAGCGGGGGAAACGCGCGCGGGTGAGACACGGTGGGACAACAGCTGTGCGCATGGCCCCGGCCAGCGTTGGTCACGCCGGGCCCACCCCCTCACGGCGGCCTCACCGCGTCCGTGTCAGGCTCCACCACGACGGTGGCGGCACCGCGACGAACCGCCGCGCCGTCACCACCGCGTCAGCGGAGAAAGCGTCACCACCGAAACGTCGAACCGGAACACCGACACCGACACAGACACCGACCCGGGAGCGAGGAGCAGCCGTGCCGCGAGCCGCCATCCGGGCCGCCGCGCTGCTCCTGCCGCTGGTCCTCGTGGTCATGGCGGGGTGCACCGTGGGGCCCGCCGACCCACCCCCCATCGGCGTGCGCGGCGCGGGCCGGGAGCAGCCGCCGGCCGCCGCTCCCGGCGGTGGCCGGCCGCTGCCGCAGTTGGAGGAGTCCACCAACGACCGGATCTCCTGGACCGACTGCACCGAGGCCATGCGCCCCCGGCTCGGCGGCGCCGGCGGCGGCCCCCGCCTGGAGTGCGGCCGCGTCGTGGCGCCGTTGGACGCCCCGGACCGCCCCGGCCGGGGCTCCCTGCGGCTGTCGGTGCTCAGGGCCGGCTCCGGCAAGGTGCCGCTGCTCGTGGTGAACGACGTCGACGAGGAGCCGGGCACGACCCGGGCCGCCCGACTGGCCGGCCAGCTCCCCGCGGAGATCCTCCAGCGGTTCATGCTGGTGGGCGTGGACCGCAGGGGCACCGGCGGCTCGTCCCCCGCCGACTGCGTCCCGCCGGAGCAGCGGCGCGCCATCGTCGGGTTCGACCCCGCGGCGCGGGAGTCGGGCCCGCTCCAGGACCTGATGGACGCGCTGCGCAAGGCGACCCAGCGCTGCCTGATCGACCTGGAGAACCAGTTCCCCGCGCTGGACGCCTGGCGGGCCGCCGGCGACCTCAACCACGTGCGGGAGGCGCTCGGCGTCTCCCGGGTCAACGCCCTCGGCCGGGGCACCGGCTCGCAGGTGCTCACCACCTTCGCCCAGCGGTTCCCCGACGCGGTCGGCCGGTTCGTCCTCGACGGGGTGCCCGACCCGACGACCGACGCGGTCGGGCAGCACGAGGCCAGGGCCGCCGCGGCCGAGCAGGTGTTCGACGCGTTCGCCCAGGACTGCGTCGCGCGCGGCTGCCCGATGGGCGGCGACCCGAAGCAGACCCTGACCGCGTTGTTGGACAAGCTGCGGCGCCAGCCGATCGTCATCTCCGGCGGCGCTTCCGTCACGGCGGGCGCGACCATGCGCGCGGTGGTGGCCGGCCTGGCGGACCGGCAACGGTGGGCCGCGCTGTCGGAGGCGCTGGCCAAGGCCGCCTCCGGCGACGGCAGCAAGATCAGCGCGATGACCCGGCCGCTGGTGTCCGGTCAGGGTGACCAGCCGCCCGCCTTCGACGGCATCCTCATCAACACCTGCAACGACACCGCGACCCGCCTGCCGTTCGACCGGCTCGGCGCGCTCGCGGCGGAGTGGCAGGGCAAGTACCCGCTGTTCGGCTCGTTCCTCGTCCAGCAGCTGATGGCGTGCTCGGCGTGGCCGCAGGTCAAGCCGCTGCCGGCGCCCCGGAACCTGGACGTCCCCCCGATGGTGGTGCTCGCCGGCGCCGCCGACCCGGTCACCCCGCTCACCGGCTCCACCAGGGCCGCCGAGCAGCTCGCCAACAGCGCCCTGGTCTCCTGGCAGGGCAGCGGCCACGGCGCCCTCCCGACCAGCCCCTGCGCCACCGCCGCCGTGCAGCGGTTCCTGGTCGACGGTCAGGTCCCGGTCAACAAGACGACCTGCCCGCCGTGACGCCCGGCGCGCGCCGGAAAGCGGCCGTGGCCGCGTTTCGTCAGCGTTCGTCAGCCTTCGACAACGTTCGGCAGCGTTCGTTGCCGGGTGCTAGCTGCAGCTCCCGCAGCAGCCACAGCCCGGACCGCTGCAGCTCGAACAGCAGCTACACCCACCCTGTGCCTGCGGAACCTCCACGGGAACCTCCCTTGGTGCGGCGGTTGAGGGACACGTCCGACGGTATGCAGGAACGAGCATGAGTGGGACCGCCGCGAGGGCGACCGCCCCGGGGAAGCGGGTGACCGGGGTGGATCGGTGCGGTCACCGACCGGTATCACCCACCACCCCACCTGCGGCCATTCGATCGGGTGAGCACCTGCCAAAAACCACCCTTTCGTCACCAGACTCCGCCGAATGGTCGAACGACACCAGGTCCACATCGAACTGATCGGCGGTCCCGAGGACGGGCGAACGCTGTCCGTCCCCGGGAGCCGCGGCGGCCTGCCGACGCCGTGCTTCGAGTTCCCCGGCGAGTTCCGCCCGGACTTCGACGCGGCTACCTTCCTCCGGGCGGTCCGCGCCGGCAGCGCCGAACTGACCTGGCTGGGCTACGCCAGGGACGACCGCCGCGACGACGGCGTCTGGCGCTACCGCTACACCGGTTCGCGCACGACGCCGATCACGGACACCCGCGACGATCGGAGCGCCTGAGGTCGAGGACCGGAGAAACCCGGGCGTCCCGAGCCGCCGCGGCGGTGGGGACCCGGCCGCGGGGGGCGACAGCGCGGCCGGCCCCACCGCCCCGAAACCCCAGAATTCGTGCCCTGTCCGGTGGACGACACCGGTTCCCGGCGACGGGCAGGGCGGACGAGAACCACGCCCCCGGCTCGTTGAGCAACATCACGTCAGCACGTCCGCAGCGTTGTTGTGCTCGGAGAACACGGAGCGGAACGTCTTTCCGCCCGTCGGGCGACCGGTGAAACGGTTCTTGTCGGTCAGTTCCGCCCCGTAAAGTCCAGGCCGCGCGCCCGGTCACTCGATACGGTGAGCGCGCGCCGGACAGCGAAGGAACACCATGACCGCTCCGCAGCCCTCGGACCACTTCGACAACGCGCCGCCGCCCGTCCTGTTGGAGCCGCTGGCCGAGGCGGACCAGCGACGCAACGGCCTGGGGACCGCGGCGTTGGTCGTCGGCGCGAGCGGGATCCTCCTCGCCGCGCTCGTCGTGACCGGGCCGGTCGGCGCCCTCCTCGGCGTCGCGGGCGTGGTCCTCGGCGTCCTGGGCCTGCGCCGGGTCCGCGGCGGGCAGGCCGACAACCGGACGGCCAGCGTCGCCGGCGTCGTCGTCTCCGTGGTCGCGCTCGGCGTGGGCGCGGCGACGAGCGTCCTGCTCGTCCAGTCAGTGCGCGAGCACAGCGAGCCCAAGACCGTGGCGGCGCCGACGGCCCCGCCGCCCACCGGGCCGCCCATCACCCCCCAGAGCACGCCGGACCGGGTGAAGGAGAAGCCGGTGGAGATCCCCACCGTGGCTCCCGGCACGCCGGTCACCGTCCACGAGCGCCGGGCCGAGTACGTGGTCACGGTCTCCGACATCCGGCCGAACGTCCCCGCGCCGAACCAGTTCGACCGGCCGACCGACGGGGGCGTCTTCCTGACGGCGCAGGTGGAGTTCGCGGTCTCCGAGGCCGCGGACCCGATCCCGGTGTTCGCCTCGGCGACGCGGTTCAAGTTCGTCTACGCGGACGGCACGACGAACAACACCGCGCACGCCGGGTTCAGCATCCCCGGCCGGAAGCTGGACACCCTGACCCTCGCCGCCGGGCAGAAGACCAACGGGATGATCGTCTTCGAGGTCGACCCCAACCGGCTGGCCGGGGCGCGCATCCAGGTCGACGACCGGGGCGGAGCGCCGGCCGGGTACTGGACCGTCGGCTGACGCCCGAGCGCGCCGGAGAGATCTTCCACGTGGCCGGTCAGGCCGGCGGCTGGCGACGGCGTGAGGGCTGGACCCTGGGCGGCTCGCCGGGCATCTTCGGGTACTCCGGCGGGTAGGGCAGCTCGCCCATCCCCCGGTCCCTGCCGTCCCGGTCGAACCAGTCGAGCAGGACCTCGATGCCGTGGGCGTGGTCGTCCAGACCGAGGTGTGGATCGCCGTGCTCGGCCAGCCAGTCGGGGCTGGTGCGCACGTCGAAGTCGTCGGGGTCCACTTCGGGCAGCCGCTCCCAGGTGACCGGCATCGACACCGTCGCCCTCGGGGTGCCGCGCACCGACCACGCCGAGGCGATCGTGCGGTCCCTCGCCGCCTGGTTGTAGTCCAGGAACACCCGCCGCCCGCGCTCCTCCTTCCACCAGGCCGTGGTGGCCTCCTCGGGCATCCGCCGCTCGACCTCGCGGGCCAGCGCGATCACCGCGCGGCGCACGTGCACGAAGTCCCACTCCGGCCGGATGCGGGCCAGTACGTGGACGCCGCGCCCGCCCGAGGTCTTCGGGAAACCGACGACCCCAGCCTCGGCCATGACCTCGCGCAGCACCCCGGCCACCCGCACCGCCTCCCGGAACCCGGTGCCCGGCTGGGGGTCGAGGTCGATCCGCAGCTCGTCCGGGCGGTCGACGTCGTCCCGCCGCACGGGCCACGGGTGGAAGTCGAACGTGCCGAGATTGGCCGCCCACAGCAGCACGCCCGGCTCGGTCGGGCAGATCTCGTCGGCGTGTCGGCCGGACGGGAAGCTGATCCGCACCGTGCGCACCCACTCCGGCGCGCCCTTGGGCACCCGCTTGGAGTAGAAGAACTCGCCGGTCACGCCGTCCGGGTAGCGCTTGAGCATGGTCGGCCGGTTCCGCACCGCCCGCAGCAGGGGCTCGGCGACCGCGAGGTAGTACCGCAGGACGTCGCCCTTGGTGATCCCCCGCTCGGGGAAGTAGACCTTGTCGAGGTTCGACACCCGGACGACCCGGTCGCCGTCGGGACCGGGCACGGTGAGCTCGACCCGTTCGGTCACCCCGCCACGGTAGGCCCGGTCAGCGCGGTCCGCCGGCTACCGTGGAGGCGTGGCCGAGCACGGCAAGCGGGAGGACAGCCCGAAGTCGCCGACCGGGCGGTTCGACGACGACCTCGTCGGCCTGGACCCGCACGACCCCGAGGCGCGGGCGTTCGCCGAACACCTGGACCGCATGGAACACGCCAACCCCAACTACACCGTCGAGGGCTACCTGGACGGTGTGCGGAACTTCGCCGAGTCGGCCAACCGCGTCAGCGGCCACCGGCGACTCGTCGCGACGCTGCTGGTCGGGCTGATCCTGCTCGGCGTGCTGTACACGGTGTGGGAAGCACTGCTGTTCATCCTCGGCACCTTCCTGGGGCCGGGGAGCTAGCGTGGAGGACGTGGAGACACCGAAGGTCGTCCGATCCGAGCAGGAGTGGCGGGAGCGGCTCACCCCCGCCGAGTACCGCGTGCTGCGCGAGGCGGGAACGGAACCGGCGTGGACCGGTGAGTACACCGAGACGAAGACCAGGGGTGTGTACTCCTGTCGCGCCTGCGGGGCCGAGCTGTTCAGCAGCGAGACGAAGTTCGACTCGCACTGCGGCTGGCCGTCGTTCTTCTCCCCGCTGGCGGGAGACCAGGTGATCCTGCGGGAGGACCGCAGCCACGGCATGGTGCGCACCGAGGTGCTGTGCGCGCGGTGCGACAGCCACCTGGGGCACGTCTTCGAGGGGGAGGGCTACCCCACCCCCACCGACCAGCGGTACTGCATCAACTCGATCAGCCTCCGGCTGGAGCCCGTCGAGTAGGAGCCCGCCAGGGAGGACCGGGCCAGGACCACCGAGTCAGGGGCACACGCGGCGTGCGTGGGCGTGAGGTTGCTCCGCCCGCGCACGCCGCGGCGCGCGACTGTACCGGTAGGGGGTTACTCCAAGTGACGGAGTCGCGACCCTAAGCCTTTCCCAAGAACCCTAAACCTTGGTCAAGTGCCCTTGGCCACCCCGTGACCCCGGCCACACCATGTCGTCCCAACCGGGGGAAGGGGACGCGATGGAGCCGTGGGGGCTGTCCGAGCCGAAGTTCCTCGCGCTGTACCTCACCGCGCTGCCGGTGGCGTTGTCGTGGGCCTCCGCGGTCCGGTCGACCCTCTGGCGCCCGAACCAGCCGGCGGACTCCCGACCGCTGGACCTGCTGGAGCTGGCCTTCCTCGCCGGCGGTGTCCGGCGTGTCGCCGAGGTCCTGGTCGCCCGCCAGCTCGACGCCGGCGCGATGCGCCTGGCGGCGGGCGTCCTGGTCCCGGTTCCGCCGCCCACCACCGCCACCGGCGTCGACGAGCTCGTGGCGCGAGCGGTACCCACCCACGGCAGGCCGCTGGCCAGGGTGCTGGCCGAGGTCGGCCGCTCCCCGGCGGTCGACGCACTGGGCGCGCGCCTCGTGCGCGCCGGCTACGCGGTCGACCCGCACGCCGTGGGCAGGGCGCGGGCGGTGGCGGTGCTGCCCCTGCTCCTCCTCGCCGCCGTCGGCCTGGTCCGGTGGTGCACGGGGCTCGTGTCGGGCGAGCCGATCGACTGGGACACCGGACTGGTGGGGCTGACCCTGCTCGCCGCCGTCTGGGTGCGCCGCCGGCGGCCGCCGACCCGCACCGCCGCCGGCGACCGGGTGCTCCGGGCGGCCCGCCGGGCCGTGTGGGAGCCCACCACCGACGACGGAACCCCGCTGGCCGGCTTCGACCCGGCCGTGGTCCGGGTCGCCGGCCCGGCGGGCGTGGTCGCCCTGGACGGCCTGGCCGCCCACCCCGACCACCCGCGCGACCCGTCCGGCGACGGGAGCGGGACGGCGGGGTGGCCGCCCGGGTGGTGGCGGGGCGACAGCGTCACCGGGTCCAACAGCCACGGCGTGGTCTGACGGAGAGAACGGGGGGACGGGGATGAACGAGCCCTGGGGGTTGAGCGGCCCGGAGTTCCTTCTGGTGTACGTGGTCGCGCTCGGACTGGCCGCGGTGTGGCTGGTCGCGGCGCGGCACAGGATGCGCGTGGCGGACGGCCGTCCCCGGACGCTGAGCTCGGAGGAGTTGGCCTACCTGGCCGGCGGTCCGTCCCGGCTGGCCGACCTCGCGGTCGGACGGCTGGTCACCTCTGGCGCGCTGCGGGTCTCCCGCGGCGGTGGCCTGCGGGCGACCGGCGTGCCGGCGTCGTGGGTGATCGACGCGGACCTGCTGAGCCTGGTCGCCGTCGGCCGCGCCCTGACCGTGAGTCAGCTCCGCGCGGCCGCGCGGACCCTGCCGGCCGTCGAGGAGATCGAGCGCCGGCTCGTGGCCTCCGGCGCGGTCGTCGACCCGGAGCACGCGCGGGCCGGCGCGACCAGGGCGGTCCTGCCGGCGGCCCTGGTCGGCGTGGTGGGCGTGCTGCGCCTGGTCAACGGGATCGAGCTCAACCGGCCGGTGCTCTGGTTGTCGCTCCTCCTCGCCCTCACCGCGCTCGTGGTCGTGCTCGGCCTGGTCCGCCCCCACCCGCTGCGCACGACGTTCGGCGACCAGCTCGTGGCGACGGCGCGCGCCCGGCGGTACTCGCAGGTTCCCACGGCCGAACTGCCCATGATGCTCGCGCTGGTCGGGATCACGGCGATGCCGCCGGGGCCGGAGCGGGCCGCCCTCCTGTCCGGCGAGCGCTCCTCTTCCGACGGCGGCGGAGGTTCCAGTGCCAGCGGTGGCGACGGGGGGTCGGGCGGGGGCTCCGACGGGGGATCTGGCGGTGGAGGGGGCGGCGGCTGCGGTGGGGGCGGCTGCGGAGGGTGACCGCCATGACGGGCTCGTCCCGCGCCACCGCCGGGTAGGGGGGAATCTCCCCGGCGGGCCGGGGCGGGACGAGCCCACTCTCCCCACGGGAAGGACCACAGGGACCTGTCACCACCCGACGACGAGAGGTGATCGCATGAGTGCCCTCCCCCGGCTCGGTCTCGGCATCGGCTGGCGCCCCGAGATCGACCTGACGGTCGAGAGCCTGCCCGGAGTGGACTTCGTCGAGGTGGTCGCGGAGGGCGTGCGGCCGGGAAACCTGCCGGAGTCCCTGCGGGTGCTGCGCGGGCGCGGCGTCCCGGTGCTGCCGCACGCGGTCTCGTTGTCGCTGGGCGGCGCCGACCCGGTCGACCGGTCCCGGGTCGCGCACCTGGCCGCGGTCGCCGAGGCGCTCGGCGCGCCGCTGGTCAGCGACCACGTGGCGTTCGTCCGGGGCGGGGGCTGGGAGGCCGGGCACCTGCTGCCGGTGCCCCGGACCAGGGACGCGCTGGAGGTGCTGGTCGCGAACGTGCTCGACGCGCAGGCCGAGCTGCCGGTCCCGCTGGCGCTGGAGAACGTGGCCGCGTTGCTGGACTGGCCGGACGCCGACCTGGGCGAGGGCGAGTTCCTGGCCGAGCTGGTCGAGCGCACCGGGTGCTGGTTGCTGGTCGACGTGGCCAACCTGCACGTCAACGCGCGGAACCTGGGCAGCGACCCGCTGGCGTTCCTGGACGCCGTGCCGTGGGAGCGGCTCGCCTACGTGCACGTCGCGGGCGGGGCCGAGCGGGAGGACGGGCTCTACCACGACACGCACGCCCACCCGGTGACCCAGCCGGTGCTCGACCTCCTCGCCGAGCTGCGGCGGCGGGTGGACCCACCCGGGGTGCTGCTCGAACGGGACGACCGCTACCCCTCGGACGAGGAGCTCGCGGCCGAACTGGCCGCCATCCGGGACGTCGTGCGGCCGCAGTGGACATGAGCGGAGGAACTCGCGACGGCGGCGTGGACCCGGGTGACGCGGAGCGCCGCCATCGGTTGGCCGCCGCGCAGACCGACCTGCTGCGCGCCCTGGTGCTCTCGGCCGACCCACCACCGGGATTCGACGCCGAGCGCGTGCGGGCCCAGGCCAGGGCGCTCCGCGCGAAGCGCCGGCGGATCGTCGCCCGGCTCCGACCCGACCTCGTCGACCAGCTCGGCGACCGGTTCAGCCCGCTGTTCGACGCCTACGCCGCGGCCAACCCCCGCCGGGCCGGATCGACCACACGGCAGGACGCGAGCTCCTTCGCGGACTGGTTGGCCCAACGCGGCGAGGTGCTACCGCCGCGCCGCCGCTGGTGGTGGCGGCGCGGCCGATGAGAAGGCCGCGCGCGGCGGACGTCGCCGGGCGCGGCGCTGCCTCCGAGGAGCGTGGCTCAGGGCAGGTTGAGGACCAGCTCGGAGGGGACCACGCGGGTGCCGGTGTAGAACGGGATCTCCTCCCGCACGTGGCGCCGCGCGTCGGTGCCCCGCAGGTGCCGCATCAGGTCCACGATGCGGTGCAGCTCGTCGGCCTCGAAGGCGAGGATCCACTCGTAGTCACCCAGCGCGAACGAGGCCACCGTGTTGGCCCGCACGTCCGGGTAGTCCCGCGCCTCGCGGCCGTGCTCGGCCAGCAGCGCGCGGCGCTCCTCGTCGGGGAGCAGGTACCACTCGTAGGAGCGGACGAACGGGTAGACGCACACGTACTTGCGCGCCTCCTCGCCGGCGAGGAACGCCGGGATGTGGCTCTTGTTGAACTCGGCGGGCCGGTGCAGCGCCACGTTGCTCCACACCGGAGTCGACGCACGGCCCAGCGCGGTGCGGCGGAACCCGGTGTAGGCGGCCTGCACCTGCTCGATCTCCTCGGCGTGCCACCAGATCATGTAGTCCGCGTCGGCGCGCAGACCGGCGACGTCGTACACACCGCGAACCACGACCCCCTTGCCCTCCAGGGCGTCGAGGTACTCCTGCGCCTCCCGCGCGGCCGGACCGCGGTCCGCGGGCAGCGCCCCCGGCTGGATCCGGAAGACCGACCACATCGTGTACCGGATGGTGTTGTTGAGCTCGGCGTAGTTCAGGCGGGCCATGCGCCCATCGTCCCACTCCCGGCGACCGCGTCGGCCGGGAGGTGGGCAGCGACACGGCGGGCCGCGGCGTCCGCCGTCGCCACGCAGGCCGGCAGGCCGACACCGTGCAACGTGGCGCCCGCCACGGCGAGTCCTGGCTGGTCAGCGACGGTGCTCTCGATGGTCGCGACCACGTCGTTGTGATCGACCGCGTACTGCGGCAGACCACCGCCCCACCGCATCACCGCGGCGTCCGACGGCTCCACGCGGACGCCGGTCAGCTCCGCCAGGTCGGCGCGCACCGCGCGCACCAGATCGGCGTCGTCGCGCCGCAACACGGCCGCGTCCCCGAACCGGCCCACCGAGCCCCGCACGAGCACCCGGTCGCCGAAGTGCCCCCACTTCCGGCTGGAGAACGTGAACGCCTTGGCCGTGAACGGGGTGCCGTCGGCCCACCGCTCGCCCTCGGCGACCAGCACCCCGCTGGCCTCGGGCAGCTGGGTGCCGGCCGGCAGCGCCAGCGCCACGACCGCCATGGAGGCGACGTCGACCCGCCCGTAGGCGGCGGCCGCCACCGGCGCGACGTCGGCGAGCAGCCGCCGGGCGGCCGGCGCCGGCACGGCGAGCACCACGCCGTCGACGTCCACCACCTCCGGGCGCGGGGCCGGCCCGATCTCCACCCGCCAGCCGCGTTCGGCGCGCGTCAGCGAGCGCACCGGCTGGCCGAGGCGGAGCCGGGCGCGGGACGCGGCGGCGAGCCGGTCCACCAGGACGCGGAAGCCGCCGCGCAGCGCGCCGAAGACGGGTGGGCGCGGCGCGTCCGGGTTCGGCGCCGGGACCACCTCGGCGGTCGCCCGGACGAGGGAGCCCGCGCCGCGGTCCAGCGCCGCGGCCAACTGCGGCATGGTGGCGCGCAGGCCCAGGTCGTCGGCCCGGCCGGCGTACACGCCGCCCAACAGCGGGTCGACCAGCCGGTCGACCACCTCGTCACCCAACCGAGCGCGCAGCAGCCCGCCGACCGACACGTCCGCGCCGTCCAGGTCGAGCGGGGGCAGCGCCGGCTCGTCGGCCACCCGCCGCACCGCGGCCGGCGAGAGCACCTCCCGCAGCACCTCCGGCGCGGCGGGCACGCCCATCAGGGTGCGCGGGGGGACCCGGACCGACTGCCCCGCCGCCCGCACCCGCGACGCCAGCAGCGCCGGGGTCACCAGCTCGTCGGCCAGCCCCAGCTCGGTGACCAGGTCCAGCAGCTCGGGCCGGCGCAGCAGGAACCCCTCGGCGCCCACGTCGTAGCCCTCGCCGGCCAGCTCGACCGTGCGCAGCTTGCCGCCGATCCGGTCGGACTGCTCGACGACGACGATCTCGGCCCGCTCCCCGAGCAGGGTCCGCAGGCGGTACGCGGCCACCAGGCCGGAGATCCCGCCCCCGACGACCAGCACCCGCGCCGGGGTCACGACCGGACCCGCTCCCGCTCCGGGGCGACCGGCAGGGAGTGGACCAGCTCGACCACCCTGGTCAGCACCGCGGGATCGGTCTCCGGCATCACGCCGTGACCGAGGTTGAAGATGTGCCCGTCGGCGGCGTGGCCCTGCTCGACGATCCGGCGCACCTCGGCCTCGACGACGTCCCAGCCGGCGAACAGCAGCGCCGGGTCGAGGTTGCCCTGCAACGCGACGCCGGGACCGACCCGCCGCGCGGCCTCGTCCAGCGGCACGCGCCAGTCGACGCCCACAACATCCGCGCCGGCCTCCCGCATCGCCCCGAGCAGCTCGCCGGTGCCGACGCCGAAGTGGATCAGCGGCACGCCCGCGTCGGCCAGGCCGGACAGCACCCGCCGCGAGTGCGGCAGCACGAACCGGCGGTAGTCGGCCTCGGACAGCGCGCCGGCCCAGGAGTCGAACAGCTGCAGCGCGTCGACGCCGGCCGCCACCTGCACCCGCAGGAACTCCAGCGTGAGCCCGGCCAGGTGGTCGAGCAGCGCGTGCCAGGTCTCCGGGTCGGAGTGCATCAGCGCCTTGGTGCGCTCGTGGTGCCGGCTCGGGCCACCCTCCACGAGGTAGGAGGCCAGGGTGAAGGGCGCGCCGGCGAAGCCGATCAGCGGGGTCTGGCCCAGCTCGCCGACCAGCAGCCGCACGGCCTGCGCCACCGGCTCCACCTGGGCCGGGTCCAGCGCCGGCAGCGCGGCGACGTCGGCCGCCGAGCGCACCGGGTCGGCCACCACCGGGCCGGTGCCCGGCACGATGTCCAGGTCCACCCCGGCCGCGGCCAGCGGCACCACGATGTCGCTGAACAGGATCGCCGCGTCCACCCCGTGCCTGCGCACGGGCTGGAGGGTGACCTCGCAGGCCAGCTCGGGGGTGAAGCACGCCTGGAGCATCGGCACGCCCGCGCGGACCTCGCGGTACTCCGGGAGCGAGCGGCCGGCCTGCCGCATGAACCAGACCGGGACGTGGGAGGGGGCGCCGCCGCGCGCGGCGACCAGCAACGGGGCTTGGGTGAGGTCCCGGCGGGCCGAGACCGGCGCTGCGTTCGTCATCTCCCCACCATCGTCGCACGCGGCCGTCACCCGGTCGGCCCTCCCCCGGGGCCGGGCCGGGGAGGCGTCGGCCACACCGCCGGGCGGCCTCCGGTCGATCCCCTCACCGGCGACGCGGTCGGCGCGTCTGGCGGCGAATACGACGCGTCGAGGCATACAGTCACGGCGTGACCGGGTTGTCGGGAGTGCCCGAGGTGTTCCGGCGGGCGGTGGCGGCGTTGCGTTCGGTGCGGCCGCGGCCCGAGGTGGAACTCGACGAGGTGCGCCCGCCCCAGCGGCTCGCCCCGTGGACGTTCGCCCTCGCCGCCGAGGTGGAGGGCCCCTCGGGCGAGCTCGCCACCGGCCGGCTCGTGCTGCTGCACGACCCGGACGGGGACGAGGCGTGGGGCGGGGTGCTGCGGCTGGTCGTCTACGCGCGGGCGGAACTGGACCCCGAGGTGGCGACCGACCCGCTGCTGCCCGACGTCGGGTGGTCGTGGCTGACCGAGGCGCTGGAGGCGTGCGGCGCCGCCCACGTCGCGCTGGGCGGCACGATCACGCTGACCTCCTCCGCCCGGTTCGGGGACATCTCCGGCCCGCCGCACACGCACGACCTCGAACTCCGGGGCTCGTGGACGGCGCTGGACCCCGAGCTGACGACGCACGGCGAGGCGTTCTGCGAGCTGCTGGCGAACGCGGCGGGACTGCCCCCGGTGGGCGTGGCCTACCTCAGCCACCGGAAGAGCGGCTGAGCGCCCAACAGGGCGACGAGCCCGCGCACCCCATCTCTTTACTCGTCTCTCCTCCGACCATTCACGCTGGCCAGAGCCCTTACGCGTATAGGTGAACGGTGACGGGCGCGACCTCGCCGCACCCGCCGAAACCGGAGTGGCGTCGGTGGTGTTCCCGGAAACGCGGGAAGCGCGGCCGGACCTCTGCCAGCCGTTATTGAAAGCGCTTACAGAACAGGGGTGGGCGCTCTCCGCGAGCCGTGCGCCCGTCCCCACCCGGGATGTCGTCGCTCGCGAGCCACCCGACCGCAGTGGGGCTGTTACGACGTTGAGCCGCCCAGCGCTCCGCCGGGCGGCCCAGTGTCAGACATCCGTTCGCGACGCCTACCGCAGGCTCGCGGCCACCGACTCGGCGTCGCGCAGCACGCGCAGCACGTTGCGCCCGGCGAGCTTCGCGCAGTCGTCCTCGCTCCAGCCGCGCTCCAGCAACGCGGCGATGAGGGACGGGTAGCTGGTGACGTCCTCCATGCCCGGGGGGAACTCGTCGACGCCGTCGTAGTCGCCGCCGAGCCCGATGTGGTCGACGCCGGCCACCTCGCGGGCGTGCTCGACGTGCTCGACCACCTGGGCGAGCGTCGCGCCCGGCCGGGGCACCCGCTCCGCCCGCCGCCGCCCCGCCGCGGCGCGGGCGGCCAGGTCGCGGTAGTCCTCGCCGGCCCGCGCCATCTCCGCGCGCAGCTCGACCTCCCACGCCGCCCGCTCGGCCGACACGAACGCCGGCACGAAGGTGATCATGCACACGCCGCCGTTGTCGGCCAGCCGCGCGAGCACGTCGTCCGGGACGTTGCGCGGGTTGTCCGCCACCGCGCGGCAGGAGGAGTGGCTGAACACGACCGGCGCACCGGACACGGCGAGCGCGTCACGCATCGTGGTGGCGGCGACGTGCGAGAGGTCGACCAGCATGCCGAGCCGGTTCATCTCCCGCACGACCTCGCGCCCGAACCCGGCGAGCCCGCCCGCGACCGGCTCGTCGGTCGCCGAGTCGGCCCACGGCACGTTCTCGTTGTGGGTCAGGGTCAGGTACCGCACCCCCAGCCGGTGCAGCGCCCGCAGGACGCCCGGCGACTCGGCGATGGCGTGGCCACCCTCGGCGCCGAGCAGCGAGGCGATCCGGCCGGCCGCCACCGCGCGCTCCACGTCGTCGGCGGTCCGGGCGAGGGCCAGGTGGTCCGGATACCGCAGCACCAGCTCGTGGACCAGCTCGACCTGTTCCAGGACGGCGGTCACCGCCGCGTGCCCGGTGAGGCGGCAGGGCACGTAGACCGACCAGAACTGGGCGCCGACGCCACCACGGCGCAGTCGGGGCAGGTCCGTGTGCAGGCCGGGCTGCTCCTGGGTGAGGTCCACCCGATCCAGCGCCGTGTAGTCCAAACGGGTGAAATCCGAACGGCCGTCGTCACGCACCGCCATCTGGCGCAACGCCCAGGGCAGGTCGTTGTGGCCGTCGACGACCGGCGCGCGTCCGAGGAGATCCCTGGCACGGGCGAATGCGTCCCCGGTGGCGTGCACAGACACTGTTAACTCCTCCTTGTCGCCGGGAAAGCCAGCGGCGTTAGCCACCCTGCCCGCATTCCCACGATCGTGCTAACGACCCACCAACTCGTCACAACTCGATCGAGATACTTACCCGATTGATCGTCCCGCAGACCCTCTCGGGCGGCTACGCTGCCTCCGTCGACACCACTTTCGGTCGATCAGTGGCGCGGCTGATCGGTCGAGAGTCCCGGTGCCGGTCGGGGGGCACGACCGACTCCAGGGAGGTAGTGACGTGGCTGCCGTCGGCTTAGGTCAGGCCGTTCGAACCACGCCAGCCGGCTCGTTGCCGGCGAACATGGTCCCGCACCCGCGGGAGGAGCTGTTCTCGGTGCTGGTGGTCGATGACCATCCGCTGCTCCGGGAGGCGATCGCCGCCCGGTTGCAGCAGATGGGAGCGGGCACCGTGCACGAGGCCGCATCGGTGGCCGAGGCCAGGGCGCGCGCCCTGGCCACCGGACCGTGCGACCTCGCGATCCTCGACCTCGGACTCCCGGACGGGAGCGGCATCGACCTGGTCACGGAGCTCCGTGCCCAGGGCTGGCCGCGGATCGTGGTACTCGCCTCGTCCGACGACCCCTACGCGGTGCGGGCGGCCTTCCAGGCAGGCGCTCAGGCCTACCTGCTGAAGTCCGCCTCGCCGATGGTGGTCACCGACGGCGTGCGGCGGGTCCTCGACGGCGGCGTGTACGCCGATCCGAGCGTCGCTCCGGTGCTGGCCGCCGGGACCAGGGTTCCCGGCACCGACAACACGCCGCGGGAGTTGTCCGCGCGTGAGGTGGAGGTGCTGCAACTGGTCGCCGACGGCCGGTCGAACAAGGAGATCGGCGAAGCGCTCAACCTGTCCGCGCTCACGGTGAAGAGTCACCTGTCGCGGATCGGGCGCAAGCTGGGCACCGGTGACCGGGCCCAGATGGTCGCGTTGGCCATGCGGGCCGGCGTGATCCGCTGAGGCGCGGACGCCGCGACGTGCGCCGCCGACCCGTCGGTCCCCGGATCACCCCGAGGACCGACGGGTCGGGGTCACGCCGTGCCCGGCCGCCGTCGCACCCGGCGGCCGTCACCGGCCCCGCTCCGTCGCCCGTGCCTCCCCGAACACCCCCGCGACCGGCCGTTTCGACGTAGGGTCAGCGGCCGTGGAAGCTCCCTACGCCGACCCCACCGGTCCCACCGGCTCCGAGCCCGTGCCGCTGACCGAACCCGCCGAGGGCGTTCCCCCGGTGGTGGCGGACCAGGCGGCGTTGCGGCGTGCCGCCGCGGCGTTGGCCGCGGCCGACGGCCCGGTGGCGGTGGACACCGAACGGGCCTCGGGTTACCGCTACTCCCAACGCGCCTACCTGGTGCAGCTCCGCCGGGACGGCGCGGGAACCGTGCTCGTGGACCCGGTCGCCCTCGGCGGCCGGCTGGAGCCGCTGGTCGAGGCGCTCGCCGACACCGAGTGGGTGCTGCACGCGGCCTCGCAGGACCTGCCCTGCCTCGCCGAGCTCGACCTCCGGCCGACGACCCTGTTCGACACCGAGCTGGCCGGCCGGCTCGCCGGCTTCGACCGGGTGGCGCTGGGCGCGCTCGTCGAGCGCATGCTCGGCTACCGGCTGGAGAAGGGGCACGGCGCCGCCGACTGGTCCCGGCGGCCGCTGCCCGCCGACTGGCTGACCTACGCCGCCCTGGACGTCGAGCTGCTGATCCCGCTGCGCCAGTCCCTGGAGGAGGAGCTGAGCGCCCAGGGCAAGCTCGGGTGGGCGTTGCAGGAGTTCGAGGCGGTGCGCACCGCCCCGCTGCCGCAGCCCCGGTCCGAGCCGTGGCGGCGCACGTCCGGCATCCACCGGCTGCGCAACCCCCGGCAGCTCGCCGCCGTGCGCGCGTTGTGGGAGGCCAGGGACTCCATCGCCCGCGAGCGGGACATCGCGCCCGGCCGGGTGTTGCCGGACAGCGCGATCGTGGACGCCGTCGTCGCCAGCCCCGAGGGCATCGCCGAGCTGCTCAAGCTGCCGGTCTACCGGGGCAGGGCGCAGCGGCGGCTCGCCGGGGTGTGGATGGGCGCGCTGGAGCGGGCCCGCCGGCTGGCGCGCCGCGAGCTGCCCGAGGTCAGCCCGGCCAACGACGGTCCCCCGCCGCCGAACCGGTGGGCCGACCGCGACCCGGTCGCGGCCGCCCGGCTGACCGCGGCGCGCGCGGCGTTGAGCGAGCTCGCCACGGAGCACCGGCTGCCCGTGGAGAACCTGCTCTCCCCCGACCTGGTGCGGCGGACCTGCTGGCAGCCGCCGGAGGACACCTCGGCGACCGGGGTGGCCGAGACGCTGGGCGCCGGCGGCGCCCGGCGGTGGCAGGTCGAGCTGACGGCGGAGCGCCTCAGCGAGGCCCTGCGGGCCGAGCCCGCCTAGAAGCGCTCGTGGCTTCCCGGCGTGCCCTCCGATCGGACGCGACTCGGACGGCGCACCGGGAAGCCGGCGAGCAGGTGACGGCCGCTGTGACGCAGCAGACACGCCCACCTTGGTGGTTACTGCTCAGTAACTGGGGCTAGAGTGCGTGTTACCGGCCAGTAGCGGCAGCGCCGCGGGCCCGCGTCTCGACGACCCGAGCCGCGTCCCCGGCGCCCCGCCCCCGGCCGCAGTCGTTGCCTGTACCTCGAACGAGCACAGAGGAGCACGCCGTGGCCGCACCCGCTGCACCCGCAGCACCGCGCGCCGTTCGGAACGTGGTCTTCGTCGACGGTGTCCGCACGCCGTTCGGCAAGGCCGGCCCGAAGGGCATGTACGCCGAGACCCGCGCCGACGACCTCGTCGTCAAGGTCATCCGCGAGCTGCTGCGGCGGCATCCGGAGCTGCCGGCGGAGCGCGTGGACGAGGTGGCCGTCGCCGCCACCACGCAGATCGGCGACCAGGGCCTCACCATCGGCCGCACCGCGGCGATCCTCGCCGGGCTGCCCAAGTCGGTGCCCGGCTACGCCATCGACCGGATGTGCGCCGGCGCCATGACCGCGGTGACCACCAGCGCGAGCGGCATCGCCTTCGGCGCCTACGACGTCGTCATCGCCGGCGGCGTCGAGCACATGGGCCGGCACCCGATGGGCGAGGGCGTCGACCCGAACCCCCGGTTCCTGGCCGACAAGCTCGTCGACCCGTCGGCGCTGGTCATGGGCCAGACCGCCGAGAACCTGCACGACCGGTTCCCGCACCTGACCAAGGAGCGGGCCGACGCCTACGCCGTGGCCTCGCAGGCCAAGTACGCGGCGGCGCTCAAGGCCGGAAAGATCAGCGCCGATCTGGTGCCGGTGGCCACCCGCTCCGCCGAGCACGGCTGGGGCCTGGCCACCGCCGACGAGCCGCCCCGCCCGGGCACGACGATGGAGGCCCTGGCCGGGCTGAAGACGTCGTTCCGCCCGCACGGCCGGGTCACCGCCGGCAACTCCGCCGGCCTCAACGACGGCGCCACCGCCGCGCTCCTGGCCGACGAGGAGACCGCCGCCGAGCTGGGCCTGCCCGTGGGCATGCGGCTGGTCGGCTACTCCTTCGCCGGCGTGGACCCCGAGGTCATGGGCGTCGGCCCGGTCCCGGCGACCGAGAAGGCGCTGCGGCGGGCCGGCCTGACCATCGACGACATCGGCCTGTTCGAGATCAACGAGGCGTTCGCCGTGCAGGTCCTGGCCTTCCTGGACCACTTCGGCATCGCCGACGACGACCCCAGGGTCAACCCGTGGGGCGGCGCCATCGCCTGCGGCCACCCGCTGGCCTCCTCCGGCGTCCGCCTGATGACCCAGCTCTCCCGGCACTTCGCCGAGCGCCCCGACGTCCGGTACGGCATCACCACGATGTGCATCGGCATCGGCATGGGTGGCACCGTGATCTGGGAGAACCCGCACTGGAACGGGGGCGACAAGTGAGCAACACCGCTGAGCTGCGCGCGGCCGCGAAGGCGCTGCACGACAGCAACCCCGGCGAGGTCGTCACCAGGGCCGCCACCCGGTTCGTCGAGGTGCCCGGCCTGGACGGCCGGGTCGCGCTGGTCACCCTGGACAACGGGCACGACCACACCAAGCCGAGCACCTTCGGCCCCGGCGGCCTGCTCAGCCTGGACGCCGCGCTGGACGAGGCGTTCGCCGGCAACCCGGTGGCGGTCGCCGTCACCGGCAAGCCGTTCGTGTTCGCCGTGGGCGCCGACCTCACCGGCGCCGCCCAGATCGACGACCGCGAGCAGGCGCTGACCATCGGGCGCACCGGCCACGCGGTGTTCCGCCGGCTGCGCGAGTCCGAGGTGCCGACCTTCGCCTTCGTCAACGGCGCGGCGATGGGCGGCGGCCTGGAGATCGCCCTGCACTGCCACTACCGCACGGTGGCCGCCAACGCGGCGGCGATCGCGCTGCCGGAGTGCTTCCTCGGCCTGGTTCCCGGCTGGGGCGGCACCCAGCTCCTGCCGAACCTGATCGGCCCGGACGCGGCCGTGACGGTGATCCTGGAGAACGCCCTCAACCAGAACCGGATGCTCAAGCCGGCGCAGGCCGCCAAGCTGGGCATCTTCGACGAGGTGCTGGACAGCGCCGACTACCTGGAGCAGTCCCTGCTCTGGGCGGCCAGGGTCGTGCGGGGCGAGGTCACGCCGGCCCGCCCGGAGATCGACCGCGGCGCGGCGTGGGACGCGGCGCTGGCCCGCGGCCGGGCCGTCGTCGAGGGCAGGACCCACGGCGCGGCGCCCGGCCCGCTCCGGGCGCTGGAGCTGCTGGAGCTGGCCCGCGAGAACGACCTCGACCGCGGCTTCGCCGCCGAGGACGAGGCGCTGGCCGACCTGCTCGTGTCCGACGAGCTCCGGGCCGGCCTGTACTCGTTCAACCTGGTGCAGAAGCGGGCCAAGCGGCCCGTCGGCGCCCCGGACAAGGCGCTGGCGCGGCCGGTCACCAAGGTCGGCGTCGTCGGCGCCGGCCTGATGGCCAGCCAGCTCGCGCTGCTGTTCGTGCGGCGGCTGCGGGTGCCGGTGGTGCTCACCGACATCGACCAGGCGCGCGTCGACAAGGGCGTCGGCTACGTCCACGCCGAGATCGACAAGCTGCTCGGCAAGGGCCGCGTCTCGCCCGACGAGGCCAACCGGCTCAAGGCGCTGGTCACCGGCTCGCTGGACAAGGCGGCCTTCGCGAACGCGGACTTCGTGATCGAGGCCGTGTTCGAGGAGATGTCGGTCAAGCAGCAGGTGTTCGCCGAGGTGGAGCAGCACGTCTCACCCGAGTGCGTGCTGGCCACCAACACCTCGTCGCTGTCGGTCACCGAGATGGCCTCGAAGCTCCGGCACCCGGAGCGCGTGGTCGGGTTCCACTTCTTCAACCCGGTCGCCGTGCTGCCGCTGCTGGAGATCGTGCGGGGCGAGCGGACCGACGACGCCGCGCTGGCCACCGCCTTCGCCGTGGGCAAGCAGCTCAAGAAGTCCTGCGTGCTGGTCAAGGACGCCCCGGCGTTCGTGGTCAACCGCCTGCTCACCCGGTTCCTGGGCGAGGTCATCTCGGCCGTGGACGAGGGCACGCCGTTCGAGGTCGCCGACAAGGCCCTGGAGCCGCTGGGCCTGCCGATGAGCCCGATGGTGCTGCTCCAGCTCGTCGGGCCGGCCGTGGCGCTGCACGTGGCCGAGACCATGCACGGCGCGTTCCCGGACCGGTTCGGCGTCAGCGAGAACATGAAGCGGTTCGTGGCCGCCGGCAAGACCGCCGTCTGGACCTGGGACGAGCAGGGCAACCAGAAGGTCGACCCCGAGGTCGCCGAGCTGTGGCAGCCGGGCGACCGGCCGCTGACCGCCGAGCAGGTGCGCGACCGCGCGCTGGAGGCGCTGGCCCAGGAGATCCGGCTGATGCTGGACGAGGGCGTGGTGGCCGAGGCGCAGGACATCGACCTGTGCATGATCCTCGGCGCCGGCTGGCCGTTCTGGCTCGGCGGCATCACGCCGTACCTGGACCGGGCCGGCGTGTCCGAGAAGGTCAACGGCAAGCGGTTCCTGGCGCCGGGCGTCGCCTCCGTGCCCGCCTGACGCTCCGCCCGTGACGGGGCCGGTCATCCCTCCGGGGGTGGCCGGCCCCGTTCTTTCTTGATCGTTCTCCGACGGGCTACCGACGCCCGCGACCGGGTACAGCACCACCATGGCGAGAACGGAGCCGACGCGCGGCCGGGCACGGGTGGGAACCTCGGGCTGGCTGTACCCGCCCTGGCGCGGCACCTTCTACCCGGCGGGGCTGCCGCAGCGGCGGGAGCTGGACCACCTGTCGCGCCAAGTGGGCTCCGTGGAGATCAACGGCTCCTTCTACTCGCTGCAACGGCCGGAGAGCTACCGCTCGTGGCGCGAGCGGACCCCGGACGACTTCCTGTTCGCGGTGAAGGGCGGTCGGTTCATCACGCACATGAAGAAGCTCCGGGAGGTGGAAACACCGCTGGCGAACTTCTTCGCGTCCGGTCTGCTCACGCTCGGCCCCAAACTCGGCCCGCTGCTGTGGCAGCTCCCGCCCCGCCTGCCCTTCGACGCCGACCAGTTGGCCGCGTTCTTCACCCTGCTCCCGCGCACGACGTCGGAAGCGGCCGCACTGGCGGAGAAACACGATCACCGACTGGAGGGGCGTTCCTGGACGACAACCGAAGTCGAGCAGCCGCTAAGGCACGCGCTGGAGGTGCGGCATCCCAGCTTCTGCGACCCGTCCTTCATCGAACTGCTGCGCGAGCACGATATTGGGCTGGTTGTTGCTGACACCGCGGGGAAGTGGCCCTACTTGGAGGATGTGACCTCCGATTTCGTCTACGTCCGGCTCCACGGCGACGTCGAGCTGTACACCAGCGGCTACACCGACGAGGCCCTGGACCGGTGGGCCGACCGAATCCGTACCTGGCTCGCCGGCCGTGATCCCCAGAGCGAACACACCGTGGGCGCACCCGCCCCGCCCCGGCCAGCGGGCCGCGACGTCTACGTCTACTTCGACAACGACATCAAAGTCCACGCCCCGTTCGACGCCATCAACCTCGCCAAACGCCTGGGCGTCCAACCGCCTGAAGAGCCACGAAATGGGGTGGCACCAGGAAAAGCTCGGAGCGGTCTGACATGAACTCGCGCCGAAGCTCGCACTGATTCAATCAGCCATCTTCCCCGACACGCGCTTCAAGAGCAGTCAAGACCAATGTTGCGAGCCTCAGCGCCGCATCCCAGTCCGCCTGCCCAACATCCGGAAACTCCGCTCGAACCGACTCCGGCACCTCCACCCCTTCAGCCGCGTTCAGCAGGTCCGCCGCAGGAACACCTATCGACCTGAGGCCCAGACGCCTGACACGAGAGCCGTCCCGCGAGACCTCTTCGCAAACGCCGATCCGCTCGACACAACTCTGGTTGTCTTCGGTCTGCGACCCGTAGTCCAGAAGGCTCCTCACGAAGGCGGAGTCCAGGTCCTCAACGCGAGACCCCACTTGACGCGAGATCGCCGTGAGCGAAGTGATGAAGCTCTCCTTGGCGGATGGCACGGTCACCTCAGTTTCACCACAATAGTTTTACTTACTATTCTTCTCCAAATACGTAGGAATCCTCACCGATGCGGTCTACCTCGTCCTCACCAATAACATCCTCGAGAGCCTCTCCCATCACACCCCTCAGCCAGGCGATACGACGGAATACATCCCGATCAGAAAAATACTGCAGAAGGATTTGCGGGTCTTTCCCTCCGGTCCCAATCCTGGACATTATTCGATCGAGAGAGACAACATACTCGTTCAAATCCTGAAAGGCACGAGAAGCATCCGCGACGGGAATACTCACACACTCCCGAACGTCGCCCATCAGCGCACCACCTTGATCTTGGTGACAGCAAGATCGCCAATCGCAGTCCACTCATAGATCTTCATCACCGAGTTCCACTCCTTTGTCACCCGGTCCACTGGCACGTCGAACTCAAGCACATGCCTACCACGGCCCCGACCGATACCGAGGGCCGCCTCGGCGTCTCGCGGGCTCATGGGCTTTCCCTTGGCCGGAACCATGAATACCTTGTTCTGGTCGCTCGCCTTGATTATCCCTGTCTCCAGAATGCCTGCCTTACCTTTCGCGTTCGTGTAGTGACGCATACGAACTGTGCACGGAGCAAGCCCCAAGGGGTCCAACCAGGCAGCGGGGTTGGGGACGTAGGTGTGAGGGTTCGGGCCGCCGGCCAGGTCGAGCGGGTCGGGTGTGGTGTAGCGGCTGGTGAGGGGGTCGTAGTAGCGGAAGTAGTTGTAGTGGAGGCCGGTTTCGGGGTCGTGGTACTGGCCCGGGAAGCGGAGTGGGCAGTAGGCCGGGGTTCGGGGGCTGGGGAGGTAGGCGCCCCAGAGGGTGCTGCGGTGGTGCCAGGCCAGGTTGCCGGCGGGGTCGACGAGTTCGGTGGGGGTGCCGACCAGGTCGGTGACGATCGCGTAGAACTGCTGGTCGACCCATTCCTGGGGCGCGTCGCGCAGGGGCGAGCGCTCCACCTGGGCGATCGGCCGGAAGGTGCCGGGTTCCCAGTCCCAGGTGGTGGTGCGGCTGGCGGGGCCGGTGGGCTGGAGCAGAGTGTGGGTCTGCTCGGCCAGGACGACTCCGTCCCAGGTGAAATCGACCTGCTCGACGACCGAAATCCCGTCGGGGGCCAGTCGTTGTTTGGCGATGCGCCGGCCTAGTGGGTCGTAGAGGTAGCGCCAGCGTTGGCCGTCCGGGGTGGTGACAGCGGTGAGGCGGTCCTCGGCGTCCCAGGTGTAGTGCCAGGTCAGGGTCTTGCCGGAGAGGGTGCGGTGCTGGCGGAGCAGGACCCGGCCCTGGGGGTCGTGCTGGTAGTGGACGTTGCCGGCCCGCTGGATGAGGGTGCCGGCGTAGGCGCGGTCGCCCTGGGCTTCGGCGCCGGGTGCGGCGGGAGGCGTGGGCCAGGCCGCGTGGGTGAGGTTGCCGGCGGGGTCGTAGGCGTAGCGCTCGGTCCAGCCCGGGGCGTGGACGGCCGTGACGCGGCCGGCGGCGTCGAGGTCGAAGCGGCGGGGCCCGCTGAGGTGGTCGTCGACGCCGGTGAGGTAGCCGTCGGGACGGTAGTGGTAGGCGCGGTGCTGGACCACGCGCGCCTGGGACGCGGGTGCCGGCTGCGCGGGCGCGGTGAGGGTTTGGGACAGCAGGCGGTGGGCCGGGTCCCAGGTGCTGGCCAGGACCGGGCCGGTGTCCAGGGCACGCTGGATCTCGCGGCCGGCCGCGTCGTGGCGGAAGCGCAGGGTGCGGCCGGCGGTGTGCAGGGCGACGGGCTGGTCACCGGCGTCGTACTCCCACCGGCTCACCGCGCCGGAGGGCGTCTGCCGCAGGAGCCGGCGGCCCAGCGGGTCGAAGGTGGAGACGACGGAGCGGTCGGCGCAGGTCTCCGTCAGGACCTGGCCGAGCGGGTCGCGGTGGAAGGTCAGTTCCGCGTGGGTGTTGGCCGCGCGGATCATTCGGCCGGCTGGGTCGTAGGCGAAAGTGCTTGTGCCGTCGGGAGAACGTTGCTCGACGACGTTGCCCAGCACGTCGCGGGTGTAGTGGATGGACTGACCGGCGCCGTTGGTGCGGGAGGCGAGTTGGCCGGCCTCGTCGTAGGTGTAGGTCAGGACGCGGCCGTTGAAGTCGGTTTCGCGGACGAGGTTTCCGGCCGGGTCGTACTCGTAGCGCCACACCAGGCCCTGCGGGTTGGTCACCGCGACCAGGCGCAGTTCGGTGTCGTGCGTGAAGGTCAGGCGGGAGCCGTCAGGCGCCGTCTCAGTGGCGGGCAGGTCGAAACCGACATAGGTGGTGCGGGTGGCCTGACCGAGGGCGTCGACGTGTTCGACGAGGTTGCCCTCGCCGTCGTAGCGCCAGCGCTCGGTGGAGCCGTCGGGCAGGGTGCGCCAGGCGAGTTTGCCCTCCACCGTCCAGCCGAGGTCGGTCACCCCGCCGAGCGGGTCGGTGATGTCGGTGACGCGCCCGAAGGCGTCCCGGGTGTAGCGCGTGGTCGCGCCCAGCGGGTCGGTCACCGCGACCGGCAGACCAGCGGCGTTGGTCTCCACGCGGCGGGTGTTGCCCAGGGCGTCGACGACGGAGGTGAGCTGCCCTCGCTGGTCGTAGGTGTAGCGGGTGGTGGCACCGGTCGGGTTGGTGACGGAGAGGAGGTTGCCGCGCTCGTCGTAGGACCGCTGCCACACGGCGCCGTCCGGCTCCTCGACGCGCACCGGCAGGCTCAGCTCGTTGTAGCTGACGACGGCCTCGGTGCCATCCGGTCGCGTCACCGCCAAGAGGTTGCCGGCCTCGTCGTAGCGGTAGCGGGTGACGCGTCCCAGGGGGTCGGTGCGGGACAGCAGCCGGTGGTAGCGGTCCCACTCCGACAGCGTGGCCTGGCCCAGCGGGTTGACCTCGCGGATGACCTGGCCGAGCTGGTTGAGGTGGTAGGTCGTGCGGTGGCCGAGCGAGTCGGTCACCACGGTCACGCGGTTGTCGGTGTCGTAGGCGAGGGTGCCGTCCAGGAAGCCGTCGGCCCCGACGGTGCGCACGCAGCGGCCGTGCTCGTCGTAGACGTAGCGGTACCAGACGCCGTTGCGGTCCTGCCACCCCGTGATCCGGCCCGCGTTGTCGTAGTCGAACCGCAGCGCCTGCCCCGAGGAGTTGCGGACCTCGACCAGGCGGCGCGCGTCGTCGTAGACGTAGCGGACCAGGACCAGGTCGCCGCCCCGGTCCCCGCCGGCCAGCCGCAGGGCCGTGACCAGGCCGGCGGCGCTCTCCACGGTGATCCGGTAGCCGCCGGAGTGCCGGAGGCCGGCCAGGACGCCGCTGTCGTCGTAGTCCAGGTCGACCCGGTGCCCGTTGCGGTCCACGATCGCCCGCAACGGCAGGCCGCTCCCGTTGCCTGGAGCGAAGTGCAGAGTCTGCCCCAGTTCGGGGACAGTCACCACATAATTGTCGTCCACAATGGACAGTGGCCAGCGGGCGCCGGTCTCGGGCAGGACGGACGCGCCGGCCGTCGGCGTCGGGTAGACCAGCGTCAAGCCGTCGTCGGCGACGAGGACGACGCCCTCGTCGTCCACCTCCAACCGCTGGTCCACAGTGGACGACCAGGATCGGCCGAACCACCGCCCCGACCGGTAGGACGACACGTGGGTGCGGGACAGCACCAGGGGAAGCACGCCCGCCAACTCGACATCGTTCTGCCGCAACACCATCTCGCCGGTGGCGACGTCGATGGGGTCGCGGGAGCAGGTCCGGTCCTTCGTCTGCTTGCTGGTGCCGTTCGGGTTCTTCGGGCGGTCGGGCGAGGTTTTCTTCCCGCCGCCACGGGGTTTCTTCCCGCCGGGGGCGGGCGGCCTGCCGCCGGGTGTGACCGGTCGTCCGTGGGTGCTGGGTGTGGTGGAGGTGCTGCCCGGCGACGTCGACGGGTTGGTCGACGTCGGGGAGGTCGGATGGCCGCCGTCGGGCGGGTGGCTGGCGGTGGGGCTGGTGCCGGCCGGGGAAGTCGTCGGCTTGTCAGGCGGTTTGGCGCCCGTGGGCTTCGTCGAGGCCGGCGAGGTGGGCGTGTCCGGGCTCCGGGGCGCGTGCGGTGCGCCGCCGCGGCCCTTGGTCAGCGCTTTCCTGATGGCGTCCCAGATCTCGCCCAGCCGCTTCATCAACGGGCGCAGCTTCTCCAGCGAGCGCACCAACTTCTTGATGAAGTCCTTGATCCGGTTGACCCACTTGGCGATCAGTGACGCCGCCGACGCCACCACGTGCGGCGTCGCGATGCCCAACGTGCCGCCGATCTCGGCGATCCACTGGGGAATCCGGGCGATCAGCGTGGCCACGCACTCGGAGACTAGGTCCCGCACGATCTCCCTGACCGCGCCGACCAGCACACCGACGACCTCGACCACCGTGCCGATGGTGTCGGCCGCGGTCCCCGCCGCGGTGATCTGCTCGCCGTGCCGCCTCGCCGCCGCCCGGTAGGCGTCGGCCGCCGCGCCCGCCCAACCCGCGGTGCCCTTGGCGACCTCGGCGGCGTAGTCCTGCGCCACCTGCCCGGTCGCCTGTGCGACGTTCTTCCACGTCTGCGCGTACGCCGCGATCTGGTCGGCGTCGCCGGCCAGCCAGTCCAGGGCGTCCGAGAGCGGTTTGACGTGCTCCATCAACCAGGACACCGCGTACTGCAGCAGCGTCCCGACCGGGTCGAGGGCCAGCGACAGGGCCTCCAGGCCCACGCCGGCCGCGCCGAGGCCGGCCTCCAGCCACGACTTGCTCTCGACTCCGTTGTAGACGTCCGCGGCGGACTCGGCGATGCCGATGCCGGTGATCGCGGTCGTCGAGTCCTTGCGCTGCGCGACTAACGGGTTGTCGGCCATCACGCGCCCCCGGCGGCGAACGGCCGGGTGTTGGCCTGCTCGGTCGTCTCGTAGGTCTGGCCGGTCTCGCGGACCTCCCGCGCGGTCTCCGCCATCGAGTCCGCCGCTCGCCCCAACACCTCCACGCCGGGGTCGCTCACCGCGTGCACGACCGGCACGAAGAAGGAGCAGATCTTCCCGTACGCCTCGTCGCCCATCGACACCTGGCGAGCCGCGTCGAGGGCCGCGCCCAGCCGTTCCCCCAACGCGTCCAACCGGCTCGCGTGCGCCCGCAGCTCGTCGAACAGGACGTCGTAACCATCCGCCATCGTCGATCCCCCTCAGGCCGTGCTAGCGCAGGAACGAGTCCCCGCCCCACTCCTCGTCGTCGTCCCGGCGCGGCCGCGACCGAGGCGGCGGCGTCGGGCGCGGGGGCTCGGCCTCGTCGGTGTCGTCGGCGTCGTCTCCGGGGGCGAACCGCATCTCCTCGGCGCCCACCGAGCCGGTCGCCTCCTCCGGCTCGGGCTCGGGGAACCGCTGCCGGTAGTTGCCCACCACCGCCTCGACGGTCTGCGCGTCGTCGCCCACGGTGGATCGCATCACCTCGGCGACCTGGTCGGTGATCCGGGCCTGGGCGCGGCGCATCGTCGTCAGCACCAGCGCGGCCACCTCGGAGCCGGACATCTGCCGCACCCGGTCGGAGATCTCCAACCCCGTCAGGACTCCCGACGAGTCGACGGTGACCCGCACGGCGCCGTCCGAGGACGCCGCCGTGGAGCTGATCGACGACACCTGCTGCTGCATGTCCTGGTACCGCTCGGCCTTGGCCGTGACCTCGGCGGCCCAGCGGTCGAGCTCCTGCTCGGTCCGCGCGCCGTCCAGCCCGAACACGGGCTCGCCCACGCCTCTCGCCCCCTCACGCACACCGGTGACACCCGACCTCGGACCCTACCGAGGGACGTGGCCCCCGCGGGTCGGCACGACAAGATCACCGACGATCGGGTGGCGGCCGGGCCCCGGCGCCGGTCAGGCCGGGGCGGCGGGGAGTTCGACGGACACGGCGAGGCCGCCGGCGGCGACGGGCGCGGCGCGCAGGCGGCCACCGTGGGCGGCCACCGCGGCCCGCACGATCGACAGGCCCAGGCCGGCGCCGGACTTGCCGGTCCGGGCGACGACGCCCCTGCGGAACGGCTCGAACAACTCGGTCACCCGCTCAGGGGGGATCACCGGGCCGGAGGAGGCGACCTCCAGCCGGCTCCACCCCGGCCCCGCCTCGGTGCGCACGGTCAGCCAGCCGCCGTCGACGTTGTGCCGCACGGCGTTCTCCAACAGGTTCCCCGCCACCCGTTCGAGAAGCGCCGGGTCACCCACGGCCAGCGCCGGTCGCGTGTCGAAGGACAGCCGCAGGCCCCGCCGCTGCGCGTCCGCCCGTGCCCCGCGCCACGCGCTGGCCACCACCGCCGCGAGGTCGACGGGTTCGTGCACGGCCAACCCGGCCGCGTCGGTGCGGGCGAGCAGCAGGAGCGCTTCGACCAACTGCTCGGCGCGCATCGCGGCGTCCCGCACCACGCCGGCCATCCGGCGCAGCTCCTCGGTGTCAGCGTCCGGGTCGGACAGGGTCACGTCCAGCTCGGTCCGGATCACGGCCAGCGGCGTGCGCAGCTCGTGGCTGGCGTTCGCCACGAACCGGCGCTGCGAGTCGAAGGTCGCCTGCAGCCGGTCGAGCATCTGGTCGAAGGTGTCGGCCAGCTCCGCGACCTCGTCCCTCGGCCCCTCCAGCCGGATGCGCTCGCCCAGCGACTCCGCGGAGAGCCGGCGGGCGGTCTCGGTGACCTCGTGCACCGGCGCCAGCACCCGGCCGGTGAACACCCACGCGAGGATCGCGGTCGCCGCGACCACGCAGAGGAACGCCACCAGCCCGCTGGTGAGCACCTGCTCCCGCGCGTGCCGGCCGAGCACCACCCCGAGCTGGTCGGCCGGGATCTCGTGGCCGTCGACCCGCACCCGGCTGCCGTCGGGCAGCCGGGGCACCGCCGCCACCACACCGCCGACGAGCAGCCAGCCCAGCCACAGCAGCAGGGCGCTCGCCCCGGCGACCAGCCCGGTGGCGACGAGGGTCATCCGCAGCCGCAGCCCCGGTCCCCGCCGCCGGCGCACGCCCCACCACCCGGTGGCCGGCGGCGTCCCGATGGTCACGGCCATGGGCTCAGGCGCCGGAGGCGGCTGTCGGCACGCGGTAGCCGGACCCGACCACGGTCTCGATGACGCCGGGCTCGCCCAGCTTCTTGCGCAACGTCATGACGGTGACCCGCACCGTGGTGGTGAACGGGTCGGCGTTCTCGTCCCACACCCGCTCCAGCAGCTCCTCACTGCTCACCACCGCGCCGCCGGCGGCGAGCAGTACCTCAAGCACGCCGAACTCCTTGCGGGTCAGCTCGACGAGCCGGCCGGCCCTGGTGACGGTGCGGCGGGCCGGGTCGAGCACGACGTCCCCGGCGGTGAGCACCGGCGGGGTGGGCGGGGTCGCCCGTCGGCCCAGGGCCCGCACCCGGGCCACCAGCTCGGGGAAGGCGAACGGCTTGGCGAGGTAGTCGTCGGCGCCCAGGGAGAGCCCGGCGACCCGGTCCTCGATCGTGCCGCTCGCGGTGAGCATCAGCACCCTGGTGAGCGCGCCGGAGGAGACGATCTCCCGGCACAGCTCGTCCCCGTTCATCCCGGGCAGGTCCCGGTCGAGGACCACGACGTCGTACCGGGTGATGCTGACCTTCTCGTGGCCGGCGTCGCCGTCGTAGGCGACGTCCACGGCCATCCCTTCCCGCCGCAGCCCCCGCGCTACCGCGTCCGCGAGTGGCTGTTCGTCCTCCACGACCAGGATGCGCACCCCACAACGGTGCCACACGACTCGGGGAACAGTGACCACGGTTCGTCACTTCTTCCCGGCGGCGACCCGGTGCGGCTCGCCTGGCAGGGGGTGCGATGCGGTGAGGCAGGTAGCGGTGAGTAACCGGTCGTCCCCGCCGACGACAGCACGGCGGGGACGACCGGAGGGACGAACGGGAGAGCCCGGGGCGCGGGTCAGCGGTGGTCGGCGTCCTCGGCGGCCGGCAGGGCCGCCTCGTCCACCGACGTGTCGCCGAGCAGCCCGGCGGCCCAGCCGGTCACCCGGCGCGCCACGTCCTGCGCGGTCAGGCCCAGCTCGGCCAGCACCTCGTCCCGCGAGGCGTGGTCGAGGAAGCGCTGCGGCACCCCGAGGTCGCGCAGCGGGACGTCCACGTCGGCGTCGCGCAGCGCGGCCGCCAGCGCCCAGCCGAACCCGCCGTGCCGGCCGCCGTCCTCGACGGTGACCACGAGCCGGTGCTCGGCGGCCATCCCGACCAGCTCGGTCGGCACCGGGGTGACCCACCTCGGGTCGACGACCGTGACCCCGATCCCCTGGTCGGCCAGCCGCTCCGCGGCGGCGACGCCGAGCTTGGCGAACGCGCCCACCGCGACGAGCAGCACGTCCCTGCTCTCGCCCCGGCGCAGCACGTCGACCTGGCCGACCCGCTCCACCGCGGGCAGCTCGGGGATCACCCCGCCCTTGGAGAAGCGCAGCACCGTCGGGCCGTCGGAGACCGCGACCGCCTCGCGCAGCTCCTCCCGCAGCGTGACGGCGTCCCGCGGCGCGGCGACCCGGATGCCCGGCACCACACCGAGGATCGACATGTCCCACATGCCGTTGTGGCTGGCGCCGTCGCTGCCGGTGATGCCCGCGCGGTCCAGCACCACGGTCACCGGCTGCCGGTGCAGCGCGACGTCCATGAGGAGCTGGTCGAACGCGCGGTTGAGGAACGTCGCGTAGACCGCGACGACCGGGTGCAGGCCGCCCATGGCCATGCCGGCGGCCGAGGTCAGCGCGTGCTGCTCGGCGATGCCGACGTCGAAGCTGCGCTCGGGGAAGGCGTCGGCGAACGGCTGGAGGCCGGTCGGCCCCCGCATCGCGGCGGTGATCGCCACCAGGTCCTCGCGCTCCGCGCCGAGCTTGACCAGCTCCTGGGAGAACACCGAGGTCCACGAGGTCTTCTTGGCCACCAGCGGCTCGCCCGTGACCGGGTCCATCGCGTCGGTGGCGTGCATCTGGTCGGCCTCGTGGTTCTCGGCCGGCGCGTAGCCGTTGCCCTTGCGGGTCACCGCGTGCACGATCACCGGCCCGCCGAAGGCCTTGGCCCGGTGCAGGGCCGCCTCCAGCGCGCGCAGGTCGTGGCCGTCCACCGGCCCGAGGTACTTCAGGCCCAGGTCCTCGAACATGATCTGCGGGCTCAGCGCGTCCTTGATGCCGCGCTTGGCCGCGTGCAGCGCCGCGTAGAGCGGCTTGCCGACGACGGGCGTCTGCTGCAGCGCGCGCCGGCCGCTCTCCAGCGCCTTCTCGTAGCCGGGGCGCAGGCGCAGCGCGGCGAGGTGGTCGGCGAGGCCGCCGATGGTCGGCGAGTAGGAGCGCCCGTTGTCGTTGACCACGATCACGACCGGCCGGTCCTGGTCGGCCGCGATGTTGTTCAGCGCCTCCCAGCACATGCCGCCGGTCAGCGCGCCGTCGCCCACGACGGCGACGACGTGCCGCCGCGCGTCGCGGAGCTGGAAGGCCCTGGACAGGCCGTCGGCGTAGGACAGCGCGGTCGAGGCGTGGCTGTTCTCGACGAGGTCGTGCTCGCTCTCGGCCCGCGAGGGGTAGCCGGACAGTCCGCCCTTCGTGCGCAGCCCGTCGAAGCCGTCCCGCCGACCGGTGACGATCTTGTGGACGTACGCCTGGTGGCCGGTGTCGAAGACCACGGCGTCGCGCGGGGAGTCGAACACGCGGTGCACGGCCAGCGTCAGCTCCACCACGCCCAGGTTCGGGCCGAGGTGGCCACCCGTCCGGGAGACCTTGTCCACGAGAAAAGTGCGGATCTCGTCGGCGAGCCGCGTGAGCTCCCCGTGCTCCAGCCGCTTCAGGTCGGCAGGGCTCTGCACGGATTCCAGCAGCGTCACCGCTTCACCTCTCCTGTACCGGGCTACCTGTCAGGCCGTTGTCGTGGGCCCTGTCGCCGGACGCGCCGCCCGGTGGGCGACTTCCGGCCAGTCTACGGAGACCCGTTCGGGTGCTCTCGGCGACCGGTCGTGGGACGTTCGGGAGGGGCGGCAGGTTGACGTCACGCGGTGCGACCGGCCATTTCCTCCCCGTGATGGGTGATCCGTCACCCCGCGCGACCTCGCGTCATCGGGGGACATGCCACCCGAACGCCGTAAGTGAGATGTGTCTCACTCGACGCGGGCGGTGGTCGGGCACACGAACGCCGTAACCGGCGGGCGCCGGCCCGGGACAGGAAGGCGGGCGGAAGATCAGCGCGCGGCGCCGGTGGCGCGGAGCGCGTCGACCTCCTCGGCGGTGAAGCCCCAGTCGAGCAACGCCTCGGTCGTGTGCTGCCCGGCGTGGGGCGCGGGTCCCGCGACGGAGCCCGGCGTGCGGGACAGCCGCGGGGCGGGCGCCGGCTGGGGCAGGCCCGCGACGTCGACGAACGCCCGGCGCGCGCGCAGGTGCGGGTGGTCGACGGCCTCCGCCGGGCTGAGCACGGGGGCGACGCACGCGTCGCTGGCGCCGAACACCTCCGCCCACCCGTCCCGGGTCCGGGTGGCGAACACCGCGGCGAACCGGTCCCGGAGCGCCGGCCAGTTGGCCCGGTCGTGCCGGTCCGGCACGTCCTCGTCGTCGAGGCCCAACCCGGTCAGCAGCGCCGCGTAGAACTGGGGCTCCAGCGCGCCGACCGCGACGTACCGCCCGTCCGCGCAGGTGTAGCAGGAGTAGAACGGCGCGGCCCCGTCGAGCAGGTTGCTCCCCCGGTCGTCGCGCCACATGCCCACGGCGCGGAAGCCGTGCAGCATCGCGGTCATCAGCACCGAGCCCTCGGCCATGGCCGCGTCGACCACCTGGCCCCGCCCGGAGCGCTCCCGCTCCCACAGCGCCGCGAGCACACCCGCGACCAGCAGCATCCCGCCGCCCCCGAAGTCGGCCACGTAGTTCAGCGGGGGCACCGGGGGCCGGTCCGCGGGACCGACCGGCCACAGCGCCCCGGAGATCGCCAGGTAGGTGATGTCGTGCCCGGCGCGGGGCGCGAGCGGGCCGTCCTGGCCGTAGCCGCTGAGCCGCCCGTAGACCAGTCGGGGGTTGCGGGCCAGGCACACGTCCGGGCCGAGGCCCAGCCGCTCGCACACCCCGGGGCGGAACCCCTCGACCAGCACGTCGGCCCGCTCGACCAGGCGCAGCACGGCGGCGACGCCCTCGGGTCGCTTGAGGTCGACGCCGACCGAGCGGCGCCCCCTGGCCAGCGGGTCCGGTGGCGGGTCGGCCGGCGGCGCCGCCGGCACGCGGTCCGCGCGGTCGACCCGCAGGACCTCCGCGCCCAGGTCGGACAACACGGTGCACGCGAACGGCGCAGGGGCGAGGCTCGCGACCTCCACCACCCGGAGGCCGCGCAACGGTCCTGGCACGCCCATCCCCTCCGGCGACTCAGCCGAGCAGCGCCCGGCCGATGATCTCCTTCATGATCTCCGAGGTGCCGGCGTAGATCCGCTGCACGCGGGCGTCGGCGTAGGCCCGGCAGACCGGGTGCTCCCACATGAAGCCCGTGCCGCCGTGGATCTGCACGGCCTCGTCGGCCACCCGGCCCAGCACCTCGCTGGCGAACAGCTTGGCCTCGGCCGCGTCCGCCGGGCCGAGGTCGCCGACCTCGTGGGCCAGCGCGCACCGGTCCACGAACGCGCGCGCCACGTCGACCTCGGTGCGCATCTGGGCCAGCCGGAACCGGGTGTCCTGAAACTTCGCCAGCGGCCGGCCGAACGCCTCCCGGCCCTTGGCGTGCTCCACGGCAAGCCCCAGGGCGGCCTCCGCGCCGGCCACGCAACCCGCCGCGACGGTCAGCCGCTCCTGCGCGAACATGCCCATGATCGCGCCGAACCCCCGCGCGGGGTCGCCGAGCACCCCCTCCGGGCCGACCCGCACGCCGTCGAAGAACAGCTCGGCGGTGTCCTGGGAGCGCAGGCCGAGCTTGTCCAGCTTCCGCCCCCGCGCGAACCCGGGGGCGCCGGCCTCCACCAGGAACAGCCCGACGGCGTGCCGCTGCTCCGGGTCGGTGCGCGCGGCCACGATCACCAGGTCGGCGTGCACCCCGTTGGAGATGAACGTCTTGGACCCGGTGAGCACCCAGTGGTCGCCGTCCCGCTCGGCCCTGGTGGTCATGCCGGCGACGTCGGAGCCGGTGCCCGGCTCGGTGATCGCGAGCGCGAGCACCACGTCGCCGCTGACCGCGCCGGGCAGCCACCGGTCGCGTTGCTCCGGCGTGCCGTGCGCGGCCAGGTACGGCGCGACGACGGCGGAGTGCAGCGGGATCGCCAGTCCGGTCTCGCCGATCGCCGCGAGCTCCTCGATGAGCACCTGCTCGTAGCGGAACCCGGTGAGCCCCAGCCCCCCGTGCCGCTCCTCGGCCCACGGCAGCAGGAACCCGTGCTCGCCGGCCGACCGCCACACGTCGCGGTCGACGATGCCCTGGGCCAGCCACCGCTCCTGCCGGGGAACGACCTCGCGTTGCAGGAAGCCGCGGAAGGCGGAGCGGTACTCCTCGTGCCCCGCCTCGTAGTGCTGACGCCGCACGTCGATCACCTCCGGTTGCCGTCTGGCACGCTAGGCGCACCCGGCGGCCGGCGCCCATGGCGTCGCCGCTCGATCCGGGTGACCGCAGCGGTCATCCCCGGTCATCCGGCACCCGACCCGGCCCAGCCCGGCCCACCACGAGGCGATGACGACACGCACGATCGCGATCCACCACGTCACGGCCGCCCTCCGCGGCGCGCGGCGGCGCGGGCTGGCGGTCGACCCGCTGCTCACGGCCGCCGGCATCGCCCCGGTGCTGCTGGCCCAGCCCAGGGCGCGGGTCACCGCGGACCAGTTCGCCCGGCTGGTCAAGGGGCTCTGGAACGCGCTGGACGACGAGTTCCTCGGCTTCGGCGCCGACCGCAGCCGGCGCGGCACGTTCGCCACGATGGGACTGCTCGCCGTGCACAGCCCGGACCTGCGCACGGCGCTCCAGCGCGCGGCGTCGTTCTACGCGTTGTTCGCTGACACCGACGCCGACACCGACCCGCTGCGCCTGGAGGTCGTCGGCGACACCGCGCGCTTCGCGGCCCGACTGTCCATGGTGGACGATCCGGACCACTTCCTGACGGAGTCGGTGCTCGTGATCGCGCACCGGTTCGCCAACTGGCTCGTCCGGACGCGGATTCCCCTGCTGCTGGCCGAGTTCGACTACCCGCAGCCGGCGCACCGCGCCGAGTACGACCTCATCTTCGGCTGCCCGCAGGAGTTCGGCGCGCCCCGCACCGCGGTCAGCTTCGCCGCCGCCCACCTCGACCGGCCGGTGCTGCAGGACGAGGCGAGCCTGGCCGGCTTCCTCCACCGCTCCCCCGCCGACCTGCTGGCCCGCCGCGACTACGACCGGACGGTCGGCGCCCGGGTGCACACCCTGCTGGCCAGGGCGGTGCGCGCCGGGGCGGCCAGCCCGAGCGGACCCGGCCTGCCCGGGCTGGATGAGGTGGCCGCGCGGCTGTCGGTGAGCCCGCAGACCCTGCGCCGCCAGCTCCGCGAGGAGGGCGCGGCGTTCAGCCGGATCAAGGACCAGGTCCGCAGGGACGCCGCCGTGGCGGCGCTGGTCGCCGGGCGCGAGTCGATCGAGGAACTGGCGTTGCGACTGGGTTTCTCCGAGGCCAGCGCGTTCCACCGCGCGTTCCGCCGGTGGACGGGCGCGAGCCCTGGCTCCTACCGGGCGGCGAGCGCCCCCGTACCGCGCTGAGGTCGCACGGCACGGGGGTGCCAGCCGGAGCTGGGCCGCGTTGTCGAAGCCACGTGATCAGCGTGGCTGATCCACCACGCCCTGCCGTGCCCTGCCCTGTCAGGGCAGGGCGCTCCGTCACACCGGTCGCGACGATCGCCCGATACTGCTTGAGCTGCTCGGATCACCGCCTTACCACTGTCCAAACGCGACAGACGACCGGGGCGAAGACGGTGGCCGTCCACTCGTCCTGCCCCGGTGTGGAAGGTCTGCCACTGCTCGACGGTCAGGTCGTGCCGGTGCACCGAGACCTAGAACGGCCTGCCCTCGGCGGCCCGCTCCCGGAGCAGGTCCGGCACGGCGAACCGGTCGCCGTGCGCCGCCGCCAGCTCGTCGGCGCGGGCCACGAACGCGGGGAGCCCGTAGCCGTTGACGAACTGCAGCACGCCCCCGGTCCAGGGCGGGAAGCCGATGCCCATGATGCTGCCGATGTTGGCGTCCGCCACCGAGGTCAGCACGCCGTCCGCCAGGCACCGCACGGCTTCCAGCGCCTGCGCGAACAGTAGCCGGTCCCGCAGCGTCCGCGCGTCGACCTCCAGCTCCGGACGGTGGAACCGCGTCGTGAGCTCCGGCCACAGCCGCTTCGGCCCGTCGGCGGGGTAGTCGTAGAACCCGGCCTTCGCGGCGCGCCCCGCCCGGCCCAGCTCGTTGACCATGAGGTCGACGACCGGGAAAGCGGGGTGGTCGGGCAGCGCGCGGCCCTCGCGGGCGAGGTCGGCGGCGGTCTGCTCGCGGATGTGCCACATCAGCGACAGCGAGACCTCGTCGGAGACGGCCAGCGGGCCGACCGGGAACCCGGCGAGCCGGGCCTGGTTCTCGACCAGCGCCGGGAGCACGCCCTCGGCCACCATCGCGATGCCCTCGGTGGCGTAGGTGCCGAACACGCGCGAGGTGAAGAAGCCCCGGCCGTCGTTGACCACGATCGGCGTCTTGCCGATCCGCCGCACGTAGTCGAAGGCGGTGGCCAGCGCCTCGTCGCCGCTGTCCCGGCCGCGGATGATCTCGACCAGCGGCATCTTCGGGACCGGGGAGAAGAAGTGCAGGCCGCAGAACCGCTCCGGCAGGCGGAGCGCCGCGGCCAGGCCGGTGATCGGCAGGGTCGAGGTGTTGGACGTGACGACCGCGTCCGGACGGGACCCCGTGACCACGTCCTCCGCGGCGGCCAGCACCGCGTTCTTCAGCTCCCGGTTCTCCGGCACCGCCTCGATCACCAGGTCACAGCCGGCCAGGTCGGCGTCCGACCCGGTGGGCGTGATCCTGGCCAGCACGGCGTCCCGGTCGGCTTCCGCCAACCGGCCGGCGGCGACGACCGCCGCCAGCTCGGCCGCGATCCGGTCCCGGCCGGCCGCCGCGACCTCGGCGGTGACGTCCTTGAGCACGACCTCGATGCCGGCCTCGGCGGTGACCCTGGCGATGCCGGCGCCCATCATCCCCGAGCCCAGCACCCCCACCCGCCGCGCCTCGCGCGCCGGGACGCCGTCCGGGCGCGACCGACCGGCGTTGACCTCGTTGAGCTGGAACCAGAACGCGGTGATCATGTTCTTGGCGACCTGCCCGGTGACGAGGTCGGCGAAGTACCGCGTCTCGACGCGCTGCGCCGTCTCGACGTCCACCGCCATGCCCTCCACGGCGGCCGACAGGATGCGCTCGGGCGCCGGCAGGGTGCCGTGGGTCCGCTTCCGGAGCATGGCGGGGGCCGCCGCGGTCACCTGCCGCACCACCGGATCGCTCAGCCCGCCGCCCGGGATGGCGTACCCCGGGCTGTCCCACGGCTGCCGCGCGTCCGGGTTGGCCGCGATCCACTCCCTGGCGCGCTCCAACCCGGTCGCCGCGTCGGGCGCCAGCTCGTGCACCAGCCCCGCCGCGAGCGCGCGGGCCGGCCGGAGGCGCTTGCCCTCCAACAACAACGGCAGCGCCGCGGCCAGCCCGAGCAACCGCACGTACCTCGTGACACCGCCGCCCGCGGGGAGCAGGCCGAGCATCACCTCGGGCAGCCCGACCCGGAGCCCGGGATCGTCCACGCACACGCGGCGGTGGCAGGCCAGCGCCAGCTCGAACCCGCCGCCCAGCGCGGACCCGTTGACCAGGGCGACCACCGGCCGGCCCAGCGTCTCCAGCCGCCGCAACAGGGTCTTGAAGCCGTCCAGCTCGGTGGTCAGCCGGGGCACGTGCTCCTCGCCGACCGCCAGCATCTCGGTCAGGTCGGCGCCGGCGAGGAAGGTGCGCTTCGCCGACGTGAGGACCACGCCGCTGATGTCGTCCCGCTCCGCCTCCAGCCGGTCCACGACCTCGGCGAAGGCCGTGCGGAACGCGGAGTCCAGGGTGTTGGCCGACCTGCCCGGCGCGTCCATGGTCAGCGTGACCACACCGCGCGCGTCGCGCTCCCACCGGATGATCTCGTTCATCGTCCGCCCCCTCAGACCCGCTCGACGACGGTCGCGACGCCCATGCCGGCGCCCACGCACAGGGTCACCAGGCCCGTGCCCAGATCCCGCCGCTCCAGCTCGTCCAGCAGCGTGCCGACGAGCATGCAGCCGGTCGCGCCCAGCGGGTGGCCCAACGCGATCGCGCCGCCGTTGACGTTCACCCGGTCCTCGGGCACCCCGGTGTCCCGGAGGAACTTCAGCACCACGGCGGCGAAGGCCTCGTTGACCTCGAACAGGTCGACGTCGGCGAAGGACATGCCGGCCCTGGCCAGCGCCCGCCGCGCCGCGGGGGCCGGCCCGGTGAGCATGATCGTCGGCTCGGTGCCGACGACGGCGGTGGCCAGCACCCTGGCCCTGGGCCGCAGGCCGACCCGCTCCGCCGCCGCGGCCGAGCCGAGCAGCATCGCGGCGGCCCCGTCCACGATCGCCGACGAGTTGCCCGCGGTGTGCCGGTGCTCGATCCGCTCCACCGCCGGGTACCGGTCGACGGCCACGGCGTCGAAGCCGGCCGCGCCGACCCCGGCGAAGCTGGGCGCGAGGCCGGCCAGCGACTCCACCGAGGTCTCCGGCCGGATCGCCTCGTCCTCCGCCAGCACCGCCACGCCCAGCCGGTCGACCACCGGCACCACCGAGCGGTCGAAGCGGCCGGCGGCGCGCGCCTCGGCGGCCAGCCGGTGCGACCGCGCGGCGTAGGCGTCCAACTCCGCCCGCCCGAAGCCCTCCATCGTGGCGATCAGGTCGGCCGACACGCCCTGCGGCACGAACCCGGTTGCCAGGTTCAGCTCGGGGTCGCCGTACCAGGCGCCGCCGTCGGAGCCCATGGGCACCCGCGACATCGACTCCACGCCGCCGGCGACCACGAGGTCCTCCCACCCGGCGGCGACCTTCGCCGCCGCCAGGTTCACCGCCTCCAGCCCGGACGCGCAGAACCGGTTCACCTGCACGCCCGGCGCGTCCGTGTGCCAGCCGGCGTGCAGCACGGCGGCCCGGGCGATGTCACCGCCCTGCTCCCCCACCGGGGTCACGCAGCCCCACACCACGTCGTCGACCAGGCTGGTGTCCAGCTCGGCGCACTCGGCGAGCCCGCGCAACGCGGTCGCCGCCAGTTCCACGGGTTTGACGCTGTGCAGCGCGCCGCGCTTGCCCTTGCCGCGCGGGGTGCGCACCGCGTCCAGAATGAACGCATCGCCCATGCGCCGACGCTAGGGCCGCCCGGCACGCCCACCCATGACCTGAGCGCTCGGCTTGCCTGACCTCCCCGGTCCGCCCCTCACGGTCAGCGGCCCATCACCGGGTCAGCAGGGCCACGCACTCCACGTGGTGGGTCATCGGGAACGCGTCGAACGCCCGCAACCCGGCCAGGGTGTAGCCCTGGTCGAGGAACAGGCCGACGTCCCTGGCCAGCGCCGCCGGGTCGCACGCCACGTGCACGACCCGCTCCGGGTCCCGGTCGGCGATCGCGTCCACGACCGCGCGGCCGGCGCCCTTGCGGGGCGGGTCCAGCACCACGACGTCCGGCCGCTCGTCGGCCAGCTCCGGCGAGCCCAGCACGCGCTCGACCCGGCCCACCTCCCACCGCACCTGCGGCAGGTCGCCCAGGTTGGCGATCCCGTCCGACACCGAACGCCGCGCCGACTCGACCACCAGCACCGAGCCGTCCGCGCCGACCTGCTCGGCCAGCACGGCGGCGAACAGCCCGACACCGCCGTAGAGGTCCCACGCCAGGCCGCCCGCCGGGGCCTGCGCCCACTCCCGCACGGTGTCGGCCAGCGCGTCGGCCGCCGCCGGGTGGACCTGCCAGAACACCCCGGGCGAGAGCCGCCACTCTCGGCCGACGGCCCGCTCCACCACCACGCCGCCGCCGGCGACCAGCCGCGCCGGCCGGTCCGGCCGCAGCTCGCTGACGTGCACCTCGCCGGCGTCGTCGGCGACGATCTCCAGCTCCAGGTCGCGCCGCCAGCGCCGGTCGGCGACCGCCTCGACCGCGCCGGGCACGGCGATCGGGCAGTGCTCGACCGGCACGACCGCGTGCCCCCGGTGCTGGCGGAAGCCCGGCCGGCCGGCCGGGTCCACCGCCATCCGCACCCGGCTGCGCCAGTCCAGCAGACCGCCGGGCAGCGCCTCGACCGCCACCGGCCACTCGACGTCGGCGATGCGCCGCAACTGCTCGGCCACCACCTGGGCCTTGATCCGGCGCTGCGCGTCGGCGGTCGCGTGCTGCCAGTCGCAGCCACCGCACTTGCCCGGCCGGGCGACGGGACAGGGCTGCGGCACCCGGTCCGGCGACGCGGCGTCCACCCGGACGGCGTCGGCCCGGCAGAAGGACCCGCCGTGGTCCTCGGTGACCTCGGCGAGCACCCGCTCCCCCGGCAACGCGTGCCGGACGAACACCACCCGCCCCTCGAACCGGGCCACGCAGTGCCCGCCGTGCGCCGGGGCGCCCACCTCCAGCTCCAGGCGCCGCCCCGTCCAGTCCGGCCGGTCCCGGCGCCGCTCGCCGGCGGGCGAGGCCGAAGCCGAGGTCGCGGCTTCGCCCGCCGGCCCGTGCGCGTCGACCCGGTCACCCGGGGAAGGTCGTCCGGTCACGGCTTGCCGCCCGTCCGCGCGCGCTCGGTCTCCACGGCCTCCAGGCCACGCCGCACCGACCCCGGAGCGTGCACCTCCTTCTCGTGCACGCGCGCCGACGACGCGAGCTGCCACGGCACGCTGGTGACCATCACGCCCGGCTGGAACAGCAGGCGGCCCTTGAGCCGCAACGCGCTCTGGTTGTGCAGCAGCTGCTCCCACCAGCGGCCCACCACGTACTCGGGGATGAACACCGTCACGACGTCCCGCGGGTTGTTGCTGCGCACCCGCCGGACGTAGTCCAGCACCGGCTTGGTGATCTCCCGGTACGGCGACTCCACGACCTTCAACGCGACCGGGATGTCCTGCTTCTCCCACTCCCGCACCAGGGCGCGGGTGTCCGCGTCGTCGACGTTGACCGTGACGGCCTCCAGCACGTCCGGCCGGGTCGCCCTGGCGTAGGCGATCGCCCGCAGGGTCGGCATGTGCAGCTTGGAGACCAGCACGATGGAGTGGTTGCGGGACGGCAGCACCGCGGCCCGCTCCTCCATCTCCAGCTCCCTGGCCACCCGGTCGTAGTGCCGGCGGATGGCCGTCATCAGGGCGTAGATGGCGGCCATCGCGGCCAGCGCGATCCACGCGCCCTTGGTGAACTTGGTGATCAGCACGATGACCAGCACCGACCCGGTCATGAACAGGCCGAAGGCGTTGATCGCCTGCGAGCGGCGCATCCGGCGGCGGGCCGACGCGTCGGTCTCGGTGCGCAGCAGCCGGTTCCAGTGCCGGATCATGCCGGTCTGGCTCATGGTGAACGACACGAACACGCCGACGACGTAGAGCTGGATCAGCCGCGACACCTCGGCGTCGAAGGCGATGACCAGCAGGATCGCGAACCCGGCCAGGAACAGGATGCCGTTGGAGAAGGCCAGCCGGTCGCCCCTGGTGTGCAGCTGGCGGGGCAGGTAGCGGTCCTGGGCCAGGATCGAGCCCAGCACCGGGAAGCCGTTGAAGGCGGTGTTCGCGGCCAGCACCAGGATCAGCGCGGTGGCGCCGGTGACGAAGTACAGGCCGGCCGGGAAGTGGTCGAACACGGCGCCGGCGAGCTGCACGACCATGGTCTTCTGCTCGTAGCCCTGGGGCGCGTTGACGAGCTGGTGGGCCGGGTCCTCGGCCATCTTCACGCCGGTGACCTGGGCCAGCATGATCAGGCCCATCAGCATGGTCACCGCGATCAGGCCCATCATCAGCAGCGTGGTCGCCGCGTTGCGGGACTTGGGCTTGCGGAACGCCGGGACGCCGTTGCTGATCGCCTCGACGCCGGTCAGCGCGGCGCAGCCCTGGGAGAACGCGCGCAGCAGGAGGAAGACGAAGGCGAGGCCGGCCAGGTGGTCGCCCTCCGGCCGCAGCTCCAGGCCCGCGCTCTCCGCGCGCATCTCGTCACCCAGCACGAACGCCCGGAACAGGCCGAACAGGATCATGCCGATGATGGCGACCATGAACGCGTAGGTGGGCACCGCGAAGGCCGAGCCCGACTCCCGGATGCCGCGCAGGTTGGCCGCGGTGAGCAGGGCGATCGCCACCACCGCGAACTGCACCTTGTGCTCGGCGACGAACGGGATCGTGGAGCCGATGTTGGCCATCGCCGAGGAGATCGACACGGCCACGGTGAGCACGTAGTCGACCAGCAGCGCGCTGGCGACGGTGAGGCCGGCGGACTTGCCGAGGTTGACCGTGGCCACCTCGTAGTCGCCGCCCCCTGACGGGTAGGCGTGCACGTTCTGCCGGTAGCTGGCGACGACCGCCAGCATGACGACGACGATGACCAGACCGACCCACGGCGCGAAGGCGAACGCCGACAGCCCCGCCAGGGACAGCACGAGGAAGATCTCCTCCGGCGCGTAGGCGACGGAGGACATCGCGTCCGAGGCGAACACCGGGAGCGCGATCCGCTTCGACAGCAGGGTGTGCGACAGTCTGTCGCTCCGGAAGGGCCGTCCGACGAGGATGCGTTTCGCCGCGGTAGCGAACTTCGACACGGGGCGTAGCGTATGCGCTTCTATCACCTTGTTGGCGCATCAACGCCCGACGGCGTGCTCCCGAGCACACCGGGGTACCCGCCATGACGGCGGACTCGCCGGCGGGTAAGTTGCCACAGCCCACGTCATCGAGGAGGGGCACGTCGTGCACGTCGTGATCATGGGCTGCGGTCGCGTGGGGTCATCGCTGGCCACGGCCCTGGAGCGGCTCGGACATACCGTGGCCGTGATCGACAAGGATTCCCAGGCGTTCCGCCGCCTGGGCGGTGAGTTCCACGGCCAGCAGGTGGTCGGGATCGGCTTCGACCGGCAGGTGCTCGTCGAGGCCGGCATCGAGCGCGCCGGCGCGTTCGCCGCCGTCTCCAACGGGGACAACTCCAACATCATCTCCGCCAGGGTGGCCAGGGAGACCTTCGGGGTCCAGCACGTGGTCGCCCGCATCTACGACGCCAAGCGGGCGGCGGTGTACGAGCGGCTGGGCATCCCCACCGTCGCCACCGTGCCGTGGACCACCGACCGCCTCATGCGGATGCTGCTGCCCGAGGGCGTGGCCACCGCGTGGCGCGACCCGTCCGGGACGGTGGCGGTGCTGCCGCTGCCGCTGCACGAGGACTGGGTCGGGCGGCGGGTGGCCGAGGTCGAGGAGACCACCGGCTGCCGCGTGGCGTTCATCATGCGGTTCGGCACCGGGGTGCTGCCCACGGCGGACACCGTGGTGCAGGCCGACGACGACGTCTACGTCGCGGCCCTGTCCGGCACCGTCACCGTCGTCTGCGGCGCCGCCGCGCAGCCCCCCGAGGAGTCCCACTGATGCGCGTCGCCATCGCCGGGGCCGGCGCGGTCGGCCGCTCGATCGCCCAGGAGCTCCTGACCGCCGGCCACCAGGTCATGCTCATCGAGCGGGACCGGGCGCAGTTCGACCCGCACAGCGTCGAGCAGGCCGAGTGGGTGCACGCCGACGCCTGCGAGCTGTCCTCCCTGGAGGAGGCCGGCATGGAGCTGTGCGACGTGGTCATCGCCGCCACCGGCGACGACAAGGTGAACCTGGTGGTCGCGCTGCTGGCCAAGACCGAGTTCGCGGTGCGCCGGGTGGTCGCCCGGGTCAACGACCCGCGCAACGAGTGGCTGTTCACCGAGGCGTGGGGCGTGGACGTGGCCGTCTCGACGCCGCGCATGCTCGCGGCGATGGTCGAGGAGGCGGTCAGCGTCGGCGACCTGGTGCGCCTGCTGACGCTGCGGCAGGGCCAGGCCAACCTGGTGGAGGTCACCCTGCCGGAGGACACGCCGCTGGCCGGTCGGCCGGTGGGCCGGCTGGACCTGCCGCAGGACGCCGCGCTGGTGACCATCCTGCGCGGCGGCCGGGTCATCGTGCCGCAGCCGGACGACCCGCTGGAGGCCGGCGACGAGTTGCTGTTCGTGGCCGCCATCAACGTCGAGCAGCAGATCAGGGCGGCGCTCGACGGCTGAGCCGGCCGGCCGCCCGACCCCGAACGAACCGGTGCCCCTGGTCGCGGAGAGATCTCCTCGACCAGGGGCACCCGTCGTCTGTCCTGTTTCTGTCTCCGCGTGCCGTTCGGGGAGCGGGCGTCGTCCGGCCCGCATCGCCGGGGACGGCCGTCAGGACGGTGAGGACGCGGACGTCGTCTGCTCCGGGCCGGTCCCCGGGTTCACCACTCCCTTGGCGCCCGCGGCGCCCTCGGTACTGGTCGCGTCGCTGCCCGCCTGGTTCCCGGCCTCGCCGTTCTCCCGCGCGACCCGCTGGGTGTCCCTGCGCACCGCCCAGACCGTGACCAGCAACGCCAGACCGGTCAGGGGCCAGCCCATCCCGAGCCGGGCCGCGGCCAGCCAGCCGGTCAGGTCGTTGTCGTAGAGCCACTGCTGCACCACGTACCGGGCGCCGAAGACGACCACCCACGCCAGCGTGGCGAGGTCGTAGGCCAGCCGGACGCGGCGGTCGGAGCGCCAGCCGAACCCGGTGCCGTTGAGCGCCGACCACACCACGCCCACCAGCGGCCACCGGACCAGCGCCGAGACCAGGAAGACCCCGCCGTAGACCAGGCTCACCCAGATCCCGAACAGGAAGAACCCCTTGGCCGAGCCGGTGCGGTGCGCGATGAACGCGGCGATGCCCACCCCGAACAGGCCGGAGATCGCCGGCTGCACCGGCTCCCTGCGGATCACCCGCCACACCGCGATGGCGACCGCGACGCCCAGCGCCGACCAGATCGCGGGGGTCAACCCGGTCAACACGTTGACCAGGATGAACACCAGGACGGGGACCGACGAGTAGACCAGTCCGTGGACCCCGCCCATCATCTCCAGCATGGTCTGCTGCCGCTCGGCGTCCGGGGCGGGCTCCCGCTCCGGGTCCCGCACGCTGTCCTGGGCCATGTCCCTCCCGGGGAGCGGTGCCGCGGCGGCGGGGACGGCGGCGTCCTCCGCGGCGCGATGGGCGGTGGGTTCGGTCATGAGTTGGTCGTCTGCAGCTCGTAGTAGGGGTTGTAGAGGACCTTGCGGCCGTCCCTGACGGCGATGCGGCCCCGAGCCTTGATCGTGCGTCCCGGCTCGATACCGGGAATGCGGCGCCGGCCCAACCAGACCAGCGTGACGCCTTCGGTGCCGTCGTACAGCTCCGCCTCCAGCGTCGCGACCGCGTCGCGCGGACAGTGTTCCACACTCCGTAGCCGACCGAGTACGGTCGCCTCCTCGCCCGACCGGCAGTCGACGGCGCGACACGCGCCCACCGCCTCCACCCGCCGGGAGAGGTCGTCGGCGTCCAGCTCGGTCACGTCGCTGGTGAGCCGACGTACGAGGCGGCGCCAGTAGCCGCCTCCGTTGCCCGTCATCTCGCGCTCCTGTGCGCCTCGGGGCCCGCCGTCCCGGACGAGCCGTCCACTCGCCAGCGTAACCATGAGCGGGGCGCGGACGCGTCGCTCCAGGAGATGATCAGTGGATGGAGTGGGTGAGTCGATCACTGGGCCCGGTGGCGGTGATCCTTCCGGGCACGGGCTCGGACGCGGAGTTCGTGCGGGCGGCGTTCGCCGGGCCGCTGGCCGCGTGGGGGTTCCGGCTCGTCGCGGTGCCGCCGCGGCCGGGGCCGCGCCTGGTCGACCACCACCTGGCCGCGTTGGACGCCGCCGCCGAGGAGGCCGGGCGCCCGGTGGTCGTCGGCGGCGTGTCGCTGGGCGCGCACCTGGCCGCCGAGTGGGCCGCACGGCGGCCGGAGCGGTGCGCCGGCCTCCTCCTGGCCCTGCCCGGCTGGTTCGGGCTCGCCACCGGGGCGACCGACGGGGCCGGCAGGGCCGACGGGACCCACGGCGTCGACGGCGTCGGCACCGCGCCGGCGGCCCTGGCCGCGTTGGCCAGCGCGGAGGCCGTCGACCGGCTCGGCGTGGAGGCCGCGCTGCGGGCCGCCACCGACGGCGTGCCCGACTGGCTGGCCGCCGAGCTGACCCGCTCCTGGCGGTGGCACGGCTCCGGCCTGGCCGACTCGCTGCGCGCGGCCGCGCGCCACCCCGCCCCCGGGGCCGACGACCTGCGTCGGATCACCGCCCCCGCCGGAGTGGCGTACTGCGTCGACGATCCCGTCCACCCGGCCGAGGTGGCCGAGCGCTGGGCCGCCGCGCTGCCGCACGCCACCCGGCAGGCGCTCACCCTCGACGCCCTCGGAGCCGATCCGGAGAGCCTCGGGCGCGCCGCCCTCCTGGCGTGGCTCCGCGCGGCGAGCCGGCGCTGATCAGCCGAGCCGCGCCAGGACCTGGGCGGAGACGTTGCCCCCGGTGAGCACGGTCGCCAGCCGGTCGCCGGGGATGTCGTGCCGCCGGATCGCCGCCAGGCCGCTCGCCGCCGCCGGCTCGACCAGCAGGCCGAGGGTGTCGCGCACGACGCGGACCATCGCCAGCATCTCGTCGTCGTCGACGAGCACGACGTCGTCGACCAGCTCGCGCGCCCACGCCACGGCCGCCGGGACCGGGACCCGGACGTCGATCCCGTCCGCGATGGTGTCGACCCGCTCCGTCGGCACGGGCTCACCGGCTCGCCAGCTCAGCTCCATGGACGGCGCGCCGGCGGCGCACACCGCCACCACCCTGGTCGCCGGCGCGACCTCCCTGATCCACCGCGCAACGCCGGCGACGAGGGCGCCGTTGCCGAGGGGGACCACCACGGTGTCGGGCGGCGCGGACTCGCGGGAGCTCCCCAGCAGCTCCACGGCGATGCTGCCGGCGCCCTCGGCGATGCCGGGTTCGTGCCCGTCCTCGACGAAGACCCGGTCGGCTTGGCCGGCCGCGTACTCCCGCGCGGCCTCCTTCGCCTCGTCGAAGTCCGCGCCGCCCAGCGTCACCCTGGCGCCGAGGGACCGCATGCGCGCGACCTTGTCCGGGTTGGCGCGTTCGGCGCTGAACACGTGCACGTCGACGCCGAGCGCGCGGCCGGCGTAGGCCAGGCCCTGGCCGAAGTTGCCGGCCGAGGCGCACACGACCTGGGGGACCCGGCCGAGCTGGCGGAGGAAGAAGTCGGCGCCCCTGCCCTTGAAGGAGCGGATCGGGTTGACCGTCTCCACCTTCACCACGACCTCGCGGCCGAGGACGGCGTTGAGGTGGTCGTCGGCGAACTGCGGGGTGTTCCGGAACACGGGGTCGATCTCCCGTGCCGCCCGCTCGATGCGCTCGGGAGACAGCGACAGCGCGCTCTGCGTCATGCACGGCAGGCTAGCCCTCGCCTATCGTATTCGAAATACCTACCACGGCTTCGGCTCTCGACCCTCACCCCAGGCCCCGCCCGCCGCGACACCTGGAGCGCGAGGCTTGACGCGAGAGTGAAGGAAGGACACCCTCGGGCGTCCCATGCCCGGGGAAACCACCTGACGATCGGTGGAACCCGGGTCGCCACCGTCGTGGATCACTTCGTATATCGAATACGATGCCGCCCATGGTCGAGGCCCCGATCCCCCGCGCCGAGCCGCTCCGCGAGGCGGTCTACACCCGCATCGCCGGCATGATCGCGCGGGGCGAGCTGGCGCCGGGCTGCCCGGTCACCGAGGCCACCCTCACCCGCCAGCTCGGCGTCTCCCGCACCCCCGTCCGCGAGGCGCTGCTCCGGCTGGAGGCGGAGGGCGTCCTCCAGTCCGCGTTGGCCAGGGGATTCGCGGTGCGCCCACTGGACGGGCGCGAGGCCGCCGAGCTGTACCCGATCCTCGGCACACTGGAGGCCCTCGCCGTGCGGGAGGCGGAGCTGGACAGCGTCGACCTGCCGACGCTCACCGAGCTCGCCGAGGACCTCGCCCGGAGCGAGGACCCGGTGCGGCGCTGGCAGCTCGACACCGCCTTCCACGACGGTCTGGTCGACGCGGCCCACAACGCCCGCCTGAGCGCGTTGACGCGAACCCTGCGCACCAACCTCTCGCGCTACGAGCTCGCCTACATGCGCGAGGTGAGCCGCCGCGAGCGCTCCGACGAGCAGCACCGGGGCATCCTCGCGGCGATCCGGAAGGGCGACCGGGAAGGCGCAGCCCAGCTCGTCACGGCCAACTGGGCCGACAGCCTGAGCGTGATCCTGAGCTGGCTGAGCTGATCCCGCGCCCAGCCGTCGACGCTCAGCGCCCGGCGCGCCGCATGTCGACGTGCGGAATGCCGTCCTCCAGGTACTCCTCGCCGACGGCCTCGAACCCGAACGAGGCGTAGAAGTCCCTGACGTAGGTCTGCGCGCTGAGCACGCACGGCGCGGAGCCGACCTCGGCGAGGGCCGCGGACATCAGGTCACCGGCGAGCCCCCGCCCGCGCGCGGCCTTCGCCGTCACCACGCGCCCGATGCGCGTGCCGCCGTCCGGCTCGGGCAGCACCCGCAGGCACGCCAGCACCTCCTCGGGGTCGTCGGCGGGCGAGACCCACAGGTGCAGCACCTCGGGGTCGAGGTCACGGCCGTCCATGTCCGGGTACACGCAGTCCTGCTCCACCACGAACACGTCCGAGCGCAGCCTGAGCAGCGCGTACAGCACCGGGACGGTGAGCTGGTCGGGACGGGCGACGTGCACGGTCGTGGCGAGGGGCTGAGCGGTCACGCCCCCTGAATACCAGGGCGACACCCGACAGCGGCAGGGACGAGGCGGATCGGACCAACGGATTCTCCGCCGGGGACCCCCGCCGACCGCAGTTTCTCCGGCCCACGCCCGGGAGTGGCGTCAAGATCTGGCTCACATCTCTCAAGAACCCGTAAATCCTTCTGCTAGTCTCGTGATCAGCCGAAGATTCACCAGGCAAGTGGCCTAGTTCACAGTGATTTGTTCGGCTCCTGATCGGTGGAAGGGAGGGGTGTGCCGTGCTGGACCTCGGTTTGCTCCCGGCGTTCCTGCTGGCCTCCGTCGTGTTCGTGTTGACCCCGGGGCTGGACGCGTTCCTGCTGCTGCGCACCTCGCTCCGGGCCGGCCGGCACGCGGGTCTGCGCACGCTGCTGGGCATCCACACCGCGGGACTCGTCCAGGTCGCGCTGGTCGTCTCCGGGCTGGGCATCGTGCTGGCCCAGCACCCCGCGATCCTCACCGGGCTGCGCTGGCTGGGCGCCGCCTACCTCGGCTACCTCGCGCTGAGCACCGCGCGGGCGCTCGCCAGGGGCTGGCGCGAGGGCGTCGTCGCCGACAGCGCCGACGGGCCGACCGGCGGCGGCTTCGGCCAGGGCTTCCTGTGCAACATCACCAACCCGAAGATGATGTTGTTCTGCCTGGCCTTCCTGCCCCAGTTCATCGGCTCGGCGGGCAGCCCGACCGCCCAGCTCGCCCTGCTCGGCGGCGTGTTCACCGCGCTGGCCGCCACCTGGGAGCTGGCGCTCGTGCTCACCGCGTCCCGGATCGCCCCGCGGCTGCGGCGCCGCTCCGTCCACAACGCGCTTGAGGCGCTCAGCGCGACCGCCTTCCTCGCGATGTCGGTGGCGCTCGCCTTCCAGTGACCCGGACACGGATCGGCGGGGGTGGCGTGTGCCACCCCCGCCGATCCGTCGTCACGCGGCGCGCACCGCGCGGTCGATCCAGGTCGCGTACCGGTCCAGCCGGGTGTAGACGCCCGGCAGGTCGGGTCGCCCGCACCCGGTGCCCCAGGAGACGAGGCCGACGAGCCGACCGTCGACGACCAGCGGCCCGCCGGAGTCGCCCTGGCACGAGTCGGACCCGCCCGTCCCGGCGCAGACCATCGCCGACTGGTCGATCCGGTCCGGGTACGCCGCCTCGCAGGCGTCCCCGTCCCACAGCGGAACCGACACCGTCCTGAGCTGGCGCGGCGAGGCCGTTCCGGACTCCTCCGTCCGCCCCCACCCGAACACCCAGCCCGTGGTCCCCGGTTCGTAGGTCTCGTCCTCCCGCGGCGACACCCACGGCACCGTTCCGTAGGGCAACGCCCCGTCCAACGTCAACACCGCCACGTCGTTCACGTAGGGCATCGGCGTGTGCAGACCGGGGTGCACCGCGGCGCCGGCGACGCGGGCGATGGTCCCGGTGTCCTTCGCGAACAGGTCGGTCCGGCCGGCCACCACGCGGAGCCGACGCCGGTCCCGGTTGAGCAGGCAGTGCCCCGCCGTGACCACCTTCGCCGGCGCGACCAGCGCCCCCGCGCAGAACGCGCGCTTCGTGGTCGTGTCGACCAGGGCGACCACCCACGGGTGGTCGGCGATGTCGACGGGCGTGCCGCCGATGATCCGCCCGTCGGCCCGGGCGTGCGCCCCCGCCGGCGAGAGGGCCGGCAGGACCAGGGACATCAGCACGGCCAGCGGCAGCAGCGTGGACCGGAGCCGCCAGCGTCGGGATCTGGTCATCGTCCCCACCCGCTACTGCTGGATTTCCTGGCTGAGCTGCCGCGAGTAGGTGAGCACCCGCGCGTAGACGCCGGGCTTGCCGGGCCGGGCGCACCCCGTCCCCCAGGAGATGATCCCGATCACCCGGTTGTCGACCACCAGCGGGCCGCCCGAGTCGCCCTGGCAGGCGTCGGTGCCACCGCGCTCGTACCCGGCGCAGACCATGCGGTCGGGCAGGTACTCCGCGCCGTACGCCTTCTCGCACGTCCGGTCGGACAGCACCGACACCATCGCGCCCATGAGCTGCCGGGGTGAGGCGTCGCCGCCCTCGCTGGTGCGGCCCCACCCGAGGATGACGCCCTTGCGGCCGGCGTCGTAGAGCCGGCGGTCCCGGTCCCTGGTCGGCATCCGGAGCGCGGACTGCGACAGGTCCTGGTCGACGGTCAGCACGGCGACGTCGTTGGAGTAGGGCGTGGGGTCGTGGAACTTCGGGTGCGACCAGGTGCGCACCACCTTGGCGACGATGCCGCCCTCGGACTGCAGGTCGGTCCGGCCGGCGATCACCCGCAGGTCGTTGGCCTTCGCCTTCTCCGCGCAGTGGGCCGCGGTGAGCACCTTCTGCGGCGCGACGACGGCCCCGCCGCAGAACGGTTGTCCGGACGGGGTGGCCACCGCCACCATCCACGGGAAGTCCTCGATCGAAACGGGTTGGCCGTTGACGACCCGCCCGTCGGGGCCGTCGCTCGCCGACGCCGGCGCGGTGGCCGGCACCACCGACAAGGCCGCGACGACCACGGCCGCCGCCGTGCTCCACACCCACCTGACCATCCGACGCGGTCCGCCCCGACGACGCGCGGTGTTCCCCATCTCGGTCTCCCTTCCGCTCCCGACGATTCCGGTGCCCCTCCACGGGAACAGCGGCGGGGATCAGGCACAAACCGAGATCCAGAACTCGACCCCCACGTGTGACGCGGGAACCACCCGGAAAGGTCAACTCGCCGACACGCCGCGTCGCGTGTTCCCCGAGCCGCCCGTTCGTGCTCCCGAGGCCCACGAACGTCGTGACAGGTCAGGTGACCAGGACGGCCGGGACAGTCACTCCTGTCAGACCGAGTCTGGTCGGCTTACCGTGCCGCGCACGGCGATGACGACGCCCGACTTCTCGTTTTCCGCGCCGCGCAAGGTGATCCGGCGGTGATCAATATTTCGAGAGGTCCCGACATCAGGAGCCGCGCGACAGAGGAGAAAGTGGTTTCCCCCGCGAATCCCCCGATGACGAGACGAAGCGACGATTCCCTTCCGTGATCACGCGAGCGCGAGACGCCGGCGTCAGATCCGCGGCCGCACCAGGTCCTCGTAGACGGCGACCCGCGTGTAGATCCCCGGTTTCCCGGCGCGCGCGCAGCCCTCCCCCGTCGACACCAGGCCGATCACCTTGCCACCGGCCACGAGCGGCCCGCCGGAGTCGCCCTGGCACGCGTCGATGCGGCCCTCCGGATAGCCCGCGCAGAGCATGCGGCCCGCGTCGTACTCGGGGAACGCGCTGGAGCAGTCCCCGTCGGGCATGACCGGCACGACCGCCTTCATGAGGTAGCGCGACGACGGCCCGCCCTCGGCGGTGTCGCCCCAGCCGATCACCGCGGCCTCGGCCCCCGGCTGGTAGAGCGCGGCGTCGGCCGCGCCGGCCACCGCCACCGCCGGGTAGGGGACCGTCCGGTCGAGCGTGACCACGGCGACGTCGTCACCCCGGTTCGTCGACTGGAACGACGGGTGCACCCAGGCGCTCGCCACGCCGGCGACGACGCCCTCGGCGGACTGCTTGTCCTCCCGGCCGGCGATCACCCGCAGATCGGACAGGGCCCGGCGGGCCACGCAGTGCGCCGCCGTGAGCACCTTGTTCGGCGCCACGATCGCCCCGCCGCAGTACTGGTAGCCGTTGCTCGTGGTCAGGTGGACCACCCACGGGTGCTCCGCGATGCTCGCCCGCTGACCGCCGACGACGAACGGCTCGACCACGAGCGGCTCGACGGGCCGGCGCCGGCCCGAGCGGGACACCCGCACCCGGTCGCCCTCCGCCGGCGGGAGGAGAACGGGGCCGCCGGCGCGCCCCTCCGGTGTCGCCGCGAGCGTGCCCGTCCCGCCGACGAGCACCGTGGCGCTGGCGACGACCGCGGCGACGAGCAGGGTTCCGATCAGGGCGCGTGGACCACGGCGGGCACGCGGCATGGCGCTCTCCTTCCCGGACGCGAGGGGAACGAGCGGCACGTTACGCAGAACGGATCACCGTGTGGGCGCGCGCGGAGCAGTCCACCCGTCCGTGACGGCGATCATCCGGACGGACGATCGACCCCGGTCGCCGGCGGTGTTCACCGCGCCCGTCGGCTGGCGCCGGCCGGGACGGCGACGCGCTCCGAGTCCGGTCCGGTGTCCGGACCCCGCGCGGACGGTGACCCCAGCCGGGGACGGGGAGACTGGAGCCGTGCCGCCCGACATCCTTGGTCACCCGTTCCAGACCCGCGAGCTGCCGTTGGGCGGTGAGCCCGACCACCCGGCGTCCGCGACCCTGGTCCGCCACCCGGCCACCGCGGCGGAGGGCGCGACCAGGGGCGCCGTGCTCCACGTGCACGGCTTCGTCGACTACTTCTTCCAGGTCGAGCTGGCCCGCCACTTCGCGGCGCGGGGCTTCGACTTCTACGCCGTCGACCTCCGGGCCCACGGCCGCTCCCTGCGCCAGGGCGAGATGCCGAACTACGTCACCGACCTGAGCCTGTACTTCGAGGAGCTCGACACCGCGGCGCGGGTGATCCGCGAGGAGGACGGGCACCGCGGCCTGGTCCTCCTCGGCCACTCCACCGGCGGGCTGGTGGCCTCGCTGTGGGCGCACGAACGCCGCCACGACGACGTGCTGGACGCGCTCGTGCTGAACAGCCCGTGGCTGGACCTCGCCGAACCCTGGCTCACGCGCACGGTCGGCACGGCGCTGGTCGACGTCGTCGGCGGGCTGTGGCCGACCTGGGTGCTGCCGAAGGGCCTCTCCCCGGTCTACGGCCAGAGCATTCACGTCGACCACCACGGCGAGTGGGACTTCCGCACCGAGTGGAAGCCGATCGAGGGCTTCCCGGTGCGCGCGGGCTGGCTGCGGGCGATCCGCCGCGGCCAGGCCCGGCTGCACCGCGGGCTGGACGTCCGGGTCCCGGTGCTCGTCCTCCACTCGGCGCGCAGCATCGTGGGCAGCGCCCGGCGGCGCAGGGAGAAGCGGTGGCAGGACGACGTGCTGCGCGCCGACACCGTGCTGGACGTCGCGCAGATCGCCCGCTGGGCGCCGAGGATCGGCCGCCGGGTCACGACCACGCCGATCGAGGGCGGGATGCACGACCTCTTCCTGTCGGCCGAACCGGTCCGCCGGCACGCTCTGTCCGAAGTGGACACATGGCTGGACTCGGTCCGCTGACCGGTCCCACCGGTGCGCCGGGCCCCACCGAGCCCGGTGGCAGACACCCGAATCCGGCGCCGTCACGGACGAGCGGTGACATCCGATGAGAGAGGCATGACCATGTCCACGTCCCAATCCGACGGCACCGCGAGCGCTTCCCCGACCGGGCGCGGGAGGCGCCTGTGGCCGGTGCTCGCCGTCCTGGTCGTTCTCGTCGCTGTCGCCGGGTACGCCGTGCTCCGCGACGTCCTCGACGACGGGCCGAAGCCGGTGAGGCTGACCTACGAGGTCACGGGAACGGCCACCGGCGTCACGATCGGCTACTCGACGATGAGCGGGGGCAACACGAGCACCCAGACTGAACAGGGCGCGAAACTGCCGTGGCGCAAGGAAGTCGACGTCGTGGGCGAGACCAGGGGCGCGACGCTGACCGTGAGCGCCGGCCCGGAGGGCGGCACGGTGACGTGCTCGATCAGGGCCGAGGGCAGGGAACCGAGGACCGCCAGCGCGGAGGGACCGTTCGCCGTCGCGAGCTGCAGCAGCTCCTGATCCCCGCCCATGGCACGGCACGGCCCCGTCCACTGTGGACGGGGCCGTGCCGTGTTCGCCGGTTCGGGAACTCAGGAGTCGAGCTGGGCGGACAGTTCGGCGTGGTGGCCCGCCACGCGGGCGTAGACGCCGGGCTTGCCGGCCCGGGCGCAGCCCTGGCCCCACGACGTCACGCCGATGAGCTTGCCACCGGCCACCAGCGGGCCGCCGGAGTCGCCCTGGCAGGTGTCCGTGCCGCCCCTCGGGAAGCCAGCGCACACCTCACCGCGGGCGGTGTACTGGGGGTAGGTCGAGGAGCACTTCTGGTCCGCCACCAGCGGAACGGTGGCGCCCAGCAGGTAGCGCGACGGTGAACCGCCCTCCCTGGTGAGGCCCCAGCCCAGGATCGTCGCGTTCGTGCCCGGCTCGTAGAGTCCGGTGTCCTCCGGCGACGCGAGGGGCAGCGGCGTGTAGGACAGCTCCCGGTCCAGGGTCAGCACCGACACGTCGTTGCCGGCCTGGCTGCCGTAGCGGGGGTGCACCCAGATGTCGCTCACATCGGCGACCTCGCCCGCCGAGCTCCGCTTGTCGTCGCGACCGGCCACGACGCGGATCGCGCTCGGCGCCTCGCCCGTGGTGCAGTGCGCGGCCGTCACGACCTTGTTCGGCCGCACCAGGGTGCCGCCGCAGAACTGGAATCCGCTGTCCGTGGTGAGCTGCACGACCCACGGGTACGTGCTGGTGCTCACACGGCTTCCACCGACGATGAAGGGGGTGACGTCGGACCGCTCCGCGGCGAGCGCCGACACTCCGGAGGAGAGGAAGACCGCGACCGCCGCGCTGAGGGCGCCGGCGAGCGCGGCCAGGCGGCGCAGGGTTCCCGCCATGGCTGTCTCCTTTGTTCAGTTGTCACTTCGTTGCCACACCCCGTTTCCCCTGTCTGCACAGGGAATCAAGGGTGGACACAGTGCAACCGAACCAATACGGGTCGCGCCAGAGCCGGAAGACGTAGGCCGAGTGGTCGCCCGCGGCGCGGCGCGGCGGGCAGCGAACGTGACGCCGCCCGGCGCACCCGTCGTCTCCGACGGAGCACACCGGGCGGCCAGGTCATTCGCTTATAGCGGCAGGAAAACCGACGCTGGCGAGCGCCCTCACTCCTTGCTGTCGCGCCGCCCGGCGTCCTCGCCGTCGCGCTGCCCACCGTTCTCGCCGTTGCGGCCGTTGAACCGCTGCCAGACCTTGCTCGCCGCGTCGGACAACGTCTCGCCGACCTCGTTGAGCACCTTCGCCAACGGGTCCGCCGACGTGGCCAGGGCGTCCTTGTAGGAGCGCGCCGCGTCCTTCACGTCCTGCGTCCACGTAGCGGTCGGGTCCTCGCCGCGCCGCGGGTAGTCGCCGGCCAGGATCGCCCGGTACTGCTCGCCCGCCGCCCACCGCTGCAGGTCGGCGGCCCGCACCACGGGCAGCGGGTGGACGAGGCCGTCCAGGTGGCCGAGCTTGAGCACGCTGTCCCACACCGACTCGACCGCGTCGTACTCCGCGGCCTGCTGCAGGAACGCGGCGGTGTCGATCTCGTCCACGTGCGAGGCGCCGGACAGCAGGACGTGGGCCCGCAGCGCCGCTCCGGGGTCCTGCACGCAGAGCAGGCCCGCCCGGTCGGCCGACAGCTCGGCCCTGCGGTACCAGTCGGTCAGCGCCGCGATGACCGCGCGCATCCCCCAGTAGCCCACGGGCATCCAGGACAGACCGGTGACCATCTGCACGAGCCGGCGCAGCAGCGTGTAGTAGAGCGCGTGGCCGGACAGCGCGTGGCCCATCTCGTGGCCGACGGCGAAGCGCAGCGCCTCGTCGTCCAGCAACTCCACCAACCCGGTGGTGAGCACGACGAAGGGCTGGTCCATCCCGACGGTGTAGGCGTTCGGGCGCGGGTCGCGCTGCACGAACACGTCCGGCACCGGGTCGAGGTCGAGGATCTCCGCGCACTCCCGGCGCAGCCGGTCCAGCTTCGGGTACTGCCGCTCGGAGACCCGCACCGACGAGGCGAGCGCGAGCAGGCGCTCGCTGCGCTCGCCCACCGCGCCCGAGATCGCCTTGAGCACCTGGTCGAAGCCCGGCAACGCCCTGGCGGTCGCCAGCGCGCCCCGGTCGGCGGGGTGCTCGTACGCCCGCGGGCTGATCTCGGGGAAGCGGATGAGGGACCGGCCCTCGACCGCCAGGACCTCGTTGCCGGGCTCGGAGTCGCTCATGCTGTCTTCTCCCCCTCGGATGTGGCGACGGCCGGTGGTCCACGACCACGACCACGCTGCCGGGACGGTCCGCCGACCGGACACGTCCCTGCCAACCTAGCGAAAGATCCGACGCGGCCGGCGGGGTACGCGGACGGAGCACGACCGTCCGACTTCCCCGCCGGGGCAACCGGTCACCGTAGGTCCACTGTGGACACTCACGGTCGCCGCATCCCGGCCGGCGTCCCGCGCCGCGCCGTCGTCGGACGAGTTCGGCGGATCAGCCGAGGAAGTCGCCGAGCGGAACCGGCGTCAGGCCGTCCTGCGCCGCCCGGTGCAGGAACGCCTGGTAGTCGGCGACGAAGGTCTTGCGGAAGTGCATGAGCACGATGTCGCCCGGCCGAAGCCGGTTGCCCACCTGGAACTGCACGACCCCGTCGTTGACCGCCGCCGTCCAGTTGACCACCGCCCGCACGCCGCAGTCGGCGGCGGCGCGCAGCGTGTTCCCGTCGTACTTCCCGTACGGCGGACGGAAGTACACCGGTCGACGCCCGTAGGCCTGCCCGTACTTGTCCGAGGCCCCGCAGATCTCCTTGCGCTGCGCCTCGTAGGGCCGTCCCTTGAGGTCCGGGTGGCTGATGGTGTGGTTCTCGATCGTCGCGCCCGCGTCCCGGAGCTGGCGGAAGTACTCGTGGTCGTTCTCGACGTACTTGTCGGTCAGGAACAGGACGGGCCGCGCGTTGGAGCGCCGGACCAGGTCGATCGCGGCCGGGTCGCGGACCGCGCCGTCGTCGATCGTGATGAAGACCACCGGCTTGGTGGTCTCGATCCTGGTGACCACCGGCGCCCTGCCGTCCCGGCCGGCGGGGGCGTTCGCCTGCTTCTCCCCTACGGGATAGGGGGCGGTGAAGGAGGGGACGGCGGGACCCGACGGAGCGGTCGTCGTGCCGGGCGCCGCGCTCTGCCGCTGCGGGGGCGCCGGGCTGTTCGGCGCCGCCACCGGGTCGGCGGGCGAGCCGCAGGCGACGAGCACGGACACCGCAACCACGGCGAGGGCGCCCAGCGCCCAGGCCGACCTGTCACCCACTCCAACGGCCCCCTTCCGGCGACACCCGAACGGACAAGACGCCGCCGGGCCCGGGGGCGTTGCGCAGGGTGAGATCCAGCTCACTCTACCCGGAGGCCCGACGGGCGGGCTCCGCCCGTGGGCGGAGCCCGGGTACCGCCCCGGGCGGACCTGCGAACCGCACCGCGGAGCGACGCGGACGGCCGGCCCCTCGGGTGATCGTGGATCTCGTCGGGCCACAGGGGGTGACCGACGGCAGGTCCCGCGACGAACCGCCGGGAGCGCTTGGCGCGCATCCGGCGGCGTCGCGGGAAACCCGCGCCGACGCCGACAGGCGAGAGAAGACCACGGAGGTTCGAGATGGCGATCCGCATGACCCGCTCGCAGGACCGGGTGCTGTTGGGCGTCGCCGGGGGCATCGCCCAGCACTTCGGCTGGAGCCCGGGGAAGGTGCGGCTGGCGTTCGTGCTGTCCTGCCTGCTGCCCGGCCCCCAGTTCCTGCTCTACCTGGTGCTCGCGCTGCTGATGCCGGCCCCGGTCCGGCACTGACCGGTCGGGCCGCCACCCCGGCGCCACCGCACCCGCTCACCGTCACGCCCGCTCACCGTCGTGCCCACTCGCCGTCGTGCCCGCCGGGGTCGGCCACCGGCTCGACCCCGGCCCGGCTCCGGCCCGGCCCTGACGGACGTGATCTTCACTCGATCGGTCGTTTAGCGTCTGCTCCGGCTCGGACCGATCGGAGGAGATATTGAGCAACCGCGTGCTGCCCGCCGTCGTGGCGGTGTTCGCCGGGCTCGTGCTGGCGGTGTTGTTGTTCGTCCCCTACGTGGCGCGCCAGTACCGGCGGCGCGGCGAGCTGGGCCCGGGGCAGGCGGTGCTGGCGTTCGGCCTGCTGGTCCACGCCCTCGCGGTGATCGCCTACGTGCTGCTGCCGCTGCCGGAGATCACGCCCGACTTCTGCTCCGGCCGCGGGGTCCACACCCAGCTCCGCCCGCTGGCGTTCCTCGCCGACATCCGGCACGAGCGGGTCGGCGCCGGCGTCGGCGCGCTGCTGCGGAACCCGGCGTTCCAGCAGGTGGCGTTCAACGTGGCCCTCCTCGTGCCGACCGGGATGTTCGTCCGCCACCTGTTCGGCAGGAGCGTCGCGGTCACCACCCTGGTCGGCTTCGGCGCGTCGCTGCTGATCGAGCTGACCCAGGTCACCGGCGTCTGGTTCCTCTACCCGTGCCCGTACCGGCTGTTCGACGTCGACGACCTGCTGGCCAACACCGCGGGCGCGCTGCTCGGGGCGTTGATCGCCCCGGTGCTGCGCCTGGTGCCCGGCCAGCGGGTCGACGCCCCGGCCGGCGCGCCGCGCCCGGTCACCAGGGCCCGACGTCTGCTCGGCATGCTCTGCGACCTGTTCGCCGTGGGCCTCACGGGCTCGACTCTCGTGGTGGTCACGAGCATGGCCTTCTGGGCCAACGGAAACGGCGACGTCGAGGGTCCACTGTGGCCACTGATGCTGGCCACGCTGATGTACGGGGTCCCGGCGCTGGCCCAGTTGGCCTTCGTGCTCGCCGGGGACGCCACGCTCGGCGAGCGCGTCGTGCGGATCCGGTCGACGACCGCGGACGGCGGGCGGCCCGGCGTCGGCCGCCGCATCGTCCGCTGGGCCGGCGGCATCGGCGGGTTCTCGGTGCTCGGCGGCCTCACCCTCCTCGGGTCGGCGTGGGCCGGGCTGTCCGCGTTCCTGCTCGGCGCGGTCAGCCTCGTCGTGGCCTGGCGACGGGGGCACCGCGGCCTGGCCTGCGCGCTCGCCGGGCTGCACGTGGCGGACGCACGCGCGGTCGGCGCCGCCACTACGCTGGCCCCGACGAACGATCACCCCGACACGGGCGGTGTTCGTGGGGTCCGTGGGCAGTCCCACCCCGTCCGCGCCCACGACCACCGGCCCGCTGCGGGTGTCCCGCAAGACACCCTCGCGGAGGAACGCCGATGAGCCTCGAACGCCCTGTCGCCCCCGACCCCTACGAGCTGCTGCCCCAGGTCGGCTCGTTCACCGTGACCAGCCCGGACGTGCGCGACGGCGAGCCGATGTCGGACCGGCACGCGTTCTCCGGCGGCAACACCTCGCCGGCGCTGGCGTGGAGCGGCTTCCCGGAGGGCACCAGGAGCTTCGTCGTCACCTGCTTCGACCCGGACGCGCCGACGCCGAGCGGGTTCTGGCACTGGGTCGCGGTGAACATCCCGGCCTCGGTGACCGAGCTGGCGGCCGACGCCGGTGCCAGGGACGGCGCCAACCTGCCGGCCGGCGCGTTCCACGTGCGCAACGACTACGGGTACGCCGGCTTCGGCGGCGCCGCCCCGCCCGAGGGCGACCGCGCGCACCGCTACTACTTCGTTGTGCACGCGGTGGACGTGGACAAGCTGGACGTCGACGAGTCGGCCACGCCGGCCGTGGTCAGCTTCAACCTGGCCTTCCACACCCTGGCCAGGGCGGTCGTCACGCCGACCTACCAGAACTGAGCGATCGCCAGGAGGGCGCCGTCCACCGACGTGGGCGGCGCCCTCCGCCGTGCGGGGCACGCCACCGCGACCCGCAGGAATCGGCGTGGCGTCCGCCTGGTTGCCGTGGAGGACAACCCTGAGAGGACAGGATGGGCACGTGCGGCACTTCGACCTGGTGATCATTGGGACCGGCTCCGGCAACTCGATCCTCGACCCGAGGTTCGACGACTGGGACGTGGCGATCGTCGAGAAGGGCGTGTTCGGCGGCACCTGCGTCAACGTGGGCTGCATCCCCACGAAGATGTACGTGCACACCGCCGACCTGGCCGCCGCGCCCGCCGCCGGCGCCCGGCTCGGCGTGGACGCCGAGCTGCGCGGGGTGCGCTGGCCCGAGGTGCGCGACCGGATCTTCGGGCGGATCGACCCGATCGCCGAGGGCGGCCGGCGGTACCGCGCCGAGGACTGCCCCAACGTCACCGTCTACGAGGGCCTGGGCCGGTTCGTCGGCCCCAAGCGGTTCGCCGTGACCACCGCCGAGGGCGAGCAGGTGTTCACCGCCGACCGGTTCGTGCTGGCCGCCGGCGGGCGGCCGGTCGTGCCGGACGTGGACGGCATCGAGCGGGTCGGCTACCACACCAACGAGGACGTGATGCGGCTCGCGGAGCTGCCGCCGCGGATGGTGATCCTCGGCAGCGGGTTCGTGGCCACCGAGTTCGCCCACGTCTTCAGCTCGTTCGGGGTGGACGTCACGCTCGTGGCCCGCTCCGACGTCCTGCTGCGCGGCGAGGACGAGGAGGTCGCCGCCCGCTTCACCGAGCTCGCCGAGCGGCGCTGGGACGTGCGGCGCAACCGCAAGGCCGTGCGGGCCGAGCGGCACGGCGACGTCACCCGGCTGCACCTGGAGGGGCCCGCGGGCGCCGAGGTGGTCGAGGGCGAGGCGCTGCTCGTCGCGGTCGGCCGCCGGCCCAACTCCGACCTGCTGAACCTGGCCGCGACCGGCGTCGGCACCCACCCGGACGGGCGCGTGGTGGTCGACTGCCACCAGCGCACCGAGGTGGACGGGATCTACGCGCTGGGCGACCTCAGCTCGCCGTACCAGCTCAAGCACGTGGCCAACCACGAGGCCAGGGTCGTGCAGCACAACCTCCTGCACCCGAACGCCCCGGTGAGCACCGACCACCGGTTCGTCCCGCACGCGGTGTTCTCCTCGCCGCAGGTCGCCTCGGTCGGCCTGACCGAGCAGCAGGCACGGGCGCGGGGCGTGCGGTACGTGACCGCCACCCACGAGTACGCCGGCATCGCCTACGGCTGGGCGATGGAGGACACCACCGGCTTCTGCAAGCTGCTCGCCGACCCGGCCGACGGCCGGCTGCTCGGCGCGCACATCATCGGCCCGCAGGCGCCGACGCTGATCCAGCCGCTGGTGCAGGCGATGCACTTCGGCCTGGACGCCAGCACCATGGCCCGCGGCCAGTACTGGATCCACCCGGCCATGCCGGAGCTGGTGGAGAACGCGCTGCTCAACCTGCCGCTCAACTGACCCGTCGGTCGACTGGCCCACCGCTCAACCGGGCGGCCGGACGCGAAACGCCGCCGGCCCGGCGGGGAGATCCCCACCGGGCCGGCGGTCGCGCCGGACGAGCGCGGACGTCGTGTCAGGCGTGCCCCAGACGTCGTGTCGAATGCGTCTCGAACGTCGCGTCGGTGTGCCTCAGACGTGGCGGGGCCGGCCGGCGAGCCAGCCGAGCACGATCTGCACCACCAGCACGCCGACCAGCAGCGCGAGCGAAGCCGTCCAGCCCCCGGTGACGCCGTGCAGCTTGCCGACCAGGAACGGGCCGGTCGCCGAGATCAGGTAGCCGAAGCTCTGCGCCATCGCGGACAGCGCCGCCGTGTCCGGCCCGGTGCGGGCCCGCAGACTGATCAGCGTCAGCGCCAGCGGGAAGATGCCCAGGCCCACGCCGATCAGCAGGATCCACAGGCCGGGCGCGAAGGTGGGGGCCAGCAGCAGGCCGAGGAAGCCGGCCAGCCCGGACAGCACCATCGCGACGGCCATCGCGGACTGGGACCGGTAGCGGGCGGCCAGCGTCGGCGCGAAGAAGCTGATCGGCACGCCGATGACCATCACCACGGCCAGCAGGACGCCCGCGGTCGCGGCGTCGACGCCGGCGACGTCGCGCAGGATGTTCGGCAGCCAGCCCATCACGGTGTAGGCGACCAACGACTGCAGACCGAAGAACACGGTGATCACCCACGCGAGCGGGCTGCGCAGCAGCGAGCGCCTCGCGGGAGCGGGAGCGGCCTTCGGGGCGGCGCTGGCGCGGCGACGCGCCGCACGCAGCGACGGCAGCCACACCAGCAACGCGGCCAGCGCCAGCAGGGCCCACACGCCCACGGCCCCGCGCCAGCCGCCGAAGGCGTGGTCCAGCGGCACGGTGAACGCGGCCGCGGCCGCGCCACCGGCGGTCAGCGAGGCGCTGTAGGCGCCGGTCACCGGCCCGATCCGGTCGGGGAAGGACTCCTTGACCACCACCGGGATCAGCACGTTGCCGACCGCGATCGCCGAGCTGGCGACGAACGTGCCGAGCATCAGCACCGACGGGCCGCCCAGCACGCGCACCGCGAGACCGACCGTCAGCAGGGCGAGGGCCAGCCCGATGGCGCCCCGGGCGCCGAGCCGTCTGGCCAGCCACGGCGTGACCATCGCGGCCAGCCCGAAGCACAGCGTGGGGACCGCGGTCACGACGCTGACCCAGGTGTCGGACAGGGCGAGCGCCGAGGTGACCTCGGAGAGCACCGCGGCCAGGCTGGTGACCGTCGGGCGCAGGTTCGCCGCCGCCAGCACGACGCCGGCGACGAGCAGCGCGCCGCCCGCGGCGGCCACGGCGCCCGCAGTGGGACGCGCCGCCGGCCGACTTTCCGCCGACACCTCTGCCACGCCCGCGCCCGGAATGGCAGGGTTGTCCTTCTGACGGATGTCGGGCTGCACCTGTGGTTCGACGGTCACGCCGCCTAGTGTGGCAAACATAGGATGTTTGGATGAAAGGATGAGACGGTGCCGTTGGCCACAACCCGGCGAGCCGGCCTCGTCGAGCAGGTGATCGAGCAGATGCGGGAGCTGGTCACCAGCGGCGAATGGCCGGTCGGGCAACGCATCCCGCCGGAACCGGAGCTGGTCTCGGCCCTCGGCGTGGGACGCAACACCGTGCGGGAGGCGGTGCGTGCGCTGGCCCACGCCGGACTGCTGGAGGTGCGCCAGGGCGACGGCACCTTCGTCCGGGCCACCAGCGAGCTGTCGGGCGCCGTCCGCCGGCTCTGCGGCTCCGAGCTGCGCGAGGTGCTGGAGGTGCGTCGCGCGCTGGAGGTCGAGGGCGCCCGGCTCGCCGCCACCCGCCGGACCGAGGAGGACCTGCGCCAGCTGGAGGAGTCGCTCGCCGAGCGCGACGCCGCCACCGACGAGGGCGACGGCGAGCGCGTCGCCGAGACCGACACCGCGTTCCACCTGCTGCTGGTCGAGAGCGCGCACAACCCGGTGCTGACCGAGCTCTACCGGGGCTTCACCGAGGCGGTCCGGGCCAGCGTGGTCACGACCTTCGACCTCCGCGCCCACTCCGAGGAGCAGATCTCGCACACGGCGCTGCTCGACGCCGTGCGCGACCAGGACCCCGAGCGGGCCGCGGTCGAGGCCGGCGGGTTCCTGGAGGAGATGCTGCGCCGCCTCGGCCAGCCCGAGCGGAGCTGATCGCCAGGCCGGACTGGAGGTGGGCCTCCCCGCGACCGACACTCCCGGGGAGGCCCACCCCACTCCGAGAGGAGACGCGCCCATGCGCCTTCCGTCCCGCCTCGTCGCGCTCGTCTTCACCGCGCTCGCGTTAGCCGTGATCCCCGCCTGCGCGCCACCCCGGGAGTCCGCCACCACCGCCCCGCTCAGCACTTCGGCGCCGGCCCGCCAGCGACCGTCCGCCGACGCCGAGATCAGCGAGCACCGCCACCACATCGACCACCTCGACGCGGAGATCGCCCAGCTCCTGCGGGAGCGGCGGGACGTCTCCCGCAGGATCCAGCAGCGCCGGATCGAGACCGGCGGCGGCCGCGTCGACCCCGGTCGCGAGGAGCGCGTGATCGCGCGCTACCGCGAAGCCCTCGGCCCCGAGGGCGAACATCTCGCCCGCGCCCTGCTCGACACCATGCGCGGCACCAGCGCGGACCGCGAACAGAAAACGGGGAAGTGAGAGGGCAGGAGCCCGACCCCCCTCGCAGACTGGAGCCGAACCGAAGGAGTTGGTGCGGCGCGGTCAGAGTCACGGTTGGTCGTCGGTGTCGGGGGACGACCGTAAGGTCCGGAACCGTCTCCTGACCAACTGTTCGTCGGCAGCCAGGAGCGAACCTGCGTCCAAGTCACGTCCAGCGCCCACACAAGGAGTCACCTCGCAGGAAGACGGTTGTTGACGAAATCGCCCGCGCAGTTGGCTGGGATGGTGTTGGCCGCCAGCTCGACTGGCCCTCCGTCGAGCGAGCCTGCGGTTGCCGGTTCCCCTCCGACTACAAGGAGTTCGCGGAACGCTTTCCGGCGGGGCTTTTCAACGACTTCCTGGAGATCCACCCCCCGTCTTCACGGGGGTTTTCGGGCGGCAACTCGTGGGTGCTGGACGAATTCCCGGACATAGACGAGATCAACCCCGGCTTCCCGTACCGCTTCCATCCCAGCAAGGGAGGTCTGCTTCCCTGGGCGCTCATCGGAACGGACTTCGCGTTCTTCTGGCTCATGCACGGCAGTGACCCGGAGAAGTGGACGGTCGTCGTGGCCGAGTGCGCACTGGACGGCTACTGGCACTATGAGGGATCGATGACGTCGTTCATGTTGGACTTCGTCCACGGCCGAACAGGTCTGAAGGCGCTGGAGTACCTGAGCGACCAGAAGCCCACCTTCGTGGTCGACGTTCACGAGTCGCAGGCAACTGACCGAGCGTGAGGCGACTGACCTCGCCCGGGGTCCGCCTCCGCCGCACCCCCAGAGCCGAGGATCCACAATGGACAGCACGAACTGGGGACTTGCCCCGCCTCGCACCACCCGCCACCATGAAATTAGGGGTTCCCCCGAATAACACCGTTTTGGACGAATCGACGCCCTGGGGTAGCCGAATCTGCGGGCACGTGTGACGGATTTGACGGCTGTCTGTGCGGCGGGGACGGGTTCCGGGGTACGAGCCGTTCCTAGGGCTCCAGCGGCGGAGCGCCGGGCGGCAGCGCGGGGAGCCCCGCCGGGGCGCCCTCGTCGAGCAGTCGCAGCACCGCGTCGGTGTCGAGGTGCTGCTCGACGAGGTCACCGAGCAGGTCGAGCTGGGCGGCGCGCGCCGCCGCGAAGGCGACGTCCGGCGCGGGCACGAAGCCGTCGCGCCCGGCGCGCTCCGCCGCCCAGCGCAGGAACGCCCGACGGAAGTCGTCGTTCTCGAACAGCCCGTGCCAGTGCGTGCCAGCGACACCACCCGACACCACGCCCTCCGGCGCACTGCCGGGCAACTCCACCAACGGGACCAGCCGATCACCCCGACGCACGACCTGGCCGTGGTGGATCTCGTAGCCCGCGACCGCGTGACCGAACGCCGCACCCGTCGGCCGCGCCAGCGTCTTGTCCGGCGCGAAGGCGATGTCAACGTCGAGCAGCCCCAACCCGGGCACCTCCCCGGCCGCCGACTCCACCGGGTCGTCGATGCGGCGGGACAGCATCTGGAAGCCACCGCAGATGCCCAGCACGGGCAGGCCCCGCGCCGCGTGCGCCCGCACCGCCTCGGCGAGGCCGGTGCGCCGCAACCAGTCCAGGTCCGACACGGTGGCCTTCGACCCGGGCACCACGACCAGGTCGGCGTCGGCCAGTCGGGAGGGCTCGGTGGCGAAGCGCACGGCGACGCCGGGCTCGGCGGCCAGCGCCTCCACATCGGTCGCGTTGGAGATGCGCGGCAACCGGATCACAGCCACCCGGAGCCACTGCCGCCCCCGCGGCGGCCTGGGCCGACCCACCACCCCGTCCGCCGCGTAGGACAGCGAGTCCTCGGCGTCCAGCCACAGCTCCTCGCGCCAGGGCAGCACCCCGTGCACGGGCCGGCCGGTCAACGCGCGGAGCTGCCGCAGCCCGGGTTCGAGCAGGGCCGGGTCGCCCCGGAACTTGTTGATCACGAACCCGGCGACCAGCGCCTGGTCGGCCGGGTCGAGCAGGGCCAGCGTGCCGAACAGGTGCGCGAACACGCCGCCCCGGTCGATGTCGCCCACGACCAGCACCGGCATCCCGGCCGCGCGCGCCAGCCCCATGTTCGCGATGTCGTTGGCCCGCAGGTTGATCTCGGTCGGGGAGCCCGCGCCCTCGCACACCACCGCGTCGAAGTCGCGCCGCAACCCGTCGAGGGTCTCGTGCACGGTGCGGGCCAGCTCGGCCTTGCGCTGCCTGTAGGACAACGCGGTCACCTCGCCGATGGCCCTGCCCAGCACGACGACCTGGGAGCTGCGGTCGCCGCCGGGCTTGAGCAGCACCGGGTTGAACCGCACGCTCGGCTCCAGGCCGGCGGCGGCCGCCTGGAGCGCCTGCGCCCTGCCGATCTCGCCGCCGTCGGGCGTGACGACCGAGTTGTTCGACATGTTCTGCGCCTTGAACGGCGCCACCCGCAGCCCGCGCCGCGCCAGCCACCGGCACAGCCCCGCCACCAGCACGCTCTTGCCCGCGTCCGAGGTGGTCCCGGCGACCAGCAACGCTCCGCCCACGGCTTCCCCTCCACTCCCCCACCCGCGTCGGGTGACATCATCCGGGGCATGCCGCAGTCCCCGACGACCGTCCTGGTGCACAGCCCGTTCCTCGGGCCGAGCAGCCTGCGCCCGCTGGCCGCCGCGGTGCTGCGCCGGGGCCGGCCCGCCCTGGTGCCGGACCTGCGGCCCGCGCTGGCCCCGCCGCCGGCCGGCGCCGCCGACGGCGCGATCCACCGGCGGCTGGCCGAGGTGTTCGCCGAGGTCGTCGGCTCGAACGCGGCGCAGGGCCCGCTGGTGCTGGTGGGCCACAGCGGGGCCGGCCCCCTGCTGCCCGGCCTGGCCGACGCCCTCGACCGGCAGGTCCTCGCCCTGGTGCTGCTGGACTCCACCCTGCCCACGCCCGGCCGCTCGTTCCACGAGGCGGCCCCGGAGCTGGACGCCTTCCTCCGGCGGTTCGTCGTCGACGACCGCCTGCCGCCGTGGAGCGACTGGTTCCAGCCGGACCCGCTGCCCGAGCTGGTGGACGACCCGGCGCTGCGCGAGCGGATCGCGCGGGAGCAGGTCCGGGTGCCCGCCGCGTTCCTGGACGAGCCCCGCCCGGACGTGTCCTGGCCCGGCCGGGTCGGCTACCTGCTGCTCAGCCGGACGCCCTACGGGCAGGAGGCCGAAGCCGCCCGTCGCTGGGGGTGGCCGGTGCGGCATGCGCCCGCCCACCACCTGGCACCGGCCACCGAGCCGAACCCGGTGGCCGACGCGCTGCTCGCGCTGCTCGACGAGCTCACGGCAGGGTGAGGATCTCCGCCCCGTCGTCGGTGACCACCACGGTGTGCTCGAACTGGGCGGTCCACTTCTTGTCCCGCGTGGTGACGGTCCAGCCGTCGTCCCACATGTCGTAGTCGATCCCACCGAGCGTGATCATCGGCTCGATCGTGAACGTCATGCCGGGCTCCAGCGGCGTGTCCACGCTCGGCTCGTCGTAGTGCAGCACCACGAGCCCGCTGTGGAACGAGCGGCCGATGCCGTGCCCGGTGAAGTCGCGCACCACGCCGTAGCCGAAGCGCCGCGCGTAGGACTCGATCACCCGGCCGACGACGTTGAGCTGACGACCGGGGCGCACCGCCCTGATCGCCCGCATGGTCGCCTCGTGCGTGCGCTCGACCAGCAGCCGCGCCTCCTCGGACACCTCGCCGGCGAGGAAGGTCGCGTTGGTGTCGCCGTGCACGCCGCCGATGTAGGCGGTGACGTCGATGTTGACGATGTCGCCGTCCTCGACCACCGTCGAGTCCGGGATGCCGTGGCAGATGACCTCGTTCAGCGAGGTGCAGCACGACTTGGGGAAGCCCCGGTAGCCCAGTGTCGAGGGGTAGGCGCCGTGGTCGCACAGGAACTCGTGCGCCACCTTGTCGATCTCGTCCGTGGTCACGCCGGGGCGCACCGCCCTGCCGGCCTCCTGGAGGGCCTGCGCGGCGATCTTGCCGGCGACGCGCATGGCCTCGATCACCTCGGGCGGCTGCACCCACGGGTCCGTGTTCCTGGCCGGCGCCGGCCGGTCCACGTACTCGGGGCGCTCGATGGTGGCCGGAACCGGACGGCGCGGTGACTGCCGGCCCGGCGCGAGCGGTGCTCTCACGGACATGGCCCCCACCTTACGGGGCGCCCGGGCAGGCGACGGGCAGGCCAACCTCCTCCGCGGCGGCGAGCAACCTCTTGTCGTAGGTCACGAACGCGGTCAGGCTCGCCCGGAGCCGGATCGCGGTCGCCAGGTGAATGGCGTCCGGGGAGCGCAGGGGGAGCGGCAGGGCGCCAGCCGCGTCGAGCACGTCGAAGGTCATCGGCAACTGGTCGATCTCCACCAGGACGGCCCCCGCCTGGCGAAGGGCGTCGTCTCCCTGCCCCCGGACCGCACGGACCACCTCGACCCGCGCCAGCGAGCTGGTGACGCGTTGCTGATCAGTCAGCTCGTCCACCCACCGCGCGAGCGCGGGCGTCTCCGCCTCCTGCCGCACCAGCTTCACCAGGGCCGAGGAGTCGAAGTAGATCACCAGCGCTCCTCGTCCCGCAGCCGCTGCAACTCCTCCGAGGCGCTCACACCGGGAAGTGGGGGAAGAGGCTCCGGGAAGCGTCCGCCGCGACCCGGGATCAGCTCACCGTTGGCGATCAGCTGCTCCCGTAGCGACGACTCCGGACCCACGGGTCGGAGGAGGGCGACCGGATGGCCCCTGTCGGTGACCGTGAAGCTCTCCCCCGCCGCCACCCGCCGCAGATACGCGCTGGCGTTCTGCCGAAGTTCTCGCACACCGATGGTTTCCACTGTCCTCAACTCCATGTGCTACAACCTGCTACGACGCTAGCGGCAGGACCAACGATCATCACTCCACAATCGGGTTGTTTCACCCGGTGGAGGACAGGAACTTCGCCGTGACGTCCAGGGCCGGGGTGGAATCGCCGGCGTCCACCACCAGGGTGGCGAAGGCCAGGTCCCCCCGGTAGCCGACGAACCAGCCGTGCGACCGCGTGCCGTCACCGACCTCGGCGGTCCCGGTCTTGCCGTGGACCTCGGGCACGGACGCCAGCCGCATGCCCGTGCCCTCGGTCACGACGGCGCGCATCATCGCCCGCACCGCCTCCAGCACCGCCGGCGGCGGCGCGTCCGGCCGCGTGTCGACCTTGGTCTCCACGCCCCTGAGCAGGACGGGGGTGGGCATCGAGCCGCGTGCCACCGACGCCGCCACCAGCGCCATCCCGAACGGGCTGGCGACCACCTTGCCCTGGCCGAAACCGGCGGCGGCCCGCTCTTTGGCGTCGGGTGTGGCCGGCGCCGCGCCGGTGACCGTGGTGACCCCGGGCAGCTCGAAGTCCACGCCGAGCCCGAGCTGGCGCGCCGCCCTGGTCAGCGCGTCGGCCGGCAGGTTCGTGGCGAGCTGGGCGAACGTGGTGTTGCAGGACCGGGCGAACGCCCTGGTCAACGGCACCGCGCCGAGGTCGAAGCCGCCGTTGTTGGGAATCCGGTAGCCGTCGACGATCCACGAGCCGGGACAGGGCAGCGGGGCGTCGCCGGCCGTGCCGGCCTGCAGCGCGGCCGCGGCCGTGACGATCTTGAAGGTCGAGCCGGGCGGGTAGCGACCGCTGAGCGGGAGCGCGCCCGCCTGGTCCGCCGCGGTGTTCTGCGCCACCGCCAGCACGTCCCCGGTCGAGGGCTGGATGGCCACGACCATCGCCTGCTGGGGCACCGTCTCCACGGCGTCCTCGGCGGCGGACTGCACGGCGCGGCTGAGCCCGGTGGACACGGCGGCGGCCAGCTCGGGCTGGTGCTCGTGCAGCGTCTCGGCCTCGGCCCCCGCGGCGTTGAGCGACACGATCCGCCACCCGGCGCGGCCGGCGACCTGCTCCTCCACGGTGCGGCGGACGGCGGGCAGCACCTGCGAGGCGAAGCCGCGGTCCGGGGCGAGCAACCGGGTCTCGGTGGTGAACCGCACCCCCGGCAGCTCGTAGATCCGGGGTTTCACCTGCTGGTAGTCGGTCTCGCGCAGGCTCGCCACGGCGTAGGGCTCGCCGGCGCCGGCCCGGCTCGCGCCGTCGACGATGGACTGCTGGGTGATCGAGGAGTCGAACTGCTGCAGGGCCGCGGCCAGCCCGCCGGCCACCGCCCCGAGGTCCCCGGCGGCCCCGCGGTCCAACAGGACCGAGATGACCTTCTGCGGCGACAGCAGCGGCGCGCCGTCCCGGTCCAGCACGGGCGCCGGGTCCGGACGCAGCTCCCGCAACGCGAGCGACTGCTGCGCGGCGAGCTTCGGGTGCACGACCGAGGGCGTCCAGTGCACCTGCCAGGTGTCGCGGTGTCGCCGCAGCTCCACGGTGCTCTGGTAGGACCACTTGCGGTTCTTCCCGAGGTCCCAGGTCAACGCGACGGTCGCCTCCGCGACGTCGGCGGCCGTGGACGAGGAACGGACCTGCTCCACCCGGTGGGCGAGGCCGGCGGGGCCGAGCGCCCCCCGGACCCGGTCCAGCACGTCCCTGGCCGCCGGCCCGTCGTCGGTGCCCTGGCCGGCCCGGTCGGTGTCGCCGGCGGCCAGCGCGTCGTAGAAGGCGCGAACCACGGCGTCCGGGGTGGACTCGGAGCCGAACCACGCGCAGCCCGCGACGGACAACAGCCCGAGGACGACCACCGTGCCGATCGCACCGATCCTGCGTCGAGCGGGTCTTGCGTGCACCGCCGCAGTATGCCCGGGTTCGCACAGGACGTCCGACAAGATCCCCCGGGCACGGGCTGTCCCCGGAACACCGGCGTGGGTGCCGCACGCAGCGCTGAAGTGGGCGCCCCACAGAACGGGCAGTGCGCGCACCCCGCGAAGCGCAGGGGCCGGGGACTCCACAGGACCCCACGTGTGGGTGATCGGTGGGGCAGCACCGCCGACGCCGGCGACCACGTCAGCCCGCGACCAGAGGCGGCCGGCGCAGCAGGGTCAGCACAGCGGAGACAGTCAGCAGAGACAGCACCGCGGAGTCGGAGCAGCAGAGACAGAAGAGCAGAGTCAGAAGAGCACGGTCGCGTAGCTGCCGACCTGCTGGAACCCGACCCGCTGGTACACCGTGCGGGCCGGCAGGTTGTAGCCGTTCACGTACAGGCTGGCGATCCGGCCGAGGCCCCGCACCAGGCGGTCGACAACCGCGGCGGTGCCGGTGGCGCCCAGGCCGTTGCCCCGGCGGTCCGGGTGCACCCACACGCCCTGGATCTGCCCGACCCGGGTGGACAGGGCACCGATCTCGGCCTTGAAGACGACCTCGCCACCCTCGAACCGGGCGAACGCCCGCCCGGCGGAGACCAGTTCGGCGACCCGGGCCCGGTAGCAGGCGCCGCCGTCGTCCAGCCGGGGGTCGATGCCGACCTCCTCGATGAACATGGCCACCGCCGCCGGGAGGTACCGGTCCAGCTCGTCCGGGCGGACCGGGCGGACCAGCGGGTCGGGGGTCACCCTGGGCGTGCCGGACATGGCCAGCAGCGGCTGCTCGGCGCGCACCTCACGGGCCGGGCCCCACTCCGGTTCCAGCTCCTGCCACAGGCCCAGCACCTGCTCGGCCGGGCCGACCAGGGACGAGCAACATCGCCCCCGGCGCAGCGCCCGGTCGGCGAAGGCGCGCAGCGCGGCCCGCCCGCCCCGGAGCGGCACCAGGTTGGCCCCGGAGAAGCACAGCCCGTCGAGTCGGCTGCCGTAGCCCCACAGCTCGCCGCCCAGTCGCCACGAGTCGACCCCGGCCACCTCGACGCGGGAGGACACCATGCACGAGGCGACCGGGTCGGCCCGCAGCACCGAGCAGACCTGACGGGCGTCCCGGTCGTCGAGCAGCCGGGCACCGGCGAGCTTCAGCACGCTCCAAGCCTGCCAGACGTCACCCCCGATATGCGTACGGTGACCCCCGACCGGAGCGGTTCAGAGCACTCGTGTGGAGTACAGAAGTCAGGAAACGGTGACAACCGGCTGACCGACGCCGGCCGCCAACTCACCCGACTCGGTCATCTCCTCGGCGATCCGCATCGCCTCTTCGATGAGCGTCTCGACGATCTTGGACTCGGGCACGGTCTTGACGACCTGGCCCTTGACGAAGATCTGGCCCTTGCCGTTGCCGGAGGCCACGCCCAGGTCGGCCTCCCGCGCCTCGCCCGGCCCGTTCACCACGCAGCCCATCACCGCGACCCGCAGCGGGATCTCCATGCCCTCCAGGCCGGCGGTGACCTCCTCGGCCAGCTTGTAGACGTCCACCTGGGCCCGGCCGCAGGACGGGCAGGAGACGATCTCCAGCTTGCGGGGCCGCAGGTTGAGCGACTGCAGGATCTGGATGCCGACCTTGACCTCCTCGACCGGAGGCGCCGACAGCGAGACGCGGATGGTGTCGCCGATCCCCTTGGCGAGCAGCGCGCCGAAGGCCACCGACGACTTGATCGTGCCCTGGAACGCCGGGCCGGCCTCGGTCACCCCGAGGTGCAGCGGGTAGTCGCACTGCTCGGCCAGCATCTCGTAGGCCCGCACCATCACGACCGGGTCGTGGTGCTTGACCGAGATCTTGATGTCGTGGAAGTCGTGCTCGGCGAACAGGCTCGCCTCCCACAGCGCCGACTCGACCAGCGCCTCCGGGGTGGGCTTGCCGTACTTGGCCAGCAGCCGGGGGTCCAGCGACCCGGCGTTGACGCCGATCCGGATCGGCGTGCCGTGGTCGCGGGCCGCCTGGGCGATCTCCCTGACCTTGTCGTCGAACTTCTTGATGTTGCCGGGGTTGACCCGGACCGCCGCGCAACCGGCCTCGATGGCGGCGAAGACGTACTTCGGCTGGAAGTGGATGTCCGCGATCACCGGGATCTGGGACTTGCGGGCGATCGCGGCCAGCGCGTCGGCGTCGTCCTGCGACGGGCAGGCCACGCGGACGATGTCGCAGCCGGACGCCGTCAGCTCCGCGATCTGCTGGAGCGTCGCGTTGATGTCGGCGGTGACCGTGGTGGTCATCGACTGGACCGAGACGGGGAACTCGCTGCCGACCCCGACCGACCCCACCATGAGCTGGCGGGTCTTGCGCCGCTCGGCGAGCACCGGCGGCGGGGTGGCGGGCATGCCCAGGTCGACGGTCATCGGGTCCTCTCAGCTCGTGCGTCGGCCAGTCCAGGTTACTGGGGGAGCCGGATGGGGTTGACGATGTCGGCGGTCACCGTGAGCAGCATCATCGCGCCGCCGAGCAGCATGAGCACGTACGTGATCGGGAGCAGTTTGGTGTAGTCGACCGGACCGCCCGCGGGCAGCCCCCGCATCCGGCGCACCCAGTCCCGCACGCGGCCGTAGACGTTCACGGCGATGTGCCCACCGTCCATCGGCAGCAGCGGCAGCAGGTTGAAGACGCCGACGAAGAAGTTCAGGCCGGCCAGGAGCATCAGGAACAGCTCCCACAGGCCCCGCTCGACCGCGTCGCCGCCGATGACGCTGGCGCCGACCACGCTGACCGGGCGCTGCGGGTCGTTCTCGCCCATGATGGCCCGCCAGACCGCCGGCACCTTCTCCGGAAGCTTCTTGATGCCCTCCCAGGTGTTGGCGAACATGTCGCCGGTCAGGCTCAGGGTGGCCGGCACGGCCTCCAGCACGCCGTGCTGGAGCATGCGCGAGTTCGACAGGCCCACGGCGCCGACGCTCACGAGCTGGGTCTCCCCGGGCTTGGGGTCCAGCGGGGCGCGCTGCACCCTGGCCACGTCCACGGTCAGCGTCTGCTCCTGGCCGTCCCGGCGGATCCGGAACGGCGTCGGGCCGGCCATCTCCCTGGTCGTCCGCAGGACGTCCTCGTAGGTGGCGGTGGCGCGCCCGCCGACGGCGAGGATCTCGTCGCCGGGCTTCAGGCCGGCCTGCCGGGCGGGGGCCGGGTCGCCGGGGGCGCAGCCCTTCTGGGTGGGCGTGGCCGGCACGCAGGCGCTGATCTCGCCGACGACGGGCTTGTTGCCCAGGTTCGGCAGGCCGATCGAGACCGCCATCAGGAACAGCACCAGGATGCCGATGATGAAGTGGGTGATCGACCCGGCGGCGAGCACGACCACGCGCTGCCACACCGGCTTGTTGTAGAAGGCGCGCGGCTCGTCGGCGGGGTCGACCTCCTCCAGCGCGGTCATGCCCACGATCTGCACGAACCCGCCGGCCGGGATGGCCTTGAGCCCGTACTCGGTCTCGCCCTTCCGGAACGAGAAGATCTTCGGCCCGAAGCCGACGAAGTACCGCGTGGCCTTCATGCCGAACGCCTTGGCGGTCAGCAGGTGGCCGAACTCGTGCAGGGCGATCGAGATGCCGATGCCCAACGCGAAGAGGACGACCCCGAGCACGAACGTCACCGCGTGTTCCTCCCCGCCTCGGCGGCCGCGCCGGCCGCCCCCACCAGTTCCCGCGCGCGTGCCCTGGCCCACTCCTCGGCCGCGACCACGTCCGCCACGGAGGCCGGCGCCGCGCGCCAGCCGTCAGCCTCGGACACCACCTCGGCGACCGTGTCGACGATCGCCGTGAACCGGATGCCGCCGGTGAGGAACGCCTCGACGGCCTCCTCGTTGGCCGCGTTGTACACCGCGGGCAGGCAGCCGCCGGCCGACCCGGCGGCCCTGGCCAGCTCGACCGCGGGGAACGCCTCGTCGTCCACCGGCTCGAACGTCCACGCCGTGGGCACCTGGAAACTACACGGCGCGGCGGCCCCGGGGACCCGGTCCGGCCAACCCAGCCCGAGCGCGATCGGCAGCCGCATGTCCGGCGGGCTGGCCTGGGCCAGCGTGGACCCGTCGGTGAACGCGACCATCGAGTGCACGACCGACTGGGGGTGCACCACGACGTCGATCCGCTCGTAGGGCACGCCGAACAGCAGGTGCGCCTCGATCAGCTCCAGGCCCTTGTTGACCAGCGTCGCCGAGTTGAGCGTGATGACCGGCCCCATCGCCCACGTCGGGTGGGTCAGCGCCTGCTCCACGGTGACCTCGGCCAGCTCCGCGCGCCGCCGGCCGCGGAACGGGCCGCCCGACGCGGTCAGCACCAGGCGGTCGACCTCCTCGGACCGACCGCCGCGCAGGCACTGCGCGAGCGCGGAGTGCTCGGAGTCCACCGGCACGATCTGGCCGGGGCGCGCGGCGGCCAGCACGAGCGGCCCGCCGGCGATGAGCGACTCCTTGTTGGCCAGCGCGAGGGTGGCTCCGGTGCGCAGCGCCTCCAGGGTCACGGGCAGTCCCCGCGAGCCGACCACGGCGTTGAGCACGACGTCGGCCGGCGTGGTGGCGACCAGCTCGGTCACCGCGTCCGGGCCGACGAGGATGCGGGGCAGCCGGAACTCGCCGCGCTCGTACCCCCGGCGCTGGGCCGCGGCGTAGAGGGCGAGCTGCAGGTCCTCGGCGGCGGTCGCCCTGGCCAGGGCGACGGCGGACACGCCGAACTCGAGCGCCTGCTCGGCGACGGTGGCCGGGTCGGCGCCGCCGGCGGCCAGGCCGGCGACGCGGAACCGGTCCGGGTTGGCCCGGACCACGTCCAGCGCCTGCGTGCCGACCGACCCGGTCGACCCGAGGACGAGCACGCTGCGCTGGTGGGAGGGGGACGTCTGGGGTGCTGCGGGCGCTGCGCCCTGGCTGCCGGCGGACTCCATCGCGCCCATTGTCCCCGAACCGGGGTAAGCCCCCGTTGAGGTGTCAGAAGATAACGTCCTGATAACGACGGCACTCCGGTGAGCGTGAGGTCGGCGCCCGCGGGCAACTCAGTAGCGGCGGTAGTGATCGCCGAGGGCGCGCCCCAGGCGCGCCGAGGAAGGAGACACCGGTGGGCATCATCGGCTGGATCGTGCTTGGCCTGCTCGCGGGCGCCCTGGCCAAGGCCATCATGCCCGGTAGGGACCCGGGCGGGATCTTGGTGACGATGCTGCTGGGCATCGTCGGCGCCTTCGTGGGCGGCTTCATCGGTCGGTTGATCTTCAACACCGACCTGGGCCAGTTCTTCGACCTGCGGACCTGGCTGCTGGCCATCCTCGGCTCGATCGTCGTGCTGGCGATCTACCGGGCTGTCACCGGCAAACGCGTCACCCATTGACCCCATCTGACACGACCGACCGCGGCGCCCCGCCCACCGTCCTCCGACGTGGGCGGGGCGCCGCGGTCGACGTCTGTCCGGGACGTCAGTTCGGCAGGGCGAGCTCGGCCCGGCGGCCCGCCCGTCGTGCCCGCCACGAGACGGCCGCGACACCGACCAGCAGCAGCGCGGCGCTCACCGCGACCATCAGCGTGGACAGCGCGACGATCTCCGGCGACACCCCGCGCTTGCTCGCCTGCCCGTAGATGAACACCGGCAGCGTGGTGGACCCCACGCCGGTCAGGTAGCTGGAGATCACCAGGTCGTCGAAGGACAGCAGGAAGGCGAACGCCGCACCCGCCACCACGGCCGGCGCGACCAGCGGCAACGTGACCGTGCGGAACGCGGTCAGCGGACCGGCGCCGAGGTCGGCGGCGGCCTCCTCCAGCCGGAGGTCCATCCCCGCCAGCCGGGACCGCACCACGACGACCACGAAGCTCAGCGAGAACGCCACGTGCGCGGCCAGCAACGCGCCGAAGCCCAGCGGGATGCCGGCGAGCTTGACGCAGAACGCCAGCAGGCTGACCCCCATCACCACCTCGGGCACCACCAGCGGCAGGCTGAGCAGCACCGTCCACAACCCGCGGCCCCGGAACACCCGGCGCAGACCGAACGCGGCGAGCGTCCCGACCACGGTGCAGACCGCCGCGCTGCTCAGCGCCAACCGCAGCGTGAGGCCGAGCGCGGACCGCACCCGCTCGTCGACGACCAGCTCGGCGTACCAGCGGGTGGAGAACCCGGTGAACCGGCTCACCGTGCGGGAGTCGTTGAACGACACCAGCGCCAGCCACAGGATCGGCGCGTACAGGAACGCGAACACCACGGCCACCGCGGCGATCAGGGCCCACGGGCGCCGCCCGCCGCGTCCGCGCCGGGTCCTGGGCGCGTTCTCCCGCGCGCCGGCGGCGTCGTTGCCGGGGTTCAGGGCAGGGCGCGCGCTCACAGCACGTCCTCCCCTCGCCGGCCGCGGACGACGAGCACCACGACCACGAGCGCCATCAGCAGCACCGCCATCGCCGAGCCCAGCGGCCAGTTGTTGCCACCCCGGAACTGGTCGTCGATGACGCTGCCGAAGGTGGACTGGTCGACGCCGCCGAGCAGCCTGGGCGTGACGAAGTCGCCGGCGGCGGGCACCAGCACGAGCAGGGAGCCGGCCAGCACGCCCGGCCGCACCCCGGGCAGCACCACCCGGAAGAAGGTCGACACCCGACCGTGGCCGAGGTCGTAGGAGGCCTCCACCAGCCGGTGGTCGAACCGCTCGCACGCCACGTACAGCGGCAGCACCATGAACGGCAGGAAGCCGTAGGTGAGGCCGAGCACCACGGCCCCGTCGGTGAGCAGGAAGCCGCCGTCCCTTCCCAGACCGACCAGGCCGAGCAGCCGGTTCACCAGCCCGTCGCCGTCCAGCAGCGCCTTCCAGGCGTAGATGCGGGCCAGGTAGCTCGCCCAGAACGGCACCAGGACCGCGGCCAGCAGCGCGTTGCGGTGCCGCCCGCCGTGCCGCGCGATGAACCACGCCAGCGGGAAGCCGAGCAGCAGGCAGGCCGCCGTGGTCAGCGCCGCGTAGGCCAGCGTGCGGCCGAAGATCGGCAGGAACGCCGGGTCGAGGGCGGTGCGGTACGCCTGCGCCGTCCAGGGCAGCACCACCCGCAGCGGGCCGGTGTCCCTGGTGGCGAAGCTGTACTGCACCACCAACGCCAACGGGACGAGCAGGAACAACGCCAGCCACAGCCCGGTGGGGAGCAGCAGCAGGTTGGCGGAGAGCCAGCGGGGAGCGCGACGCCGTGCCATCAGCCCGTCTTGACCTTGGTCCACGCGTCGGCGTACCTGGCCTCCACGTCCGGCCCGAGGTCCTTGGTGAACGGCAGCTTCGCGAGCACGTCGGCCGGCGGGTACACCAGCGGGTCGTTCAGCAGCTCCTTGTCGACCATCGGCTTGGCGGCGGCGTTGGCGCTGCCGTAGCGGATCGCGTTGGCGAGCTTGGCGCCGACGTCGGGGCGCAGCACGTAGTCGAGGAAGCGGTGCGCGTTCTCGGCGTGCGGCGCCTTGGCCGGGACGCACAGCAGGTCGACGTAGCTCATGCCGCCCTCGCGCGGGATGGCGTAGGCGAGGTCGGCGTTGGCCTTCCTGGCCTGGAAGGCGTCGCCGGAGTAGCACTGCGCGAGCGGCACCTGACCCGAGGTGAGCGGCTCGATCACGTCCGAGGTGATCTGGCCGATCTTCTTCTTGAGGTCGAGCAGGTAGCGGGTGGCGTCCTCGATCTGCTTCGCGTCCTTGGTGTTCGGGTCGTGCCCCAACGCCAGCAGGCCGATCATCATCCCGTCCCTGGCCTCGTCCAGGATCGTGCTGCGCCCCCGGGCGCCGGCCAGGTCGTAGGCGGAGAACCCGGTGACCTCGGCGCCGAGCTGGCTCCGCGAGTAGGCCAGGCCGGTCGTGCCCCACGCCCACGGGATCGAGTACCGGTTGCCCGGGTCGTAGTCGGCCTCCCGGAACCGCTGCTCCAGGTTGCGCAGGTTGGGGATGAGGTCGTGGTCCAGCGGCCGCACCAGGTTCGACCGCAGGAACCGGCGCAGGAAGTTGTCGCTGGGCACGACCAGGTCGTAGCCGGCCGCCCCGGAGGCGATCTTGGCCTCCAGCTCGTCGTTGGAGCTGAAGTTGTCGTAGGTGACCTGGATGCCGGTCTCGGCCTGGAAGCCGGGCACGGTGTCCTCGGCGATGTAGTCGGTCCAGTTGAAGAAGTTCAGCTTCTTCTCGTCGACCGCGTTGCTCGCCTTGACGTCGGCGCTGGACCCGCCGCCGGGCGCGGGCGGCGCCTCGGAGATCCCGCAGGCCGCCGCGCCCTGCGCGGCCAGCGCGAAGAAGGCCATCGACCGCAGCACCGAGCGGCGGGTCACCCGCGGGCTGTCGGTGTCCCACAACCGCGCGACGCGCACGGTCGGCCTGTTGTCACCCATCGGTCAGCGCACCTCCTCGACCAGTTCGCGCTCGGCCCGGCCAGCCGGCTCGGCGTCCAGCACGACGGTGAACTCGGGGTCCCAGGCCATGCGCACCGGCTGGCCCGGCGTGCCGGCGTCGGAGATCCGCCGCGCGTTCTGCACGAACGCCACCAGCGAGCCGCCGCCGGGCACGTCGACGACGTACTGGGTGGACATGCCGGTGTAGACGACGTCGGCGACGGTGCCGGTGAGCGAGCACCAGCCCGCGGGCGGCTGCTCGTCGCCGTCGGCGTCGTACAGGTGCAGCTTCTCCGGGCGCACCGTGACGGCCAGCCGCTGCCCGTGCCGCACCGCGCGCCGCTCCGGCAGCGTCGCCCGCAGCCGCTCCACGCCGTCGGCGGTCAGCTCCACGACGCCACTTTCCACCCCGGCGACGGTGGCGTCCATGATGTTGGAGGTCCCGATGAACCCGGCCACGAACCGGGTGCCCGGCCGCTCGTAGACGTCCTCCGGGTAGCCGACCTGCTCCACCCGGCCCGCGTTCATGACCGCGACCCGGTGCGACAGGACCAGCGCCTCCTCCTGGTCGTGGGTGACGTAGAGGAACGTCGTGCCGACCTCGCGCTGGATGCGCATCAGCTCGATCTGCATCTGCTTGCGCAGCTTCGCGTCCAGCGCGCCGAGGGGCTCGTCGAGCAGCAGGACGCGGGGCCGCGCGGCCAGCGCGCGGGCGATGGCCACCCGCTGCTGCTGCCCGCCGGACAACTCCGCGGGGCGGCGCTTGGCGAACGCCGACAGCTGCACCAGCTCCAGGTGCTCGCCCACCCGTTCGCGCAGCTCACTGCCCTTGACGCGCTTGCGGCGCAGGCCGTAGGCCACGTTGTCCCACACGCTCATGTGCGGGAACAGCGCGTAGGACTGGAAGACCGTGTTGACGTCCCGCCGGTAGGGCGGGACGCCCACCATGTCGACGCCGTCCAGCTCGATCCGGCCGGCGTCGGGGTCGACGAACCCGGCGACCATCCGCAGGAGCGTGGTCTTGCCGCAGCCCGACGGGCCGAGCACCGAGAAGAACTCGCCCTCGTGCACGCGCAGGTCGATCCCGTCGACCGCCACCTGGTCGGAGAAGCGTTTCTCGACCCCGTAGATCCCCACCTCGACCGGCGCGAAGGTGTCGGGCGTGCGCTCCTCTGCCGGGTGGAACCCGCCAGGCGGCTCATCGGTCAATCCGGGCACCTTCCAGGCAGTCTTCGGCCGCGACAGGCCGTACGGGGGACGGGACGGGGGTCGGCGGCCGCCGCCGGCGGCCCGGTGGCGGTCCTCGGCGACCGCGCTCAGGCGCCGCCGCGCGCCGTCCGGACGCGGACGCCCCGCGGAACGCGGGCGCGGGCGGGCCCGCGATGGGCCAGGGTAGACGAGTTCGACCGGTCACAGCCAACGGAGGCGGCCGAGGTCACCACCCGATCGTGTGGGACGATGAGCCCCGCAACCGACCGTGACGCTGGCGCAGGAGAGGTAGTGGCCACTGTGTCGAACTCATCCAACTCGTCCTCCTCGGAGCTGGAGAAGCGGCACGCCGTGACGGCGCTCGACCTGGAGCAGGAGCCGTCGGCGGAGTGGGGCTGGCACGGCACCTTCCCCCGGGCGACGCAGATCGCCGGCTGGTTGACCGCCGCCGTGATGCTGCTGATGCTCATCGGCAACCACCGCGGCCACGTCGAGGACATCTTCCTCGTGCTGATCGCCGTGACCATGGCCTTCATGCTGGTGCGCGACATCATCAAGCGCCGCACCCACTGGCGCCGCTGAGGCCGCCGGACACCGACACGCGAAAGGCGCGTCCAGGACCCCGTCCCGGACGCGCCTTTCTCCGTACGCGCCCCGACTCGATCCCAGATCACCAAGTGATCGTCATGGCGACCGGGGGAGGCAACGCGCCCACGAGGGCGGGAGGTCATCGCGGGCGGTAGACCTCGGCACGGTGCCTGACACGCGGCGCCGTGACCTCGCGGCGATCATCGTCGATCTCGTGGAGCAGCGAGCCCGTGATGAACCCGATCACGGCGGAAGCGACGCTCTCCGGCAGCTCGTCCTGGATCACGAACGGGTCCGACGAGCGCGAACGGCGTCCACGCCGCGAACGACCTCACCACGAGCGAGTTCGTCCCGGCTCTGCCGGAGGGCCGCCGCGTTCGGGACGCTCATGGTCTCCAGCGTCTCTTCGAGGGCCGTCAGGTCGTCGTACCCGATCAGCACCGCTGCGGGCCGTCCGTTCCTGGTCACGACCACGCGCTCGTGCTCGCGTTCGGCCCGATCGACGAATTCCGACAAGTGGCCACGCACCGTTCGCAGCGGCTCAGCGGTCATGGCCACAATCGTGGCGCGCCCCCGATGGCCACCAGGTTCGGCTCCACCCTGTCCGCCGCGCCTCGTGGGGAGGATCCCCTCCGTCGTGCGCGGTCCGGGCACCCGGTACGGCCTGAATCCACCTCGCGTGACACTCCGGCAAGCACCACTCCGGCCCAAGCGTGCCCCACCGTCTCCGTCAGGGCAGCTCCGCACCGCGCGCGGCCTCGGTCCGCTCCGGAAGGTCGAGCTGGCAGTCCCCCACGTCACCGAACCCGCGGCGAATCCGGGACCTCATCCCCTCACCACGGATCGACGTGGGTGGCACCGAGGTGAGAACGGCCGGTGTCTCCGCTTCCGGGGAACGGCCGTGCTCAGCGAGGCGAACACGCAGTTCCGCCTTCAGGCCCTGGTCGAAGTCACGGACTGTCAGGACCACCAGGCCCCCATCCGGCGCGGGGGCTCAGCCCTCGGCGGCGAGCTGACCGCAGGCCGCGGCGATCTCCTGCCCGCGCGTGTCCCGCACGGTGCAGGCCACGCCCTGCTCCTGGACCCGCCGCACGAACTCCCGCTCGACCGGCTTCGGGCTGGCGTCCCACTTGCTGCCCGGGGTCGGGTTGAGCGGGATCAGGTTGACGTGGGCGAGCTGCCCGAGGTGCTTGCGCAGCAGCTTGCCCAGCAGGTCCGCGCGCCAGCCGTGGTCGTTGATGTCGCGGATCAACGCGTACTCGATGGAGACCCGGCGGCCGGTCCGGTCCGCGTAGCCCCGCGCGGCCTCCAGCACCTCGGCGACCTTCCACCGGGTGTTCACCGGCACCAGCGTGTCCCGCAGCTCGTCGTCCGGGGTGTGCAGCGACACCGCCAGCCGGACCTGGAGACCCTCCTCGGTCATCTTCCGGATGGCCGGGACCAGACCGACCGTCGAGACGGTCACCGAGCGCTGCGAGATGCCGAGGCCGTTCGGCGCCGGGTCGCAGATCCGGTGCACAGCGTCGATCACCCGGCGGTAGTTGGCCAGCGGCTCGCCCATGCCCATGAACACGATGTTCGTGAGCCGGCCCGCCTGGGCGTCGTCGGCGGAGCCGGGCAGCAGCCCGTCCCGCATGGCGGCGGCCGCGGCCCGCACCTGCTCCACGATCTCGGCCGTGGACAGGTTGCGCTGCAGGCCGGCCTGGCCGGTGGCGCAGAACGGGCAGGCCATGCCGCAGCCGGCCTGGCTGGAGATGCACACCGTCGCCCGGTCCGGGTACCGCATGAGCACGCTCTCCAGCAGCGTGCCGTCGTGGGCCTTCCACAGCGTCTTGCGGGTCAGGCCGTCGTCGCAGGTCACGTGGCGCACGGGCGTGAGCAGCGGCGGCAGCAGGCGCTCCGCGAGCCGGGCCCTGGCGGCGGCCGGGATGTCGGTCATCGCCTCCGGGTCGGCGGTGAGCCGGCCGAAGTAGTGGTGCGACAGCTGCTTGGCCCGGAAGGGCTTCTCCCCCAGCTCGACGACGGCGGCCTGGCGCTGCTCGGCGGAGAGGTCGGCGAGGTGCCGCGGCGGCAGGCCACGGCGCGGGGCGTCGAACACGAGTGGGAGCGAAGTCATAACGCGCTCCAGTGTCCCAGATCGACCAGCTCACCCGGCCGCCGTCCGCCTGTTACGCCCACCGCACCCCATGTCCGCCGCAGCGGGGGAAGCCGCGGCGCGGCACGCTCGTCGCGACCCGCCCCGCGCCGACTCAGGCGCGGACGATCCCCGTCGGCTTGCGGCGGACGTGCAGCCGGTAGCGGACCGGGATGGTCAGGCCGGACGACTCGGCGATCGCCCGCTCCGCGACCCGGGGCGAGAACTCGATCCGCAGCACGGCCGCCAGGCTCTCCCGGTCCGGGAACCGCCACAGGGTGTCGACCCGCCGGCAGTCGAACCCGTGCCGCGCGAAGAACGCCTCGACCGCCGACGGGTCGTAGTGCGGCATGTCGGCGCGCATCCAGGCCCCGTAGGGCCCGGCGGTGGCATCGAGGTCGACGACCGCGAGAGCGCCGCCCGGACGCAGCACCCGGTCGGCCTCCCGCAGACCGGGCTCGCAGCCCGGCCCGAAGAAGTAGGCGGTGCGGGCGTGCACGAGGTCCGCGCTCGCCTCCGCCAGCGGCAACCGCTGCGCCGGTCCGGCCAGCACGGTCACGTTGGTGAGCTCAGCCACCCGGCGTCGCGCCCGCTCGACCAGCGGCGCGTGCGGCTCCACCCCGGTCACCGAGCGGGCCGAGGCGGCGAACACCGGCAGGTGGAACCCGTCGCCGCAGCCGACGTCGACCACGTCGCGCCCGGCGAAGTCGTGGGCCGCCCGCAGGGCACCCCAGATCGCCCCGCCGGAGTCCTGCGCGTGGTTCTCCACCTCGTACACGTCCGGCCAGTGCCAGATGTTCGGGCTGGGCACCACGGTGCCGGTGGCGCCCGGGTCGGGGGCGCGGGCCGCGGCCAGGGCCGCCCGCACGTAGTTCTTCACCCCTTCGCTCTACCAGGTGACGTGCGGGCGTGCCAGTCTCCCGTCCGCTACTCGGGCAGCGGCGCGTCGGCGGCGAGCGCCGCGAAGAGGCGCCGGCTCGCCTCGACGTCGAGCAGCACCCGGTCGGCGGGGTGCGCCCGGCCCGGCTCGGGCTCGTGGTCCGGGAAGGCGATCGGAGCGGTCCGGAAGACGAACCGCTCCGGCGGAACGGACCGCAGGGCGGAGACGAGGCGCTCCAGGTCGGCGAGCGAGGTCTGCCCGTCCGCGGTGGTCGCGGCCAGCACGGCCGACACGGCCTCCCGCAGCCGGGCCGGATCGGCCAGGACGTCGGTGCTCGCGGCCTTCCTGGCCACCGCCAGCATGAACCGCTGCTGCCACTGGACGCGCCACGGGTCCGCCCCGTCGCCGAGGTGGCACCGCGCCCGCACGTAGGCCAGCGCCCCCTCCCCGTCCAGCTCGTTGCGCCCCGGCCGCAGCTCCAGCCCGCTGTCCGGGTCGGACACCGGACCCGGCCCGGGGTGGTCGACCGCGACCCCGCCCAGCGCGTCCACGACCGCCCGGAAGCCCTCGTAGTCGAGCTGGACGTACCGCGTCACCACCATGCCCGTGAGCTTCTGCACCGTCCGCGCGGTGCAGGTGGGGCCGGCGGTGTCCAGCGCCGAGTTGAGCATCCCGGTGTAGGGCGCGGTCCAGCCACCGCCCGGACGGGGGCAGGAGGGCACGTCCACCCAGGCATCGCGGGGGATGCTGACGGCGGTGACGCTCGCGCGGTCCGCCGGCACGCGCACCAGCACGACCGCGTCCGACCGGGCGCCGGAGACCCCGGCCCGGCCGGACCGGGAGTCCGCTCCGATGAGGAGGACGTTCTCGGCGGCCCGCCGCCGGCCGGCGCCGACCGGGTTCGGGGCCTCGGTGGTCGGGAGGACCCCGTCGACGCGGTGCATCGCCGCGCCCAACCGCCACCACGTCGCCCCGAAGGTGCTCATGACCAGGACCGCGACGACCACCGGCCCCAGCAGGCTCCCCCGTGCCCAGCGGCGGCGCCGCGCTGGTCGAAGGTGATGCCGCGGTCTCCGCCGCGTGACCCTCGACGCAGATCCCATCGCCGACCACTGTCCCGGGGCCGCCCGCGCGGGGTCGCCGCCCACCGGGACCGATCCGGGGTGGGCCGACCCCAGCCGATCGGCCGAGGCCGATCGGAGGAGCCCGACCGCTCCCACCTCGGGAGATCAGTACGGCAGCTCGACCTCGACGACGGTGCCCCCGCCCTCGCGGGGCCGCACGTGGAACGCGCCGCCGGCGCCGGTGACCCGCACCTGCTGGCTGGCCAGGCCGATGTGCCCCTCGGCGATGCGCCGGCGGAGCACACCCGGCTCGATGCCGACCCCGTCGTCCCGCAGGCACAGCCGCAGCCGCCCGTCCCGCGCGGTGAGCAGCAACTCCACCCGCGAGGCCCGCGCGTGCCGCTCGACGTTGGCCAGCAGCTCGCGCGCGGCGGAGTACACGAGTTGCTCGGCGGGGTGCCGGGGCACCGGGTCGATCCGGCAGTCGAGGTCGAACCGCCCCCGGCGGGCCGCCCGCTCCCCCAGGCTGCGCAACGCCTGCGCGAGGCCGGCCTCCCGCAGCACCCTCGGGTGCAGGTCGAACACCGCCTCCCGCAACTCCCGCACGGTGTCGGTGACCACCTCGCGCACTCGGTGCCACCACGGCCCGCGGTGCTCCGGCCCGACCTCCTCCAGGTCCAGCCGCACCGCGAGCAGGTTCTGCACCGCGCCGTCGTGCAGCGCCTCGGCCAGCGCCGCCCGCTCCCGGTCCTCGACCCGCAGGACCTCGGCGAGCAGCCGCTCCCGCTCGTCCAGCAACCGCTGGATCCGCTCGTTGCGACGCCCCAGCGCGACGGTCAGCAGGGTGCACATGCCGGTCAGCCAGAACAGGTAGCTCGCGTCCGTGCCGGCCCGCAGCAGGTCGTAGAGCATCCCCCTGGACGGGTCCAGGTTGGCCACGTCCTCCGGCCGCAGCGGCGCCAGCACGAGCACCGCGTGCCCGACGAGCCCGGCGAGGCCCACACCGGCGGTCAGCCAGGCCCGGTTCCACGGGATCGCGACGACCGGCAGCAGGAAGTACGCGTACCGCGCCTCCGAGCCAGGCCCCCTGGACAGCGCGGCGAGGACGGTGATCACCACGACGTCGACGGCGGCGGCCACCACCGCCACGGTCGGCCCGACGCGCTCCGGCCGCGTAACGAACCGCAGCCACCCCAGCGCCCACACCGCGTAGACCGCGACGACGGCGAAGAACGCCACGCGCTGGTTGCCCTGGGTGGCCGCCAGCCCACCCAGGGACAGCGGGAGGACCAGGAGCAGCCGCGCCCACCCGGCGCCGCGCACCGACGCCGGGCCCCTCGGTTCGGCCGGACTCACTCCAGCAGACCGCGGCGCATGGCCTCAGCCACCACCGCCGCCCGGTCGCCCACCCCGAGCTTCTCGTACAGCCGCTGCGTGTGGCTCTTCACCGTGCTCGGGCTCAGGTGCAGGTTCCGCGCCACCTGCGGGATGGTCAGGCCCGCGGCGAAGGACCGCAGCACCTCGCGCTCCCGTTCGGTCAGCGCCGGGCGGTGCTGGCCCCCGCGCATCCGGATCTGCCCGGCCAGGCCGGTGGCCACCTCGGGCGGCAGCACCGCCTGGCCCCTGGCCACCCGCAGCACCGCGTCGATGATCTGGTCCCGGTCGGCGTCCTTGCCCAGGTAACCGGCCGCGCCGCGCTCCAGGGCCTCGAACACGACGGGGCCGTCGGTGGTCGCCGAGATCAGCAGCACCCGGCAGTCGAGCCCGTCCCTGGTGACCGCGTCGGCGACCTGCACGCCGTTCCTGCCCGGCAGGTTGTAGTCGACGACGAGCACGCACGGGGCGTGCTCCCTGGCCGCCGCCAGCGCCTGGTCGCCGTCGGCGACCGCGGCGACCACCTCGAGGTCGTGGTTCCAGCCCAGGGCGCGGCGCAGCCCGTCCCGGTAGATGGGGTGATCCTCAGCGATCACCACCCGGACCCGGTCGCCGCTCACGCGCGCAGCCCCCTCGTTCACCGACCCGTCGACCCGCCGGCCGGCGGCCGCGGCACCTCCACCCGCGGCGCCTCCACCCGGGGCGCCGGCCGCTCCTGCCCGGTCGGGCCGCCACCGGCGGAGCCATCGTAGGCCGCGGCCTCGCCCCCGGACTGCCCGGCGGTGCCCATCTCCGCCCGGAAGATCCGCAACGACCTGCCGACCGACCGCGCCGCGTCCGGCAACCGCTTCGCGCCGAACAACAGGGCGAACGCCGCGATGACGACGATCCAGTGCCAGGGGCTGAGCCCACCCATCGTCCCGACCTCCCGTTCCCCCGGCCGCCCGGGGCGCGCCGTGTCGCCCGACCGCGGCAGGGAGCGAGGCGGCGGACGGGTGGTGGCCGGTCGCCCCCTGCCGGGCTGGGCGGCGGGGGAGACCCCCGCCCACACCACGACGCTAGGACCGCACCCGGATGGGGCATCACCGACCAGCGGGTCACCCCGTGGTCGACCAGCGGCCCCCCGATCGGGGGATGTCCGGGCGCGGTGCGGCCGTCGGTGTTCCCCCTGCCGGCCTAGGGTCCGACGTGGATTCCCGCCGATCACACGGTCTCCCCCGCCGTGCGGGAGAGGAGGGCGCCCATGGTCCACGCCGACCCGGCCGGCTTCGCGCCGGGCACCCCGTGCTGGGTCGAGCTCGCCAGCCCCGACCCGCGGGCCACCCGCGAGTTCTACGCCGGCCTGTTCGGCTGGCGCTACGCCATCAACCCCGACCCGTCCACCGGCAACTACACCTTCGCCCTGGTCCACGACCGCCCGGTGGCCGGCGTGTACACCAACCCCGGCCGACAGCCGGGCGAGCTGGGCACGTGGATGCTCTACCTCGCCACCGTCGACGCCGTCCGCACCGCGGAACAGGTCAGCCTGCTCGGCGGGCAGCTCGTCCACGGCCCGGTCGAACTGCCGGGGTGCGGGCACATGCTGATCGCCGCCGACCCGACCGGCGCGGTCGTCGGCTTCTGGCAGCCCACCGGGACCTGGCGGTTCGGCACGGCCCTGCCCGGCGCGGTGAGCCGCGGCGAGCTGCACTCCCGGGACGGCGCGACGGCCGACACGTTCTTCGCCGCGCTCTTCGGATACGCCCAGGAACCCTGGGACGACCCGCGGACCGCCGACTACACCCTCTGGTCGCTGGGCGGCAGGACGATCCGGCTCGGGCGGCTGGGGATGGGCCCGGAGTTCCCCCGCGAGATGCCGCCGCACTGGATGGTCTACTTCGACGTCGACCCGGAGGTGGGCGTCGACCGGCTGGCGGAGCGGGCGGTGCGCCACGGCGGGCACGTGGCGCTCGCGCCGTTCGCCACACGCGAGGGGCGCGTCGCGGTGCTCGCCGATCCCTGTGGCGCCACCTTCGCCGTGCTCGACGCCACCACGCGGTCCTGACCACCGCCCGCCGCGCCCCGGCTCCGCCGCGGCGCGCACGCGAGGCGGTGGTCAGGCCGGGACGAACGCGCGCAGCAACAACCAGGACACCACCGCCGACGGCAGCAGGGAGTCCAGACGGTCCATCAGCCCGCCGTGGCCGGGCAGCAGCGTGCCCATGTCCTTGATCCCCAGATCCCGCTTGATCATGGACTCGACGAGGTCGCCCACGGTCGCCGTGACCACCAGCGCCGCGCCGAACAACACGCCCTGCCACCAGTGGCCGCCCAGCAGCAGGCTCACCGACAGGGCGCCGCCGACCACACCGGCCACCATTGACCCGGCGAAACCCTCCCACGACTTCTTCGGGCTGATCGCCGGCGCCATCGGGTGGCGCCCGAACAGCACCCCGGCGACGTACCCGCCGGTGTCCGAGCAGACCACTCCGATCATGAAGCAGAGCACGCGGTACTGCCCGTCGTCGGGCACCACCAGCATCGCCGCGAACGACGCGAACAGCGGCACGTAGGCCGCCGTGAACACCGAGGCGGCCACGTCCCGCAGATAGCCGTCCGCGCCGGCGCGCATCCGCCACACCAGGCAGCACAGGATGGTGACCACGAACGCGGCCAACACCCCGCTCCGCCCGAACGGCCAGGACAACCACACCATGGCCTGGCCGCCGAGCAGCAGCACGGGCAGCTGGAGCTGGATGCCGGCGCCCCGGCGCAACGCGCCGGCGAGCTCCCACGTCCCGACCGCGACGGCGAGCGCGGCGATCCCGACGAACACCTCGCGCACGGTGAGCAGCGCCACCAGGATCGCCGCGCCGAGCCCGACGCCGACCGCGATCGCCGCCCGGAGGTCCCGGCCAGCCCGCGAAGGCTTCTTCCCTGATGTGCCGCCGGACGCGCCGGCGGCATCCCCCCGTTGGCTGGCCGTCACCACTCAGACCTCGAGAAGCTCGGTTTCCTTGTGCTTGACCAGCACGTCGATCTGGGAGACGTACTTGTCGGTGAGGGCCTGCAGCTCCTTCTCGGCCCGCACGCCGTCGTCCTCACCGGCCTCGCCGTCCTTGACGATGCGGTCCAGCTCGTCCTTGGCCTTGCGGCGGATGTTGCGGACGGACACCTTCGCGTCCTCGCCCTTGCCCTTGGCGATCTTCACCATCTCGCGCCGCCGCTCCTCGGACAGCGCCGGGATGACCACGCGGATGATGGTGCCGTCGTTGCTCGGGTTGACGCCCAGGTCGGAGTCCCTGATCGCCTTCTCGATGGCGCGGAGCTGGCTGGCGTCGTAGGGCTTGATGACCGCCATCCGCGCCTCGGGCACCGAGATGCTGGCCATCTGGTTGATCGGCGTCGGCGCACCGTAGTAGTCGACCGTGATGCCGTGGAACATGGCGGGGTTGGCCCGGCCGGTGCGCACCGTGGCCAGCTCGTCCTTGGCCACCGACACCGCCTTCTCCATCTTCTCCTCGGCGTCGAGGAGTGTCTCGTCGATCACGGCTGCTCCTTCTGTGCTTTCTGCTGCGGGGTGGACGCTCGCGGTGAGGCCGATCCCAGCACGGTCAGGCCGTGGCCGCACCGCCGGGGGTGCTGACCAGGGTCCCGATCTTCTCACCGCGCACGGCGCGGCCGATGTTGCCCTCGGTGAGGAGGTTGAACACGATGATCGGCATCTTGTTGTCCATGCACAGGCTGAAGGCGGTCGCGTCGGCGACCTTCAGCCCCCGCTCCAGGACCTCGCGGTGGGTGATGCTCTCGAACATCACCGCCGCCGCGTCCAGCTTCGGGTCGGCGGTGTAGACGCCGTCGACCGCCTTGGCCATCAGCACCGCCTCGCAGCCGATCTCCAGCGCGCGCTGCGCGGCGGCGGTGTCGGTGGAGAAGTACGGCATGCCGACCCCGGCGCCGAAGATCACGACGCGGCCCTTCTCCAGGTGCCGCTCGGCGCGCCGCGGGATGTAGGGCTCGGCGACCTGTCCCATCGTGATGGCGGTCTGCACGCGCGTCGGCACGCCCTCCTTCTCCAGGAAGTCCTGGAGGGCCAGGCAGTTCATCACCGTGCCGAGCATGGCCATGTAGTCGGCGCGGTCGCGCTCCATGCCCCGCTGCTGCAGCTCGGCGCCGCGGAAGAAGTTGCCACCGCCGATCACGACGGCCACCTGGACGCCGTCGCGCACGACGTCGGCGATCTGACGGGCGACCGAGTGGACCACGTCCGGGTCGACACCGACGCTGCCGCCACCGAACATCTCACCACCGAGCTTGAGCAGGACCCGCCTGTAGCCGGTCCGCTGTCCGCCGTTCTCGGTCACCGGTCCTCCTCCTTGTCGCCGTCACGGCGTTCGTCGTCGCCATCACGGCGTTCGTCGCGTCGCGGATACGCGAAGACGGGGCCGCCAGCGCGCGTCGTGTCGCCGCACGGCGGCCCCGTCCTCGGGTGGATCAGGCCTGGCCGACCTCGAACCGGGCGAAGCGGGTCACGGTCACGCCCGCCTCGTCCAGCACGGCCTTCACCGACTTCTTGGAGTCCTGCACGGACGCCTGGTCCAGCAGCACGACGTCCTTGAAGAAGCCGTTGACCCGACCCTCGACGATCTTCGGCAGGGCCTGCTCCGGCTTGCCCTCCTCGCGGGCGGTCTCCTCGGCGATGCGGCGCTCGTTGGCGACCACGTCGGCCGGGACCTCGTCGCGGGTGACGAAGCGCGGCTTCATCGCGGCGACCTGCATCGCGGCGCCCTTGGCGGCGTCCACCGCGTCACCGGTGTACTCGACCAGCACGCCGACGGCCGGCGGCAGGTCGGCGGCCCGCTTGTGCAGGTAGGTGGCGACGGGGCCGTCGAACACGGCGACCCTGGCCAGCTCCAGCTTCTCGCCGATCTTGGCCGAGAGCTCCTGCACGGTCGCGTCGACGGTCCTGCCGTCCAGCTCGACGGCCTTGAGGGCCTCCACGTCGGCCGGCTTGGCGACCTTGGCGGCCGCGACGATCCGCGCGGCCAGCTCCTGGAAGTCGGCGTTCTTGGCGACGAAGTCGGTCTCGCAGCGCAGCTCGATCATCACGCCGCCGTCCGCGGCCACCAGGCCGTTGGCGGTGGTGCGCTCGGCGCGCTTGCCCACGTCCTTGGCGCCCTTGATGCGCAGGATCTCGACCGCCTTGTCGAAGTCGCCCTGCGCCTCCTCCAGCGCCTTCTTGCAGTCCATCATGCCGGAGCCGGTGAGCTCGCGGAGACGCTTGACGTCGGCCGCGGTGTAGTTCGCCATCGTGCGTTGTCCGTCCTTCTTCGGTGTACGCGGCGGGGATGAGGGGTACGTGGCGTGACCCGCCCGTGGCCGCCGTGGGGTCACGGCGGCCACGGGCGGCACGGATCAGGCCTGCGCGGTGGGCTCGGCGCCCTGCGCGCCCTCGTCGGCGCGGGTCAGCAGCTCCTGCTCCCACTCGGCCAGCGGCTCCTCGCTGGCCACGCCCGGCTCGGGCTTCTCCTCGCCGTCCACGGCGCCCCGGCCGGACCGCGACATGAGGCCGTCGGCGGCGGCGTCGGCGACCACGCGGGTCAGCAGCGCGGCCGACCGGATGGCGTCGTCGTTGCCCGGGATCGGGTAGTCGACCTCGTCCGGGTCGCAGTTGGTGTCGAGGATCGCCACGACCGGGATGCCCAGCTTGCGGGCCTCGCCGACGGCGATGTGCTCCTTCTTGGTGTCCACGACCCAGATGGCGCTCGGCACCTTCTGCATGTCGCGGATGCCGCCCAGGGTCTTCTCGAGCTTGTCCTTCTCACGGGTGAGCATCAGGATCTCCTTCTTGGTGAGACCCTGGAACCCGCCGGTCTGCTCCATCGACTCCAGCTCCTTGAGGCGCTGCAGCCGCTTGTGGACGGTCTGGAAGTTGGTGAGCATGCCGCCCAGCCAGCGCTGGTTCACGAACGGCATCCCGACCCGCAGCGCCTGCTCGGCGATGGCCTCCTGGGCCTGCTTCTTGGTGCCGACGAACAGGATGCTGCCACCGTGGGCCACGGTCTCCTTGACGAACTCGTAGGCCCGGTCGATGTAGGTCAGCGTCTGCTGCAGGTCGATGATGTAGATGCCGTTGCGCTCGGTCAGGATGTAGCGCTTCATCTTCGGGTTCCAGCGCCGGGTCTGGTGTCCGAAGTGCACGCCGCTGTCGAGCAGCTGCTTCATGGTGACGACGGCCATGGCCGGTTTCCGCACCTCGTGGCTCGGGCGTGCCGGTGCGAGCCGACACGCGGTTCGGTTGACGCGACGGGCCGGGTGGCCCCTCGCCCTGGTGCCGCGCCGCCGCCCGGACCCGCCGAGGACCATCAGGGTGGTCGTCCGCCGGGACCGCCGGGCGTCGTGCCCCGCGACCGCTGGGGCGTGCGCCGACACGCGAAGTCGGTCCGCGCACACACGGACCGCCGCAGAAAGTGTAGTGGGTCGGCCGGACAGATCTCACCCGGAGGTCCCGGTCAGAGCCGGAGTTGTCCACAGGACACCGAGTTGTCCACAGGCGGCGACCAGGCGCTGGCTCACCGTCACGGCCCACGCCACCGTGGAGCCATGCTCCGCGCCCTGCTCACCCTCCTGCTGGCCTGTTGCCTCCTCACCACGTCGACCGCGGACCCGCGCCCGGCCGCGGCGGCCCGCGCCGGACCACCGGCCCCCGCGCCCCGCCCCGACTTCGACTGGCCCCTGTCCGGCCCGCCCCCGGTGCTGCGGCCCTTCGTCCCCCCACCACACCCGTACGGCCCCGGACACCGCGGCGTCGACCTCGGCGGCGCCGTGGGCCAGCCGGTGCTGGCCGCGGGGGACGGAATCGTGCTGCTCGCCGGCCCCGTCGTCGACCGCAACGTGATCACCATCGGGCACCCCGGCGGGCTCCGCACCACCTACGAGCCGGTGACCCCGCGCGTCGAGGCCACCCAACGCGTGCGCCGCGGCCAGGTCATCGGCGTCCTGGACGCAGGCCACCCCGGCTGCCCCGCGCACGGGGAGGGGGCGGCCTGCCTGCACTGGGGCGTCCGCCGCGAACGCGAGTACCTCGACCCGCTCCGCCTGCTGCGACCACACCGGGTACGGCTGCTGCCCTGGAAGGAGAGGTGACCGCGAGACCTCGCCCGAACAACCGACGGATCAGGCGTCGTTCTGCTCGGCCAGCTTCGTCCGCAGCCGCAACACGGCACGCGTGTGGAGCTGGCAGACCCGGGACTCGGTCACCCCGAGCACCCGGCCGATCTCGGCCAGGGTGAGGTTCTCGAAGTAGTAGAGCGTCACGACGATCCGGTCCCGCTCGCTGAGCTGGGCGATCGCGTCGGCGAGCTGACGGCGGCTGTCCTGGTCGACCAGGCTGGCCACCGGATCCTCGGCGCGGTCGTCGGGCAACGTCTCGGCCAACGACGCGCTGCCCCGCCCCGCGGCGATCAGCTCGTCCAGCGCGACGACGCTGGTCAGCTGGAGCTGCGCGTACAGCTCGCGCAGCTCACCCAGGCCGATCCCGAGCTCGGTGGCGAGCTCGGCGTCGGTCGCCGTGCGCTGCAACCGGGCCTCCAGCCGCTCCAACGCCCGCTCCACGTCCCGCGCCCGGCTGCGCACCGACCTCGGCACCCAGTCCTGGGCCCGCAGGTCGTCCAGGATCGCCCCGCGGATGCGCTGCATCGCGTAGGTCTCGAACTTCAGGCCCCGCTCGGGCTCGAACTTCTCGATCGCGTCGACCAGCCCGAAGATCCCCGACTGCACCAGGTCGGCCACGTCGACGTGCGAGGGCAGGCCCGTTCCGACCCGCCCGGCCACGTACTTCACCAACGGCGCGTAGTGCAGCACCAACCGGTCCCGCAGCGACTGGTCCCCACTGCGGCCGTACGCCCGCCACAGGGCGACGATGCCCGCCTCGACGTCGTCAGCGCTGCGCTGGTCACCTCCGGCGCTGGCGGCCCCGCCGCCGTCCCGCCGATCCTCAACACCCATCGTCCGCGCACCCGTCGCCCGCACCCGCACGCACTCCCCGCCACTCCCTGTGACAACGGCGTCAGCCGTCACGCCATCACCAACCCCCCGACCCGGGGTGGCACGCGGTGAGACCGCGGTGCCGGGGCCGTCGTCCCGCGAGGAACGGCGCCCCACCAAGGACGCCGTGGGCGCCGCTGCCGCGCGGGAACCTCCCCCGGCATCGTCAGGAACGGGGGTGGGTTCGGTCATGGATCGCCTTCAACCGGTCAACGGTGACGTGGGTGTAGAGCTGCGTCGTTGCGAGCGTAGCGTGACCGAGCAGTTCCTGAACGCTGCGGAGGTCGGCTCCGCCTTCCAGCAGATGGGTCGCGGCCGAGTGCCGCAGCCCGTGCGGCCCCGTCCGGCTCGCGCCCGGCACCGCCGAGACCGCCTCGTGCACCACCCGACGGGCGCACCGCGGCCCGAGCCGCCCGCCCCGCGCGCCGAGGAACAACGCCGCAGGTGAACCCGCTGTGACCAGCGAAGGTCTGCCCCGCGCCAACCACACCCGCAGCGCCCGCTCAGCCGGTTCCCCGTACGGCACGACCCGCTCCCGCCCTCCCTTGCCGAGCACCCGCACCACCCGGCGATCGAGATCGACGTCATCGACGTCCATGCCGCACAACTCGGACACACGGACCCCGGACGCGTAGAGCAACTCCACCACCGCATGGTCACGGAGCGCAACCGGGTCCTCCTCGGCGGCGCCCGACGCCGAGGCCGCCATCACCGCCGAAGCCTGCTCGGCGCGCAACACCGCGGGGAGACGACGCGCCGCCCGCGGGGCCGTCAACCGCTGCCCCGGATCCGTCGCCAACCACCCCGCCCGCTTGGCCCAGCCGGTGAAGGCCCGCGCCGCGGCAGCGCGCCGGGCCAGCGTCGTCCGGCTCGCCCCCGCCTCCCGCAGAGCGGCCAGCCAGCCCCGCAACGCCCCGAGGTCCAGGGCTTCCCACCCGTCCGCCCCGGCACGCGCGACCTGGTCCACCAGCGACACCACATCCCCGACGTACGCCCGCACCGTGTGCGCCGACAACCCGCGCTCAGCACGCAGGTGCCGCTCGAACCCGTCCACCGCCTCACCGAACGCCACCGGAAGACGAGCCCGAGCACCCCGCAGATCAACTCTGCCCCGAGAACCATGCGCGGCCGTCACGCCCCGTAACGCTGCGCGCCCCACCCCGCCGGGTCAAGCATCGCCACGCCCTTCCCCCAAGATCAGTGATCTTCTGGCTCCCCCCTTGCCACACCCCGCTTCCGCAACCCCACACCCACCCCTACTCCCCCCAGAACCTCACGACTCTCCAGCCCCACCCCTCCCACCTGCATCAACCCTTCCTTCGTCTCCCACCCCCCGGGGCCCCTCCCCCCACCCCCTCCCCTCCCCGCCCCCGGCCCCTGTGTGTTGGTCGTGTGGATGTACCCCCGATGTGGTGGTGGTGTCGGGCACCGGCGGGGTGCCCTGGTGTCCGGCAGACGTGTGGATGCCGGCGTGGCGTGGCACCGCGTGAGGGCGGGTGATGACGTCCCTCGACGGCGCTGGGCTCAGTCAGCCCCAAGTGAGGTGAGGTGGCTGAGGCTGCGGTGCTCCAGGCCGGTGGATGCCTGGGAGCCGGGCGGGGCCGCGGTCCCACGCCTGACTCGGGGCCGACTCAGCCAGGGGGATGTGGCGGAGCACGGGTGGGGCGGAGCACGGCATCGGACGAGGGGCGAGTCGAGGGCGCGCGGGGCCGTCGGGGGCAGCGCCAGCCTTCGTCGCAGCGTTCGGCGTGGCCGGACAACTCCAGCGTCGGGAGGAGCGCCCGGACCCGGTTGAGAGGCACGCCCGACTCGAAGGCGACCTCCTCCGCGCTGCGGCCACCCCGCTGGGGCAGCGCCTCGTGGACGCGGAGCGTCTCGGGGTCAAGGTCGTCTGTGTGCCTCCGTGCCGCCTCGGGTTCGTCCGCGAGGTCGAGCCCCAGCCGGCCAACCGACTCGACAACCTCCTCCACCCGGCCGACCAGCAGAGCTGCCTCGTCGCGGATGAGGGCGTGGCATCCCACCGACATCGCCGACGTCACCGGGCCGGGCACGGCCATCACGACGCGGCCGAGCGCCCTTGCCGTGGCCGCGGTGTTGCGGGAACCGCTGCGGACCCCCGCTTCAACGACCACCGTGCCCTCTGTCAGGCCGGCGATCAGGCGGTTTCGCACCAGGAAGCGGTGCCGTGCTGCCACCGAACCAGGGGGGTACTCGGAGATGACCGCGCCGGTCGCGGCGATCTGGTCGAGGAGCCTGGTGTGGCCGGCCGGGTAGCTGAGGTCGATGCCGCACGCGAGAGCCGCCAGGGTGGTTCCTTCGGCGGCCAGTGCGCCCCGGTGGGCGGCTCCGTCGATGCCGTAGGCGGCGCCGGAGACAACGGTGATCCCTCGGCCCGCGAGGCCGTGGCCGATCTCGGCGGCCATGGTCTCGCCGTAGGCGGTGGCCGCCCGGGCTCCGACCACCGCGACCGCGCGCTCGACCAGCTCGCTCAGCGGCTGGCGACCTCGGACCCACAGCGCCAACGGCGCGACCAAACCGCGCGCGGTCGCGAGGTCGAACGCCGCGAGCGGCCACGCCGGCCACTCATCATCCTCGGGGACCACCAGGCGGGCGCCCGCCGCGGCCGCGGCGGCCAGGTCGTGCTCGGGTTGGTGGACCAGACGACGCGCGTCGGTCTCCTTGCCCACCTCGGGTGGGACCTCGCCGGACCGCACCAGGTGCGCGGCGAGCACCGGCCCGACATGGGTGACGAGGGTGGCCAACGCCGGCGCTGGCGGCTCGGCGACGCGGGAGAGGTAGGCCCTGGCGGTGCGCACCTCGTGGTCGGCGGTGCTCATGCCACCCTCCTCTCCCGGAACTCCAGCGCGGCGGCCACGTGGTCGGCGTCCGGTCGGTCGGCTCCGGCCAGGTCGGCGAGTGTCCAGGCCACTCGCAGGCTGCGGTCAGCTCCTCGGCCAGTGATCGTGCCGAGGTTCAGGCCGCGGTCCAGGACCGACGTCACCTTGCGGGGCAGGGCGAACCGCCGGCGGAGCGCGGGACCGGGTGCCTCGGCGTTGGTCCGCCAGCCGTGCTCACCCCAACGGGCGGCCGCCGCCTCCCTGGCCCGGCACACCCGCTCCCGGACGACGGTCGTGTTCTCCGACTCCACGCCGACCGCCGACATCGCGACCAGTGGGCGCATGTGCACCCGGAGATCGACGCGGTCGAGGAGCGGCCCGGACAACCGGGAGAGGTAGCGCCGACGGACGTTCGGTGGGCACACGCAGTCGGAGTCGCGGGCCGGAGCGCACGGACAGGGGTTCGCGGCGAGAACCAACTGGCAGCGGGCCGGGTAGTGGACCACCCCGTCCCGGCGGGCGAGGCGCACCTCGCCCTCCTCCAGCGCTGTTCGCAACGCCTCCAACCGGCGTGCGCCGAACTCGCAGGCCTCGTCCAGGAACAGCACGCCCCGGTGGGCACGGCTGACAGCGCCGGGCTTGGCCAGTCCCCCGCCGCCACCGACCAACGCGGCCACCGACGTCGAGTGGTGGGGAGCGATGAACGGGGCGGTGGTCACCAGCGGTGCGGAGCTGTCGAGCTGGCCGGCCACCGAGTGGATGGCGGTGACCTCCAGCGCCTCACTGCGCGTCAGGTCCGGCAGCAGCCCGGCGAGGCGGTGGGCCAGCATCGTCTTGCCGGTGCCCGGCGGCCCCAGGAGCAACAGGTGGTGGCCACCGGCCGCGGCCACCTCCAACGCCCAGCGGGCCTCCGGCTGCCCCACCACGTCGGCGAGGTCCGGACGGGCGGGCGGCGCCGCCTGGGGTGGTTCCTCCGGCGGGACGAGCCGGCCCTGTTCGCCCCGAGCCGAGGCGAGCACGTCGGCGAGCGTGCACGCCCCGAGGACCTCCACGTCGTCGACCAGTGCCGCCTCCGGAAGGGTAGAGACCGGCACCACCGCCCGACGCAGTCCGTGTCGGCGCGCAGCGAGCAGTCCCGGGAGCACGCCGCGCACCGGACGGACGCGTCCGTCCAGCGCGAGCTCCCCGACCAGCACGGTGAACTCCCACGCCCCCTGGGGGACGCTGCCGGCCGCGGCCAGGACCGCGCAGGCGAGCGCGAGGTCGTAACCGGAGCCGTTCTTGGGCAGGGCGGCCGGCGACAGGCCGAGCGTGACGTGCTGGGACGGCCACGACTCCCCGCTGTTGCGCACGGCGGCCCGCAGTCGTTCCTTGGCCTCGGTGAGGGAGGGGTCGGGCAGGCCGACCAGCCGGACCTTCGGCAGGCCGTTGCCGATGTCGGCCTCGATCTCGACGGGCACGCCGTCCACTCCGGACAACGCGACCGACCACGTCCTGGCGAGTGCCATCTCAGAACGCCCCTTCCAGGTGGTGGAGGCGCACGGGGCCGTCCGGCGGCCAGGTCACGCCCACCAGGTCGAAGCGGAGGTCGCACCACGGCACCCGGAAGGTGGACAGCCACGCCATGGTCGCGTGGCGGATCCGTCGGCGTTGGGCCTCGGTGAGGACCTCGACCGGTTTGCCCCAGCCGGGTCCCGCTCTGGTCTTCACCTCGCAGATGACCACCCGGTCCCCGTCGGTGGCGACGATGTCGAGTTCGCCCTGCGGGCACCGCCAGTTCCGCGAGAGCACCACGAAGCCCTGTTGTTCCAGGTGGGCGGCGGCCATGTCCTCGCCCTGCCGGCCCAGTTGCGCGGTCGTGCGCTTCGGCGCCTTCCCTGGGGCGGTTTTCGTCCCCGATCCGATTCCCCGGTTCACGGCTTCTCCCTTCGTCGGCTGTCACGACGACGGTGCCGGGTCGGGGAGGCCGGGGCCAGGGCGAACGCGCTGGCTGGGGACAACTCGTGGCCCTGTGGACAACTGCTTTCCCCAACGGGTGAAGCAGGGCGGAAATGTCAGGCCGGTGCGCTACAGGCGGCGGGTGCGGGTGCGGAAAAACCGGAAAGCCACCCGCTGTGAACGGGTGGCTTTCTGGTTTCGTTCGATCCGCTGATCCTGCCGGGTGACAGTCCCGGCGCGGCGATCACGGAAGGTTCTGTCAGGCCCGCGAAAGGATGCCCTCCGGTCCGCCGGAGGAGCGAGACGTCAGCTCCCGAACGGGCCGGCCTCCGGCAGTCTCAGCTCGGGCTTGTCGAGCTCCTCGACGTTGACGTCCTTGAAGGTGATCACCCGGACGTTCTTCACGAACCGCGCCGGGCGGTACATGTCCCACACCCACGCGTCGGACATGCGCACCTCGAAGTAGACCTCGCCCTCGGCGTTGCGCACCTGCACGTCGACCGCGTTGGCCAGGTAGAAGCGCCGCTCGGTCTCCACCACGTAGGAGAACTGGCCGACGATGTCGCGGTACTCCTTGTAGAGCTGCAGCTCCATCTCGGTCTCGTACTTCTCGAGATCCTCCGCGCTCATCGCCCCCGCGCTCCTCCTCGTCACCAACCGCCGGACCCCGCGGCGCGGGGCTCCCCATTGTTCACCACGGAGGCCATCACACCACCGCGCGCCACCCGGTGTGGCGGGCGCATGCCGTGCCTCGCTCCTGCCGTGGCCACGTTGACGTACGACCACCGGTGCTCCGCGCTCGGCCCGTGCTCCGCCAGAGCCGCGGTGTGCTCACCCGTGCTGTAGCCCTTGTGCACGTCGAAACCGTAGACCGGGAGGTCGGCGTGCAGCTTCGCCATGATCCGGTCCCTGGTGACCTTGGCCAGCACCGACGCGGCGGCCACGCAGGCGGCGACCCGGTCCCCCTTCACCACCGCCACGGTCGGGGCGGTCAGTCCGGGGACGGGGAAGCCGTCGGTGAGCACGTAGCCCGGATGCACGGACAGCCGGGCCACCGCCCGGCGCATGCCCTCCAGGTTCGCCACGTGGACACCCAGCCCGTCCACCTCGGCCGCCGGGATCACCACGACCGACCACGCCAGCGCCCTGGCGACCACCGCGTCGTAGACCCGGTCCCTCGCCAACGCGGTGAGCAGTTTCGAGTCGGCCAGTTCGGTGAGGCGTCGACCGTCGCCGGGGCGCAGCACACAGGCGGCCACCACCAGCGGACCGGCACAGGCGCCACGACCGGCCTCGTCCACGCCGGCGACCGGGCCGAGTCCTCGGCGATCCAACGCGCCCTGTAGCGCCCAACTCCCCGTGCTGCGTCGCACGACGGCCCGTGGCGGGCGCAGGACCTCGGGTCCCGCCGTCACTCCTGGTCGCGCCTCCCACGCTGGATCGGCAGCCGCGCGCGCTGGATCGGCAGCCGCGCGCGCAGCCGACGACCGATCCACAGCACCGGGAACGCCCCGGCCACACCGATGCCCAGCGGGATGCCGGCCTGCCAGACCGGCGCGCCCAACGCGGACGCCTGGGCCTGCGGGTTGTGGTCGCCGATGCCCTGCCACCGCGACGGCGGCAGAACGATCACCCTGGCCTTGCCGATGACGTTGTCCACCGGCACCGTGCCCTGGGCGTCGTCCTGCATGTGGGCGCGGGAGTCAGCCGAGAAGTTCCGGTTGTCGCCCATCATCCACAGGTGCCCGGCCGGCACGGTCACGGGTCCGAACGGCTCGACGTTCTCCGGCCCGGTGCCCTCTTCCCAGTGGATGTAGGGCTCGTCGAGCAGCTTGCCGTCGACCTTGACCTTCTTAGCCTCGGCGTCCCACTCGACCGTCTGGCCGCCCACCGCGATGACCCGCTTCACGAAGTCCCGCTCGTCCGGCTGACCGATCCCGACCGCCGATCCCAGGTCCTGGAACCACCGCACCACCGGATTCGACGACCGGCTCCCGGCGAACTCCGAGTTCCGACCCCACGAGTCCGGGCCCTTGAACACCACCACGTCGCCCGGCCCCGGGTCCGAGAACCGGTACGTCACCTTGTCCACCAACACCCGGTCGTTGGTGCACCCCCCGCACCCGTGCAGGGTCTGCTCCATCGACTGCGACGGAATCACGTACACCCGCGCCAGGAACGTCTGGATCAGGAACGTGAGCACCAGCGCGGTGAGCACCAACAGCGGGAACTCCCGCCAGAAGGAACCCTTCTTCTTCCGCCGCTCGCCCGAAGACGACCCGGACCCTCCGGGGTCCGAGGACCCGCCGGCGGCGCCCGCCGTGCGGTCCGGGTCGTCCTGGGGTGCTGTCGAAGGCACTACGTCGGCCACGTGAGCCAGGCTACGACAATGATCGGCGCTCGGCCTCAGGAGGCCGGGGTCTCGCGGCGCTCCTTGATCTTGGCGGCCTTGCCGCGCAGGTTGCGCAGGTAGTACAGCTTGGCCCGGCGGACGTCACCACGGGTGGCGACCTCGACCTTGGCCAGGTTCGGCGAGTGCACCGGGAAGGTCCGCTCCACGCCGACACCGAAGGAGACCTTGCGCACGGTGAAGGTCTCGCGGAGACCGCCACCCTGACGACGGATCACCACGCCCTGGAAGACCTGCACCCGCTCGCGCGAGCCCTCGATGACGCGGACGTGGACCTTCAGAGTGTCGCCCGGGCGGAAGTCGGGGATGTCGGAACGCAGCGACTTGGCGTCCAGAGCGTCCAGGGTGTTCATCGGAAGTCCGTCCTCGTCGGTTCGCGTTGACTCTCGTACCCCGCTGGTAGCCGCGCGTCAGCCCGGCTGGCGGGGGTGGCTTGTGGCGCACGCCGGCACCTGGCCGGCTGCAGCAACCGGTCCAGTGTGCCAGACGGCCGCGCGCCTCAGGAAATCGACCCCTGCTCGGCCGCTCGTTCTCCCTGGTCGGAGTGGAGTCGGTCGAGCACCTTGCGATCGTTCCGGTCCAGCGCCTCCGCCGGCAGCGCGGCCAACAGGTCCGGCCGCCGGTGGAAGGTGCGCTCGAGCGCCCGGTCACGCCGCCAACGGGCGATGGCGGCGTGGTTGCCGGAGCGCAGCACGTCGGGCACCGCGAGGTCGCGCCAGACCTCGGGGCGGGTGTAACAGGGGCCCTCCAGCAGGCCGTCGGAGAACGAGTCCTCCTCGGCCGACGCCGGGTTGCCCAGCACGCCGGGCAGTAGCCGCGCCACCGCCTCGACGATGACCAGCACCGCGACCTCGCCGCCGACGAGCACGTAGTCGCCGATGGACACCTCGTCCACCGGCATGCGCGCGGCGTAGTGGTCCAGCACTCGCTGGTCGATGCCCTCGTACCGGCCGCAGGCGAAGACCAGCCAGGGCTCGGCCGCGTACTCCCTGGCCACCTCCTGGGTGAACGGCCGTCCCCCCGGCGTGGGCACCACGAGGCGGGGCGGGGTGGGACCCGCGCACACCTCGTCGAGTGCCTCGCCCCACACCTGGGGCTTCATCACCATGCCGGGACCGCCGCCGTAGGGGCTGTCGTCCACCGCCCGGTGCACGTCGTGCGTCCAGTCGCGCAGGTCGTGCAGGCCGAGCTGGAGCAGCCCCCGGTCGAGGGCCTTGCCCAGCAGGGCCGCGCGGAGCGGGGCCAGGTACTCGGGAAAGATCGTGACGACGTCGATGCGCAACGCTTCAGGCCTCATCCAGCAAGCCGGGGGGTGGGGTCAGCACGAGGCGCCCGCCGGCGACGTCGACCTCCGGCACGATCTCGCCGACGAACGGCACCAGGATCTCGCCGCCACCCTCCCCGGCGAGCACCAGCAGCTCGCCGGCCGGGCCGTGCACGACCTCCACGACCCTGCCGACCCGGGTGCCGTCGGTCAGTTCGGCGACCAGGCCCTCCAGCTCGTGGTCGTAGAACTCGTCCGGGTCCTCGGTCGGCGGCAGCGTCGCCGTGTCGACGGTGAGCAGGGTGCCGCGCAGGGCCTCGGCGGCGTCCCGGCTCGCCACGCCCTCGAAACGCACCAGCAGCCGCCCGGCGTGAGGCCGGGCGGCTGCCACGGTGACCGTGCGGGACGTGCCGTCGCGCAGTCGCGCGCCGAGGACCGAGCCGGCGGCGAACCGCTCCTCGGGGGAGTCGGTCCGCACGTCGACGACCAGTTCACCTCGGATGCCGTGCGCCTTGGCGACACGGCCGACAACGACGTCCATGGGTCCCAGAACCACCAGTACGAGTGATCAGCGGTCGGTGTCGACCACGTCCACGCGCACACCTCGACCACCGATGCCGGCCATCACGGTGCGCAGCGCGGTCGCGGTGCGGCCACCACGCCCGATCACCTTGCCGAGGTCGTCCGGGTGCACGTGCACCTCGAGCGTGCGGCCGCGGCGGGTCGTGACCAGGTTGACCCGGACCTCGTCCGGGTTGTCGACGATGCCGCGAACCAGGTGCTCCAGGGCGTCCGCGAGGACGGTCACGCCTCGCCGCCCTCGGCCTTCTCGGCGGCCTCGGCCTCGGCGCCCTCGGCCTTGTCGGCCTTCTTGCCACCCTTCTTCTTCGGGGTGGTGGCCTCGACGACGGGCTCCTCGCCCGCGGCGGCGAGGGCGGCCTCGAACAGGGCCTTCTTGTCCGGCTTCGGCTCGGCCTTCTTCAGCGTGCCCTCCGGCACGGGCAGGCCCTTGAACTTCTGCCAGTCGCCGGAGATCTCCAGGAGGCGCTGCACCGGCTCGGTCGGCTGCGCGCCGACGCCCAGCCAGTACTGCGCGCGCTCCGAGTCGACCTCGATGAGGCTCGGCTCGTCCTTCGGGTGGTACTTGCCGATCGTCTCGATGGCCTTGCCGTTACGGCGGGTGCGGGCGTCGGCGACGACGATGCGGTAGTACGGCTGACGGATCTTGCCAAGCCGCATGAGCTTGATCTTGACGGCCACGGTGCGGAGTGCTCCTAGCTCTCGTGTGCTCACGGGTGAGCGCCCGTGGCCCGTGTGGGGCAACGGGTCCGAGCGCTCGGACGTTTGCGTCCACGGCGCGGCGAGAGGGACCGGCCGAGGCAGACAGCATGCCATTCTGCCAGACGAAACCGGGTCGCGGGAAACGCGGCCGCCCCGGACCGTCGCGAACGGCCGGAGCGGGACGCCAGCGGAGATCAACGCCGGGCGCGCCGGACGCGCGTGCGCGACGGCTCCGGACGCGTCCCCGTGCAGGCAGAGCGACCTGGCGAGGGGTCGCCAGCACGGTGCCGACGACGGCCACGACCTCGCCGTGCTCGGCCAGGCGGAGGGCCCGCCCGACGACGGCGTCGGTTGGCCGTGGGCAGCGCGCCAGGTACGCCCGCGGGGCACGAGCGACCCGCCGGGGCGTAGCCGCAGTCGACGACCGCCTCGGGGGCCGAGGGGAGCCCAGCGGCCTCGGCGGCGGTCAGACCGGCATCATCCCGGACACGGTCAGCAGGACGCCGACCGCGGCCAGGAAGTTGTTCACCTGGTGCGCGATGATCGCGGCGGGCAGGCCACCGGTGACCAGGCGGGCCAGCCCGATCGGGATGGCGATCACCAGCAGCAGCGGGGTGCGGGACGGTTCGAGGTGGCCGACCGCGAACACCGCGGTGGACAGCACGAACACGCTCCAGCGGCTCCAGCGCAGGCGCTCCATCGCGCCCCACAGCAGCCCGCGGTAGATGATCTCCTCGCAGATCGGGGCGACCAGCCACACGTGGAGGAACACCACCACGGCCAGCGTGGGCGAGAGCCGGATGTCGGACAGCAGGGAGCCGACGGCGGAGTTGGCGTTGTCCTCCCCCACCCACCAGGACCACAGCCGGGCGGCGACGAGGGTGGGGACGAGCCCCAGGACGCCGATGGCCAGGCCGACCCGGACCTCCGCCCAGCTCCACCGCAGCCGCAGGTCGCGCCAGGGGCCGTTGCCGCGCACGACGGTGATGACGATCGCGGCGACGGCGGCGAGCACGGTGGGGACGACCAGGGCGACCACGATGCCGGTCGGGGGCAGCCGCTGCTCGTCGCCCGCCGGTCGGAACGGGATGACCACGAACACCGACGTGATCAGGAAGACGGCCTGGACCAGCAGGAACGCCCCGAAGCCCCAGCGGTGTCGCGGCGGGTCGCCGCTGCCGGGCAGGCTCTCGACACCCGGGACCAGCGTCCGCAGCAGCCGGGAGCGGAGGGCGGGCCGGCGCGGTGGCTCGGGTGTCTGCGGTGCGTGCACGGGCGCCTCCGAACGTCAGGGACGGTGCCGGTCCGGCATCGCTGCCCTCGCAGCCCTGGTGTCCTCCAGCCGACTGAGCCTATCCGCAGGTGAGCGGCCCCGATCGGATCAATCCGGCGGGACCGCCCCGCGGGCCGCGGTCGGCGCCGGCGGACGGGCTCGTCACGCGGGCCTCCTCCCCCGACCGGCTGGTCGTGGTGCGCCGGTCGAGGAGGCGGACCGCTGACGTGGCGACGGACGGTCGAGGCGAGCGTCCTCCCGGTGGTGCTTCACACCTTCCGGTTACCCGAACACCGTGAACCGATCACATCCTGGGTGGTCAACGAACGACGCGGCCCCGCAGCACGACGCGCGCGGGCTCCCGCAGCGCCCCCAGGTCGGCCCGGGGGTCGGTGTCGTAGACCACGAAGTCCGCGGGGTCGCCGTCGTCGAGCGCCGGCCAGCCCAGCCAGCGGCGCGCGGCCCACGAGGCCGCGCCGAGCGCCTGTTCGGCGCTCATGCCGACCTCGTGCAGGGCGACGACCTCGTCGGCGATGCGGCCGTGCTTGATGCCGCCACCCGCGTCGGTGCCGGCGTAGACCGGGACACCGGCCTCGACGGCCTTGCCGACGGTGGTGCGGACCCGCGCGTGCAGGTCGCGCATGTGGGCGGCGTAGGTCGGGTACCGGTCGGTCCCGTCCGCGATCGAGGGGAAGTTCTCGATGTTGATGAGGGTGGGCACGAGCGCGGTGCCCCTGGCCGCCATCTCGGCGATGGTGTCGTCGGTCAGGCCGGTGCCGTGCTCGACGCAGTCGATCCCGGCGGCCAGCAGGCCCGGCAGGGCGTCCTCGCCGAAGACGTGCGCGGTGACCCTGGCCCCGGCCTCGTGCGCGACGCGGATCGCCTCGGCCAGGACGTCGTCCGGCCACAGCGGCGCGAGGTCGGCGGTCGCCCCCTGGGACCGGTCGATCCAGTCGCCGACGAGCTTGACCCAGCCGTCGCCCGCGGCCACCTGCTCCGCCACGGCGGCGGGCAGCAGCTCGGGGTCCTCCAGCTCGGCGCCGAGGTAGCGGATGTAGCGCCGGGGTCGGGCCAGGTGCCGACCGGCGCGGATGATCCGCGGCAGGTCGAGGCGCTCCTGGAGCGGGCGGGTGTCCAGGGGCGAGCCGCAGTCGCGGATCAGCAGGACGCCGGAGTCCCGGTCGACGACGGCCTGCTCCTCGGCCTCGGCGAGGTTCACCGGGCCGGCGGGGCCGATGCCGACGTGGCAGTGCGCGTCGACCAGGCCCGGCACGAGGTAGCCGCCGTCGCTGACGGTGGTCGCGCCGGGCGCCGGCCGGGTGCGGACGCGCCCGTTGACCACCCACAGGTCGCGCGGCTGGCCCTCGGGCAGGACCACGGCGCGGAAGTGCAGCGCCATCAGCGGCTCACTTCTTGCCGAAGTTCAGCTTCGACGGGTCGAAGCCGGCGGGGAGCTGGTCGAGGCCGGACAGGCCGGGCGGCAGCTCGTTGAGGCCGGGGGGCAGGTGGGACAGGTCGGGCATGCCGCCGGGCATCCCGCCCGGCAGGCCGGGCAGGCCGCCGCGCAGCTTCGGCGGCGTCGGGCCGCGCCCCTTCTTGCCCTTCTTCCCCTTCTTGCCCTTGGCCTTCTTGCCGAGGCCGCCGGAGCCGGGCAGGCCGAACCGCCCCGCCATCTGGGCCATCATCTTGCGGGCGTCGAAGAACCGGTTGACCAGGTCGTTGACCTCGCTGACGGTGACGCCGGAACCGCGGGCGATGCGCTGCCGACGCGAGGCGTTGATCATCTTGGGGTCCTGGCGCTCGGCCGGGGTCATGCCGCGGATGATCGCCTGCACCCGGTCCAGGTGCCGCTCGTCGACCTGGGCCAGGGCGTCCTTCATCTGGCCGGCGCCGGGCAGCATGCCGAGCAGGTTCGCGATCGGCCCCATCCGCCGGACGGCGAGCATCTGCTCCAGGAAGTCCTCCAGCGTCAGCTCGCCGGAGCCGATCTTGGCGGCGGTCTGCTCGGCCTGCCGGGCGTCGAAGACCTGCTCGGCCTGCTCGATGAGGGTGAGGACGTCGCCCATGCCCAGGATGCGGCTGGCCATCCGGTCCGGGTGGAAGACGTCGAAGTCCTCCAGCTTCTCGCCGTTGGAGGCGAACAGGATCGGCTGGCCGGTGACCTGGCGGACGCTGAGCGCGGCGCCGCCGCGCGCGTCGCCGTCGAGCTTGGTGAGCACGACGCCGGTGAAGCCGACGCCGTCGCGGAACGCCTCGGCGGTGGTGACCGCGTCCTGGCCGATCATCGCGTCGACCACGAACAGGGTCTCGTCCGGGCGCACCGCGTCCCGGATGTCGGCGGCCTGGCGCATCATCTCCTGGTCGACGCCCAGCCGGCCGGCGGTGTCGATCACGACGACGTCGTGCTGGGCGTGCCGGGCCTGCTCGACGCCGCGGCGGGCGACCTCGACCGGGTCGCCGACGCCGTTGCCGCGCTCGGGCGCGAAGACCGGGACGCCGGCCCGCTCGCCGACGACCTCCAGCTGGGTGACGGCGTTGGGGCGCTGGAGGTCGCACGCGACCAGCAGCGGGGTGTGGCCCTGGCCGCGGAGCCAGCGGGCGAGCTTGCCGGCCAGCGTGGTCTTGCCGGCGCCCTGGAGGCCGGCCAGCATGATCACGGTGGGCGGGTTCTTGGCCAGGTTGAGCCGGCGGGTCTCGCCGCCGAGGACGCCGACCAGCTCCTCGTTGACGATCTTGACGACCTGCTGCGCCGGGTTCAGGGCCTGCGAGACCTCCGCGCCCTTGGCCCGCTCCTTGACGTGCGCGATGAAGCCGCGCACCACGGGCAGCGCGACATCGGCCTCAAGCAGGGCGATGCGGATCTCGCGGCAGGTGGCGTCGATGTCGGCCTCGGACAGCCTGCCCTTGCCGCGCAGGTTCTTCAGGACCGAGGTGAGCCGATCGGAGAGGGTGTCGAACACGGGCCGCCAGACCTCACTGCGTCGTCGATGCCGGGCGCGTGCCGCCGGAGTGCGGGCACGCAACACCCGAGGGTAGCCGGCGAACTCACGGTGAGGTGACGGCCAGGCGCAGGCCGTCCGCCGCCTGCCCCCGGGTGAGCACCGTGACGGCGCTCCAGCCGAGGGGCGTCCGGCCGTCCCGCAGGGCCCGGCGCAGCCGGACGGCGCGGCGGACGTGCCGCTCGAAGGAGCGCCCCGGGATGACCCGCCCCCGCACGCGCTGTCCGGCCAGCGCCTCCCACGGGTTGGCGTCGAGCCACAGCAGCCGCCGGGGCCGGCGCGACAGCACCCCGAGGACGACCAGGCCCGCGCGGGTGGTGACCCGCGTCGCGGGCTCGTGCACGACCAGCGGACCGCTGCCGAACAGGGCGTACGCGCCGATGCGCAGCCGGTGCAGCAGGTGGACCAGGGGCCGGTACCAGGCGTAGGGCAGGGCGTCGGGAAAGGCGGAGCGGAGCGCGTCGCGCACCTGGTCGGAGTCCAGGACGTGAACGCTGTCCCTGGCGCCGGCGCGCAGCCGGCCCAGCAGGGTGCTCTTGCCGGCGCCGGGCAGGCCGGCGACGACGAGCAGGTCGCGGCGGCCGACCAGCAGGGTCAGCGGCGGCGCCGCGGCGGCGGGTGGGGATGCCGGGGCGGGAGTGGCTGGGCTCATAGCCGCACAACGTGCCACGCCCGACGCGCCGTTCCTCCCGGGATGGGCGAATCGCGCGATTTCAGGGTGCGGTCAGGGCCGGCTCGGGGTTCTCCCCGACGGCCGGCCGCGACGCGGGCCGCCGCCGGTGGGCCATGACGAACGCCACACCGAGGCCGACGAGCGCGACGAGCACGAAGGAGTCACCGGGCAGGTGCTGCCACAGCGCCCATTGGCGCTCGCGCTCCTGCTCCCGGGGCAGCAGCCAGTGCAGCCCGAAGAGGAACAGCGCGCCGGCGAGCACCGGAGCCCACAGCCGCTGGCGGTGTGCGGCGGCCCAGTAGCCGAGCGCCAGGACGAACGGCACCGCGTAGACCCAGTGGTGGTCCCACGAGACCGGGGAGATCAGCAGCGCGGCCGCCGCCACGGCGAACCACGCGGTGACCTCTCCGTGCTCGTCCTCGCGGGTGCGGTGCGCCACCAGCGCCGCGACCACCACGACGACGGCCGCCAGCACCAGCCACAGCAGCTTGCCGGTCGACCCGGGCAGGTCGAACCGCTCCAGGACGCCGCGCAGCGACTGGTTGCCGGCGTAGGCCAGCCCGCCGACCCGGCTGGGGTCGAGCACCGCGCGGAACCAGAAGTCGGTGGAGCCCGACGGCATGACGGCCCAGGCCAGGCCGGTGCAGACGGCGAAGCTCGCGATCCCGGCGAACACCGGCCGCCACTGCCGGCGGGCGGCGAAGAACAGCAGGAACCCGGCCGGGGTGAGCTTGATCGCGGCGGCGACGCCGATCAGCACGCCCCGGGGCCAGCGGGGGTTCTTGCTCAGGCAGTCCACCGCGACCAGGCCCAGCAGCAGCAGGTTGATCTGGCCGAACTGCAGGGTCCCGCGCAGGGGCTCGGAGAGCGTGCCGACGAGGGTGGCGCCGGCGGCGACGAGAAGGGCGCGCCCGGGGTCGACGTCGAGCCGCCGGGCGACCAGCAGGCAGGCGGCGAACAGCGCCGCCACGCCCAGCAGTGTGAGCAGTGCCGCACCCACGTACAGCGGGGGCGTGAAGAGCACGAGGAGGGGGAACATCGCGAACGGTGGGTACGTGAAGGGCAGGTTGACGCCGGAGGTCGGGATGGAGGCGCGGTAGACGTCCTGGCCGGACAGCCACACCTCGACGCCTCCCCGGTACACCTGCGCGTCGATCAGCGGCGACGTGAGCGCGAACGCCAGCGCGACGACGGCGGCGCCGGCGACCAGCGCGTAGACCACCCGGCGGGCGCGTGCGGACGCCCCCGTCCGTCCCTCGATTCCCACGATCTCGATTCCCCTCGAAGTCCCCGACCGGGTGCGGGCAGACGAATGCCCCACCGATAAGGGACTTCTATCAGGGGATCGGTGTTGCCTGGTTGTCGCCCAGAACACAGAGGGGCGGAGCGCAGGACGGAGCGACGCCCAATTGGTGTAGCCCAAATGGCGTGCCCGTCGGACAAAACGTTGTCACGCGCGTCAAGGGGGAGAGATCGCGTTTTCCGGCCGAGGAGAGGCGGAAATCACGGGCGGACCGCACAGCGGGGCGGGTCGGCGGGGCGGCACGAGCCGGGATGACGGCGTGACCTCGGACATCCGGGGTTCGAGCCCGGGGCGGCCCGACCCCTCGTACAGGCCGCCCCGGTCGCTCGTGGTGTGACTGGATCGCCGCGTGTGGCCCCACCGCCCCACCCCCAGTGCACGGGCGGTTCCCCTGGCCGTCGCGTCCCTCACCGCGTCACGGGGCACAGCCTGCCGGCTCGGCGTTCACCCCGATCAGCGGGAACACCCGCGAATGGAACTGGGTAGATCTACTCAATCCGCCCAGGGGGTCGGACGGCGCGGGCGGGGGCACGGGCGCCGCGCGGGAGGGACCCGGAGAACTCGGGTCGCGCTCGGACAATGAGTAACACGTCGCCGGCCGGTGTGTGACAACTTCCGACGAAATCCGGTGTTCAGCGTGGCGACATCGCGTCACCGTGGTAGCGACACCCGGCGTTCCAGAGCAGGAAGGAGTCGATCCCGTTGTCCTTGGCGGCGCGGATCTGCGCGGCCACCTCCTCCGGGCCGTAGGAGTGCCCGAGGGAGAAGTCCTGCAGCCAGGGGATGATCCGCACCCCGGTGTTCTCCACCTGCTTGTTGAAGTCGGCCAGCGACCGCTGCGTGATGTCGTAGGGCTGCGCGTTCGGGTTGTCCACGCCGTACTCGCCCGGACCCCAGTGCGAGGGGTAGGTCATCGGCGCGATGTAGTCGGCGTGCCTGGCCATCGCCGGGATGTCCTGCGCGATCTCCTTGGGCCGGCTGGCCGCGACCCCGAAGACCGAGGCGCCCAGGATCGCGCCGTGCGGGCGCAGCTCCCGCTGGGTCTCGGCCAGGAACGAGGCGATGCTCTCCTCGGGCGTGCCGGTGAGGCCGGGCACGCTCATCTCCTCCAGCGGCCCGTCCGGCCGGCGCACGTAGTCGTAGAGGATGTCGTCGAAGCCGAGCTTCGCCGCCTCGACCGCGAGGTCGATGTTGTACCTGCGCACGTCGCGGTTGGCGTAGTTGGTGAACGACGCCTCGCCGTAGTGGGCACTCCACGGCGCGCCGCCGCCGTTCTGGACGAGCCAGTCGGACTTGCCGTTCTTCCACGCCCACGAGCCCAGGACCGGGTCGCGGAAGGCCACCACCCGGCCGACCACCCGCAGGCCCATCCCGTGCAGCTCGTCGAGGGCCTTCCTGGGGTTGTAGTGGTCGCGGGTCGCGCCGATCTCCCTGGCCAGCGGGACCTCGGACTGGTAGCCGACGTCGCCGGCCTCGTCCTTGATGTCGAGCTCGACGGTGTCGATCCGCTTCTCCCTGGCGAGCTGGAGCACCGGCTCGCGCAGGTCCGCCGACTCCCACGCGCCCGAGCTCATGTGCACCCCGCGCATCCCGGGGTGGACCACCCGGACGGGCACCTCCTGGCGGGTCGTGTTGCCGGCGACGTCGGTCGCCACGACCTCGGCGGCGGCCACCGGCCCCGGCAGCGCGGCGCTGAACCGGCCGTCGCCGTCCAACGGGACCTGCTGCCCCTGCACGGTGACGGCGCTGGCGCCGCGGGTCTGCCCGCTGACCGTCGGCGCCTGGCGCGGTGAGGAGACCTCCAGCCGCTCCGGGAGGGAGAGCTGCGGCGGGGTGGTGTCGACCACGAAGCGGCGGCGCTGCTCGTCGCCGGAGACCACGAACCCGCCGGGCACCCGCGCGGTGAGCTCGTAGGTGCCCTCCGGCAGGCCGGCCAGCTTGACCACCAGGACGTCGCCCCTGCGCTCGGTCTGGACGGGCTGGTTGTTCAGCCGGATCTGCACCCGGTTGAGCTCGTGCGGCCGGGCCATGCCCACCGCGACGGTGTTGGCGGCCAGCGTCTCGGTGCCGACGACCGCGGCCTCGGCCAGGCCGGAGATGGTCAGCATCGACCAGGTCGACCGGGCGAGAACCGTCCCGGTCGCGGCGAACGACGCGATGGTGACGCCGACCGCGACCAGCATCAGGAAGCGGTCCCGGTCGGACCGCCGGTGGGCCGAGGTGCCGCGCACGGACGGGGGTGGTCCCGGCGGGAGGTCGGGCGGCGCCTGCGGTGGCCGGTGGCCCTCGCCCGCCCACGGCGTCGTTCCGGGTGGGGGCGTCGGTCCGGGTGCGGGCGCTCCGCCGGGCGCGGGAGGCCCGCCGAAGACCGTCGGAGGTGTTCCGGGGCGGTCCGCTCGGTCTTCCGTCCACGGACGCCGACCGGGGGCGGATGCCCCGCGGAACAGTGGTCGTCTCATGGCGTCACCTCCAGTCGGGGCGCGCGGCGTTCGACCCTTCGGCGGTTGAGTGAGGGGTCCCTGGATGCTAGGAGCGATCGAGGGGGCGCGCTGGGTGACAATCCACCTTCTCAGCGACATCGGCGTCCCGGCGCGGCGGCGGGCCCGCCCCTACGGTCAAGCGCATGGGACATCAGCCGCACGGCTCGCTCCCCCACCACGCGGCCCTGCTGGCCGGCGCCACGTTGTTGGCGGCGGTCGCCTGCGGCACGTCGGGCGAGCCGGTCTCCGTGGAGGTTCCGGCCCCCGACGTCAGCAGCGCGGCCCCGGCCACCGGCGCCGCGGCCCCGGTGGATCCGGCGAGCGTGCGGGCCGACGAGCTCGGGATGGTCCCGGTGCTCATGTACCACCAGATCACCGACCAGCCGAGCAGCGTCTATGACCGCACGCCCGGGGACTTCCGGGACGAGCTGGAGCGGCTCGTCCGCGAGGACTACGTGCCGGTGCGCACCGTCGACTACGCGACGGGCCGGATGGACGTGCCCGCGGGGAAGCACCCAGTCGTGCTGACCTTCGACGACAGCACGGTGAGCCAGCTCGCGTTCGACGAGCGCGGCGAGCCCGCGGCGAACACGGCCGTGGGCATCCTGCTGGACGTCGCGCGCGCCCACCCGGAGTTCCGCCCGGTGGCCAGCTTCTACGTCAACAGCGCCCCGTTCAACGACCCCGGCGGCGAGCGCACGCTCAAGTGGCTGCACGAGCACGGGTTCGAGATCGGCAACCACACGGCCACCCACGCCAACCTGAGCAGCTCCGGCTCCGACCAGGTGCAACGGGAGATCACCGACGTCCAGCGGGAGATCCAGCGGGCGGTGCCCGGCGTGGAGGTGGTGACGATCGCACTGCCGTTCGGCGCCATGCCGGAGCCGGACGACCTCGCGGTGCGCGGGTCCTCGGGCGACTCCCGCTACGAGCACCGGGCGGTGCTGCTCGTCGGGTCGAACCCGGCGCCGTCGCCGTTCGCCAAGGACTTCGACCCGGCCCGGGTGCCGCGCATCCGGTCGCAGGGCAGGGACGGGGAGGAGGCGGCGTTCGGCTCGACCGCCTGGCTGGACAAGCTCGCCTCCGGCGAGGTCCCCCGTTACACCTCCGACGGCGACCCGGACCACGTGTCGTTCCCGAAGAACACCCGCGCGTCGGTGGCCCCGGAGCACGAGGGCAAGGCCCGCCCCTACTGACTCCGTCCCGCCGCTGACCGCTGAACAGTCGTGCTGGCCGCCCTCAGGAGAGGGCGGCCAGCACCGTTCGCTCGACCCGCGCGCGCTCCGCCGCGGGAAGCCGGGCGGCGGAGGGCGCCCCGGGGTCGACGTGGACGCAGAACGCGTCGACGGCCGTCGGCCCGTAGGTGGAGGCCCTGGCCCACCGCACGTCGAGGCCGCAGGACTCCAGCGCGGCGGCCACGTGGTGCAGGAGCCCGATGCGGTCGGCCGCGCGCAGTTCGAGCACGACCGCGCCGCTGGCCTCGTCGTCGAACCACAGCAGGCGGGGCGGCGGCGGGTCGACCGGTGGCCCGCCGTAGTCGCGTTCCTTCGCGGCCAACCGCTCGGCCAGGGGCAACGAGCCGTCGAGCGCCCGGTTGAGGTGCTCGCGCAGCAGCGCGGCGTCGGGCGGGGAGCCGAAGCGCGGCGAGACGGTGAAGACGTCGACCGCCGCCCCGGCGTGGCCGCGGAGCTCGGCCGCGTGCACCTGGAGCGAGTGGAGTGCCAGCACGCCGGCGGCCCTGGACAGCAGGCCGGGCCGGTCGGGGGCCACGACCGTCACCGTGGCGAGGTGGTCGGCGACGCTGACCAGCACGTCGGCCCGGCCCCCTGCCGCCACCGCCTCGGCCCGGCGCCGCTGCTCCTCGTCCAACGGCGCCGGGCGCGGTAGCGCGCCCTCGGCCATCGCGGCCCGGCAGTGCCCGACCAGGTCGTTGACCAGGGCGGCCTTCCACACCGTCCACACGCCGGGGCCGGTGGCCAGCGCGTCGGCCTCGGCCAGCGCGTGGAGCAGGTCGAGCAGCACCGGATCGCGGCCGAGGGTGTCGACCACCCGCCGGACGGTCGCCGGGTCGGTGACGTCGCGGCGGGTGGCGGTGTGCGGCAGCAGCAGGTGGTGTCGGACGGCGGCGGCGAGCAGGTCCACGTCGGCCGGCCACAGCCCGATCCGGTCGCCGACCTGACGGGCCAGGTCGGCGCCGACCGCGGCGTGGTCCCCGCCCCTGCCCTTGCCGACGTCGTGCAGGAGGGCGGCCAGCAGCAGCAGGTCGGGCCGGGACACCCCGGTCACCAGCCGGTTGGCCTCGACCACGGTCTGCACCAGGTGTCGGTCGACGGTCCAGGTGTGCGCGGCGTCGCGTGGCGGCAGGTCCCGCACCGCGCCCCACTCGGGGAACAGTCGGCCCCACAGCCCGGTCCGGTCCAGGGCCTCCACCACGTCCGGCAGGCCGGGGCCCGAGCCGAGCAGGGCGAGCAGCTCCTCGCGCGCCGGGCGGGGCCAGGGGCGGCGCAGCTCCGGCGCGCTGTCGGCCAGCCGGGCGAGCGTGCCGGCGGCGATCGGCGCGCGGACCCGCGCCGCCGAGGCGGCGACGCGCAGCAGCAGGCCCGCGTCCCTGCTGGGCAACGCCTCCCTGGCCAGCGCCACCTCCCCGGCGGCGGGCGGCGCGTCCCCGCCCCGCCGACCGCCCCGCGGCTCCGCGACACCGCCGTGCAGCACCACGCCGTCGTCGAGGGGCACCCGGTGGGGTGATCCCTTCCCGGCCCCGCGGTGCCATGCCACCCGGCCGAGTGGGCCCAGCCGGCGGCGGGGCGCGGCGGAGCGGGCCGCGCGCAGGGCCACGTCCACGGCGTAGGCGACGGTCCTCCCCGCCGACGACAACGCCCTGGCCAGGTCGAACCGGTCCGCCATCCCGAGCGCCGCCGCCACCTCGTCGCCGTCCTGCGCGCGCAGCACGTCCCTGGCCCGGCCGGCGAGCCGGTGCAGCTCGGTGCGCACGTCCAGCAGCAGCGCCCTGGCCCGGAGCACCTCGCCGCCGGGCCGGTCGACGACGTGCGCGGCGGCGAGGGCGTCGAGCAGACCGAGGTCGCGCAGGCCGCCCCGGCCGTTCTTCAGGTCGGGCTCGACGCGGTGGGCCACGTCGCCGCTGCGCGCCCACCGCGCCGCCGCGGCCTCGGTCAGCTCGCCCAGCCGGTCGCGGATGCCGGAGCGCCACGCGCGCCGGACCGCGTCGGTCAGGGCGCCGCTGACCAGCGGGTCGCCGGCCAGGTGCCGGGCTTCGAGCAGGCCAAACGCGACCCGCTGGTCCCTGCCGGCGACCCGCACCGCCTCGTCCGGGGTGCGGACCGCGTGGTCCAGGCCGATCCCCGCGTCCCACAGCGGGTACCAGAGCCGGTCGGCGAGCTCGGCCGGCGCGCGACGGCCGGTGTGGGCCAGCACGAGGTCGAGATCGGAGCAGGGGGCCAGCTCCCGCCGGCCCAGCGCGCCCACGGCCACCAGCGCGACGCCCGAGGAGCCGACGCCGGCCGCGGCGGCGTGCGCGGCCAGCCAGAAGTCGTGGAGGTCGGTCAACGCCGTCCGCAGGTCGGCCGCGGCCAGCCGGCGCTGGCCCGGCGCGGGCGCGAGCAACGCCGCCCGCGCCCGCACGAGGTCCCCGGCGGCGGGCCGGGCGCCGCGCCCGCCGAACCCCTCCGCGTCGCGGATCACAGCGCGTCGCTGCCGCGTTCCCCGGTGCGGACCCGGACCAGGGTCTCGACCGGCGTCACCCACACCTTGCCGTCGCCGATCTTGCCGGTGCGGGCGGCGCGCACGACCGCGTCCACCACCTTGTCGACCACGCTGTCGTCCACCACGACCTCGACCCGCGTCTTGGGCACGAAGTCCACCTCGTACTCGGCGCCCCGGTAGACCTCGGTGTGCCCCTTCTGCCGGCCGTACCCCTGGACCTCGCTGACGGTCATGCCCAGCACGCCCAGCAGCTCCAGCTCGGTCCGGACGTCGTCGAGGACGAACGGCTTGACGATGGCGGTGACGAGCTTCATGCCTTGCTCCCCTCCAGGGCCGCGCCCGGGTCGCCGGCGGCGGCGGTGTTCGTGGTCGGGTTGGCCGGGTGGGACACGGTCGGGGACGACACGGTCGGGTTGGGCGCGGTCGGCGGGGCTGCTCCGCTCCTGGTCGGCGTGGCGAGCCGACCGCCGGTCCGGATCCCGCCGAAGTCGTATCCGGTCTCGGCGTGCTCGGCCTCGTCGACGCCGCCGATCTCGGCCTCCCGGTCGACCCGGAACCCGAACACCGCGCGGACCGCGAGGGCGAGCGCCAGGCTGAGCGCGAACGAGTAGGCCAGCACCGCCAGCGCCCCGACCGCCTGCCGCCACAGCTGGTCGAGACCGCCGCCGTAGAACAGGCCGTTGACGCCGGCGGGCGCGGTGTCCGAGGCGACCAGGCCGATCAGCAGGGTGCCGGTCAGACCGCCGACCAGGTGCACGCCCACCACGTCCAGCGAGTCGTCGAAGCCCCACCGGTACTTCAGGCCCACGGCCAGCGCGCACAGGGCGCCGGCGACGCCGCCGACGGCCAGCGCGCCCACCGGGGTGACCGAGTGGCAGGCCGGGGTGACGGCGACCAGGCCGGCGACGATCCCGGAGGCCGCGCCCAGCGTGGTGGCGCGCCCGTCCCGCACCCGCTCGACGAGCAGCCAGGTCAGCAGGGCGGCGCAGGCGGCGGCGAGGGTGTTGACGAAGGCGACGCCCGCGGTGGTGTTGGCGGCCAGCGCCGACCCGGCGTTGAACCCGAACCAGCCGAACCAGAGCAGGCCGGCGCCGAGCACGACCAGCGGCAGGTTGTGCGGCTTCATCGGCTCCCTGGGCCAGCCGACCCGGCGGCCGAGGACCAGCGCCAGCGCCAGGCCGGCCGCGCCGGCGTTGACGTGGACCGCGGTGCCGCCGGCGAAGTCGATCGCCAGCAGCCGGTTGGCGATCCAGCCGCCGGGGTCGACGACCGCGCCGGCCGCGTTCCTGCCGTCGAGGTCGAACACCCAGTGCGCGACCGGGAAGTAGACGAGGACGGCCCAGGCCGCCGCGAAGGCCAGCCACGGGCCGAACCGGGCCCGGTCGGCGACCGCCCCGGAGATCAACGCGACCGTGATGACGGCGAACATCGCCTGGAAGGCGACGAACGCGGTGCTGGGCACGGTCCCGGCCGCCGCGTCCCTGCCGAGCAGGCCGTCGAGCCCGAAGAACTCGGTCGGGCTGCCGAGCAGGCCGCCGCCGAGGTCCCTGCCGAAGGCGGTGGAGTAGCCGAACAGCACCCACAGCACCCCGACCACGGCCATGCTGCCGAGGCTCATCATCAGCATGTTGAGCACGCTCTTCGCGCGGACCATGCCCCCGTAGAAGAAGGCCAGGCCCGGTGTCATGAGCAGCACCAGCGCGGCGCTGGTCAACACCCAGGCGGTGTCTCCGGTGTTCACAGGCTGTCCTCCGTGCTCGGCGTACCGGCCCGGTCCGCTGGCGGGCGCCGCGCGGGGCGGGCCACGCGCCGGGACCTGGCACGCAAGCCTCGGAGTGACGTGTTTCACCGGCCGACCGGCCACGTTTCCCGCCGGTGAACTTCCTGACCTGCGGTGTTACGCCTGGGTTGCGAAAACCTCACCGCGTGTCGTGGCCGGGGGCGGTGCCCGAGCGGGGCTCAGGGCGAGGGGGCGGTGGCGCGGAAGGCCTGCCGGTAGGCGCGGGGCGGGGTGCCCACCAGCCGCGCGAAGTGGTGCCGGAGGGTGGCCGGCGTGCCGAAGCCCGCCTCCTCGGCGATCCGGTCGACGGACAGGTCGGTGGTCTCCAGCAGTTGCTGGGCCCGGCGCACCCGGGCCCCGAGCAGCCAGCTCAGCGGGGAGCTGCCCGTCTGCTCGCGGAACCGCCGGCTCAGGCTGCGCACGCTGGTGCCGGCGTGCCGGGCGATGTCGACCAGCGTCAGCGGCTCCCGGAGGTGGGCCTCCAGCCAGGCGAGCGTGGGGTGCAGCGAGGCGGCCGGGTCGGCGGGGTCCGGGTGCCGGATGAACTGCGCCTGTCCCCCGTCGCGGTGCGGCGGCACCACGACCATCCGGGCCACCTCGGCGGCCAGGGACGCGCCGTGGTCGTTCCGCAGCAGGTGCAGGCACAGGTCGAGGCCGGCGGCCACCCCGGCGGAGGTGAGCACAGCGCCCTCGTCCACGAACAACACCGACGGGTCGACGTCGATCTCGGGGTGGCGGCGCGCCAGCTCGGCCGCGTACTTCCAGTGGGTGGTGGCCCGTCGACCGTCGAGCAGCCCCGTGCGGGCGAGGTCGAAGGCGCCGGTGCAGATGGCGGCGACGCGCGCGCCGCGCTCGGCCGCCGCGCGCAGGGCGGTCAGCACCGCCGGCGGCGGCTCCTCCAGGAAGCCGGCGCGGGCCGGCACGACGACCGTGTCGGCGGTCGCGAGAGCGTCCAGCCCCCACGGCGCGCGCAGCGCGAAGTGGGTGGCGGCGGTGCTGATCTCGGCGTCGTCGGCGGCGCAGACCCGCACCTCGTAGGGGGCGCCGGCGACCATCGCGGCGGTGCCGAAGACCAGGCACGGGGTGGTGAGCTCGAACCCGACGACCCCGTCCAGGGCCAGCACGGCGACCACGGTCATGGCCAGATGTTATCGATCATTGGTGTTCTGGCCACTGTTTCTCCGCCTCGCCCGCGACCGAGGATCACCACGAGACCCGAACGAGCGAGGAGAACCGCCGTGTCCGACCCGTACGAGACCTTCCACCTGCCGGAGAGCGAGATCAGCCGCGCCGCCTTCCGGTTCGCCGCGGAGATCGAGTCGCCCGCCGTGTTCCACCACAGCGTGCGCAGCTACCTGTTCGGCAGGGAGCTGGGCAGGGCGCGGGGGCTGGAGGTCGACGACGAGCTGCTGTTCCTCGGCTGCGTGCTGCACGACGTGGGCCTGTCCGAGGCCGGCGACGGCGACCAGCGGTTCGAGGTCGACGGCGCCGACCTGGCCGCGTCGCTGCTGCGCGAGCACGGCGTCCCCGAGGAGCGGGTCGAGGTCGTCTGGGACGCGATCGCCCTGCACACCAGCCCCGGGATCGCCTCCCGGAAGCGCCCGGAGATCGCCCTCGCGCACGCGGGCACCGGGGCCGACGTCCTGGGCCTGCACGCCGACCAGCTGCCCGGGGACCTGGTGGAGCGGGCGTTCGCGGTGTTCCCCCGCCTCGACCTGGGTCGGGTGATCACTGACGAGATCGTCCGGCAGGCGGTCGCGAACCCGGCGAAGGCTCCCTTCGCGAGCTTCCCCGCCGTGCTGCTGGCCGATCGCGGGCTCGCGCCCGAGCAGCCGAGCTGGGACCAGCTCGTCTCGGCCGTCCCGTGGCGGGACTGACGGCCTGACGAACCTCCGGCGGTCAGCTGGGCGGCAGAGCCCGAAACGCCGTGGCGCCGGCGGGGACCGGGTCCCCGCCGGCGCCACGGCCGCACTGCGAAGGGGTCAGGAGAGCAGGGCGTCCACGAAGGCGGCCGGCTCGAACGGGGCCAGGTCGTCCGGCCCCTCGCCCAGGCCGACCAGCTTCACCGGCACGCCCAGCTCGCGCTGGACCTGGAAGACGATGCCGCCCTTGGCGGTGCCGTCCAGCTTGGTCAGCACGATGCCGGTGACGTCGACCACGTCGGAGAACACCCGCGCCTGCGTCAGGCCGTTCTGGCCGGTGGTGGCGTCGAGCACGAGCAGCACCTCGTCCACCTCGGCCTGCTTCTCGACCACGCGCTTGACCTTGCCCAGCTCGTCCATCAGGCCGGTCTTGGTGTGCAGGCGGCCGGCGGTGTCCACCAGCACGGCGTCGACGTGGGTCTGCACGCCGCGCTTGACGGCGTCGAAGGCCACGGCCGCCGGGTCGGCGCCCTCGGCGCCGCGCACGACCTCGGCGCCGACCCGCTCGGCCCAGGTGGCGAGCTGGTCGGCGGCGGCGGCGCGGAAGGTGTCGGCCGCGCCGAGGAGCACCTCCCGGCCGTCGGCCACCAGGACGCGGGCCAGCTTGCCGGTGGTCGTGGTCTTGCCGGTGCCGTTGACGCCGACGACCAGGACCACGGCCGGCTTGCCGTCGTGCGGCAACGCGCGCACGGCGCGGTCCATCCCCGGGTGCAGCGCGTCGATCAGCACGTCCCGCAGCACCTGGCGGGCCTGGCCCGGGGTGCGCACGCCGCGGGCGGCGATCTCGGTGCGCAGCGCCTCGGTGATCTCCATCGTGGTGGCCGCGCCCAGGTCGGCCATCAGCAGGGTGTCCTCGACCTCGGTCCAGGAGTCCTCGTCCAGGTCACCGGCGCCGAGCAGGCCGAGCAGGCCCTGGCCCAGGGCGCCGCGGGACCGGGAGAGCCGGCCGCGCAGCCGCTCCAGCCGGCCGGCCGTCGGCTCGATCTCCTCGGCGACCTTCGCCGGAGCCTTCTCGGGGGCCTTCTCCGGCTCGGGAGCCTTTTCGGGAGCCTTTTCCGGGGCCTTCTCGGGGGTCACCTCGACCCCGGGCTCCGCCGGTGCGGGCCGCTCGGGGGCGACCGGCTCGCGCGGCGGGGCCTCCGTCGGGATCTCGGTCGCGGCCTCGGCCTCCGCCGGCCGGGCCTCGGGGCGCGGCGCGGGCAGCTCCGGCTCCTCGACCACCGGCGTGGTCTGCTCGGGCAGGGTCACGTCGACGATGCCGCGCCGGGGGGTGTCCCTCGGCACCGCGGCGTCGTCGCCGACCCCGGGCTCGCCGTCGACCTCGGTGCGGTCCCGGATTGGGTGCGGGGGTGTCTCGGGTGGGGCGGGCGCGGTGGTCGCGCCGCCCGGCGACAGGCTGATCCCGCCGCCGGCGCGGTAGCCACCGCCCTTGGGGGCGGCCGGTCGTCGCTCGGCGGCGGTCAGCCTGATGCGTCGGCGGCGGGCGAGCACCACGCCGGTGACGAGCGCGACCAACAGCACCGCGGCGACGACCGCGCCGATCCAGATCAGCGTCGAAGTGGACACACCGCCATCCTCGCATCTGGCGCGGCCCGCGCCGCGCACCCAGGCGGCGCCCCCGTGACGTCAGATTGTGACCACTTATGCCAACATTCGGGTAGTTATTCACAAGGACTCTTGCCAGGTCCGCGCCCTGTGCCGTAGACCACAGCGCTGTGCCCCGATCACGCGTCCTCGGCCTGCTGTCCGGAACGTCGGTCGACGCGATCGACGTCGCGGCGGCCGAGTTCCACCTGGTCGGGGATTTGCTGGAGCTGACGCCGCTGGGCTCGCTGGCCGTGCCGCACCCCGAGGGGCTGCGGGAGGAGATGCTCGCCGCCCTGCTCCCCGCACCGTCCGCGCCGTCCGTACCGTCCGTGCCGTTCTCGGCCCGTCGGCTGTGCGAGCTGGACACCCGGCTGGGCCTGGCCTTCGCCGCGGCGGCGGCCAGGGGCCTGGCCGAGCTGGCCGACGGCGCGGCCGACGTGGTGGCCTCGCTGGGCCAGACCCTCCACCACTGGGTGGAGGACGGCCGGTGCCTCGGCACGCTGCAACTCGGCCAACCGGCGTGGATCGCCGAGGCCACCGGCCTGCCGGTCGTGGCCGACCTGCGCGCCCGCGACGTCGCGGCGGGCGGGCAGGGCGCGCCGCTGGCCGCGGCCCTGGACGACCTGTGGTTACGGGACCACGCCCCGGCCGTCGCGCTGAACCTCGGCGGCATCGCCAACATCACCGCCGTCGGCCGGGACGGGGCCACCGCGGCCTACGACACGGGCCCGGCGAACGCGCTGCTCGACGCGGCCTGCCAGTGGCTGAGCGGGGGCGCGGCCACGCGGGACACCGACGGCGCCACGGCCGCCGCCGGGGACGTCCGGGGTGACCTGCTCGCCCGACTCCTCGCCGACCCCTACTACGCCCTGCCGCCGCCCAAGTCGACCGGCAAGGAGCGCTTCCACCTCGGGCACCTGCGCGCCGCGCTGGCCGGCCTGCCCACCGTCCGGGCCCAGGACCTGCTGGCCACCCTCACCGAGCTGACCGCGGTCACCGTCGCCGACGCCTGCCGCCGGCACGACGCCCGGCTCGTCGTGGCGTCCGGCGGCGGGGTGCGCAACCCCGCGCTGCTGCGCGCCCTGCGCCGTCGGCTCGCCCCCGCCGAGCTCCGGGTCAGCGACGAGCTGGGCCTGCCGGCCGACGCCAAGGAGGCCTACCTCGCCGCCCTGCTCGGCTTCCTCACCTGGCACGGTCTGCCGGGGAACCTGCCGGCCGCCACCGGCGCCGACGGCCCCAGGGTGCTCGGCTCGGTCACGCCCGGCCGTCGCCCGGCCCGCCAGCCCACCCCGGCCGCCCGCGCCCCCATCAGGCTGCGCCTCGCTCCCCCGACCAGCCGCTGAGCAGGAGGAACCGTGCACGCGCTCGACCTGATCGTGATCGTCGTCTACCTGCTGGCCGCACCCGTCCTCGGCATCGTCCTCGGCGGGCGGCAGAAGTCGGCGAACGACTTCTTCGTCAGCGACCGGGACCTGTCGTGGTGGGTGGTGTGCTTCGCGATCGTCGCCACCGAGACCAGCACGCTGACCGTGATCAGCATCCCGGCGACGGCCTACCTCGGCTCGTTCACCTTCCTGGCGCTGGCGGCGGGCTACGTGGTCGGCCGGATCGTGGTGTCCCTCGTGCTGCTGCCCCGGTACTTCGCCGGCGAGCTGGTCACCGCGTACGCCTTCCTCGGCCGGCGGTTCGGGCCGGTCCTGCAGGGGACCGCGTCGGCGACCTTCCTGGTCACCCGGCTGCTCGCCGACGGCGTCCGGCTGTTCGCCACCGCCATCCCGATCAAGGTGATGCTGGCGGCCTACGGCGTCCCGGTCGAGTACTGGCACATCGTGCTGGTGATCAGCGTCGTCACGATCGTCTACACCTACCTCGGCGGGACCAGGGCCGTCATCTGGGTCGACGCCGTGCAGATGCTGCTGTACGTGGTCGGCGCGCTGGTCGCGGTCGCGGTGCTGGCCGGCCGGCTGCCCGAGGGCTGGCTCGGCCGGGCGGTGGAGGCGGGCAAGTTCGAGCTGTTCGACACCGGCAACCCGTTGACCAACGAGTACTCGCTGGTGGTCGCGGTGCTCGGCGGCGCGTTCCTCTCCATGGCCTCGCACGGGGCCGACCAGCTCATCGTGCAGCGCCTGCTGGCCTGCCGGAGCCTGCGGGAGGGGCAGCGCGCCCTGGTCACCAGCGGTGTCGTGGTGTTCCTGCAGTTCGCGTTGTTCCTGCTGATCGGGACGATGCTGTGGTCGTTCTACCGGGGCGCGGCGCCGAGCGCGCTGGGCCTGACCAAGCCGGACGAGCTGTTCCCGACCTTCATCATCCACGAGCTGCCGCCGGGGGTGTCCGGTCTGCTCATCGCCGGCATCCTGGCCGCTGCCATGACCTCGTCGCTGAACTCGCTGGCGACCTCGACCGTGACCGACATCTACCTGAAGTTCAGCCGGCGGACGCTGAGCGACGGCGCGGTGCTGCGCCAGGCCAAGGTGTGGACCCTGGTGTGGGGCGTGGTCCTGTTCGGTTTCGCGTCGATGTTCACCAACTACAACGACCCGGTGGTGAAGCTGGGGCTCAGCGTCACCGGCTACACCTACGGCGCCCTGCTCGGCGCGTTCCTGCTGGGTCTGCTCGTGCGGCGGGCGACCCAGGCGGACGCGGTGGCGGCGTTCGTGGTCACCGTCGCGGTGATGGCGGTCGTGATCCTCGTCCCGAGGTTCCCGGCGGCCGACGGGAAGGAGGTCGCGCTGGCCTTCCCGTGGTACACCCCGCTCGGGGTGGCGGTGACCCTGCTGGTGGGCGGTCTGCTCGCGGTCCGTCACCGGGGCACGCCGGGCCGGGCGGACGAGGTGGCCGCGCCGGCGGGGCGGGCCGACGGCGAGGAGGCCGCGGCCAGCCCCAGGAATGGCGGTCCCGGCACGGCCGTTGCACCGTGAACGGGGCCCGTCCCTCCGCGGAGGGCGGGACCGGTGGACCGGGAGGAGGCCGTGGTGGACGTGGTGGTGACCGACTCTGCCGAGCGGGCCCGTTTCGAGGCGCACGTCGACGGCCGGATCGCCGGCTTCGCCCAGTACGTCAGGCTCGGGAACAAGCTCCTGTTCACCCACGTGGAGGTGGGTGAGGAGTTCGCCGGCTCCGGGGTGGCCAGCACGATCACCAGGCACGCCCTGGACGCGGCCCGCGCGGCGGGCCGGGCCGTCCGGCCGCTGTGCCCGTTCGTCGCCGCGTGGATCGGCCGCCACCCCGACTACCTGGACCTGGTGGACCCGGTCGACCGGGACCGGGTCACCGAGACCACCCGCTGACGTCACGCGGCTGGCTGACCCACGGAAGTGGTGTGCCCGGCCAGCCGCGTCGTCCCGGGCCTTGGCCGCCCTTGACGCCGTCCTGACGCTCCCGCCCTGGTCTCCGCGGTCGGCTCCGGCCGGCCGCCGCCCGGCCGGTTGACCAGGACAATCACGCGCCGTGACCCATGTGACCCGGGCATTCCCCAATTCGGACGAATCCGGGGGAACCACCGCCTGATCCACTCCGTCGGACCTCCCAACACATCAAGGTCGCGTCAAGACGGAGGACGGCGTGTCAGAGCACTTCAGGGTCGTGCCCGACGAACTACGGGGATATTCGGAGCTGCTCAAGCGGAACTCCGAGCACTTCCTGGCCATCCGCGACTACGCCGAGGAGAAGGGCGGCGACACCAGCGGGTTCACCGGGGTGCTCTCGCTGCTCCACCCGGCCGTGACCGGCGTGGCGAACCTCTACGGCATGACGCTCGAGTTCGCCAACGAGCGGCTGACCAAGGTCGCGGCCTCGCTGGAGGCGGCGGCCGGCGGCTACGAGCGGGCCGACCGGACCGGCCAGCAGCGGGCCGACGAGATCCACACCATGCTGGAGAGCGCCCGCGCCGTCCCGGGGGGTAACGCCTGATGACCGCCTACGCCGACGTCGAGGACCCGCGCTCAGCGCTCAAGGAGCCGGAGGCCAAGGACCGCCCCGGCAACCAGACCTCCGAAGAAATGATCAAGGCGGCCGGCTGGCGGCTGCGCGGCGTCAACTGGGTCTACGAGAAGATCGCCGGCGAGGACCTGATCGAGGCGCTGATCACCCCGCTGGTCGGCGACTTCGAGAAGATCGACAAGAACGCCGCCGCGTGGGACAACGTGGCCGCCGCGCTGGACTCGGTGCGGCACAACCTCAACGAGGGCCTCAAGCAGCTTGACCCGAACTGGGAGGGCTCGGCCGCCCAGTCCTTCGAGCGGCACATCCAGGTGCTGTGGACGGTCGCCATCGAGGCCGACTCGCAGATCGCCCGGATGATCGGCAACAAGTTCCAGTCCGTGGCCAACAGCTGCCGCACCGCCGTCAAGGTCGCGCTGTTCCTGCTGGACAAGCTGATCGACATCCTGATCAAGGCCGCGATCAAGGCGTGCATCCCCGGCCCCGGCTGGGCGGCCGCGGTGACGCTGGTCTACGACGCGATCAACATCGTCGACGACGTCCGGAAGCTGATCAACAGCATCGAGATGATCATCGACGGGATCAAGGGCATGGTCGAGGGCGTCAAGGCCATGGGCACCGCGCTGATGAAGCTCAAGGACGTCCGCGACCTCAACGACGCCGCCGACGTGCTCGACGACTTCCAGGACGGCCAGCAGACCTACCAGGACGGCGCGAAGGCGGCCAAGTCGGGCGCGCTCGGCGCGGCGATGGCCGGGTACAAACTGGGCAAGCACACCAGGGGCGCCCGGCAGAGCTACGGGACGGCGCGGGACTCGTTCGGCAACTCGGCCAACACGGCGGGCGCCGGCGCGGCCGGTGGCGGCGGCGCCGGTGGTGGCGGCGGTGGCGGCGGAAACTGACCCGGAGCGACGAGGAGCACTGACGTGTCCAACCCCCTTGAGAACCCCCAGCTCCAGGAGCTGCAGGCCGAGCTCGACCGCCGGTTGGCCGACCTGGACAGCATGGCGAAGGAGCTGAGCGAGCGCGCCCGGCCCTCGGCCGAGGTGACCGCCGAGGACATCGCGGAGATGGAGCGCTTCGCCCGCAGCGACAAGGCGCCCCAGGAGCTGCGCGAGCTCCAGAAGCGCGTCGACGAGGGCGAGCTGTCCTGGCAGGACCTGGCCGAGGGCCGGGGCTGGGACGACGAGCGCGTGCAGAAGGCGCTGTCGTCGGGGCTCGGCGACCTCCAGCGCGCCTACCTCCAGATCCAGGAGGGCGCGGACCTGGACGAGGTGATCGCCGCCGGCCAGCCCCGGCCGGTGTCGGGTCGTCCGGACGACGACGATGACGACGGCGACTCGTACCTGGTGTGAGCGTTCGCCGGAGGGGCGGAGGTTCCTCGCCGGGGCCGAACCCGGGACCGAACCCGGGCTGGGACCGGGCTGGGACCGGGCTGGGACCGGGCTGGGACCGCGCCGGGCGGCGCCGCCCGGCGCTGGTCGGGGCGGCGTTCCCCGGCGCCGCGACTCGCCCGGCCGCCGGCGTCCGCTGACGTGTCGTCGCTCGGCTGGCGGATTTCTCCGGCCCACGTCCCCCGATGTGGTGATCGCCGCCGTCGTTCCGTCAGACCCGCGTGAGACGTTCTGGAGTGGGGGGTTGCCCCCTAGGAAACTCTGGAGAGGGCACAGGAAATACGTGGGCCGGCGGTGGGCGGCGCGGGGCAGCGGCGGGCGACAGGCGGCGTTAGTCCACAGTGGACTGATACTGCGGCGAGGAGCACGGGGCCGTGGGGCCACACTGGAAGATGTGGCTCCACGGCCCCGCCGGTTCGGGAAAACCGGCCCGCGCCAAGCAGGTCCAGATGCCCACGCCAGGGCTGAAGTCCACAAAGGACTGACACTGTCCACAAGGGGCTGACTGTCGACGCCCGGCCGGGATCAGCGGCCGCGCAGGCGCTGCGAGATGACCGCGGAGATGCCGTCGCCCCGCATGCTCACGCCGTACAACGCGTCGGCGATCTCCATCGTCGGCTTCTGGTGGGTGATGATGATCAGCTGCGAGGTCTCCCGCAGCTCCTCCAGCAGCCCGATCAGCCGGCGCAGGTTGGTGTCGTCCAGCGCCGCCTCGACCTCGTCCATCACGTAGAACGGCGACGGCCGGGCCCGGAAGATCGCCACCAGCATCGCGACCGCGGTCAGCGACTTCTCCCCGCCGGAGAGCAGCGACAGCCGCTTGACCTTCTTGCCCGGCGGCCGGGCCTCGACGTCCACGCCGGTGGTGAGCAGGTCGTCCGGGTCGGTGAGCAGCAGCCGGCCCTCGCCGCCGGGGAACAGGGTCCGGAAGACCACCTCGAACTCGCGCGCGACGTCCTCGAAGGCGGAGCCGAACAGCTCCAGGATCTTCTCGTCGACCTCCTTGACCACGGTGAGCAGGTCGCGCCGGCTCGCCTTGAGGTCCTCCAACTGCGTGGAGAGGAACTTGTAGCGCTCCTCCAGGGCGGCGAACTCCTCCAGCGCCAGCGGGTTGACCTTGCCCAGCAGCGACAGGTCCCGCTCGGCGCGCTTGGCCCGCCGCTCCTGGGTCGCCCGGTCGTAGGGCACCGGCTGCGGGGCGGTGACCTGCTCGCCGCGCTCCTTCGCCGCCTCGTACTCGGCCAGCTCGCCGGGGCTCGGCGGCACCGGGACGGTGGGGCCGTACTCGGCGACCAGGTCGTCCAGGCCGATCCCGTGGTCGTCGCCGATCCTGGTCTCCAGCTGTTCGATGCGCAGCCGCTGCTCTGCCCGCAGCACCTCGTCGCGGTGCACGGCGTCGGTGAGCTTCTCCAGTTCGGTGGACAGCTCGCGGACCCGGGCCCGCACCTTGGCCAGCGCCTCCTCGTGCTCGGTGCGCCGGCGCTGCGCCTCGTCCCGCTCCTCGGTCGCCCTGACCAGCGACAACGCGATGCGGCCCAGCGCGGTCTCACCGCCGGCGACGACCGCGTGGGCGACGGCGGCGCCCCTGGCCCTGGTCCGCCGGGCCCGCTCGGCGCGCTCCCTGGCCTCGCGCTCGGCGCGGGCGGCCCTGCGCAGTTGGTCGGCCCTGCCCTGGAGGGAGCGGTGGCGCTCCTCGGCGGTGCGCAGCGCGAGCCGCGCCTCCACCTCCTCCTGGCGGGCCACGGCGAGCCGGCTGGCGATCTCGTCCCGCTCCTCGGTGTCCGGCTCGTCCTCGGCCGACTGCTCGGAGTGGGCGGCCGCGAGCCGCTCCTCCAGCTCGGCGAGCCGGGCCAGCGCCTCCTCGCGGGCCTGCTCGACCCGGACCCGCTGCCGGGTCAGGCGCTCCACCTCGTTCTCGGCGGAGCGGGCGGCCTGGTCGAGCCGGGCCAGCCGCTCGGCGCCGCGCGCCCTGCGCACCCGCGCGTCGTTGACCGCCTCCTGCGCGGCGGCGACCGCGGCGCGGCGTTCCTTCTCCTCGGCGCGGGCGCCGGTCAGGGCGGCCGACGCCTGCTCGCACCGCCGTTCGGCGGCGGTCAGCGCCTCCTCCGCCTCGTCGACGGCGGCCTGGACCTCGATGACGCTCTGGCTGCGGCTCGACCCGCCGACCGCCCAGTCCGCGCCGAGCACGTCGCCGTCCACGGTCACGGCCCGCACGCCGTCGTGCGCGGCGACCAGCGCCCGCGCCGCCGCGAGGTCGTCGACGACGGCGAGCCGGTCCAGGGCCCGGCCCAGGGCGGGGCGCAGCTCGCGGGGCGCGCGGACCAGGTCGACGGCCCACCGCGCGCCGGCGGGCAGCGCCGGCCAGCCGGCCCGCCGGGCGCTGTCGGCGGCAGCGTCCACACCGGCGGTGTCGGCGCCGACGAGCAGGCCGGCCCGTCCGGCGTCGTCGGCCTTGAGCAGCTCCAGGGCGGCGAGCGCGGCGTCCGGGTCGGCGACGGCGACGGCGTCGGCGATCGCGCCCAGCGCCGCGGCCAGCGCGACCTCCGCGCCGGGCTCGACGGTGAGCAGGGCGGCCACCGAGCCGAGCAGGCCGGGCAGCCGGGCGCCGGCGGCCAGCAGCGCGCCGGCGCCGTCCCTGCGGGTCAGCCCGAGCGACAGCGCGTCCACCCGCGCCCGCCAGGAGGCGATCTCCTTCTCGGCCGCGCGCTCCGCCGCGACCAGCTCCTCCACCCTGGCCCTCGCCTGCCGGTGCGCCTCGTCGGCGGCCGCGCGCCGCTCGTCGAGGTCGAGCCCGCCCTCGTCCTCGGCGGTGCTGGCGGCGCTCGCCTCCTCGTGCTCGAGGCGGGCCCGTTCGGCGCGGTCGGCGGCCTCGGCCAGCGCCGCGGACATCCGCTCGATCTCCTCGGCCCCGGCCTCCGTCTTGCTGCGCAGCGCGTCGACCTGGCCGGAGAGCCTGGCCAGGCCCTCTCGCCGGTCGGCGACGGCCCGGACCGCGGCCAGGTGCGCCCGCTCGGCGGCCTTGAGCGACTCCTCCAGCTCGGCGCGGGTCTCGGCGGCCTCGGCCAGCGCCTCCCTGGCCACGGCCACGCCCTCGGCCAGCTCCGCCTCCTGGCCGGCGGCCAGTTCGGCCTCGGCGTCGAGCTGGTCCGGGTCGCGGCCGCCCCTGGGCTGCTCGACCTCGGCGGACAGGTGCCTGGCCCGCTCGGCGGCCAGCCGCACGGTGCCGCGCAGCCGCTCCTCCAGCGCGGACAGCCGGTACCAGGTGTCCTGCGCCCCGGCCAGCCGGGGCGCGTCCGCGGCGACCTGCTCCTCCAGCGCGTTCTGCTCGGCCTGACCGAGTTGCAGCGCCCGTTCGACCTCGCCGCGCCGCGCCCGGGCGGCGGCCTCGTCGGCCTCGTCCCGCGCCAGGTCGGCGCGCGCGGTCACCAGGTCGTCGGCGAGCAGGCGCAGCCGGGCGTCCCGCAGCTCGGCCTGCACCTGCTGGGCCCGGCGGGCGATCTCGGCCTGCTTGCCCAGCGGTTTGAGCTGGCGGCGCAGCTCGGCGGTGAGGTCGGTGAGCCGGGTGAGGTTGGCCTGCATCGCGTCCAGCTTCCGCAGCGCCTTCTCCTTGCGCTTGCGGTGCTTGAGGACGCCGGCGGCCTCCTCGACGAACGCGCGGCGCTCCTCGGGTTTGGCCTGCAGGATGTCGGCGAGCTGGCCCTGGCCGACGATGACGTGCATCTCCCTGCCGATGCCGGAGTCGCTCAGCAGCTCCTGGATGTCCAGCAGCCGGCAGCTGTTGCCGTTGATCTCGTACTCGCTGGCGCCGTCCCGGAACATCCGCCGGGTGATCGACACCTCGGTGTAGTCGATGGGCAGGGCGCCGTCGGAGTTGTCGACGGTGAGGGTGACCTCGGCCCGGCCCAGCGGCTGCCGGCCGGCGGTGCCGGCGAAGATCACGTCCTCCATCTTGCCGCCCCGCAGGGCCTTCGCGCCCTGCTCGCCCATCACCCAGGCCAGCGCGTCCAGCACGTTGGACTTGCCGGAGCCGTTGGGGCCGACCACGCAGGTGATGCCCGGCTCGAAGCGCAGCGTGGTGCTGGAGGCGAAGGACTTGAAGCCCTTGAGGGTCAGGCTCTTCAGGTGCACGGCGGGGCGGCCTCCCGGCTCACGGTCTCGTTCTCGCCGGCGTCGCGTCTCCTCCAGCGGGACACCCACACCTGGGGCTACCGGTCTGGGAGAGGGTACTGGGTGGGGCCGACCGCCGGCGGCGACCGCGGGCCGACCGTGTCGGTCGCGGGCCGCGGGCCGCGGCGGTCAGCGTTCGACGAAGCCCGTGAGCCCGCCCCTGGGCGGTGTCCACCGCTCCACGACGGTGGACACGGCGCCGGGCGTCTCCGCCGAGCGCAGGTGGTCGAGCAGCCGCTGGCACGCGGCGCGCGGCCCCTCGGCGACCACCTCGACCCGGCCGTCCCGCAGGTTGTTCGCGCTGCCGACCAGGCCGAGCTCCAACGCGCGGGCGCGGGTCCACCACCGGAACCCGACGCCCTGGACGGCGCCGTGGACCCAGGCGGTGAGGCGGACCTCCTCGTCCGTCTCGTCGAGATCCGACTCGTCGAGCTCGTCCGGCTCGACCAACTCCGCCGACTCGTCCGGCCCGGTCGCCGTCGCGCCGTCGACCACCGCGCCGTCGACCGCCGCGCCCGGAGCCTGGTCCGACCCCGGCTTCACGGTGTCCCTGCCGGGGTCTGCCTCGGTGTCTGCCACGCGGGCATGGTGCCGCACGGCACGCGGTCCCGCCGGCCGCGCCCCGGGGAGATGACCTTCCCGACAGTCACGCGTTCGTGATCACTCTTTCGTGTAGCCTGCCGCGCCGTGAGTGCGCCCCGTCCCGCCCGCGCCCCCGCCGTTCCCGGCCTGGTCGCCCCGGACGCGGCGGTGGCCGTCCCACCCCTCGCCGGACCTGGCACAACTCCGCCCGGGACCCGGTCCGGCCACGCCGGAGCCGGCCGGGCGCCGGCCGCTTCCACCACCCCGACGCCGACCGCCAGCGGCACCACGCCACCAGCCGCCCGGACCGCCCCGTCATCCGGTCCGGTGAGCGCCGTCGCCGATCTGGTGATCAGTGAACGACGCGGCAGACACAGCGTCGGCACGGCGGAGCGCGGCCACTTCTCGCACACCAGCCCCGAGTGCGCGACGTTCACCGACCGGTCGCGGGCCGCCGGGTACCCGACCCCGGGCGGCGAGACCATCGCCAGGGGACAACGCAGCGCCGAACAGGTCATGGAGCCCTGGATGAACTCACCCGGCCGCCGGGCCACCACCCGCAACCGCGAACTGACCACCACCGGGACCGGGCCGGACGCGCGGGCGCGCCACCGGGCACGGGGGTTCGGGCGATGAGCGAGCCGCTCCCGACCGAGGACTCCGCGCCGGGGAAACCCGCGCCCCGCAACCCGTTCAACCTGCCGCCCGCCATGTCGCTCGGCGTCGCCGGGCTGTTGACCGCGACGGTGCTCGCCGGCGTCGCGGCGCTGGCCGCGCCGGCCCAGCCGGACGCCGGCCCCGGCCAGCAGCCCGTGCCCTCCGCCGCGTCGGTGATCTCGGTGACCCCGGCCGGCGCGCCCGCTCCGGCCTCGGACACCAGCGGCGCCGCGACGTCGACCTCGGGGACGACCACCGCCGCCACGGGCACGTCGGCCGCCACGAGCGCCGCGCCCCACCGGACCGGGACCGGCACCGGCACCGGTGCCACGAGCGCCCCGAAGACCACCCCCCAGGGCCAGCAGCCGACGCCGTCGCCCGGCCGGCCCGGCGGCGGCCAGCCGAGCGGCGACACGACCCCGCCGGTCCCGTCGCACTCCTCGCCGTCGTCCCCGCCCCCGATGACCGTGCCCCGCCCGTCGCCGACGAGCTCCGCCGCGTCGCCGTGAGCGGGCTGGCGGTCCACCCGTGCCGGTCCCTGTGCTCGTGGCACCGGACGCGAGCCGAGCTCGACGGCCTGCCGGTGGTCGCCTGCCGGGGGTGCGGCTCGCAGTGGGTCCGCACCGAGCCGTGGACGCCGATCGACTCCACCGGGCGCATCCCGGACGTGGTGCGCGCGGAGGTCGCCCGGCGGGCGGAGTCCGGCTGAGCTGGTTCCCGCTCACCCCAACGGCTCTTTCGACCAGGTGGGCGGGCTGCGATGGTGAGGAGAGGCGTGGTCGGACGACGGGGCAACCCGGGCACCGGACGAGGAGGCGCGATGGATCCTCCGTCGCGCGAGACGTCCGCCCCCTCCAGGAGCGGTCCGCCCGAGGCCGGGCCCGCCGCCGGCGGCGGCGACCCGTCGCCCGACGGCAGACACAGCCGCCGGGACGCCGGTCGCGGGGAACCCGCCCCCGAAGTGTCCACTCAGGACAGTTCACCGTCCACTGAGGACGCCCGGTTCGCGATCAACCACTTCGCCACCTGGATCGGCAACGCCGACACGAAGGCCGGGCTGCTCGCGGCGGCGACCACCGTGCTGGCGGGCGCCCTCGTCGGGCAGCGGTCGGCGGTGGTCGCCACCCTGGCCCGCCCCACCGGGTGGCAGGTCGTCGCGCTCGTCGCCCTCGCGCTCTCCGCGGTGGGCGTCGTGGTGACGACGTTGTTCCTGATCCGCGCGGTGGCGCCGCACGTGCGCCAGGACGGGTTCAGCCGCTACTCGTGGCCCACGGTCGCCGACGCCGACCTGACCGCGCTCCTGGCTGGGCAGCGGGAGGACGACCGGCGCGAGGCGTGGTTGAGCGCGTTGACCCTGGCCAGGATCGTGCGGCGGAAGTACGCCAACCTGCGGTGCGCCTTCGCCACCTGGCTGGTCGGGGTCGCCGGGCTCACGGTGTGGCTGGTGGTCGTGCCCTGAACCCGGCCGCGGCCCGCGGGAGGCGACGAACGGCGACGGAGACGCGGAACGGGCGGGCCGCACGGGCGCGAGGGGCGGCGATCGCCCCCGGCCCAGCGGGTCGGGACGGCAGGGGACCGCGGGGAGTTCCGGTGTCCCGCGTCCGGTCCGTCCCTCGGTGTGATCGCCCGGTGTCACACCCACCGCCCGTTCGCCGCGACCCGTGCCGGGCGGGCGAATCCCGGCACACCCCCGGTTCTCGGCCGAAGCGCGCCCGGCGGTCGTCCGCCGGGGAGTCGGCTTCCCGGTCTAGGGCGCGGCGGGCTCGGGCTCCGCGCCGTTCGGCGCCGGCTCGGCCGGCCCCGCGACCGGGGGCAGTCCCGGGACGTCGTCGGCCGCGGCGAGGTCGCCCAGCGCGCGGCTCGCCCCGGTCCGCAGGTGTTTGATCACGATCCGCAGGGCCTCCACGCCGAACTCGTCGAGGCCGATCCCCTCCAGGTCGACATCCCTGGCCAGCCGGCGGTCCAGCAGCTGGGCCACGATCTCCCGCGCCGCCTCCAGGCTGGTCCGCTCCTGCTCGGCGAGCAGTCGGACCACCCCGGCGACGTCCGCCGGCTGCTGCGCCAGGTGCCGGGCGAGCAGCGCGTGCTGGCCCTGCCGGACCGCCTCGACGACCTGCGCGCACCGGTAGTCGTGCAGCTCCGCCTGCTGCTGCTCCCTCACCATCGTGAGCTGGTGCTCCTTCAGCAGCGGGTCGGCGTCCAGGCGCAGCGCGCAGTGGAACAGCAGCACGCCCTCCTCCAGCCGGATCGGCGCCTGCCCGATCAGCCGGTTGAGGCGGACCTCCGCCTCGGCCACCGCCATCGGGTCGAAGGCCCGCGCCACCGGCCACAACATGCCGACCAGGTGCCGCAACCCCAGCTCGTGGACGTCGGCCAGCCCGCGTTGCACGACCTGCACCGGGTCGTGCACCCGCCAGCCGAACCGCACCTCCGCCACGAACCGCAGCCCGATCCGCGCGGTCGGCAGGTCCAGCGGCGGGCTGGTCCAGTGGTGGTCGGACATGTCGACCCAGTAGCAGCGGCAGAGCCCCGCCGACCGCCACTCGGACAGCGTCGGCATGCGCTTGAGCCCGATCAGCCGGCCCTCGTCGGTGTCGAAGACCAGCGCGGTGTGCGCCATGGGCACGGGGCGGCGGCTGAACCGCCGGCCGGCCGGCAGCTCGGACATCTCCAGGATCGGTCCGGGCGGGGTCTCGGCCGCCGGCTCCCGCTCGGGGTCGGGCGGCTCCGCGCCCGCCACCCGCTCGGGCGGGGTCGACTCGTCCCTGGTCTCGGTGGTGGTGTCGGCCTTGGTCACGGGCTCCTCCTCAGCCTGAGGTCACGCACGGTCGGGCGGTGGCGGGCGGGCGACGGGGCGCGCGCCGCCTCGGGGGGCAGGCACGCGAACACCGCGGCGGCGGCGTTCGGCGCCGCCGGCGCGGGCGGCGGCGGTTGCTCCCTGACCCGGAAGAGGGGCTCGTCCCGCCGGTGCCAGGGCGGCCGCTCCGCTTTGGTCCAGCTGCCCACGACGAGGCGGACGATCGCGCGGTCGCGCGCGGTCCGCGCGGCGAGGACCAGCAGGCGGGCGAGCGCGGCGCACGCCTCCTGGTCGTCCTCGCAGCTCCGGGCCCAGTTCGTCAGCACGTCGCGGGCGTAGTAGTGGCAGAAGGAGGCGTTGAGCAGCCGGCGCCAGAGGGCCGCGAGCACCTCGCGCCTGCTGTCGTCGGTGTCGGCCCAGGCCAACAGGTCCGGCGCCCGGCCCTCACCGGGGCGGGCCTGGTCGATGGCCAGCGACAGGGCGGCCAGCACGCCGGTGAGGTGGCGCTCCAGCTCGTTGCCGCAGACCCAGTCCCGGAGGGCGCGCACGATCCGCTCAAGCTGCTCGGGGTCGGCCCGGACCGCCAGCTCGATCACGCTGTCGACCACGGCGGTCCGCAGGGGCACGCCCTTCGGCCCGGCCAGTCTGTCCAAACAGGACAGTGCCTTGTCGAAGGCGGTGCGGCCGAGCGGGCCGCCGTAGGCGCGGACCGCCGTCCACTGGACCACGCTCCACGGCTCCTGGCCCCCGTTCGGGTCCTGTCCGCGCTGGGACCACCGCTCGACGATGCGTTCCGCCGCCGCGCTCAGCCGCGGGTCCGCGGCCACCAGCTCCAACGCGGTGAGCGCCGTCTCCCGTTGCTCCTGGTGCGGACTGGCCGCCCAGGGTTCGAGCACCTCCCGGCGCACGACGTCGAAGTCCTCCGACATCAACACGCCCACGACCGCCGCCACCGAGTCGCGCACCAGCCACGACTCGTGCCGGCCCAGGTTGTGCAGCCAGCGCAGCAGGGCCGGGCGCACGCGGTCCAACTCCGCCCACAACAGGCGGACCACCGCCGCGGCCTCCCTGGGGCGCTCCCACCGCACGACCTCGACCGGCACCACTCCGATGTCGCTGTGCTGCTCGTCGGTGGCGAACCCGGCGCGGAGCCGGTACGCCCGCGCCGCGCGGCTCTGGTCGAGCCCGCCCACCGACCGCTGACCGCGCATGCGGCGCAACAGGTCCTCCGTGACGTCCAACGCCACGGTGTAGGCGAGGTCGTGGCACATCACGACGCCGAGCAGGTACGGCAGGTCCGGCTCGGGCAGCTCGGCGAGCCACCGGCGCAGCTGCAGGAGCACCGTCCCGGCGAGCCGGTCGCCGGCCCGGTCCTCGGGGCAGGTGGCGAGAACCCTGGTCAGCTCGACGAGATCGCCCACGTCGGGCTGACCAGCGCAGCGCTGCTCGAACAGCTCGGCGATCTCGTCGTGCCGGTCGAGCAGCTCCCGCCCGCGCTCCCACGCGCCCATCGCCAGCAGGTGGGCCGTGACGACGTCCCTGGCGGGCGGCGCGTCCACCTCGACCACCCACTCGGCCGGAATCCGGTGGTGCGCGGGGAGCTCCCCCGCCGTGGTGAGCACGAGGCGGATGTCGCGGGCCCGGAACTCCTTGTCCAGCCGGCGGAACGTGTGCTCGTCGGTCCGCGCCGTCCGCTGCGGGTCGAGGTCCACGGCGAGGACGCCGTGCGGGCCGTCCGCCGCGGCCGGCCCCTCCTCCGCGACGCCCAGCGCGGTCAGGTCGGCGATCCGGCCCAGCGACCGCAGGTTCGCCCCGCAGATCTCGCCGAGCAGCACGGTGGCCAGGGTGGCCTTGCCGCTGCCCCTGGGGCCGGTGAGCACGACCAGCCCGGGCTCCCGGAGCCGGGCGCGCACGCGGTCGACGCAGGGCGGCGCGACGAAGACCTCGTCCAGCGCCGCGAGGTCGGTGGCGTCGACGGAGAGCGCGGCGTGCCCCGACGCGGCGCGCCGGCCGAGCCGGATGTCGCGCCCCGCCATGTCGCCCTGGACGTTGTAGACGTTGAGGTAGGTGGGCCGGTACCGGTCGACCAGGTCGTCGGTGTACTCGCGCCGCGCCCGGTTCAGCTGCTGCTTCTCCTCGTCGTTGAGCCGGTCGGCGACCTCCTTCTCCGCCTCGGCGAACGCGTTGGCGCGCTTCTCCCTGGCCTCGGCCTCCTCCCTCGCCTCCTTCGACTCCCTGGATTCCTTCGACTCCTTGGCGTCCTGGGATTCCTTGGCGTCCGGGGGATCCTTGTCGTCCTTGGGCTCGTTGGCCTCCTTCCCCTCCTTGGCGTCCTTCGACTCCTTCGACTCCTTCGCCTGCCTGGCGTCGCCGCCCTCGCCGGGGTCGTCGGCCTCCCGGGGCTTCCCCGCGTCCTTCGCCGCCGCCCGGCCCTTCGCCCCACCGTCCTCAGGGGACGCGCCGACGTCCCTGGCCCCGCCGGCCTCCGACGACCTCGCCGGGGCGGCCCCTCCCCGGTCCGCGTCGGACCTCTCCCTTGCCTGGTCGGGTTTTCCCGCGCGGTCGCCGGCCTCCTTCTCTCCCCTCCGCGCGGCCGGCTCGTCCTTCTCGGCACCGCCCTTCCCGACCGGGTCCTTCCCGCCCTGGTCGGACGAGGCGGCCCGCTTCGCTGCCCGCAGGCCCAGCAACCCCGCCATGCCGCGGAGCCGCCGCCGGTCCGGCTCATGGCCCTCGTCGTCTCCCCGGGTCACCTGGCCCCCCAGACGTGCTTGTCCCTGCCCACGACGTCGTTGCCCACGCTGCCGATGTGGCCGATGCTCACGTTGCCCTCGCCGGCGACCACGGTTCCGCCGGGCGGGGGCAGGGGCTGGGGCGGCGGCCCGGTGGCCGTCAGGGGCGGGGGCCCCGCCGGAACCCGGCCCCCGGCCCCGAATCCGGCTCCGGCTCCGGTGTCGGGTTCGCCGTCGGGCTCGGCGGGCAGGGGGCGGTGGTCCAGGCCCGGCACCCGGATCCAGGCCGTGGTCCGCACCTCCTTCTCGCCCACCTCGACCGGGTGGTAGTGCGCCGGGTCGATGCCGCCGTAGCCGTGCCGCACCACCGCGCGGTGCATCTCGGCGGAGACGACGACCACGAGGTCGGCCTCCGGAACCCGGTGCAGCGCGCGGTAGGCGGGCGCGCAGTCGACCAGGCGGCAGGCCAGGTTGAGGTCGGTGCCCGCCCAGCCCTCGGCGTCGCGGTGCACCTCGCCCGCGTGCGCGGCCATCCGCATCCGCATCCTGGCCTGCTCGCTGGAGCGCGCGTTGTGGTGGCGCAGGGCGTCGGCGAGGTGCCGGACGAACCCGTCGACGACGTCCACTTTGGACACCGTGGGCGGGATGACCAGGATCTTGCTGTCGCCGCGGTCCTCCACCGCCAGCTCGTCCCACGGCATCTGGGCGCTGCCGGCGGCGTACCGGACCACCGCGGCCAACGCCTCGCGCAGCCACAGCTGGAACCGGTCGTCCCGCCGTCCGAACTCGGCGATGTCCACCACGATGATCGATCGGTGTTCGGGCAGGTGTCGCATGCCGCCTCCGCTCCGGCCGTCCTCTGGTCGTTGGGTGTACGCCGGACCGCCGCCGGCGTCCGTGACCCAGCGCACGGAACGACCGGTACCGGCCGGCATCTCGTCGACGTGGTCGTCAGTCGGGGTTGCGCGCGAGGCGGGCGAGCTCGGCCAGGCGCAGCACGGTGATCCGGCGGCGGGAGGTGCTCAGCACCCCCGCCCCGCGCAGGTCGGCCAGGGCGCGGGAGACCGACTCCCTGGTGGCGCCGATGGCGCTGCCCAGCTCCTCCTGGCTGAGCACGGCCACCTCGTAGCCGCCGGTCGGCGTCGGCCGACCCCGGCTCTGCACGAGGTCGACGAGCAGGCTGGCCAGTCGCTGCGGCACCAGGCAGGTGCCGACCTCCATCCGCCGGCGGTCGGACTCGTCGACCCGCGCGACCAGCAGGCACAGCACGTCGTAGGCGAGGATCGGGCGTTGTCGCAGGAGCAGGCGGAAGCGGTCGGCGGGCACGGCCACGACGACCGAGTCGGTGGCGGCGACGACCGTCGCCGAGCGTCGGCGCGCGGTGATCACACCGAACTCGCCGACCAGCTCGCCCTCGCCGCGGAGGGCGAGCACCAGGTTCTGACCGTCCACTGTGTCGGCGGAGATGCGCAGGAGCCCGTGTTCGATGAGCAGGACGGAGTCGGACTCCTCGTCCTGGCGGAACAACACGGTCGCGCGGGGCACGAGGCGGCGGGTTCCCTCGGCCGCGAGCAACTCCCGGTTCTCGCGGCGCAGTTTGTCCCCCACGGTGGTCACACCGTGAGCGTCTCCGGCGGGCGGGACTCGGCAAGGAGCCGCGGCCACGTTCACCCGCTGGCCGCGCGATTCCACCCGCCCGGCCCAGTGCGGTGTACTGGACGGCCGGAACTCCGGGCGCGCCCACCGCTCCACTGTGTCCACCAGCGGGGGCGATCGGCCGCGGCCGTCAGCGGGGCGCCGGCGGGGGCGCGCCCCGGTCAGGGCTCGAAGCGGTAACCCATGCCGGGCTCGGTGATCAGGTGGCGGGGGCGCGAGGGCTCCGGCTCCAGCTTGCGGCGCAGTTGGGCGAGGTACACCCGCAGGTAGTGGGTCTCGGTGGCGTAGGCCGGGCCCCAGACCTCCTTGAGCAACTGCTTCTGCGCCACCAGGCGCCCGCTGTTGCGCACCAGCACTTCGAGGATGCCCCACTCGGTCGGCGTCAGGTGCACCTCGGCGTCCTCCCGCAGCACCTTCTTGGCCGCGAGGTCCACGGTGAACGACGCGGTGCGGACGACCGGCTCGCCGTCGCTGACGGAGGCGGCGGAGCGGCGCACCGCCGCGCGCAGCCGGGCCAGCAGCTCGTCCATGCCGAACGGCTTGGTCACGTAGTCGTCCGCGCCCGCGTCCAGCGCCTCGACCTTGTCGGCGGAGTCGGTGCGCGCGGACAGGACGATGATCGGGACGGTGGTCCAGCCGCGCAGCCCGGCGATCACCTCGGTGCCGTCCACGTCCGGCAGGCCGAGGTCGAGCACCACCACGTCCGGCCGGCCCTCGGCGGCGGCCTTCAACGCGGTCGTCCCGTCGTGCGCGGTGAGCACCTGGTAACCCCGCGCCGCGAGGTTGATCCGCAACGCCCGCACGATCTGCGGCTCGTCGTCCACCACCAGGACCTTCGTCATGCCTCCGCGACCTCCTCGCGCTCGTGCCGCCGCGCGACGGGCAACGAGACGACCACGGTGAGGCCCCCGCCCGGGGTGTCCTCGGCCCTGATCGTGCCGTCCATCGCCTCGGTGAACCCCTTCGCCACGCTCAGGCCCAGCCCGACGCCGGTGCTGGCGTCCCGGTCGCCCAGCCGCTGGAACGGCGCGAACACCTCGTCGGCGGCGTCCCTGGGCAGCCCCGGGCCGTGGTCGACGATCCGCAGCTCCACCCGGTCGGCGTGCGCGCTGGCCCGCACGGCGACCTCCGGCCGGAGCTGGTCGGGCCGCCGGCCGTACCGCAGCGCGTTGTCGACGACGTTGGCCACCACCCGCTCCAGCAGGCCGACGTCGGCCCGCACCAGCGGGAGGTGGTCGTCCACGTCGACGGCGACCCACCGCCGGCCCTCCAGACCGGTCAACGCGCGCGCCACCACCTCGTAGTACCCCACGGCCCGCAGGCGGGGCCGCACCGCCCCGGTGGCCAGCCGCGAGGAGTCCAGCAGGTTGCCCACCAACGCCGTCAGCCGGTCGGCCGACTCCTCCACCGTGGCCAGCAACTCCTGGGTGTCCTCTTCGGACAGTCGGAGGTCCTGGTCGCGCAGGCTCCCCACCGCCGCCTTGATCGACGTGAGCGGTGTGCGCAGATCGTGCCCCACGGCCGACAGCAGCGCGGTGCGCAGCTCGGTGGTGGCCGCCTTCCGCTCCGCCTCCATGGTCGCCACCGCCATCCGCTGCTGCCGCAACGCCATCAGCGCCTGGCCGGCGGCGGCCTCCAGCACCCTGCGGTCGGCGGCGGCGAGCTTTCGGCCCCGCAGCGCCAGGTGCACGTCCCTGGTCACCGGGATGTCCAGGTCCGCGTCCTCGGGCCGCTGGCAGCCGTCGTCGCCCACCGAGGTCACCCGCTCCCACCGGCCGTCGCGGCGTTCCAGCAGCGCCACCGAGTTGAGCGCGAAGTTCTCCCGCACCTTCTCCAGCAGCCGGGCCACCGGGTGCGGGTGGGTGAGCACGGTCCGCGCGTAGGAGGCCAGCAGCGCGGCTTCGGTGCCGGCCCGCGCCGCCTGCTCGGCGCGCCGGGCCGCGCGGTCCACCACGATCGCCACCATCACCGCGACCACCACCATCGCCACCAGCGTGATGATGTTCTCCTGGGTGGAGATGCCGAGCGTGTAGACCGGCTCGGTGAAGAAGAAGTTGAGCATCAGGCCGCTCAGCGCGGCGGCGAGCAGCGCCGGCCCCAGCCCGCCCACGAGGGCCACGATCACCGTGGCCAGGAAGTAGTCGATGACGTTGGTGGACAGGATCAGGTCCTGGGCCATCCACAGCCCGAGCGCGGTCGCCACCGCGGGCAGCAGCACCGCGAGCAGCCAGCCCAGGACCTTGCGGAACGAGGTGAGCCCGCTGCGCACCCACTGCATCGCCCTGCCGTGCCCCGCCTCGTCGTGCGTGACCATGTGGACGTCGATCGGCCCCGACTCCTGCACCACGGTCGCGCCGATGCCCTCGTCGAACAGCCGGGCCAGCCGGGACCGCCGCGAGGTGCCCAGCACGAGCTGGGTGGCGTTGACGCCCCTGGCGAAGTCCAGCAGCGCGGTCGGCACGTCGTCGCCGACCACGGTGTGGAAGCTGGCGCCCACGTCGTCGGCGAGCTTGCGGTAGCGGACCACCGCCTGCGGCGGAGCGCCCGCGAGCCCGTCGCCGCGCAGGATGTGCAGCACCAGCAGTTCGGCGCCGGCGCGGTTGGCGATCCGGCGCGCCCTGCGGATCAACGTCTCGCTCTCCGCGCCGCCGGTGATCGCGACGACCACCCGCTCCCTGGCCTCCCAGGTGTCGGTGATCGCGTGGTCGGCCCGGTAGCGCTGCAACGCCACGTCGACCTGGTCGGCCACCCACAGCAGCGCCAGCTCCCGCAGCGCGGTGAGGTTGCCCGGCCGGAAGTAGTTCGACAGCGCGGCGTCGACCTTGTGCGCCGGGTAGACGTTGCCGTGCGCGAGCCGGCGGCGCAGCGCCTCGGGCGTGAGGTCGACCAGCTCGACCTGCTCGGCGCGGCGCACGACCTCGTCGGGCACGGTCTCCTGCTGGCGCACCCCGGTGATGCTCTCGACGACGTCGTTGAGGCTCTCCAGGTGCTGGACGTTCACCGTGGACAGCACGTCGATGCCGGCGTCGAGCAGCTCGTCGATGTCCTGCCAGCGCTTGGCGTTGCGCGAGCCCGGCGCGTTGGTGTGCGCCAGCTCGTCGACCAGCGCGACGGCCGGCCGGCGCGCGATGACCGCGTCGACGTCCATCTCGGTCAGCTCGACGCCGCGGTGCGCCAGGACCATCCTCGGCACCACTTCGAGCCCCTGGAGCAGTTGCGCCGTCCTGGCGCGGCCGTGCGTCTCGACGTAGCCGACGACGACGTCGGTGCCCCGCTCGGCGCGCCGGTGCGCCTCGCCGAGCATCGCGTAGGTCTTGCCGACGCCGGGGGCCGCGCCGAGGTAGATGCGCAGTTCCCCGCGTCGTCGTCGGGTTGGTCGGTCCGTGCTCACGTTCTCAGTGTCCGTCATTCCTGGGCCGGGTCGACCAGCGGTGAGACCGTCGTCGACAGACAAGGGACCCCGTAGCCGCAAGAGGCGGCCACGGGGTCCCCCGGTGGTTGTCAACGCTTGGCCTCGCGCTGGACGGCGAGGTTGAGTGTTGTCACGTTGACCCCGGGTTCGCCGAGCACGCCGAGCGCGCGGCCCCGCGTGTGCTCGGCGACCAGGTCGCGCACCCGCTGCTCGGCGATGCCGTTCTCCCTGGCCACGCGGCGGGCCTGGAGGTCGGCGTAGGCCCGGCTGATGTGCGGGTCGAGGCCGCTGGCCGAGGCGGTCACCGCGTCGGCGGGCACGCTGGCCGGGTCCACCTGCTCGCGGGCGGCGACGGCGCCCCTGCGCTCCTCGACGGCCTTGCGCAGGTCGTCGTTGTCGCCGGCCTTGTTCGAGCCGCCGGAGGGCAGCACGTCGTCCGGTCCGAGCTGGTCGGTGACGGTGGCCGACGGGCGGGTGTGGAACCAGCGGTCGGCCGTGGGGTTGTCCTTGGCCCTGGGGTCGACCGGGTCGACGCCGATCAGCTCGGAGCCCATCGCGGTCTCGTTGACCCGGACCACCGAGCCCTCCGCGTTGTCGCGCAGGCCGGGCAGCCGGGTGACGCCCCACACGGCGAGCGGGTAGAGCACGCCGAGCAGCACGGTCATCACCAGCAGGACCCGCAGACCGGCTCCGGTCTGCCGCAGCAGGTTGGTGAGGGACTTCATCTCGTGATCACCCGATTCCCGGGATCAGCCGGACCAGCAGGTCGATGAGCCAGATGCCGACGAACGGCGTGACGATGCCGCCCAGGCCGTACACCAGCAGGTTGCGCCGCAGCAGCGCGGAGGCCGTCGACGGGCGGTAGCGCACGCCGCGCAGCGCGAGCGGGATCAGCGCCACGATCACCAGGGCGTTGAAGATGACCGCGGACAGGATCGCCGACTCCGGGGTGGCCAGCCGCATGATGTTGATCTTGTCGAGCTGCGGGTAGATGGCCATGAACATCGCCGGCAGGATGGCGAAGTACTTCGCCAGGTCGTTGGCGATGCTGAAGGTGGTCAGCGCGCCCCGCGTGATCAGCATCTGCTTGCCGACCTCGACGACCTCGATCAGCTTGGTCGGGTCGGAGTCCAGGTCGACCATGTTGCCGGCCTCCTTGGCCGCCATGGTCCCGGTGTTCATCGCCACGCCCACGTCGGCCTGGGCCAGCGCGGGGGCGTCGTTGGTGCCGTCGCCGGTCATGGCGACCAGCCGGCCGCCCTCCTGCTCCCGGCGGATCAGCTCCATCTTGTCCTCGGGCTTGGCCTCGGCGAGGTAGTCGTCGACGCCCGCCTCCTCGGCGATCGCCCTGGCCGTCAACGGGTTGTCGCCGGTGACCATGACGGTGCGGATGCCCATGGCCCGCAGTTCCTCGAACCGCTCCCGCATGCCGGGCTTGACCACGTCGGACAGCCGGATCACGCCGAGCACCCTGGCCGAGCCGTCGCGCGCCTCCGCGCACACCAGCGGCGTCCCGCCCTCGGCCGAGATGGCGTCCACGACATCGTCCACTTCGGACGGAACCGTGCCGCCGTGCTCGCGGATCCACGCCTTCACCGAGCCGGCGGCGCCCTTGCGGACCTGCCGGCCGTCGAGGTCGACGCCGCTCATCCGCGTCTGCGCGGTGAACGGGACGTTGACCACCTCGCCGGCCGGGGCGCCGTCGCCCGCCGCGCCGTTGTTGTCCACACCGTGGTTCTCCGCGCAGAAGGCGACGATGCTGCGCCCCTCGGGCGTCTCGTCGGCCAGGCTGGACAACCGCGCGCCGGCGGCCAGCTCGCCCCGGTCGACGCCGCCGACCGGGATCAGCTCCGTGCACCGCCGGTTGCCGAAGGTGATGGTGCCGGTCTTGTCGAGCAGCAGCGTGTCGATGTCGCCGGCGGCCTCGACCGCGCGACCGGACTTGGCCAGCACGTTGCGCTGCACCAGCCGGTCCATGCCGGCGATGCCGATCGCGGAGAGCAGCGCGCCGATGGTGGTCGGGATCAGGCAGACCAGCAGCGCGGTCAGCACGATCACCGAGACCTGCCGGCCGGAGTAGGCGGCCATCGGCTGCAGCGCCAGGGCGACCAGCAGGAAGATGATCGTCAGCGTGGACAGCAGGATGGTCAGCGCGACCTCGTTCGGCGTCTTCTGCCGCTCGGCGCCCTCGACCAGCGCGATCATCTTGTCCACGAAGGACTCGCCGGGCTTCGTCGCGATCCGCACGACGATCCGGTCGGACAGCACGGTGGTGCCGCCGGTGACCGCCGAGCGGTCACCGCCGGACTCGCGGATCACCGGGGCGGACTCGCCGGTGATCGCCGACTCGTCGACGGTCGCGATGCCCTCGACGATGTCGCCGTCGCCCGGGATGACCTGCCCCGCCTCCACGACCACCAGGTCGCCGACCCGCAGGTCGTTGCCGGGCACCTCCTCCTCGGCGCCGTCCTCGCGCAGGCGGCGCGCCACCGTGTCCCTGCGCATCTTCCGCAGCGACTCGGCCTGCGCCTTGCCCCGGCCCTCGGCGACCGCCTCGGCCAGGTTCGCGAACAACACGGTGAACCACAGCCACGCGGCCACCGCGATGCTGAAGACGGTCGGCTCCAGCACGGCGAACACCGTGACCAGCACCGACCCGACCCACACCACGAACATGACGGGGTTCGGGAGCTGGTGCCGGGGGTGCAGCTTGCGGAACGCGTCCGGCAGCGAGGTCACGAGCTGGCGCGCGTTGAACGCGCCGGCGCTCATCCGGCGCCCGGTGCGCTCGGCGTGCAGCTCCTGGGCCTGCTCCGGGGTGTACGGGTCGTGCTCCGGCGTGCGGAGCGGGGTGGTGGTGCTCATGCCAGAGCCTCCGCGATGGGGCCGAGCGCCAGCGCCGGCAGGAAGGTCAGCGCGGCGACGAGGACGACGGTGCCGAGGAGCATCCCGGCGAACAGCGGGCTGCCGGTGGGCAGCGTGCCGGCGGTGGCCGGCACCTTCCGCTGCTGGGCCAGCGAGCCCGCCAGCGCCAGCACCGCGAGGATGGGCAGGAAGCGGCCGAGCAGCATCGCGACGCCCAGCGTGGACTGGAAGAAGTCGCTGGTCACGGTGAGGCCGCCGAACGCGCTGCCGTTGTTGTTGCCGGTGGAGGCGTACGCGTAGAGCACCTCGGACAGCCCGTGGGCGCCGGGGTTGTTGAGGGCGCCCGTGGTGCTGGGCAGCAGCAGCGCGACGCCGGTGCCGAGCAGGACGACCGTCGGCATGGCGAGCATGGCGATCGCGGCGGCGGTGACCTCCCGGCGGCCCAGCTTCTTGCCCAGGTACTCGGGGGTGCGGCCGACCATCAGGCCGGCGAGGAAGACCGCGATCACGGCCATCACCAGGATGCCGTACAGGCCGGCGCCGACCCCGCCCGGCGCGACCTCGCCGAGCAGCATGTTGAGCAGGGTGACGCCACCGCCGAGGCCGGTGAGGCTGTCGTGCGTGCCGTTGACCGCGCCGGTGGAGGTGCCGGTGGTGCTCACCGCGAACAACGCCGTGCTCGGGATGCCGAACCGGACCTCCTTGCCCTCCATCGCGGCGCCCGCGGCGAGCGAGGCCACGCCGTTGGGGTGCGACTCGGCCCACCACGCGACGCTCAGCAGCGCCGCCCAGAGCAGGCCCATCACCGACAGCAGGACGTAGCCCTGCTTCCGGTCGCCGACCATCGAGCCCAGCGTCCTGGTCAGCGCGACCGGGATCAGCAGGATCAGGAAGATCTCGAAGAGGTTGGTCCAGGCGTTGGGGTTCTCGAAGGGGTGCGCCGAGTTGGCGTTGAAGATGCCGCCGCCGTTGGTGCCCAGTTCCTTGATGACCTCCTGGCTGGCGGCGGGGGCCAGCGCCAGCGTGCGCTGCACGCCGTCCACCCCGGTGATCTGCACGCCCTTGGCCAGGCTCATCACCGCGCCGAGCGCGACCAGCACGATCGCGGCCACGAAGGCGATCGGCAGCAGGACGCGGGTGACGCCGCGGGTCAGGTCGACCCAGAAGTTGCCGAGGCGGTCGGTCCGCGCCCGGACGAAACCGCGGACCAGCGCCACCGCGACGGCCATGCCGACGGCGGCGGAGACGAAGTTCTGCACGGTCAGGCCGGCCATCTGCACCGTGTGCCCCAGCACCGCCTCGGGCGAGTAGGACTGCCAGTTCGTGTTCGTCACGAAGCTGACGGCGGTGTTGAACGCGATCCCGGGCTCGACCGCGCCCCGACCGAGGTCCAGCGGCAGCAGCGGCTGGAGGCGCTGCAGCAGGTACAGCAGGACGATCGAGACGAAGGAGAACCCGAGGACGCCGGCGGCGTAGGTGGTCCACCGCTGCTCGGAGTCCGGGTTCACCCGGACCAGGCGGTACAGCGCGCGCTCCACCTTCCAGTGCCGGTCGGTGGTGTAGACGCGGGCCATGTGGTCGCCGAGGGGCCGGTAGCACACGGCCAGGGCCACGACGAGGAGGCCGACCTGGGCCAGGCCGGCCAGGGTTGGGGACATCAGAACTTCTCCGGACGGACGAGGGCGACGAACAGGTAGACGATCAGCAGCACCGCGAGGACCGCGCCGACGACGTTCGCCACGAGGCCGGTGCTCACAGCCGCTCCAGACCGCGCAGGGTCAGCGCGAGGAGCAGGAACACACCAATCAGCAGCACCGCGTAGGCCAGATCGGCCATCTGCGTGCACCCCTCTTCGGTGACGGGTCACCCCTTCTGGTGACCGGTTCGCCGGAAAGCGTGCTCTGCGGGTAGGGCCGTTCGGGCGCATCTGATGGTCTCTTGACGCCGCCCCCACCCGCGTTGACGCGTTCTTGACGGGAGACGGTGCGGATTCACCCGTTTTGGTGGAACAAACAGGACCGAACGGACCATCGGTGACCGAGTGCAACAGGTCACGTCGACATGACCACCCAGTCGCGGGACTGTTACCGTCCGCTCAAGTACATAGATTGCCTATGTATGTGAACCCGAGCGCAGGAGGAGTAGCGACGTGTGCGGTATCGCTGGCTGGGTGGCCTTCGACCGGGACCTCACCACCGAGCGTCCGGCGCTGGACGCCATGACCGAGACGATGCTCTGCCGGGGGCCGGACGCCTCCGGCGTCTGGCTCAGCCGGCACGCCGGCCTGGGCCACCGCCGGCTGTCGATCATCGACCTGGCCGGCGGCCGGCAGCCGATGACCGTGGACACGCCCACCGGCCCGGTCGCCATGACCTACAGCGGTGAGGCGTACAACTTCGTGGAGCTGCGCGCCGAGCTGCGCCGCCGGGGCCACGAGTTCCGGACCGACAGCGACACCGAGGTGGTCCTGCGGGGCTACCTGGAGTGGGGCGAGGCCGTGGCCGAGCACCTCAACGGCATGTACGCCTTCGCGATCTGGGACGGCCGGGCGGACAAGCTCGTGCTGGTCCGCGACCGGATGGGCATCAAGCCGCTGTACCACTACCCCACCGCCGACGGCGTGCTGTTCGGCTCGGAGCCCAAGGCGATCCTGGCCAACCCGCTGGTCGAGCCGGTGGTCGACGCCGACGGCCTGCGGGAGCTGTTCAGCTTCAGCAAGACGCCGGGGCAGGCCGTCTACGCCGGCATGCGCGAGGTGCTCCCCGGCACCGTCGTGACGGTCGACCGCAACGGGCTGCGGGAGCACACCTACTGGCGCCTGGAGGCCGTCGAGCACCGCGACGACGTCCCCACCACCGTCGGCCGCGTGCGCGAGCTGCTCGACGACATCGTGCGGCGCCAGCTCGTCGCCGACGTGCCGAGGTGCGTGCTGCTGTCCGGCGGCCTGGACTCCAGCGCGATCACCGCGCTGGCCGCGCGGCAGCTCGACGAGCAGGGCGAGCGGGTGCGCAGCTTCGCCGTGGACTTCGTCGGGCAGGCCGAGAACTTCCGACCCGACGACCTGCGCGGCACCCCGGACGCGCCGTACGTGCGCGACGTGGCCCAGCACGTCGGCTCCGAGCACCGCGACATCGTGCTCGACCACACCGCGCTGGCCGACCCGGAGATCCGCCGGCAGACCGTGGCGGCCAGGGACTTCCCGATCGGCTTCGGCGACATGGACTACTCGTTGCTGCTGCTGTTCCGGTCGATCCGGGAGCACTCGACGGTCGCCCTGTCCGGCGAGTCGGCCGACGAGGTGTTCGGCGGCTACAAGTGGTTCCACGACCCCAAGGTGCAGCAGGCCGACATGTTCCCCTGGGTGGCGACCGCGCTGACCAGCCCGCACCTGCCCACCTCGCTGCTCGACCCCGGCCTGTCGGCCACCCTCGACCTGGGCGGCTACCTCCGGGACCGGTACGCCGAGGCGGTGGCCGAGGTCCCCGCGCTCGACGGCGAGGACGAGCACGAGCGGCGCATGCGGCGGATCTGCTACCTGCACCTGACCCGGTTCGTGCGGATGCTGCTGGACCGCAAGGACCGGATGAGCATGGCGGTCGGCCTGGAGGTCCGGGTGCCGTTCTGCGACCACCGGCTGGTCGAGTACGTGTTCAACACGCCGTGGTCGATGAAGACCTTCGACGGCAGGGAGAAGAGCCTGCTGCGCGCGGCGACGCAGGACGTGCTGCCGCGCTCGGTCGTCGAGCGGGTGAAGAGCCCGTACCCGTCGACCCAGGACCCGCAGTACCTGGTCGCCGTGCAGCGGCAGGTGGGCGACCTGGTCGCCGCCGACCACCCGGCGCTGGAGCTGTTCGACCGCGACGCGGTGCGCGACCTGGCCCGCCGGGCGCCGGAGGAGGTCGCCCCCGGTCAGCGCAACGGCATGGAGCGGCTGCTCGACGTGGCCACCTGGTTGGACATTCGCCGCCCAGTGCTCAAACTGTCCTGACCGGGAGAAGTCGGACAGGCGGGAGAGTGCCGGTGGAACGTCAGGTGACCGAGGACGACGCGCTCCAGCTCGTGCTGGCCGTGCACCGGTTGAACCGGACCTTGCGGTTGTCGACCACCGACCTCCCGCCGACCCAGCTCATCGTGCTGTCGCTGCTCGCGGAGCACGGCCCGATGCGCATCGGCGAGCTGGCCGCGCGGGTCCCCTGCTCCCAGCCGACCGCCACCACCGTGGTGGCCGTGCTGGAGGCGGCGGGGCTCGCGCGGCGCGAGCCGGACCCCGCCGACGGGCGGGCGGTGCTGATCATCCTCACCGACGAGGGCCAGGAGCGCATCACCTCGGTCGCCCGCCGGGAGGCCGAGCTGCTCGACCGCAGGATGGCGGAGCTGGAGCCGGACGAGCGGGAGATCGTGCTGGCCGCCACCCCCCTGCTACGCCGGCTGGCGGGCCGCTGAGAGCACTACCACTCACCCCGGTCCGGCACAAGGCTGCCCGACCGGATCAGGTCAGAAATGCGCGGATTTCGTGGAGCGCCGACCCCGTTCGTTGCTAATGTTCCACTCATCTTCGATAGATAGTGAATTACTCACCTCATTCCCTCCGAGGAGGGCAAGGAGAGGGGAACGACGGTGCACGAGCGGGAGTTACGTGCGTTCGTCCGCATCGCCGAACTGGGCCGGATGGACCTGGCGGCCCGGGCACTGGGGTACTCCCAGCCGGCGATCAGCTACCAGATCCGCTGTCTGGAGAAGACACTGGGGGCACGACTGTTCCACCGGGAGCCCGCGGGGTCCCGGCTCACCCCCGACGGTCACCGCATCCTGCCCTGGGCGCGGGCCGTCCTCACCCTGATCGAGAACATGCGCGAGGTCACCGGAGCCCGGCTTCCGCTCCACCTCATGGAGCCGGCCGCCTCCTGAGGCGTTCCCGGCGGCGGGAAGCCGGGGACGTCGAGCGCGTGTTGTCGACCAGGTAAGCACACCGGGAGCGCCGGGCCACTGCGGTGGCCCGGCGCTCCTCCTCTCTTCTCAGCGACCGGCCGTGGTCGCCGGAGCGGATGTCGCGCTCGGAGCGGACGTGGTGGCTGGAGCGGACGACGGAGCGCCGGACGCCGACTGCTCTGGCGTCGCGCTGGTCGACGGCTTCGCCGACGAGCTGGGCTTCGACTTCGGGATCGCCACCGAGAACGGGGTTCCCTCGACCTCCCGGCACTTCCCGTCACTGCCGAAGCGGGCCATCGGACGCGGGTACTGGTTCCCCTTCTCACCGGGGTGTGTGAAGTCGCAGGACCGGCTGACAAGGTCGACGGGCCGGCCCTCGTGGTCGTAGACGTACACGTCGGTCAGGGGCTTGCCGTCCCGGTCGAAGACGTACAGGTTCTCCACGTGGCGACCACCGTTCCAGAGCCCCTGCGGGACTGACACGGTGCCGGCCTGGCGGGACGGGGTGGCGATGTCCGAGCCGATGCTCGCCAGGGTCAGGCACAGCCCGGCCGCGAACGCGTTGGCCGGCACGACCAGCCACAACCAGCGCCGGTCGGTCCGGCTCCGCTGACCCAGCCACAGCGAGGGGACCAGGACGACCGCGCTGACGACGACCGCGGTGAGGACCTGGTTCGCCGAGGGCGCGATCCAGGCGGCGAGCAGGCCGACGACCATCGCGCGCACCAACCACCACGCCGGCTGCAACGACGCGAGGTAGGACGTCACCCGCCGGGAGCGCCCCTTCAGGTCGGCGACCCAACCCAGCGCCAGCCGCACCTCGAACAGTCGCGCCGCCTCGGGCACGCCGGGAGAGGTCCGGCTCAGGAACGGCGCTGAGACCAACGCGACCCCGACGAGCAGGAGGACCACCAGCGTGGCCAGCAACCGGACGTCGGTGTAGTGACCCCGGGTGGCCACCATCACCGACGGCAACACGAGGAACACCGCCGCTGCGGCGGCGGCGCTCCAGACCGCCACCCTGGCGGCGACCGCCCCGCCGCGCCCGGTCGACGCGCTCGCGCTCGCGCTCGGCTCCGGGTAGCCGGCCGCCGCCCGCAGCTCGGCGGCGTACGCCTCCGGCTCGCCACACCGCTGCGCCAGCGCCTGGACCGTGGGCGCGCCGCCGAGCTCGGCGGCGACCTCCGCGAGGTGCGGCGCCACGTCCTCCAGCACGTCGGCGACCTCCCCCGGCGGGAGGTCGGACAACGCCGCGCGCATCCGCTCCAGGTAGGCCCCGACGCCGTTCTCCACCGTCGTGTTCATGCCGCCTCCACCAGGTCGTTCATCGCCGTCGCGAACGCCCGCCACGTGGTGGCCGCCTCGGCCAACCGCTCCCGTCCCGTGGCGTTCAGGCTGTAGTACTTGCGGTGCGGGCCCTCCTCGCTGGGGACCACGTACGACGTGAGCAGGCCGGCCCGGTAGAGCCGGCGCAGCGTGCCGTACACCGAGGCGTCGCCGACCTCGGCCAGGCCGGCCTTCCGAAGCCTGCGGAGCACGTCGTAGCCGTAACCGTCCTCCGCGCGCAGCACGGCCAGCACCGCGAGGTCGAGCACACCCTTGAGCAGTTGGCTGGTGTCCACGCCACCTCCCCCTCTGTTGTGGCACGAACACTACTACGCAATGCGCACTAGTGTGCGAAGCAGCCCCCACCACAGGGCCTGACCAGGGAGAGGACGTCAGTCGCCGCGCGGCCGGGGCTGGCAGCTCGGACAGGTGAACGACGAGCGGTTCATGAACGGGTCACGCCGGATCGCGGCACCGCACCGCGGGCACGGCCGGCCCTCCTGCCCGTACACGTTGAGCGAGCGGTCGAAGTACCCCGACTCGCCGTTCACGTTGACGTACATCGCGTCGAAGGAGGTGCCGCCGAACCCGAGCGCCTCGGTCATCACCTCGGTGGCCGCGGACAGCAGCGCGTGCGCCTTCGCCAGGGGCAGACCCGAGGTCGCCCGCGCCCCGTGCAGCCCGACCCGCCACAACGCCTCGTCGGCGTAGATGTTGCCGATGCCCGACACCAGGGTCTGGTCCAGCAACGCGCGCTTGATTTCCGTGCGCCGCCGACGCAGCGCGGTCACCGCGGCGTCCGGATCGTAGGCGGGGTCGAGCGGGTCCAGCGCGATGTGCGCGACCGGCTCCGGCACCAGCGTCCCCGCCGACGGGACCAGGTCGGTCAACGCGAGCCCGCCGAACGTGCGCTGGTCCACGAACCGCAGTTCGGGGCCGCCGTCGGCGAACCGGAAGCGCACCCGCAGGTGCGTCTCGTCCGGCGCGCCCACCGGCTGGACGAGCATCTGCCCGCTCATGCCGAGATGGGCGAGCACCGCCTCGGTCCCGCCGTCGAGGTCGAGCCACAGGTACTTGCCGCGCCGCCGGGCCGCCTCGAACCGGCGGCCGACCAGCCGGGCGGCGAAGTCCGCCCCGCCCGGCAGGTGCCGCCGGACCGCGCGGGGGTGCAGCACCTCCACCTCGGCGACCACGCGACCGGCGACGTGCTGGTGGAGTCCACGACGGACGACCTCGACCTCGGGCAGTTCGGGCACGTCCCCGATTGTCACCGCCGGCGGTGACAGAACCCGCCCCGGGGCCCGCCCTGTGCCCGGAAACACGACAGGACCGGGCCGGGGAGAGATCCCCGACCCGGTCCCGTGGTCGATCGTGCCGCTCAGCTGACGGAGCCGGGCTCCCCACCGTCGGCCACGCCGTTGCGCGCGGCGGCGTCGGGGACACCGGACGCGTCGGCGGTTGCGCCGGACGTGTCGGCAGCGTCACCCGCGTCGCTCTCGGACCCGACGGACAGCGCGCGCCAGGCGGCCTCGGCGGCCTTCTGCTCGGCCTCCTTCTTGGTCCGCCCGTCCCCCGTGCCCAGCGGGTTGCCCGCCACGAGCACGGTCGCGGTGAACTCCTTGCGGTGGTCCGGACCCTCCTCGGCGACCCGGTACTCCGGCACGCCGAGGTTCTCCGCCGCGGTGAGCTCCTGGAGGCTGGTCTTCCAGTCCAGGCCGGCGCCCCGCCGGGGCGCCTCCGCCAACAGCGTGTCGAACAGCCGGTGCACCAGGTCCCTGGCCGTCTCCACCCCGTGCTGGAGGTAGACGGCGCCGATCACGGCCTCCAGGCCGTCGGCGAGGATGCTCGCCTTGTCCCGGCCACCGGTCAGCTCCTCACCCTTGCCCAGCAGCAGGTGCGCGCCGAGCCCGCCCGGTCCCAGCGCACGGGCGACCCCGGCGAGCGCGTGCATGTTGACCACGCTGGCCCGCAGCTTCGCGAGCTGGCCCTCGGCCAGGTCGCTGTGCGCCCGGTACAGGTGGTCGGTGACCACCAGGCCGAGCACCGCGTCGCCGAGGAACTCCAACCGCTCGTTCGGCGGGATGCCGCCGTTCTCGTACGCGTAGGACCGGTGGGTCAGCGCGAGCGTGAGGAGCTCGGCGTCGAGTTCGACGCCGAGCGCTTCGAGCAGCGAGGCCCGGTCCACAGCCCTGCCCCGCGTCGCCCTACCCCCCACGAGCGCCGCCCCGCTCAGGCCGGCTGGACGACCTGGCGGCCGTCGTAGGTGCCGCAGTGCGGGCACGCCACGTGCTGCAGCTTCGGCTGCCGGCACGCGCGGTTGCTGCACGCCACCAGGACGGGCGCGCTCGTCTTCCACTGCGCGCGACGCGAGCGGGTGTTGGCACGCGACATCTTCCGCTTCGGGACGGCCACGACTAGTTCTCCTCCTCGGTGTCGCCGAGCCGCTCCCTCAGCGCGGCCCAGCGAGGGTCAATCCTCTCATGCCCGTGGTCGGGGCCGAGCTCGGCCAGCTTGCCGCCGCACTCCGGGCACAGCCCCGGGCAGTCCGCCGAACACAGCGGGATCCGGGGCAGCGCCAGCACCACGGCGTCGCGGACCACGGGCTCGAGGTCGATCAGGTCGTCGACGACCCGGCTCACCTCGTCCTCGTCGGTGCTGGCCTCGGTCGCGCTGTCCGGGTAGGCGAACAGCTCGGTGACGTCCACCGAGATCCGCCCGGACAGCTCGTCCAGGCAACGCGAGCACTCGCCGAAGGTCGGCGCGGTGACGGTCCCGGAGACCAGGACCCCCTCCACCACCGACTCCAGCAGGAGGTCCAACTCCACGTCGGTGCCCTCGGGCACCTCGATCACACCGGGGAAGCCGAAGCCGACCGGAGCCGGCGCGGTCCTGACCTGGCGACGACTGTTTCCAGCGCGACGGCCGAGGTCCCTGGTGTCGATGACCCAGGGGCTCGTCGGTGCGGGGTGCGCCGCTGCGGCGGTGTGCTCGGGCATGGCGGACTCGGACATCTTCTCCAGAGTTGGCTCGCTGGCGAACGGACGCGGCCAGCTCGCCCAGGGTACGGGACGCGTCGGCGCTTGTGGAAATCGGTGCGCCGGCCCTGGTCAACGGCAGGTGGAGGCCGGGTAACGGCGGAGCGACGGTCAGTGAGGACCGCGCCACGCGGCCGGGCGGCTCAGGCTCACATCTGGTAGTCGAAGCCGGCAACGCCGTTGCCGCTGCCCACCGGGCTCCTCAGCTGCTGACGGCCCTTCTCCACGGTGCGCATCGTGCGCCCGAGCAGGTCCTCGAAGTCGGCCAGCTTGTTGTCGACGTAGGCGTCGCACTCGCCGCGCAGCCGCTGCGCCTCGGCGGTGGCGGCCTCCACGACGCGCTGCGACTCCGCGCGCGCGGCCTGGACCACCTCGGTCTGGGACACCAGCCTGGCCTGCTCGGCGCGGCCGTCCTCGACGGCGCGCTCGTAGGACTCCCGGCCGGCCTGCAGCATCCGGTCGGCCTCGGCCTGCGCCCGGCCCACCAGCTCCTCGTAGTGCGCGCGGCCGGCGGCCACGGCGCGCTCGGCCTCGCCCCGCGCGTCGGAGACCACGCGGTCGGCGTGCGCCCGGGCCTCGGACACCAGCCGCTCCGCCTCCGCCCGCGCCTCGGCCAGCGACCGCTCCACGTCGGCGCGGGCCTGCCCGACGAGCTTCTCCGCCTCGGCGCGCGCGTTGGCGACGACCTCGTCCCGGTGGTCGAGCACGTCCTGGGCGTCGTCCAGCTCGGCGGGGATCGCGTCCCGCACGTCGTCGAGCAGCTCCAGCACGTCGCCCCTGGGGACGACGCAGCCGGAGGTCATGGGAACGCCGCGCGCCTCCTCGACGATGGTGACCAGTTCGTCGAGAGCCTCGAACACCCGGTACACGCCCGTCTCCTCGCCCGCCGGCGGCAACTTCCGCACCAGTCTGCCCTCCGCGCTCACCAGCCCCGGGGATTGCCTTCCCACGCGTGTCAGCCGCGTGGGAAGGCAACCGGACGGATCAAGCGTAGATGTTGACCAGAACGAAGCTGCGGTAGTGGTCGGAGGTGTAGAAGTACTCGCCGTCGTCACCGGTGACGATCCGCCGGGCGCCGCGGTGCGAGCTGCCCGGGGTCTTGACGGTGTACTCGTGGTAGTAGCCCTTGGGGCACTTGGGCAGGATCTTCTCGCGGTTCTTGAAGACCGTGCCGTCCTGCGGGTACGGGAACGGACCGTCGTTCTTGATCAGCCGGACGGTGTCGGCGGCCTGCTTGGGCAGGCTGGAGAGCTTGACCTTGCGGAAGTCGGACGTGTCCCCGCAGGAGGCGGAGGCCAGCGAGGCCGTGGCCTCGGGGGCGGCGAGGGCCGGCGAGGCGAGGCCGCCCACCAGGCCGAGCACCGCGAACAGGGAGACGACTAACGCCTTGGCGGCGCGCACTGAGATGTGACCCATGGCCGCGGACGGTAGTGCGGCGAAGTGATCGTTGGTTGTCGATCACGTGAAATCGACAGCAGCTCGCGACGACTTCCGGTGATTCGCGGGCACGGTTGTCCGCTGTGCCGGAAATGCGGCGTTCCCCTGAGTCTGGCGCGGCTCCGCCCCGGACGACATCCCCCGAAGCGCCGCTCTCACTCCACCGAAGGTCACACGATCGGGTAGGCCAACTCGGCAGTAGAGGAGACACCCGTCGGCACGCCATCCGCGCACGCGGCCGGGCACGGCCGACTCCGGGCGCGCCGACTCGATTCGGCGACGCGGGGCGGGGCGTGACGAAGTGCGGCGTGGCGAAGTGTGAATGGCGACGCGCGTCAGGCGCGCTCGGCGAGCCGCTGCTGGACGCGCTTCTCCACCAGCGGCGGCAGCAGGCCGGAGACGTCGCCGCCGAACTGGGCGACCTCCTTGGCCAGGGAGCTGGCGAGGAAGCTGTAGAGCGGGTTCGCGGCCATGAACAGGGTCTCCACCCCGGACAGCCGCTGGTTCATCTGCGCCATCTGCAGCTCGTAGTCGAAGTCGCTGACCGCGCGCAGGCCCTTGACGATGGCGTTGATCTGGCGCTGCCGACAGTAGTCGACGAGCAGGCCGTGCCAGGAGTCCACCCGGACGTTCGGCAGGTGCGCGGTCACCTCGCGGAGCATGTCCATCCGCTCCTCGACGGTGAAGAGCGTGCTCTTGCTCTTGTTGATCATCACCGCGACGACGACCTCGTCGAACAGCCGAGCCGCCCGCTCCACGATGTCCAGGTGACCGTTCGTGACCGGGTCGTAGGAGCCGGGGTAGACGGCACGCCTCATGAGCCCGGACCGTAGCAGCCGAACGGGCGATCTCCACGAGGTCGATCCCGCAGCGTGACCGTTGTCACCTGGCAGTGTGGCGGGCGGTGAGCGGAGCCGGCGAGGGCGCCTCGCGAAGCCGGACGAACAGCGGAAAGCGGCACGTCCGAACGCCCGTCCGCCGGGTCAACTCCCCGTCGCGGCCGGGTCGTTCCCGGCGCCCGAGTCCGCCCCCGGTCCGGCGTCCGCACCGGCGTCCGCATCGGCACCGGCACCGGCGTTCGCCCCCACGTACTCCGCCCAGTGCACGGCGGTGTCCCCGTACCTGCGGCTGCGCAGGACCGTGAGCGACGCGGGCCACTCCGGGTCGGCGCTCCTCACCGAGCGCTCGACCAGGACCACCGCGCCGGCCGCCAACCACCGCCGGTCGACCAGCCGGGCGAGCACGTCGCGCAGCTCCGCCTCGCCCAACGCGTAGGGCGGGTCCGCGAAGACCACGTCGTAGGGCAGGGCGGGCGTCTCGGCGAGCACCGCGGCCACCGCGCCCGTCCGCACCTCCGCGCCCCGCAACCGCAGGTCGGCCACGTTGCGGCGCAGCAGGTCGGCGGCCTTCCGCTCGGCCTCCACGAACAGGGCGTGCCCCGCGCCGCGCGACAACGCCTCCAGCCCGAGCGCCCCGGAGCCGGCGTAGAGGTCCAGCACGCGCGCGCCGTCGAGGTCGAACATCGCCTCCAACGCGCTGAACAGGGCCTCCCGCACCCGCTCCGAGGTGGGGCGGGTGCCGCGGGGTGGCACCGCGATCCGTCGTCCACCGGCCGTCCCGGCCACGATCCGCGTCACCCGCCCATCGTCGCACCCCGGCGCTCCCCCACTCGTCCGGCTGGGGGAGCGCCGGTGGCCTACAGCCCCCGGTGCGCGCCCCCGTTGACGTGCACGACCTGCCCCGTGACGTGCCCCGCGTCCGGCGAGGCGAGGAACGCGACGGTGGCGGCGACGTCGTCCGGCCGGCCGGCGCGACCGGTGGCGGTCTGGGCGACGAGCCACCGCCGCCGGTCCTCGGGGAGGGCGTCCCCGAAGAACTCGGTGTCCTCGATCAGGCCGGGCGCCACGACGTTGGCGGTGGCGCCCCGCTGCCCGAGGTCGGCCGCCAGCGTGGCGTTCCACGCCTCCATGCCGGCCTTGGCCGCGCCGTAGCCGTGTCCGCCGCCGGTGCGCCCGGCGATCGAGCCGATGCTGACCACCCGGCCACCCGGGGCGATCCGGTCCCGCAGCGCCGTGGTGACCAGCACCGCGGTGAGCAGGTTGGCCTCCAGGTTGGCCAGCCACGCCGCGCGGATCTCGGCGAGACCGGGGTTCTCCGGCAGGGGGTGGTAGTTCTCGACGTTGCCGCCGGCGTTGTTGACCAACACGTCGATCCGGTCCGGCAGTTCGGGCAGCGCGGCCAGCACCGAGTCCGGGTCGGCGGCGTCGAACGCCACCGCCCGCACCCGGTCGCCGAGCTCGGCCGCCGTCGCGGCCAGCCGGTCGGCGCGCCGACCGGTGATCACGACGTCCACGTCGGCGGCGGCCAGCCGGGCGGCGACCGCCCGCCCGATGCCGGTGGCGCCCCCGGTCACGACGGCCGTCCTGGTCATCGTTCCTCCCTCGTACATGCGATTCGTCCTAGATGTTTAGACCTAAACATCTACCGGTAGACTAGATCAGGTGCGCCCACCGGAGAAGCCCGACTTCGACGCCGTCGACGCGATCGAGCACGCGTGGCGCCGCGAACGGCCGGAGACACCGGTGCGCTCGATCGGCGTGATCTCGCGGGTCTGGCACGCCGCCAAGCTGCTCGGCGACGACCGCCGCCGCACCCTCGCCGCGCTCGGCGTCGACCAGGCGACCCTCGACCTGTTGTCCACCCTGCGCCGCGCCGGCCCGCCCTACCGGATGACCCCCGCGCAGCTCGCCGAGCAGTGCCTGGTCAGCGCCGGGGCGATCTCCCAGCGGGTGGTCAGGGCGGAGGCGGACGGCCTGGTCCACGTGGAGCGGACAGCCTCCGGTCGCCGCACCCGGCACGTCGAGCTCAGCGCCCGGGGGCACCACGTCGTCGAGGTCACGGTGGACCGGCTGTTGACCCACGAGCAGGAGTTGCTCGACGACCTCTCGGACGAGCAGCAGGAGCGGCTGGCCGATCTCCTGCGGGTGCTGCTGGCCGGGCTCAGGACGCGCCTCGGGGCGCCGGACGAACCCGGCCAGGTCGGCGACCAGCGGTGATGGGCCCAGCACTGCCCGAATTGTGACCTTCGCCCACCTGACCAGCCCATGGTCGACTCGGGTTAGGACAGGCTAACCTCCCGAGGACCGTTCGGGGGACGGTCAACCCCGAGGCCGCGACCGTCGAAGGAGGACCGAGTGCGCCTACGCCGCATCCGTCCGCTGACCACCCTCATCGCCCTGGCCACGGTGGCCGGGCTGGCCCTGTCCGGCTGCGGCGGGGGCTCGACCCCCGCCGGCGGCGCGTCCACCGGCCAGGGCGCCGAGCGCACCGTCAAGCACGCGATGGGCGAGACGAAGGTGCCGGCCAACCCCCAGCGCGTCGTCGTCCTGGACACCGGCGAGCTCGACAGCGTGCTCGCGCTCGGGGTCACCCCGGTGGGCGCGGTCACCACCGAGGTCTCCGCCGACTTCCCCGCCTACCTCAAGGACCGGCTCAAGGACACCAAGCGGGTCGGCACCATCCCGGCCCCGAACTTCGACCGGATCACCGAGGCCCGGCCGGACCTGATCCTGTCCAACAAGGTCCGCCACGCCCAGCACTACGACAAGCTCAGCCAGATCGCGCCCACCGTGTTCGCCGACCAGATCGGCTCGACCTGGCGGGAGACCTTCCTGCTCTACGCCGACGCCCTGGGGAAGAAGGGCGACGCGGAGAAGCTGCTCGCCCAGTACAGGGACCGGGCGAAGCAGGTCGGCCAGCAGCTGGGCGACCCGGCGTCGAAGAAGGTGAGCGCGGTGCGGTTCGTCACCGGCGCGCAGACCATCCGCGCCTACACGCCGAACTCGTTCCTGGGCACGGTCCTCGCCGACGTCGGCGTGGCCCGACCGCAGTCGCAGCAGGGCGAGAAGGTCTTCCAGGACATCTCCCGGGAGAACATCGGCCAGCTCGACGGCGACGTGCTGATCTACGCCTCCTTCGGCGACCCGGAGAAGTCCGGGGAGAAGGCGGTGACCGAGATGCCGCAGTGGAAGTCGCTCGGCGCGGTGCGGGCGGGCAAGGCGTCCCGGGTGGACGACGACCACTTCTACGTGGGCCTCGGGCTGCTGGCGGCCAACCGGATCCTGGACGACCTCAAGGGCATCCTCAAGTAACGCCCGGGAAAACGACGGAAGAGCGGCGCCCATGGGCGCCGCTCTTCTGCTTTTCCCCGCGAAACGACAACCCCCTGGGCAGACCCCCGCCCTCCCGGGGGACGAGCCCCGCTCAAGCCTATCCGGCGGAGACCGGCCGCCGCCAGGGAATTACCGTCCCCTGTGGACAGACCGCGGCACTTGTCCACAGGCCCGCCACCAGCACTTGACGGAAGTCCACTCTCCACTCACCACGAAAGCGCATCTCTCAACGTGCGATTGACACTCGGGAAACCGCTGTCGTTGTGAACGCTCCGTTTTCCTGATCGCCGCCAGTCACTCCAGCGCCGCGCAGGCGGCTCGCACGATCGGGAGGATTCGGCCGAGCTCGTCGCGGTCGGTGGTCACGCACTCGGTGATGCCCACCCCGACCACCGGCAGCGCCGCCGCCACCGCCTCGATCCCCGCGACCACCTCGTCGACCGTCAACCCGTCCGGTTCCGGACAGCACGCGCCCGAGAAAACACCCGGGTCCAGCACGTCCAGGTCGACGTGGAGGTAGGCCTGCCGCGCGCCCGTCGCGACCAGCGCGCCCGCCACCCGTCGCGGGTCGCGCGCCGCCTCCGGCGGCAGGTGCGCGACCAGACCCGCCTCGATCGCCGGGCGTTCGTCGGCGTCCACGGCCCGCGCCCCCGCCAGCACCACCTGCCCCGCGGTGATCGGGGGGTCGGCGACGAGCGCGGGATCGCCCTCGCCCAACGCCGCCCGCAGCGCCATCCCGTGGAACGCCGCGGACGGCGAGGTCCGCGGCGTGTGGAGATCCGCGTGGGCGTCCCACCACACGACCCCCAGCCCCTCGCCGACCCGTTCCCGCGCCACCGCGAGCGCCGCGGTCTCCACGCCGCAGTCGCCGCCGACGAGCAGGACGGGGTCCGTCACCCGGCGGAACGCGGCGAGCTGCGCCCACCGGTTGGCCACCAGCCCGCTGAGGCTGGCCACTCCCCCGGTGCGGGGCGTGGTCCCGGACGCGACGGCCACCACCCTGGGCGAACGGCGGAGCGCCGCGCCGGCCATTTCGGCCAGCGCGGCGCATCCGGTGGGCAGTCGACCGCCGTTGACGACGACCGCCCCCTGGTGCTGGGGAACAGCGACCAGTTCGACCGGCATCAGGCCAGCTCCAGCAGGAGGTCACCGCCCTCGACCTGCTGCACCGAGCCGATGGCCAGCCGCTTGACCACGCCCGGCTTGGGCGCGGTGATCGCGGCCTCCATCTTCATGGCCTCGATGGTGGCGATCGTCTGACCGCTCTCCACCTGGTCGCCCTCGGCCACGGCCAGCGTGACGACCCCGGCGAACGGCGCGGCCACGTGGTCCTGGTTGGTCCGGTCGGCCTTCTCGGCGGCCGGGATGTCCGAGGCCACCGAGCGGTCGCGCACCTGGATCGGCCGGAGCTGGCCGTTGAGCGTGGCCATCACCGTGCGCATGCCGCGCTCGTCGGCCTCGCCGATGGCCTCCAGGCCGATCAGCAGCCGCACGCCCGGCTCCAGGTCGACCGAGTACTCCTCGCCCGGCCGCAGGCCGTAGAAGAAGTCCTTGCTGCGCAGGACGCTGGTGTCGCCGTAGGCCTCGCGGTGCGCGGCGAACTCCCTGGCCGGGCCGGGGAACAGCAGCCGGTTGAGGGTGGCCCTGCGGTTGTCCACGAGCCCCGCGCGGTCCTCGTCGGACAGCTCGACCAGGCGCCGGGGCGCGGTGCGGCCGGCCAGCGCCCTGGCCCGGAACGGCTCCGGCCAGCCCCCGGGCGGGTCGCCCAGCTCGCCGTGCAGGAAGCCGACGACCGAGTCCGGGATGTCGAACCGGCCGGGCTCGGCCTCGAACTCCTTCGGGTCCACCCCGGCGCCCACCAGGTGCAGCGCCAGGTCGCCGACCACCTTGGACGACGGGGTGACCTTCACCAGCCGGCCGAGCATCCGGTCGGCGGCGGCGTACATCGCCTCGATCTCCTCGAACCGGTCGCCGAGGCCGAGCGCGACGGCCTGCTGCCGCAGGTTCGACAGCTGCCCGCCGGGGATCTCGTGGCGGTACACGCGGCCGGTCGGCGAGGCGAGGCCGGACTCGAACGGCGCGTACACCCGCCGCACGGCCTCCCAGTACGGCTCCAGGTCGCAGACCGCCTGCAGGTCCAGGCCGGTGGCCCGCTCGGTGTGGTCGGTGGCCGCCACGATCGCCGACAGCGCCGGCTGCGACGTGGTGCCGGCCAGCGACGCGGCCGCGCCGTCCACCGCGTCCACACCGGCCTGGATGGCCGCCAGGTAGGTGGCGAGCTGGCCGCCGGGCGTGTCGTGGGTGTGCAGGTGGACCGGGAGCCCGAACTCCGAGCGCAGCGCGGTGACGAGCTTGGCCGCGGCCGGCGGCCGGAGCAGGCCGGCCATGTCCTTGATCGCCAGCACGTGCGCGCCGGCGTCGACCATCTGCTCGGCCAGCCGCAGGTAGTAGTCGAGCGTGTAGAGCTTCTCCGCCGGGTCGGACAGGTCGGCGGTGTAGCAGAGCGCGACCTCGGCCACGGCGGTGCCGGTCTCCCGGACCGCCTCGATCGCCGGCCGCATCTGGTTGACGTCGTTGAGGGCGTCGAAGATGCGGAAGATGTCGATCCCGGTCGCGGTGGCCTCCTCGACGAAGGCCTTGGTCACCTCGGTCGGGTAGGGCGTGTACCCCACGGTGTTGCGGCCGCGCAGCAGCATCTGGATGCAGATGTTGGGCAGCGCGGAGCGCAGCGCGGCCAACCGCTCCCACGGGTCCTCGGCGAGGAACCGCAGCGCGACGTCGTAGGTGGCGCCGCCCCACGCCTCCACCGACAGCAGTTGCGGGGTCATCCGCGCGATGTGCGGGGCCACCGTCAGCAGGTCCTTCGTGCGGACCCGGGTGGCCAGCAGCGACTGGTGGGCGTCCCGGAAGGTCGTGTCGGTGACGCCGACCGCCGGGTTCTGCCGCAGCCAGGAGGCGAAACCCTCCGGGCCGAGCTCCAGCAGCTTCTGCCGGGAGCCCGCCGGCGGCGCGGCGGCGAGGTCGAGCCCGCGCGGCAGCTTCAGCGCCGGGTCGACGGAGGTCGGGCGGGGACCGTTGGGCTTGTTGACCGTGACGTCCGCCAGGTAGGTCAGCATCCTGGTGCCCCGGTCCGCCGAGTGGCGGGCGGTCAGCAGGTGCGGTCGGCGCTCGATGAACGACGTGGTGACGCGACCGTTGCGGAAGTCGTCGTCGTCCAGCACCGCCTGAAGGAACGGGATGTTCGTCGCCACGCCGCGGATGCGGAACTCGGCGACGGCGCGGCGGGACCTGGCCACCGCGGCGGCGAAGTTCCGGCCGCGGCAGGTCAGCTTGACCAGCATGGAGTCGAAGTGCGCGCTGATGCCGGCGCCGGCGTGCACGGTGCCGCCGTCCAGCCGGATCCCGGAGCCGCCCGGCGACCGGTAGGCGCTGATCATGCCGGTGTCCGGCCGGAACCCGTTGGCCGGGTCCTCGGTGGTGATCCGGCACTGGAGCGCGGCGCCGCGCAGCTGGATCGAGTCCTGGCTCAGGCCGAGGTCGGCCAGCGTCTCGCCGGAGGCGATGCGCAGCTGGGACTGCACCAGGTCGACGTCGGTGACCTCCTCGGTCACCGTGTGCTCCACCTGGATGCGCGGGTTCATCTCGATGAAGACCGGGTTGCCCTCCCGGTCCACCAGGAACTCGACGGTGCCGGCGTTGACGTAGCCGATGTGCTTGGCGAAGGCCACCGCGTGCGCGCAGATGCGCTCGCGCAGCTCCGGGTCCAGGTTGGGCGCCGGGGCGATCTCGATGACCTTCTGGTGCCGCCGCTGTACCGAGCAGTCCCGCTCGAACAGGTGGATGACGTTGCCCTCGGCGTCGGCGAGGATCTGCACCTCGATGTGCCGCGGCTCCACCACGGCCTGCTCCAGGAACACGGTGGGGTCGCCGAAGGCCGCGTCGGCCTCCCGCATGGCGGCCTCCAGCGCCTCGCGCAGCGCTTCGCGCGTCTCGACGCGGCGCATGCCCCGGCCGCCACCGCCGGCCACCGCCTTGACGAACACCGGGAAGCCGACCTCGTCGGCGGCCGCGAGCAGCCCCTCGACGTCGGAGGAGGGGGCGGAGGAGCGGAGCACCGGGAGCCCGGCCTCCCTGGCCGCCGCCACCGCGGTGGCCTTGTTCCCGGTCAGCGTGAGCACCTCGGGGGTGGGTCCCACGAAGGTGATGCCGGCCGCGCGACACGCCTCGGCCAGCTTCGGGTTCTCGGACAGGAAGCCGTAACCCGGGTAGATCGCGTCCGCTCCGGCCTCCCTGGCCGCCTTGACGATCTCCTCGACGGACAGGTAGGCGCGCACGGGGTGGCCCGGCTCGCCGATCTCGTACGCCTCGTCGGCCTTCAGCCGGTGCAGCGAGTTGCGATCCTCGTGCGGGAACACGGCGACGGTGTTCGCGCCCAGCTCGTAAGCCGCGCGAAAGGCGCGGATCGCGATCTCGCCGCGGTTGGCGACGAGCACCTTGCGAAACATCCCGCTTCCTCCCGAAGGTGGTCAGGGGTGGATGGCCCGACGGTATCCCGAGTATTCCGCGTCACGGGAGCGATATCCCAGGTGACGGACATCATCTCCGGTCACCGGACAGCCACTTGACGAGCCACCGTACGGCTGTTGTTCGAACGGAGTCGGGAAAGATTTTCGTGGCTCATTTTCACCCGTTTGCCGGCGACACGCCAGAGAATCACCGGCGCGTTCGCCGACGGCGATCACGTCTTCTCCAGGTACTCCGCGCGCTCGTCGTCGACGAGCTCGGCGACCATCCGCGCCAGCCCGGGGTGGCCGACCAGGTCGGGGTCGGCGGCGACCAGGCGCTGCGCCTCCACCCGCGCCTCCGCGATCAGCTCCTCGTCCCGCAGCAGCGACAGCAGCCGCAGCGTCGAGCGCCGCCCGGACTGGGCCGCGCCGAGGATGTCGCCCTCCCGCCGCAGCTCCAGGTCCAGCCGGGCCAGCTCGAAGCCGTCGAGGGTGGCGGCCACCGCGTCCAGCCGCTCCCTGGTGGTCGTGCCGCCCGGCGTCTCGGTGACCAGCAGGCACAGCCCGGGCGCGCTGCCCCGGCCGACGCGGCCGCGCAGCTGGTGCAGCTGGCTGACGCCGAACCGGTCCGCGTCCATGATCACCATGGCCGTCGCGTTCGGCACGTTGACACCGACCTCGACGACCGTGGTGGCGACCAGCACGTCCACGTCGCCGGCCGCGAAGGCCCGCATCACCGCGTCCTTCTCCTCCGCGGGCAGCCGACCGTGCAGCACCCCCACCCGGACGTCGGCCAACGCCCCCGACGCCAGCGCCGGCGCCACGTCCAGCACCGCCAACGGCGGTCGCCGCTCGGTGTCCGAGCCGTCCGGCCCGTCGGACTCGCCCGGCTCCGGCTCGGCCGCGCCCGACGCGGCGTCCGGCGCGTCCTCGTCGCGGCCGTCCTTCCCGCCCCCGCCGTCGTCGCCGATGCGCGGGCACACCACGTACGCCTGGTGGCCGGCCCGCACCTCCTCGACGACGCGTTGCCACACGCGGTCCAGCCAGGCGGGCTTCTCGGCCGCCGGCACGACCGTGGTCGCGATCGGCGACCGCCCCACCGGCATCTCGCGCAGAGAAGAGGTCTCCAGGTCGCCGTAGACGGTCATCGCGACGGTGCGGGGGATCGGGGTGGCGGTCATGACCAGGACGTGCGGACTGGTCTCCTCCCCGCCCCGCGCCCGCAGCGCGTCCCGCTGCTCGACGCCGAACCGGTGCTGCTCGTCCACCACCACCAGGCCGAGGTCGGCGAACGACACCCGGTCCTGGATCAGCGCGTGCGTGCCGACGACGATGCCGGCGGCGCCGGAGGCCGCGTCCAGCAGCGCCTGCTTGCGCTGCGCGGCCGGCAGCGAGCCGGTGAGCAGGGTGACCCGGGTGGCGTGCTCGGCCGCGCCCAGCTCCCCCGCCATCGCCAGGTCGCCCAGCATCTCCCGCAGCGACCGGGCGTGCTGGGCGGCCAGGACCTCGGTGGGCGCCAGCATCGCCGCCTGCCGCCCCGCGTCCACGACCTGGAGGATGGCCCGCAGCGCGACCATGGTCTTGCCCGAGCCCACCTCGCCCTGGAGGAGGCGGTTCATCGGGTGCTCGCCGGACAGGTCGGCGGCGATCGTCTCGCCCACCTCCCGCTGCCCGGCGGTGAGCTGGAACGGCAGCCGGGCGTCGAAGGCGTCCAGGATGCCGCCGGACCGCGGCGGGCACGCCGGGGCGGGGCGGGTCTGGGCCACCTGGCGGCGCTGCGCCAGGGCGAGCTGCACCGCCAGCCCCTCGTCCCACTTCAGCCGGTCCCTGGCCGCCTCGACGGCCGCCCGGTCCGCCGGCCGGTGGATGCCGCGCAGCGCCGCGCCGAGGTCGAGCAGGCGGTGCCGCGTCCGCAGCTGCTCCGGCAGCGGGTCGTCGGGCTCGTCGAGGGTGTCCAGGACCTGCGCGACGCAGCGGGCGATCGACCAGGAGGGCAGGCCCTGCGCCGCCGGGTACACCGGGATGAGCGTGCCGGCGAACTCCTCGGCCTCCGAGCGCTCCTCCCCCTCGTCGACGGCGTCCAGCAGCCGGTACTCGGGGTTCGCGAGCTGGAGCTTGCCCCGGTAGGCGGTCACCTTGCCGGCGAACAGGCCCTTCCTGCCCGGCAGCAGCTCCCGCTCCCGCCAGGGCTGGTTGAAGAAGGTGCAGGTCATGTGCCGGTGGCCGTCGGTGATGCGGACCTCCAGGATGTTGCCCCGCCGGCTGCGCATGCTGCGACTGCTGACGCGCTCCACCTGGGCCAGCACCGTGGCGTGCTCGCCGATCTCCAGGCCCGCGATGCTGGTCAGCTCACCGCGCTCGGCGTACCGCCGCGGGTAGTGCCGCAGCAGGTCGCCGGCGGTGCGCAGGCCCAGCGCCGCCTCCAGCGCCTTGCCGCTCTTCGCGCCGAGCACCCGGTCCAGCTTGTCGTCCAGCGTGGTCATCGGAACTCATTCAACCCCGCGCGACCGACATCGGCCCACGTCGCCGTCCCCGGCTTCACCCCGGTCGTCGTCGCGACCGCCACCGCGGGCCCACCGTTCACTCGACCCCCAGCCGGAGGACGGCCGTCGCCTGCCCGCCCGGGTAGACGGCGAGCTCGACCTCCGGGTGGGAGCGGCGCAGGTGCTCCTCCAGCTCGGCGGCCAGCTCCTCGGGCGCGTCCGCGCCGAGCAGCGCGGTCACCAGCTCGCCGCCCACCGACAACATGAGGTCGGCCAGCCGGCAGGCGGCGCCCGCGAGGTCGGCGGGCTCGGCGATGAGCACCACCTCCCCGTCGGCCATGCCCAGGACGTCCCCCGGCTGGCAGCGGCCCACCCAGGTCAGCGCCTCCCGCTGGGCCACCACCAGCTCACCCCGGCGGGTGGCGGCCGCGGCCTCGGCCATGGCGACGACGTCGTCGCCGGGCCGGCGGGTCGCGTCGTGCACGGCCAACGCGGCCAGCCCCTGCACCGGTGAGGCCGTGGGCACCACGATGACGTCCTGCCCGGACCGCACGGCCTGGTCGGCGGCCTGCTCGGCGACCGGCGTCAACTCGTCGGCGTTGGGCACCACGACGACGTGCCGCGCCCGCGCGCCGGCGATCGCGGCCAGCAGCTCCGCGACGCTGGGCCGGCCGAGGAGGACCGCGGCGCCCTCGCCCCGGAACAGCTCGGCGGTGCCCGCGCCGTCGGCGACGGCCACCACCGCCCGGTCCCTGGCGAACCGGCTGGGCTCGGCCGCGACCTGGTCGGCGAACCGGACCACGGTGATGCGGTGCGGGCGCCCGACCTCGATCCCGACCTCCACCGCCGCGCCCACGTCGTTGGTGTGGACGTGGACGGTCCACAGCCCGCGCCCGCCCGGGGTGCCGTCGGCCACCACGGACACGCAGTCGCCCAGTTCGGCCAGCTCCGCGCGCAGGCGCGCCGCGCCGGCGTCGTCGGTGCGGTCGAGCAGGTACATGACCTCGTACTCGAACTCCGTCGAGCCGCTCTCCCGCTCGGCGCGCAGGACGACCGCCGACCGGGCCACCCGGTGGGTGGCGACCACGGACGGCTCGGCCCGGCCGGTGACCGTCGCCGCCAACGCGTCGAGGAGGACGACCAGCCCCCTGCCGCCGGCGTCCACCACGCCCGCCCTGGCCAACGCCGCGAGCTGGTGCGGGGTCTCGCTGAGCGCGGTGGCGGCCGTCCTGGCCGCGACGAGCACCACCGCAGCCAGCTCAGTCAACTCAGGCAGCTCAGTCAGCTCGTTCCCGTCCCCCTCGGCGGCCGTGGCGTCGGCGACGCCGTCGGCCACCGCGCGCAGGACGGTCAGGACGGTGCCGGGCGCGGGCTCCGCGACCGCGGCGTGAGCCAGGTCGGCGGCCCGCCGGAACGCGTGGCGCAGCGCGACGGCGTCAACGTCGGCGCTGTCGTTGGCGTTGTTGTCGGCGTTGTTGTCGGCGGCGGCGCGGTCGCGGAACGCCTCGGCGAAGCCGCGCAGCACCTGCGACAGGATCACTCCGGAGTTGCCGCGCGCCCCCGTGAGCGCGCCCCTGGCCATGGCCGCCGCGGCGGTCGCCGCCGGCGCCTCCGGCTCCACCCGCAACAGGGCGTCCAGCGCCGCCCGCATGGTGTGCAGCAGGTTGGTCCCGGTGTCGCCGTCGGCGACCGGGTAGACGTTGATGCGGTCGATGTCCTCGCGGCTGACGTCGAGCGCCTCGACGCACGCCGCGGCCCAGCGGCGGAGCGCCGCCGCGTCGAGCACCCGCAGCACGGCTCCGCCTCCCGCCGGTGGTGGTGATCGTCTGACCAGGCGAGACTAGACGGGCCGAAGGGGGGCGGTTTGGCTGCCCCAGCGCTCACGGGCTACCCTGTCCGAGTTGATTGCCCGGCCCGGCCCGGGCACGTGCATTTTTCCGCGCCCCGCATCCGTGTGGTGCGGCCGCGCGTTCCAGGAACGACGTAAGGAGTGTCTGACGTGGCTGCCGTCTGCGACGTCTGCGGCAAGGGGCCGGGCTTCGGCATGTCGGTCTCGCACTCCCACCGGCGTACCCACCGCCGGTGGAACCCGAACATCCAGACCGTGCGCGCGAAGGTCGGCGTCTCGCAGCGCCAGCGCATGAACGTGTGCACCTCCTGCCTGAAGGCGGGCAAGGTCGTTCGCGGCTGACGCGACACGGTTCCGCGGTTCGACCGGAAGGCCCGGGTGGCTCGCCACCCGGGCCTTCTGCCGTGCGCGCCACCCGGTTCACCGCCGCGCGGCTCGGATGGCGGGGCGCCGGGGACGGTGCCAGCATCGGCGCGACGGTGGCCGGCGGCGGCACGCACCCGGTCCGCGCGGGGAGGTCCGGCATGAGCGAGGTCACGTCCTACGCCCAGGGGACACCCTGCTGGGTCGACCTGTCGGCCTCCGACCGGGAGGAGGCGATGGACTTCTACCGGGAGCTGCTGGGCTGGGACTACGCCGTCGGGACGGCCGAGACCGGGTACTACACCCAGGCGCTGGTCGACGGGCGGAGCGTCGCCGCGATCTACACCCCGCCGCCGGACCAGCAGCAGCCGGTCACCTGGCTGACGTACCTGGCGACGGACGACACCAGGGCGACCGCCGAGGCGGTCGCCACCCACGGCGGCCGACTCCTGATGGACGTCATGGACGTGATGGACTTCGGCACGATGGTGGTGGCCGCCGACCCGTCCGGCGCGGTGTTCGGGGCGTGGCAGGCGGGGCGCCACATCGGCGCGAGCCTGGTCAACCAGCGCGGCGCGGTGGTGTGGAACGAGCTGGCCAGCCGGGACGCGCCCGCCGCCCGCCGCTTCTACTCGGCGGTGTTCGGGGTGGAGATCTCCCCGCCGGTCTCGGACCAGTTCGACTACACGACCTTCCGCGCCGACGACCGCGAGGTCGGCGGGATCATGACGATGGACGCGGGGTGGCCGGCCCAGCTCCCCTCGCAGTGGCAGGTCTACTTCGCCACTCCCGACGTCGACGCCGCCCTGAGGGTGGTCGAGAGCCGGGGCGGTGGCGTGTTCCACGGCCCCCTGGACTCCCCGCACGGCCGGACGGCCGCGGTCCGCGACCCCCAGGGCGCGTTGTTCTCCCTGATCAGCCCGCCGGCCGAGGGCTGGTGAGCCCCCGGACGGCTTGGCCGGCCCCGGGTCACCCCGGGCGGGCTACGGCAGCTTCCAGTCCACGGGCTGCACGCCGAGCTGCTCCAGCAGCTCGTTCGCCCGGCTGAACGGCCGGGAGCCGAAGAAGCCGCGGTCGGCGGACATCGGGCTGGGGTGCGCCGACTCGACGCACGGCACCCCCTCCAGCCACGGCCGCAGGCCGCGGGCGTCGCGTCCCCAGAGGATGGCCACCATGGGCTTGCGGCGGGCCACGAGCGCGCGGATCGCCTGCTCGGTGACCTCCTCCCAGCCCTTGCCCCGGTGCGAGTTGGGCCGGCCCGGCTCGACCGTGAGCGACCGGTTGAGCAGCAGCACGCCCTGCTCGGTCCACGGCGTCAGGTCGCCGTTGGACGGGGCGGGGTGCCCCAGGTCGGCGCTGTACTCGCGGAAGATGTTGATCAGGCTCTTGGGCAGCGGGCGGGTGTCCGGCGCGACCGAGAAGCTGAGGCCGACGGGGTGGCCGGGAGTCGGGTAGGGGTCCTGGCCGACGACCAGCACCCGGACGTCCTCGAACGGCTGTTGGAACGCGCGCAGCACGTGCTCGCCCGCCGGGAGGTACCGGCGACCGGCCGCGATCTCGGCCCGCAGGAACTCGCCCATCGCCCCGATGCGCTCGCGCACCGGAGCCAACGCCTCCGCCCAGCCGGCTTCCATGATCTCGTGCAGGGGACGTCCACTCACGGGCAGTGACCCTAGTCCAACGCGCCGCTGGTCCATTCCGGCCTCCCCGCTGGCCTCCCCACCGTCCTCCCGGCCCGGGTCGACCCCGTGGTCAGCGATAGCCCGTGTCATTGGCTGGCAGCCCCCTGTCCTGTACCTCGACGACGTAACGCCAACAGTCCGGTCGCGTTCCGTCGGTGTCCGTGAATCCGTAGATCGGCGCGAGCTGGCCGCTGGAGACGACCTGCCCCGACCAGCGAGCGCGCTCCGGGTCCCCGGCCAGGGCGACGACCGCCCTGGCCACGTAGGTGGGGGACTCGGAGATGCAGAAGTGCGGCTCGTACGCGGGGAGCCGCTGGTCGTGCCCGTGTTCCTCCGGCGCCCCGGACCCGCCCTCGGGCGCCGGCCCGGGCACGGTCGCGGCACGCCAGTTCCGCTCGGTGACGCCGTAGAGGTCGAGCATCGCCTCGGAGCGCAGCCACCCCGGGGTGACGGCGACGGCCGTGCCGCCGTGGGGCGCCAACTCGACGCTCTGGGCCAGGGTCATCCGCTCGACCGCGGCCTTGACCAGGTCGTAGAAGAAGCCCTCGCGGTGGCGGTAGGCCCGGTTGTACTCGGCGGTGCCGTCCGTCATCTCCACCACCAACCCGCCCGGCCGGCGGATCAGCAGGGGCAGGGCGTGGTGGCTGGTGATGACGTGGGTGTCGATCCCCAGCCGGAGCATGCGCAGCCCGCCGTCGAGCCGGTGCTCCCAGAGCGTGCTGCCGAAGTCCGCGTGGATGTCGCCGCCGAAGATGTCGTTGACGAGCACGTCCAGTCGTCCGTGGTCGAGGTCGATCCGCCGGACGAGGTCCCTGACCTGGTCGACGTCGAGGTGGTCCACGCGGAGCGCGACGCCGTCGCCGCCGGCCGCGGTGATCAGCTCGCCGGTCTCCTCGATCGTCTCCGGCCGGTTGATCTCCGACCGGCCGGCGCGGCTGCTGCGGCCGGTCGCGTACACCGTCGCCCCGGCCCTGGCCAGCTCCACCGCGATCGCCCGCCCGGCACCCCGGGTCGCGCCGGCGACCAGCGCCACCTTCCCCGTCAACGGCCCGCTCACCACCGCCACCTCCACCCGAGCTCGGCAACCGGACGCGCTGAGTGTTCCGGGCGGCACTGACAGTTTCCGGCGACGCCGGGTCTCCGCAGGTCGGAGCCGGCGGATCGGCACGAAGTCGATTGGGGAGGGACCGATCGGGGCGGGCCGCCGTCGGCGGGGTCAGCGGGTGCCGGACGGTGGCGGCGACGGGGACGAGGCCGGGGACGGGGGCGGGCGCGGCACCAGCTCGCCGCCGATGCGCAGGACGTCGGCGCAGAACGCCCTGGCCGCGGCGATCTCGTCGGCGGTGCAGTCGAGCAGGACCTTCGTCTCCACGTCGCCCTTGGCCAGGTCGGTCGTGAGCAGGACGCCGACGACGCCGAGGCCGCGCGCGGAGCCCACGAACACGTCCACCTCCGCGCCGTCGCCGCCCCGCGTGCCGAGGAGGTGGCCGTAGTCGAGCGGGTAGACGGCCTCGGGGATCCGCGGGTGCGGCCGTCCCCTCGGCCGGTCGACCACGAGGTCGTTCCCGCGCGCCAGCGCGTCGAGCAGTGCGAAGAAGTCGCCCACGGTCAGTCGAGCCGGCGCAGCTTCTGCCGGTAGAGGTCGATGTTGGCGACGTACTTGTCGACCGCGAACTGCCAGGCCCCGTCGGGCACCTCGAAGTTCTCCCTGATCCGGGCGGGCACGCCGAGGGCCATCGCGCGGGCCGGCACGTGCCCGTCGAAGGAGACCACCGCGCCCGCGCCGACGATCGCGCCCGTCTCGACGACCGCGCCGTTGAGCACGACCGAGCCGGAGGCGATGAGGCACCGGTCGGCGATGGTGGCGCCCTCGATGTGGACGTTGTGGCCGATGACGCAGTCCGCGCCGATGACGGCGGGGTGGATCTCGGTGCAGTGCACGACCGTGCCGTCCTGCACGGACGTGCGCTCGCCGATCTCGATCCGGCCGTAGTCGCCCCGCAGCACGGCCTGGGGCCAGACGGACGCGTGCGCGCGGATGCGGACGTCGCCGATCACGGTGGCGTCCGGGTGGACGTAGGCGTCGGGGTGGATCCGCGGCTCGACATCACCCAGCGCGTAGATGGGCACGGGCGGCTCCTCTTCGGCTCGACGGGAGCAGTGATCCGCGTAACGTTACGTATTGAGGCCGTTGCGACGCGCGAGTGGTCGTCACTTGCCCTCAAGTGGCGCGAGTTGTCACCGCCGGTCTCCGCCGGTTCGCCTGCCGTCGCGGGAGCGGTGGAGTGGTCGTCATCCGGCGGCGAGGCCGGTCGCGGCGACCCCTGGGTCACCGGCATCGGAGCCGACGGCGGGCCCGAGGAGGGACTTGGCGAAGCAGCGGCTTTCCGGCTCCGTCTTGTAGACGCCGAAGTTGGCCGACGGGGCGTAGCCGGACGAGGTGTAGAGAGCGATCGCCTCGGGTTGCCTGGTGCCGGTCTCCAGCACGAGGCGGCGACGTCCGGCGGCGAGGGCGGTGCGCTCCAGCTCGGCGAGCACGGCGCGGGCGAGGCCGCGGCCGCGCGCCGCCGCCACGACGTACATGCGCTTGAGCTCGGCGTCGCCGTCGACGAAGTCCTCCTCGTCGCCGTCGTGCGCACGCCACCCGCCGCAGGCCACCGCGGCCCCGTCGACGTAGGCGACCACGAACAGCCCGCGGGGCGGGGAGAAGTCGGCGGGGTCGACCGGCGTGACGTCGATGTCGCCGTAGCGGCGCACGTACTCCTGCTGGACCTCGGCGACCAGCCTGCGGGCGTCGGGGTGGTCGTAGGCGACCGCGCGCATCTCCATGGCCCCGCACCCTAGGCAGGACCCGACCGCGTAACAATCCCTTTTAGTGCATAACTATGCAATCAGCTGCTCAGCGCCAGTGCTCCCAGCCCTGCGGCCCCTCGTAGGGCTGGCCGTCCACCGTGACTCCCTGCCCCTGGCGCACGGCGCCGATCACCCGCCAGTCCGGGGGCACGGCCTCGACGGTCGGGAAGGTCGCGGCGAGCGCGTGGTCCTCGCCGCCGGTCAGCACCCAGTGCCGGGGGTCGGCGCCGAGCGCGTTCGCGATGTCGACCAGGCGCTGGTGCACCTCCAGCAGCTCGGTCCGCACGTCGATGCCGACCTGGGAGGACTCGGCGACGTGACCGAGGTCGGCGAGCAGCCCGTCCGAGATGTCGATCATCGCGGTGGCGCCCGCCGCCGCGGCGGCCGGTCCCGCCGCGTACGGCGGCTCGGGCGCGCGCTGCGCGCCGACCACCGCCACCGGCGACCGGAATCCTCGGCCGAGCACCGCGAGCCCGGCCGCGGCCCACCCCAGGCGGCCGGCCACGGCGAGGACGTCCCCCGGCCGCGCTCCGGAACGGGTCACCGGCGCGCGGCCCTGGAGGTCGCCCAGCACGGTGACCGAGATCACCAGGCGCTCCGAGGTCACCATGTCGCCCCCGACCACGCCGGCCCCGGCGCGCGCCGCCTCAGCCCACATGCCGTTGGCCAACTCGTCCATGACCGACGCCGGGGTGTCGGGCGGGCAGGCCATGCCGACCAGCAGGGCGGTGGGCACCGCGCCCATGGCGGCGACGTCCGCCACGTTCACCGCGACCGCCTTGCGCCCCACCTGCTCCGGAGTGGACCAGTCGAGTCGGAAGTGGACGTTCTCGACGAGAACGTCGGTGCTGGCCACCACCCGTCCGTCCGGGGCAGCCACCACGGCGGCGTCGTCGCCGGGACCCAGCAGGGTGCTCGGTGGCTGAACGCGCCCCTCCGTCACCCGTCGGATAAGACCGAACTCACCCATTCCAGCGACAGTGTCCGCGGGTGACGGTCCGTCCGCGCCCAACTCAGCCTCCGATCACGAGCGTCGCGCTCACCTGCTGGGGTACTTTGCTCGTCACTGTTCCTACCCCGAGCATCGCCGTCGAGACGAAGGGGCGCGCCGTGGTCCAGGCATACATCCTGATCCAGACCGAGGTGGGCAAGGCTGCCGCCGTGGCCGAGCGGATCGGCCAGATCACGGGTGTGATCACCGCCGAGGACGTCACCGGTCCGTACGACGTGATCGTCAGGGCCGAGGCCGACACGGTGGACGACCTGGGCCAGCTCGTGGTCGCGCAGATCCAGGCCGTCGACGGCATCACCCGCACCCTGACCTGCCCGGTCGTCCACATCAAGTGAGCCGCGTGCTGTAGTGAGCGGGTGACGAGCGAGGAGCCCACCGGACAGCCACCCACCGCGTCCACCGCACCGACCGCGCCCCGGCCCCCGGGTCCGCCCCGCCCCCTGCTCCTGGCGGCGCTGGGGTTGGCGGTGCTGCTCGCCGGCGCGGTCGCCGTGGTCGGCGTCCTCTCTGGATCGTCCACTTCGGACAGTCAGACTGCCCGGCCCACGCGGTCGGCGGGCTCGTCCGGCTCGTCGGGGCCGCTGTCGGTCTCCGCGACGCCCGCGCCGCAGGCCGGCGCCGAGCAGTGCGCGGCGTTGCTCGGCGCGTTGCCCGCCGAGCTGCCGGCGCCGAACACCACGCTGCCGCGCCGCCCGCTCGCCGATCCCGCCCCGCCCGGCGTCGCCGCGTGGGGCGGCGCGGAGTACGAGCCGGTGGTGCTGCGCTGCGGCGTGCCCCGGCCGGCGAGCCTGGTCCAGACCTCGCAGCTCTCGGTGGTGGACGGGGTCGCCTGGCTGAGCGACTACAGCCCGGCTGGTGTGGTGTGGACGGTCGTGGACCGGCCGGTGTACCTCACGGTGAACCTGCCCGAGGCCAGCGGCACCGGGCCGATCCAGGAGATCTCGGCCGCCGTGAAGCGCACGCTGCCGGAGCAGCCGGTCGACCCGAACCGCTGAATTCCGTTCACATCCTGTCGAGCGCGGGCCCCGCCAGGTCGGTGTGCTTCACCTAACAATCGGGTGATACAACACGACCGGTGGGGCCCGTTGTCGCGCGGGTCGGGTTCGCGGGGGCGTGGCCGGCGGCCACGGTGAGTGGAGCCGGCCGGCCTCTGTCAAGCCGCTGTCCACAGGGGCCGGCAGTTGTCCACAGCGACCCGATCTCCGGGTGAACGGCGACCCCGCCCGAGGCGAGTTGTCCACAGGGCGCGGATTCACCCTCGGGCCGGGGGCGTCGTCGGGGATAGGCTGGAGCGGGGCTCGCCCCCCAGGGCGGGTGGGGGCTGTCCTGAGGGGCGCAGTGGGTCAGCGCAGGCCGGTGCCGCGCGCGACGGCGGTCTCGATCAGCGTGGTGAGCAGCTTGGTCAGGTCGACGCCGGTGGCCGCCCACATCCGCCAGTACATCGAGGCTCCCGTGAAGCCGGGCATCGTGTTCGCCTCGTTGACCACGAGCTCGCCGGCGTCGGTCACGAAGAAGTCCACCCTGGCCAGGCCCTGGCACTCCAGCGCGCGGAACGCCCGCACCGCGAGGTCGCGCAGCCGCTCGGACACGTCGTCGTCCAGCTTCGCCGGGATGTCCAGCTCGCAGACGTCGTCGAGGTACTTGGCCTCGAAGTCGTACCACTCCACGCCCTCGGCGACGAACCGGATCTCGCCCGGCAGCGACGCCTCGACCCGGCCGTCCGGGTGCTCCAGCACGCCGCACTCGACCTCGCGGCCCACGATCGCCGCCTCCACCAGCACCTTCGGGTCGGTCTGCCGGGCGAACGCGACGGCATCGGACAGCTGCGACCAGTCGGTGACCCGGGTGATGCCCACCGACGACCCCGCCCTGGCCGGCTTCACGAAGACCGGCAGGCCCAGGCGCTCCCGCTGCTCCCCGGTCAGGGTGTCCTCGCCCCGCCGCAGCACGACGTAGTCGCCGACCGGCAGCCCCTCGGCCACGAGCAGCTTCTTCGTGTACTCCTTGTCCATCGCGACCGCGCTGGACAGCACGCCGGGACCGACGTAGGGCACCCCGGCCATCTCCAGCAGGCCCTGGATCGTCCCGTCCTCGCCGTAGGCGCCGTGCAGCACGGGGAAGACCACGTCGACGCCGGAGAGCACCTCGCCCGCCCGCCCGGGCTCCAGCAGCAGGATGCCGCCCCGGGTCGGGTCGCCGGGCAGCGCCAGCGCGGCGCCGCCCGCGTCCACCGCGGGCAGCTCGCGGTCGCGGATGGCCAGCGCCTCCGGGTCGTCCGCGCCGAGCACCCACGCGCCCTCGCGGGTGATGCCGACCGGCACCACCTCGAAGCGGTCCCGGTCCAGGTGGGACAGGATGGTGCCCGCCGACACACAGGAGATGGCGTGCTCGGTGCTGCGACCGCCGAAGACGACAGCCACCCGGATCTTCCGCTCGGTCATGAGGCCCGACCCTACCCGGATGGCGGTTGCCGTCCGGCGCAAGCACACGGGGTTCCGCACGCGAGGGCTACTGCGCGGATCGCAGCAGGTCGACCAGCACGGGCACGGCCGCGCGCAGCCGCGCCCTGGTCGGCGCGGTGTAGCCGACGGGGATGCCGTGGCGGTCCGGTACGCCGTTGTAGTGCCGGGAGAGCACGTCCAGCCGCAGCCCGCGCCGCTCCCCCTCGGCGACGACCCGGCGTTCCGCCTCGGCCGAGCGCACCGGCACCAGCACGTGCGCGCCGGCGTCGTCCCCGAGCACGGGCAGGCCGGCCGAGGTCAGCGCGTCCACCACGAACGCCCGGCGGGCGGCCAGCTCGCGGCGCAGCCGCCGCAGGTGGCGCCCCAGGTCGCCGTGCCGGGCCATGGCGACGACCACGCGCTGCCCGGCGGCGGCCGGGCTCGTGCCGGTGCGGTCCCGGTGCTCCAGGACGGCCCCGGCCACCGCCGGCGGCGCGACCATCCAGCCCGTGCCCAGCACCGGGCTGATGATCTTGCTGGTGGTGCCGAGGTGGACCACGACGTCCGGGGCGAGCGCGGCCAGCAGCGGCAGTGGCGCGACGTCGTAGCGCAGCTCGCCGTCGTAGTCGTCCTCGATCACCAGCCAACCCCGCGCGCGGGCGCGCCCGACCAGCTCGACCCGGCGAGCGGCCGGCATCCGACCGCCGACGGGGTACTGGTGCGCCGGCGAGCAGAACACCGCGCGCACGTCGTCCGGGATCGCCGCCACGACGAGGCCGTCGGAGTCCACCGGCACGCCGACGACCTCCATGCCGGCCGCGCGGAACACGCCCACCGCGCGTTGGTAGCCGGGTTCCTCCACGGCCACCCGGTCGCCGCGCCGGAGCACGGTCTGCGCCAACTCGGCCACCGCCGCGGTCGTGCCCGCCGTGGCCAGGACCGGGTCGCACCGCTCGGACTCGGCCGGCACGACGAGGCCGCGGTGCCGCAGGAGGTGCTCGGCGACGGCCGCCCGGAAGGAGGGCAGCCCCGCTCGGCGCGGCAGGATCATCGGCGGCTCGTCGGCCGCCGCCCGCCACGCCCGCCGCCACGCGGCCCGGTCCAGCCCCTCCGCCCACGCCGCGCCGGGCACCAGGTGCACGACGTCGTCCGGCGCCGGCTCCTGGCGGGGCACGGCCCTCGGCCGCAGGCGCGCGCCGGGCGGGGTCGTGGTCACGAAGGTGCCGGAGCCGTGCCGCCCGTCGATCCAGCCCTCCGCGTGGAGCTGCTCGTACGCGGCCGCGGTGACGGTGCGGCTGACGCCGAGGTGGGTGGCCAGCGTGCGGGTGGAGGGCAGCCGGTCGCCCCTGCGGAGCTGCCCGGCGGCGGCCGCGGCCCGCAGCGCGTCCGCGAGCTGCACGGCCAGCGGCACGTCCCGCGCGCGGTCCAGCGCGATGGGCAGCTCGGCCGGCAGCGGCTGGGACGGCACGGACATCCCGGTGGCCTTTCGTCTTCGGCGGGGAATGGCCCTTCAACGATGCCACTGGTGGCCACCAGTCTGGGCTGGTGACCCGCCCCGACCTCTCCCCCACCGACCGGTCCACCATCAAACGAGGCAAGAACCGGGCGATGACCGATCGCTCGGCCCTGCACGACGTCCTGGACGCGGGCCTGGTCTGCCACCTCGGTGTGGTCGTCGACGGTAGCCCGCTCGTGTTGCCGACCGGTTACGGCCGCGACGGCGACACCCTCTACCTCCACGGGTCGACCGGAGCGCGCAGCCTGCGGGCCGCCGCCGACGGGGTCGACGTGTGCGTCAACGTGACCGTGCTGGACGGCGTCGTCTACGCGCGTTCGGTGTTCCACCACTCCATGAACTACCGCTCCGCCGTCGTGCACGGACGGGCGACCCTCGTGACCGACGACGACGAGAAGTTGCACGGGCTGCGCGTGCTCACCGAGCACCTCGCGCCCGGCTCGTGGGGGCACGCCCGGCTGCCGAACCGCAAGGAGCTGGCCGCGACCGCGGTGCTCGCGCTGGACCTGACCGAGGCGGCGGTGAAGGTCCGCACCGGGGGCCCGGTCGACGACGAGGAGGACATCGGCACCGTCCCGGCGTGGGCCGGGGTGCTGCCCGTCCGCCAGGTGTTCGGCGAGCCCGAGCCGTGCCACCTGCAGCCCGAGGGCACCCCGGTGCCCGGGCACGTGCGGCGCCGGGCCGGCTGACTCGCCGCGTGGGGCGGCGGGTCCGCGCCACCTCCCGCCCCGCCGCCCCACGCGGCTTCCCTCCCCGCTCCAACTCCCGCTCCAGCTCTCCGCTGCGGGTTTCCCGGCGGACACGTCGGGTTCGGGTGTTCGGGCCACCAGGCTCGGGCGCCCGGAAGTCCACGGGTGCGCGTGACCCGCAGACCACTGGGGGTGTGGGTGTCCCGCGCGCGTTGACGCGCGCGGGACACCCACCGGACACCGCGCGGGGTGACCGCCCTGGGACACCGGCGGCCCCGTCGGCGTCCCGAGGCGCGGGAGGCAGCCCCTAACCGAGGCGGATCGGGCCGGCGGGGCTCATCCGGTACCGGTTCATGCCCCGCCGGCCGGGGCGGAACACGTGCACGCTGACCGCGGGGTCCGCTCCCTCGTTGGACACTTCGTGCACGTGCCCGGGGCCGAACACGCGGGTCTGCCCGGCCCGGACGACGTGCATCACCTCGGCGGCGGGGGTGTGGCCGGCGCCGCGGGCGACCCGTTCGGTCAGCACGCCGGAGACGACGGTGAACGCGCCCGCCGAGCCGCCGTGGTCGTGCAGGGCGGCGCGCTGCCCCGGCAGCCAGGACATGAGCCACACCTCGTGGTCCTCGGTGCTCTCCAGCGGGGCGGTCCAGCGCTGGTCGGGGTCGTACCGCAGCAGGCGCCGCCACCGGCCGTCGGCGGCATGGGCCAGGGCGACCAGGGCGGGGTGGGCGAGGGTGTGCGATGCCGTCACGGCGACGGTGTTGGGGGGAACGGCGAACACTGTGCTCTCCGGGATGCGTCCGGCACGGGCCGGCCACGGCGCGCGGCTCCTCCGCTGGGGAGGGCGGTCAGTGGCCCGGCACGGCCCGCTGCTGCCGAGGATCAGGGACGGGCGGGATGCGTCACCGGGTCGAACAGAGCGCGCTGGCCACGCGGCGGAGGTCGATGTGACCCCTCCGGAGTTCCATGGCACGCGTCAGCACGGCAACGAGGGAACCAGGCGCCGCCGTTCGGGTCAAGCGCGTCCACGTGCTGGAACACGCGGGCGCCGGACGGCCGCCCGCCACCGGCGCGGGCAACCGCCCTCCACTGGGGCGGGTAGCCGCCGAGTTCGCCACCTGAGGTCGACACCCGAGGTCTCTGCCTGACGTCTCTGCCCGAGGTCGCCGTCCGAGGACACGCCCGGGGTCAGGGCCAGCTGATCCCGTCCAGCGCCGCGCGGATGTCGGCGACGAGGTCGGCGGTGTCCTCGCACCCGACGGACAGCCGGAGGAAGCCCTCGGGAACGGGGTCGCCCCAGCGGGCGCGGCGGTCGGCGGTCGTGTGCAGGCCGCCGAAGGACGTGGCCGCGCCGACGAGGCGGCTGCGCTCCAGGAACCGCCGCACGGCGTCGGCGTCGGGCAGCTCGAAGCCGAGCACGCCGCCGAACCGCCGCATCTGGCGCGCGGCGACGGCGTGCGCGGGATCGCTTTCCCAGCCGGGCCACCGGAGTCCGCGCACGGCGGGGTGGTCGTGCAGCGCCTCCGCGACGGCGCGGGCGTTCTCCGCCTGCCGCGCGAGTCGCAGGTCGAGGGTTCCCAGGCCGCGCAACGCCAACCACGTCTCGAAGGGGCCGGGGATCGCGCCGCTCAACGTCCTCGCCCGGCGCAACGCGTCGGCGAGGTCGGCGTCCCGCACCGTGACGTGGCCGAGGAGCACGTCGCTGTGCCCGGACAACGCCTTGGTGTCACTGGCGATCACGACGTCCGCGCCGAGTTCCAACGGGCGCTGGCCCAGCGGGGTCGCGGTGGTGTTGTCGACGGCGACCATGGCGCCGGCGGCGTTCGCCCGCCGCGCCAGTTCGCGGATGTCGCAGACGTCGAGGCCGGGATTGGACGGGGTTTCCAGCAGCACCAGCACGGCGCCGTCGAAGACGTCCTCCGTCCACGGCCCGGCGGTGGGCGCCTCGCGGACCGAGACCCCGCTCAGCTCGGTGCGCGCCCACTCCCGCACGGCGAAGTAGCCGTCCGAGGGCAGCACGAGGCGGTCTCCCGGGCGGAGGAGCACGCGCAGCAACGTGGTGATCGCGGCCATCCCGGACGGGAAGACCACGCACCGCCCGCCGTCGAGTTCGCCGATCGCCTGTTCCAGCGCCCGCCAGGTGGGGTTGCCCGCGCGGCCGTAGACGTCGGTTTCGCCGCCCTCGCCGCCGGGCGAGAGGTGGTACTGGGTGGACAGAACCGGCCCAGCCACAAGGGGTTCGCCGGGCACGGCCGCGTGTTGTCCCGCGTGCACGCACCGGGTTCCGTCGCCCCACGCGTGGTCGAGGTCCGCGAATTCCGGGTTCCCACCGACGGGAACGCGCTCCCCCGCGCTCACGCGAACTCCGCCTTCCGTTGCCGTCCCAGGAGATCCGCCGCCATGGCCCTCGGGCTCAGTCCCTCGTGGCAGACCCGGTGCACCGCGTCGGCGATCGGCATCTCCACGCCGTGCCGCGCGGCGAGCTGCCGGATCGAGGAACAGGACTTCACGCCCTCGGCGACCTGCCCGTGCGCGTGGGCCTGCGCCTGCTCCATGGTCTCGCCCCTGCCGAGCCGTTCGCCGAAGGTCCGGTTGCGGGACAACGGCGAGGCGCACGTGGCGACGAGGTCGCCGAGGCCGGCCAGTCCGGCGAAGGTCTGCGGGTCCGCGCCGAGCGCGACACCGAGCCGGGAGGTCTCGGCGAGCCCGCGGGTGATGAGCGTGGCCATCGTGTTGTCGCCGTAGCCGAGGCCGCTGGCCAGTCCACACGCGAGCGCGATGACGTTCTTGCCGGCCCCGCCGACCTCGCAGCCGACGACGTCGGTGTTGGTGTAGGGCCGGAAGTAGCCCGTGGAGCAGGCGTGCTGCAACGCCACCGCCCGCTCGTGGTCGACGCACGCGATGACCGTCGCGGTCGGCTGCTCCTCGGCGATCTCCCGCGCCAGGTTGGGCCCGCTCACGACCGCGACGCGGTCCTCCTCGACCCCGGCGACCTCGCGCACCACCTCGCTCATGCGCGCGAGGGTGCCGAGCTCGACTCCCTTGGCCAGGCTGACCAACGTCACGTCGGGCGGCAGAACGTCGCGCCACGCCGCCAGGTTCGCCCGCAGCGTCTGGCTCGGCACCGCGAGCACCACGGCGTCGGCGCCGCGCACCGCGGCCAGCGGGTCGGAGGTCGCGCGCAGCGCGTCCGGCAGCCGGATTCCCGGCAGGTACCCGGAGTTCTCCCTCCGCTCCTGGATCTCGTCGGCCACGGCGGCGCGGCGCGCCCACAGCACGACGTCGCGGCCCGCGTCGGCGAGGACCTTGGCGAAGGCGGTGCCCCACGATCCCGCGCCGAGCACCGCGACCCGCCCGACCGGCGTCGCGCCCGTCACCGGGCCTCCCCGTGCTCCCGGCTGCGGCCGGGGTGGAACTCGCTGGGCGGCTCCTCCCCCCGCACCTGGCCGAGCTGCTCCCGGATCCGGGTCATGAGCAGGTCCGTGACCTCGCGCAGCAACGCGTTCGTGACCGGCCGGCCGCGGTACTCGGAGAGGTCGACGGGCTCGCCGGCGCGCACGGTCACGGTCCGGCGCGGGCGGAGCCGCAGCTTCTTCTTGTAGTGGTCGTAAACCTCGTGCGTTCCCCAGTGGACGACGGGCACGACGGGGACGTCGTGCTCCAGCGCGAGCCGGGCGACGCCGGTGCGGGAGCGCATCGGCCAGAAGTCGGGATCCCTGGTGACGGTGCCCTCGGGGTAGATCACCACGACCCGGCCGGCGACCAGGGCGTCGCCGGCGGCGGCGAGGCTCTGCTGCGCGTCCGCGCTGCCGCGCCGCACCGGGATCTGGAGCGCGCCGACGAGGACGTTCCGCAGCACCGGGACCTTCCACAGGCTGTCCTTGGCCATGAAGCGGGGGACGCGGCCGCGCTTGTGCGTGAACACGGCGGTGTAGGGCGGGTCGAGGTAGGAGATGTGGTTGCAGACCAGCAACGCCGGCCCGTCGGCGGGGACGTGCTCGAGCCCCTCGAACCGGCGGCGCGCCAGCAGCCGCGTCGCCGGGTGGAACAGCACGGCGGCCAGTCCCACCCAGAAGCCGCCCTTCTCCTTGGCCACCCGTCCTCCTCGTTCTCCTCGCGGCTGGTGCGCCGTGGCGAATCCCGCGTGAGTCTTCCCCGGTGGGGCGCGTGGAGTCCAGCCGGGCCGCCTCCCGCGCGGCGCGTCGAGGAGGATGGACCCGTGCGTGCGGTGGTGGACGTGCTCGTCCCAGTCAAGCGGCTGAGCGCCGCGAAGTCCCGGCTGCGCGGCGCGGTGGGCGCCGTGGAGGACCGGCGGACCCACACGGCGTTGGCGTTGGCACTGGCGATGGACACGGTGCGGGCGGCGCGGGCGGCCGGGGCGGTGCGCCGGCTGGCCGTGGTGACCGCGGACCCGCTCGTGGCCGAGATGCTGCGCGAGGACGACGTGGAGATCCTCGCGGACCAGCCGGACGACGGCCTGAACCCGGCTCTGCGGCACGGGGCCGCGGTCCTGCGGTCCGAGGACCCGGGAGCCGCGTTGGCGGCCCTGCAGTCCGATCTGCCGGCCCTGCGGCCCGCCGAGCTCGACGCGGCGTTGACGGCGGCGCTGGCCGCGGGCCGCGCGTTCTGCCCCGACCGGCAGGGAACCGGCACGACGCTGCTCGTGGCCGGCCGGGGGCAGCCGTGGGACCCCCGGTTCGGGCCGGGCTCCGCGCTGGCGCACGCGGCGTCCGGGGCGGTCGCCCTCGACGGCCCGTGGCCCTCGCTGCGGTGCGACGTGGACACCGAGGTGGATCTCCGGCTGGCCACGGAGTTGGGCGTGGGACCGCACACCACGGCGCGTCTGGTCGCCGCCAGCTAGCGCCCTTCGCCGTGCCCGTGAACTCGCGGTACCGGTGAATTCGCAGTACCAGCGAACCAGCGTCCCGTGCTGGCCGCTCGTTCACCGCCGGGCCTGCTTTACCGCCTGCCCGCCGAACGCGCGAGGTCCTCGCGCATGACGACCGCGGAGTGAGAAGCCCCGCGCGTGCGCCTCATCACAGCAGGTGCCCACTTCTGTGTTTCGGCACGGGAATCGGGGCAACCCATCTCCCGAAGCACGGTGTCCACGGCCTTCGGGCGGTCTGACGACGCCGAACCGCCGCTTACGATCGGGGGGTGAACCCGCAGCAGGAACAGGCCACTGTGCACACCGTCCACCCGGACGGTTCTGTGGTGCTGCTCCGCGACGACGGCGTGCTGGTCGACGCGCCAGCCGCGGCCGTCGCGGCGGGCGGGTGGCGCGCGCCGCGCCAGGGCCAGCGGGTGACCGTGCGTCGTCAGGAGGGCACGATCAGCGCAGTGCTTCCTCCAGTCACCCGCGCGTAACGTCGGTGTCGCACGGCCGTGTGCGTGGTGGAGGAGAATCGGAGCTGTGAGCAGCGGAAATCGCGAGGATCGGGTGACTGACCGATCCCCCGATCAGGTGACAGCGACCACGTCGGCCACCCCGACGTCGGCGGTGTCCTCGGCGACCTCGGCGTCCATCGGAACCCAGGGGACCACCGCGTCGGCCAAGGCCGCGCCGAAGTCCGGGGACTCCCGGTCGGGCAACGGACGCCGGACCACGACGCGGAGCCGGACCCCGCGCGCCGCCACCCGGCGCGAGGGCGGGCGTTCCTCCACCACGACCACCCGCCGCCGCGCCGACAGCGGCCAGCAGGCCGCGCCCACCGTTCCCGCTGTTCCCCCCGCGGTGACCAGGACGGAGCGGTCGACCGACCTGCCGGACGACCGCTACCTGAACCGCGAGACCTCCTGGCTGGACTTCAACGCCCGGGTGCTCTCCCTGGCCGAGGACGTCTCGCAGCCGCTGTTGGAGCGGGCCAAGTTCCTCGCGATCTTCGCGTCCAACCTGGACGAGTTCTACATGGTCCGGGTGGCCGGCCTGAAGCGCCGCGACGAGACCGGGCTGTCGGTGCGCAGCGCCGACGGACTCTCGCCGCGCGAGCAGCTCGCCCGCATCTCCACCCGCACCCAGGACCTCGTCGAGCAGCACGCCAAGGTGTTCCTCGGCAGCGTGCTGCCGGAGCTGGAGAAGCAGGACATCCGCATCGTCACCTGGGACGACCTGGACGACCCCGACAAGCTGCGGCTGTCCGACTACTTCACAGAGCACATCTTCCCGGTGCTGACGCCGCTGGCCGTCGACCCGGCGCACCCGTTCCCCTACATCTCCGGCCTGTCGCTGAACCTGGCCGTGACCGTGCGCGACCCCGAGGGCGGCACCGAGCGGTTCGCCCGGATCAAGGTGCCGGACAACGTGCCGCGCCTGGTGCGGGTGGAGACCGACCGCGAGTCCGACCTCGCGACGTTCCTGCCGCTGGAAGAACTCATCGCGGCCCACCTGGGCAAGCTGTTCGCCGGCATGGACGTGGTGGAGCACCACATCTTCCGGGTCACCCGCAACGCCGAGGTCGAGGTCGAGGAGGACCGCGACGAGGACCTGCTGCAGGCGATGGAGCGCGAGCTGGCGCGCCGCCGCTTCGGCCCGCCGGTCCGGCTCGAGGTCGCCGACACGATGAGCGAGCACGTGCTGGAGCTGTTGCTGCGCGAGCTCGACGTGGACCCGCACGACGTGGTCGAGGTGCCCGGCCTGCTCGACCTGTCCTGCCTGTGGCAGCTCTACTCCCTCGACCGGCCCCCGCTCAAGGACGCCCCTTTCGTGCCGGCGACGCACCGGGCCTTCGGTGAGGGCGAGACGCCGAAGAGCGTGTTCGCCACGCTGCGCGAGGGCGACGTGCTCGTGCACCACCCCTACGACTCGTTCTCCACCAGCGTGCAGCGGTTCGTCGAGCAGGCTGCGGCCGACCCGCACGTGCTCGCCATCAAGCAGACGCTGTACCGCACCTCCGGCGACTCCCCCATCGTCGACGCGCTCATCGACGCGGCGGAGGCCGGCAAGCAGGTCGTGGCGCTGGTGGAGCTGAAGGCCCGCTTCGACGAGCAGGCGAACATCAAGTGGGCCCGCGCGCTGGAGAAGGCGGGCGTCCACGTCGTGTACGGCCTGGTGGGCCTGAAGACGCACTGCAAGACCGCCCTGGTGGTGCGGCAGGAGGGCTCGACGATCCGGCGGTACTGCCACATCGGCACCGGCAACTACCACCCGAAGACGGCGCGGACCTACGAGGACCTGGGCCTGCTGACCGCGGAGCCGTCCATCGGCGCCGACCTCACCGACCTGTTCAACGTCCTCACCGGCTACGCGCGGCAGAACACCTACCGCAGTCTGCTCGTGGCGCCGCACGGCGTGCGCCGCGGCATCATCCAGCGCATCGAGCGGGAAATGGAGCACGCGGCCGCGGGCCGGCCGTGCGGCGTGCGCCTGAAGGCCAACGCGCTGGTGGACGAACAGGTCATCGACGCGCTCTACCGGGCGTCGCAGGCCGGGGTTCCGGTGGACGTGGTCGTCAGGGGGATCTGCGCGTTGAAGCCGGGCGTGCCCGGCCTGAGCGAGAACATCCGCGTCCGCTCCATCCTCGGCCGTTTCCTGGAGCACTCGCGGATCTTCCACTTCCGCGGCTCGGACGAGCACTGGTTCGGCAGCGCGGACATGATGCACCGCAACCTCGACCGCCGCGTCGAGGTGCTGGTGCGGGTGACCGACCGCAAGCTCACCGGCGAACTGGACGCCATCTTCGACTCCGCGATGCACGAGGAGACCCGGAGCTGGGTCCTGGAGTCCGCCGGCACCTGGCGTCCCTCGCCCGAGCCGGGGCGGCGGGTCCGCGACCACCAGGCCGAGATGGCCCGGTTGCACGGCGCGAAGGCGTGACACCGAGCGGAGAACGCGGACACGGGGAGTTCCGGCGGTCGGCGACGGCGTCGTTGCCCGCCGCCGGGACTTCCCACGAGCCGAACGCGGCATGCCGTGGGGAAGGCACGAGCGGAGGCGGGACAGCGGCATGACACCGACCGGCCGAACCGGACAGGCGGAGGTGCGGGCGGCGGGCGCCGTGCTGTGGCGCGACGCCCACGGCGGAGCCGGGGACGGCCGCGACGGCGTGGAAGTGGCCCTGGTGCACCGCCCCCGCTACGACGACTGGTCGCTGCCGAAGGGCAAACTGGACGAGGGCGAGACCGTGCCGGCGGCGGCGGTCCGCGAGGTGGCCGAGGAGACCGGTCTCCGCGCGGTGCTCGGCCGCGGTCTCGGCCATGTCAGCTACCCGGTGTCCACAGCGGACGGCCGCGAGCTCCGCAAGCGCGTGGACTACTTCGCCGCCCGCGCGGTCGGTGCGGACGGCGAAGCGGGCGTCATGCCCGAGCCGCACGACGCCGACGAGGTCCACGACGTCGACGAGGTCGACGAGGTGCGGTGGCTCCGGCCGGAGAGCGCCGAACGCCTGCTGACACACGCCTCGGACCGCCGGGTGCTCGGCGCGTTCACGGCGCTGCCCGCCCACACGAGAACACTTCTGCTGGTGCGGCACGCCAAGGCCGGCAAACGCTCGGAGTGGACCGGGGACGACGACCTGCGCCCGCTCACCAAGAGAGGTTGGCGTCAGGCGGCCGCTCTGCGGAACCTCCTGCCCCTCTTCGGCGCGAGCGCCGTGCACTCCGCCCCGCGCGTGCGTTGCCTGCAGACGGTTCAGGCGCTCGCCGACGACCTCGACGTGGACGTGCACGACGAACCCCTGCTGTCCGAGGAGGGCTACTGGCCCGATCCGCCGGCCGGGCTCGCCCGGCTGCTCGCCGTCGCCGCCGGGCCCGGCGTACCGGTCGTCTCCAGTCAGGGCGGCGTGATCCCGGACGTCGTGGCGCGCCTGGCCCGCGACTCCGGCGTCGACCTCGTTCCGCTGCTGGACGACGAGGGCGACGTGCCGAGCAGGAAGGGCAGTCTGTGGCTGCTCTCCTTCACGCCGGCCGACGAGCCGGGGCCGCCGCGTCTCCTCGCCGCCGACTACTTCGCCCAGCCGTTCGCCTGATCCCGGTTCCCCGCCCCGCCGTCAGCCGCGGCGGGGCGGGGCGGAGTTCCGTTCGGGGTCCGGGGAATCCCGCGTCGGGCGCGTGAAGTCGTGCCGCCGCCGGGAACACCGGTCGCCTCGACCAAGGAAGAGCTGGGGAGGAAGCGGCCACTCGTGGACGCGGTCGTCACGCCCGGGCGCGAACGGGCGCGGAGAAGTCCGCGCGGAGATTGGTGGCGCGCCCGGCAACTTCCCGGCCGCCGAGAACGGACCGGGTGCCCTGACACTGGCACGCACGAAGACCCGATCGGGATGTTTGAAATCCGATTCCCCATCGGACGGTGTAAGGACGCGCGCTCGATGCGGGGCGTCGGGCCATCGACGCGACAGGACCCGTTGGTGGGGGCGGAGCGTCGCGGCGGCAGGAAATCCCGGAATCCCGTGTGTTCCCACCGCCGTCACGACGAGGGACACCCCGTGTGGAACACCCCCGAACGGCCCCTCAGCTGGCACCAGAACGCCGAAGAGGCCCGCACCGGCACTGGGGAGCGGACCGGACGCCAGCGACGGCGGAGGGGGCGCTGAGACCGCGCTGACGGCCCGGCAGGAGCTCGCGGCCGACGTCCCGGTTCGTTCCGGGTCACGAGGCCCGCCGCCGACTGTCCCGGTGGGCCGGTCAGTCAGTCCCCCGGGTTCCGCCCCGCTCTCGGCGTGGGGTCGGGGAAAAAGAGCCGGGGCCCGGCCATGTGGATGGCCGGGCCCCGAACGGCCGCGCCGCGGGGGCGGTGGGCTCGGGTGAGCCCACTCAGCTCTTCTTGGTGCGGGTGGCGCGCTTCGGCGCCGCCTTGGCGGGAGCGGCGGCGGCGGGAGTGGCGGCGGCCTTCGCGGTGGTGGCGCGCTTCGGCGCCGCCTTCGCGGTCGTGGCCTTCGCCGTGGTGGCGCGCTTCGGCGCGGCCTTGGTGGCGGTGGTGGCCTTGGCCGTCGTCCGGGTCGTCGCCTTGGCGGCGGTGGCCCGGGTGGTGGCGGCGGCCTTCTTCGGCGCGGCCTTGGCGGTGGCGGTCGCGGCCTTGGCCGGAGCGGCCTTCGTGGCGGCGGCGGTGGTCGCCTTCGCCGGAGCGGCCTTCTTCGGCGCGGCCACGCGCGGCAGCTTCCGGGTGCCGCCGATGACCTCCTTGAAGGTGGTGCCGGCGCGGAACGCCGGAACGTTGGTCTTCTTCACCTTCACGGCCTCGCCCGTGCGCGGGTTGCGCGCGGTGCGGGCGGCGCGGGCGCGCTTCTCGAAGACGCCGAAGCCGGTGACGTTCACCTTGTCGCCCTTGTGCACGGTGCGCACGATGATGTCGACCAGGCCGTCGACCGCCGACGCCGCGGTCTTCTTGTCGCCGTCGAGACGCTCAGCGAGCGCCTCGATGAGCTGGGCCTTGTTCACTTCAGTCCCTCCCGAGGGAAAACACACTCAACGGCCCCGTCGGACCGACTTTGGTCACGGTAAGCCGAAGAGCTGCGGATTTCCAATCGCCACGCCCGGAATCCCGTTGGGGCGCGGGTGGTTCCGCTCCTCCGAGGGACGGTCGCGGGGCTCGTGCCGTCGTGGGAGGCGAAGTGCTCCGGTGCCGAAAGGCGCTGGTTACGGCGTTGCGGACCGCCGCGATGCCCTGTCCTGACGAGGAATCGCGGCGGTCCGCGACGCCGTCGACACCGTCCGCAGCCGTTTTCCGGCGCTTCAGCCGGCGACGGACTGCGTGGTGGGCAACCAGGACGGTCGCGCGCGCTCGAACGCGTCGACCTCCGCCGAGTGCCGCAGCGTCAGCGCGATGTCGTCCAGTCCCTCCAGCAGCCGCCAGCGGGTGTAGTCGTCGATGGCGAAGGGCACCGCGAAGTCCTTGGCCCGGACGGTCTTCTCCCGCAGGTCCACGGTCACCTCGACGCCCGGCTCCGCCTCCAGCGCCCGCCACAGCCGCTCCACATCGGACTGCTCGCACTGGGCGGCGAGCAGCCCCTGCTTGCCGGCGTTGCCGCGGAAGATGTCGGCGAACCGGGAGGAGACGACCACCCGGAAGCCGTAGTCGGCCAGGGCCCACACGGCGTGCTCGCGGGACGAGCCGGTGCCGAAGTCCGGCCCGGCCACCAGCACGCTGCCCGAGCGGTAGGGCTCCGCGTTGAGCACGAAGTCCGCGTCCGCGCGCCACGCCGCGAACAGGCCGTCGGCGAAGCCGGTGCGGCTGACCCGCTTCAGATAGACGGCCGGGATGATCTGGTCGGTGTCCACGTTGGACCGGCGCAGGGGGACGCCGACGCCGGTGTGCGTGGTGAACGGTTCCATTGCTGCAAGCCTCCTGCGTGAGCGGGGGCGGCCGGCGCGGCTCCCGCCAGGGGCGCCGGCCGCCGGTGCCGGGTGGTCAGTCCAGGTCCTCTGGCGAGGAGAGGGTGCCGCGCACCGCGGTCGCGGCGGCCACGAGTGGCGACACCAGGTGGGTCCGGCCACCCTTGCCCTGCCGGCCCTCGAAGTTCCGGTTGGAGGTGGACGCGCTGCGCTCGCCGGGCCGGAGCTGGTCCGGGTTCATGCCGAGGCACATGGAGCAGCCGGCGGAACGCCACTCCGCGCCGGCGGCCAGGAACACCTCGTGCAGGCCCTCGTGCTCGGCCTGGGCCCGCACCCGCATCGAGCCGGGAACCACCAGCATCCGCACGCCCTCGGCCACCCTGCGCCCGCGCAGCACGTCCGCCGCGGCGCGCAGGTCCTCGATGCGGCCGTTCGTGCACGAGCCGAGGAACACGGTGTCCACACCGATCTCCCGCAACGGCGTTCCGGGGTTCAGGCCCATGTAGGCGAGCGCCTTCTCCGCGGCGACCCGCTCGACCTCGTCGGCGATCCGGGTCGGGTCCGGCACCCGCTCGGCCAGCGGCAGGCCCTGCCCGGGATTGGTGCCCCAGGTGACGAACGGCGTGAGTTCCTCGGCGTCGAGCCGGATCTCGCGGTCGAAGACGGCGTCGGGGTCGGTGCGCAACGTCCGCCAGTACTCCACGGCGGCGTCCCACTCCGCGCCCGTCGGGGCGTGCGGGCGGCCGCGCAGGTACTCGAACGTCGTCTCGTCCGGCGCGATCATCCCGGCCCGCGCGCCCGCCTCGATCGACATGTTGCAGATGGTCATCCTGGCTTCCACCGACAGGGACTCGATGGCGCTGCCCCGGTACTCCAGCACGTAGCCCTGGCCGCCGCCGGTGCCGATCCTGGCGATGACGGCGAGGATGACGTCCTTCGCCGTCACGCCCGGCCGCAGCCGACCGTCCACAGTGATCGCCATGGTGCGGAACGGCCGCAGCGGGAGCGTCTGCGTCGCCAGCACGTGCTCGACCTCGGACGTGCCGATGCCGAAGGCCAACGCGCCGAAGGCGCCGTGCGTCGAGGTGTGGCTGTCGCCGCAGACGACCGTCATCCCCGGCTGGGTCAGCCCGAGCTGCGGGCCCACCACGTGGACGATGCCCTGTTCCGCGTCGCCCATGGGGTGCAGCCGCACCCCGAACTCGGCGCAGTTGCGCCGCAACGTCTCCACCTGGGTGCGGGACACCGGGTCCGCGATGGGCAGGTCGACGCCGACGGTCGGGACGTTGTGGTCCTCGGTCGCGATCGTCAGGTCCGGCCGGCGCACCGGCCGGCCGGCCGCGCGCAGCCCGTCGAACGCCTGCGGGCTGGTGACCTCGTGCACGAGGTGGAGGTCGATGTAGAGCAGGTCGGGCTCGTCGCCATCACCGCGACGCACCACGTGCGCGTCCCAGACTTTCTCCGCGAGGGTGCGACCCATCGCTCCTCCCCGTCGAGGTGTCGTTCGAGGTTGCTTCGGTCGATTGGCCCGTTCGCGCTAGACTTCCCACATGTCGGGAAGCTAGTATCGGGTCGTGGGACAGCATAGCGGTATCGGCGTGCTGGACAAGGCAGTGGCCGTCCTGCAGGCAGTGGCGAAGGATCCGTGTGGGCTGGCGGAGCTGTGCAACCGCACCGGCCTGCCGAGGGCGACCGCGCACCGGCTCGCCGTCGGCCTGGAGGTGCACCGGTTGCTCCGGCGCGGCCCGGACGGCCGGTGGCGGCCGGGCGCGGCGCTGGCCGAGTTGGCCGGCGGCGCGACGGATCCGCTGTTGGACGCGGCGGCGGCGGTGCTGCCACGGCTGCGCGACATCACCGGCGAGAGCGTCCAGCTCTACCGCCGGGACGGGATGCAACGGGTCTGCGTGGCCACGGCGGAACCGCCGAGCGGCCTCCGGGACACGGTGCCCATCGGCGCGCGGCTACCGATGACGGCGGGCTCCGGCGCGAAGGTCCTGGCGGCGTGGGCCGATCCCGGCACCCAGCGCACGGTCCTCGCCGAGGCCGTGTTCGGGGAGCGGACCCTCCTGGAGGTCCGCCGCCGCGGCTGGGCCCAGAGCGTCGCCGAACGGGAACCCGGCGTGGCCAGCGTCTCCGCCCCCGTGCGCGACAGCTCGGGCGCGGTGGTCGGCGCGGTCTCGGTGTCCGGCCCGATCGACCGCATGGGCCGGCGCCCCGGCGCCCGCTGGGCCGCCGACCTCCTGGCCGCCGCGGAGGCCCTCCAGTCCCGACTGTGACCCCACAGGCCCGACTGTGACCCCACAGGCCCCAGAAACCCCATCGGCACCAGGGAAACCACCCAACCCGAACCCCGGGCGCGCGACACCCCGCGCACCCGGGGTTTCCTTTCACCCCACCCCCACCCGAACCTCCACACCAGACGTCCCATCGGACGCCCCGAAGCACTCCGGACAGAGCAACGCCTTGCCCGCCAAGCGACCCCGGCCCCGCACCCGCACTGTCCACACGCAACAAGAAGCTGTCCGAGCAGTGAAACCGCGAGCAGCCACATCGGACCGAGTACTACGTGGACAGCACCCACGCCCCTGCCCTCAACCCGACCAGAAGCCGTTGAGAGGCCAAACACCCAAGCCGCAGCCAGCCGGAACAAGAAGTTCGAGGTAGAGCAAGGTCAGCGGCGACTGCGCCACCCAACCACCCACCCCAAGTGGACCATCGAGCAAGGTCAAGGTCACAGGTTGAACGATCACCTTGGCCGACTGCCTTACTCCGTCAGCTAACCGAACAGCAAGAGGACGCCGGCACGCTGCACCCCCACCCCGAAGTCGGTGGCAACCGTCTGAGGTCGCAGAGCCCTTTCATCCAAGCCCCAAGACAAACGGCGCGAGGAAGCACCAACCGGCCAGACACCACCGAGGCCGGACCCCTGACATGCGACAGCCAAGCGAGCTTTCGGCAGCGCCGCGAGGACAGGCGCCGACAACCTGAAGCTCAGGCGAGCTGCAGATCACCCAACCCGTACGACAGCATGGCGAAAGAGAGACGAGCAACGGCAACGAACAGGCGACGCCGCCCGCGAAGCGCATCCCCCTCAACCATGCGACAGCCAGCCGAGACGCAAGCAAGAAGCGGCATCACAGCACAGCGAAGCCCGACGCCCTCAGACCTTGTGACTGCGACGACGAAACAAGGCGCGGAGTAGGTGTTGGGTCCATCAGCACAACCAAGCCCCGCACCACTTCTCCTCGACCACACCCCCAAGTCGGCGGCAGCCGACTGAGGTGGCAGAGCCTTTCATCCAAACACCAAGACAAACGGCGTAGGGGAGCGCCCAGCAGCCAGACACCACCTAGGCCGGACACCTGCCATGCGACAACCAACCGAGGCGCAAGCAAGAAGTCATGCGCAGCACGGACGAAGCCCAGCGTCCCCAGGCCTTGTGACTCTGACAGCGAAGCAAGGCGCGGAGTAGGTGTCACCAGCGGAGCCCGGCACCACTTCTCCTCAACCACACCCCCAAGTCGGTGGCAGCTGGCTGAGGTGGCAGAGCCTTTCATCCAAACACCAGGGCAAACAGGCAAGGAGCACCGAGCAGCCAGGCGCCCGCAGGCCAGACACGCGTCGGGCGACAGCCAGGCCAAGCCACAAGGAAGAAGTTGTGTCGCAGCGCCGGCGCAGCCAGGCGCCCCCAACCTGAAGCTCAAGCAAGCAGAAGACCGCTCAAGCCTCAGACCGACCAGCACCGAGTGTCGAGGTACCGGCCGATCCACCCGAACCCGTGCGACAGCACGGTGAAAGAGAGGTAAGCGGCGGCAAGGGGCAGTGGCACGCCGGCGAAGCAAGCCCTCCTCGGCCATACGAGGGAAGCCGGGGCATCCCCAGACCTTGTGTCATGTCAGGTGAGGCGCAAGGAAAGTGCGGTGCGTAGCAGCGCCGGCGAAGCCAGGCGCCCCCACCAACCAAAGCCGAGAAAAGCCGACCGCAAGAAAGAGCCAAAAAGCGCCCAGCAGTTCGTGGGGGGCCTGGGGGGCTCGGCCCCCCAAAATAATGGCGAAAGGGGCGTGTTCCAAAGGAACACACCCCTCCCACCCCTGTAGCCCCGACGGGATTTGAACCCGCGCTACCGCCTTGAGAGGGCGGCGTCCTAGGCCGCTAGACGACGGGGCCTTGTTCTTTTGTAGTGAGGAAACCCTATCACAACCGATTTGGTTTCTCACAGCTGGGGTACCAGGACTCGAACCTAGACTAACGGAGCCAGAATCCGTCGTGCTGCCAATTACACCATACCCCACCGGCGTCGGCCATCGTCCCGGGTTTCGGTCCGCTGTCCGCCCGACGTGTAGGAATACTAGCCCACGATGGGGGCCGATGCCTAATCGACCCCCACCACCGGGCTCTAGCTGGGCAAACGGGCGGGGGTCCCGGCGTGGCCGGCGGGTGGCGGGCTGTTCACCGGATCGTTCACCGGCTCCCGACCGGGGCCGCGGGCGCCAGGTCCAGCTCGAGATCGCAGACCAGCAACTCGGGCAGCTCCGCGAGGGTCGTGATGACGGACACCCCGCTGGGCGGCGCTGTGCGCGTCGCGGCGCGGTCCAGCCACACACCGTGCAGACCGGCGTCTCGGGCGCCGACCGCGTCGAGGTCGAGCCGGTCGCCGACGTGCACCGTCTCGGCCGGGTCGACACCCAGCGCGAGGCAGGCGGTGTGGAAGATCACAGGCTCGGGCTTGGCGGTGCGGAGTTCGCCGGCGATGGCCACGTAGTCGAAGAACGGGGTGAGGCCCAGCACGGCGAGCTTGGCCCGCTGGTGGGCTCCGGACGCGTTGGTCACCGCCGCCAGGCGCAGGCCGGCGGCGCGCAGCCAGTCGAGGCAGGGCAGGGTGTCGCCGTAGAGCTGCCAGGAGCGCTCCATGGCGAACTGGCGACGGGACTCGCGTTCCGCGATCCCGGCGTCGTCCAACCGCTCGCCCAGATCGTCGTAGAAGGTGCGGGCGCGGTCCCGGCGCATGGTCTCGTAATCGACCTCGCCGGCGAGCAGGCGCGCGAAGTGGTGGGCGTTGGCGCGTTCCCACACCGGCCAGGCGTCGTCCCGGCCGGCGGCGGTCTCCAAAGCGATCCGCGCCGCCTGCCCGTAATCGACGAGGGTGTCGTCGATATCGAGGCAAACGGCGCGGATCGGGGTCGTGGTCGTTCTTTCGGGGATGTCGGTCGCCAAAGCGGATGTCACCCAGCGAGGCTAGTTGCGCACGCCTTGTGTCCGATTCGGCTGAGAAGGTGATAATCCGCCACTGGCACGGTCAAGCGCCGGCGGTCACCGACTCCAGCGCGCGCCCGAGCCGGCCGAGCGAACGGTCCCTGCCGAGCAGTTCCATCGACTCGTAGAGCGGCGGCGAGACCGTGCGGCCGGTGATCGCGACGCGCACCGGGCCGAACGCCTTGCGCGGCTTGAGCCCGAGCCCGTCGACCAGCGCGGTCCTGAGCGCCTCCTCGATCGCGGCGGTGGTCCACTCCGGAAGGTCGCGCAGCGCCTCGACCGAGGCCCGCAGCACGGGCTCCGCGTCGGCGCCGAGCGTCTTGGCCGCGGCGTCCGGCTCCGGCGCGAACGCGTCCTCGTCGGCGAACAGGAAGCCGACCATGCCCGCGGCGTCGCTCAGCACCACGCAGCGCTCCTGCACCATCGGCGCGATGGCGGCCAGCACGGCGCGCTGCTCGGCGCTGACCTCCGCCGGCAGCACGCCGGCCTCGCGCAGGTGGGGCAGCACCCGCTCGACGAACTCCTCCGCCGACAGCGCGCGCAGGTGCGCGGCGTTGATGGCCTCGGCCTTCTTCAGGTCGAACCGGGCGGGGTTCGCGCTCACCCGGCTGATGTCGAAGGCCTCGGTCATCTCCGCCATGGTGAAGACGTCCCGGTCGTCGGCGATCGACCAGCCCAGCAGGGCGAGGTAGTTGAGCAGGCCCTCGGGCAGGAACCCGCGCTCGCGGTAGAGGAACAGGTTGGACTGCGGGTCCCGCTTGGACAGCTTCTTGTTGCCCTCGCCCATCACGTAGGGCATGTGTCCGAAGTGGGGGGTGAACTCGGCGACCCCGACCCGCCGCAGCGCCTCGTAGAGCGCGATCTGGCGGGGGGTGGAGGGGAGCAGGTCCTCACCCCGCAGCACGTGGGTGATCCGCATGAGCGCGTCGTCGACCGGGTTCACCAGCGTGTAGAGCGGCTCGCCGTTGGCGCGGACGAGCACCGGGTCCGGCACGCTGCCCGCCCGGAAGGTGATCTCGCCGCGGACGAGGTCGGTGAACGTGATGTCGTGGTCGGGCATGCGCAGCCGCAGGACGGGCTCGCGGCCCTCCGCGCGGAAGGCGGCCTTCTGCTCGTCGGTGTGGGTGCGGTCGAAGTTGTCGTAGCCGAGCTTGGGGTCGCGGCCGGCGGCGCGGTGGCGCGCCTCGACCTCCTCCGGGGTGGAGAAGGACTCGTAGACCTCGCCGGCCTCGACCAGCTTGGCCACCACGTCGGCGTAGATCTCCCGGCGCTGGCTCTGTCGGTACGGCTCGTACGGGCCGCCGACCTCGGGCCCCTCGTCCCAGTCCATGCCGAGCCACCGCAGCGCGTCGAGCAGCGCGGCGTAGGACTCCTCGGAGTCCCTGGCGGCGTCCGTGTCCTCGATGCGGAAGACGAAGTCGCCACCGACGTGGCGGGCGTGGGCCCAGTTGAACAGGGCGGTGCGGATCAGTCCGACATGCGGCGTCCCGGTCGGCGACGGGCAGAAGCGGACCCGGACCTTGGTGGTGGCGTCTGGCGTGCTCATGGCCCGATCAGCCTATCCGCCCCGCCGGGGCTTGACCGAGTCGCGGTCCGGGAGCATCCTGAGGTTATTCAACCAGCGTTGAAAAGAAGGTGATGGCCATGTCGTCGACGGAGCGGACCAGGGTCTGCGTGGTGGGCGGCGGACCGGCCGGGATGGTGCTGGGCCTGCTGCTCGCCAGGGGCGGGATCGACGTCGTGGTGCTGGAGAAGCACGGCGACTTCCTGCGGGACTTCCGGGGCGACACGGTGCACTCCTCGACCCTCACCCTGCTCGACGAGCTGGGGTTGGGCGAGGCGTTCGCCCGCGTCCCGCACCGCCTGGTCGACCAGTTGGGGGTCATCCTCGACAGCGGGCCGGTCCGACTGGGTGACATGCGGCGACTGCCCGGACCGCACAAGCACATCGCGTTCGTGCCGCAGTGGGACTTCCTGGACCTGCTCGCCAGGGCGGGCGCCGAGGAGCCGTGCTTCACGCTGCGGATGCGCACCGAGGCCACCGGTCTGGTGCGGGAGGGCGGACGGGTCGCCGGCGTGCGGTACCGCACGGAGGAGGGTGAGACCGGCGAGCTGCGGGCCGACCTGGTGGTCGCCTGCGACGGCCGGTCCTCGGTGCTGCGCGCCGCGGCGGGCCTGCGGGCCAGGGAGTTCGGCGTGCCGATGGACGTGTGGTGGTTCCGCCTGCCCCGGCACGAGGGCAACATCGCCGGGGCCGGCGGCCGCTTCGGCGGCGGCCGCGCCCTCGTGCTCATCGACCGCGGCGAGTACTACCAGTGCGCCTTCCTGATCAGGAAGGGCACCGACGCCGCGCTCAGGGCGCGGGGCATCGAGTCGTTCCGCCAGGGGCTGGCCGACCTCATCCCGTGGCTGGCCGACCGGGTCGACCACGTGCGGTCGTGGGACGACGTGAAGCTGCTCGACGTGCGGCTCGACCGCCTGCCCCGGTGGCACACCGACGGCCTGCTGTGCGTCGGCGACGCCGCGCACGCGATGTCACCCATCGGTGGGGTGGGTATCAACCTGGCGGTGCAGGACGCGGTGGCGGCGGCCCGGCTGCTCGCCGAGCCGCTGCGGCGCGGACGGGTCACCGGACGGGACCTCGCGAAGGTCCAACTGCGGCGCTGGCTGCCCACCGCGGTGACCCAGACCGTCCAGCGCCTGATCCACAGGGGACTGCTCGACCGGGCGCTGAGCGGTCGGATCAGCGTCGTCAACCGAACGCGCCCACCCCGCGTTGTCCGCCTCCTGCAACGTTTCCCGCGTCTGCAGGTCGTCCCGGCCTACCTGTTCGGCGTCGGGCTGCTGCCCGAGCACGCGCCGGACTTCGCACGCCGGACACCGGCATCGGCCCCGCGGTAGCGCGAGGGGCGGAAACGACGGTCCCCCGGCACGCGGGATGCGTGCCGGGGGACCGTTCGCGGTGTCAGGAGCGCCGGCCGACCGGGTTGCTGAGGGTGCCGATGCCCTCGACGGTGACCGACACCGTCTGGCCGGGCCGGACCGGTCCCACGCCCGCCGGGGTGCCGGTGAGGATGACGTCGCCAGGCAGCAGGGTCATCACCGAGGACACCCACTCGATCAGCTTCGGCACGTCGTGGATCAGCTGCGAGGTGCGGGAGTCCTGGCGCACCTGGCCGTCCAGCTCGGTGCGGATGGCCAGGTCCGCCGGGTCGACCGTGGTGTCGATCCACGGCCCCAGCGGGCAGAACGTGTCGTAGCCCTTGGCCCTGGCCCACTGGCCGTCGGCCTTCTGCTGGTCACGCGCGGTCACGTCGTTGGCGATGGTGTAGCCCAGCACCATCTGGGCCGCGCGCTCGGCGGGGACGTCCCGGCACGGGCGGCCGATGACCACGGCGAGCTCGCCCTCGTAGTCCACGCGCTCGGAGTTCGCCGGCAGTCTGATCTCGGCGTTCGGGCCGACCACCGCCGTGGGCGGCTTGAGGAAGATCACCGGGTCGGCCGGGGCCGGACCCCCCATCTCCTCGGCGTGCTCGGCGTAGTTCTTGCCGACGCAGACCACCTTCGACGGCAGGATCGGGGCGAGCAGCCGGACGTCGGCCAGCTTCCACGCCCGCCCGGTGAACGTCACCGTCCCGAACGGGTGCTCGTCGATCTCCGAGGCGACCAGGTCGTCCAGCGCGGCGCCGGGCTCGCCTTGGACGGCCGCGAACGCGATGCCTTCGGGGTGGACGATGCGGGCGATGCGCACGGACGCTCCTGTCGTCGGGTCGGAGGGGACGGCGGCAACGGTAACCCAGCGCCGGACCCGGTCGCCGCGAACGCCCGCCCCGCCGGGTGACCCGCCGGCCCCGCGCCGTCGAACCGGGGCCGGTGGCCCCGGTGACCGCGCCCCGGACCGACGACTCAGCCCACCGGCTCCCGCACGGACAGCGCCTTGTGCACGAGGGCGTCGCAGAGGGCGAGCCAGCTCGCCTCGACGATGTTGCCGTGGACGCCGACGGTGGTCCACTCCCGCTCGCCGTCGCTGGACTGCACCAGCACCCTGGTCACCGCGTCCGTTCCCGGGTGCTCAACCAGGATGCGGACCTTGTAGTCGGCCAGCTCGACGCTCGACAGCCACGGCAGCGCCGGCTCCAACGCCTTGCGCAGCGCCGCGTCCAGCGCGTGCACCGGGCCGTTGCCCTCGGCGGTGGCGATCACCCGCTCCCCCGCGACGAGCACCCGCACGGTGGCCTCGGAGACCACCTCGCCGTCGGCGCGGTGGTCGAGCACGACGCGGTAGGACTCCAGCGCGAACGGGGCCTCGGTCTCGGCCTCGTCGATCTCCCTGCGCAGCAACAGCTCCAGCGACGCGTCGGCGGCCTCGAACGACCAGCCCCGCGCCTCCAGCTCCTTGACCCTGCGCACGGCGCGCCCCAGCGCGTCGTGCCGACCGGCCAGGTCCAGCCCGAGCTCACGCCCCTTCAGCTCCAGGCTGGCCCGGCCGGCCATCTCGGTGACGAGCACCCGCATCCCGTTGCCGACGGTGGCCGGATCGACGTGGTTGTACAGCTCCGGGTCCACCTTGATCGCGCTCGCGTGCAGCCCCGCCTTGTGGGCGAAGGCCGACGACCCGACGTAGGCCTGGTGGGTGTCGGGCGCGAGGTTCGCGATCTCGGCGAGGGCGTGCGAGACGCGGGTGAGTTCGGGCAGCGCCGCCGCGGGCAGCACCGGCATGTCGAGCTTGGTCACCAGGTTGCCGACGACGGCGAACAGGTCGGCGTTGCCGGTCCGCTCGCCGTAGCCGTTCGCGGTGCACTGCACGTGGGTGGCGCCGGCCTGCACGGCTGCCACGGTGTTCGCCACCGCGCAGGCCGTGTCGTCCTGGCAGTGGATGCCGACGCGGAACCCGGTGCGGGCGACCACCTCGGCCACGGTCTCGGCGAGCTGCAGCGGGAGCTGGCCGCCGTTGGTGTCGCACAGCACGACGACGTCCGCGCCGGCGTCCACAGCGGACTGCAGCACCCGCAGCGCGCAGTCGGGGTCGTGGGCGTAGCCGTCGAAGAAGTGCTCGGCGTCGAGGAAGACGCGGCGGCCCTCCCCCACCAGGAACCGGACGGTGTCGAACACCATGGCTGCGGCCTCGGCGACGTCGGTGCGCAGCGCGCGTTCGATGTGCCGGCGGTCCGACTTCGCCACCAGGGTCACCACGGGCGCCTGGGAGTCGAGCAGCGCCCGCACCTGCGGGTCGTCGGCGGCGGCGACGCCGGCCCTGCGGGTGGCGCCGAAGGCCACCAGCGCCGCGTGCCGCAGCTCCAGCTCACCGGCGGCGGCGCGGGCGAAGAACTCGGTGTCCTTGGGCAGCGCCCCCGGCCAGCCGCCCTCGATGAAGCCGACGCCCAGGGAGTCCAGCAGCCGGGCCACGGCCAGCTTGTCGGTCGCCGAGTAGGAGATGCCCTCGCGCTGCGCGCCGTCCCTGAGGGTCGTGTCGTAGACGTGGAACGAGTCGCCGAGCGGGGTGCCGGTGGGGGCGGTGGGCCGGTTCACGGTGGTCTCCCTGGAACGGTCGGGGCGGTCTGGGAGGACGGGACTGCGGAACGGAAGTGCTGGAGCGGGAAAACAAAAAGACCCCCCGCGGATGCGAGAGGTCTGCGCGCCGGGTGCTGCGGGACGAACGCCCCGAGGCACTTACCCGGCGCGCCAGCAAATGATGATCACGCTGGAGCGAGCCACGCCCCGATGCTGCCACAGCCCTCCCGCGCGTACCAATTCACGGACGGGTGATCCCAGGTACTGGAACAACGGGCGGGCCACCGCCGGGTGACGCACCGACCTGCCGCTCCGCGCCGGCGATCGCGCAGCGTGGTCAACGGCCGGCGATTTCCACCCCTGAGGAGGCTGGGCGGGGTGCTTGGGGCTCGGCAGCCTGTGGCCGATGTGGTGGGTGGGACCGGAGGACTGAGAATGACGACTGTTGTGCTCGTGGGGACCCTGGACACCAAGGGGTCCGAGTTCGGCTGGCTCGCGGAGCGCGTCCGCGCGGCGGGCTGCCAGACCGTGTTGGTCGACACCGGAGTGCTGGGCACACCCGCAGTGCCCGCTGACATCGACCGCGCCGAGGTCGCCGCGGCGGCCGGACACGACCTGGGCGCGCTCCGCGCGCACGGCGACCGGAACACAGCGGTGAGAGCGATGGCGGAGGGCGCGGCCGAGGTGCTGCGCCGGCTGCACGGCGAAGGCCGTCTGCACGCCGCTCTCTCCCTGGGCGGCTCCTGCGGCTCGGTCATCGCCAGCAGGGCGATGCGCGCGCTGCCGGTCGGCGTGCCCAAGCTCCTCGTCTCGACGATGGCGGCCGGCGACTGCGCGCCGTTCGTCGGCTCGACGGACATGACGCTCATGCACAGCGTGCTGGACATCGCCGGGATCAACCGGTTCTCCGAACGCATCCTCGGCAACGCCGCGAGCGCCGCGGCCAGCATGGCGATCGCCTACCGGGCGGCGCAGGGCGCGCCGGACGAGCACCGGCGCCCGCTCGTGGCCACCACGATGTTCGGCGTCACCACCCCCGGCGTCACCGCCGCCCGCCGCCGGCTGGAGGAGCTCGGCTACGAGGTCCTCGTGTTCCACGCCAACGGCGCCGGCGGCCGGGCGCTGGAGGAGCTGGCCGGCAGCGGGGTGCTGACCGGCGTCCTGGACCTGACCACCACCGAGCTCGCCGACGACCTGATGGGCGGGGTGCTGTCGGCGGGCCCCCGGCGGCTGGAGGCCGCGGGTCGGGCGGGCCTGCCGCAGGTGGTGAGCCTGGGCGCCCTCGACATGGTGAACTTCGGGGCCAGGCCGACCGTGCCGGAGCACCTGCGGCACCGCACGATCCACGAGCACAACCCGACCGTCACGGTGGTGCGGCTGACCGCGGCCGAGCTGGCCGAGCTGGGTCGGCGGGTCGCGGCGAAGCTGGTGGCGGCCAGGGGGCCGGTCAGCGTGCTCGTCCCCCTGGGCGGCCTGTCCGCCTACGACGCGCCGGGACAGCCCTTCCACGACCCGCTGGCGGACCGCGCGCTCGTCGAGGCGCTGCGGGCCGGGGTGGCGGGCTCGCACGTGGAGCTCCGCGAGATCGACGCGCACATCAACGACGAGCGGTTCGGACACGCCGCCGCCGAGCACCTGCACCACGTGCTCGCCACGGCCCCGGCCCGCCGCCCCCTCGCCGGTTGACGGCCGTCGTGGGTCGTCGCCAGCGTCGCCGCGGTGATCCTGGCGGCGACCCACGACACCGCGGGACGACGCCGGGACCGACTTCGGGAGTCGTCGGGTGGTTTTCCCGGCCCGGAACCGAAAAGGCCCCCGACCGCGTGGTCGGGGGCCTCTCGGACCGTCCGGGTCGCCTCGGGCGTCAGACCTCGGCGCGGTGGTGGGTGTTGGAGGAGACCAGCGCGGCCAGCCGGTCGCCGATCGCGTAGGTCGCGCCCGGCGCCGAGTGGTCCCTGGTGGCCAGGTCGAACGCCACCGCCGCCTCGATCCGGCGCGCCGCCTCCTGCTCGCCCAGGTGGTCCAGCAGCAGCGCCACCGACAGCACGGCCGCCGTCGGGTCGGCCACGCCCTGACCCGCGATGTCCGGGGCGCTGCCGTGCACCGGCTCGAACATGCTCGGGTTCCGCCGCGTCACGTCCAGGTTGCCCGAGGCCGCCAGGCCGATGCCACCGGTCACCGCGGCCGCCAGGTCCGTGATGATGTCGCCGAACAGGTTGTCGGTGACGATCACGTCGAACCGGCCGGGGTCGGTGACCATGTGGATGGTCGTCGCGTCCACGTGCTGGTAGGCGACCGTCACGTCGGGGTACTGCAACGACACCTCCTCGACCACCCGCGACCACAACGAGCCCGCGTGCGCGAGGACGTTGGTCTTGTGCACCAGCGTCAGGTGTCGGCGCGGGCGGCCCTGCGCCCGCTGGAACGCGTCGCGCACCACCCGCTCCACGCCGAACGAGGTGTTGATGCTGACCTCGGTCGCGATCTCGTGCGGGGTGTCCTTGCGCAGCAGGCCGCCGTTGCCCGCGTACAGGCCCTCGGTGCCCTCGCGCACCACCAGCATGTCGATCTCCGGTGGGTCGGCGATCGGGCTGCGCACGCCCGGGTAGAGCCGCGCCGGGCGCAGGTTCACGTGGTGGTCCAGCTCGAAGCGCAGGCGCAGCAGCAGCCCGCGCTCCAGGATTCCGCTGGGCACCGAGGGATCGCCCACCGCGCCCAGCAGGATCGCGTCGTGCTGGCGCAGTTCGCCCAGCACCGACTCCGGCAGCAACTCCCCGGTGGCGTGCCACCGCGCCGCGCCGAGGTCGTAGCGGGTGATCTCCGCATCGGGCACGACCTCACCGAGCACCTTGAGCGCCTCGGCGATCACCTCGGGTCCAATCCCGTCACCTGGGATCACCGCGAGCCGCATCGACACACCTCCCGGGTTGTAGGTCCCACCCATCGGAACCCATCCACTTGCGCGAAGGCTACCCGCCGCCGCGTCGCTATCCGCAGCGCGGACACGCCTCCGCACTGATCTATCCCGTTCTGCGGGACACCCGTTCGGGTGATGCCGCGTCGGGTCCGCCGTCACCGTCCACGCTGGGCCGGCTGGCGCGGCGCGAGACGGCGCGAACGGTCGGAATGCGCATTCTGCCCGGCGCCGCAAGGCAAAGCGCCCCCGGGGTCCAACTTGTACCGACACCGGCCACCGGTGGGGGCCGGCGCCCGGCCGGAGAAGGCCGGTGCCCGGGCCGGCGGTCAGCCGACCCGGGCACCGGTACCCGCCAGGACTCCTCGACGTCAGGAGGAGTGACGGCCCTCCCCTGGCCCGCCGCGCAGGTCCAGATCCGCCCAGGTGCGCGAGCCGTCCACCGACACGAGCTGGGCCCGCTCGCCGCTCGCGTTGTGGTGGTGCAGCACGAGCAGCTTGTCCACCCGGTCCATCGCCAGGGCGCCCGCGTCGCGGTTGACGACGAGCGCGGTGGCCGGCTTGGCCACGTAGGACAGCGCGGCGTCGCCGCCGCCCTGCGCCCACAGGCCCGGCTTGAGCGGGTCGAACGACATCGGCTTGGCGATCTGGTCAATCACCCCGTCCTTGTCGCCCGGTCCGGTGTAGAACCCGGACACCCCGACCGTGTAGTTCAGGCGCGCCGTCGCGGCGTTCGGGTCGATGCCCAGCGCCTTGAGCGTCACCGGTAGCACGATCACGTTGCTGTCGAAGACGTTCGTGTCGACGTCGCCGAACTGCCCGTTGACCGGTTGCAGGTCAACGGACTGGAAACCGCCGTTGGGCAACGGCTTGTTGAGGTCCACCGTGGACGCGACGAGCACGTCGGTGCCGCTCGGCCTCGTCACGAAGGTCTCGAAGTCGGGCTTGCCGTCGCCGTTCACGTCGATGTCCACGTAGGGAACCGTGTTCGAGCCGACGTTGTACCAGTTGCCCCACGTCGCGATGCCGAACGCCACCTGGGCCTGGTCCAGCTTGCCCTGGGCCTTGGCCAGCGGCGCGGTCGAGGTGGCGCCGACGTAGCGCAGGTCGCCGCCCTTGGCCGTCTCGTTGGGCGTGCAGTCGCTGGTGACCTTCTTGCCGCACTGCGGGAGCTGCGGCGAGCTGCCCTGCAACTCGAAGACGCTCACCAGCGAGCGGTACGCCGAGGAACCCTGGCCCTGCTCCACGCCGCGGCCCTTGAGGTTCAGCACCGCCTGCGAGTCGCCCCGGTTGAACCTGATCCTGTCGGTGGCGCTGATCTTGGCCACCGGCTTGGGCGCGGCGTAGACCGGAACGCGCAGCGGCGTGCCGGAGCCGTTCTTCGGCGTCAGCACCAGCCGGCCCGACGCGTCGGCCAGGAACTGCCGGGCCACGTTGAGCTGGGTCGTCTGGACGGTCGGGTCGACCGTCCTGCGCAGCGCCGCCGGGTCGTCGATCCGCAGCGTCAGCTTGATCTTCGCGACGCCCCGCGGGCTGAGCCGGATGCTGCTCGTGGAGACCTCGTAGCGCACCCCGGGGATCTGGGTGGCCGCCTGGAAGCTCGGCGACAGCTCGACCGCGTTGACGCCCTTGTTCACGATCTTCACGGTCTTGCTGATCTGGGTCTTCCCCGAGACCTCGACGGTGCCGAACGAGACGCTCACCGCGCCCGGGTCGTCCTCGACCATCGCCAGCACCTGGTTGTCCAGCGCGGACTTCGCGTCGATCCGCCCGGCGCCCACGCGGTTCGGCGCGAGCACCGAGCCGTTCGGACCGGTGCGGACGTCGGCGCCCGCGGTGTTCATCACCGCGGCCTTGACCTCCTCCGGCGTCCAGTCCGGGTGCGCCTGCCGCACCAGGGCGGCGATGCCGGAGGTGTGCGGCGCGGCCATCGAGGTGCCGCTGATCACCAGCGTCCCGTTGCCGCTGCCGACGAGGGCCGACGCGATCGTGTCGCCGGGCGCCGCGACGTCCGGCTTGACGACCTTCTGGTGCACGCCCCGCGAGGTGAAGGTGCTGGGCGTGTCGGAGATCTCCGGCGCGTGCGTCTTCACGCTCGTGCGGAGGTCGCCGGCCATGCGGACCTGGAGCGAACCGGCCTCCAGCGCCGGGCGCACCGCCTTGGTGGCGGAGCCGGTGAACTGGAACACCGGGAGGTCCTTGTTGCCACCGATGCCCGCGTTGAAGTTCTCCACCGAGGACGAGAAGATCGCGCCCACCGCGCCGGCGGCGCGCGCGTTGTCCGCCCGGACCCCGGAACCACAACGCCGGCTGGCGTCGTTGTCGTCCCACTCCAACCAGACGAACCGGTTCAGCACCGCCACCTTGTCGGCGCTGGAGAACGGACGGCAACCGTCCTTGTTGGACTCCTCCGTCAACGCGACCACGGGCTTGGTGCGCTCGAGGCCGGCGTAGTCGGCGTAGTTCTGGCTGTACTGCCCGGCCTTCACGCCGGCGACGCCACCGGGGGCGACGACCTCGGCGCCGTCCCGCAGGACGAACGAGTCCCTGGTGCTCGCCACGGTCAGCGCCTCCGGCGTGCTGCCCGGCGAGCCGCCCACGTCGTACAGGTCACCGCCGTTGCCGGCGGAGATGACCGGGAGCACGCCGTTCTTGACCAGCTTGCGCACGAACAGGCTGTCCGGGTCGTCCGGGGCGCCGTAGTCCTGGCCCAGCGACAGGTTCACGACGTCCAGGCGGTCGCTGAAGTCGCCGTCGCCGTCCGGGTCGAGCGCCCAGTCCAGCGCCTGGCCGGTGAGGTTGGTCGAACCGGTGCAGCCGAACACCTTGATGCCGTACAGCAGGGCCTTGGGCGCGGTGCCCGGGCCGATCCGCATCTCGTTGAGCTGCTTGTCGTCGAGCTTGCCGTAGTCGCCCCGGAAGGTGCTGCCGTCGGCGTTGACGCCGAAACCGGCCGCCGTGCCGGCCACGTGCGTGCCGTGGCTGTGGCAGTCCATCGGGTTGGGGTCGGGCTTGGGCACCATGGCCTCGGGCCCGCTCTTGCCGCTGCCGTCGTAGGCGTCGCCGGCGAGGTCGACGCCGCCGACCACCTTCGCGGTGGGGAAGAACGACGGGTCGACCTTGGTGCGGTCGATCGCGTCGTAGGCGGCCTTGGTGCCCGGCCCGCCGAACATCGCGTGGGTGTAGTCGATCCCGGTGTCGATGATGCCGACCCGGACCCCGTCGCCCAGCCGGCCGGTCTGCTGCCAGGCGGCCAGGGTCCTGGTGAGCTGGACGGCGTTGGCGTTGCCCGGCTCCTTCGGCACGACCGCGTGCACCGCCCTGACCTCGGGCAGCTCGGCCAGCTCCCGCACCTTGTCCGCGTTGGCCGTGACGACCACGCCGGGGACGGCGTTGCTGGTGCGGTAGGTCTCCTTGGCCGCGGAGTCCTTGGCCCGCAGGGTGTCGACCACCTTCTCGGCGGCCTGCTGGGTGTCCTGCTTGGCTTCCCTGGCGGCCTGCTTGGCCTGTTCCTTGTCGGAGCCCTGCTTCTCGGTGAACGCGTCGACGGCCGGCTTCTTCTCCAGCTCCACGAAGGCCGTCACGCTGCCCCGCGCGTCGGCCAACCGGGGCTTGATCTTGTCCTGGAGCGCCCTGGCCGGCAGGCCGCCGGCACCGGGCACCGACGGGGCGAGATCGCCCCGGTCGTCCTGACCGCTCGCCACGCCGGCGCCGGCCACCCCGGTCGCCAGCACCGCGGCGAACAACACCGCGGCCGAGCGCGCCGCGACCCGGCGGACGCCGTGCCCCGGTCCTCGGGTTCGACTCACTGCTGCCCTCACTACGGGGCCGTCTCCGACCATGCCCACCGGTCCGCTCGTCGCGAACCGGCACGCGCTCCCCCACGGCCGGCGGATCGCACCACACCAGGGCAGCGCCGGCGTGGTGCCGAGCCCTCCGCGGCACCTGGTCCGGCCTCGTGAACGCCGAACCTAACGCGGCTCACCCCACCGTGTACTGCTCCATTGGGGTGATCACACCGGCTTGACAGCGAAGTTGGACACGGGGCGTGGCCTGGTGGGGCCGGTTCCGCCCGGGCGACCGGAACGGGTCATGGTCCGGATTGCTCTGTTCGGGGAGTTCGTGGCTCAGAGTCCCCAGCCGTCCGGCCGGGCCGAGACCCGGCCCAACCACCACGCGATGACCACCAACATCCCCGCCACCGAGCCGAGGTACGGCACACCGGTGGTGTTGATCAACGTCGCGCCGCGCACCGCGAGCAGCTGCCACGCCGCGCCCAGCAGGGCCAGCCCGGTCAGCGAACGCCACCGGTCCGGCCGGGCCACGACGAACGGCGGCAGCGCCGACACCACGGAGTGCGCGACGAAGCCGAAGCGGAAGTAGCCGCGCTGGAGGGACTTCCACCACGTGGGGTCGGGGTCGACCCGGCCGGCCAGGTGCTCGGCCCGGAACTCCAGGAAGGACTCGCCCGGCCACCACGGCAGGACGTACAGCCCCAGCAACGTCACCACCGCGGCCACCGCCGCCAGCCACCGGGCGGCGAGGAGCCCGCCCGACGTGTCGTCCGGCCCCTCCCCCACACCCATGATCACCGAAGTTAGGGCACGCCGGCCCGTCCTCGCGTGCGCCGAACGGCTGTCACGCGTCCGGTCCGGCCGTTCTCAGGCGGTGCCGCGAAGTGCCCGGGCGACGCGAACTTCCGCCTGGTAACAGGAAAACGCCGTCGGCGACGGCCTGGCGGCGGGCCGGCGGGCAAGATCGCGCCGCCACCGGCCCACCGCCAGCAGCGGTCACTCGAACGCGAGGTCGCGCACCGTGCGCGCGCCGATCGCGGCGCCGATCGGCTCCAGCACCCCGGCGGCCACCGGCCGGTCCACCCGAAGCAGCATGATCGCCTCGGCCCGGTCGGTCGTCTGGCTGATCTGCGCCGCCTCGACGTTCACCCCGGCCTCGCCGAGCAGCGTGCCCACGGTGCCCATCACCGCCGGGCGCTCCGGGTAGACCAGCAGCAGCACGTGCCCCTCGGCCCGCAGGTCGAAGTGCCGGCCGTTGATCTCCACCAGCTTCTCGACCTGGCGGGGGCCGGTGAGGGTGCCCGACACGCTGACCGTCGCGCCGTCGGCCAGCACCGCGCGCAGCGTCACCACGCTGCGGTGGTCGGCGCTCTCCGACTCCTTGCGCAGCTCGACCTTCACCCCCAGGTCCTCGGCCAGCCGCGGCGCGTTGACGAAGGTGACCTGGTTCTCCACCACGCCGGAGAAGACGCCCCGCAACGCGGCGAGCGGCAGGACCGTGACGTCCTCGTGCGACAGCTCGCCCCGAGCCTCCACGGTCACCGCGGCCGGCGGCTTGCTGGTCAGCGCGGCCAGCACCGTGCCCAGCTTCTGGGTCAGCGGCAGGAACGGCCGGACCTCCTCGTTGACGACGCCGCCGCTCTGCACGTTGACCGCGTCCGGCACGAAGTCGCCGCGCAGCGCCAGCAGCACCGAGCGGGCGACGTCGGTGCCCGCCCGGTCCTGCGCCTCGGCCGTCGACGCGCCCAGGTGCGGCGTGACGACCACGTTGGGCAGGCCGAACAGCGGGCTGTCGGTGCACGGCTCGGTGACGAACACGTCGACGCCGGCCCCGCCCACGTGGCCCCCGCGCACCGCCTCGGCCAGCGCGGCCTCGTCGACCAGGCCACCGCGGGCGGCGTTGACGATCAGCACGCCCTTCTTGCACCGGGCGAGCTGCTCGGCGCCGATGAGGCCGAGCGTCTCCGGCGTCTTCGGCAGGTGGATGGAGATCGCGTCCGCGCGCTCCAGCAGCTCGTCCAGGCTCACCAGCTCGATACCGAGCTGCGCGGCCCGCGCGGCCGACACGTACGGGTCGTAGGCGATGACCGTGGTGCCGAAGGCCGCGATGCGCTGCGCGAAGAGCTGGCCGATCTTGCCGAGGCCGACCACGCCCACGGTCTTGCCGTTCAGCTCGACGCCGGTGTAGGCGCTGCGCTTCCACTCGCCGGCCCGGAGGCTGGCGTCGGCGGCCGGGACCCGGCGCGCGACCGCGAGCAGCAGCGCCAGCGCGTGCTCGGCGGCGGAGACGATGTTGGAGGTGGGCGCGTTGACCACCATCACGCCGCGCTCGGTGGCGGCGGGCACCTCGACGTTGTCCAGGCCCACGCCCGCCCTGGCCACGACCTTGAGCCGCTTGCCGGCGCCGAGCGCCTCGGCGTCCACCCGGGTGGCCGAGCGGACGAGCAGGGCGTCGGCGTCGGCGATCGCGGTCAGCAGGGCCGGTCGGTCGGTGCCGTCGACATGACGGACCTCGACCTCGTCGCCGAACACCGAGAGCACCGACGGCGCGAGCTTCTCGGCGATGAGGACGACGGGGCGGCTGGAGTTGGTCACGGGTTCGCTCCTGGATCAGGCGATGCGTGCGCTCGGGTGCGGGCCTCCCGGACGTGTCCCACCGGGCTCCGGCGGGTTCGGGCGCGGGTGACTCCGCGGCACACAGGGGTACCGCGCTGTGCCCCGGCGTGAGGCCGTGAGTGTATCCACCGCGAGAACTCCGTTTCCCACCAGGCACGTCCCACGTTTCGTGACAGCCGTCCCACTCTCTGCGACACCAGTCGACGGGCGGCGAACGGCGGCCAGTCGACGGGCGGCCAGTCGGCCCCAGCCGGACGCGGGCGGGCGCGCCGCGAACGCGAAGGGGGCCGACGGCGCACCGTCGACCCCCCTGACGCGATCCGGCTCAGGCCGTCTCGGTGATCGGCCGGTCCACCCAGGACATCAGGCCGCGCAGCCGCTTCCCGACCTCCTCGATGCCGTGCGCCGCCAGCTCCTCGCGGTGCCGGGTGAAGTTCTCTCGGCCGGAGTCCATCTCGGCCACCAGCTGCCTGGCGAACGAGCCGTCCTGGATCTCGCCGAGGATCCGGCGCATCTCCTCCTTGACCCGCTCGTCGACGACGCGCCGGCCGCGGGTGTAGCCGCCGTACTCGGCGGTGTCGGAGACCGAGTAGAACATCCGCGCGATGCCGCCCTCGTACATGAGGTCGACGATCAGCTTCAGCTCGTGCAGGCACTCGAAGTAGGCCACCTCGGGCGTGTAGCCGGCCTCGGTCAGCACCTCGTACCCGGCCTGCACCAACGCGGAGGCGCCGCCGCAGAGCACCGCCTGCTCGCCGAACAGGTCGGTCTCGGTCTCCTCCTTGAAGGTGGTGCGGATGACGCCGGCGCGGGTGCCGCCGATCGCCTTGGCGTAGGACAGGGCCAGCGCCTGCGCCTTGCCGCTGGCGTCCTGCTCCACCGCGATCAGGCAGGGCACGCCCTTGCCGTCGACGAACTGGCGGCGCACCAGGTGGCCGGGGCCCTTCGGGGCGACCATGGCCACGTCCACGCCGGCCGGCGGCTGGATCAGGCCGAAGCGGATCGCCAGGCCGTGCCCGAAGAACAGGGCGTCGCCGTCCTTGAGGTTCGGCGCGACGTCCTGCGCGAACAGGTCGCGCTGCTTGTGGTCCGGCGCCAGGATCATGATCAGGTCGGCCTCGGCGGCGGCCTCGGCCGGGGTGACCACCCGCAGGCCCTCCTCCTCCGCCTTCGGCCGCGACTTCGAGCCCTCCGGCAGGCCGATCCGGACGTCGACGCCGGAGTCCCGCAGGCTCAGCGCGTGCGCGTGGCCCTGGCTGCCGTAGCCGATCACGGCCACCGTGCGGCCCTGGATGATCGACAGGTCGGCGTCGTCGTCGTAGAAGATTTCGGCAGGCATGGGGTTGTGCTCTCTTCTCTCTGCTGGACTTGTTGTTGACCGGTGCTTGTTGACCGCGCCGCGAGGGCCTCAGCGGACCGCGGTGGCGGTGATGGAGCGGGCGCCGCGGCCGATGGCCACCATGCCGGACTGCACCATCTCCCGGATGCCGTAGGGCTCCAGCATGCGGAGCAGGGCGTCGAGCTTGTCCTGGGTGCCGGTGGCCTCGACGGTGACCGCCTCCGGGGACACGTCGACGACCTTGGCCCGGAACAGCTGCACGGTCTCCAGCACCTGGCTGCGGACCGTGGCGTCGGCCCGCACCTTGACCAGCAGCAGTTCCCGCTGCACGGAGGCGGGCCGCTCCAGCTCGACGATCTTGATCACGTTGACCAGCTTGTTGAGCTGCTTGGTCACCTGCTCCAGCGGCAGCTCGTCGACCGAGACGACGATGGTCATCCGGGAGACCTCGGGGTGCTCGGTGGGGCCCACCGCCAGCGACTCGATGTTGAAGCCGCGGCGGGAGAAGAGCCCGGCCACCCTGGCCAGCACGCCGGGCTTGTTCTCCACCAGCACGCTCAGCGTGTGCCTGCTCATGCGCTGCGCTCCTGTCGCGTCTCGGGGGCCGGGTCGGGGACGGCGGCGGGGGCCGGCCGGGCGGTGGCGCCGGACGTGGCCGTCCCGGGCAACGCCACGTCGAGCAGTGCCGCGTCGAGCAGTGCCGTGGCGTGCAACGCGGTGGAGTCCAGAACGGTGAGACCGTCCACTTCGGACTGTCCGAACAGGAGAGTGATCTCGGTGCACCCGAGGACGACCGCCTCCGCGCCGCGCTCCGCCAGCCTGCCCACGATCTCCCGGTACCGCTGCCGGGAGGAGTCCAGGACGACTCCCCGGCACAGCTCGTCGTAGATGACGTCGTGCACCACGCGCCGGTCGTCCTCGTCGGGGACGACGACCTCGATCCCGTGGCGCGCCATGCCCTCCGTGTACAGCGAGGAGGTCATGGTGAAGTTCGTGCCGAGCACGGCGAGGCGACCCACAGCTCGGGCGCGCGCCGCCTCGGCGACCACGTCCACGATGTGCACCAACGGGATTCTCGCCGCCTCGGCGATCTGCGGCGCAACCAGGTGCATGGTGTTGGTGGCGATGCCGAGCACCTCGGCGCCGGCGGCGACCAGCGACCCGGCCTCCGCCGCCAGGGTCGCGCCCAGCGCCTCCCACGCCGCCGCGTGCTGGAGCTCGGCGATGTCGGCGAAGTCGACCGAACGCAGTACCAGGTCGGCGGAGTGCAGGCCGCCCAGCCGCTCGCGGGCGCCCTCGTTGAGAAGGCGGTAGTAGACGGCGGTGGACTCCCAGCTCATCCCGCCCAACAGACCGATCCGTCGCATCCTGGTCACGCGTCCTCGTCGTTGCGTTCCTGGCCCGCGCAGCGGGCGCTGTCCCTGGTCCTCGTCCACGTCACGGACGCCGCACGTCCTGTCGACAGCCGCTCCACGCGTCCTCGTCGTTGCGATCCTCGCCCGCGGCGCAGGCGCAGCACCTCTTACCTCTCACGCGTCCTCGTCACGCGTCCTCGTCGAAGAGGGGGCGGATGCCCCTGGCCGCCATGATCTCGTCGTTGCCGGCGCCGGCCGCGACCATCGGCCACACCTGGGCGTCCTTGCCGACCACGAAGTCGATGACCACCGGACGGTCGTTGATCTCCATGGCCTTGCGGACGACCTCGTCGACCTCGTCCCGCGACTCGGCACGCAGGCCCACGCAGCCCAGCGCCTCGGCCAGCAGCACGAAGTCCGGGATGCGGTGCCGGTGCGTGCCCAGGTCGGTGTGCGAGTACCGCTGGTCGTAGAACAGGGTCTGCCACTGCCGGACCATGCCCAGGTTGCCGTTGTTGATGACGGCCACCTTGATCGGGATGTTCTCGATGGCGCAGGTGGCGAGCTCCTGGTTGGTCATCTGGAAGCAGCCGTCGCCGTCGATGGCCCACACGGGGAGGTCGGGCCGGCCGACCCTGGCGCCCATCGCGCCCGGCACCGCGAAGCCCATGGTGCCCAGACCACCCGAATTGATGAAGCTGCGCGGGTTCTCGTACCGGACGAACTGCGCCGCCCACATCTGGTGCTGGCCCACGCCGGTCGCGTAGACCGCGTCCGGGCCGACCAGAGCGCCGATCCGCTCGATGACGTACTGCGGCGACAGGGAGCCGTCGGCCGGCCAGTCGTACCCCAGCGGGAAGGTCTCCCGCCAGTGGTCGAGCTGCGCCCACCACTCGGTCAGGTCGGGCGCGCCGGTCTGCTCCAGCTCGGCGCGGACGGCGGCGGTCAGCTCGGCGATGACCTCCTTGCAGTCGCCGACGATCGGCACGTCGGCCCTGCGGTTCTTGGAGATCTCCGCGGGGTCGATGTCGGCGTGCACGACGGTCGCGTCCGGCGCGAAGGAGCTGAGCTTGCCGGTGACCCGGTCGTCGAACCGGGCGCCGAGCGTGATCAGCAGGTCGGAGCGCTGCATCGCGGCCACCGCCGCCACCGTGCCGTGCATGCCGGGCATGCCCAGGTGCTGGCGGTGCGAGTCGGGGAAGGCGCCCCTGGCCATCAGCGTGGTGACGACCGGGATGCCGGTCAGCTCGGCCAGTTCCCGCAGCTCGGGCGCGGCGTCGGCCTTGAGGACGCCGCCGCCGACGTAGAGCACCGGCCGGCTCGCGGTGGCGACGAGCCGGGCGGCCTCCCGCACCTGCTTGCCGTGCGGCCGGGTGGTCGGCCGGTAGCCGGGCAGCCGCATCTCCGGCGGCCAGCTGAACGCGGTGACGGCCTGCTGGACGTCCTTGGGGATGTCGACCAGCACCGGGCCGGGCCGGCCGGTGGCGGCCAGGTGGAACGCCTCGGCGATGGTGCGCGGGATGTCCGCCGGGTCGGTGACGAGGAAGTTGTGCTTGGTGACCGGCAGGGTGATGCCGCAGATGTCGGCTTCCTGGAAGCCGTCGGTGCCGATCAGCGACTGCGACACCTGGCCGGTGATCGCCACCATCGGGACCGAGTCCATGTAGGCGTCGGCCAGCGGGGTGACCAGGTTGGTCGCGCCGGGGCCCGAGGTGGCCACGCAGACGCCGACCCGGCCGGTGGCCTGCGCGTAGCCGGTGGCCGCGTGGCCGGCGCCCTGCTCGTGGCGGACCAGCACGTGCCGGAGCGTCCGGGAGTCGAGCAACGCGTCGTAGGCCGGCATGATCGCGCCGCCGGGGATTCCGAACACGACGTCGCAGCCGACAGCCTCAAGCGAGCGGACGAGGGACTGCGCGCCGGTCACGCGGACCGGGGCGCCGCTGGGCGGCGTTGGCCGGGGTGCCACCGGCCGGGGCGCCGGGGTGGGACGCGGATTCGCGCTGGTCATGGGGGCTGCCTTCGTGGGTCGGGGAGGTGTCCGGGCACGAAAAAACCCCCGCCAGCCCGAGGAGGGGCCGTACGAGGGTCAGGCGCGTCGACGCTGCGTGGAATTCCTAGGCGTCGACGCGCCTGGGAATTACGAGAAGGAGGTGGGTCAGTCGCAGCACGCCGCCGACGTTAGCCGCCCGTCCGGGCGAGCGTCAACACTGCGGAACAACTGTCCCAGCAAATGGACACCTCTGGGGGACTGGCGGCGACATCCGAGCAGGTGACGGCGTGTGCCGCCGCACACCGGCCCGCCGGGTCGACGTCACCGGCGAACAGGATGGGTGGGACCATTCGGGACGTGAGCGAAGCCGCCACTCCGCAGCAGGACCCCACCGGCCCCGAGGTCGACGAGGCGCCCGCCGGCGCGCGGGCCCAGGGCCGCGCCGGCCGGAACGGCGCCGCCGACCCCGCTCCCCCGAGCGCCGCCGGCGCCGGCGCCGGCGCCGAGGCCGACGCCACGGCCGACGCCGGGACGCCGCCGACGCTTCCGCCGGCGGAAGCCCGGGCAGAGGCCCGGACAGAGGCGCAGGGGACGTCGGAGACGCCCGCGAGCGAGCCGAGCCCGACGCCCGCCCCGCACGCGGTGTTCCGGATCAGCCCCATCGGGGTGTTCGCGATCCTCTTCCTCGCGGTCTGCGTGACGCCGGTCGCCTGGGGCGCCCCCGGCCTCCAGGTCGTCTACCTGGTGCCGCTCGCGCTGCTGGTCTGGTGGTGGCGGGTGCGCACCGTGGTGCGCGTGGACGAGATCGTGGTGCGCGAGGTGTTCCGCACGCGGCGCCTGCCGTGGGACGACATCGTCTCGTTGCGGCTGTCGGAGCGGTCCGTGGTGACCGCCGTGCTGCGCGACGAGACCGAGGTGCCGCTGCCCTCGGTGCGCGCGCGGCACGTCCCGGTGCTGGCCGCCATCAGCGGTCGACTCCCCGAGCCGGGCGCGGCGTCGGCTACCGTTGGTGAGGACCCTTCGGCGACCCCGGAGGCCGCCGACACCCCGGCCGCGGACGCGGGGCCCGGCGCGGACGGTCACCCCCGATCCCGCGAGGACGCCTGAGTCCACCCGCCCCCGCGGCCGGCACACCAGCGACAGCTCCAGGAGGAGCCGTGCCCCCGCTGCGCTCCCGCACCACCACCCACGGCCGCAACGCCGCCGGCGCCCGCGCGCTGTGGCGTGCCACCGGCATGACCGACAGCGACTTCGGCAAGCCGATCGTGGCGATCGCCAACTCCTACACCCAGTTCGTGCCGGGCCACGTGCACCTGCGCGACCTCGGGGAGCTGGTCGCCGGCGCGGTCAGGGAGGCCGGCGGCGTGCCCCGCGAGTTCCACACGATCGCGGTGGACGACGGCATCGCGATGGGCCACAGCGGCATGCTCTACTCGCTGCCCTCGCGCGAGATCATCGCCGACTCGGTGGAGTACATGGTCAACGCGCACCAGGCGGACGCGCTGGTGTGCATCTCGAACTGCGACAAGATCACCCCGGGCATGCTCAACGCCGCGCTGCGGCTCAACGTCCCGACCGTGTTCGTCTCCGGCGGCCCGATGGAGGCCGGCAAGGCGGTCGTGGTGGACGGCGTCGCGCACGCGCCGACCGACCTCATCACCGCGATCTCCGCCTCGGCCAACGACCAGGTCGACGACGATGGGCTGTCCGTCGTGGAGCGGTCGGCCTGCCCGACCTGCGGCTCGTGCTCCGGCATGTTCACCGCGAACTCGATGAACTGCCTGACCGAGGCGCTGGGGCTGGCGCTGCCGGGCAACGGGTCCACGCTCGCCACGCACGCCGCGCGGCGCGACCTGTTCCTGCGGGCGGGCTCGCTCGTGGTCGAGCTGGCGCGGCGGTGGTACGAGCGGGACGACGAGTCGGCGCTGCCGCGGTCGATCGCCAACCGCAAGGCGTTCGAGAACGCGATGGCGCTGGACATGGCGATGGGCGGCTCCACGAACACGGTGCTGCACATCCTCGCCGCCGCGCGCGAGGGCGAGATCGACTTCACCCTCGCCGACATCGACGCGACCAGCCGCCGGGTGCCCTGCCTGAGCAAGGTGAGCCCGAACTCGGACTACCACATGGAGGACGTGCACCGGGCCGGCGGCATCCCGGCGATCCTCGGCGAGCTGGACCGGGCCGGGCTGCTGCACCGGGACGTGCACGCCGTGCACAGCCCGTCGCTGGACGAGTGGCTGTCCACTTGGGACATCCGGGGCGGGGCGCCGGCCGAGCGGGCCGTGGAGCTGTTCCACGCCGCGCCGGGCGGGGTCCGCACGACGGAGGCGTTCTCCTCCGCCAACCGGTGGTCCTCTTTGGACACCGACGCGGCGGGTGGCTGCATCCGCGACGCCGCGCACGCGTACACGGCCGACGGCGGGCTGGCGGTGCTGCACGGCAACCTGGCGGAGGACGGGGCGGTCATCAAGACCGCCGGCATCCCCGAGGAGCTGTGGCGCTTCCGCGGGCCGGCCCGGGTGGTGGAGAGCCAGGAGGAGGCCGTGTCGGTCATCCTGAACCGGGAGATCCAGCCCGGCGAGGTGCTCGTGGTGCGGTACGAGGGTCCGGCCGGCGGGCCGGGGATGCAGGAGATGCTGCACCCGACCGCGTTCCTCAAGGGCGCCGGGCTGGGCCGCGTGTGCGCGTTGATCACCGACGGCCGGTTCTCCGGCGGCTCGTCGGGCATCTCGGTCGGCCACGTCTCGCCGGAGGCGGCGGCCGGTGGGGCGATCGGGCTGGTCGAGGACGGCGACGAGATCGTCATCGACGTCCACGAGCGCCGGCTCGCGGTGCTGGTCGACGACGCGGTGCTGGCCGAGCGGCGCGCGAAGATGGAGGCCGCGGAGCGGCCCTGGCAACCCAGGGACCGGCAGCGCCAGGTCTCGCTGGCCCTGCGCGCCTACGCGAAGCTGGCAACCTCGGCCGCCACCGGCGCGGTGCGCGACCCGAACCTCTGATCCAGTACGGAGCGAGTCCCGTGCGGCGCGCCAGCCGTGCCGCACGGGACTGGCGAACCTCGCCGCGCCCGTGCCGTCGGCCGGTCAGCGCCGGCGCAGGATCAGCAGCACGAGGATGGCCGCGCCGATGGCGAGCAGCAGGAACGGCAGGCCGCTGATGAGCGGGCGGCGCATCCACACGCGGCCGGTGTCCATCGCCGCCCGACCAGGGCCGGCCAGCAGCAGGCAGGCCGCGGCCGCCGCCAGCACCAGGTCCAGCTCGAATCCCTGACCCGTGCCGGTGAAGAAGCCGTTGGGCCACTTGACGGCGACGCTGCTGATCATCACGCCGAGCAGGCCGGCCGCGGCCAGCGGGGTGAGCAGGCCGAGCACGACGAGGATGCCGCCGACGAACTCGGTCAGCCCGGTGATCCAGGCCATCAGGGTGGTCTGCTGGAAGCCGAGCCCGGCCAGGTAGCCGGCGAAGCCGTCGATGCCGGGCCCGTCGAACGCCCCGAAGAGCTTCTGCGCGCCGTGCGCGACGAACGTGCCGCCGAGCACCAGCCGCAGCACCAGCAGGCCGAGGTCCGCGCCGGCGGTCCAGCCCAGCGGACGCGACTCCGTCCCCAGGACCGGCCCCGGGATCGGGGCCGTGTGGGCTGGCTCCTCGTCGTGGGTGCTCACGGCCAGCAGGCTAGGTGCTCCCGCGTGCTCCGGCGACTCGAAGCGGCGCTGCCCGCGTCCGTCCTGAGTGGTCACGACGCGACCGGCCGCGAGCCCGCGCGAGTGGCCGGGGCGCGGGGCGCACGGCGCGGGGCCGGCGGTCAGTAGGCGCCGGTGACGAGGTTGTCCGGCGTGCGGCCGGCGGCGAACGCGGCGATCTGCTCCGCGGCGACGCGGAAGGCCCGCACCTCCTGCCCCCTGCTGTTCCCGCCGACGTGCGGCGTGATGATCACTCCCGGAGCCGTCCACAGTGGATGGTCCGCCGGCAGGGGCTCCGGGTCGGTCACGTCGAGCACCGCGCGCAGCCGCCCGCGCGTCAGCTCGGCCAGCAGGGCGTCGGTGTCGACCACCGGGCCGCGGGCGGCGTTGACCAGGATCGCGCCGTCCGGCATCCGGGCGAGGAACTCGGCGTCGACCAGGCCCCGGGTCTCGTCGGTCAGCGGCACGACGACGACCACCGCGTCCTGCGCGGGCAGCAGCTCGGGCAACGCGTCCACGCCGTGCACGCCGTCGCGCGCGGCCCGGCCCACCATGGTGGGAACCGCGTCGAACGCCGCCAGCCGGCGGCGGAGCTGGTTCCCCAGGTCGCCGGACCCGATGACGAGCACCCGCTTGCCCTGCAGGGTGTCGACCTGGCGGTGCTCCCAGCGGCGCTCGGCCTGCAGGGCGAGGAACGACGGGAACTGGCGGTACACGGTCAGCAGGGCGGTCATCGCCCACTCGGCGGTGCTGCCGCCGTGCGCGCCGCGTGCGCAGGAGAGCACCGCGCCCTCCGGCAGCACGTCCCGCCAGCCGTCGACACCGGCCGTCAGGGTCTGCACGAGGCGCAGCCGCGGCAACCGCCCGACGACGGCGCGCGCCGACTCGGTCGGCCAGATCGGCACGACCAGGGCCTCCGCGTCGGCCGCCTCGGGCGGCAGCGGCGCGGCCACGTCGTACTGGACCGGGCGCAGGCCCTCGACCTCGCGGAAGACCGGGACGGCGTCGGCGGAGGGGACGAGCACGGTGAACGCCATGGCGACAGCGTACTCACACCGTTAGCTGATCAAAGGGTTTCGCGGGGCTCGTCCGCGGGCCCGGCTCCGGGCTCGACGACCGGCCCCGAGACGGGTCCGGCGGCCGCCCCGGCGAGCGGCTCGGTGTGAGGACCGGTGACCGACCCGACGACGGGCTCCCCGCCACTGTCGTCCAACGACTCGGCGGCGGTGCGGAGCGCGTCGAGCGTCATGCCCAGCAGCGGGTGGCGCTCCCCGCCGCGCCGCAACGCGGCGAACACCCGACGGGTCGGCGGCCGGCCGGCGACCGGGCGGATCACCGCGTCCCGCAGCTCCACCCCCCGCAGGGCGGAGCGCGGCACCAGCGCCACGCCGACCCCCGCCCCGGCCAGCGCGCAGATGGCCCGGAAGTCGTCCGACGAGTGCGCGACCCTGGGCTGGAAACCGGCGTTCTCGCAGGCGAGCTGCACGACGTCGTGACAGGGGTTGCCCGGCCACGGCGTGATCCACTCCTCGGTGGCCAGGTCGGCGACGGCCACCGCGCGGTGCCCGGCGAGCCGGTGCGCCGCCGGCAGGACCGCGTCGAAGGGCTCGGCGTAGAGCGGCGCCCGCGACAGGCGCTCGTCGTCGGCCCCCGGCGCGCCCCGGTAGTCCATGGCGATGGCCATGTCGACCTCGCCGGCCAGCAGCAGCGGCAGGCTGGCGTGCCCCTCGGCGTCCCTGACCAGCACCTCCACCTCCGGCGCCCGGACGCGCAGGGCTGCGATGGCCGGCGCGACCACCATGGTGATGGCGGTGGCGAAGGCGGCGACCACGACCCGACCGGTCGCGCCGCTGGCGCACGCCGCGAGGTCGGCCTCGGCCCGTTCGAGCTGGGCGAGCACGGCGCTGGCGTGCGAGGCCAGGATCTCGCCCGCCGCGGTCAGCCGCACGGCCCGGCCCCGCCGGTCCAGCAGCGGCTGCCCCACCTCGGACTCCAGGGCAGCCAGCTGCTGCGACACCGCCGACGGGGTCAGGTACAGGGCCCTGGCCGCGGCGGTGACGGTGCCGTGGTCGGCCAGCGCGCGCAGCACGCGCAGCCGGCGGGGGTCGATCACCCCTCCATCGTCGCACGTCCGGCCGCATCCCCTGTTCAGGTGAGCTAAACCTCCTTTCGAGAAAACGTCGATGGACTTCCCCGCCGGGCCTGCCGACAGTAGGGACGTGAAAGCGCTGGTGAAGACCGCCGCCGGCCCGGGGCTGGAGCTGACCGAGGTTCCCGACCCCCGTCCAGGCGACAACGACGTGCTCATCCGGGTGTTGCGGACCGGGATCTGCGGCACGGACCTGCACATCGAGAGCTGGGACGACTGGGCCGCCGGCGTCGTGCGCGCGCCGCTGGTCCTCGGCCACGAGTTCGTCGGCGAGGTCGTCGCGGTCGGCTCCGGCGTCACCCGCGCGCAGCCCGGCGACCTGGTCAGCGGCGAGGGCCACCTGGTGTGCGGCTCCTGTCGCAACTGCATGGCCGGCCGCCGCCACCTGTGCGCGCGCACCGTCGGCCTGGGCGTGCACACCGACGGCGCGTTCGCCGAGCTGGTCGCGCTGCCCGAGTCCAACGTGTGGGTGCACCGCCAGCCCGTCGACCTCGACGTCGCGGCGATCTTCGACCCGTTCGGCAACGCGGTGCACACCGCGCTGAGCTTCCCGGTGCTCAACGAGGACGTGCTCATCACCGGCGCCGGGCCGATCGGCATCATGGCCGCCGCGGTCGCCAGGCACGCCGGCGCCCGGCACGTGGTCATCACCGACGTCAGCGACTACCGGCTGGAGCTCGCCCGCAAGGTGGGTGTGAGCCTGGCGCTGGACGTGCGCACGACCTCCATCGAGGAGGCGCAGCGCACGCTGGGCATGAAGGAGGGCTTCGACGTCGGCCTGGAGATGTCCGGCCGGCCGGAGCCGCTGCGCGACATGATCGCCAACATGACCCACGGTGGCCGGATCGCCGTCCTCGGCCTGCCCACCGACGACATCCCGATCGACATGGCCAAGGTGGTCACGCACATGCTGACCATCAAGGGCATCTACGGCAGGGAGATGTACGAGACCTGGTACGCCATGTCCGTGCTGCTCCAGGGCGGGCTGGACATCAGCCCGGTCATCACCGACCGGTTCGGCTTCGAGCAGCACGCCGAGGCGTTCGCCGCCGCCCGCTCGGGCCGCTGCGGCAAGGTCGTGATCGACTGGACCCGTCCCACCCTGCCCACCAGCCAGCCGACCGGAGCCTGAGGAGGCACCCGACGTGTTCAGCGCGATGCGCGACGACCTCCGCACCGCCCTCGACGAGATCCGCGCCGCCGGTCTCTACAAGGGCGAGCGGGTCATCTCCAGCCCGCAGGCCGCCGCGATCAGGGTCAGCGGCGACGAGGTGCTGAACTTCTGCGCCAACAACTACCTCGGCCTGGCCGACCACCCCGAGGTCGTCGCCGCCGCCAAGGCGTCGCTCGACGAGTGGGGCTTCGGCATGGCCTCGGTGCGGTTCATCTGCGGCACCCAGGAGCCGCACAAGGAGCTGGAGGCGAAGCTCAGCTCCTTCCTGGGCACCGAGGACACCATCCTCTACAGCTCCTGCTTCGACGCCAACGGCGGCGTCTTCGAGACGCTGCTGTCCGATGTGGACGCGGTCATCTCCGACGAGCTGAACCACGCCAGCATCATCGACGGCATCCGGCTGTCCAAGGCCGCCCGGTACCGCTACCGCAACCGGGACATGGCCGACCTGGAGCGCAGGCTCAAGGAGGCGGCCGACGCCCGGTACCGGCTGATCGTCACCGACGGCGTGTTCTCCATGGACGGCTACGTCGCCCCGCTGGACGAGATCTGCGACCTCGCCGAGCGGCACGACGCCCTGGTGATGGTGGACGACTCGCACGCGGTCGGCTTCGTCGGCGACAACGGGCGGGGCACCCCCGAGCTGTTCGGCGTGAGCGACCGCGTCGACATCCTCACCGGCACCCTCGGCAAGGCGCTGGGCGGCGCCAGCGGCGGCTACGTCAGCGGCCGACGGGAGATCGTGGAGATGCTGCGCCAGCGCTCCCGTCCGTACCTGTTCTCCAACTCCCTGGCGCCGTCGATCGTGACCGCGTCCCTCAAGGTCCTCGACCTGCTGTCCACTTCGGACACCCAGCGCGCGCGGCTGCGGGAGAACACGGCGTTGTTCCGCGGCCGGATGACCGAGCTGGGCTTCGACATCCTCCCCGGCGACCACGCGATCGCCCCGGTGATGATCGGCGACGCCGCCGAGGCGGCCCGGATGGCGGACCTGCTCCTGGCCAAGGGCATCTACGTCATCGCGTTCTCCTACCCGGTGGTCCCCAAGGGCCTGGCGCGCATCCGCGTCCAGCTCTCGGCCGCCCACTCCACGGAGGACGTCGAGCGCGCCGTCCGCGCCTTCGCCGAGGCCCGCGACGAGCTCGCGGCGGGCTGATCCCCCCGCCCGACGGCCCCAGCGGAGGGCGTCGCTCCCCCAGCGGAGCGGCGCCCTCCCCGTTTCCGGCCCACGGTTCGGCGCGTTGTCGGCGGGGAACGTGCTCATGGCGCCGCACCGACCGCCAACCACCCACCTGGCGGATCTCCCCTCTCTCCACCCGAACGAGGGAGGCCCGCCCACCCCGTGCGGAGACCAGGTCTGGTGCCGACGAAAGCACCGGATCGAGGGTTCCTGGTATCCCACCCCTGTTTTCGGCAGCCATTCGCGCAAGCATCGCAGGCCGGATGAGAACAGGTAACCAAAGTGGAAGAGTTCGGTTTTCAGTCCACGACCGCGGTCATCATGCAGCCGACAACCCTCTGCAACTTGGACTGCTCCTACTGCTACCTGCCAGACCGGAGGAAGCAGCGGATCATGTATCCCACTGTCGCCGGCCGCGTGCGAGACGCCGTGGCCGGCTGGGTCGACCGGGGAACGGTCGAAGTCTGTTGGCACGGGGGCGAGCCGCTGGCCGCTGGCCGATCGGTGCTCGGGCGGCTCATGGACCGTTTCGACGGCTTGGACGTCGTTCACTCGGTCCAGACGAACGCCACGCTGATCACCCCGGAATGGTGTGAGTTCTTCGCGGAGCGCCGCGTGCGGGTGGGCGTGAGCGTCGACGGTCCACCTGAGGACAACGGCCAGCGGGTGGATCACTCCGGCCGACCTGCCTTCGACCGCATCCGGCACGGGATCGGACGCCTGGCGGCGGTCGGGTTACCCGTGTCGGTCATCGCGGTGGTGTCGGACCCGACCCCGGAGCGGGCAGGTCGTCTCTACACGTTCGTACGGGAGCTGGGGGCCGCGTGGCTGGGCGTGAACATCGAGGAGCGCGAGGGGGTCAACACTCGGCGCGGTTCGGCTCGTTGTCGGCGGGGAACGTGCTGATGACGCCGCTGGACCAGATCGTCCAGCGGGGGCTCGACGCCCCGTGGGTGCGGGAGTTCCGCCGGGGCGTCGAGCGGTGCCGCGCCACCTGCCCCTACTTCGACTTCTGCGGGGGTGGCCACCCCGCGAACAGGTTGTTCGAGACGGGGCGGCTGGACGGAACGGAAACGGACCACTGCCGGAACAGCAAGATCGCACTCGTGGAAGGGATGATCGACCTTGCCAACCGCCACGCTCATTGAGCGAATTGCCCACGCCGCACCGGGAATGAGGGTGCTGCTGGCGCGACAACGCGACGGACACCGCGCCAGCAACGGCGGAGGGTCGTTCGACAACCGCCCCAGTTGGGACAACAAGACCGGAAACGGGGGGTTCGACAACCGGCCCACCTGGGACAACTGGGCGAAGAAGTAGAAACCAGCTAGTCGACGGTCAGGCCGATCTCGGTCGCCAGGAGAGTGGCGACCGAGACGGCCTGATCGGCGCTGACGGTCGCCCCCCGGAGTGTCCGCCAGCCCTTCACCCCGTCGAGGCGGCAGGTCCGCAGGTCCAGTCCCCTCGCCGCGCGTGCGTCGAACTCGGCGTCCGTCAGGTCCGAGTCGAGGAACAGCACGTTGGACAGGTCACCCGTGAACGTGGCCTCCCGAAGGGAACAGTCGCGGAACACCACGAGCGTCCTCACCCGCTCGAAGTGGAGCGAGGCGTAGTCCAGGCGGGATTCCTCGACGGACAGGTCGCTCACCTCACCAGCCCGCAACCGCACCCCCACAGCACGACTGCGGATGACCTCAACCCGTCGGATCGTCTCGAAGTCCAGGTGGGCGTTCGACAGGTCGACGTCTTCCGTCCGAACATCCGCCAACACCAGTGGCCCGAGCCGGGACTCACCGAGGTTCACCCGCGTGACAACGGAACGAGCCAGGGAGCCCTCCCCGACAACACCGGGTTGACTGACGTCACTCATGCTCACGGATTCGAGGTCGAACTCACCCTTGAAACCCGTCGAATCCTCCTGGAGGTCATCCGCGTCCACGGACGGACGTTGGAGAGAGCGGCCCTGGAACGTACGAAAGTCCATCCTGTCACCCTAGCGACACACCTCCCTATTTTGTTCCGAACGGACCCTGATTGCTCCGTTTCAGTGGCGTCCGGATTACCTGTCGCCGCTACTGGCTCATGGCGACGGAAAGGCAATGCGCGGTTTCACATCTCCTGACCCCCGCCATTGCTTGGAGCCTCGGCCGGGCAGTCCCTACTACGCGGTAGTAGGGACGTTCCGCGAGGGCGTGGGGGCTCGGACCTGGGGTGATTCGTGTCGCACGGGGTTGGGGACCCTCACCCGGGGTTCACCTGGCACCGCCTACCGTGGGGACGTGATGGGTGGGGGTCGTAGGCGTGGGTTCGCTCGGCCGGCGGTGCGGGGCGCGCTGGTGGCCGGCGTGAGCGCGCTCGCCCTGGTCGCGGCCTCCTGCGCCCAGTTCCCCGACGCCCGCCCGGCCGAGAGCTGGCAGGAGAAACCCCGGCTGACGCCCGAGGCCGGGCCGAAGCCGCACGTCGAGGGCGACCCGGAGAACGGCCCGCGCGCCGGCGGGCAGCCCGGCCGGACCTCGGCGTCGGTGCAGCCCCCGCAGGGCTGCAAGGACTTCGACCCGGCCGTGATCGGCACCTGCCTCGAACCGGTGACGGCCGTGGCCACGCTGGGTGAGACCACGGCGCTGGCCGCCGACCGCTCGGGGCGCGTCGTGCGGGTGGAGAAGGACCGCGACCCGGTGGAGATCGCCAGGATCCCGGTCGACATGACCGGCGACGGCGGGCTGACCGGGCTGGCGTTGTCCCCGAACTACGCCGAGGACGAGCTGATCTACGCCTACGTCACCACGGCGACGGACAACCGCGTGGTGCGCTTCGCGCGCAACGACACCGCGAAGCCGGTGCTGACCGGCATCCCGAAGGGCGGGTCCGGCAACCGGGGCGCGCTGGCCAGCGACCGCAGGGGCAACCTGCTGGTCGCCACCGGCGACGCGGGCGACGCCGCGGCGGCCGGCGACCCGAACTCCCTGGCCGGCAAGGTGCTGCGGGTCGACACGTCCGGCAAGCCGGCCAAGGACAACCCGAACGCCAACTCCCCCGTCCTCGCCAGCGGCCTGCACGCGCCGGCCGGCCTGTGCACCGACCGGGAGGGCAAGGCGAGCTGGGTCACCGACCGCGCCCAGGACCGGGACCTGTTGTTCCAGGTGCGCCCCGGCAAGCTGGCCACGCCCGCGTGGAACTGGCCCGACCGGCCCGGCGTCGGCGGCTGCGCGGCGGGGGCGGGCGTCATCAGCGTCGCCATGGAGCGCTCGGCCGCGCTGGCCAACCTCTTCCTCAACCCGGACGGCACCTTCAAGGGCAAGCCGCAGCTCACCGAGCAGAACCGGTACGGGCGGCTGTCCGCCGCCGACATCGCGCCCGACGGCACCTACGCCTTCTTCGGGACCATGAACAAGGCCGGCGGGCAGCCCGTCTCCAGCGACGACCGGGTCGTCGCGATCCCGATCAACAAGGCCGGCGCGGCCAACGGCAAGGACTAGGCCGGCGCGACGGGTCGGCGGACGGCCGTCGGCACGCGGACGACCACAAGAGACTGTCCACAAGAGACTGTCCACGTGGGACTGTCCCCGGAGCTCGACCGCCATCGACCCGGCCACGGCTGCGCCGACCACCAACCCCGAGGCGGCGGTCCGGAAACAACCCCGGAACGACATGGACCCGTGCGGCGCGGGAGTTCCCGCGGACCGCACGGGTCCATGAGGTCAGGCGTCAGGGGTCAGGCGTCAGCTCTGGCCGCAGCGCTGGAGCACCAGCTCCCGCACGCGCTTCGCGTCCGCCTGGCCCTTCGTGGCCTTCATGACCGCGCCGACGATCGCGCCGGCCGCGGCCACCTTGCCGCTGCGGATCTTGTCCGCTACGTCGGCGTTGGCGGCCAGCGCCTCGTCGATCGCGGTGAGCAGCGCCGAGTCGTCGGAGACGACCTTCAGGCCGCGCTTCTCGACGACCTCGTCCGGCTCGCCCTCGCCGTCCAGCACGCCGTCGACCACCTGGCGGGCCAGCTTGTTGGTCAGCGAGCCCTCGGCCACCAGCGCGGTCACCCTGGCCACCTGGACCGGGGTGATCTCCAGGTCGCCCAGCTCGACGCCCCGGACGTTGGCCTGCTGGGCCAGGTAGGACACCCACCACGAGCGGGCCTCGCCCGGCGCGGCCCCGGCCTCGACGGTCTCCGCCACCAGCTCCAGCGCCCCGGCGTTGACCAGGTCGCGCAGCTCGGCGTCGGACAGGCCCCACTCCTCCTTGGCCCGCCGGCGCCGCTCCCACGGCAGCTCGGGCAGGGTGGTGCGCAGCTCCTCCACCCACTCCCTCGCCGGCGCGATCGGCACCAGGTCGGGCTCGGGGAAGTAGCGGTAGTCCTCGGCGGTCTCCTTGCGGCGACCCGAGGACGTGCTGCCGGTGGCCTCGTCGAAGTGCCGGGTCTCCTGCACCACGGTCCCGCCGGCCGTCAGCACCGCGCCCTGCCGACACATCTCGTAGCGCACGGCGCGCTCCACCGAGCGCAGCGAGTTGACGTTCTTGGTCTCGCTGCGGGTGCCGAACACCTCGGCGCCCTTCGGCATCAGCGAGACGTTCGCGTCGCACCGCAGGGAGCCCTGGTCCATGCGGACGTCGGAGACGTCGAGCGCGCGGAGCAGGTCCCGCAGGGCCGTGACGTAGGCGCGGGCCACCTCGGGCGCCCGCTCGCCGGCGCCGGTGATCGGCTTGGTGACGATCTCGATCAGCGGCACGCCGGCCCGGTTGTAGTCCAGCAGCGAGTGCTCGGCGCCGTGGATGCGGCCGGTCGCGCCGCCCACGTGCAGCGACTTGCCGGTGTCCTCCTCCATGTGGGCCCGCTCGATGCCCACCCGGAAGATCTCGCCGTCCTCCAGCACGACGTCCAGGTAGCCGTCGAAGGCGATCGGCTCGTCGTACTGCGAGGTCTGGAAGTTCTTCGGCATGTCCGGGTAGAAGTAGTTCTTCCTGGCGAACCGGCACCACTCCGCGATCTGGCAGTTCAGCGCCAGACCGATCCGGATGGCGGACTCCACGGCCCGGCCGTTGACCGCCGGCAGCGAGCCGGGCAGGCCCAGACAGGTCGGGCACACGCGGGTGTTCGGCTCGCCGCCGAAGACGTTGGCGCAGCCGCAGAACATCTTGGTGGCGGTGGACAGCTCGACGTGCACCTCAAGCCCGAGCACCGGGTCGAAGCGCGCGACGACGTCGGAGTAGTCCATCAGCTCGGCGGTGGCGGTCACTCGCTCCTGCCCTTCCGCAGGCCGCGCAGGGCCAGCGCGGCACCGGTGATCACGACGATGGCGTTGCCCAGCGCGTTGACCAGCATCAGCGGGTCGGACTTCTGCCGCGCCGACCGGATCTGGCGCACCACGCCGACCAGGCCGACGGCCGAGCCGGCGAGCATCAGCGCGCCCCGGGCCTTCCGCATCCCGTCCTCCATCAGGCCCCCACCTCCGGCACCCGGTCGCTCAGCCGCCCGGCGCCGGCGTCGCGCGCCACCTCGTAGGCGGCGGCCACCCGGTACATCCGGTGGTCCTGCATGGCCGGGGCCATGATCTGCAGGCCGACCGGCAGCCCGTCCTCCTCGGCCAGGCCGCAGGGCACGCTCATCGACGCGTTGCCCGCGAGGTTGGACGGGATCGTGCACAGGTCGGACAGGTACATCGCCATCGGGTCGTCGGCCCGCTCACCGATGCGGAACGCCGTGGTCGGGGTGGTCGGCGACACGAGCACGTCGACCCGCTCGAACGCGGCCGCGAAGTCCCGGGAGATCAGCGTGCGCACCTTCTGCGCCTGCCCGTAGTAGGCGTCGTAGTAGCCGGAGGACAGCGCGTAGGTGCCGATCATGATCCGGCGCTTGACCTCGGGGCCGAAGCCGGCCTCCCTGGTGAGCGCCATGACCTCCTCGGCGCTGCGCGAGCCGTCGTCGCCGACCCGCAGGCCGTACCGCATGGCGTCGAAGCGGGCGAGGTTGGACGAGCACTCGCTCGGCGCGATCAGGTAGTAGGCCGGCAGCGCGTAGGTGAAGTTCGGGCAGGACACCTCGACCACCTCGGCGCCCAGCGCGCGGAGCTGCTCGACGGCCGCGTGGAAGGCGGCCAGCACGCCCGGCTGGTAGCCCTCGCCGGCGAACTCCCTCACCACGCCGACCCGCACGCCGGCGAGGTCACCGGCGGCGCCCTCCCTGGCCGCGGCCACGACCGGCGGCACCGGGGCGTCGATCGAGGTGGAGTCGAGCGGGTCGTACCCGGCGATCACCTCGTGCAGCAGCGCGGTGTCCAGCACCGTCCGGCCGCACGGGCCGCCCTGGTCCAGCGAGGAGGAGAAGGCCACCAGGCCGTAGCGGGACACGCCGCCGTAGGTCGGCTTGGCGCCCACGGTGCCGGTGACCGCGCCCGGCTGGCGGATCGAGCCGCCGGTGTCGGTGCCGATGGCCAGCGGGGCCTCGAACGCGGCCAGCGCCGCGGAGGAGCCGCCGCCCGAGCCGCCGGGGATGCGGTCCAGGTCCCACGGGTTGCGGGTGGGGCCGTAGGCCGAGTTCTCGGTGGACGAGCCCATGGCGAACTCGTCCATGTTGGTCTTGCCCAGGATGACCACGCCGGCCTCGCGCAGTCGGCGGGTGACCGTGGCGTCGTACGGCGGCACCCAGCCTTCGAGCATCTTCGAGCCGCAGGTGGTGGGCATGTCCCGCGTGGTGAAGACGTCCTTGAGGGCCAGCGGCACGCCGGCCAGCGGCGAGGCCGGGGCCTGGCCGGCGTCCAGCGCCTCGTCGACCGCGCGGGCCGACGCGAGCGCACCCTCGTGGTCCACGTGCAGGAACGCGTGCACCCGGCCGTCGACGGCGGCGATCCGGTCCAGGTGGGCCTGCGCCACCTCGACCGCGGTCACCTCGCGGGCGTGCACCTTCGCGGCCAGCTCGGCCGCGGTGAGCCTGGTCAGGTCGCCCATCACTGCTCCTCCCCCAGGATGCGGGGAACGCGGAACCGGCCGTCCTCCGCCTCCGGCGCGCCGGACAACGCCTGCTGCTGGTTCAGCCCCGGGCGCACCTCGTCCGCGCGGAAGACGTTCGTCAACGGCACGGCGTGCGAGGTCGGCGGGATGTCGTCGGCGGCGACCTCGCCCACCGAGGCCACGGACCGCAGGATGACGTCGAGCTGACCGGCGAAGACGTCGAGCTCCTCGTCGGTCACGGCCAACCTGGCGAGCCTGGCGAGGTGGGCGACCTCGTCGCGGGAGATGGCGGGCACTCCTGAAGACCCCCTGGTCGATGGTGTGCGTGACCAGCCGAGTCTAGGGCGAGCGGGCCGGTCGGCCCGAACGGGTTGGGCGACGGGCTGGGCGGCGAGGCTGGCGGCGGGTTTGGCCGGCGGGACCGGGCGGGCGGTCGGCCCCGGGGACGGCGGGGCGGACGCGCCGCCGTCGGGTCGCGGTGTCAAGGAGCCGGCGGTGAGCTCCCGGGATTCGGACGCGCGGCCCCGTCCGCCAGCTCGGGTCTGCGAGAATCGACCGTCGGCAGTCCCGCCGGCGAGCCCGGCGCGACTGCGCCAGACGCGGGCGGCGAGGTCCCGCGCACGGCCGGCGGGAGGCGTGCGGAGTGTCCTTCCTCATCCGGGTCCAGGTCCCGGACCGCCCCGGCATGCTCGGCGCGGTGGCCACCGCGCTGGGCGGCGTGGGCGCGGACATCCTCAGCGTGGACGTGGTCGAGCGCGGGTCCGGGGTCGCGGTGGACGACCTCGTGGTCGAGCTGCCGTCCGGCCGGCTGCCGGACGCCCTCATCACGGCCGCCGAGTCGATCGACGGCGTGGTCGTGGACGCGGTGCGCCCGTACGCGGGCGTGCTCGACACCCACCGCGAGCTGGAACTCGTCGAGGAGGTGGCCGCCGCGCACCCGGACCGGGGTCTCGCCGTGTTCACCGAGGGCGTGCCCAGGATCATCCGGTCGGGCTGGGCCGTGGTGGTGGGCCGCGACGGCGGCGGCCGCGTCGACCGCCTCGCCGCCAGCGGCGCCGCGCCCGAGACCGGGGCGGTGCACCTGCCCTGGCTGCCGCTGCGGCGCGCGACGATCCTGGACGGCGAGGAGGACTGGGTCCCGCCGACCTGGCGGGAGCTCGGGACCGAGCTGGCCGCCACCCCGCTGGGCAACCCGGAGCGCGTCCTGCTCGTGGGGCGGCCCGGCGGGCCGATGTTCCGCGCGGCCGAGCTCGCCCGGCTCGCCCACCTCGCCGGGATCGTCTCCGTCGTCCTCGACGGCTGACCCGCGGCCGGCGGGCGGTTGATCGCCAACGCCGGGCGCACGGCGACGCGCGGCCGGGCGTCAGTTGGGGTGCGTGGTGTGGTTGCCGCCCAGGAGGCGGCGGGCGGTGGCGACCAGCTCCGCGTTGCTGGTGGCGAGGCGCCCGTCGGGCAGCAGGAGGGTGTCCTCCAGGCCGATCCGGGTGGCGAGCTGCCGCCGGCCCGCCTCGGCCAGGACCGGCCAGCACCCGGTGTCCTCGCCGTGCAGCAGCAGCGGCGCCTCCGCGTCGCCCAGCTCGTCGATGATCCGCCGGGCCTCGACCAGCGCGGCCGCCGGGTCCGGGTCGACGACCTCGACCAGGACGCGGACCGCGCCGTCGGCGAGGCCGGCCGCCCGCACCCGCGCGGCGTCCAGGGCCGTCCACACGCCCAGCTCCACCCCGATGCCGGCCATGCGCAGCGCCTGCACGACCTCGCGCCACCCTTCCTCGTGCACGTTGACCGAGGCGACGTCGGGCCGGCCGGGGCCGAGGTCGGCCCAGCGCAGCACGTGCGCCACCCGCCGGGTGGGGTCCGGCTCCACCCACGCCGCGGTTGTGACGCCGACCTCTATGTCGGGCGCGACGGCCCGCACCGCGGTGACCGCCGCGGCCACCTCCTCCGGCTCCATCGTCTCCGGGCCACCGGCCACCCTGGGGTGCAGGTGGACCGAGCCGACCCCCAGCGGCACCACCGCGCGGACGTCCGCCGCGACCTGTTCCGGCGTCACCGGGACGGCGTTGTGCTCGTCCAGTCGCCGCGCCCCGTTCGGGCAGAGCTGCAACACGGCTACCTCCGCAGGGAGTGGACGTAGGCCAGCATGTGCAGGCCGAAGGACGTGTGCCAGTCCCGTTCCCGGTCCCGCAGGAATCCCGTCCGGGTGAAGAGCCGTTGCGCCGCGTACATGGTGGGCTGGGCGGAGAGCACGACCCGCCGGCCCCCGATCCCCCGGGCGTGGTCCAGCAGCGCCCGGACCAGCCCCTCCCCCACGCCCCGGCCCCTGGCCGTGGGCTCCACGGCCAGCATCCGCAGCTCCAGCTCCCCGTGCCGGGCGAGCTGGGCGTACGGGCTGTCCGCCCGGCACAGGGTCACCGAGCCGAGCCGGCGCTCCCGCTCGGCGTCGCCCTCGACCGCGACGAGCAGCTCGGTCTGCCGGGCGCGGCGCGCGGTGTCCGAGAGCAGGGGCACGACCGCCTCGCCCGCGTAGCCCTCGCCCACGTAGACCCGGGCCATCAGGTCGCCCACGGCCGCGAAGTCGTCGTCGGCGATCGGGCGGACGCGCACGACGCCCGCGGTGGCCGGCATCGGCAGCGGCTCCACCTCGCGGCCGTAGCCGAGCAGGCGGACCCCGGCGATCGACTCCCGGTCCCGGTCCGGCATCCGGGTGAACCCCATGGCCTCGTAGAGGCGTTGCGCGCTGCGCATCCGGTGCTGCGAGCTGAGCACGACGCGCCGGACCCCGTGCCGCGCCGCGCGGTCCAGCACCGCCTGCACGAGCAGCCGGCCGAGGCCGCGGCCGCGCGCCCTCGGGTGCACGGCCAGCGCCCGGAACTCCCACTCCGCGCCCCTGGCCACCTCCACCCACGGCGAACCCGGGCGGCAGACCGTGACCGTGCCCAGCACGCCGGTGGAGTCGACGGCCACCAGGAGGTCGGCCATCGCGGCCCGGCTCGCCGCGTCCCTGAGCACCCCCGCGTAGCTGGCGGTGCCCTCCAGGAGCCCGTCCGCGCGGTAGGCGGTGACGGTCAGCTCCCCGATCTCGTGGTACTCGGCGGGCTCCGCCGACCGGACCCTGGCCCGCCGCACCGGGTGTTCCCTGACCAGCTCGAAGCCGTAGGCGAGCAGCCGCGCGCCCGGGACCGGCTCCCAGTCGCGCTCGGGCATCCGGGTGAAGCCCATCGTCTCGTAGAGCTGGCGGGCCGCGCTGATCACGTCCCTGGTCAGCAGCACGACCCGCCGGGCGCGCGCCGCGCGGGCCCGGTCGAGCACGGCCCGGACCAGCCGGCGGCCCACGCCGCGGCCCTGGACGGCCGGGAGCACCGCCAGGGCGCGGAACTCCCACTCGTCGTCCCGGCTGATGGTCGTCCCCTCGGCGCCGGCCGCGGAGAGCGTGACGGTGCCCAGCAGCGCGCCGCTGACCCCGTCCACCGCCACCAGGAGCTCGGCCCGCGCGGCCCGACCCGCGGCGTCGCGCAGCTCCTGGTCCTGCCGGTCGTCGTCGACGAGCTGGCCGTCGGCGGCGAAGGCCGCCACGGTGAGCTCGCCAACGTCCGCGTACTCGGCCGGGTCGGCCGCCCGGACCACGATGGTTCCGGCCGTCAGGGCCGGGTTCGCCTCCTCGACCTTGTCCACTCCGTCCCCCAGTCGTCGCAGCCGCTGGCCGGCGTCCGGCACAGGTGCCGGGACCTTCCGATCATGGCGCGGGGGACGGCCCGTGGTCCCGTCCTACTCCCCGGATTACGCCGGGCGAGTTACCCGGTTCGGCTCAGTCAGTCCTGGCAATTTCCAACGCCGCCTCCGGTCCCCGGTCCAGCAGCACGCGGAACCCGTCCTCGTCCAGGACCGGCACCTTCAGCTGGACGGCCTTGTCGTACTTGGACCCGGGCGCGTCGCCCACGACCACGAAGGCGGTCTTCTTCGACACCGAACCCACCGCCTTGCCGCCCCTGGCCATGATCGCCTCCTTGGCCTCGTCGCGGGAGAAGGTCTCCAACGTGCCGGTCACCACGATGGACAGCCCCTCCAGCGTGCGGGGAACCGACTCGTCCCGCTCCTCGGCCATCCGCACCCCGGCGGCCCGCCACTTGTCGACGATCTCGCGGTGCCAGTCGACGGCGAACCACTCCTGGACGGCGGTGGCGATCCGGGGGCCGACGCCGTCGACGCCGGCCAGCTCCTCCTCGCTGGCGTCGGCGATCCGCTCCACCGAGCCGAACTCCCTGGCCAGGGCGCGCGCCGCGGTCGGGCCGACGTGCCGGATGGACAGTCCGACCAGGACTCTCCACAGTGGACGGTTCTTCACCTCGGCCAGGTTCGCCAGCAGCTTCAGCGCGTTCGCCGAGAGCTCGCCCTCCTTGGTGCGGAACAGCTCGACCTCCCCGAGCCGCTCCGCGTCCAGGTCGAACAGGTCGCCCTCGTTGAACACGGCCCCGGCGGAGAGCAGCGCGGTGGCCGCCTCGTAGCCGAGGACCTCGATGTCGAAGGCGCTGCGCCCGGCCATGTAGAACAGGCGCTCGCGACGCTGCCCCATGCAGTACAACGCGTTGGGGCAGCGGATGTCGACGTCGCCCTCCTTCTCCGGTCCGAGCTCCGCGCCGCACTCCGGGCAGTCGACGGGCATCTGGAACTCGCGCTCGTCGCCGTCGCGCGCGTCCACCACCGGGCCCAGCACCTCGGGGATGACGTCGCCGGCCTTGCGGATCACCACCCGGTCGCCGATCAGCACGCCCTTGCGCCGGACCTCGTTGGCGTTGTGCAGCGTCGCCATCGCCACGGTCGAGCCGGCCACCTTCACCGGCTCCATCACCGCGTAGGGGGTGACGCGCCCGGTGCGGCCCACGTTGACCCGGATGTCCAGCAGCGTGGTGGTGGCCTCCTCCGGCGGGTACTTGTAGGCGATCGCCCACCGGGGGGCGCGCGAGGTCGAGCCGAGCCGGCGCTGCAACGGCACCTCGTCGACCTTGACGACCACGCCGTCGATCTCGTGCTCGGCGTCGTGCCGGTGCGCGCCCCAGTGCGCGACGTGCGCCAGCACCTCGTCCACAGTGGACAGGACCGTGGTGTGCGCGGAGACCGGCAGGCCCCATGCCCGCAGCGCGGCGTAGGACTCGGACTGCCGCGACGGCTCGAACCCGGTGCGCCGGCCGAGCCCGTGGCAGATCAGCCGCAGCGGGCGGCCGGCGGTGACCTTCGGGTCCTTCTGCCGGACCGAGCCGGCCGCCGCGTTGCGCGGGTTGGCGAACGGGGCCTTGCCGTCCGCGACGAGCTTGGCGTTGAGCTCGGCGAACTCGGACACGACGAAGAACACCTCGCCGCGCACCTCGACCACCTCGGGCACCGGGTACTCGGCGGTGCCGGTGAGCCGCTCGGGCACGTCGCCCAGCGTGCGGATGTTGAGCGTGACGTCCTCGCCGGTGCGGCCGTCGCCCCTGGTCGCGGCCCTGGTCAGGCGGCCGTTCTCGTACCGCAGGTTGATCGCGATCCCGTCGATCTTCAGCTCGCACAGGAAGTGCGCGGCCGAGCCGACCTCCTTCTCCACCCGGTCGGCCCAGGCCCGCAGCTCGTCCGGGTCGAAGGCGTTGTCCAGGCTGAGCATGCGCTCCAGGTGGTCCACCGGCCGGAACTCGGTGGAGAACGCGCCGCCCACGGTCTGGGTCGGCGAGTCGGGCGTGACCAGGCCCGGGTGCTCGTCCTCGATGCCCTGGAGCTCGCGGAGCAACGCGTCGAACTCGCCGTCGGAGACGGTCGGCGCGTCGAGCACGTAGTAGCGGAACTGGTGGCCGCGGATCTCCTCGGCCAACGCCGCGTGCCGCTCCCGGACGTCGGCCGGGACGTCCTCCAGCCCCTCGGCGTCGGGGGTCCGCACCGGGGTCCCTGGCAGCTCGCTGCTCTCGTCGTTGCTGGTCACGCCCCCGAGACTAGCCAGGGACCCCGACAGTCGCGGCTCACGGTGCTGGCGCGGACGGGTGCCCCAGTTCCTCCGGACCGTCCTCGGGGCCGCCCTCGGCCCGCCACCGCTCGTCCAGCTCACGCACGAGCGTGCGCAGCTCACCGAGCGTGATGGCGTTCGCCGGTTCGGCGGACGCGGTCTCCACCCGGCCGAGCCGGTCGGCGGCCAGCCGCTCACCGAGGGTGGCATCCAGCGGCAGGAAGGTCATCGCCTCCCTGGACCGCTCGTTCAGCGCGGCGAGGCCGGGGTGGTGCACGGCGACGTCGACCAGCCGCGCCCGCTCGTCGACCAGCGCGGCCACCCGGACCTCGGCCAGCGGCAGCCGGTGCGCCCCGATGTTCACCGTGACCTCGGCGGGGTCCGGCACCGGCGGGACGGCGTCGTGGAACTCCCAGGTCGGGTCGGGCGCCGGCGCGGCCGCCATCCAGGCGTCGGTGAACGGGCGCAGCGCCGGGTCGCCCTGGCCGCTGACCACGAACGCGTAGACCGACCGCTGCCCGCGCTCCAGCGCGAAGTGCAGGTCCGGGTGCAGCTCGGCGACCAGCTCACACAGCTCGTTCTCGACCCGGTGCGGCTCCCCGTCGCCCAGCGCGGAGCTGACCAGCGGCAGCATCGCGTCCCACCGCCGCCAGAACCGCTCGGCGGCCGCCACGGGGTCGACCGTCGGCTCCGGCTCCGGTTCCGGCTCGGCGCGTCGGCGGCGCAGGAAGTTCCACATGGGGAGCCATTCTCCGACATCGGCACCCGCGCCACGCCGGGTTCGGCCGACCCGACCCCGACCGACCCGTCCCGATCGACTGGTCCCCGGCCAGGACGCCCCCGACCGGGGACGGCGCTCAGGGGACGGCGCTCAGGGGCCCGCGCGGCCCGCGATCGCCAGCAGCGCGGCGGCGGGCCCCACGAGCCGACGGCCGGACGGCCACACCGCGCACAGCGCCCGCCGCAGGTCGATGCCCTCCACGCCGACCTCGACCAGCCGTCCCTCGGACAGGTCGGTGGCGACGGCGAGCACGCTGAGCACCGCCGGCCCCGCGCCGGCGACGACCGCGCTGCGCACCGCCGTGGTGGAGCCGAGTTCGAGCAGCGGTTGCGCGGGTCCGCAGTCCGCCGCCGTCAGCGCGCGGTCCAGGGTCTCCCGCGTCCCGGAGCCCGCCTCGCGCACCACCAGCGGGGTGGCGGCCAGCTCGGCGGGCCGCACCGGCCGCCGCCGGCGCGACCACGGGTGGGTGGGGGCGACCACGACCGCGAGCCGGTCGACGGCCACCCGCCGGTAGGCGAGGTCGGACGGGATGGAGGGCGACTCGACGAACCCCATGTCGACCTCGCCGGCGCGGACCAGCTCGACGGCCGAGGTCGAGTTGGTCACCTGCAACCCGACGTAGAGCGCGGGCTCGGCGCGCCGCAGCTCGCCGATCCAGCCGGGGGCCAGGTGCTCGGCGACGGTCATGCTGGCCGCGACCCGCAGCTCGGCGTCCCGGTGGGCGCGCAGGGCGGCGGCCCCGGTCAGCAGGCCGTCCACCTCGTCGAGCACGCGCCGGGCCCAGTCGCAGACCACCTGGCCGGCCGGGGTGAGCCGCGACCCGCGCCGGGTGCGGTCGACCAGCACCAGGCGGAGCTGTCGCTCCAGCGCGGAGAGGCGCTTGCTGGCGGCGGGCTGGCTGACGCCCAGTTCGGCGGCCGCCCGACCGAGGCTGCCCCACTCGCCGACCAGCACGAGCAGCCGCAGTGACTCCAGGTCCGGCAGGCCGCTCATGCCTTCAGGTTATGAGCACGTCACCAAGATCGGGCTACCGACGGACGGAACCGTGACGGAGCGTGGTCACCGTGCCGACAGTTCCGCCCGTGCCCGCCGCGCCCGACACCGCCGCCCCGCCCACCACCACCGGGCGGGTCCGCCGTCTCCTCCCGGGGTTGCTGGCCGTCGGCGTGGCGGTCGCGGTGGCGGTGCTGGCCAACCAGGCGCTCCCGGCGGTCAGCGCGCTGACCATCGCGGTGGTGCTCGGCGTCCTGGCCGGCAACCTGCCGGTGCTGCCGACCGCCGCCCGCCCTGGGCTCACCTGGGCGACCCGCCGCCTGCTGCGGGCCGGCGTGGTCCTGCTCGGCCTCCAGCTCGCCGTGCCCCAGGTGCTGGGCCTGGGCGCCGGCACGCTGCTCGTGGTGCTCGCGACCGTGGCCGTCACGTTCGTGGGCACCGTGGCCCTCGGCCGGGTGATGGGCCTGCCCCGCGGCCTGTCGGTGCTGGTCGGCACCGGGTTCTCGATCTGCGGCGCCTCGGCCGTCGCCGCCGTGGAGGGCGTGGTCGAGCGGGACGAGGAGGACGTCGCGACGGCGGTGGCGCTGGTCACCCTCTACGGCAGCCTGGCGATCGCGGCGCTGCCGCTGCTCGCCGGCCCGGCCGGCCTCGGCGGCGAGGACTTCGGCCGCTGGGCGGGCGCGAGCGTGCACGAGGTGGCGCAGGTCGTCGCCGCGGCCTCCCCGGCCGGCGCGGCCGCGGTGGCCACGGCCGTGGTGGTGAAGCTGAGCCGGGTGGTGCTGCTCGCGCCCCTGGTGGCGGCGATCAGCGTCGCGGAGCGCCGGCGGCGGCCCGCCGCCGAGGGGAAGCGGCCGCCGCTGGTCCCGCTGTTCGTGCTCGGGTTCCTGGCGATGGTGGTGCTGCGCAGCGTCGACGTGTTGCCCGCCGCGGTGCTGGACGGGACGAAGTTCGTCACCACGCTCCTGCTGGCCGGCGCGTTGTTCGGGCTCGGCAGCGCGGTGCGGATCGCCGCCCTGGTCCGCACCGGGCCGAAGGCCCTCCTGCTGGGCCTCTTCTCGACGCTCCTGGTCGTCGCCGTCTCCTGGGCCGGGCTGACCCTCGTCCTCTGATCAGTCCTCTGATCACTGGGGCCGCGCGCCGGCCAGCACCTCGACGATGTGCGCGTTCCGCGCGACGATCAGGCGCTCCAGGTAGCGCCGGAGCCCGGCCGCCGCGACCAGGCGGCCGAGCGGCCCGGCCGGCGCGGCGAACTCGACCGCGTCCCGCATCGTCGTGCGCGTGGGATCGTCCGGGTCGACCTCGAAGACGTGCTCGTGCCACCACCGCCGGAACGGGCCGCGCACCTGCTCGTCGACGAAACGGTGCGGTCGGTCGCAGGCGCTGATGACCGAGGTCATCCGCCACGGCACGCCGAAGTGCCGCGCCTGCCACGTGACCGTGTCGGCGAGCCCCATCCGTCCACTTCGGACCCCGCCGACGACCCGCTCGCCGGACCGCCGCATCGAGCCGAGGTGGACGTCGACGTCGAGGGAGGCGTCGAAGACGGCCTCGACCGGCGCCGGCACCCGGGTCGTCAGCTCGAACCGCGCGGTCACCAGGACTCCGGCGGCTCGACGAACGCCCGGCCGAGGTCCCTGGCCAGCGTCATCGCGCGCCGGGTCCAGTCGGCCGTCGCGCCGGCCATGCCGCAACTGGGCGTGACCACGGCGCGGTCGGCGAGCCACGAGCGGGCGAAGCCGAGCCGGTCCACCAGCTCCAACGCCGGCGGCGCGACCTCCCGCAGGCCGGGAGCGCGCTCCGGGGCGAGGCCGGGCAGCAGCCCGAGGAACAGCGTTGCGCCGCCGTCCCACACCTCACCGAGCTCGTCCCACACCGCCGGCGGAGCGCCGCGCAGCAGCGAGACGTCCAGCGCGAGGGCGTCCGCGCCCGCGCGGCGCAGCAGGCGCAGCGGGGGCCGGGGCGCGCAGCAGTGGACGACCACCGGTTGGCCCGTCGCGGCGCGCGCCGCCGCCACGACCTGACCGAGGACGGTCACGGCCGTGGACTCCTCGACCGCACGCACGGTGCCGTACCCGGACGGGGTCGACAGGGCGCCGGCCAGGGCGGCGGGCAGCGTGGGCTCGTCGAGCTGCACGACGACCTGGGCGCCGGTGCGCGCGGCCAACTCGCGCACGTGGGCGGTCAGCCCCTCGGCCAGCGACTCGGCGAACTCGCGCAGCGCGCCGTGGTCGGTGAGCACGCGGTGCCCGCGCACCAGCTCGATCCCGGCGGTGAGGGTCCACGGCCCGGCGAGCTGCGTCTTGACCACGGCGGGCCGCGCGCCGGCGGCCTGCGTCGCCTCGTCGAACGCGTCGAGGTCGCGCCGCAGCAGGTCGACGGCCCGGCGGTGGTCCGCTCCCGGGCGCGCGGTGACCCGGTACCCGGTGGGGATCACCTCGACCGCGAGGTCCACCAGCAGGCCGGCGGTGCGGCCGATCATGTCGGCGCCGACGCCCCTGGCGGGCAGCTCGGGCAGGTGCGGCAGCGCGGGGAGCTCGCCCACGACGACGCGGGCGGCCTCCAGCGGGTCGGTGCCGGGCAGCGAGCCGATGCCGGTCGCCGTGCCGGCTGGCCACGGTGTGTTGCTCACGCCCCATCCCTACCACCCCGGCCGCCGCCGGTCCCGGCCCGCCCGTCCCCGGCGCCGGGGACAGAAAAGGTCTAGACCCATTGACGGGGTGGTCCAGGCCACATACCGTCGTGGCAGCCGGTGACCGGCAACCCACACCCCGGTCACCGGCCCCGCCGCCTCCCCGACGTCGTCCTCCGGACGACAGGCCTCGGGCGCGGGACGCGACGACACCGACCGCGTCCCGCGCCCGGCCTCCACGCGAGCGAGAAAGGCGGCGCGATCCTCCGGCCGGGCCTCGGAGCCCGGCATCCCCGACCACCTCACCGGTGGTCGTCCCGCTCTCCGCACCCCCTGCGAACACCTGTGGAGACAACAATGAGCTTCGGCAGACACCGGTGGGCGGCCGTCGCGGCCGCCGCCCTCCTCCCCGTCACCGCCCTACTCCTGGCCGGCGTCTCCGCCGGCGCGGACAACGGTCCCACCGCCACCTTCGCCAAGGCGTCGTCGTGGGAGGGCGGTTTCACCGGCCAGTACACCGTCTCGGCCGGATCGTCCACTTTGGACGGTTGGACCCTGGAGTTCGACCTGCCGTCCGGCACCGGCGTCACCAGCGCGTGGGACGCCTCGATGAACCGCAGCGGCGACCACTACACGTTCACGCCCCGCGACTACAACCGGGTCGTGAAGGCCGGCGGCAGCACGTCCTTCGGCTTCAACGGCACCGGCCCCGGCGCGCCCGTCAACTGCAAGCTCAACGGCCAGCCCTGCGGCGGCGGTGGCACGCCCACCACCACGACCACGCCCACCACGACGACCTCGCACGACCCCGGGCCCGGCCCGAACAGCTACGCGGCCGCGCCGTACTACTACTACGGCTGGGGAAGGCCGCAGCCGATCACCGAGGTGATGAGCGCGACCGGCGTCCGGACGTTCACGCTGGCGTTCATCCTCGCCGGGGGCGGCTGCACTCCCGCGTGGGACGGCCGGCAGCCCGTCGCCACCGACACCCGGTGGGCCGACCTGATCAAGCAGGTCCGCGCGGCCGGCGGCGACGTCATGCCCTCCGTCGGCGGCTGGAGCGGCAGCAAGCTGGGCGAGGTCTGCACCGACGCCCAGTCGCTGGCCAACGCCTACCAGCAGGTCATCGACAAGTACTCGCTCAAGGCGATCGACCTCGACATCGAGAACACCGAGTTCGAGAACTCGGCGGCGCAGGACCGCATCATGCGGGCGCTGCGGATCATCCGGCAGAAGAACCCGGGCATCAAGGTCTACGTGACGATCCCGGCGCTGCAGAGCGGCCTCAACCGGTGGGGCAACGACCTGGTGAAGAAGGCCGTGGAGGTCGGCGTGCCGATCGACGCGTGGACGCTGATGCCGTTCAACTTCGGCGCGAGCGACCTGGGCCAGGCCACCATCAACTCGATGGAGGCGTTGCACCGGCAGCTCAAGGCGCACTACCCGGGCAAGTCCGACGCCGAGATCTACCGGATGCAGGGCATCTCGTCGATGAACGGCCGGACGGACACCGGCGAGTTCGGCTACCAGTCCGACTTCCAGGACATGCTGGCCTACGCGCGGCAGAAGCAGTTGGGGCGCTTCACCTTCTGGGCGGTCAACCGCGACCGGCAGTGCTCGGGCGGGGGCTCCGGCTCGCGGGACGACTGCAGCGGCGTGACCCAGCAGCCGTACGACTTCACGAAGATCGTCGCCCAGTACCGGTGAGGAGGACGTCATGAGGAACCGGAAGTCCAGGATCGCCGCGCTCGTCACCGGCGCCGTGTCCCTGTGCCTGGCCGCGTTGCTGTCCGGCCCCGGCGTCGCCGGCGCCGCGACGGCGAGCGCGGACGGGCCAGGGACGAGGGCGGCCATGCCGAAGGTCGCGCCCTACATCGACATCACGATGGAGAAGCCGACCCTGACCGAGGTCGCCCGCGCCACCGGCCAGAAGTACTTCACCCTGGCCTTCGCGCTGGGCAGCAGCACCGGCTGCGACCCCAAGTGGGGCGGGATCATCGACCTCAACGAGCCCCGGATCATCAACCAGATCAGGGAGCTCAAGGCGATGGGCGGTGACGTCGTGATCGCCACCGGCGGCGCGCTCGGCCCGTACCTGGAGCACGTCTGCGGCAGCGCGAGCGCCCTGGCCGGGGCCTACCGGAAGGTGCTCGACGCGACCGGCAGCAACCACCTGGACGTCGACGTGGAGGCGTCCATCCCGGCGGACACGGTGAACCAGGCCCTGGCCACCGTCCAGCGGGAGCGGGGGACCTCGGTCAGCTACACCCTCCGCGTGCAGGGCCAGGACTACGGCGTGGACCCGTTCTCGCTGCAGATCCTGCACAGCGCGGCGCGGCACAAGGTCGACGTCCTGGTCAACCCGATGCTGATGAACTTCGGCTACAGCGGCGACTGGGGCGACGCGATGGTCTCCGCCGCCAACGCCACCCTGCGCCAGATGAAGGAGGTCTGGCCGGGCAAGTCCGACGCGGAGCTGAAGGCGAAGCTGGGCGTCACCCCGATGATCGGCCGGAACGACACCGGCATGACCACCACGCAGGCCCACGCCCGCAAGGTGCTGTCCTTCGCCCAGGCCAACCGCATCGGCTTCATCGGCTTCTGGTCGGTGGGCCGGGACAACGGCCGCTGTTCCGGCGGCGGCGTCTCCCCCACCTGCAGCGGAATCCGCCAGTCCGACTACGAGTTCACCAACATCTTCAAGTCCTACGCGGGCTGACGAGCCCGAATCCCCGCCGTGCCCGTGGGGAGTCCTCTCCCCACGGGCACGGCGGACGCTTTCGTTGCCCGCCAACGAAAAGAAATCGGCTGGCGTTAGCGCTCAGAGCGAGCGGTTGGCAAGGGTGAGCAGGTGGGCGGACACCCCGAGGAGCGAGGGTTCCCGCTCGATCCGCCGCAGTCCCCACAGCAGCCGCCCCCGCCGGTCCGGGTCGGCCAGCCACTCGTCGATCTCCTCCTCGGCCAGCAACCACGCGGAGCACTCCACGCCGAGGACCGTCGGGGACTCCAGGCCCACCGCCCTCGCCTCGGCGGCGGCCTCCTCGGGCAGGTGGAAGTAGGTGTTGGTGAACCAGCTCCACGGCTTGCCCGGCGGCGGCCGGTGCCGGCCGTCGGCGAGATCCCTGGCCACCATCTCGCGGAAGTCCCCGTTGGTGAGCAGCCCGCTCCGGAACCCGTCGTGCAGCGAGGCGAAGCGGCTGACCGTCGCGGCCGCGACGAGACCGCCGGGGCGCACCACGCGGGTCGCCTCCCGCCAGGCGCGGAGCCGGTCCTCGCGCCGGACCAGGTGGTAGAGCGGGCCGAGCATGAGCACCGCGTCGTAGGAGGAGTCGGCCTCCTCCAGGGCCCTGGCGTCGCCGACCCTCGCCCGCACCCCGGGCAGCGTCGCGGCCTGCTCGACGTGCGCCGGCACCGCGTCCACGAGGTCGACCCGGTAGCCGTCCGTCACCAGCCACTCGGCGTGGACGCCGGTCGCCCCGCCGAGGTCGAGCACCTTCGCGGGTGGCGGGGGCAGGAACCGCCGGAGCAGGTCCTGTGTGCGGAGCAGCTCCAGCAGGCCGCTGCCGCTGCGGAGGCGGTCCGCCTCCGCGCCCTGGCCGTAGTACCGCAGGAGATCCGGGTCCGGGTGCACCTCGTCCGCCATGCCCTCCGACACTAGGGCGAGCCAGCGTGGCAGCCAATCCGACGCTCGGTGATGATCTCGGGTGACCGGGCGGGGCCGGAGGCGCGGCGCGCCGGGGTCCCCGGCAGCCCGGACCGCCCCGGACCGCCCGTCGACCCGGCGCCGGGCACCGCCGCCGTCGGGTCGGCCGCGGTGGTCCCGACTCGACCGTCCGGCCGCGACGGCGTCACGGGAATGGCCGACGAAATCCCGAACAGATTTCGGAATCGACTCGGGCGTCCATTGTGGACAGTGTTGTGGCATCTTTCGCCAACCGATGCCGAAACCCGCTCGTCCACTCGAACCTCCCGGAGAAATCCTTGTCGCGCAGGCGAAACCCGCCATCGTCGCACGTTCTCCGACCGAGGTGTAGCTGTGAGATCGTTCAACTCCCCGTTCCCTTGACCTCCAGCGCGATGGAGCTTCGAAGATCGTTTTCGTTCCGACTTCGAAGGGAGCGAGGAGAATGAACAGGACGCTCGCCATCGCCGGCGCGGTCGCGCTGACCGGGGTGCTCGCCGGGGCCGGGCTGTCGACCCTCGGCGGTCCGGCGGCCGCGGAGACCGAGGCGGCCGGCCGCGCGGTGACGCTGGACCTCCACGTCGCCAACGACCAGTTCGCCGCCCACGACATCGGCCAGCCGGGCAAGAGCCTCGGCGACATGACCGTGTACTCGGACAAGATGGTCCGGGACGGCCGGGAGGTCGGCGAGGACGGCGGCACCTGCGTCGTCACCCACGTCGACGGGCCGCGATCCATCTCGAACTGCGTGCTGACGATCCGCCTGGCGGAGGGCCAGCTCACCGCGCAGGGCCTGTGGGACGACGGCACCTCCCCGATGCAGATGGCCATCACCGGCGGCACCGGGGCCTACCGCAACGCCCGCGGCTACCTCCAGGCCTGGGACATCCACACCCCAAAGGAGCGGTACCGCATCCAGGTCAGCCTCTGACCCCGGGGCGCCCGCGCGTCGCGCGCGGACCCGCGGGCGCCAACCGGTCCACCCAGCGCACCAACCCCGGAACCGAACCCAGAACCATCCACTGTGGACTACCAGCCACCTGAACGTCCTCGGTCCGCTGGGAACAGACAACCGAGTGGAGATCTCACAACGCGAGGCCGACAGGGCACTCGCCGACCACGCCCCGGGTCAGCGGGACCGCTCTGATCAAGGGGAGCCAGTGAGGCGAAGTCCTTGAAGTCCTTGAACCCCGCCGGTGAACGTGACCAGCAACCGCGCCGGTAACCAGATGATGCGCGGATCCGGACTTGTGCCGGACGACCGGGGTCGGCCCGGTGCGCACCCCCTGGTGCGAGCCGCCGGTGCGCACCGAGTACGAGATGCACTCCAGCGCTGCCCTGTCCTCGGCGCGCCTGCGGTCCGAACAGCGGAAGCGATCTCGACGCACCGGGAACAGCGGCCCCAGGCGTGCCCACAACTCGTCGGTCAGGATCTCATCAAGAACACCGCGATCGCGGGAAGACCTACGCCACAAGCTCAAGAGCGGGAGCACAGGGGACCCAGCCCGGTCGGTCGACGCGCACCCGGCCCGGAAGCACCACCTGATCACCGACGCCACCGGCACCCCTCGCGCCGAACGACGAGCCGTCGTCCGTCGCGCCTTCCCGAGCCTCGCCTGCTCGATCGTCTGACTGCGCGAACTCGTTCCGAGCTGGTCACTGAGCCTCCGGACGGCCCAGGCCCAGGCCAGGCGAGCCGGTTCCACGGCGGGGTACGCCCGACGTGGCACGGTATGCACGGCGGGGCCGAAACCCGTGTGGAGGAAGCGAAAGCTCCGAGCACAGCCACCGGGAGCCACTCGACGATCGAGACACGCGGCGCACCCCCGACGTCCCCGAGCTCGCGGAGAACTCTTTCGCCATGCTTCCCGAGGACCTGACCAGCCCTGGTGAGCTCACCCGCTCGGGACCGGCACTCCAGCGACTCGCGGCCCACCTCCCACTTCAACCTGCTTCAGTCCCGGGCCCCGCATGGAGCAGGCTGGTGCCATGACCGCTCCCACCCTGTCCGACGTCGAGACCGCCGCCGAGCTGATCCGGCCGCACGTCCGCCGCACCCCGCTGCTGCGCGCCACTGTGGACGGACGTCCCCTCGTGCTGAAGCTGGAACACCTGCAACGGACCGGTTCGTTCAAGCTGCGGGGCGCGCTCAACGCCCTGCTCTCCGGCGACGCCCCCGAGCGGGTCGTGACCGCCTCGGGCGGCAACCACGGCCTGGGCGTCGCCACCGCCGCCGCGATCCTCGGGCTGCCCGCCACCGTCTACGTCCCGACCTCGGCCCCCGCCGGCAAGGTGCGGCGGATCGAGGCCACCGGCGCCGAGGTGATCCGGCACGGCGCCGGCTACGCCGAGGCGGCGGCAGCGGCGCTGGCCGCCGCCCGCCAGCCCGGGACGCGTCACCTGCACGCCTACGACGACCCGGCCGTGATCGCCGGGCAGGGCACCATGACGGTGGAGATCCTCTCCGACGCCCCCGACACGGACGCGGTCGTGCTCGCGGTGGGCGGAGGCGGACTGGCGGCGGGCGCCGCCGCCGCGCTCGGCGGGCGCGTGCCCGTCGTCGCGGTCGAGCCGGAGGGCTGTCCGACGCTGCACACCGCGCTGGCGGCGGGCGAGCCGGTCGACGTCGCGGTGGACAGCGGCTCGGCCGCGGCGTCGGCCCTGGGCGCCAGCCGGGTGGGCGATCTGCCCTTCGCCCTGCTCAGCAGCACCCCGACGCGCTCGGTGCTGGTGAGCGACACCGAGTTGCTGGCGGCGCGGGACCGGCTCTGGGAGGAGTTCCGGCTGGCGGTCGAGCCGGCCGCCGCGACACCGTTCGCGGCGTGGCTGGCCGGGCGGGTCGACGCCGAGACGCCGTGCGTGGTCCTGTGCGGCGCGAACACCGACTGGGCGCCCGCCGGAAACTGACGACTTGCGACCACGCCCCTCGGACCGGCTTCCTCACAGCGGAGGGTGTTCCGCCGAGAGCGAGGTGCTGTCCATGATCACCACGTTGGGCGTGCTGGCCGCCGTCCTGACCACCGTGAGCTGGCTGCCGCAGGTGCGGCGCACGCTCAGCACCCGCAGCGCCGGGGACTTCTCCTGGTCCTACCTGTGGGTGCTGAGCGCCGGCGTCGGGTGTTGGGCGGCCTACGGAGTGGCGCGGGAGGACCTCTCGATCATCCTGGCCAACTCGCTCACGCTCGCGCTGCTGCTGGCGATCGTCGCGACCAAGGCCCACACCGAGCGCCGCGCCCGCGGCTCGGCCGGCTCCTGACCGGGGGCGCGCCCCCGGTCAGGAGCGCCCGGTCGGGAGCCACCGATCGGGAGCGCCCAGGCGAGAGCGACCGGTCAGGAGGTCGCGGTGATCGTCGCGCTGCCCAGCACGACGTCGCCCGCGGGGTCCGGCCGGTACAGGGCCACCGCCTGGCCGGGGGCGACGCCCCGCAGCGGCTCCCGCAGCCGGACCGCCAGCCGGGCGCCGTCCGGCTCCAGCTCGGCGACGGCGGGCGCCGTCCCGCCGTGCGCGCGCACCTGCGCCACGCACTCGACCGGCCCGTCCAGCGGCAGCCCGGAGGGCCACACCGGGCGCGAGGCGACGATCCCGGTCACCGCGAGCCGGTCGGCCGCGCCGACCCGCACGGTGCCCGACACCGGCTCCAGCGAGAGCACGTAGCGGGGGCGGCCGTCGCGGGCCGGCTGGTCGATGCCCAGGCCCTTGCGCTGGCCGACGGTGAACCCGTGCACGCCCTCGTGCTCGCCGAGCACCTCGCCGGTCGTGTCGTCGACCAGCCGGCCCGGCCGCTCGCCCAGCCGGTTCGTGAGGAATCGCCGGGTGTCGCCGTCGGGGATGAAGCAGATGTCGTGGCTGTCCGGCTTCTCCGCCACGGCCAGGCCGCGCCGGGCCGCCTCGGCCCTGACCTCGGTCTTGGTGGAGTCGCCGAGCGGGAACAGGGCGTGCCGGAGCTGCTCGGCGGTCAGCGAGGCCAGGACGTAGGACTGGTCCTTGCCCTCGTCCGCGCTGCGCGCCAGCCGCGGCCGTCCGTCCACAAGGGACAGACGGGCGTAGTGCCCGGTGCACACCGCGTCGAAGCCCAGCGCCAACGCCTTGTCCAGCAACGCCTCGAACTTGATCTTCTCGTTGCAGCGCAGGCACGGGTTGGGGGTGCGGCCGGCCGCGTACTCGGCGACGAAGTCCTCCACCACCTGCTCCGTGAAGCGCTCCGCGAAGTCCCAGACGTAGAACGGGATGCCGAGCACGTCGGCGGCGCGCCGCGCGTCCCTGGCGTCCTCGACCGTGCAACAGCCCCGCGCGCCGGTGCGCAACGTCCCCGGTTTGGCCGACAGCGCCAGGTGGACCCCGACCACGTCGTGCCCGGCCTCCACCGCCCTGGCCGCCGCCACCGCGGAGTCCACGCCCCCGCTCATCGCCGCCAGCACCCGCACCGGCCTCACGCCTCCCCCGTGTCCGAGCACACCGCCGCCTCCGCGGTGTCCCCACCGTCCGCGACGCCCCCGGCGACCCCGGTGGACCCGCTGGCCGCCGACCGGCGCAGCCCGGCCAGGCCGGCGTTGCGCGCGCGCTCCACGACCGGGCCGATCACCGCGCGCACGGCGGCCACGTCCGCCGCCGTCGAGGTGTGCCCGAACGAGAAGCGCAGCGAGCCCCTGGCGGTCACCGGGTCGACGCCCATGGCCAGCAGCACGTGGCTGGCCTGCGCGACCCCCGCCGTGCACGCCGACCCGGTCGAGCACTCGACGCCCCTGGCGTCCAACAACATCAGCAGGCTGTCGCCCTCGCAGCCGGCGAAGGTGAAGTGCGCGATCCCCGGCAGCCGGCCGGCCGGGTCCGGATCGCCGTTCACCACGACGTCCGGCACCGCCGCCCGCACGGCCTCGACCAGCGCGTCCCGCAGCGCCGCCGCCTCGACGGCCCACGTCGGCCGGGCGGCGACCGCCTCCCGCACCGCGACCGCCAGGCCGACGATCCCCGGCACGTCCAGCGTGCCCGACCGCACGTCCCGCTCCTGCCCGCCGCCGTGCAGCAGCGGGGCGCACGGGGTGTCCCTGCCCAGCAGCAGGACACCGGCCCCGTGCGGCCCGCCCAGCTTGTGCCCGGTCAGCGTGAGCGCGTCCGCGCCGCTCTCGGCGAAGTCGACGGGCAGCGCGCCGACGGCCTGCACCGCGTCGGTGTGCAGCGGCACCCCGTGCTCGTGCGCGACGGCGGCCAGCTCCGCGACCGGGTTGACCGTGCCGACCTCGTTGTTCGCCCACATCACCGAGACCAGCGCGACGGAGTCGGGGTCCCGCTCGATCGCGGCCCGCAGCACCTCCGGCCGCACCCGCCCGAACCGGTCGACCTCCAGCCAGGTGACCTCGGCGCCCTCCCGGTCGGCCAGCCACTGCACGGCGTCCAGCACGGCGTGGTGCTCGACCGCCGAGGCCAGCACGCGCCGGCGGCGCGGGTCGGCGTCCCGGCGCGCCCAGAAGATGCCCTTGACCGCCAGGTTGTCGCTCTCCGTGCCGCCCCCGGTGAAGATCACCTCGGACGGCCGGGCGCCGGTCGCCAGCGCGACGTCCTCGCGGGCCTCCTCGACCAGCCGACGCGCCCGCCGCCCGGAGGTGTGCAGCGACGAGGCGTTGCCGGAGTTCGCCAACGCCTCGCTCATCGCCGCCACCGCCGAGGGCAGCATCGGCGTGGTCGCCGCGTGGTCGAGGTACGTCATCGTGGCACCAGGGTAGTCCGATCCGGTGGTGGTCAGGAACGCGTGCGAGCGTCCCGCCAGCGCCGCGTGACCAGCGTCATTTCCGGCTGACGAGCACCGCGCCGAGCAGCGCGACGCCGGCCATCAGCAGGTCGAACGGGATCACCGCCGCCGTGGGGTGGGCGGTGGAGGCCAACGCCCCGATCAGCGCGCCGCCCAGCCCGATCAGGCACGCGCTGCCGAGCATGTCGCAGACCTGGAGGGCGGCCGAGTTCGCGCCCTGCTCCCCGTCCGCGGACAGCGAGATCGTGCGGACGCTGATGCTGGGCATCGCCAGGCCCATGCCCGCCCCGGCGACCAGCCACAGCGGCACCACCGCCCACGGCGGGCCCCAGTCCGGCGCGATGACCACGATGCCGACGGCGGCCACCGCCACGAGCAGAAACCCGTTCCGGATGCGCACCTGGGGGTCGCCCTCGCGGCGGGCCTGCCACATCGAGGCGGCCGACCAGCCGAGCGAGCCGAGGGTGAGCGGCAGACCGGCCATGGCCGGCGAGAAGCCGTGCACCGAGGACAGCGTCAGCGGGACGTACGCCTCCACGGAGAAGAACACGCCGGCGATCAGGCCGCGGGACAGGATCGTCATCGGCAGGCCGGGACGGCCGACGAGGGTGCCGGCGGGCAGCAGGTGGCGCAGCGCGGGGACCAGCACGGCCAGCGCGACCGCGGCGACCCCGGCGGAGCCGAGCGAGGGGTGCTGCGCGGCCCAGGTCAGCGAGGCCAGGCCGGCCGCCGCGCCGACCGCGGCCAGCGGCAGCAGCCACCACCGCTCGTCGCCGCCAGAGCTGTCCCGGCGGATGCCGAGCTGGCGCAGGACCGGGGTCAGCATCAGCACGCCGACCGCCACCAGCGGGGCGAGGCTGAGGAACACCCACCGCCAGCTCAGGTGCTGGGTGAGCAGCCCGGCCACGGTCGGGCCGACCAGGGACGGGATCACCCACGCGGCGGAGAGCACGCCGAAGGCGGCCGGCCGGTCCCGCTCCGGGTAGACCTGGGCGATCATCACGTAGAGCGCCACGACCTGCGCGCCGCTGCCGACGCCCTGGAGCACCCGGCCGACGAGCAGCACGACCATCGTCTGGGCGACCCCGGCGATCACCAGGCCGGCGAGGAAGAGCAGCGGCCCCACCACGAGCGCGGGCACCGGCCCCCACCTGTCACTGATCCGTCCGGACAGGACGGTGCCGACGACGCTCGCGGCGAGGAACGCGACGAACGGCCACGAGTACATCGACTCGCCGTGCAGGTCGGCCACGATCGTCGGCAGCGCGGTGCCCAGGCTCATCCCCTCGAACGCGGCCAGGGTGACCAGGAGGAACAGCGCCAGAGTCACGAATCTTCGGTCAGGGGCCCAGAGCGCGCTGCGGCGCGAGGTGGTCGTCGAGGTCACCGCGCCACTCTCACACTTCGACCCGGCTGGAGGTCCAGTGCATTCTTCGCCACACCAGGCACGCCCCTGCCGCCGCGACGCGGTCGCCGGTTCCGCCGACGAGCGTTGCCGGTCGGGGGAAGGACAACGCCCGGGCGGCAGGCCCACCCCTGGCGGGGCGAACGTGCCGTCCGGGCGCGGTGTTGGTGTGGTGTCAGGCCGCGGCGCGCTGCGGACGCGGACCCGACGCGTCGTCGGGATAGGTGGCGGCGGCGACGAGCCGCTCGGCCAGGGCGGCGAGCTCCCTGCGGTCGGCGGCGGAGCGGTTCGTGAGCTCGGGCAGCGGCTCGACCTCCACGACCAGGCCGCGCAGGCCGACGACCCGGCGCACCGAGTGCCACAGGGTGTCCGCGCCGACGAAGGCGACCGCCGAGGTGGGCGATCCGTTGACGAGGTAGCGCACCGCGACCGGCCGCACCGGGACGCCGGCGTCGAGCGCGGCCTGGAAGGGGGCGCTGCGGTAGCGCCCGGAGGCCGCGCCGCACCACGTGGTGCCCTCGGGGAACACGCCGACCACGGCGCCCTCCCGCAGCACCGCGGCGAGGTCGGCGACGGTCCCGGGGAGGGCGCTCAGCCGCTCCCTGTCGACGAACACCGAACCGGTGGCGGCGGCGAACCACCCGACGACCGGCCAGCTCCGCACCTCGCGCTTGGCGAGCATCCGCACGGGCTGCACGGCGTCCAGCGCGACGATGTCCAGCCAGGAGCAGTGGTTGCCGACCACCAGCGCTCCCGCGCCCTCCCCGGCGAACCGCGGTTCCCCGCGCACGACGAGGCGGGCCCCGATGGCCCGCAGCACCGCGCGGAACCACCGACGCGCGAGCCACTGCCTGCCCCGCGGCCCGAGGACCGGGTAGAGCGCCGCGATCGGCACCCCGGACAACACCACCAGGAACAACGCGCCGAAGCGGAGCGCGCGGCGGGCCGCGCCGACGCCGGGCGTCTCGTCGGCCCCGGGAATGCAGTGGTCACCGCAGGGCGACACGGGCATCCACGGGTGACTGCCCGGCGTCGGCGGCGCCAGCACCGCGTGGCTCACTCCATCTCCCCCAGGAAGAAGCGCAGGTACCTCGGGTCCACGCGCTCCAGGGACAGCAGGATGAACAGGTCGGCCACCCCGAAGTCGGGGTCGTGGGCCGGCGGGCCGCACACCCACGCGCCCAACCGCAGGTAGCCCTTGAGCAGCGGCGGCACGACCGTCCGCGCCGGCCGCTCCACCGAGTCGACGTCCCACGGGTTGAGCGGCCGGACCCGGTACTCCTCCGGCGCGTAGTGCTTGGCCCGCACCAGGTCCCACACGCTGGCCGCGACCCCGCCGCCGTCGGCCAGCGGCACGGACGCGCACCCGGCGAGGTGGCTGTGCCCGGACAGCAGCATGTAGCGGCCGATGCCCGCCCACACCAGGCTCACCACGGCGCCGGTGCGGTGGTCCGGGTGGACGCACGACCGGCCGGCCTCCACGATCGCCGGGCGCAGCGAGGACAGCGCACCAAGATCGAATTCCGTCTCGGAGTACAACCGGCCCGCCTCGGCGGCGCGTTCCGGCGGCAACATCCGGTACGTGCCGACGATCTCCCCGGTGTTGTCCTCCCGGACCACGAGGTGATCGCAAAACTCGTCGAACTCATCGACGTCGACACCAGGTTCCCTGGTGTGCAACGTCGCCCCCATTTCCTCGGCGAAGACCCGGTGGCGCAACCGTTGCGCCGCCAGGACCTCCTCGGTCTCCCGTGCCACGAGCAGCGAGTAACGCGGGGAGCCCTGCGACTGCTCGGCTCCCACTCCCGCGGAACTCACCAGCACTTGCGACTGCGTCATGACCTCGGTCTACCGGTTCGCTCGGTACATGCGGAAGCCCCTCTGATGACGTGTCGGTGGAATATCGGTGAATCCCTGACCGAAAGGATCAGGGATCGCCCCGGGGTGGATAGAGGCAATACCCCGGTAGGGTTAAACCCACTTCCGGTTTCACCGACCCTAATGCACACCAGGGGGACGGCCTCCGCGCGCAGCGGAGCCCGTCCCCCTGCCGGTGTGTGCCGGGCGTCAGCCCTTGCGCTTGCCGATCTCCTCGGTGAGCTGCGGCGCGACCTGGAACAGGTCGCCGACCACGCCGAAGTCGGCGATCTCGAAGATGGGCGCCTCGGGGTCCTTGTTCACCGCGACGATCGTCTTCGAGGTCTGCATGCCGGCCCGGTGCTGGATCGCGCCGGAGATGCCCAGCGCGACGTAGAGCTGCGGGGCGACGGTCTTGCCGGTCTGGCCGACCTGGAACTGGTGCGGGTAGTAGCCGGAGTCCACGGCCGCCCTGGAGGCGCCCACGGCGCCGCCGAGCACGTCGGCCAGCTTCTCCACGATGGCGAAGTTGTCCGCGCTGCCCACGCCGCGGCCGCCCGAGACGACCACGGACGCCTCGGCCAGCTCCGGCCGGTCGCCGCCGGTCACCGGCTCGCGGCGGGTCACCCGCACCGCCCTGGCCGGGTCGACCGCCGGGACCTCGACGGTCTTCTCGGCGGCGGCGCCGGCCGACTCCTCGGCCTCCACGGCGCCCGGCCGCAGGCTGATCACCGGCACGCCGGTGGTCACCCTGGCCTTCACGGTGTAGGCGCCACCGAACACGGACTGGGTGGCCACACCCTCGCCGTCCAGGTCGACGGCGTCGGCGAGCACGCCGGAGCCCACGCGGACGGCGAGCCGGCCGGCGACCTCCTTGCCCTCCGCGGTGGCCGCGACCAGGACGGCGGCCGGGGCGGCCGAGCCGACCAGCGCGGCCAGCACGTCCACCTTCGGCGTCACCAGCAGGTCGGCCGCCTCGTCGGACTCGGCGACGTACACCGCGGCCGCGCCGTGGCGGGCCAGGGCGTCCTTCGCCTTCGCGGCGGAGCCGGGGGCGCCGACGACGACCGCGGCGGGCTCGCCCAGCCGGCGGGCCGCGGTCAGCAGCTCGAAGGTGACCTTCTTGACCTCGCCGTCGACGTGGTCAACGAGGACCAGAACCTCGGACATTGGCTTGTTCTCCTCCTCGCTGCGTCGTCAGATGAGCTTCTGGGCGACCAGGAACTCGGCGATCCTCACACCGCCGTCGCCGGCGTCCTCGATCTTCTGGCCACCGGAGCGCGGCGGCTTCGGCGCGACCTCCAGCACGGTGGTGGTGGCGTTGGCCAGACCGACCTCGGCGGCGTCGATGCCCGCGTCGGCCAGGCCGAGCGTGGCGACCGGCTTCTTCTTGGCGGCCATGATGCCCTTGAAGGACGGGTAGCGCGGCTCGTTGATCTTCTCGCCGACGCTCACCACGGCCGGCAGGCTCGCCTCGACGAAGGCGACGCCCTCGTCGGTCTCCCGCTCGACCCGGACGGTCGTGCCGTCGATCTCGACCTTGCGCGCGTGGGTCAGCGCCGGCAGGCCCAGCACCTCGGCGACCATGGCGGGCAGGGCGCCCATCCGGCCGTCGGTGGCCTCGTTGCCGGCCAGGACCAGGTCCACGCCCTCGACCGTGCCGATCACCTTGGCCAGCGCCCTGGCGGTCTGCACGGCGTCCGACCCGTGCAGGGCCGCGTCGCTCAGGTGCACCGCCTTGTCGGCGCCCATCGACAGCGCCTTGCGGAGCGCGTCGGTCGCGCTGTCCGGACCCATCGTGACGACGGTGACCTCGCCGCCGTGGGCTTCCTGGAGCCGCAGGGCCTCCTCCACGGCGCGCTCGTTGATCTCGTCGAGCACGACGTCCGCGGACGCGCGGTCCAGGGTGTGGTCTGAGTCGGTCAGCCTGCGCTCGGAGTTGGTGTCGGGCACTTGCTTGACCAGGACGACGATGTTCATGGGTCCCCTTCGACCTCCTGCGGACTGCGGCGCATGGCTGGCGCAAGGCCGGATGTTCGACCGACCCTGCCATGTCAGGCGCCGGTGTGGCACGGTGGCCTCGACCACGCCGATGTTACTGGCCAGTAGCGGGGGCGCAAACGCCAGCAAGCACCCGGATGGCGTGATGGTGCTCACCTGGCCGGACGACGGCGGACGCTACCCGATCGCACAGGTGGCGAACCCGCCGCAGTCACCCTCCGCACACCCGACACCGCGGTGAGCCACTCTGATCCCTGACACGCAGCGCCACTCGCGCGTCACTCACACAAGACCGACGAAGAATCTCGACCCCGCGCTCAGGAAGGGATGGCCAAGCCGGCGATGCCGAACCACGCCTACACCGTCGTCGTCACCCGGGAGAACGGGACAAGGCTCGCGGACGTGCCCGAACTCCAGGGGGCGCACACCTACGCTCGCACGTTGCCGGAGCTGGACCAGTACGTGCGCGAGGTCATCGGGCTCGCGGCGGACCTTCCCGAGGAGGCCGTGCCGGACCTGCGCGTCGACTACGAGCACCGCGAGAGTGGCCTCGTGATCAACTGAGGACGCCGCGAACGCTCGGGCGGCGTGATGGCGCTCACCTGGGCGGACGCTGTCGGTGCTACCCGATCGGGCAGGTGGTGGGGGTCCCACGGTTACCCTCCGCCGGTGACCTCGCAGCCGATCGACCCGGCCGAGCCCCTGCCGCTCACCGGGGAGCGCACAGTGCCCGGTGTGCCCGAGGAGAACTACTGGTTCCGGCGCCACAAGGCGGCGTACGAGGCGCTGCTGCCGCACTGCGCCGGGGCTCGGGTGCTGGAGGCCGGCTGCGGCGAGGGCTACGGGGCCGCGATGATCGCGACCGTGGCCAGCGAGGTCGTCGCGCTGGACTACGACGAGCTGACCTCCGCCCACGTCGCCCGCCGCTACCCCGAGCTGCGGGTCGTGCGCGGCAACCTCGCGAGCCTGCCGCTGCCCTCGGCGTCGGTGGACGTCGTGGCGAACCTCCAGGTGATCGAACACCTGTGGGACCAGGAGGGCTTCCTCGCGGAGTGCGCGCGGGTGCTGCGCCCCGGCGGCACGCTGGTCGTGACCACGCCCAACCGCCTCACCTTCTCCCCCGGCAGGGACACCCCGCTCAACCCGTTCCACACCAGGGAGCTGTCCCCCGCCGAGCTGGACGAGCTGCTGCGCGGGGCGGGGTTCCGGGTCCGGACGCTGGCCGGGCTGCACCACGGCCCGCGCCTGCGCGAGCTCGATGCCGCGCACGGCGGCTCGGTCATCGACGCGCAGGTCGCCGTGGCGCTGTCCGGCGAGCCGTGGCCGCCGGCCCTGCTCGCCGACGTGGCGTCGGTGTCCACTTCGGACTTCGAGATCGCGGAGCGGGACCTGGACGCGAGCCTGGACCTGGTCGCGGTGGCGGTGCGCCCGTGACCCGGGAGCCGGTCGGCAGCTTCTGCCTGGTGCTGCACAGCCACCTGCCCTGGCTGGCGCGCCACGGGTCCTGGCCGGTGGGCGAGGAGTGGCTCTACCAGGCGTGGGCGCACTCCTACCTGCCGGTCGTGGACCTGGCGGAGCGCATGGCGGAACGCGGGCTGCGCGACGTGCTGACGCTCGGCGTGACACCGGTGCTCGCCGCGCAGCTCGACGACCCGTACTCGCTGCGGAACTTCCACCACTGGCTGGGAACCTGGCAGATCCGAGCGCACCACGCCGCGACGCGCTGGGGCGGGCGGTGGAAGGCCGACCCGGCGCTGCGCGAGCTGGCCGCCGCCGAGCACCGTCAGGCGAGTCGGGCGCTCGACGTGTTCGAGAACCGGTGGCGGCACGGGTTCTCCCCGCTGCTGCGACCGTTGGTCGACTCCGGTGTTGTCGAACTGCTCGGCGGCCCGGCGACCCACCCCTTCCAACCACTGCTCGACCGCCGGGTGCGCGCCTTCGCGCTCCGCGCGGGCCTCACCGACACCACCTGGCGCATCGGCACGACGCCGGCCGGGATCTGGGCGCCCGAGTGCGGCTACGCGCCGGGGATGGAAGCCGACTACGCGGCGGCGGGCGTGCGGCGGTTCCTGGTCGACGGCCCGTCGCTGCGGGGCGAGACGGCCTTCGCCCGCCCGGTCGGCAATTCCGATGTGGTCTGCTTCGGCCGCGACCTTGAGGTCACGTACCGGGTGTGGTCTCCGCGCGCCGGCTACCCGGGGCACGCCGCCTACCGCGACTTCCACACCTTCGACCACCCCACCGGCCTGAAACCCTCCCGCGTCACGGGAAAGCAGGTCGCGCCGGAGCGGAAGAAGCCCTACGAGCCGGCACTGGCGGCGGTGGCGGTCCAGGAGCACGTGCGGGACTTCGTGGACGTCGTCGTCCGGCGACTGCGATCGTTGGCCGACCAGCACGGCCGGCCCGGCATGGTCGTGGCGGCCTACGACACCGAGCTGTACGGGCACTGGTGGCACGAGGGTCCACAGTGGATGGAGGCGGTGCTGACCGCGCTGCCCGAGGCCGGCGTGCGGGTGACCACGTTGCGCGGCGCGGTGGCTGCGGGCCACCTCGGCGATCCGGTGGACCTCCCCGCCTCGTCATGGGGTTCGGGCAAGGACTGGCGGGTCTGGGACGGCGAGCAGGTCGCCGACCTGGTGGCCACCGGGGCCGACGTCCAGCGCGCCCTTCTGTCCACTGTGGACTCCTTCGGCGGGCCGGACCGCGACCCGGTGCTGGACCAGGTGGCCAGGGAGGCGTTGCTGGCGCTGTCCAGCGACTGGGCGTTCATGGTCACCAAGGACTCGGCGGCGAGCTACGCCAGGGAGCGGGCGGCGCGGCACACCGCGCGGTTCCGCGAGCTGGTGGACCTGGTGTCCGGCAGCCGACGGGCGGAGGCGGACGCGCTCGCCGCCCGGCTGCGGCACGAGGACGGCCCGTTCGGGCATCTCGACGCCCGCGACCTCGCGCGCCGACCGTAGGGCGCCAGCGGCGCCGGTGTCAGATCGCCCGCGTCAGGTCGTCGGTGTCAGGTCGTCGGTGTCAGATCGCCCGCGTCAGGTCGTCGGTGTCAGGCTGTCGGCCGCAGGCACACCAGCTCGACGACCCGGCCGGCGTGCATGGTCGCGTGCACCACGGCCGACGGCCGGTCGGACTGCCCGTTGAAGAGGGCGATCGCGGTGTGCGCGCTCGTGGTCCGCACCTGCACGTGCAGTCCGGCCACCGCCATGTCCCTGAGCTCCGCCAGGGCGCGGTCGTCGCCGAACTCGGGTTCCAGGAGCTCGGCCGAGTTCCCGCCCTCGGGCTCGTCGAGGTAGTCGCGCTCGTCGGTGTCCACAGTGGAGTCCCGCCAGGCGGTGCCGCCCCGCCCCTCCGCGCGCAGCCGCTCGATCAGCAGGAGCAGGACCTCACGCGGCGCGGGGAACGCGGGCAGCGGGGACCCCGCCTCGCCCAGCACCTCCTCCACCCTGGCCAACGCCTGCACCGCGCGCGGGTACCCGCTGAACGCCGCCGTCTGGACCAGCACCTCCACCACCTCGGCGGGCGCGAGGCCGGAGGCCAGCCCGGTGCGGATGTGGATGGCCAGCGGGGTCTCGGTGGTGCCCGACGCCATGACCGCCGCCAGCGCGACCGCCTCCCGCGTGCGCGGGTCGAACGCGGGCCGGTGGTGCAGGTACCCGTAGACCGTGCTCACCGTCAGCTCGCCCAGCGCGGGGGCGGTCAGGTAGAGCCGGTCGAGCCGTTCCTCGCCGTTGGGGATGAGCGTCGCGAAGGTCTCCCGGCCCCGTTGGCGCAGTTCGTCGAGGCTCACGGCGCCTCCCAGGAGTCCGAGATCGGCCACACGCCAGCATGGCCGTTCCCGCGACCAGCGGCAACGCGACGGCGGGGAACAGGGCGCGGTGCCAGCACACCACCCGAACGACGGCTGTGTCGATCACACCTTCCGGGGTCCCACGGACGTTGGAAAGGTACCGGTAAGTAACCGGCCAGGGGCGACCTGGGAGGATTCCGCCGATGCGCGTGCTGATGCTGTCCTGGGAGTACCCGCCGGTCGTGGTCGGCGGGCTCGGTCGGCATGTGCACGCCCTGGCCCGGCAGCTCGCCGCCCAGGGCCACGAGGTGGTCGTGCTGTGCCGCCAGCCGGCCGGCACCGACGCCGCCACCCACCCCGACTCCGACCTGGTCAGCGAGGGCGTCCGGCTGATCAGGGTGGCCGAGGACCCGCCGCACCTGGTGTTCGAGCGCGACCTGGTGGCCTGGACCCTGGCCATGGGCCACGCCATGGTGCGGGCCGGCCTCGCCCTGCTGCGGGACTGGCGGCCGGACGTGGTGCACGCCCACGACTGGCTCGTCACCCACCCGGCGATCACCCTGGCCGACGCGGCCGAGGTCCCCCTGGTGGCCACCATCCACGCCACCGAGGCCGGCCGGCACTCCGGCTGGCTGTCCCACGCCCTGAACCAGCAGGTGCACTCGGTGGAGTGGTGGCTGGCGAACCGGGCCGACGCCCTGGTCACCTGCTCGTCGGCGATGCGGGACGAGGTCGTGCACCTCTTCGAGGTCGACCCCGAGACGATCACCGTGCTGCACAACGGGATCGAGCCGCGCCGCTGGCGCGTGAAGCCGGACGCGGTGGCCGAGGCCCGCGCGCGCTTCGGCCGGCCGGACGCGCCGCTGCTGCTCTTCTTCGGCCGACTGGAGTGGGAGAAGGGCGTCCAGGACCTGATCGCCGCCCTGCCCCGCATCCGGCGCAGCCACCCCGGCGCCACCGTCGTGGTCGCCGGCAAGGGCTCGCACGAGGACTGGCTGGCCGAGCAGGCCCGCAAGCACCGCGTCGCGCGCTCCGTGCGGTTCACCGGGCACCTGTCGGACGCCGACCTGGCCGCCCTGCTCTCCGCCGCCGACGCGGTGGTGCTGCCCAGCCGCTACGAGCCGTTCGGCATCGTCGCGCTGGAGGCGGCTGCGGCCGGCGTACCTCTGGTCGCCTCCACCGCCGGCGGCCTCGGCGAGGTCGTGGTCGACGGCGCGACCGGACTGTCCTTCCCGCCCGGCGACGTCGCCGGCCTGGCCACCGCCGTGCGCGAGGTCCTGGACGACCCGGCGGCGGCCCGCCGCCGCGCCCGCGCCGCGAAGGCCCGCCTCACCACCGACTTCGACTGGGACCGCATCGCCACCGGCACCGCCGACGTCTACGCGGCCGCCCGCCGACAACCCCGACCGCCCCTCCCCCGCCCCAAAATCCCCACGGGCAACATCTTCGGCCCACCCCCACCCTGACCAACGACGTCGGGGTGGGGGTCGATCAGCACACCTCGGTCAGCGCACCCGGTCGCGACGCATCGCCGCGACGAACGCCCCGAACACACCGGGCGAGAACGACAACGCGGGACCCTCGGGGTTCTTCGAGTCCCGCACGGCCACGTACCCGTGGACGTTGGGCGCAACCTCCACGCAGTTCTCCTGGCTGCCACTGCGACTGCTCTTCCGCCAGGTGTAGCCGACCTCGACGCAGTTCTCCTGGCTAGTGCTGTAGCTGCTCTTCCGCCACACGCGGACGAACGCCACCTCCACGCAGTTCTCCTGAGTGCCGCTGTGGCTGCTCTTCTGCCACGTGGACTGGCTTCGGACGATGGTCACGACACACCACACCCCTTCCCTGCTTCCCACAGAGCGGTCACCCCAGGTGACCGCTCCGCACCGAGCTCACGAACGCCCCAAAGGAGTTCTGCGAGAACGTCAACGCCGCTCCCGACGGGTTCTTCGAGTCCCGCACCGTCACCTCGCCCCGGGCGAGGGTGACCTCCACGCAGTTCTCCTTCGTGCTGCTGTAGCTGCTCTTCCGCCACGTGGGAACGAACGCCACCTCTACGCAGTTTTCCTGGTAGCTACTGCGCCTACTCTTCCGCCAGACAAGTCCGCTCTGTTCGCTGGTCATGGCACGCTCGCTTCCGTCTCCAGCCTCCGCGCGAGGGCGGCGATCAGCACCCTAGAGTGTTCCTCGCTGTGTGCGGTTGCCAAGAGTTTTCGGACGGCACCCTCGTACTGGGCAACCTCTCGGCGCTCCTCCAAGAACAGGCTGGAGGTCATGTTCTCCAGGAAGACCACGACCGGCGCGCCCGTACGCCTCAAGATCGCGAAGGAGCCGGTCAGTCCGGGATGCGCTTGTTGGTTGGGCACAACGCGGATCTTGATGTTCGGGCGAGCGGACAGTTCAACAAGATGATCGAACTGCCTCCGAAGTACGTCGACCCCACCGATGATCCGTCGCAGCACCAACTCATCGATGATCGCCAGCAGCTGCGGGGGGCGCTCTCGATGCAGGACAGAGTGACGACGCAGACGAGTCACCATCCGGTCCTCGACCTCATCCTGCGGAACCATGCCGCACTCCAGCATCAGAGATCGCGTGTACTCCCCCGTCTGGAGCAGCCCGGGCATGTTCATGCCCTCGAAGTTGATGATCTGGTCAGCCTGGGACTCCAGGGAGATGAGCGTGCGCTGGCGGGCCTGGAAGTCCGGGCGGTCGCGTTGCCACCAGCCGAGTCGGTCCGCTTCACGTGCCAGGTCCAGGAGTTCACGGCGCTTCGCGCCGACCACGCCGTAGATGGCCAGAAGGGCGGCGACGTCCTCGACCTGGGCGTTGCGCCGTCCGGTTTCGAGGCGGCTGAGCTTGCTCTGGGAGACGTCGATGCGCACGGCGACGTCGGCGATCTTCAGTCCCGCCTTCTCGCGCAGCTTGCGCAGTTCCTCACCCAGTTCCTGGCCGCGCAACGTCGGGTCCGGTTCGGACATGTCTTCCCCCGCTTAGGGCACCGAGGCTTGCTGAACTCGGGTGATCTTGGCGGGTCGAACGGGGGCACGGGGCGTGGTTCCCGACGAATCCGCGAGAACCACGCCAACAGCGCAGGGTTTGCCGGCCGAGCAACGTCGATCGGGTCATGTGCTCGGATCGACGGTGAGACGAGGAGGGCGCGCGCTCAGGTGTCGAGGGTCTTCTTCAACGCCTCGGCCGCCTTGCGGGCCATGTCCGCGACGGCTGCCGCCTCCCGGGCGCGCTCCGCCGCGCTCGCGTCGTAGTCCGCCTTCCGGTTGCGCACCACGCGGGCAGGAGCGCCGACGGCGATCGAATAGTCCGGAATGTCGCCCCGCACCACCGCGTGCGCGCCGAGCACACTGCCGCGTCCGACCCGCGTTCCTCTGAGGACGGTCACCTTGGTCCCGATCCAGCAGTCCGGACCGATGCGCACCGGGGTCTTCACGATGCCCTGGTCCTTGATGGGCTGGTTGATGTCGCTGGTGACGTGGTCGAAGTCGCAGATGTAGACCCAGTCGGCGACCAGTGTGGACGCGCCGATCTCCACGTCCATGTAGCAGTTGACGGTGTTGTCCTTGCCGAACACGGCCTTGTCACCGATGCGGAGCGAGCCCTCGTGGCAGCGGATCGCGTTGCCGTCGCCGATGTGCACCCAGCGGCCGATCTCCAGCCGCCCGTAGCCGGGCCGGCAGTGGATCTCCACGTTCCGCCCGAGGAACACCATGCCCCGCAGCACGATGTGCGGGTTGGCGAGCCTGAACTTGAGCAGCCGCCAGTAGCGGACCAGGTACCAGGGCGTGAAGGCGCGGTTGCGCCACACCCACCGCAACGACTCCTTGGTCAGGAACCGCGCCTGTTGCGGGTCTCGCCTGCGCCACGCGGACCAGCGCGTGGCCATCGGAGCCCCCCACATGCTCGTCATGCGCGCAGCCTAAGCGCTGGCCGACTGACCTCCACCCCGAACACGGACGTGTAGTCGCTCCGCTACAGACTGGAGCCCCCTCTACAGCGCGAAGCCCGGGCGCCCACGACAACGCGGGATGCCCGGGCCCACTTCCAACCGCGTCCGCGGACCGGCGGCGGGATTGACCCCAGCTCGGGGAACGGGGTGCGGGCCAGCCGCACGATCGTGGGGTGGAGCGGGCAGGATGGGGGCGTGGCACCTTCGATCACCGTCGTCGGCAGCGTGAACCTCGACCTCGTGGCGGGGGTGCGCGCGCTGCCCCAGCCAGGCGAGACGTTGACCGCGACCCGGTTCGAGCGGGCGCCCGGCGGCAAGGGCGCGAACCAGGCGCTGGCGGCGCGCAGACTGGGCGCGCGGGTGTCGCTGGTGGGCGCGGTGGGTGCGGACGCGATGGCCGAGCCCGCGCTCGCGTTGCTGCGCGCCGACGGCGTCGACCTGACCCACGTGTCCACTGTGGAGGATGCGACCGGGGTGGCGCTGATCGAGGTGGACGAGTCGGCCGACACCACGATTGTGGTTGTGCCGGGGGCGAACGCGCACGTGACCGTCCACCCCGGACAGCTCGCCGACGCCGACGCGGTGCTCACGGTGCTGGAGGTTCCCGAGTCGGCCGTGGTGGCCGCCGCCGAGCACGCGCCGAACTTCTTCGCGATCAACGCGGCGCCCGCGCGGCCCGTGCCCAGGTCCGTGCTCGACCGCGCCGACCTGGTCGTCGTCAACCGGGCCGAGTACGAGGGGGTGCCGGGCGTCGACCAGGCGCGGACGGTGGCCGTGACGCTCGGCGCGGAGGGCGCCATGTTGCTGCGCGACGGCAGGGAGGTCGCCAGGGCGACGCCGCCGAGGGTGGACGCCGTGGACGGGACCGCCGCCGGGGACGCGTTCACCGCCGCGCTGGTCCTCGGCCTGCTGGAGGGGCGCGACGACGAGGAGGCGTTGCGCAGGGCGTGTGCCGTGGGTGCGCTGACCGCGACCCGGCACGGCGCGCAGCCCGCGCTGCCGACGCTGGCCGAGGTCGAGGCGGTGTTGGCCCGATGAGTCCGCGTCCCCTGGTCGTCGACACCGATCCCGGGATCGACGACGCGTTCGCGCTCGCCCTGGCCGTGGGCAGCCCGGAGGTCGATCTCCGGGCGGTGACCACGGTGTTCGGCAACGTGAGCCTGGAGGCGACCACCGGCAACGCGCGGCGCGTGCTGGCGCTGTGCGGGCGGCACGACGTCCCGGTCGCGGCCGGCGCGGACCGGCCTCTGGTGCGCCCGCAGCCCCATCGCTCGACGCACGTCCACGGCGACGACGGGTTGGGCGGGCAGTCCAGGTCGCTTCCCGTGCCGCACAACGAGATCGACCCGCGGCGGGCCGTGGAGGTCCTGGCCGACGTGCTGCGGCGGGCCGAGGAGCCGGTGACGATCGCGCCGATCGGGCCGCTGACCAACATCGCGCTCCTGCTCGCCTGCCACCCGGAGCTGAAGCCGAGGATCGACCGGCTGGTGGTGATGGGTGGCGGCCTGGAGACCGGCAACATCACCGCGGTGGCCGAGTTCAACATCTGGAGCGACCCGGAGGCGGCCCGCCGGGTGCTGGTCGAGGAGGACGTGCCGGTCGTCCTCGTGCCGGTCGACCTCACGCACCGGTGCGCGGTGGACCCGGAGTGGCTCGACGCGCTGGCCGCCTCCGGACCGGTCGGCGCGGGCCTGACCAGCCTCACCGCGCCGTACCGGGCGAACTACCGGCAGGCGCTCGGCAGGGACGTCATGGTGCTGCACGACGCGGTCGCCCTCGCCGAGGCGATCCAGCCGGGCATCCTGCGCTGCCAACGGATGTCCGTCGAGGTGGAGTGCGGAACTGGCCCCACGCGCGGGATGGTGGTCGGCGACCGCCGGCGCCAGTCGGTCAACCGGGTGGGCCGGGAGATCGAGGTGGCCGTGGACGCCGATCTCGACGCGCTGCGGGCGTTCCTCCTGGAGCGGCTCGCACGGGGGCGCTGAACCGATCCCCGATATGTGAAGGGGTTTCAGGTTCGTTCGCGGAGCGGTTACCGTGCGTGCAGGGCCGGGTGATATCCCTCACCCGACCCCGCCCCCTGCACAGAAGGGCAACCGCCATGCTCGACCGGACCCGCCGGTGGTTACGCGCGGCCCTCGCGCTGACCGCCGTCACCGCCACGTCCCTGGCCATGGCCGGCGCGCCGTCCTCGGCCGCGCCACCGAACCGGAACACCTCCACCCCCGCCATCCAGCCGCTACCCGCCGACCTAGAGCAGATCCGCCAGGCCGAGGCGGTGAAGTTGTACGGCAGCCCGGAGATCCGGCCGCCGGACCAGCGCCGGACCTCGATCACCACGCTCGGCGACAGCGAGATCTCCGGCGAGGGCGTGGGGAACTACGAGCCGGGAACGCACGGTCCGGACAACTGGTGCGACCGCTCGCTGGACGCCGCCGTGCACCGCACGGGAATCCCCGTCGACCTCACGCTCAACCTCGCCTGTTCCGGCGGGCGCAGTGCGAACCTCGTGTACCGCAGCGGAGAACACCAGTACGACGACCTGAACCAGGGTGACAACCTGGCCGTCAAGGCCCGCAACACCCGGCTGAAGCTCGTATGGATCGTGGTCAGCGCCAACGACCACGGCGGCGTGGAGTTCGGGCCGGTCCTGGGCGACTGCGTGAAGCGCCGCGTGTTCTTCCAGGGCAACTGCTGGCCCGACTACACCGACGGCTGGCAGCAGCGGGTCGACAGGTCCCGGGCCGGGGCCGAGCAGGCGGTCCGCAGCGTGCGACAGACCATGCGCGACGCCGGTTATGCCGACGGGGACTACCAACTCGTGCTCATGAGCTATCCCACGCCGGCCGGTCCGGACGTGGAGGACAACCCGAACTTCCCCGGCTGGTACGGCGGCGGCTGCCTGGCCTACCTGAAGGACATGGCCTTCGCGCGCAACAAGGCGGTTCCCCTGTTCGGCCAGGCCATCCGCCGCGCCGCGGAGAACACCGGCGCGCGCTTCCTCGACGCCAGCCGGCTCTTCGACGGGCACGAGGTGTGCTCGGACAACACCTGGGCGCGCGGCCTGCACATCGAGAACGGCAACATCCTCGACCCGCACGCGGTCCAGCAGTCCTTCCACCCCAACGACAGGGGGCACGCGGCCTTCGCCTCCTGCATGGCGGCGTTCTACGCCAACCCCCGACTGCCCAGGGCCACCTGCGTCGACCCGGCGAGCACCGGGAGCACCGTCCTGCTCCCCGGCCTGCTGGACTTCCGTCAGCTCCGCAATCCCGAGGCCGGGTTGTGCGCCGACGCCGAGGGCTACAACGCCCGCAACGGCACGGCACTGCTCACTTGGACCTGTCACGGTGGGCGCAACCAGGGGTTCTGGTACGACGAGCAGCGCCGGTCGGTGCACTCCGAGCTGACCCACGACCGCTGTGTCGACGTGCCGAACCAGAACTTCGTGGCAGGGCAACGGGTTCAGCTCTGGAACTGCAACGGGAGCGCCGCGCAGACGTGGACCGTCGACGGCGGGCGGCTGCGCCCGACCAGCAACCCCGACCTGTGTCTGAGCACCAGTGACACGAGCAAGGGCTCCGCGCTCGTCCTGTCTCGCTGCGACGGCGGCAAGGCTCAGCAGTGGGCGTCGGAGACGCGGACGAAGCTCAGCGGCTACGGCCACAAGGACTGGATTCCGTCCCGTGCGTACTAACGCCGCCCTCGTGGTGGCGGTGGTCGTCGGCCTGCTGACGCCGGTGCTCGGTGTCCAGCGGGCCGACGCCCACGCGGCGGAAGCCCCGATCTCCGCCCCTCGCCCACCGGAAACCCCGGTCCGGCACCTGACCGACGAGCACGGCCGGGCACTGGTGCTGCACGGCATGAACAACGGCCACAGCGCGAAGGAGTCCCGCGACGCGCTGCCGTGGACCGGCGAGGCGGAGATCGCCGCCGAGGTGCGGAAGCTCGGCTCCAACGCCGTGCGCCTCCTGGTCTTCTGGGCGAGGGTCGAGCCCAGCCCCGGCCGGTACGACGAGTCCTATTTGGACGCTGTCGCCGAGCGCGTCCGGTGGTACGGAAAACACGGTGTGCACGTGGTGCTCGACATGCACCAGGACACCTGGGGGCCGGCCGTCGCGGGCAGCTCTCCCAACAACGGCGCGCCGCGCTGGGCCAGCCACTTCGACGGTCTCCCGGCGACCGCGCAGACCCCGTGGGAACTGACCTACCTCCAGCCCGGTGTGGTGCGCGCCTTCGACCACTTCTGGGGCACCACCGGCGCACATCCCGAACTGGCGCGCCACTTCGTCGCGATGTGGGAGCACGTTGCGCGACGGTTCGCCCACGAGGACGCCGTCCTGGGCTACGACCTGTTCAACGAGCCGCTCGGGGGTACCAGCGTCTGGCCGTTCTTCGAGCGCGACCGCCTGACGCCCTTCTACCAACAGGTGATCGACGCGGTCCGGCGGGCCGACGACCGGCGGTGGATTCTCGTGGAGCCGCAGGCGCTCGGGGTGAACTGGGGGCTGCCGTCCGCGCTCGGGGCGGTCACCGATCCCCGCCAGGGGCCACCGAGAATCGCGTACGCGCCCCATCTCTACCCCGTGCTCGTCACCGCCGGCCAGCCCTACACCGGACTTACCAGGGTGATCACGCGGGATGTGGTCGAGCGCTGGCGCAGGGCCAACACCGAGGTCGCCCGCCGGCTCGGAACTCCGTTGCTGCTGGCCGAGTTCGGTCTGAACGCGACGGTCGACGGCGCGCTCGACTACGTCGACGACGTCACCGCGATGGCCGACCGCACCGGCTCCGGGTGGCTGTACTGGTCCAACGATCCCGGTGGTTGGGGGCCGCACGCGCCGGGCGGAGGCTGGGCGCCGCTGGCCGAGCGCCTCGCCCGTCCCTACCCGCGCGCCATCGCCGGCGAGCCAGTGCGTTGGGACGACGACGGTTCGGCGCTGGCAGTCGTGCTCCGGCCACGGCCGGACGTGCGGGGACCGACGGAGTTGTTCCTGCCCCGCTCCCGGTTTCCGACCGTTCCGGTGATCACGTGCGGTGTCGGGTGCTCCGTGGCGTGGGATGCCGAGCGCCAGGTGGCCGCCGTGACGCTCGGCCGGACGGAGGACATCGCGGACCCGGTCACGATCACCGCGCGTGCGCGCTGACCCCTCCGTGTTCCACGATCGGGTACACCGCTGCCGGCATCCGTGCCGTCTTCCCGTTTCCGCTGGTCACCGAGTTGTTGTGAATATCGCTCACTTCTAGCGTGGGAACGGCTGCCCCGTCCGCGCGAGGAGGGAGACCACGTGGTCAGCGGGTTCAACCGGCGGCGGTTCCTGACCGGAACGGCGGCGACCGCCGTCGCCCTGACGGTCGCCACCCCGTCAGCCGCCACCCCGACGGCCGGCGCGGCGGGACCGCCGACCCGCGAGGAGCGCTGGCGCGCGGTGGTCGTCGGCAGCGGCTTCGGCGGTGGCGTCGCCGCCTTGCGCCTGGCCGAGGCCGGGGTGCGCACCCTGGTGCTGGAGCGCGGGCGGCGGTGGGAGGCCGGCCCCGGCTCCGACACGTTCCCCCGGTTCCTCCACCCCGACCGCCGGGTGAGCTGGCTGGAGCCGCACCCGGTGTTCCCCGCCTCCCCGCCCGCGCTGTTCCGCCCCTACACCGGCGTGATCGAGCGGGTGCGGGGCGAGGGCATGGACATCATCTGCGGCGCCGGCGTCGGCGGCTCCTCGTTGGCCTACGCGGGAATGTCCCTGCGCCCCAACGAGGAGCTGTTCTCCCGCGTCATGGTCGGCGGCATCGACTACGACGAGATGGACCACGTCTTCTACCCCCGCGTGGCCTCGGTGTTGCGGCTGGCGGCCATTCCGGACGACGTGCTCGACCACGTGCGGTACACCTCGTCCCGGCTGTTCCTGGAGCACGCGCGGCGCGCCGGCCTGCGCGGCGAGCGGGTTCCGCTGCCGGTCGACTGGGAGGACGTGCGCCGGGAGCTGCGGGGCGAGGTCCCGCCCTCGATGTCCACAGGGGACGTGATCTACGGGGTCAACAACTCCGGCAAGCACTCCGTGGACCGCACCTACCTCGCGGCGGCGGAACGCACCGGGCACGTCACGGTCGCGCCACTGCACGTCGTCCGGGAGATCCGCCGGGACAACGCGGGCCGCTACGTGGTGCGTGCCGAGCGCATCAACACCGACGGCGAGGTGCTGGAGCACTTCGTCGTCACCACCGACGCCCTGTTCCTGGGCGCGGGGTCCGCCGGAACGTCCCGAATCCTGGTGCGCGCCAAGGGAACTGGCGCCATGCCGGACCTGCCCGACGACGTCGGCGCCTACTGGGGCAACAACGGCGACCGGCTCTTCCTGCGCAACTTCGTGCCCCAGCGCACCAATCCACCCCAGGGCGGCCCCGCCTGCACCGCCATCCTGGACTGGGGCGACCCCGCCGGTCCGGTCAGCGTCGAGCACGGCCCCGCGCCGCTGCCCTTCGAGCTGCACACGATGGCGATGCTGGGCATGGGCATTCCGGACGGCCACGGGCGCTTCCACTACGACGGCCGCGCGGACGAGGTGGTGCTGCGGTGGCCCAACAGCGCGGACCTGCGCTCTCGCGAGGCGATCCGCGCCACCCTCGACCGCCTCGTGCGCGCCACCGGCGGCACCCTCGTCGACCTCAACGCGCTCGACCCCTACACGTTCCACCCGCTGGGCGGCGCCGTGCTGGGCAAGGTCTGCGACCTCGACGGCCGGGTGCACGAGCACCCCGGCCTCTACGTCGTCGACGCCGCCCTCATCCCCGGGTCCACCGGCTGCTGCAATCCATCGTGGACAGTCGCTGCCCTCGCGGAGCGTTGCCTCGACCGCATTGTCAGCAAGGATGTCGGCACCGTCTTCTGACGCCGCCAGTCCCCGTCCCCGAGACGCGGCGCTGGAACCAGCAGGCCCACCAGCGCCAAGTGGTTCAGGGCACGAAGAACATCGGGTTCGGGAGCTTCACACCTCGCTCAGCATGTCCGCCCGTCAGATCCACCTGCTGCGAACCGAGGTTGAGGAGGATCGTGTGCCCCCGCTCCTCCAGGTGCGCGCGCGTTCCGGTCTTGTACTCCAGCGGCGTGCAGCGCGCGGCGCACCGCAGGTAGCTCGGGACTTCCGCGCCGGGGAAGGTGAAGAACCCGTCCGGCTCGGGAAAACCGTGTGCTCGCAGGCCCGCGAGCGCGCCCGTCCTGGTCTCCTCGGGAAGGGCGGCGACGAAGAACACCCGCACTCCCCGCTCCCTGGCCCACATGACCAGGTCCCTGGTCGGCTCGATGGCCGGGAGGGTTCCGGTCGCGACCGCCTCGTGCACGGCGTGCCGGTCGACCGCGAAGTCCCGGTCGGCGCGCAGCGGGTAGCTCAGTTCGGCGGTGTCCTCGACCTCCAACACGACGGCCGGGTGCGGCACGCCGGCAGCGAGGCGTTCGGCGAGATAGCTCCGCGCACGCGCCACCTCACGGGCGACCTGGCGGCCCCACGCGCTGTCCGCCGAGGCGTGGTGCCGACCGTCGGCGTCCACCCGGTCGCCGTAGAACGCGCGGACGGCCGCTTTGACCCGACCGAGGTTGGGCGGCTCCTGCTCCTGATCCTGGTCCGACTGCCCGGTGGCGGCGACGCCCGAAGCTCCGCTGAGCAGCCCGACGATGAGGACGGCGAGGACGGTCCTGGCTGACAGCATCGGCGGTTCCCTTCATCCCTCGGCGACCGCCGAAGTCTGCCGTCCCGCAAGGAAAGCGGCCCGGGATCAAGGCGTGGTCCACTCGATCGCGCTCGCCCGCCGCCGAAGCGGGTGAGCGGGGCGGACAGCGGGACAGACAGCAGGACGGTAGGACAGCGGACAGCGGACAGCCCGCCGATCGTCCGCGCTCGGCGGAGATCAGCGGGCTGTTCCGGTGGTCGTCCGACCGCGACGGGGACCGGTCAGGGCAGGAAGTACATCGGGTTCGGGAGCTTCACGCCCCGCTCGGCGTGACCGCCCTCCAGGTCGCTGTACTGGTCGCCCACGTTCAGCACGACCGTGTTGCCCTGCGACTCCAGGAAGGCCCGGGTGCTCGACTTGTACTCCACAGTGGAGCACTGGGTGCCGCACTTCAGGTAGGCCGGCGGGTTGGCGGTCGGCTTGAGGAACAGGCCGTCCGGCTCCGGGAAGCCGTTCTTCGCGAGGTTGCGCCGGGTGCCCTCGGTCAGGTTGTCCTTGCGGCCGGTGACGAAGAAGACCTTCACGCCGTTGCGCTTGGCCCAACGCGTCAGGTCCCTGGTCGGCTCGATCGCGGGGAAGGCTCCGGTGTTCACCGCCTCGTCGAAGCTGCGCTGGTCGAACGCGAAGTCCCTGGCGACCTCGTAGCCGTAGGTCAGCTCGGAGGTGTCGTCGACGTCCAGCACGATCGCGGGGTTGCGCACGGTGTGCAGGCGCGCCTGGAGGTAGTGGCGGGCGCGGTCCACCTGCGTCCGGGTGTCCCTGGCCCACGCGCTGTCCGGCGAGGCGTGGTGCCGGCCGTCGGCGTCGACCCGATCGCCGTAGTACCTCTTCACGTCGTTCTTGACCTGGCCGACGTTGGCCGGCTCGTGCGCCCCGTGCGCGGCCGGAACCGGGCTCGGCGCGGCGGTCGTCAGGGTGCCCGCCCCGGTCAGCGCCACCGCCGCCATCGCCGTGATCGCGACGATCCTGCCGACGCGCTTCGTCCCCGTGCTCATGTGCGTTTCCCCTCGCGGTCTCGGGATTCGGGTGCGCACCCTAGGCCATCCGGACCAGTCGCTCGACCCGATTCGGGCAGTCAGGGTGGTTGGTTCCCATTGCCCCATTGCCCCATCGCCGGTCCCGCTCGCGCCACATCGGGGAAGCCGGTTCACCGGAAAAGACGCGGGTCCCGCCGCCGGCGCTCGTGTGTCCACTGTGGACGAACGAACGCGACCGGCGGAAAGGCGCGAGGGCCGCCCCCTGCGGGAGACGGCCCTCGCGGAACGACCGAGGCCGGGTCACTCGCCCGGCTTCACCCCGGTGACCAGCACGTTGTAGAACAGCTCGCGCGGCAGGAGCTTCGCGAGCAGGTTCTCGTCCACCCAGGACAGCTTCTGCCAGGTCCGGTAGGCGAACATCGCCCAGCCGAAGCCCAGCTTCTCGCGCGGCACCGCGGCCTCGAAGGTCCGCACCGGCCAGCCGAACAGCGCGGCGGCGAACTCCTCGGTCACGGCCCGCACGTTCACCGCGCCCGCCGACCGCGCCGTGCGCTCCAGCTCGGTCGGGTCGAAGGTGTGCAGGTCCACGACGGCCTCCAGGGCCGCCGCGCGGGAGGACTCGTCCAGCTCCTCCTGCGGCCGCCGCCACCCGTTGAGCACCGGCAGCCGGGTGACGTTGGTGGTCAGCCACCACGTCAGGCGGCCGAGCGCCCGCGCGTAGGAGTCGCCGACCTTCGTGGGCTCGCCGGCGAAGACGAACCGCCCGCCCGGCTTGAGCACCCGCAGGACCTCGCGCATCGCGGAGGGCACGTCCGGGATGTGGTGCAGCACGGCGTGCCCGACGACGAGGTCGAAGGTGTTGTCGTCATAGGGGATGCGCTCCGCGTCGGCCACCCGGCCGTCCACGTCCAGCCCCAGGTTCTCCGCGTTGCGCAGCGCCACCCGCACCATGCCCGGCGACAGGTCGGTCACCGAGCCCTTCGCGATGACCCCGCCCTGCATGAGGTTCAGCAGGAAGAAACCCGTGCCCGAGCCCAGCTCCAGCGCGTGCCCGTAGGGCCAGCCCCGCTCGCCCGCCGCCGCCCGGAACCGCCCCACCGCGTAGTCGATGCACCGCTCGTCGTAGGAGATCGACCACTTCTCGTCGTAGGTGCCGGCCTCCCAGTCGTGGTAGAGCACGTTGGCCAGCTTGGGGTCCGCGTACGCCGCCCGGACCTCCTCGGCGGTGGCGTGCGGGTTCGGCTCGGGGTCCACTGTGGTCACGTGGCTCACCGGCCGGTGAACTTGGCCTTGCCGGGGCCGTTCTCGACGAACGAGCGCATGCCCGTCTTCTGGTCCTCGGTGGCGAACAGCGCGGCGAACAGGTGGCTCTCCAGCTTCAGGCCGTTGCCGAGGTCGGTCTCCAGACCGCCGTCGATGGCGGCCTTGGCCGCGGCCAACGCCTGCGAGGCGCCGTTCACGAACTGGCCGGCCCAGCTCCGCGCCGCCGCGTAGACCTCGTCCGGCGCGACGACCTCGTCCACCATGCCGATCCGCAGCGCCTCCTCGGCGCCGACGAACCGCCCGGTGTAGATGATGTCCTTGGCCCGGCTCGGCCCCACCAGCCGCGCGAGCCGCTGCGTGCCGCCCGCGCCAGGGATGATGCCGAGCAGGATCTCCGGCTGGCCGACCTTGGCGTTGTCGCCGGCGATCCGCCGGTCGCAGCACAGCGCCAGCTCGAAGCCGCCGCCGAGCGCGTAGCCGGTGATCGCGGCCACGGTGGGCTTCGGGATCTCGGCCACCGCGGAGAAGGACGAGGACAGCGCGTGGGCGCGGGCGGCCATGTCCGGGTAGGACATCTCGGCCATCTCCTTGATGTCCGCGCCGGCCGCGAACACCTTCTCCCCGCCGTAGACGATCACCGCTCGCACGTCGGCCCGGGCCGCCGCCTCGTGCGCGCAGGCCCGGATCTCCTCTTGGACCTGCTTGTTCAGCGCGTTCATCGGCGGCCGGTCGAGCCGGATGGTGCCGATGCCCTCGTCGACCTCAAGCCTGACGAACTCGCCCACGCCGCTACCTCCTCGTCGCCGCCGACGGCCGCACCCGCCGACCCAGCGCAGGCTACCGCGCGGTAGCGCCGGCCCAGAACGAGACGTGGCGGACACTTCCCGCCCGCCGGGTCCGCCCAGGCCCACCCGCTCCGGCCGCGACCGCACGACCGCCGGGACGCCACCCCTGATCACACCCCGTGTCGCATGGCGCGACAGGGTGAAACACGCTGGAGTGACGCCCCGGGGCGTACGGCGGTGGCCGGACCGGGCGGTCCGAATCGCGATCAGACCCGTCACCAGACCGCGACCAGGCCTACGGTCGGGACCGGCGATCAGACCCAGCGATCAGACCCGGCGCCGCGCGAAGAACCGGTCGCCGGCGCGCTGGAGCTCCAGGTCCTGACCGAACGTCGCGGAGAGCGTCTCGGCGGTCAGCACCTCCTCCAGCAGGCCCTGCGCCACCACGCCGCCCCCGCGCAGCAGCAGCGCGTGCGTGAAGCCCGGCGGGATCTCCTCGACGTGGTGCGTGACCAGCACCATCGCCGGCGCGTCCGGGTCCATGGCCAGCGCCGACAGCCGCGCGACCAGGTCCTCCCTGCCGCCCAGGTCCAGCCCGGCCGCCGGCTCGTCCAGCAGCAGCATCTCCGGGTCGGTCATCAGCGAGCGGGCGATCATCGTGCGCTTGCGCTCGCCCTCGGACAACGTGCCGAACGCCCGCTCGCCGAGGTGCGCGATGCCCATGGCCCCCAGCAGCTCGTCGGCCCGGCCGGTGTCCAGCGCGTCGTACTCCTCGCGCCACCGGCCCAGCACCGCGTAGCCGGCGCTGACGACGAGGTCGCGCACCTTCTCCTCGGCGGGCACCCGGTTGGCCAGCGCCGCCGAGCAGAAGCCGATCCTCGGCCGCAGCTCGAACACGTCGGTGCGGCCCATCCGCTCCCCGAGCAGGTGGACGCTGCCGGTCGTGGGGTGCAGCTCGGCCCCCGCCAACCGCAGCAACGTGGTCTTGCCGGCCCCGTTGGGGCCCAGCACCACCCACCGCTCGTCCAGCTCGACGCGCCAGTCGACATCCTGCAACAACGCGGTGCGCCCACGGCGGACCCCCACGGAGTCCATGCGCACCACGAGGTCGGTGACATCGATGTCCACGTCTCCTCCGACCTCCCCGTTCGGCGTGGCCTGCATCCCGGCGTGCTCGGTCACGCGTCCATTCTTGCGACCCCCGTCCGGCGGCTCGCCACCGGGAGTGGTCGACGGTGCCGCCGTCCGGGTTGTCGCAGCTCACCGACCCCGGTGACCGTGCCCTTCCGACCCGGTCGCGGGCAGCGTGAACCGGGGCGCGTCCGGGAGGATCCCAGATGTGTCCCCTCGGCCCCCGCCCGGACCGCCGGCCCTGGCCGGACGGCCGTTCCCGCTCGGCGCGCACCCCGAGGGCGGCGGGGTGCGGTTCGCGGTGGCCTCGGCGGTGGCCGACGCGGTCGAGGTCTGTCTGGTCGACCCGACCGGGGGCGGTCAGCCGGTCGAGCGCCGGGTGGAGCTGACCGAGCGCACGTTCGGCGTCTGGCACGGCCTGGTGCCCGGGGTCGCCCCCGGCCAGCGCTACGGCTTCCGGGTGTACGGGCCGTACGAGCCGGAGCGGGGCCTGCGCTGCAACCCGGCGAAGCTGCTGGTCGACCCGTACGCCCGGCTGCTCGACGGCGGCCTGACCGACCCGGCGGCCGCCATCGGCCACACCGGCGACCCGATGACCGGACCGCCCTCGCCGGTCGACTCCCTGGGCGGCGTGCCGCTGTCGGTCGTGGCCTCCCCCGGCGGGCCGGACACCGGGGCGGCGCCCGAGGTGCCGTGGGAGGAGACGGTCGTCTACGAGGTGCACGTGCGCGGGTTCACCCGCCGCCACCCCGAGGTGCCCCCGCACCAGCGGGGCACCTACCTCGGGCTGGCCCACCCGGCGGTGGTCGCGCACCTGTCCCGGCTCGGCGTCACCGCGGTGGAGCTGATGCCCGTCCACGCCTTCGTGGACGAGCCGCTGCTGTTCGGCACCGGGCGGCACAACTACTGGGGCTACTCGCCGCTGGGCTTCCTCGCCCCGCACCCCGGCTACGCCAGCGAGCCGGGCCGGGAGGTCGAGGAGTTCCGCACCATGGTCGCCGCGCTGCACGCCGCGGGCATCGAGGTGATCCTCGACGTGGTCTTCAACCACACCTGCGAGAACGACGTACACGGCCCGACGCTCTGCTTCCGCGGTCTGGACGCCCCCGCCTACTACCTGCACAGCGACGACGGCCGCCAGATCGACATCACCGGCTGCGGCAACACCCTCGACGCCGGCTCGCCCACGGTGGTCCGGCTGGTGACCGACTCCCTGCGGTACTGGGCGACCGAGATGGGCGTCGACGGATTCCGGTTCGACCTGGCCAGCGTGCTGGGCCGGCCGGGGGGCGGGCCGTTCGACCCGCACGGGGCGCTGCTCACCGCGATCACCACGGATCCCGTGCTGTCACGGCGGAAACTCGTCGCGGAGCCGTGGGACGCGACCGGCGACGGGTACCGCGTCGGGGACTTCGGGGTGCAGTGGGCGGAGTGGAACGGCCGCTACCGGGACACCGTGCGCGACTTCTGGCGCGGGCACGGCGGTGTCGCCGATTTGGCCTACCGGTTGTCCGGCTCGTCCGACCTCTACGCCGACGACGGGCGTCGGCCGTGGCAGTCCGTCAACTTCGTCACCGCGCACGACGGGTTCACCCTGCGCGACCTCGTTTCCTACGACCACAAGCACAACGAGGCCAACGGCGAGGGCGGGCACGACGGCACCGACGACAACCGGTCGTGGAACTGCGGTGTGGAGGGGGAGACCGCCGACCGCGCGGTGCGGGCGCTCCGGGCGCGCCAGGCCCGCAACCTGCTCGCCACCCTGTTCCTGTCCACCGGGACGCCGATGCTCGCCGCCGGCGACGAGCTGTGGCGGACCCAGCGGGGCAACAACAACGCCTACTGCCAGGACAACGAACTGTCCTGGTTGGACTGGACGCCGCTCGGCCGTCCCGGCTCGGCCGGCGCCGAGCTGTTCTCCTTCACCCGTCGGCTGATCCGGCTCCGGGCGGGCTGCCCGGCGTTGCGCCAGCCGGAGTTCTTCGAGGGCCGCACGACGCCGACCGGGAGCCCGGACCTGGTGTGGCTCCGGCCCGACGGCCAGGAGATGGCCGAGACCGACTGGTTCGACTTCTCCCGGCTCACCCTGCTGATGTGGATCGACGGCGCGGACTGCCGGTCCCGCACCCGGGGCGGCGAGCAGGTGGCCGACCACTCGTGGCTGGCGGTGCTGCACGCCGGGCACGCCGAGGTCGAGGTCGTGCTGCCCGAGGACGACTTCGGCGCCCGGTTCGAACCGGTGCTGGACACCGGCAGCGCGGACGGGGTGCCGCCGGACGGCACGCCCCTCGCCCCCGGGGCCCGGTTGCGGGTGCCGGGCCGGACCGTGTTGTTGCTCAGGGCCACGCGCTGACCCCCGCTGTTCTCCCGCTATGTGGGAGCGGTGGCGGGGGTCGACGTCCCTCTGCCACCATCGACCCGTGATCTGCCCGCTGCTGCACCGGGACCGGCCGGTCGACCTGCTCAGGGTCGTGACCTGCGCGTGTACTCGGACGCGGCGCGGCTGCTGATCCGTCTCCCCCTCTGCGGATCCCCTCTTCCCGCACGCCCACCGCGGCCGTGGCCCCCTCGGGTCCGCGTTCCGCCAGGTGGACAGCCACGTCGCGTCCTGCCGCGCTCACTTCCCTTTCGCGACAGGAGGTTTCCGATGTCCGTACGCACCCACGAGCTCGACGTCCACCCCGCGCTCGACGTCCCGCTGCTGCGGGACCTGATCCACCCCGGCCGTCCACTGTGGACACCGAGGGAGCTGCGCGACCTGACCAGGACCGTCACCGCCGAGCTGACCGGCGAGTTGTTGTCCGTGGTCCAGTTCCACGCCGACCAGCGCTGGTGGGCCCGGCTCGCGCTCACCCCGGGCGTGGAGCTGTGGTTGCTGTCCTGGATGCCGGGGCAGGGCACCGAACCGCACGACCACGGCGGGGCGTCCGGCTCGTTCAGCGTGCTGCTCGGCACGCTCGGCGAGGACTACCGCTACCCGGGCGGGCCGGTCCGCAGTGGACGGCACCAGGTCGGGGCGGCCATCGGGTTCGGCCCCAACCGGGCGCACCAGGTCCGCAACACCGGACGGGTCAACGCCGCGAGCGTGCACGCGTACTCGCCACCGCTGCTGCCGGTGCGGGAGTACGAGAGCCTGCTCGACGTCTCACCCGTTCCCGCGCCCAGGTCCGCCCCCGACAACGGCGTTGCCGCGCGGAACGAGCTCGCGGGATGACCGCCGAGGACCTGTTGCGCGCGGCGCGGGCGGACCTCGACCGGATCACCCCGCGGGGGTTGGCCGAGCTCCGAACCCGGGAGAAGGTCCTGGTCGTCGACATCCGGCCCCGCGAGACCCGAGCCGCCGAGGGCGAGCTGCCGGGCGCGGTGCCCGTCGAGCGGATCGTCCTGGAGTGGCGGCTCGACCCCGAGGGCGAGCACCGGCTGCCCGGGGTCACCGCCGACACCAGGGTCGTGGTGGTCTGCAACGAGGGTTACGCCTCCAGCCTCGCCGCCCACGACCTGCGCCGCCTCGGCCTGACCCGCGCCACCGACCTGGTCGGCGGGTTCCGGGCGTGGAAGAGCGCCGGGCTGCCGGTCGTCGCGGGTGGTGGCCCGCCGGTCCCCTGAGGCCCGAGGCCCGAGGCCCGAGGCCCGGGGAGCGGGGGTCGGGGACGTCGCCGCGCCGGCGTCTCCGATCCCTCGTTCGGGAGGGGGAACCTCACCCGAACGCGTACCGTCTCGGTTCCGTGCGCATCCTCAAGCTGTTCGCCAACCCCGGGCCGGTCGCCGCGGCGCTGGCGGTCGTCGCGGTCGTCGCCCTGGAGCGCTCGGTCCTGGGGACCGCGCTCGGGCTCGGCGGGGCGGCCGTCGGCCTGTTCGCCGAGCTGGCCGCGTTGCAGCTCGGCATGGCGCTGGGCGCGGTGCTCTTCGGCGCGCGCGTGCACCGGTTCGCGCTCGGCCTCGGCCCGCGCCTGTGGGAGCGCACCACCGCCAAGCGGGCGGTCGTGGTCCGCGCGGTGCCGATCCTGGTCTCGGTGTCCGTCGGCCCCGGCCGCGCCCCGGTGCGGCCCCGGATGTGGCTGGCGGCGCTGAGCTCGGCCGTGTTCGGGCTCGCGCTCGCCGTGCTCGCCGCGGCGCTCTCGTCCGGGCCGTTCGGCAGGGGGCTCGCGGTCGGCGCGGTCGCCACCCTGCTCCACGCGCTGCTGCCGGCGGAGAGCGCCGGCTCCTCCTCGACCGGCTGGGCGCTGTTCAACCTCTTCCGCCTGCCGCCGGAGCGCGCGGCGCGGATGGACGTCGCCCCGGTCGTGGACGAGGCGTTGGACGCGCTCAGCACCGGTGACCTGGAGACCGCCGAGCGGATCGCCGCCCGGATCGCCGAGGACCACCCCGACGTGCGCTCCGGCACCTACGCCCGGATCAGCGTGCTCGAGGCCCGCGGCCGGTACGGGGAGGCGCTGGGCCTGGCGCTCGGCCTGATGCGCGCGCCGGACATCGGCCAGAAGGAGGCCGGGCTCACGCTGGCCGGCGTGGCCGGGCTCGCGGCGTGCGCGGTCGAGGCGGGCCAGCTCGACGCCGCCCTCGGCGTGCCCACCGCGCGCCAGGCGCTCGACGACGCGCTCCAGCTCGGGTACCCCGCGCACCAGGCGCAGGGCACCCAGGCGCTGCTCGCCCTGCTCGACGGGGACCCGGCGACCGCCGTGCGGCTGGCCCGCTCCGGCGCCGACACCTGCGACCACCTGCTCAGCCGGGTCGACCACCTCGCGACGCTGGCCAGGGCGCACATGGCCGCGCACGACAACCGCGCGGCGCGGGCGGCCCTCGCCGAGGCCGAGCGGATGGCGGCCTGGTGGCCGCGCGTGGTCGCCACCAGGGCCCGCCTGGAGGTCGGCTAGGCGGACCTCCGCCCGGCGGGTCGGGGCGCTCAGCCGCCGCGCCGGTCACTCTCCGCCTGGCTCTCCCCCTGGCGCTCCCCCACCTCGCGCTCCTTCGCCCCGCGCTGGGCGACGTAGACCTCAAGCCCGTCCATCACCCGGTTGATGCCGAAGACGTAGCGGTCCTCGCGTCGCCGCTCGTCCTCCATCTCCAGCCCGGCCCGCCAGAACTCCCACAGGGAGGGGTAGGGCTTGAGCGCCTCCCTGAGGTAGTCCTGGAGCGCGGCCGTCCAGCGCTCCACGTCCACCACGTCCCGCCGCACCCGCAGGATCCAGGCCAGCTCGGTCGCCACCGACCCGATCACGTAGTCCATGACCAGCGAGATCGCGTTGTCGACCTCCGAGGGGGCGAACCCGCCGGCCGTGAGGACCTCGGCGGCGGCGTTGGCCAGGGCCAGGCCGTGCGGGCCGACGTTCGGCGACGTGCCGAACAACGCCACCACCCAGGGGTGGCGGAACATCAGCGACCGCATCTCGTGGGCGAAGGCCAGCAGGTCGGCCCGCCAGTCGCCCGAGGGCGGGGCCGTCGCGACCTCGCCCATCACCTCGTCGAAGACCAGCTCCAGCAGCTCGTTCTTGTTCGCGACGTGCCAGTAGAGCGAGGTCGCGCCGGCGCCGAGCCGGGCGCCCAGCCGCCGCATGCTCAGCCCGTCGGGGCCCTCCGCGTCGAGCAGCTCCACCGCCGCGCGGACGATCTGCTCCCTGGTGAGGGCGGGTCCGGACTGCCCCCGTCGGGCGCGGGTCGCGCGCGCCCAGACAGTGGGCACCTCGTCGCCGCGGGCGCTCTCCGGCACGCCGCCTCCCTGTCGTCCCCGGTCGTGTGACCACTCAGCCTAGCGCCGGGCCCCGGTACGACGTTCGACACTTCTCGCACGGTGTTCCATTCTCCTCGCACGGTGTTCTAGAGTCTCGCACGGTGTTCGACACCCGCGGGTTCGACACCAGCTCGGTGCCCGAGCGAGCTCCCGTCTCCGTTCGTTCCTCCTGGGGGGACCCGTGACCACCGCTCCACACCCGCGCCGCTGGTCGGCCCTGGCCGTGCTCTGCGTGAGCATGTTCGTGGTCGTCATCGACAACACCGTGCTCAACGTCGCCCTGCCGACCCTGATGTCGGACCTGGGCGCCAGCACCGCCGACGTCCAGTGGATCACCGCCGTCTACTCGCTGGTGTTCGCCGGGCTGCTGCTGACCACCGGCAGCCTGTCCGACCGCTACGGCCGACGCCTGGCGTTGCTCGCCGGGTTCGTCGTCTTCGGCCTCGCCTCGTTCGGCGCGGCGCACGCGGACTCCGTGGCCGCGCTCGTGACCCTGCGCGGGGTCATGGGCCTCGGCGCGGCGCTGATCATGCCGTCGACGCTGTCGCTGCTGACCGTGCTCTTCGACGACCGGGAGCGCGGGAAGGCCATCGCCGTCTGGGGAGCGGCCAACATGCTCGCCGTCGCGGGCGCGCCGGTGCTCGGCGGGCTGCTGGTCGAGCGCCTCGGGTGGAGCTCGGTGTTCCTGATCAACGTGCCGGTGGCCGCGCTGGGCCTGGTGGGCACGCTGGTCCTCATCCCCGAGTCCCGGGAGCCGCGGAAGGGCCGGCCCGACCCGCTCGGCGCGCTGCTGTCGACCGTCGGCATGGTGGCGCTGGTCTGGGCCGCGATCTCCGTGCACACCCACGGCTGGGACAGCGGACGCGTCCTGGGCGGACTCGTCGTCGGCGCGGTCGCGCTGGGCGCCTTCGTCGTCTGGGAGCGCCGGTGCTCCTCACCGATGCTCGACCTCACCCTGTTCCGCGACCGCCGGTTCGGCGCGGCCTGCGGCGTGATCGCGCTGATCCAGATGGCGTTGGCCGGACTGATGTTCACCTTCACCCAGTACCTCCAGCTCGTGCTGGGGTTCTCGGCGGTCCAGTCGGGCGGCGCGCTGATCCCGCTCTCGGTGGCCGGCGCGCTCGGCGCCGGTCTGGGCAACGTGCTGAAGACCCGGCTCGGCCCCGCCCGCACCGTCGCGCTCGGCCTGCTCGCGCTGGCCGGCGGGCTCGCCCTGCTCATGACGTCCCGTGTGGACAGTTCCTTCCTGTCCGTGCTGCCGGCGTTGACCGCGCTGGGCGTCGGACTGGGCGTGGGCCAGCCCACGGTGTTCGAGGTGCTGCTCGCCGCGCTGCCCCGGGAGCAGGCCGGGATCGGCACCGCGGTGCAGGACGCCGCGCAGGAGATCGGGATGTCCTTCGGCGTCGCGGGTCTGGGCAGCGTGCTGGCCGCCGGCTACGCAGCGAACCTGCCCGCCGACGTCCCGGCGGCCCTGCGGGGCTCCCTCGCCGAGACGCTGGCCGCGGCCCGCGCCGCGGGTCCCGGCGGCGAGACGCTCGCGGCCACGGCGCGAGCCGCGTTCACCGACGCGATGGGACTGGGCTTCGGCCTGGCCGCAGGCGCGGCGGCGGTGGCCGCGGTCCTCGCCTGGGTCCTGCTCGGGCGGCGGCCGGCCCACGCGGCGGCGGACGCCGCGCCCGCGGCCGCCCCGCGAGCATGATCGTTTGCCTTACAGCCTGTAGTTGGGGGAACCCCCACTTCCAACATCGCACGGCGCACTGACGGAAAACGGCCGCCCGGCTCACCCCATCGGGCGGGAAAGCCGGAGAAACGGCCGAGCGGGTGACCGTGGACCCACCACGGTCACCCGCTCGCCAGCGCTCACCTGGTGCTCGCCGGGCGCTCGGTCAGCGGGCCAGGACCACGCGGCCGAGTTCCGCCGGGGTGGCGAGCAACTCGTGGTGGGGCAGGACGCGCACGGTGAACCCGGCGGGGCCGGTGTGCGGAAGCGCCACCTCCGCCACGTACTCGCCGCCCCCGGAGTGGGTCATCGACACCGTCACCACGTCCCGCAGGTCGTCCGCGTCGTCCACCCTGCCCACCACCGCCTGGACGTCCACTTCGGACGGTCCGAGTCCGGCCAGCTCGACCCGCGCCCGCACCGTGACCGGAGCGCCGACCACCGGCGCCGCCGCGCCGTTCACCGACATGTCGCAGTCCACGACCCGCACCCGGTTCCAGGACGCCTGCACCCGGGCGCGGTACTCGGCCAACTCCTTGGCCCCGCGGAAACCGTCGTCCCGCACACCGGCGGCGGACGCCGCCGCCGGCAGGTAGTAGGACTCGACGTACTCCCGCACCATGCGCGACGCCTGCACCTTCGGCCCGAGCGAGGCCAGCGTGTGCCGCACCATCGCCATCCAGCGCGTGGGCACGCCGTCCTCGCCCCGGTCGTAGAACAGCGGGGCGACCTGGGAGCCCAGCAGCTCGTACAACGCCGCCGCCTCCAGGTCGTCCCGCCGGTTCGGGTCAGTGACGCCGTCGGCCGTGGGAATGGCCCACCCGTTGCTGCCGTCGTAGAACTCGTCCCACCAACCGTCCCGGATGGACAGGTTGAGCCCGCCGTTGAGGGCCGACTTCATCCCGGACGTGCCACACGCCTCCAGCGGCCGCAACGGGTTGTTGAGCCAGATGTCGCAGCCCCAGTACAGGTAGCGCGCGAGCTGCATGTCGTAGTCCGGCAGGAACACGATGCGGTGCCGCACCGACGGGTCGTCGGCGAACCGGACGATCTGCTGGATCAACGCCTTGCCGCCGTCGTCGGCCGGGTGGGACTTGCCGGCCACCACGAGCTGGACCGGGCGGTCCGGGTGCAGCAGCAGCTCCCGGAGCCGGACGTGGTCGCGCAGCATCAGCGTGAGCCGCTTGTAGGTCGGCACCCGGCGGGCGAACCCGACGGTGAGCACGTCGGGGTCGAACACCGAGTCGGTCCAGCCCAGCTCCAGCGCGGACGCACCGCGTTGCAGCCACGCCTGGCGGACCCGGCGGCGGACCTCGTCCACCAGCCGCGCGCGCAACGCGCACCGCAGCTCCCACAGCAGCGAGTCCGTGACGGGCTCGAAGCCGCCCAGGCCGAGCCCGGTGTCCACCGCGCTCATCTCGGGCTCGCCGAGCAGCTTGCTGATCTCGCGCGCGGCCCAGGTGGGGCCGTGCACTCCGTTGGTGACCGAGCCGATCGGCACCTCGTCGACGTCGAACCCCGGCCACAGCTTGCGGAACATCCCCCGGCTCACCCGCCCGTGCAGGGCCGACACGCCGTTCGCGCGCTGCGCCAGCCGCAGGCCCATGTGCGCCATGTTGAACACGCCGGGGTTGTCCTCGGCGCCCAGCGCGAGCACGCGGTCGGCGGGCACGCCGGGCAGCAGGCCGTCCCGGTCGCCGTTGCCGAAGTAGTGCCGCACGAGGTCCACGGGGAAGCGGTCGATGCCCGCCGGCACCGGCGTGTGCGTGGTGAACACGGTGCCGGCGCGCACCGCCACCTGGGCCTGGTCGAAGTCCAGCCCCTCGGTGGTGACCAGCTCCCGGATGCGCTCCAGGCCGAGGAACCCGGCGTGGCCCTCGTTGGTGTGGAAGACCTCGGGCTGCGGGCGGCCGACCAGCTCGCAGAACGTGCGCACCGCGCGCACGCCGCCGACGCCGGCGAGGATCTCCTGCCGGATGCGGTGGTCCTGGTCGCCGCCGTAGAGCCGGTCGGTGACGCCGCGCAGGTCGGGGTCGTTCTCCGGCAGGTCGGAGTCGAGCAGCAGCAGCGGCACCCTGCCGACCTGGGCCTTCCACACCCTGGCCCGCAGCACCCGCCCGCCGGGCATGGCCACGTGCACCTGGATCGGCGTCCCCGACGGCTCGACCAGCGGCTCCAGCGGCAGGCCGCGCGGGTCGAGCACCGGGTAGTGCTCCACCTGCCAGCCGTCCAGCGACAGCGACTGCCGGAAGTAGCCGGAGCGGTAGAGCAGCCCGACGCCGACCAGCGGGACGCCCAGGTCGGACGCGGCCTTCAGGTGGTCGCCGGCGAGCACGCCCAGGCCGCCGGAGTAGTTCGGCAACGCCTCGGTGACGCCGAACTCCATGGAGAAGTAGGCGACCGAGGCGGGCAGCCGGACCCCCTCCTCCTGCCGCCGCTGGTACCAGCGCGGACCGGTGACGTAGCGCCGCAGGTCGTCGGCCAGCGCCCTGGTCCTGGTCAGGAAGTCGGGGTCCCTGGCGAGCGCGGTCATCCGCTCGGCGGGCACCTCGGCGAGCAGCCGCAGCGGGTCGGCCCCGACCCGCTCCCACACCTCGGGGTCGACGGCCGCGAACAGGTCCTGCGTCGGCGGGTGCCAGGTCCACCGCAGGTTGGTGGCCAGGGTGCCGAGCGCGGACAACTGGTCCGGCAGATGGGCGCGCACGGTGAAGCGGCGTACTGCTCTCACGGCAGGGCAGCCTACGACCCTGGCCGGGCGACCGGCCGCCGGACGAACGGGGCAGGGACCGCCATCAACACGTCACCGTCGGGTTCCACCTGGCGAACGTGCCGCTGGGGTTGTGCTTCCACACCCACGCGTGGAGGTCGTAGCGCGCCGGCATGTCCTCGACGCGCTCGAAGGGGCCGTCGAAGGGCACGCCGAACAGCGACGGCCGGTCGTCGTCGGTGCTCACGTCCTGGTCCTCGTCCCACTTCACCCACTCCAGCGCGACCAGGTCCCTGGTGGTCTTCGAGTCCGGGTCGACGTCGTAGACCAGGATCGTGGGCCGCAGCGGGTCGAGGAGCCCGACGAACTCGGGTTTGATGTAGTGCCGCCCCATGCCGCCCTCGGGCGAGTGCAGGCAGCTCTGGCCCATCGGCGCGTAGCCCTCGTCGAGCGCGACCCGCAGGTCGCGGAACCGCCCGGTCGCCGCGCGGGCCGCCGCGAGCTGGCGGCGGACGTCGTCCCGCCGGGGACCGACCGCCGACCCGATCCCCGACCCGCCTGACACGTCAGACGCGACGGGCGCGTCGGCCTGGTGGGCGGGGGCTCGCGGCGGGTCCGCGACGGCGGACGCGGGCGCGAGGGACAGCGACAGGGCGGCGCCGAGCGCCGCGACGAACGTTCGGAACACGGTGTCCCCTGACCGGTCGGAGGTGCGTCGGCCCCCGATGATCGACCGGCCGGGCCCGCGCGACTACTCCACTTTGGAGCGAATGACCGTCAGTCGTCGCCGGTGTAGTTCGCACAGGTGATGTTCGGGTTCCACCGTGCGAACATCCCGTTCGGGTTGGCGTCCCACACCCACGCGTGCAGCTCGTAGCGCGCCGGCATCGCGTCGTCCGCCGGGAACGGGCCGTCGAAGGGCACGCCGAGCAAGGACGGCCGGTCGTCGTCGGTGCTCGCGTCCTGGTCCTCGTCCCACTTCAGCCACTCCACCGCGACCAGTCGCCGGCTCCCGTCGGGGAGCGGTTCGTACAGCACGACGTCGGGCGCGTGGAGGTCGAGCCGACCGACCAGGTCGGGGTTGACGTAGTGCACACCCATCCCGCCCTCGGGTGACTCGACACATCCCCGCGAGGGGGCGTAGCCGTTGTTCAGCGCCTCCTGCACGTCCGCGTAGCGCGCGGTCGCGGTGCGCACCTCGGCCACCTGCCGCTCCTGGTCCCCGGCGGGATCGTCGGCGCTCGCGGTGACCGGACCGGCGAAGGCGCCGAGTGGCGTGAGGGGGCCGCGCACGACGCCGGGAACAGTGCTGAGAAGAACAGTGCTGAGAGCAGTGCCGAGGGCGGTGCCGAGAACGAGGGAAAGCGGTCGCCTCATCTCAATCCCTTTCCGTGCGGAGGGCCCCGACACGTCCCGGGGGAATCTCGCGGAGGCCCTCGGAGTGCCACGTCAGCGACCGATGCTGCGTCCGGCCGGGCGGTCGCGCAGCGTGATCCCACCTGACGGGGGATATCCGTCCCCGACCGGGCGCAACATGCGCCGACGGCCCCCGGGTCACCCGGCAGTGGCCAGCGCGGGACGGCAGACTGTGGCCGTTCGAGCACGGCGGGCGACGGAAGGCGGACCGGTGAGCGGCCGGTTGGGCATCGACGACGTCTCCCCGGTGATCTCCTGCGGTCGGCGCCCCGCCAAGGCGGTGCTCGGCGAGCAGCTTCCGATCCGGGCGACGGTGTGGCGGGAGGGCCACGAGGCGGTGGCCGCCACGGTCGTGTGGCGCGGGCCAGGCGACCGGGTAGGCCGTCAGGTGCGCATGCTCCCGGACGGCGCCGGAACCGACCGGTGGGTCGCCGAGGTCGTCCCCGATCGGCTGGGTTCCTGGACCTTCCGGGTGGACGCGTGGAGTGACCCCTGGGCGAGTTGGCTGCACACGGTGGAGGCCCGGCTGCGGGCCGGGCAGGACGTCGCGGAGCTGGCCAACGACCTGGAGGGCGGGGCCCGGCTGCTGGACCGGGTGGCCCGCCGACCCGACCGGCGCCGGGACCGGGCGCGGTTGACCGAGGCGGCCGCCGCGCTGCGGGACGCGCGCCGCCCGCTGGCGGAACGGGTCGGACCGGCGCTGACCGCGGAGATCCGCCAGGTGATGCACGACCACCCGGTGCGCGAACTGCTCACCAGGGGCCGCCCCCACTCGCTGTGGGTCGACCGCCCCCGGGCCGCCATCGGCTCCTGGTACGAGATGTTCCCCCGCTCCACCGGGGGGTGGGACGCGCACGGCGTCCCGGTGCACGGCACCTTCCAGACCGCCGCCGAGGAGCTCGAGCGCATCGCCGGGATGGGCTTCGACGTCGTCTACCTCCCGCCGATCCACCCCATCGGCCGGGTGAACCGCAAGGGCCGCAACAACTCCCTGGTCGCCGCGCCGGACGACGTCGGCTCCCCGTGGGCGGTCGGCTCGCACGACGGCGGGCACGACGCGGTGCACCCCGACCTCGGCACGTCGGCCGACTTCAAGGGGTTCGTCGAGCGGGCGCACGAGCTGGGCGTCGAGGTCGCGCTGGACCTGGCGCTGCAGTGCGCCCCCGACCACCCGTGGGTCCAGGAGCACCCGGAGTGGTTCGGCCGCCGGCCCGACGGCACGATCGCGTACGCCGAGAACCCGCCCAAGAAGTACCAGGACATCTACCCGCTGAACTTCGACAACGACCCGGAGCGGCTGCGCCGCGAGGTCCTGCGGGTCCTGCGGCACTGGATGGACCACGGGGTGCGGATCTTCCGGGTGGACAACCCGCACACCAAGCCGCCCGACTTCTGGGACTGGCTGCTGGCCGAGGTCCGCCGGACCGACCCGGACGTGGTCTTCCTGTCCGAGGCGTTCACCCGGCCCGCCCGGCTCTACGGGCTGGCCCGGCTGGGCTTCCACCAGAGCTACACGTACTTCACCTGGCGCACCAGCAAGGCCGAGCTGACCGAGTTCGGCGAGGAGCTGGTCCGGCGCGCCGACGAGGCCAGGCCGAACCTGTTCGTCAACACCCCCGACATCCTGCACGCCTCGCTGCAGACCGGGCTGCCGGCGGTGTTCGCCCTGCGCGCCGCCCTGGCCGCCACCCTCGGGCCGAGCTGGGGCGTGTACTCCGGCTACGAGCTGTACGAGCACGTGCCCCGCGAGCCGGGCTGCGAGGAGTACCTGGACTCGGAGAAGTACCAGCTCCGGCCGAGGGACTTCGCGGGCGCGCTGGCCGAGGGGCGGTCGCTGCAGCCGTGGCTGACCCGGCTCAACGAGATCCGCCGCGACCACCCGGCCCTCCAGCGGCTCCGCACGCTGCGGTTCCACCACGTCGACAACGACGCGTTGATCGCCTACTCGAAGAGCGACCCGGTCAGCGGCGACACGGTGGTGTGCGTGGTGACGCTCGACCCGCACCACCCCAGGGAGGCGACGTTGTCGCTGGACATGCCGGCGCTGGGCATGGCGTGGGACGAGCGGTTCGACGCGCACGACGAGGTCAGCGGGGAGCGGTACGACTGGGGCGCGCGCAACTACGTTCGGCTGGACCCGCACCGCGTGGCCCACATCGTCTCCGTGCGACGTCGCCGAGGTGATCGATGAAGTCCCCCAGGGACACCAGGACGGCCCCCGACCCCACCGACGCGCTGTCCACTGTGGACATCTGCCCGCCCGATCCGGCGGACGTGGAGCGCCTGGTGTCGGGCGCCCACCACGACCCGCACTCCGTGCTGGGCGCGCACCCGCACCCCGACGGCGTGGTGGTCCGGGTGTTCCGCCCGCACGCCGACGCGGTGACGGTGGTGCTGCCCGGCGGGCCCGGGGAGCCGGAGCGGCGGTTCGGGCTCCCGCTGGCGCACGAGGAGGGCCTGTTCTCCGGCGTGGTGCCCGCCCCGCCGGGGGACTACCGGCTGGAGGTCCGCTTCGGCGAGCACGTCCAGACCGTCGACGACCCCTACCGGTGGCTGCCCACCCTCGGCGACCTCGACCTCCACCTGATCGGCGAGGGCCGGCACGAGCGGTTGTGGGAGGCGCTGGGCGCGCACGAGCACGCCTACGAGACCGAGCACGGCACCGTGTCCGGCACGGCGTTCGCGGTGTGGGCTCCCAACGCGCGCGGCGTGCGGCTCTGCGGCGACTTCGACTTCTGGGACGGGCGGGCGTTCCCGCTGCGCTCGCTCGGGTCGTCCGGCGTGTGGGAGCTGTTCGTGCCCGGCGTGGCCGCGGGCGCCCGGTACAAGTTCCGCATCCTCGGGCCGGACGGCCACTGGCACGAGCGGTCCGACCCCCTGGCGTTCGCCACCGAGCTGCCGCCCGCCACCGCCTCGGTGGTGCACACCTCCGACTACCTGTGGAACGACGACGACTGGATGACCCGGCGCGCGCAGGCCCGGTGGTGGCGCGAGCCGGTGAGCATCTACGAGGTGCACCTGGGCTCGTGGCGGCAAGGCGCCGGCTACCGCGAGATCGCGCACGAGCTGGCCGAGTACGTCAGCCGCCTGGGCTTCACGCACGTGGAGCTGCTGCCGGTGGCCGAGCACCCCTTCGGGGGCTCGTGGGGCTACCAGGTGACCTCCTACTACGCGCCGACCGCCCGTTACGGCGGACCGGACGACTTCCGCTACTTCGTCGACCACCTGCACCAGCGGGGCATCGGCGTGCTCCTGGACTGGGTGCCCGCGCACTTCCCCCGGGACGAGTGGGCGTTGGCCCGCTTCGACGGCACGCCGCTGTACGAGCACGCGGACCCGCGCCGGGGCGAGCACCCGGACTGGGGCACCCTGGTGTTCAACCTCGGCCGCACCGAGGTCCGCAACTTCCTCATCGCCAGCGCGCTGTACTGGCTGGACGAGTTCCACCTCGACGGCCTGCGGGTGGACGCCGTGGCGTCGATGCTCTACCTCGACTACTCCCGCGAGGAGGGCGAGTGGGTGCCCAACCCGCACGGCGGGCGGGAGGACCTGGCGGCCATCGCGTTCCTCAGGGAGCTCAACGCCACCGCCTACCGGCGGCACCCGGGGATCATGATGGTCGCCGAGGAGTCCACGGCGTGGTCCGGCGTCACCCGGCGCACCGACGAGGACGGCCTGGGCTTCGGCTTCAAGTGGAACATGGGCTGGATGCACGACACCCTGGAGTACCTGCGCCGGGACCCCGTGCACCGGTCGTACCACCACAACGAGGTCACGTTCTCGATGCTCTACGCCTGGAGCGAGAACTACATCCTGCCGCTGTCGCACGACGAGGTGGTGCACGGCAAGGGCTCGCTGTGGGAGCGGATGCCGGGGGACGCGTGGAACAAGGCGGCCGGCGTCCGGGCGCTGCTCGCGTACATGTGGGCGCACCCCGGCAAGCAGCTGCTGTTCATGGGTGGTGAGTTCGGCCAGCCGTGGGAGTGGTCGGCGGCGACGTCGCTGGCCTGGCACCTGCTCGACGAGCACGGCGGGATGAACTACCACCGGGGCATCCAACGGCTGGTCGGCGTGCTGAACTCGCTCTACCGCGAGCACCCCGCGCTGCACACCCTGGACACCAGCCCGGACGGGTTCGAGTGGATCGACGCCGGGGACGCCGAGCGCAACCTCCTCAGCTTCGTGCGGCGCGGCGACGACGGCTCGGTGCTGGTCTGCGTGGTCAACTTCTCCGGCGTACCGCACCACGACCACCGGCTCGCGCTGCCAGGGGCCGGCCGCTGGCGGGAGCTGCTCAACACCGACGAGCCGGACTTCGGCGGCTCGGGCGTGGGCAACGGGAAGCTGGTCACCGCCGGCGCGGAGCCGCACCAGGGCCGGCCGGCGTCGGCGGTCGTCGACGTCCCGCCGGTCGGCGTGCTGTGGCTCGTCCCCGACGGAGAGGACTGAGCACGGACCGCGCCGGGTCGCTCGGCCGGGCCGAACCGACAGGGACTTCAGCCCCTGCCCTGCACAATGACCGCGTGCGACAGGCGGGTGAACGGCGCTGGGGGCGACCAGGGGGCGGACGGCTCCCCCGACGGTGGGCCGTCGCCGCGCTGACACTCGTCGCCGCCCTGGTGAGCGGGTGCGCGGTGAGCGTCCCCGGCACGCCGAGCGCGGCCGAGAGCGTGACCAGGAGCGGGGTCGACCCGTCGTTCGTCAACGGCACCGACGGCGGGCTGGTCGACCGGCTCGCCGCCACGGCCGTCACCGACGTGCGGGACTACTGGCGGCGCACGTTCGAGCCGGTCTTCGGCAAGGGGTGGCAGGACCTGCGCGGCGGGTTCTACTCGGTGGACAGCTCCAGCAGGGCGGCCCGGCCGGCGCCCTGCACCGAGAAGGCCAGCGAGGTGGAGGGCAACGCCTTCTACTGTCCCAGCGCCGACGCGATCGCGTGGGACCGGTCGGCCCTGCTGCCGGTGCTGCGGGAGAAGTACGGGGACGCCGCGGTGGTGATCGTGCTGGCCCACGAGATCGGGCACGCCGTGCACCACCGGGCCGGGGTGGGCGTCACCGAGCAACGGCAGCAGCCCAGCCGGTTCCCGACGATCCTCACCGAGGCGATGGCCGACTGCTACGCCGGGGCGTTCGTCCGGTCGGTGACCGACGGCGGGGCCGCGCACCTGCGGATCAGCGGAGAGCAGCTGGACGCCGCGCTGGGCGCGCTGGTCAGCTTCCGCGACCCGGTCGGCACCGCCAAGACCGACCGCAGCGCGCACGGCAACGCCTTCGACCGGGTCTCCGCCTTCCAGGACGGCTACCAGCAGGGCCCGAAGCTGTGCTCCGCGATGACAGTGGACAACCGCAAGTTCACGCAGACCACGTTCACCAGCTTCGACGACCGGGCCAACGGCGGGAACATGGAGTTCCAGCGCATGATCGGCTCGGTGGCGGCGGACCTGGACAACTACTTCTCGGCGCTGGTGACGCAGCGCGGCGGGACGTGGAAGCGGCCGACCGTGCGCACCGACGAGCCTCGGCCCGGCTGCGAGGGCCGGGACCAGGGCCCGGTCGCGTTCTGCCCGGCCACCGGCCGGATCGAGCTGGACGGCGTGACCGAGGTGCCGAGGCTACACGAGCAGATCGGCGACTACGCGACCGGCACGCTGCTGGCCACCCGGTACGGGCTCGCCGCGCAGTCGGCGCTCGGCCGGCCGGTGCGGGGCGAGGCCGCGGCGAAGACGGCGTTGTGCCTGGCCGGCGCGTACACCGGCACGGTGTTCGGCCGGCGGGAGGGTTTCGGCCTGTCCCCCGGCGATCTCGACGAGGCGGTCCAGGTGCTGCTCGGGTACGACTACGGCGCGCGCGACGTCCATGGCGAGGCGATCCGGTCCGGGTTCGACCGGGTGGAGTCGTTCCGCAACGGCGCGCTGGGCGGGCCGGCCGCGTGCGGGTTCGGCTGAGCCGTCAGCCGAAGCCGATCGTCGCGCCGGGGATGGTCAGGGTGCCGCCGAGTTGCTGCGCGTTGGTCACGGTGACGTCCTTGAAGGTCAGCAGCGGCAGCGTGAGCGGGGGCGGGTTGTCCGGGCTGAAGTCCACCGGGATCGGGATGCCCAGCACGTCGAGCTTGCCGACCAGGCGTTCGGTGTGCAGGACGACGTTGAGACCGCGGATCGTCGTGACGCTGCCGGCCGCGGCCCGCACCGTCATCTTGCGACCCTCCCCCGCGTCGGCCGTCATCACCATGTCGGTGACGTCCACCCCGACCACGCGGAACGCGAGCGCGCGCTTGGTGCCGTTGAGGGTCGGAACGTCGGTGACGCCGTCGAAACTCGCGCCGTACAAGGTCAACTTGGTGCCCGCGAGCGTGAAGGGCCTGACCGCCGCGCGGCCGGGTCCTGCCCGCACCGTCGGGGGTGGGCTGACGTTGGTCGGCAGCGCCGCGCTGGCCGTCGGGCCGCTCGGGGCCGTGCTCGGGGCCGGGGCGGACGAGCCGCTCCCCTGCGGGGTGCCGGAGGTGCTGCCCGTGGTGCTGGCCCCCGTGCTGCCGGGCGCCGACGACCCTGAGGTCGGGGGGCCGGGCGTCGGCGCGGGCGAGGTGGGGGTGCCCGGGGAGGCCGGTGTCGTGGTGGCGGTGGCCGGCGGGCGCCCGCCCGCGACGGCGACCCCGTCGGGAGAGGCGGCGACCAGCGCGGCCACCCCCGCGACCGCGAGCAGAGCAACGACCAAAGTGGACGGAGGTCGTCGGGGGCTGGGGGACGGCCGGTCGTCCGGAGCTCGCCAAGGTCCGGGCTTACGGGGTGTGGGCTCACGAGGGTCGGACTCACGGGGCGCGGCGGACCGCTCGGCGGCCTCCACGACCGTCTGCGTGATGACCTGCTCCGCCGTGGGCGCCGGCAGCGGCGTGGTGGTCTCCGCGCGCGGCGCGTCGTGACCCGACGGGGCCGGGTTCCGCTGACGAGCGCGGCGGGGCCGTCGCACCCTGCTCTGGTCGGTCCACGACACGGCCAGCGCGGACCCGAGGACGCCGAGCACCGCGCCCACGATGAACCCGCCCAGGTTCGCCGTCACCAGGGAGACGAGCGCGAGCAGCATGGCCGCGACGCCGGCGGCCAGCCGGAACTGCGGGCGCACCCACAGCGACAGCCCGGACACGATCATCAGCGCGCCGATGACCAGCGAGGACACCCCGCCGATGGTGCCCATCGCCAGGGTCAGGTCGCCGATGCGCAGGGTGGCGTAGGGCGGGGCGAGGATGATCACGCCGGAGGCCAGCAGGAACACCCCGGCCCAGAACGGCCGGTCGCGCCGCCAGGTCCGGAAGCGGCGACGCGTCGAGGCGACGGTGGCCAGCGCCGACGGCCTCGGGCGGACCGCGGGAACGGGCGCCGCCCGCCGAGCCGGCAGCACCTCGGTCCGCGCGGGGTCGGCGCCCCGGCCCCGGGCCTCGACGGTGGTCGCGATCACCGCGGTGGGTGGCGCGAGGCTCGCCGGCGCCGGTGCTGGTGTTGGTGCCGATACGGGCGCGGGCGCGGGTGCGGGGCGGTGATCGCCGGACTTCGCCGGCGCCTCCTCCCGGCGCGGTCCGCCGGAACCCAGGCCGGACGCCGGAGGCGGCCCTCCGCCATCGAGGCCGTCACCACGCGAACGGGCAGTGGGTTCTCCGGCGCCCTCAGCCGAAGCCCCGAGCGGTTCCTCGGCGCTCATCGCCGTCTCCTCCCGCGTCGGCCGGACACGTCGTCCGGCCGGGGCGGCCGGACGACGCGCGGTGCGTCCACCAGGGTCAGAAGCACTCGTTCCGACCCGCGTACAGGGCCAGGTTCATCCCGTTGAACTGCAGCGTGGACGCGGTGGTGCTCCACGCCGTCTGCTTGAGGTTGTTCACCGTGACCGTGTCGGCCTGGATGCCGAACGAACCCGGCTGGCCCTTGCCCGGCCCCTTGTCGAGGGTTCCGGCGTCCCGCCCGACCTCGGCGTTGGTCAGGGTCAGGCTTCCGTTCAGGCTCTCGGCGTTGAGCAGCAGGTTGTCCGCCTTCATGCCGCCGGCGCCGCCCGCGGTGATCCTCATGGAGACGTCGCCGAGCACCGGGATGCCGGGGATCACCACGGACTGGCAGAAGTTGTCCAGGCTCGCCTTGCCGATCGCGTTGACGGCGACCGGGTGGACCTTGCCGTCCGCCGACTTGTCGACGCTGCCGTACTGGGCGTAGCCGTGCCCGACCATCTTGTCCGCGGACGCCTTGAAGCTGGTGCCCGAGACCGTGAAGGACGCGGCTAACGCGCCCTGCGATATGCCCATGACCAGGACGCCACTGGCGACCAGACCGCCACCGAGCACCGCGCCGAACCGCAGCCACCTGGTGCGGCCACCCTGCCGTGCAGTCACCATGGTCGACTCCTTCCAGCTCGTCCCGGCCGGGTCGCCCGTTGCCACGGCCCGGTTGTTACCGGGAAGTAGGTTTGAAGGGTCTTCGGTTTTGCCCTCCCGGCCAAGCCGCCAGTTGGAGCAAGTCGGACACCCGCGCCGACTCCGGCAAGTAAGTTCTTGCGGGCACGGCTCTCGTGCGGATCTTCACCCTCACGACCAGGATGGGACGTTCGGATGGCGGTGGTGTCGACCCGATCCCGACGCACGGGGCGGGCGGTGGTCGCGACGTTCGCCGTGGTGGCGGCGCTGGCGCTCAGCGGGTGCGCCGGGCAGAAGGTGGCAGGGAAACCACGCGCGCTGGGGGCGATCGACCCCGGCACGGTGGCCGGTCTGCCGGTGACCGACGGGCCCAGCGGGCCGAAGCGGGGCGTCGCGGACTCGACGCTGCCGGTGGAGAACGCCGACGGCGGCGAGATGGACAAGGTCGCCGTCAACGCGGTGAGCGACGTCCAGGAGTACTGGAAGGAGCGCTTCCGCTCCGACTTCAGGACCGAGTTCAAGCCGATCAGCAGGCTGCTGTCCTACGACTCCAACGGCAGGGGCGTGCAGATCTGCCGGAGCAGCACCGAGGGCCAGGTCAACGCCTTCTACTGCCCGCTCGACGACGCGGTCGCCTGGGACCGCGGCGAGCTGCTGCCGATGCTGAACAAGCGGTTCGGCCCGATGGCGGTGGTCACCGTGCTGGCGCACGAGGTCGGCCACGCGGTGCAGAGCCGACTGGCGACCGCCGGGGCGGCCGCGGGCATCCCGGACGACGCGAAGATCACCGCCTCCACTCCGACGATCGTGGCCGAACAGCAGGCCGACTGCTACGCGGGCGCGTTCTTCCGGCACGTCGCGGAGGGCAAGTCGAAGCACTTCGAGATCTCCACCGGCAAGGGCCTCAACCAGATCCTCGCCTCGCTGTTCTTCATCCGCGACCAGGTGGGCAGCTCGTTCGCCAAGCAGGGCGCGCACGGCAGCGCCTTCGACCGGATCACCGGCTTCCAGTACGGGTTCGCCGAGGGCCCCACGCGCTGCTCGCGGATCGGCGTGAAGGAGATCGAGAACCGGATCACGGAGCTGCCGTTCATCAAGCAGGACGACCAGAAGACCGGCGGCAACATCGAGATCAACGACAAGAACCTCGAGGCCATCAAGAAGAGCCTCGGCGACGCCTTCAAGGACACCGGCGCGGCCGCGCCGACCTTCCGCGACGCCTCGGGTTCGTGCTCGGACGCCAAGCCCACCAAGCCGGCCGGCTACTGCCCGAGCAGCAACACGGTCTCGCTGGACATGGCGGAGCTGGCCAGGATCGGCACCCCGCCGAAGAAGGGCGACCGGCAGAGCACCGGCATCGGTGACTTCGCCGCCTACGGCGAGGTGGCGTCGCGGTACGTGTTGTCGGTGCAGAAGGCGGTGGGCTCCGAGCTGAAGGGCGACGTCGCCGGTCTGCGCACCGCCTGCCTGGTCGGCTCCTGGGCCGGACAGCTCCTGGAGCACCCGGTGAACAAGCGGAACCCGTTGCCCGGAGCCAAGATCTCCCCCGGAGACCTGGACGAGGCCGTCGCCGAGCTGCTGTCGGAGCGGAGCCTGATCGCGGCCGACGTGGACGGCAGGTCCGTGCCCTCCGGCTTCGCCAGGGTCGAGGCGCTGCGCGTGGGCTTCATGGACGGCGTCAGCCCGTGCACGGAGAAGTTCAACTGACAGGCGGGGTTCGGTTCGCCTGACTGGGGAAGCTCGGCTGACGGGAAGGCTCGACCGATCCGTCAGCCGAGCGGCATCCCGCCCAGTCCATCACCACTTCCCCCCGCGAACGAACGAAGGGTCCTCTTCGGACAGTGATCTGTCCGAAGAGGACCCTTCGTCTACCGGTGGCCCGTTCCGCGCCCGGACACCGCCGGGCGCGGGCAGATCAGAACAGGGCGCTCGCCAGGTTGCGGCGGGCGGCGATCACCCGCTGGTCGTCGGCCGGGAACAGCTCGAACAGGTTGACCAGGTGCTGCCGCACCCGGTTCCGCTCGTCGCCGGACGTGCGCCTGACCGTGCCGACCAGGCGGAGGAACGCCTGCTCCACCCGCTGGGCCGCGATCTCGGCGTCCGCGGCGGCGAGCTGGGCGTCGACGTCGTCCGGGTTGGCGTCGGCCCGCTCCACGGCGGTCGGGTCGGCCGCCGCGGCCCTGGCCTCGAACCGGACCTGCGCGAGCGCGGCCCGCGCCTCCTCGTTGCCCGGCTCGGCGTCCAGGATCTTCTGGTAGGCGGCCTCGGCGGCGGCCAGGTCCCCGCGCTCCAGCGCCTCCTCGGCCGCCACGAACCTCGGGTCCTCCGGCTCCTCGGCCGGCTCGGCCTCGCCGGGGACGGCCTGCTCGGCGGCGCGGATGCCCGGCATCTGGTCGCGCAGGGCGTCCAGCAACGCCGTGATCCACTCGCGGACCTGGGGCTCGGGCAGCGCGCCCGCGAAGCCGTCGATCGGCTGGCCGCCGGCGATGGCCATCACGGTGGGCACCGAGCGCACCTGGAAGAGCTGGGCGATGCGCGGGTTCGCGTCGACGTCGATCTTCGCGAGCACCCAGGCACCCCTGCTCTGCTCCGCCAGCCGCTCCAGCACCGGGGAGAGCTGCTTGCACGGCCCGCACCAGGTGGCCCAGAGGTCGACGACCACCGGGACCTGCATGGAGCGCTCGACGACCTCCTGCTGGAAGGTCGCCTCGGTCACGTCGATCACCCAGGAGCCCGTGGCTGGCGCGCTGGCCCCGCCGCCCGGCGTCGGCTGGGCGGCCGGCTGCCTGGCGGCTTCGGCCCTCGCCTTCACCGCCGAGAGGTCGACCGCGCCGGAGAAGGCGGCGGACAGCGCTGCTGCGGACTGCTGACGTGGATCCGGCCTCGTCACGTCCTCCATCTTGGCACGACCGCGCGAACACCGGCCGCCAGTCCCCACTCCTGTTCGCGCCACCTGCGTCACAGCTGGTCCGAGGAGCGGGTGCGGAGGTCGCCGCACGCCCCGGGAATGGTCCGGAGAAAGACCGTGGGGCGACCGGCAGGCTGGGCCTGCCGGTCGCCCCACGGCGCGTGACGGGTCAGATCGGGCCGATCGGAGTCAGAAGCGGGCCGGCTCGGTGTAGACGCCCCACTCGGCGCGGAGGGCGTCGCAGATCTCGCCCAGCGTCGCCTCGGCGCGGACGGCCGCGAGCATCGGCTCGATGAGGTTGCCCTCGCCCCTGGCCACCTCGACCATGTCGGACAGCCGGCGGTCGACCTCCGCCTGGTCGCGGGTGGCCCGGCGCCGCTCCAGCAGGCGCCGCTGCTCGATTTCGACCTCGTGGCTGACCCGCAGGATCTCCAGGTCCTCCGACAGCGAGTCGACGTGGCAGTTGACGCCGACCATCTTCTTGTCGCCCTTCTCCAGCGCCTGCTGGTAGGCGAACGCGGCGTCGGCAATCTCGCCGGTGAACCAGCCGTCCTCGATGCCGCGCAGGATGCCCGAGGTCATCTCGCCGATCGGGTGCTCGCCGCCGGGCACCGCGATCCTGGCCATGTCCCGGATCCGGTCGAAGATCCGCTCGGCCTCGGCCTCGATCCGGTCGGTCAGCGCCTCGACGTACCAGGAGCCGCCGAGCGGGTCGGCCACGTTGGCCACCCCGGTCTCCTCCATGATCACCTGCTGGGTGCGCAGGGCGATCTGGGCGGCCTTCTCGCTGGGCAGCGCCAGCACCTCGTCCAGGGCGTTGGTGTGCAACGAGTTCGTGCCGCCGAGCACGGCCGCCAACGCCTCCACCGCGGTGCGGACGATGTTGTTGTCCGGCTGCTGCGCCGTGAGCGACACGCCCGCGGTCTGGGTGTGGAAGCGCAGCCACTGCGCCTTGGCGGTCTTCGCGCCGTAGACGTCGCGCATCCAGCGGGCCCAGATGCGCCGGGCCGCACGGAACTTGGCGATCTCCTCGAAGAAGTCGACGTGCGCGTCGAAGAAGAAGCTCAGGCCGGGGGCGAACCGGTCGACGTCCAGGCCGCGCGACAGGCCCAGCTCGACGTAGCCGAAGCCGTCGGCGAGGGTGAAGGCCAGCTCCTGCGCGGCCGTCGCGCCGGCCTCTCGGATGTGGTAGCCGGACACGCTCAGCGGCTTGTAGGCCGGGATGTGGTGCGCGCAGTGCTCCATCAGGTCGCCGATGAGCCGCAGGTGCGGCTCCGGCGCGAAGAGCCACTCCTTCTGCGCGATGTACTCCTTGAAGATGTCGGTCTGCAGCGTGCCGTTGAGCCGGCCGACGTCGGCGCCCTGGCGCTCGGCGGCGACCAGGTACATGCAGAACACCGGCACCGCCGGGCCGGAGATGGTCATCGAGGTGGTGACCTGCTCCAGCGGGATGTCGCGGAACAGCACGTCCATGTCGGCGGCGGAGTCGATGGCCACGCCGCAGTGGCCCACCTCGCCGATCGAACGGCTGTCGTCGGAGTCGCGCCCCATCAGGGTCGGCATGTCGAAGGCGACCGACAGGCCGCCGCCGCCCCTGGCCAGGATCATCTTGTAGCGCTCGTTCGTCTGCTCGGCGTTGCCGAAGCCGGCGAACTGGCGGATCGTCCACGTCTTGCCGCGGTAGCCGGTCGCGTGCAGGCCGCGGGTGAACGGGTACTCGCCCGGCCAGCCGATCCGCTCGAAGTCGTCGACGACCTCGCCGGGACGGGGGCCGTAGACCGGGTCCACCTCGACCCCGGACAGGGTCGTGAAGTCCGCGTCCCTGACCTGCCCCTTGCTCTGCGCCTCGGCGTACCGCCGGCGCCAGCGCTCCCGACCGGCCTCGATCTCCTCGGGCCCGGTGGGCCCGCCGTGCGGGCCGACCTCCCGCTGCTCGTCGGAACCAGGCACGGGCATCGCTACCCCCTCGGCTGGGTCTCCATCGGTGCACCGATGGTAGGACTTCCTAGTATCTGCCGGCCAGTGTGGCCCCAGTCACCGGCGAGTCCCCTGACGCCCCGCCCCGCCCCCGGCACCGCCAACGCCGGAAACTGTCAGCCCCCTGTGCCAACGTGAAAATGGGGGATCCCCCGAGATAACGGTGTTTTGGACGAAAATGCGGGCAGTGGTGGCCCTGACGGCGGGCAGCGTGGCGAAATTCGCGCCCTTGTGTTGAAGCGTGCGGCATCGTGCGGCCGGTCAGGCGCGACGTCCACCCCAAAGAGTGCCGCCGCCGAAGGACGGCACGGCCGCCGCCGGCCACGGGCGGGCCGGCGGCGGCCGTCGACGAGCACGCCGACTGGCGGTCGACCTCGTCAGTCGTCGGCGAGGTGCCGCTCGACCCGCTCGACCTTCGCGCGGAGCTGGCCGGTGTGACCGGGCCGGATGTCGGCCTTGAGCACCAGGCTCACCCTCGGCGCGTGGGCCTGAACGGCCTCGACGGCCCGCTTCACCACGTCCATCACCTCGTCCCAGCTCTCACCCTCGACCGTGGTGAACATGGCTGTCGTCTCGTTCGGCAGGCCGGACTCCCGGACCACCCGCACCGCGTCCGCCACCGCCTCGCTGACGCCGTCGGACTCGCCGCCGCCCAGCGGGCTCACGCTGAAAGCCACCAGCACGCCGTTTCCTCCCGTCGTTGGTTCCACCCCGACCCCGGAATCGTCGCCGAACGACGCGGACGCCAAACACCGAGGTGATCCAACCGACGAGGAACCCGCTGGTAGCGTCGGACGTCATGACGGCCCACCGCCCCCTGCCGTTCGACCCGATCGCGCGAGCGACCGAGCTCTGGTCCGAGCGCATCGGCGGTCCCGCCGGCACCATGGCCGCCGTCACCAGCGTCATGCGCGTCCAGCAGATCGTCCTGTCCTCGGTGGACCAGGCGCTGCGCCCGCTCGGCCTGACGTTCGCCCGCTACGAGGCGCTGGTCCTGCTGGTCTTCTCCCAGCGCGGCAGCCTGCCGATGCGGGTGATGGGCGAACGGCTGCAACTGCACCCGACGAGCGTCACCAACATCGTCGACCGGTTGGAGGCCGACGGCCTGGTGCGGCGGCTGCCGCACCCCACCGACCGCCGCACCACGCTGGTGGAGATCGCCGACTCGGGCCGGGACCTGATGAAGCGGGCGACCGAGGCGGTGACCGAGGTCAACTTCGGCCTCCCCGGGCTGACCGAGCGGCAGACCCAGCAGCTCAACGACCTGCTGGCCAAGGTGCGCCGCGCCGCCGGTGACTTCGTCGACGAGACGACGTGACCCGAAAGACGACCCGCCCCCAACGGACGCGTTGATCCGACAGACGCGTTGATCCGACAGACGCGTCGGGGCCGGCCCGGACTGACCGGACCGGCCCCGACTCGTCGGCGTCAGCTCCGCGCGGGCGTGGCCTCCGCGTCGTCGATGTCGGCGACGTCGTCGTCGTTCGACCGGGCCGGAGCGGCGAGCCGGCCGGTGCGGCTGGCCCACCGCTCGAACACCACGGTGCCGAACGGCGGCACGCTGGCGATCAGCGCCCACACGGTCGTCTTGCCGTTCCAGCGCAGCGGCTCCCGCACGAGGAGCACGACGATCACGTAGACGACGAACAGCAGGCCGTGGACCGGACCGAAGATCTTCACCCCGATCGGGTTGCTGGCCACGACGTACTTGAAGAGCATCCCGATGAGCAGCGCCGCCCAGGACACGGCTTCGGCGAAGGCGATGGCGCGGAAACGCGCCGCGGGCGAGGAGAGCACGGCATTCCCTCCGGTCGACACGAACGTGGTCGGCCCAGCCTCGGTTCGACGCCAGCCGTGGCGGGCCGGCGTGACGACGCGCTCCGGCGGACCGGGGTCGGTTGTTGCGTAGGAAGCCTACCTATACCCGGTCCGCCGGCCGCCGCGGCCTCAGGCGTCGTCCCACCGGAACAGCCGGGACGCGACCGCGCCCAGCACGACGGCGAAGCCGACCAGCACGGCCGCCGGCACCGCGAGCGCCTCGATCCCCTTGCCCCGCACCATCACGTCGAGCATGCCGTCGGTGAGGTGCCGCAGGGGCAGCGCCTGGGACACCGCCTGCAGCCAGCCGGGGGCGTTCTGGATCGGGAAGAACGTGCCGGACAGGAAGGCCATCGGCAGCACGACGAGGTTGGCCGCCGCGGTCGCCGTCTCCTCGGTCTTCGCGAACGAGCCGGCGAACATGCCGATGGCGAAGAAGGCCAGCGTGCCCAACATGACCAGCGGGAGGGCCAGCCACCACTGCCCGGACAACGACAGCCCGAACACGGGGGTCGACGCGACGCCGATGAACAGCGCGGTCTGCCCGACCGCGATCCCCATGCTCACCAGCAGCCGCGAGGACAGCACGGTGGACACCGGGACGGGCGCGAGCCGGATGCGGCGCAGCACCTGCTTCCTGCGCCACGACACGAGCGTCACCGCCGAGCCGAAGATCGCCGAGGTGGACACCGCCCAGGACAGCAGGCCCGGGGTGAGGAACTGGATGGCCTTCAGCGAGGAGTCCTCGACCTGCTGGCTGTCCAACCGCACCTTCGGGGGCTGGCCGGACGCGGCGATGTTGACCTTGTCCACGACGCCGCCGACGATGCCCCGCACCAGACCGGCCTGGGTCTGGTCGCTGGCGGCGTACCGCAGCTCGACGGTGTCGCCGTGGGCCAGCACGGCGGCGGGGAGGTCGCCGTCGCGCACCTTGCGCACGGCGTCGTCGGTCGCGCCGAGCCGCTCCAGCTCCACCGCGCCGCTCTGCTCCAGCGCCACCACGACCGGGCCGTCGCCGACCACGCCGATCTTCGGCTTGGTCCCGCCCTCCTTGCCGAAGATCAGCCCGAAGACGACGAGGAACATCAGCGGGAACAGGAACACGAAGAACAGGCCGGCCCGGTCCCGCACGAAGCCCTTGAGCATCGCGGTGGACAGGCTGCGGAAGGACGACGCCGTCCCCCCACGACGAGCGGAGGAGGTCATGCGCGGTACTCCCGTCCGGTGAGGTGGAGGAAGACGTCCTCCAGGGTCGCCGTGCGCACCTGGAGCCCGTCCAGCGCGCCCCGCTCGGCCAGGGCGGCGAGCACCGGCGCGGGCGTGCGGGTGGACAGGGTCAGCGAGACGCCGTCCGCGTTGACGCCCTCGACGCCCGGGATCGTCTCGGCCTGCTCGACGGACAGCACGCCCTCGGCGAGCATCACGTGGGTGGGCGCGTCCAGCCCGCGCACGAGCTTGGCCGGCGAGTCCATGGCCAGGATGCGACCGTGGTCCATGATCGCGACCCGGTCGCAGAGGATCTCGGCCTCGTCCAGGTAGTGAGTCGTGTACACGATCGTCTTGCCCCGCTGCTGGATAACCCGCAGCACGTCCCACAGGTTGCGCCGGGACTGGGGGTCGAGCGCCGCGGTCGGCTCGTCGAGGAACACGATGTCCGGGTCGTGGGCGAGCGCGCAGGCGATCGACAGCCGCTGGCGCTGACCGCCGGAGAGCTTGTCCTCCCTGGTGTTGGCCTTGTCGGCCAGACCGACCAGGTCGAGCATGTCGGCGGCGTCGCCCCGGGACACCCCGTAGAGGGCGGCGAAGGTCTCCAACTGCTCCCGCGCGGTCAGCTTGTCGAAGAACGACGACGCCTGGAGCTGCACCCCGATCCGCGGCAAAAGCCTGGGATTGCGGGGCCATGGCTTCTCCCCGAGCAGCAGCACGCTGCCGGAGTCGGGCTCCCGCAGGCCCTCGACGATCTCCAGCGTGGTGGTCTTGCCGGCCCCGTTGGGACCGAGGATGCCGAAGAACTCCCCCTCGGCGACGGTGAACGAGACACCGTCCACCGCCTGGAGCTCCCCGTAACGCTTGCGCAGATCGGCCACCACGATGGTGCCGTCCGCTCCCCCAATCGGCGACATGCGACGCACCGTAGCCGACTGGAGACCGGCATCTGCCCCGCCCAGGGGAAGTTCAGGGAAAACCCTGAGGCCGATTGCCCGATATGTTCGCTACACGCCGTTACCGGCCGCCCGCGCCGCACCGACACCGTCAGCGGCGTCCCCGGCAGGGCCGCGCGCCCCGGGGCGGCGGCCTCAGCGGCCGGTGACGTCCGCGGCGTCTCCAGCGCCCTCAGCCTCCGCAGTGCCGGCAGCGTCTACAGCGCCAGCCGTGTCCGCGGTGCCTGCGGTGCCTTCGGTGCTTGCAGTGCCTGCAGTGCCTGCAGTGCCTTCTTCGGAGTCCCAGTTCCACGGCTCGTCGAACTCGCCGTCCTTGGCGCCCTCGACGAAGGCGTCCCACTCGGCGTGGGTGAACACCAGCACCGGGCCGTCGGGGTCCTTGCCGTCGCGCATGACGACCACGTCGTCGACGAAGGCGATCTCGACTCCCGGTGTGCCGTCGTCGGTGGTCTCGATCCACTCGGCGGCGGTCAGGTCGGGCACCGGCTTGATCTGCGACGGGTCCGTCGGCTGGTCGGTCACGAGCCGACCATATACCAGGAGTGACCAACCGAACACGCCCCTCGGCGGCGCCCCCGGGTCCGGTGACGCCCCCGTCACCCGACCGTGTGGTCACCCGCCGGGCGCGGCCGCGGGCCGCCGCCCGGCGAAGCAGGTCAGGGCGCGGACCGGGTGCTCCGGCGGTGGTCACCCGCCGTCTCCCTCCTCCGGGGCGACCTGGGGTCCACGTAGGATCGGACGCGCCGAACCCTTGGAAGGGGCTGTTACCCATGGCAACCGGCGATGCGCAGCCGGTCCCGATGCGCCTGGACCACCTGGCCGGTGTGCTGGAGCTGGGTCACCGCGTGTTCGACGTCTCGGCCATGCCCTACACCTCGTGGTCGCTGTCCAGTGTGGCCGTTCACCTCGACGCGCAGCCCGACGCGTGCTGGGTCGTGGAGGACGGGGGCCGGGTGGTCGCCTTCGTCCTCGGCTCGCTGTCCTACGACGAGCGCGAGGACTGGGGCTACGTCGAGTGGATCGGGGTGGACCCGGCGCACCAGGGCCGCGGACTGGCGCGGACGTTGCTCCAGGCCTGTTGCGCCGCGCTGTTCGCCGCCGGCGCGACCCGCATCGTCACCGACGTCGAGCAGGGCAACGAGGCCTCCGCCCGGCTCATGCAGAACAACGGGTTCACCGACAGCGTCACGGTGACCCTCTTCGTCCGCCACGCGCCCGACACGCGCGCGCCCAGGGCGCACCGCGGCAGCGGGCCGGCGCGGGACCCCGCCAAGGCCCGGCTCCAGGCCGCGGCCCGCAAGACGACGGGCTCCCGCACGGGCTGAGAGCTCAGCCCGCCTCGCCGCTCCCGCCGGTCGGTCACCCCCGCCGCAGGGGGCGTTCCAGGTACGTGTCGTCGGGCTTGGCGAAGCCGAACCGCTCGTACAGGCTGTGCGCGTCGTTGGTGTGCAACGCCCAGCGGAAGCGCGCCCCCTCGCCCTCCTCGATCATCGCGTGCACGAGCGCGACGCCGAGGCCGCGACCCCGGTGCTCGGGCAGCACGTAGACGTCGGCGAGGTAGGCGAGGGAGACGCCGTCGGAGATCGCGCGGGCGAAACCCACCTGGCGTCCGCTGGCCCGCTCGTACGCGCCGACCACCCGCCACGCGGAGTCGATCTGCCGCTCCAGGTCGGCCCGGCTCCGCCAGCGTCCCCAGTAGACGTGCTCGGAGAGGAAGGCCCACACCGCGTCGCGGTCCAGCCGCGCCGGATCGTCGTCCAGCTCGTAGTCCCGGTCGAGGGAGCTCATCATCCCCGAATGATCAACGCCCCGTGCCGCCCCGGCAAGCGGTCCCGCCGGGGCGGCACGGGGTGGGGAGAGCCGAAGTCCCTGGCCAGGGCGGGACTACCCGGTCGCGACCGAGAACACGTGCAGGCTCCCGCCGCGGACAGACTTCGGCAGGGTCACGCTCCGGACCTGCTTCCCCTGCCGCAACGGGATCGGCGCGGTGGCGAAGAGGTGCACGTCCAGCTTCTGCGACGCGCCGCCGGTGGTGTTGCGGTACGGCATCTTGGCCACGACCCGGTTGTCGAACTCCACCGGATCGCCCTTGCCGCCCAACGCCCAGTCGGAGAACCCGATGTCCACGTTCTGCGTGGTGCCGTCGGTGTAGGTGACGGTGGCCGTCCCGCTGGCCTTGCCGTCGGTCGCCGAGCCGAGCAGGGACAGCTTCGACGCGCCCGGCGCCGACTGGATCTGCACGGTCTCGCCGTTGGCGGCCACGTTGTCCGGCTCGCCGACCGCCGACGACGGCCACCGGTGGGTCACACCGTCCACTGTGACCGTCTCATTAGGACGGACGCCGGCGGCGCTCAGGGCGTTTCGTGAGTAGCTGTAACCGAATCCGTCGTAGTTCGCTGCGGCCTGCCGATCGTCCGGACTCGCCCCGACGTTGTTGTACGCGGAGCGCAGGCTTCCCGGCTCGGCCACCATGATCTGGAGCGAGGTCGCCGGCAGCGCGCTCCCGTCCGCCGCCGTGAAGGACACCGGAACCCGGTGCACCCCCTCGGCCGTGGACGGCGCCACCGTCACCCCGATCTCCTGGCGCGCCCGGCCGCCGGCGGGAAGCGCGATCTCCCCGGACGCCGGGGTCACCGCCAGGCCCTGCGGCGGACTGGCCGTCCAGCGCACCTTCCCGCCGGCCCCGGAGAAGTCCTGCGCGCCCACCGCCACCTTCCCGGAACCACCCGCCGGGACCACGACCCGACCCGGCTCGACGTAGCCCCGCTGGCCGACCTCGCCGTCCCGGAAGGACGGCGGCGCGTCCGCCGGGTCGCTGCCCCACCTCGGGTCCGCCGCGCCGGACAGCACGAAGTCGAGCTCGCCGCCCTGCTCCACGAACGACTCCGGCAACCACGTCCGGCTCGTCGCGTCGCCGTTGACCCGCAACCCGCTGACGTACGGCCGGTCCGCGGCGGCGCCGCGCGCCCGCACCACGATCTGCTGGCCACCGGGCCGCCTGATCTCGACCCGCTCGAACAACGGGCTGTTCAGGACCAGTTCCGCGCGGCCGGGAATCGCCGGGTACATCCCCATGGCCGCCCACACGTACCAGGAGGACATCTGGCCGAGGTCGTCGTTGCCCATCAGGCCGTTCGGCCCGGGGCCGAACAACTCGTTGACGGCGCGCCGCGTCACGGACTGGGCCTTGTAGGGCTGACCGGCGAAGGCGTACAGCCACGGCGTGTGCATGATCGGCTCGTTGCCGAGGAACGCGTAGGGTTCCCTCGGACCCGCGTTCAGCTTGGTGAAGAACGTGTCAAGCCGGCGGACGACCTCCGCGTCCCCGCCCATCGCCGTGATCAGGCCGCGCGCGTTGTGCGGGACCATCCAGGTGTACTGGGCGGCGTTGCCCTCGACCCAGTGGCTCGGGCTGCCGGGGTCGAACGGCTCGACGAACGAGCCGTCCCGGTTGCGCGCCTGGAGGTACCCGGAGCCCGGGTTGAAGAGGTTCTGCCAGAACTGGCTCCTGCGGGTGAACGTCCGCCAGGTCTCGGTGTCGCCGAGCCGACGCGCCAGGTCGGCGATCGCGAAGTCCGCGCTGGTGTACTCCAGCGTCGTCGCGGGCGGGCCCCAGACCCCCTCCACGCCGAACGGGACGTAGCCCAGTTTCAGGTAGTCCTCCAGTCCGGGCCGCTCCTTGTAGCCCTGGGTGGGCACGGTGGCGCCGCGCACCATGCTGCGCAGCGCCGCCCCGGCGTCGAAGTCGCGCGCCCCGAACGCGTACGCGCTGGCGACCATCACGTGGTAGGGATCGCCCACCATGACGCCGGTGAAGTCGTTGGCCACGGTCCAGCGGTCCCACGCCCCGCCCTGCTCGGCGAAGGACACCAGCGAGCGGACCATGTCCGAGGCCTCGTCGGGCGCCAGCAACGACAGGAGCTGCATCTCCGAGCGGTAGACGTCCCACCCGGAGAAGTTGCTGTAGGCCGCGTGCCCCCGGTCGGTCCGGTGGATTCGGCCGTCGAAGCCGATGTACTGACCGTCCACGTCGGAGAAGACGTTGGGCTGCAACAGGGAGTGGTACAGCGCGGTGTAGAAGGTCGTGCGCTGGGCGTCGGTGCCGCCCCGGACGCGGATCTGGTTCAGCCGCTCGTTCCACGCCTGGCGGGCGGCCTCGTGGACGTCCTCGAAGCCCCGGTTCCGGTTCTCCTCGCGGAGGTTGCGCTGGGCGCCCTCCAGCGAGACGAACGAGATCGCCACCTTGGCCGTGACGGTCCGCTCCTCGGCGGTGTCGAAGGTGACGAAGGCGCCGGTCCCCGGCCCGGATACGGTCGTGTCCTGGCGCCCGGAGGTCCCGCCCGGCCGGTCCGCGGCCGCCCCGGCCTCCTCGGCCGCCCGGTTCTTCGGCGGCTGGGTCCGCTCGAGGTCGATCTTGGGTTCGGCCCCGCCCCGCTCGGTGGTGCGCCCGGGGGTGACCGCGCCGTTCTTCCAGGTGCCGACGGAGGTGAAGGGCTGGTCGAAGGTCGCGTGGAAGTACAGCCGGTAGCGGTTGGCGGCGCCGCAGAAGCGGCCGCTGGTGACCCAGCCGCTCACCGTGTCCCTGCCGACGGTGACCTCGGCGTCGTCCGCCCCGGAGACCGAGCCGGACACGTTGACGAGCAGGGTGGCCGGCTTCCCCTGCGGGTAGCTGAACCGGCCGACGCCGGTGCGCTGGGTCGAGGTCAGCTCGACCTGCGCGCCGTTGTCCAGCGCCACCGAGTAGTAGCCGGCGGTGGCCCGCTCGTTGGAGTGCGCGAAGGTCGAGACGTACCGGGCGGGATCGGTGGCGGGCGACGTGCTCACCTCGCCGACGTACGGCATGAACGGCACGTCCTGGTAGGTGGAGCAGCCGGGGCCGGACAGGTGGGTGAGGCTGAAGCCCCTGATCCGGTTGTCCGGGTAGTAGTAGCCGCCGTGCTGGTGGGTCGCGGTGTCCGGGCTCCACTGGAGGAGTCCGAAGGGGACGGTGGGCCCGGGGAACGTGTTGCCGGCGCCGCCGCCGGTTCCGTGGTCGGGTCCGCCGGGCTCGGTGCCGACGAACGGGTTGACCCAGCGGGCGAGGTCCTCCGGCGGGATGGCCACCTCGCTCGGCGGGTCGCCGCCGGCACCCTGCTGGGCCAGCGCGGGGAGGGCCGGGGCCAGAGCCGCGACCACGACGGCGGCCAGGGCCACGCCGAGGGCGTCCCGGAACCGGTGGCGGGTGGCGTGGGTGCGGGTGCGGCGGGGGTGGGATCTCGGGGCGGGGTGCGGGCTCGGTCCGCTCATGCGCTGCCTCCCAGCGCGACGCCGGTGCGGCGGTGGGTGCGTGCCGGCGCCGCGCCGGGGCCGCTTCCTGACAACCTTGTCGGGTGTTCACCGGTCGTGCACGTCACAGTGCGAAGAGTGGCGAAGGCCCGTCAAGCCTCGATCGGGCGAGATGCCCGGTTTTCGCCGGCAGATCCCCCGTAAGCAGGAACAATCAGTCCGGGATCGGTCGTCGGCCCCGGTCGACGCGCGCCTGATCACACCCGTCGTCACCGAATGATTACCTGTCCGGTGTTGACACCACTCACGGCGGCGGGGTCGAATTCCGCCGCTATGACAACGTTGTCTGGGGGCGGTCCCCGTCAGGTCAGGCGCGCCACGATGAACGACGTGGCCCGCCTCGCCGGCGTGAGCATCAAGACCGTCTCCCGCGTGGTCAACGACGAGGCCGGCGTGCACCCGGGCACCGCGGAGCGGGTCCTCGCCGCCATCGAGCAACTCGGCTTCCGCAGCAACGTCGGCGCGCGCAACCTGCGCCGGGGCTCCTCCACCGGCACGGTCGGGCTGATCCTGGAGGACGTCGCGAACCCGTTCTACTCGCTGCTCACCCGGGCGGTGGAGGAGGTGGCCCGGCACCACGGCCGACTGGTGCTGACCGGGTCCTCCGACGCGGAGCCGGCCAGGGAGCGCGACCTGGCGCTGGAGTTCTGCGCCCGCCGGGTGGACGGGCTGCTGATCGTCCCCACCGGGCTGCGGCACGGCTACCTCGTGCCCGAGATGCGGGCCGGCACCCCCGTGGTCCTCCTGGACCGGCCGGCCGGCGACGTCGTCGCCGACACCGTGCTGGTCGACAACATCGGCGGCACCGCGGAGGCGGTGCGGCACCTCGCCTCCTTCGGGCACCGCCGCGTCGCGTTCCTCGGCGACTCCCCCGACATCTACACGGCGGTGGAACGGCTGCGCGGCTTCCGCGAGGGCTGCGCCCGGGCCGGCCTGCACTACGACGAGGAGCTCGTCGTCATGGGGCCGCACGACGAGCGCAGCGTCGCCGCCGCCCTGCGCCGGGTCCTCGACGGCCCCAACCCGGCCACCGCCGTGGTCTCCGGCAACAACCGGATGACCGTCTACGCGGTGCGGGCGCTCGCCCACCGGCCCGACCGCCCCGCGCTGGTCGGCTTCGACGACTTCGAGCTGGCGGACCTGCTGGACCCGCCGGTCACGGTGGTGGCGCACGACAGCGCCGCGCTGGGCCGGGCCGCGGCCGAGCTGCTGTTCGGCCGGCTCGGGGGTGACAGCGCACCGCCGCGCCGGGTCGTGCTCCCGGTCCGGCTGGTGCCCCGTGGTTCCGGGGAGGTAGGGCTTTCGTGAGACCCGTCCGGCTTGCCGCCAACCAACCGCCGCGGTTCTACCGCGGTGGCGCGGCCATCGCCGACCTGCGCGACGCGCCGAGCGCCGTCGAGTTCGGCCCGGAGGACTGGGTGGCCTCGACGACCACCCTGTTCGGGGTGGCCGAGTCGGGGCTGTCCCGGCTGCCCGGCGGCCGGTGGCTGCGGGACGAGGTGCGCGCGGCGCCGTCGGCGTGGCTGGGCGCGGAGCACACCGCGGCGTTCGCGGACGACCCGGCGCTGCTGGTGAAGCTGCTCGACGCCGGGCAGCGGCTGCCGGTGCACTGCCACCCCTCCGACTCCTTCGCCCAGGCGCACCTCGGGTGCCGGTTCGGCAAGACCGAGGCGTGGGTGGTCGTCGGGACGACCGGCCCGGATCCGTTGGTGTACATCGGTTTCCGCGAGGACGTCGACGCCGCGACGGTGCGCGCCTGGGTGTCCACTCAGGACAGTTCGGCCATGTTGGGCGCGCTGAACGCGGTGCGCGTCCAGCCGGGCGACACGGTCTTCGTGCCCGCCGGGCTGCCGCACGCGATCGGCGAGGGCGTGTTCATCGTCGAGCTCCAGCAGCCGACCGACCTCTCCGTGATGTTGGAGTGGCGCGGGTTCGCCGACGACGAGAGCGCGGGCCACCTCGGCCTGGGCTACGAGACGGCGCTGGCGTGCGTGGACACCTCGGGGTGGTCGGCCGACCGCCTGGCCGGGCTGGTGCGCGAGACGCGCGACCGGCGGGCGCCCGTCGTGCCGCTGCTGCCGGCCGAGGCGGACGCGTTCTTCCGCGCCGACCGGTTGCACCCGGGCTCGGTGGTGGAGCTGGAGCCGTCGTTCGCCGTGCTGGTCGTCCTGGAGGGCGCGGGCGTGCTGCGCACCGACTCCGACGACCTCGCGGTGCGACGGGGAGACACGGTCGTGGTCCCGCACGGCGCGGGCGCGGCGCGGTTGGAAGGCGACGTTGTCGCGGTGCGGTGCCGGCCGCCGGCACCGGGGAGGAAGTGATGGGCGCGCTGCTGGAAGCTCGCAACCTGGTCAAGCACTACGGGTCGGTCGAGGCGCTGCGCGGCGCGTCGTTCGAGGTGCGGGCCGGTGAGGTCGTCGCGTTGATCGGCGACAACGGCGCCGGGAAGTCGACGCTGGTGAAGTGCCTGTCCGGGGCCGAGCAGCCGGACTCCGGCGAGATCCTGCTGGACGGCCAGCCGGTCGCGCTGGACTCGCCGACCAGGGCGCGCCAGCTCGGGATCGAGACGGTGTACCAGGACCTCGCGGTGGCCCCCGAGCTGGACCCCGCGGCGAACCTGTACCTGGGCAGGGAACTGCGGCGGGGCGGGCTGCTCGGCCGGCTGGGCATGCTGGACAAGGCGGAGATGCGGCGCAGGGCCTCGGAGCACTTCCGCACCCTGGGCGTGCAGGTGCAGAGCCTCGACGTGCCGATCGGCGCGTTGTCCGGCGGCCAGCGCCAGGGCGTCGCGGTGGCGCGCGCCGTGGTCTGGGCCAACAAGGTCGTGTTCATGGACGAGCCGACCGCCGCGCTCGGCGTGGTGCAGCGCGAGCGGGTGCTCGACGTGATCCGCCGGGTCCGCGACACCGGCGTGGCCGTCGTGCTGATCAGCCACAACATGCCCGAGGTGCAGGCGGTGGCCGACCGGGTGGAGGTGCTCCGGCTGGGCCGCAGGGTGGCCCGGTTCACGGCGGCCGACGTCCGGTTGGAGCAGCTCGTCGGCGCGATGACGGGCGCGCTGTCGCAGGAGGACGCGGCATGAGCGACAACGCCGGGACGACGAACGGATCGGGTGTGACGGACACCGGGAAGTCCACTGTGGACACCGAGGGCGCGCGGGGCCTGCCGCGCCGGACGACGTGGCAGCGGCTGGTCGGCGCCAGCACGTTCTGGATCGGCCTGGTGCTGGTCGCGCTCTACGTCGTGTTCAGCGTGCTGCGGCCGGACGCCTTCCCCACGCTGTACAACTTCCAGACGCTGCTGATCGAGGCCGCCGTGCTGCTGGTGCTCTCGGTCGGCATGACCTTCGTGATCATCACCTCCGGGATCGACCTGTCCGTCGGGTCGGTGCTGGTGTTCTCCGGCGTGGCCGGCGCCATGACGATGGAGGCGGTCAGCCCCGACGGCGACGCGACGCAGGCCGGCGCCGGCACCATCGCCATCGGCCTGCTGCTGTCCCTGGCCAGCGGCGCGGCGTGGGGCCTGCTCAACGGCCTGCTCATCGCCCGGTTCCGGATCCCGCCGCTGATCGTGACCCTGGGCTCGTTCGGCGCCGCCCTCGGCGCGGCGCAGTTGCTGACCGGCGGCGTCGACGTGCGCACCGTGCCCTCGGCGCTGCGGGACTCGCTCGGCTTCGGCCAGACGCTCCAGGTCCCGCACATGGTGCTGGTCGCGGCGGCGGTGACAATGTTCGGCGCGTGGCTGCTGCACACCACGAAGTTCGGCCGCTACACCTACGCGATCGGCTCGAACGAGGAGGCCGCGCGGCGCGTGGGCATCTCGGTGACCCGGCACCTCGTGCTCGTCTACACGTTCGTCGGGCTGCTGGCCGGCCTGGCCGGGTTCATGTCGCTGGCCTACTTCGGCACCACCACGCTGGGCGGCCACAGCACGGACAACCTGAACTCGATCGCCGCGACGGTGCTCGGCGGCACCAGCCTCTTCGGCGGGGTCGGCACGGTGCTGGGCACGGTGTTCGGCGTGTTCATCCCCGCGGTGCTGCAGAAGGGCTTCGTGATCGTGGGGGTGCAGCCGTTCTGGCAGCCCATCGCGGTGAGCGTGGTCCTGGTCGCCGCCGTGTGGTTCGACCAGCGGCGGCGTCGCGCGCGCGACAGCGGCCGATGACGCGCGGCGGACCGGAGCGGACTGGTGCGGTCCGCGGTGTTCGTGGGTGTTCGTGGTTTTCTTCCGCCCGCGGGCGGTGACCGGGTGCGGGTGTCCCGCAGTAACGGAGGGAGAGGCATGGCAGGGGCGAAGGCGCTGCGGCTCGGCGTGGCGGTGCTCGCGGCGGTGGCGCTGGCGGGCTGCGGCGGCGGCGGCAAGATCGGCGGCGGCAACAACTCCGGGCAGGCCAGCAAGAAGCTGGTGCTCATCCCGGGCGTGAAGGCCGAGCCGTTCTACATCTCGATGCGGTGCGGCGCCGAGGAGGAGGCGAAGAAGCGCGGCTACGAGCTGACCGAGCAGGCGCCGGACAAGTTCGAGGCCGGCCTGCAGACGCCGATCGTGACCGGCGTGCTGGCCACCAAGCCGGGCGGCGTGCTCATCGCGCCGACCGACGACAAGGCGATGGCCCGGCCGATGGCGGACCTGAAGAACGCGGGCATCAAGGTCGTCGAGGTGGACACCAAGGTCACCGACGCGTCCATCTCGGTCTCCAAGATCTCCTCCAACAACGAGCAGGGCGGCCGGAAGGCGGCCGAGACCCTGGCCAAGCTCGTCGGCGAGAAGGGCTCGGTCCTGGTGCTGAACACCAAGGCCGGCACCTCCACGACCGACATGCGGGCCAAGGGCTTCGAGGAGGAGATCAAGAAGTACCCGAACATCAAGTACCTCGGCCAGCAGTACACCGACAACGAGCCGGCCAAGGCCGCGCAGATCGTCTCCTCGACGCTGTCGGCCAACCCGGACCTCGCGGGGGTGTTCGCCACCAACCTCAACACCGGCGAGGGCGCGTCGACCGGCCTGCGCAACGCGGGCAAGACCGGCGCGGTGAAGCTGGTCGGCTTCGACGCCAGCCCGAAGCAGGTCGACGAGCTGCGCAAGGGCGGCGTGGACGCGCTCATCGCCCAGGACCCGGCCGGCATCGGCCGCAGGGGCGTCGAGCAGGCCGTCTCCGCGATCGAGGGCAAGTCGACCGAGGGCGAGATCCAGACCGACCTCGTCGCGATCACCCGCGACGACATGGACCAGCAGTCGAAGTACTTCTACAAGACGACCTGCTGACCGTCGGACGCCACGATGGGCCGGCCTCCGCGCGGGGGCCGGCCCATCGCCGTCCGGGGCGGGTGGTGATCCACGGGTACTGGTCGTCAGCGGTCCTGGTCGTCAGGCGGCCGTGGTGACCAGGTAGCCGTGGTGACCAGGTAGCCGTGGTCACCAGGCGGCCCGCCGTGCCACACTGGCCGCTCCGCCAGATCGTCTGTTCCTGGTTCGATGATCGGGCAGCGCGGGCGCTGCCGGTCCGTCGTGGAGGCGCAGGCGGTCGCCGTCACGCTGCGAGGAGACCCGCCGATGCCTCCCTCCCTCGTCGAACTGCCCGCCGCGCTCGCCGTGGCGCTCGTCCTCCTCCGCTCCGCCCCCTCCGCCCTGCTCACCCTCGTCGCCGGCGTCGTGGCGGTCTGGTCGAGGGACACCCGACGGGCCGAGCGGGCGCTGACCGTGCTCCACACCGTGCGGAGCCCGCGCGGCTCGCGCCGGCGGGCGGCCGGACGCGCGCGGCGTCGGGAGGCCGGTCCGGGTGGAACGGCCTAGCGTCGGTTTCGAACACGTCCCGAGAAGAGGAACGGACCATGCGGATCAAACTCGCCGAGATCTACGTCGACGACCAGGACCGGGCGCGCGCGTTCTACACCGAGAAGCTCGGCTTCGTGGTCGCGATGGACGCGTCCTACGGGGAGAACTCGCGGTGGCTGACCGTGGTCTCGCCCGAGGATCCCGAGGGCACGCGGTTGATGCTGGCCAAGGCCGACGGCGCGTCGCGGACGTTCCAGCAGGCCGTGCGCGCCGCGGGCAACCCCGCCACCGCACTGACCACCGACGACTGCGAGCGCGACTACCGGCGGTTGTCGGAGCTCGGGGTCGAGTTCACGCTCCCGCCGACCAAGATGCCCTACGGCGGCACCGACGCCGTCTTCGACGACACCTGCGGCAACCTGATCTGCCTGCACCAGGACTGATCCCGCCGAGGAGCCCGTCAACTGGCCCTGACTTCTGACCCCGCGGACTGGTCCTGGCGTTCGGCCCCGGCGGCGGACCACCCCGCCCCGGTACAGCCCCCTCCCGCCCGGGGGGCGAGCCCCGCGACCAGCCTATCCGCCCGTCACAGGGCGAAGCCAGCCCATCACCATTGCCTGTGGACAACCGAGAAAAGTTGTCCACAGCATGGCGATAGCCAGTTGACACGCACCCCCCGAGAGCCTCACCACGAAAGTGCGGTAGTCAACCGGGCAAGCTTCCCCCGAACAGGCAAGAACAGCCCGGAAACAGGTCAGCTCTGGACACGCAGGGTGGCGATGAGCTCGTCGGCCGCCCGGTAGGGGTCCAACTCCCCGGCGACGACGCGCTTGGCCAGCCCCTCCAGAGCCGCCCCGCCGAGCACGTCGCCCAGCTCCGCGCGCAGCCGCTCCACGGCAATCGCCTCGATCTCGGCCTCAGCCCTGCGGCGGCGGCGCAGCTCCAGTTCGCCGTGCGCGACCATCCAGTCGTGGTGCTCGTCGATCGCGGCGACCACCTCGTCCAGGCCCTCGGCCCGCGCCGCCACCGTCTTGACGATCGGCGGCCGCCAGATCGCGCCCTCCCGCTCCCTGCGGCCCAGCGAGATCATGTACTTGAGGTCGCGCACGGTCTGGTCCGCGCCGTCCCGGTCGGCCTTGTTCACCACGAACACGTCGGCGACCTCCAGGATGCCGGCCTTGGCCGCCTGGATGCCGTCGCCCATGCCGGGCGCGAGCAGCACGAGCGTGGTGTCGGCCAGTGAGACCACCTCGACCTCGGACTGGCCGACGCCGACCGTCTCCACCAGCACCACGTCGCAGCCGGCGGCGTCGAGCACCCGCAACGCCTGCGGGGTCGCCCACGACAGGCCGCCGAGGTGCCCCCGGGTGGCCATGGACCGGATGAACACGCCGGGGTCGGTGGCGTGCTCCTGCATCCGCACCCGGTCGCCGAGCAGCGCGCCCCCGGAGAACGGGGAGGACGGGTCGACGGCCAGCACGCCGACCCGCTTGCCCTGCCGCCGGTAGGCGGAGACCAGCGCCGAGGTCGACGTCGACTTCCCGACGCCGGGCGAACCGGTCAGCCCGATGACCCTGGCCCGCCCGGTGTGCGGGGCCAGCGCCTCGGCGACCTCACGAAGCTGCGGACTGGCGTCCTCGACCAGGGAGATCAGCCGCGCGAGCGCGCGCGGCTGCCCCTGTCTGGCGCGGGCGACGAGGTCCGCGACGTCGACCGTGCGTGCCATCAGCCCTGCTTCGGCACCCGGATGATCAGCGCGTCGCCCTGGCCGCCGCCACCGCACAGCGCGGCGGCGCCGACGCCACCGCCCCGCCGGCGCAGCTCCAGCGCTAGGTGCAGCGCCAGCCGGGCGCCGGACATGCCGATCGGGTGGCCCAGCGCGATCGCGCCGCCGTTGACGTTGACCCGGTCCTCGTCGACGCCGAGCTTCCGGGCGGCGACGACGCCCACCGCGGCGAACGCCTCGTTGATCTCGACCAGGTCGAGGTCGGCCGGCTCGACGCCCTCCTTCGCGCAGGCCGCCCTGATCGCGTTCGACGGCTGCTCGTGCAGGCTCGCGTCCGGGCCGGCGACCACGCCGTGCGCGCCGATCTCGGCGATCCACTCCAGGCCGAGCTCCTCGGCCTTGGCCCGGCTCATCACCACGACGGCGGCCGCGCCGTCGGAGATCTGCGACGCCGAGCCGGCGGTGATGGTCCCGTCGGCGGCGAAGGCCGGGCGCAGCTTGGCCAGCCCCGCCTCGGTGGTGTCGGCGCGCACGCCCTCGTCGGTGGCGAAGACGACCGGGTCGCCCTTGCGCTGCGGGATCTCGACCGGCGTGATCTCCTCCGCGAAGACGCCGTTGGCCTGGGCGGCAGCGGCGCGCTGGTGCGACCGGGCGGCGAAGGCGTCCTGCTCCTCGCGGGTGAGGCCGTAGCGCGCGTTGTACTTCTCGGTAGCCGCGCCCATCGCGACCTGGTCGAAGGCGCAGAACAGGCCGTCGTAGGCCATGTGGTCGACGAGCTGCGTGTCGCCGTACTTGAAGCCGGAGCGGGACTTGGGCAGCAGGTGCGGCGCCTGGGTCATCGACTCCTGGCCGCCGGCCACCACGACGTCGAACTCGCCGGCGCGGATGAGCTGGTCGGCCAGGGCGATGGCGTCCAGGCCGGACAGGCACACCTTGTTGACCGTCAGCGCCGGCACCGTCATCGGGATGCCGGCGGCCGCGGCGGCCTGCCGGGCCGGGATCTGGCCCGCGCCCGCGGTCAGCACCTGGCCCATGATCACGTACTGGACCTGCTCGGGGGCGACCCCGGCGCGCTCCAGCGCGGCCTTGATCGCGACACCGCCGAGCTGCGCCGCGGAGAAGTCCTTGAGCGAGCCCAGCAGTCGCCCCATCGGGGTGCGCGCCCCCGCGACGATGACGGAACGGGTCACGGCTGCCTCCAGTGCTGCTGCGCGACACGCGCACCCGGCCGGCGCCCGCACGTGGTGAGCCGACGAACGTCGTCCACGGCCGCCTCCGGTAGCGGTGCTAACGGTTGTTAACTGCGGACCATACCCGCGATCTCCCCGGCCGCTCCGTGTGAGTAGGCGCACACGGAACGCGCCGGAGCAGGACCTACCCTCCCAGCATGCCTGACCTGCTGAAGCCCTTCGTGACGGCGGTCGACCACGTCGGGGTCGCCGTGCCGGACCTGGACGCGGCCATCGCGTTCTACTGCGACACCTTCGGGCTGGAGGTGGCGCACACCGAGACCAACGAGGAGCAGGGCGTCCGCGAGGCGATGCTGCGCGCGCCGGGCGACCGGACCGGCGCGGCGGTCCAGCTCCTCGCGCCCCTGTCGGCGGAGTCGACGATCGCGAAGTTCCTGGACCGCAGCGGCCCCGGCCTCCAGCAGCTCGCCTACCGGGTGACCGACATCGACGCGGCCTGCGCGGCGCTGCGGGAGAAGGGGCTGCGCGTGCTCTACGACGAGCCGAGGCGCGGCACCGCCAACAGCCGAGTCAACTTCGTGCACCCGAAGGACGCCGGGGGCGTGCTCGTCGAACTCGTGGAGCCAGCCGCCACGCACTGAACGGCAGTGCGCCGAACGGCCGCGTGCCGAACGCCGGCGCGCGGCTCCACGGCACACAGGCCGGGGCGCACGAGCCCGCAGCGCGCCAGCCAAGCGGAGCGCGAGCCAAGCGGAGCGCGAGCCAAGCGGAGCGCGAGCCAAGCGGAGCGCGAGCCAAGCGGAGCGCGAGCCAAGCGGAGCGCGAGCCAAGCGGAGCGCGAGCCAAGCGGAGCGCGAGCCAAGCGGAGCGCGAGCCAAGCGGAGCGCGAGCCAGACGGCGAGAACAGCGGTTCCCGCCGCGCTCAGCGGATGACCGAACCCGGCGCGGGGGTGCCGACGCCCTGACGGCCAGCGGGTCGCGCCGGCGGAGCTCGGCCCGCGCCGAGCGCGAGCGCGTCGGCCAGGAAGGTCAGCTCCCGTTCCATCGGGCCGACCTGTTCTCCCGGTCCGACGGCGGCGTGCCGGTAGCTGACGGCCAGCGCGAGCAGCCCGGCCGCCGAGTCGACGTCGGCGCGGCGCGCGCTGGCCGGCCGCGCCGCCGCGATCACGCCGCGCACCTGCTCCACGAGCCGGGCGAACCGCCGGCGCAGCGCCGCGCGGACCGCCTCGTGCCGGTCCGCCTCCCGCCACAGCAGGCGCGCCGGGCCGACGCCCAGCCGCGCGTCCAGCTCCGCGACCAGCCGGCGCAGGCTCTCCGCCACGTCGCCGGGCACGACGACCGCCCGGTGGTCGACCAGCTCGTCGGGCAGTCGTTCCACGATCGCGGCGAGCAGGTCCGGCTTGTGCCGGAAGTAGTAGTGCACCAGGCCCTTGGGCACGCCGGCCCGCTCGGCGACGCGCGAGGTCGGCGTCGCGTCGAAACCCGACTCGGCGAAGAGTTCTCCCGCCGCCCGCAGGATGCGGTCCCTGGCCGACCCGGTCTCGCCGGCGTCGGCGGGGCACCCGCCCCCGGGGCGGGCCGAGCGGCCTGACGTCCCCTGGGGGACAGCCGCGCCCGCGGTCATCGCGCCAACCCTCCGCGTGGCGCCCGATGCCCGTCGCGCGACCCTCACCCGGGACGGTCGCCGTGGGGCGGTCATCGGGACGGCGCGGCGGCCGGACGGCCATCCCGTCCGGTCGTCAGGCCGCACCACGCGGACTGTTCGGAAACCCCATCCGTGTGTTCGGTCGTGTCCTGCGGTGCTGGCGGCGTCCGAGCCAGCTCGGCGCGCGGCCGGAGCCGGCTTTCGTTGGGGCCGGCTTCTGCCGGAACTGGCTTGTCGGGGCCGGCTCGGAGCCGCCTCGGGCGGCTCAGTGCTGCCCGGCCACGTGGCCCCGGTGCGCGGCGCTGGCCGCCGGAACGGCCGCGAGGCCGACGACGACGGCGAGCACGCCGACGATCCACGAGGTCCACGCCGCCTGCGTGTAGTCGCTGTAGCGCATCACCCACGGCGCCAGGAACAGCAGCGCGCCCAGCACGACGTGCGAGTACTCGCTGACCACCGAGCCCGGCGTGGCCAGCGACCACAGTCCGGTCACCGCCAACAGCGCGCCGAAGACGATCATCGTCCACATCGCGCTGGTGTTGGTGTCGGTCCAGAGCGGTGCCAGCAGCGTGTACACCCCCAGGACCACGGACGCCCAGTCCTGCCAGCGGCTCCACGGTCTGGTCATGCCAACCACCTCCGCGTCCGAGAGGACTCGGTGGGTCCCGGCGGACCGGGCCAGGCCCACCACGTCCAGCGTGCGCTTGGGTTGGCCGGCCGGTCAAGGGGCTGTCGGCGCAGGTAGGAGCAGTTGAGGCGGGGCCGGGACCCGGCCGTTCGCCGCTCCGCCCCTGGGTCTCCCGGACCGCCGTGCCCGCCCCGGGCCGCACCGGAGAGCGGCTCGACCGACGATCGGGCGATAGCGACGTGGAGTGGCTCACACCACGCTCCCCTGGATCGTTACTCGTCGGTAACGTCCGGCCAACCCGCGCCGCCGCTCCACTCCTCGGCGCGACTCTCCGGTGCTCACCCTCGGCGTTCGGCCCAGCCGGACAGCCCAGGAACAGGGAGGTACCCGCCGTGCAGAAGATCCTCGACGCGATCATGGCCGACGAACTGGACGCACTCGCCTCGATCCCGGTCCCGGAGTCCTACCGCGGCGTCACGGTGCGCGCCGACGAGGTGGACATGTTCGAGGGCGTCCCCCACCGGGAGAAGGACCCGCGCCGCTCGCTGCACCTCGACGAGGTCCCGACGCCCGAACTGGGGCCGGGCGAGGCGCTCGTGGCGGTCATGGCCAGCGCCATCAACTACAACACGGTGTGGACGTCGATCTTCGAGCCGCTGCCGACGTTCGCCTTCCTCAGCCGCTACGGCCGCACCTCGCCGCTGGCGGCGCGGCACGACCAGCCGTTCCACGTCGTCGGCTCGGACCTCGCCGGCGTGGTGCTGCGCACCGGCCCCGGGGTGAACAACTGGAAGCCGGGCGACGAGGTGGTGGCGCACTGCCTCAGCGTCGAGCTGGAGCACCCCGACGGGCACGACGACACCATGCTCGACCCCGAGCAGCGCATCTGGGGCTTCGAGACCAACTACGGCGGACTCGCCGAGATCGCGCTGGTGAAGACCAACCAGCTCATGCCGAAGCCGGCGCACCTGAGCTGGGAGGAGGCCGCCGCGCCCGGGCTGGTCAACTCCACCGCCTACCGGCAGCTGGTCTCGGCCAACGGCGCGGGGATGAAGCAGGGCGACGTGGTGCTGATCTGGGGCGCCTCCGGCGGCCTCGGCTCCTACGCCACCCAGTTCGCGCTCAACGGCGGCGCCATCCCGGTGTGCGTCGTCTCCAGTCCGGCGAAGGCCGAGATCTGCCGGCGGATGGGCGCCGAGCTGATCATCGACCGGGCCGCCGAGAACTACCGGTTCTGGAAGGACGAGCACACCCAGGACCCGAGGGAGTGGAAGCGGTTCGGGGCGCGGATCAGGGAGCTGACCGGCGGCGAGGACCCCGACATCGTCTTCGAGCACCCCGGCAGGGAGACCTTCGGCGCCAGCGTCTACGTGGCGAAGAAGGGCGGCACGATCGTCACCTGCGCCTCCACGTCGGGATACCTGCACCAGTACGACAACCGGTACCTGTGGATGAGCCTCAAGCGCATCGTGGGCTCGCACTTCGCGAACTACCGCGAGGCGTACCAGGCGAACCGCATGATCGCCAAGGGGAAGATCCACCCCACCCTGTCCAAGGTGTACCCGTTGGCCGAGACCGGCCAGGCCGCGCTGGACGTGCACCACAACAGCCACCAGGGCAAGGTGGGTGTGCTGTGCCTGGCCCCGGAGGAGGGGTTGGGCGTGCGGGACCACGAGTTGCGGGCGAAGCACCTGGCCGCGATCAACCGGTTCCGCGGCGTCTGACCCCCGCGCCACCACCACCGCCGCCACTCCCTCCGCGCCGGGCGAACCGGTTCGGCCGACGTGACCTGTTCCGAACCGACGCCCGGTGATCCGCGGTGCTCCGGAGCGCCCCGGCCCGGGCGGAACGTCCCCTTCGAGAGTGGCCTCCGCGTTTCACCCGGCGCGGAGGCCACTCTTGCGTTACCAATGCCGTTGGCGCCGGCGGTGCGTCACCGATCAGCCACCACTCCCAGGTAGCGTGAGGAATATGGGCCTTGCCGACGACCGTGACCTGGTCCCGCTCGGGGTGGGATTCGACATCGCCCGCCGCGGCTACGACCGCGCGCAGGTGGACGAACACCTCGAACGGCTCGACGCCGATCTCCGCATCCTCGCGGCGGACCGCGACGCCGCGGTCTCCCAGGCGGCGGATCTCGCGCGTCAGCTCGAGGTGGCCCGCACCGAGATCGAGAGCCTGCGCGGCCAGGTGGAGCGGCTGGCCCAGCCGCCCACCACCGTCGAGGGAATGAGCGAGCGGCTGCAGCGCATGCTGCGGCTGGCCCAGGACGAGGCCGCCGAGATCCGGTCGCGCGCCCAGGCCGAGGCCTCCCACATCCGTGCCAAGGCGGAGCAGGAGGGCGCCGAGCTGCGCGCCCGCTACGAGAAGCTGATCGCCGACATGGACGCCCGGCGCACCGAGATGGAGGCCGAGCACCGCGGCGTCCTGGAGCGCGCCAGGGCCGAGGCGGAGCGCACCACCCGCGAGGCCAACCAGCGCCAGCAGCACCTGGAGGCGGAGGCCGCGGCCCGCCGCAAGCAGGTGGAGGAGGACTTCGAGATCGCGATGGCCGGTCGGCGGACCGAGGCCATGCGGTCGTTGGCCGAGCAGGAGGCCGCGAGCAAGGCCGAGGCCGAGCGCCGGGTGCGGGAGGCCACCGAGGAGGCCAACCGCCGCGTCGAACAGGCCAGCCGCCGCCTGCACGAGGCGACGGAGGAGGCCAACCGGCGGGTGGCCGAGGCGACCCAGCAGGCCAACCAGAAGCTGCAGGAGGCCAGCGCCGAGGCCAACCGGCGGGTGGAGCAGGCGGGGCAGCACCTGCAGCAGGCGACCGCCGAGGCCAACCGGCGGGTGCACGAGGCCACCCAGCAGGCCAACCAGAAGCTGCAGGAGGCCACGCAGCAGTCGGCCCAGAAGCTGCAGGACGCGACCAACGAGGCCAACCGGCGGGTGCGCGAGGCCACCGACGAGGCCAACCGGCGGGTCCGGGAGGCCACCGAGGAGGCCAACCGCCGCGTCCGCCTGGCCACCGAGGAGGCGACCCGGCGGGTCGGCGAGGCCACCCGGCGCGTCGGCGAGCTGCGGGAGCTGCGCGGCCGCATCCTCGACCAGCTCGTGGGCACGCAGAGCCACCTGCGGTCGATGCAGACCGAGATGCAGAACCTGCACGGCGAGATGCAGACGCTGCACGGCCTGGTCAACGAGGCGGCGCCGAAGCTCACGCCGGACGCCGACGAGGACGACGTGCTCGCCGGCCGGACCCGGCCCGAGGCGGAGCCGACCGCGCCGGAGTCGGGCGCCGAGAACGGGCCCCGGTCCAGGACGGAAGACAAGGACGGCAAGGAAGGCGCTGTCGGCACTGGCAGCGCCGATGGCGGCGACGCCGTGGATGGCGGCGAGGGCGAGAAGTCGGACAAGGGTTCGGACAAGAAGACCAGCAGCGCCGACAACGCCGCCAGCACGGACGACAAGAAGGGCTCCGACCCGAAGTCGCCCAAGGAGACCACCGGCGAGGCGGACGGCGGGTCCGGGTCCGGGTCCGGGTCCGGGTCCGGGTCCGGCAAGGTCGAGTCCGGCACGGGCGGTTCGGACAAGGGCAGCTCCGGCACGGGCAGCGGAAACACAGACCCGAAGGCCGACAAGGCTGGCAAGGCTGACAAGGCCGATGCCGAGGCTGGCGACGAGACCGCGTCGTCGACCACGGACAAGGGCGACAAGGCCGCCGGCGGGGACGCTGGCAAGTCCCAGGACAAGCCGGCCGACGCGACGGTCAAGGCCGGCGGCGCGCCGCAGGGCCAGGACGCGGCCCAGGCCGAGCAGAAGCCCGAGGCGGCGGCCGGGGCGAAGCCGGCCCCGAAGCCCGGCGACCCGAAGGCGCGGAAGCCGGTCGGAGCCGAGGCGGAGAAGCGGCCCGCCCAGCAGGCGGTCACCCCGAGCCCGCAGGGCCCGTCGGCCCCGGGCGGCGCGGGCAGGCCGGCCGACGCGGCGACCGAGAAGGTCAACGCCCCGAAGCCCGGCCCGGCGCCGGACGCCGCCAAGCCCGCTCCCCCGGCCAGGAACGAGGCGGCCAAGAACGAGCCGACCAGGCACATCGACGGCCCGACCAAGAAGCTGCCCCGGCCGACCGTCGAGCAGTTGGACCCGCCCACCAAGCGCATTCAGCTGCCGACGCCGCCGCCCGGGCCGCAGCCCCGGCAGCAGGTGCCGCCGCCACCGCCGATGCGGCCCGGCGGCCCGGGCAACCAGCCGCCGCGCCCGCCGGCGCCCGGCCCGCAGGGCCCGCCGCCCATGCCGCAGGGCCAGCAGCAGCCGACGCCCCAGCCGCCTCCGCAGCAGCCGCCGCGGAACAACCAGCAGCAGCCCAACCAGCAGCGCGGCGGCAAGCCCACGCAGGGACGCGCCCGCAGCAAGCGCTGACACCGGCGGCGCCGACAGACGAACGGCCCCGCATCTGTCCTCAGTGGACGGATGCGGGGCCGTTCCGCACGAACCCCGTGCCCGCTCCGCACGAAGGAGCACGGTTTGTCAGACTGGATGCCGAAACACTGTTCGTGCTGACGAATTCGGCTTGTGGTGGCCGCAAAATCGTCCAAAACGGTGTTACCAGGGGGACCCCCTGTTTTTAGAGTGGCAGAAGCGGGCGACAGTTCTCGTGGCTGACACGGGTGATCCGGCCGGGAATCACGAAGGTGGGCCTTGGATCGTTCGATCAGGGGTCGCTGGGCGGGAGCTGTCGTCGGAGGTCCGACCGTCCATGGTCAGTCGAAGGTGCGGGCCAGCCAGTCGAGCACGCTGGCGGAGAAGGCGTCCGGGGTCTCCACCGGGGCGAGGTGGCCGCTGCGGGGCAGGACGGCCAGTTCCGAGTTCGGCAGGAGGTCGGCCAGGCCGCGTGCGACCTCGGGGGGCATGAGGCGATCCTCCGCTCCCGCCAGCACGAGCGCCGGCACCCGGGTGGCGCGCAGCAGGTCGCTGGAGTCGGGACGGGCCGCCATCGCGCGCTGCGCCCAGGCGACCCCCGAGGCCGGCTGACGCTCCACCAGCGAGCGGACGGTGGCCACCACCTCGGGTCGCTCGTCCCGGCTGGTCACGCCGAGGAGGTTCGGCAGCATGGCGTCGGCCAGCCAACCGGCGGTGCCGTCGGCCTCGGCGCGGGCGGCCGCCGCGAGGCGGGTGGCGCGCTGCTCCTCGCCGTCGGCGCTGGCCCGGGTGCTGGCCAGGACCAGGCCGGCCACGCGCTCCGGCGCCCTGCGGAGCACCGCCATCGCCACGTAGCCGCCCATCGAGCAACCACCGAGGACGGCCCGCTCCAGTCCGAGGTCGTCGAGCAGGCGGAGCACGTCCCCGGCGACCGCGTCGAGGTCGGGCGGCGGGTGCTCGGCGCCGTCGGCCAACGGCGTCCGTCCCAGCCCGCGCTGGTCGGGGGTGACCACGCGGACGTGTTCGGCGAGCGGAGCCCGCACCGCGTCCCACATCCCGGCGTCGACGGGGAAGGCGTGCAGCAGCACGAGGGCGCGGCCAATTCCGTTGTCGATCACATGCACCCTTCCTATCCTGCCTCTCATGACCAGTCCCCACCTGATCGTCATCACCGGGATCTCCGCGAGCGGCAAGACGACCGTCGGTCGGCTGCTCGCCGACAGCTTCTCCCGCGGCGCGTTCGTCGAGGGCGACCTGGTTCGCGAGATGGTGCGCACCGGCCGTGTCGACATGTCGCCCGACCCGTCCGACGACGCGCTCGCCCAGCTCCGGCTGCGCTACCGGCAGTCGGCGGCGCTGGCGGACTCGTTCCACGAGGCCGGGTTCGACACCGTCGTCGAGGACGTGATCATCGGCGAGGAGCTGCCCGGCTACCTCGCCGCGCTCCGGACCCGCCCGGCGCATCTCGTGGTCCTCGCCCCGGCCCCCGCCGCCGTCGTGGGCAGGGAGCACGGTCGGGACAAGGACGGCTACGACATCTGGTCGATCGAGGCGCTGGACAAGGTGCTGCGCGAGCAGACGCCACGGCTGGGCCTGTGGCTGGACACCTCGGACATGACGCCCGACGCGGTGGTGCGCGAGATCCTCGCCCGTCTGCCGGAAAGCCGCATCGACTGAAAGCCGCGCCGAGACTGAGGCCGGTCGCTCCTCAAGCCACCTCAGACCTCCTCAGGCCTCCTCGGGAACACGCGGCGTCACGCGCCCGAACGCCCACGCCGCCAGGCAGAAGAGGACACCCCCGACCAGGAACCACGGCTCGTACAGGAAGATCCCGAAACGTTCCATTGTGGACAGTGGGACGTGGTGCCCACCGGGCAGGCGCGCCCAGTCGACGGCGGACGGCGCGGCGTGCACGACGCACACCGCGCCGACTCCCCACGCGCCGGCCAGCGCCAGGCGGCGCGGGATCGGCCGCCGCCTCCCGGGCAGCGCCAACACCGCCGCGAGCAAGCCCGCGCCGAGGCAGAGCGGAATCGCGATCACGTCGATCACCAGCAACACGCGCTGCCCCTCGCCGAACAGCGACAGCTCCGGTGGCAGACCCGCTCTGCCGCCCAGCAACCAGTAGAGGTGCACGAGGGCGAACAGGAACCCCCACGTCGACGCGGCGAGGGCGGGAACGGCGGCCAGCCTGGCTCGGGAGGGCATGCCACCACCCTCGCCACGGCGCCTCCGCCCCACCTCCCGCCGGGGAGGGAACACCCTCCGCCACCAGCGGTACCGCGCCCCGCACGGCCCACGCGAGATGTGCGGAAAACGGCGTGAGACTGTCGGAGGCCGGGCCTACCGTGCGTCCGTGAGCAAGCCCCCCGAGGAGATCCGCACCGAACGTCTCGTGCTCCGCAGGATCGGCGAGGCCGACCTGACCGCGATGATCGAGGTCCACGGCGACCCGGAGACCAACCGGCACAACCCGACCGGGCCGGCCGGGCCGGAGGAGGTGCGGGAGCACCTGGTCGCCTGGCAGCGCGACTGGGCCCGGCACGGCATCGGCTACTGGGCGATCGAGGTGGCCACGACCGGGGAGGTCGTCGGGTTCGGCGGGTTGCGGCTCTTCGAGTTCGACGGCCGGCCGGCGCTGAACCTCTACTACCGCTTCCGGCCGAGCGCGTGGGGTCGCGGCTATGCCACCGAGATGGCCCGGGCCGCCGTGGACTGGGCGCACGGGGTCCGGCCCGAGCCGGTGGTCATCCGCACCGCGACCACCAACGCGGCGGCGGCCCGGGTGGCCGAACGCCTCGGCTTCCCGCTGACCGGCACGATCGTGCTGGACGGCGCCGAGGCGTTCGTGTTCACGAGTCGACGATCGTGACCTGACGGGTCTCCGACGGCCCGTCCCAGGTCCGGGGCAGCGGCGTCGGCACCTCCGGGGCGACCCGGGCGACGAGCGCGTCGAGCACGTCCTCGGCCCGGCCCACCCACAGGTGCTTGGCGCCGGCGAACGGCACGACCTCGGCCTGGGGGATCGCGGCGAACCGCGTGCGCGCCTCCTCCGGCCGGAGGTAGTCGTCGAACTCGGGCACGAAGCAGTGCACCGGTCGGCCGGACTCGGCCCAGTTCCGCAGGTGCTCCGGCTGGGTGAAGCGCAGCGGCGGGGAGAGCAGGACCGCGCCCCGCACCACCGGGTCGCAGCCGTGCATGAGCGCGAGGTCGGTGCCGAACGACCAGCCGAGCAGCCAGATGTTCGGCAGGTCGTGGAAGTCGGCGTACTCCAGGGCGGCGGCGACGTCGAACCGCTCCCCCACCGCGTTGTCGAACTCGCCCTGGCTGCGGCCGGCCTCGCTCGCGGTGCCCCGCGTGTTGAACCGCAGGACGGCGATGTCGGCCAGCGCCGGCAGCCGCCACGCGGCCTTGCGGATGACGTGCGAGTCCATCATCCCGCGGTGCGTGGGCAGCGGGTGCAGGCAGACCAGGGTGGCGCGCGGAGTCCCGGACTCGGGCAGCGAGAGCTCACCGATCAGCTCCAGCCCGTCCGCGGTGTGCAGCGTGATCGGCTCCCGGTGGGCGGGCAGCACGGTGTTGGCGCGAATCTCGGTGCTCACAACCCTCGATCCTGCCACCGGACCTCACTCGACCGGAGGTCGAGGAGGAGCTGGATGTGACGGAACTCGCCGTTCGGGGGTGACCGCTCACCACCGCCGGCGGGCCGGCCGGCGGTGGTGCCGGCCGTTCCAGCACCCGCTGTGCCAGTGCCGGCGGTCCGCGGCCGAGCCGTACTCGTCGGCGGGCCAGGCGACCACGTGCGGGGTTCCCGGGGCGATCTCGTGGTCGCAGCCCGGACACCGGTAGGTCTTCACGGTCTGGCTCCCGGAGACGGTGCGGACGAGCCAGTCGCCGTCCTGCCCGGTCTCGTGCCGCGCCCAGCTGGCCGCGCCCAGCGGGCGCGGCTCGTCGCCCCCGGAGGCTCCCCCGGGGCGGCGGGGTCGGTTGCGGCGCGGCACGGCAGAACGGTAACTGGTCCGCTTCACCCGGAAGAGGCACGCACCACGCCGTGGGACGGACCAACCCCACCACCGGGTGTGGTGGGCACCCGGCTCACCCCGATCCGGGCCGGGGTGGCGTCCGTTCGCTGTCGTCGCCGTCGCTGCCTGTTCCACCGGCCGGCCCGGCACAATGGGAGCATGCCGAGGTACGAGTTCCGTTGCCGCGCCTGCGGGGACACGTTCGAGGTCAACCGCCCGATGAGCGCCGCCTCCGATCCCGCGACCTGCCCGTCCGGCCACGACGACACGGTCAAGCTGCTGTCCACGGTCGCCGTCACCGGTCGCGGCGGCGCGAGCGCCCCGGCTCCGAGCGGTGGCGGCTGCTGCGGCGGTGGCTGCTGCGGGTAACCCGTTCGTGTCGCGGCGTTGATGCGACGCTGAGATCAGCACCGGCCAGCCGGGGGTTGAGCGTGATGAGCGCGGCTCCGCACGATCCGCTTGGGCCGTTCACAGTGGAGGACTGGCTCAGGCTCGACCCACGACCGGGCGGCTCTCGCATCGAGCTGATCTTCGGGAAGTTCTGTGTGTCGCCTCCTCCCGCCATGCACCACCAGTACGTCGGCGACGTGCTCCGCACGGTGTTGACCAACGCGCTGCGGAGGGCCGGCCGCACCGACCTCCATGCGGTGACGGCGATCGGCGTCGAGCTCAGCACGGAACAACGGAACGCGTTCGTCCCGGGCATCGCGGTGATCGACACGAAGCCGGTCGGAGGGAGTCTCAGACCGGAGAACCCGCTCCTCGCCGTGGAGATCTGGTCTCCCGGCAACCGGCGGCGCGAACGCGAGGACAAGCGGCTGGCTACGCCGAAGCGGGCGTGCCCTACTTCTGGGCGGTGCACCAGGACGGAATCCCGCAAGCGCCGACCATTGTCGCCCACCGTCTGGTCAGCGGCCGATACGTCGAGGACACCACGGCCAATCCGGGAACCAGCGTGACCAACACCGGCGCCCCTGTTCCGGTGACGTTCGACCCCGCGGTCCTCTGGCCCTCGTGACAGCCCCCTCCCGCCCGGGGGGCGAGCCCCGCGTCCAGCCTATCGGCCATGCCAGGCGGGAAAAACCCGAACAAGGCCCACTGTGGACAACCTCCGGGCATGTGGATAACTCCGAGCCCGAAAGGGTGAACATGACGAGAGGGTTCGCCAGGTGTGGTCCAGTGGAAGGTTGTCCCTCTGACAGCGGGTCGCACTGGACTGCCATCGCCTACCAGTTCGACAACGGCCGGTAGCGATCGCCAGACCAGGGGCCAGCACGGTGAGCACCCCGGCTCCGGCACCCTCCCCTCGATCCCGGCGATCTCCTTCCGCAGAGCGAGTCCCGCCTCCCTCCCAAGGACGAGAGAAAACCATCGCCAGCGGGAGCCCGTGGCGTTCCGGGCCGACGAGAGTGGAAGGCGCACCGAGACGGACAAACTGTCCACAGTGGAACCAGAGAAGATCCACAGTGGACACATGGTTCGCGCTGACCGCCCGTGCGCGTCAGGAGACCCGAGCACCACGACATCGAGGTCTCCGGTGTGGCCGAGTACCTGAGGGGGATCTCATGTCCAGTCGCCAGAAGAGCCGCGTTCGTCGAGCCGGAGTCGTGCTCACCGGTCTTGCCGCCACCCTCGCCGCCGTCGCGGTCGCCGCGCCCGGCGCCAGCGCCGCGGAGCCGGCCGCCGCGCCGCCGGCCGAGTCGCACCTGGTCGGCAAGGGCGGCGGCAAGCTGCACTGGCCGGGGTTCGAGAACCACCCCGTGCGGTTCGAGATCAACGCGCACGGGAACCCGGCGACGAGCCGCGGCACGTTCCGGGTCACCCACCACCTGCCCGACGGCACGCTGTTCGCCCAGTTCGACGGCGAGGTGGACTGCCTGATGACGGGCGGGAACACCGCGGTCACCACCGGCGTGATCAAGCGCGCCACCGTGCCGGGGCTGCCGCCGAACGTCCAGCTCGTCGGGAAGCGGGTCGGCTTCACGGTGCAGGACAACGGCCGCGCGGACCGCGTCGGGTGGAGCTGGGCCACCAACGGCTTCGAGGAGAGCGTGCCCCGGTGCTCGGGTCCCGCGCCGTTCTACAAGGTCGAGCAGGGCGGGTACGTCGTGCGGGGCGTCGACTTCTGAGCGAGGGGACGGGGTGGTGCGGGCGAGGGAGTCCTCGCCCGCACCACCCTCCCACGTCATGCGGAGTAGTCGCGGAATCCCTTGCCGGTCTTGCGGCCCAGGCGGCCGGCGGTCACCAACTGCTCCAGCAGGGGCGCCGGGGCGAAGCCGGCCTCGCGGAACTCCAGGTAGAGGGTGCGCTGGATGGCCAGCGAGACGTCGAGGCCGACCACGTCGAGCAGCTCGAACGGCCCCATCGGCATGCCGCAGCCGACCTTCATCGCGTTGTCGATGTCGTCGGCCGAGGCGTAGTGCGCCTCCAGCATCCTGACCGCGTCGTTGAGGTACGGGAACAGCAGCGCGTTGACGATGAAGCCCGCACGGTCGCCGCAGGACACCGGCTGCTTGCCGAGGCTGGCGCACACGGCCTTCGCGGTGTCCACCACGTCCTGGTCGGTGGCGATGGTGCGCACGACCTCGACGAGCTTCATCACCGGCGCCGGGTTGAAGAAGTGCATGCCGACGACGTCGCCGGGGCGCGAGGTCGCGGCGGCGCACTCGATGACCGGCAGCGACGAGGTGGTGGTGGCCAGGACCGCGCCCGGCTTGCACACCTCGTCCAGGGTCTCGAACACGGCCTTCTTGACCGCGAGCTCCTCCACGACGGCCTCGATCACGAGGTCGCAGTCGGCGAGGTCGTCGAAGCGCACGGTGGTCTGGATGCGGGCCAGCGCCGCGTCCCGGCTCGCGTCGTCGAGCTTGCCGCGCACCACGGCCTTCTCCAGCGACCCGCGGACGGCGGTCAGCGCCTTGGCGGCCTTCTCGTCGCTGCGGGCCCGGAGGACGACGTCGTAGCCGGCCTTGGCGAAGACCTCCACGATGCCCGTGGCCATCGTGCCGGTGCCGACGACGCCGACCCGCTGGACCGGCCGGGTCGCCGGGGCGGCCTCGCCGGACTCGGTCGGGGTGTGCCCGTCCGGCACCACCACGGGCGAGTCCGGCTCGTCGTAGGTGTAGAAGCCGCGCCCGGTCTTGCGGCCCAGCAGCCCCGCCGTGATCATCTGCTTGAGCAGCGGCGCGGGGGCGTGCAGCCGGTTGCGCGACTGGTGGTACATCGTGTCGAGGATCTCGTAGGTGGTGTCCAGACCGATCAGGTCCAGCAGCTGCAGCGGCCCCATCGGGTAGCCGCAGCCCAGCCGCATGGCGGCGTCGAGGTCCTCGCGCGAGGCGTACCGCGTCTCGACCATGCGCACGGCGTGGTTGAGGTAGCCGAACAGCAGGGCGTTCGCGATGAACCCGGCGCGGTCGTTGATCACCACGGGGACCTTGCCGAGCCGCTTGGCCAACTCCACGACGTCGTCGACGACCTCGGGCTCGGTGACGACGGTGCGCACCACCTCGACCAGCTTGAGCACCGGCGCCGGGTTGAAGAAGTGCATCCCGACGACCTTGCCGGGGCGGCTGGTGTGCACGCCGATCTCGGTGACCGACAACGACGAGGTGTTGGAGGCGAGCACGACATCCGGCCGGCACACCCGGTCCAGCTCGGCGAAGACCTTGGCCTTGAGCTCCATGCGCTCCGGCACCGCCTCGACCACGAAGTCGGCCTCGGCCAGGTCGTCCATCGAGGTGCTGTAGCGGATGCGGTCCATCAGCGCCCGCTGCTCGCCCTCGTGCAGCTTGCCGCGCCGCACCGCGCGCTCCGTGGAGTGCACGATGTGGCCGCGTCCGCGCTCAACGCCCTTCTCGTTCGCCTCGACCGCGATCACCCGCAGTCCGTTGCGGGCGAACACCTCCGCGATGCCGGCACCCATGGTGCCCAGGCCGACGACGCCCACCGTTGTGATCTCCCGGGCCAAGGCCATCCTCCCGCTGCGTCGAGGGTCGGGCACACCGACGGCCGGTCACCCTACGCGCCAGTAATGTCCGTGATCCTGCCACGGCCTCCCTGACGGCCGGGGTGAGGTTCGCCACCCATCCCGGTCCGCCGGACGTCACTCGTCGAAGTGCCGGTCGGCGAGGTCCCGGACGCGCCGCACCGCCTCCTCGGCCTGGGCTCCCCACGCCCGCACCACGACGGTGTCGCCGCCGCGCGCGTTGAGGCCCATCAGCCCGAGGACGCTGCGGGCGTCCGCCTCCGTCCCCGCGTACTCCACCACGACCTCGGCGTCGAGGTCGGCGATCGACCGCGCGAGCAGCGCGGCAGGGCGCGCGTGCAGGCCGACCTCGTTGCGCAGCACCACGTTCGCGGACACCGCGGGCCCCCGCTCAGCGGCCCCGGCGCTCGGTGGGAGGGTCGACATGCCCGCGGCGCCCGCCGCGAACTCCTGGTCGGGTCCGCCGGCGACCTCGCCCGCGGTCCCGGCCGCCATGGCCGCCGCGGCCACCACGCCGTCCAGGTCGGCGCCGCCCTGCGCGGCCACCGCCGCCGCCACCGCGCCCTCCACGAGCGGCGCCTCCACCACGTGCGCGCGACGCGGCGCGCTGAGCCCCTCCACCACGAGCTCGGCGGTCATCTGGGCGCTGCCGAGGTCGTAGAGCAGGACCACGCCGTCGCCCCGGTCCGCGCGGTCGACGGCCGTCGCCACCGCGTCGTAGTCGGTGCCGAGGTCGCCGTCAGGTCCGCCGCCCGCCGGCAGGACGGGGACGTCCGGGGCCATCTGGGCGGCCAGCTCGGCCAGCCCCTCCGCAATTTTGGCGCTGTGCGAGACCAGAACCAGTCCGACCGTCATCGCGCACCCGCCGCCGTGGCCAGGGCGCGCAGGACCAACGCCGTGGACCGCGCGCCCGGATCGAGGTGGCCGGCGCTGCGCTCGCCGAGGTAGGAAGCACGCCCCTTGCGCGCCACCAGGGGTTTCGTCGACTCGGCTCCCCGCTCGGCCGCCTCGGCCGCCGCCGCCAGGACGGCTGGTACGTCGCCACCGCCCTCCGCCGCCGTCGCGGCGGCGTCCGCTGCCGGCGCCAGCGCGTCCACCATGGTCTTGTCCCCGACCTCGGCCCGGCCCCTGGCGACAACGCCGCCCAGCGCGGCCCGCAGCGCCGCCGCGACCGCGACACCGTCCACTTCGGACACATCCGCGAGGGAGGTGGCCGCGCGCAGGAACGCCGTTCCGTAGAGCGGACCGGAAGCGCCGCCGACGGTGGAGATCAGGGTCGTGCCGACCGCCTTCAGCACCGCCGCCGGCGTCGTCTGCCCTGGACTGTCCACTTTGGCCGCCACCGCGAGGAACCCGCGTCGCATGTTCTCCCCGTGGTCGGCGTCCCCGATCGCCCGGTCCAGCTCGGTCAGCTCGTCGCCGTGGTCGACGACCGCCGCCGAGACCGCGCGCAGCGCGACGACCAGGTCCTCCGCCGTGCAGGTCACGCTCACGCCCCCCACCGCAGCGCCGGGGTGCGCACCGGCGCGTCCCACAGCTCGGTCAGCTCGTCGTCCAGTCGCAACAGCGTGACGCTCATGCCCTGCATCTCCAGGCTGGTGACGTACGGGCCGACCAGCCGCCGCTCCACCCGGACGCCCCGCTCGGCCAGCAGCCGCTCGGCGATCCCGTGCGCCAGGTACAGCTCGACCAGCGGGGTGCCGCCCATCGAGTTGGTGAACAGCAGGACCCGGTCGCCCTCGGCGAACGGCAGGTCCTCGACCACCCCGGCCACGAGCCGGCGGACGATCCCGTCGGCCGGCTCCAGCGGCGCCCTGGCCCGGCCGGGCTCGCCGTGGATGCCGATGCCGATCTCCATCTCGTCCTCGGCCAGGGTGAACGTCGGCTCGCCCAGGTGGGGGACGGTGCAGGCGGTCAGCGCCACGCCCAGCGAGCGCACGCCGGCCACCACGCGCCGCGCCAGCGCCTCGCAGGCGGCCAGGTCGTCGCCCCGCTCGGCCGCCGCGCCGACGATCTTCTCCAGCAGCACCGTGCCGCCGACCCCGCGCCGCCCGGCGGTGTAGGTGGAGTCCTTGACGGCGACGTCGTCGTCGATGACGACGGTGCGCACGTCGATGCCCTCGGCCCCGATCAGCTCGGCGGCGGTCTCGAAGTTCAGCACGTCGCCGGTGTAGTTCTTGACCAGCAGCAGCACGCCGGCTCCGCCGTGCACCGCCGCCACCGCGGCCTGCACCTGGTCCGGCGTGGGCGAGGTGAACACCGCGCCGGGGCAGGCCGCGTCGAGCATGCCGAGCCCGACGAACCCGCCGTGCAACGGCTCGTGCCCCGAGCCGCCACCGGAGACGACCGCCACCTTGCCGCGTCTCGGGGCGTCCACCCTGGCGACGTACGCCGGGTCCTCGTGCACCCGCAGCAGGTCGCCGTGGGCGGCGGCCAGGCCGCGCATCGCCTCGACCACCACGGTGGACGGATCATTGATGATCTTCTTCACGGCGGGTCTCCTTGCCGTCCGAACAGCCGGCGAACACGCGTGCGACCTTCCTACCCGAGCCGAAGCCGGCGTCCAAGCAAGAACCAACACCGCGCCGCGCCCGCCACCGTCCACCAAGGACCGGACGCGACAGAAGCCGTCCGCCACATCACTCACGCGGCCGCGCGAACTGGCCCGAGATCGCGACCAGCACCGCCCTCGCCTCGTCTCCCCACAGAGCGCGCTCCTCGAAGTAGGAGAACAGCACCAGGTAGTACGCGACGTCGTTGGGGTCCCGCAGTGCGATTTGCCCGGTGAAGGTCTCCACAGTCGCCAGCGTTTCGTCATACACAGTGAAGGTGTTCATGGGACCCACTTCGACATCCCTACCCAAAGGCAGGATGCCGATCCGCACGGATGGAAGCCGGGACAGTGCGACAAGCCGGTCAACCTGGAGTGCCATGACCGGCGGCGGGCAAAGCTGCCACAGGACGGCCTGCTGGGTCAGCAGAAAACAGAACCGTTTGTCCGGATCCCGAAGAACGGCCTGCCTCTGGAGCTTGAGCGCGATGGCACGCGTTGTGTCACCCTGTGCTGGCTCCACAGCCATGTTCATGGCCCTGCTCATGTATTCAGGGGTCTGCAGAAGCCCGGTGACGAGTGCGGGAAGAAAGTACCGCATACTTGTCGCATTGGCCTCCAGAGTCGCCAGCTCCCGTTGACGATGGTGAAGCCCTCGACGAACCGACGCCCTGATGTTCCGAAACTCCGTGATCGCCACCCTGGCGAGCCCCAGAAGTTCCTCGCTCGTGGTCCTGTCCACGGAAAGCGCGTGCAGGATTCGCTCGACGTCCACGAGAGATGGAAGGACTCTGTCGTTCTCGATCCGGGATATCTTGGTCTGGCTCATGTTGCGGCGCCGGGCGAGCCGCTCACCGGACAGGCCCGACGCTTTGCGCAGCTTTCGAAGCGCCGACGCGAGACGCCGGCGATCCTCCCCCGCCCGCTGTGGGTCGAGCCTCACTCCTCGCGGTACTCCGAGAAAGGCACGGAGTGCAGCAAGGCCAGCCGCTTCAACTCCACATATGGGCTCGGGTCCTCGCCCTCCAGCAGCTCCCGGCCAATCTGCGTTCCGTCTTCCCGGTAGTGCATGAGCACCACCTCGGAGTCGTCGAACAACCAGAAGTCCTGCGCCCCGGACACCGGATCAGGGCAGTCGGTCACATCCAGAATTCGGATCTGCTCCCCCGCCGCCGAGCTGTGCCGGTAGAAGGCGAACTCGAACCGGAGGTACTCCGACAAGGGCCGTGTCACGACGTGGACACGGCCAACAGTGCGTCCCGTCATTCGGTAATTGCGCACACGCACCAGCCACGGATCGTCGTCCGCGACGTCCAGGCGGCCGGTCTCGCGCCAGACGCGGTACTCCTCGTCCTCACTCGCCACCCCGTAGGCCGGGAGGGTTTCCAACCGGAAGGCGTCGCGCTCGTACGCGTCGAAGAACGCTCGCCAGTCGTCACCTTCCAGGCGCATCGCCAACCTCCGTGAACAGCGACTCGGTCTCCACGGGCCAACCTCCTCGGTGGGGCGCGAACGCGGGGGGCACCTTAGGAGGGTGGTCACTCAGCGTCAATGGCTAGTCGCGTTCTCGCATAATCCGATGCCGGCGCGGGCCAGGGGCACCGGGGCGGGAGGGGCGAGTTAGGCTCACCTAAGCGAGTGAATCCGCAGGTGGTGAGGGGGCGAGACCGCCGGCGGCCGGAGAAGGAGTGACGAGTGACCCGTTGGATCAGACCGGTGGCCGCGGTCGTGGCCGCCGCCGCCCTGCTGTCGGTGACCGCGTGTGGCGACCGGTCGGCGCAGAGCCAGTCGCAGACCGCGCAGCCCCAGGTGGCCCAGGGCAAGGACGGGTTCCGGGACGCCGACCGGCGCACCGCGGAGTTCGGCACCACCGCGAAGCCCGGCGAGTTCCCCCGGACGATCAAGCACGCGAAGGGCGAGACCCGGCTGGAGAAGCGGCCGGAGCGGGTCGTGGTCCTCGACACGGGCGAGCTGGACAACGTGATCGCGCTGGGCGTCCGCCCGGTGGGCGTGGCCTACACCGAGGGCTCGCCGAAGATGCCGTCCTACGTGGGCGACCGGGGCGGCCAGCCGGTCACCGTCGGCAACAACAACAACCTGAACCTGGAGGCGATCCAGAACCTGCGGCCGGACCTGATCCTGGGCTCGGTGCTGCGGCTGGACCAGCAGTACGACAAGCTGGCCGCGATCGCCCCGACGATCTTCACCCTGCGCCCCGGCTTCACCTGGAAGCAGAACTTCCGGGTCAACGCCGCCGCGCTCGACAGGGCCGCCGACGCGGACCGGCTGATCGCCGACTACGAGCGGCGCGCCAGGGAGGTCGGCGAGCGCGTCGAGCAGAAGGCGGGCCGCCGGCCGACGATCTCGATGCTGCGCTTCATGCCGAACAAGGTGCGGCTCTACGCCGCGAAGTCCTTCGTCGGCACCATCCTCGCCGACGCCGGTCTGCCCCGGCCCGAGTCGCAGCGGGTCGAGGACCTCGCCGTGGAGATCAGCACCGAGAACCTCACGAAGGCCGACGCCGACTGGATCCTGGTCGGCAGCTACGGCGACCCGGCCAAGACGGGGATGGACGCGGCGCTGGCCGGTCCACTGTGGAGCCAGCTCGGCGCGGTGAAGGCCGGGCACGCGCAGCCCGTCGCGGACGAGACGTGGTTCCTCGGCCTCGGCCTGCTCGCGGCGAACGCGGTGCTCGACGACCTCGAACACCGGCTCACCCAGGGCTGAGCGTTCTTCTTCCCGAACGGGAGGGTGTGGTGACGCCACACCCTCCCGTTCGTGCTTCCGGCAGGGGCTACCGGCCGTGGAGGAGACGGACGAGCCGGACCAACCGGCGTACCGTGCGCGAGCCCCGGTCGAACGTCATGGGGTGCAGCACCGCCGCGAACCGGCGACGGGTGACGGCCTGCGCCCTGGCGAACTCGCGGAGGCCGTCCTCTCCGTGGATGCGGCCGAACCCGGAGTCGCCGACCCCGCCGAACGGCAACGCGGGCACGGCGACGAACGACAGCACCGAGTTCACCGCGACCATGCCCGCGCGGACGCGGCGCGCCAGCTCGGCGCCGCGCGACCGCGAGAACACCGCTCCGCCGAGCCCGTAGCCGCTGGCGTTCACGCGGCGCACCGCTTCGTCCACATCGGACACCCGGTTCACGACGACCACCGGGCCGAAGGTCTCCTCCGCGACGGCGGGGGAATCCTCCGGCGCGTCGACCAGCACCACCGGCTCCACGTAGGGCGGGCGGACCGAATCCCTGCTGCCCACCACGGCCCGCGCGCCGCCGTCCAACGCATCGCAGACATGTCTGCGGATCACGTCCACCTGGGCCGGCATGGTGATCGGCCCGAGGTCGGCCCCCGGCTCGCCGCCGGGCCGCAGCCCGGCCGCCCTGGCCACCAACAGCTCGACGAACCGGTCGGCCAGCGGCTCGACCACGTACACCCGCTCGACGCCGACGCAGGTCTGGCCGGCGTTGGACATCGCGCCCCACAACGCGGCCTCCGCCGCCGCGTCGAGGTCGGCGTCCTCGTCCACGATCAACGCGTCCTTGCCGCCGCACTCGATGAGCACCGGGGTCAGGTTCTCCGCGCAGGCCGCCATCACGCGTTTCCCGGTGGCCGTCGACCCGGTGAAGGCGATCTTGTCCACATCGGACCGGCAGAGCGCGGCGCCGGTCGGGCCGAACCCGGTGACCACGCTGAACACGGGCTGTTCCGGCACCACCTCGGCGAAGGAGGCCGCCAGCCACTCCCCCACGCCGGGCGTCAGCTCGCTCGGCTTGAACACCACGGCGTTGCCGGCCGCCAGGGCATAGGCGATCGAGCCCATGGGCGTGAAGGCCGGGTAGTTCCACGGTCCGATCACGCCGACCACGCCGAGCGGCAGGTACTCCAGGGACGCCACATGGTTGTACATCAGCAGGCCGGAGGGAACGCGCCGCCGGCGCAGCACCCGCTCCGCGTTGCGCGCCGCCCAGTGCAGGTGGTCGACCACCATCACGAGCTCCAGGCGCGCGTCGTCGAGCGGCTTTCCGGTCTCCGCGCAGACCAGCGCGGCCAATTCGTCGAGTCGGCGCACGAGGAGCCGGCGCCAGTCGGCCAGTCGCCGGGCGCGCCCGGCGAAGCCGAGCCCGGCCCACCACTCCCCGGCGGACCGCGCCTCGCGGACCACCGCCGCGACCTCGTCCGGGCCGTGCACGGGATGCCTGCCGACGACCTCGCCGGTGCGGGGATCGAGCGAGACGAGCGTCTCCGGCCCGTCCTCCTCCGCCCTGTCGTGCGGGGACATCGTTCGTCCTGGTGCCAGAGGGCTCATCGACACGCCTCCCTTGGGGCCGGCGGACGGGTTACCGAAGAGTAGCGGCAAATGCCGCGTTGTCCACCGAAACCGGCGTCCCCAACAGGTGTGTCGTCCCGACCTCGACCCGAGCCAGGCGCGTCAGGCCACCAACCGCACCCCTCCCCACCCCGACCGGCGACGAAGACCGAGGCGGAAACGGAGACGGGGACGGTCCGCCACCGCTAGACCGACATCCCCGCCGACTTGATCAGCTTCGTGAGTTCACACGCTCAGACCCGGAGTCCCAGCCACCCGGCGAAGGAGTTCAGGCTTTCCGAGCGCCTGCGTTCGGATTCCGCGATTCCTCGCAGGGTCTCGCGCACACCGGGATGAAGGCGTGTCTGCTGGGGAGCGATTCTTCGCGCGCAGTTCAACGCGTCGAGCGCCTTCGCGGGCTTCCCGGCGAGGAGCCATGCCCTGGCCGTGTCCTGCCAGTGGTGTCCCGCTCGTGGCGGCGCGATTCCCCGTGGGATGCGCAGCTGGGTCCCGTCGTGCGCCGCCTTCCCGGGGTCCCCCGCCTCCATCTCGACGGCGCAGGCGTGGATGCTGACGTTCGTCGGGCCGAACAACGTGCCGTACGCCGAGCTTTCCACTCCGCGCACTTTCTTGGCGAGGAGAGCCGCCTCTTCGAGATGTGCCCGGGCGACCGGGAGGTTTCGGGCTCGCGCCGCCGCGATCGCGCCGCAGAGATGCGAGTAGCCGCGCACCGCGACCGCCGCTTCGCCAGTGCCCTTGATCTCGGACAGGGCCTGCTCGACGAGCTTGAGACTCACGTCGGTCGCGTCGAGGTACATGAGGACACGGGCGCGTTTCACCTTCGCCTGCGCGACGTACAAGGGGTCGTCCGCGTGGCTCGCCGCCCACTCCATGCGGTCGACGGCCGGAGTGCACAGGGACATGTATCCGAAACGCCTGCAGAGACGCTCGGTGGTCACGTATCCCGAGGCCAACAACGAGTAGGCCCGAGCTCGCTCGCCCTCCGTCCTCGCTTCCCGCACCGCGCCATGAATCTGCCGCAGAATGCCCGGCAACCGCGTGAGGGCGTCTCGCCCCCGGTCAACCCGGTAGACCGCGTTGACTCTTTCCACCTCGGCAGCCAACTTCTCCGGCGGACTCGGCTCGACCGGGCGGACGTACACCCCCTCGGCGAGGATGGCGCGCAGTTCCGTCATGCCCTCCAGCGGGCCATCTTTCTCCAGGGTCTCCCGGTACGGAATCCCCAGAAGATCGTCCGGGTCGACGCGGAGTGCCCGCGAGACCGTCGCGATGTAGGCGGGGGACGCCGGTTCCCGCCCCTGTTCGACTGCCCTGACATACGAGAGCGAGTAGTGGGTCCGGCTCGCCAGCTGCGCCTGTGTGAGTCCTGCGAGCCTGCGGGCCGCCGAAATCTTCTGACCGAGAGCGACCACGGGAAACCTCCCGAGTGAGCTGAGCGCCTCCAGGGTAGGGGATCACCCGCACGAGCTGTCACCGCACTGTCACTCCAGGTACTTGATCTCCGACAGCGTGAGGGCGCGGGTGGGACGTGGCAGCGGGCAGCCGGTCCTGCCGGGAGGCCCCCAGCTTCCGGAGCGACCGGCGCTGGGAAGCACCGCGTCCCGCCCGCGTCCAACGAGAGCCGGGGGTGGTCCCGTGAGCGTTCACCTCGTTCTGCTGGTCGTGTGCGTCGTCGTGTGGCTGGGCGTGCTGTGGCCGGTGATCGTGAAGATCCGTCCCGTGCGGAAGCTGTGGCGGCGGTGGAACCAGTGGCGACTCAACCGGGCGGCGGCCCGCAGGCGGCGGGTGTGAAGGCACCCACGGGCAGGGTCTTGCCTGGCCTGACATCCCGAGGATCGCAGTCCACTGTGGAGACAGAGCCGCACAGCTTTTCGTTACCCAGAGGGGGAAACGGGGCAGCGGGCTGGTGCCCGGTGCCGGCTCAGCCCTTGGGGAGCTTGGGCAGGACGGCCTTGGCGACGCCGATCGCCTTCGCGCACGGGTCGAGGTTGGCCTTCTTGATGTTGTTCATCTCGACCCGCACCAGCTCGGCGCGGTTGCCGGCGGTCTTGCGGTGCTCCCAGGAGATCTGGCAGGACGGGTAGGCGCCCTCGTCCTTCTTCCGCTGCCGGGCCTTCACCCCGCCCAGGTCGACGGCCTCGCCGTTCTCGTTGGCAGCGGCCGAGCCGAGCAGGAGGTCGACCGAGACGTCCATGCCGGAGACGCCCCAGGTGCACTGGCTCAGGCCGTTGCGCCGCTCGCTGGTCTCGCCGCCGAGGGCCTCGGCCCGACCGGCCTGGTCGAGCAGCGAGCACGGCTCGACGGTGGCCAGGGTGCCCGGCTCGGCGGGACGCTGGGGCGGCTGCTTGCGGATTCGCTCGACGACCTGCTCGGCGACCCTGCGCGCCGGGGCGCACGGGTCGCCCTCGTCGACGGCGACCTGGAACGAGACCCCCATCGGCAGCCGGCCGCCGTGCGTGACGACCTTCAGGAAGCAGGTCTTCCCGATCGTCTCGCCGTCGACGTTCGCCTGGAGGCCGCCGATCTCGGCGTTGGCCTTGACCCCCAGCAGCGAGTCACCCACCGTCACCGAGATGCTCAGCTTCTTGCCGGCCTTGTCCTTCATGTAGTTCGAGCACTTGCTGTAGCCGGCCATCGAGGGCTCGCCCGGGGTGCCGAGCTGGCTCAGCATCTCCTTGTCGAGCAGCTTGCACACGTCGACCTGGCGGAGCTTGTCGACGGCGAAGGCGGGGTCGACCGGCCCCTCCGGCAGGTTCGGCGTCGTCCCCGTGGTGCTGCCGGCGCCGGCCGCGGGCACGGTGCTGCGGGGAAAGGTCACCTTGGCCAGGTCCACGGACGAGCCGCAGCCGGCGAGCACGACGGCGGCGGAGGTCAGGACGACGGCGAACGACGCGAGTCGGGTGGAGCGGGGCACGACGAGCACCGTAGCGAGCCGGGCGCGTTCCCGGAGGCAGAACCCGCGATTGCCCCGGATGGCGGACACGAAACGGCGTGGTCAGCGTCACGCTCCGGTTCGGGAACGATACAGAAGATCAACACGCTGGGAGGAGTGCGGGCAACGGGGCCCAAGCCGAGCCAGTGCGAGCACGAGGAGCAACGCCGAGCATGCCAGTGACGAGTGACCAGACCCGTCGCGGCCGTCAGCACCGAGCCCCGCTGCGGGACGCGGTGGCCAGGGCGGCCCGCCGTCTCGACGAGTGGACGTTGGAGGCCTTCAACCCGGTCTTCCCCCACCGCGGCCGTCGCCGCTGACGCGACGCAGAACCCACACCGCGCCCGTGCGCCCTCCCCTCCCGGGGACGGCCGCACGGGCGCGGCCGCATAACCTGACCGACCTCGGCCTGATCACCACCCATCGGCTTCCTGCCACTCCACGCACCTCGGCCGCCGTCCGCCGGACTCACGAAACTCGTGCACAGCAGCCCGAAGGTGATCGAGGGTGATAGCCGCATTGGTGGGAAACTCGGTGGCGGAGTCGATGTCCCGGTAAAGCCGCGCTGAAGAGGGCTCCCCGAGCGTTACTTGGCCGGCCGGATCGTCGGGTCCGAAGTAACGCAGGGCTGCCATCCCCGCCTCAGGATCGATGTCGAGCCGTAGTTCGTGGTCGGGCATGTCGTCCCACTTCGGCCTCTCAGCCACATGCATGGCGGGGTTGTGGTTGAACCCGGCAGCGGCGGCGGTGAGCCTGTCGACTGCCGAGTCCACCTCCTCACGAGTACGCGCGAACATCGGGAGCGCGTCCTCGACCTCGGATTGCAGGTAGATCTCCAGCGTGTAGTTCGCTCTCGCCACGTCGGCCTGATCACCACCCGTCGGCTTCCTGCCACTCAACGCACTTCGGACGGTGTCCACCGGACTCACGGAACTCGTGCACAGCAGCCCGAAGCTGATCGAGGGTGATGGCCGCGTCGTCCGGAAACGGAGTGGCGGAATCGATGTCCTTGTGCAGGCTCGCCCCGGGCACGGGGCGATCGGACTTCGTCACCCAGGGACAGTCGAAGTCCGGGCCGACCCAGGCGAGCGCCGCAACCCCGAGACGAGGGTCAACGTCGATCTTGAGCCCGTGGTCCGGAAACTGGAGAGGGCCGAACCTCGGGCGCTCGACCACGAACGCCGTCGGGTTGTGGTTGAACGTGGAGGCTGCGGCGATGACGCGTTCCAACGCGGCGTCGACCTCCTGCACGGTTCGGGCGATGATCGTGGCATCGTCGGTCGCGGCCTCCAGGCCGAACTCCAGCGTGTAGTTCGCTCCTGCCATCTCGGTCCGGACTTCACCACTCGTCCGCTTCCTGCCACTCCACGCACGTCGGCCGCCGCCCACCAGAGCGGCGGAACTCCAACACCGCCTCACGCACCTTCTCCAAGGGGATGACCGCGTTGGCCGGGAAGGGCTCACCGATGCCACGATCGCGATACAGAACGGGCGCGTGCGGAATCTCCGGCTCGGACAACGACATCGACGGGGCACTGAAGTCCGGGCCGAAGTAGGCCAGCGCACCTATCCCCGCAGCCACATCGACGTCGAGCTTCAGGCCGTGGTCGGGGACCTCCGCCGGGCCGAATCGAGGCCGCTCCACGATGTGGAGCGAAGGGTTGTGTTTGATGCCCTTGGCTTCGGTCAAGCGCTCGAACAGGCGGGCCAGTTCGTCGTCTGTCCGAGCGGCTTCGCTGAAAGCTCCCTGTCGGGCCTGCAGGTGGAAGTGCGCGCTGTAGGTCATTCGCTCCGACCTCTGTAGATCTTCGTGCCTTCGTCGTCGTGGATGATCAGCATCTGACCCCGTCGGAGGACCTGGGAGAGCAGGGCGTCACAGCCCCAGGTCGCCGTGTCCACCGTGTTGTTGATGGCCAGCTCCACACACGTCGTGTCGCTCTCCCGCATTCTGTAGGCGACTTTCATCTCCACATGCTTGGCAGCCCCCGGCTTGGTCATCTTGGTCGGCACCAACCCTCGCGTCCACAGGGGTGCGCCAGGTCCTTGTCGAGGCCGTCTTCCTCTCTGCCGCTGCGCACCGCGAAGCGGTTGAGTCTTTTGTGGAGACCTGGAGGAGTTGGGCGAGCTCGGCGAGGTTCTGCTGGGCGGAGGCGAGCCAGGCGCAGACCTGGGTGGGCTCGTCGGACCAGGTGCCCTCGGTGGCGGTCACGAGTGCGGTTTGGCTCTCCTGCGGGGAAATCGCCGCGACGGCGATCTCCTGGGCGGGGAGCCGGTCGGCGGCGGCGCGCACTTCGGCTGCCGCATCCTCCACAGCGGACACGGGGTCGAGGGTGGTGACGGGGGCGGTGGGGGGAGCGCGGTTTCGTTCGCGATCACTCAAACGGCAGAGCGCCCGTGTGCGGCCTCGGGAAGGGGCCGCACCGGGCGCTCTGCCGTGGTGGGGTGTTGCTGGTGGGCTCAGTGGTGGCCGTCGACGCCGGGGGGTGGTTCGGGGAGCTCGTCCGGCGCGGGGGCGGGCACCGCGAGCGGGCGCAGCTTGGCCCACAGGCCGAAGACCAGCGCGGTGGCCAGCATGGCCAGTCCGCTCCACAGGTTGATGTTCACGCCGGCGGCCTTGGCGACGTCGGCGTCGGTGGTGAAGCCGAGGCCGAGCACGGTGAGGACCACGCCGTAGACGGCGAACAGGAACCCGATGATCCAGCGCAGGTCGAACAGCCCGGCCCGGCGCGGGGCGGACGGGGTGGCGGTCCGGTCGGTCACGTCGTCCTCCTGACCTCAGCCGAAGATGATGTTGAGCACGAGGGTCAGCGCGAGCACGCCGCCGGCCAGCAGGTACGGCGAGCGGTACCAGCCCGCGTCCTCGCCGTGCGTGGAGTGCGTGCGCTGCTCCTTCGGCGTGAGCCCGTAGACGAAGCCGACCAGCTCCGCCTCCGGCCGGGGCCGGGTGACCAGGCTGACCGCCACGCTCACGGCGATGTCCAGCACGAAGGCCACGCCCGCGCCGAGGAAGCTCGCGCCCTGGCCCGGCAGGCTCAGCACGCCGGCCTTGTTGAGCACGAACACCGCGACCGCGCCGAGGGTGCCGGCCACCAGGCCGCTCCAGCCGGCCGCCGGCGTCATCCGCTTCCAGAACATGCCGAGGATGAACGTGGCGAACAGCGGGGCGTTGAAGAAGGAGAACAACGCCTGGATGTAGTCCATGATGTTGCCGTAGCCGGAGGCGATGAACGCGGTGCCGATGGCCACCAGCACGCCGGCGGCGGTCGCCCAGCGGCCGACCCGCAGGTAGTACTCGTCGGGCTTGTCCCTGACGACGTAGTCCTGCCACAGGTCGTAGGTGAAGACCGTGTTGAACGAGCTGACGTTGGCCGCGACGCCGGCCATGAACGAGGCCAGCAGACCGGTGATCGCCACCCCGAGCACGCCGTTGGGCAGCAGGTCCCTGATGAGCAGCGGCAGCGCGTGGTTGAACTCCAGCCCCGCCTCGCCGTGGCCGGCCTTGAGCGCGGCCACCTGCGGCACCGCGACGGCCGCGATCATGCCGGGGATGATCACGATGGCCGGGATCAGCGCCTTCGGGTAGGCGCCGATGATCGGGGTGCGCATCGCCGCCGACATGCTCTTGGCCGACATCGCCCGCTGCACCTCGGCGAAGTTGGTCGTCCAGTAGCCGAAGGACAGCACGAAGCCCAGGCCGAAGACCAGGCCGATGACGCTCGTCGTGGCGTCGCCGATGCCGGTCAGGTCGGTCGCCGGCCACGCCGAGAGCTGCTCGCCGCCGCCCGGGCTCGCGGTGATCTTCTCGACCAGCCCGCTCCAGCCGCCGACCTTGATCAGACCGATGATCGTCACCGGCAGCAGCGCGGCGACGATGACGAAGAACTGCAGCACCTCGTTGTAGATGGCCGCGGACAGGCCGCCCAGCGTGGTGTAGGCCAGCACGACCAGCGCCGCGATCACGATCGACAGCGGGATGGGCCAGCCGAGCATGAGGTTGAGCAGCAACGCGAGCGCGTAGAGGTTCACGCCGGCGATCAGCACCTGGGCGCAGGCGAAGCTGATCGCGTTGACCAGGTGCGCGCCCTTGCCGAAGCGCCGCCGCAGGAACTCCGGCACACTGCGGACCTTGGAGCCGTAGTAGAACGGCATCATCACCAGGCCGAGGAAGACCATGGCCGGGATCGCGCCGATCCAGTAGTAGTGCACGGTCGGGATGCCGTACTGGGCACCGTTGGCGGCCATGCCCAGCAGCTCCAGCGCGCCGAGGTTGGCCGAGATGAACGCCAGCCCGGTCACCCACGCCGGGAGCGACCGGCCGGACAGGAAGAAGTCCAGGCTGGTCGACACCGAGCGGCGGGCCAGGTAGCCGATGCCGAGGACGATCACGAAGTAGATCGCGAGCAGGGCGTAGTCGAGGGGGCCGGCGTCAAGCCGTAGATCCGATGCCGCGAGCACGGTCACCCAACCCCACCTCCCAAAGTCAACAACGTTGTCAACAGGACCGAACAGCAATCACCAGATCCGGTGAGTGGTGGCGGACACTACCGCACAGACTGTGACATTCCTAGCGCCATCCCGCCGGTCGGGGCGAATTTGTTGTGGCCGAACACTAATTCATCCCGGTGACCATGCCATCTCGGCCCCGTCACAAGCCAGCCATGGTCGGGCGTCGGAAGCGGGCAGGCCAGACGGGGAACGCCAGAACCGGGGCGATTCCGCGCCGCGCGCGACAAACCCCGCCCACCCGCCGCCCGGTGCTCGCGCGGCCGTCCGGCGGGCCGACGTCAGCTACTGGGCGTGACGGGCGCGCGGGCACGAACTCGCACAGGTCAACACCACGGAGAGCCACGACGGACGCGTCGCCGGAGACCGGAACGGCCCGCCGCCGCGAGCACCGGGGGGTCGTGCTCAAGGGCGGCGGGCCGCCGGGGCGCCCGCGGCGCTCCGAGGGGAAGGTCGGTGGGAGGGGCCGGTCAGGCCCCGATGGAGACGACCGCGGTCCGGTCCGCGGCCGCCCGGGAGCCGGCGTCCGGGGCGAGGGCGTCCCCGTCGGGCGCGCCGCCCGCGCCGGCCCAGTTCAGGGCCACCTCGCACAGCCGCTTGGTCTTGCGGCCCTCGTCGAGCCGCCAGACCGCCACCAGGCGGCGGCCGGGCGGCCCACCCCATCTGCCCAGGTAGTCCTCGGCGACGGTGAGGGCGTACTCCTGGGCGCCCCTGGCGACGTAGGGCCCGTGGTCGTCGATCTCCTCCACGTGTTCCAGGACCCGCTGCCCCCGCACGACGCGGAACAGTTCGACCCGGTGCCAGTAGCTCCACGCCATCCGTGCGCAGCCCCTCTGATCGAGGCGCGGACCCCCGCCGACGACGGCTGCCCGCCGGTCGGCCCGATCATGGCGCCGTCGCTGTTCCGCTGTAACGTCCGAGTGCGTGCCGTGACGAGGCAACACTGTCGGTGATGGCTCCGCACAGTAGTTGGCAATTGCCGACCGGCACATGCCCCAGATGGGTGGCGGGACGCCCCGGACGCGAGATGCCGCTATCGGGTGATGAGACACCCGTCTGGTCCCCTGCACGATCACAGGAGGTTGTCGATGACGACCGAGAGCCCCACCGTCCGCCGGCGTCGGCTCGCGATGGAGCTGCGCCGGTTGCGGGAGGCCGCGGGCCGGACCAACGAGGAGGTGGCCCGGCACCTCGGCTGCTCCCCGTCCAAGATCAGCCGGATCGAGCTGGGCCGTCGGCCGGCCAGCCCCGGCGACGTCCGGCTCCTGCTCGACTTCTACGGCGTGGACGGCAACGAGGCCGACGCGCTGCTGGCCATGGCCAAGGCCGCGAAGCAGAAGGGCTGGTGGCACGTCTACGAGGACGCGCTGCCGGAGAGCTTCCAGGTCTTCGTGGGCCTGGAGAGCGAGGCGTCGGGCATCCGCACGTTCGAGCCGCTGCTGGTCCCCGGGCTGATGCAGACCGAGGACTACGCCCGCGCCGTGCTGCTCACCGCGGTCGGGGCCGACCCGTCCGACGTGCAGCGCCGGGTCGAGGTCCGGATGAACCGGCAGAAGATCCTCCAACGCCGGGAGCCGGTGCACCTGTGGGTGCTGCTGGACGAGGCCGTCCTGCACCGGCCGGTCGGCGGGACCGCCGTCATGCGCGAGCAGTTGGAGCGACTGCTGGCGGAGGCGAGCGAGCCGCATATCACGTTGCAGGTGTTGCCGTTCGAAGCCGGCGCGCATCCGGCGATGTCCGGAGCGTTCGTCATACTCGACTTCCCGTCCTCCGCCGATCCCACCATCGTGTACTTGGACAGCCTCACCGGCGGCCTGTATACGGAAAAGAGCGCTGAGGTTCAGCGCTTTTCCTTGGTGTGGGAGCACCTGCGGGCGAAAGCGTGTGCTCCCGACGAGTCCGCCGCGATCATCGCGGCGAGGACGAAGGAGTTGGTGTGACCGACGACGGCGGCAAGCGGTCCGGACCTGCCCGGCCGCGGGCTACCTGGCGGAAGAGCAGCTACAGCGACAACATGGGGAACTGCGTGGAGGTGTCCGCCCGCCCCGGCGGGGTGGCGTTGCGGGACTCCAAGAATCCCTGCGCACCCGGCCTGCTGTTCTCCGCGACCACGTGGGGCGCCTTCATCCACGGCACGAGGTCCGGCGAGTTCGACCTGGGGTGAACGCGTCGACGGGAAACACCGGAGGGACGGCCCGGCGGGCCGTCCCTCTTCCTTTTCCCGACGGCCGGCCAACGGGCCGACAAAACCCTCCAAACCCACACGGGTCATGTTTGGCGGGCATTACGGGAAATCATTACCGAGCGTTTTCCGGATCGTGCCGGTTTTCCGTCCCAGCTACCCGTTCAGAGCAGCGCGCACGGTCGCCGCGAGCTCGTCGAGCTCCGCACGGGGCCGCACCCGCCAGTCGGCGCTGAGCCGGAAACCGTCGCCGGGGTGCCGGGGGATCACGTGCAGGTGGGCGTGGAAGATCTCCTGTCCGGCCGCGACGCCGTCGGCCAGGAAGAGGTTCACGCCCGCGCAGCGGACGCCGCTGCGGCGGAGCGCCGCCGCGAGCCGCTGACCCACCTGGAACATCCTGCCGCCGACATCAGGGGGGAGGTCGGCGAGCCCGACGGCGTGGGCGCGCGGGATGACCAGGAGGTGCCCGGTGGTCACCGGGCGCAGGTCGGCGATGCCGAGCAGCTCGCCGTCGTCGTGGACGACGCTGGCCTCGGCGCGCCCGTGCGCGATCGCGCAGAACACGCACTCGCCGTTGACCGTGGCCGGTAGGTCGATGCGCCCGCTCATGCCCCCGACGCTAGGCGCTCGGCGGGTGCGCCCCAAGGAGGCGACCCGCGCAGCCCGACCCCAGGTCTCATTCCCGCGCCGCTATACGGCTCCCGCAACATTTGCACGTACATGCTTTTCTGCTACGGTTGTCCCCGTCAGCCCACCCCTCGCCCGGAGGAAGCTCCCATGAGCGCGTTGTTCGAGCCGATCACGCTGCGCAACCTCACCATCCCCAACCGGGTCTGGATGTCGCCGATGTGCCAGTACTCGGCGGCGCACGACGGGCCCGACGCCGGCGTGCCGCACGACTGGCACCTCACGCACCTGGCCAGCCGGGCCGTCGGCGGCGTCGGACTGGCCATGGTCGAGATCACCGCCGTGCGCCCCGAGGGCCGGATCACCCCGGGTGACCTGGGTCTGTGGAACGACCGGCAGCGGGACGCCTTCCGCGTCATCACCGCGATGCTGGAGTCGCACGGCGTCGTGCCGGGCATCCAGATCGGCCACGCCGGGCGCAAGGCGTCCACCCGCGCCCCGTGGGAGGACAAGGGCTCCCCGCTGCGCCCCGACGAGGGCGGCTGGCAGACCGTGGGGCCCAGCGCCGTGCCGTTCGGCTCCTTCCCGACGCCGACCGAGCTGAGCCGGGACGAGATCGCCCAGGTCGTCGCCGACTTCCGCGCGGCGGCCCAGCGCGCCCTGGACGCCGGCTTCAAGGTCATCGAGGTGCACGGCGCCCACGGCTACCTGATCCACTCGTTCCTCTCGCCGCACAGCAACCAGCGCACGGACGAGTACGGCGGGTCCTTCGAGAACCGCACCCGGTTCGCGCTGGAGGTCGTCGACGCGGTGCGCGAGGTGTGGCCGGCGGAGCTGCCCGTGCTGTTCCGCGTCTCGGCCACCGACTGGCTGAGCGAGAACGAGGCCGACGAGCGCGAGGGCTGGACCGGGGAGGACACGGTCCGCCTCGCGAAGGAGCTCCAGGCGCACGGCGTCGACCTGTTGGACACCTCCAGCGGCGGCATCGCCCCGGACGCCCGCATCCCGGTCGGCCCCGGCTACCAGACGCCGTTCGCGACGCGGGTGCGCGAGCGGGTCGGGCTGCCGGTCGGCACGGTCGGCCTGGTGACCAGGCCGGAGCAGGCCGAGGAGATCATCGCCTCCGGCCAGGCCGACGTGGTGCTGCTCGGCCGCGAGCTGCTGCGCGACCCGTACTGGCCGCGCCGCGCCGCGCTCGCCCTGGACGGCGACGCGGGCTGGCCCAACCAGTACGCCTGGGCGATCTGAGGTCGTACCGTCCCGAGGGGTGGCCGAGATCTTCTCGGCCACCCCTCGCGCCGTCCACGCCGGACTCCTCCCGCCGCACCGTCCACGGCGGACGCTCCTCCCCCACCGTCCAGGGACCGGAAAACGCCTTGCGCGACGCGAGCGGGCGAAGGAGGTTGGACGCGTGGGGATCGTCGTGTCAGTGAACATCGCCCGGTCGGCGAGCACCGGCCCGTGGGCCGGGCGGCTGGGGCGCAGCGGGATCGACAAGCGTCCCGTCGACGGGCCCGTCCGGTTCGAGGTCGGGGGCGTCGCCGGGGACACGGTCTGCGACCGCGAGCACCACGGCGCCTCGCACCAGGCCGCGTACGCGTTCACCGTCGACGAACTGGCGTTCTGGAGCCAGGAGCTGGGGCGCGAGCTGGGCCCGGGCAACGCCGGCGAGAACCTCACGCTGCGCGACCTGGACTGCAGCGACTCCCTGGTCGGGGAGCGGTGGTCGGTGGGCTCCGCGGTGCTCCGGGTGACCGGGCCGCGCTCGCCCTGCCGGGTCTTCGCCGGCTTCTGGGACGTGCCCCAGCTCGTCCGGCGCTTCAGCGAGCGCGGGCGCACCGGCGCCTACCTGGCGGTCGAGACGCCCGGCGAGGTGCGCGCCGGGGACGAGGTGCGCGTGCTGGACCGGCCCGCGCACGGAGTCACCGTCGCCGAGCTGTTCGCCTTCACCATGCGCCGTCGGCCGGAGCTGGCCGACCACGTCGCCGGCGCGTTGGCCGACCTGCCCGCGCCGTGGGCCGCGACGGTTGCGGCGGAGATCGCCCGGCGCTGACCAGCGACACCGTCCAGCCAGCAGAGTCCAGCCAGCAGAGTCCACCCGGCACCTGTCCAGCCGGCACCGTCCGCCTGGCACTGTCCAGCCAACACTGGCCACCCGGCACTGACCACCCGGCACTGACCCGTTGGCGCCGACCGGTCGCCCGAGCGACACCGGCGTCGGGCCGCCCGGACGCGAGGGGTCAGTTCTGCGCCGCGGCCACCTGGGCGCGACGCCGGCTCCCCAGCCAGGCGAGCCAGGCGAGTCCGCCGAAGGGGATCTCGACGGCGTAGGTGAAGAACGAGAACAGCAGGACGGCCGCGGCCACCGGGCCCGGCGCCGACCCGAACGCGACCAGCAGGGCGACCGTGCCGTTCTCGCTGACCCCGACCCCGCTCGGCGTGATCACCGCCGTGGTGAGCAGCCGGCCGAGGGCGAAGGCGGCGACCGCGGGGCCGAACGCGACCACGGCGTTCGTGGCCTCCAGGCACCACCAGAAGAGCACGCCCTGCAGGGCCATGTAGACGACCATGCCGACGCTGAGCTGGAGCCAGGCCGTGCGCATCAGGTCGACCGTGTCGTGCCGGAGCTTGTGCAGCGCGTCGCCGATCCGCCCCGGCGCCGGGCGCCACCGCTTCGGCAGCCCGCGGGCGCACCGCTCCAGCAGCGCGCTGATCCGCCGGCTCGCCGCGTCCGAGACCAGCACCGCCACCAGCACCGCGAGCACCACCACCAGGGTGCCCACCGCCACGCCGGCGGCCACGGTGAGCCGCTCGTCGGGCAGGTGCCCGGAGACCATCAGCGCGGCCAGGCCCACCGCCGGCAACGCCAGGCGGGAGAGCATGTTCCACACGCCGCTGACCACGGTGGAGATCGCGATGGCCCGCCGGCGGTGCCCCCAGGTGCCGGCCATGGCGAAGGTCACGGCGACGCCGAAGGCCCCGCCGAAGGGCAGCAGGTTGCTGACCGCGCTGCCCACGGCGTTCATCGTCAGCGCCTGGGTGTTGGTCAGCCCGGGCAGCGACCCGGTGAGCACGTAGGTGTAGGCCCACAGCCCGGCGAGCCAGAGCGCGACCAGCCACAACACCATCGGCCCGCTCACCGCCGAGAACTGGTCGCCGATCGACTCCCAGCTCACGCCGGCCACCTTGGGCAGGGCGAACGCGATCAGGGCGACCGACAGTCCGAAGGACGCGATCGTCGCCGTGATGCGCACCCAACGCATGCGCAACGTGCTCACTCAGCTCTCCGTCAGTGTGGCCAGCGGGTGCCGGTGCACCCGACCGGGTGGCGTCCCCCGTTGGACGTACCACTCCGTGCCCAGTGTCCAACGGAACAGAGGTCGGGGAATCCGGAGGAGTGCGGCCAGGGTCCGGGTGGAGTCCCCTCCGGTCGCCTGCGTCACATGCGCGGCCATGCTCTGCCGCTTCGCCGGGGTGTATCGGCGAACATCCACCTTGTGGGTGATGGCGGCGCGGGGCGAGTAGGCGGTCTCGAACGTGCGCGGGTCGAACTCGGGCGGGAAGGGGTAGACCTTCGACGCCAGGCGCAGCCCGCGCAGCAGCAGGTCGCGGTCGACCGTCGCCTCCAGCACGACCGGTGTGCCGGCGATCTCGGCGGCCCGCGCGCCCACGTGGTGCACCCGCACGTGGTCCGGGTGCCCGTAGCCGCCGGCCGGGTCGTAGGTCGTCAGCAGGCTGGCGTTCTCCTCGCGCAGCAGGTCGGCGAGCCGGGTGGCGGCCTCCTCCACGTCGGCCGAGGCGAACGGCGTGGGACCGCCGGGCGCGGCGACGGCGGCGCCGTCGAGCCCGGAGTCGGCGTAGCCGAGGAACTCCACCCGCGCGCAGCCCAGCGCCTTCGCCGAGGCGTGCAGCTCCGCGGTCCGCACCGTCCCGAGGGAACCCTCGCCGACCGCCTCGGGCGCGGCCAGGCCCTGCTCACCGGCCGTGGCCACGACCAGCACCACCCGGTGACCCTCGGCAGCCAAACGGGCCATTGTCCCGGCCGTCAGCAACGCCTCGTCATCCGGATGCGCATGAAAGAAGACACAAGCGTGTCGCATGCGCCCAGCCTGCCAGGAGGTGCACGATCGTCGGGGGAAGACGGGCAGGGGGAGTCAGCGCAGTGATCGTTCACGTCAGCGACTGCTTTCACCCGCGCCTGGGCGGGATCGAGGTCCAGGTCGGGGAGTTGGCCAGGGCGCAGCGGGCGGCCGGCGCGGAGATCCACGTGATCACCGCCACACCCGGCGGGGACGCCGGAGCCCCCGATCCGGGCTACCCCGTCCACCGGGTGACCGCCGCCCTGCCGTGGGAGCTGCCGGTGCACCCCCGCGCCGGCCGGCACGTCCTGCGGCTGCTGCGCGAGATCCGGCCGGACGTCGTGCACGTGCACGTCGGCGCGGTGTCCCCGTTCGCGTGGTCGGCGGTGCGCTGCGCCGTCCAGGCCGGTCTGCCCACCGTCGTCACCGTGCACAGCATGTGGGACCCGGTGACCAGGGGCGTCTACCGGGTGTTCGACCAGCTCACGCGGTGGAGCGGCTTTCCGCTGGTCGTCTCGACCGTCAGCTCGGCGGCGGCCGCGCTGGTTCGGCAGGTGTCGCCGGAGCTGGAGGTCGCCGTCGTCCCGAACGGGATCGACCCCGCGCAGTGGCGCGCGGAGGCCAGGTCAGCCGGCGCCGACAGCGACGACAGCGCCGGGGACGTGCACGTGGTGGCCATCGGCCGGCTCGCGCCCCGCAAGCAGCCGATCGCCCTCCTCGACGCGCTGCGGGTGGCCCGCTCGCGGCTGCGCCCCGAGGTGCCGATGCGCGCCACGGTGGCCGGCTCGGGTCCCGCGCTCGGGGCCATGCAGCGCTACCTGCGGCGACACGACATGGGCGACTGGGTGCGGCTGGCCGGTCGGCTCGACCGCGCCGGCATCCACGAGCTGCTGCGCGGCGCGGACGTGTTCGTCAACCCGACCGTGCGGGAGTCCTTCGGCATCGCCGCCCTGGAGGCGCGCACCGCCGGGGTGCCGGTCGTGGCGAGGGCCGGCACCGGCGTCGCGGACTTCGTGCGGCACGGGGAGGAGGGCCTGCTCTGCCACAGCGCCGGCGGCCTCGGCACGGCGGTGGCCCAGCTCGCCGGTGACCACCAGCTCCGCCAGCGCATCGCGGCGCACAACCTCGCCACCGAGCCGACGCACTGCACGTGGCCGGCGGTGACCAGCGCGTTCCAGCGGCTCTACGAGCGGGCCACGGCGATCACGTCGGGGAACGCGTCGCTCGCGCGCCCCCTCCCCTCGTGACCGGCGGGCCCCTTCGGAACAGGCGGGATCAGAACAGGCGGAACTCGTCGGACTCGATGCCGCGCAGGGCGTCGTAGTCCACGACCACGCACCGGATGCCCCGGTCCTCGGCCAGCGTGCGCGCCTGCGGCTTGATCTGCTGCGCGGCGAACACGCCCCGCACGGGGGCCAGCAGCGGGTCGCGGTTGAGCAGCTCCAGGTACCGGGTGAGCTGCTCCACGCCGTCGATCTCGCCGCGCCGCTTGACCTCGACCGCGATGGTCGCGCCGGCGCCGTCCCGGCACAGCAGGTCCACCGGGCCGATCGCGGTCGGGTACTCCCTGCGCACCAGCGACCAGCCCTCGCCGAAGGTCGTCACGTGCTCGGCCAGCAGCTCCTGGAGGTGGGCCTCCACGCCGTCCTTGACCAGGCCGGGCTCCGCGCCCAGCTCGTGCCGCGAGTCGTGCAGGATCTCGTCGAGGGTGATGACGAGCTTCTCCCCCGCCTTGTTCTGCACCGTCCAGACGCCCTCGCCCTCGGTGAGCCAGCACGGCGGGCTCATCCAGTTCAACGGCTTGTAGGCGCGGTCGTCGGAGTGCACCGACACCGACCCGTCCGCCTTGACCAGCAGCAACCGCTGGGCCATCGGCAGATGCGCGGTCAGTCGGCCGACGTAGTCCACCTGGCAACGGGCGATCACGAGACGCACCTGGCCAGCGTAATGACCCGCTGATCGGCGGGAACCGCTGGGCCGCGCGGGGGTCGCCGGCCGGCGAGGACCCCCGCTTCCAGCTCCGGGCGGACGTCGCGGGGTGGGCCGGGCGGCGACTGTGACGAAGTCGCCCAGCGTCACTCGACAGCCCTGCGTGATGATCGCGGACGCCTCCTCGCCCGAGCGGGTGCGGCGGGAGTTCGGTGCGCGGCCGAAGGGGCTTCCGCAACAAACCTGACAGATTCTCGGCGCAGAACCTCGGTTCGTTGCGTGGTGGTACAACGGTTCTACGCCCTTCCGGCACTCTCCTGGGTGACAAAGCTCACTCTTCGTGACCGCGTTCACCTTGCGGGATCCTGGTCCGAACGGGCTACCGTCGCGCCTTGTGCTGACCCCCCAGACCCTGCTGCGCACCAAGCCCGTCGAGCAGATCGCCGACGAGGGCGCGCACACGAAGCTCAAGCGCAGCCTGGGCCTGCTGCCCCTGGTGTCGCTGTCGGTCGGCGCCACCCTGGGCACCGGGATCTTCGTCGTGCTCGGCAACTCCGCGCCCCTGGCCGGACCGGCGGTGGTGCTGTCGTTCGTGCTGGCCGGCCTCGCCGCGCTGTTCTCCGCGCTGTCCTACGCGGAGCTGGCCGGGGCCGTGCCGGTCTCCGGCTCGGCGTACTCCTACTCGTACGCGACGCTCGGCGAGCTGGTCGCCTGGATCTGCGGCTGGTGCCTGCTGCTGGAGTACGGGGTGTCGGTGGCCGCCGTGGCGGCCGGGTGGGGCGAGTACCTCAACTCGTTCCTCGACTCGGCGCTCGGCCTCCGCATCCCGGACGCGCTGGCCGCGCCGCCCGGCGGGGGCGGGATCATCAACCTCCCGGCCGCGATCGTCGTGCTGCTGGCGACCGTGGTCCTGTTGGGCGGCATCCGGGAGAGCGCGGCGGTCACCACGGGCACCACGCTGCTCAAGATCGGCGTCCTGGTGTTCTTCGTGGCGGTCGCGGTGACCGGCTTCCGGTCCGGCAACCTGACCCCGTTCTCGCCGCAGGGGCTGAGCGGCATCGCCAGCGGCGCGTCGCTGGTGTTCTTCTCCTTCATCGGCTTCGACGCCGCGTCGACCGCCGGCGAGGAGGCGCGCAACCCCCGGCGCGACCTGCCGCGCGCGATCGTGATCTCGCTGGCCATCGTGACCGCGGCCTACGTGCTGGTCGCGCTCACCGCCGTCGGCGCCGTGGGCGTGGACGTGCTGAGCTCCTCCAAGGCGTCGCTGGCCACCGTGCTCCAGACGGTGACCGGGATGGGCTGGCCGGCGACGCTGCTGGCCTTCGGCGCGGTGGTGGCGATGGCGTCGGTCGTGCTGACCGTGCTCTACGGCCAGACCCGGATCCTGGTGGCGATGTCCAGGGACGGCCTAGTGCCGAAGCTGTTCTCCCGGGTCAACCGGCGGGCCGTGCCGGCGGCCAACACGGTCCTGGTCGGCGTCGTGGTGGCGCTGCTGGCGGGGCTGGTGCCGCTGGGCCAGCTCGCCGAGGCCACCAGCATCGGCACGCTGGTCGCCTTCGGCCTGGTCAACATCGGCGTCCTCGTGCTGCGCCGGACCCGGCCCGACCTGCCGCGCACCTTCCGCGCGCCGCTCGTGCCCCTCACCCCGCTGATCGGCCTCGGGCTGTGCCTGTGGCTGGTGTTCGGGCTGGCGAAGGAGACCTGGCAGGCCTTCGGGATCTGGACCGCGGTGGGTCTGGTCGTCTACCTCGGCTACGGCATCCGGCGCTCCCGGCTCAACCGCCCGTCCGCCGGCGAGGCGGAGCGCCCCGACCCCGCGTCCTGACCGCACGGCAGGATGGCGGCGTGGAGACTCTGGACAGCCGTGAGGTCTATGCCAACCCGTGGATGACCGTCCGCGAGGACCGCATCCGCCGCGCCGACGGGTCGACCGGGATCTACGGCGTGGTCGACAAGCCGACCTTCGCGCTGGTCGTCCCGCTGGACGGGGACCGGCTCCAGCTTGTCGAGCAGTTCCGCTACCCGATCGGGCTGCGGCGCTGGGAGTTCCCCCAGGGCACCGCGCCGGAGCCGGAGCCGCTCGCCCCGACCGCGCTCGCCGCCCGCGAGCTGCGGGAGGAGACCGGGCTGTCGGCCGGCCGGATGGTCGAGCTGGGCCGGCTCGACCTCGCGCCGGGCACGTCCAGCCAACGCGGGTGGGCCTTCCTCGCCACCGAGCTGACCCAGGGCGAGCCGGCGCGGGAGCTGGAGGAGCAGGACATGCGCGCGGCCTGGTTCACCAGGGCCGAGTTCGAGGACATGGTCCGGCGGGGCGAGATCACCGACGCCCAGTCGCTCGCCGCGTACGCCCTGCTCCTCCTGCACGAACGCCGCACGGCCGGCTGAGGCGCCCCGGCCCCGCCCATACCTGATCTTGCGGGACACTCGCTGAGCCGGGTGAGCCCCGGCTCTCGCGATTCGGCCCCAGGACGGGAGAACCGCACCCGTGTCCGAGCAGTCCGCGCTGGCCGCCCTCCGCTCCGACCTTCACGACCTGGAAGCTCGCGTCGTCGGACTGGAGGGGAAGATCGAGGTCACTCGGGCCGACACCGCCGCCGCTCGCACCCTGGCTCGTGCCGCCCTGCGCGCCGTCGCCGAGTTCCGGGACGTCCAACGCGACCACACCCGGATTCTCGACGCGATGCGCGCAGACCTCGACGGCCTGCGCGTCACCCTCGACGACATGGGCAACAAGGTCGACACGGGGTTCGCGGTGGTCGGCGCGGGGTTCGCGGAGATGCGCCGGGGGTTTGACACGCTGCTGGCGGGGCAGGATCAGATCACCGATCTGCTCCACCAGTTGCTCGCCCGCCGGACCGGCACGAACGCCTGAGCGGCTGGCGGGCGCGGCGCGTTCCGGACGCGGCCACGAGTGTCCACTGTGGACACATGGCGGACGCGTCGACTGGGCGAGCAGCGCTTTTCCCGCTCCGCCAAGGACTTTGACCACGCCATAAAACATTCAGTCTTGACTGTTTGTTGGGGAGCGGGCACGGTGTGGCCATGGTCACGGCCGTGCCGGCCAGGAGCCGGCAGGAGGAACGCAGCCAGCAGACCCGCCAGCGACTCATGGCGGCCACCGTCGAGTGCCTCGCCGAACTGGGCTGGTCCGGCACGACGACCACCGTCGTCGCGGAACGGGCCGGGGTCTCCCGGGGCGCGCAGCTCCACCACTACCGGACGCGCGCCGAACTCGTGCTCGCGGCCGTCGAGCACCTGGCCGAGGTCCGCCGCGAGGAGGTGCTGCGCGAGGCCGCCGCGCTGCCCGCCGGCGAGAACCGGACGGCGGCGGTGCTCGACATGCTGGCCCGGCTCTACACCGGGCCGCTGTTCCAGGCCGCGCTGGAGCTGTGGGTGGCCGCCCGCACCGACCAGGAGCTGCGCGCGGCGGTCGTGCCGTTGGAGGCCAAGGTCGGCAGGGAGTCGCACCGGCTCACCGTCGAGCTCCTCGACGCCGACGAGAGCCGCCCCGGGGTCCGGGAGGCCGTGCAGGCCACCCTCGACCTGATGCGCGGGCTGGGCCTGGCCAACACCCTGACCGACGACGGAGCCCGCCGCTCCCGGCTGCTGGCGGAGTGGGCCCGAACCCTGGACCGGACGCTGGGCCGGGCGGCACCGAACCGGACCGGGGCAACGAAGAAGGGGACGAGGGAGGCACCGTGAACACGGCGAACCTGGTCGACGACCTGCGGGCCGAGGGCAACGAGCTGGACGCGCTCGTCGGCGACCTCCCCGCCGAGGGCTGGGCCACGCCCACGCCGGCTCCGGGGTGGAGCGTCGCGCAGCAGATCGCGCACCTGGCCTGGACCGACACCCAGGCGTTGTGGGCGATCAAGGACCCGGACGGCTTCACGGCGGGACTGGCGAAGGCGGCCGAGGACCCGACCGGGTTCGTGGACGCGGGCGCGGCGGCCGGCGCCGAGGAGGAGCCGGCGCGGCTGCTGCACCGCTGGCGCACCGGCCGCGCCCAGCTCGCCACCGCGCTCCAGCACTTCCCGGTCGGCAGCAAGATCGTGTGGTACGGCCCGCCGATGGCGGCCGGTTCGATGGCCACCGCCCGGCTGATGGAGACCTGGGCGCACGGCCTGGACGTCGCTGAGGCGTTGGGCGTGCGCCGCGAGCCGACGCGCCGCCTGCGGCACGTCGCCCACCTCGGCGTGCGCACGTTGACGCACTCGTTCCTGGTCAACGGGTTACCCGCGCCCTCGGACACGGTGCGGGTCGAGCTGGTCGGCCCGGACGGCGAGCACTGGGCGTGGGGGCCGGAGGACGCCGACAACCGGGTGAGCGGCCCGGCACTGGACTTCTGCCTCCTCGTGACGCGCCGCCGGCACCCCGACGACCTGGCGCTGGACGCCGTGGGCGAGATCGCCCGGCAGTGGTTGACCGTGGCGCAGGCGTTCGCCGGTCCCCCCGGGCCGAGCCGCGCTCCGGAGCGCGCGTGACCGCGCCGCTGCGCGTCGGGAACGCCTCCGGCTTCTACGGCGACCGGTTCTCGGCGATGCGGGAGATGCTGGAGGGTGGCCCGCTCGACGTGCTCACCGGGGACTACCTCGCCGAGCTGACCATGCTCATCCTGGGCAGGGACCGGATGCGGGACCCAACGCGCGGGTACGCCAGGACCTTCCTGCGGCAGATGGAGGAGTGCCTGGTCCTCGCGAGGGAACGGGGCGTCCGGATCGTCGCCAACGCCGGTGGCCTCAACCCGGCCGGCCTCGCGTCGGCGCTCGGCGAGGTGGCCGCCGGGCTCGGGCTCAACCCGAGGATCGCGTACGTCGACGGCGACGACCTGCGCGAGCGCGCCACCGAACTCGGCTTCGGCTCGCCCCTCACCGCCAACGCCTACCTCGGTTGCTGGGGCATCGTGGAATGCCTCCGCGCCGGCGCGGACGTCGTCGTCACCGGCCGGGTCACCGACGCGTCCCTCGCCGTCGGCCCGGCGGCGGCGCACTTCGGGTGGGCGCGGGACGACTGGGACGCGCTCGCCGGCGCGACCGCCGCCGGGCACGTGCTCGAGTGCGGAGCCCAGGCCACCGGCGGGAACTTCTCCTTCTTCACGGAACTGTCCGATGTGGACAGACCGGGTTTCCCGGTCGCCGAGATCTCGGCGGACGGGTCCTCGGTCATCACGAAACACCCCGGAACCGGGGGCGCGGTGACCGTCGACACCGTCACGGCCCAGCTCCTCTACGAGATCGATGGCGCCCACTACGCGGGGCCGGACGTCGTGACGCGCTTCGACACCGCGGTCCTGACCGACGACGGCGCGGACCGCGTGCGGATCATCGGGGTTCGCGGTGTCCCGCCGCCTCCGGATCTCAAGGTCTGCCTGAACACCCTCGGCGGGTTCCGCAACGCGACGACGTTCGTGTTGTGCGGCCTGGACATCCCGGCGAAGGCCGCGCTCGTGCGACGCCAGCTCGAAGCGGCGGTGGGCGCGGACGGTCTCGTGTGGACACTGGCCCGCACGGACCAGCCGGACGCGGACACCGAGGAGACCGCGAGCGCCCTGCTGCACGCCGTGGTCAGGACGGCGGACCCGGCCAGGGCCAAGGCCTTCTCCCGCGCCGCGATCGAGCTGGCCCTCGCCTCCTACCCCGGGTTCCACGTGACCGCGCCGCCTTCGGACGGCACGCCGTTCGGCGTCTACTCCGCCGCGTACGTCCCGCAGAGCGCGGTCGAGCACCGGGCGGTGCTCCCCGACGGCTCGTCGGTGGTCGTGCCGCCTCCGCCGGAGATGGCGCCGATCCCGCCCGCGCCAACGACATCGCGGCCCGGTCCGTTGCCGAAGGGCAGCACGCGGCGCGTGCCGCTGGGTCAGGTCGTCGGAGCGCGGTCGGGAGACAAGGGCGGCTCGGCCAACCTCGGCGTCTGGGCGCGGTCCGATCCGGCCTACCGCTGGATCGCGCACGAGCTGACCACCGACCGGTTGCGCGAGCTCCTGCCCGAGACGGCGACGCTTCCCGTGGAGCGTCACGACTTCCCCCACCTGCGCGCGGTGAACTTCGTCGTGCACGACCTGCTCGGGGACGGGGTGGCCTCGGCCACCCGGTTCGACCCCCAGGCCAAGGCGCTCGGCGAGTGGCTGCGCTCCCGACTCGTGGACGTCCCGGAGGTTCTGCTGTGAACACCGAGGTTCCGTCGAACGCCCCGTCAACACCGAACGCCCAGCCGACATCGAACAGTGAGATCTCGCCGAACACCGCGGCTCCGCCGTACGCCGGGGAGACGCCGGAGCGCCGGGCGTTGCGGGAGACCGTGCGCCGGTTCACCCGGCGCGAGATCGTGCCGCACCTGGCCGAGTGGGAGCGGGCTGGCGAGGTCCCGCGAGACCTGCACCGGCTGGCCGCGGACGTCGGGCTACTCGGCGTCGGTTTCCCCGAGGAGGCCGGCGGCAGCGGCGGAAACCTGCTGGACGCGCTGGCCGTCTCCGAGGAGGTGATCCTCTCGGGCGGCTCCTCCGGCCTGGTCGCGGCGTTGTTCACCCATGGCATCGCGCTCCCGCACATCGTCGACCAGGGCGATCCCGGGCTGGTCGAGCGGTTCGCGCGGCCGACGCTGGCCGGGGAGCTGATCGGCGCGCTGGCCGTGACCGAGCCGGACGGCGGGTCGGACGTCGCCTCGCTGCGCACCACCGCCGTGCGGCACGGCGACGAGTTCGTGGTCAACGGAGCCAAGACGTACATCACCTCGGGCGTCAGGGCGGACTTCGTCACCGCCGCGGTCCGCACCGGCGGCCCGGGGCACGCCGGGGTGAGCCTGCTGGTCATTCCCCGGGGCACACCGGGGTTCACCGTGACCCGGCGCCTGGACAAGATGGGGTGGCACTGCTCGGACACCGCCGAACTCGCGTTCGTCGACGCCCCGGTGCCGGTCGCCAACCTGGTCGGCGAGCAGGACCAGGGTTTCGCCGTGCTCATGCGGCAGTTCCAGGTCGAGCGGCTGAGCCTGGCCGTCCAGGCGCACGCCACCGCGCGGCGCTGCCTCGACCTCACGGTGGACTGGGTCCGCGCGCGGACGACGTTCGGCCGCCCGCTGATCTCCCGCCAGCTCGTCCGGCACCGGCTGGTGGAGATGCGGCAGCGCGTCGAGCTGGCCGAGACCTACGTGCGGGCGGTCGCGGCGCGGGTGGCCGCCGGCGGCGAGGCCGTCGCCGAGGTGTGCATGGCCAAGAACGCGGCGGTGGAGGCGTGCCAGCACGTGGTGGACGCGGCCGTGCAGTTGCACGGCGGGTTCGGCTACATGCGGGACGCCGAGGTCGAACGGCACTACCGGGACGCGCGCATCCTCGGCATCGGGGGCGGCGCGAGCGAGGTCCTGGCCGAGCTGGCCGCCCGACGGATGGGGTACACGGCATGACGGTCCTACGGTCCACTGTGGACAGACGAGCACCGGAGTTCCGCGCGAACCGCGAGGCGATGCTGGCCAAGCTGGCGGAACTGGCGACCGAGCACGGCAGGGCGCTGGCGGGCGGCGGACCCAAGTACGTCGACCGGCACCACTCGCGGGGCAAACTGCTGCCGAGGGAACGCGTCGAGCTGCTGGTCGACCAGGACAGCGCGTTCCTGGAGCTGTCCCCGCTGGCGGCGTGGGGCACCGACTTCGCCGTGGGCGCGAGCGTCGTGACCGGTATCGGCGTGGTCTCCGGCGTCGAGTGCCTCATCGTCGCGAACGACCCGACGGTGCGCGGTGGCGCGAGCAACCCGTGGACGCTGCGGAAGACCTTCCGCGCGACCGACATCGCCCTCGCCAACCGACTGCCGGTGGTGAACCTGGTGGAGTCCGGGGGCGCGGACCTGGCGAGCCAGAGCGAGATCTTCATCCCCGGCGGCCGGCTGTTCCGCGACCTCACGCGGTTCTCCGCCGCCGGCATCCCGACGGTGACCCTGGTGTTCGGCAACTCCACCGCCGGCGGCGCGTACGTGCCGGGCATGTCCGACCACGTGGTGATGGTCCGGGAGCGGGCCAAGGTGTTCCTCGGCGGCCCGCCGCTGGTGCGGATGGCCACCGGCGAGGAGGCCGACGACGAGGAGCTGGGCGGGGCGGAGATGCACGCCCGCACGTCCGGGCTCGCCGACCACCTCGCCGAGGACGAGCGGGACGCCCTCCGCATCGGCCGGCGGATCGTCGCGCGGCTGAACTGGCGCAAGCGGGGGCCGGGCCCGTCCCTGCCGCCCCTGGACCCGGTGCACGACGCCGAGGACCTGCTCGGCCTGGTGCCCACCGACCTCCGCACGCCGTTCGACCCGCGCGAGGTGATCGCGCGGATCGTGGACGGCTCGGAGTTCGACGAGTTCAAGCCGCGCTACGGCACGAGCCTGGTCACGGGGTGGGCCTCGCTGCACGGCTATCCCCTTGGCGTCCTCGCCAACGCGCGCGGCGTGCTGTTCAGCGCCGAGGCGCAGAAGGCGGCCCAGTTCATCCAGCTCGCCAACTCGGCGGAGGTCCCGCTGCTGTTCCTGCAGAACACCACCGGCTACATGGTGGGGCGGGACTACGAGCAGGCGGGGATCATCAAGCACGGCGCGATGATGATCAACGCGGTGTCGAACAGCGCGGTGCCGCACCTGACCGTGGTGATGGGCGCCTCCTACGGGGCCGGCAACTACGGGATGTGCGGCCGGGCCTACGACCCCCGCTTCCTGTTCACCTGGCCCAACGCCAAGTCCGCGGTGATGGGGCCCGCCCAGCTCGCCGGCGTGCTGTCGATCGTCGCCCGCCAGGCGGCGGCAGCCAAGGGCCAGCCCTACGACGACGAGGCCGACGCGAACCTGCGGGCCATGGTCGAGCACCAGGTGGAACAGCAGTCGCTGGCGCCGTTCCTGTCCGGCCGGCTGCACGACGACGGCGTGATCGACCCGCGCGACACCCGCACCGTGCTCGGCATCTGCCTGTCGGCGATCCACAGTGGACCGGTCCGCGGCGCGGAGCGGTTCGGCGTGTTCCGGATGTGAGGGGACCAGCGTGATCACACGTCTGCTCGTGGCCAACCGGGGCGAGATCGCCCGGCGGGTCGTCCGCACCTGCCGCGCCCTCGGCGTCTCCCCGGTCGCGGTCTTCTCCGACCCCGACGCCGGAGCGCCGCACGTCGCCGAGTCCGACCTCGCGGTGCGCCTGCCGGGTGCCACCCCCGCCGACACCTACCTGCGGAGCGACCTCCTCGTCCGGGCCGCGCTGGACGCCGGCGCGGACGCGGTGCACCCGGGATACGGCTTCCTGTCGGAGAACGCGGACTTCGCGCGGGCGGTGCTCGACGCGGGGCTGACCTGGATCGGCCCGCCACCCGAGGTCATCGCCGCCATGGGGTCGAAGGTCGAGGCGAAGGAGCTCATGGCCGGGGCCGGTGTTCCGGTGCTGCCGGAGCTGGACCCCGCCGAGGTCACCGAGCGGGACCTGCCCGTGTTGGTCAAGGCCTCGGCCGGCGGTGGCGGGCGGGGCATGCGCGTCGTGCGCTCCCTGGCCGACCTGCCCGCCGAGATCGCCGCGGCGGAGGCGGAAGCGGCCAGCGCGTTCGGGGACGGCACCGTCTTCTGCGAGCCCTACGTGGAGCGGGGCCGGCACGTCGAGGTCCAGGTGCTCGCCGACCAGCACGGCACGGTGTGGGCCTTCGACGAGCGGGACTGCTCCCTCCAGCGCCGGCACCAGAAAGTGCTGGAGGAGACGCCTTCTCCCGCCGTGGACGAGAAGCTGCGGGCGGCGCTCCGGTCCGCCGCGACGGCCGCGGCCACCACGATCGGATACGTGGGCGCGGGCACCGTGGAGTTCCTGCTGGCTCCGGACGGCCAGTTCTTCTTCCTGGAGACCAACACCCGGCTGCAGGTGGAACACCCGGTCACGGAGTGCGTCACCGGGCTGGACCTCGTGCGGTGGCAGCTCGCGATCGCGGAGGGCGCGCGACTCCCCGCCACACCGCCACCCGCTCGCGGCCACGCCATCGAAGTCCGGCTCTACGCCGAGGTTCCGGCCGAGGGATGGCGTCCGTCGACCGGGCCGTTGCACCGACTGACCCTGCCCGGGCAGGGCGCGGACGACAGTACCTCCACTGTGGACAGTTCCGTTGTGGAGTTCCAGGCGGGCGAGGCGGACCACGGACTTCGGCTGGACTCGGGCATCGTGGGCAGCACCGTTGTGGGCACCCACTACGACCCCATGCTCGCCAAGGTGATCGCGTGGGGGCCGACCAGGACCGAGGCCGCCCGCCGGCTCGCGGCGGCCCTGGCCGGCGCCCGCGTCCACGGTCCCGCCACGAACCGCGACCTCCTGGTGCGGGTCCTGCGCCATCCCGCGTTCCTCGCCGGCGACGCCGACACGGCTTTCCTGACCAGCCACGACCTCACGGCGCCGCTGGCCGACCGGCGGGCGCAGGAGCTGTCGGCGTTGGCCGCGGCGCTCGCGGACGCGGCGGCCAACGCCGCGCGCGCCCGGGTCCAACCCGGCGTCCCCGCGGGCTGGCGGAACCTTCCCTCCCAGCCGGAGCGCAAGAAGTACCAGGCCCCCGAGGGAGAGCTGGAGATCGCGTACCGCGTCGACCGCGACGGCCTGACGGCGGAGGGGTTCTCCGACGTCGCTCTGGTCGAGCACGGCGCGGAGCGGGTCGTGCTCGACGTCGCCGGGGTGCGGGTTCCGTTGTCCGTCACCGCCTACGGCGACGAGGTGTTCGTCGACTCGGCGCTCGGACCGGTGGCGTTGCGGCGGGTTCCCCGGTTCGCCGAGCCCGGCGAGGCCGTCGCCGAGGGCTCGCTGCTCGCGCCCATGCCCGGCTCGGTGGTGGCCGTGGAGGTGGTCGAGGGCGACCAGGTCCACTCAGGACAGTCCCTGGTCGTCCTGGAGGCGATGAAGATGCGGCACGCGGTGCGGGCGCCGGGCGACGGCGTGCTCCGCGCGCTCAGGGTCGCCGTCGGCGACCAGGTGGACGCGGGGACCGTCCTCGCGGTCGTGTCCTGACCAATGTCCGGCCGCCTTCCCCTGTTTGTCGGGGGAAGGCCGGAGTTCCTCGGTCACGGGAGTGGTGGGAGGCGGGATGGATTTCCGGGAGAACGACGAGCAACGCGCCCTGCGGGTGGCGGTCGCCTCCCTCGCGGCGAAGTACGGCCACGAGTACTGGGTTGCGAAGGCGCGGAGCGGGGAGAAGACCACCGAGCTGTGGGCGGAGGCCGGGCGGCTGGGCTACCTCGGGGTCGCGGTGCCCGAGGAGTACGGCGGGGGCGGCGGCGGGATCACCGAGCTGAGCATCGTGTGCGAGGAACTGGCCGCCGGCGGCTGCCCCCTGCTGCTGCTCGTGGTCTCCCCGGCCATCGCCGCGACGGTGATCGCGAAGTCCGGCACGCCCGAGCAACGGCGCGCGTGGCTGCCCGGCTTCGCGGACGGCTCGGTGCGGATGTCCTTCGCCATCACCGAACCCGACGCCGGGTCCAACTCGCACCGCATCACCACGACCGCCCGCCCGGACGGCGACGGCTGGCGGCTCAGCGGCAGCAAGGTCTTCATCTCCGGGGTTGACGAGACCGACACGACGCTCGTCGTGAGCCGGCTCGCCGACGCCCGCACCGGAAAGCTGCGCCCGGCCATGTTCCTGGTCCCCAACGACGCGCCCGGCGTGGAGTACCGGCCGATCCCGATGGAGTTCACCTCGCCGGAGCGGCAGTTCACCATGTTCTTCGACGAGGCCGCGCTGCCGGCGGAGTCCCTGGTGGGCGGCGAGGACGCCGGGCTCGGCGCGTTGTTCGCCGGGCTGAACCCCGAGCGGATCACCGTCGCCGCCTACGCCTGCGGCATCGGCCGCTACGCCGTCGCCAGGGGCGCCGCCTACGCCGGGAGCCGGAAGGTCTGGGACGGGACCATCGGCTCGCACCAGGCGATCGCGCACCCGCTGGCGAAGTCGCACATCGAGGTCGACCTGGCGCGGCTGGCCACCCGGCGCGCGGCGTGGGCCTACGACCAGGACGACCCGGCGACCGGGGAGTACGCCAACAGCGCCAAGTACGCGGCGGCGGAAGCCGCGATCGGCGCGGTGGACGCCGCCGTTCAGGCACACGGCGGCAACGGGATGACAAGCGAGTACGGCGTTGGCACGCTGTGGGGCGCGGTGCGCGCCGCCCGCATCGCGCCGGTGAGCCGGGAGATGATCCTGAACTTCGTCGCCCAGCACTCGCTGGGCCTGGACCGCTCGTACTAGGAGACCGCCACCCCCACAACCCCGCCCGGGAGGTCGCGATGCCCCACCGCAGCCCGTTCCCCGACGTCGAGATCCCCGACCTCCCGTACCACGAGCACGTGCTCGCCGACGCCGTCGACCGGGGCGACGCGCTCGCCCTGGTCGACGGCCGCGAACCGGGCGGCACGCGCGTCACCTACGCGCAACTGGACGCCGCGGTCCGGCGGCTCGCCGCGGGGCTGGCCGAGGCGGGCCTGGCCAAGGGCGACGTGCTCGCGTTGTTCAGCCCGAACACGGTGGCGTTCCCGGTGGTCCTCTACGCCGCGTCGATGTGCGGAGCCGTCGTCACCACGGTGAACTCGCTGTACACAGTGGACGAGATCGCGACCCAGCTCCGGGACTGCGGCGCGCGGTTCCTCGTCACCGTCTCGCCTTTCCTGGACCGGGCGGTGCCCGCCGCCCGCGCGGCCGGCGTCGCCGAGGTCATCGTGTGCGACGAGGCCGAGGGCCACCGCTCGGTGCCTGAGCTGATGGCGTCGACCGCGCCGGAGCCGCGGGTGTCGATCGACCCGGCGACGGACGTCGCGGTGCTGCCCTACTCCTCGGGAACCACGGGGCGGGCCAAGGGCGTCATGCTGACCCACCGCAACATCGTGGCCAACATGGTCCAGACCCAGTCGGCGGTCCGGCTCGACCCGGGCGCGGCGGTGGTCGCGGTGCTGCCGTTCTTCCACATCTACGGCCTCGCCACCCTGCTCAACATCCCGCTCCACGTCGGGGGGACCGTGGTCGTGCTGCCCCGGTTCGACCTGGAGCGGTTCCTCGCCCTGATCCAGGAGCACCGCGCCACCCGGGTCTCGGTCGCGCCGCCGATCGTGCTCGCGCTGGCCAAACACCCCGCGGTCGACCGCTACGACCTCTCCTCGGTGCGGATAGTGCTCAGTTCGGCCGCGCCGCTGGACCCCGCGTTGGCGTCGGCCGCCGCCGGGCGGGTCGGGTGCCGCGTCATCCAGGGCTACGGCATGACCGAGCTGTCGCCGTGCTCGCACGTCGTCCCGGACGGGGAGGAGAACCCGCCGGCCGGCACGGTCGGCAAGCTCGTGGCCAACACCGAGTGCCGCGTGGTCGACCCGGCGACCGGCGAGGACACCGAGGACGTCGGCGAGCTGTGGATCCGCGGCCCGCAGGTGATGAAGGGCTACCTGGGCCGGCCGGCGGAGACCGGCGCGACGGTCGACCGCGACGGCTGGCTGCGCACCGGCGACCTGGGACGGGTCGACGGCGACGGGCACTTCTTCGTCGTCGACCGGCTCAAGGAGCTGATCAAGTACCGGGGGTACCAGGTGCCGCCGGCCGAACTGGAGGCCGTGCTGCTCGCCCACCCGGGGATCGCCGACGCGGCCGTGATCGGCGTGCCGAACGGGGCCGGCGACGAGGTGCCCAAGGCGTTCGTCGTCCGCGGGGAGGACGCCGGAGCGCTCGACGCCGACGCCGTGATCGCGTTCGTGGCCGGGCGCGTCGCCCCGCACAAGAAGGTGCGGGCGGTGGAGTTCCTCGACGCCATTCCGAAGTCGGCCGCCGGAAAGATCCTGCGCCGCGAGCTGCGGGCGCGGGAGCGGCGCGCCGCCGCCGGCTGATTCCCGCCTCCAGCCAGTATTCACCTTTCACATGAAGAGCTGTTCCGAACCGCTCTGACGCGTGTGAAATTACCCGCCCGCGCGAAACATCAGTGAGAAACAGACAGCAGGCGCGACCCGGTTGACCTGGCGAGGTGGCGACCGGTCGCGCCGGCCGGTCGCCCGCCGCCCGAAAATGATCATTTCCGAATCCGCTCGCCCTCCTGCTCCGTTCGCACTCCCCCGTTCGTCCCACGTCGTTCGTTGGTTCCGCGACCGCCGACCGTCCTCTACCGTCCGTTCTCCACAGGGCGCCGGCCAGCGGGAAATCGCCGGTCCGAATTGGTCGAACCATTTCGGGTCATTGCGGAGACCACGACCGGAAACGGAATGCGGGGACGACCGGGCCGAACCTCGGCACCCCCGGGCGGCGTCCCGGAACCAGGGGCGGAAAACGGCGGAGGCGGCGCACCTCCGAGAGGGCGGGAAATGACCAGGAACGACACCGCGGCCACCCGGAGACCGGCGCCGGGCCGGACCAGCCGTCGGACCCTGTTGGCCGGTGGCGTCGCCGCCGGGGCGTGGCTGCTCGGCGCGTGCGGCGGCCGGGGATCCGAGGGCCAGTCGACGCCGCCGCCCCCGGAGAAGGGCGTCGTGCGCGTCGGGGTGCTCCCGGTGCCCGACGTGGCGGCGCTGCACCTCGGCATCCGGGACGGGATCTTCGCCAGGCACGGGCTGCACCTCGACCTGGTGTCGATGGACCTGACCGGCGAGAACCGGGTCGACCTCGACGCCGGTCCGGTCGACGTGCTGTTCGACAGCTGGGTGTCGGTGTTCACCAACTACGGGGGCAACCGCGACCTGCGGCTGGTGGGCGAGGCGTACCAGTCCGCACCGCTGACCACCGGCCTGGTGACCCCGCGCGACTCGACCTACCGCAAGCCAAGGGACCGGCCGAAGCCCCGCATCGCGGTGAACAACCCGAAGGGGCTCGGTGTGCTGCTCACCAGCACCGCGCTGCACCCGCACGGCGTCGCGGCGGGCGACATCCAGTGGGCGCACCTCCCGTTCGAGGCGATGAGCGGGGCCATGACCAGGGGCGAGGTGGACGCGGCCTGGCTGATCGAGCCGTACCTCACCGGCCTGCAGATCTCCGCCGGCACGCAGCTCTTCGCCGACACCGCCACCGGCCCCACCGCCGACATGCCCCTGTCAGGCTACGTCTGCGGCCGCAAGTTCGCGGAGCGCAACCCCCGGACGCTCGCGGCGTTCCGCGCGGCCCTGACCGAGGCGCAGCACCGGGCCGGCGACCGGGCGGAGGTGGCCAAGGTGTTGCCGAGCTACGCGGGCATCGATCCCAGCACCGTGGCGTTGATGGCCCCCGGCGTCTACCCGCCGACCCTGACCGCGGTGAAGATCCAACGCGTCGCCGACCTGATGCGCGCCTACAACCTGCTGCCGGCACCGATCCAGGTGAACGACTTCATCGCCCGGTGACGCGCCCGACCGCGTGGCGACCACCTGTCGGCGTCCCCTGCCAGCGTCCCCGCCGGCGCCCTCAGTCGTCGTCGAAGTCGGGCTCGCGCCAGGGGAGCTGCGGCCACGGCAGGTCCGCCCACCGGCGGGCCCACGCCCGGCAGTGGCGGCACCGGGGGACCCACGAGCTCAGGTGGGACGGCGCGGGCAGCACCGGCCGGCCGCACACCGCGAGGTAGGTCCCCGGCTGGCCGACCCGCCACCCGTCCGGCCGGCCGAGCCTGGTGTCGGGCACGCCGTGCGCGACCGCCTCGTTGACCGCCCGGACCCACCACAGCGGCGCCTCCCTGGCCCTGCGTCGACGCATGCGGTTGGGTACCACACCCCGGGCTACCCCCCATCGAGTCATCCCCGGGCAGGCGATGCCCGACCACGCACCGTCAGGCCCCCAACCGAGGGCTCACCGCCGAGGGCTCACCGCCGAGGACTCACAGCCGAGGACTCAGAGCCACCAGCTCACGGGGACCGCTCCGCCGCGCGGGGCTGGAGGTCGAGCACCGCCAGTCCCCCGCCGTCGGGCGCGTTGCCGAGGGTGAGCCGCGCGCCGAGCACCGCGGCCTGCCCGCTCGCGATCGTCAGCCCCAGCCCGTGCCCCCGCCCCCGCTCCCGCGCGCCGGTGCGGAACCGCTGCGGCCCCAGCTCCAACAGCTCCTCGGGGAACCCCGGCCCGTGGTCGCGCACCTCCACCGTCGCGCCGACGACCCGCACCTCGACCGGCGGCGCGCCGTGCCGACGCGCGTTGACGAGCAGGTTGGTGAGAATCCGCCGCACCCGGCGGGGATCGGTGCTCACCAAGGCATCCCGCTCGACGGTGAGCGCGGGGGCCGGCTCGCCGTCGTCGCCGGACTCGGCCACCGCGCCGCGCGCCACCTCGCTCAGCAGCACCTCCTCGGCCTCGACCGACTCCGCCCCCGCGTCCAGCCTGGCCACCTCCAGCACGTCCTCGACCAGCCGCCGCATGACCGTCACCCGGTCCCGGACCAGCTCCGTCGGCCGCCCCGGCGGCAGCAGCTCGGCCGCCGTGACCAGGCCGGTGACCGGGGTGCGCAGCTCGTGCGCGATGTCCGCCGTCACCCGGCGCTCGGCCTCCAGCCGGTCGTGCAGCGCGGCGGCCATCGCGTCGATCGCGTTGCCCAGCTCCGCCACCTCGTCCCGGCCCCGGGTGCCGATGGTGTCGCGGACCCGCGCGTCCAGCTCGCCGGCGGCGATGCGCCGCGCCGTGCGCGCGGCGGCCCCGAGCCGCCGGGACATGCCCACCGCCAGCAGCACGCCGAGCAGGCTCGCTCCGCCGACGGTGATCACGCCGGCCAGGACCAGCGTCTGGTCCAGCTCCCGCAGCGCGTCCCGCTCGGCCTGGTAGGAGGACCGCACCGAGAGCAGCTCGCCGTCGACCACGGTGGCGGCCCACAGCAGCGGCCCGTCGTCGGTCTCCTGGAGGTAGGTGGCCCGGTGGCCGGAGCGGGCGGACTCCACCAGCTCCCTCGGCACGCCGGGGTCCTCGACCGTCACGCCGAACGGGGTCCCGCCCTGCTCGACGTAGGCCTCGGCGGCGAGCTGGAGGCGCTGGTCGATGAGCTGCCGGCCGTTGGCGAGCCGGTTCTGCTCGGTCGCCTCGTGCACCGCGTAGCCCAGGGTCAGCGCGCCGAACGCGGCCGTTCCGGCGATCGCCGCGGAGAGCCGGACCCACAGTCGCATCGCCTCAGCGCCTCAGCTTGTACCCGAAGCCGCGCACCGTCTCGATGCGTTCCTTGCCGATCTTCGCCCGGAGCCGCTGCACGTGCACGTCCACGACCCGCGTGTCGCCGCCCGCCGGGTAGTCCCACACCCGGCGCAGCAACGTGTCCCTGGACAGCACGATGCCCGGCTCGGCGGCGAACTCCAGCAGCAGCCGGGACTCGGTCGGCGTCAGCGACAGCAGCTCGCCCTCCCGCCGCACCTCCATCGCGGCGCGGTCGATCTCCAGGCCGCCGAAGACCTCCACGCCGCCCGGGTCGGTCACCGGCTCCACCCCGGAGCGCCGCAGCACGGCCCGGATGCGCGCGACCAGGACCTGGGTGTCGAACGGCTTGGTGACGTAGTCGTCGGCGCCGGCCTCCAGGCCCTGCACGACGTCCAGCGGGTCCGATCTCGCCGACAGCAGCAGCACCGGGACGGCGGAGGCGTCCCGGATGCGCCGGCACAGGCTGATGCCGTCCAGGTGCGGCAGCATGATGTCGAGGACGGCGATGTCCGGCGCGGCCGCGGTGAAGGACTCCAGGCCGACCAGCCCGTCCGGCGCGGTCCTGACCCGGAAGCCGTAGCGCTCCAGGGCGAGCTGGGTCGCCTCGCGGATGACCGCGTCGTCCTCCACGAGCAGCACCTCGGTGGCGGGTTCGGAGCTCACCGGGTCTCCTTCGGCATCGGGGTGACGGTGGGAAGTCTGCTCCGCGTCGGCGGTCGGCGCTCCGGGTACCGCTTCGCCTCGGCCAGCCGCCGCCCGTCCCAGGCGTAGCGGACGGTCTCCTCGCCCGAGGGGCAGCAGTACCGGTCGCCGGGCGAGTAGATCGCGCGCCACAGCATCAGGTCGCCGTTGTCCGGCCACACCTCCATCGCGCTCGTCCCGGTGACGCCGAAGATCTGCCGGACCGCGCCGCCCTGCAGACTGTAGACGTAGTACGCCATCTCGCCGCCGGTGTCCTCGGCGCCGGAGGCCACCTGGGCGATCACGTCGTCCCGCCCGTCCCCCGTCAGGTCCACATAGGACGGACTCTGCAGGCCGCAGTCGTCGCACCGGGTGAGGAAGTCCTTGACGTGCTGGGAAACCGCGGTGTCCGCCAGCACCGTGCTCCGCAGGTCGATGTCGTGCACGCTGTCCGGGGCCGGCTGGCCCGACAGCGGCGCGGGGACCGCCGGCGCGGTCGTCCTGCCGACCGGGCTGGGCGCGGCCCCCTCGACGTGCAGGGCCGTCTGCCGCGCGCAGCCGACGAGCGAGCCGACCGCCACCACGACCACGAGCGCGGTCAGCGCGCGCGTCACCGGCTCGGCCCCTTCACCGTGGGCCCCTTCGCCGAGGAGGACGGGGGCGCGCTCGCCGACGGCCCCGGCCCGACCGGCCCCGGCGCGGTCGGCCCCGGCCCGACCGGCCCCGGCGCGGTCGACGCCGGCCCGGTCGGGCGCAGGCGCCCGTCCGAGCTCTCCACGACCGACAGGAGGACGCCGTCCCACCGCGCGCGCACGACCTCCGCGCCCGACCGGTGCCGCACCACCAGGTCGCCGCCGCTCTCCCTGGCCGAGATGTCCTCGTTGCCGTAGAAGGAGAAGATCTGCCGGATCTCGCCCCGCTGGAAGCTGTAGACGAACAGGGCCGCGACGTCCTTGCGCTCCGGCTGCCGGATCACGACGACGACGTCCTCCACGTGGTCTCCGGTGAGGTCCACGTAGGTCGGGTTCTCCTGCCCGCAGGTGTGGCAGGTGAGCACCGCCTGCTTGACCAGGGGGCCGACCCCGGGGTCGGCGAGGATGACGCTGCGCAGGTCGACCGTGCGGATGTCGGTGGGGTCCAGCGACACCGCCGACGGCCGCGCGGCGGAGGAGGACGGGGCGCTCCCCTCCACCCGCAGCGCCGGGGCCGGCGTGCAGCCGGTCATCGCGACCGCCACGCCCAGTCCCGCCGCCACCACCACGGCGGCGACGACGCCACCGCGAACCCCACGCACTCTCCCGGCTCTCCCGTCCCGTTCGTGCCCTGGCGCCGGGACACCCGCCGTCCCCCGCTCACGCGGCGAGCAGCCCCCGCTCCGCCAGCGCGGGCGGGGCGGGGACCGGGCTCGGCTCCGGCACGGCGATCCCGTTCTCCACCCGCATCGCGAGCACCGCGGGCAGGTTCCGCATCCTGGCCAGCGCCCGGCACACCGTGCTCTTCACGGTACCCACCGAACAGCCCAGCATCCTCGCGGTCTCCGCCTCGGTCCGCCCGTCGACGTACCGGAGCAGCACCGCGCTGCGCTGACGCGGTGTCAGGGAGCCGAGCGCGGCGCGGAGCGTCACCAGCGACCGGTCGAACTCGTCGCGCGCCACCACCTCCGCCTGCGTGTCCCACTCGTCGGGGCGCTCGGGCAGCTCGGCGGTCGGGAGCTCCTGGTGCCGACGGGCCTTGCGACGCAGCCACGAGGTGAACGTGTTCGTGATCGCGCGCTGGACGTAGGCGTCGGCCGCCGCGGGCTCGCGGAGGCGGTCCCACGCGGCGAAGGTGTTGGTCAACGCCGTCTGGACCAGGTCCTCCGCGTCCGCGCGGTTGCCGGTCATCGTCCACGCGCGGCGCACCAACGCCTCCCGGCGGGACGCCACGAACTCCCCGAAGTTCACCCTGCTTCCCCTTCCGTCGAGTGGCGACGAAGGTAAGCCGGGTGTTTCGCGGCGAACCGACAGTTGTGTAACAGCCGTTCATCGGTCCGGGTCGGATGACAGCCCGGTCACGCCCTGCCGATCCGGCGGAGGGCCCGCAACATCAGGGTGTAGCCCCTGGCCAGGAGGGGGTAGCTCACCCCGGGCGGACGGCCCAGTCCCATCACGTGCTGCGTCACGACGGCCTGCGCCTCGGTGAACCGGAGGAGGCCGTCCGCGCCGTGCCGGCGACCCACCCCGGAGGCTCCCACACCGCCCATCGGCACGTCCACACTGCCGTAGCTGGCGGCGTAACCCTCGTTGACGTTGACCGACCCCGCGCGCAGCCGGGCCGCGACGCGGGCGCCCCGGCACCGGTCCCGGCTCCACACGCTGGCGTTCAGCCCGTACGGCGTGGCGTTGGCGGCGGCGACCGCCTCCTCCAGGTGGTCGAAGGGGTGGATCGCGACCACGGGGCCGAAGGTCTCGTCCGCGAAGCACGCCATGTCCGGCGTCACGTCGGCGAGCACGGTCGGCTCGAAGAAGTACGGGCCGAGGTCGGGCCGGTGCCGACCCCCGGCGAGGACCCGCGCTCCCTTGTCGACGGCGTCGTCCACGTGCGCCCGGACCGCGTCGAGCTGCCGCTGGGACACCAGCGAGCCCATGTCCACCGACCAGTCCGTGCCGGGGGCGAGCCGCATCGCGCGGACCCGGCGCAGGAACGCCGCGACGAACACGTCGTGGACGCGCCGGTCCACGTAGATCCGTTCGATCGAGACGCAGAGCTGGCCGGCGGAGGAGAAGCAGGCCCGCACCGCGCCCTCGGCCGCCCGGTTCACGTCGGCGTCGTCGAGCACGAGCATCGCGTTCTTGCCGCCCAGTTCGAGCGAACAGCCGACCAGGCGCTCGCCGGCCCGTCGGCCGACGGTGCGCCCGGTGCGGGTCGAGCCGGTGAAGCAGACGTAGTCGGCGCTGTCGACGACCGCGCCGCCGACGGTCGGCCCGTCGCCGAGCACCACCTGCCACAGCCCCTCGGGCAGGCCGGCCTCGTGCAGCAGGTCGACGCAGCGGAGCACGGCGAGCGCGCCCTGGTTGTCCGGCTTGTGCACCAGCGCGTTGCCGGCGACGAGCGCGGCCAGACCGTCCGAGACGCCCAGCGCCACCGGGTAGTTCCACGGCGAGACCAGGCCGACGACGCCCTTGGGGTGGCGCAGTTCCCGCGCGGAGGTGAGCCCGGGGATCACCCCGCCCCGCCGGCGGCGGGCCAGCAGCCCGGGGGCGCGCCGGCCGTAGTAGCGGGCGTTGATCGCCGCGATGGCGATCTCCTCGTAGGCGTGCCACCGGGCCTTGCCGGTCTCCAGCTGGAGCAGGTCCAGGATCTCGTCCTGGCACCGCAGCACCAGGTCGTGGAACCGGAGCAGCACCGCCGCGCGGTCCCGGACCGGGACGTCCGCCCAGGCGCGCTGGGCCTCGGCCGCGCGCCCGAGGGCGGTGGCCACGTCCTCCGGCGTGGACTGGGGCAGGTCGGTGAACGGCCGACCGGTGAACGGCGCGACGGCGGGCTCGCTGGCGCCGCTGGCGACCACCCGGCGCAGCAGGTGGCGTGCCCGGTCAGCCGGGAGGTTCGTCTCGTCCATCCGCGCGCTCCGTTCGCCGGTGCCGACCATTTCCGTTAACGCTTCGTTCCGTTAAGGGATTGTGCCGGCGCGGCGGGGTTCGCGGGAGCCCCGGAACCGGGCGGCCGGTCCGGTTGGCGATCCCGATCGGCGTTCCCGCTCGGCGAGGGCGGGCGGCAACGGCGCGCGGCGCGGGCGCGCTGCTAGTCGGGCCAGACCGGGGGCCGCTTCTCCAGGAACGCCGTCATGCCCTCCTTGGCCGCCGGCGACTGCGAGGTCGCCGCCATGACCTGGACCGCGATCTCGTAGGCGTCGGTTTCCGGCCGGTCGAGCTGCGAGTAGAGCGTGGCCTTGCCCATCGCCTTGCTGTCCCGGCTGCCCCTGGTGGCGCGGGCGAGCAACTCGTCCACCGCGGTGTCCAGCCCGGCGTCCGGGACGACCCGGTTCACCAGTCCCCACTCGCCCGCCGTCGCGGCGTCGACGACGTCGCCGGTCAACGCCATCTCCATCAGCCGCTTGCGCCCGATCGCCCGTGCCACCGGCACCGCCGGGGTGTGGCAGAACCAGCCGCCCTTGCCGCCGGGCAGGGCGAAACCGGCGGACTCGGCGGCGACCGCGAGGTCGCAGGAGGCCACGAGCTGACAGCCGGCCGCGGTGGCCAGGCCGTGCACCCTCGCGACGACGACCTGGGGCGCGAACTGGATGGCGCGCATCAGATCGGTGCAGAGCGCGAGCAGTTCCCGCACCTCGTCGGCGTTCCTGGCGACCACGTCGGCGAAGTCGTGGCCGGCGGAGAAGACCGGGCCGTTGCCGGCCAGCACCACGCCGCTGGCGTCGGTCGCGGCGATCTCCTCGAACGCCGCCCGCAACTCGGTGAGCATCGCGGCCGACAACGCGTTGCGCCGCTCCGGCCGGTTCATGGTGACCCGCACGACGCCGGCCTCGCGGGAGACGAGAATGTGCTGGTAGTCGCTCACCGTCGCGACGGTACGCCCCTTGTGCGGCCCTTGTCTGGCGCCGAAAAGCTCTTAGCATGGCTAAATGCCCGAACTGATCCTCCCCTTCCTGCTCGTCGTCGCCGTCCTCACCGTCACGCCCGGACCGGACTGGGCGATCGTGCTGCGCAACGGGATGCGCGGCGGGGCGAGCCTCGCCTGGTGGACCGGACTCGGTTGCTGCACGGGCATCGCGGCGCACGCCGCCGCGGCGGTCCTCGGGCTCTCCGCGCTGCTCGCCGCCTCGGCCACCGCCTACACGGTGGTGAAACTGGCGGGCGCGGCCTACCTCGTCTACCTCGGGGTGACCGCGCTCTGGCACGCCAGGCGCGGGATCGGGGCCGGTTCCGCGCCAGCGCCGGAGGTCGCGGCGGAGGCGGGCGAGCCGGTCACGCGCGGGGCGGCGTTCCGCCAGGGAGTGCTGAACAACCTGCTCAACCCCAAGATCGCGCTGTTGTTCCTCACCCTGCTGCCGCAGTTCGTCGCGGCCGACGAGCCGCGCGCGACGACCTCGGCCGTGCTCGCGGTGGTGTTCCTGGTCAGCGCCGTCCTGTGGTGGCGGGTCTTCTCGTTCGCGGTCGGCGCGCTGGGCCGCGCCCTCACCCGCGACCGGGTGCGGCTCACCCTGGAGCGCCTGACCGGCGGCGTGCTGGTCGCCCTCGGCGTGCGGGTGGCGCTCGACCAGTCCTGAGCACGCGCTCCCTCCCCAGTGGTTTCCCCGCTCGGCGGCCGGGACGGAAGATCTCCCGCACCGGGCCTGGCGTGGGTCGCGACGCAGATCCCCTTACAGCGCAAGGGTTCCGCGTCAGGCGGGATGTCGCGGGATCAACCAGGACCGAGACACCGGGCCTCGACCGCGACGACCTCGCTCCCCTCCTACCCGATCCCGGCGGCGATCTCCGTGATCATCTTGACCGACGCGTCCCGGTCCAGCGCGAACTCCTGCAGGCCGGCGAAGTTGAGCGTGTAGCCCGAAACGATCTCCACGTCCTCCATGTAGGAGCCCTGCGCGAGGCTCTCCAGGTACACGACGTCGTCGTAGTGGTCCTGGTCGAAGGACAGGACGTCGAAGGTGGAGCCCATCGCCGGGTAGGCGCCCACGCCGAACGGGATGACCTGGATCAGGACGTTGGGCATCTCGGAGAGGTCGACCAACCGGCGGAGCTGCCCGCGCGCCACCTCGGGGCCGCCCACCACCTGGCGCAACGCCGCCTCGCTGATCACCGCCTCCACCCGGATGGGCCGGTCGCCGTGCAACCGCTTCTGCCGCGTCATGCGCACGGCGGCCCGCTGCCGCGCCGTCTCCTCCGTGACCCGGGGGAGGTCCACCACGGCGAGCGCGATGGCGTACTCCTCGGTCTGGAGCAGCCCGGGTATCAGGTCGGCCTTGTACGACCGCAGCAGCGACGCCTCGGACTCCAGCTCGACGAAGTCCTGTGCCGCCTCGACCAGCGCGTACGGCCCGATCTCGGCCCACCAGCCCCGCTGCTGGGCGCTCTGCGTGGTGAGGAACAGGGCGTCGCGCTCGTCCTCGGGAATCCGGTAGACCAGCCCGAGCGCGAGCACGTCGACCGGGTTGATGGGCTGGGTCGCGTTCTCCAACCGGCTCAGCTTCGCCTGTGACCAGCCGAGGCTGCGCGCGACCTCCAGCCCCCTGCCCTTCATGCCGGCGCGCTCGCGCCACTGCCGCAGAACCCGACCGACCCGGCGCAACCGCACACTGGCCCTGAACGCCTCCGCCACGGCAACTCCTCGACCTGAACGACGGTGGTGGTGGCCGGAAGCCTACGGATTTCGGCCTAGTCGATCTCTCCCTCGATCGGCTGAACACCGAAACTTGCGACGATGATTCGCTTGCATGCCACGGCGGACAGGGCCGAAGGTCAGCCCGGCTCGCGGACGAGCCCTCCGGAGCCCGGATCTCGTGTGGCTCTCCGTTTCCCCACGCGACCCCGGGCTCCGGGGCCGGTCGACGCCGAGGCGGCCCACACCCTCGACGTCGGCCCGGGCCGGGGCGCCGTCGCTCCCCCGCGCAGCGGCGCCCCGGCCCACCCACCTGCCCTGGCCCTCACCTGAATTCCCCTGGCACCACCGCGTTTCGCGTCGCTCTGACCGAGGAGGCGACGGAAAACCTCGGTACCACACGGAGGTCCCGGCCCGCCTGCGACAGAAAGCGGACAGAATCCCACGGGCCAGCTTCCCACCTGCGTCCATTGTGGATGTTCACTGTGGACAGACCGAGATGACGGGCAACCGCCCATGTCCCGGTCGCGGGAACGCCGAGCCAGGCCCCCGGCTCGCAGGGCGGCGGAGCAGCCGGTTCGGGCGCGGGGGACAGCCCCCACACCCGAGGGGGCGGGACAAGAGCACAATTGACCCAGCGAGACATGCGCGGAGGGACACCAGAGCGAGTCAGGGGGGCCTACGGTGACCGAGTCCGTGGAGGCGGTCGTCCCGCACCACCCGGTGGTCGGCGTCGTGGGGCCGGCCGACCTGGTCAAGCAGATCATCGAACTGGGGGCCGGCCTCACCCGCGGCCTGGCCGACTGGTGCCTGGCCGGCATCGCCTACACCGACGAGCACGACGTGGCGCACCGGCTGTCCCGGGCAACGGGCGAGATCGACGCGTGCCTGTTCGCCGGCCCGCTGCCCTACGACCTGGCGCGGCGGTCCGGCGTCGTCACCGTGCCCTCGACCTACATCCCGCTGTCCGGCGCGGCGCTCCACAGCACCCTGTTGCGCGCCACCCTGACCGACCGCTGCGACGTCAGCCGGGTCAGCGTGGACACGCTGTGCGAGGCCGAGATCACCGACGCCTACCAGGACATCGACGTGCCGGTCCGGGACGTGCACGTGATGGAGTACCGCGGCCCCGAGTCACCCGGCGAGTTCGTGGCCTTCCACGAGCGGCTCTGGCGCGAGGGCCGGACGACGCTGGCGGTCACCAGCGCGCAGGCCGTGGCGCACTGCCTCGCCGCCTCCGGCGTGCCGGTGCTGCTGATGCGCCCGACCACCGCGACCATCCGCGAGTCCCTGCGCGCGGCGGCCCTGCTGGGCGTCGACAGCCGGCTGGAGGAGACGCAGGTCGCGATCGGCATCGTGGAGCTGCCGCCGTCGGCCGTCGACGTGTCCGACCCGCACTGCCAGCACGACCGCCGACTGGCCGTGTACCGCGCCCTGTGGGAGGAGGCGCGCCGGGTGGGCGCGACGGTGGTGCCCAGGGACGAGGACAGCTACTACGTCGTGGCCACGCTCGGCGGCCTCGTCGCCGCGACCGAGGACTTCCGGGTGGCCCCGTTCGTCGAGCGGGTCCGCTGCGACCTGGGCCTGGACGTCGACCTGGGCATCGGGCTCGGCCGCACGGCGCGGGAGGCCGACGCCCACGCGCGGGCCGCGCTGGCCCACGGCCGGGCCGCCGGCGACGGCGGCAGCCACGTCGTCGGCCACGACGGGGAGGTCCTCCCGCTGCCGGCGCTCGCGTGCGCCGCGCCGCCCACGCAGGCCGAAGCCATGGCCAAAGCGATGTCCACTTTGGACCGCCTGGTCACCGCGCTGCGCGAGGCCGAGTCCTTCCCCGCTCCGCCGGTGGTCGACGCCGGCCGGGTCGCCGACCTGCTGGCGATCACGCCCAGGACGGCGCGCCGCCTGCTGCAGACCCTGGCGGAGATGGGCCTGGCCTGGCAGCTCCCGCCGGTGCGCACCGTGGGGCCCGGCCGGCCGCGTCAGCTCTACCGGCTGATGGTGGAGAAACTCGGCTCCCGGTCGGCGACCTGACGCCGGGTCAGGCGGCGGGCCGGAAGGTGCGGCGGTAGGCGGCGGGGCCGACGCCGAACTCGGCGCGCATCCGGCGCCGGAGGTTGGCCGCCGTGCCCAGGCCCGCCCGCCCGGCGATCCGCTCGACGGACAGGTCCGTCGTCTCCAGCAGCCGCTGCGCGTGCCGAAGTCGTTGCAGCAGAAGCCATCGGCCCGGCGTGCTGCCGGTCGCGGCGCGGAACGCCCGGTGGAACGTGCGCTCGCTCATCCCGCTGCGCGCGGCGAGGTCGGCGACCCCGATCGGCTCGTCGAGCCGCCGCACCGCCCAGTCCACAATGGACGCGATGTCCGGGCGATCCGGCCGGCGCGGCAGCGGCGCCTCCACGTACTGGTGCTGGCCGCCCTCGCGCACCGGGGGCGTGACCATCCGGCGCGCGAGGGCCGAGGCCACCTCGGTGCCCCACGCCTGGCGGACCAGGTGCAGGCACAGGTCCACCCCGCCGGCCACTCCCGCCGAGGTGAACACCCCGTCCGCCTCGGTGAACAGCACGTCGCGGCGGACCTCGACCCGGGGAGCCGCCCGCTCCAGCTCGTCGAGCAGCAGCCAGTGGGTGGTGGCGGGACGGCCGTCGAGCAGGCCCGCGGCCGCCACCGTGAACGCGCCGGAGCACAGCGACGCCACCACCGCGCCCCGCTCGTGCGCCGCCCGGAGCGCCGCCAGGACCGACGGGGGAACGGCCGCGTGCGGGTCCTCCCGCCCGGGAACCACGACCAGGTCGCAGTCGGCCAGCCCGTCCAGGCCGTGGGTGGCGCGCATCGCGCCGGCGGGGCTCAGGTCCACGCCGCGCCGGCCAGGAGCGCAGATCCGCAGCTCGAACACGCCCACCCCACTGGAGGTTCGATCGACGCCCCACACCTCGGTGGCCACGGCCACGTCGAACATCCGACTGCCGGGCAGCACCACCAGCCCCACGACCCGCATGGCGGGAAAGTACCGCAAGGCGCCGTTTCCGCCACTCCTCCGGCGGGCAGGGCGGCCGGCAGGCTCGACGCCATGACCAAGACCGCTCTGATCGTGATCGACGTCCAGCGGGGTTTCGAGTCCCCCACCCTCGGCCGGCGGAACAACCCCGACTGCGAGACCAACGTGCGCGCGTTGCTGGACGGCTGGCTGGACGCCGGCCAGCCGGTCGTGCTCGTGCGCCACGACTCGGTGTCCCCGGACTCGGTGCTGGCCCCCGGTCAGCCGGGCAACGCGTTCAAGCCCGAGCTGGACGGCGTCCGCCCCGACCTGCTGGTGCCCAAGAGCGTGCACTCGGCCTTCCACGGCGAGGTCGACCTGCACGCGTGGCTGACCCGGCACGGCATCCGCGACCTCGTGGTGTGCGGCATCCAGACCAACCGCTGCGTGGAGACGACCAGCCGGGTCGGCGGCGACCTCGGCTACCGCGTGCGCGTCGCGCTCGACGCCACCCACACCTTCGACGAGCAGGCGCCGGACGGCACGGTCGTGACCGCCGAGGAGTTCACCAGGGCGACCGCGACGAACCTGCACGGCCACTTCGCCGAGGTCACGACCACCGCCGCCGTGCTGGCCGCGCTCCAGGGCGCCGGTTCCTGACAGGGGCGCCGCCGATACTGGCGGCCATGACGGCTGACCGCCCCGCCCCGCCCTTCGAGGCCGACGAACGCGTGATGCTGGAGAGCTGGCTGGACTTCCACCGCGCCACGCTCGCGCTCAAGTGCGCCGGCCTCGACGAGGAACAGTTGCGGACCGCGTCCACTCCGCCCTCCCCGATCTCGCTGCTCGGCCTCGTCCGGCACATGGCGGAGGTGGAGCGGAACTGGTTCCGCCGGGTGCTGGCCGGTGAGCCGGCCGGCCAGATCTACCCGGACGACGGCGTCGACCGGAGCGGCTTCACCGGCGGCGCGGAGGCCGGCGCCGCCGAGGTGTTCGCCACCTGGGAGGCGGAGATCGCCCACGCCAGGGCCGTCGCCGCCGACCGCGACCTGACCGACACCGGGTGGCACGGGGACGGCGAGTCCGCCACCCCGGTCAGCCTGCGGTGGATCTACGTCCACATGATCGAGGAGTACGCCAGGCACAACGGCCACGCCGACCTGGTCCGGGAGCGGATCGACGGGGCCACCGGCGTCTGACCCACCACGCGGACCGCCCGTGGGTCCCCCCCAATGTTCGGCGCTGTTCGGCGCTGCTCGACGCTGTTCGGCGCCGCGCGGGGGACCCACGACGGGTCAGCGCGACAGGCCGTGGGCCTCGCGGACGACGTCGACGATCTCGGCCATGATCTCGGTCAGCGCGTAGTCCTTGGGCGTGAACACCCTGGCCACCCCGCGCTCGCGCAGCCGGACGGCGTCCTCCGGCGGGATGATGCCGCCGACGATCACCGGGACGTCCGCCGCGCCCGCCGCGCGCAGGCCGTCGACCACCGCCGGCACCACCTCCAGGTGCGACCCGGACAGCACCGACAGGCCCACGACGTGCACGCCCTCCTGCACCGCCGCCGCCACGATCTGCGCCGGGGTCAGCCGGATGCCCTGGTACACCACCTCGAACCCGACGTCGCGGGCGCGCACCGCCACCTGCTCGGCCCCGTTGGAGTGACCGTCGAGCCCGGGCTTGCCCACCAGCATCCGCAGCCGCTCGCCCAGCTCGTCGCCGGTCGCCCGCACCTTCTCCCGCACGCGGCCCAGCTCCGCCCCGGCCTCCCCGGCGGCGGCCGCCGCCGACACCCCGGTGGGCGCCCGGTACTCGCCGAACACCTCGCGCAGCGCGCCCGCCCACTCCCCGGTCGTCACCCCGGCCCTGGCGCAGGCCAACGTCGCCTCCATCAGGTTGGCGTCGGTCTTCGCCGCGTCCCGCAGCTCCCGCAGGGCGGCGTCGGCGGCGGCCGCGTCCCGCCCGTCCCGCCACCGCCGGACCGCCTCGACGGCCTGCCGCTCCACCGCCGGGTCCACGGTCTCGACCGCGTTGGCGCCCTCGGCCTGCAACGGGCTCGGCTCGGTGCTGGTGAACTGGTTGACGCCGACGACGACGTCCTCGCCCGCCTCCATCCGCCGGCGCCGCTCGGCCAGCGAGGCGACGAGCCGGGACTTCATGTACCCGCTCTCCACGGCGGCCACCGCGCCGCCCATGGCCTGCACCCGGTCGATCTCGGCCCGCGCCCCGGCCAGGATCTCGTCGACCTTCGCCCGGACCACGGGGGAGCCGTCGAAGAGGTCCTCGTACTCCAGCAGGTCCGTCTCGTAGGCCAGCACCTGCTGCATCCGCAGCGCCCACTGCTGGTCCCACGGCCGGGGCAGGCCGAGCGCCTCGTTCCAGGCCGGGAGCTGGATCGCCCGCGCGCGGGCGTTGCGGGACAACGACACCGCGAGCATCTCCAGCACGATGCGCTGGACGTTGTTCTCCGGCTGGGCCTCGGTCAGCCCCAGCGAGTTGACCTGCACCCCGTAGCGGAAGCGCCGGTGCTTCGGGTTCGCGATCCCGTACCGGTCGCGGGTGATCTCGTCCCAGAGCGCGGCGAAGGCCCGCATCTTGCACATCTCCTCGACGAACCGCACCCCGGCGTTGACGAAGAAGGAGATGCGCGCGACCACCTCGCCGCGCCGGTCCTCCGGCACCTGCCCCGAGCCGAACACCGCGTCCAGCACCGCGATCGCCGTGCACATCGCGTAGGCGACCTCCTGCGTCGGGGTCGCCCCCGCCTCCTGCAGGTGGTACGAGCAGATGTTGATCGGGTTCCACCGCGGGACGTGACGCACCGTCCAGGCGACCATGTCGGTGATCAGCCGCAGGCTCGGCCCCGGCGGGAAGACGTAGGTCCCCCGGGACAGGTACTCCTTGATGATGTCGTTCTGGGTGGTGCCGGCCAGCCCGGCCAGGGCCTCGGCCCGCCCGACCCCGCGCTCCGCGGCCTGCTCCTCCGCGACGGTCACGTAGAGCGCGAGCAGCCACATGGCCGTCGCGTTGATCGTCATCGAGGTGTTGGCCCCGTCCAGCGGGATGCCCTCGAAGAGGCGGCGCACGTCGCCGAGGTGGCCGACCGGCACCCCGACCTTGCCCACTTCGCCGCGGGCCAGCTCGTGGTCGGAGTCGTAGCCGGTCTGCGTCGGCAGGTCGAAGGCCACCGAGAGACCGGTCTGGCCCTTGGCCAGGTTCCGGCGGTACAGGGCGTTCGACGCGGCCGCGGAGGAGTGGCCGGCGTACGTCCGCATCACCCACGGACGGTCGCGCTCGCGGTCGGAGGGGTACGGCATGGCGACCTCCCGCTCACACTCCGGATGTGTGCGGCCAGCGTACTGACGAGTAACCTCACCGGAGCATGCTGTTGCTCACACTCGACAGGGTGCCGCCCAGAGGTGTGAACAGCGGACAGCCGGCCCGCCCACCAGGACGGACCGGCTGGCCCACTTCCCCGCTCCTGACGCGTTCGGCCAGGTCAGACCGGAGCGAACGCGGTACCTGGAACGCGGTGCTCAGAACGCGGTACTGGGAACGCCGTGCTCACCGGGCCGGTGGCGCGGCCACCCGCTGGACGTCAGCGCCCAACCGGTTCAGGTTCTCCACGAAGCACGGGTAGCCCCGGTCGATGTGGAAGACGTCCCACACCTCCGTCACGCCCTCGGCGCACAGCCCGGCCAGCACCAGGCCAGCGCCGGCCCGGATGTCCGAGGCCCACACCGGCGCGCTGGACAGCCGCTCCACCCCGCGGATCACCGCGTGGTGGCCGTCGGTCCGCGCGTCCGCGCCCAGCCGGACCATCTCCTCGATGAACCGGAACCGCGCCTCGAACACGTTCTCGGTGATCATCGAGACGCCGTCGGACACCGCGGCCAGCGCCACCGCGAACGGCTGCAGGTCGGTGGCGAAGCCCGGGTAGGGCAGCGTGACGAAGTCGACCGACCGCGGCCGGCCGCTCATCCGCACCCGGAAGCCCTGCTCGCCGGGCGCGTCCAGCAGGGTGACGTCCGCGCCGGCCAGCCGCAGCTTCTCCAGCACCAGGTCCAGGTGGTGCGGGTCGACGCCGCGCACCGTGATGTCGCCCCTGGTCATCGCCCCGGCCATCGCCCAGGTCGCGCCGACGATCCGGTCGCCGATCACCCGGTGCTGGGTGGGCCGCAGCGACGTGACGCCGTGCACCGTGAGCGTCGACGTGCCGGCGCCCTCGATCTTGGCGCCCATCTGCTGGAGCATCGTGCACAGGTCGACGATCTCCGGCTCGCGCGCGGCGTTGTCGATGACCGTCGTCCCGTCGGCCAGCACCGCGGCCATCAGGATGTTCTCGGTCGCGCCCACGCTGGGGAAGTCCAGCCAGATCTGCGCGCCGTGCAGCCCCTCGGCCTCGGCCACCACGCACCCGTGCTCGATCTCGCTGCGCGCCCCGAGCTGGCGCAGGCCGTTCTGGTGCATGTCCAGCGGGCGGGAGCCGATGGCGTCGCCGCCGGGCAGCGCCACCACCGCCCGCCGCAGCCGACCCACCAGCGGCCCCAGCACGCACACCGAGGCCCGCAGCTTGCTCATGGAGGCGAAGTCCGCGCGGTGGCTGAGCTCCGCGGGAGTGGTGATGGCGACCACGTCGTGCTCGACGGTCACCTCGCAGCCCAGATTCCGCAGGACGTCGGCCATCAGCGGCACGTCCAGGATCTCGGGGCAGTTGGTGAGTGTGGTCGTACCCTCGGCCAACAGCGCGGCGGCCATCAACTTCAGCACGCTGTTCTTCGCGCCGACGACCTCGACCTCACCGACGAGGCGCGCGCCGCCCTGTACCCGGAAGTGCTCGCTCACGACGAGTCATCGTATGCGCGCCGCGGAATCGGTTCCGCACCGGCTAGACCGGCGGCACGAAACCGGTCAGTCGGCCCTCCCCGCCGCACTGGGGGCACTCCAACGACCCGCTCAGGCTCATGCCGACGTCGTCGGTCACGGACAGCTTCGAGACAGTGATCTCGTGGTTGCCCTGACACGTCGGGCAGACGGTGTCCAGGCTGTGCACGGGGGCCGGACGTGCCGCGCCGCTGTCGGGAAGGTCGCTCATCACCCCCCAGCATGACACGGCTCGGCCGGTGCCCCGGTACGCGCGGCGACCACGCTCACACCCGGCGGGGCTACCCTGCGGCCATGGCCGTGCATCTGACCAAGATCTACACCCGCGTCGGCGACAACGGCACCACCGCCCTCGGCGACGGCAGCCGGGTCCGCAAGACCGATCCCCGCCTGGTCGCCTACGCCGACGTCGACGAGGCGAACTCGGCCATCGGCGTCGCGCTCGCGCTGGGCGGGCTGGCCGACGACGTGGCCACCGTGCTCCGGCGGGTGCAGAACGACCTGTTCGACGTGGGCGCCGACCTGTGCACGCCGATCGCGCCGGACCCCAAGTACCCGCCGCTGCGGGTCACCCAGGCCTACGTCGACCGACTGGAGGGCTGGTGCGACGAGTACAACGCCCGCCTGTCGAAGCTGAACTCGTTCATCCTGCCCGGCGGCACCCCCGGCGCCGCGCTGCTGCACCAGGCGCGCACGGTCACCCGCCGCGCGGAGCGCAACACCTGGGCGCTGCTGGAGGCCGACGAGGAGCGGACGAACGTCCTGACGGCGAAGTACCTGAACCGGCTCTCCGACCTGCTGTTCATCCTGGCCAGGGTCGCCAACCCGGACGGCGACGTGCTCTGGAAGCCGGCCGCCAACGCCTGAGAGGCGCCTTCCCCGGAAGACGCCTCCTCTGAAAGACGCCGCCCCCGAGGGACGACGAGCGCCCGCCCACCCGTCGCGCGACGACCGGGTGGGCTGCGACGGTCACGGAGGGCCGGTCCCGGCGTTGCGGCTCCGGAGCGGCGGCCCCGGGGCCGGGAAGGCAGAAGGCCCGGCTGGAAGGCCGGGCCTGAGGTGTTGTCGGAGGGCCGGGTCAGAGGGCCCCAGCGCCGCCCCAGGGGCCGCGGAGGGGCGTCAGGAGGCCCAGGGCACCTGGCGGCCGGGCGGGGCCGACTCCAGCCAGGACAGGAAGCCGGTGAGGGCGTCCGGCCCCATCGCCAGCTCGACCTCGTCGCCCGCGGCGCGACACGTCAGCACCGTGGAGCTGAGCGGCATGGCGTAGGTCTCGGTGCCGGTGGGCTCCCGCCGGGTGGCGATCTCCAGGCCGTCCCGGCGGATGATCCGGTCCGGGCCGGACCGGACGCTCAGGATGCGGTACCAGGCGAACTCGTCGCCGCGGTAGCGGCCGATCCCGAGGTGCCAGCCCCGGCCGGACTCGTCCAGCCGGGACCGCAGGGCCACGTCCACACCGCCCTGGCGGAGCAGGCGCAGCCGTCGCCAGGCGAGCAGGGCGAGCACGACAGCCGCCGCGAAGAGGACCACCCCGACGACTTCGGCGATCCACACGGCCCGGCCCGCCCGTGCCGGATCAGGCGGCGTGTCCGGCGGCCCGCAACCGTGCGATGGCTCGTGCTCGGGCCTCGTCGTCGCCGCGGTGCAGGTCCTCCTTGGCCTGCTCCACGTCGATCTCGTGGGCCAGCTCGGCGGCCTCGGCGAGCACGCTCACGCCCTCGCCGGTCACCGAGAGGAAGCCGCCGTGGACCGCGGCCGTGGTCACGTCGCCGTCGGCGCTGGTGATCCGCACGACGCCACCCTCCACGAGCTGGCCGAGCAGCGGCTCGTGCCCCGGGAGGATGCCGATCTCGCCCTCGGTGGTCTGGGCCACCACGGCCGTCGCCCTGCCGGACCACAGGCGGCGCTCGACGGCGACAAGCTGGACGGACATCTCGGCCACGCGCATCTCCTTCGTCGGTCCTCTCGCGCAGTCTAGACGGTGCCGTGACAACCCTGGCGGCCCTCCCGGTGTCCCGGAGGACGTCAGGTCACCGACCGGTGACGAACAACGAGCGACGGGGGTGGTGGTGGCCGACCGCGACGCCGACTTCAGCGACTTCGGCGACTTCGTCCGACACAGATCCCACGCACTGCTCCGCACCGCGTACCTGCTCTGCGGCGGAGACCGGCACGCGGCGGAGGACATGCTCCAGGAGGTCCTGGAACGCGTCTTCGCGCGCTGGAACCGCATCCGGGGGGACGTGGAGCCCTACGTCCGGGCGGCGCTGGCCAACGCGGCGGCCAACCGGTGGCGCCGCCGCGCCCGCCGGGTGCGCGAGGCCCCGCTGGACCTCGCCCCGGAACCGGCCGACCGCGGGCCGGAGGACTCGGTGGCCGACCGCGACCGCGTGGTCACCGCGCTCGCGCAGCTCCCGCCCCGCATGCGGGCCGTGCTGGTGCTGCGCTTCTTCGACGACCTGTCGGAGGCACAGACCGCCGCCGCGCTCGGCTGCGGCCTCGGAACCGTCAAGAGCCAGACCTCGCGCGGCCTGGCCCGGCTCCGGGAACTGCTCGGAGAACCACAACTCGTCACCCCAGGAAGGCGTTGAACCGTTGGACACCGAGCTGTTGAGCCGATCCCTGCGGGACGCGGCGTCCACTGTGGACGTCCGGCCCGGTTTCCCCGACGCGGTGCTGCGCGGCGCGCGCCGCCGGCGCGCCCGCCGACGCGTGCTGCTCGTCAGCGCCACCGCGGCGGTCACCACGATCGTCAGCGTCGGCGCGACCACGCTGTGGCCCGACGCGCACCCCTGGTCCACCACCACGGCCGCCGCCACCGACCACCGGCTCACCCAGCCCACCCGTGGCGACCTCGCCGACGACCAGGACTTCCTGTCGGCCGCCGTGCGGGCGTGGGAGGAGGGCCTGTCGCGGTCATGGAACCGGGACCGGGGCGTCTTCGACGACCGCAGGGGCGCCCCGCACGTGTACTGGGCGGGCGAGACGCCGGCGGGCCGGACCGCGGTCATCCTCCAGCGGGCGTTCCTCCACCCGCACGACAACCTCGCCCCCTCCGACGCCAACCGGGAGACCACCCTCGTCGGCCTCGTCGGCGTCGACCCGGTGGACGGCCGGCTGAAGCTCCTCGGGGACGACTTCCCGTCCAAGGGCCGCGACACGGCGGGCTTCCAGTTCGGACCCGAGGACCGCACCGTGCTCGTCCTGGACCGCGGCGCCCCGCTGTCCGTCTCGGGCAACCCAAGGTTCGAGACGAACCGGTCGGTGCGGGACTGGCAGCCCATGCGCTCCGAGGGCGGCGTCCAGATCGCGGAGCTCCCGCGCGGCACCAGGGCGGCGACGGTCGCCGTGGACGCCAAACCCGAGGCGAACGGGGAGAGCTTCGACACCCGGGTGCCCCTCCTGCGCTCGGGGAGCTACCTCGGCAGGGAGCCGAGAACGCAAGCCAGGGACAACAGCCTGGGCTGGCAGCGGTCCGGGGCGCTCTGGCTCGGGGACCCGCGGACGGGAAGGTCCACGGCCCAGGTCATGGAGGACTTCGAGAAGGCGTTGCGGCAGGCCCGGGCGTACGACCCGTACCCCAGTCAGCAGTCGGTGCCGCGCTGGCTCATCGTCGCCGGCGTCGACAACCGCACGTTCCTCATCGGCGAGCACCAGGCCGGCGACGAGCCCAGCCAGCTCTACGTCGTCACGCAGGACCTCGACGGCAAGGTCGAGGGCGTCCACCACCTCGGACCGACGGACCGCGGCGCCGACCTGCCGGTGCGGGTCCCGCTCCCCGACGGGCGGGGCTGGATCATCGCCAGGCTGGACGCCAGGCTGAGCTACTCCACGGACGAGCAGCAGTGGGCGCTGCTCGGTCGGGACGCCGGCATCGTGCTCGACCGGAGCCAGCGGATCGTCGTCGAGGTCCAGCCCACCAACGAGACGCCGCGACTGGCCTCCCTGAACCGCTAGCGACCGGCGCCCGCCGGCGGCGGGCACCCGAACGGCGAGGGCCGGGCTCCCTGATGGGAGCCCGGCCCTCGCGCCGTCCGGCCTACCAGCTCACTTGCCGGTGAGCTTCTTGTAGTTGGCCTCCAGGTCGTCGAGGCCACCGCACATGTAGAACGCCTGCTCGGGCATGTGGTCGAACTCGCCCTTGGCCAGCTTGTCGAACGCCTCGATCGTCTCCTTGATCGGGACGTTCGAGCCCGGCTGGCCGGTGAACTGCTCGGCCGCGTACATGTTCTGGGAGAGGAACCGCTCGATCCGGCGGGCCCGCTGCACCAGGACCTTGTCCTCCTCGGACAGCTCGTCCATGCCGAGGATGGCGATGATGTCCTGCAGGTCCTTGTACCGCTGGAGGATCCGCACGACCTCGCGGGCGACGCGGTAGTGCTCGTCGCCGATGATCGCCGGGTCCAGGATCCGGGACGACGAGGCCAGCGGGTCCACCGCCGGGAAGATGCCCTTGGAGAACACCGCGCGGGAGAGCTCGGTGGTGGCGTCCAGGTGGGCGAAGGTCGTCGCCGGGGCCGGGTCGGTGTAGTCGTCCGCCGGCACGTAGATCGCCTGCATCGAGGTGATCGAGCGACCGCGGGTCGAGGTGATCCGCTCCTGCAGCTCGCCCATCTCGTCGGCCAGCGTCGGCTGGTAACCCACGGCCGACGGCATCCGGCCCAGCAGGGTGGACACCTCGGAGCCGGCCTGGGTGAACCGGAAGATGTTGTCGATGAACAGCAGCACGTCCTGGTTCTGGACGTCGCGGAAGTACTCCGCCATGGTCAGCGCCGACAGCGCGACCCGCATCCGGGTGCCCGGCGGCTCGTCCATCTGACCGAACACCAGCGCGGTGTCCTTGAGGACGTTGGCCTCGTCCAGCTCCAGGATGAGGTCGTTGCCCTCACGGGTCCGCTCGCCAACGCCGGCGAACACCGAGGTGCCGCCGAAGTTCTTGGCGATACGGTTGATCATCTCCTGGATGAGCACCGTCTTGCCCACGCCGGCGCCGCCGAACAGGCCGATCTTGCCGCCGCGCACGTACGGCGTCAGCAGGTCGATGACCTTCAGACCGGTCTCCAGGACCTCGGTCCTGGGCTCCAGGTCGGCGAAGGACGGGGCCTTGCGGTGGATGCCCCAGCGCTCGGCGTCCGCGGCGTAGCCCGGCTGGTCCAGGCAGTCGCCCAGGGCGTTGAACACGTGGCCCTTGACGATGTCGCCCACCGGCACCGAGATCGGGTCACCGGTGTCGCGCACCTCGGTGCCGCGCACCAGGCCGTCGGTCGGCTGCATGGAGACCGCGCGGACCAGGTTGTCGCCCAGGTGCTGGGCGACCTCGAGGGTCAGGGTGCGGTCGACACCGGCGACCGACACGTCGACCTTCAGGGCGTTGAACAGCTCCGGCACCGCGTTGCGGGGGAACTCGACGTCCACGACCGGACCGATGACGCGCGCGACGCGCCCCGTGCCGGTCGCAGTGGCAGTTGCAGTCATGTCACTCATCACTTCCTGCGGCGGCCAGCGCGTCGGCGCCACCGACGATCTCGCTGATCTCCTGGGTGATCTGGGCCTGACGGGCCTGGTTGGCCTCGCGGGTGAGCGTGCGGATCAGCTCGTTGGCGTTGTCCGTCGCCGCCTTCATCGCCCGCTGCCGGTTGGCCAGCTCCGAGGCCGCCGACTCCAGCAGCGCGGCGAACAGCCGGGTCTTGACGTACTTCGGCAGCAGCGCGCCGAGCAGCGTGTCCGGGTCCGGCTCGAACTCGTACCCGGGCGGGGGCGTCGCGGGCTTCTCCTCGGAGTACTCGACCTCCAGGGGAGCGACCCGCTTGACCACCGGCGTCTGGGTGAGCATCGAGCGGAACTCGGTGTACACCACGTGCAGCTCGTCCACGCCGAACACGCCGTCGGCGCCGGGACCGGCGCCCTCGTCGTCCGCGCCGGCCAGGAACGCCTCGACCAGCGCGTCGCCGACCACCGAGGCGTCCGTGTAGTGCGGGATCTCGGAGAACCCGGTCCACGAGGCCGCGATCCGCCGCTGGCGGAACCCGTAGTACGCCACGCCCTTGCGGCCGACGACGTACAGCACCGGCTCCTTGCCCTGCTCCCTGAGCAGGGCCTGGAGCTCCTCGGCGGCGCGGATGACGTTGGCGTTGTAGCCACCGCACATGCCCTTGTCACTGGTGATCACCAGCACGCCGGCCCGCTTCGGCCGCTCCCGCTCCACCAGGAACGGGTGGTCCAGCCGGGCCGAACCGGCCAGGGCGGAGAGCACCCGGACGATCTCGTCGGCGTACGGCTTCGACGCCGCCGTCCGGGCCTGCGCCTTCGCCATGCGCGAGGTGGCGATCAGCTCGTAGGCACGAGTGATCTTCTTGGTCGACTGGACGGACCTGATCCGCCCTCGAAGGGCCCGAAGTTCAGCAGCCATGGCTCACGTCACTTCTTGGCCGGAGCCGGCTTGTGCACCTTCACCGACTCCTGGCCCACCTTGCCGGCCGCCATCGCCTCGGCCGCCGGCTCGTTGACCACGGAGGAGCCGTCCGACGCGGTGAACTGCCGCTTGAAGGCGACGATGGCCTCGGCCAGCCGCTCCTCGTTGTCGTCGGAGAGCTCCCTGGTCTCCCGGATCTCCTCCAGGATGCCCTTGTGGTTGCGCCGCAGGAAGTCCAGCAGCTCGCCCTCGAACCGGCGCACGTCCTCCGCCGGCACCGAGTCCAGGTGGCCCTTGGTGCCCGCGTAGATCGAGACGACCTGCTCCTGCACCGGGTACGGGTTGTACTGCGTCTGCTTGAGCAGCTCGACCAGGCGGGCGCCCCGCTCCAGCTGGGCCTTGGACGCGGCGTCCAGGTCGGAGGCGAAGGCGGCGAACGCCTCCAGCTCGCGGAACTGCGACAGGTCCAGCCGCAGCGAGCCCGCGACCTTCCGCATCGCCTTGACCTGCGCCGAGCCGCCGACCCGGGAGACCGAGATACCCACGTTCAGCGCGGGCCGCACACCCTGGTTGAACAGGTCGGACTCCAGGAAGCACTGGCCGTCGGTGATGGAGATGACGTTGGTCGGGATGTAGGCCGACACGTCGTTGGCCTTGGTCTCGATGATCGGCAGACCGGTCATCGAGCCGCCGCCCAGCTCCTTGGACAGCTTCGCGCAGCGCTCCAGCAGGCGGGAGTGCAGGTAGAAGACGTCGCCCGGGTACGCCTCGCGGCCCGGCGGACGACGCAGCAGCAGCGAGATGGCGCGGTAGGCCTCCGCCTGCTTGGTCAGGTCGTCGAAGATGATCAGGACGTGCTTGCCCTGGTACATCCAGTGCTGGCCGATGGCCGAGCCGGTGTAGGGCGCCAGCCACTTGAAGCCGGCCGGGTCGGAGGCCGGAGCCGCCACGATGGTGGTGTACTCCAGCGCGCCGGCGTCCTCCAGCGTCTTGCGCACCGCCGCGATGGTGGAGCCCTTCTGGCCCACCGCCACGTAGATGCAGCGCACCTGCTGGTTCGGGTCGCCGGTGTCCCAGGCGGCCTTCTGGTTCAGGATGGTGTCCACGCAGACCGTGGTCTTGCCGGTCTTGCGGTCACCGATGATCAGCTGCCGCTGGCCCCTGCCGATCGGCGTCATGGCGTCGATCGCCTTGATGCCGGTCTGCAGCGGCTCCTTCACCGGCTGCCGCTCCATCACGGTCGCGGCCTGCAGCTCGAGCACGCGCCGGTCGTCGGCGACGATCTCGCCGAGGCCGTCGATCGGCTGGCCGAGCGGGTTGACCACGCGGCCGAGGAAGCCGTCGCCCACCGGGACGGACAGCACCTGCCCGGTCCGCTTGACCTCCTGGCCCTCCTCGATCGTCTCGTAGTTGCCGAGGATGACCGCGCCGATCTCGCGCACGTCGAGGTTCAGCGCGACGCCGAGGACGCCGCCCGGGAACTCGAGCAGCTCGTTGGTCATCGCCGAGGGCAGGCCCTCGACATAGGCGATGCCGTCACCGGAGTAGGTGACAACGCCGACCTCTTCCCGGCTGACCTCCGGGGAGTAGCTGGAGACGTAGTTCTCGATCGCACTGCGGATCTCGTCCGACGAGATCGTCAGCTCCGCCATGTCGTTCCTGCTCTCGGTTCGTACTTGGGAAAGGGGCTCGGAGTGGGCTGGGCGGGGACCTACCGGGCCAGCTCGCGGCCCAGTGCCCGCAACCTGCCGACGACGCTGCCGTCGACGATCTCGTCGCCGACCCGCACCACCAGGCCGCCGACGAGCGACGGGTCCAGCTCGACGTGCAGGGCGATCGGCCGGTTGTAGATCCGGCGCAGGACGGCGGACAGCCGCTCCTGCTGGGCCTCGCTCAGCGCCACGGCGGTCCGCACGTGGGCCACCGACCGCTCCCTGCGCTTCGCCGCCATGGCGGCCAGCTCGTCGAGCCCGTCGACCACGTCGACCCCGCGCGGCTGGCTCACCAGCTGCTCCACCAGGGTCAGCGTGACCGGCTCGACCCGGTCGGCGAGCAGCCGCCGGACCAGGTCGACCTTGCCGGCCGCCGGCGCGACCGGGTCGGACACCAGTCGGTCCAGCTCCGGTTGCCCCGACACGATCCGGGCGAGCCGGAACAGCTCGTCCTCGACCGCGTCCAGCCGCTCGTCCCGCTCCGCGCGAACCAGCAGCGCGGTGCGGGCGAGGGTCTCCACCCCGGTCACCAGCTCACGGGGGCTGGACCAGCGGGCGGCCACCACCGAGGCGAGCACGTCCAGGGCGGTCCCGCCGACCTTGCCCTCCAACAGGTTCCGGACCAGCCGCTCGCGGCGGCCCGGCTCCGTGGAGGCGTCGGCGACGGCGCGACGCAACGTCGGCTGCCGGGTGAGCAGCCCGGCGACGGCGAACAGCTCGTCGCCGAGCTGACCCAGCGCCGCGCTGTCCAGCCCGGAGTCGGCGCTGACGACCTCCTGCAGCCGCTGCTCAGCGGCGGCGAGGGCGTCCCGGCTCGCGGCGTGCAGTGTCATCGACTGTCATCCCCCACCCGTGTCACTTCGCCGCCGGAGCGGAGACCGCGTCCAGCTCGTCGAGGAACCGGTCCACGGTGCCGCGGCGCCGAGCCTCGTCCTCCAGGGACTCGCCGACCACGCGGCCGGCCAGGTCCACCGCGACCCGGCCCAGGTCGGCCCGCAGCTCGGCGACGATCTGCGCCTTCTGCGCGGCCAGCGCCGCCTGGCCCTGGGCCACGATCCGGTTGGACTCGGCCTGGGCCTGCTCCCGCATCTCGTCGACGATGCGCTGGCCCTCGGCCCGCGCGTCGTCCCGGATGCGGGCCGCCTCGGCCCGCGCCTCCGCGAGCTGGGCCTTGTACTGCTCCAGCGTCCGCTGGGCCTCGGCCTGGGCCGCCTCGGCCTTGGCGATCCCGCCCTCGATCTTCTCGGTGCGCTCGGCCAACACCTTCTGGAAGAGCGGGAGCACCTTCTTCCAGAAGACGAGGCCGATGATCACCAAGCAGACCGTGGACCAGACGATGTCGTAGGTCGCGGGCAGGAGAACGTTGTTCCCCGCCGCGATCACGGTCTGGCTGTTCACGGTGGTCACCGCCTAGTGTCGAGGTCGAGTGAGGTCAGTAGATGTAACCGGCGATGAGGCCGATCAGGGCCAGCGCCTCGGTGAACGCGATACCGAGGAACATGGTGGTGCGGAGCTGGCCGGACAGCTCGGGCTGACGGGCCATCGACTCGGCGGTCTTGCCCACCAGGATGCCGACGCCGATGCCCGGTCCGATGGCGGCGAGGCCGTAACCGATGTTGGTGATGTTGCCGGCCAGCTCAGCGGCGATGTTCATCTGTCGTGTTTCCCTTTCCGGTAGGCCCCGCCCGGTGTGCGCCCGGGCGGGGTCATCCCAAACCTGTGGTGGTCGGCGGACGCCGACTCAGTGCTCGTGCATCGCGAGGTCGATGTACACGGCGGTGAGCATGGTGAAGATGTAGGCCTGCAGGAACTGCACCAGGAGCTCGAACAGGGTGAACACGAAGCCCATGGCGAAGCTGAGCACACCGACCGGCTTGAACAGGGCGGTCGCCTCGAACAGCAGGAAGCTGGTGGCGCTGAAGAACAGCACCAGCATGAGGTGGCCGGCCATCATGTTGGCCAGCAGCCGCACCGTCAGCGTGAACGGCCGGAGGATGAAGGTGGAGACCAGCTCGATCGGCAGGACCAGCGGCAGCATGTAGACCGGCACGCCGGACGGGATGAGCTGGTTCTTCAGGTAGCGCCCGAAGCCCTGGGACTTGATGCCGGCGTAGTTGAAGACCACGTAGGTCACGACCGACAGCACGAGGGGCAGACCCACGACGGCGCTGCCCGCGATGTTGAACAGCGGGATGACACCGGCGAGGTTGCAGGCCCAGACCAGGAAGAAGAACGTGGTCAGCAGCGGCAGGAACCGGCGGCCGTTCTCCCGTCCCATGACCTCCTCGGCGATGTGGACGCGCACGAAGTCCAGCGCGTACTCACCGAGGTTCTGGACGCCCCTGGGCACCAGCTTCGGCCGGCGCATCGCGATCAGGAAGAACGCGGCGACGACCACGGTCATCACCAGCCGGATGAGCATGATCCGGTTGATCTCGAACGGCGTGCCCGCGAAGAGCAGGGCGCCCGGGAAGAACTCATCGATGGACGGCTTGTGGAAGCCGCCCTCGCTCGCGGCCAGCACACTCGAGGCCACCCACTGCGCGTTCAGTGTGGTCTCCCTGCACTCGCGGCCAGGCTGGTCAGCCCCGGCCGTGACGGACGTACACGATGTAGAACCCGAGGACGAAGCCGAACCCCAGCCCGATCGGGAGGAAGATCCGGCTGTCGTTCGCCCAGTCCACGAGGTACCCGATGCCGCCCCACACCACGGGGCCGGCAACGAGGGTGCTGATGAGCCTCCAGACGTCGCCGTCACCCGTTGAGGTGGTTTTGTCCGTCTCGTCACTCATCTCAGCGCGCACCTTACCAACCGGTTGACCGAACCTCGAACGGCAGGGGTGGACTCTTTCACCTAGGGCTGTTCGGGTCGCTCGACTGAGCCACCCTGGGCGCCGCCGCCGCTCGGGTCCACGTACGGGACACGGGCCTTCAGCACGGCGCGGGTCTCCACCGCGAGCACGCCCACCAGGGCGACGGCGGAGACGACGCCGAACACCGCCTTGCTCATGAACTGCTGGTCCCGCAGGGCCATCAGCAGCAGGAGCAGCACCACCATCTTGAGCAGCCACGACCCGAGCACCGCCGCCGCCGTGGTGCTCGGCGGCGCGTGCACGGTGGCCAGCATGACCACCGCCGTGATCAGCAGGAACCCGCCGGCGGTCGCGGCGCCCACCAGCGCGCCCCACAGACCGGGGCCGCCCTGGACCAGCCACCCGACGAGCGCCGCCACCACCGCGCCGACCACGAGGGCCAGCCCCGCCTGCCGGAGCGCGGAGCGCAGCGCGTCGGAAATCGTCGTCGTCGCCATATATCCGATTCTCACCCACGTGGCCCGCATCGCCCGATCCGGGTACACCCACGCGGTCAGGTGCGCCGCGCCTCGCGGAGGCGCGGGATGGCGGAGGCCAGCAGGGCGAGCAGCAGGCCGAGACCCACGCCCCAGCCGACCACGAAGGCGTCGAACAGCGTCAGGGCGACCGCGCCGAAGGCGAGCACCGCGGCCCACAGGTAGATGAGCAGGACGGCCCTGCGCTGCGAGTGGCCGATCTCCACCAGCCGGTGGTGCAGGTGCATCTTGTCCGGCGCGAACGGGCTGCGGCCCGCGCGGGTGCGGCGCACGACCGCCATCAGCAGGTCGAGCAGCGGGACGAACAGCACCGCGGCCACCACCAGCAGGGGCGAGAGCAGCGCGATGGCGTCCTTGGCCCCGACCCCGGCGTTGACGTAGTCCAGCCGGCCGGAGGCCGTGGTGGACGCCGCGGCCAGCATCAGGCCGATCAGCATCGAGCCGGAGTCGCCCATGAAGATCCTGGCCGGCTGGAAGTTGTGCGGCAGGAAGCCCAGGCAGGCGCCGGCCAGCGTGGCCGCGATCAGCGCCGGCGGGTACGTGCCGACGTCGCCGCCCCGGTCGACCAGCAGACCGAGGGAGAAGGCGCAGGTCGCGGCGGCGGCGATCATCCCGATGCCGGCGGCCAGCCCGTCCAGGCCGTCCACGAAGTTCATCGCGTTGACCATCGTGAGCACCAGCAGCACGGTGAGCAGGCCGCCCTGGTTCCCGGACAGCAGCAGCACCGAGCCCAGGCTGTTCTCGCTGCCACCCCACGGCAGCCAGAAGGCGAACCACTGGACGCCGAGGAGCACCAGGACGCCGGCGGAGGTGGTCTGCCCGGCCGCCTTGGTCAGCGAGTCCAGCTCGAACCGGTCGTCCAGCGCGCCGACCAGCACGATCACCGCGCCGGCGATCAGCACCGCCTGGATGTCGAAGGTGTACTCGAAGGCCCGTCGCAGCACGGGGAGCTGGTGCGCCAGCCAGAGGCCGGCGACCACGCCGCCGAACATCGCCACCCCGCCCATCCTGGGCATGGGTTTGACGTGCACGTCGCGCTTCCGCGGGTAGGCCACCGCGCCCACCCGGATGGCGAGCAACCGCACCAGGCCGGTGAGCAGGAACGTCACCGCGGCGGTGACGAGGCAGACGAGGGCGTACTCCCGAATCGGCAGACCGGGGACATTGGTAGGCAACGGGCCCACGGATTCCACCCTAAGCCCTACGACGTACGGGGGTATGCGGGGTGCTCGGCCACGAGCTCGGCCACCTCGGCGGCGACCGCGGCCAGCTCCCGCTCCCCCGCGCCCGTGGTGTGGTCGGCCCGCACGGCCCGCGCGACCAGCCGCGCGACCACCGCCATCTCGGGCTCGGCCATGCCCTGCGTGGTCGCGCACGGCGTGCCCACCCGGATGCCCGAGGCGGTGCCGGGGGTGCGCGGGTCGTACGGGACGAGGTTCTTGTTGAGCGTGATGCGAGCGAGCTCACACCGGGTCTCGGCCTCCGCGCCGGTCACGTCGAGGGCGCGGAGGTCGAGCAGCGCCAGGTGGGTGTCGGTGCCGCCGGAGACCGGGCGCAGCCCGTGCCCGGCCAGCGCGTCGGCCAGGGCCCGCGCGTTCGCGACCACCTGGCGGGCGTAGGCGGCGTACTCCGGACGCGCGGCCTCCCGCAACGCCACCGCCTTGGCGGCCACGGTGTGCATCTGCGGCCCGCCCTGGACGAACGGGAACACCGCCTTGTCGACCGCCCTGGCGTGCTCGGACCGGCAGAGGATCATCCCGCCCCGCGGGCCGCGCAGGACCTTGTGCGTGGTGAACGTGACGACGTCGGCGTGCGGCACGGGCGACGGGATCGCCCCGCCGGCGACCAGGCCGACGAAGTGCGCCGCGTCGACCATCAGGACCGCGCCGACCTCGTCGGCGATCTCCCGGAACGCGGCGAAGTCGACGAGCCGGGGGTAGGCGGTGGCGCCGGCGATGATCATCCGGGGCTCGTAGCCCAGCGCCAGGTCGCGGACCTGGTCGTAGTCGATCAGCTCGGTGTCGTGCCGGACCGTGTAGGAGACCGACTGGAACCACTTGCCGGAGAAGTTGACCCGGGAACCGTGGGTCAGGTGGCCGCCCTGGCGCAGGTCCATCGCCAGCACGCGGTCGCCCGGCTGGAGGAACGCGGCGTACGCCGCGAGGTTGGCCGACGCGCCCGAGTGCGGCTGCGCGTTGGCGTGCTCGGCGCCGAACAGCTCCTTCGCGCGGCTCACCGCCAGTTCCTCCGCACGGTCCACCTGCTCGCACCCGCCGTAGTAGCGGTGGCCGGGGTAGCCCTCGGCGTACTTGTTCGACAGGGTCGACCCGAGCGCGGCCAGCACGGCGGGGCTGGTCAGGTTCTCGCTCGCGATGAGCTGCAACCCGCCCCGCAGCCGGTCCAGCTCGCCCAACACCACCTCGGCGATCTCGGGATCGGTGGCCCGGAGGGCGGCGAAGTCCGGCCCCCAGAACGGCGTGCTCACGACTCGTCGGCTCCCTCTCGGCTGGCGGTGATCTTCACGCTACCGCCTGCGACCGCCACCGGCGCGAGCGACCGGCGCCCTCAGTCGTCCAGCAACTCGACGGTGTCGAACGAGAAGGGGAAGGGCACCTCGGTCACGAACTGGCACACAGGGCAGGCTTGTCGATCCGGTCCCGCCTTCGGCTCGACGGCGACACGCACTCGACGGGCACGACGAACTTGGCCGCCGGAACCCACAGCTCGCCCTTCGCGGGGGCGCTCAGAACACTGACGTCAGGCTGAATCCAGCGATTCGACGAAAACTGGAGGTTCAGCGTCAGGTACGCCCGGTACCCAACCGTCTCGGCCGTGTTGTCCAACAGCTTGTACAGCTTGCCCGCCGCATGAGCATTGGCTGCGGACTCGTACAGGCTCAAAATGAGCCTCCCGCCCAGACAGTCGTACTTGGCAGCCCCGAGACCTTCGTACGGCAGGTGACGCTCGGCGAGATGTGTGTCCCACATGCCAGCGAACTCGACCAACGGATCGAAGCTCGTGTCCGCCGGTGCGGCCATGGCTCCCCCCTCTCAGGTCCGTCATTGTCGTCACGGCGGGGACGAGCATCAACTTCCCGGAACTCCCTCGCGTCCGGTGTGCCAGCTGAACCCCTCGCCTGGAAGGGTGAGCCGGAAACCTCACTCGGATGATCGGTGAGTCCCACGCTCGTCAATCACGACACCAGGAGCTCAGCCAGGTCACATCGGATCGGGAAAGGAACCTCGGTCTCGAACACGCCTCCGCTCGTGGCCAAGGTCAACAAACGGTACCCGCCGTGCCGCAAGCGGAGCTGGGTGACAACAGCCCTACCTCCTGCGTGATCCACCTCCACCCGCAGGAAGTACGGAATTTCCGCAGCAGCGCACAAAGCGGGTTTGTCGATGCGATCACGACCGCGACTGGCCGGCGTCACGCATTCCACCGGCATCGCGAACTTGTCCGCCGGCACCCACACAGCGTCTTCCGCCGATTCACGGAGCACGCTGACATCCGACTCAATCCAGTCGGAAGGCGAAAAGCACAGGTTGAGCGGGCCGCCGTACACCACGTGTCCGGATTCCCGCGCTGGCGAACGCATCAGCACGCCCAGGACGAATCCCGCGTGCACAGCGGCCGCGCCGCAGTACGGCCTCAACACCAACCTCCCGTCGAGGCACTCGTACCTCGCCTCCTCCAGGCCCTCGACCGGGAGGTAGCGCTCGGCGAGACGGGTGTCCCACCTGCCGGCGAACTCGGCGAGCGGGTCGAACGACAGGTCGACGGAGCCGGCCACCTGATCGCCCCCTCGAACGGGCGCCAGTGTGGTCAGGCGGGTCGGAGCCCGGCAACTCCGTGAGCGGGCCTCGCGTTTCAGATCAGCTGGTCGGCGTCGATCTCCAGCGCGTCGGCCACGTCGGCCCGGCTGATCGCCCCCTCGCGGAGGAGTCGGGGCTGGGCGCCGGTGAGGTCGACGATCGTCGAGGCGACCGGCTCGCCGGACGGGCCGCCGTCCAGGTAGACCGGCACGGAGTCGCCGAGCTGGGCGAGCGCCTCGGCGGCGGTGGCGGCCGGCGGCTGGCCGGAGCGGTTGGCGCTGGAGACCGCCATCGGGCCGACCTCGCGCAGCAGCTCCAACGCGACCGGGTGCAGCGGCATCCGCAGCATCACCGTGCCCCGGGTGTCGCCGAGGTCCCAGGCGAGCGAGGGCGCGTGCTGGAGCACGAGCGACAGCCCACCCGGCCAGAACGCCTCGATGAGCCGCCGGGCCTGGGCGGGCACCGACATGACGAGCCCGTCGATGGTCGTCCAGGAGCCGACGAGCACCGGGACCGGCATGTCCCGGCCGCGCCCCTTGGCTGCGAGCAGGGAGTCGACGGCGGCCGAGTCGAAGGCGTCGCAGCCGAGGCCGTAGACGGTGTCGGTCGGCAGCACGACGAGCTGACCGGACCGCACCACACCGGCCGCGGCGGCGAGGCCGGCCTGCCGGGTCTCCGGCTGACTGCAGTCGTAGACGGTGCTCACGGCCCCGATCCTGGCACGGCGCGGCGACCGGCGGGGCAACCGGCCCCCTCGGGAGCCGACCAGCCCGCCCAGCGTCCCCGTCAACGGCCCGGGCCGCGGCCCCGTCAGCGGCGGCGCGCGGTGACGAAGCGGGGGCGTCCGGTCAGGTCCGGGTGGTCGACGACGTCGGTCAGGGCGCGGCGCGCGCTGAGCAGCGCCGGCGCCGACTCGCCGTGCGTGTCGTCGTGCTCGATCGCGAGCGCTCCCCCGCTCCGCAGCAGCCGCACGGCGCAGTCCACGACGTGGCGGATCACGTCCAACCCCGCTCCCGGGGCGAACACGGCGTGGTGCGGGTCGTGGTCGGCCACCTCGGGCGGCACCGGCGTGCCCTCCGGCACGTACGGCGGGTTGCACACGAGCAGGTCGACGGTGCCGTCGAGGTCGGAGAGCAGCTCGGGGTCGGCCACGTCGCCCGCGTGCAGCCGGATCGGGGTGTCCCCGGCCTCGACCTGCGCGTCGGCGTTGCGCCGCGCCCAGGCGAGCGCGGCCGGGTCGCGTTCCACGGCGTGGACGACGGCGTCCGGGCGCTCGTGCGCCAGCGCCAGCGCCAGCGCGCCGGACCCGGTGCACAGGTCGACGACAACCGGCGCGCTCCGGCCGCGGAGCGCCCCGAGCCCCCATTCGAGGAGCAACTCGGTCTCGGGCCGCGGCACGAACACGCCGGGGCCGACGGCCAGCGTGACCCGCCCCAGGACGGCGGTGCCCAGCAGGTGCTGGAGCGGCACGCGACGCACGCGCTGCTCGACCAGCTGGCGAATCGCCTCGACGACGACCGCGTCGACCAGCGGCACGAGGGGCAGCCGGGTCCGCTCCACGCCCAGCACGTGCGCGGCCAGCAGCTCCGCGTCCACCCGCGGGCTGGCGACCCCGGCGGCGGCGAGGGCGCGCTCGGCCTCCAGCACGGCCAACCGCAGCGGCTGTCGGGTCATGGCACCAACCTAGGCGCCGGTGCCCGCGGTCAGCGCCAGCCGCTCCGCGCGGTCCGCCGTGACGAGCGCGTCGAGCACCCCGTCGAGGTCGCCGTCGAGCACCTGGTCGAGGTTGTACGCCTTGTAGTTCACCCGGTGGTCGGAGATCCGGTTCTCCGGGAAGTTGTAGGTGCGGACCCGCTCCGACCGGTCGACGGTGCGGACCTGGCTGCGCCGGTCCTCGGAGGCCCTGCGCTGCGCCTCCTCCTCGGCCGCCGCGAGCAGCCTGGCCCGCAGCACCTCCATGGCGCGGGCCTTGTTCTGGAGCTGGCTGCGCTCGTTCTGGCAGCTCACGACGATGCCGGTCGGCAGGTGCGTGATGCGCACGGCGGAGTCGGTGGTGTTCACGCTCTGGCCGCCGTGGCCGGAGGACCGGAACACGTCGATCCGCAGGTCCTTCTCGTCGATGTCCACCTCGACGTCCTCGGGCTCGGGGTAGACCAGCACCCCGGCCGCCGAGGTGTGGATGCGGCCCTGCGACTCGGTGACGGGCACGCGCTGCACGCGGTGCACCCCGCCCTCGAACTTCAGCCGGGCCCACACGCCGTCCGGGGCGGTGTCGCCGGCCCTGCTCTTCACGGCGACCGTCACGTCCTTGTAGCCGCCCAGGTCGGAGTCGGTGGCGTCGAGGACCTCGGCCCGCCAGCCCCGCCGCTCGGCGTAGCGCAGGTACATCCGGAGCAGCGAGCCGGCGAACAGCGCGGACTCCTCGCCGCCCTCGCCGGACTTGATCTCCACGATGACGTCGGAGCCGTCGTGCGGGTCCCTGGGCAGCAGCAGCTCGGCCAGCCGCTCCTCCAGCCGGGGGATGTCCTCGGCCAGCTGCGCGGCCTCGGCGGCGAACGCGGCGTCCTCGGCGGCCAGCTCGCGCGCGGCCTCCAGGTCGGACCTGGCCTGCTCCAGCTCGCGGACGGTGCGCACGACCGGGGTCAGCTCGGCGTACCGGCGCCCCAGCCGGCGGGCCGTGCCCGCCTCGGCGTGCACGCCGGGATCGGCGAGCCGCCGCTCCAGCTCGGCGTACTCGGCGAGCAGCTCACCCAGCGCCGCCGCGTCCATCGCCACGGAACACGCACCTCCACCCCGTACCGCGGGTCACCCGACCTGGACATGACGACGGCGCCCGCCCGGGATTATTCCCAGGGCGGGCGCCACGGAGCTGTCCGTGGGTGATCATGGTCTTCTTCCACCCGCGGACCGCGACCGGGTGCGGGTGTCCCGCACCAACACCGCCGAAGCTACTTCTTCCGCTTGCCGTAGCGGGCCTCGAAGCGGGCCACCCGGCCGCCGGTGTCCAGGATCTTCTGCTTGCCCGTGTAGAACGGGTGGCAGTTGGAGCAGACCTCGACGTGGATGGAGCCGCTCTTCTTGGCGCTGCGGGTCGTGAAGGTGTTGCCGCAGCCGCAGGTCACCTCGGTGACCACGTACTCGGGGTGGATTCCCGTCTTCACCGTGTCCTGTCCTCTCCTCGTGGCCGCCGGGTCCCCGGGCTACTACACGTAGGGGTGAACCGGTGCCGGACTCGGCTGTCCAGTGTGCCAGATGCCCTGGCCAGAGCTACAACGCGCCCGGTGGCGCCGGTGTTCCCCTGGCTACTCTCCCGGTCATGTCCGACCGGATCGGCGCCCCCGGCGCTCCGCTGATCCCACCGCTGCCGTGGGTGCTGAGCGCGTTGTTCCTGGTGGACCTGCCCCTGTTCCTCAGAGCGCTGTGCACCGAGGCGGCGGGGTGGCGGCCGGCGACGCTCGGCGTCCTGCTCTGGGTCGGCGGGTTCCTGACGCTGGTCGCGCTGCGCGCCCCCGCGCTGCCCCGACGGCTGCACCGGATGCTCGCGCGGTGGGGCCTGCCGGTGGCGCTGTTCGTCGGCGGGTCGGCGCTGTCGGCGGTGTGGCCGGTCCCGGTCCAGGGGGTGGGGGTCGTGGTGGTCAGCGGCATGGCCGCGGTCGGGCTCGGCGGCGCGGTCGTCTCGCTGCGGCGGCGGGCGCCGTGGCGACCGCCCGCGCCGGTCGAGTCCGACTCCTGGGGCTGAGCCGACCGTCGACCGTTCGGCGCAGCGGGCCACCCACTCGTCGCCGGTCCAGGACCGATCGCCGCGACACGGCTTGCCCGTGGCCGGCGACGCCCCATCCTGTCGTCGTGCTGTGCGCTCTCGGCCGGGAGCTTCCCGTGCGGACGTGGCTGGCGTTGCCCGTGTTGTTCGTCGCGGCGGTGCTGGGGCTGGTCTCGGTCCCGATGCTGGTCCTCGACCACGCGGTGGAGCTGTACGGCGCGGTGTTCGGCGCCGCCGTCGCCATCGGCTTCGCCACCAGCGACGAGATCGCCTGGCGCGCCGAGTGGCAGCGGAACTGGCTGCGGTGGCTGTACCTGGCCGGTCTCGGCGCGGTGGGCGTGAGCCTGGACGGCGTCACCCTGCCCGCGCCGGTGGTCGCGGTCGTCGGCCTGCCCTCGGCCGCGGTGCTCACCGTGCTGGTCCGCCGGCTCCAGCGGACCTCCTGCGTCCGCCCCTACCGGCTCTGACCCGGCCGTGGCCGAACGCGGGGCCGACCGCGCCCCGTCGGGCCGCCGCGGGAGGCCGGGAAGACGAACCGGGGGTGGTTCCCGTGCTGGGAACCACCCCCGGACCGCTGTGCGGTGGAACCGGTGCCGACCGACCGTCAGTCGTTGTCGGCGCCCGGCGCCGTCTTGGCCACCTGCATGAGGAACTCGATGTTGGTGCGCGTCTTGCGCAGCCGGTCGAGCAGCAGGTCGATGGCCTGCTGGCTGTCCAGGGCCTGGAGCACCCTGCGCAGCTTGTGCGTGACCGCCAGCTCGTCCGGCGAGAGCAGCAGCTCCTCCTTGCGGGTGCCGGACGGGTTGACGTCCACCGCCGGGAACACCCGGCGGTCGGCGATCTTGCGGTCGAGCTTGAGCTCGGCGTTGCCGGTGCCCTTGAACTCCTCGAAGATCACCGTGTCCATGGTGGAGCCGGTCTCGACCAGCGCGGTCGCGAAGATGGTCAGCGAGCCGCCACCCTCGATGTTGCGCGCCGCGCCCAGGAACCGCTTCGGCGGGTACAGGGCGGTCGAGTCGACACCACCGGACAGGATCCGGCCGGAGGCCGGGGCCGCCAGGTTGTAGGCCCGGCCCAGACGGGTGATCGAGTCGAGCAGCACGACAACGTCGTGGCCCATCTCCACCAGCCGCTTGGCCCGCTCGATCGACAGCTCGGCGACCGTGGTGTGGTCCGACGGCGGGCGGTCGAAGGTCGAGGCGATGACCTCGCCCTTCACCGACCGCTGCATGTCGGTGACCTCCTCCGGCCGCTCGTCGACGAGCACGACCATCAGCCAGACCTCGGGGTTGTTCTTCGTGATCGCGTTGGCGATCGACTGCAGCACCGAGGTCTTGCCCGCCTTCGGCGGGGAGACGATCAACGCGCGCTGGCCCTTGCCGATCGGCATGACCAGGTCGATGACCCGGGTGGTGAGGATGTTCGGCTCGGTCTCCAGGCGCAGCCGCTCGTTCGGGTAGAGCGGGGTCAGCTTGTGGAACTCCGGCCGGTTGCGGGCCTGCTCCGGCTCCAGGCCGTTGATCGAGTCCACGCGCACCAGCGGGTTGAACTTCTGCCGCTGCTGCTCGCCCTCACGCGGCTGGCGCACCGCGCCGGTGATCGCGTCACCGCGGCGCAGCCCGTACTTGCGCACCAGGGACAGCGAGACGTAGACGTCGTTGGGCCCGGACAGGTAGCCCGAGGTGCGGACGAACGCGTAGTTCTCCAGCACGTCCAGGACGCCGGCCACCGGCAGCAGCACGTCGTCCTCGCGGACCTCCGGCTCGTTGCCGCCGCCCTCGCCGCGGCCGCGGCTGCGGCGGCGGTCGCGGAAGCGACGACCCCGACGCCGGCCGCCGGCCTCGTCGTCCTCGTCGTCCCTGGCCGCGTCCCTGGCGCCGCCCCTGGACTGGTCGCCCTGCTTGCCGGCGTCCCGGTCGGCCCGGTCGGCCCGGTCGGCCCGGTCGGCCCGGTCGCCGCGCTCCGCGCGGTCAGCCCGGTCGCCGCGCTCGGCCCGCTCGGCACGGTCACCGCGCTCCGCACGCTCAGCGCGGTCGCCCCGCTCGCGGCGCTCACCGCGCTCGGCCCGCTCCCGGCGCTCCGGGCGCTCGGTCTCGGCCTTCTCCACCCGCTCGGCGGTCCCGGCCGGCTGCTCGGCCCGCTCCGCGGCGGCCGGCTGCTCCGCCGGCTGCTCGCCGGCCTCCGGGCTGCCCACGGGCCGGGTGGCCGCGCGGCGGCGGCGGCCACGACGGGCCGGCTCCTCCTCGGTCGGCCGCTCGGCGGCGGGCTGGGCCTTCTCACCGGCGCCCTCCACGCCGGTCAGCGGCAGTTGCGCGGCGTCACCGCTGGCGCTGGCACGCCCGCCGCGGCTCGGGGCCCCACCGCCCTGCCGCTCCTTGATGGCAGCGATCAGGTCGCCCTTGCGCATGCCCGTGGTGCCGGTGATGCCCAACTCCTTGGCCAGCTCGCGCAGCTCGGCGAGGACCATCCCGGACAGGCCGCGGCGACGCGCCGCGGTGCCGTTCTTGGCCGGGCTCGCCGAGCCCGCCTGGTCGGACCCGCGCTCGGCGCGGGCTGTGGCGCTCGGCGCCTCGCTGCTCAACAGATTGGTGTCGCTCACGAATGTCCTTCCTGACCGGTCCGCGCCTCCTACGCGAACCAGCGGACCTGCCGCCCGGCGGGACGCCGGGGCGGCAAAAGTCGTCCGGTGGGGGCGGACCTGACGCGTAGGGCGAGGAGTGCGCTACGAGGGCAGGACCGCCGGCACGGGACTTCTCGTCGGTCACCACGTCGGCGGATGTCCGCCAACGACAACCCTGCGCAGTGGCGCGGGATTGACTCGCAACAGGGGATGCGACCCGGGACGATTGCCCGGAGACGGCACCGGCGCCCGTGCGCGCGGTGACTGATCGCCCCCGAGGGTAGACGTCGCGCCGCACCCGTGCAACAACCGGGTACCCGGCGCGCCGAACAGCTCAACAACCTTCCCCACCTCGCAATTCCCCCGGAGTCGGGCGTGTCGCCACCGCCACTCCACCGGCCCAGGGAATCGTCCGGGAAGAGCACTCCCGTCCCATCTGTCCCATCCGACGCTGACGTTCCGGGGGACGTGAGGGCTGCTCGTGTGCGGCGAACGACCCGTTCGGCGGTACTGGCCACCACGTCCCGACGCGCGGAGCGCGCATCTCGCGGCCACGCCCGTGGCGCGTCGCGCCCGCGTTCAACGCGCGTTGACGGGTCCCGGCCTCGGCCTGGCCGCGGGGAAATCGAGCGACGTGGACCACCAGAACCCCGAAAGGGTTCCGGCTCACCGGGGCGTTCCCGCCGTTGGAGGTGGTTGTCAGAATCGCCGGCCCGAGTGGCGCCGGCTTCGTGCGCAGGACGTTCCCGGAACGGCATCAGCTCGTGATCATTTGGCCCCGGCCTCCGCGCGGCGCGGGCAGGCCGCCTCGGAGCGCCGACGGCACCTGCCGTCCCCATGTTGGGCCATTCCCCACTGAACCGAACAGCCCTGTTCGCTCCAGGTTCTGGTTCTTGGGGGACCCCCCACTTCGAACATCTCACGGCGGACCGACAGAACCGGGCACACGGGCGTACCCCACTGGTTGGTTCGATCGAGAAACCGCCGAGCGGGTGATCACCCGTCCGAGAGCACCCGACCGCCCGCGCCCAGCCGGCGGCCGCTCCGCGAGAGCCGGAAGGCCTCAGTCGAGGTGTTCGACCCGCACGCCGGCGAGATCGACCGGCAGGGCGAGCGGAGTGAACCCGGTGACGTCGACGCCCTCCGGCAGCACGCCCTTCGCCGGGAACGCCAGCACCGTGGGCCCCGCCCCCGAGACCGCCGCCGGCACCCCGGCCACCCGCAGCGCGCGCACGAGCCGCGCCGTGGCCGGCCACGCCGGCTCCCGGTAGCCCTGGTGCAGCCGGTCCGCCGTCGCCGGCAGGAGCAGGTCGGGTCGGCTGGTCAGGGCGTGCACGGCCAGCGCCGCCCGGCCGGCGGCGAACGCCGCGTCGGCATGCGGCACCTGGTCGGGCAGCAGCCCCCGGGTGGTCGCGGTCGACGACTCCTCCGCAGGGACCAGCGCGACCGGAGCCAGGTCCGGGTGCGGCTCCAGCCGCACCGCGCGGTAGGCCGGGCGGTAGTCCGCGCCCTCGGCCCATGCGACGACCACACCGCCGAAGAGGCTGGCCGCCGCGTTGTCGGCGTGCCCCTCCAGCTCGGCGGCCACCTGCAACGCCCGCTCGGCGTGCACCGCGTCCGCGAGGTCGGCGCCGGCGAGCGCGAATCCCGCTGCGACGCCGGCGACGGCCGCCGCGGCGGACGAGCCGAGGCCGCGCGAGTGCGGGATCGCGTTCTCGCACCGCAGCGCCAGCCCGGTCGGCGGGACGCCCAGCGCCTCCCAGGCGGCGTGCACGGCGCTCACCACGAGGTGGCGCTCGTCCCCGGGCACCCGCCCGGCGCCCTGGCCGGCCACCTCGACGGTCACGCCCCGCCGGGTCGTCTCGACCCGGACGACGTCGTGCATCCCCAGCGCCATGCCGAGGGCGTCGAAACCCGAGCCCAGGTTCGCCGTGGAGGCGGGCACGGTCACCCGCACCCCGCGGCCGACGGGCACGGCCCCGCGGCTCACACCAGCTCCAGCGCGGCGGCGATCGCGCCGGGGTCGACCGGCAGCGGCTCGACCTCGGGCATCCCCAGCAAGGCGGTGTCCGGGTCCTTCAGGCCGTGCCCGGTGACCGTGCAGACCACGAGCGAGCCAGCCGGCAGCCGGCCGTCGGACGCGGTGGCGAGCAGACCGGCCACGCTGGCCGCCGACGCCGGCTCGACGAACACGCCCTCCTTGCGGGCGAGCAGGCGGTACGCGGCCAGGATGTCCTTGTCGGTGACGGCGTGGAACAGCCCGTCGGACTCGTCCCGCGCGGCGACGGCGCCGGCCCAGGAGGCCGGGCTGCCGATGCGGATCGCGGTGGCGACCGTCTCCGGGTCGGCCACCGGCCGGCCGAGCACGAGCGGGGCGGCTCCGGCCGCCTGGAAGCCGAACATGCGCGGGGCGGCGGGCACGACGCCGTCGGCGGCGTACTCCCGGTAGCCCCGCCAGTAGGCGGTGATGTTGCCGGCGTTGCCGACCGGCAGGCAGTGCACGTCCGGCGCGCGGCCGAGCGCGTCGCAGATCTCGAAGGCGGCGGTCTTCTGCCCCTCGATGCGCACCGGGTTCACCGAGTTCACCAGGGTGACCGGGTGCTCGGCGGCCGTCTTGCGGGCCAGTTCGAGGCAGTCGTCGAAGTTGCCGTCGACCTGGAGGATGCGCGCGCCGTGCGCGACGGCCTGGGCGAGCTTGCCCAGGGCGATCTTGCCGCGCGGCACCAGCACCGCGCTGGTCAGCCCGGCCCTCGCCGCGTAGGCGGCGGCCGAGGCCGAGGTGTTGCCGGTGGAGGCGCAGATGACGGCCCTGCTGCCCTCGGCGACCGCGGCGGTGATGGCCGCGGTCATGCCGCGGTCCTTGAACGAGCCGGTCGGGTTCGCGCCCTCGACCTTGAGGAACACCTCGCAGCCGGTCAGCTCGGACAGGTGCCGCGCGGCGACCAGCGGGGTGTTGCCCTCGTGCAGGGTGACCACGGCGGCGTCGGCGGGCAGCGCGATCCGGTCGCGGTAGGCCAGGATGACGCCCGGCCAGCCGGCCCCGGCCCCGGTTCCGACACCGCCGCCGGCGTGGGCGCGCGCCGCGGCCGAGCCCGTCCGGTGGGAGCTCACGATTCCTCTCCTTCGACGCGCATCACGCTGACGACCTCGCGGACCACGGGCAGCCCGGCGATCTTGTCCACAGTGGACTGCAGCGCGGAGTCCTGCGCCGAGTGCGTGACCACGACCAAGCTCGCGTCCTCGCCCCTGCCCTGCTGCCGCACGACGGCGATGCTCACGTCGTGCTCGGCGAACACCGCCGCGACCTGGGCCAGCACGCCGGAGCGGTCGGCGACGTCCAGGCTCACGTGGTAGCGGGTGGGGGTCTGCCCCATCGGCCGCACCGACAGGTCGGCGTAGGCCGACTCTCGGGGCCCCCGGCCCCCGACCACCCGGTTGCGGGCCACCGCGACCAGGTCCCCGAGCACGGCGCTCGCGGTGGGCGCGCCGCCGGCGCCCTGGCCGTAGAACATGAGCTGGCCGGCCGCCTCCGCCTCCACGAACACCGCGTTGAAGGCGCCGTTGACGCCGGCGAGCGGGTGGCTCCGCGGGATCATCGCGGGGTGGACGCGCACGGACACGGCCTCGCCGCCCGTCTCGTCCACCTCGCGCTCGCAGATCGCCAGCAGCTTGACCGCGCGGCCGAGCTCGCGGGCCGCGGCCACGTCGGCGGCGGTCACCGAGGCGATGCCCTCGCGGTGCACGTCGGCGGCGGTGACCCGGGTGTGGAACGCCAGCGAGGCCAGGATCGCGGCCTTGGCCGCGGCGTCGAAGCCGTCGACGTCGGCGGTGGGGTCGGCCTCCGCGTAGCCGAGCTGGGTGGCCTCCTCCAGCGTCTCGGCGTAGCTGGCGCCGGTGCCGTCCATCGCCGAGAGGATGAAGTTGGTGGTGCCGTTGACGATCCCCATGACCCGGGTGATCCGGTCGCCGGCCAGCGACTCGCGCAGCGGGCGCAGCAACGGGATCGCGCCGGCCACCGCGGCCTCGAAGTACAGGTCGGCGCCCGAGGCGTCGGCCGCCTCGAACAGCTCGCCGCCGTGCTCGGCGAGCAGCGCCTTGTTCGCCGTCACCACGGACTTGCCGGCGCGCAGCGCCGCGAGCAGGAGCGTGCGGGCCGGCTCGATGCCGCCGATCACCTCGACCACGACGTCCACGTCGGAGTCGATCAGCCCGGCGGCGTCGGTCGTGAGCAGCTCGGCGGGCACCTCGCGGTGCTTGTTGGGCCGCCGAACCGCCACGCCGACCAGCTCGACCGGTGCTCCGACCCGGGCGGTCAGGTCGTCGGCCTGCTCGTGGAGCAACCGGACGACCTCGGTGCCCACGGTGCCACAGCCGAGCAACGCCACCCGGACCGGCCGGCCGGCCGGTTTCCGCTCACTCACGGTTCGAGCACCTCCAGGCGCAACAGGTCCTCGACGGACTCCCTCCGCAGCAGCAGCCGCGACTTGCCGTTGTCGACGGCGACCACGGCCGGACGGGGGAGCTGGTTGTACCGGCTCGACATCGAGTAGCAGTACGCGCCGGTGGCGGCCACCGCGAGCAGGTCGCCGGGCGCGACGTCGCCGGGCAGCCAGGCGTCGCGGACCACGACGTCGCCGGACTCGCAGTGCTTGCCCACGACCCGGCTCAGCACCGGCTCCACGTCGGCCGCCGAGGCCCTGGAGACGAGGCGGCAGTCGTAGACCGCGTCGTACAGGGCCGTGCGGATGTTGTCGCTCATGCCGCCGTCGACCGAGACGTAGCGCCGACGGGCGCTGCCGCCCAGCGTGATGTCCTTGACGGTGCCGACCTCGTAGAGGGTGACCGTGCCCGGCCCGACGATCGCGCGGCCGGGCTCGACCGCCACCCTCGGCACGGGCAGGCCGGCGTTCTCGCACTCCCTGCGCACGATCGCCCGGAGCTGCTCGGCCAGGGCGGCCGGCGGCGGCGGGTCGTCGTCGGGGGTGTAGGCGATGCCGAGGCCGCCACCGAGGTCCACAGTGGACAGTTGGGCCACGGTGTCCTCGCCGTGCTCGTCCCTGATCGCGGCCAGCAGCCCCACCATGCGGTGCGCCGCGACCTCGAAGCCGTCGGCGTCGAAGATCTGCGAGCCGATGTGGCTGTGCAGGCCGACCAGGTCCAGCCCCGGCGCGCGCAGCACCCGGCGCACGGCCTCGGCCGCGTCGCCGGAGGCCAGCGAGAAGCCGAACTTCTGGTCCTCGTGCGCGGTGGCGATGAACTCGTGCGTGTGCGCCTCCACGCCCACGGTCACCCGGATCAGCACCGCCTGCCGGACGCCGCGCTCCCGCGCGACCTGGTCCAGCCGGGCGATCTCGAAGAACGAGTCGAGCACGACCGTGCCCACACCCGCCTCCACCGCCGCGACCAGCTCCTCGACCGACTTGTTGTTGCCGTGGAAGGTGATCCGCTCGGGCGGGAACTCGGCGCGCAGCGCGATCGCCAGCTCGCCGCCGCTGCACACGTCCAGCGACAGCCCCTCCTCCGCGACCCACCGGGCGATCGCCGTGGACAGGAACGCCTTGGACGCGTAGTGCACGAGCACCGGGTCGCCGAACGCCTCGGCGTACTCGGCGCACCGCGACCGGAAGTCCGCCTCGTCGACGACGAACAGCGGTGTGCCGTAGCGCTCGGCGAGGTCGCGCACGTCCACGCCGGCGACCCGCGTCACGCCGTCGTCGTCACGACGCGCGTTGCGCGGCCACACCCGCTCGTGCAGTCGGTTCAGATCGTCCGAAGTGGACGGACGCTGGCCCGCGGTGTTCACGGGCACCAGCACGTCCGCGTGTCTTGGTCCGGCCGGGTGTGCGCTCATGGGCTTGTCTCACATCCGCTCTGGGGCGCTCACGCCGAGCAGGCCGAGGCCGTTGGCCAACACCTGCCGGGACGCGGCGCACAGCTGGAGTCGGGCAGTGGTCAACGGGGTGGCCGGCTCGTCGCCCTGCGGCAGGACCCGGCACGAGTCGTAGAACTTGTGGTAGGCGGTTGCCAGGTCCTCCTCCAGGTACCGCGCGATGCGGTGCGGCTCGCGCAGTTCCGCGGCGGAGGCCACGACCTTGGGGAAGTCGCCGAGCGTGCGGATGAGGACACCCTCGCGCTCGTGGGTCAGCAGTCCGAAGTCCACGCCGTCCAGGTCCACGTCGACCGGGATGTCGAGGTCCTTGGCCGCGCGCAGCACGCTGGAGATCCTGGCGTGCGCGTACTGCACGTAGAAGACGGGGTTGTCGTTGCTGCGCTTGACCAACAGGTCCAGGTCGATGTCGACGGAGGAGTCTACAGAGGACCGGATCAGCGAGTACCGCGCCGCGTCGACGCCGACCGCCTCGACCAGGTCCTCCAGCGTGACGACGGTGCCGGCGCGCTTGCTCATCCGCACCGGCCTGCCGTCCTTGACCAGGTTCACCATCTGGCCGATCAGCACCTCGACGACGTCGGGGTCGTCGTCGAAAGCCGCCGCGACGGCCTTGAGCCGCGCGACGTACCCGTGGTGGTCCGCGCCGAGCATGTAGATGCACAGGTCGAACCCGCGCTCCCGCTTGTCACGGAGGTAGGCGATGTCGCCCGCGATGTAGGCGGGGGCGCCGTCGCTCTTGATGACGACGCGGTCCTTGTCGTCGCCGAACTCGCTGGAGCGCAGCCACCACGCGCCGTCGGCCTCGTAGAGGTGGCCGTGCTTCTTCAGCTCCTCCACCGACCGCTCCACCGCACCGGACCTGTGCAGCGAGTCCTCGTGGAAGTAGACGTCGAAGTCGGTGCCGAAGTCGTGCAGGCTCTTCTTGATCTGCTCGAACATCAGGCCGACGCCGACCCGGCGGAAGGTCTCGTTCCGCTCGGCCTCCGGCAGGTCCAGCGCGCCCGGCTCGGCGCGCAGCACGTCGGCGGCGATGTCGGCGATGTAGGCGCCGCCGTAGCCGTCCTCCGGGGCCGGCTCGCCCTGCGCGGCGGCGACCAGGGACCGCACGAACCGGTCGATCTGGGCCCCGGCGTCGTTGAAGTAGTACTCGCGGGTCACCTCGGCGCCCTGCGCGGCCAGCACCCGGCCGAGCGCGTCGCCGACGGCGGCCCACCGGGTCCCGCCGAGGTGGATCGGGCCGGTCGGGTTGGCCGAGACGAACTCCAGGTTGACCTTCAGGCCGGCGTGCCGGTCGCCCCGACCGTAGTCGGCGCCGGCGACGCGCACCTCGCGCACGATCTGGCCCTGGGCGTCGGCGGCCAGCCGCAGGTTGAGGAAGCCGGGGCCGGCGACCTCGGCGGAGGCGATCCCCTGCCGGGCGCCCAGCGCCTCGGCCAGCCACCCGGCCAGCTCCCGCGGGTTCACGCCCAGCTTCTTGCCGATCTGCAGCGCCAGGTTCGTCGCGTAGTCGCCGTGCTCGGGATTGCGCGGACGCTCGACCGTGACGGTCTCCGGGAGCGCGGTGGCGTCCAGCCCTCGGGAGGCCAGCACGTCAACGGCGGTGGAGCGAACCAGGTCAGCGAGCGCGGCAGGAGTCACCTGACGCAGTCTAGGGGGGCGTTAGCGCTGGTCCTGACGGGGCCGACAGTCTCCCGAAAACTGGGACGGGGTGGACACGGACGCCCGCCGCACCCCACCTGCCCAGCCTCTTCCGCAGCTCTGGCGCCCCGCCCTCTCCGCGACGGGCGCGACGCGTGTTTCTGGTGTTTCTCCAGGGGGCGGAGTGAACCCTGAGAGAGATCCACAGCCCGCACCTGTGAGGACCGGCACCCCACGAGGGCCTGCCGAGTAGCCCCGGCTGCGCCACTCGGCCCCGCTGACCTGCGGCGGAACGTGACCCACCGTTTCGCGGGTTGACGTGTTCCTTATGTCGGCTCCCTAAACTTGCGGCGGCAATCGGCGCGGGGAGAAGAGGTCGGACGAACATGCCGAAAGGCAAGAACAGCAACAGAGCGGTGACAGCCGCACGGTCGTCGATGGGGTCGACCAAACCCAAGCCGTGGGGCGCGGTGGCCGCCGTCGTGGCCGTCCTGCTCTTCGCCGGTGGCGTCTTCGGCTACGTCTACTCGAAGCACTCCGACAACCAGGAGCGCGAGGCCAAGCTCGCGCAGTGGACGCCGTCGGACTCCAACAAGGACCCGGCCAAGCAGATCCCCGGTGTCGAGACCCACGACTACGCAGCGCAGCGGCACGTCTCGGCCGCGCAGCGGGTCGCCTACGACAGGACCCCGGCCTTCGGCGGTCCGCACGACGGGTTCTGGGCGGCCTGCAACGGCGTGGTCTACGACCGGGCCGTGCGCACCGAGAACCTGGTCCACTCGCTGGAGCACGGCGCGGTGTGGATCGCCTACAACCCGGACCAGGTCAGGGGTGAGGCGCTCGACGCGCTGCGCAAGAAGGTCGAGGGCCAGCAGTTCATGGTGATGTCGCCCTACCCCGGTCTGGACCGGCCGATCTCGCTCCAGTCGTGGGGGCACCAGCTCAAGCTCGACAACGCCGGCGACGAGCGCATCGACCACTTCGTCCGCTCGCTGCGGCGCAACCAGTTCACCTACCCGGAGATCGGCGCCTCCTGCGACGCGCTCGGCCCCGGCCAGTTCGACCCGGACAACCCGCCGGCCTTCGACCCGGCCCCGCCCGGTCCGGACGCGGTGCCGATGAACGGCGGTGTGGACGCCAACCAGCAGCCGGGCGGCATGGGCCAGGCCGGATGAGCACGCCCGGCAGCGGCGACGCCGGCAGCGGCGCCCCGGGCGGGACCGGCGCCGGCGGTGGGGACACCGCCGGCGTCACCCCGGCGGCGCCGAACCCGGTGGCCAGGGTCGTCATGATCAGCGCGGCGGTGCTGGCCGTGCTGCTGCTCGGGGCCGCCGGCGGGATGCTGATCGGCCTGCCCCAGCTCAGGGACCAGTCGGCGCCCTCGGCCGAGTCGGTCGACGTCGGCTTCGCGCAGGACATGAGCGTGCACCACCTCCAGGCGGTGCAGATGGCCGGCTGGGCGCGTGAGCACACCGCTGACCCGGTGGTCCGGCAGATCGCCTACGACATCGAGAGCACCCAGCAGGAGCAGGTCGGCCGGATGAAGGGCTGGCTGGCGCTGTGGAACCAGCCCGAGGTGCCCTACGGCGGCTACATGGCGTGGATGACCGACGCGGGGAGCGGGCACTCCGGGCACGGTGCTCCTTCGACCGGCGCCTCCTCGACCGGCGCCTCCTCGGCCGGCGCCGACCGCCGCTCGCCGACCATGCCCGGCATGGCGTCCCAGCAGGAGCTGACCTCGCTGCGGTCGCTGTCCGGCAAGGATCTGGACGTCTTCTTCCTGCAGCTGATGCTGCGCCACCACAAGGGCGGCGAGTCGATGTTGCGCTACGCGGCGGAGCGCGCCGGACAGCCCGTGGTCCGCAACCTCGCAGCCAGCATGCTCAGCACCCAGAGCAAGGAGACCGAGACCCTCCAGTCCCTGCTGACCGAGCGCGGCGGCCAGCCCCTCCCACCGAACTGACCGGCGTCGCGTCAGTCGTCCCACCGCCCCTCGGGGCGCGCTGACCGGGGTGGGTGAGCGCTGCGGACCGTGAACGCGGAGCGTGAGCGGGGGCGCGCTCCGGCGGGTCGCGTCGGCGTCCGCGCGGTCGTACCGTCGGGGCAGTCCGACGCGGCAGGGGGTCTGCCATGACCGCAGTGGATCCGGCCAGGCGGGGCGCGTCCCGCGGCGCGCCGACGACGGTGGACGAGCGGGAGGCCCGACGGGTCGCCGAGGCGGCTCGGGAGACCCACTGGCGCCGGCCGAGCTTCGGCAGGGAGCTGTTCCTGGGCCGGCTCCGCCTCGACCTCGTGCACCCCTACCCGAGGAGCGACGAGGAGACGCGGCGGCGCGGCGAGGAGTTCCTCGACCGGCTGCGGGAGTTCTGCCGGACGCGGGTCGACGCGCAGCAGATCGAACGCACCGCGCGCGTCCCGGACGACGTCGTGCGGGGTCTGCGGGAGTTGGGCGCGCTGGGGATGCGCATCGACCCGGAGTACGGCGGGCTCGGGTTGTCGCAGGTCTACTACAACCGCGCGTTGATGCTCGCCGGCTCCGCGCACCCCGCCGTCGGCGCGTTGCTGTCCGCGCACCAGTCCATCGGGGTGCCGCAACCGGTCACGCTCTTCGGCACGCCGGAGCAGAAGCGGCGCTTCCTGCCCCGCTGCGCCCGCGGTGAGATCAGCGCCTTCCTGTTGACCGAGCCCGACGTGGGCAGCGACCCGGCCCGGTTGGGTGCCACCGCCGTGCCCACTGTGGATGGCGCTGTCGGTGCGGGTTACGTGCTCGACGGCGTGAAGTTGTGGACCACCAACGGTGTCGTGGCCGACCTGCTGGTTGTCATGGCCCGCGTGCCGACGTCCGAGGGGCATCCCGGTGGGATCACGGCGTTCGTGGTCGAGGCCGACTCGCCGGGCATCACCGTGGAGCACCGCAACGAGTTCATGGGGTTGCGGGGCATCGAGAACGGCGTGACCCGGCTGCACGGGGTGCTCGTGCCGGCGGAGAACCGGATCGGCGCCGAGGGGCAGGGCCTGCGGATCGCGTTGACCACGTTGAACACCGGGCGGCTGGCCCTGCCCGCCCTGTGCGCCGGGGCGGCGAAGTGGTGCCTGCGGATCGCCCGCGAGTGGTCGGCGGCCCGGGTGCAGTGGGGCCGGCCGGTGGGCGAGCACGAGGCGGTCGCCGGGAAGGTGGCGTTCGTCGCGGCCACCGCCTTCGCCCTGGAGTCGGTGCTGGAGCTGGCCGGCGAGCTGGCCGACGCCGGCGGGCACGACATCCGGATCGAGGCGGCGCTGGCCAAGCTGCACGGCTCGGAGCTGGCCTGGCTGGTGGCCGACGAGCTGGTGCAGATCCGGGGCGGCCGCGGGTACGAGACGGCGGCGTCGCAGGCGGCCAGGGGCGAGCGGGGCGTGCCCGCCGAGCAGCTCCTGCGCGACCTGCGGATCAACCGGATCTTCGAGGGCTCCTCGGAGATCATGCGGTTGCTGGTGGCCAGGGAGGCCGTCGACACGCACCTCGCGGTGGCCGGCGACCTGGTCGACCCCGGGGCCGACGCCGCGCGGCGGGTTCGCGCCGCGGCCAGGGCGGGCGGCTTCTACGCGCGCTGGCTGCCCACCCTCGTCGTGGGCCGGGGGCAGGCGCCCGGCGGGTACGGCGAGTTCGGGCCGTTGGCCGGGCACCTGCGGTTCGTGGAGCGGGCGAGCCGCCGTCTGGCCCGGCAGACGTTCTACGCGATGGCGCGATGGCGGGGCGGGTTGGAGCGCCGCCAGCGGTTCCTCGGCCGGGTGGTCGACATCGGGGCGGAGCTGTTCGCGATGAGCGCGAGCTGCGTGCGCGCCGAGGCGCTGCGCCAGGAGCACCCGGACGTCCCGGAGCGGGGCCGGTCGGCCTACGAGCTGGCTGACGCGTTCTGCCGTCAGGCTGAGCGCCGGGTGACGGAGTTGTTCCGCCGGTTGTGGTCGAACACCGATGCCACCGACCGGTCGTTGGCGAGGAGTGTCCTCGCGGGGCAACACACCTGGCTGGAGGAGGGAGTGCTCGACGCGTCGCTCGACGGCCCGTGGATCGCCGACGGCGAACCGGGGGACTCGACCTGCCAGGACGTGCACCGCACTGTCCACTGAAGACTGGCCACTGAGGACTGACCACTGAGGACTGGACTCGCGGCGACGCGGCCCGGGCCGTCCCCGCGGGTCCGACATCCCGGGAGCCGGGCAGGCTGCGGGACGGACTGGTGTGGCTGGCGCGGTGCCGTCCCGCAACTGGTCCCCGTCGTCACGCGGGCCGGAGGAGGCACGTCCCCTGTGCCGCCGTTCCCGTACGTTCCCCCCGCGACGGAAAGGACCCTCCTCCAGGGAGGAGGTCTCGTAACGCTAAGCCCCAACACCGATCCAGCAACCTCACCCTTTCGGGTGAAAATTGACCACTCTTGATCAAGAGAACGCGCCGAATGCTCAGCACGTCGTAGCAATCACTACCCCGTTCAGGTGAACGAGGCCCGGACGGCACGAAGTCGCCGGTCGAACACGGCCTCCCGGGCGACCGCCGTGCCGGTCGTGACCGCCCCGACGAGCACGGCGTCCTCCCCCAGTTCGCCGGGGACGACCCGCGGCGCCAACGGGGTCGTCCGGCGCAGGGACTCCGTCATCGACGGCAGCAACAGGTCCGCGTTCCCGCCGACGCCCCCACCCAGGACCACCAGCTCCGGGTCGACCACGGCGGCGACGGAGGCCACCACGTACGCCAGCCGCGCCGCCTCCTCCCGCACCACCAGCGACGCCCGCGCGTCGCCGTCGCGAGCCGCCGCGAAGACGTCCCTGGCCGAGCGCATCCCGCTCAGGCCGTGCCGCTCCGCCAGCGCGAGGACCGACCGCGCGGCCGCGGCGTCCTCCATCTGGCCGTGCTCCGCCGCCTCCCCGGCCACGCCCGCGAAGGGGAGGTAGCCGATCTCGCCCGCCGCGCCGTGCGCGCCCCGGAACAGCTCGCCACCGACCACCAGGCCGAGTCCCAACCCGGTTCCCACGCTCAGATAAGCGAAATCGTCGACGCCGCGAGCCGCGCCGCGCTCCCGCTCGCCGACCGCGGCGAGGTTGGCGTCGTTCTCCACCAACAGGTCGGGACCCAGCACCGCGGCGAGCTCGTCGAGCAACCCCGTGCGCCCCCAGCCCGGCAGGTTCGGCGCGAGCTGCACGGCCCGGTTCCGCCGGTCCGTCACGCCCGGGCTCCCCACGACCGTCGTGACCACCTGACCCTCAGCCAGCCCCGCCAGCGCGACGACGCGCTCCGCCAACTCGCGCACCGCGCGAACCAGCGCGGCACCCGACCGGCACCGGTTGCGTTCGTCCACTTTGGACACGATATTCCCGCCGAGATCGGCCACGGCCAACCGGAGCCGCTCCCGGCCGATGTCGACGGCGAGCACGTGACCGGCCGTCGGGTCGGCCTCGTAGCGGAGCGCGGCGCGGCCCGGACCCTCCGCCTGCCGCCCGACCGCGCGCACCAGACCCGCCTCCGCCAGACCGAGCAGGGCCTGCCCCACGGTCGGCTTGGACAACCCCGTTCTCCGCGCGATCTGGGGACGGGTCGCGACGCCCTCTCCGCGCAGGAGGTCCAGCACCAGCCGCTGGTTCCACTCCCGCATGCTCGCCGGGTTGCCCGCCCGTGGCGTCCGTGCCTCCACCGCCCCGCCCCCACCGTCCGGCCGTCGCGCGGGGTTCCCACCCCACGAGCGCTGTGTTAAGAAACTTTACTAACCCTGGTTCCGCGCGGGCGGAGGTGCGGCGTGACCGGAACGGCGACCACGGCCCGGGGCTTCGAGCGGCGGATCGGCCCGTGGCAGGCCACCGCCATCAACATGACCCAGATGTGCGGCATCGGGCCGTTCGTGACCATCCCGACGATGGTCGCCGTGATGGGCGGCCCGCAGGCCGTGCTGGGCTGGCTGGTCGGGGCGCTCGTCGCGCTCGCCGACGGCCTCGTCTGGGCCGAGCTGGGCGCCGCGCTGCCGGGCGCCGGCGGCAGCTACGTCTACCTCCGCGAGGCGTTCCAGCACCGCACCGGGCGGCTGATGCCGTTCCTGTTCGCCTGGACGGCGATGCTGTTCGTCCCGCTGATCATGTCGACCGGGGTGATCGGCATGGTCTCCTACCTCGGCTACCTCGTCCCCGGGCTGACCCCGGCGGCGGGGAGGGCGATCGGGGTCGGGGTCGTCGCGCTCGCGGTTCTCCTGCTGTACCGGCGGATCGGCGAGATCACCCGGCTGACCGCGGTGTTGTTCGCGGTCATGCTCGTCTCGGTGCTCTCCGTCGTGGTGGCCGCCTACACCCACTTCGACGCCGACCTCGCCTTCGCCTACCCCGACGGGGCCTTCGCCGCCGGCGGCCCGTTCTGGACCGGTCTGGGCGCCGGCCTGGTGATCGCGATCTACGACTACCTCGGCTACAACACCGCCGCGTACCTGGGTGCCGAGGTGCGGGACCCGGGCCGCACGCTGCCCAGGGCGATCCTGGTGTCCATCACCGGGATCATGGCGTTGTACTTCCTGCTCAACCTGGGCGTGCTCGGCGTCGTGCCCTGGCAGGAGGTGGCCTCGTCGTCGTCGGTCGCTTCGCTGGTCCTGGAGCGGAGCTGGGGGACGACCACCGCGCAGGTGCTCACCGCGTGCATCGTGGTCACCGCCTTCGGCTCCGTGTTCGCCGGACTCCTCGGCGGTTCCCGGATCCCCTTCCACGCCGCGCGGGACGGGCTCTTCCTGCCCTGGTTCGGCCGGTTGCACCCCCGGCTGCGCTTCCCGCACGCGGCGTTGCTGGCCATGGGCGCGGTGACGGCGGTCGGCTCGTTGTTCACCCTCCAGGACGTGATCAACGTGCTGACGGCGGTGTTCGTGATCGTCCAGTCGGTCGCCCAGGTAGTCGCCCTCGTGGTGCTGCGCCGACGCCGCCCCGACCTGCCTCGGCCCTACCGGCAGTGGCTCTACCCGCTCCCCTGCGTCGTGGCCCTGCTCGGCTGGGCGTTCGTCTACTACTCGGCCGGCCCGCGCCCCGTGCTGCTGTCCCTGGCCTGGCTGGCCGCCGGTGGCGTGGCGTTCCTGGTGTGGGCGCGGCGGCAGCGCACGTGGCCCTTCGGCCCGCTGCCCGCCTGACTCACCACGACAGCTCGCGGCACCGGGCGGCGCGCCCGACCGTCTCGACCTGCAACGTGGCGTGCTCGATCCGGTAGCGCTCGGCCAGCAGGCGCTGCGCGGCCTCCAGCACCCGGTCGTGCTCGGCGGCGGACTTCGTGGCCAGGTGCGCCGAGGCCACCTCCATGCCCGAGGTCAGCGTCCACACGTGCAGGTCGTGGACCTCGGTGACGCCCTCCACGGCGGCGAGGTCGGCCCGCAGCGCGGGCACGTCGACGCCCTCCGGGGCGTGCTGGAAGAGGATGCGGACCGCGCGGCGGCCCAGCCGCCAGGTGCGGGGCAGGACGAACAGGCCGATCGCCACACCGATCACCGGGTCGGCGTAGCGCCACCCGAACAGCAGGGTGACGGCGCCGCTGACCAGCACGCCGACCGACCCGATGAGGTCGGCCAGCACCTCCAGGTAGGCCCCGCGGACGTTCAGGCTCTCCTTGGCCCCGCTGCGCAGCAGCGCGAAGGAGACCAGGTTCCCGAGCAGGCCGACCGCCGCCGTGAGCAGCACGGGCAGGCCGGGGACCTCGGGCGGGGCGCTCCACCGCCCAGCGGCCTCGTAGAGGACGTAGCCGGCCACCCCGAACAGCAGTACCGCGTTGGCCAGCGCCGCCAGCACCTCGGCGCGGTAGAGCCCGAAGGTGCGGTCGGCCGCGCCGCGGGCGTTGCGGGCGACGAGGATGGCCGACAGCGCCAGTCCCACCCCGAGGACGTCGGTGAGCATGTGCGCGGCGTCGGAGACCAGCGCCAACGAGCCCGTCGCGAGGCCGACCACGACCTCCAGCACCATGAACGCGGCGCCGATGACCAGCGCGGCGACCAGCCGGCCCACGTACCGGCCGGACGCGCTGCCCGCCTGCCCCGGCGCGACTCCGTGCGAGTGTCCGTGCCCCATGACCCCAACATATAGCGACATGCGCATACATGCAAAGGTGATCACCGGGTGGACCGCGTCGGGGCAGGCGCCCGGAGTCAGGGCATGTAGCGCTGACCGAAGACCCGCATCACCCAGGAGAGCGTCTCCGGCGCGATCCGGGAGAACGCGTACATGACCCGCGACTCGGGGGTCACCAGGACGAGGAAGCGCCGCCGCTCCACCGCCCGCAGCACGGCCCGCGCGACGAGCGCCGGCGGACGTCCCCAGGGCCCCATCCGCTCCTCGACCACCGATCGCGCGCGCTCCCGCTCGGCCTCTGACTCGCCGGTGAACGACATCCCCTGGATGAAACCGGTGTCGATGAACCCCGGGCACACCACCGAGACGTCGATCCCCTGCCCGACGACCTCGTCCCGCAGGCTCCGCCCCAGCGCCAGGAGCGCGGCCTTGGTCGCGGAGTAGGCGGGGAGCCCGGACGACGGCGCGAGCGCCGCCGCCGACGAGGTGATCACCAGGTGGCCGCCCCGACCTCGCGCCAGCAGTTCCGGCACGAACGCGTTCAGGGTCCAGACCGAGCCCAGGAGGTTGACGTTCACCGTGCGCCGCCAGTCGGCCTCGCTCGTCGCCGCGAACGGCCCCGTCATCCCGACGCCCGCGTTCGCCATGACCACGTCGGGCACACCCTGCTCGGCGCAGACCGTCGCCGCCGCCTCGCGCACGGCCTCGGCGTCGCTGACGTCCACCCGCTTCGCCCACGCGCGGACGCCGTGCTCCCGCACCTGCTCAGCCGTGCGCTCCGCCGCCGGGCCGTCGATGTCCCACACGACGACGTCGGCTCCGGCCTCCGCCGCGGCCAGCGCCGTCGCCCGGCCGATGCCGCTCCCCGCGCCAGTGATCAGCATGAGCTGACCCTCGAACCGGCGACGGGGCCCGTCCACCCTGGCCCGGGCCAGCTCCCGGGGCGCCGCCTCACCCGACAGGTGGTCGACGAACTCGGCGATCGCCCGGGCGACCAGACCGGGGTCGGTCCGGGGCGCCCAGTGCCCGGTCGGGATGTCCCGCCGCCAGAGCCGGTCGCACCACCGGTGCGTGTCGTCCACCGACCTCGGGTCCACGTACGGGTCCCGCGTCGGAACCAGGAGTTGCACGGGCACCTTCGTGGTCCGCTGCCGGGGCTCGCCCAGCCGCGCCCTGATGTTCGCCCGGTACAGCTCGACGCCGTTCGCCGCGTCCCGGGGAAGGCTCTCCGCACCCGTCACTCCCCGGCGGCGCAGCGCCTTCGCCCACGCGGGGCCGATCGCGTGGCGCAGCGCGAGCTCCGGCACCACCGGGAGGTGCAGCGCGTAGACGTACCAGGAACGGAGCCCCTGGCGGAGCACGTCGCGCCACGCGCCCGGCCGCCGCAGCCGCTCCCGCAGCCAGTGCCCCAGGTGGTCCAGACACGGCCCGGAGATCGACGTGTACGACGCGAACAGGTGCGCGTACCCCGGCTCGGTGACCGCCTCCCACGACTGGATGGACCCCCAGTCGTGCCCCACCAGGTGGACCGGGTCGTGCGGGCTCACCGCCCGTATGACGGAAACCACATCGGCCGCCAGCTGGTCGAGCCGGTAGCCCTCCCGACCCTTCGGCCGACCCGACCGGCCCGCCCCGCGCACGTCGAAACGGACCACCCGGAACCGCTCACGCAGACGCTCGGCCACCCCGTCCCACATGCGGGAACTGTCCGGGAAGCCGTGCACGAGCAGCACCGTCGGCCCCGTGGGGTCCCCCTCCTCGCGGACCACGAGCCGCACCCCACCCGACTCAACGACACGCTCACGTATCGAATCCATCTCGTCACGTTAGGGACGAGCCGGGCCCCCGAACCAGGGGGGTGTGCGAAGCACCTCCGAACATGCGCTAAGCTTCTCCACGTCGCCGCGAGAGATCGCGAGACGGGCCCCCGTAGCTCAGGGGATAGAGCACCGCCCTCCGGAGGCGGGTGCGCAGGTTCGAATCCTGCCGGGGGCACCACCACAGAAGACCCGCTGACCAGCAGCAATGCCGGCCAGCGGGTCTTCTGCTATCTCCAGCCCTGTCCGGCTGACACCGGCGAAACCCGGCCGTTTTCGGGCGTCTGTGCCGAGGGTGTGCCGACGAAATTCCGCCGAACCCGGCTGAGGCCCCGAACCACGGCCCATCAGCAGTGATCTCGGTCACGTCACTCAGTGTTGATGTCAGGGTGGTTCAACGCCCCCTGGAGCCCCTTCTCGACCAGCGCCCGGGCGGCGTCGTTGGAGCCACTGAGCACATGGGCGTAGATCCTGAACAGCACCTCTAGGGAGTGCCCAGCCCACTCGGCGACCTGCTTCGGCGGCACGCCGGAGCTGAGCCACAGCGAGATGCCAGCGTGCCTCATGTCGTATGGCGACGCAGCCCAGGTCTGTGGCTGCGACCTCTGGAGCGAAGGCCATCTGCCGCGCCTTGCGCCAAGCCCGGAGAGTCGTGAGCTTGGGAAGCTCCCTGGTGTTGAGTTACCACCGGGACGGCACCCGTTCGGACGTGGGCGCTTCAGGAGGTCGGTCAGCGGGGGTGGGCTCGGCGTGGCGCGCGTTTCGCCCAGGCCTCGCTGCCTGAGCGCCCCCTCGTCCCTGTCTTCCCGTTGTCAGTCCAGCCCCTCCCGACCTAGGGCTCCGCGCCGGCCAGGTGCAGCCAACCCCACCCTGTCGGGGAAGGTTCTGGCCACAGTGCTCTGAAGTACTAGGCACCAAAGTAGATAACCCGCTCACCAGCCACCAGTCTTCTCCAATCACGTACAACAACGTTCGTAGCTCCGGATTCACCACCAGACGATGGCCCACTACCGCCACCATCTCAGGGACAGCCTTGGATTCTTTCCCAGCGGGCTGGAACTCCGCCGCGTTCCGCCACAGCACAGTCCGATTCCCTTTTTGGTCAGTCAAGACAGCTTCGCTTCGTCCCTGCCGAAGGCCCAGCGGCTCAAAGCCGAACGAAACAGGCCGTCCCGCAGCTTTCCCATGTCCGTCACGAGAAGCGCCATCGTGACCGGCGATGGCGTCTCGGGCTCTGTTCATCGGTAGTACGACCGCCGCATGTCCTTCTACCTGCGTCGTGGTCGTCATCGCCGCACCAGACACGAGGCCACACACCTCGTCCTTGCCACGGGCACCAACGGTTTCAGACCCCAAACCTCTCCGCCAGTGCTTGATCCTGAACGGCTCGTGCCGCTCGCCCACCATGTAGACCTGGTCTTCTAGATACAAACGTCGCAGGTGGTAATCAGCACACGCAGTGGGGGTAGTCGTCCCAGCCCGGACCAGTGTTCGGAAAGCGTGGTTCGGACAGGACGCGGTGGAGAGGTTCGAGGCGTCGCTGAGATCGTTGCGTGGGTAGTTCTTGACCTGGCGGCCGGTCACCGACGGAGATGTTGCTGCTTACCCTCGTACTGGTGCAACATCTAACTGAACGCCACGCCGTGACGCCCCATCGCCAATACTCGTTCCAGGGGACGTCGTCGATCACCTTGAGCCGGTCCAACAGCTGAGTGCGCGGGTGATCCTCCGAAGTGGACGCGGCAGCCGGCGAACAGTCGGTCACGAATCGATCCCGCGTCGAGTCTCGCTTGCCTCCGCGGCGAGACCAGCGCCGCGGACCTCGTCGATCAGTAGATCCCGCAGTCTCCTCCACCGGCATCTCCGGCTCGAACGTCTCCAGCACGGCGAGGTTGGGGGGCCGAGCCACTCACATTTGCCGTGCGAGCTGCTCCAACGCTGGTCAGCCACGGTGCCCTGGGAATGCCGCCTCGTGACCGCGGCGACCACCCCGAGTTCGCCCCGGGGCGGGTCCGTTGGATGAGTCACGGGCTGCGATGGCCCGTCATCCTGCCCAGCCCCGAACGCCACCAACACCGTCGTGCTGTGGATCACCGCTCCCGCGGTCCACCAGTGGCAGCAGGGCCATGGTGAGGGGGCTGCAAGAGGTATCGGCATGGGGCTGACGAAAGATGGGAAGAGGAACCGCCCCGGCCTTAGGGCCGAGGCGGTTTCGGGGGGGCACGCTTGCGGTGTTCCCAAAAGCCTCCCCCTCAAAGTTCCTCGGTATACTCCTGCCCACGAAAACCGCGGAGGCGTACGCAGGTGTCCCACCACTGACGTGCGAGAGCGGCGGAGCCACCACACGCGCGAACAAACGTCGCGACGTAGGCGGAACGCCGCGGAGCCTGACCGGCCGTACACAGTTTGTGTGCCAACCCGTGGGACAACGTCGTCCCACCGAGGAGCTGGCTTCGATCTGCGATCGCCTTGTAGGACAAGCCCATGTGCTGCTTAATCTGCAGTAACGCCCGGGACAGGTCCTCCCAGCTGGCAATCTGACCGGGGTTCGGCCAGAGTGCGATATCGCCGGGACTGAGCTCTACGGGAACCGACGCCGGGGAGCAGCGGTGCGCTGTGACCTTGTCGCAGTACCAGCACTCAGCGACGCTAATGGTCCCCGGGGACCAGAACCCCGCGGTGCGCTTGATCAGGAGGACGACGGGCGAGTACTGCGCTTGGCAGCAGGTGTAGACAGTGTGTTTCTTTCGCGCCTGCCGCTGCCGCACGGCGTTCCGCTTCTGCCGCTGCTGTGCACGAGCCTTCTCCCACAGCATCTGGTACTCGCCGTGCCGATGGTCCGGCACGTGGGCCTCGCGGAGATAGCACTCCACGATGTCCCAGCGCGGCACGTGCAGGCCGCTCTCGATGTGGGAAATGCTCCTGAGCTTGTAATCGACCAGCGTCGCCATCCGCTCCGGCGTCAGGTGGGCGCGGCGCCGGAGGTCATGCAGCTCCTGTCCGAACCGCCTTGCCAGGTCCACCCTGGGCTCGGGGGAGTTGGGCGTCAGCACGAGCCACCCGCTCCCCTCGACGGCGGGGTCAATCCGGGCGGGAGCCGCCGGGCGATCTCGGCCGCGAGTAATCCCGTGCCTCCCACGATGGCCAGCGCGGGGGTGGGCGCGTTGATGCGGCGGACCTGCAGGACCTCCGTGACGACCAGGACACGTCCCCGGGGCCGCCCGTAATTGGTCGGAACAGGTGGAAGAAATTGACACATACGGATGAAACTCCTAGCCGGCCTACATATGAGGAGCCGGCCGCGGGGGCATTTGTCGCTGCACCTCGCGGCAGGACGTCAGCATCATGCCGCATCTGAGGGAGCTGAGGCAACACCAACACACATGCCTACGCGCGACCGACAGTCGCGTACAGCATCTTTTCTCGAGGCTGCAGGATGATTGTCGTCGCAGGTCAAAGCCATGACGGCGGCGCAAGAGAGGATGACATGAGTATCCACGCCATCAGACAGCCTTGATTTGTGGATGATCGTCTCTCAAGCCGGAAGGGCTCGCACCGCAGCGAGCGAAGCGCGATTAATTGAGCCCGGATGCAATTCTTCGTTGCTGGAAGGTTCTGCAGCAACGACAGCCAAGAAGTTGGGACGGTCGGGACGAGTGCGCCGCTCTCAGCTGCGACTTCGCCCCCAGTGCCCCACTCCTCAACGGCGACCAGCGGGGCCAACCAGGCCGATACCCCAGGGGAAGGCCGTAGCCGTAGGTCCGTCCGGACCCGAGCTACTCCGGGCGGTGGGCACGGCGGACCAGCGAGCGTGGCGTTCCCATCGCCTGGTGATCGCTGCCGCCAGGCCACGGTCGATCAGCAGTCGGCATTCCTGCTCCACCTGACGTTCGTAGTCGCCCGCCCCAGCGGTGCCCCGCGGCTCCCGCACTGTGCCCGCGCGCTGCGTCGCCGATCTCCCGAGACGAGATCTACAGCGCCGGCCTACGGCTGTACACCCACGATCTGTCGTTCAGGTTCAAGGATACCGGCTCTGACCCCAAGCACCTGCGACGACCCGTTCACCGTGATTCGGTAGGTGCTCATCCCGAGGCGCACAACGGCGATGATCACGTGATCTCTTTAGAGTGACGAGCCCTTCGGAGTTCGACCACCTGCCTCCAACCCCGGCTGCCGCGGGGTGCCGAAGGACCAAAAGGTTCTCACAGCGATCGTAGGGGGCGAGCGCCTTCCCCCCTTTCTACGACGACACCGTGGACGTCCTGGTCTCAACAACGTAGGAGATCCAGCCCAGTCAGTCACCGTATCTAGAGCACGTCCGGGCGTGCAGGACGCCAGTGGGACGTTGGCCAGTCGGCGAGCTCCGATGCCACGAGCTACGCGTAGCCGACCTCCAAGCGGCTTAGCGACGTACTTGAACAGCACTCTCGACGGCTCCGCGTCCATCCTGTCGCGAGCCCAGGAGATCCAGCCGTGGTCGGCAACCGCGGCCCGGCCACTGCCAGGTCAACACGCACGTCACCAGCATGAAGGAGCCCATCACCCGCGGCAGCGTCAATCGTTCACACTGCCCCATCTACCCGCCCTCGGCGATCACCCGGCGGAGCTGAGCCACCTCCTCCAGGTTGCTCAGGCGAAAGATCCCTAGGCCAGGAGCAGCAGCCGAAGCGAACGCTGACCATTTGCTTGACACCACATCAAAAGCAACTGGTGACCCTTTTGACAACCGTCTCCACCCTCTGGTGGGATGTGCTTCCTCAGCCACTCAGGTTTGCCGCACTGCGATGGAGGTACCACCGTGTATAGCACGATCGAGTTAATCACTCCCGAGCTGGCTAGCCAGTGGCTCCTCCTCAACGTCCACAACAGGCCGTTGAGCAAGACCTTTGTTCAGCAGCTGGCCCAACAGATCACGCGCGGCGAATGGCAGCTCACCCACCAAGGTATCGCCTTCGACGAGGACGGGCATCTAAGCGACGGCCAGCACCGCCTGGAGGCGATCGTCAAAGCAGGCATTCCGGTCCGGTCTGTCGTGACACGAAATGTTCCGCGCTCCGCGTTTGTGGTTATGGATACCGGACGCAAGCGCGGTGCCCGCGATGCTCTCGCCCTCGTAGGCGAAGAGCACCCCACGTTTTTGGCACCTGCATTGCGCGGTCTGCACCTATACTTGGCAAGTCCAGAAACCGCATGGAGCGGACAGAGTTCGGTGGTAAGCAACGAACTCCTTCTATCACTCCTGCGCGAGCATCCCGGAATACGGGAAGCCGTACGTCAAGGCATCCCGATGAACAAGGCGTTCCGCATCACTGTTACCGCCGCAGCCGTCGGCTGGTATATATCGTCTCGTGAACGTCCGGAAATTGACCAGCAGCCGTGGTTTGACGGACTAGTTACCGGCGCTGGTCTCCGTATCGGGGATCCACGTTTGACCTTACGTAACACCCTTTTGAACATGGCAGCCGGAAAGGCACACCGGAGGCGTGAGGACTCCCGGGAGCACCTGCTCTACTACTTGAAATCCTGGAACGCCTGGGTAGAGGGGCGCGAAATGAAGCTGCTAAGGCGTTCTCCGGGAGAAAAAATGCCGCGCATTTCCCGGCGTACAGCTCCACCCAAGCTCCAAGAAGACGGCTGAAGCTCAACCGCATTCTGTTCTTCAGATCGGCACAGTGCAGGGGAAGTGGGCTGCCCACTCCCCGCAACATTGCTTACGCAGCGAACTCCAGAGCCCACTTTACTGGGCGGCGTCGCCATCCTGGATAGATGAGAACTGCGCTAGTTGTGACATATCGCGAGCGCAACGAGCACAGCTCAACGAGACCGGAGGAGGGTGCGGGTGGTGGTGGTGACGAGGGTTTGGTGGGCGGGGGTCAGGTTGTCGGCCAGGAGGTGGCGGCGGATGACGGCGTAGGGGAGGTCGACGACGGCGAGGGTGACCAGCTCCAGGTGGTCGGGGGACGAGGAGCCGTAGATCTCGGTGGCGAGTTGGGAGATGAGGGCGGTCACCGGCGTGTTGAGGGTGGCGAGGGTGGCCTTGGTGCCGGGCGGGACCTCGTCGGAGCCGAGGAGGTCGTCGCGGCGCGCGAGGAGGAGTAGGCGGGCGTCGGCGGGGCGGGTGAGGGCAAAGTCGACCGATGAGGCGGCAGCGGCGACGGCGCGGGGGATGCCGGGAGGGGCGGCGGCGGTGGCCGAGAGCAGGTCCTCCTGGAAGCGCTGGACGGTTCGGGTCCAGAGGCGGGCGAGGAGGGCCGTGCGGGAGCCGAAATGGTGGTAGATCGAGCCGACCGGGGCACCACTGCGCTCGCTGATGGCGCCGGTGGTGGCCGCCGCGGCGCCGTGGGCGACCAGGAGGTCACGGGCCGCGTCGAGGATCTGGTCGTCGCTGTGCACGCGTCGTCGGGCCACGCTGATGATGCTAGTCTGCGCGTTCTAGAACGGTCCCTCTAATACAGACGGGAGGCGGACGGCGTGGATCAGTTGCCGCCAGGCCAGGCCATCGCTCCGCTCCGCAGGTTCGGGCTGACGCAGTTCGCCGGCGTTCTGCCGACCGTGCCCGCACACCCCGTGGTCACGGTGACGGGAGCGGTGCGCCGGCCGACACAGTTCGACGTCGCCACGATCAGCGGGCTGCCCGGGCGGCGGGAACAGCTCAGCGACCTGCACTGCGTCACCACGTGGAGCGCCACGGAGCTGAAGTGGGGCGGCGTCCCCTTCCGGGAAGCGCACGAGTGGCTGACCGGGAAAGTGAAGCCACATCCCCGTTGCGCGTGGGTGGTGTTCGTCGGGCTGGACGGATACCGCAGTTGCCTGCGGCTTGACGACGCTCTCGCCGAGGACGTCCTCTTGGTCGACAGCCTCGATGGAAGGCCGCTCACGGTGGAGCTGGGCGCACCGCTTCGTCTTGTGGCGCCGGCGCATTACGGCTACAAGAGCGTCCGGCACGTGTGCGCGGTGGAGTATCGACTCAAGTACGACGCGGGTCCCGGCGGCTGGAAGGGACATCCTCGCGGTCGTGTCGCGCACGAGGAGCGGAGCCGGTTGCTGCCCGGATGGCTGTGGCGGTCAGTCTGGCGACGCGCCCTGCCTCTGGCACGACGTCGTTACGAGGCCATTGACGGTCGGTCGTGACTGGAATGGACGCGGCTACAACGGCTTCCTGGTGACACACTCGCGACCAGGTCGGCAGGAACCGGGGCGAGCGAGCGTCTTTTCCGTTGCGCAGAACGAAAAGCCAGGCGAATGCCGATCCGCTGAGTCCCGCTGGCCGGGGTCACGGCGCGGGGGTCACGAGAGGTACCAGCGGTTCTCGTAGTCTTCGAGGCTGGGCTTGGGGCCGGGGAGGGGGTCGCCGTCGGTGACGCGGAGGCCGGCCAGGGCGAGGGCGAGAAGTCGGAGCTGGACCTGCTCGTCGGCGGTGTTCCGGCAGCGTGAGCCGAACGAGCGGCCGAACAGCTCGATGAGCCGCGAGATGTCCACTGTGTTCACGTCGGGCCGCAGGCCGCCCTCGGCCTGCGTTCGCTGGACGAGCTCCTGGAGCAGCTCCCGACTGCGACGGTAGGTCCGGTCCATCGCCTCCGAGACCGGGATCGTGCCGGCGACCGGCGAGAGCGCGCCGTAGCGCGCCCGCACGCACCGGTGCACGAACTCGACGAAGGCCGCCCAAGGGTCCTCTGTGGACGCCAGGGCCTCCTCCGCGGCCAGGACCGCCTGCTCCATGGAGAGCTGGCACAGGTGCTGGATCAACTCCACCTTGCTGCCGTAGCGGCGGTAGAGGCTCCCCATGCCCACGCCCGCGCGCTTGGCGACCGCCGAGACCGGCGCGTCGGCGCCCTCGCACGCGAACACGTCGCGCGCGGCCTCCAGCACCCGCTGGTCGTTCAGCTCGGCCTCGGCCTGCCGCCCCCGGCGCCGGCCCCCCTCCCTCGGCGCGCCGGCGCAGCAGTCGGCGGTGGCGTCGTCAGTCACACTCCGCATCCTACGTCGACCGGAGCGGATCACTCCGCTACGTTTAAACGGAGCGATTCGCTCCGGAAGGTGGGCACACCGGGGACAGGCCGGAGCGGTCATGCGGGAAGGAGCTCCCATGCGGGTTGTGCGGTTGAACGAGTTCGGGGCGCCCGACGTCCTGGTGCCCGGCGAGGCGCCGGACCCGACGCCCGGCGCCGGCCAGGTCGTGATCCGGGTGGCCGTCGTCAACATCACCTTCGTCGAGACCCAGATCCGGGCCGGCCGCGCGCCGTTCCCGACGCCCGAACCGCCGTTCGTCCCCGGCAACGGCGTGGGCGGCGTCGTGGTCGCGGTGGGCGACGGCGTCGACCCGGCGCTGGTCGGCACGAAGGTGGTCAGCACCACCGGAGGGTCCGGCGGCTACGCCGAGCTGGTGGCGGTGAACGCCGGCGACGTCGTGCCCGTCCCCGACCAGCTCGACATCCAGGTGGCGACGGCGGTGCTGGCGGACGGGCGCACGGCGATCGGCCTGGCCAGACTCGCCGCCGTCGCCGAGGGCGAGTGGGTGCTCGTCGAGGCCGCGGGCGGCGGCGTCGGCAGCCTCCTGGTTCAGCTCGCGGTCGACGCCGGCGCGAACGTGATCGCCGCCGCCGGCAGCGAGCGGAAGCTCGCCGTGGCACGGGATCTGGGCGCGCGGGTCGCGGTGAACTACTCGGATCCGAAGTGGACGGACGAGGTCCTCCGGGCGACCGGGGGCGCCGGGGTGGACGTCGTGTTCGACGGCGTCGGCGGTGAGGTGGGCAACGCCGCCCTCCGCCTGGTGGCCAGGAACGGCCGGTTCGTGCGGTCGGGCCTCGCGAGTGGACAGTGGACCGACACCTCCGCCCCCGACGTCGAGGAGCGCGGAATCCGGTTGCTGGGCCTGGCACAGGTGGCGCCCAGCCCCGCCGAGTTCCGCCAGCTGATCGTCGACGCGCTCGACGCGGCGGCGTCCGGCCGGCTGCGGCCGGTGATCGGCCAGACCTTCCCCCTGGAGCGGGCCGCCGACGCGCACGCCACGATCGAGGCGCGCGCCGCCGTGGGCAAGACCCTGCTCCTCCCCTGACCCGGCCGGCGTGAAGGAGATTTCCGTGGCCACGATCGAGATCGGCGTCCACCTGCCCACGTTCGGCAAGCAGCCGGGCGCCCCCTACGGGTACATCCGCGAGGCGGCGCGACGCGCCGAGGACGTCGGCCTGGACGCGGTGTGGAGCGGCGACCAGCTCGTCACCGGGTTCCAGGGTCCCGTGCTGCACAGCGGCATGGTCCTGGCCACCGCCGCCGCCGTGACCGAACGCGTCCGGATCGGCTTCGGGGTGCTGATCCTGCCGCTGCGCCCGGTCGCCTGGGTCGCCAAGCAGGCCGCCTCGCTCCAGTACCTGTCCGGCGACCGGCTGGTGCTCGGCGTCGGCTCGGGCGGGACGCCGCACGGCCTCGCGCCCTGGCAGGCGGTCGGCGTTCCCCCCGAGGAGCGCGGCCGCAGGACCGACGCGGCGCTCTCGGTGCTGCCCCAGCTCATCGCCGGCGAGCCGACCCGGCTCCCACAGGAGCCGGACCAGCCCGTGATCACGCTCTCGCCCGGGGTGGCCGTCCCGCCGATCCTGGTCGGCGGCAACTCCGGGGTCGCGAAGCGCCGCGTCCTGGAGTACGCCGACGGGTGGTTCCCCTCCTCGCTGCCGCCCGAGACCCTCGCCGTGGAGGTGGCGCGGCTGCGGGAGCTCGCCGCGGAGCGGGGACGGCCCGCGCCCCGCGTGACGATGGGGGTGATGGCCGCTCTCGGCGACGCGGACGCCGACGCCGCGATCTCGTCGCTCGTGAACGCCTACCACATTCCGCGGGAGCACGCCGAGTCCATCCTGTTGACCGGTGGCCCACGCCAGGCCGCGGAGCGCTTCGCCGCGTACGCCGAGGCCGGCGCTGACCACATCGCCGTCAGCCTGAACGTCGGACCCTGGGAGCCCCAGTACGACGTCCTGGGCGAGGCGCGTTCCCTCCTCCAGTGACCGCCCGCCCGCCCGCGCCCTCGTCGGGGCGCGGGCGGGCGCGGTCCCGGCACGAACACCGTTGCTATCCACAGTGGACGGTCAAGGGGAGTCACGGCCACCCGAACGGCCGGAAGCCGCCGGCCGGGCACGGCGCACTCGCGCGCGACCCGAAAGTTTATTGATTCCAGTTATGATCCAAGACGTGGACCAGGGCCGGAAAGAACTCAGCGTGGGGCAACTGGCGGCCCGCAGCGGGGTCGCCGTGTCGGCGCTGCACTTCTACGAGGCCCAGGGGCTGATCCATTCCCGGCGCACGTCGGGAAACCAACGACGATTTCGCCAGGACACGCTGCGCAGGGTGGCGTTCATCCGCGCGGCGCAGCGGGTGGGGATCTCCCTGGCCGCCGTGCGGGAGGCCCTGGCGGAACTGCCGGCCGACCGCACACCGACCCCGGACGACTGGGCCCGACTGTCCACCGAGTGGCGGGTCGAGCTGGACGAGCGCATCGAGCAACTCGTTCGCCTGCGGGACAACCTGACCAGCTGCATCGGCTGCGGGTGCCTGTCCCTGCACGACTGCGCACTGGCCAACCCCCAGGACGTCCTCGGCGCGCACGGCCCCGGCGCCCGGCGTCTGCTCACCAATCCCTGAACCGCGCGGGAAGAGCCCGCCCAGCCTTTTCTTCCCCCGCCAGGTCAGCGGACCTCCGCGCAGTTTCGACCCCTCCTCCGCGGGCTCGCTCCGCCGCCAATTCCCTGTCATTGCTGGGAACTGTTTCCACAACGACCTCGACAACGTTCGTCCGCCCGCCCGGCAGACATACGGTGCCGGGTATTCGCGCCGGCTCCGACGTCAATGCGTCTGTTGATCGACATCGCGCCGAACCGGCCCCCACCGTTCCCGCCGCCCCATGGTTCACGGCACACCGCGGCCTGACGTCGCGAGAGCGGACTCGGCGGCAGAGCACCCCGTTCCACCGAAGCTCCCGTCCATCCACAAAGGACAGTGCTTGCCCGGGCGAGGGCGGGAGCGGAGAGAGTCAGCCCGCGAGGATCCGCCGGGCCTCGGCCAGCAACTCGCACTGGAGCTGCCAGTTGCCCCCGAACGCGCACACCACCACCTGCTCGGCGCCGACCTCGGCGAAGGTGGCCAGCCGCTCGGCGACCTCGCTCGGCGGGCCGCTGACGACCAGCGCGTCCGTGTGCTCGTAGGGCAGGCCGAACTGCTCGGAGAGTTGCCGCGCGAGCTGCTCGTGCGGCAGTCCGCCGAGGTGCGCGTCCAACGTCGCGAAGAGCTGGACGCCCACCTCGGGGGCGGGCCGGCCAGCCGCCTCCGCCAGCTCGCGCAGCTCGTCCTCGCCCTGCCTGATCTCGCCGGGGGTGGCCAGCGCCGGCAGCCACCCGTCGCCGAACCGGGCGGTGCGCCGCAGCGCCACCGGGGAGTTGCCGCCCACCCACACCGGCGCCGGGGGCACTCCGGGAAGCAGGGAGATCGAGGCGTCCTCGGCGTAAGGCACCTTGGTCCGCTCCCCCGCCAACAACCCGGGAAGCGCCCGCAGGGCGGCGTCGGTGCGCCTGCCCCGCTCGCCGCGGGGGACGCCGGCCGCGGCCCACTCGTCCGCCCACTCCCCGCCCACGCCGACGCCGAGCAGCACCCGGTTGTCCGACAGGGTCTGCAGGGTCTGGATCTGCTTGGCCACCCAGGCCACGGGACGCAGCGCGAGCTGGAGGACGGCGAAGCCGAGCCTGATCCGCTCGGTCACCGCCGCCGCGGCGGCCAGGGTCAGGGTGCTCTCCAGGAACGGCGCGTTGGTGGCGAGGTGGTCTCCGACCCACAGCGAGTCCAGGCCCAGGTCCTCGACGTGCCTGGCGACCGCCACGGGAGGGGCGACCGCGCCGTCCGCTCCGGTCAGGGACGAGTGGTTGATGCCGAGTTCAGGCAGCACGGAGGAACTCCTACGGGGAGGGAGGAACGGCTTGGTGTCGTCGCCGGGACTGCCGGGCGGACCTCACGCCCGGGTTCTCGACGTCAGTCGGGTCTTTCCGGGAGCCGACGACTCCGCCCGGGTTCGAGGACGAAGTGCTCGTCGAGCTGCGTGGCGCTGAGGGCGGGACCGGGCAGGGCCGGGGCGTCGGTGGCCGCCATGCCGTCGAGGACGAGCTGGAGGTGGCGCTGGGTCAGCTCACGGCGCAGTTCGGACGGCTCGCTGGGCAGCGGCCGGGTGAGCAGCGTCAGCAGCAGCCGGATGTCTCCCACCGTGACGTCGGGCCGCAGCGCGCCCTCGGCCCGCGCCGCGGTGACCATGCGGTCGAGGAGCTCGGACATCTGACCGACGATCTCCAGCACCTCCGGGTCCCTGGGGACGTGTCCGCCCACCGCGGGCGGCAGGGCGCCGGGGCCCACCGAGTAGCCGCGCAGCACGAAGCGGCGCAGCGCGGCCCAGGCCGTGGGCTCCTCGACCCAGGCCCGCTGGGCCTCGGCCAGCACCAGCCGGCCGTGCTCGGCCACCACCTGGCGGATCAGGCCGGACCGGTCGCCGAAGTGCCGGTAGAGCGTGCCGATCCCGACGCCGGCACGGCGCGCGACCTCCTCCAACGGGACGTCGGGTCCGCGTTCGATGATCGCCGCGCGGGCGGCGTCGAGCAACCGCGACCGGTTGCGCCGGGCGTCCGCACGGGGGACGGCAGCGCCCTCCACGCGGTCCGGCCGGTCCGAGTCGGCGGCAAACGGAGGCATAGCCGCCACTTTAGAGTCGATTCCGGAGGGTTGTCCACCGCTTAGTCGGTGACCCGGGCGCCGACAGGCGGCTGCCGACCGGGAGGAGGTGGGCCGCCCGACGTGTCGGGAGCCGGACCTGGGGCGACGACTTCGGCCAAGATCGGCCGTGGCGCCTGCGACGCGAACCACACCGGATGGTTACTGGTGAGTAATATGTCGTAGTCTCCCTCGGCAACACTTTCCGCACAGGAGGCCGCGAGCATGGGTGCTCTGCAGATCGCGTTGGGGCTGATCTGCGTCGCCGTGACTGTCGTCGCAGTGGCGATGCTGGCGCGGACCGTGATCCAGATGGTGCGCACGGTCCGCCTCGGCCAACCGGACTCGACCCGCAACGGCCCGATCGGCGTCCGCGTGGTCACCACCGTCAGGGAGGTGCTCGGACACACCCGGATGCTCAAGTGGACCAAGGTGGGCATCGCCCACTGGTTCGTGATGATGGGCTTCCTCGGCATGCTCCTGGTCGTCGCCGAGGCGTACGGCGAGGTGTTCCAGCCGAGCTTCGAGCTGCCTCTCATCGGCGAGTGGGCCCCGTGGCACCTGTGGGTGGAGGTCCTGGGCTGGGCCACCGTCGTCGGCATCCTGACGCTGATCGTCATCCGGCAGTTCCACCACCCGCGCCGGTCGGACCGGCAGTCCCGGTTCGCCGGGTCGCACATGGGCCGGGCCTACTTCATCGAGGGCATCGTGCTCGTCGAGGGCCTCGGCGTGGTGTGCATCCGGGCGGTCAAGCACGCCGCCGGCCTGATCCACCCGCCGGTCTGGGCCGCGCCGCTCACCCACGCGCTGGGCGCGGTCGCGCCGAGCGGCACCACGCTGATCTCGGTCCTCGCCGCGATCAAGATCCTCAGCGGCATGGCCTTCATCGTCGCGATCTCGCTCAACATGACGATGGGCGTGGCGTGGCACCGGTTCACCGCGTTCTTCAACATCTACTTCAAGCGGAACGCCGACGGCGCCGTAGCACTCGGCCCGGCGAAGCCGATGATGAGTGGGGGTAAACCCCTCAACTTCGAGGAAGCCGACCCCGACACCGACACCTTCGGCGCCGGCAAAATCGAGGACTTCACCTGGAAAGGCTGGCTCGACTTCAC
>NZ_FQVN01000031.1 GCF_900129375.1 Streptoalloteichus hindustanus | reverse complement strand
CCGGTGCCCAACGCCTCGTCCACCCGTTCCAGGTTGATGCGTTTGCCGACCCGTTCCTCCATCCACATCCGCGCCCCACCCGCACCACAGCACAGGGCTCGGTCGGCGTGGCGGGGCATCTCCCGCAGCGTGGCCCCGGTGGCCCCGACCAGCTCCCGCGGTGGGGAGTACACCTTGTTGTGCCGGCCCAAATAGCAGGGGTCGTGGTAGGTGACGTCCTCGGCCACGGGGGCGACGGGGACCAGGCGGCGTTCCCGGACCAGCCGGTTGAGCAACTGGGTGTGGTGCACGACCTCAAAAGACCCACCCAACTCGGGGTACTCGTTGGCCAGGGTGTTGAAGCAGTGGGGGCAGGTCACCACGACCTTCCGCGCCCGCTCGGGCCGATCCTGGAAGACGGTGTTGAGGACCTCGACGTTCTGCTGGGCCAGCATCTGGAACAGGAACTCGTTGCCGGCGCGGCGGGCGGGGTCACCGGTGCAGGTCTCCTCGGTGCCCAGCACCACGAAGTTGACTCCGGCGAGGTGGAGGAGTTCGGCGACGGCGCGGGTGGTGCGTTTGGCGCGGTCCTCGAACGCCCCGGCGCAGCCGACCCAGAACAGGTACTCCACCTCGTCGGGGAGTTCGCCGTCGTAGACGGGGACCTCGAAGGGCAGGCCGTCGGTCCAGGCCAGGCGGTCGCGGTTGTTCTGGCCCCAGGGGTTGCCCTTGTTCTCCAGGTTCTTGAACATCCCTCCGAGCTCGGTGGGGAAGTTGGACTCGATCAGCACCTGGTAGCGGCGCATGTCGATGATGTGGTCGACGTGTTCGATGTCGACGGGGCACTGTTCGACGCAGGCGCCGCAGGTGGTGCAGGACCACAGGACTTCGGGGTCGATCACCCCCAACTCGTCGGGTCCGCCGATCAGGGGGCGGTCGGCCTCAGCCAGAGCGAGCACATCAATCGAGGCGAGGCGGGCCTGGGCGTCCTCGCCGGTGATGCCGGTTTCGTCGCCGGCCATGTCCCGGCGTCCGCCGGCCAACAGGTAGGGGGCTTTGGTGTAGGCGTGGTCGCGGAGGCTGGTGATGAGGAGTTTGGGGGAGAGGGGTTTGCCGGTGTTCCAGGCGGGGCACTGGGACTGGCAGCGGCCGCATTCGGTGCAGGTGGTGAAGTCGAGCCAGCCTTTCCAGGTGAAGTCCTCGATTTTGCCGGCGCCGAAGGTGTCGGTGTCGGGGTCGGCTTCCTCGAAGTTGAGGGGTTT
>NZ_FQVN01000007.1 GCF_900129375.1 Streptoalloteichus hindustanus | reverse complement strand
GACAAGGCCAACGAGCTGCGCAAGCAGGAGGAGGCGGACAAGCGCCGTCTGCTGGAGATCCAGACCAAGGCGGAGAAGAGCCTGGTCCACCCCGACCTGGTCAACGCCGCCAAGGCCGCACTGGCCGCCGGCCCGGACGCTGTCGCCCGCTTCCTGCGCGTGGGGCAGTACGAGGCCGTGGTCCAGTCGCTGCAGGCCGACACCCGCGGCGTCCGGGGATGGCACATCCGGCACACGACCCTCGGGCCCGCCCGGATCACCCGCGGCGAGGAGCTGCCGGGGCCCAACGTCGGCGCGGACGCCACCTGGCGCGTCGTGCCCGGCCTCGCGGACAGCGAGTGCCACTCCTTCGAGGCGGCTGGTCGGCCCGGCGTGTTCCTGCGGCAGGAGAACCTCCGCGTCCACGTGGCGCAGAGCGACGGCAGCGAGCAGTTCCGCCGGGACGGCACCTGGTGCGCCCACCCCGGTCTGCAGGGCGGCGGCGCCTCCCTGGAGTCCTTCAGCGCCCGCGGCCGGTTCCTGCGCCACATCAACGAGGAACTGTGGGTGGCCAACAAGAGCGGCGAACACTGGTTCGACAACCCGAACCTGTTCGAGTCCGACGCCTCCTGGCGGGTGCACGCGCCGAACCCCGTGGTCACGGCCATCTCCCTGCGGTGGCTCAACGACGATCCGCTCCGGGAGCGAATCGGCAACCCGGTGGACGAGGAGACCGCGGACGGTGGCGTGCGGTGGCGGAACTACCAGCAGGCCCGCCTCTACTGGACCAGGGAGACCGGGGCCCAGGAGATCAGGGGGGGATCCGGGAGAGGTACGACGCGCTGGGCGCCCACAAGCCCGGTCTCGGAGTGCCGACCACGGACGAGATCACGACCCCGGACGGCATCGGCCGGTTCAACCACCTGAACCGGGCTGACGGAGCATCCATCTACTGGCACCCGGAGACCGGCGCCCACGCGATCCACGGTGGTATCCGGGAGAAGTGGGGTTCGCTCGGGTGGGAACGAGGTGTCGGCTATCCCACGACCGACGAGATCGCCACCGCCGACGGAGTGGGCCGCTTCAACCACTTCGACCGCGGTCCGCTCGGCCCGGCCTCGATCTACCACACGCCGAAACTCGGGGCTCACCTCATCTACGGGGGCATCCGCAACAGGTTCATGGCGCTGGGCGCCGAACGGGTCGTCGGCTATCCCACGACCGACGAGATCGCCACCGCCGACGGGGTGGGCCGCTTCAACCACTTCGACGGAGGCTCGCTGGGCCCGGCCTCGATCTACTACACGCCCAGCACGGATGCAAGGCTGGTCTTCGGGGCGATCCGGTCGAAGTGGGCCGAGATGGGCTGGGAGCACTCCTACCTCGGCTACCCGGTGAGTGAGGAGAGCGAGGTCAACTCCCTGGCCACCCAGGAGTTCCAGGGCGGCTGGATCGAGCACGAACGCCGCACCAACAGAACCGAAGCCCGTCGCAAGTAGACGACGAACGGTCCTTGGTGGGAACAGGTCGGTCGTCACGGGACCTCGTTCCGTGACGACCGCCCGCTCCCTCAGGCCAGCCCGAATGTCCACAGTAGACCTGAGCCGGAATCACACGCGGCAGCACGTGTTCTGCTGTGTACGACGACGGCATGACGCAGGTTCTCGGTGTGGGCGCGGGTGATTCGGGACAGGGTGCGGGCGCCGTCCCGCACGTGTTCGTCCTAGCTGTCTGTGTGGAGTTCACCCACGTCGGTACACAGTGGTGCTCAGATACTTCAGGCCCGAATCCACCAGTATCGTCGCGATCCTGGCCGTCGGTCCGAGGCGCTGGCCGACCTGGATCGCGGCGAGCACGTTCGCGCCCGATGACGTGCCGGCGAAGAGGCCCTCCTCGCGGGCCAGGCGCCTGGCCATGTCCTCGGCGTCGGCGGTGGCGATCGGGACGATCTCGTCCGGCAGGTCCGGGTCCCACATCGGTGGGACGTAACCGATCCCGATGCCCTCGATGCGGTGTGCGCCCGGCCGGCCGCCGGACAGCACGGCGGACTCCGCCGGTTCGACCGCGACCACGCGTAGCGCGGGATTGTGGCGCTTGAGCGGGGTCGTGGCGCCGCGCAGTGAGGCCGTCGTGCCGATCGACTGGACGAACACGTCGACCCGTCCCCCGGTCTGCGTCCAGATCTCCTCGCCCATGGGGTGGTAGCCGGCGATGCTGTCGGTGTTGGTGAGCTGGTCGGTCCAGTAGGTGAGCGGTTGCCGGCTGAGCTGCTCGGCCTTCTCGATCATGGCGAGGACCAACGCCCTGGTGATCATCCCCTGGTCGCTCGGGATGACCGTGAGCTCCGCGCCGAGGGCCGCCATCTGGACCAGCTTGTCCTCGCTGAACGCGTCCGAGGTGACGATCCGCAGGCGATACCGCTTCGCCGCGCAGACGAGCGCCAGGGATGCGCCGGTGCTGCCGCCGGTGTACTCGACGACCGTGTCGCCGGGCCGCAGCCGTCCGTCGTTCTCGGCTCTGGCGATCATCGCCCGCGCCATCCGGTCCTTCATGCTGCCGGTCGGGTTCTGCCCCTCGACCTTGACGAAGATCTCCGCGCATCCCGCGGGCACGACCCTGTTCAGCCGCACCAGCGATGTGTTCCCGATTGCCGCCGTCACGTCCATCATGGGTACGACCATCGACTGGACGTGGCCGGGTTGGTAGTTCAACCTTTGAACCATGACGGGGTACGGGCAGTTCTGCGCGGTAGCGCGTGCTCTGGACGTGTTGGGCGAGCGCTGGGCGTTGCTGGTCGTGCGGGAGTTGCTGCTCGGCGCGTCCACCTTCACCGAGATCCGCCGGGGCCTGCCGCGCATCCCACGGGCGACGCTGTCCGCGCGGTTGCGGGCACTGCGCGCCGCCGGCATCGTCGACGACTCCTACCGGCTGACCGAAGCTGGCGTCGCCCTGGCTCCGGTGGTGCGGGAACTGGCCCGATGGGCGGTGGCCGCGGAGAGTGCCGCGTTGACCGAGGACGACCTGGACACCGCGGCCCTGACCTGGGACATGCAGCGGCGGATCAACGTCGATGCCCTGCCGGAACAGACCGTCGTGGTGGCCGTCGACTTCACCGACCGGGACGAGAAGTACTGGCTGCACCTGTCGCGGACTGGCGTGAACCTGTGCCGCCAGGACACCGGAGCACCCGTCGACATCTGGCTGGCGGCCCCGACCATGGCGGTGACCAGGTGGTGGCTAGGTGAACAATCCTGGGCACAGCTGTTGCGTCATCCAGACGTACACGTGCATGGCGACCTGGCCCTGCAACGCCAGATGCACCGCTGGTTCGCGCGTTACGTGTTCTCCCCGGAAGCCTTGGGAACGCCTTCCTGAACGTCGATTCGAGCGGCGCCTTCTGTGTCCCCGACTGGGACTTGCTGAGATCACTTCATGGCTGGTTGGCCTTGGGCTGGCCCTATCGCATCTCGACGTTCGGGTGGGGCTGGGACTGGGGCCGCGCGCACCCTGTCCGCAGGGCGGCTCCGAAGCCGTCGAGTGTGCAGTGGTCAGGTTTGACCAGGATGTCCTGCATGCCGCGGGAAACGTCTCGCGGCATGCCGGAGAGGACGAAGGTGACGGTCTCGCCGGGATCAAGGCCTTGCTCGCCCCTGACCGTGACGCAGAGGCCGCGCTTGCCCGCGGTGACACTGGCGAGGGATGTGCCGCCGCTGTCCTGGCCGCTGATCGTGAGGTCGGGACCGATGGTGTCGGGCAGCGTGAAGGACAGGTTCCAGTGTGGAGCGACCCGCTGGCCGGCCGTGAGGGTGACTGTCGCCGTGAACGAGTTCGCCTCCCGCTCCGTCGAGGTCGCTTCGAAGGTCACCACCGGGTCGTCGTCGGTGAAGGAGCCGTACTCGCAAACTCCCGCCTCGCTCAGGAGCCACTGCTGCCGGCTGGTCTCGTCGAGGTGGTCGCGCAGCAGCAGCGGTGTTCCGTCCTCGGCGTCCTCGGGTTTCGCGACGTACCAGTCGCGATCCTCCAGCGAGGTGACCAAGAGGAGACTGCCATCGTCCGTCTCGTCCAGCCTCCACGCGGTGGGGTACGCGCTTTGGACCAGGCGCGGCGGGGTGGCGTTGTTCTCGACACCGAGAAAAGTCCCGCTCCAGCGGTTGCGGAGAACCAGGAGCCCACCCGCGTCGTCCTCCACGACCCACTGATGGCTGACACCCGGCAGCGGGTGGCTCCACTGGGTGAGCTGTTGCCCCAGTTCGGCGCGCAACCCACCCAGATCGATCGCCATTCCGTCGTCCCTGGACAGGATCGCGTAGGCCCGCCCGGGAACCGCCTTCCTCGTCGGCGCCTTCCATTTCGAAGGTCGAAACCCGACGACGCAGGTCTTCGCGCCTTTCGTCCAATAATGCTCTCCCTGTTCGAGGTACACCCCTGAGACGTCCCACCCCTTGATGCCGAAGTAGTCCCACTTGGCCTTGCCGAGTTCGTCGACCCGCTTGCCGCCCACTATGGACGGCCCATCGGCGGTCTTGACTTCGAGACGACCGACGTAGCCGTCACTGCGCCGGTCCTCCGTGTCGTACCCAACAACGATGCTCTTGAACGGATGGTCCTCCGTGACTTTGAGATTACTTTTCACGTCCTTGCTCTCCAGGCCCCAGCAGTGGGTCACGTCGGTAAATTCGTCGCAGGCCCGCCGAAGGCCGGTGTTGTAGTTTCTGTCCGGCGCCTTGTTCCATTCCAGGGTCAACGCGGTCAGGCGCTTGTTCGGACACTCACGAGGAGCGTACTGATCCTTGCCCAGGCCCGAGACATGGCCGTGCGGGCCGCGCCACACCTCACGCTTGCGTTCGACCGTCAGCTTGTCCGGATACCGGTTGAGATCCAGGTAGGGCCAGATGTCCCACGCGAACTGCGTCGCGTAGACCGTCATCGTCCGCTCATAGTCCATGATCTCCCAGTGGGACTTCTTTCCCCACCTGGCTTTTCTCCCCTCCTCGTACTTGTCCTTCACCCACTTGATGTAGTTCTGATCCCCGCCGCCGGTTCCGATCGTGTCTCTCATCTCATCTTTGACCTGCTGGATCTCCGTCTTGTCCAGCCCCCACTTCGCGCCATGGAGAAACGCGTCACGCAGGAGCGAGATGTGCACGTCGACAAACCGCGCGAGCAGCGGCAGAAGCGGAACCTGGAACCGGGTGAACTGAAACTGCGATCGTGAACCCCGCACCTGCGTGATCACGGCCGTCCAGTTGCGCCTGATCGCCTCGTAGTTGTCCGGGCTCTTCTTCACGACCTCCGTGTACCCCTTGAAGACGGTGTGGAGGTCGTTGAGTTTTCCCCGCACGACCTCCACGTGGTAGCCCTCGATCTTCTCGTCGATCAACTTCTCCACCCGACCGCAGATCTCGTCCCACACGTCGACGTTCCCCCGCGGCCAGAGCAGGTCCCGGAGAAATCCCGCCAACATGCCGGCTGCCGTCCCGTACGGTGCGATCCTCCCGATGACCGCGATCAGGACGTCCGAGCCCATGCGAATGATTTCTTCGGTGTCGATCTCCAGCGCGGAAGGCACTCGAACCAGGCCACTCCCCGCCTGCCCCGAATCGGGTGGGGCCGCCTGCCGGATCTCCTCGGCGCTCTGCTCGGGAGTCACTACCTCGACCGGTGGGGCACCAGAGCGGACGTCGTCATGCGCTCGTCGTTCATCCATTCCTCTTACCGCCTATCGAGATCAGATCGCCCTCGTCAGGCCGACAAATCCCACCCAGCCTCCTCCCCGACCTCACCTTCCGCCACCGCTACCAGCCGCACCGGTGACCCCCACAAGGACAACCAACAGATCGCGAATCCCACCGGCGTTCCGGACATAGAAGTTCAGCCACCGCATCTCTTCCGGGCCTGCGTCCCCCGCGGTCTTCGCCAACATCCAGCTGTTGATGTCCGCGGGCTAGCCGACTCTACCCACAGTCGAACAGAAGCCAAACCAGGCTTCCGGCACGGAAAACCCTTGAGGAGCTTTCCGCGCCGATGGCTTGATGAGAAGGAGCTGACGGACAAGGGCATGTTCTATGATGAGGCTCATGACGAGGCGCTGAAGACACCCCCACCGGACAGGAACTAGAGCCCCGAGATCATCAGCCAAATATCCGAGCACTTCATTAAATGGTGAAGAAAACAGTGGAACTCGCCCCCGAAGTAATCACTATCGACACTGGCGGCGGCCGACTCGCGGCCATCTCCGAGGATGACGTGTCCGCACGCTACCCACGTGCTGGCACCCTCCACGCGGTCAGCTCCTCCGGCGACGACAGGCCGGTCGTTCTTCACACCGCTCGGGCACTCGTCGAGGTTCAGCTCCACGCCGGTGGTATGGCGCCTCGCGCGCTTGTCGGCGGGCAGTTCGTCGCCGCCGAAAGCGGCGAAACCCAGTTCGACGTCGCGCTGGCGTCATCGAGCGCGGAGCCGACCGCCTGCAACAGTCATCTCTGGCGGGAACCGTTTCTGGCAGGTCTGACCGAGGAGTTCGCGCCCGCCCTTCTGGAGGGGCTGCGGATCGGGTCAGAAAAACTCGGCCTTCCCGCCGGAGTGCTCCAGGTCGACCGGGCCGGGCATGACGTAGTCAATTCTTCTGCTCACGTGTTTCGCCTCGCGGGACAGATGTTGCGCTGTGTGCTCGCGACGAAGTTGCACGGCGGCGACGTTCCTGAGGAGGCTGGCCGACTGTTGCGCTCACGAAGACGTGCGGGGTGGTCGTAGATCCGCACGGCGACACCGTGGACCACGCCTGGACGTTGGTCAGCAACGCACGAGCCACGCTCGCCGCCCTGCCACCAGAAACCGGGCGGCCAGCCCACACAGCCCTCACGCTGCCCGAACCTGTCACCGCGACCCGGCACTGAGATTGATCTTGCCGTGAGGCCCTGCGGGCGACGCCAACACCGCAACCTGAGCTGTCTCCGCCGGTTCAGGCTGACCGCCGCACCGAGACCGGGATGGATGACCAGCACCCCGTGGACGGCGTGGGCTTCCAGCCTGGTGCCCAGCCCAGGGGACCGCGGCATTGGTGAGCCGCTCATCACCCAACCGCCTCCGAAGCATCACGGAGGGGGTTGGGTGCGACCGAAAGGTGTTCAAGTGCCCCTGAGTACGCAAATGATGCGTCGGTGCGTGGTTTCTGTGTCCGAGGGGGGACTTGAACCCCCACCCCCTATACGGGGACTAGCACCTCAAGCTAGCGCGTCTGCCATTCCGCCACTCGGACGCCGCGCGTGCCTGTCGGCCCGCGCGCCCAGCAAGAATAGCTGATCGTTCTCAAGCCGCCCAAATCGGGTCCCCAGGGGCCGGCGGCCGGTGGTAGGAAGGCGTGGTGAGCACGCACAACGAGCCCCGCGAGGTTCCCGCCCCGGCTGGACTGGCCCTGGCCGAGGACGAGGTTGTCACCCTTGCGAGTGACCTGATCCGGATCGACACCACCAACACCGGCGAAGCGGACACCGTGGTGGGTGAGCGGGCCGCGGCGGAGTACGTCGCGGAGAAACTCGCCGAGGTCGGGTACGACACGACGTACGTGGAGTCGGGGGCCAAGGGCAGGGGCAACGTGTTCGCCCGGCTGCCGGGTGCGGACCCGAGCCGGGGCGCGCTGCTGGTGCACGGCCACCTCGACGTCGTGCCGGCGGACGCCTCGGAGTGGTCGGTCCACCCGTTCTCGGGCGCGGTGCAGGACGGTTACGTGTGGGGCCGCGGCGCGGTCGACATGAAGGACATGGTGGCGATGACGCTGGCGACGGCGCGTCGCCTGAAGCGGGACGGCATCACCCCGCCCCGCGACATCGTCTTCGCGTTCCTGGCCGACGAGGAGGCCGGCGGCCTGGTGGGCTCGCAGTGGCTGGTGGACAACCAGCCGGAGCTGTTCGAGGGGTGCACCGAGGCGATCGGCGAGGTCGGTGGCTTCTCGGTGACGGTCCGTGACGGGGTCCGGGCCTACCTGGTGGAGACGGCCGAGAAGGGCATCGCGTGGCTGCGGCTGCGCGTGCGGGGCCGCGCCGGCCACGGCTCGATGCTGCACGAGGACAACGCGGTCACGAAGCTGACCGAGGCCGTGGCCAGGCTGGGCCGCCACCGCTTCCCGCTGGTGCTGACCGACTCGGTGCGGGAGTTCCTCGCGGCCATCACCGAGCTGACCGGGCTGGAGTTCCCCGAGGACGACCTCGACGGCGCCGTCGCCAAGCTCGGCGGGCTCGCCCGCATCATCGGCGCGACGCTGCGCGACACGGCGAACCCGACGATGCTGACCGGCGGCTACAAGGCCAACGTCATCCCGTCGGTCGCCGAGGCCGTGGTGGACTGCCGCGTGCTGCCGGGCCGGCAGGAGGCGTTCGAGCGCGAGCTGGACGAGATCCTGGGGCCGGACGTGGAGCGCGAGTGGGTGGCCAACCTGCCCGCCGTGGAGACCACGTTCGACGGCGCGCTGGTGGACACCATGCACGCCTCGATCCTGGCCGAGGACCCGGCCGCCAAGCTGGTCCCGTACATGCTCTCGGGCGGCACGGACGCGAAGGCGTTCGACCGGCTGGGCATCCGCTGCTTCGGCTTCGCCCCGTTGCAGCTGCCGCCGGACCTGGACTTCTCGGCGTTGTTCCACGGTGTGGACGAGCGGGTGCCGGTGGACGCGCTGAAGTTCGGCACCCGGGTGTTGGACCGGTTCATGCGCAACTGCTGACACCGAAAGGGGCGAGGTGATGGGCGAGCTGTCCGGGAAGGCGGCCTTAGTCACCGGCGGTGGGTCGGGGATCGGGGCCGCGTCGGCGCGGCGGCTCGCCCGGCTCGGCGCCCGCGTCGCGGTCCTCGACCTCGACGAGGGCGCCGCGCGGGCCGTGGCCGACGAGGTGGCGGGCCTGGCGCTGGTCGGGGACGTGACCGAGCCGTCGACGCTGCCCGACGCCGTCGCCAGGGTCGAGGCCGAGTTCGGGCGGCTCGACGTGGCGCACCTGAACGCCGGGATCGGCGGGCGCCAGCCGGGGGTGGACGCTTCCCTGGACGTGGCCGCCTACCGGCGGTTGGTCGGGGTGAACGTCGACCACGTCGTCTACGGGACGTGCGCCGCCGTTCCCGCGCTCAGGCGCGGGGGCGGCGGCACCATCGTGGTGACCGCGTCGCTCGCCGGTCTCGGGCCGATGCCGGCCGATCCCCTCTACACGCTGACGAAACACGCGGTCGTGGGGTACGTGCGGGCGGCTGGTGCGGCGCTCGCGGGCGAGGGCATCCGCCTGTGCGCTCTGTGCCCGGGGTTCGCGGACACACCCCTGCTCGGCGCGGCCCGGGCGCGGCTCACCGACGCGGGCTTCCCGTTGTTGACGCCCGAGCGGGTCGCCGACGCGGTGGAGGCAATGTTGCGCGAGGCCGAGCCCGGATCGGCGTGGATCGTCCAGGACGGTCGGGACCCGGCGCCCTACCGGTTCCGGGGGCTGCCGGGACCGGCAGGCGGTCAGCGGCCACCCGACGTCGAGTTGGGCTGAGCGCCTCCACTTCGCGCCCCGCTCCGCGCTGCGGCCGCACGACGTCGATTCGGGCAGGTGTGGTGACACCAGGCGGGGCCGGACTCGCCCGGAGCGCATCCGCACTAGCACGGTGATCGGCGGGGCGGCCAGCACATGAGCCAGACAGGGGTTGTCGTAGCTGGCGTCGGCCACCAGCAGGATGCGCGGGTCTTCGGGCGGGCAGTGCCCTGCGGTGGTCAGTCGGTACACCGCACCGCACACATGCCGGGCGGTCAGCGACGCGGCGTTGTCGCCAGGCCGCAGCAGGACCGCGTCCAGCGCCGCGGTCCACGACCTGTGTCCAGTTCGGGACTTCCTGTCCTGCTCCCGGTACCGAGCGACGTCGCGAACACCAGGCGCGCGCCGTGCCCGACTGTGGGTCGACACCAGGGGAAACGGCGCCTTCCCCGTTCTCGTTCCTGATCCGTGAGACCCCTGCTGGGGAGCGGTACCCCCGGCCAGGCCGGGGACGAGTGCGAACAGGACAGTGGGCAGGCGTCACATGACTACGGAGTCCAACCTGCCCGTGAACTCCGCGAAACGCACCGGCGCGTCGCGGAGTCGCCGTCGGAACTTCACGACATCCGACAGCACCACGTGGCCGGTGATGGACAGCGCGGCCAGATGGGGAAGCCGTGTGTCACGCGCGAGCAACTGGTGGAGCTGTGCGGCGTCGAGGGTGAGCATCCGCAGCGAGCGCAGCTCACCGAGCCGTTCGATCTCGGGAACGTCCAGGCCCGCGAGTGACAACCGGGTCAGCCGTGGCAGCGTGGCCAGCACCGACAGGTCGACAGGGTGGCCGACGCCCGCGAGCGTGAGATCCCACAGCACCGGGTGTCCCGCGAGCGCGGAGAGATCGACGTTCGACGCCGTGATGCTGAGGGACTCCAGTGCGGCGAGCTCGGACACCGCGGCCCGGACCGAACCCGCGCGATGGACGGCCAGCCGCCGCAACGAAACCAGCGGGGCCAACCCACCCAGGTCGATGGCGCCCTCGTTGGACAGCCCGGCACTCTGGATCAACGCGGGCTCGTCGAGTTCCGCGACCGCGGCCCGCACGTCCAGCTCCGGGACGTCGGGGAAGGAGTGGAAACGGTTCGGGGTCCTGTCGCGGTGGAAGTCGACATCAGCGCGCAGTCGTGGATCGCCCTCGTCGAACTTGTAGCGGTCCTCCCGCAGGGCGTTCACCACGGCGCTCAGCATCTCGGTGACCGATCCGGCGACGTAGCGCGGCGGCTCGTCGACGTTGCGCCCGTACTCCAGAACCTGACCGCTCCGGCCAGCGGGGCCGGGGTCGAGATCGACCACGATCGCTTCGCCGTCGCCGTTGTCGCCGAAGGTGACCCACCAGTCGTTGCGCGACACCCGCTTCACCCGACCCGGCGGGAAGGCCTCGAGAACCACATCCTCCTCGTCGAGGGGGCAGTCCTGCTCCGGTTCGGCGCTGGCTCCTGGCAGTCCGTCCCAGTACTGCTCGACCAGATCCTCCAGGGAACCGTGGGAGTAGCGCCCCAACAGGCCGCTTTCGGCGGCGTCGCGCCCGACCAGGCGGAACAACGCGCGCAGGTCCTCCGGTAACCGTGCCCTGATCCGGGACTCGGCCTCGGCGATCTCCTCCTCGGTGCGGCCCGGCTCCCACCTCGGGGCGTGCCCCGTGATCCTCGTGTGGTGCTGGGCGAACTCCTCGACCAGCGCGCTGACCCCGGCCAGGACGGCCGGATCGGTGGGCAGCCCGGTCGGGTCGGCCGCCGCGGGGCGCGGCATACCCGGCAGGGGATGGCCTGGATACCGGAAGTCCGGGTCGAAGACGAGCCGGGCCGGGAACAGCGTGTCGATGTCGGGACTGGTGGCGACCCGGTAGCTCCCGTCAGCACGCAGCCGAACCTCGTACGCCGCTCGGGGAGCGTTGTCGGGAAAGACGCCGTACATGTGGTCGAGGATGGACCCGGAGCTCGATCCCTCGGGCCCGTCCGTCCACGAGTCCAACGAGTGCCAGCTACCGGTGACCGCCACCTGGGCGACGGCTTCTGACCATCCCTCTCCCGCCCACGTCCGGAGTCGTTCCGCCATTTTCCGTCCTACAGCTTCAAGATCCACATCTGGACCGTAGTGAGGCCCGCCGACATTCTTCGTCGATCGCCCCTGCCGCAGCACCCGGTCCCGGTGTCTTGGCGAGTTGAGAAGTGCGGGCGGCGACATGCTCGAGGCCCGGCTCGCTGGCGTGGTGCGGTACTCGGTGTTACTGTGTAGTGGTACTCGGTAGTACTTAGTAGTGGGGGTTGACGGGGGCGACGGTGGAAGATCTGACGGAGATGCTGAAGGGCACGCTTGAGGGTTGCGTGCTGGAGATCATCGGTAGCGAGGAGACCTACGGGTACGCCATCACGCGTCGGCTGAACGAACTCGGGTTCGTCGACGTCATCGAGGGGACCGTCTACGCCATCCTGCTGCGGTTGGAGAAGAACGGGCTCGTCCAGGTGACGAAACGACCTTCCGGGATGGGGCCGCCGCGCAAGTTCTACGCGCTCAACGACGCGGGGCGTGAGGAGCTCGCGACGTTCTGGGCGAAGTGGGAGTACGTCTCGTCGCGGATCGACAAGCTCAGGGAGGGCGGGAAATGAGCTTCTGGAACACCATCACCGGTAGTGATATCACCAGGGAGTGGAAGGCGCTCGAAGTCCGAGCCGAGGCGCTGCCGGCCGAATTCCGGGCGGCGTGGGAGCAGATCAAGGTTCACCTGTCGCCCTACTCGGGATTCACGGGGCGCAACCTGGTGCCGATCCTCGACGGCGCCCTGGGGCTGCTCGAAGAGACCTCGGCGGACGGGCAGAGCGTCGACGACGTGCTGGGTGACGACATTAAGGGCTTCTGCGCGGCGCTGGCCGGCGAAGAAGGGGCTCGGAGCTACCGCGACCGGTGGCGCGAGCAGTTGAACAGGAACGTCGCGCGGAAACTGCGCCAGTTGGGGGGCTGACGTGGGCATTCGGGACATCATCGAGGGAAAGAAGCAGTGGCGGGCACACGTGGCGCGGGTCAAGGCGCTTCCGCCGGACTACCAGATCGTCTACAAGGAGATCCAGAGGTACGTCTTCAAGGTCGGGCCGATCGACCCGCCTGAGGGGACCCTGCTCTCGGGGATCGTCGATTTCTTCGAGGAGGGAGCGGCGGCCGGCAAGGGAGTCCTGGAACTCGTCGGCAACGACGTCGCCGCCTTCTGCGACGACCTGGTCAAGGACACGCGAACCTACGCGGACATCTGTCAGGGGTCCGTCGGCGGGAAATCCGGCACTGCCGAGAAGTAACACCGAGCCATTTCATCAGGGCTCCACGGTCGCCCGCGTATCAGCACGCGACGACATCACTCGACGAGCGGCTGCGTCTGGTCCGCAACTTCTTCGCTCACACATTCGCTCACACATTCGCTCACACGCTGCCGCTGTCATTCCGGCTTGGGAGGGGCGGCGCCGGCCGCCGTAGGGCGCAGCAGTGCCGGATCGGCCCGGGTCAGGGCCGCCGGCGCGGCCAGCTGCCAGCCGCTCTCGTACGCCTCGGCGAAGCGCTCGTCGCCGAGCGCGGCCCGGCCGCGGCTGGCCAGCGCGCGGACCCGGGGTTCGCTGCGGTCGTGGGCGCCGCGCAGGCGGGCCGCCGCGCCGAGCACGACGGCCGCGTCGAGGAACTGCCCGTGCGACGCGGCGAGGCCGGCCACGGTCACCGCGACCGTGGCCGCGATCGGGGAGTCCCTGCTGTTGACCGCGGCCGCGTGCGCCCGGTGCAGGGCCGCCTCGGCGGCGGGGCCGTCGCCGAGTTCGAGGCAGAGTTCGGCCCGCACGGCGCCGACCAGGGCCTGTCCGTGGTCGTTGCCGAACGGGAGCTGGTCGGACAGGCCGGCCTCGGCCGCCTCGACCAGCTCCCGTGCCCGGTCCAGGTCGCCGGTGCGCAGCCGGAGGCCGGCCTCGCGGGCGTCGAGCAGCACCACGGTCTCGGGCATGGTCGAGCGCGGCGTGCGCTCCCGGGTCACGGCGGTGATCGCCGCCGCCCGCTCGGTCTGGCCGAGTCGCACGTGCAGGTCGACCAGGCGCAGGTCGGTGTGGGTCCCGTCGCTGTGGCTGAGCGACCCGAACTGGCGGGCCCGCCGCTTGGCCTCGGTCAGGTCGGCCAGCGCGCCGTCGAGGTCGCCGTCGTACTGCCGCGGCAGCGCGCGCATCGGCAGTGCCATCGCCAGGCCCCAGCTGTCGCCCGCCTGGGCGAAACAGCCCAGTGCCACGGCCACGTCGGCGCCGACCTGGTCGAGGTGGCCGTCTTCTCGGCGCGCTCGGCCCTGGCCATCCGGGCCAGTCCGGCCAGCCACCTGTCCGGGCCGTCGGCCAGCCGCTGGATGAGCGGCGACGCCTCGATCCCGGCCACGGCGGCCAGCCGGTCCGCGACCAGCACGCCGAAGGCCGGCAGCCCCGGGCGAGCGCCATCCGGTTGGTGCCTGGGCGTTGGACTGGACGCGCGCCCAGGCGACGGCGATGCGGCCGGACCCGCACGGCCAGGCGATCCAGGGCGTGCTCCGCGACCTGCTCTCGACCCGGGACGGAACGACCTACGTGGTCGGAAAGGTCTCGGGATCGTCGATCCGCTACGACCTCGGCGGCGAGCACCCGCTGGTCGGCCGCGACGCCCCGGACTTCCGTCTGGAGGACGGCACTCGCCTCGGCGACCTGATGTGCGACGGGCGAGGCGTCGCACTCGATTTCAGCGTCGACGGATGCCTGCGCGATGCGGCGACGGGCTGGGCCGGTCGACTGCGGTACGCGGTCGGGACGGCGAGGAACGACCTCGGCCTGGGCGCCGTGCTCGTCCGGCCTGACGGCATCGTTGCCTGGGCCGGTGATCGCGCTGCGGGCCGGGAAGCGTTCGGGCGAGCCGCCCGCCAGTGGTTCGACGCGCCGGAGATCTGACGCGGCCGCACCTCTTTCCCTTGTCCTTCAACCAAGTTCCAGGAGCACAGATGACGGTCACCCTCCGCCGGGGAAGCACCGTGGTGTTCACCGGCGACTCGATCACCGACAGCCAACGGCTGGAGAGCGAGGACGGTCTCGGGTTCGGCTATCCGCTGCGCATCGCGGGCGAGTGGGGCTTCCGGCACCCGGACCGGCCCGTCACCTGGCTGAACACCGGCGTCGGCGGCGACAAGGGGATGGACCTCGAAGCCCGCTGGCAGACGGACGTGCTCGACGCGCGCCCGGACGTGGTGTCGATCCTCGTCGGGGTCAACGACATGGCCTGGCACACGCTGGACCCGGCCGGGCACGTGATCCCCGTGGAGGACTTCGAGGCCGGTTATGACCGCCTGCTCGCGCCGTTGGCCGAGGCGGGCACGGAGCTGGTCCTCATCGAGCCGTTCCTCCTGCCGATCCGCGGTGTCGTCGAGGCCGGCGCCGGTCACGCGCTCATCGCGGAGAAGGAGCGAGCGGAATGGCGCGCCGACCTGGACCCGAAGATCCAGGTCGTGCGCGATCTCGCCCGCGGGTACGGCGCGCACCTGCTCGCCGCCGACAGCATGTTCGCCGAACTCGCGGCGACGACCGGGCCGGAGTACTGGGCCGCGGACGGCGTGCACCCGACGCCGGCCGGCCATGCCGCGCTCGCGGCGGCCTGGCTGCGCCTGGTCGCGTGACCGACACGGGAAGTCGCACTGCTGAGCACGTGTCCACTGTGGACTGTTTTTGTGGTGGCCGATGGTGACGACGAGGCGCAGTGGCTCCAGTACGCGATCAGGATCGCGAGGGACTGGAACGACAAGCACGACGGCGCGGGCTTAGTGACCCGCTTCGGGGTTGAGTCGGAGTTCCTGAGCCGGCAACTCGCCCAACGGGGGGTGGCGCCGCGTGCGCATGCGCACAGCCGCCCACCGGAACCGGGCTCCAGGGGCGGCTGTGCGCGGCTTCTGGCCGAGACCGGCCAACGCCTCGAAGGAGGTGGATCAGACGCGCCCGAAGAACAGGCTGCCCGGTGCTTCCGGGTCGTTGGAGAGGAAGTGCTCACGGACCGCGCGGATGAACTCGTGGCGGGAGACCGCGCCGTCCCCGTCGACGTCCAGCTTGGCGAAGCCCTCCAGCGCGTCGGACGCGTCGATCCGCCACACGTCCCTGGCGAGGCGGGCGTACTCCTCCCTGCTGATCTCGTTGTCGCCGTCGGTGTCGACGACGTCGAAGATCGCGTGGGCACCGCCCTCGGTCACGTTGAGCCGGCTGGTGTCGATGGTCGCGAGGCGGGTGGCCGTGACGTACTGGTCCTTGGTGAGCCGATCCCCGTCCACGCCCGCGTGCCGCAGCACGTCCAGCCAGTACATCTGGCAGAAGGCGACGAGCGCCCTGGCCCGGCGGTCGTTCCTGTCGAGCTTGTAGGCCTCGATGTAGCGGTCGGCGAGCTTCTGGTAGTCGGACCACTCCAGGTAGCCGTTGCCGTCGGCGTCCAGGGCGTCGAACGAACGCTCGAGCTTGTTGGCGATGATGTCCTGCACCGTCATCGGGCCCGTCCCTTCGATGATCTTGATCGCTGGCGTTCCCAGGATGGGACACGATCGCGCGAGGGGGTACCGGGCCGCGATGATGATCACTTGATCGAGTGACCTCCTGTGCGGCCTCCGCGCGCCACACCGCAGGTGGTCGCGCTGATGCCTTGTGCCGCGAGCTGTCGGCCTCCAGGGCAGGTCTCGACGTCGTGGCTAGGGTCGTCTCATGGAGCCGCTGGTCCCTCAGTACGGGCACGGCACGCTGTCGGAGGTCGTTCCGTCGCTGCTGGCGGGGATGGGTGTTCCGGGCATGGACGACGTGCTCGGGCTGGCCGGCCCGTCGCGGGTGTGCCTGCTGCTCGTCGATGGCCTCGGGTGGCAGTTGCTGCGCGAGTACCGCTCTGACGCACCGTTTCTGGGATCGCTGGTCCGGGAGCGGACGCCCATCACGGCGGGGTTTCCCGCCACCACGGCGACCAGCATCGCGTCGCTGGCCACGGCGATGCCCAGCGGGCAGCACGGCCTCGTCGGGTATTCCTTCGCTGTTGACGGTGAGGGTGGCGAGGAGTTGCTCAACGCCTTGCGGTGGCATCGCCATGGTGTGGCCGAGCAGGTTGATCTGCGGGCATCGCTGGTGCCTGAGCACATCCAGCCACAGCCAACTGCCTTCGACCGCGCTGCTGAGGCTGGTGTGCTGGTGCGGCTTGTGGCGCCCGCGGAGCAGTACGGCAGTGGGTTGTCGCGTGCGGTGCTGCGGGGTGGGGAGTTCCGCGGGGTGTACGGGTTGGGGGATCTGGTCAGCCGCACTCTGGAGGCGTTGGGTGAGCGGGACCGGGTGTTGTGCTACAGCTACCACGCTGATCTGGACTCGTTGGGGCATGTGTACGGGCCGGGGAGTGATCCCTGGCGTCGGCAGTTGGCGTTCGTGGACCGGGTGGCGTTGACGATCGCGGAGAACCTGCCCCGGGGTGGTGCGCTCGTGGTGACGGCTGACCACGGCATGGTCGGGGTGGGCGAGGCGGATCGGGTGGACTTCGACACCGAGACCGATCTCCAGGACGGGGTGCGGGTGCTCGGTGGTGAGGCCCGGGTGCGGCACGTCTACACCAGTCCTGGTGCCACGGATGAGGTTCGGGCGCGGTGGGGCGAGGTTCTGGGTGACCGGGTGTGGATCGCGACGCGGGAGGAGGCGATCGCGGCTGGGTGGTTCGGTCCGCGGGTCGCTGCGCACATCCGGTCCCGGATCGGGGATCTTGTTGTGGCGGCGCGGGGTGATCTGGCGGTGGTGCGGTCGGTCGTGGAGTCGCGCCTGTCCGGGTTCGCGGGGCAGCACGGCTCGCTGACCGCGGCCGAGCAGCTTGTTCCGTTGTTGGTGTTCGTCAACGCTGGCTAGGAACACGACCCAACGCCGAGCAGGCGACTGATGGCGCGCCATCTCCCGGGACCACGACGTCGACCTCGTCAGCGAAGCCTCCCTACCACCGGGGACACGTCCCGTCCCCGGCCGACGGGTTCCCCGGTGCCGCCGCGAGAACTACTCCTGACCGGTGCCACGGGCTTCCTGGAGGCCTCCCTGGTCGACCACCCCGCATCCGTCGCGGTGCGGGCCCACTGCCTGGTCCGGGCTCCGGACCGCGAGAGCGCGCAGCACAGGATCGCCGAAGCCCTGGCAGTGCCGGCGGATCTGTCCGATCTCCGCACCGCCTACGCCCAGACCAAGTGGGTGTCGGAACACCTCGTCGCACAGGCGGCGGCACGCGGACTGCCCGCGACGATCTGCCGTCCCGGCGAGACCGCCGGAGTCAGCACCGCCGGGGCGTGGAACACCGGCAGCCTCCTGTGAGCCCTCATCCGCGTCACCCCCCCGCCGCCCCTTCACCCCTACGTTCCGTTGGTGTCCCCACTCAACACCGGGAACCCCGACCTCGCGTGGGTTCTCCGGCCGCCCCTGCCCATCACGGCCACCGCACTCGACCCCACCCACGTGCTGTCCGCCGACGCAGCCTCCTGCCCTTCCGTCGACAGCCGCCTCATCGATCGGGTACCTCGGCTACCTGCGCCACGCCGGGTTCATGCCCCGGCCAGGCGCGTGACGAACCGGAGCGGCAGGAACCGCGGGAGAACCAGAGCGGCCCTACCCTGTCCCGGAACCGAGGAACACTCCGGCCCCGCGCCAGCGGTACGGGAGGTAGGCCATGGCCCTCGGCCACCACGAACCCCCCACGCTCGGAGTGGAGGAGGAGTACTTCCTCGTCGACACCGCCACCCGCCTCGTGTCGCCCTCCAGCACGAGGGTGCTCCGCCGCGCTCGCGCGCTGCTCGGCCCGCAGGTCTCCGGCGAGTTCACCGAGTACCAGATCGAGGCCAAAACACGTCCCTGCACGTGGCGGGGCGAGCTCGTCACGCAGATCTCGCGCATGCGCGCGGCCGTCGCCCACGCCGCCCGCGCCGAAGGGCTCGGCGTGGTCGCGAGTGGAACACCGCTCCTGGGCGCCCAACTACCCGCGCCGCGCCGCGCCGACCCGCGTTACGACGAGGAGGCCCACGCCTTCCGCTCCACCATCGACGACTACGTGATCTGCTCCCTGCACACCCACGTCCAACTCCCGGACCGGGATGAGGCGGTCCTGGTCGGCAACCACCTGCGCCCCTGGCTTCCCCTCCTCGTGTCCCTCAGCGCCAACTCTCCGTACTGGGCGGAGAAGGACACTGGCTACGCCAGTTGGCGCACCGTCATCAAGAGCCGGGGCCCCGCGGACGGGCCCCCGCCCTACTTCCCGTCGCCCCGGGACTTCGACACCACCCTGTCGACGCTGAGCACGATCGGCGTGCTCAACACACCGCGGGACCTGCTGTGGGACATCCGACCCGGTATCCAGTTGCCCACCGTCGAGATCCGGGTGATGGACGTGCCGGTCACCGCCACCGAGTCCACCGCGCTGGCCTGCCTCGTCCGCGCGCTGGTGATCCAGTCCGCGGCCATGGTGCGCCGAGGCGATCCAGGACCTCCCGTCCCGCAGCAGACCCTCCGAGCCGCCTACTGGCGGGCCGCACGGGACGGCTACGCGGGCCGGAGCTGGGACCCGCTCACCGGTCAACTCCTCGCCACCCCGGCGGTGGCCCGGAAGCTCCTCCACCACATCGGCCCCGTGCTCGAAGAACACCGCGAACTGACCGCGGTCCTCGCGTTCCTCCACGACCTGGAAACCGCGGGCGACGGCAGCAGTCGACAGCGCGCCGCGTTCGCTTCCCGCGACAGTCTCGTCGATGTCGTTGACTACCTCGTGGGGGACACACACGGGTAACCACGACGGCGTCAGTGCGCCCCAGCCGCCCGGAACGTTGCGGCGGCGATGGCCGACGGCAGTTCCTCCACTGAGGACACGGTGCCGATGGTGCCTGGATGGGGGGCGAGGCCGGTGCTTCTGGCGGTGTGTGTGAGGGTCCTTGTCGCCCCGAGCGTTGACCTTGACGCAGCGACAAGCCCGCACCATGGCCGGCATGACGACGAGAACCAGTGCGGCGGAGGCCACGGGTCCGCGCACGTCGTGCGACGACACGGGGGAGAGGGGCGGGGTGGACGACAGGACGGTGCGGCACTTCGCGGTTCACCACGACAGGGTCGTGATCTCGGTGTCGCGTGGCGGTCGGGGAAGGCCCCTGGTCCTGTGCCCGGGGCTGAGCTCGACGCAGGCCGGTCTGCACGAGCTGATCGCGCTGCTGCGACGCGACCACGACGTGGTGTCCTTCGACCTCAGGGGCCACGGCCTTTCCTCGGCCGCCGACCGGTACTCCTTCGACGCGTTCCTGGGCGACCTCCGCGCCGTGATGGCGGAGCTGGGACGCCTCGACCTGCCCTCGGCGCCTGTGCTCGTGGGCTACTCGTTGGGCGCGGACCTGGCCGTGCACCACGCCGCCGAGCATCCGGACACCGTCGCCGAGCTTGTCCTCATCGACGGCGCGAACCCGGTTCCCGAACCGTTCGTCACCGAGGCGGAGCTGCCGGAGTTCCGCGCGATGTGGGAGGACCTGGCGACGCGGTACGAGAACGAGCGGGGCAGCGTGCGGCAGATGTTGCTCACCGCAGAGGAGATCCTCGCCCTGAACCGCGAGATCGACGTGGTCCGGTCCGAGATCCTGGACCGGTACCGGAAGGTCGACCGTCCTATCAGGATGATCATGTCGACCGCGATGGCCGGCGACAGCGGCGAAGCGCGCACCCGGTGGCGCAACCAGAACTGGCGCGCCGGCATCGAGCGACTCGTCCGCGAGTGCCCGCGCCTCTCCACGTCCTGGCTTGATGCCCATCACGGACTGGTCTTCACCCACGCCGAGGAGATCGCCCAGATCATCCGGAGCGCGCACGGCGCTCGGTGCGTCAGGTGACGCCTCCCAGCCTGAAGGAGACTGGTTCGATGCTGACCATCGGCGAGCTGGCGTCGTACGCGGGAGTGACGGCGCGCACGGTGCGGCACTACCACGCCAAGGGGCTGCTGGCGGAGCCCGAACGCGACCACTCTGGTTATCGCAGATACGACGCCGGCTCCGTGGTCGAGCTGATCAGAATCCGGACCCTCGCCAGGGCCGGGATTCCGCTGGCACGCGTTCGGGAACTGCTCAGGTCCGACGAGGAGGAGTTCGCCGCGGCGGTCGCGGACATCGACAAGCGGCTGCGGGCGGAGATCCGGGAGCGACAGCGGCACCGCGAGCGGATCGCCCGCCTCGCCGCGGGGGACAACCTGGCGTTGCCCCCGGAGGTGGTGGCGTTTCTCGACCACCTGCGGGCACTCGGCGTCGACGAGCGGATCGTCCAGGTCGAACGCGACGGCTGGATCCCGCTGGCGGCGCGCTCTCCGGAGCGGGTTCCGGAGTGGGTGGCCCGCAAGCGGAAGCAGATCGCCGACCCGCGGTTCCTTGAGTTCTACCTCACCCTGGGCCAGGCTCTGGACCGGCCCGACGGCGACCCGCGTCTGCTCGATCTCGCGGACAGGCTGGCCGCCTACCTCACGTGGCTGGCCGACGAGCAGGGCGAGAACCACATCGACGACGTCGACGTCGCACGACCCTTCGCCGAGCTGATGGACAGGCTGGTGTTCGACACCGTGCCGGCGGCCCGTCGACTGATCGAGCTGCTCAGGACGCGAGGCTGGACCGGCTGGACCAAGCTGGAGCGTGTGGAGCCTCGACCGGGAGCCTCCCGTCTAGGCTCGGGTCGACCGGTACGTGGTGACGGCGATCTGGACGAACGAGCGGATCACCGGGTTCTCCCGTGCCGCCGCCCAGGCCACGACCAGGGGACTCGGGGGCATGTCGGCGAGCGGCACCACGGTGAGCCCGTCGGGCAGGGCGTGGGCGAGGGTGAGGGGCGCGATGCCGACCGCCCCGTTCCACAGGACGGTCTGAAGACACTCGTGGACAGTGCGCACCACCGGCCCGGCCGGCCGTTCACCGACCGGCGTCGCGCCGTTCCAGTAGTCGCGCCAGAGGGCGTCCGTGCCGTCCGGCAACTGGAACCAGGGGTGGCCGGCGAGATCGGCCCTGCGGAGAACGGTGCGGCCAGCCAGGGGATCGTCCGTGCGCAGAACAACCCCGACCTGGTCGGAACGCAGCGCGCGCACGCTGATTCCGGTGTCGTCGAAAGGACTTCGGGTCAGCGCCACGTCGACCAGCCCGTTGCGCAGCCCGATGGTGGGATCGGTGAAATCCGCCTCGCGGAACCGGATTGGGACCTCGGGGTGGCGTCGGCGGAATGCCGCGGCCAGGCGCCCGCCGACCTCGTCGGCGCTGTCGGCGAGCACGCCGACAGTGAGCGTCGCGGTGCCGGCCGCCGCCGTGACCCGGGCGCGCGCCTGCTCGGCCTCGGCCAGCAGGGTTCTGGCCTCCGTGTACAGGGTCTCGCCGGCGGCGGTGAGTGCGACGCCGGCGGCCGACCGGCGCAGGAGCGTGACCCCGAGGTCGGTTTCCAACTGCCTGATGGCCCGGCTCAGCGGCGGCTGGGTCATGTGCAGTCGGGCCGCGGCTCGCCCGAAGTGCCGTTCCTCGGTGACGGCGACGAAGTAGCGCAGCAGCCGGAGCTCCATGAGCAGCGACGATACCCGTGCGGTATCGGGGTTGCGGAGTCGGTGTTGGACGGTGGCCGCACACCGGCGCGACAGTCGGTCCATGTCTTCCGAACCTCTCACCCACGAGCCGGTCGTCGAGATCGGCCACGCCCAGGACATCGCCCGCGACCTGGTGGTGATCCCCAACCGCGGCGTCGGGCTCGTGCCCAACATCGGCGTGATCGGCGGCAGCCACTCCGTGTTGGTCGTCGAGACCGGCATGGGGCCGCGCAACGGCGAGGAGGTCCTCGCCTTCGCCGCCGAGTACGCCAAGGGGCGCAAGCTCTACCTGACCACCACGCACTTCCACCCCGAGCACGCGTTCGGTGCCCAAGCCTTCGCGGGCGAGGCGACCTACCTGGTCAACAGCGCGCAGGCCGCGGACCTCGCCCACCGAGGTCCGGGCTACCTGGAGATGTTCCGCGGCCTCGGCACGTCGGTCGCCCGGCAGTTGGACGGTGTCGAGCTGTCCACACCGGACGTGGTTTACGACGACACCCACGAGCTCGACCTGGGCGGCCGGGTCGTGCGGATGCGCGCCACCGGCCGAGCGCACAGCGCGGGCGACCAGGTGGTGACCGTACCCGACGTGGGTGTCCTGTTCACGGGTGATCTGGTCGAGGCCGGCCAGTTCTCGATCTTCCCGTGGTTCCCGCCGCACGACGTCGACGTCTCGGGCCTGCGCTGGATCGAGGTGATGCGCCGCCTGGTCACCACCAACCCGCGCCTGGTCGTGCCCGGCCACGGCCCCGTGTCCGGCCCCCAGGTACTCGCCGACGTCCGTGACTACCTTGAGCTGCTGCGCGACGAGACCTGGACCCGGCGCGACTCGGCGCTGAGCACGGAGACGATCGTCGCCGAGGTGGAGGCCCTGATGCTGGAGCGGCACCCGGAATGGGCCGGTCAGGAGTGGATCGAGAAGGGAGTCCACTGCTTCTGCGCCGAGCACCCCTGACGCGACGACAACAGAGCAACGCAGGCCAGGCAGGCCACCAACATCGTCCACATGCGACCGTCCAATGTGTACAAAGAATGTCCTGGCGATGCCCGGTGTTTCCATCCGTACGTCGGCGGCCATCGCATGTTCGCCGACGGCGAGGACGACGTCGATCTCACGCTCGGCGACTCGTGCTGAAGCGGACGGTATCGCGGGAGGAAACAGGTGGCCGCGTGGCTGGTCGGGAACCACGAGGTGCTGGAAGTCCAGCTCTCCCGGGACGGGGAGGCAGACGTGTCCACTCAGCTCCATGTCCGAACCTGGGCATCAGGCCCCGCATCCGACATCAGGGTCGCTCCCAGATCCGTCTCATCCTCAACCGACTCCGCGAGGATGGCGCTCACTTCTTCACTCACATGTGTCGCGCCGGTCGCACGATGAGGTCGTTCTCATCGTGCGCCACCCCTCGCCCGCGCACCTCGGCTGGCAGAGTTGGGATTGCCGATCACGTCCTACAAGACGACGGAGAACCTCGGTCCCCGCTGCCCTTCTTCCGCGAAGGGAGACGACGATGAGTGGCCGGAAACGCCTCATGCTGTACGCGGAAGGACTGGGGGACGGGGGCGCGGAGGCCGTGGTCGTCCATCTCGCGTCAGGCATGGCCCGACAGGGGTTCGACGTCTCCATCGTCCTGGAACGCGGCTGGATCAACCGGGCGATCCCACCCGGAGTCACGGTACAGGCGCTCGGGCCGCATGTCGGACCCTGGTCCCGCGCACAGCGGGTACGGGCGCTGGGACGGCTGTGGCTGGGACAACCACCGGACATCGTCATATCCCGCATCACCTATCCCAACCTCAACGCACTCCAGGCACGTGAGCGGATCCAGGGGCGTTTCCCGATCGTCTGCGTCGAGGACTGCATGCCCTCCCTGGTGCTTCCCCTCTACCCGAAACGCAGGGACTACAGCTACGACCGGTGTGTCGCCCAGATGCGGCACCTCTACCGGAAGGCGGACGCGCTCGTCGCGGTGAGCCGCTCCGTCGCCGAGGACGTCGCCAGTCTCGTGGGGGTGCCGACGACGGACGTCCGTGTCGTCCACAACCCCGTCGTCGGTCCGGAGCTTCCTGTGCTCGCGCAGCGGAAGACCGGGCATTCGTGGATGGACGACCCCACGCTGAGGGTCGTTCTCGGGGTGGGGAGGCTCGTTGTCGAGAAGAACTTCGAGACCCTGGTCGAGGCCTTCGCCCGGCTGGCTCCGACGGAGCCACGCGCCCGGCTCGTCATCCTGGGGCGGGGAGAGGGCAGGGAGAGCATCGTTCGTGCCGCCGCGGCGCTCGGTGTCGAACATCGGGTCTCGGTCCCGGGCTACGAGATGAACCCGTACGCCTTCCTGAGCCGAGCCGCGGTGGTGGTGCTGCCCTCGCTGACCGAGGGGCTCCCCAACGTGCTCGTCGAGGCGATGGCCTGCGGCACGCCAGTGGTGGCGACGGACAGCCCCGGCGGCAACCGAGAGCTTCTCGAAGACGGCCGACTCGGTCCGCTCACCCCGGTGAGAGATCCCGCGGCGCTCGCGGAGGCGATCAGGGCGACGATGAGCGCGCCGCCCGCTGCCGATGCCCTCATGGCGAAGGCCAGCGAGTTCCACGTTCACGCCGGAGTTCTCCGGTACCTCGACCTCGTCCGCGAGGTGATCAGGTCGGACGCCACGAGCTGCCGTCCCGCCGGTCGTCGGGTCGACCCCAGGACGCCCACGGTTCCCACGCCACCCGGTGGTCGCTCCGTGACCGCCACAGACGAGGGAGGCGCGCGCGGTGGCGCCCTGCACGTGAGCGACAGGGCTTCCGCCAGTCGCACAAGGGTGGGAGGCGGGGGAGAACCGTGAGCATCCTGGGCAGCGGAGACCTTCCGAGTTGGCCGCAACTCGGCGAGGACGAGGCACGGGCCGCGGCGGAGGTCATCCTCGGCAACGAACTCTCCCAGAACGCCGGCGACCACGTCAGCACGTTCGAGGAAGCCTACGCTGACCGGATCTCCGCCCCGCACGTCGTCGCGGTGAACAACGGCACGAGCGCGCTGCACCTCGCGCTGGTCGCGCTGGGGATCGGACCCGCCGACGAGGTGCTGGTGCCGGCCTACACATTCGTGGGATCGGCGACCCCCGTCCTCTACGTGGGCGCCACACCGGTCTTCGTCGACGTCGTGCCCGACACCTACTGCGTGGACCCGGCGGACGCGGCCAGGAAGATCACCGAACGCACCAGGGCGCTCGTGGTCGTGCACCTGAACGGTTATCCCGCCGCGATGACCGAACTGGTCGCTCTGGCCCGGCGGCACGACCTCAGGCTGATCGAGGACGCGGCCCAGGCCCACGGCGCGGAACACCAGGAGCGCCACGTCGGAACGATCGGCGACGTGGGGTGTTTCAGCTTCTGGCAGGACAAGACGATCACCACCGGCGGCGAGGGCGGCGCGGTGGTCACCAGCGACCCGCGTCTGGCAGGCACGCTGCGATCGTTGCGGGACCACGGGTTGCAGAAAACCGGAACCGGCCTCTACCACCACGCGCGGGTCGGCTTCAACTACCGCCTCACCTCCGCACAGGCGGCCATCGGCACCGTCCAGGTCGGCAAACTCACCGAGTTCGTGGCGGCACGCAGGCGCAATGCCGCACTTCTCGACCGCGCGTTGGGCGCCGTCCCCGGCATCAGGACTCCCTCCCCGAGCCCAGGAGGCAAACCCGCGCCGTGGAAGTACACCTGCAGGCTCACCACCGATCCCGCCGACCTGGACGTCGTCACCTTCCTGTCCGCCGTGCGGGATCTCGGGGTTCCCGCACAACGCCGCTACCCCGTCCCGCTCACCCGCCAGCCCATCTTCGCCGGCAACCCCACCCGAAACACCTGCCCGCGGGCTGACCTGTGCGCGGCCACCGCGTTCTCCCTCCCGGTTCACCCGGCGCTGACAGCCGAAGACCTGGAGCGCTGCGTCGCGGCGGTGACACAGGTGCTCACCTCACCCGAGGTGGCGATGTCATGCCGTTGACCCACGAGGTCGCGGTGGTCCTGACCTGCGACCCGGATCAGGGGCACCTTCCGCCCACGGTGTTGTCCTCAGTGGACCGACAGGAACCGGCGCCCGTCGAACGACTTCTCGTGCCCCACGGTTGCCGAACTCTCCCCGACCTGCCCAGCACGTGGCAGGTGATGTGGGGAGAGTGGCCGCATCCGGCGCAGATGCGCAACCAGGCGATGGCGAGAACGAGCGCACCGTGGGTCATGTTCACCAACGCCGACCAACTCCTCCCAGCCGAGGCGGTGGCGGCCACGCTGTCCGCCATCGGTCGATCCGGGAACGAGACCGGCGTCGTGTACCAGGAGGACAACGCCCCGCGACACGATTCCTCCCCACCGCGGGCCGGGCAGGACTACTGGCGACTCCGGATCGGCGACCACGAACCTCGCCGATCCACCTGGCGACGAAGCGCGGTCGAGCTCGTGGGTGGATGGTCGGATCGGTGCGATCGGTTGCTGGACCACGCACTTCTGCTCGACATCACCGAAGCGGGATGGCACGCGCTTCGGCTCGACGCCCCCGCCGGCCACAGCGCCGTCCCTCCCCCGGAGGCGGGGCAGACAGTCGACGGCTCAGAGGCCGTCCTCGCGCATGACCGGTGGCAGGCCCGATCCCTCGCCGTCGTGTCGCTGCACGCCGGTCGGGAGGCGACGTTTCCCCGGTGGGAGCGGTTCCTGTCGAACGCCGATCTGCCCAGGAAGACCTCGCTCTACGTGGTGGACAACAGCGGTCGCCGGGACTTCACGACGAGGATTCACGACGCCTGCTCGCGCATCGCGGAAACCCGGGGTTTGACGCACGTGGACGTGTCCGTGAACACGACCACGTACCAGCCCCGGCCGGACGACGACCACATGGCGAGAGGGCGCAACCTCCAGGTCGCCCGGCTCTACACCTCGCTTCTGCCCCGGGTTCGCGAGGACCTCGTGCTCACCCTGGAGGACGACATCGACCCACCGCTGTCCGCGGTCCGCCGACTCGGCCAGACGATCACCGGCACGCGGGGCGGCCCCGTGGGTGTGGTCGCGGCGGCGTGGGACCGCGTCGCGGACCGCTACGTCTCCGCGGGTCGGGGCGTCGACGGCATCGACGGCAGATGGGGCGAGTCCATCACCTGGGCGGAACTGTCCGACGAACCGAGCGATGCGGCATGCGTCGGTGGGGCGTGCACGATGTGGACGAACAGCGTGCTCTCCCAGGTACCGGTGAACTTTCGGTGGAACGACGACGGAAAGGGGAGAAGAGGGTGGGACGGCCTGCTGTGCGCCGAGATGCGCCGGCGCGGCTTCCGGGTTCTGGTCCACGGAGGTGTCCGGTGTCTCCACCACACAGGAGGCGAGATCCGCGATGCCGTTGACTGAGCCGCCCCACGCGAAGGCCGCGCGGCGCGCACCGAATCCCGTCCTGGCAAAGCACATCACCTGATCTCACACCACGGTGACCTGCGCCTGCTGATAGGAACGAGCTGGAACGGGCCGCTCCCAGAGCTTCGGGCACCCCGCGGTTCCCGCTTGGTCTGCCGCGTGCGGGAGGTCGTCCCGCTCCTCGCTCAAGGCGTGTGACCCCACCCGCCTCGTGCCGGCCGGGTTCCTGGGAGGAGGCGAACATGTCCGAGACGCAGGGGGATGCCGTGGCTTCCGCCGGCACCGCGTTGAGGATCGCGAACCAGGAGCGCAACGTCCGCGAGTTCGAGCGAGGCGCCCTCGTGTTGGCGAGCCGGCCCCAGGTCCTGTTCCTGGAGTTGACGGAGAACTGCAACCTCTCATGCCCCATGTGCCGGTCCGCGGGGCCGTTCGACCGGTCCAAAAACATGAGTGAGGAGCTCTTCACCCGGGTCGCGCGGGAGCTGTTCCCCACCACCGCGATCGTCGACCTGCGCGGGTGGGGGGAGAGCACCGTCCTCCGCCGGTTCCCCGACCTCGTCGAACGCACCGCCGCCTCCGGGGCCCGGATCAGAATCGTGACGAACCTGACCGTGCCCAACGAATCCCTGTGGCGCTCCCTCGTCCGTCACCGCGCACTGATCGCGGTCTCCTTCGACGCCGCGACAGCGACCACCTTCGCGCGTCTTCGGCGGGGCAGCAAGCTCCCGGTCATCCTGGACAACCTCGCGGTTCTGGTCGACGAGGCCCGACGCGTCGGCGCCGGCACCGGAGGAATCCAGCTCAACGTCGTGGTCCAGCCCTCGGCGGTTCCCGAGCTCCCCGCGATCGTGGGGATCGCCGCCGATCTCGGGCTGACCAGGGTCGCGCTCAACCCGCTCAGCGTGGAGGAGAGCTCTCCCGACCACCTGTCGCGGCACCGCGACGAGCTCGCGTGCGCGTTGCGGGAGGCGGAGAAGGTGGCCGCGGACCGCGGTGTCACGGTCCGGATCAACGCCGCGCTGGACGAGACGTGGGCGCTGCCCCAGCACTCCGCGAAACGGTGCACTCACCCGTGGATGTACTGCTACATCAACTACCGCGGCCAGGTCGGGTTCTGCGACCACCTCATCGGCGCTCCGGGCCAGCGGTACCTCCTCGGCGACCTGAACACCACCAGCTTCGAGGAGGTCTGGAACGGTGCGGCGTACCAGAAGCTGCGGGCCGAGCACGTGCTGTGGGAGCAGGGGCTGAGCGAGCGGTTCGCCGAATGCAACTGGTGTTACCGCAACCGCTACGTCGACTTCGACGAACACACCTACCCGCCGTACCGCAGGCACGTGGTGAACCTGACCACCACCTGCCCCCTCACCGAGCAGTCCCATGCCACGACACCGAAGGCAACTCCGGGCAATCGCGTGCTTCCGGTCCTCAACCTCGACGCGGGTGCCGAACCGGGGGCTGGCCGCGACGCGTGCCGCCCAAGAACCGGGGCCCCGCCATCGTCACCAACCCAGCACTCGACGGAGGCACCTCGGTGAAGACCCCACCGCACGGAACCGGTCGTTGGCCGCGCTGGCCGGACACCGACCACCGCACCCTCCAACACCTGGCGGCGACGCTGTTGAGCGGGCGGTTGGCGGTCAGCGGGGCGAAGAGCACCTGGCCCGGCCGGGGACAGGCGGCGGCGACCGCTCTGGCCACCGCGCTGGGACGGCGCCACGCGGTGCTCACGACCAACGGCTCGACCGCCATCGTCGTGGCCCTGCACGCCCTGGGCATCGGCCCCGGCGACGTCGTCCTCATGCCCGCGACAACCTGGGTGGCGTGCGCGACCGCGGTGCTCCGCGTGGGAGCCCGCCCCGCCTTCTTCGACGCGACGGAAGGCTCTCCCTGCGGGCCGACCAGCACCACCGACACCCCGTCGGCGGTGCTCGGCATCCACCTCTACGCGCAGCACTGCGACATCGCCGCGGTCAGGGAGGCCTTCCCCGGTGTCCCCGTCATCGAGGACGCCTCGCACAGCCACTTCGCGCTGACCGCGTCCGGGCGGCGCACCGCGACCCTAGGAGATCTGAGTGTTCTGAGCCTGCAGGCCACCAAGTTGCTGACGTGCGGTGAGGGCGGCGCCGTCCTCACCGACAGCGACGAGATGGCGGCCCGCCTGGAGTCGCTGGTGATGGACTCGAGGCGTCGTGCCGCGAAGGTCGCCGAGACGGCCCCGAACGAACTCGAGCCCGCCCTGCTCCTGCACGGTGCGAACCACGCCCCGCCGGAGCTCAGCTCGGCGCTCCTCCTCGACCAACTGGCCCGGTTCCCCGCACAGGCCGAGACGAGAAGCCGTGGGGCACGGGCGTTTCGAGCGGCGTTGCGTGGCTCCCGGTGGGAGTGCGTCTGCGACGAGGCGGCGACCACGTCAGGGGCGTTCTACGGCCTGGTGCTGCGGGTGCCCGAGGGCGTGGGACACCCCGCGTCGGTGGTCGAACACGTCCACCGCCGAACAGGTCTCGTCCTCGACACCGTCTACCCGCCCGTCCCTCTGGGCCCCCTGTACCGCCCGTCGACCATCGCCCAGTTCGCGCCCTCGGCCGCCTGGCAGCACGACGACTTCCCTCTGTCGCAGTGGTGGCATGACCGGAGTGTGGTCGTGCCCCACCATGCCTTCCTGGCACCGGAGTGGCAGGTTCACGACCTCGCCGAGGCGTTGCGGGAGCTGGCTCCATCCCCAGCGCTCCGGCCAGCGGTCGCTGGGCGACGGTGGGGCCGGGGCGACGCCCCGCCGACCATTGAGGTCGTGGTCGTGACCAACGGCAACAGGCAGCAGTACCTGCGCAGAGCACTGACGAGTGTGGCTCAGCAGCAGGTGGCGGCCATGGTCAAGGTGACCCTGGTGGTCGACGGCGTCGGCGGGCGCGCAGCCGCCGCGGCGTCTGGGACCGCGCTGCCCGTCCAGGTCGTCGAGGTGGCTGCCACCGGGCTTCCAGCCCACCCGTTCGAGCGCGTCGCGGTTCTCCGCGAGATCGCCGCGACCGTCGTCGACGGGGACTACGTCGCCTTCCTCGACGACGACAACGAGTGGGAGGCCGATCACCTGGCCACTCTTTTGGCGGAGGCGACGAGAGGCTTCCCGGCCGTGCACTCCTGGCGTCAACTCGTCGACGGTGACGGCAAGCCGGTCCTCGTCCGCCGCTTCCCCTGGCTCCCGCCGGGAGCGGGCTCGCGGGAGCGGTTCACCGAGTTCGTTCGACAGGGCGTCATGTCACCGGACAGCCCCGTGGTCCGGGACCGGGTCCTGGCGGACGGCCATCCGTCGGCCACCGCGATGGTGGACATGGGCGAGTGGCTGCTGGAGCGCGACCTGCTCAGGGTGGTGAGGTTCCACCGGCCCAGAACACCGGAGGAGCTCGCTGAACGTTACGGCGAGGACGATGTTCTCCTCGAACAACTGATCGCCCTCAGGGTTCCTGTTGGTTGCACACGACGCGCGTCACTGCGCTACCGCCTCGGCGGCATGTCCTGCCCGGACTACCGCACAGCAAGCCCCAACGCACCGGATGCGGCCCCAGAGCGACAGGACGCCCGCGACGCCGCGCCCGCGACATGAGACCGGCGGAACCGTGTCCCCATCGGACTGTGGCGGCGGGGCCGCGACAGCCGACCACAACACCGGCTCAGCCCATGACCGTGTCCCTGGCCACCGGGTCCAGTGACGCGGGGAGCGGTCCTCCCGCCACCAGCCAACGCAGCAGCCCTTGGTCGAGTCGGACGTCCAGCGCGTCGAGAGCGATGGCGAGTTGGGCCTCGTCCTGGGGACCGATCAGGGGAAACGTCGGCACCGGCTGGGCGAGGACGAAGGCCAACGCGACGTTGATGGCCCGCACACCCAGCACCGCGGCCACCACCTCCGCACGCCGTCGGCGCTCCCTGTTGTCCTCGTCGTCCCAGCAACGCCACATCTTCGGGTCGAGCAGTTCGGGGCGTACGTCCGAGAAGAACCCGCGCGCCTGGCTGGACCAGGGCAACAGGGCGAGGCGGCGTTCGACGAGCCACTCCAGATCCGCCTCGTCGACGCCCACACATCCCGGGTACAGGGGGCTTGTCATCCGGGCCAGCGAGAAGTGGTTGCTCAGGGCGACGAAGCCCTGGGCCCCGGTGGCCATGGCACAGGCGTCGGCCTCTCGTACCCGAGACGTCATCCAGTTCGATGCCCCGTAGGCGTGAATCCGGCCCGTCCGCGCCTCGGCTTCGAGCGCGTCCACCCACTCGCCGGCCGGAACCTGTTCGTCGTCGCGGTGCAGCAGGTAGAGGTCGATGCAGTCGACACCGAGCCTGTCGAGCGAAGCGGACACGTCCCGCGCAACGTGCTCCGGAGAACAACGGGGAGGATGTGCGCCTTTCCCGACAAGAACGACCGAGTCGCCGGGCCCGCGCTCACGCAACCACCGGCCGACCACGGATTCGCAGGTTCCGTCGCCGTAGGCGGCGGCGACGTCCAGAGCTGTTCCGCCTTCCAGGACGAAGGCGTCGAGAAGAGGAGCGGCCTGCTCGTACGAGCGCATACCGGAAGTCCCGAGCACGATCCGGGAGAGAGGACGACGGACTCCAGGAATAGATCCGTATTCCATGTCGGAACCGTAACAGCGGATTCGGGAATCCGCTGGAGCTGATCTCACGACCCGTCCCGCGCGGGGCCACTACCGAGGGTTGTGCCGCGCCCCACCCGGTCCTGTCACTCGCTGGTGTGCAGTACCTGGCCCATCTGGTGGGGACAGCCGGGTACGACGGAGAAGGTGGGGGCAGTCTGAGTGGTTGTACAGGGAGTGAGGACGTTTCCGTTGTCGGGAGGTGGGATGGTTCGTCACCACGCCGGCCTCGGCACCCTGTTGGACCTGGGGAGCGCTGCTCGCTATCTGTCGGAGTACTACTCGCTCCCCGTTGGTGACGCGCGTCTGTCTCCCGTGGCGTACGGACTCACGGGTCAGATCTGGAAACTGAGCAACGGGTCCGATCGATTCGCGGTGAAGGAGTCCTTCTGGGAGGAGATCGACGAGGAGGCGGCGTGGCGGGAAGCGGCGTTCACGCGCGCGGTTCGCGATGTCGGAGTGGGCTGCCCAGAAAGTGTTCTCGCGGGGAACGGGGAGTACCTGTGTCGTCTGCCGGTGGCCCTGAGTGGTGCGCTGGTGCGTGTGCACAGTTGGGTCGACGGTGAAGTGGTCCGGTCAACACGCGGAACTGTCGCTCGGTGGGTCGGCCGCACTCTTGGTCGTCTGCACGCTCTGCGATTTCCTGCGCGAGGGGAACCGGACCGGTGGTACGAGAAGGTTCCCTCCCCGGAGGAGTGGCGGGATCTGCTGCGAAGGGTCAGGTGGCACCATGTGCCCTGGGGGCGACGACTGGAGAATCTCCTTCCCGCGATCGACGAGATCTCGACGCTGGTCCGTCCGATCCCACGTGACGAACTCATCACCTGTCATCTGGACTTCTCGCCGGACAACGTCCTCGCGGGCCCCTCCGGCACGTTCCACCTGGTGGACTGGGAGAACTCCGGACCCGGCTCGGCCGAACAGGAACTGGCCTTCGTGCTCCTGACGTGGCACGCCCACGGCGACACCGTGGACGAGGTCGCCGTGGCCGACACGATGAGCGCCTACCGGGAGGCGGGTGGACCGGGCCGGGTCCGCGACATCTCCTCCTGTTCCCTGTTCGTGGCCACGGTTGTCAACAACCTGTACACACAGGCCTCGGTCGCGATCACCGCCGACGTCTCCCAGGAGCACCGGGAGAGAGGGAGGGCCAACGCGGAGGCCGCGCTGGGCGACTTTCCTTCTTCGCTTCTTCTGGAGAATCTCGTTCACCTCGCCAGGAGTGAGGGCCAGGTGCGGGAGGAGCGAGGGCTGCGATGAGTACGGTCACGCTGGTCGGGGTCATCGGTCCGGTCGAGCCCGAGCTGCTGACGGCGTGGTGCCGCCACTACCAGGAGGCGGGGATAGAGCGGTTCGCCGTCGCTTTGCATCGTGTGGACGTGGACAAGGCCGCGCAGGACGAGCTGGCTACCGCCATGCGCGAGACGACCGGGTGCGCCCCGGAACTGACCGTGACCGGCCCCTGGCACGAGTGCGTTCACGGCGACCTCCGCGACCAGCTCCGCGCCCGCGCCGGCGACGGGTGGCACGTGATCGCTGACTCCGACGAGTTCCAGCAGCACGTCGACGGGATCGGCGCCTCCCTCCGCGCCGCGGAGGCCGGCGGCCAGGGCGTGCTGGGCGGGCTGCTCCTCGATCGCGTGGCGGCTGACGGGAGTCTTCCGGCGTGGCGGGCGGACGTGGGTCTGGACCGCAGCTATCCCCTGGGTGGGCTGCTCACCCATCTCGTGACCCGAGGTGAGGCCCGCAAGATCGTGCTCGCGCACTCCTCGGTCGGACTCTCCCCGGGGAACCACCGTGCGCCTGGACGCCGGCCGCCCTCCGGGACAGTGGTGCCGGTCCACCACTTCAAGTGGCGGGCAGGAGTCGAGTCGGACCTCAGACGGCGGATCGAGAACTTCGGCACTCGCTGGGTCGAGTTCGACCCGGCAGTGCGGACCGAGGCGGAACGGCTGCTCACCTACGTCGCGCTCAACAACGGCCGGATCGACGTCACCCACGGTCCGGTGCTGTTCAGACCGGTCTCCCTCCGCGATGTCCCGCCGTGGTGGGACGCGGAAGCTCGGGCCCTGGTACGAGAGGTGGAGGCCGTCCGAGGACTGTGAGGTGTGGGACGTGACGTGAGGCCAGGTCGCTCGCCTGGCCCCGGTGGCCCTGCCGAGGACGGAGCGGCCGTCGTCGATCCGCCCCGGAAAGCGCGTGAACAGGTGAGCCGACGAGGTCGCCTCGTCGCATCAGGAGCGCTGCGCGCCGCGTATTCGGAACGAGTCCTTGAAGGACCGGAGAGCCTCCGCCCGGATGGCGATGATCCGGCGGCGCGCGTTCCTCTCCTCTGGTTCGAAGTGTGCGGGTTGAGCCGTCATCTGCCTGTCCCAGCACCGGTACAGCAGCCCGACTTCCTCGCTGTACCAGCCGTCGGAGACCGCGTCGAGCGCCAACATCAGAGCGGTGTCCTCGGACGCCGGCAGGGCCATCCACCCCCCGAGGGCGAGGAGCGTCCGCATCCGTACGCACAGCGTCGCTGGATGGACGAGGAGTCCCGTGTCCGTGGGGGACCAGTAGCTGGAGAGGAGTTCGCCGGAGGTGACACGACCGGCGGGCGGCGTCCGCGCGGAGTGGGGCCGCTGCCCGCCACCAGGCCAGAACTCGATGACGCGGCTGGCTGCCCAGTGCACGTCAGGTTGGCTCAGCCCGTGGATGTCGCGCATGAGTGAACCCTGCGCGAGACGGTCGTCGGCGTTGAGCGTCTTCGCCAGCTCGCCCCTCGCCCGCGCCAAGGTCATGGTTCGTGCGACGCCGGGGCCACCGGTCCGGGAGGCTCGGTACGACAGACGAGGTTCGTCTCCGGGAAGCACAGCGCGGATCTGGGCGCGGTGATCCTCATCCATGCTGTCGCACTGCACGAGCCACTCCCACTCCCAGCCTGCCGGCAGCTCCTGGGTCCGCAGCGACTCGTAGGTTTCAGGCAAGTGCTCGTGCATTCCCGGCGCCACCGCGGTGATCACGGAGAGCACTGGCATCGGTCACCCCTCGGCAGCCGCCCGAAGTACTGGAAGATCCAGGGGAAGCGGGTTTGGTCACTGGATCCCGAGTGCTCGGCACAGGGTGTGGAAGAGATCCGTCTGGTCGGTGACGCCGACCACGTTGGCGGCCTGTGGGCCGTAGCCGGCGATGCGGACCTGGGTGCCGGTGTGCTCCTGGGACTGGCCGGCGGGGTTGGTGGCGTAGTTGATGGTCATCGGGGCGCCGTCGTGGGTGACCAGGGTGGCGGTCTGGCCGGGGCTCTTGGCGTCGTTGGGGATGATCTGGCTGGTGTGGCCGTGGTCGGCGGTCACGATGACCAGCGTGTCGGGGTGGTTCTTGGCATAGGTCATGCCGGCCGCGACGGCGTCGTCGAACCCGATGGTCTCGCCGATCTGGCCGCAGGGGTTGGCGGCGTGGTCCTGCTTGTCGATGCTGGCGCCCTCGACCTGGAGGAAGAAACCCTTGTCGTTGTGTTCGAGGAGGTCGAGTGCCCTGCGGGTCATGTCCGCCAGCTTCGGCTGGCTGGCGGGCAGGGCGGTGTTGGGTTGGCAGGTGGTGGGGGCGGTGCCACCGACCTTCGCGCCCGGCCCGGTCCACTGCAGGTCCATGTTGCCGTCGGTGAACAGGCCCAGCACCGGCTTGTCGGCGTGGGCGTCGCGCAGGCTGTTGGCGTCGGTGACGACCTGGTAGTCGGCGGCCTTGGCCTGGTCCAGGACGGTCTTCCCGGCGAAGGGGCCGGCCTTGACGGTCTGGCGGAAGTACTTGGCGCCGCCGCCGAGCAGGACGTCGGGGCGGGTCTGGACGAGTTGCTCGGCGATGGAGCCGGCGCCGCCGTTCTCCTTGGCGTTGACGGCGCACTTCGCGCTGGTCTCGTCCGGCCCCTTGCAAGCTCTCTCAACCACGTGAGCGCCCAATGCGGCGGGCGTGGAGTCCTGCACCTCGGCGGTGGTCACGTCACCGGTGCGGAAACCGTTGCGCTTGGCCAGCTCCAGGATCGTCGGAAGTGGCTGCCCGTGAGCATCGACACCGATCGCCCCGTTGTAGGTCTTCTTCCCAGTTGCCCAGGCCGTCGCCGACGCCGATGAATCAGTGACGTAGTCCGGCTTGCTGGGGTCGCCTCGTGTCACGGCGTAGGTGGTGTAGGCGCCGGTGAGCGGCAGGGCGTCCATGGCCAGCCGGCCGGCGGCGCCCTTGGCGTAGTTGCGGGCGATGGTGATCTCGGAGTCGCCCATCCCGTCGCCGATGAACAGGATCACGTTGCGGGCCCTGCCACCCTGGATCGCTCGAAGGAGAACGTCGGTGCGGTCCACAGAGGATTCGACCTGCGTGGAGGGGGTCTGCGACGAGTCGCCCTGGGCGGTCGCGCACGCAGCGCCCACGAACACCACCACCCCCAGGATTCCGCTCGCGATACCCCGGCGCGGCCCGCTCAGCACAGCCATCGACGGCCTCCTTCCCCGACCCATGATGCCCAAGCGCCACATCCACGGCCCGGCACGAAAGAGGGACTGCGCGACGTCACCACGAGAGGGGCGCTCACCGACGGGGAGAGGACACCCGTCTGACCGGGGAGGCGCCCCGACGTGGAGCCGCTCGGCCGACGGAGGTCAGGTCGAGCCACGTCGCTGGTTCAGTCCGAGGTCCACGCACACGTCCCGGTCGCGTCCGACCAGTGCTCCCGCACAAGCGGCGCCCAGGGAAGCGGGCCAACGCACGCCGGCGTACAACGGTTCCAGCAGACAACCGCGACGCGATTTCCCGAGATATGCGCCCGTGCCGAAGCAGTAGCGGCGTATCCCGTGTCGGGCTCCCCAGATGAGGGGGTCGTAGAACATGAGGTTGAAGTAGGCGTGGGTGCCCCGGGTCAGAGGGTAGTCGAAACCCAGGTTGCGGATGTGCAGGGTCTCCCCGTCACGCAAGCAGACGCACAGGCCGACGGGCCTGTCACCGGCTTTCGCCAAGAACACCAGTACGTGCTCGTCGACGGTGCTCGCCAGGTCCGCGTAATCCGCCAACACCGCGTCGACGGAGTTCGGCGCGTTGTACTTGCGCGCCAGGCCCATCTCCAGCAGGGCCGTCTGCTCGTCAAGCGCTCGGGTGGTTTCGTGGACGGACGTTCGCAGGCCGCTGGCCAGGTACTCCCGACGCTCCTTGCGGATGTGGCTGCGTCGGCCGCGTGGGAGAAACGCGACGTAGCCGTCGAAGTCCACCCACTCGGCCTCCAGGACTGTGTTCGCGCCGACCACGCCGTGTTCGTCGAAGTCCAGCTTCTCGGTCAGCTCGCCGGCGAGCCGAGCGTCGGTGAGGTACGCGAACGTGAGCACCGCGTTGTCCTCCGCGGCCAAGTTCCGTGCTGTTCCCACGATGGCGGCGCGGACCTGACGTGCCGCCGTCTCCGACAGGTGGTCGGCCGTGCGGAGCAGGCAGTGCGTGCCCGAAACGGCGGAGAAGAGCTGCGGGTAGAAGCACGCCTTCGGCACTGCTGGCGGGCGTATCAGTGTGGACACGTCGTAGTTGGCCTCAGCCAACGACTCCTGCGCTGTCCGGCGCAATGCCGTGACACCCAGGAGCACACCCGCGTCATCCCGTGCCACCACGTAGAGCATGCGACCGCGAGAACGGCGATCGCAGTACCGCAGCCAGGCCGCTGACTCGTGAAGCCGGGGACGCGGTGCGAACTGCTCGTACGCCGATGTGAAGCCGTCCACTCCGTCGTGGGTGGAAACAACGATCTTCGCGGTGTTCTTCCTCTGCTCCGGACGTGCTGGGGACACCTTCAGGTGCTCCTTCTCGCCAACCGACAGGGAACGTGCCAGGTCAGGAAGAGCTGCCCTCGTCCGCGCCGGACGCATCGCGGACCCGTGCGGGCACCCTACTTCGTCCACACCTTCCACGCCCGCGCGCTGAGGGACTGAAACCGGGGCCTGGAGCAGCGGTCGTGTGTGCGACGCGCTGTGGCCTGCACCGGCAAGCCGACGCTGCGATACTGCCTCGACGGCTGCTCCCACCACTTCTCTGTTCGTTCGACTCGACCTTCTCCTGGCGTTGGCGGGTGAGACGATGAGCTACGAGCTGGTCGACGGTAGAGTGGTGACCCCGGAAGGCTGCGAGCTGAACGTGGTGCGCCACTGCAATCTCGGCTGCGCCTCCTGCAGCCACCTCTCGCCCGTCTTCCGGCGCTCGGTCGTCGACCCCGACGTGGTGCGCGCGGATCTCGCTCTGCTGAGTCGTTTCCTGCGCGCGCGGTTCGTCAAGGTGCTCGGCGGGGAGCCGCTGCTGCACCGGAGGCTGCTGCCGATCCTGGAGATCATCCGTGCCAGCGGGCTCGCGCCCCGGATCCTGGTGTCCACCAACGGGGTGCTGCTTCCCAGGATGGGCGCGGACTTCTGGTCGCTCATCGACGAGATCCAGGTCTCCGTCTACCCGGGTCGCGAGCTGTCCGACGACGACCTCGCCCACATCCGACGCCGTGCCGAGCGGCACGGCGTCGCACTGACGGTGGCCTACTACTCCCACTTCCGCCACTCCTACTCGGAGCGGGGGACCGAGGACTCCCGGCTGGTCGGGGAGATCTTCACGACCTGCCAGATCGCGCACGTCTGGCGCTGTCACACCGTCTACGAGGGCCACTTCTTCCGCTGCCCGCAGTCGGTCTTCCTGCCCAGGGTCATCGGTCGCCCGAACGACCCGTGGGCCGACGGGCTGCGTCTGGAGGACCGCCCGGACATGGCCGGGCGGCTGCTGGCCTATCTCACCTCGCCACGTCCACTGCTGGCGTGCCGCAACTGCCTCGGCAGCGTCGGCAAACGGCTGCCCCACCACCAGCTTCCCAGGGCGGACTTCCGGACCCCGCAACAGAAGCGCACCGAGGAGCTGCTCGACCGGGAGTTCCTGGCCCAACTCGCCACCCGCCCCGACATGGACGACGGTTGCGTCGTCGCCGACCCGGATGAGTGGCGTGTCCGCGTGAGGGAGAGGATCTGACGCGTTGCGTGGTGGCCGGCGGCGCACCGACTTCCCAGCGAGGCTGGCTCGTTCCACTGGCAGTGGCCAGGTAGCCGACCGGGCCAGCGGGTTGCCCGCCCGCGGAAACGACACGCCGAGGGTGTGAGGCAGGTGGGGCGACGTGCCGCCCCACCTGCCTTGGTACCTGAGGTGTTGCCTATTGCTGGGTGAGGGGGATGCGGGGTAGGGCGCGGCCGGTGTGGAGGAAACGGGCTGGGCCCTGGGGATCGCCGAGGAAGTGGTAGATGTGGTGGATTCCCTGACTGGGGTGGGCCGTGATCAGGCTGTTGTTGGTGTGGGGGAGGAGTTGGAGACGTTGGGGTGGTGCTGAGCCCGCGTACTCGCCGACGGGGGTTTGCTCGGCCCAGATGGTGTTGTCTTCTCGGGTGATGGTGATCTGCGTGAGCGAGTTGGCGTAGGTGCCGAGGTAGGGGCTCGGGTCGGTGGTAGTGGCAGTGGGGGTGGGGAGTGCGGGGAGGTCGATGTCGGCGAGGTCGCGCAGGACGTGGGTGAGGAGTTCGTGGTGGAGCGGGACGGCCTCGCCGCCGTTGGTGAGGAGGACCACGGCGATGTCGTGGTCGGGGATCAGTCTGAGGAACGCGGATTGTCCGACGGTGTCGCCGTTGTGGCCGTAGATGGTTCGGCCGTCGACGTGGAAGACCTCCCAGCCCAGTGACCAGGCGTCGCCATGGCCGGTGGCGGGGGACAGTCGCATGTGCTCTGTCCACATTGTACGGACGGTCTCGGCGTCGAGCACGCTGCCGGTGAGCAGGGCGCGGGTGAACGTGAGCACGTCGCGGGCGCTCATCGCCAGGGCTGAGCCCGCGGGGGCCAGGGAACGCGGCAGGGCCCAGATCCCGGCCGGTTGCGGTGGATCGCCGAGGTGGCCCACCGCGGCCCGGTGCAGGATGGCCTGGTCCGCGTCCGTGGCGGTGCGCGTGAGGTTCAGCGGCTGGATCAGGTCATCGTGCAGGCACTGGACGTAGGGTTTGTCGTGGAGGGTCTCGATGATCCTGCCCAGCACGCAGAACCCGGCGTTGTTGTACGAGAACAGCTCTCCCGGTTGGAAGATCTGGGGTGCTGTGCCGAGCAGGTCGACGTAGCGGGCGAGTGCGTCGTCGCCCCTGCCGGTGTCGGTGAACACGTCGCCCTCGAAACCCGCCGTGTGGCACAGGAGGTGGCGGGTGGTGATCCGGGCGGCGGCCGAGTCGTCCGCGAGGCGGAAGTCCGGGAGGTAGGTGCGGACGGGGAGGTCCAGGTTGAGCACCCCCTCCTCGACCAGTCGCATGGCCAGGGTCGCGGTCACGACCTTGGTCATGGAGCCGATCTGGAACAGCGAGTCGGTGGTGACCTCGACGCCGGTCCGGGTGTTGAGCACGCCCGCGGCGTGTTCCCGGTACTCCCCGTTCGCGTACACGCCGAGCACCGCCCCGGGCACCCGGTGTTCGGCCATCAGCTCGTTGAGCCGGTTCTCCAGGTTCATCGTCGTTACGCCGCCATCCGGAAGGGAGCGCCGAAGGCCGCTTCGATGATCTGGTCGCAGGACAGGTACCAGTTCCAGTCGGCGTTGAGGTGGATGGCGACGGTGAGGGCGCCGTCCGGGGCGCCTGCGGCCATGCAGGCGGTTCCACCCTCCACACCGGACACGACGTGGAGCACGCGGCCGTCGGCCAGCTCCCACTGGGCAACCCCGGTGCCGTAGCGGGCGTGGGGAATCCAGTCCCTGGTCGGGACGGTGGTCCACATTGTCCGGTGCTGCGCCGGAGGCAGCAGGACGCCGGTGATCAGGGCGTGGATGACCCCGAGCAGGTCGCCGGTGGTCGAGACGACCCCGCCGGCCGCCCACCCGAAGTACGTCCGGTCCGTGATGTCCACCGGGTCGACCTCCGGGCCGACGAGGAACGACGCGTAGTTGTCGGGCGTGAGGCTGTCCGGGTCGACGCCGTCCCTCAGGAGCATCCTGCTGTACGCCCTGGTGTGCGGGCCGCGGAAGCGTCGCTCGTCGAAGGTCCGCGGATAGGTGTTGGTCAGCCCGAGTGGTTGGATGACCGTCCGGTCGATCTCGTCCTCGTAGCGTCGGCCGGTCACCTTCTCGATGACCGCCCCGGCGAGGTGGTAGCCCCCGTTGGCGTAGGCGAAGGCCTCCCCGGGCTCGTACCGGGGCGGAATGTCCATTTGCGACTTCAGCAGCTTCTCGACGGTCCAGACGTCGTAGCGGTGCTCGGCGAACCCCTGCCGGGTGTGGTACTTGCGCACGATCTCGGGGCTCAGGCCGGTGATTCCCAGGCCACTGGTGTGCGTGAGCAGCTGTCTGATCGTGATCCGGGTGCCGTCGTTGCCGTTGCCGCGAACCACGCCGGGCAGCCAACTGTCCACTGTGTCGTCGAGACCCAGCCTGCCCTCGGCCTCCAGCGTCAGCACCGCGGCGGCGGTGAACGCCTTGCCGACGCTGCCGGCGTGGAACTGATCCCCGGGTTCGCGGCGGCGCCCGGTCTCGCGGTCGGACACCCCGGCCGACCCGAACCAGGTGCCGTCGCCGTCCCGGATCTCGGCGGCGACGCCGGGCGCGCCTCCCTCGGCCACGACCCGGTTCAAAGCGTTTTGCACAAGCTCGTGCCTGGTGTTGGTGGAACTGGTCATGGGGAACACGCTGCCCAAGCGCTCTGACGGGCCGCTGAGAACGCGCTGACGGCGGTCGTCAGCCGGAGTGGAGCCGCGCCAGCGCTTCGGCCCGGGGCATCGCGGCGCCCCGGTCGTACGCCTGCGCGTAGGCAGTCGCGCCGAGTTGGGTGGTGAGGTCGGCGACCAGGTCACGCAGTTCCGGGTTGCCGTGGTCGAACGCACCGCGGATCACCTGGCTCATGCCGAGCGCGGTCGCCGCCCCCGTCGCGTCCCCTGTCTGGGCCAACAACCGGGCGAGCAGTTCGGCGGCCGGTGCGGCCATGTGCCGCACGGTGGCTCCGGTGGCCGCCACGTAGGGCAGCAGGTCCTTCGCCGTCGGGTCCCCGGTGTCGATGCGGAGGGCCATTCGGACCGGGGCGCTGACCGCCGCGGCGATCTGCTCGGCGGCGGGCAGGCCGCGAACGACCGTGTCCAGGCGGTCGAGCAGCCGGCCCGCGCGTTCTGGCTCTCCCTCGCGGCGGCGCAGGTCAGCCAGACCTGCCAGGGCCTCGACGCGCAGGTGCGGCTGGCCGTGCTCGACCGCCTGCCGTAGCGCGATGTCGAAGTCCTGCCGAGCCCCTGCCAGGTCGCCCGCGCGCATCCGCTGGTTCCCCAGCCGGGCCCGGTACGAGATCTCCTCCGGCGAGCCGATCTCGGCGGCGAGCGCCACGCACCGCGTCAGGGCGGCGATCGCCTGGTCGTGGCCCCCGCGCAGGGCGTGGTCCTGGGCCACGGCGGCCAGCACGAACGACAGGCCGAGCCGTTCGCCGGTCTGCTCGAACCCGCGCAACGCGCGCGCTCGGTCCGCTGCCGCGCCCGGCCAGTCGCCCTGGTCGTCGCGGATCGTGGACCGCACCCAGGCCGCGAGTGCCGCAACGCCCTGGTCGGGGTGGTCTTCGACGTCCTTGAGCAGGCGTTCGGCCAGGTCTCGGTGGCCGAGGAAGTACGCCGTGGGAGCCGTCACGATCACCAGGAACGGGTGGCGCTCCAGCGCGCCGGTGCTGATGCAGTCCTCGATGAGCGCACGTGCTCGCTCGGGATCGACGTTCACGCCGTCGTTCTGGTACAGCACGGCCATGACGGCCCGGTCGGGCGCGGGGAGGGCATCGCCGAAGCGGAGCACGTCCGCCACGAATCCGGCCGCGCGAGCATCGAAGCGCAACAGCTGCCAGTACCACAGCAGCGAGATGGTCAGTCGTGCTGCGAGATCCGCGTTGCTGTCGTTGATGGCCCCTCGCAGCGCCGAAAGCAGGTTGTCGTACTCGGCGTCGAACCACGCGATCGAGGTGAGTTGATCTCGGGTGCGGAGGCGCGGCTCGTGGTCCTCGGCCAGGGACAGGAAATACCGGGCGAAACGGTCCTCAATGGACTTCCGGTCGTTCAGGCGATCGCACGCGTAGGCCCGGATGGTCTCCAGCATCCGGTGTCGCCGGCCATCCCATTGCACCAGTGACTTGTCCACGAGGGAGCCGAGCACGTAGGCGATGTCGTGAGCGGGCAGGAGATCGTCCGCGCAGACGGCCTCCAGCGCGACGGTGGTGGCTCCGCCGGGGAAGATCGACAGCCGGGTGGCCAGGGTCCGCTCCTGCTCGGTCAGCAGGTCCCAGCTCCAGTCGACCACCGCGAGCAGCGTCCGGTGGCGCGGCAGCGCGGCCCGGCTGCCCGAGGCGAGCAGCCGGAACCGGTCGTCCAGGCGGTGGGCGATCTCGGCGGCGGTCATCGTGCGCAGCCGGGCGGCGGCGAGTTCCAGGGCGAGCGGCAGGCCGTCCAGGCGCCGGCAGATGTCGAGGACCGCGTCGTCCGCCGTGAAGGCTGGTCGGACGGCCTGAGCCCGGTCGACGAACAACCGCACCGCGTCGGTCGCCGGGTCCAGCGGATCGAGACGGCACAGGGACTCGCCGGTGATCGCCAGCGGCTCCCGGCTCGTGGCCAGGACGGTCAGCCGGGGGAGCCGTTCCAGCAGGCGGTCAGTGAACCGGGCGGCGGCCTCGACCACGTGCTCGCAGTTGTCCAGCACCAGCACGGCGGGCTCGGGGCCGATCAACTCCTCCAGCTCCGGGCGGCCGTCGGTCAGTCGAGCCCTGGTCGCGCTGAGCACGCCCAGCACCGCACCCGCGACCGCGTCGGCGTCCTCGTTGGGGCCCTCGCCGGCGCCCTCGGCAAGGGCACTCGCCAGCGGCACGAACCACACCCGGCCCTGTTCGTGGGCCGGGAGGTGGGCCGCGGCCTCGATGGCCAGCCGGGTCTTCCCCACGCCACCGGGTCCGACAACCGTGACCAGTCGGTGGGACCTGAGCTGTTCGGCGAGGTGTGACAGCTCCGCGTCGCGCCCGACGAAGCTGGTGCGTTGCGCGGGCAACCGCCCCGGTGTGAGCTTCGGGCGGGCGCCAGCGGAGGCGAGTTCGCCGCGCAGCATCGCGAGGTGGACCTGTCGCAGGTCGGCGCCGGGGTCGACGCCGAGTTGGTCGGCGAGCGCGCGGCGAACCTCCTCGTAGGCGGCCAGGGCCTCGGACTGCCGTCCCGCCTGGTAGAGCGCGCGGATCCGGAGGGCGGCCAGCCGCTCGCGCAGGGGACGGGCCGCTGGTTCCGGGTTGGCCAGCACCTCGTTGTGGCGTCCCAGGAGCAGTGCCGCTTCGCACCGGTCCTCGACGGCCCCGAGGCGCAGTTCGTCGAGGCGGGCGGCGGCGGTGCGGACGAAGGGGACGTCCGGCAGGTCGCCCAGGGGTTCGCCGGTCCACAGGTCCAACGCGGCGTCGAGGCTGACGATCGCGGCGGCGGGCTGGTCGGCGGCCAGTTCGCGGCGGCCCTGCGCGACCAGTTCCTCGAACCGGGGTGCGTCCACGTCGGCCGCGAGGCGGTAGCCGCCGCCGACCAGTTCCACCGCCTGCGCGCCTACGGCCTTGCGCAAGCGCGACACCAGTGCCTGCAACGTGTTGGTCGCGTCGGAGAGTGCGTCCGCACCCCAGAGGTCGTCGATCAGCACCGTGACGGGGACCAGGCGGCCGTGCGTCAGGGCCAGGCGGGCGAGCAGGAGGCGGACGCGGGCGCCGGGGATGGCGATCGCTGACGCGGCGGCGTAGGCCCGTACTGGGCCCAGTAGCGCCACCCGGATGCCATCGCTCACCCCTTATTGATACCGGACGGGCATTCCGGGGTATGTCGCCCCGGTGGCGTCTCCCGCGACCTCCTCCTGTGTGGACGGATCTGTTCCGGAGCAACCGATGGCGAGCTGGATCGGGCGAGGCGTGACCCCCGGGGTATGTCCACTTTGGACACTAGTTCCGGCGGGACTGCCCGCCGTCCTGGCTGGTCGCGCTCGGTGAACCCGGCCGCACGCGGATTGCGTAACGTGACGGCTGTGCGGGTAGAGGTGCTGGGACCGGTGCGGGTCTTGGGCGACGACGGTGGCGTGGTCGAGGTCGGGGGCGTCAGGCTGCGCATGTTGTTGGGCAGGCTCGCGCTGTCCGCGGGCAAGGTGGTGTCGTCCGACGCGCTCGTCGAGGACATCTGGGGAGCGGAGCCATCCCCCGGAGCCGCGAACACCCTGTACGCGTTGGTGCACCGGCTGCGGCGGGCGTTGCCGGAGGCCGGGGTGGTGGAGTCGCAGGCCGTGGGGTACCGGCTCGCCCTGCCCGCCGACAACGTCGACGCGCACCGCTTCGAGGTGCTGGCCGCGCGGGGCAGGCGTGAGCTGGCGGCGGGCGAGCCCGAGCGGGCGGCGGCAACGCTCGCGGACGCGCTGGCGTTGTGGCACGGACCCGCGTTCTCGGACGTGCTCGCGGCACCGTACGCCGGGAGGGCCGGCGTCCGGCTGGAGGAGATGCGGGCGGCGGCCCGTGAGGACCGCTTCGACGCGGAACTGCGCCTGGGGCGTCACGTCGAGGTGTTGCCCGATCTTGAGGGGGCGGCCGCCGACAACCCGCTGCGGGAACGCCTGGCGGGGCTGCGGATGCGGGCCCTGTGCGCGGCGGGCCGCCAGTCGGAGGCGTTCGCCGTGTACGAGGACATCAGGAGCCGGCTCGCCGACGAGCTCGGTGTCGATCCGTCCGCCGAGCTGCGGCAGACCCACATGGCGGTGCTGCGCGGCGAGCTGGACCGGCCCGCGACCCGGACCGGGGCCGCGCCGGGTCGGCTGCCGTCGTGGTTGACGTCGTTCGTCGGCCGGGCCGACGAGCTCAAGTCGCTGGCCGAGCTGCTGGCCACCGCCCGGCTGGTGACCCTGGTGGGTCCCGGTGGCGTGGGGAAGACCCGGCTGGCGGTGGAGGCGGCGTCCCGGCACCGAGCGCATCGCGGTGGTCGGCTGTGGCTCGTCCCGTTGGCCGGGGTCGAGAGCCCGTCGGGGGTGGCCGAGGCGATCCTCGGGACGCTCAGCGCGGGCGCCGGCCAGGCCGCCGGCGGTGGTACCGCCGATCCGCTGGACCGCGTGGCCGAGCTGGTCGGCGGCGAGGAGGCCGTGCTCGTCCTGGACAACTGCGAGCACGTCGTCGCCGAGGTGGCACGGGTCAGCCACCGGCTGCTGGAGGCTCGGCCACGGCTGACCGTCCTGGCGACCAGCCGGGAGTCGCTGGAGGTCATGGGCGAGGCGGTGTGCCGGCTCGGTCCGCTCGACGTCCCGACCGAGGGCGCGGACCTGACCAGCGTCGCCGGGTCGGCCGCGGTCCGGCTGTTCCTGGACCGCGCCACCGCCGTCCAGCCCGGTTTCCGGCTCGACGAGTCCACTGTGGATTCCACTGTGGACGTGGTGCGCCGCCTGGACGGCCTGCCGCTCGCCGTGGAACTGGCGGCGGCGCGGTTGCGCTCGATGAGCATCGGCCAGATCGCGCGACGGCTCGACGACCGGTTCCGGCTGCTGTCCGCGGGAAACCGGGCGGCGCAACCGCGACAGCGCACCCTGCGCGCCGTGATCGAGTGGAGCTGGGAGCTGCTCACCGACCGGGAACGGGTGCTGGCGCGGCGGCTGGCGATCTTCCCCGCTCCCGCGGTCGTCGACGCGGTCGAGGCGGTCTGCGCGGACGAGCGGCTGCTGGCGCCCGGCGACGTGGTCTACGTGCTCGGCTCGCTCGTCGACAAGTCCTTTGTGGAGCCGAGCGGGGACGGCTACCGGATGCTGGAGACCATTCGCGCCTTCGCGGCCGACGAACTGTCGCGGGCGGGCGAGCGGGAGGCGGTGCGGGACCGGTTCACGCGACACTACGCCGCGCTGGCCGCCGAGCACGAGCCGTTGACGCGATCCCGTGATCAGCCGACGTCGCTCATGGTGATCGCGGCCGAACACGACAACCTGGTGTTCGCACTTCGGTCGGCGCTCGACGGCCGGGACCCGGTCACGGCGGTGCGACTGCTCGGTTTGCTGCACTGGTACTGGTACGTGGTGCGCTACGACGCCCGCGTGGAGTCGTTCATCGCCGAGACGCTCACGTTCGGCGACGCGCTCCCCGCGGACGCCCGGGCCGCGTTCACCGCGATACACGCCCTCATCGGCGATGGCGCTCCGACCACCGACGTCGAACGGGTGCGTGCCCTGATCGCCGACTGCTCGGACACCGGCGCGCTGGAGCGGTATCCGATGGTGCTGATGGCGACGCTTCCCGTGGCGCACCAGATGGGCCTGGACGACCTGGTCGAGGCCGAGATCGCCCGGGTGCGCGGCCGGCCGGACGCCTGGGCCAGGGCGTGCATGTCGCTGTTGGAGGCCCGGATCGCCGGGCACCGCGGGGACTGGGCGGGCCTGACCCGGGCCCGTGAGCGAGCGGTCCGCGAGTTCGCCGAGACCGGTGACCAACCGTGGACGGCGGTGTCGCTGGCCGTCATGGCCGAGGTCCACACCATCCGGGGCGACCACGAAGCCGGTGTCGCGGACCTCCGGCGCGGCATCGAGCTGGCCGCCGGGTGCGGCTCGCAGGACGAGGTGCCGTTCCTGGTGGGGCTGGCCACCCTGCGGATGCGGGCCGGTGACCTGGACGGCGCCGCACGCGACATCGACGCGGCAGAGCACCTGACGCGGGCGCGCGGTCTGCGGTACATGGAGGTCGAGGTGCTGCGGGGGCGTGCCGAGATCCACCGTCGCCGCGGTGACTTCGCACGGGCGGAGCAGGTGCTCGACGTGCTGGCGACGCTGGTCGACCAGTTGCCGTTCCCGGGGAAGGAGTGCTGGCTGGCGCCAGCCCGGATGAGGCTGCGGCTGGCGACCGGGGACGCCCCGGCGGCCAGGGCGCTGTTGCCGATCGCGATCACGGCGGCCCAGGGCGAGGGTGACCCCGCCCCGGCCGCGCAGCTCCTGGCCCGACTGCTGTTCCTCGAATCCGACTTTCCCGGGGCGGCGACCGCGCTCGGCATGAGCCAGGCCCTGCGCGGCGCCTTCGACCACGGCGACCCGGAGCTGCGGGAGCTGGTCGCGGAACTCACCCGCCGGCTCGGCCAGCGCGACTACGACGCGGCGTACCAGGCGGGCGCCGGGCTGGCCAGGCCCGACGCGCTCGCCCGCCTGGAGGCCCTGCGCGAACCGGCCTTACTGGGCGCCCCCGTGCCTGTCAGGGACATGTAAGACGGTTGTCATCGCCCACGCGCACCGTCAGGGCCGTACCCGACAACGGGGAATCGTGCGGCCCACGACGACCGGGCGGTTCCCGTCCGAGAGGAAACGACATGGCAGAGTTCGAGAGCCCGGGACGCCAGAAGGTGCGCGAGGCCATGGACCGGGCGGTGAAGGAGATGGGTGCTCCCAGCATCGTCGTCCAGGTCCAGGACGACAACGGGACCTGGTTCGGCTCCGCCGGACTGGCCGACACCGTCACCGGCGCCCGGCGGGTGCCCGGGGAGCAGTTGCACACCGGCAGCATCTCCAAGGCGTACACCGCCGCCACCGTGCTCCAGTTGGTGGCCGAAGGCCGGTTGGGCATCGACGACACGGTGGACAAGTGGCTGCCGGGCGTGATGGCCCGCAACGGCTACGACGGCACCAAGGTCACCATCCGGCACCTGCTGTCCAACACCAGCGGTCTGTTCGCCACCGGCATGGCCCTGGAGTTCCAGCGCCGCTACATGATCCGCTCCGCGCTCGCCAGGCACCGCTTCGACGTCTGGCAGCCCGAGGACGTGCTGGACCTCGCCCAGTCCGAGCCCCCGGTGGGCCAGCCGGGCGAGAGGTTCTGGTACTCCAACGGCGGGTTCGCCTTCGCCGCGGCGATCGTCGAGCAGGTCACCGGCAACAGCTTCGAGTCCGAAGTGGACCGCACCGTCGTGCGACCGCTGGGCCTGAAGAACACGTTCATGCGGCACCGCGAGGAAACCGGGTACCGGGGCCGCCACCCCCGGGCCTACTCGAAGGTGTTCCTCAAGGAAGGCGTGCGCCCCGAGGACGTCCGGCCGGACAACTGGCCCTCCATGCTGGAGGACCCGAACCTCCCGCCCCTGGACGTCACCGAGCTCAACACCTCCGCCGGGTGGGGTGCGGCCAACGCCGTGGCGTCCCTCGACGAGCTGATGGTGTTCTTCCGCGCGATGATCACCGGCGCCCTGCTGCCGCCGGACCAGCACCGGGACATGTGGACCACGGTCTCCACGAAGGGCTCGCACTGGCTGGCCAACGCCCGCTACGGCCTGGGGCTCTACGAGCTGACCCTGTCCAACGGCCTCACGCTGCGCGGCGGAACCGGCCAGAGCATGGGGACCTGCACCTTCACGATGGGCACCACCGACGGCAAGCACATGCTGGCCATCCACACCAACAACGACTGGGCGACCTTCCCGGCCTTCGACGAGATCATCAAGGCCGAGTTCGGCGCCTCGGGTTTCGCGCTGGAACTCTGATCCGCGGGGAGGCGCCCGAGCCGCGGCGTTCGAGACGATCCGGGCCGCCGGCCGGCGGGTCGAGGCGCACCAGCGCGCCCGACCCGCCGGCCCGGCGCCTCCCAGCGCGACGCCCGGCGCACGCACCGGTCCAGAGAGCCCGCGGGACTGCGGCCGCTGCCCGGGGCTGCCCACTCGGACCCGGTCGACGTGCTGCTGGCCGAGGTTGGCCTCGTCCGGCACGTGTTGGTGCTGATCGCGGGCGGGACGGTCGGAGTGGCTGTTGCGCAGTGTTCAGCAGGTTGGGCGGCAGTCCGGTGAGCACGCTGGGAACGCGTGAGCGGCTTGCGTTTCTGCCTGTCTGCTGGTGTGGGGCCTGTTCGGCCGGACCTTCACCCCGGCGCAGCCCAACTGGCTGCTGGGCGCCTACCCGGGCAACGGCACGGTCCGGATCACCCTCAACGCCTCTGCCGTCCAGGTTGGCGTGGCCCGGCCGGAACACCGGACGGTGTCGGTACTCGGTGATCAGGAGGGGCGGGGTCCGGCGGCGCGGCGGAGGCGGTTGGCGATCGCGAGTCCCAGCCCTTCCTCGACCGGCAGGGACGCGATGATGAGGTCGCACCCCCGCTGGTCGAGCTCGCGCAGGAACCCGTACAGCCCGTGTGCGTAGGCGGCCATCGAACCGGGGACCGTGACCACGGCGTGCGCCTTCACCACGGTGTCGGCGAGGGCGGGGGGAACGAACACGCCCACCTGGTGCCCGAGTTCCTGGGCGAGCTCCGCTTCGGCGATGACCTTCTCGGGCTCGACCAGGACGACCCGGGCACGCGGCGCGTAGTGCGACGGGTGCTGGCCCGGCACCCGGACGCGGCTGGTCGCGGGGACCGCGAGCGGGCGTCCGAGCACCGCTTCGAGGTCCTCGCGCGTCACCCCGCCGGGCCGGAGGATGCTGGGGGTGTCGCCGGTGGCGTCGACGATGGTCGACTCGACGCCGACCTCGCAGGGGCCGCCGTCCAGCACGAAGTCGACGGCGTCACCGAGTTCCACGCGGACGTGCTGGGCGGTGGTGGGGCTGACCGAGCCGAAGCGGTTGGCGGACGGGGCCGCGACACCACCGCCGAAGGTCGAGAGCAGCGCGAGAGCGACGGGGTGGTCGGGCACGCGCACGGCTACCGTCTCCAGGCCGCCGGTCACCTCCAGCGGCGCGCGGCGACCGCGCCGCAGGACCAGCGTGAGCGGCCCCGGCCAGAAGCGTTCGGCCAGCAGCCGCGCCGTCGCGGGCACGTCCTCGCCCCAGGCGTCCAGGTGCTCGACACCGCCGATGTGGACGATCAGCGGGTGGGATGGCGGGCGCCCCTTCACCTGGAAGACGCGTGTGACGGCGGAGGGGTCCTCGGCGTTGGCGCCCAGACCGTAGACAGTTTCGGTCGGGATGGCCACCAGGCCTCCGGCGCGCAGCACCCCGGCCGCCTTCTCGATGTCACTGGTTGTTGCCGTCACTCTCGCCATCCTCGCACTGGTCCGTTCGCCACCTTCCCCGACCTGGTCGGCGAGGAGCGACGAGCCACGGCTGTGACGGCAGCGTGAGCGTGGCGAGGTGGGTCAGCGAAGGGGGCGCCGCCATCGATGCGGGACCCGGCGCGTCCGGGGGCCCGCGCACCCCTGGTGTGCTTCCAGCGGTGCGCGGGCCCCCCGAACGACGGTCGGCTGCGGGCGTCAGCGTGCGGGGGCAGCGGTTCCGCTCAGGCCGTGGGCGGCGACCAGCTGCGCACTGCCGTCGACCAGCCGGTAGGACAGACCCGCCACGGCGAGACGACCGGCGGCGACCCGCTCGGACAGGACGCGGGAGCGGTCCAGCAGCAGGTCGGCGGTGTGTCGGATGTGCTCGTGGAGGATCTCCTCGTCCTGGTCGCACCCGCGGGCGCGGGCCGCCAGCACGCTCGGGGTCACCCGCTCCACGACGTCCCGGACGAACCCGGCCGGCGCGCGGCCGCCGTCGGCGGCGGCGCGGGCAGCCGCGATGGCCCCGCAGGAGTCGTGGCCCAGGACCACGACCAGCGGGCAGTCCAGCACGCTCACCCCGTACTCGATGCTGCCCAGCACCTCCGAGCCGACCACGTGCCCGGCCGTGCGGACCACGAACAGGTCGCCCAACCCGCGGTCGAAGATGATCTCGGCGGCCAGCCGGGAGTCCGAGCACCCGAACAGCACCGCGAAGGGCGCCTGGGCCGGCGCGGTCTCCGTGCGGCGGGTGGCGTCCTGGTTGGGGTGCTCTGGTGAGCCGGTGACGAAACGCCGGTTGCCGGCCAGCAACATCGCGAAGGCGTCATCGGGAGTCGGCGTCAGCATCTCGGTCATGGTGGAAGGCTATCGACCGATCGAGTGGAAACGCGAGGCGATGCCCACCACCGGCGCGACCCCGCACGCGTGGCGACGAGCCGGGAGCGGTTGCGGTGGGAACCTCGGCCAGGCCCAGCCGCCCCCGCGACGCGTTCCTCCCCGGTTGTGGAGACCACGCCCGTTCGGAGCCGGAGCTCTCGGCAACACGCCCGCGGTGGTCAGTGGCCGGGAGTGAGTTCGCCGCTGAGCCCGCGGTGGAACTCGGCGCTGGGGGCGTTGAGGCCGGTGATCTCGACGGTCCTGCCGCGCTGGGCGTACCTGGTCTCGATCGCGTCCGGGGCGGCCGCGGAGGAGGCGTCCCAGACGTGGGCGGCGGACAGAGCGATGACGACCTTCTCCGGGTCGCCCGCGTAGTCGAACTGGCCGACCAGGTCGTTGGAGGAGGCGAAGAACAGCTCTCCGGAGACCCGGTAGACCACGGTGGTGCCGTCGGGGTCGGTGACGGCCGTGACCTCGGCCAGGTGGGCGACGCGCCTGGCGAAGATGACCACGGCGGTGACCGAGCCCACGACGACGCCGACGGCGAGGTTGTGGGTGGCCACCACCACATCCCGATGGCCGCCCTGGTCGACGTCATGGTCATGGTGTCGTTCGCGGCCTTCGACTGGCACTCCATCGCCCCGAGGACCCTCAGGCGGATGCCCGCCGGGGAGACCGCCGTCACGGTGATCACCGTGGCGGTCGTGACGATGTTGCCGATGCCCTGGCCGATGGACTCGCGGGTCCTGTTGGAGCGGGTGTCGGTGATCTCGTCGGCCAGCTTGGCCGTCATCAGCGACTCCATCAAGCCGACCAGTGCCATCGCGAACGCGTAGGGGGCGATGGTGGTCAGGGCGTCCGGGGTGAAGGGCACGTCGGGCAGGCCCGGGGTGGGCAGAGAGGCCGGCAGCGCGCCCCTGTCGCCCACTGTCGGCACCGCGATCCCGGCCGCCACCGTGACAGCGGTCAGGGTGGACACCGGGGAGCGGGACGCTCTTCTGGCACGGGTGCGAACCTACGAACGGGCGGCCGCCGAGCAGGTGGAGAAGTTGCGCGTCCAACTCGCCCGCCGAGGACTTCGCCGCCACGCTGCGCGCCCGTCTGCGACGAGACGCCCCGGATGCCCGCCCGTGACGGGCGCTGCGGAGGTCGACGCCCCCGCGCGCTTCTTCCGGGGCCCGACAAATGTGTCCTTTGTGGACTCCAGTGGCCACTTCTTCGCCGACCTGCCCGGCGGTCATCGGCAGCGTCCACGTCCACCTCGACGACAACCACATGCGACGTCCACGGCCAGCACGATTCCCCTTGTGGTGCGGGAAATGTGCCGGCCCACCTGTGCGGCAGCGGCGTGGAAGTCCTTGTCGCGGCCCAGGTCGCTGACGTGGTGACGAGTGAGGCTCCCCGTGGCACGGATCAGGTCTGGCGCACATCCTCCCCGGCTGCTCTCTGTACCAGCGATCGCTGGTTCGGGTGGCCGCCACCCGGGAGACCAACCGGGGCGGACCTGGGATGGCCACTACCGTATGTCCCGGTTTTCGGGGAGTTTCCCTTGCTCGTTCGGGTGTTAAGGTCTCGTCAGGGCGCGCCGGGAAGTCTGGTCGGCAACAGCCGCCGCCGACCCGTTTCCCGGAGATGATGGCCTTGCGTGATCGTCCGACGACCACCGTGAGCGAACTCGCGCGCTACCTGCGCACCGAGACCGTGGGCGGGCTGGTGCTGCTGACCGCCACGGCACTGGCGTTGTTGTGGGCCAACTCCCCGTGGCGGGACTCCTACCAAGCCCTGTTCTCCTTCGAGGTCGGCCCCCACCTGGCGCACCTCCACCTGAGCGTCGCGTCCTGGATCGAGGACGGGCTGCTGGCCGTGTTCTTCTTCGTCGCCGGCCTGGAACTCAAGCGGGAGCTCGTGGCCGGCGAGTTGGCCGGTCCCAGGACGGCGGCGCTTCCGGTGATCGCCGCGGTCGGCGGCATGGTCGCCCCGGCCCTGCTGGCCCTCGCGGTGAGCGCGGGCACCCCGGGGGCCGAGCGGGCGTGGGCGGTACCCGTGGCCACCGACATCGCCTTCGCCCTGGCGGTGCTGGCCATCACCGGCGCGAGCATGCCCAGAAGCGCCCGCGTCTTCCTGCTGAGCCTGGCGGTCGTCGACGACCTCGGAGCGATCATCGTGATCGCCGCGGTCTTCACCCAGGGACTGAACCTGGTCGCGCTCCTCGTCGCGGCCGCCCTGAGCGGACTGTACGGGTTTCTCCAGCACCGGCGCGTCACCACGCCACTCGTGTACGTGCCGCTCGCGGCGGCGACGTGGACCGCGGTCCACGCCAGCGGCATCCACGCCACGATCGCCGGAGTGGTCCTCGCGATGCTGACCCGGGGCCGCCCCGACCCCGGCGAGGCGCACGCCCCCGCGGTGCGGATGCGGCACCTCCTCCAGCCCTGGTCGGCCGGCCTCGCCGTACCCCTGTTCGCGCTGTCCGCCGCCGGGGTGCCGGTGGGCGGCCCCGCGCTGCGGGAACTGCTGACCGACCAGGTCGCGATCGCGGTCGTCGTCGGACTCCTGCTGGGCAAGCTGACGGGGATCCTCGGCTCGTCGTACCTCGCCGTGCGGCTGGGCTTCGCCGTCAGGCCCGACGGGCTGGCGTGGCGGGACCTGGGGGCGGTCGCGTTGCTCGGCGGCGTCGGGTTCACCATCAGCCTGCTCATCGCTGAACTGTCGTTGGTCGGCGCGGCCGAGGAACGCGCCAAAGCCGCCGTGCTGGTCGCCTCGGCGACGGCCGCGTTGCTGGCCTCGGCCGCGATGATGTGCCGCAGCCGCCACCACCGGCGGACGAAGCACCCGAACCCGGGTTGAACGCGGTGGGGGCGAGCTCCACCTGGGAGTCCACAGAGGACGAAACCGTCCCTCGACGTCGGCGGTGGGCGCGGTCCCCCCAGGACGGTGTTTTGCCGCCCTCTCAGCGCCGGGGGCGCCTGGTAGTCCACTGTGGACGTCCGTGGTGGAACAACCCGGGCGTGGACGCCCCAGGCTCGGCGGAGGCGAAGGACCGCGCCACCAGCACGTCGGTGGAGGAGTGCGCCACAACGGATGCGTGCCGATCTTAGGAGAACGATCGGGGCGACCAGGTGGGAAACGGGCGCAACCTCGGCGCGCCACGTGGTCCTGCCGGGCCCACACGCGGGGAACACCGAAGTCCACGAGCAGGGACGTGGTGAGGGTGTTGGCCTCGATGTTGGCGCCGATCGCCACCACCGCCCGCTGGAACTCGGGCACGCCCAACTGACGGAGGGCGTCCTCCTCGGTGGTGTCGGCGACCACGGCGTGCGTGAGGTGGTCGACGAAGTGCTGGACCAGGGGAGAGGCTGTCCCTGAAGCGCGTCCAGCACCTCGACGGTCAACGGTTGGCTCACCAGGTGAAGCAGGTTCATCTCTTCGCTGGGGTGGGAGGACAGCGAACCACTCCTCGACGGGGCCCGCGTGGGCAGACGCCAAGACACCGAGGATCTCCGTGCCACCAAGCGCGAGCAGGGGCTGAGCCGGTGACCGAAACGACGGATCTTGACGGGACCTTGTCGGGCGTGGGCTCGTTCCGGCGGAGCATCGGCACGTGGGGCCTGCCGCAAGGCGTGGCCGGTGGGGCACCACGTCACGACTGAGTGTTAAGATCGCGTCAGGTGTGCCGGGAAGTCTGGTCGGCGGGGTGTCCGTTCCGACTCCTGGAGTTGATCTCGTTGCCCATGCCTCGTCCGTCGGCTTCGTCAACGACGTCCGGCCTCGGCGCGAGAACGTCAGAGGCGTCCTCCCCACGGGCTGAGCTGGCTCTCACACCTGTTCACCTGGGCCCCTCGATCCCGTCGCCGGTCTCCTCTCCTGCCCCGGAGCGGTTCGACGTGCTCCACGGTCCCGTACCGATCCCCGGGAGCATGAGGTGAACCGCCAGCAGGGCAGGCCACGCCACCCGGTGTCACATGTGGACGGACGGAAAGCGCGGTGCCGACGTCGGGTCTGGCCGCCACCCCTGCTGAGACTGTGCCAGGTCGTCATCCTCCTGTTCGGGATCACCTTGAGCGCCGTGAACTGGACGGTCACGGACGAGGCGGACACCGCCCGCTCCGATCACCGTCGGGACGGGCGGTCTCCCGGCTGAGCGTTCCTCTCGTCAGGATCAGGACCGACGACGACGTGGCCACCGTCCTGCTTTGGCCGTGTTCCTCCTGCGTCCTTTCACGAGTGGGGACGCCAGGGCGCCGTACATCCCGTCCGGCGTCCAGACGTCGAGAGCTGGCGACGGGCGAGGGCGCGCTCCAGGAGGTTTCGTCCGCTCTGCACGTGCGATTCCGGTGGTGTTGACATCGTCCGGTGATGTTGACATCGCCGAGCAGGGGCGAACCCTCTTGCCGCCTGCCGCACCACGTCGCGTCACTTCGAGCCCGCCAGGGTCTGGGGCGAGGTCTCACCGATTCGGGAGACCTCGCTGGAGAAGGGAAGGAGATTCGCTGATGGGACAGCCTCCCGCGGCGCGAACCGCGTTGGGTCCGATGTTCATCGTGGCGGTCGAGCAGTACCTGCCGGTGGAGAAGCGACTTGTGCACGACCCGCTGGCGTCGCGGCTCTTACCCCTGGGTTTGCGTCTCGCGGCGCAGATCGGGCGCTGGCCGGGCGCGCATGACTGGATGGCCACGGCGGTGGAGCGCAAGGCTCCCGGAATCTGGGGCGGTGTCCTGTGCCGCAAGCGGTACATCGACGACAAGGTGAGGGAGGCTGTCGCGACGGGCGTCCGCCAGCTCGTCGTCCTCGGCGCCGGTCTGGACACCCGGGCCCACCGGTTCGCCGCGGAACACGGGGTTCGCGCGTTCGATGTCGACCTGCCGGCGAACATCGAGGCCAAGCGGCGCAGGCTCGCGGGCACACCGGAGAGCCTGCGACGCGACGTCGCGCTGGTGCGGCTCGACTTCGAGTCGGACGACCTCGGGCAGTGCCTGGCGCGGAACGGGTTCGGTGCGGACCAGGCCGCGGTGTTCGTGTGGGAGGCGGTGACCCAGTACCTGACCGAGGACGCCGTCCGGCGGACGCTGCGGTTCCTCGGGACGGCGGCCAGCGGAAGCCGCCTGGTGTTCACCTACGTCCGAGGGGATTTCCTCGCCGGAACCTACCTCTACGATGCCGAGCCCCTCTACCGGGACTTCGTGGTCGACCGCCAGGCGTGGCGCTTCGGTCTTCACCCCGAGGAGGTGGACGGCCTCCTGCGGCAGCACGGGTGGGCCGAGCGCGAACAGGTGGGCGCCGACGACTACCTCACCCGGTACCTCCATCCGAGGGGCCGCTCGCTGCCGGTCTCCGAGATCGAACGCTGCGTCCACGCCGAGCGGCGTTGATCCTCCACATCGGACAGTGGGGTCCGTGCCGGAACTCCGCTTCGCGCCGGCCACCGCGTGCGTGTTCCGCCGCGGTCCGGCTGCCGGGCTCCGGCTCCCCGTTCCAGACCGCGAAATCGCCCCGGATTCGACCCGGAGTCGACCCGACGGGCATCGCGAGTCGAACCACCATCCCATCAGCAGACGGTTCTCGCTGACACGGCCCACCCGGGATCTTCGTGACTTCAGCCCAGCGAGGACGGATTGAGGGCGTTATTCTGGCGCGTCTTCTACGGATTGCCGGCCACCTCTCTGGTGGAAGTGTTCGGGTGCGTCTGTGACACGGGCTCACCCGTTGGTCTGATGTTGACGGCGACGGGATTCCCTGGAGTCGCCCTGATGGCGCGCCGCGCAGGTTTGCCCTGGCCGGTCAGTCACTTGCCAGGCGAGTCAAGGGAGGCCGGTGGGGTGCGCCGCGCGCGGCCCGCGCCGTGTGCGACCCCGCCTCGCTGGGGCGGGCGAGTGACAAGGACGACGAACGGACTCACTGAAACGGCCGACGAAGACATGTGGCCGCCCGCCTTTCTCGGGACCTCCGACCTGCTCCGTTTCTGTGCTGAACGAGTGAATGCGGCGCACCGGACCGACAGGTCGTGATCTCGGTTTCGGCGGGTGACCCGACTGGCGGTTTGGGAAAGGCGTTCCGCGCGTCATCGTGATCCCGGTGCGCCGGGAAGTCTGGTCGGCACATCCCCTCCGCGTCCGGAGACGGTGTGTTTCTTGTGTTGAGGGGGCCGACCATGGCACTGGTGCTGGCGTTCGGGATCGTGTTGCTCATCAGCGTGTCGCGGTCCGGGGTCGCGGCCCGGACGGTGTTGTCGGCCGCGTCGCTGTTCCTGGCCACCGCCGCGAACCAGGACACCGGATTCGGCGTCGTGGCCGTCGAACTGGTCGCCGGGCTGGCGTTGGGCGTCGCCCTCCCGGCCATCGTCACGGTCGCGTGGCGGCTGCGGCTGCTCGCGGCTCTCTTCTGGCCCCTCCTCGCAGTCTCGGCGGTTGTGAAGAAACAGTCCCTTGTGGACAGGATCGCTCTGCCCCCGTTCTTGTCGTCCCTTCTGTGGTTGATAGGTGTGGTGGGGACCAGCCGGGCGGAGCTCTACGAGCGCGGAGTGCTGGTCACCAACTGGCTCACCCGGTTCTGGATTCCTTGGGGAGCGGTGGCTGGGGTCGGCTCTGACCCGAGGCTGTCCCTGGTTCTTGTTGATGGCAGGGAGGTCGGGTTGGCCGTGGGCGCGGGTTCCCTGCTCAATCACCTGTTCGGGAACCGATACCAGCGGAACTTGGGCAGCCAGCTCCAGGAGGTGCGCGCGAAGGCGCCGACCGCGGGGCCGTCTCCCGACGTTGTCAAGGAAGTCAGGTTGGGGCTGGCGCGCTTCTTCGGCTGGCTGGGTTCCTTCGCCTTCTTCCTCGTGCTGTGCCTGCTCTGGTGGGCACTGGTGTGAGGAGAGGGAACTGACTCGGCTCGGCCGATGTTGCCAGGACCGGGTGGTGCTTCAGCCGTGAGGAAGGCGGCTGTGGGGGAGAGAGGCGCCTGTGCGCGGCAGCGGCATGGGCGTCGGCTGCTGATCAGTGGGCCACAGTTGGAGAAGCCACTGTTCGACGCCATGAGCATAGGTCGCCTCCGGTAGCCGGGTGGCCTCGTCGAAACCACGCACATGCCCTCGGACGACGTAGTGCCCGTGACTGGGGAACTGGAGGAAGAAAGGCTTCCTTTCTCCCGTCGTCAAGTCCTGCTGAAGTTGGGCGTCCACAATGGACACAGTGGGTCCCGGCTCGTCCGGCCACAGCTCGTGTTCGGGGGTCTCCAGCATGGTGACCAGACCGTACTCGACTCGCTCCCATGGCTCGTTGCTCTGGGGCGGCGCGCTGTCCCACAACTGGATGGCGAAGCGTGCGTAGTGGTGGCTTCCGCCGCTGAACACGTAGATCGCGTCGTCAGCGGTGGCGAACAGGGGATCGGGGTTACCGCTGGTGTCGAACTCACCCGTGGCCTGTTCTCCGTGGAGCACGACCATGCGGCGATCGCACAGAACCTCCAGCTCGGGAATGGACGACATGATCTCGGCCAACCTGGAGTCCTTCCCGCTCTCGTCAGCAGGTGGCGGTTCCGTCAGCGGTGGGCTGCGGCGAGGAGGCGGTGTAGGGCGGCGTGGGCGGGTGGACCCCAGGTGGGCTTGCCGCCGGGGCGGCCGCGGAGGCCGGCATCTCCGATGAGGATTCCGGCGAGGGCGCGCGCCACGGCGCAACCGCGGGCGCGGCGCAGGGTCGCGGCGTCCGGGGTTGGTTGGTAGGCGGCGTGGAAGCGGTCGACGGCGTTGGCCGGCAGCAGGATCCAGGCGGCGGCGAGGTCGTAGGCCGGGTCGCCCGCGCAGAGGTCGCCGAAGTCGACCACGCCGCAGAAGGTGCCGTCCGCGGTGAGGACGTTGGCCGGGTGCAGGTCGGCGTGGAGCCACAGCGGTGGGCCGGTCCAGGGGGATGCGGCGACGGCGTCGTCCCAGATGGCGCGGACGGCGTCCGGGTCGGGGATGAGTCCCAGTTCGGTGGCCGAGGCGAGTTGTTCGGCGAACTGCTCGGTGGCGTCGGCCAGGGGGCCTCCGCGGTTGCGGCCGGCGGGGGCCCCGTCGGGGGCAGGTTGGTGGAGCGCCGTCAGGAAGGCGGCCAGGCGGTCGGCCGCGTCAGCAGCGCGCGTGGCGGGGGCGAGGTCGGCGGGTGTGCCCGGGACCCAGGTGGTGACGATCCAGGGTCGCGGGAACCGTTCGGAGGGTTCCCCGAGGCGTTGTGGGACGGGGACCCGCAGGGGGAGGTGCGGGGCGAGGGTGGGCAGCCAGGTGTGCTCCTTGCGCAGCAGCGCATCGGCTGACTGCGTCGCCCAGGGCAGGCGGACGGCGAGGTCCTCGCCGAGTCGCCACAACTGGTTGTCCCAGCCGCGCGCGCCGAGTCCCACCGGGTGATCGGCCAGGTCGGGGTGCTGGTCGCGCAGCAGATCCCGGACCAGCTCCGCGGTGATCTCGGTCCTGGTGTGGGTCACGTGGAGCAACCATAGCCGGGCGGCGGTTCGCGACTGGCAAACGTCGCACCGCACCTCCTGGCCGTGCGGCGTGGTGGTCGGGCTGACACCACCGGGCCGGTAGGGGAAGCCCGACCTGGTCTCAGTGATCATCCCTGAGGTTTCCCCGATCCTGACGGCAGGAGGTTGCCCGAACCGGGGTTCGGTCGCAGGCTCCGGTGGCGGGCGGGCACGCCCGCGTTCTGCACGTGGAAACGTCGGAAGGACCACATGAAAGCCTTGGGCATGGCGCTGGTCGGCGCCACCCTTGTCCTTACCGCCAGTCCCGTCGAGGCGGCGCCGAACCACCAGTCCATCACCTGGACCGACGCTGGGCACTGCGACCCGGTGAACGACAAAGTCACCTGTGAGACCGCGGAGCTTCGGCTGCCGGTCGACCACGCACGGCCGTGGGCCGAGACGTTCGAGCTGCACGTGGCCCGGCGCAAGGCGACCGGCGCGCGGATCGGTGTGCTGATGGTCAACCCGGGCGGGCCCGGTGATCCGGGATCGCGGCTGGCGTTCCAGGCTGTCCGCAACTACAGCCCGGAAGTGTTGGAGCGGTTCGACATCATCGCGTTCGACCCGCGAGGAGTCGGCGCGAGCCGGGGAATTCGGTGCTCCGCGGACCTCCTGGCCCGCATGCCCATGACCAGTCCGGCCAACCAGTCCGAACTGGACCAGCTCATCGCCTACAACCGGGAACTGCGCGAGGACTGCCGCAAGCACAGCGGACCCGTCGTGGACCACGCGGACACCGTCTCGGTGGCCCGCGACATGGACGCCCTCCGCAGGGCGCTCGGCGAACGGACGATCAGCTACTTCGGACACTCCTACGGTTCTCTGATCGGCCAGCAGTACGCCGAGTTGTTCCCCCGCCGCGTCCGTGCCATGACGATCTCGGCGAACATGGACCACAGCTTGGGAATCCGCGAGTTCGTCGCGTCGTCGGCGGCGACCGCGGAGGACTCGTTCACCAGTTTCACGCAGTGGTGCGCACGGACCGAATCGTGCGCCCTGCACGGCCAGGACGTCGCCGCGGTGTGGGAACGCGTGCTCGCCAAGGCCGACCGCGGCGTGCCCGACCCCGACCGGCCCGGCGCCACGCTCCGCACGCCGGAGCTGATCTGGCGCACCATCGGCAAGTTCAAGGGTCCGGACTGGCCCGGCCAGGCCCGGCTCCTCGCCACCATCGATGCCCAACCCGCCCCGCCGGCCCACGGCTTCGCTGCCGGTGCGGCCACCGAATCGGGCCAGACGAGGGAGTTCTCGTTCGCTGCCACGTTCTGCGAGGACTGGCGCTTCCGGGTGACCGAGTACCGGGAGTTCGCCCGGCTCGCCGAGATCCAGCGCGCGGCGGCACCGCGCATGCGCGGTCTGCCGCCCGGGCGCGATCCGGTCGCCCTGTGCGCGGGTTGGCCCAGCGCGCCGAACAACCCCCAGCACGTCCTCCGGCTCGACGGCGCACCGCGAATCCTGATGATCAATGCGCGTCATGACCCGGTCAGCGCCTACTCGTGGGCGGTCAACGTCCACCGCCAGACCCGTGGCACCACCGTCCTGCTCACCTACGACGGCTGGGGCCACGCGGTCTACCAGCGCAACGACTGCACCCGGAGCGCGGTCGACCGCTACCTGATCGACCAGAAGCTTCCGGTCGCCGACACGCACTGCCCGGCCAATCCGGTCTGATCGTCCACTGTGGATGATTTGGCGAAGGCCAGTGATCGGTTTCCTGGCGAGAGCCGCTGAACGGCCGTCGTCGGGCTCCGCACCGCCGAACCTGCTGCTACGACCAGCGCGACAGCAGGCTCGGCGGTGTGCGTCGGCTCATCGGGCAGCGTTGTGGTGCTTCACCGGTATGTCTCGGCCATGGCGTGGAAGGACCGCTTGGGGGCGAGGCTGCCGTCGGGCATGAGTTTGCAGACTCCGTAGGAGGCCATGTCGAGATCGAAGCGCGGGTCCGAGTGGTGCGGGAACTCGTAGCCGGCGAAGGTGAACCAGAACGCGGTGTCCACACCTTCCTCGTCGAAGACCGCGATCATCTCGCGCAGGTGGTTGGCCTGTTCGTCCTCGTCGCGGACGTAGTCGCCGTCGAGGCGGGGCGGGTCGGCCTCGTGGTCGACGATGGCCCAGCCCGCGCCGCCGCGCTCGGCCGCGCCCCGGTAGGTGCAGCAGCCGAACTCCGTTGCCGCGAGCGGCTTGCCGTGTCGGAGGTGTTCACGCACGCCCTGGCGGAAAGCGTCGCTGGTGTCGCCGTAGGCGTCGACGCTCACGATGTCGAAGGGCGTCCAGTCGATCTGCTCCCACGTTCCGGCGGCGTAGGTGACCTTGCCGTGGAACCGCTCGCGCACCGTCGCCACGATGTCGGGCAGCACGGCGTCCAACTTCGCGGCGATCTCGGCGATCCGGGCCGATGCCTCGGACGCCTCAGGGGTTTCGTCCGCGACCGCCCTGATCCTGGCGAGGCTGTCGTTTCCGGGAAGGAAACCGGCGGCGAACAGGCTCAGCTCGCAGCCGGTGACGATGACGTCCGCTCCCACCTCTTGGGCGCGCTCCGCGCAGTCGGCGAAGTACGGCAGCAGCTCCTGGGCGGTCAGTTCGCAGGGGAAGGGGGAGAACCAGACCTCCAGCCCGGCGTCGGCGGCGTGCCGGGCGGCGACCGCCAGCCGTTCGGGGTCACCGCCGGTGATCCGCACGGCGTCGCAGTGCAGGTCTTCGGCGATGACACGCATCTCCCGTTTCACCGCGTCGGAGTCGAAGACGGGCCGCGAACTCCGCCCACCGGGGGTGAAGCCGGTGTCGTACGTGATGCCCCTAGCTCGCACGAGTGCTCCTTTTGCTTGGCCGGCCTCGATGTCCGCTCTTCCGCTCAGCGGATCGGAACGTTAGGCACGAGCCAAAACCACGGTCAACGAAGCTCTCGCGCGCTCACGCCGTTCGCACTGGTCACTACCACAATCGGCGTTGCAATGACGGTGCTGTCTAATGCACGCCGATCGGCGAGCGTTGCAACGACTGACAACGGGAACGCATACTGGCTGCCAGACGACCGAATCGGAGGGGCCGGGGCGGATGCCAGGACGCAGGCTGACCATGGCGGACCGGCAGGGGATCGCCGCGGGATTGGCGCAGGGCCTGGACTTCGCCGCCATCGCCCGCCGCCTGGGCCGTCCTACCTCGACGGTCAGCCGCGAGATCGCGCGCAACGGCGGGCCAGGTCGGTACCGCGCGGATCTGGCCCAGCTCGCCACGACCCATCGTGGCCGACGCAGTCTCCGTCCGCCGGCAGCCGCGCAGCGGGCCGGCGAGCGCAGCGGTCCCAACCCCGAAGTGGCGCGCGCGTTCGAGGGCGACCTCACCGCCGCCATCGTCGAGACTGGTATGCCGCGCACCGCGGCCGGCGTGATGGCTTGCCTGCTCACCTCCGAGACCGGCAGCCGCACCGCCGCCGAACTGGCGCAGCACTTGCAGGTCAGCGTGGCGACCATCTCGCACGCGGTCGGCCTCCTGCGACAGCACGGGTTGGTCCGCTGTGGCCGCGACGGCCAGAGCCGGCGCCACCGGTACTTCCTCGACGAAGACGCGGGCCTTCGCTCCGCCCTGGTCAGCGCTCGCGCCAACCAGCGGTTCGCCACCACCGCCTTGCGCGCCACCGACATCTTCGGGGCTGACACCGCTGTCGGAACCCGCCTCGCTATCGCGGGCCGATTCCTCGAACAACTCGGCAACGACATCCTCCGCGCTGCCGAAAAGCACTGGCGCACCCACCGCGTGCACCGGGGCCAAGCACACCCAGATCACCCAACGACAACACGATGAACGCCGCCACACGGCGCAAAGCCCGGCGGTGCTCTCTGACCCGCTTGGCTTCGCGCCGTGTGACGGCGTGTGTCATCGACGCTTTCTATGCGGGAAACCCCTGCCACGGCTTGAGAACGTCTCAATCCCAACGACTGTCCATACAGGACGCTACTGGCAGGTCTTCACGCTGCTTCTCGGCTCACCGGTCATGGCCCATGACGGGTACTCGGAGTCCGGTCAGTCAGACGTTGGCCGGAGGACCAGGCAGACGAAGCCGAAGGCCTCGCGGTAAACGCGCAGCCATCCGTCGCGGTGGGCGGCCGAGGTGGCGAGTGCCTGCGGGCTGTCCGGGTCGTCCGGGTGGTCAAGGGCCCACTCGGCCAGCGACCCCGTCCAGTTCCACTCGTAGTCGTCCAGCTCGTGGCGAGTGCTGACGTGGCCGTAGACGGGAACCCAGCCATCAGCGATGACGTGGTCGATCGTGGTGGGCAGGTCGGCGTACTCGCCGAGCATCTCCACCGCGTCGGGCGACGGGTCGCGTTCCCAGAAGCCGTCGCCGACCAGGATGCGCCCGCCGGGGGCCAGGTGCTTGCGGGCCGCCGCCAGGGTGGGGAGCAGACCGCCGAAGGCGTGCGCGGCTCCGACGCTGAGGACCAGGTCGAACGGTTGGGTGGAGGTGAAGTCCGCGGCGTCGGCGTGGTGGAGGACGAGCCGGTCCGCGACGCCGAGGGTTTCCGCGGTGTGACGAGCATGCGCCAGCGCGCGCTCGGAGGTGTCGACACCCACGGCCTGCAACTTCGGATGGGCGACCAGAGCACGCAGGAGCCACTCACCACCGCCGCAGCCGAGGTCGAGGACGTGCTCGTCGCCGTCTCGAAGCCCGCGTTCCAGCAGCCGTCGCACCGACTCGTCGTCCAGTGGGGCGGCCACCGGGTGGTGCGTGTGGGCGAGCCTGGAGATCCGTTCACGCTGCATCGGGCGACCCTGGCATGATCAGTTGACGCGAGCAATCGCTTTACCGGGCCCAGGTTGTGCCCTCGGGGCCCGTGGTCAGCGTGGCCGGACCGGCTCTCCTGGTGGACAGGGCGGACTTGTGCGGGGGCGCGGGACCGGACATCGCCACGACCAGTGGCCTGAATGGCCGATGGCAAGCAGCGCCGCGATGGCTAGCCCGATTCCGGGTGACAAGGGTGATGTTCTGGTGTGGGAAATGTTCTCGCGACCCGCGCGTCAGGTTGACCGTCCACAGTCGGTTTCCGCTTCGTTGACGTCAGTGCGGGAACAGAGACGTGGTGGAGGACGTGGTGCTGCGGGCACTCGCGAAGAGCGCCGCCCCAATCCCGATGAAGGGGTAATGATGCATCGAAGATGGAGAACCCGACTGACGGCTCTGTTGGTGGCCGCTGCGACGAGTCTGTGCATCGCTCCGTCCGCCTCGGCGGAGGTGGCCGCCACTGCCACCAACACCGTCTGCGCCCTGTCTCCCGACAAGCAGGGTGTGTACCGGTGGAACGGCTCTGGCACCACCTGGACGAAGGTTGGCGGGCCCGCCAACTGGCTTTACGGTGGTGGCTATGGCTTGTTTGCGACGAGTCCTCACGGTAGTGGCATTTTCCGTTACCTGAACTCGCCGAACAGTTGGCAGCATGTGGGTGGTCCCGGGCGGACGTGGGCGGTGACGAACAACTCGCTCTACGGTCTCGCTCCGAATGGTGACGCGGTCTATCGGTGGAACGACTCCGGCACCGCCTGGACCAAGGTCGGTGGCCCCGCGAGCTGGCTCTACGGTGGCGGCCTCGCCCTGTTCGCCACGGCCCCCGACGGTCGCGCCATCTTCGGCTACGACCGCCCGAACAACGCCTGGGTCCACGTCGGCGGCCCCGGTTCGGAATGGGCCGTGACCGACACGGCCATCTTCGGGCTGAGCCCGAACAAGCAGGGCGTGTTCCGGTGGAACGGCTCCGGCACCGCGTGGACGCAGATCGGCGGGCCGGCCGACCAGATCGTGCCTTGCCCGTGATCACCTGACGGGAACCCATGGGCAGCACCAACTCTCGCCACTGACGGCCGACGAGCCCACGCCGAGGATCGGCCAGGAAGGGCGCGGCACAGCCTGACCTGGGTACCGAGAGGCGTCGACAGTCCAATGTGGAGGCTGCGGAGCGCGTCCGATTTCCAGGGGCCGGCACGGAGTCGTGGTGCGGTCACGGGTGTTCCGCAGAGCAAGAAGATCAGATCGACCTGGGTCGTGATGGCGCACCTGCTGTGAGTCTGTGCGCCGGGCGCGGTCAAGGGCGTGGAGCCGCACCAGGTCGGGCTGCCAAGCCGGCCCCGGCCGGTTGTTCCACGAGGCGGTCGTCGACCAGTTCGGGCATCACGAGGGTGGCGTCGTGGCCGCGGGTGTGTCCGGGGAGGTCGGCGGCCGCCGTGTCCACACGCCGGCGTGCGAAGCCTCGTTGCCGGTATTGGCGCGAGTCGTGGCGGCCGAGAACCTCAGCTGACCGAGTGGTTCAGGGCGTCGAGCAGCCAGGTGTGTGTGACGCCGACTGGCGCGGGTTCGCCGGTGATCTCGCCGGTGAGGTGCCAGTAGCGGCGCAACTGCGGGTGCCGGTCGGCGGCGGTGCGCTGGTTGAGCGTCCGTCGGAACTCTGGGGTGTCGCGGGTTTTGAGCGCTGCGGCGTGGGCCGCGACGAACTGGTCGAGTGCGGGCCCGGGTTTGGGTGGGGCGCCGGCTGACACCTCGGGGAACGCCAGCTCGCAGGCGGCGCCGACGGCGGCGTGGAGCGCGCCGAGGTCGGTGATCCGGTCGTGGTTGACGAGGGTGCTGGCCCGCAGTTGGGCGGGGAGTGCGCGGTCGGCGGCGAGGAGCACCAGCTCGGCGTACGCGACGACTTGTGCTGGGGTCGGCAGCTCCGGCGGCCGTGGCGCGCTGACGTCGAGGAACATGCGGACGGTGTCCGGTGGGATCGGTCCGGTGGTCATCGGGTGCCAGAGGCGGACGAGGGTGTCGTGCGCGGAGAACCCGTCCTGCACCGCGGAAAGCAGTTCGAGCCGGGCGGCGCGGTCGGTGGGTGGGGCCTCCTCGACCGCGCGGAGCGCTGAGCGCCGCCAGGCCAGTGCCGCGACCTCGCGGTCGAGTGCGGCCCGCTCGGCGGCCACGGCGTCGGTGAGGGAGCGTTGGCCGGCGAGGATATCGGTGATCGACGGCAGGCCCATCCCGAGCCCGCGCAGCCGTCGGACCAGATTCAGCCGGTCGACCGTGGCCGAGTCGAACCGGCGGTGTCCGCCGGTGCTGCGCGTGGGCTCCAGGAGTCCTTCGTCACAGTAGAAGCGGATCGTGCGGACAGGGACGCCGGTTCGCCGTGCCAGGTCACCGATGCCGAGTGTGTCTCCGGTCACCACTGGTTGAACCTCCAGCTGAGTGGAGTTCCTACGGTACGACCATGGATGTCGCACGACTTGTCGAGGGACTGCGCCAGCACACCGGCGGGTTCGCCGAGGCGGTGGCCGGTGCGGACCCGAACGTTCGGGTGCCCACGTGTCCGGAGTGGCCGCTGCGGGTGCTGGTCGGACACATCGGACAGGCGCACCGCTGGGCGGCGGGCATCGTCCGGTCCGGGCCGACCCCGGTGCCAGACCCGTTCGACGCGGAGCCCGGATCGCCGGGGGAGTGGTCCGACTGGCTGCGCGAGGGCGCCACGGGCCTCGCCGAAGCGGTGCTGGCCGCCGGGGAGAGTCCGGTGTGGACGTTCTTCGGTCCGGGGCCGGCCACGTTCTGGCTGCGCCGCATGCTCCACGACACGGTCGTGCACCACGCGGACGCGGCACTCGCCACGGGTTCCGCGTTCGAGGTGGCGCCGGACATCGCGGTTGACGCGATCAGCGAGTGGCTGGAGCTGCTGTCCGACCCGATCACGCCGACGATGAAACCGTCGTTCGCCGCACTGCGCGGCACTGGTCAGACCCTCCAGCTCCGTCCCGACGCCGGTCCGGGCTGGCTGATCACCCGCTCGCCCGACGGCGTGCGCTGGGCACGTGCCACGGACACCGCGGACGTGACGCTGGCCGGCCCCGTCAGGGACCTGCTGCTGGTGCTCACCCGACGGCTGCCGGCCGACCAGGTCAGGATCACCGGCGACCGCGACCTGGTCGACCACTGGCTGGCGCACACGGCGGCCTGAGAACAGCGGATTTCCCAAGCACAGTCCCGAATCCGCACCGAGTGCTCAATGCCTGGCGCCAACTGTCGTCGTTGACCGACGTCAGCTTGGTACCAGGACCAGCGGTGCGTTGTGCTTGGCGCAGGCGGCTGGCGACGTGTTGACGCGGTCGCCGCCGCCTGCCCTGCTTTGTGCGCAGAGTTTTGTGCGCAGAGTTCGAACTTCCTCGCTCTGCCACTGTACGCACGTGGGCCGCTCTCCTCGTCGCAGGTACTCGGCCAGTGCTTTCTCCAGAGCGGCGCGTGGGATCTCCGAGTGAGTCGGGAAGCCCACCGAGACGTACCCCGGGGCTCAGCCTCGGGCTTTTCAAGTTCGTCGCCGTGCGTATACCACTCGTGGCCGTCCGTGCCTGCGAGGTACATGGCACCCCTGCCGGCCTGTCTCGCTCCAGCAGCGCGACGAGCTCAGCCGTCGCCCTGTTGCCGGTGATGGTGCGTGCGTGTTCCCGCCAGCGTCGATCCCGCCACCAGACGTCGATGCTGGTCATCCTCGGGTGTGCCACCTGGTGCTCCGGGTTGGGGTCGGGCAGTTGGTATTCGGTGTTGCTAGGTACCGGTAGTCAGCGCTACTGTGTACCGGTAGTCAGTGGTGCTGAGTAGCCCGAGAGTGGCTACGAACCTGCCCGTGCGCGGGATCTGAAGAAAGCGCACACGGCGCCTCACGGGCACACGAATGCGAACAGGTGGACGTCATGGCGAAGAACAGCGCGTTTGCGACCAATGCGAAGTGGACCGGCATGGTGCCGGTGGACGACACGGAACTGGCCGTCACCGACACCGGTGGTTCCGGTGTCCCCGTGGTCTATCTCAACGGTCACATGGCCTCGCAGTGGCACTGGCGGCGCGTCGTCGCCGATCTCGGCAGCGGTTACCGGCACATCACCTACGACATGCGGGCGCGTGGCAAGTCGAAACGCTCGGCGGACCACTCGTTCGCGACGAACGTCAGGGACATCGACGTCATTCTGGCGGCCAGGGGAGTGGAGCGGGCGCTGCTGGTGGGCTGGTCCTACGGGGCGTTCGTCGCGGCGCACTGGGCCAGCCGGAACCCCGACCGCACCGTGGGCGCGGTCATGGTCGACGGCGCGCAGCCCTACGACTGGATCGACGAGATCGACATCGAGGGGATGCGGAAGCTGTGGCGGCGGTTCAACCTGCTCTTCCTGCTGATGCGCCCGACGGGCCTGGCCCCGCGGATGACCGGCGAGCAGATGGCGAACAGCAACATCGAGCTCGGCGAGCTCGCCCGCGAGCGTGAGCTGGGGCCGGTGTTGGACAGCATCACCGTCCCGGTCCGGTACGTGAACGCCTCGGGCGCGTCCCTCGGGAGCAAGGGCGACGGCCAGGAACGGATTCGCGCCGCCCTCGGCGCGGTGACCGCCCGCAACCCGAACATCAGGGTCAGCGCGAAGGTCGCGAGCAACCACGGCAACATCCTGCGCAAGGACTTCCGCGCGATCGCCGACGCCGTGCGCGAGGTCGCCGGCCTCGACCACGCGCGTCGCTGAGGGCGTGACCAGGGGGTTCGCGGTCGGCCAGTCGCCGACGTCCTCGAACGCCGAGCCGGCGCCCGCCCCCTCACCGCGAGACGTCCTCGGCCCCGTGCGGGCCTGTTCGCCGTGTCAGACACCGGGTCAGGGTGGTGTCAGCGCGGTGACCGACCGGTGTCAGCGCGGGAGGCAATCGTAGTCGTTGTGATCAGAACAGCGATCACGCAGCGGTTCCAGAAACAGCCACGGTCAGCAAGAACAGCAGTGCCCGGACGCCGGGTGAAATTTGCGGTGTTGAGAAAGGGTTGCGAAATGTCGAGCACGGTGGTCGGGACGAACAACGAGGTCTCCGCGAACGGTGGTGGCGACGAGGTCGAGCCCGGCTGGGGGAAGGTCGCCGACGTGTTCCGCGCGCACTTCGAGGAGGGCGACGAGATCGGCGCGGCGTGCAGCGTGTACGTGGACGGACGTCCCGTCGTGAACCTGTGGGACGGCCTCGCCGACCGCAAGGCGAACCGCCCCTGGGACAGGAACACCATCGTCCAGGTCGCGTCCACGACGAAGGGCGCTGCCGCGATCTGCGCCCACCTGCTGGTGCAGCGCGGTGAGCTGGACCTGGACGCCCCGGTCGTCCGGTACTGGCCGGAGTTCGGCGCCCACGGCAAGGACAGGATCCTGGTGCGCTGGCTGCTGTCCCACCAGGCCGGTCTGCCGATCGTGGACGGACCGCTGACGTTCGAGCAGGCGTGTGAGTGGGACCCGGTGATCCGTGCGCTCGAGGCGCAGAAGCCGCTGTGGGAGCCGGGCACCGAGCACTCCTACCACGCCGTCACGTACGGGTACCTGGTCGGGGAGGTCGTGCGTCGGATCACCGGCAAGTCGCTGGGCAGGTTCTTCGCCGAGGAGGTGGCTGCCCCGCTCGGGTTGAGTGCCTGGATCGGGCTTCCCGAGGAGGAGGAGCCGCGGGTGGCCAAGTTCGAGGACGCCGCTCCGTTCAGCGCGGAGGAGCTGATCGCCGGGTTGGTCGCGTCGACCGGGCTCGACGAGGACACGGTCATCGCCTGGGGCAAGTCGATGTGGACCCCGGACGCCGTCCAGATCCGCGCCGGCATGCTCGGCGGCGCCATGGACCCCGCGACCGACTACTTCCGGACGCGTGCCTGGCGCGCCGCGGAGTTCCCGGCCGCGAACATGGTCGCCGACGCGCAGTCGGTGGCGCGGATGTACGCCGCCACGGTCAGCGAGGTGGACGGCGTGCGACTGCTCGACCCGTCGACGGTCGAGACGATGGCGGAGGTCCAGACCGACAGGACGCGGATGCACGGGCTGCCGGAGGGGCTGGACGTCCCCGCTCACCGCTCCTTCTACATGTCGCTCGGGTTCTGGCGGTCCTGCCCGCCGCTGCCGATGCTCGGGCCGGCGTCGTTCGGCCACCCGGGCTCCGGCGGGTCGATCGGCTTCGCCGACCCCGAGGCCGGTGTCGGCTTCGGCTACGTCACGAACCTCTGGAACTACCGGCCCGACGACCCGCGGGCGGCGAACCTGGCCAAGGCCGTTCGCTCCTGCCTCGGGTGAGGCCGGCCTGACGAGCTCCCTCGCGTGGGGGAACTCCGGGGAACACCGCGGGAACTCGGCGGCCCACCACGGCATCACCGGTGCCGTGGTGGGCCTCGCCGTGCGCGGACGAACCCGGGCTGGGGCGCGCCCTCGGCCGGCCACTCGGCGTCCCGGAGGCGGTCGCCCCACGGGTGTCCGTGATCACGTGCTCAGGGCGGGAAGATGTTGAACTATGGTACAAGTAGTACGTTAGTTCAACTACTACCTGGGAGTTCCGCATGGGCGTGGGACGTGCCGGATGGCGGGAGTGGGGCGGCCTCGCGCTGCTGGCGTTACCGACGATGTTGCTGGGCCTCGACGTGACGGCGCTCTACCTCGTCGTGCCGACCCTGGCCGCGGATCTGCACCCCACCGCGACCGAGACGTTGTGGATCATGGACGCCTACGGCTTCTTCATCGCCGGACTCCTGGTCACGATGGGGACGCTGGGCGACCGCGTCGGACGGCGCCGGCTGCTGATGATCGGGGTGGCCGCGTTCGGCGTGGCCTCGGTGGCCGCGGCGCTCGCGCCCAGCTCCGCGTGGCTGATCGCGGCGCGGGCGCTGCTCGGGGTGGCCGGGGCGACACTGATGCCCTCGACGCTGTCGCTGATCAGCAACATGTTCACCGACGCGCGGCAGCGGGCCCTGGCGTTCGGCGTGTGGGTCACGATGTTCGCCCTCGGGATGGCCGCGGGCCCGATCGCCGGCGGTGCGCTGGTCGCCAGCTTCTGGTGGGGAGCGGTCTTCCTCGTCGCCGTGCCGATCGCTGTCGTGGTGCTCGTCTGCGCGCCGCTGCTGCTGCCGGAGTTCAGGACCGGCGGCGGTCTGCCCGACCTGCTGAGCGTCGGCCTGTCCCTGACGGCGATGCTGCCGCTCGTCTACGCGATCAAGCACGTCGCGGCCGACGGCTTCGACGGCGAGGCGCTGGTCGCCGCCCTGATCGCGGTCTGCTCGACGGTCGCCTTCGTCCGCCGCCAGCTGCGCCTGGACGAGCCGCTGCTCGACATGAAGCTCTTCACCGCCAGCCGGGCCTTCTCCGCGGCCCTGGGCGTCCTCCTGATCGGTCTGGTCGGGTTCGGCGGGATGATGTACCTGGTCACCCAGTACCTGCAGCTCGTCGAGGGCCTCCCCGCGACGACGGCCGGGCTGTGGATGGGGCCGCCCGCGCTGGCCATGCTCGTCGGAGCCCTCGGCGCGCCCCTGGTCGCCAGTCGGGTGTCACCCGGCGTCGTCATGGGTGGCACCCTGGCGCTGTCGCTCGCCGGGTACGCCCTTCTGGCCACGGCCGGCGCGGACAACACGCCGTCGGTGGTCGCCGGGTTCGCGTTCGTCTACCTCGGCCTCGGGGTCATCGCGGCACTCGGCACCGACATCGTCGTGGGCGCGGCGCCACCGGAGAAGTCCGGGTCCGCCGCCGCGCTGTCGGAGACCGTTCAGGAACTCGGCATCGCGGCCGGCGTGGCGCTGCTGGGCAGTCTCACCACGGCGGTCTACCGGGCCGCGGTGGAGGTTCCGCCCGGGCTGGCGCCGGACGCCGCCGAGGCGTACCGCGACAGCCTGTCCCGAGCGTCGTCCCAGGTGTCGGCCGCGGCTCTCGACAACGCGCGAGCCGCGTTCACCAGCGGGCTCACCACCGCCGCCATCACCGCGGGAGTCGCCATCGCCGCCGCCGCGCTGGTCTGCATGACGGTGCTGCGTCACGTGCGACCCCTGGGCGAGGCCGTCCCCGAGGCGGAGCCGATAACCTCGGCTCACGGGAGCGGCGGCAACGACAGGTGAGACGGTGGCGGTGGAGCAGGACGCGGTCGACGGGCGCAAACTGCGCGGCCAACGCCGCCGGGCCCAGATCATCGAGGCGACACTCGCGGTCGTGCGCCGCGACGGCGCCACCGGTGTCACGCACCGGTCCGTGGCCAGGGAAGCCGGTATCACCACCAGCCTGACCCTGTACTACTTCGCCACCCTGGACGACCTGCTGGTCGCGGCCCTGACCAGCGTCGCCGACGCCTACACCCACCGCATCCGCGAACTCCTCGACACCGACACCGACACCGACCCGCTCGACGGGCTCGCCCGGCTCATCGCCGAGTCGGCCGGACTCGGTCGTGAACGCGCGCTCGCCGAACGCGAACTGTCGACACTGGCGGCCCGCCGGCCCGCGCTGCGCCCCGTGGCGCGGCGCTGGCGGGACAACGTCGCGGAACTCGCCCGAACGCAGACCGACGACCCCGACGCCGTCGAGGCCTTCGTGGCTGTGTCCGACGGCCTCTGCACAGCGATCCTGCTCGGCGACCGCGAGGCCGACCCGGAGCACATCCGGGCGGTCCTCGCCAGGACGCTGCTGGGAGCCGGCCGATAGGCCGGACGGACACCGGGCCGCGGCCGGCTCCCCGCGGTCACTCGCGTTTCCCCGTCCCCTTCGGGTCGTCTCGGGAGCGCGAGCGCATCACGATCACGTGGTGAGGTCGCGCCGTGGCCGGCTTCGCGCTGTCTCGGCGGCCAGGGCATCCAGGTTCCACCTGGCTCGCAGGTCGTCGGCGAGCGCGGCGGCGGCGGTGGGGTCGACGAGGGCGAGGCCGATCACGAACTCGCCCCACGAAGGCGTGATGAGCACTCCGGGCGCGATGCCCCAGGAACCGGAGGTGAGGGCCCTGGCGAGAAGGTGACGCGCCCGGGTCATCAGGGGCGTCGGGTCGTGGTCCGGTCCCGGGGCCGGCGCCGACCTCCTGCCCGCCTCCGCGATCGACCCCGCGAGGCGGGCCAACGCGTCGGCCCGGGCGCGCGGGTCGGGGAGCTGTCCGATCAGCGTCTCGGCCCGCGCGTGGTCGCCGGCGGCGCTCGCCGCCGTGACGAGGAGGTTCAACACCCACTCCCGCCGCTGCGGCGGCGATTCGGCGATCTGCCCGACCAGTGCTGCCGCTGCGCCGACCAGCCGGACGGCTCGACCGCGGTCACCGCCGGCGGCTGCCACCTCCGCGAGCCGGGTCAACGCGCTGATCCGGTGATGGGGATCGGTGATCTGGAAGGTCAGCGCTTCGGCCCGGTGGTGGTCACCGGTGACAGCCACCGCCGCCACGAACCCCGCCAGCGCCGCCTCCCACTGCCCCCGGTCGGTGATGCGCCCGATGAGCGCCTGGGCCACGGCGACCAACCGGGCGGGCTGGTCGTGATAGCCGGCCACGGCCAGCGCCAGCCCGGCCAACACCTCCACTCGCTGGTGGAGGTCGGGGAGGGTCCCCGTGAACGACTCCGTCAGGTGGGTCAACCGGGTAACCCGGCCGTGGTCGCCCCCGGCAGCCGCCAGCGCGACGAGTCTGACGAGGATCCGCACGTCGAGATGGCTGATCTGCCAGACCAGCGCCTCGGCCCGGTCGCCGTCGCCGCAGACGGCCACCGCGGCGGCCAGTTCGGGCAGCAGCAGGTCCCGCACGCCCGGGTCGGCCTCCCGTCGGATGAGCGCCTCCGCCGCGTCGGCCATCAGCGCGGCGCGTCCGTGGTCCCCGCCGACCGCCAACGCCTCCACGAGGTGCACCACCAGGAACTTGTCGGTGATCCCGACCTGGTCGTCCGGTTCCTCCGCGCGGACGAGCAGCCGAGCGGCCCGGTCGTGGTCGCCCCGGGCCGCCACCGCTGTCGCGACCCTGATCAACGCCCACGCCCGGGGGACCCGGTCGGTGACCTGCCCGGCGAGCGCCTCGGCGAGGTCGTGGTCGCCGCCGGCGGCCACCGCCGCCGCGATCGCGCCCATCACCGACTCCCGGTACGGGCTGCCGCTGCGCCTGATGAGCTCCTGCGACTCCCCGGCCCAGCGCGCGGCTCGCCCCCGGTCGCCGCAGGCCGCGACCACTTCCACCAACACGGGCAACACCTGGGTGCGGGCCTGCGGGTCGACGACCTGCCTGGCGAGCACGTCGGCCTCGGCGAGCAGCCACGCGGCGCGTTCGCCGTGCGGGACCGCTGCCGCGGCGAGCCTGGCCAACGCGTTCGCCCGTTCGTAGGGACTGCTGATCTGCCCGGCGAGTGCCCTGGCCCGCTCGTAGTCACCACCGGCGACCACCGCGGCCACGAGTTCCCGCATCGAGTGCTGCCGGTGGTAGGGCTCGGCGATCTGCTCGACGAGCGTCTGCGCCTCCCGGGTCAGTCGGGCGGCCCGCTCGCGGTCGCCGCTGAGAGCCACGAGCTCCACGAGCCGAATCGACATCCCCACCCGCTCCAGCGGCTGGACGGTCTTCCGCACGCGGGTCTCCGCCTCGTCCACCAGCCGGGCCACCAGCGCGGGATCACCGCCGTCGACCACCGCGGCGGCGAGTTCGGCCAGCCTCCACGTCGGCGCACCGGGGGACGTGGTCGGCCCGGTGAGCGCCTCCGCCTCGGCGACCAGCCGGGCGGCCCGCTCGCGGTCACCCCCGACCGCCACCGACTCGGCGAGTTCGGCCAGCGCCGAGACCTGGAACAGGTCCGTGGCCTGCTTGATGACCGCCTCGGCCTCGTCGGCCCACTGGGCGGCCCGCTCGCGATCGCCGGCGGCCGCCACCGCTTTCACCAGCGCGCACCACGCCTTCGTCCGCTTCCCCCGGTCGGTGATGCTGCTGACGAGGGCTTCGGCGTGGGCGAACTGACCGATCCGGGCCCAGGCCGCGGGGAGCTCGTCGGGGATGAAGCTGTAGTGGCCGGTGAGGTGGTCCCGGTAGGCGGTGAGGCGGACGAGGCTGGTGAGGTCGGGGTGGGGCTGGGCGAGGATGAGCCGCTGGGCGACGTCGATCTCGCCGAGGGCCAGTGCGTCGCCGCCGGTGAGGGCGCGCATGCGGTGGTGCCGGGCCCGGTCGGTCCCGCAGGTGACCAGCCGGGGCTGGTCCTCGACGCTGGCGAGCATGCCGGAGTAGTGGCGCATCAGGTACTGCGGGGTGTCGGCGGGCCAGCCCTTCCGCTGGTAGGTCCGGGCCCAGTCGTGCAGCCGGTCGCGGTAGGCGGCCAGCGCGGCGCCGTACCGCTGCTCGGCCGTCAGCCGCAGGGTCTCGTGGGCGAACAGGTACACCCGCTCGTCCGGCCGCCCCGGTCCCGGAGCGCCGCGGCTGCGGACGGTGCGGCCGAACAACCCGCCCAGCAGGGGTTCGATCTCGAAGCGCGACCGCGCGGTCAGGTGCTCCAGGTCCGCCAGGGTCAGGCCGCCGCCCGCGGCGGTGATCAACCCGAGCACATCGCGGTGCAGGTGGTCCCCGGCCAACAGCAGGTTGAGCTCCTGCACGGCCGTGCGCTCCATGTCACGGGCGTGCGCGGAGACGTCGAGCCGCCTCGCGGTGACCCTGCGCAGCGGGTGGTCGCAGGGGACGTCGTTGGGGAGCGAAGGGTGCGGACGACCGGCGACCAGGACCCGCACCTCGGGTGGCGGACGGCGGGGCAGCAGTTCGGCGATGCTGCCGCCGACGCTCCGGTCCTCGTCGAGGCCGTCGATCACCAGCAGCACCCGGCGGCCGGCCTCGCGCGCCCGGCTCGCCGCGTCGCCGAGCAGCCGCAGCAGGGTGCCCCGCTGTGCGCCGGCGAGCAGCGGGGTGTCCGCGGGCTCGCCGGTGAGGGCCGCGAGCTGGTGGATGAGGGCGGTGGCGCAGGCGTCCCGGTCGGACTGGTTGGCCAGCCGGGCGGTGACGAAGAACGAGACCGGGTCGACGCCGGCCGGCGGGTGCAGCACGAACCACGACAGCAACGCGGTCTTCCCCGCCCAGGGCCCGGCCTGCCACCACGCGTAGGGCTGGTCCCCCGCGCAGAACGTCACCAACTCGTCGAGTTCGGCTTCGCGGCCCACGAGCTCGTCGGGGGCGATGTCGCGGACCTGGGCCTGGTAGGCGCCGCGCACCCGCGCGCCGGTGGAGGGCGGGACCACGTCGGGCAGCACGTCCGGCAGGCCGAGCAGGGCGTGCAACTCGGCCCGCCGTTCGTCGTCGAGTCCGGCCAGGGCGAGGTCCAACCGCGCCGCGGCCAGCCGGCCCAGCCCGTCGGAGCGGTGGTGTTCGGTGATGACACCGACGATCCGCTCGTCCGCCCACACCGCGGCCCCGGACATCCCCTCCCACGGCGAGGCGTGCGGATCGGGATCGGCGGCCGGCGCCGGGACGGTGACCTCCAGGGTGCCCTGCCGCCGGTTGGAGAGCACCGGGGCCACCCCGTCGGCCTGGTGCGAGTCGCGGTACCAGCCCGCCGGGTCTGCCGGCGGGTCGGAGCGCTTGAGTTTGAACCGGGGAAACCCGACGCTCCGGACCGCCAGCACCGCCGCCCGGTCAGCGCCGATGCGGCCGAACCTCGGCCTGACCACCGGTGGTTCGGCGGTGCGCGGCGCGATGGACAGCACCGCGATGTCGAAATGGCGGTCGACCCAGCTCGACACCACGTCCGTGGTCCATTCGGTGGGCAGGTCGGCGTCGAACCGGACCCGCACGCTCGCCGCCCCGTCGATCACGTGGGCGGCCGTGAGCACCGTGTCGGGCGCGACGCGGTAACCGGAGCCCCGTCGGCGAGGTGCGCCGTCCGCGCCGACCAGGATCTCCGCGATCTGACCCGCCGCCGCGCCGGCGGCGTTCACCGGCCCGCTCCCACCGTCACCGACGGATCACCGCTCGCCTTCGCGTTCCCCACCGGCGATGACGGGCCGGACGCCGGGAGTCCCGGCCGGGTGCGGGTCGAGCGTCAGCTTGATCGTCTGGGCGGTGCTCGAAGCCGCCTTCCCGCCCGTGGCCGCGTCCACGACCCAGAAGCGCACCTTGGCCCCGGCCCCGGCCTCCTTCTCGACCTTCACCGTGAGTTCCAGCTCCACCGGGCCGAGCTCGAACCGCAGTTTCTCCCCCTCACCCGCGGCCATCGCCGCGGACAACTCCGCTCGTAACTGGCCGATCAGCTCCGCGAGCTCGATCCCCATCAGCCGGCCCTCCCCGCGGCGAACAACGTCCGCCCGATCGTGTCAGAGATCACACCCGGGTTGATCACCGGTCGGTCACACCTTCCTGCGGGTCCGCTCGATCCGCTCCACGGCAGCCGTCGCTGCCGGACATCCAGCAGCGGTACGGCTCCGGGCTGTCGCCCGTCGGTGCCAGACGGCGGGTGCGAGGGGTGCCACGAGGCTCGCCGGATCGGTCAGCACGGCCCGCGACCTGCGATGACGCCGTGTCAGGCCATGTCCGAGGTGGTGTCAGAGGCGCTGTCAGAGGCCGTGTCAGCGCGATGGCCGCCCCGTGTCAGGACGGCCGGCGATCGTAGTTCCCGTGATCAGGACATCGATCACACCCCGAACCACCACAAGGGTCCCCACCAGCGGGGATGCCCGAACGAACCTCAGGAGAGCGTGATGCAGAAGTTCGACACCCCGGCCCCGATCTCCGCTGTCCTGGACATCCCCGCGGGGCGCGTCCAGATCGTCGCCGCCGAGCGGGCCGACACCGTGGTCGAGGTCCTGCCCGCCGACGCCGCGAAGAGCCGCGACGTGAAGGCTGCGGAGCAGACCACCGTCGCCTGCGGCGAGGGCGTCCTGCGGATCAAGACCCCGACGCGGAACCAGCTCCTCGGCCCCTCCGGGGCCGTCGAGGTGACGGTCCACCTGCCCGCCGGCTCGCGGGTCGAGGCGAAGGCCGCGGCCGCCGAGTTCCGCGCCGTGGGACGGCTCGGCGACGTCGCCTTCGACGGCGCACACGGCGTGGTCGAGGTCGACGAGGCCGCGGGCGTGCGCCTCGCCGCCCACGCCGGCGACGTCTCGGTCGGCCGGCTGGGCGGCCCCGCGGAGATCAGCACCCAGAAGGGCGACATCCGCATCGCCGAGGCCGTGCACGGCACGGTCGTGCTGCGGACCGAGTACGGCGCGATCTCGATCGGCGCCGCCCACGGTGTCTCGGCCTCCCTCGACGCCGGCACCTCCTACGGCCGGATCCGCAACGCGCTCAGGAACACCGAAGGCGCCGCCGCCCAGCTCGACATCCGCGCGACCACCAGCTACGGCGACATCTCCGCCCACAGCCTCCCCGGCGACTCGGCGAACTCGACCGGGGCCGCGGTGGCTCCGGCCGACGACACCGCGCCGGTCGCCGCCGGGCAGGAACGTCCGGAGCTGCAGCAGGCCGTCCAGGCGGTCGTCGACGCCGGGTTCGCCAGCGTGGAGATGCGGGTGCGCGACGAGCGGGGCGAGTGGGTCGGTCGCGCCGGGGTGAGCGAGCTGGGCGGGACCGCCGAGCCGCCGGTCAACGGGCAGGTCTGGGCGGGCAGCGTCATCAAGACGTTCACCGCGACCCTGGTGCTCCAACTGGTGGCCGAGGGCCGGATCGAGCTGGACGGCCCGGTGGCCGACCACCTGCCCGAGCTCGGGCTGGACGAGCGGATCACCGTGCGGATGCTGCTGCGGCACACCAGCGGGCTGTACAACTACACCGGCGAGCTCGACGCCGACGGGACGTTCGTGATGGGCCTCCCCTCGCAGGGCAAGGCGTGGGTGGACAACCGCTTCCACACCTACCGGCCCGAGGAGCTGGTGCGGTTCGCGTTGTCCAAGCCGGCGCGGTTCGAGCCGGGCACCGACCAGAGCTACTCGAACACCAACTACACCCTGGCCCTGCTGCTGATCGAGAAGGTCACCGGCCGCTCCTACGCCGAGGAGATGCGGCGACGGATCCTGGAGCCGCTCGGGCTGTCGGACACCGTGGTGTCGGCCACCTCGCCGGATCTGCCCGGGCCGCACGCCCACGGCTACTACCGCTTCGAGGACGCCGGCGAGTGGAAGGTGGTCGACGTCAGCCGCCAGAACCCCTCGCTGCTGGCCGGCGCCGGTGACCTGATCACGACCGCCAAGGACCTCAGCACGTTCGTCTCCGCGCTGCTGGGCGGCGAGCTCCTGCCGGCCCCGCTGCTGATCGAGATGCTGACGCCGCACGGCAAGCTCGGTCTCGGCCTGGGGCTGTGGGTGCAGGACCTGGGTCCGGACGGCACCATCGTGCACCACAACGGCGGCGCCCCCGGCGGCTACGGAGCGCTGATGATCAGCACGCTCGACGGCAGCCGGACCCTGACCGCCTCGCTGACCACCGGCGAGGTCGACCCGGCCGCGGTGTTCCCCACGGCGTTGGCCGAGCTGATCAGGACGGTGTTCGCCACCGGCCAGGCCGGGTCGACCGACGAGGCGGCCGAGCAGGCTCGGCCCACGAGCTGACCGCCGGCGACCACGCCGTGAGGGTGAGCACCTTCCGGTCGCGCACCAGGCAGAGCGCCAACCGAGCCGAGCAGGCACGCCACCGATCGACGGTCCCGTCGGGGACGAAGTCGGCCGAGGGTGTGCCTGCTCGGCTTCGGCACGCGTGGCCGCCATCGCCGCGGAAGGGCGTGTCCGGGCGTTGTCCGGGCCCGGTGTGTCAGGCGCGCTCGGCGAAAACCTCGGCCAGGACATCCCTGGTGACGACGCGGAGGAAGGGCAGCACGGTGGCGGCGGTGATGACGGCGAAGGCCAGGAAGGCCAGGCGGAGGCCGACCAGCTCGGCGAGCAGACCGACCAGGCCGGCGCCCAGCGGTATCGCGCCCCAGCCGAAGAGCCGGCTCACCGCGTTGTAGCGGCCGAGCATCGCGTCGGGCACGACGCGCTGGCCGATGGTGCGGGCGTTGACCGCCCACAGCGTGCCGCCCATGCCGCCCGCGAAGGCGGCGGCGGCGACGGCCCGGATGTCGGTGGTGAGGACGGGCACGGCGACCATGGCGAACGTGCCGAGCAGGTCGGCGAACATCGCCCAGCGGCGGCCCAGCAGCCGGTTCACCCGGGTGACGGTCACCGCGCCGACGAGGCCACCGACGCCGAGTGCGCTGAGCACGATGCCGTACTCGCGGGAGTCCAGGTTCATCAGCCGCGTCGCGTACAGCGGCATCAACGCCAGCCAGGCGCCCCAGCACGCGCACAGGGCGGTGAGGATCAGGGCCATGGTGCGCAGCAGGCGCTGATGCCACAGGAACCGCAGGCCGCTGACGATCTGGGCGTGCACTGTCTCGCGGGTGGCGGCGTTGTCGGCGGTGCGGTGCGGCCGGAAACGCCCGACGAGCAGGACCAGCAGCAGGGCCGCGGCGGCGTAGGAGACCCAGGTGGCACCCAGCGCGAGGCCGGTGCTGGCGGCCACCAGCAGACCACCCACGAACGGGCCGCAGAACTCGTTGCACACCGTCTCGGCGCCGGCGACCCAGGCGTTGGCCCGCTCCAGGTCCTTCGCGGGCACCAGGGCGGGCACCAGGGCCGCCGCCGCGGTGAGCGCGATGACCTCGGCGACACCCAGGAGCGCTCCGCCGCCGTAGAGCCACCAGATCGTCAGGCCGCCCTGGGCGGACGCCGCGAGCAGCCCCCCGACGGCGAGCAGCCGCATCGCGTTGGCGATCCACAGCAGCCGACGTCGGTCCGCGCGGTCCGCCAGGACGCCGACGTGCAGGGCGACCAGCAGCCAGGGCAGCGAGAGTGTCAGGGACACCGCGGCGACCTGGGCGGGGGAGCTGGAGAGCTGGGTGGCCAGCAACGGCAGCGCCACCTTGGTCACGCCGTCCGCCAGGTTGGTGATCGCGGTGAACACCACGAGGACCGCGGAGTTCCGCGTTCCGCTCCTGGCCGTTCCCGCTGGGACGGGTACGACAACAGGTTCGGTCAACGCCCGCTCTGCCACGGCTCCCCCTAACCATCTAAGCGTTTTGGTGGTGTGAGTGTGGCACGGTTCGCTTCCCCCGCGCTAACCGCTTATCCGCATAGCCGGTGTAGCTTTGGCTGACGAGGAGGAGGGAGCGGCGCATGCCTGACCCATCGGCGGCCGCACGGCTCGTCGAGGCGTTCGCCAACACGGTGGATGTCGAGTTGGGCACCGACGAGCTGGCCGAGCCCGACGACCTGGGCGCGTGGCTGCGGGACCAGGGCCTGCTCGGGGAGGACGCCCCCGTCGGCGCCGCTGACCACGACGACGCCCTGCGGCTGCGGGACGGTATCCGGGAGAGGTTGGGCCTCCACGTGGGGGACGAGCCGCGCGCGGGCCTGCTCGCGGCCGCCAACAACGTGCTGCGGCGCCTGCCCGTCCTGGTCGTCGTGGACGGGGACGCCGTCCTGGCGGCCGAGCCCGGTCTGTCCCCGGTCCGCCGCGCCCTGGCCGCCCTCGGGCTGGCGTGGGCCGAACTGGTCATCACCGGCGACGCGACCCGGCTGAAGCGCTGCGCGGAGCACTCCTGCGCCTGGGTCTTCTGGGACACCTCGAAGAACCGCAGCCGGCGCTGGTGCTCGATGCGGGTCTGCGGCAACCGCAACAAGGCGCGCAGGTTCGCGGCGCGACGCCGCTCCGCGGAGCCCGAAAGCTGACACGGCAACAGCGTTCTGTTGTGGCGCCGGCTGCGCCTCCGTGCTGTCGGCCACGGGAGCGCTGCTGTTGCGAGGGGGTCCCGTACGTGGAGCTCCCGGGGCAACTCCGCGCCAACGAAATGATGTCCACACCGGACGTCAGGGCCACCAGGAGCTGAGCTTCCTCGACTGCGCGGCGGAGAGAGTCCGGTATGACCGGGAAATCCGGTCCGCATCGCTCTCCCCTGTCAGTCAGTACACTGTGGACAGAGGACTCGTCCACCACCGTTGACGTCAGATCACGAACGACGAAGGCCGTCAGCTGGGCCGCGGGCCTGTTCTCTCCGCGCACGGCGTACCGCTCGAACAGGCTTTCCCGAATCTGCCTGGACAGGTGATGTCCCCAGGGGAGGCCCACCAACCGCTGATCCGGGGCCGAACGAGTCTGGTCCGCCGGAACGCACTGCGGCGGGACCACGTCGTGGCACCCAGGTGACGACCTACCCGCCGGGCACTTCCGTGCTCGTGACAGCGCCACGAGGTGGCACGCCCGCGACAGGAGAGCTTGGGGGGCGAACGGTTTCGCGGTGGTGGGACTCCGGTGCCGCCCTGGTGTCAAGGGGTCGGAGCGCACCGAGCCGAGGTGAATGTCTAACCGAGACTGTTTGCTCGCGGTGCGAAGTGGACCCTAGGGTCGGGGGCACTGTCCCCGACTCCTGGAGAGGTAGAAGTTGCGGAAGTTGTTAGGTGTGACCACGTTCGCGGTGTCGCTCGTGCTGTTCGGGGCGACCACGGCTGGGGCGGCGCCCAAGCCGGTCGGTGAGGTGCTGACCTGGGGCACGGCCTCGGTCGCCAAGGTTCCGATCCCCGACGAGGCCAGGTCCGGCGTCACCGCCATCGCCGCCGGGTTCAAGCGCAACGTCGCCCTCAAGGACGGTCGGGTCATCCAGTGGGGTGTCCCCGACAGCGGATACCCCGAGCTCGACCGGGTTCCGGTCGAGGCGTGGGACGGCGTCGACGCCATCGCCGCGGGCAACTACCACCACTTGGCGCTCAAGGGCGGCAAGGTGATCGCCTGGGGACGGTGGCTGGAGACCAAGGTGCCGGAGGAGGCCAGGTCCGGCGTCACCGCCATCGCCGCCGGCGACGGCTACAGCCTCGCGCTGAAGAACGGCGGTGTCATCGCCTGGGGTTGGGAGAAGATCAACCAGGGCCAGATGAACGTCCCCGAGGAGGCCAAGTCCGGCGTCACCGCGATCGCGGCCGGACTGAACCACGCCATGGCCCTGAAGAAGGACGGCTCCGTCATCGCGTGGGGAGCGAACAAGTACGGGCAGCTCAACGTGCCCAAGGAGGCGATGTCCGGGGTCACCGCCATCGCCGCCGGCGCACAGCACAGCCTGGCCCTCAAGGACGGCAAGGTGATCGCGTGGGGGTGGAACCTCTACGAGCAGGCCACCGTGCCCACGGTCGCCCAGTCCGGGGTCACCGCCATCGCCGCCGGCCAACTGCACAACGTCGTGCTCAAGGACGGCAAGGTCATCGTCTGGAACTACAACGGCCAGGGCCAGATGGACATCCCGGCCACGGTGAAGGACGGCGGCATCACCAAGATCAGCTCGACCTTCTACCACATCCTCGCGCTGCGGTGACGAACCGGGCCCGCGGGTAGAGCGCCGCACGCGAGCACCGACACCACCTTCCCTCCGTCCACTTCGGACATTTCTGTCCGAGATGGACGGTCGGTGCGGGCCGCGTGCGGCGCCTCCGCTGCCGGTCCGGTTCGACGCCAACGGCGATCGGCGAGGACTCGTCGGTGCCCGCGAGTACGGTGTCGAAGTGGCTGCTGTTGAGGTCGTGTCGCGGGAGCGAGTCGGGAGCGGGACTCCTGTCGAGCGGTTGGTGTGCCATCCGCGACTTCCGCTGGTCGCCTGCCTGGACTCGGCACGTCCAGCGGTTCACCTCTGGGACTGCGGAGGACGGCGGCTGCACGCACTCGCGACCGTGGGCGCCGGGTCGACCGCCTACGACGATGCCAGCTATCGGGATCGGATGCGGCGAACGCCTGCCGTGGCATGGCACCCGGACCAGCCGCTGCTCGTGGTGGCCGGCGAAGGCGGAGTGGCGCGGTGGACCCCTACCGGACTGTCCGGAGTGGAAGGAATCCCGCCCACTGCGTCGTCCTACCGCAGTCTGGCGTTCAGCCCGGACGGCCGGAAGCTGTGGGCATCGCCCTCGTCAGGCGACGGGCACGACGCATGGCAGCACTCCGACATCCTCGATCTCACCTCGGGAACCATCGATGTCGGCCCGGGCTGGGACACCGGGGTCGCGACGCACCCGGCCGGCGGACTGGTCGCCACGCTGATCAGCAATCAGGGCGCGACAATCGGACTGTTCGCGCGCGTTGACGACAAGAGCGCGCCTGCTGTGATGCGAGTGCTCCGCCGCGCGCTGATCCTGGACGCCGACGGGTACGAGACGCCGGTCTTCAGCGTGGACGGACGCCACCTCGCGATTCGGGGCAACGCCTACGAGAACACACTGGAGGTGTTCGGTTTCCCGTCGCTACAGCGCGTCCTCGCAACGACCCTCGGCGAACCCACCCCGGGCTACCCCTATCCGCAGGAGTGGCTCGAACAGATGCGCGCGTGGTCACGACACAACATCGCGTTCGGGGTCCAACCCGGCGTGCTCTGGATCGGGACACCGACCGGGTCCCTTGTCGAAGTGGACCTCGACGGTCAACGCGCGGTCGAGCACGACGTGCTGACCGGTGCCCCGGTGACGGGCTTGGGAACCACACCCACAGGCGAACTCGTTGTCGCCAGCGGTGAAGGCGAACTCGTGCTCGTGTCGGTGCTCTCCGGCTCCGCGAAGACCCGTGCCACGAACGACAACGCGGCACGGGCCGCGCTCACGGCCTTCCTGGACTCCACCTGCGAGGTTCCCGACAACGGCGACCTGGAGGCACACCTCGTCATGACCGACGGAGCCCGGACATGGGAGTCGGACGACCTGGCGACAGTGACCACCGCAGCCCCGACGGACCCGACCTGGCTCCAACTCCAAGCGGCCATCAACACGCGCGGCCAAGACGAAGAACCACGCGAACCGGCGACAGGTTCGGACAGCACCAGCAATCCGGGCCGCACCAGCTGAGAGCCCAGAGGTTCGGAAAGCCGCGGTGCCGGCGCAGCGGCGAGCCGAGACGAAACAGGCGCCCAGCCTGTTCTCACCGGAGCGAAAAAGCGGGGCCCGGCCAGGAGAACTGGCCGGACCCCACTGTCGGACTGATCAAGCCGCGAAACGGATCTGGTTCTGGCGCGCGGCATCGGGCCGGTCCCGCCCATCGGCCGCGTGAACAAAGGGTTGTGGCGCTGGGCTTCTAGCGCCTGACCGCGAGGTTGTGCCCGCACCCGGCGGCGATGGCGAAGACGGACTTCAGGCCCGGCGGAGGAAGGTCCGCGCCGTCGGGCCGACCGCCCCAAGTGGCGAGGGTCCCGTCGGCTTTGATCGCCATGCTGTGCGGGCAGCCGGCCGCGATGGCCGTCGCACCGGTCAGCCCAGGCGGCGGAGTCGTGCCGCCGGCACTGTTGTCGCCCCAGCCGACGACGGTGCCGTCCCGTCTCAGCGCGAGGCTGTGTCCGAATCCAGCGGCGATGGCCGTCACTCCGGTCAGTCCTGCCGGTGGTTGGGCTTGGCCGGAGCTGTTGTCGCCCCAGCCGACGACGGTGCCGTCCTGTTTCAGCGCCAGGCTGTGGCTGGACCCGGCGGCGATGGCGATCACCCCGGTGAGTCCTGCCGGTGGTTGGGCTTGGCCGGAGCTGTTGTCACCCCAACCCACCACGGTGCCGTTCTGCTTCAGTGCGAGGCTGTGGTCACCCCGTGCGGCGACCGCTGTGACGCCGAACAGGGCCGGCGGCCGGCTGGCTTGGCCGCGATCGTTGTTGCCCCAGCTGACCACGGTTCCGTCGCTGCGCAACACCACACTGTGGTTCCAGCCGGCGGCGACCGCCGTGGCGTCGTGCAGGTTGGCTGGCGGTGTCGCCTTGCCGTAGTCGTTGCGGCCCCAACCCACGACGGTGCCGTCACTTTTCAGCGCCAGGGCGTAGGCCCAACCCGCCGACACCGCGGTGACTCCGCTCAGCCCCGGCGGGGGTGGCTGGTTAGCGATACCCCAGCTCACCACGGTGCCCTGCATCGGTGCCGCCAGCCCGGCACGTGCCGTGGACACTGTGCCGGACAACCCCATCAGTACGGCCATGACCACGATGTACGGCCGTGTCTTCCAGCGATTCATGCTCTTCGACCTGCTTCCCCGGATCAGGGAGTGGTGAACAACCACCAGGAGGTGGTTCCGTTCTGTGCGCAGAAGAACGATTTCCAGGAGCCGGCCTGCTGGCCCTGGTTGCCGGCGACCCAGCAGACCTCGAAGCTGGCGAACGGGCCGTACACCGCGGCCGGACGCACGTCCGTCGCCGCCCTCACCTGTGGCGACTGGGCCGAGGCGTCCGACACCGACGCGCTGGCCGCGGTCGCCAGGCCGACGAGGGAACCAACCACCAACGCCGCCACCGTCACCATCTTCTTCGTGACCATTTTCCGCCCTCTCCAGGAGCTCACGGTCATCCGACCTACGCCGTCGACTCTGCTCGAGCCACGCGCACACGAACATCCTGAAAACTCGGGGGTTGACGGCCAGCGGCCTGGGTGGACGCGTTCCTGGCGGCCGTCACCCGCTTTCAGCAGCGGGAACACTTGCGGTGGTCGGTGAAGTCCGGGTCGTGAACCCGAACGTCGATGGGAAAGACGAGGGAACGCTCGTCTACGGTCGTCGCTCGGGCGCCCTCAGAGTTGTGCCCTCAACGAACGAAGTTCGTTGACCTGCCTGGGAACGTCGAGATATTCGACAACCAGCCGGCGGTCGGCGAACGCCACCGACTCCCGGGCCGCGTCCCACGCGCTCCGCGCGATGATGTCGTTCTCCCGGTCGCCGTGCAGGCTTGCGTCTTGGAGAAGCAGGGCAATGCAGACCGCCGTGAGCGAGCACTGGTAGGAGATGGCGTCTCCGGGAAGCTCGTCGGATGTCTCCTCGTCGGAGACGAGGAGACGCACGAGATCACGCAGCTCCGGGCACCAATCCTCGTCGGGCTGAGCTGGAGCGCTCGCGCCAGGAAGCGCAGCGTGGCGCGCCCCGCCAGTCGTTGCCCGCCCAATCGTCCGGCCGGTGGTGCCCGTTCCTCGTTGCCGTGAACAGGTCGCGCAGTGACGGCACCTGAAGCCGATCACCACACACCGACCACGACCCCGATCAGTTCCAGCTCTCCTGACCTCACCGCGTCCCACTCGCTGGAGGACAGACCCAGATCTGGCGCGTTCTTGGAGCTACGGTCGTACTTGTAGAACCAAACCTCGATGTTGTTGTCGAGTTTCGCGGTAGCTGCAAGGCGCATGCCGTCGTCATCTGCCGCCGTCTGGGGCGCGCTGGACTGGAAGGAGGTGATGCCGGGCAGTGAGACCAGCTTGGTGGGATCACCCGTGACCGGGCCAACGTAGATCTTCCGGACCGCGGGTACGGGATCGGTGCGTACCCACCGCTCGGAGGTGTTGCGGTACCCGGTGACGACGAGCTGCTCGGCCAGTTGTCTGACTCTGCGCTCGTCGTCGACCGACTGCGACCCTCTCCAACCGCATCCGCACAGGGTGACCAGTGCCATGGCCAGGAGGACGAGTGCCCCCGGCTTCCGGGCAGCCTGCTCGGCAGAGGACGGGTTCACGGTGCTTTCGCTGCTTCGAGCGATAGACACAGCGCCACCACTGAAGATCATCCCATGAACCTTCGCGCGTATCCGAGAGATCCTGACATGTTCGTGTGCCTTCTCCCGCTGTCGGTTCCGTCGGGTCGCATCACCAGCTCCGAGTTTCCTCGTTCCAGTGTGGACGTCAGCACCAGCGGTGGCGGCGGCAGAACCGACTTTCTCCGTGCTTGCCGTGGGAGTGGTGGTCGTTGCCGTTGTTCGTGTCGGGGACGCTGGGGTGGTTGCCGATGTCGGGCGGATTCGGGTGGACCTCGATGGGCTTGGGGTCCGGCATGTCCTTGAGATGCACCTCCGCGTTCTTCGACGTGGTGCGGCCGAAGTAGAGGGTCTGCGTGTGGGAGGCCGCGATCAGAGCCTGTTCGGGCGCGGGGCGGGGTGGGACGGTCGTGGCCGAAGCGGTGCTCGTGGTCAGGGCCATCGCGGTGTCCGGAACGGTGGCCAGAGAAGTGCTGGAGGGTTTGGCGGTTGTGGCCGGTGGGGTGTCATCACCGCATGCGTGGCCGATGACGGCGAGCACGACGAGAACGCCGCCGATGCCAAGGATGCGCGATCGCTGCACGAGTGCTGCACTTTCCTGGTGCTGAACGCGCGACACCCGGCAGACCCGAAGAGACGCGCTGGTGGGGGTGGTGGCCAGCAAGATCGCCAGAGACCGCCGAAATGTTTCCCGGACCAGCAGCCGGTGTTCTGAGTCGATTCAGTTCCCCACCTGTCGAGTGAGCTCCACCGGAACGTGCATGCTCACGGCAGACCCCTGCGGCAACCCGTGCCACTCGTATACGATGATCGGTTCGTGCAGGCAACAGACGACACGGGCGTCGTGCTGGACGCGGCGTTCGAGATCGAGCCGGACGGGGACGGGCTCGCGTTGGTCATGAGGAGCGCGAGCGGCAGATCCAGCAGGTATCCGAACGGCCTCAATCCCCATTACAACCGCGCTCTCGAACTGCTGCTCGGCCGGCTCCGCGACCGCGGTGCCGTACTCGAAGACGGGATTGTCGACTCCAGCCGGGTGCAACACCTTCCCGAGGCAGAGCGCAGGATCCTGGAGGCGCCGGTCGTTCTCGCGGAGCTGTCGGACATCGAGCAGTTCCGCAGGAAGCTGAGCCGTGCGCAGGGACGGATCGGCAGGACCTCGGACGGCAACGCCACCAAGCAGATCCGGCTCAGGCTGCGGGTCCCGGGATACGGCGCCGACGACGCCGACCGACTGGCTGCGGATCTGTCGCAGCCCTCCGCCCAGCCCGCCAGCGGTGTGGAGCTGCCAGCCGCGAACCAGGAACTCGCCGACCGACTGCACTTCGACCTTCCCTGGTTGGAGAAAACGGTCGCGCTGTTGCAGCACCGCAAGCAGATCGTGCTGTACGGGCCGCCCGGCACCGGGAAAACCCACCTGGCGCGGGAGTTGGCACGGCACATCACCGACCCCGACGCGATCCGGTTGGTGCAGTTCCACCCCTCATACACCTACGAGGACTTCTTCGAGGGGATCCGACCACAGCTCAACGGAACAACCGCGACTTTCGAGCTGGTGCACGGTCCGCTCCGCCGGCTCGCGGATGATGCCAAGGCCGACAAGGGGCGGCCGTACGTGCTGATCATCGATGAGATCAACCGGGCCAACCTGCCGAAGGTCTTCGGGGAGCTGTACTTCCTTCTGGAGTACCGCGACGAGGCGATCGACCTCCAGTACTCGCCCGGCGACCGGTTCAGCCTGCCCGCCAACATCTTCGTCATCGGCACGATGAACACCGCCGACCGTTCGATCGCCCTGGTGGACTCGGCCATGCGGCGCCGGTTCGCCTTCGTCGAACTCCACCCGGACCACCCTCCCGTGCGCGATGTGCTGTCGCGGTGGGCCGAGGCGCACGGCAAGGACGACGGTCGCGAGGTCCTGCTCGCCAGGCTCAACCAGCTGATCGGCGCCGAACACGAGTTCAAGATCGGCCCCGCGTACCTGATGAAACCCGACGCGGACCACGGGCTGGACCTGGTGTGGCGGCACTCGATCCTGCCGCTGCTCGAAGAGCACTTCTACGAGAGCATGTCCCGGCAACGGGTGCACGAGACCTTCGGCCTCGACGCTGTCCGCAACCTGCCGTGATGGAACTGGAGGAGAACAGCCGTACCGGCAGGACCGTGTCGCTCACCCCCGCCCAGGTGGACTACCTGAGGCGGTGTGATCTGGTCGACGTCCGGCCCAACGGCACGGACTTCACACTGGTGCCCAAGGCCAAGCGGGTCGGTGCCGTGCACGCCTACGGGCTCGACGTCGTGGTGACGCCGAAGCTGACCATTCCGCGCCTGCTCTTCATGCTCGGGTACGCGAAGAACCCGGGTTTCCTCCCGGAGAACGTCGAGGGCGTGGAGGCCGACGGGCTGTGGGCGATCGTGGCGGAAACCCTGTGCCGCAACGTCGAACGAGCCCTGAACCGCGGTGTGCTCCGCGGCTACACCACCAGGGACGCGACGAGCACCACGATCCGCGGACGGGTCCGGGTCGGCGACCAGGTCACCAGACGACCCGGCCGCCTGATTCCCGTGGAGATCACGCACGACGAGTTCACCTCGGACATCCCCGAGAACCGCCTCCTGCGAGCCGCAGTCAGCCGGATGCTCAGGGTCCCCCGTGTCGACGGGACTGTCCGAACCCGCCTGCAGCACCTGCTCAACCGGCTGACCGACATCTCACCACTGGCGCAGGGAGCCCCACTGCCACGGTGGCGGCCGAACCGGCTCAACGTCGGCTACCAACCCGCGCTGCGGATCGCCGAACTCGTGCTGAACACGCTCTCGTTCGAGGTCGGAAGGAACGGCCTCTCGATCGCCTCCTTCGTCGTCAACATGGAGAAGGTGTTCGAGGACTTCGTCACCGTCGCGCTGACCGAGGCGTGGAGCTCCAGCCCGGGCCGGACCGAAGGTCAGTTCCCGGCCGCACTCGACGCCAGCGGTGCGATCACGATGAACGTCGATGTCGTGCACCTGGTGGACAACGCGCCCCGGTTCATCGTGGACGCGAAGTACAAGCTCGAGAGCAAGTCGGGGCGGTATCCGATCACCGATCTCTACCAGGTGCTCGCCTACTGCACGGCACTCGGAGTCGACCGTGCCTGGCTCGTCTACTCAGGTAGGGCCGCCAACGCCACAACACACCGCATCCGCAACTCACCCGTCACGATCACCACGTACGCACTGGACCTGAGCGCGCCGCCGCAGGACCTGATCGCTCAAATCGAGCGACTGGCACGTTCTGCCTGGACCTGAGCCGGGACAGGTCAACGCCGAGGTTCTCCACGCCGCGCTCAGTGAGCTCGCGGAGCCACGGCTCCCGGCCGCCCCGGAGCTGCGCGGACTCCTCGGTGTCCGCGTCGCGCTCCTCGTCAGCTCCAGCCTTGATCACCCTGGCGGCTTCGACCTCGTCGTCGGCGCGTTGATGCGCACTCACAACCGAGGGACGCCGTCCGGCTGCCACGTCTGCGAGGTCGGTCGTCTTCGTCAGCTCATCGGCCAACCGGATGAATGACTCCGCCACGCTGACCTTCGGAGTGCTTCCTCGTGGTTCTTGTGGGCCTGCCGTGCCGGGTTCTTGTGGTTGTCCCAGGTCGTGGCGAGGCTTCGGCGGTGTTGCCCAATCACTCGGACCCTGTCCGTCGAGCGGGCTGCATGTGCCGCGAGTTCCCTCCTGCTGATCTCCCGCCGTCGTGGTCGATCGCCGAGTAGACAGCTGCATGCCTCGACGCCGTCCGCTCGTGCTCGATGAGGGTGGCGGGGCGTGGCGTTGGGCCGGTGGGGTGATGGTGGTTGGGCTGGTTGGACGAGGTGTTGATCAACTGTTTGCCAGGGTGGTGTGGCCTGGCACACTGCGGGGCCGTGTCTGAGTTCGTGCCACAGCTCCGTCGATGGTTCGAGACGTTGGACGACCGGAACCTCACCGTCGTCCTCCAGGCGAACGAGGCGCTGCGGCTCGCGGCGAACCTGCCGGCCGGGACGAGAAAACGCAGTCGGCCGGCGCTGAAGCGCGAGTTGCGGGCGGTGCGGGTGTGGGCCGCCAGGGCGTCGACCGCGGAACTGGCCCACATGGCCACGACGGTCCTGCAGACAGCCCGGCACCACCTCAAGTGTCACCTGGGATTCGACCCGGAGATCGTCGATGCCCCCACCGCCGAGCAGATGGGCGACATGCTGGTCGCGCTGGGTCGGCCGATCGGACAGCTCGTGTTGTTCGGCCTGGTGCTCGGGGACGTCCCGGTCAGCCCGTTGGCGAGGGCGCACCAGGCCGAACTCGAGGATCGGTTGGCCCGTGCCCCGGACGGCATGGGCGTTGAGCGGCGATGGCACGAGCACGCCGACGATGCTGGGAAGCACGATGTGGTGAGCGAGGAAGGGCGGCTCGACGGTCCGTCGCAGGGCGACGAGCATGTCGGCGGGGAGCAGACACCCCTCGCGGCCCTGGAGGCCGATCTCGCGGTGCTGCGCGAGGACGCGCGGGCCCTGGCCTCCGAGGTCCGGGCGATGGCCGAGCGAGTCGCGGAGGGGCATGTTCCCGACGAGCACACGATTCGCCGGCTGACGGAGTACCGCGAGGCTCACGTCGCCTTCGTCGCCAGGTGCGCCAACCAACTCGACGGCCTGGAAGGGGAGGCGTCTCTCGACGTCCTGGCGGCGAAAATCGGTCAGGCGCGCGAGCTTCGGGAGCGGGAGCGGCGTCAGCGGACGCAGCGGGTCGACGAACTGCGGCTGAAGATTCCGCAGATGCGACAGATGATCGCGGGAGAACAGGACGCCGCCACTAGAGATCTCCTGACGCAGGCGCTCGCGCGCTACGTCGACGAGTGGAAGGAGCACGTCGACGACGAACCGCCGCCAGGGGACGAGGAACCCGCCGCGCCTCCGGAGACGGAGAGGTCGTCGACTGACAGCGGCGACGACGAGCGTCACGAGTCGCCGCCGGACCACGACATCGCCGTAATCTCCGAGCATGAGGAAGACATTCCTGTCAGCAGCACGGTTTCTGAGGAGATGGCCGCACCGGTGGTGCGGGCGGGCAACTTTGATGACGTGATCGCCACGCCGCCGGTGGAACCGGTGGTGCGGGCGGATGATTCGCCCGGTGCCGAGCCGCCGGAGGACCTGACGGTGGCGTTTCCCTGGGAGGAGGGCGATCCACCCGCCGCGGCGCAGCTCGTGCGTGAGGGACGGTTCGCCGAGGCGTACTGGGTGACCGCGGCTTCCGGTGAGCCGAGTCGCCGCACCGAGGCCCTGCGGTTGGCCGCCGTCGCGTACCACGCCCAGAACGGCGCGGACGCCAGCGCTGTCCAGACCGCGCTCAAGCTCGACGCCCAGAGCCTGGAGGCCGACCACGACGCGACCGTGCTCGCGGTGACCGCGGTGCTGCGGGCAGGGCTGGTCGCGGGATGGGGGCACCCGATCCTCGGTCAGCTCTGGCCGGGACCGACCCTGCCTCCCGCGTGGGAGGCGTTGCTGGAGGCCGCGGTCGGCGCTGTTCGGCGCGGCTACCGGGTCGATCCGAGCGCGGCCGGGCCCGGACGCGGGTCCAATGTGGACGACGTGACGAGCGAGCTGAGGTCGCGCGCGCTGCGGCTCGCCGTGGAGCTGCCCAAGCGGACGACCAGTTACCAGCGGGGAACCAGGGTCCTGCAACACCTCTCGTGGGAGGATCAGCCGCTCGGGCACGCCCTGCGGGTCGTCGCGGGATGGGCGGCGGGGACGGTGAGCCACCAGGAACTCGCCGCCGTGGCACGGGAGTTGGGCGAGTCCGGCGCGGTGGACGACCTGATCGAGCGGGCCGACGAGGCGACGCGGACCCCGAAGCAGGCCAAGGTCCCGATCGTGGCCGGCGCGCGCCGCGCGTTACGGCGCTCCATCGAGGAGGTCGTCGCGCTCGTCGCCGAGGCGGAGGTGGTCGGCCGTGGTCTTGCCGCGACGGAACCCGGCGCCGACGCGGCGGGCGCCGCGCTGGTCCGGGTCGCCGTCGAGCTGGAGGGCGCGCCGGAACCGTCGGGAATGGCGGGCGCCGCGCTGGCGTTGTTCCGGCGCTGGCTGCTCGGCCCCGGCAGGATCGCGGCGCCCTCGCCGGCCGAGGGGCGGTCGCCCGAGGCGCCGGACCTGATGAGCCCGACCGAGGACGTGCTCCTGATCCTGCCCGATCTGCCCCGAGCGGCCGACGGCCGCCCCGACCTGTCGGACCCGCGCACTCCCGGCGTGCTCGCGCGGCTGCTGGACCCCGCGGACGAGCCCGCGGCCCTGACGGCCTACTGCGATCGCGGTGATCTGCGAAGCGCCCGTCGTCTGCTCGACGTGGTTCAGGCGCAGGGCGCGGATTCGGGGGAGTCGGACCTGCTCGACCGCATGCGGGAGACCCTCGCCGGCGCGCACGAGCGCTGGGAGCGACGACACCGGCGCGCCCTGACCGCTGCCCACGAGTTGCTCGCGCGGGTCCGAACGCAGAACCGGTTACCCGACGCCGAGGCGGTGGTCGCGATCGGACGCCTGGAGTCGTTGGCGACAGTGCCCGACGGCGCGTACGACGTCGCCGCCCGCGAACTCGACGAGCTGACCGCGGATCTCCGCGCGCGGCAGGAGAACTACGCCACGCGTCTGCGCGAGGAGTTGGGGCGGCTCAGCACCGAACGCAAGAACCGCGACCGCATCGGCGCGCTCCTCGACGCCGGTGACACGGTGACCGCCGACGAGTTCCTGGCGTTCCTGCGCGAGGGCACGGAACTGCCGGAGGCGGACCCGGTCGTGGGGGAGGACCTGGCCGGGTTCGTCGCCGTCCTGCGCAAGGGCGCCGAGCGGGCGGCAAGCCATCCGGACACCGCCCGCGCCTGGGCCGACTTCACCGTGCGGGAACGGAAACTGACCGCGTTGACGCAGCTCGCCGAGGCGGGCGTGTCGGCGTGGGACGCCCTTGCCGACTCCTGCGCCCGAGCCCCACACCGGACCTCGGCGCTGGTGCGCACGGTCCTCGGCCTGCTCGGCATGGAGGACTGCCACGTCCGGGAGAGCACCCGGAACCGGCGGGGAGTCCGGCAGTTCCGATCCACTGTGGACAGAATAAGCGAACAGTCCTATGTGGCCGCACTCGGTTCCGCGGCGCGGGGCGAGTACACGGTTTTTCTCGTGACCGACGAGCTTCGCGGGCGCGGGGTGCTCGACGTGCTCGGCGACGTGGGCCACGGCGGGGCCACCCTCGTGCTCTACCTGCACGCGATGGACCTCGCCGCACGGCGGTCCCTGGCCACCGAGTCCCGAAGTGGCCACGCGCAGGCGCTCGTGGTGGACCCGGCCGTGATCGGCTGGGTCGCGGCGAACGCCCCCGGTTCCTGGCGGGCGACGCAGCGCGTCACCCTGCCCTGGACCGGACTCAACCCCTACACGCCGTTCGTCGCCGGGCTGGTGCCGCCGGAGGTGTTCGTCGGACGTGCACGGGAGATCGAACAGGTCGCCGGAGAACATGGCGGCCTGTTCGTCTACGGTGGACGCCAGCTCGGCAAGTCCACGCTGTTGCGCCGGGTCCAGGCGAACTTCGACAACGGAGTGACCCAGCACGCGGTGTACCTGGACCTGAAGGCCGCGGGGATCGGTGACCAGGACCCCGCCTCGGTCATCTGGCGGGTGCTCACAGCCGAGCTGAAGTCCCGTGGCGTGCTCGGCCCCAGGACCCCGGACGAGGCGGACGCCGCGCTGGTGGTGACCCAGGTCAGGGCCTGGCTCACGGCGAACCCCGCCAGGAGGGTGCTGCTCCTGGCCGACGAGGCCGACGCGTTCCTCAACGCCGACTCCGGTGCGGTTCCCGGCCCGGGAGGTGTCTCCCACTTCCCCAACGTGTTGCGGTTGAAGGAGTTGATGGAGTCCACCGGGCGTCGGTTCAAGGTGGTCTTCGCGGGGCTGCACCAGGTGCAGCGGTTCGGGCACCTGTCCAACGTGCCGTTGGCCCACGGCGGCCCCGACATCCTGGTCGGTCCGCTCCGACCGGCTGACGCCCAGCAGCTCGTGGTGAGGCCGATGGCCGCGTTGGGGTACCGGTTCGAGCGACCGGAACTCGTCTGGCGCCTGCTCGCCGCCACGAACTACCAACCCGGACTGATCCAGATCTTCTGCAACGAGCTGGTGACGGCCCTGCACCGCCGCTCCCACGGACCGGCCGGTCCACCGGTGGTCGTGACGGAGGCGGATGTCGAGGCCATCGCGGCGAGCGACCGCGTGCGCGCCCGGATCGCCGAGCGGCTCCGCTTCACGATCAACCTGGAGGACCGCTACCGGGTGCTGACCCTGGTGATCGTGTTGCGGGGGCTGGCCGACGCGTTCCGCGAGGCCTACGCCCCTGAGGAGCTGCTGGAGGCGGCCAGGGAGGCGTGGCCGGCTGGCTTCGAGCAGCTCACGGTCTCCCAGGTGCGGATCTACCTGGAGGAGATGGTCGGCCTCGGTCTGCTCACCCTGACCAGCCAGAGCCGCTACGCGGTGCGCGGCCCCAACGTGGTCAACATGCTCGGCACCCGGGCGGATCTGGAGCGGGAACTCGCCGAGACCGACTTCGACCTGCCCTACGAGTACAACCCGAGGTTCGCCCGACGTCTGCTCGACCAGCAGGGCGGGCGGGAGCGGCGAAGTCCGCTCACCGAGGGGGAGCTGGCCCAGCTCCTCGCCGTCGGCGAGAAGAACGCGGGAGTCTCGGTGGTGGCAGCCACCCACGCCCTGGGCATCGACCGTGTCTCCCAGGCCGTCCGCGTGTACGCGAAGCTGCGGGAGATCGAGGTGCGGACGGCGACCGCCACCGACGTGGAGAAGGCCGTGGCCAGCGCGAGGAAGAGCGAGGGGCCCGCGGTCGTGGTGGCGGACCTGCGCGGTGTCGCTGACAGCGATGTCGCGCAGGTCGTGACGCGACTGTCCACTCCGGTCGCCGAACTCCGGTTGCGTGCCGCCGTCGTGTTGGTCGACCCGGACAGCGCGTCCTCCGTGGCCGGATACGCGGGCACGGAACCGGTTCTGCCCACGCGGTGGAGCGAGGACAGCATCCGTGGTTGGCCGGAGTGCCCGTTCAACACACCCGCCCAACGTCGTGAGCTGATCGAGGCGACCGGCGGCTGGCCGGACCTGGTGGAGAACGTGATCCAGCAGGTGATCAGCCGCGGAGCGACCATGCCCCAGGCCCTGGCCGCGATCCGGCGCATCGCGGACCAGCCCGCCCTCGCGGCGGACCACCTGGACAAGGTGGGGTTGGGGCCCGAGCTGCGACGACGGCTCGACGGGTGGGTCGACTACTTCGAGCCAGGAGAGGTGGTGCCACCGGCCGACGTCGCGGCGGCGTTGGAGGTGGAGCGGCCCCAGGTCAAGGAGCTGATCGACGCGCTGGACGTGCGCGGCCTGCTCGACCAGCGGGAGGACGGGCTGGCGCTGGACCGGGTCGTCCACCGCTGCCTGCGCACCCTGCGGCAGGCGGAATGACCCACCTCCCCTGGCGGATGGGCGCGCTGCCCGGCGTGACGGCCCATCTCGCCCGCGTCAACGCGGACCTCGTCGCGGGCTTCAGCTGCGTCTGGTGGTTGCCGGACCACCTCACCCGGCAGTCCGAAGTGGACGATCTCCTGGCCGAGGTCCTGGTTGGTCAGGACTGCGTCGTGGTTCCCGGCGTGGAGGACGACGCGTGGCGTGCGGCGCCGTCGGTGTCGCCGCGCCCGGTGCTCGTGACCTCCGCCGACGACGGGGAAACCCCGGAGTGGGCACGCAACGAGCTGGACCTGAGCGAGCTGTTCGCCGACATCGATCCCACACCGGTCACCTCCTTCCCTCGGGCGTTCGCACCGGACGTGGTGTCGTTGCCGGAACGAATCGCCGAAGCGGTGGGTGACATGTCGGATCTGGGGGACGACCCGGTCGCCACGCTCACGTCATGGCCGGCCCTGCGCGGAAAGCTGGTTGTGGTGCGCGCGTGGAGAGAGCCTGACCGGGACACGCTGCGAGGCGTGCTGGTCCGGTTACCAGCAGCGGGAAAGGAGCACGGTCTCGCGTCGGCGGAGCGTCCTCGTCTGCTGGTCGTCGCACGCGTCGACGACCTGCCGGACGTGCGGGGGCGCATCGACCCGATGACGACCCGGGAGCACTGGTGGTGGGGAGTCCTGGGACGGCTCGACACCGCGGTCGTCGTCGCCTCGGTTCGCCCGCGTGCGGTCGGTTCGGGCGCGGCGGAGCTGCGAGAACTGGTGGCGCGGGAGGTCATCGCGGAGGTCGCCGGCCCGGACCTCGGTCTCGCCGAGCACCTCGCGATGACGTGGAACGGCCGGATGGCCGGGTTGCCGGACGCCGTACGCGGCTTTCCCTGCAAGCAGATCACCGTGCGGGCCGATCCGGGGCGCGGTCGGGACCGGCCCCCCAACGAGACGCGCTCCGCGTGGAACGAGGGCGCGGCCGACCTGTGGGAGCGGCAGATCCGGGTGAGCCCGGCCGCGGTGCCCGACCCACCGGTGCAGACCCTGGCCTGGCGGGGGCAGCACCGGGCGCTGATGCCCGTGATCGACGAGGAACGGGCCGCCCTGGAACGGATCTTCCGGGCGAGGGCGAGCATGGCCGTGCTCGCCGAAGTCGTCCAACAGCGTGGCCGCGAGGTGCCGGAGAGCACCCTCGTGCGGGCAACCCTCGAACTGGGGCCGATGTGCTGGGCGGCGGAGACGAGCCGCGTTCGTCTGTCCACTTCGGACAGACAGCGGTTGTTCCGGCTGCGGGACGCGCGCAACGCCCTGGCCCACCTGCGCCCGCTCGACGACGACGAACTCGACCACCTCGCCTCGGTGGTCGGATGAGGGGCCAGGGTCAGGCTGTGGGGGAAGCCAGTTCTCGGTGCGGCGATTGGCTGGCCGAGCCCTGCCGCGTCGAACTCGTCGAGGTGGCCGCCCCGGACGACGCCGAGTCGTTGCAGCGCCTGCGAGATCGGGCTGCCGGCCGCTGGCGACGGTTCTCCCAGGGCCACGTGCAGGGGACCGAGGATCACCGCCCCGTTCTTCCGCACCTGCGCGGTTTGTGTTCCTGTCCCACCGAAGTAGTCGGCCTCGACGTAGGCCACGGGGCCGTTCGCCGAGCACATCGCCAGCGCCTCGCCGAAGCCGGCGGGCGCCTTCCTGAACCCGTCCAGCTCGGGGCCGCCGGTGCTGGACTGCGTCAGTCCGAGGTGAGTGCTTCGAACGTGGCTGCGGTGACCATGCCGTAGACCAGGTGCGGGACGATGTCGGAGATCCACCCCTGGGCGCCCCACTCGCGGGGGTTGGTCACGCCCAGTGCTACGGAGGGGACGTCGCTCGCGGCCATCGCGGTGGCGCCGAGTACCGGCCCGGCCAGCAGTGTGGGAAGACCGCTGCAGCGGCAACGGATCAGGCCGTAGAGCGTGCCGACACCGAGGCCGGTCACGTAGCCGAGCAGTGCCCCGGCGCCGCTCCTGCGGTTGGTCGCCTGCTGCTCGTCGCCGAGCCGGATGCCGGCCTGGTCGGCCAGCCGGCCGGCCACGTCTTCGGGAACGCTGCTGGCGGAGCGTGCTCGCACCAGCATGTCCGCATAGGTGAGCACGTTCAGGGCGACGGTTCCCGCCGCTCCCGCCACCAGGCCTCGGACCACGGAACGCATCGACGACCTCCCTCGCGCCAGGCGCCGTAGTGCGCCGGGTTCTCGAGTTCCCGTTCCCGCGTCGGTTTCAACCGGGAGGTCGTGGTCCCGCCGCGAAGCCCTGCCCGCACGCCTCTTCGAGGACACGGGGGCAGGGCGGCCGGACGGCGGGGACTAGGTGAACAGCCCGGGGATGCCGGGCGCGGTGCGGCGCCGGCGCAGCCACACCTTCCGCGTGCCGTCGGAGTAGAGCAGCACCCGGGAGAGCTCCCACCCCGCGAACTCCGCGTGGACGGCGAGCTGCACCGCCGCGGTCCGTCGGGACACGCCCGGCGGGAGTCGCAGCGGCTGGTACTCCCAGTCCCCGTCGACCACCAACCCGTCACTCACGGCTGCACCACCTGTACCCCTCCACTGTCGGCCGATGCCACGAGGACGCGCCCGCTGTCCTGGTCCACGGCCACCGAGTTGGGCTGGTGGACGGTGGGGAAGCGGTGTCGCTCGACGGGCTCGGCGCCGGAGATGTCGTAGCCGACCAGTTCGTTCCTCTGCGTGAGGGTGATCCACAGCAGGTCGCGCTTGCTGTCGTAGGCGAGCCCCCACGGGGCTCCGGGCATCGGGTAGCGCAGCCGCATGAGCAGCGGCTGGTTGGGCGTGTCGGTGAAGGCCAGCAGCTCCCCGGAGGTGGTGTCGACGACGAAGGCGCGGCCGAAGCGGTCGACGAGGGCGTTGCTGGCGCCGTCGCCGGCGCGCAGGGCGGCGCCGAGCTTGCCCGTGTCGAGGTCGACCGGGGTGACCGAGGTGTGCAGCCGGTCGATGACCAGCGCGCGGGAGTCGCTGGGCAGCACGACGGCGGCGCCCTGGAACCCGTCGACGCGGCGTTCCTCGCGGGTGCCGTTGAGGACGGTGATGTTTCTGGTGCCCGGGGTGGCGACCACGGTGCGCTGGCCGACCATCACCGCGCCGGTGGGCTGACCGCTGACCGGGACGCGCTCGACCTCGCCGCCGGGCAGCTTCACGCGCAGGAGCTGGTCGGCGCTCGGCACGGGGGCGAGCAGCTCGGAGCCGGCGAGGGTGAGCTGTTCGACGGCGCCGGGCAGCGGGACGGCGCGGGGCGTGCCGGCGAGGTCGTCGAGGCCGAGCAGGAGCAGCTCGTCGGGCTGGCGGACCGCGAGGGCGAGCGTGCGGCTGCCGGGGTCGACGGCCATGGCGGCGACCGGGCGCGACAGCGGGTGCACGGCGCCGGCGGGGGCGGCCGATGTCGGGGGCGCGGTGGCGGGGGTGGCGGCGACCAGGGACTTCGCGACCTGGAGCGCCTCACCCGCCTGCTCGTTGCCCGAGGAACACCCGGCCAGCACGGCGGCCCCCGCGACCAGGACCGCGACCACTCGACGCAACACCGACCTCCTGTGTACACCGCTGACGTCGTGTCCCCGGCCGGTCGGGCCGGCCGAAGACGTCCCCCCAGCATCCCCGACGCCCGTGGTGAGGTCACGCACGGGGACCCGGCTGGTGCAGCGCGCCCCCTCGTCGGGAGCAGGTGACGGCCGGTCCACGGTCAGCGCAGGGCGATCGGGGCCAGGAGGTCGACCTGTGTGGGGTCGGCCGTGCAGGGGAAGAGCAACAACTCGTCGCAGCCGGCGGACCGGTAGCGGGCGATCGCGTCCCGGACGGCGCTCTCCCCGGTCAGCGCCATCCGCTGCCCGGCCTCGGGCGTGACGTCGGCGAAGGAGTAGTAGTGGGACAGGTAGTTCCCGGCGACGCGCTGGGCGTCCGGCCCGAGGGCGAAGTAGGCGAGGGCCAGGACCCGGGGGTCGCCCTGGCGGCCCTCGGCGGTCCACAGCTGGCGGAGGCGCTCGACCGACTCGCCGAGCTGGTCCGGGGTGATGCTGCTGGCCGCGATCCACCCCGCGCCGAAGCGGGCGGCGCGGACGTAGGCGACCTCGGCCCCGCCGCCGATGATCAACGGGATGTCGCCCCGGGTGGGGCGCGGGCCGATGGCGCCGCTCGTGCCCCTGGCCTCGCCGGCCCAGATCCGTTTCATCTCGGCGAGCATCTCGTCGAAGCGGTGGCCGCGGCCGGACAGGGGAACGCCGGAGGCCAGGTAGTCGTCCTCGCGCAGGCCGACGGCGACGCCGAGGACGAGCCGGCCGCTGGCGAGCCGGTCGAGGGAGGCGGCCTGCTTGGCCAGCAGGGCGGCGTTGACGCGCAGCGGGGCCAGCAGGATCGAGGTGGTGAGGCGGACGTTCTCGGTGACGCCGGCGACCGCGGCCAGGGTGATCAGCGGCTCGTAGTTGTCGTAGACGACGCGGTCGATCACGCCGACGGAGGCGAATCCCAGTTGGTCGGCCCGGCGCGCGACCTCGAACAACTGGGCGGGCTCGGCGCCGGAGACGGTGGCCGGCAGGCCGATTCCGATGTCCATTTCGCCTCCGACGTCCCTGGCGGCGCGACCGGGTCACAGCTTGTGACCGGGAACACACAGTTCGTAGCAGTCGGGGGAGGCCGCCGCCAGTCGGCAGTGGAGATCAGCGCCCTTCGGAGGAGCACGGTCGGGTGGCCGGGAGATCGCTTGCGCGGCAGGGGAACCGTGGCTCCGCGCCCGGCGCCCCGCTCGTCGCTCGCTGTCGATCACTGGCCGTGCGGACCCGCTCGTCTAGTGCAGGGGGCGCTCCGGGTAGCCGAACTCGACGGCGCTGACGTCGTCGAGGGCGGCCCTGATCTCCGGGGGCAACGTGAGGTCCTCGGCGGCCAGGGAGCCGGTGAGCTGCGCGGTGTCGCGGGCGCCGACGACCGGGGCGACCACCCCGGGGCGGTCGCGGACCCAGGCCAGCGCGACGGCCAGCGGAGAGGTGCCCAGCCCGTCGGCGGCGGTCGCCACGGCCTGCACGATGCGCGCGGCCCGCTCGGTGCGGTGGTGTTCGACGTAGGCGGCGAAGTGCGGCGAGGCGCCCCGGGAGTCGGCGGGCGTGCCGGAGCGGTACTTGCCGGTGAGCACCCCGCGCCCCAGCGGCGCCCACGGCAGCAGACCGACGCCGTGGTGCGTGGCCGCCGGCACGATCTCGCGTTCCACACCGCGTTCGAGCAGTGAGTACTCGACCTGGGTGGCGACCAGGGGCGTGCGGCCGGGGACGGCGCGTTGCAGCGCGGCGGCGGTGCCGAGCTGCCAGCCGGAGTAGTTGGACACGCCCGCGTAGCGGACCTTGCCGGTGGTGACGGCGGTGTCGACGGCGGCGAGGGTCTCCTCCAGCGGGGTGGCGGGGTCCCATGCGTGGAGCTGCCACAGGTCGACGTGCTCGACGCGGAGGCGGCGCAGCGAGTTCTCCAGGGCGGTGAGCAGCGCGCCGCGCGACGCGCCGCCGCCGAAGGGGCCGTCGTGCCGACGGGCGACGGCCTTGGTGGCCAGCACGATCTCGTCGCGGGGCACGACGTCGCCCAGCAGTCCGCCGAGGATCTGCTCGCCGTCGCCGTCGGCGTAGACGTCGGCGGTGTCGACGAGGGTGCCGCCGGCGTCGACGAACGCGACGAGCTGGTTCGCCGCCTCGTCGGCGTCGGTGTCCCTGCCCCAGGTCATCGTGCCGAGGGCGAGCCGGGAGACGCGCAGGCCGCTGCGGCCGAGCTGTCGCTGTTCCACGGTCGGCGAGCCTAGAAGGTGATCGGCGGGCGGGTGGGGTGTGGCGCGCCGACGACGCCCGGCGCCGGGAGTGTGACCGGGGCGACACCGGCGGAACAGCCGATGTTACCTGCCGGTAGGGTCTGCGGTGTGCGACTTGGGTTGAACCTGGGCTACTGGGGCGCCGGCAACGACGCCGAGAACCTCGAACTGGCCAAGGAGGCCGACGCGCTCGGCTACTCCGTGGTCTGGGTGGCGGAGGCCTACGGCTCCGACGGACCCACCGTGCTGTCCTGGATCGCGGCGCAGACCGAGCGGATCGACGTGGGCTCGGCGATCTTCCAGATCCCGGCGCGGACCCCGACCATGACGGCGATGACCGCGGCCACCCTGGACACGCTGTCCGGCGGGCGGTTCCGGCTGGGCCTGGGCGTCTCCGGCCCGCAGGTCTCCGAGGGCTGGTACGGCGTGAAGTTCGACCGGCCGCTGGCCCGCACCCGCGAGTACGTCGAGATCGTCCGCAAGGCGCTGTCGCGCGAGCGGGTCGTGCACGAGGGTCCGAACTGGACGCTGCCGCTGCCGGGCGGCCCCGGCAAGGCGCTCAAGCTCACCGTGCACCCGGTGCGCGAGCACATCCCGGTCTACATCGCGGCGATCGGCCCGAAGAACCTGGAGCTCACCGGCGAGATCGCCGACGGCTGGCTGGCGATCTTCTACTCGCCCGAGCACGCCGCGGAGTCGGTGGCCCACATCCGGGCCGGCCGGGAGAAGGCGGGCCGGGACATGGCCGGGTTCGAGATCGTGCCCACCGTGCCGATCGTGGTGGGCGAGGACTGGCGGACCTGCGCCGACACCGTGCGCCCCTACGCGGCGCTCTACATCGGCGGGATGGGCAGCCGGGACAAGAACTTCTACAAGGAGCTCGCCACCAGGATGGGCTTCGGCGAGCAGGCCCAGGAGGTCCAGGACCGGTTCCTGGCCAAGGACTACCAGGGCGCGGCCGCCGCGGTGCCGCTGGAGTTCCTGGACGCCACCTCGCTGCTGGGCCCGAAGGAGCGGATCGCCGAGCGGATGCGGGCCTACGCCGACACCGGCGTGACGACCCTGACCCTCTCGCCGATGCTGCAGGACCTGGAGCAGGGCCGGGGCGCGCTGCGCACGGCGCGGGAGGCGCTGGAGCTGGCCGGCCTGGCCGAGTAGCGGTAGCGGACCGTGACGGCGGCCCCCGCCCGGATCGCCCGGACGGGGGTCGCCGCGTTCCGCTGAACGCGCGTGCTGCAAGATGCGTGGCGGCAACGCGGCGCACCTCCACCGCGCCGCCCTCCCCGCGAACCCCAGGAGCTCACGCGTGAGCTGGTTGCAGGCCCTGGTCCTCGGTCTCGTCCAGGGATTGACCGAGTTCCTCCCCATCTCCTCCTCAGGCCACCTGCGCATCGTCTCGGAGCTGTTCTTCGACTCCGACGCGGGCGCCTCCTTCACCGCCGTGACCCAGCTCGGCACCGAGCTGGCCGTGCTGATCTTCTTCGCCAAGGACATCTGGCGGCTGCTGACCACCTGGTTCCGCGGTTTCGCCGACGCCGAGGTGCGGCGGACCGCGGACTACCGCATCGCCTGGTACGTGATCATCGGCACGCTGCCGATCGGCCTGCTCGGCCTCGTGTTCAAGGACGAGATCCGCACCGGCGCGCGCAACCTGTGGTTGGTCTCCACCACGCTGGTCGTCTTCGCGGTGGTCCTCGCCGTGGCCGAGCGGTTCGGGCCGCAGCGGCGCACCGTGGAGCAGATGACCCTGCGCGACGGCGTGGTCATGGGCTTCGCCCAGGCCATGGCCCTGATCCCCGGCGTCTCGCGCTCCGGGGGCACCATCACGGCCGGGCTGGCCATCGGCCTGAACCGCGCGGCGGCGGCCCGCTACTCGTTCCTGCTGGCGATCCCGGCCGTCTTCGCCTCCGGCATCTTCAGCATCCCCGACGTCTTCGAGCGCAGCGGCCCCGGCCCGCAGCCGAGCGTGGCGCAGATGGTGGTGGCCACCGCGATCGCCTTCGCGGTCGGCTACGCCACGATCGCCTGGTTGCTCAACTGGGTCGCCAAGCACAGCGTCTACGTCTTCGTCTGGTACCGCCTGGCCCTCGGCCTGACGGTCATGGGCCTGCTGTCGGCCGGAGTCGTCAACGCGACCTGACGACCCCGCACAGCGACGTGGTGGGGGCGGCCTCGGCCGCCCCCACCACGCTTTTACGTCGTGTTCTGGCGGCCCTGCGCCAGAGCGGGGCAAACGCCATTAACGCTTCGGTTGTTTCCGAGCAACGCCGGAACTCCCCAAATCGAGACGGCTCGCCAACACGCCTACCTGGGCGCGGAGTCCGCGCACCTCGCGAACGAGGGCGTGCAACAGGAGGACCACCGGGTCTTCCGTGGGTGGGATCTCGCTGCTGGCGGCGGGTGGAGGTTCCTGGCCGTGCAGCACTGCCGTGAGGTGCTGCGGGTGCCAGCCCAACGCGATCGACAGGGCTTCGAGTGTGCGCGGATTCCTGCGCCGCCGAATCCGGTCCTGTTGCACTTCGCGGATGATGGCGAGCGAAACGCCCGACCGCTCGGCGAGTTCCTTCTGCTTCATCGAGAGTTCGGTCGTGCGCGCGTTCAGCGCCGCCGCGACCGTGCCCCAGTCCTCCGCCATCTTCGCCTCCGCGCTCGTGCTCTGCCTCGCCACTGACGTTAGCGCCGACCTGTTCGTGAGGCTCTCACTCACCGTGATCTTCGTGCTGTGGGGCGGTTTGCTCGGCGGCACAACGGGAGGCGGGACGGCCGGAGCCGTCCCGCCTCTCGCGTCAGTGGGTGGTGCTGAAGGCTGCGGCGTGTTCGGCAGCCCAGTCCGCGAACCGACGCGGAGCGCGGCCCGTGATCTCCTGCACGACAGGGGAAACCGTTGTCGGGTGGTGGGTGGCGTGGGCGTAGTAGCCCAGCACGCCGTCGACGGCGAAGGCGGGGACTCCGGCCTCCACCATGGACTGTCGTGCGGCCTCGGGTGACACTTCCTCGAACCGCAGGGAAACTCCCGTCGCCGCGGCGATATCGCGGACCTGGTCGGCGGTGGTGAGGACCTCGGGTCCACTGAGGACTGGCGCGGCGTTGTGCAGGCGGTCCGTGTCGTGGGACAGCAGCGCTTCGCCGGCGACGGCGGCGATGTCGCGCTCGTCGATCGGTGCGATGCGTGCTTCGCCGTAGGGTGCCCGCACCACCTGCTCGGTGCGGATCTCGGTTGCCCAGGCGAGTGTGTTGGAGTTGAACGCTCCGGGGCGGAGCATGGTCCAGGGCAGGCCGGAGTCCATCACCCGCTGCTCCAGTTCCCGGTGGTGCTCGCCGATCGGGTTGCCCGGGACGGCGACAGCCGAGGTGGAGAGCAGGACAACCCTGCGCACGTCGTGTGCCTTCGCCTGGGTGAGCAGCGCGTCCAGGCCGTTGCCGATCGCGGCGGGGTTGACGAAGACCGCGCGGACGCCGTCCAGGGGGAAGGCCGTCTCGTCGGCCTGGACCACCTCGACCTGGTCGGGCAGGGCGGCGGTGGCGGGCCGGCGGGTGGTGGCGCGAACCTGCGCGCCGGCGGCGAGCAGGTGGTCGATGAGCGGGCGTCCGACGTTGCCGGTCGCCCCGGTGATCAGGTACACGGTGTCTCCTCGCGGACTATCGCAACTCGTTGTTGCGATAGTCTGAGGTTGGCACAGCAGTCACCTCTAACGCAACAAGGAGTTGCGATGGACGCGCAGTCCGCACCGGCCGGCCGGGTCAAGCCGGTGGGCCGGGGAGCAAAGGTGTGCGCGGCCGTCCTGGCGGCCACGCTCGACGAACTGGCCGAGGTCGGTTACGCGAACCTGACAGTCGAGGCCGTCGCCCAGCGGGCCGGCGTGCACAAGACGACGGTCTACCGGCGGTGGAAGGACCGGGAGACCCTGGTCGTCGACGCGTTGACCGAGCACGTCGCGGCGGACCTGCCCATCCCCGACACCGGCGACGTCGCGAGCGACCTGCGCGAGCTGGCCCGCCTCCTGGTCACCCACCTCACGGTGACCCACCTGGGTGTCGCCGCGACGATGTTCTCCGACGCCGGCCGCCTCCCGGAGATCGCCGACGTGCGGCGCCGCTTCTTCGCCGACCGCTTCCGCCGCGCCGCACCCCTCGTCACCAGGGCCGTGGAGCGCGGGCAGCTCCCCGAGGGCACCGACCCCGCCCTGCTGCTGAAGTCCCTGATCGCCCCGATCTACCTGCGGCTGCTGGTCACCTGCGAGCCGCTCGACGACGCCACGGCCGACCACGCCGCCGCGATCACCCTCGCCGCGGCGCGCGCGGGTGTCTTCCGCGCCCACGACGCCCACGGGCAGTCCGAGACCCACTGACAGCACCCGCTGATGCGGACCCCGGTGCAACATCAACGCGACGTGGAGGCGAGCACGTAGGCTGCTGGGGTGGCTACCGTCATCCTGCTCCGGCACGCCAGATCCACCGCGAACGGTGCGGCGGTGCTCGCCGGCCGCCAGCCCGGGGTCGCGTTGGACGACACAGGGGTGGAGCAGGCGGCGACACTGCCGGGTCGGCTCGCCGAGGTGCCGTTGGCCGCGCTGGTCACCTCGCCGTTGGAGCGGTGCCAGCAGACCCTCCAGCCCCTGGCCGCCGCGCGGGGCCTGACTCCCGTGGTGGAGCCGGAGCTGGCCGAGGTCGACTACGGCGACTGGACCGGCAAGGCGTTGAAGGAGCTGGTGGACGAGCCGCTGTGGCGGGTCGTGCAGCAGCACCCCTCCGCCGCGGTGTTCCCGGCGGGGGAGGGGCTGGCCGCGGTGCAGGCCCGGGCGGTGGCCGCACTCCGCGCGCAGGACGCCCGCATCAGCGCCGAGCACGGCCCGGACAGCGTGTGGGTGGCGTGCAGCCACGGCGACGTGATCAAGGCTGTCCTGGCCGACGCCCTCGGCGCGCACCTGGACTCCTTCCAGCGCATCGTCGTCGACCCCTGCTCGGTGAGCGTGGTCCGCTACACCGAGACCCGGCCGTTCGTGCTGCGGATCAACGACAACGGTGGCGACCTCAGCGGGTTGGTGCCGCCGAAGCCGTCGTCCGACGGCGCCCAGGAGGGGGCCGACGCCGCTCGGACCGGGGAGTCCGACGCGGTGATCGGCGGCACCACCGGCACGGCCTGAGCGCTCTCCTCGCACCGCCGAAAGCCCAGCGGCGCAAGGAGAAGGACCCGGGACGTCAGCTCAGCTCCGAGGGGCGGACCTGGCCCGGTCGGCGACGCCGCGGACCTCGTCGGCGACGCGTGACCACATCAGCTGGGAAGGTCGTGCCCGACGCCGGGCAGGGAGCACGAGTCGGGCGCCCGGGATCGCGGACGCGGTGTGGAGCGCGGCTGACGGCCGGATCAGTGGGGCCTGCTCGCCGTGCGGCACCACGGTGGGCACCCGGATCTCGGCCAGTCGTGCCCCGTGCCACTTCGCGCCGATCTGACGGCTCTGCGCCCTGTTGTCCCGAACCCCGCTGACGACGTCGCGCCCGATCACCGCGCGCGCCGCCGCCTCGTCCCACGGGTGGCCGGGTGCGGCGAGCGCCCGGGACAGGGCGAGCCCCAGCGCGACGTCGCCCTCGCGGTCCTCGGGGAAGCGCAGGCGGGAGAACCGCGCGACGGTGCCCGGGTTCACGTACCGGAGCAGCCGCAGCGGTCCGGCGTCGCTGGGCACGGCGCCGGAGATCGTGATGGCGCGGACCCGGCCCGGGTGCCGCAGGGCGGTGCGCTGCACGAGCAGGCCACCCGTGGAGTGCCCGAGCAGGTGCGCGGACTCCCAGCCCAGGGCGTCCAGCACCGCGGCCGCGTCGTCGGTCATGTCCTCGGCGCTGTAGGCGGGCGGGCGGGGCCGGAACAACGCGACGACGGGGTGGACCTTCTCGGTGCCGGCGAACCGGGTGGACTGGCCGGCGTCGCGCTGGTCGTAGGCGACGACCTGGAAGCCGCGTCCGACCAGCTCGGCGATCAGGCCCGGCGGCCACCAGAACCGGGACACGCCCAGGCCCATGACCAGCAGGAGCGGTTCGCCGCCCGCGCCACCCAGGGGTCCTCGTAGGCGATCCGCACCGCGCCGTTGCGCGCGTACCGCGTCACGTCGGTGGTCATCGAGCCTCCTCATTCGCGAACGGTGTGTGCGAAGACGAGGGCTCTACCGCTACGTCGCCACCCGCGACGACCTGCTCGACCTGATGGTCGACGCGACGTGCGCGGAGTACGACCTCGGCCCGCGCGACGGCGACTGGGTCGCCGACCTCGTCGCGATCGGCCACCAGGCCCGGCTGATCATGTTGCGGCACCCGTGGTTGCCCGCCCTGGTCGTCACCCGGGCGACCCTCGGGCCGAACGGCGTGGCGTTGCTCGAACACGTCCTCGACGTCCTCGCGGACCACCCCGCGCCGGAGCCGGCGAAGCTGGAGGCGTTCACGGTGCTGACCACGATCACCGCGATCTTCGCCCAGAACGAGATCTCCGGCGGGTCCGCCGCCCGTCGACGGCAGGACGCCTACCTGCGGCACGTCGCCGCGACCGGCGAGCACCCCCGGCTCACGCGGCTGCTCGACCACCCGGAGCCGACCCGGTCCCCCGCCGAGCGGTTCGGCGACATCCTGGCCCGAGTCCTCAGTGGACTCCTCGGACCACACCCGCCTGAGCGCGCATCCCCGCTCCCGTCACGCGAACGGGTGGAGTGCGGACGTGACGGCAGAGGATGTCGGGCCGCATGCGGCGTTCGCCGGCTGACGCGTGGACGCTGGGCTACGGTGGGACTGCTTCCGTCGCGTCCAGAGAGGACTGAGGCCTCTTGCCGGCGCGTCACCGACGGCCGCTGGGAACCCGCGGGGCAGGACACCGAGCCCCGCCGACCGCGCACAGGCCGACGTCAGCGGCCGTCCGTCGCGGCTTCCGCCCCCGTTGCTCGACGAAAGGCGCCCTTCCCGTGTTCGACGTTCGCGTGCACGCCTACCTGCGTGCCGACCTCACCTCGCGACCCGGAGCCGAAGCCGAGCGGATCGGCCCGTTCCTCGCCTCGTTCGACCAGCACGACGCGGGACTGTTCCGCAACTACGCCGTTCCCGACGACGGCGCCGCGCCCTCGCCCCAGGAGGTCGACGACCTGGTCGCCGCCTTCGCCGACCGGGGCCGCGCGCCGAGGCTGGAGTACCTGCCCAACCTGTGCCCCGAGGTCGAGCCGGCGTTGGTGGCTGCGGGCTTCGCCCCGGAACGCCACCTGCCCCTGATGATCTGCGCGCCGGCCGACTCGGTGCCGGCCAAGCCGTCGGACGCGGGGATCGAGTGCGTGCTGGCGACCAGTGACGAGCAGCTGTGGCAGGTCGCCGAGGCGCAGAACGACGCCTACGGCCAGGACGGGACCACCGAGCACGACGTGGCCCGCCTGCGCGGGGTCGTCGACCGGGGTGGTCTGGTCGCCCTCGCCGTGGACACCGCCTCCGGCCTCGGCGTGGGCGGCGGGCTCTGCGCGGCGCCCCACGAGGGGGTCAGCGAACTGGCCGCGATCGGCGTCCGCGCGCCCTACCGGCGGCGGGGGATCGCCACGGCGCTGACCGCGCTGCTCACCGGGGCCTGTCCGGGCGCCGGGATCGCCGTGCCGTTCCTGACGCCGGCGGGGGAGGTGGAGGAGCGCATCTACCGCGCGGTGGGGTACCGCCGGGTCGCCGACATGCTGCACATTTCCCGTGCGGCGCGGAACCATCCGCTCGGGAAACCGTGAGGGGCCAAGCATTCGTGAGGGACCAGTGCTACCGCGGGGCGTGGCGGCGGGCGCGGAGCCGGCGGACCAGGTAGGCCGCGCCGAGGAGCAGCAGGACCGAACCACCCGCGATCCACGGAACCAGACCGGAAGTCCCGTGCTCCGCCTGCGCCGCGGGCGGAGAGGTCGGACGCGGTTGCGCGAGGCCCGATTCGCCGTCGCGGGGGTTCTGGAACTGGGGTTGTTTGTCCGCGTACCGGTCCCGGACCTGCCGCTGGTAGGCGTCGAGCGGGACCAACGCGCCGACCGGCGACTGCGGCATGCTGGCCCGCAACAGGCGGACCCCGTCCTTGCCGAGTGCGTACCAGCCGTTGATCTGGGGTTCGTTGAGGAGCACGGCGCCGGCGGAGAGCTGGCTGGTGAGCTGGTGTTCGTCGTCGCCGGAGAGCACCGTGTCCACGCGCCACTTCGTGTCCGGCCGTCCCGGCGACTCCGGGGTGACCTGGATGGTCGCGGCGCTGCCGTCCTGGGCGTGGGCGACGACGGCGACGTAGGCGAGAACAGCGGCGGGCCCGGTGTTCTCGCCGCGGACGAAGGCCGGGTCGAGTGTGAAGACCGGCGTGCCGGTCGTCCCGACGGTGATCGCGCCGGGGTCGGGGTGACCAGGTCTGCGGAAGTTGCTGCGCGCGTAGCCGATCGCCTCGGTGGAGTGGGCGGCGGTCACCGCGGCGGAGACCTGCTCCGCGGACGGGTCGACCCACACCGGCGACGCCGCCACCGCCGTGACTCCGCCGAACCCCACCGAACAGGCGATGAGGAGAACGGCCGCGGCCAGCACCCGGAACGCAGACCTGGTCACCGGTGGATCACCCCTTCGCGATGTCGACGACGGTGTCGCCCCAGGTGAACTGCTGGTTGCGCAGGAAGCTGTTGTACGACTGGGTCCGGTAGCGCTGGTAGGTCGGCCACGGGTCGGCGACGTTCAGCGACTTGTTCGCCGAGTCGTAGCCGTAGATGACCTCGGCGTGGCCGCCGCCCTGCGTCCAGTAGATGCCGACGAGCATGGGCGCGCCGTCGTCGATCTGCTGGGTGATCGTGTCGAAGGACACCGCGCCGCCGGTGCTGCTGGCCGAGAAGCCGGTGCCGTGGAAGCCGCGCAGGATCTCGGACATGGTCCCGGGCTGGTTGGGGCAGTTGCCGGCGGAGGTGCCCTTGCCCGCCGCGCAGAACTGCGCCTGCGACGTGCGCGCGCCGTGGAACTGCTCGATGCTCACCCCGGTCGCGGCCCAGCACCACTGGTTCTTCTGCTGCACCTGCTCGGTGAAGCTCAGGGTGCGCTCGGGCGCCCCGCCGGCGAACGCCGGGGCGGCGGACTCCTCGACGCGGAGGTGGCTGTTGTCGCTGAGCGGGTGCGTCAGCACCAGGCCGTGCGGCGCCTGGTTCGCCGGGGCCTCAGGGGTTTCGGCTCCGGCGCTGGGAGCCAGCGCGACGGCCGTGGCGACGACGGCGCCAAGGCCGAGGGCCAGCCGGCCCAGCCGCTTTCCGGACACAGTGGACACAGGGAATCTCCTTTTGTCGCAAAGGAAGCGCGAGTTCCGGAAGCCACGCAGGGAGTGGTTGTTTCCGGGGCGGCGGTAACTCGCTGCTGTCGCCACTGTGACCCAGGGCGCAGGGACGGGAACACCTACTTTGGTCGGGTCGCGCCCCGGAGCCGTTTTCTACATTTGGCAGATACTCTCTCGGCCGTGATCAGGAAATGCGGTCACCGGTCTCCCGACGTCGGCCCCGTGGAGTAGCTGGAACGGTTCCGAACGGCACAACGGACCACGCCGTGACCGCCGCACCGGAACCGTCACCACTGCCACGAAATCCGGTAGCGCCCGGGACTGGCGTCGGAGACGGCCAGGTGGACGCAGTGCGACGGGTCGAGGGACAGCTCACCGCCCCGCGTGACGTTCTTGTCGTCGGTGACCTTCCACGCGCAGCGGGCGGGCACCGCCCGGGGGTCGAAGCAGATCTCGGAGTAGTACTCGTGCACCGGGAAACGGAGTTTGTTCTCCCACAACGTGGTTCGCTGACGCGGTGTCGGAGTCAGCACCTCGTACTCCACCATCAGCGACTCGCCCCGCGCCAGCTCCCGGTCGAACACGACCGAGGCGACCAGGTACCCCGGGTCCGGGAGGTACCTGGTGTTGTCCACCGAGCAGTGGCGCAGTGGGCGGATCAACGGGCTGAGGTGGTGTGGGCCGTCCAGCACGCACGCGACCGAGATGCGGGACACGCCGGAGCGGGTGGCGCGCAGCACCAGCCGCACCCGGACCGTCCGCTCGCCGCCCTCCGGCCCGATGCGCACCAGGTTGTGCTGGCTGAGCCGGACGAGGTACTCGTCCTCGAAGTCCACGCTGCGCAGCAGCACGGGCATTCGCGGCTCGCTGGACCACACCGTCTCGGCCGGCAGACGGCGTTGCCCCTTCCTGCTGAGACCCCGGGGGCGCGGGCGTCCCACCAGCGAGGTCAGCGCGCCGTCGGGAAGCGCGAGCACCTGTTCCAGCAACGGCAGGGCCGCCAGCGACTCGGGCCGCTCCGGCCGGCGTCGACCGGACTGCCAGTGGCTGAGCGTCGCGACGCTGACCTGACACCCCCGCTGCGCCAGGCGATGCCGGATCCGCTCCAGGCCGAGGCCACTGCGGTGGATGGCCGCGCGCAACACCTTCTCGAACGACACCTCGTCCGACGCGTCGACGCGCTTCCGCATCTCGTCCGTCATCGCCAACCCTCCCGCTCGGTCGGAAGCACGGCCGTGCGCGTCGACACGAGCCTCACGCGCCGGAGATCGCCGCGTCGCTGGGGCGACGACGAGGGGGCTCACCGCGGTCCGGGCGCGTTCGTTCCCCCTCAGGACTGACCAGGATCACGCTGACAGGGCGCTGAGGCAAGGAACAACGTCAGATGGCGCCTCGGGATCGCCGGGGCGTCGGAAGGTGCGGTGTGCGCCGGCAGCACGGTACGCCGCGTCCGGACAGCCGACAACCTACGAACGTCGGTGTCGGCTATTCGCACCAGTGCTCGTGCTGGCAGCAGAACGAATGGCGGCACCGCGTTGCGTGGTTCGCGTGGGGACAGGGAACGGGAAGGAACTCGCCGCAGGTCGTCCACGCGCCGCTACTGTCCACTATGGACGTGTCTCGGCGGGTCGTCCCCTATGTCGGAATCCCTTGGGAGTGGCGGAGTTCGCCGGACCTGGCGGGGTCACCCGGCGCGCGCCGTGCGCGGCGGTGGGACAGTGCTGAGTGGACGATCGCCGCGATCAGGTCGCGGTAGGTCCCGACTTCCGGCGCGAGGTCGACCAGGCAGGAGTAGCCCGGCCGCGGCCCGGGCGGGGAGTTGGCTTCGAGGAACTGGGGAACGCCGTGTTCGTCGGCCCGCGGGTCGATCCGCCCGGCGTCCCTGCCGCCGAGGAGCCGCCATGCGGCCAGCGCGGTCGCCGCGGCCCGGTTCGCCTCGCGGTCGTGTGCCGAGCACGGGTGGAAGAGCTCCGGCAGCCTGGCCTTCGTGGTGAAGGAGCAGACGTGGCTGGCCGAGTCGTCGGCCACGATCTCGCCGACCCCGAGCACCCGCGGAGGCGCCGGTGCCGAGCAGTCCCACGGTGAACTCCCACCCCGGAGGGAAGGTCCGTCGTGCCACAGGCGCGCGCACTCGGAGCGCAGTCGCGCGGGGCTGTCGACGAGGCTGCCCGCCGTGATGCCCTTGCTGCTCTCGGCACGGGTTTGAGGAAGAGCGGGTACGGCAGATCGAGTCCGGTGAGCTCCTCCGGGGCGGACACGACGGCGAACGGCGCGGTGGGCAGCCCCGCGTCCCGCACGACCCGTTTCGCCACGCCCTTGTGCCGGCACAGCGCGTGGGCGAGCGGGTCGCCGAAGGTGTAGTCGACGCCGTAGACGTCCAGCAGGGCCGGTACCTGGGCCTCGCGGCCGAACCCGCGCTCGCCCTCGGCGGTGTGGAGGACCAGGTCCGAGCGCGCGCCGGCGACCAGCGCCGAGGCGAGGTCGCGGACAGTGCCCACCAACTCGCACCGGTGGCCGAGTTCGACCAGCCCCGGGAGCGGTAGTCGCCGCGCAGGTCGTAGGTGAGGCCGATCCGCAGCGCGGGGGTCTGCCCGTTGTCGTGCCCCTGGCGCGGCATCGTCACCCCCTTGCCGCGGCCCCGTCGGCACTCGCTGTCACGGGATGCTCTGTCACGCAGCGTGAGGCCGCTGGCCGGTAGGGCCCCACCCCGGTAGCTGGCTACACCTTGTGTCGGGACCTTTCCGCCGTGAGCCGGAAATACCCCCCAGCAGTGTGAGCGGGGGAATGGGGCCGATGTCCGTAGGTGGAGGGGACGAGTACCGCCACGACGAGGACGGCAGGACGCCGCGCCCTCCGAGCTGGATCAGGCGGAGGCGGACAGCGGCGGTTCGACCTGGCAGGCCGCGAACAGCTCGTCCAGGGAGAGATCCAGGGCCGCGGCGAGCGCGGCGATGGTGAAGAAGGACGGTGTCGGCGCCCGCCCGGTCTCGATCTTGCGCAGGGTCTCCGGCGAGATCCCGGCCGCGACGGCGACCTGCGGCATGCTCCTCGTGCCGCGCGCCCGCCGCAGCACCGCGCCCAGGCGTTCGCCGCGCAGCCGTTCCACGGCGGTCAGGGGAACACGAACCATGCCGTCATAGTAATCCCGCTCCGGCTCGTCGCCAGGGGGCTGGACGGGCCGGGGCGCGCGGTGGCGTCCCGGCCCGCGTCCGGGTCACGGCTGGTGGGGGCAGTGCGCTTCAGGTGTGCGGCGTCCAGTACGCCACGAGCCGCCCCACGCCGTGTTCCACCGCCTGCCAGGAGCCGGTGAAGGTCAGCACGGCGAGGGCCGAGGTCGGGAAGCCGCCGCGGTTCATCCTGGCCACCAGGTCGCCCTCCGCCTCGCCGGTCAGCGCGTCCGCGAGGGCGTGCAGCCCCGGGTTGTGCCCCACCAGCATCAGATCGGCGACCTCGTCGGACGTCTCGTTCACCAGCGCGACCAGTTCCCCGAGCGAGGCCTCGTACAACCGCTCCTCGTAGACGGTCCTGGGGCGCTGCGGGAGTTCGGCGGCGGCGGACTTCCAGGTCTGGCGGGCCCGGACGGCCGTGGAGCACAGGGTCAGCTCGGGGGTGACCCCGCTGCCGGCGAGCCAGCGGCCGGCGGCGACGGAGTCCTTCTGGCCCCGGTCCAGGAGCGAGCGTTCGTGGTCGCTCTCCGCCAACGCCTCTGCCTTGCCGTGTCGAAGAAGAACGATCCGGCGGGGTGTGTCGACGCTCATACCCACCAGAATCGCATGATCGACCGACACGTCCGGGGCGGCACGAGGCGGCCGCGACCAAAGATCGCCTGGTCAGTCGAGAACGGGTGGTCATCACCACAGCGGGCGACGTCGTGGCCGCCGTGCCACGCCCGCTCGGTCCACAACCGAACCGCGCCGGAGGAACTTCCTGCGGCACAGCGGAAAAACCGCCCCGCTCCTCCCCGTGCCGAGAGTGGTCACCCGGCCGTCGAACCGCGTGCGCGCACCAGCGGCAGGTACACCTCGTCGACGATCTCGACGAGCACGCCGTCGGTGACGGACGTGATCCCCTGGGTGACGTACTCGTTGCGCAGCAGCGTGACGGCCACGGTGGCGACCCGGGGGTGCAGGGCCTCGGGGCGCACCTCGCCGCGGGCCACCGCGCGCCCCAGGACCGTCAGCCAGACCCCGGCGCCGCCCTGGTTGATCTGCTCCCGCAACTGGGTCAGCAGCTCCGGGTCGTCGCCGACGCCGGCCAGCAGGCCGCGCAGGATGTCGCTCCTGGACGAGGACAGGTCGCAGTTGATCTGCCGCAGCAACGCCAACACATCCCCGCGCAGCTCGCCGGTGTCGGGCGGGCGCAGTTCGACCTCGGCGAGCCGGCGGTACGCGGCGACGCCGAGCGCGGCGCGGCTGGGCCAGCGGCGGTAGATCGCGTTCTTGTTGGTGCCCGCGCGCCGCGCGACCCGGTCCATGCTCAGACCGGCGTACCCGGACTCGGTGAGCTCCTCCACCGCGGCACGCAGGATGGCCTCCTCCAGGACGGCCCCGCGCCGCCGCGACGGGCCGGAGCTCGGCTCCGGTGTCGGGTCATCCACCGTGTGCCCTCCCTCCTCGGTACTGCCCGTACCCTACCAACTCACTCTGTGAGCTGCTCACTTGCCTATTAGGGTACTTCGAGTACCTTAAGAAAGGTCGGGGCGACCGAGGTCCCGACCGGGGACCGGCGCGGGACCAGGACCAAGACCAGGACAGGAAGGGCGGCGCACCCATGCGCGGCAAGGGCATCAGCTACGACACCGGCTTCCTCAACGGTGTCACCACCACCCACGAACCCTTCGACCCCGACGTCGTGCAGCGCGAGATGCGCGTCATCCGCGACGACCTGCACTGCGACGTCGTCCGCGTGACCGGCGGCGATCCCGAGCGCCTGGAGATCGCCGCCCGCCACGCCGCCGACCTCGGCATGGCGGTCTGGTTCTCCCCGTTCACCTACCAACTCACCCCGGAGGAGATGCTGGAGCTCCTCGCCGACTGCGCCGACCGCGCCGAGCGGCTCCGCCAGCGGGGAGCCGAGATCGTCCTCGTCACCGGCGCCGAACTGAGCCTGTTCAACCGGGGGTTCCTGCCCGGCGACACCTCCGAGGAGCGGATCGACGTCCTGCTCAAGCGCCATCCCCGCCTGCCCGAGCTGATGGCGGAGCTTCCGGCGCGGATCAACGAGTTCCTGGGCAGGGCCGTGCGGGTCGTGCGGGAACGCTTCGGCGGCAAGGTCAGTTACGCCTCGATCCCGTTCGAGGGCGTGGACTGGACGCCCTTCGACGTCGTCTCGGTCGACCTCTACCGCACCAGCGAGGTCGCCGACCAGTTCGTCGAGGGCGTGCGAAGCCTGGTCGCGCAAGGGAAACCGGTCGCCATCACCGAGTTCGGCTGCTGCACCTACCGGGGCGCGTCGGCTCGCGGCGCCCGGGGCGGCGAGATCGTGGAGTGGGACGGACCCCACCCGGTCCGGTTGACCGGTGACTACGCGCGGGACGAGGCCGAACAGGCCGCGCACCTGCGGGAGTTGTTGGACATCTTCACCGAGGAGGGCGTGGACACCGCGTTCGTCTACACCTTCGCCAACTACCACCTGCCGCACCGGGACGACCCGCGAGAGGACCTGGATCTGGCCAGTTACGGTGTGGTGCGGGTGTTCGAGGACCGACGCGGTGTCGCCTACCCCGACATGGCTTGGGAACCGAAGGCGGCGTTCGGCGTGGTCGCCGACTACTACCGCGACTGACCGTCCCATCCGTCCACAGTGGACAGAATGTTCGGCCGGCTGCGCTCCACGCGGCCAGGTGTCAGTCCCCGCCCGGGAAGTACGACTCGACCAGCGGGTTGCCGAACTTGCCCGTGGGGTCCAGTTCCCGGCGCAGCCGCTGGAAGTCGGACCAGTGGTCGTACCTGGTCCGCAACACCTGGGGTGGTGTGGCGAAGAGCTTGCCCCAGTGCGGTCGCGGCGACCACGGGGCGAGCGCGCGTTCCACCTCCGGGAGCACGCGGGTCACGGCGTCGACGTCCAGAACCCAGGTGAAGTGCACGACCAGACTCGGCCGCCGGGAGCTCGGGCTGAGCCACAGCGCGTCGCCCCGAACCGTGCGGACCTCCGACACCTGGAGCACCGGTGACATCACCGGCGCGAGATCCCCGAGCGCCCGCAGCACGTCCTGGGCGTGGTCGAGGGGGAGGAAGTACTCGGACTGGAGTTCGACGCCCACGCTCGGGGTGAAGCCGGTGCGGAAGTGGGGGAGCCGCTCGTGCCACGGCCCCGGAATTCCCAGCTGTTCGGTGCAGTTCTCCGCCGACAGGTGCGGGACCGGGTGTCGCGGCCGAACCGCCCGGCGCGCGCCGGTCCAGCCGAGATCGACGGGAGGGCCGTCGGCGCGCCGTTTCACCCAGACCGCGCTCGGCCGCGTCCAGTCGGTGAAGACGCTCACGCTGTGCGCGCAGCCGAAGATCTCCCGGTGGTTCTCCAGGAGGGAGGGCCAGGACAGCTCCTCGTAGACGTGCTGTTCGACCTCGTAGGTCGGGACCAGGTCCAGCCGCACGTGGGTGAGGACCCCGAGCGCGCCGAGGGAGACGGCCACGCCGGGGAAGTCGGCGGAGTCCCGGGTGAGCGTGGTGAGGCGACCGTCCGCCCGCACGAGCCGGACGGCGCTCACCGCGCTCGCCAGGACCTCGTTGTCGTCACCGGAGCCGTGCGTCCCGGTCGCGCACGCCCCGGCGACGGAGACGTGGGGCAGGGAGGGGAGGGTGCGCAAAGCGAACCCCTGCTCGTGCAGCAGGGGCGCCAGCTCGCCGAGTTTGGTCCCCGCGCTGACCCACGCGGTCATCTCGGTCGCGTCGACCTCGACGGAACGCGGCAGCCGGCCGAGGCGGAGGAGAAGACCCGGGGTCGCGGTGAGTGCGGTGAACGAGTGCCCGGCGCCGCGCACCCGCACGTGGTCGGCCCGCGCCACGAGCTCCTGGAGCCGGGTGAGGGTGCGGGGCGCCCGCACGCTCCCCGGGGAGAACACGACGTTTCCGGCCCAGTTCCGCACGGTGGGGGTCATCGCGGTCCTCACCCGGACCGCCCTCGGTGTGCGGGGGTGACGCTCGTTCCGCACCCGCTGACGGCGCCGCGGTCGGCTTGGTCTCGTGGACTCGGAGAGGGCCAGTCTGACACAGAACGCCACGGCACAGCCGGTCTCCGCAACCGAACCGACCTCGGCCCCGAGAGGGGGAAGAACCGGGTCGGACGGCTGCGGGCCACCGCGTGGTCAGCCGTCATCAGCGCGCGACGTCCGATGATCACGCGGTGGCCTCCGGCCCGGACGGCCGCCGGAGGGCGCGCCCCCAGCGTCCCGCTGCGGGCACTGCGGGCATTGCGGGGCCTGTGGGGCCTGCGGGGGAGCGGGGTCAGCTCCGCACGAGCGTCGTCGCGTCCTGGAGCGAGATCCCCCGGAACTGCCGGCGCACGGCCCGCACGGCCACCACCTCGCCCGACTCGTCGCGGAGCTGGTGGATCTCGCTCAGGTCGTGCGTCCGCAGGATCTCCTCGACGGAGCGGTACCGGTCGCGGAACTCCGCTCGCAGCTGGGCTTTCCGCCGCTCACCCGCGACCACGGCGAGGATCATGCCCACCAGGGCCATGACGCTGGCCACCAACGGGTGGCCGAGCAGAACCAGGACGACCGCGCCGACCGCCACCAGTCCACTCAGGATCGACCACACCATCCGCACACCCCTGTCCTCGACCGACGAGCCGAGGACAGTCTCGCGGATCAGCGCGCGGGGCGGTGACCGAAGTGGACGGTCTTCGCGGTCAGCAGGAACACGTCGGCGCGCTGGTCGACCCCCGCCGGGTCGGCCGGGTCCAGCAGCCGGTCCAGCGTCGCGACGTCCTCGGCGTCCAGCATCTCGGCGGCCACGCCGCGCACCCGCTCCAACATCCGCCGCACCGACTTCCGCGGCCCCTCGGCCAGCGGCGCGGGGTGGTCCACGAGGAAGCTCCTGCTGCGCACCTCGGTGAGCCCGGCCGCCCGGAGCATGCCCGGCCAGTCCTCGACCACCGCCACCGTGCCGGGCAGCTCGGCGCGCATCTGGTTGAACCGCTCGGCCATGGCCACGTCCAGCCGGGCCTGCAGCCCCGGCCGGCCGAAGCCGAGGTCGCGCGGCAGCCAGCGGGCCGGCAGGCCGCCCTCGACGATGGCCATCGTGCCCCCGGGCTCCAGCAGGCCGGCCAGCCGGTTCAACGCGTCCTGCTGGTCGCCGACGTGGTGCACGACCTGAGCGGACCACACCAGGTCGGCCGGGCCCAGGTCGGCGAGGCCCTCCGGGAACTCGGCGACCCGGGTCCGCAGCCGGACACCGAGCCGCTCGGCCCGTTGCTCGGCGCGGGCCAGCAGCTCCGGCGTCCCGTCCACCGCGGTGACCTCGGCGTCCGGGAAGGTGGCGGCCATCTCGCAGGCCGCGACGCCGGGCCCGCTGCCGATGTCGAGGACCCGGCGCGGGGAGAGGTGTTCCAGCTCGTCGAGCGCCTGTCGCACGTAGGGGCTGTTCGTCTCGCCCTCGGCCTCCAGCAGGTCGGCCATCGCGCCCCAGTCGAAGTCTTCGGTCGCGTGCATCGCGTTCGCTCCAGTTCTCTTGGTCGAATCCGGACGGCGAGAGCCACCCGCGTCCCGGTCGCCGCGATCACCGCGGGGCCGTCGAAGCCACGTCCCGTTGACGGCCGCACACCCGGGCACCGGCCGGCCTCGGGTACACCGTGCTGCACCGGCCCAACACTTGACAAAACTATTTGCTGTTTCTGCAATAGACCCATGGAAGACGTGCTGGCCGCCGTCGGACCGAGGCTCAAGCGGGTCCGGCAGCAGCGCAAGTGCACCCTCGCGGCGCTGTCGGAGGCGACCGGGATCTCGGTGAGCACGTTGTCCCGGCTGGAGTCCGGGCAGCGCAAGCCGAGCCTGGAGCTGCTGCTGCCGATCGCCCACGCCCACCAGGTGCCGTTGGACGAGCTGGTCGGCGCGCCACCGGTCGGCGACCCGCGGGTGCGGTTGAAACCGACGCGGCGCGGTGACATGACCGTGGTGCCGCTGACCCAGCAGCCCGGCGGGCTGCACGCGTACAAGATGGTGATCGGCGCCTCGCGCAGCACCCCGGAACCGCGTGTTCACGAGGGCTACGAGTGGTTGTACGTGCTCAGCGGGAAGCTGCGACTGGTGCTCGCCGACCACGACGTGGTGTTGAAGGTGGGCGAGGCCGCCGAGTTCGACACCCGGCTGCCGCACTGGTTCGGCAGCACGGGGGACGGGCCGGTGGAGATCCTCAGCCTGTTCGGGCCGCAGGGCGAGCGCATGCACGTCCGCGCGAAACCCCGGGACAAGTAGGGTTCGCCGCCCTCGGCGGTCCGGCGTCCCCTGACTGTCCACTGTGGATGATGAAGGGGATCGTCGGCCGCGGAGCGCCCCGAAGGGGTGGACGGGGCGCGCGGGCTGTGTGAACCTTGCCGCTGACGACAAGGCCGGTGGCCCGGGCGGGCCACCGGCCGAGTGGTCGTCCGGAGGGGGTGGACAGGTGGTGCGCACTGACGACGCCCGGGAGCCGTCGGACCAGCTGACGGACACGGAGGCGGCCTTCTGGCGCTTCGTGCGGTTCGGCGAGCTCCCGCCCAGGGTGCTGCCCTACGAGACGGTGGAGACCGTCGAGACCGAGCAGCCCCTGCTGCCGAGGGAGCAGCCCTTCGATCCCGGCCCGCACTGCGCCTGACGCGTCAGCCGGCAGCGTCTGGTCGGCAGCGTCGGCCCGTGACGTCAGCCGGTGACGTCGGCCGGGGTCGTCTCGGACGGCTCCGGCTGCCCGGCCGGCGCCGTCCGGTGCCGCCGGCGGATCACCAGGTAGGCGCCGGAGAGCGCGGCGAGCCACGCCGGGCCGACGATCAGCGCGACGCGGGTCTCCTCGTGCGCGGCGAACAGCGCGGTGACCAGGGCCAGCACGGCCAGCAGCACCCAGCTGAGCCAGCGCGGCCCCGGCATGCGGAAGTCCACCGCCGGCGCCCGCCCGGCCGCGACCGCCTTCCGGTACCGCAGGTGCGTGGCGACGATGACCGCCCAGGTCAGCAGCCCGCCGAACACCGACACCGAGTACAGGTAGAGGAAGGCCTCCTTCGGCGCGAGGAAGTTCACCACCACCGACACGAGCATGACCACCAGGGAGACCGCCAGCGCCCTGGCCGGCACGCCCCGCCGGTTCGCCACGCCCAGCCAGCGCGGCGCGTGCCCGTCCTGGCCGAGGGTCATGAGCAGTCGCCCGGTGCCGAAGACACCGCTGTTGCACACCGACAACGCGGCCGTGAGCACCACGAAGTTGACGATGTCCGCCGCCCCCGGAACCCCGAGCTGGTCGAAGGCCTGGACGAACGGGCTGGACGAGGTCGAGACCCGGTGCCAGGGGATGAGCACCATGAGCGCGGCGAGCGCGCCGATGTTGAACAGGGCGATCCGCCACAGCACGCTGCGGAACACCGAGGGCAGCACCTCCCGGGGGCGCTCCGCCTCGCCCGCGGTCAACCCGACCAGCTCCACGCCCTGGAACGAGGAGTAGGCCAGGGGCAGCGCGAAGAGCACCGCCAGCGCGCCGTGCGGGAACACCCCGCCCTCACCCCAGAGGTTGGCCACGCCCGACCCGTGCTCGGCGCCGAAACCGAACACCGCGACCGCCACCGCGGTGAGGATGATCGCGACGATGGTGACCACCTTGACGATCGCGGCCCAGAACTCGATCTCGCCGAACAGGCGCACCGCGACCAGGTTGGCCGTGCCGACCGCGACCAGGGCCAGCAGCGCGCTGACCCACTGCGGCACCGACGGCAGCCACACCTGCACGTACATGCCCACGGCCGTCACCTCGGACATGCCGACCATCACCCACGTGAACCAGTAGGTCCAGCCGGTGACGAACTCGGCCCACGGGCCGAGGAACTCCCGGGCGTAGCTGGTGAACGAGCCCGACACCGGCCGGTAGACGACCAGCTCGCCGAGCGCGCGCAGCACCAGGTAGGCCAGGGCGCCGCAGACGGCGTAGGCGAGCAGCAGCCCGGGGCCGGCGGCCTGGATCAACTTGCCCGAGGCCAGGAACAGGCCGATGCCCAGCGCACCGCCCAGTCCGACCATGCGGACGTGCCGGGCCTTCAGCCCGCGCTCCGCCGGCTCCGGCCGGGCGGCTGACGCCTCCGCCGGCGGGGCGGGCGGCGGGTTCGCTGCGCGTGGCAAACCAGTCTCCTTCGTCGTGGTGGGCGAGATCGGGCGTACGGCGCCGCCCGCCCGGCGGGGCCCTGGGTCCGCATCGACACGTGACACAGGGCGACCCCGCTCGCGGAGCGGGGTCGATAGGCGATCCGGGTGAAGCTGATACCGCCATCCGGGGTACAGCCTCGTTGAGACAGGCTACAGCGCGTGTTTAGTGAACCTGAAAAGAACAGGCGTGAGGTGTGGCCCAATCCACGCGCAGGCCCCTCTGATCTCGGCGACGCGTCCGGCGCAGCCGCCGACTGGATCGCCGCCACGACGCCGCGGCCGGTGGTGGCTTTCGTCCGGGTGGCGCTCTCGCCCAAGATCGGTTGACGGGTCTGGGCAGACTGGGGCCGTGACTGAGGTAGTGGGTTCGCATCCGCAGTACGACGTCTTCGCCGACGAGTACCTGGAGCACGCGCGGGACGGTTTCCACAACGCGCACTACGACCGGCCGGCCTGCCTGGAACTGCTGGGCGACGTCGCCGGGCGTCGTGTTCTGGACGCGGCGTGCGGTCCGGGCCTGTACGCCGAGGAGCTCGTGGCGCGCGGCGCGCACGTGACCGGGCTGGACAACAGCCCGCGCATGATCGAGCTGTGTCGGCACCGCGTTCCGTCGGGGGAGTTCCGCGTCCACGATCTCGCGGACCGGCTCGACTGGCTGCCGGACGGCTCGGTGGACCTGGTGCTGTTCGCGCTCGCCCTCGAATACGTCGACGACAGGACGTCGGTGCTCCGGGAGCTGCGGCGCGTGCTGCGGCCGGACGGGGCGCTCGTGCTGTCCCGGCAGCACCCCACCGGCGACTGGCTGCGCCACGGCGGCAGCTACTTCGACGTGCGGGTGATCGAGGAGGTGTGGAGCAAGGGGTGGCGGGTGCGCTACTGGCTGGCGCCGCTGGAGCGGACCTGTGAGGAGCTCCGCGAGGCGGGCTTCCTGATCGAGCGGCTGGTGGAGCCCCGGCCGACGGCGAGGGCGGCCGAGGTGGACCCGGCCCGCTACGAGCGTCTGACGCGGGAGCCGACGGGATTCCTCGCGATCAGGGCGGTGCCGGACCCTCGGGGCTGATCTGCCACTCGGGGGAGAGTCTCTGGACGTGAGTCCGTCGGCGGGCGCCGTGTGGCGCCCGCCGGCGGTCAGCCGGTCACTTCGCGGTCGTGCCGCCGCGGCGGAGCAGGGTGGTCAGGGCGCCGACGGTGATCCGGGGCGGCTGCCGGAGGTCGCGCTCCGGGCGGAGCACCGGGCGGGCCAGCAGCCAGACCACGACGCCGAGCAGGAAGCCGTCGACCGCCACCAGGCCGTGCGCGTTGTCCTGGGCGAACCACATCGCGAGGCCGAGCGCGGGGCCGGCCAGGGCCAGCAGGCGCTCCCGGGGTGTGCGGCCCCGCAGCAGCAGGACGGCCGCCGTGGTCGCGCCGAGGAAGTAGGTCGCGCCGGAGCTGCCGGCGAAGTTGCGGGGGTCGGCGCTGTCACTGGCCATGCCGAGCAGCCGGTCGACCAGATCGGGCAGCAGCGCGCCCGCGGCGAACAGGGCCAGCATCAGCGGTGCGCCCCAGAACCACTCGGCGAGTGCCGCGACGGCGGCGAGCGTCCCGATGTTCCACGCCGTGCCGCCCACTCCTCCGTTCTGCATGAACACGGAGGTGATCGGGCGCCACCAGCCGGCCTTGCCCGGGTCGGAGTCGAGGGCGTCCATCGCGCCCGCCCAGACCAGTTGGAGCACCACTCCGGCCAACGCCACCGCGGTCAGCGCGACCGCGGCCCAGGGGACGCGGCGTTGCGGCACCGTCTCCGCCCCGACCGCCGTCCGACCGCCCAGGAACAGCACCACCAGCAGGGCCGCCGTCGTGACGTTGAACAGCAGCGCGTCCATCTCGCCCCCCGTTTTTGAACACCGCTTGAATCAAACACCGTTCGAATCTGCCGGACAGGACCGTAACCGATGCGCCGACAAGATTCAAACGGTGTTCGAAACTGGGTTAGGGTGGGCCGGTGAAGTTGACCACGGAGCGGATCGTCGACGCGGGGATGGCCACCTTCGCCGAGGTCGGGTACCAGGGGCTGTCCATGCGCCAGGTCGCCGAACGGCTCGGCGTGCACGCCGGCAGCCTCTACTACCACGTGCGGAACAAGGGCGTCCTGCTGCGGCTGATGGCCGACCGCGTGGCCGGACACGCCTACGAGGCGGGCACGGCCGCGCTGGCCGCGCTGCCCGACGACGCGGACTGGCGGGCCCGCGTCGAGGCCCAGGCGGTGGCGCTGCGCCGGAGCATCCGGCAACACCCCGGCGGGGCCGTCCTGCTCGCCGACAGCCCGAAGGCCCTCAGCGCCGGAGCGCTGTCGCTGATGGAACGGCTCCTGCGGACCTTCGCCGACGCCGGACTCCCCGCCGAGCACCGGATCGTCGCCGCCGACGCGGTGCTCAGCCACGTCACCGGCTACGTCCTCCAGGAACAGGGCGAGTCGCTCGCCCCCACCGTGGACGCCACCGCGCTGGCCGATCTCCAGGAGCGCTTCCCGATGGCCGTCGCCGAAGCGGCCACCTACGACCAGGACGAGAAGTTCCTGCGCAGCGTTCGCCTGCTCTGCGCCGGAGTCCACGCCCTGGTCGCCGACGTCAGGAACCAGCATCCGTCCTGATCTCAGTTGGAGCGGGGTGAGATGCTCGGCGGCATGAGTGGATCGGACCCGAAGGCTGACCTGCGCCGGTACCTGGGGGCTGCTCGTGAGGCCGTGCTGTGGAAGCTCGACGGGCTCTCCGAGTACGACGTCCGCCGGCCGCTGACGCCGACGGGCACGAACCTGCTGGGTCTGGTCAAACACCTGACGGGCTGCGAGATCGGGTACTTCGGGTTCGTGTTCGGCCGGCCGTTCGAGCCGATGCCGGCGTGGCTGACCGAGGACGCGGAACCCAACGTGGACATGTGGGCGACCGCCGACGAGTCGCGCGAGGAGATCGTGGGGCTGTACCGCGCGGCGTGCGCGCACGCGGACGCCACGATCGACGCGCTGGCGCTGGAGGCGACGGGGCAGGTGCCGCACTGGCCGGCCGAGCGGCGCGAGGTGACGCTGCACCAGGTCCTGACGCACATGATCGCCGAGACGCACCGGCACGCCGGGCACGCCGACATCGTCCGGGAGCTCGTCGACGGGACCGTCGGGATGAGGAAGGGCAACGAGAACCTGGCTCCCGGCGACCAGGCGTGGTGGGAGGACTACCGGAACCGGGTGGAGCGGGCGGCGCGGGAGGCCGGTCAGCGCTGAGCGCGGCACGCACGGCGCTTCCGCGCCGGCCGTGGGTGGGTTACGGTGGGTTTCTGGTCGGGCTGACGCCCGACACCGATGGTGGAGGACGCCATGGCTACCCGGAGCCAGTCACCGGGCCACCGCTGACGCGGTCGAACGTGCCCGGATGACATCGCCAACGACCTGTTGATGTCGTCTCCAGGAGCGTTCTCGTGACCACTGATCCATCTCCTGACTGGTACACCCACTTCTTCACCGAGCTTCCCAACGAGTTCTGGCGCCGCCTCACGCCCGAGGCCGCCACGGCCGCCGAGGTGGGGTTCGTCGAACGCCACCTCGGCCTCGCGCCCGGGTCCCGGGTTCTCGACGTGCCGTGCGGCAGCGGCAGGCACAGCATGGCGCTGGCCGCCCGCGGTTACCGGGTGTCCGGTGTGGACATTTCGGCCGAGGCCGTCGACCACGCCCGGCGGGCCGCCGCGGAAGCGGGCCTGACGGTCGATCTCACCGTCGCCGACATGCGGGACCTGCCCCGCGACGGCGAGTTCGACGCCGTGGTGTGTCTGGGGAACAGCTTCGGCTACCTCGATCCGACGAGCACCCGGCAGTTCGCCCGGTCGCTCGCCGGCGCCGTCCGCCCCGGCGGCGGCCTGGTGATCGACTGCGGGACCGCCGCCGAGTCCGTTCTGCCCTCGTTCGACCCGTCGCCCCGAACGCTCGACGCGGGCGGGATCACCGTGACCGCGACGAACAGCTACGACGCGGAGGGGAGCCGCCTGATCACGCGGTACCACTTCGCCGACGGGACAAGGGAACTGGAGGTCGCCGCGGTCCACCACGTCTACACCAGCGCGCACCTGGGCGAGGTGCTGACCGAGGCGGGTTTCACCGACATCACCCGCTACGCCGGAACCGACGACCAGCCCTACGCGCTCGGCGAGCGGCGACTGCTGCTCACCGCCAGGCGTGGCACGTCATGATCTGTCGCACGAGGACAGACTGGCACTCGTGATCCACTCCTGACCAGGCACCTGATCAGGTACTTGATCACGCACTGAGGAGACAGCACGGCCCCACGTCACTCGGAGCTCAACGTGGGAGTTCGACGTGGGAGTTCGACGTGGGGCCGTGCTGATCAGTCCACAATGTCCAGTGGTGGCGAGAACGTCCCGACACCGCTTCAGAACGACTCCAGGTCCACTTCGGACTCGTCCAGCGCCCGACCCCGGTCGAACGCGGCGGCGAAGGCCGTCTCGCCCAGCGTGGCCCGCGCGCTCGCGGAGATCCGCTCGACGTCGCCGCGCTCGCCGGCCGGAAGCGGCGCGCCCACCGACTCGCGCAGCGCGGTGGCCCTGCCCAGCAGGCGCGCGGCCCGGTCGGGCCGGCCCGCGAGGGCGTCCGCGCCCGCCAGGCCCTCCAGGGCGAGCGCCACCGCGCGCCGGTCGCCCGTGTGCCGGGCCGCCGCCAACCCCTCCCGGTGCAGCGCGCGGGCGGCGTGGGCGTCCCCGCGCTGCTCGGCGACGAAACCGAGCTCGGCGAGGATGAGGGAGAGCACGATGTGCGCCTCCAGGCTCTGGCCCCAGGCCAGCCACTTGCGCAGGCGCGCCTCGGCCTCGTCCAGCCGCCCCCGCCGGCGGTCGCCCAACGCCAGGCCGAGCTCGGCGAACTCCTCGCCGACCGTGTACCCCTGCGCGACGGCCTGCCGCCGGGCGCGTTCGTGCAGCTCCTCGGCCTGCTCGTGGTCGCCGGCCAGCAGCGCGATCCGGCCGAGCGCGGACAGCTTGTCCGCCATCTCGGTCCACAGCCCCAGCTCCTCGGCCATCCGCACCCCGTCCCGGTGCAGCTGGGCGGCCTGCTCGTAGTCCCCGACGATCTCGGCGTGCGTGCCGAGCCCGAACGTGGCGTGCAGCTGCCCCCACCGGTCGCCCAGCTCGGTGAACAGGGCCATGCTCCGCTCGCCGTGCCGGGCCATCTCGGCCAGGTCGCTGCGCACCAGGGCCTGCCGGGCCCGCGTGCTCAGCGCCGCCGCCGTGCCCCACTGGTCGCCGACGGCCTGGAACACCGCGAGCGCCCTGCGGACCAGCTCCTCACCGGCCCGCGGGTCGCCGACCCCCACGCCGGCGAAGCCGAGGAACCACTCCGCCCGCGCCCGCCCGACCAGCTCGTCGAGATCGCGGGGGCGCGCCGCCGCGGGGTCCAGCTCGACCGGCCGGGGAACCTCGCCCATGCGCAGGCCGAAGGCCGCGTGCCAGGTCCGCGCGGTGCCCGCCGCGTCGGCCGGCCCGCCCCCGGCGAGCGCGGTGGTCAGCGCCCTGCGCCCCTCGCCGAGCCGGCCGCGCAGCACCCAGTACCAGGCCAGCGCGTTGACCAGCGGGAGCGCCTCGCCGTGCCGGGCGGCGCTGTCGAGCGCGGCACGCAGGTTGGCGGCCTCGGCGTCCAGGCGGCGCAACCACTCCTGTTGCTCCGGGCCGCGCAGGTGCGCGTCGGCCGTCACGGCCAGCCGGGTGTAGTGGGCGCGGTGCCGCCGCTCCAGCTCGGGCAGCTCGCCGGCCTCGCGCAGGCGTTCGTGGCAGTAGGCGGCGACCGACTCCAACAACTGGTACCGGGGTCCGTCGCGGTGCTCCCTGGTCGAGACGGTGACCAGTGAGCGGTCCACGAGCTGGGCGAGCAGGTCCACGACGTCCAGGTCATCCAGGTCGTCCCCGCCGCACACCGCCTCCGCCGAGCGCAGCGTCCAGCCGTCGACGTGCACGGCCAGTCGGCGCAGCAGGGTCCGCTCCGCCTCGCTGAGCAGCTCCCAGCTCCAGTCGATCATCGCGCGCAGGGTGCGCTGCCGGGCCGGCGCGCCGGTGGGTCCGGCCGCCAGGACCCGGAACCGGTCGTCGAGGCGGGCCGCCAGCTCGTGCACGCCCAGGGCGCGCACGCGGGTGGCCGCCAGCTCCAGGGCGAGCGGAATGCCGTCCAGCCGCCGGCAGATCGCCGCGACCACCTCGGCGTTGTCCCCGGTCAGGGCGAAACCGGGCGCGCGGGCCGCCGCGCGCGCCGCGAACAGCTCGACCGCGCTGGGCTCGGCCAGCGGCGGCACCGTCCACAGCAGCTCGCCGGGCACGCCCAGCGGGCGTTGGCTGGTGGCCAGGACGTGCAGATCCGGCGCGGCCCGCAGCAGGGCGGCCACCACCTCCGCGACCGGCGTGGCGACGTGCTCGCAGTTGTCGAGCACGAGCAACGCGTGCCGGTCGCGCATGGCCTCCGCCAGCTTGGCGACCAGGTCCGTGGCCGCCTCGTCGCGGATGCCCAGCGCCGCCGCCACCAGCTCGGCCACCTCGCAGGGCTCGACCGTGGCCGGCAGCCCGGCCAGCTCGACCAGCCACACGCCGTCCCGGAACCCGTCGACGAGCTGGCGCGCCGCCGCCAGCGCCAGCCGGGTCTTGCCGACCCCGCCGGGGCCGGTCAGGGTCAGCATCCGCTCGGAGCCCAGCAGCGTCCGCACCTCGTCGACCTCGCTCGCGCGGCCGATCAGCTCGCCGAGGAGGTGCGGCAGGTTGGTCGGCGGCGCGGTGGCCGGCGCGCTGCCCAGCGCCGGGTCCTGGTCGAGGATCGCCCGGTGCAGCGCGGCGAGCTCGGGGCCGGGCTCCACCCCCAGCTCGTCCACGAGGCGGTCGCGCAGGTCGCGGTAGCCGGCCAGGGCCTCGCTCTGCCGGCCGGCGCGGTAGAGCGCGCGCAGGTGCGCGGCCCGCAGGCGCTCGCGGAGCGGGTGGCGGGCCACCAGGTCGCCGAGCTCGTCGGCGAGCAGGCCGTGCTTGCCCAGCTCCAGTCGAGCCTCGGCGCGGTGCTCCACCGCGGTCAGCCGCAGCTCGGTCAGGCGGGTGACCGGCACGCGGGCGAACTCGTCGTCGGCGAAGTCGGCCAGCGCCGGGCCCCGCCACAACGCCAGGGCGTCGCTGAGCAGCTCGACCCGGACCCGGGGGTCGCTCGCGGCGCTCGCCTCGGCGAGCAGCGCCTCGAACCGGCCGACGTCCACCGCGTCGGCGGGGACGTCCAGCAGGTAGCCGGGCGGGCGGGACACCACCAGCCGCCGGGCGCCCGGCTCGGCGGTCTCCAGGGCGCGCCGGAGCTGGGAGACGCGGGTCTGCAGGGCGCCGGCCGGGTTGGCGGGCAGGGTCTCGCCCCACAGGTCGTGGATGAGCCGGTCGACCGACACCACCCGGCCCGCCTCGACCACCAGCTCGGCCAGCAGCGCGCGGACCTTCACCTCGGGGATCCGGACCTGCCGAGCGTCCGACGTCCACACGGCCAGTGGACCAAGCACCCCGAAACGCACCGGCAGACAGTACCCGAAGACCGTCCGAAGTGGATCTGGACGAGATCTGGAGCGCCGACGGCGACGGTGGTTCCCGTGCGAGAGGAGCTCACCGATGGACGACTGGCCGCGGATGGCGATCATCGTCGACGGCCCCGACCCCGCCGGTCGCGCCGTCGCCGACTGGCTCGCCGACCTGGCCTGCCACCGGCACGGCATCGAAGCCGACCTGCTTGACCTGGGCGCGGCGGGCCTGCCCGAGGTGGCCGACCGCCACGTGCCGACTCCGCCCGCGGTGCGCGACCTGGCCCCGTGGTTGGCGGTCGCGGCCGGGTTCGTGGTCGTGGTCCCCCCGCGGTCGCCGGCGTCGCTGGAGAACGCCGTCGTCTGGTGGGGGCCGGGGTGGCGGGGCAAACCGGTCGCCTTCGCCTCGCCCGCCCCGAACCCCGACCGCCTTCCCGCCCTGCGCCGACTGCGCGACCTCTTCACGGCGGCGCACGCCGTGCTCGTCGACGAGGTCGTCGGCTTCCGGGACCCGCGTCGGGAGGAGCGGGCCGCCCGCGTGCTCGACGAGCTCGCCGCCCTCGCCACCGGATCTTCCACCCAGCAAAGGAAAGAATGACGATGTCCGCACACGTCCACCCGCGCGCCGGAGCCAGGGAGTGGCTCGGCCTCGCGGTGCTGTTGCTGCCCACCACCCTGTTGTTCCTGGCGATGACGGTGTTGTTCCTGGCCAACCCGTACATCGCGGCCGACCTGCGGCCCACCGGCGCGCAGATGCTGTGGGTCAACGACGTCTACGGGTTCATGATGGCCGGTCTGCTGGTCGCCATGGGCACGGTCGGCGACCGGATCGGCCGGCGCAAGGTGCTGCTGTTCGGCGCCGTGATCTTCGGGGTGACCTCGGTGGTGGCCGCGTTCGCGCCGAACGCCGAGACGCTGATCGTCGCGCGCGCCCTGATGGGCGTTGGGGCGGCCGCGGTGATGCCCTCCACGTTGTCCCTGATCAGCAACATGTTCCGGGACGACCGCCAGCGCGCCACCGCCATCGGGCTGTGGGCCGCCTCCGTCTCGGTCGGCGTGGCGATCGGCCCGCTGGTGGGCGGGTTGCTGCTGACGTCCTTCTGGTGGGGCGCGGCCCTGCTGATCGGCGTCCCGATCATGGCGCTGGTCGCGGTCGCGGCTCCGCTGCTGGTGCCCGAGTACCGCGCGCCGGGCACCGGTGTGCCGGACTTCGCCAGCGTGCTGCTGTCCATGGCCACCCTGTTGCCGTTCGTCTACGGCGTCAAGGAGTTCTCCAAGTCCGGCCTGAACCCCACGGCGGTCCTGACCCTGCTCGCCGGTGCGGCCTTCGGCGTGTGGTTCGTGCGCCGGCAGCTCCGGCTGGAGACCCCGCTGCTGGACATGCGGTTGTTCGCCAACCGGACCTTCAGCGGCGCGCTGTCGGTGTTCCTGCTCGCCGCGACCGCGCTCGGCGGCATGTACCTGCTGTTCACCCAGTACCTCCAGCTCGTGGCGGGGCTCTCGCCGCTGGCCGCGGGGCTGTGGATCCTGCCGGCGGCGGTGGCGCTGGTGGTCGTCTCGACCGTGTCGCCGATCATCGCGCGCCGGGTGCGCCCGGCCTACGTCGTGGCCGCCGGCATGCTGTCGTCCCTCATCGGCTACGCCCTGTTGACGCAGGTCGAGAGCGTGGCCGGGCTGCCGCTGCTCATCGTCGGCTTCTACGTCCTGTACCCGGGCATCGCCCCGACCATGGCGTTGACCACCGGCCTGGTGATCGGGTCGGCGCCCCAGGAGAAGGCGGGGGCGGCGTCCGCGGTCAACTCCACCGCCAGCGACCTCGGCGTCTCCCTCGGCATCGCGTTGATGGGCAGCATCAGCAGCGCGGTCTACCACGCGCGGATGCCCGGTGACGCGCCCGCGGCGGCGGCCGACTCCCTGCCCGGCGCCCTCGCCGCGGCCGAGACCCTGCCCGCCGACGCCGCCCGGGCCCTGGTGGAGCCGGCCCGGGCCGCCTTCACCGGCGGTCTGAACGTCGCGGCCGTCGTCGCCATGGTCCTGGTCACCGGCGCCGGGTTGCTCGCCGTCACCCTGCTGCGCCGTGTCCCGGCCTCGGGTGCGGCTCCGGAGCCGGAGACCGTCGAGGCCGACAAGCAGGTCGTGGGAGCCGCGGCCTGACGGAGACTGTCTCATGTGGACAGTTCCGAGATCCTCATGAGGATGTGTCGTTGACCAGGAACACATATGTCCACTGAGGACGGATAGGTTGCGACAGGGACCGGGATGCGAACTCCGCATCCCGGTCCTTCGTCGTGCCCCCGAAACGCTGACCTGCCTTTAGTGTGGCGGTTGGCCGCATCCGCGCGGCGTCGGAATCTCCCTGATGTGCCGCAAAAGGAACGGGCCCCGTCGACGCCTGTCGACGGGGCCCGGGCCTCGAAGGGGAATCAGAGGGGCATCAGATGCGGTCCAGGACGACCACCGGGATCTCCCGGGCGGTTCTGGCCTCGTACTGGTGGTAGACCGGCGCGAGGGCGGTCATCAGCCGCCAGAGCCGGGACCGCTCCGCACCGACCGTGGTCCGCGCCCGCGCGAGGAACCGCTCCGCGCGCACCTGGACGTGGACCTCGGGATGCGCCAGGGTGTTGAGATACCAGTTGGGGTGTCGGGGACTGATGGCCGAGCCCGAGGCGACCAGGACGAGACGGCCCCGGTCCTCCCCGAAGAACAGCCCGGTGCGGTACAGCCGGCCGCTGCTGCGTCCCACTGTCGTCAGCACCAGGTTGGTCATGCCTCCTTCCAAGAAGCCGTCCGCGCCGTCGGTGGCGAGGTAGCGGCGGACGTGTTCGGCCACGGAGGGGTCCGGGCTGTCGATCACGCCGGTCGTGCCGTCCCACACTGTCATGATCCTCTCCTGTCAGAGGGCGGTGGCCTCGTCGTCCGGCGGCTGCCAGATCCGGCTGCGCAGGTCCGCTCCGCGCAGGACCTGCACGCGGAACGGGTCCATGCGCAGCAGGCCGAAGTCCGGGTCGGTCGGACCACCCGGCCAGTAGTGCCGCGGGTCGTAGCCCACGGGCGGCGGGCTGCCCTTCCGGTACAGCTCCCAGACCTCGCGCTTGACGTGCTCCTCCTCGACCCACCCGGCGACGCTGTCGACGAAGACCGCGTTCTGGCTGGGTTTCCAGTACGAGCACGTGACATGCGGGTTGCGCGCGAGGTGCGCCGTCTTCACCGGCGTCCGGTAGGCCGCGATCCACCCCACCGGCCGACCGTCGACCACCTGCCAGATCGGCAGCAGCACCCGGGCCCTGGGACGTCCCCTTCTGTCCACTGTGATCAGTGAGCAGTAGACGATCTCCCTGACGTACCGGTTGAACTCGTCCTCGATCTCATCGAAGGACGCCACCCGCGTCGGCACGGCGCTCACCGGCCCGGGGCGCAGATCGCGGTGGCCGGCCCCGGCCCGTGCGTTGCGCCGGTGACGGCGGCCTTCCTGCCCTCGTACCTGGTCATCGTGTTCCTCCCAGTCGTCGGCGTGACCACGTGGGCGCACGCCGTCCCGTTGCGGGACCGACTCTCCGGAGCACGCCTTCGGACCGGCTCCAGGTTTCCTCCAGACCGCCATCGACCCATCCCGCTACGGGCGCCCTTGATCATCAACGCGGCCGGCGCCATCCCCGGGTCGGTGGGTTCGCGCAGCGTGTGGGTGCTACACGGTCGTGTCCGCTCCTCCTGAGCGGACGCGGGCTTCTCGTTAGCATCGAGACACCCCGACCTGCCCGAAGTGTCGTCGGAACAGGGAAGGCGGTCGTCATGCCCGCGGTGCGGAAACGCCTGGAACAGGTGGTCGGGAACGCCATCGGGTCGCACGAGCGGAACTGCACGGGTTACCTGAACCCGGTCGGCCCCGCGGTCGACGGCAGCGCCGGAACCGGCTACGTCGCCACCATGAAGCTGTCGGTCGGCAAGGTGCCGGTCGAGGACCTGGACGAGGGCACCTCGCGCATCGTCTCCTACGACCGGTGCGAGAAGAACGACGCCTACATCGGACAGATCAACATGGTCACGGCCTCCTCGTTCTGCGGCGTCGACGGCGCGCTGTGGGGCTACGACCTGGTCAGGGTGCCCGAGGACCGGCTCAGGAAGCGGCTGCGCCTGGTCGACCTCGACACCCTGCCCGGCCCGGACGTCGCCGCCGACTGCCGGGTTCCCGTCTACGAGGTCGCGCCCCTGCTCGACGCCACGGAACGGCTGTTCGGCCGGGTGGAGGCGACCGCCGGCGGCACCGACCGGAGCCGGCTCCGGTTGCCGCCGGCGCCCGGGGCGCACGTCGTCTGCGCCAACAAGGACGCGAGCGTCCGGGGGCCGGCCTACGTGTGGTCCATCATCGCGATCGCCATCGCCGAGGACCCGGACGTCGACGCGAGTCTGTTCATCGAGGACTGCGACGTCGTCAAGGGGGGCGACCTCGGCCCCAAGGAGCTGCACACGAGGCTGTGGTGGCACCTGTCCAGCGTGGCCAAGAGCATCATGTACTGCGGCCAGAACCAGGGGGTGCGGTACCGGGAGATCTTCGCGGGGTGCAGGTACCTGCGGGTCGGGGCGAAGGAGTGGGGGTGCGCCCTCGCCTGCGCGCCCTACGTCCTGCTCGCCGGCAAGGCCGTGCCGCCCAAGAAGACGGCGAAGGACCTGCTGGACCTCGACCTGGAGCGGTGGGAGGAACTCCTCGGCTGGAAACCCCTGCCACCGCACCCTTTCGACCCCGACGTCGGCGGCATCGGCATCGGGCTTCCGCGCCGCCCGGACGCCGGGGAGGCCGACGAGGGCGCGGAGGACGACGAGAGTGCCGCGCCCGGAATCGCTCCCGTCGACCGGTGAACTGACGCCGGCCTGCTACCGACCCGCTACCGGCTCGCCCTGTGCCCGGCCAGCTCCCGCTCGGCCAGCTCCCGCAACGTCCTCGCCGTGAAGTCGTCCAGCGGGTAGAACAGCTCGATCGCCAACTCGGAGAGGGTCACGTCGGCCGGAGCGCCGAAGGTGGCCATCGTGCCGAACATCGACAGCTCACCCAGCGGCGAGCGGATGCGCAGCGGCACCTGGATCGGACCCACTGGCGGTCCGGCACTGATCTCGCCTGACCCTGGCGGCTCGGGATACTGGCGGACCTCCTCGTACAGCGCGCTGAGCTGGGGATCTCCGGTCGCGTTGACCTGACGCAGCAACCGTTCCAGGAACAGGGACCGGACCTCGTGCAGGTTGACCAGTCGCGCGGCCAGCCCGTCGGGGTGCAGGGCCAACCGGAACACGTTGGGCCGCGGCTCCACCAGGTGCGGCGGAACGCCGTCCATGAGCACGGCCATCGCCCGGTTGCCCAGCAGCACGTTCCAGCAGCGGTCGACCACCACCGCCGGGTACGGCTCGTGCGCTGTCAACATGGTGTCCAGCGCCGAGCGGACGGAGGCCATGTCCTGGTCGTCCAGGCTGCTCTCCTGGTACGCGGGCGCGTAGTCGGCGGCCATCAACAGCGTGTTGCGCTCCCGCAACGGGATGTCCAGTGCGGCGGACAGCCGCAGCACCATCGCCCGGCTCGGACGGGCGCGCCCGGTCTCCACACAGGACAGGTGCCGGGCGGAGGTGCCCGCCAGGTTGGCGAGTTCGAGCTGGCTGAGCCTGCGTCGTTGTCGCCACTCCCGCAGGAGGGAGCCCGCTCGGGCCGGTCGCACCGCGTTCACGGCCCGAGGATAGCCAGCGGCTCGTCACCACGGCCATGACCTGGGAGGTCATCGGAGACATGACCGTGGTGGTGCAACCTTGGTGTCCATTGTGGACACTGCGGCGGCTTCGCGGCGGAGTGCTACACCGAGGTGGTCTTCTCCCACACGGAGACGTGCTTGGTGCTGTCGTTGGTGAAGGGCTGGCGGTTCCAGTCGCTCCAGCGCTCCCGCGGGGTCATGCCGGCCATGCGCGCCATGAGGTCGAGCTCGGCCGGCCAGACGTAGCGGAAGGGGAACGACATGACGTCCAGGCGGCCGTCGACGACGTGGTAGTGGTGGGAGACGAGTCGTTGCTCGGCCACGTCGTACTCGTCGAAGCCCAGCCGCGAGGGGCTGACGGTGAACGGGCGGAACCTCTCGCCGTGCGGCAGCCGTTGCAGTTCGGGCACCATGACCTCGACCACGAACCGGCCGCCGGGTTCGAGGTGGTCGGCGACGGTGCGGAAGCAGGCGACCTGTTCGTCCTGGCTCGTCAGGTTCATGATTGTGTTGAACACGAGGTAGGCGAGCGAGAACGTGCCGGGCACCCGGGTGTGGGCGAAGTCGCCGATCGTCACGGGGATCCGGTCCGCGCCGGGCTTGGCGCGCAGCCGCTCGACCATCGCGGACGACAGGTCGATGCCGTGCACGGGGACGCCGGTTCGGTTCAGCGGCAACGCGATGCGGCCCGTGCCGATGCCGAGTTCGAGCGCGGCGCCGTCACCAGCGAGGTCGGCCAGGAACCGGACGGCGGGGTCGACCTCCGCGCTGTCGAACATCTCGCTGACGGACTCGTCGTACCGCTCCGCCACGTGCTCGCCAAAGTGATCATCGGGCATCCCAGCACTGTGGCACTGCCCGGCGCGGCACGCGACCGGAATTCCCGTTCCTCGAACCCGACCGCGGGAGCTGGACGGGGAAATCGCGCTGGCCGTGGGAAACCGGTCGGGCCACGGCACTCGTCCTGCCCCGACCGGTTCCCGCGCACCGATCCGTCGCCCCTGACGCCCGGCAGATGTCAGAGGGTCACGGGCAGGGCCGCCAGACGCCAGGTGCCGCCGTCGGCCGCCAGTGGCACGTCCGCCGCGGCCACGGCGAGGTCCAGGCCGGGGAGGCGGCGGAGCAGGGCGGTGAGCGCCACCTCGGTCTGCACCCTCGCCAGCGAGGCCCCGAGGCAGAAGTGCGGCCCGTGGGCGAAACCGAGGTGTCCGGCCGCGCCGGGGAAGCGGTGGACGTCGAGCCGGTCGGGGTCGGCGAACACCCGCGGGTCGCGGTTGGCGGACGCGATCGCGGCGGTGATCGCCTCGCCCTCGCGGACCAGCACCCCGCCGATCTCGACGTCCTCCCGCGCGTGGCGGGGAATGGTGAGCAACTGCGGGCCGCGCCAGCGCGTCAGCTCCTCCACGGCACGCGGCATGAGCCCCGGGTCCGCGCGGAGCGCGGCGAGCTGGTCGGGGTGGGAGAGCAGGGCCGCCACGCCGTTGGCGATGAGGTTCGTCGGCGTCTGCCCGGCGAGGACGACGTTCCAGATCAGGGTGACCAGCTCGGTGGCGCTGAGCCGGTCGCCGTCCTCGTCGTGCACGCGGAGCAGGGTCGAGACCAGGTCGTCGGCTGGGGTGGCCCGGTGCGCGGCGACCGCCGACCGCGCGCCGTCGATGATCCCGGGCACGGCCTCGGCCAGCCCCGGGCCGAAGCCCGCGGCGACGTGGGCCCCGTACTCGCGCCAGCGGGGGCGGTCGTCCTCGGGGATGCCGACCAGCTCGCAGATCACGTCGATCGGCAGCGGCCGGGCGAAGTGCCGCAGCAGGTCCACCGAGCCGTTCTCGATGTGCTCGGGCAGGTCGTCGAGCAGCCTGTCGACGATCCGCTCGATCCTGGGGCGGAGCTCGGTGGCACGCCGCGCGGAGAAGGCGGGGGCGACCAGTCGGCGCAACCGGGTGTGCTCCGGCCCCTCCATCTCCTGCATCGTCCGCATGTAGGCGCGGCAGTGGTCGGGCACGTCGGGGCGGAAGGCGAAGCTGTCGGCGCTGAGCGCGAACCGCGGGTCGCTGAGCATCGCCTTCGCCTCGGCATACCGCGTCACGGCCCACATCGGGGCGAGGCCGGGGATCAGCAGCTTGGCCATGGGGGAGCGCTCGCGGGCGGGCGCGTAGGCCCCGAAGGGGTCGCGCAGCACCTCCGGCGAGGTCAGGTCGATCTCGGGCAGTTCCGGGCTGGGGCTGGTCACAGCCGTTCTCCTTCATTGATGTTCACATCAGATGTTCATAACATCTCAATGGTGAAGGTATCTGGAACCCGGATCGAACGGCAACAGGCGGGGGAACGGGGGAGGGGCGGACCGGTCGAGGCCGTGCGCCGACGCCGGCGGACCCGTCCGGCGTCATGCTTCCTGGTGATCTTTGGCGGCAGCCGGACTTGATGCCACGGCCGAAGGGCTCCGGTGAGTGATGTTCCCGGGGCACACCCGGTTGACGAGTGACCAGATCGCGGGACCGGTCAGCCGACGAGCGAGCACCGCCCGTGTCCCGTCGGCGGTTGGCGACAGGAAGGTTGACCCGGTTGAGTTGGCCATGCGGGACCGTAGGCCCTGGGTGGCTACGGTCCGCCCATGGTTTGTCGTGGGCTCGTGCTCGGTGACTATCTCGTGGCCGTTCAACGGTTCATCGCCCAACTCGGTCAACCCGCCGACATCGCCCGGTTCCACGGTCTGGCCGGAGCCGTGCTGCGCGGGGACGCCTCCGCGCTGCTCGTCTTCCTGCACACGGCGCGAAACCGCCTGGTCGCCCACCAGGCGCCGCCCGAGGTGTGGGACCGCCACGACGAGGCCCTGTCCGTCGTCGTGGACCTGGCCGCGGACGGCGCGACGTTCCGGCGTCTGGAGAACGACCTCCACCGCGGTCTGCTCATGAGCTACCGGGCCGCCGTGTGGGAGTGACCGACCGGCCCGCGAAGTCCCGTCGGGACCTCGCCGGGCCGGGACGCTGTTGGGCCGAACGGGCCGAAACCTCGTGTGGGTGTCACCTCGTGCGGTGCGACTGTCCTTCCGTGACGGTGCTTCCGTGACGGTGCTTCGGACCTTCGGCGGGGAAACGGTTTTCTCCACCGTCCCCCGAACGCCTCCTTGATCCCGTGGCGATGCTGGCCCTAGCGTCGTCGGCGGCGGTCGATCCGTTTCCGGCGCGGGGGCGGTGTTCGGTTCCTGTTCGGTTCCCAAGGCCGGAGCGACACCGCCCAACACCCCGGGATCTCCGGACCCCGATCCTGATCTGGTGGCGAGGGACGGAAACCAGGCGGGCGACCGGCCATGCCGGCACCGGCCCGCCCGGTCCCCGTCCAGCGATCCCACGCCAGCGATCCCAGGGAGAAACCGCATGTCGCCCGACACGGGCCTCGTCTTCCGCACCGCGCGGGAACTCGTGACGCTCATGGTCACCCGGCAGGTGTCCGCCCGCGAGGTCCTCGACGCCCACCTCGCCCAGATCGAGAAGACCAACCCCGAGGTCAACGCGATCGTCACCCTCGCTCCGGAACGCGCCAGGACGTTGGCCGAGCGGGCCGACACCGCGATCGCCCGCGGGCGCAGCCTGGGGCCGCTGCACGGCTTACCGGTGGCGCACAAGGACCTGGCCAACACGGCGGGGATCCGCACCACCTTCGGCTCGCTGGTCTACCAGGCCCACGTTCCCGTCCGCGACGACCTGCACGTGCGGCGCATGGTCGACGCCGGCGCGGTGACCCTCGGCAAGACCAACACCCCGGAGTTCGGCAACGGCTCGCAGACGTTCAACCGGGTCTTCGGGGCGACGAGGAACCCCTACGACGTCACGAGAACCTGCGGCGGCTCCAGCGGGGGCGCCGCCGTCGCCCTGGCCACCGGCATGGTGCCGATCGCCGACGGCTCGGACATGGGCGGCTCGCTGCGCAACCCGGCCAGCTTCTGCAACGTCGTCGGCCTGCGCCCCTCGATCGGCCGCGTCCCGCTCTGGCCGGTCACCAACGACCACTTCACGTTGCCCGCCGTCGGGGCCATGGCCCGGACCGTCGGCGACCTCGCCCTCCAGATGCGGGTCATCGCCCAACCCACGCCCAGAAGCCCGGTTTCCCTTCCACCGGCGGACTTCTCGCGTCCGGTCGAACGGGACGTGCGGGGGACGAGGGTGGCCTGGTCGGTCGACCTGGGCGGCCTGCCCGTCGACCCCCGCGTGGTCCACGCCATGACCCCGGCCAGGGACCTGTTGCTCGACCTCGGGTGCGAGGTCGTGGACACCTGCCCGGACTTCGACGGCGCCGACGAGGCGTTCACCGTGCAGCGGGCCTCCGCCCAGGCCTACGTCTACGGTCCGCTGCTCGACGAGTACGGCGACCAGCTCGGCGACAACGTCCGGTGGGAGATCGCCAGGGGGCGGGCCGTGACCGCGATCGACCTCGAACGCGCCGCCGTGCTGCGCACCGAGCTGTACAACCGGATGCTGGACTTCTTCGCCACACACCAGTTCCTGGTGACGCTGGTGAGCCAGGTCGTCCCCTTCGACGTCGACCTGCCCTATCCCACCGAGATCGACGGCACGCCGATGACCTGCTACCGGGAGTGGATGCGGTCCTGCGCGTGGATGTCGGTGGCCGGGCTGCCCTGCATGTCCGTGCCGTTCACCTTCACGCCGGAGGGGCTTCCGGTGGGCGTCCAGATCGTCGGAGCCCCGGGTGACGATTTCGGCGTGCTGTCCCTGGGCCACGCGATCGAGGCCGCGACCACGACCTGGCGTCGCCACCCCGCGCTCGCGCTGTGACCCCAGGACCACCCGGTTGTCCGGCCTGGATTCTCTGCCTCAGCTCGTCATGTCAGCCACGGCCGAGGACGCGGCCCAGCGCCTGGCGCAGCGCGAGATCCGGCGCGGAGCCAGGAGATGGCGCCCGCCAGGCGACGAATCCGTCGGGGCGGACGAGCACGGCCCCGTCGGGCGCCAACCCGGTGAGGGTGGAGAAGACGTCGCCCTGGTGGTGACTGAGGCGGTGTGCTCCGACGGTGAGGCCGAGATCGGCGCCGACGAGGTCCGCCGCGGAGAGCCAGGGCGTGCCCGTGTGTCCGGTGAGGACAGTCCACTTGGAACCGATCAGGTCGAGAGTGGACACCCGACTCCGGTCGGAGTCGACCCAGTGATGGGGGAACCGGCAGCCGGGCAGCGCCTGGTCGCGGAGAACGGAGCCGTCGGTGTCGTCGGTGTCGGTGGTGTCCTCGGTGTCCTCCGCGAGAACCGCCGTGGACCGGTACCGGTAGAACATCATCGCCCGGAGGTAGTCGACCGCGATGGTCTCGTCCATCCGGCGCGGGTCGCCGTGTCGCTCCTGGTAGCCCCGGTGCGCCCGACGGGACAGGGCGAGCGAGTCCCGAGCCGCGCTGCGGCGTTCGGTCTCGTAGCTGTCCAAAAGGGACGGTGCCGCCTGACCCCGGAGCACGGCGGCGAGCTTCCAGGCCAGGTTGTGCCCGTCCTGGATTCCGGTGTTCATCCCGAGCCCGCCCGCCGAGCTCTGCACGTGGGCCGAGTCACCGGCGAGGAAGACCCGGCCGCGCCGGAACGCCGACGCGATCCCCAGCGCGGCCTCCCACGTGGTGGCCCCGTGCAGCTCGATCGGCCGCGTGTCGTCCCCGATCGCCGCGCGCAGCAGCTCGACGACCTTCTCCTCGGGCAGGTCCACCAGTTCGTCCGGTTTTCCCGGGTAGTCCATGATGTGCGAGCTCCACTGGTCGCCGCCGTTCTTGGCGAAGAGCGTGGCGTAGACCCTGTCGTTGCGGACGACGCACAGGTGCGTTCCCCACTCCGACACGACGTTCCCCAGGTCGGCGCGGAAGAACGCCGTGTGGAGGCGGGCGAGGACCTCCCGGTCGGGGACGGTGACGCCGAGCAGCTCCCGTGTCCGGCTCCGGGCTCCGTCCGCGCCGATCAGGTACTCGGCGGTGATCTCCTGCTCCTCGCCCGTGGCGGTGTCGACCACTCGCGCGCGGACGCCGTCCTCGTCGGCGGAGAAGTCCAGCAGCCGCAAGCCGAAACACACCGCCTCGTCGGGCAGGCGGCGCAACGCCACCTGCTGCACCTCCCGCTGGGTCAGGTGCTGGTGAGCGTCGACGGGACTGCACGTGTCGAGCCGCCGCAGGTACTCGGCGGGGAGTCCGCCGTACCGTTGGGTGGCTCCGAGTCCGCTGTCCTTGTGCACTGTCCGCATCGGCGGACCACCGCGCCACGCGACCTCGTCGAGCGCCGGCCCCATCCCCACCGAGCGGAACACCTCAAGGGACCGCAGGCTGATGTTGGCCCGGGCTGGCGCCGACGTCGGGTCCCGCTTGTCGACCACCAGTGCCGGCACGCCCCAGTGATGGAGGAACACCGCCGTCGACAGGCCCACCGGCCCCGCCCCGACCACCAGTGCCGGCACGTGTCGTGTTCGCATGCCCAACCCCGTTCTTCGCTGATCCGATCGGTCGATCCGTCGCGATCACCCTTGCGGTTCAAGTCGACTTGAACGCAAGGCCGAGGCGCCGGACGTCGTGCGGCCCGCGCGGGGGATGGGGTTCGGTGCCGCGGAGCGCGGGGTCGAGGAAATCCTTTGTGGACAGTGTGGAATCCTCGGCGCGGCGGTGCGGAGTCCGGCTCGCCGCCCGAGATCTTCGGCGTGGTCAGAACTGCTCGCCCCCCGAGCCGGAGGCCGGGGGCCTGAGGCCGGGTACGCCCGCGAAACTTGCCATGGTGCCATAACGGTGCCATAGTGATGCCATGGACCTCACGCCGTACGTCGACAACCTCCGTCGCGAACTCGCGGTTGCCGCCGACGCCGGCGGCGAGGAGGCCCGCGCGCTCGCCGAGCGGCTGGCCGCGCCGCTGGAGTCGGCGGTCCGGCTCATCCTGCTCAACGTGCTGTCCGCCGCCGCGGACGAGATCACCCGCGACCTGGCGCCCGGCTCGGTCGACCTCCGACTGCGCGGGCTCGACCCCAGCTTCGTCGTGACCCCGCCGCCGGTGGACCGCCTCATGGAGGAGGACGCCAGGGAGGGCGCGCCGGCCGGCGCCCCGTCCCTGCCGCCCGTGCCGACCGGCGGCGACGACGGCGCCACGGCCCGCATCAACTTCCGGCTGCCCGAACACCTCAAGGCCCGGGTGGAGGAGGCCGCGGCCCGCGAGGGTCTCTCGGTCAACACCTGGCTCGTCCGGGCCGTCGCCGCCACGGTGGAGCCCGACGACCGCTCCCAGCGGCCCGAGCGGGGCACGCCCCGCGGCAAGCAGCACTACACCGGCTGGGTGCGCTAGCCACGTCCGGCGGAGGACCGCCTCCGTGGCCACAAGACGGACCTCGACTCACCAGCGCGACGCCCGCCCACCGACCCAGCACGGGGGACAGCCATGCCGACCTTCGCCACTCCAGAGCCCATCTCCGCCACCGCGGAGCTCGTCGTCGGCGATCTCCTGATCATCGCGGGCGACCGGGCCGACACCACCGTCGAGGTCCGCCCGAGCGACTCCGCGAGCGAGGCCGACGCCAAGGCCGTGAACCGGACCCGCGTCGAGTACGCCCAGGGCCGGCTGCTGGTGCGAACCTCGAAGCGGAACACCCTGTTCGGCAAGGTGGGCTCGGTCGACGTCGTGATCGAGCTGCCGGCGGGCTCGCAGGTCCACTGCACGGCGGCCATGGGCGACTTCCGGGCCCAGGGCGAGCTCGGGGAGTGCCGGTTCCGGACCAGCATGGGGCACGTCCACCTCCAGGACACCGGCCCACTGCACGTGAACACCTCCAGCGGTGACGTCACCGTGGAGCGCGCGACCGGCCACGTCGAGATCACCACCGGCAGCGGCGAGGTGCGGGTCCGGCGGGTCGACGGCACGGCGGTGATCAAGAACTCCAACGGCGACAGCTGGCTGGGCGAGATCAGCGGGGACCTGCGGATGAACGGGGCCAACGGACGTCTCACGGTCGACAGGACCCACGCCGGGGTCGTCGCCAAGACCGCCAACGGCGACGTCCGGGTCGGCGAGGTCGTGCGGGGCGCGGTCGTCATGGAGACCGCGTGCGGCGACCTGGAACTGGGCATCCGCGAGGGCACGGCGGCCCGCCTCGACATCGCCTCCGGGACCGGGCGCGTGTACAACTCCCTGTCCACCGCGGAGGGGCCGGCGCCGTCCGACGAGATCGTCGAGGTGCGGGGCCGCACGGGAATGGGCGATGTGGTGATCCGCCGCTCCTGACCGTTCCCGGACCCGCTGACTCCCGCTGGCCGGTGTGGACGGTCCGCAGTCCACTGTCCTGTTGGGACAGCGAAATCCGGAGCAGGCGCTGGCCCTGGACGACACCAGCTCGACCGCGTCTTCGGGCCCCGGACGCCCGCGGCCCGGCTGAACCAGGACGGCGCCCACTGATCATTTCGCACCGCGCCGGGTCTGCTACGGTGGAAGGCATGAAGCGCGCAGGTCTGACGACGACGCCGGTGGACGTCCCGGCGCGCTGAGAGTTGTCTTCAGTCCGAAGCCCCGGGGCGAGTGCCCCGGGGCTTCGTCTTGTGGTCACTCGCCTCGCCAACACGAGGAGGCCACCATGCCCGACCACCGCAGGCTCGGCCGCGAGCTGGACCTGTTCGACAGCGACCCGTTGATGGGCGCGGGGCTGCCCTACTGGCTGCCCGACGGGGCGGCCGTGCGGCACACCCTGGAGGAGTACATCCGCGGCGTGGAGCGCCGGGCCGGCTACCAGCACGTGTACTCACCGGTGCTGGGCAAGCGCGAGCTGTACGAGATCTCGGGGCACTGGTCGCACTACAGCGAGGACATGTTCCCCCCGATGGACCTCGGCGGTGAGCAGGTGGTCCTGCGGCCGAGCCTGTGCCCGCACCACGCGTTGATCTACCGGTCCCGCTCCCACAGCTACCGGGAGTTGCCCCTGCGCATCGCCGAGCTCGGGACCATGTACCGCTCGGAGCTCTCGGGCGTGCTGGGCGGGCTCACCCGGGTGCGCGCGATCCAGCTGAACGACGCGCACATCTTCTGCACCCTGGACCAGGTCGCCGACGAGGCACGCGCCGCGCTGGACCTGATCCGCGCGGCGTACGCGGCGTTGGGCATCGAGCCCGTCCGCTACCGGCTCTCGCTGCCGGGTGAGGGCGGGAAGTACGTCGTCGACCCCGCCATGTGGCAGCGCGCCGCCGCCGTGCTGACCGAGGTTTTGGACCAGGCCGGCGTGCCCTACGAGTCGGTGGCGGGGGAGGCGGCCTTCTACGGCCCCAAGATCGACGTCCAGATCGCCGACAGCGCCGGCCGCGAGGCCACCCTGTCCACCGTCCAGGTCGACTTCTACCAGCCGGAGCGGTTCGACCTGCACTACGTCGGCCCGGACGGCGCCAAGCACCGCCCGGTCATGGTCCACCGCAGCGTCATCGGCAGCGTGGAGCGGGCCGTCGCGCACCTCGTCGAGAAGCACGGCGGGGCCTTCCCCGCCTGGCTCGCGCCCACCCAGGTGGTCGTGCTCCCGATCTCGGACGCCGAGCTGCCGCCCGCCGCCGCGCTGGTGGAGCGGTGCCTCGACCAGGGGTTGCGGGCCAGGGTCGTCGGCCCGGAGCACGGAAGTCTGGGCGCGCGGATCCGCGTCGCGCGACTCGTGCCGTACCAGGCGGTCGTCGGGGCCAAGGAGACCGCGGCCGACCAGGTGGCGGTGCGACTGCGGGACGGGCGACGACTGGACCCGCTCCCCAGCGGAGAGTTCCTGGCCCGCGTCCGCGCACTGGTCGACGCGCACGGCACCGACCTGTGGGACGACCAGACCCAGGAGTAGAGCCAGGTCCGCCGGGGCGCACCTCACCTTTGTCCATAGTAGACGGTTGCGGAGATCCTGCTTGAGCGCTCTCCCGTGATTGGTGTCGCCCCGGTGTGTTGGACTGCAGCCCTGTCGTTCTGTCGCTGGCGAAAGGGGATCTGACGTGGCCGAGCGGGGAGCGGTGATCGAGCCGTACGCGCACGGGATGCTCGATGTGGGCGATGACAACCTCGTGTACTGGGAGGCCTGCGGGAACCCGGAGGGCAAACCAGTCCTGATCGTGCACGGGGGTCCGGGTTCGGGGTGCTCGCCGAGGATGCGGCAGGGCTTCGACCCGGACCGCTGGCGCGTGGTGCTGTTCGACCAGCGGGGGTGCGGGCGCAGCACGCCGCACGCGAGCGACCCGGCCACCGACATGAGCCACAACACCACGCGACACCTCGTGGCCGACATGGAACGGTTGCGGGAACACCTGGGCGTTGACCGCTGGTTGCTGCTCGGTGGGTCGTGGGGGTCGACGTTGATCCTCGCCTACGCGCAGCAGTACCCGCACCGGGTGTCGGAGATCATCATCTCCTCGGTCACCACCACCCGGCAGTCGGAGATCGACTGGCTCTACCGGGGAGCGCGGCAGTTCTTCCCGGAGGCGTGGGAACGGTTCCGGGCGGGAGTGCCGGAAGCTGAGCGCGACGGCGACCTGGTCGCCGCCTACGCGCGCCTGATGGAGAACCCGGACCCGCTCGTGCGGGAGCGGGCGGCGGTGGCGTGGAGCGAGTGGGAGAACGCGGTGGTCTCCCTCGAACCCGGCGGCAAGGCGAACTTCTACAGCGACCAGCCGACGCGCGACCTCGTGGCGTTCGTGCGGATCTGCGCGCGCTACAGCGCGAACCGGGCGTGGCTGGAGGACGGCGTTCTGCTGCGGAACGCGGGACGGCTGGCGGGCATCCCGGGTGTCCTGATCCACGGTCGCCTCGACCTGAGCTGTCCGGTGGACACGGCGTGGGAGTTGGCCCGGGTCTGGCCCGACGCGGAACTGGTGGTGCTGGACGACGCCGGGCACCAGTGGACCGCCTCGAAGCGCGAGCGGATGACCGAGGCCTTCGAGAGGTTCGCCCCACGCTGAGCCAACGACGTGGCGTCGGGAGGCGCTTGTCGCTGTCTGACAGGGAAGTCGTCAGGAAGGACACCATCTGCCCACGGGCACGTCGGTCGGGAGTAGGCGCGCCAACGGCTTGCGGGTGCGCTCCGAGCTCCGTCTACTGTGGTCTGATCGCGAACGACGGCCCGGCGCCCTCCCCGCAGAGGGGGCGCCGGGCCGTCGTCATCCGGGACTGCCCGAGCGGGTTCTAACGCGGGGTGAGTGTCGGCCCCTCCGGCCCCGACCGCACCCGGAACCTCTCGACCAGCTCGGCGAAGGGCTTGTCGTCGAACTCCCTCGGCACCTCGACCTCGACGACCTCGTGCTCGTCGTCGGGGAGCAGTCGGACGGCCAGCCGCTCGTCGCCGTCCTCGACGATCTCCGCGATGGCGACGATGCGTCCGTCCTTCTGGTACGCCGCGTGAACGCGCATGGTGCACCCCTGTTCCGCTCGTTCCGCTCACGGAGTCACGACGACGATGGTGAAGAGGAACTCGGAGTCGCCCTGGATGCCCTCCAGATTGAGCGCCCACGCTGGTGGCCACTGCGCGTTGGCGTCCCAGAGCACGCGCTCCTCGACGTACCGGAGCTGGGCCTGACGGGCGCTGAACTGGTTGTGGTTGACCGACGGCCGGATCCAGTGGCTGGGCAGCGTGCTCCCGTTCCAGGTGAAGGCGTACCACTTCCGCGCGCCGTTGGCGAGGAACAGCCGGCCGCTCTGCTTGATGTTGACACCTGCCATCGTCCGCCGCCTTCCGATCGCTTCGGCCGGTTCGGCCGGTTCGGCCCGCAGACCAGCATCAGGGCACGTCAGAGGGCCCGCAACTCGCGGCGGGACCGGGAGGTCCCGACTGTCCGATGTGGCCGCGGCCACGGTCCGGGATCGGAGTTGGACCGATCATCTACGGTCGTTGCATGAGCACGTACCTGGTGACCGGCGCGACCGGCAGCATCGGCAGGCACGTCGTCGCCGCCCTGGTCGAGGCGGGTCACGACGTCCGCGCGTTGGTGCGCGACCCCGACCGCGCCGCACTGCCCGAGGGGGTCACGGCCTTCGCCGGCGACCTGTCCTCGCCCCGGACCCTGGAGCCCGCGTTGCGCGGCGTGGACGGCGTCTACCTGATGTGGCCCGGCATCCCGGTGCAGCCGGCCGTGGTGCGCCTGGTCGCCGAGCACGCCCGGCACGTGGTGTACCTGTCGACCGACGTCGCCGACCTCGCCGACGACGAGCCCGCCACCTCCTACCACCAGGAGATCGAGCGCCTGATCAGGAAGTCCGGGGTGGCCTGGACCTTCCTGCGACCCGTCGACTTCGCCACCAACGTGCTGCTGTGGGGCGACCAGCTGCGGCACAGCGTGGTGCGCGGCCCGTTCGGCCGGGCGGCCCGCTCGCTGATCCACGAGCGCGACATCGCCGACGTCGCGGTGCACGTGCTCACCACCCCCGGGCACGACGGCGCCCGGTACGTGCTCACCGGTCCCGAGGCGATCACGCACGCCGACGCGGCCCGGACCGTGGGCGAGGTGGTCGGGCGCGAGGTGCGGTGGGAGGACCTGCCGGTGGAGGTCGCGCGGGCGGGGATGACGGCGGCCATCGGGGACGCGGCGTTCGTCGACGCCAGGCTGCGGGCGTACGAGTCGTTCGTGGACACTCCCGAGCGCGTGACCGACACGGTGGAGCGGCTGCTCGGGCGTCCCGCGCGGACCTTCCGGGAGTGGGCCGAGGACCACGCCGACGACTTCCGGTAGGAAGGCCGTCACCGCGAGGCCGGAGGAGCCGGACGGGAAGCGCGTTCGCGGAGGGCCCGCGCCACGGGCGTGGACAACTGGGGAGTGTTGATGCTGCTTCAGGAACACGGGGTGGACCGGCCGATGCGGTGGCGGCTGGCCGCCGCCCTCTGCGTGCTGCTCGCCGCGGTGGCCGTCGCCGCGCACTGGAGCGGTGTGCTGTTGGTCGTCCTGGGACAGGCGATCCCCGACTGGGCGCTGGCCGGCGCGCTGCTCCTCGCCGCCCTGGTGCTCAGGATCATCGCCCGCGTGGCACGTCGACGTCAGCCGGCGGGCACGGTTCCGCTGGCTGGTCACGGCGCCCTGTCCCCCTGGATCATCGTCCCGCTGAGCCTCGTGGCCGTGGTGGGGAGCGTGATCGGTGGTCTGCGCGACCTGTCCTCGCACTACTACCTGCTCCCCTCGGAGAGCGCCGGGGGCTGCCGGGTCCTCGTGCGGGAGACGGCCTTCCTGCTCGGGGGCCGTGGCGACGTCTACGTCGTGGAGCCGTTCGGCCTGGGGCGGAAGGTGAGCTCCTGGACCGCCGACGACGGCTACCGGCCCTTCACCTCCGGCACCTTCGAGCTGAGGTGGAGCGGGGACGACGGTGTGCTCCGGATCAGCGGCCGCCGGGGCGATCCGGTCTGGCCCGGCCTGCACGACGTCGACTGCCTGTGAAAGAAGGCTGACCGGACGGCTGAAAGAAAGCGGCCCTCCCGACCCGTTGAGTCCTGTGTGGACAGTGCTGGGGCGGTGACGGGAACGGAACAGCGACGAGGGCGGGGACTGGTGTCCCCGCCCTCGTCGTGCGTTCCGCGGCCGCGCCAGCCGGTGTCGGCCGGGTGTCAGCCCGTGCCCGTCGGCTCGGCCACCCTCGGCGGCCTCAGCCCTCGGGCTGCTCGCGCCACCACTGCTGGCCAGCCTCCGGCAACGTCTGGATCGGGTCGTAGTACGGGTAACGCCTGGTCAGGGCATCGGCGTCGTCCAGCTCGATGTGGGTGCGGTAGTTCTTCGTCCAGTACGACACGCCGCGCTCGCGGTCGTACTCGGCGACCTGGTGCACCCACCGCTTGCCCACGTAGGGCACGTCGCAGACGATGCGCGGGGTGGCGTAGCCCGGCAGGTAGCCCATGATCGCGTGCTGGAGCGCCTGGGCCTCCCACACCGCCACCCGCCAGTGCTCGGCGTTGGGGATCATGTCGCACATGTAGAAGTAGTAGGGGAGGATGTTCGCCTCGCCCTGCAACGCGAAGCACAGGTCGAGCAGGTCGCCGGGGGTGGCGTTGACCCCCCGCAGCAGCACTCCCTGGTTGCGCACGTCGCGCACGCCCACCGCCAGCGCGGTCCTGGCGGCCTCGGCCACCAGCGGCGTCACCGACTGGGCGTGGTTGACGTGGGTGTGGATGGCGAGGTTGACGCCCCGGCGCCGGGCGGTGTGGGCCACCCGCTCCAGGCCCTCCACGACGCGCGGCTGCAGCCAGTGCTGCGGCAGTCCGGCCAGGGCCTTGGTGGCCAGCCGGATGTCCCGGATGGAGTCGATGTCCATCAGGCGCATCAGGAACGACTCCAGCTGGTGCCACGGCACGTTGGCCACGTCGCCGCCGGAGACCACCACGTCGCGCACGCCCGGGGTGCGCTTGAGGTAGTCGAGCATCTGCTCCTGGCGGTCGACGGGTTTCAGGACGAGCTTGTGCTTGTCGACCTGGGGAGTGGAGTTGCCGACCAGGTCCATGCGGGTGCAGTGCCCGCAGTACTGGGGGCAGGTCGACAGCATCTCGGCCAGGACCTTGGTGGGGTACCGGTGGGTGAGGCCCTCCACGACCCACATCTCCGCCTCGTGCAGCGAGTCGCGGGTGGCCAGCGGGTGGGTGGGCCAGTCGGGGTGGCGGTCGGAGCGGACGGGAAGCATGTAGCGGCGGATCGGGTCGGCGTAGAAGGCCGCGGTGAACGCCTCGGGGGTCGGGTCGGCGTTCGGCGCCATGGTGTTGAGCATCTGCGGGGGGAGCAGGGTCGACATGGTCGCCATCTGGGTCTGGTCGGCGGCCAGGTCGTCGTAGAACCGCTCGTCCAGCAGGTCACCTGCCACGGCGCGGAGCTGCTTGGCGTTCTTGACGCAGTTCACCCGTTGCCACTGCGCGTCGCGCCACTGGGCCTCGGTCACGTCCCGCCAGCCGGGGAACCGTCGCCAGTCCGGCTCGACGAGTTCGCGTCGGGCGTAGTCGTAGGGCTGCTGGTCGCTCAGCGCGATGACGTCGGAGACGGTGGCTCGGGTGTACTCCGGGGTGGCCGCTGCTTCGTGAAGCGCAGTCATAAGTTCTCCTAGCCCTCAATGTCCCGTAAAGATTATGCTGCTAGCGGCCCGGTTTGCCATAAATCTTTCGGAGGCGGACGTGACGGAGGCGGCGGAGTCGCGGTCGGGACAGACTGACGCCATGGAATCGTCCCCTTACGGACTGCATCGGGTCCTCGAACCCTTCGGGGTTCTTCCGCAACAGGCGTGGCGGCTCGACCCGGACCCCCGACCGTGGCCGGACGAGGTCGTCGTGGACGTCGAACGGCTCAACCTCGACGCCGCGTCCTACCGCCAGCTCCGGGAGGCGCACATCAGCGCGGCCGCGCTCCGCCACGCGGTGCTGCAGATCGTCGACGAGCGCGGCAAGATGCAGAACCCGGTGACCGGCTCGGGCGGGATGCTGCTGGGCACCGTGCGCGAGGTGGGGGAGCGCTCCCCCCTGGGACTGCGGGTGGGCGACCGCGTCGCGACCATGGTGTCGCTGACGTTGACCCCGCTGCGGATCACCGACGGCCTGGTGGACTGGGACGGCGCCTCCGAGCAGGTGCCCTGCCGGGGGACCGCGGTGCTGTTCGGGCGGTCGATCGCGGCCGTGCTGCCGCCGGACCTGCCGGACTCGCTCGCCCTGTCCGTCCTCGACGTCGCGGGCGCGCCGGCCCTGACCGACCGGGTGGTGCGGCGCAAGGCCCGCACGAACGGGCGCGCGCCGGCGGTGTGCGTGCTCGGCGGCGGCGGGAAGTCGGGGACGCTGTCGCTGGCGGCGGCCCGGCGGGCCGGGGCGCGGCGACTGGTCGCGGTGGTGCCGACCGAGGCCGAGGCCGCGCGGGTCCGCGCCGCGGGACTGGCCGACGAGGTCGTCGTGGCCGACGCGCGGGACCCGCTGGCGGTGGCGACCGCCGTCGGCGAGCGGGTCGAGGTGACGGTGGTGTGCGTGGACGTCGCCGGGTGCGAGCACGGCGCGATCCTGACCACAGTGGACGGTGGCACCGTCGTGTTCTTCGCCATGGCCACCTCCTTCTCCGCGGCGGCGCTGGGGGCCGAAGGCCTGGCCACGGACGTGGAGATGCTGATCGGGAACGGCTTCGTGCCCGGGCACGCCGAGTTCGCGCTGGGGCTGGTGCGTTCCGAGCCGGGGGTGCGCGAGGTCTTCGAGGCGCGCGAACGGCAGACTCCGCAGGTGTGAAAGAAACGAACAGGGTGAAGCCGGTGAACACGGATGGGGGCTCGACCACGCTGCTGCTGGGCGGGCGGATCTACTCGGTGGGCGCGCCCGACGCGACCGCGATGGCAGTCAGCGACGGCGTGGTGGTGTGGGTCGGTCAGGACAGCGTCGGGTTGGCGCTGTACGGGGACGCCGAGCGGGTCCGGCTGGACGGCGCGTTCGTGGCGCCGGCGTTCGTGGACGCCCACGTGCACGCCACCTCGGCCGGACTGGCGTTGATCGGCCTGGATTTGGCCGGCTGCGGCTCGCTGCGGGAGTGCCTGCTCCGGTTGCGCGAGCACGTGGCCGCCCACGGCGACGCGCCGGTGTGGGGGCACGGCTGGGACGAGAGCGCCTGGCCGGAGCAGCGCCCGCCGACACGGGCCGAGATCGACGAGGTCGTCGGCGGCGTGCCGGTCTACCTGTCCCGTGTGGACGTCCACTCCGCACTGGTGAGCAGCGCGCTGCTGGCGTTGGCACCGGAAGCCAAGCAGGAGGCCGGTTTCTCGCCGGACGGACCGCTGAGCCGGCAGGCGCACCACCACGTGCGGCGCGCGATCCGCGACTCGGTGACCGTGGCGCAGCGGCGTTCGGCGCAGGAGGCGTTCCTGCGGTACGCGGCGTCGCGGGGCGTGGCGTCGGTCCACGAGTGCGCCGGCCCGGACATCTCGGGCGTGGAGGACCTGGCGGCGTTGATGGCGTTGTCCGGCGACCCCGGCATGCCCGAGGTGGTCGGCTACTGGGGCGAGCTGGCGGAGACCGCGCCGCCCCTGGACGTGCGGGGCCTGGCCGGCGACCTGTTCGTCGACGGGGCGCTGGGGTCGCGGACGGCGGCGGTGCGCGAGCCCTACGCGGACGCGCCGCACACGTGCGGAGCGCTGTACCTGGAGCCGGAGGCGATCGCCGATCACCTGGTGACGTGCACCCGCCGGGGCGTGCAGGCCGGGTTCCACGTGATCGGCGACGCCGCGGTCGCCGCGGTGATCGAGGGCTTCACGCTGGCCGAGGCCCAGGTGGGCGCCCCGGCGCTGGCGACGCGCCGACACCGGTTGGAGCACCTGGAGATGGTCGACGCCGACCAGGCCGCGCGGCTGGCGCGCTGGGGCGTCGTCGCGTCGGTGCAGCCGTTGTTCGACGCGGCCTGGGGCGGCGGCGACGGGCTCTACGCGCACCGGCTGGGGCCGGAGCGGGGCACCCGGCTCAACCCGTTCGCCGCGCTGGCCGCCGCGGGCGTGACGTTGGCGTTCGGGTCGGACACCCCGGTGACCCCGCTGGACCCGTGGGCGACGGTGCGGGCGGCGGTGCGGCACCGCACCGAGGGGTTCGGGGTGTCGCCGAGGGCGGCGTTCACCGCGCACACCCGCGGCGGGTGGCGCGCCGCGGGCGTGGACGACGGCCTGACCGGGACGCTCGTGCCGGGCGCGCCAGCGACCTACGCGGTGTGGTCGGCGGGCGAGCTGGTGGTGGCCGCGCCGGACGCGCGGGTGCAGCGGTGGTCCACCGACCCGCGCTCGCGGGTGCCGGCGCTGCCGGTGCTGGAGGACGACGTGGAGCTGCCGCGGTGCCTGCGGACGGTGCTGCGCGGCGAGGTGTTGCACGACACCGGGGAGGTCGGGTCGTGAGGCGGACGCCGCGGGCCTGGTGACCCGCGGCCGCGGTTGAGGGTGAGGCGAGAGAATGCGACGCGGACTGCTCGGGTTGGACCCGGAGGTGGTGGCGACGGCGCGCCGGTTGGCGGCGCGCGCGGCGGGGCCGGTGGTGGAGTTGGCCAGAGCGCATACCACCGTGGCGGTGGAGCGGGCGACGTTGCGGCTGGCGGGGATCACCGGGGCCGACAGCGCGCACCGCTCCGGCGATGTGCCGTGGGTGAACCGGGTCGTGGACACGGTGCGCGAGCACTGCGGCCTGGAGCACGGTGTGGCGCTGCCGGTGTTCCACGCCCTGACCGAGCAGGGGTTGACCAGTCTCACCGAGCTGGCCGAGGCCACCGCCGCGGGGCAGGTCAGCTACCGCGTGCCCGAGGGCCGCGAGCGCACCCGCGCCGCCAGGGCCGCGCGGGCCGCGGTCGCCAGGGGACTGCGCACAGTGGACCGCAACCGGGCGCAGCGGGAGAAGCTGGTCGCCCGGTGGGGCGATCCGGCGCAGCGACCGTGGATCTACCTCATCGTCGCCACCGGCGACATCGACGAGGACGTGGTGCAGGCCCAGAACGCGGCCCGCGCGGGCGCCGACGTGATCGCGGTGATCCGCTCCACCGGACAGTCCCTGTTGGACTACGTGCCCGAGGGCGCCACCCACCACGGGTTCGCCGGCACCTACGCCACGCAGGAGAACTTCCGGATCATGCGGGCGGCGCTGGACGAGGTGAGCCGGGAGGTCGGCCGGTACGTGCGGCTGACCAACTACGCCTCGGGGCTGTGCATGCCCGAGATCGCGGTGCTGGCCGGGCTCCAGCGGCTGGACATGATGCTCAACGACTCGATGTACGGAATCCTGTTCCGCGACATCAACCCGATCCGCACCTTCGTGGACCAGCGGTTCTCGCGGCAGGTGCACGCGCGGGCGGGCATCATCATCAACACCGGCGAGGACAACTACCTCACCACCGCCGACGCGGTCGACGGCGCGCACACGGTGACGGTGTCCCAGCTGCTCAACGAGCACTTCGGGCACGAGGCCGGGCTGGCCGACTGGCAGCTCGGCCTCGGCCACGCCTTCGAGATCAACCCCGACCTGCCGGACTCGTTCCGCATGGAGCTGGCGCACGCGCTGCTGGCGCGGGAGCTGTTCCCGGACGCGCCGCTGAAGTGGATGCCGCCGACCAAGCACATGACCGGCGACGTCTTCCGGGGCTACCTGCTGGACGGGTTCTTCAACCTGGCCGGTGTCCTGACCGGACAGAGCATCCTGCTCGTGGGGATGATGACCGAGGCCGTGGTCACGCCGTTCCTGTCCGACCGGGACCTGGCGCTGGCCAACGTCCGGTACGTGCTGGGCGCGGCCGGCAACCTGGCGGAGGACTTCCGCCCGGAACCGGACGGGTTCATCGTCAAACGCGCCCACCAGGTGCTGTCGGAGACGGTGGACCTGCTGGAGCGCATCGCGGACGACGGGTTGCTCAACGCGATCGCGGGGGGCACCTTCGGCCTGATGCGCCGCCCGGCCGACGGCGGCAGGGGGCGCGAGGGAGTGATCGTCAAGGCCGAGGGGTACCGCAACCCGGCCGTGGAGCTGTTGGAGACGGGGGCGAGCCGATGACCACGACCATCCTGCCGGGGCCGGTGCCCTCAAGCGCCGCCACCGAGCCGACGACCGGGCCGAAGACCGAGCCGAAGATCGCGTCGACGACCGGGCCGACTGACCAGGGCGCGGCGGAGCGCGACACCCGCAAGCGGTACGTGCGGCCCTACGGCGACACCACCGGTGACGGCATGGTGCAGATGTCGTTCACCCTGCCGGTGCCGCACGGGCCCCGCGCGGAGGGCGCCGCGCAGCAGCTGGCCGCGAAGATGGGCATGGACCCGGCCATGGTGGTGCACGCCCACCCGATCGGACCGGACTTCACCTTCGTGGTGGTCTACGGGTCGGTGACGCACCTGGTGGACCTGGACGAGGTGCGGGTGGTCGAGCGGGAGTTCCCGCTGCTGCCGCCGACCGAGGTCAACGCCACGATCAGGCGGACCCTGCGGCGCAAGCTCACCGTCGTGGGCGCCTGTATCGGCACCGACGCCCACACCGTCGGCATCGACGCGATCCTCAACATCAAGGGCTTCGCCGGTGAGAAGGGGCTGGAGTACTACCGCGAGCTGCGGGTGGTCAACCTCGGCGCCCAGGTCTCGGTGCCGGAGCTGGTGAAACGGGCCAGGGCGGAGCGGGCCGACGCGGTGCTGGTCTCCCAGGTGGTGACCCAGCGTGACGCCCACATCCTCAACACCCGGGAGATGGCCGCCGCGTTCCGGGAGGCGATGGGGGAGCATCGGCCGCTGCTGGTGGCCGGCGGGCCCCGGTTCGACCCGATGATGGCCGGGGAGCTGGGGGTCGACCGGGTCTTCGGCCGGGGCACCACCCCGGGCGAGGTCGCCAGCTACCTGGTGCACGCGATCACGACGAGCCCGGCGGAGCCGGCGACGGCAGGGAAGGCGAGGGCGTGAGCGACCTGGTCGAGGGATTCTCGGTCACACACCGCAGGTACGTGCCGCACGCGCACGCCCACTACGGCGGAAACCTCGTCGAGGGGGCCTACAGCCTGGGGCTGTTCGGGGACGTGGCCACCGAGTTGTGCATCCGCACCGATGGCGACGAGGGGCTGTTCGCCGGCTACGACTCGGTGGAGTTCCTGGCCCCGCTGCTGGCCGGTGACGTCGTGGAGGCCACCGCCACCCTGACCAGGGTGGGCACCCGGTCTCGTGGGGTGTCCTTCGAGGCGCGGGTGGTGTGCCGGGCGACCCCGGAGCGCGGCGCCTCGGCGGCGGAGGTGCTGGACCCGCCGCTGGTCGTTACGCGGGCGCGCGGCACGGTCGTGGTGCCGCCACCCGGCGGCTGATCCGATCGTGACACGGGTGGGCGGCCCGGTTCGGGCCGCCCACCTCGCTGCGCCTGGGGGTTTGCCGCGTCCCGGCGGGTCACCAGGGCAGGGCGCAGGCCGGGGCCTCTCCGCACAGCCCGAGCCGCTGTCCCCAGCCCGGGCGGGTGAGCCCGCCGTCGCCGCCCACGGCCAACCACGTCTCGTCCAGGCGCGCCTCCCACTCGTCGATCAACGCGTCCAGGTGGTCCAGCCGCAGGCCCTCGTCCATCGCGCACCCCGCATCGTGGCTCGTCCGTCGTTGTTGGTCCGGCACTGGTTGGTCCGGCACTGGTTGGTCCGGCACTGTCACCAGTCAGTGTCAGCGCTGGTGGGGCAGGTTCGCCTGGTCAACTGGCCGGTTCCACTCCGTGTCCTGCCGTGCGCGCCGGGTGGTCGGGGCGGGGCGCGCGGCGGAATGCACTCGAAGGGGTGGCCGCCACGGACGGGTGATGAGCGCGCGGAGGCGAGGTCAGCTCGTCCGAGGGGCAGGTTCGGGTGCGGATCGGGCTGGGTGTGGGTGCGGATTCGTCCGAAACGGTGTTATGCCGGCGCGAGCACCCCTACCGGCGAGTGTGGCGGAAGGGGCCGACGTTCTGCGCGCACGGTGTCGGGCAGCGGGCCAGGTGGTACCGGCCACGCGGTGCGGGCCGGGTGGTGCGGCGGGCCGCTGGCGCGGGATGGGCACGAGGGCGGGGTGGTGGTCAAGCCCAGGAAGACGGGACAGGAAGTCACTGTCCCGGCGTGGTCACGCTCAGTAGCATGATCGCGTCCTGCCGCCCACGACGCCCAGGGGCGGGGTGTGCCACCCATGGCTCCTCTCGGACCGATCCAGTACCGACAACCCCTGGCTCTGGCCCTGGCCGGCGTCTTCGGCGGCGTGCTGCAGAACCTCGCCGCCAACACGTTGCCGACCGAGCTCCAGGCTCCGTGGGTGATCTGGCCGCTGCTGGGCCTGATCGCCGGTGTGGGTGTGTGGCTGAGCCAGCGCGCCCACCCCCGGTCGTCCCTGTCCAGCCGCGAACTGCACCAGGTGCGCCAACAGGTGCTCGACGCCGTCGAGCGGGTCTGGGTCAACCGGCTGCTGCGCTCGACGCTGACCCCGCTCGGGTGGCTGCCCACCCGGTTCCGCGACTGCGACCAGCACGGCCGCCCCGGCGACGCGTTGCCCGCCGACACCGACCTGCGAACGCTCTACGACACCGACCCGCACCTGGTGGTGCTGGGCGGCCAGGGCGTCGGCAAGACCGTGGCGCTGGCCCGCCTGGCCCAGGCCCTCGTCCGGGACTGCCGCCAGCTCAGGACGTCGCGACTGCCGGGCGGGGGACGCCCGCTGGCGCCGGTGATCGTCCCGCTGTCGGAGTGGACCGAGCGCGCCGGCCCGTTGGAACTCTGGCTGGCCGTCCAGCTCCACCACATCTACGGCGTGGAGGAGCCGCTGGCCAGGCACCTGCTGCGCCGCCACGCGCTGGCGCTGCTGCTGGACGGCCTCGACGAGGTGCACCCCGACCACCGCATCGCCTGCCTGCGGGCCGTGGCGGCGTTGCGGCAGTCGCTGGGACGCGCCCACCCGGTGGTCCTGACCTGCCGCAGCGACGTCTACCGGGGCCTGCCAGGGCCGCTGTGGACCGGACGGGTCGTGGAGATCCGCCGCCCCACCCAGGACCAGATCGACGCGCACCTGCGCGAGGGCGACCACGGCGAGCTGGGCGGGCTGGTCCGCTGCGTCCGCACCGACACCGACCTGCGCGCCCTGCTGACCACCCCGTTCTTCTTCTCCGCACTGGCCTACGCCTACCGGGGCCGACCGCTGTCGGCGATCCCCACCAGCGGCACCCCCGAGGTGTTGACCCGGCGCATCCTCGACGACTACGTCCGCCGCCGACTGCGCGACCCCGAGCCGGACCTGGCCCCGCGACCACCGCTGTTCGGCGAGGACGCCACGCGGCGCGGCCTGGCCTGGCTGGCGCGGCAGATGCGCGCGCAGCGGCTGACCCTGTTCCTGCCCGACCACCTCCAGGCCTCGGCGTTGGCCACCCGCTGGCACCGGTGGCTGGCCGGCCCCGGCATGGCCCTGGTCGCCGCCGGGCTGGGCGCCGCGGCGTTCGGGGCGCTCAGCGGCCTGGTCATGTGGGTGATCAACCCGGCCGACCCGGTCCCCGGGCACCGGTTGGCGAGCGCGTTGCTGTCCGGCGTGCTCAGCGCCGCCACGGTCGCGGTGCTGGTGGGCTGGCAGTGCCTGCCCCGCGAGATCGTGCCGACCCGGGCGCCGGAGCGGTCCCGGGCGGCGACCGTCCGGATGGTCGGGCTGGCCGTGGCGTGGGGTGCGGCCGGTGCGGCCCTGGGGGCGCCGCTGGGCGCCTGGTTCGGGGTGATGCAGGCCGAGCAGACCCTCGGTCCGGTCAGCGTGATCGCCGTCGGCGTGTGCGGGGTGCTGCTGGGCGGGGTGGCCGGCGGCATGACGTTGGGTCTGGTCGTGGGCCTGGCGCTGGGGGTGACCGCCGCGCTGCGGCCCGGCCTGGTGGTCCGCCCGCTCTACCCCGGTCGGGGCATGGACGACACCCGCCGGCTGGCGTTCACCACGGCCGGGCTGGCCGCCGCGTTCGGCGTGGTCACCTACGGGGTGGTGTTCGGCCTGCCGTTCGGGGTGATCATCGCCCTGCGGGTCGGCGGCGTCCACTACCTGCGGCACCGCCTGCTGTGCCGGTTGCTGGCCAGGGAGGGGGAGGTGCCGGCCCCGCTGCGGGACTTCCTGCACCACGCCCACCGGCACGCGCTGCTCACCGAGGCCGGCGGCGGCTACCTGTTCACCAGCCTGCACCTGCGGGACTACTTCGCCGAGCAGCCGCCCCCGGACGCTCCCTCGACGGGTGGACGTCCGCCGGGGTGATCGGCGGCGCAGTTTCGCGCGTCTGGTCACGAAGAGTGGTGAGGACCTCTCCTCCAGTGGGAGGAAAGGAGCGCCCGGTGAGGGGATATCGGCACACGGGCCCCACACGCCCGGGCCGTACCCTTGTCCGGTGGCCGCACCTCTCGTGACCTCGGAGCACCAGGCGACCGCGCCGTCCGGCGCCGGTGCCCGCCGTCGCCGTCTGCCCAGCCGGGCGTTCGTCCTGCGCCTGCTCGGGGCCGTCGCGGGTGGCCTCACCCTGTACCTGAGCTTCCCGCCGCGACACCTGTGGTGGCTGGCGCCGGTGGCGTTCGCGCTGCTCGGCCTGGTCACGCACGGCCGGCGCGCGCGGGCCGGGTTCGGGTACGGCTTCGTCTTCGGCGCGGCCTTCCTCGGGCCGCTGCTGTGGTGGACCGGCACCTACGTCGGGGTCGCGGCCCCGCTGGCGCTGACCGCCCTGGAGTCGTTGTTCCTCGGCGGCGCCGGCGCGGCGATCGCCGCCACCAGCCGCCTGCGTGCCGCCCCGCTGTGGGCGGCCCTGCTGTGGGTGGCCGCCGAGGCGCTGCGCGCGCGCATCCCCTTCGACGGGTTCTCCTGGGGCCGGGTGGCCTTCGGCCAGCCCGAGGGCGTGTTCCTGCCGCTGGCCGCGATCGGCGGCACGGCGCTGCTGTCCTTCGCGGTGGCGTTGACCGGCTTCGGGCTGGCGGCCCTGGTCCGCGCGGCCCTGGTTCGGCCGGCGCTGACGCGCCGCGGCGGCGGGGCCTGGCCCGCCCTGGCCCGGCCCGGCCTGGTGGGGCCGGCCCTCGCGGCGGCGCTGCCGGTGGTCGCCGGGGCCGTGGCCGGGCCGCTGGTGGTGAGCACCGAGCCCGAGGCCGGCACGGCCACCGCCGCCGTGATCCAGGGCAACGTGCCGCGCCTGGGCCTGGACTTCAACGCCCAGCGCCGCGCCGTGCTCGACAACCACGCCCAGCGCACGCACGAGCTGGCCGAGGCCGTGCGGGCCGGCCGGGTGGCCCAGCCGGACTTCGTCATCTGGCCGGAGAACTCCTCCGACATCGACCCCTACCGCAACCCCGACGCGTGGGCGGTCATCGAGAACGCGGTGCGCGACGTCAACGCGCCCACCTCCGTCGGCGCCGTGATCACCCCGCCCACGGGGTGGCTGCGCAACACCGCGATCCACTGGGACCCCCAGCGCGGCCCGGTCGCCGAGTACACCAAGCGCCAGTTGCAGCCCTTCGGCGAGACCATGCCGCTGCGGGGGCTGCTGCGCACGGTCAGCCCGGACTTCGTCGACAAGCTCCAGCGCGAGTTCGGCCCCGGCGGCGAGGCGGTCAGCTTCCAGATGGGGCGGGCGAAGGTGGGCGTGGCCACCTGCTACGAGATCGCCTTCGACTGGGCGGTCACCGACACCGTCCGCTCGGGCGCGCAGGTGCTGGCCATCCCCAGCAACAACGCCACGTTCGGCTTCACCGACATGACGTACCAGCAGCTCGCCATGTCGCGCGTGCGGGCCGTGGAGCACGGCCGGACGGTGCTGGTCGCGGCCACCAGCGGGGTGAGCGCGATCGTGCGGCCCGACGGGACGGTGGTCCGCGACACCGCCCTGTTCACCCCGGATGTGCTGGTCGAGAACGTGCCGCTGCGGACGACGGCTACGCTGGCCACCCGGCTCGGTGCCGTCCCCGAGTGGGTGTTGAGCGCGCTCGGGGTGGCGGCGCTGGGCTGGGTCATGGTGCGCGGCGTCGCCCGGCGACGCGGCGTGGCCGGCGCGTCGCCGCGGGTGGCGGGCTCGGCCGGCACGGCCGATGATCCGGCCAGGAACTGACGACGGAAGGCGGTCCGGCACCCGGTCCCCCGAGGGGACGCCCGCGCGCGGGAGTGGTGCCGGCGAGGAGGAAACACGCATGGCGGACCAGCGGGACGCCCACGGGGGGCATCTCGACGACGACCTCGGCCCGGTGCTGGTGGTGATCCCGACGTACAACGAGCGGGAGAACATCGGCCCGATCGTCGAGCGGCTGCACGCGGCGGTGCCCGCGGCGCACGTGCTCGTGGTGGACGACGGGAGCCCCGACGGCACCGGTGAGCTGGCCGACGAGATGGCCGAGGCCGACGAGCGGGTGCACGTCATGCACCGCACCACCAAGGAGGGACTGGGCGCCGCCTACATCGCCGGGTTCCGGTGGGCGCTGGAGCGGGACTACGGCGTCATCGTGGAGATGGACGCCGACGGCTCGCACGCCCCCGAGGAGCTGCCGCGGCTGCTGGACGCGCTGCGGCGCGACGGCGGCGGCGCGGACGTGGTGCTCGGCTCCCGGTACGTGCCCGGCGGCCGGGTGGTGAACTGGCCCAAGCACCGCGAGTGGCTGTCGCGGGGCGGCAACATCTACTCGCGGCTGGCGCTGGGCGCGAAGGTCTCCGACATCACCGGCGGCTACCGCGCCTACCGGCGGGCCGTGCTGGAGAAGATCAAGCTGCACAACGTGGCCTCGCAGGGCTACTGCTTCCAGATCGACCTGGGCTGGCGGGCCATCGAGGCCGGTTTCGAGGTCGTCGAGGTGCCGATCACCTTCACCGAGCGCGAGCGCGGCGAGTCGAAGATGAGCGGCAACATCGTGCGCGAGGCGTTGCTGCGGGTCACCAAGTGGGGCCTGCGGCGGCGCGGCGAGCAGGTGCGCAACCTGTTCCGCCGCCGCTGACCAGCGCCGACGCGGCCTGATACGGGCGGGGGCGGGGCCGATCCGGACGACCGGACCGGCCCCGCCCCCGCCCGGCCGCGTTCCAGCCCGGAGCGACCAGCCCGTCACACGTCCGGGTGATCTTGCGAGGGTTCCGGCCACCCCTGCCGGCGCCCGCCGCGACGCTCCCCGCGTGTCCGCTGACGACGTCGCCGCTGCGGTGCGTGAGGTGCGGGGGCGGGATGGGAAGACGAAAGAAGGCCATCCGGGTCGTCACCCGAATGGCCTTCTCGCTTCCTGCGCCCGGCGCGGCGGGCCGAGGAGAGGTCAGGCGGTCCGCGTGCGGCGGCCGCGCAGCTCCTCCAGGCGCTCGGTGAGCAGCTCCTCCAGCTCGGGGATGGTGCGCCGCTCCAGCAGCATGTCCCAGTGGGTGCGCGGCGGCTTGACCTTCTTCGGCTCCGGCTCGCTGCCGTCGATCATCTTGGACTCGGTGCCGTGCAGACGGCACTCCCAGGTCGAGGGCAGCTCGGCGTCGTCCGAGAACGGGACCTCGAAGTCGTGGCCCTTCGGACAGGCGTACCGCACCGACCGGCGCGGTGCGAGGTCGTGATTGCGGTCGGTCTCGTAGCTCACGGCTCCGAGCCGGCTGCCACGCAGTACGCGGTCGGCCATGTCGGTGTCCTTTCAGCTCGGTTCGGGGCGGGTGGCCGCCCCGGGTCATGCTTACCCAGTGCAACGACGGGCCATGCCCCGTCGTTCCCGGATCGGGCTAATCGGTCGCCCACGGTGACGTGTTTCACCTGTCAACGAAGGCGCCCTCCATAGGGATGCAATCGGAGACGCGTCGTGACGCGTTATCCGACTGGCGGTGAAGAACATCACCCTAATGGGTGGCAGGGCTGGCCGAGCGTGCGGTCAGGTCAGGCTCAGCTGACCCTCCCGAGCGACTACCGGCCCCAAATCACCCAACCGGTAGTGCTTACGGCACAGCACTTGATAACGGACGGTAGCAGGTGCCGTCTCGGCGTCCTCGGCACCCTCCGTGATCGTCTCGCCGGTGTCGGACTGACCACGGACCGTGCTCGCGGCGCTCGTGTCCGCGACGAGCACGGTGTCGCCGGCCCGCACCACCCGGCCGGCCACGACCCTGGCGTTGAACCGGCCGGGCAGCCCGCACCAGCACAGCACCTCGACCTGCACCGCCTGGAGGTCGTCGGCCAGTTCGAACAGCCGCCGGGACCCGGGGAACAGCTCGCTGCGGAAGTCGGTGGCGATGCCGAAGCAGTAGATGTCCAGGTGGACGTCGTCGGCCAGCTCGGCGAGCTGCTCGACCTGCTCGGCGGACAGGAACTGCGCCTCGTCGACGATGAGGTAGTCGACGTGCTGGCCGAGCGCCCACCGGGCGCGCACCAGCTCCCGCAGGTCGTCGCGCTCGTCGACCTCGACCGCGCCCCGGGTGATCCCGATCCGGCTGGAGATCTGCGGCAGGCCCGACCGGTCGTGGCGGACCAGCAGCACGCCCCGCCGGCCCTGGCGGGCGTGGTTGTGGTCGATCTGCAGCGCCAGCGTGGACTTGCCGCAGTCCATCGGGCCGTAGAAGAACCGCAACCGGCCGGTGACGGGGACGGCGCGTCGCGCGCTGGCCGCGGGCACGGCCGAGAGCGCGTCGGTCGGATCGGGCAGGGTGCTCACGAGTGCGCAACCCTATCCATGTTTTCGTCCGTCCGGGTGAAGGTGGGTGTCACCGGTGCGCCACCTCGGCGTGGTAGGCGCGAGCGCTCGCGCCGGTCTCGCCGCCCGGGGCGGGGTGGCCGCGGGGTCAGGTGTGGCGGTTGTCTCCGACGACGGCCCGTTCGAGCAGTTCCTTCAACACGCCCTGCTCCTGGGGGTTGAGCCCCTCCAGCGGTGAGCGCTGGGTGAGGAGTTCGAGCAGTCGCTCGCGGGCCGCCGTGCCCTCCGGGGTCAGGACCAGTTGCTTGGCGCGTCGGTCGGTGGGGTGCGGACGGCGTTCGATCAGGCCCTGCTTCTCCAGCTTGTCGATCACGAACGTGGCGTTGGAGGGCTCGCAGCTCATCCGGTCGGCCAGTTCCCGCATCGTCATCGGCCCCGTCAGCTCGCGCAGCGCGGTGGCCTGGGCGGCGGTGAGGCCCAGCGCCGACGCGCGCTCGCGGACGTGGTCGGCGATCAGGCGGGCCAGTCCGTTGACGAGCCCGCAGAGCTCGCGCTCGGCGACGACCTGCGGTTCGGGAGTGGACATGTCGCCCATCCTAGCGACTGCATCAAGTCGACATATTTCTAGCTTGCATCATTCAAGTTAGAAGCATATGGTTCGCCTCGTCGCCGCCCGAGGCGACGACCACCGCCACGGCGAGGAAGGAAACGACCATGACCAGCTCCCAGACCAGCCCGGTGATGAGCTCGACGGTTGGCGACGACGGGCGGCTGCGCCGGCCGGCGCGCCGCAGGACCCTGCGGCTGGGCGAGCTGCGGGTCAGCTACGTGCCCGACGGCGCCGTGCAACTGGTCCCGCGCGCCTGGCTCCCCGACACCACCGACGAGGTGTGGGCGGCCCACCCCGAGTACCTCGACGAGACCGGCAACCTGGTCGCCAGCCTCGGCGGGCTCCTGGTGGAGCACGGTGATCGCGCGCTGTTGATCGACGCTGGCTTCGGCCCCCAGGCGGTGCCTGCGCAGCCCGGCAACCCGCACGGTGCCATTCACGGCGGCGCGCTGCTGGACAACCTGGCGGCGCTGGGCCGGTCCCCGCGCGACGTCGAGGCAGTGGCCTTCACCCACCTGCACCTGGACCACCTCGGCTGGGCTTGGCACCCGGCCCCCGGCGGCGGCCAGCCCGTCCTCGGCCACGCCGACTACCTGGTGGCCGAGCCGGAGTGGAGCGACCGCCACCTCGCCGAGGCGCACGGCACGACCCCGGAGATGATCGCCGCCCTGGCGCCGCGCGTGCGCACCGTCACCGACGGCGAGGAGATCTTCCCGGGCGTGCGTGTGCTGCTCACCCCCGGTCACACCGCCGGCCACGCCGCCTACGTCCTGACCTCCGGCGACCGGCGGTTGATCGCCTTCGGCGACCTCCTGCACTCCCCGATCCAGGTCGCCCACCCCGAGTGGTCGGCCGCCTCCGACCACGACCCCGCCCAGGCCGCCGACCACCGGCGCCGGCTGGTCGCCGAGCTGGCCGAACCGGACACGATCGGCTTCGGCATCCACTTCGCCGACGTGCCGTTCGGTCGGGTCCACCACGACGGGGACCGCCCGTCCTGGCAGCCCCTCGACGCGTGAGGCCGGCCGCGATGACCACCGCACTCGCCCACGAACTCCCCCTGACGACACGAAGCCGGCACTGGCCGGGAGTCGTCGCCGTCGCGCTCACCGCGACCGCGACCGTGGTGCCCGGCTTCACCGTCGGGGCACTCGCGACCGCGATCAGCGCCGACCTCGCCGTCTCCCGCGGCGCGCTCGGGTTGGCGATGAGCGCCTTCTACGCCGCCACCGCGCTGGGCTCACCCCTGGCCACGCGGCTGGCCGCCCGGCTGCCGGTACCCGCGGTGCTCAGGCTCGCCGCGCTCGTCGCGTCGGCGACGATGCTGGTGATCTCCCAGGCCACCGGGGCCGCAATGCTGACGGCGGCGCTGGTCGTCGGCGGGTTGGGCAACGCCCTGGTGCAACCGGCGGCCGGTCGGCTGATCGCCGCCCGCGTCCCAACGCACCGGCGCTCGCTGGCCGCCGGCGTGGTGGGGGCGGCGCTCGGCGCGGCCACCCTCGTCCCCGGCCTGCTCGTCGCCTTCGTCCTGCCCGCCCACGGCTGGCGCACGGCCATGCTGGTCGCCGGTCTGCTCGCCCTGGCTCCGGTCGTGCTCGCCCCGCTGAGCAGGGGAGAGCACCGGACGGAGGTTTCGACCGCGGCCCGGCGGGAGGAGGGCACGACGCCACCGGCGATCCGGCGGGTGCTGGTGCTCTGGGCGGTGGCGGCGGCGCTGTCGGCCACCGGCAACAACGCGGTGGCCTCCTACTTCGTCCAGCTGGGCGACCACTCCGGGCTGTCCACCGCCGTCACCGGGAACCTGCTGTCGCTCAGCGCCCTGCTCGCCATCGCCGTGCGGCTGGTCGCCGGCGCGCTCACCGACCGCGCGCCCCGCCACAACCCGGTCGTGATCACCGCGATGATGCTCCTGGGGGCCGTCGGGCTCGGGCTGGTCGCGGTCGGGACCCCCGGGACGTTCGTCCTCGGCGCGGTGCTGGCCTTCGCCGCGGGCTGGGGCTGGACGGGTCTGCTGCTGGCCACCACGTTGCGGTTGCTCCCGGGCCGGGCCGCCAGCGCGGGGCACACCGTCCAGGTCGGGATCTACACCGGCGCCACCGTGGCCCCGTTCGCCTTCGGCGCCCTCTCCAGCGCCCTGGGGTTTCCGGGTGCGGCCCTCGTCGCCGCGGTGGCCGCCCTGGCCGGCGCGATCTCCACGGTCACCGGGGCGCTGCTCCTCCGGAAGGCGCGCTGACGCACGGGTTCCCCTTCCGGCCCGGCACCACTTCCTCGGGGTGGGGCGGGAACGCGACATGTCCCGGCCCCACCCCGACGTCGTCCGGATCAGCCGGTCGCGGTCGTGGCCGCCGGCTGGGGGTCGGCGGGAGCGTCCCCGTCCCGGGGGATGGCCTCGATGATCCGCATGTTCCGCTCGCCCCACTCGGCCAAGGGCATCATCGCCTCCAGCAGGGAGCGCCCGAACTCGGTCAGGGAGTACTCCACCCGGGGCGGGACCTGGTTGAACTGCTCGCGGTGCAGGAGCCCGGCGGTCTCCATCTCCCGCACCTGCACGATCAGCACCCGCTCGCTGATGCCGTGCATCCTCCGCCTCAGCTCCCCGAAGCGCAGCGGCCCCTCGCTGAGCTCCCACAGGATCAGCGCCTTCCACTTGCCGCCCATGACGTCGATGGCGGCGTCGACCCCGCACGTGTAGGTGCGTCGTTTCACCACGGCCCCTCTCGCTGACGAACACCGGCAAGCACCGGCAGGCACTGACAAGCACCGGCGACTACCGGCAGGCACTGACGAAAAGCTCAGTACCCGACAAAATAGTAGGTACTTGAGGAAATGCGGGTGTGGCGTTCACGATGATGTCGCGTTCCGGTCGTGATCACCTTGCGCCGGGCCGGAACCGCTCGTTCATCACTGTCTACTGTGGACTGGAGCGTTCACCCCATGACTGGCGACACCCGTACCCCGGTGACCATCCTCGGTCTCGGCGCGATGGGGACGGCACTGGCCCAGGCGTACCTCGACGCCGGGCACCCCACGACCGTGTGGAACCGCACCGCGGCCAAGGCCGCGCCGCTGGTGGCCGCGGGAGCCCACCACGCGGAGAACGTCGAGGACGCGGTGGCGGCCAGCCCGCTGGTCATCGCCTGCCTGTTGAGCTACGAGACCACGTTGGCGGCGCTGGGCCCGGCCGCCGGCGCGGTGTCCGGGCGCGCCCTGGTCACCCTGAACAGCGGCACGCCCAGCGGCGCCCGGGAGATGGCGGCCTGGGCCACCGGCCACGGCGCCCGCTTCCTCGACGGGGCGATCAAGAACGTGCCTACCGCCGTCGGCCTCCCCGACACCGTCCTGTACTACAGCGGTGACCGGTCGGTCTTCGACGAGCACGAGACGACGCTGCGGGTGATGGGCGGCGACACCAGCTACCTCGGCGCCGACGCGGACCTCGCGGCCCTGTACGAGATGGCGGTGGGCGGCACACTGCTGCCGGCGCTGCTCGGCTTCTTCCAGGGCGCCGCCCTGGTCACGCGGCGCGGCCTGCCGGCGACCTCGCTGGTGCGCTACACCGCGAAGTGGCTGGAGATGATCATCTCCGTCCTGCCGGTCATCGCCGAGGAGATCGACACCGGCGACTACACCCGACTGCCCTCCTCGGTCGGCCTCTTCCACGAGGGAATCGCCTACGACCACGAGATCGGCGTCGAGGGCGACGTCGACATCGCCTGGCACCTGCCCATGCACGACCTGCTGCGCAGGGCGGTGGAGGCGGGGCACCGCGACCACAGCATCGCGGCCCTGATCGAGGTGCTCCGCAAGCCGCACGAGACGGCGTAACGCCGACGGGCCTTCCGCTCCGGTGAGGAAAACCTCACCGGAGCGGAAGAATCCACAGAGGACGGTCACTGTGGACCGAGCCCGAGGTCCGCAGTGACCGCGCCGGACATCGGCGGGCTCGCCGCACCACCGGCCATCCCGGTCAGAGGATCTCCGCGATCCGGTCGACCTGGTCGGGGTCGCGGCCGTGGCAGTACAGCATGACCTCGTCGGCGCCGAGATCGGCGAACTGGCCGATCGCCGACCGAATCCCGTCAGCCGTCGTGAGCATTCCGGAGACCATGTACTCGGGTCGGCCGGTGAACGCGTAGTAGGCGCTCATGGCCCGCCGAGCGTCGTCGACCACGTCCTCCGGCCCCAGAGCCACGTTGACCTGGGCGACGATGCGGGGCGAGCCGGACCGGCCGTGCGCGGTCCACGCCGCGCGCACGGTGTCGATCAGGCCACCGACCAGGGCGAGCGGGGCGGCGGCGAGGAAACCGTCGCCCCACCGCGCCACTCGTTCGAGCGCGGCGGGCTGGAACCCGCCGAACAGCACCTCGGGCCCGCCGGGCCGGGCCGGCGCGGGACCGATCGGACCGACCTCGTCCCCGTAGGGGTGGCCGGCCCACACGCGACGCAGAACCGCCATCTGCTCGTCCAGACGGCGACCACGGGTGCGGATGTCGGTGTTGGCGGCCAGGTGGTCGTCCATCCGGCCGCCGATGCCGATCCCGAGGACCAGGCGGCCGCCGGACAGGCGGTCCAGCGTCGCGGCCTGCTTGGCCAGCAGGGCGGGTTCCCGCAGCGGCGCCAGCAGCACCTCGGTCTGGACGCGGACGCGGCTGGTCGCGCCGGCGATGACGGCGAGGGTGACCAGCGGCTCCGGGTTGTCGTAGACGAGCCGGTCGAGCAGCCCGAGGGTGCTGAACGGGCCCGCCTCGGCGCGCCTGGCCCAGTCGAGCAGCACGGCGGGGTCGGAGATGGGAAGGCCAAGACCGATGTTCATGGAGGTTCTTCCGAGAGAAGGGACGACAGGGACTGCACATGCCGCCTCTCCAACCACCGGCCGTCGCCCGGCACGGTGTGGGTTCCCGCTCTGCGGCTCACTTTCCTGGGGAACACCTCTCGAAGTGACCGCACTGTAGCAGGACGCCGAACGCCAGGGCCTCCCGCCGGGCTCTGGTGACGCCCACACGGCCACCGGGCGTGGTCAGGTACGTCCGGCCCGCGCTGTCACGGTCTCCTCCTCGGAAGTCGACGGCGCGGCGTCCACCTTGGGAAACCGGGTGAGCAGCACGGCCAGCCCACCCAGGAGCCCGATGGCGCCCGCCACCCAGTACGCCGCGTGGAAACCCGACAGCTGGTCGGCCGGAGTTGTGGCCCCGCCGCTGACACCGGTCGAAACAGCGACCAGGATCGCCAAGCCGACGCTGTTGCCGATCTGCTGCGCGGTCACGTTGACCGCACCAGCGACGCCGTGCTGGTGGAGCGGCAGGCCCTCCAGCGTGGCGGCCGTCATCGCGCCGAAACCCAAACCCTGGCCGGTGCTCATGATCACGATGCCGGGGAGCATGTGCACCCAGTACGAGCCGTTCTCGGGTGTGCCCACCCACAGGGCGACGCCGGTTCCGATGAGAAGCAGGCTGGCCGCCATCAGGGGTTTGTACGCCGCTGGCGACATCAGACGTCCGGCGATCTGCGAGCTGATGACCACGACCACACCCACGGGCAGGACGGCCAGCGCGGACTCGAACGGTGAGTAACCGAGAATCCCTTGCGCGTACAGGGGCGAGAAGAACAGCAGACCACCGGCACCGGTGTAGAAGACAGCACCGGTGAGCGAGGCGGCCCGCACCGGGCGGCTGCGGAAGACGCTCATCGGAAGCAGCGGCTCCGCACGCCCCTTCTCCCACACGACGAAGGCCACCAGCCCGATCACGGCCAACACCAGCGAGCACACGACCTGTGCGGACCCCCAGCCGACCGCACTGCCCTCGCTCACGCCGTACACGACCAGGCCGATCCCCAGGGTGACCAGGATCGCGCCCGGGACATCCAGGGGGCGCGGCTGGCGCCGGCCCGCGGGAAGCAGCGCCCGGACCCCTGCCAGGATCAGGGCTCCCGCGAGGACGCTGACGGCGAACACCGAGCGCCAGCCGAGGAAGTCGGTGAGAGCCCCGCCGACCACCAGCCCGGCGCTGAAGCTGGACGCGCCGGTCGCCGCGTACACGGCCAGCGCGCGGTTCCGCTGCGGTCCTTCGGGAAAGATCTGGCTGAGCAGGCCGAGCGACGCGGGGCCGGACAGCGCCGCACCGACCCCCTGCAGCGCACGAGCCGCGATCAGCACCCCCACGGTCGGAGCGAGCGCGGCACCCAGCGACGCCGCGGCGAAGAGCGCGACGCCCACCGCGAAGATCTTCCTGCGGCCCAGGACGTCCGCGATCCTGCCGCCGAACATGAGGAACCCGGCGAAGGCGATGGAATAGGCGGTCATCGTCCACTGCAGCGTGGAGCTGTCAATGCCGTACTCGTCACCGATGGAGGGCAAGGCGGCATTGATGACCGCAGCTCCACTGGTGTCCAGCGCCAGTGCGCCGGCGATGAGAACGAGCGCCCACCGGCGTCGGCTTTCGGGTGGGGCGGTGTCCGGCGCCGCGATCTGTGATTCTGCGTCCTGAAGCGTCACTTCGTGCTCCGATGGCTACCCGGGGAACTGGTGGAGTGTCGTCGGGGCACGGCTGATCGGCGCGGCGCCGGGGCTCCGGACCGCGCTGCGGTGCTCCTCATCAGTCCTCGCCCACCACCGGGCGCGTGGTCACCGTCTCGTCGATGTGCTTGGCCAGCCGCCCCCGAAGCTCCTGGAGCGCGGCGATCCGGTCGTCGAGCGTGGCCAGCCGGTTGGTGGCGAGGTCCAGTTCCTCGGCGCAGAACGGGGATTGGCGCAGCGGCGCGTCCAGGCAGCCCTTCTCCAGGGCGGGGCGGACGTCCTCCAGGGTGAGCCCCGCGTCCAGGAGCTCCTTGATGTTCGTGACCCGAACGGCATCCAACGGGTCGTACGCGCGATAACCGTTGTCGGCGCGCTGCGGGGCCAGCAGGCCCTGTTGCTCGTAGTAGCGCAGGGATCGGGTGCTGACGCCCGTGAGGTCGGCCAGCTCTCCGATCCGCATCTCGATCTCCTTCAACACGCGGGGGACGCTAGAACCCTGACGCTAGTGTCAAGGTCAATTCACTGGGGCTCGCGTCGCGCGGGTCGTCCGTGCGGACGGCGGATCGGTCGTGGCGGACGGCCCACAGCCCCGCCATCGCCGCGACCGTCAGCATCGCACCCAGCACGTGCAGCGCCACCAGGACGATCGGAACGCCGAGCCAGTACTGGACCATGCCCATCGCGCCCTGCACGAGCACCGCGCCCACCAACGCCCAGTAGCGGCGCCACACCAGCGGAACGGCCCTGGCGGCGCGGAGCGCGAAGCCCAGCGCGACGACCAATCCGAGGAACACGAACAGGAAGTCGGTGTGCAACTGGGCCAAGGGGGCCACCGGAAGCCCCAGCCGCGCGGTGTTCGCGTCTCCCGCGTGCGGGCCGGCCCCGGTGACCAGCGTTCCCGTGACCAGGACACCGGCCAGCACGGCGGTCATCACGACCAGTCCGACGCGCAGCGGCCGGGGGATCAGCGGGCGGGCCGGGCCGTCGGCCTCCCCGGCGGCGTGCGCCAGCAGCACGGCGAACCAGACCAGCACCGGCGAGGGCACGAAGTGCAGGGCGACCGTCCACCACTCCAGCTCCATCAGGACGGTGAACCCGCCGATCAGCCCCTGCGCGACCACGCCGAGCGGCATCGTCAGCGCGAGCAGGACGAACCGGTGCCGTCGCGGCCGGGCCAGCAGGGCGACCAGGAACGCCAGGCCGCTGACCAGGGCGACGGCCACGCCGAGCAGTCGGTTGCCGAACTCGATCCACTGGTGCGCCTGCCCCAGCACGGGGTCGGAGACCGGCAGCAGACTCCCCGGCGCGCACTCCGGCCACGTCGGACAACCCAGACCCGAACCCGTGACCCGGACGACCGCGCCACCGAGCGCCACACCGACCTGCGCCACGACGGCGGCGAAGCAGATCCTGCGCTGGGCCACCGCGCCGGGCACCCAGCCACCGAACAACCGGGAAAGCCACTCCATGCGTAGCCACGCTACACCTCAAGATCACGGGCGTCGGTCGGGTACCCCCGACTGGTCCCGGTCGTCGTCAGGAGGCCGCACCGCGCCGCGAGGTTGCCCCTGGCCCGGGTGAGAAACCTTGCCTTGCGACGCGCGACCGCCGACCAACAGGCTCGACCCATGGTCATAAAACGGGCCGTTCTGACCGGCCTGTCAGCCCTGTTGGGTCTCACCCTGGTGAACGCCCCCGCCGCCCCCGCCGGTGAAGACCGCCACCCGTGCGCTCGGGCCGTCACCCGCTGCGACGGCGAGATCCAGGTCCCGCTGAACTGGTCGGACCCGACCTCGGAGCGCATCACGGTGCCGTTCACGTGGATTCCGCACACCCGGACCGGCACACCGTCGGCCGGAACGGTCGCCGGCCTGCCCGGCGGGCCGGCGCCGGCCCTGGCGGCGACTCCGCTGCTCACCACAGCACTGGGCTCTCTGCTGGAGACACACGACCTGCTCGTCGTGGAGCGCAGGGGGTTCGCCGCGGCCGGCGGCTGGCGGTGCCCCGAACTGGATCTGTCCACACCGGACACCATCACCGCGTGCGCCCAGCGCGAGGCCCGCCGCCAGCCGTTCTTCACCACCGCCCAGCGCGTCGCCGACATCCAGGCCGTGCGGTCCAGGCTCGGCCTGAGGCGCCTCACGCTCTACGGCTACTCCTACGGCACCCTCGACGCCCAGGCGTTCGCCGCCCGCTATCCCCGCGACACGGCCGCCGTCCTCCTCGACAGCCCGATCACCACCGACACCACCGGCTTCACCGCGGGGTGGGCCTACCCCGAGCGACTGCGCGACCACCTGGACAAACTGAGCCTGGTCTGCGAGCACTCACGCTCCTGCCGCGACCTGCCGGGCAGCGCCCGCGACCGCTTCGCCCACCTCGTCCTGACCCTCCGCGCCCGCCCCGACCCGCGCGTCCCCCTGGCCGCGCTGAACGCCCTCGCCCAGCGGCAGGACGACCCGGTCCCCGGTCGGGACGGCAACGCCGCCATCGCCGCCTACCTGGCCGGCGACCCCGCTCCGTTGCACCGCCTGGCCGCCCCGCTGGGACCGCCGCCCACCGAGCCGCAGAGCCAGATGATCCGGTCAGCGCCGGCCTACCTGTCCTACCTGTGCGCGGACTCGGCGCTGCCCTACGACCGCGCGGCGGGCACCGAGGAGAAGACCCGCCAGCTCGCCGACCACCGGCGCCGGCACCCGGAACGGCCGATGGGCACCCGCGAGGTCTTCCCCGCCGGTGATGTCCTCGACTGGTGCACCCACTGGCCCACCCCCAACCACACCCCGCCGGTCCCTCCCGGCACGCGGTTTCCCGACGTGCCCACGTTGGCCATCGCCGGCGACACGGACCTGGACACCGGGACACGGGCCACTGCGGTCGCACGCCGTTTCCCCCGTGGCCAGGCGGTGATCGTCCCCTTTGGACAACACACCGCCTCGCTCAACAACTACCCCTACTCCGGCTGCGTCGCCGCGATGGTCCGCGACTTCATCACCGATCCGCGCCAGCGACCGTCGTCCTCGTGCGGCACGGAGAACTACCGCGCACTCGGCCATTTTCCCCGGACCAGCGCGGAGCTCCCCGCCACGAACCCGCCCGGTCTCGCCCCGGCCTTCGCCACCGCCGCCGACGCGGTCATCCGCCGAGCGCCGCAGTCCGGCTACCGCTTCGTCACGGAGGAACCGGGCCTACGGGGAGGCGCGGTCCGGTTCGACGACCAGAACCGGCGCGTCCTGCTCACTGACGTCCGCTACGTCGCCGACATCGCCGTGACCGGAGACATCCGCCTGCCGGACAAGGACGGCACCGCGACCGCGACGCTGACCCTGAGCACTGGTCAGCGCCTCCACCTGTCCTGGAAACCCTTCCGCGCCGAGGATACGACGACCGTCAGCGGCTCGGTCGACGACCGTCCCTTCACCACTCGCCTCCCCACCACCTGAGCCCGATGTCGCCTGTCGCCTCGCTCACCCGTCGGTGCGGAAATCCCAGTCAGGAATTTCCGCACCGGCGCTGTTCTTCCGGTCGTGGGGGGGAACGGTCATCAGAGGTCGGGCATGTGGCGCAGGAGAGCCTTTCCGTACTCCATGAGCTCCTGCTGTTCCGGGCCCTGGAGGTGGACGGGGACGCCCGCGCGCACCAGGATCGCCAGGCAGGTGGCGAGGAAGCCCCGAGAAAGGTGCTCGTACGTCACGTTCGTCATCACCGAGCTGTTGAGCAGCGACTGCACGAACGCGGCGAAGGTGTTCCCGTCGATGTCGACGAAGTCGCTCGCCATCATCGAGAAACCGTGGTCCTGGTTCAGGTTCTCGCTCAGTTGGTTGGCGATGGCGAGGAACAGGTGGCCGATTCTGAGCGCCGGACTCCACACTGACTCACCGTCGACCTGGAAAACATAGCTCACTGCTTGGATCATAGGGGCCGCTGGCTGGTCAGCGAGGCCGTGGTGTCCTTTCGTCCAGGGTCCACGCGAAGCGCAGGGTGTGGTCGTCGGTGTGGGGGGAGTGCTGCCGGGGCGTCCGGCCGGGTGGTGTGAAGCGGCCCCAGAACGCGTAGCGGTGGGGCCGGTCGACCTCGACGTGCTCGGCCAGCCACGTTCGGAGGGCGGTGGTGTTGTCAGGGCGTGGAGAACCGCGGGGATCGGTGCGGCCAGTCCCGCTCGGTAGGTCATCGGTGCGTTCACGACGCTGCCCCTGGTGGTCGTGGGCCACGGTCCGGCCGGAACGGACGTGACGCCGGGCGAGGTCGCGGGGGAACTGGCGGTATCCCACGACAAGCCGCCCGGCGTCGGCGTCAACACGCGGTCCGGTCAGGGGATGACCCGGCGCCGGCGCAGGTCGGTGAAGATGTCCCGGAACATCGCCTCGGTCTCGACGAACTCGTGGAAGCCGAACCGGCGGGCCTTCGTGCCGTCGGCGAACATGTCGTAGTCCCAGGAGAAGACGAAGTCGCCGAAGCCCCACGACGCCACGTCGGAGTAGGCGTTGGGCTGGAGGTTGTGGCGCCGCACCATCTCCTCCCACAGCGGAGCCTTGTCGGCCATCACGACCTCCAGCGACATCGGCAGCGGCGGGGCGACCTCCAGGTCGAAGAAGTCGGCGATCTTCGGCCACATCTCGTTCCAGCGGAACAGGTCGCCGTTGTTGATGTTGAAGGCCTGGTTGGCGCAGCGGGGGTCGGTGGCCGCCCACACCGTCGCCCTGGCCAGCAGTCCGGCGTCGGTCATCTCCAGCAACGCGTCGTAGGCGCCGGGCTTGCCGGGGAAGCGCAGCGGGATGCCCAGCTCCTTGGAGATCGAGGCGTAGACGGCGATCACCATCGCGAGGTTCATCGGGTTGCCGAGGGCGAAGCCGGCGACCACCGAGGGACGGATCGCCGTCCAGGTCCACGCCTTGCCGCGCTGGCGTTCCTCCAGGAACCGCTGCTGGTCGACGTTGAACTCCGGGGGCATGTGGTGCGGGTCGGTCTCGCGCGCCGGTGTCTTGAACGGGCCGAGGTGCGCGCCGTAGACCTTGTACCCCTGCATGAGACTGACGTGCGCGAGGTGGGGCGCGGCGGCCTCGACCGCCTCGACGACGTTGACGAGCATGGCCAGGTTGGGCGGCACGAGCTCGGCCCAGGTCGGCCGGTCCTGGTAGGCCGCGTAGAAGACGTGGGTGACCTCGGTGAGGGCGCCCAGCTTCTCCCGGCAGTCGGCGGGGTCGAGCAGGTCGACCGCGACGTGCCGGACCCGGCCGGCGGTCTGCCCGCCCCGGCGGGACAGGCCGATCACCTCCCCGTCGGGCAGCGTGGCCAGGTGGTCGACGAGGTTGCGACCGATCACCCCGTTGGCTCCGACGACGAGGGCGACCTTCTTCTGCGTGGACATGACCTTCTCCTGGCCGGCTGGTGGGACGTCGACGCCGGTGCGGCGTCCCCCTGATCTTGGGTCGCCGGGGTGTGATGAGTCCAAGGCTTGTTTCTCATCGTTCCCATAAGATGGGCTCATGGCGACGTTGCGGCAGTTGGAGTACCTGGTGACGGTGGTGGACGAGGGGTCCTTCACCCGTGCGGCCGAGTTGCTCCACGTCACGCAGCCGGCGTTGTCGCACCAGATGCGCGCGTTGGAACGCGCCGTGGGCGGCGCGTTGCTGGAGCGCCTTCCCCGGTCGGTGCGCCTGACCCCGATGGGCCGCGCGATGCTGCCGCACGCCCGCGCGGCGCTCGCCGACGCCCAACGCGCCCGCTGCGCGGCCCGGCAGGCGTCCGGGCTGGAGAGCGGGGAGCTGGCGGTGGCCACGCTGTACTCGGTCAGCCTCGGTGTTCTTCCGCCCGTGCTGCGGGTGTGGCGTCGCGCGCATCCCGACGTCCACATCAGACTGTTCGAGCACCGCCACGCCGACGAGCTGCTGGCCGCGATGGACGAGGGGCAGGCCGACGTCGCCGTGGGGCCGGTGCCGCCCGACTGGGCCGGCCCGGTGCGCGAGCTCGGCGTGGAGGAGTTCGTCGTCGTGCTGCCCACCGACGGTCCGCGCGACGAGGAGGTCGTCTCGGTGGAGCTGGCGACGTTGGCCGAGTGCGCCTGGGTGCACTACGCGCCCGGCCACGGGCTGGCCGATCTCCTCGACCAGGTCTGCGCGGCCGCCGGGTTCCAGCCCCGGGCGGCGGTGCGCACCGAGCAGACCGCGGCCGCGCCGTTGCTGGCCGCCGCCGGGCTCGGCCCGGCCCTCGTGCCGGCGAACATCCTCCCGCCCGGCTTCGACGGACGCGTGCTGCGGCCCGAGCCGGCGGTGCGCCGCACCCTGGCCGCCTACACCCGCCGTGAGCCCGACCCGGTGACGGCCGCGTTCCTCGACGTCCTCGCCCGCGAGGCGCACGTGGTTCCATCACACCTCGTCGGCTCAGTTCTCCCTTAGCGGCTCGACATTTTCGCGCCAGCCGACGAATGTCGCTTGTGAACTGTCCTATGTAGACATAGCGGGCTGGCCTCGATCGGCATCGATAACGAAATGATCAAAGAGTGGTCACAGAACGCTCTCGCACAGGGCTGTGGCGGGGTGACACTGGCGGCCGTTCGCCCGAGACCCGGGTGGACGTCCCAGCCAGCTCTCTCCCGGAGGCTTCATGTCCACCGCTTCCCGCGTCGGTCTCGACCCGTTCGCGACCACCGTCCGCGGCCTCGCCGAGCCCGACCAGGTCCACACCGCGTTGCGTGCCGCCGGACCGCTCGTCCGCGTCGACGCCCCGGCCGGCGGTCCGGTGTGGATCGTCACCGAGGACGCCCTCGCCCGTCAGGTCCTGACCGATCTCCGCTTCGCCAAGGACCCGGCGCACGCGCCGTCGGGTTGGGACGCGCGGACAGCGGGGCTGGAACCCCGGGCCGCCGAGCAGCCCTCGCTCACCACGTTCGACGGGCCCGCCCACGTGGAGCTGCGCCGCGCGCACGCCCCGCTCTTCACCGCCCGCCGCGTCCGCGAGAACGCGGACCGCATCACCGATATCGCCCGCGAGCTGCTCACCGGACTCGCCGCCACCGGTGGCACGGTCGACCTGATGGCCGACTTCACCTCCCGGTTCCCGCTCACCGTTCTGCTCGACCTGCTGGGGGTGCCGCTCGACCGCATCGACGAGGCCATCGTGGCCTGTCGGAGCATGGTGACCGAGGACGCCGACGAGCGCGGCGCGGCCGTGGCCGTGTTCACGGACCTGGCCGCCGCCGCGCTCCACAGTGGACGAGGAGGCATGGCCGAGGAGCTCCGCGACCGGGTTCCCGACCACATCACCGAATCCCAACTGCACTACCTGCTCTTCGCGCTGATCTTCGCCGGACAGCTCACCACCGACTCCGCGCTGGGGTTCCTGCTCGCGCACGCCCTGGCCGGTGGCATCGACGAGGTCACCGCCCACGGCACCCGCACGGACGAGTTCGTCCAGGAGACGTTGCGGCGGTACCCGCCCGCTCCCTTCACCCTGTGGCGGTTCACCACCACGGAGGTCGAGATCGCCGGTGTGCGGTTGCCCGCCCGTTCTCCCGTGCTGATCGACATCAAGGGCGTCAACAACGATCCCCGCCGCCCCCAGGGGCAGGACCTGACCTTCGGGGCCGGCGCGCACTACTGCGTCGGCGCGCAGCTCGCGCAGTGGGAACTCCGTGCGGTCGTGGAGGTGTTGCGCACCGACTTCCCCCGCGCCCGCCTCGCGGTCCCGTTCGCCGAACTCCGCCAGTTCGTTTTCGGCGACATCCAGGGCGGCAAGCTGATGGAGCTCCCGGTGGCACTGCACGGATGATCGGTGGTGCGGGTGGTGTCCACTCTGGACACCACCCGCACCGCAACCGAGGACGGATTTCTCCGACAGCCGAGCTCAGTCGGACGCCGAGGCGGTCGCGGCGGTCCCGCGGGGAGGTGAGGTGGGCAGATCCCGTTGCCTGCGCAGGGGAGTGGCCACCAGGATCAGGCCGCTGAGCGCCAGCAGCGCCGTCATCACCGCCATCGTCGGCCGGATTCCCATCCAGACGCCGAGTGCGCCACCCAGCACAGCGCCGAGCGGGATCGTGCTGTGGTTGAGGAACATCGAGGTGGCGACGACCCGGCCCAGCAGTTCGGGCGGGCAGTAGCTCTGCCGGAAGCCGCCGAGGATCACGTTGGTCGCCACGATGCCGGCCGAGACCAGGAACGCGCCCGCCACGAAGAACACCAGCCCCGCCCCGGGGCCGGTCGCCACCATCAGGAGGCCGAACGGCACGGTGCCGACGTGGCAGAGCAACAGGCCCCGGGCCGTGCCGAACCGCGTGCCCACCGCGCGCGCGACGCTCGCGCCGAACACCCCTCCGACGCTGGCGCAGGCCACGACGACACCGACCGCGCCGGGCTCGACCCCGACGGTGCGGACGAGGAACACGACCTGGATGGCCTGGTATCCCTGGAGTGCGAAGTTCGCCGTGGCGCCGAACGCGGCGAACGCGCGGAGGTACGGGTCGCCGACCACGAACCGGAGGCCCTCCCGGACCTCCCGCACGAGCCCGGAGGAGCGCGGTGAGGACTCCGGTGGGGCCTCCCGCGTCCGGATGGAGAGCAAACAGAGCGTGGAGACGAGGAAACTCGCCGCGTCGGCCAGCAGACCGGCCGTGGCGCCGAGCCACTGCGCGATCAAGCCGCCCACGCCGCGTCCGGTCACCCGGGCCACCTGCTCGCCGCCCTGGAGTTTGGCGTTGCCCTCCACCAGGTCGGCGGTGGCCACCAGGGCCGGCAGGTAGACGTGGTACGCGGTGGAGAAGAAGACCGCGGCCGCGCCGGACGACAACGCCACCGCGAGGAGGTGGCCGACGGTGAGCGCGTCGAGCCAGGCGGCCACCGGAACGCTGACCAGGAGCAGGATCGAGGCGAGGTTGGCGGCCAGCATCACCGGTCGGCGGGGGAGGCGGTCCACCCACGCACCGGCCGGAAGGCCGAGGACCAGCCAGGGCAACCAGGTCGCCGCGCCCAGCAGGGCCACGGCGAACGTGCCGGCGTCCAGCGTCACCACGGCCACCAGGGGCAGGGCCACGGCGGTGATGCCGCTGCCGAGCTGGCTGGCCGTCTCGCCGGTCCACAGGAGACGGAAGTCCCGGTGGGCCCACAGGCCTCGGGAACGGGGGGAGCGGAGGTCGGGCGCGGTGCGGTCAGCGATCACGCGGACCGCCGGGGACGCCCGGCCAGGGGGCGTCCGCGACGAGTCCGCGTAGGAGGTGGGCCGCCGCCGAGCGCATGGTCGCACCGCCGCGCTGAGGCCCCTCTTCGCGAGTCATGGCGGGCAGCATGTGTCCGGGCGCATGCCGGGTCAAGTTCTTTTCGCGGCGCTGGCGCGGGACCCCGCGCCGCCGGGCCGGGTCGCGCGGATGCGGGCCACGTGCTCCTCCTGCAGGGCGCGACTGCGGCGCAGGAAGTCGAGCAGGACCTCCAGCTCCGTGCGGCTGTAGCGGGCGAGGAACCGGTGGCCGTCCTCGGCGATCGGGCCGTAGAGCGCCTTGGCCCTGCGGTTCGCCTGGGTCGTCGGCCGCACGACCACCTTCCGGCGGTCCGTCGGGTCGGGGGAGCGCGTGGCGTACCCGAGCCTCTCCAGCCGGTCCAGCAGCGCGGTCACGCTGCCCGTGGTCAGCCCGAGCGTCACGCCCAGCTCGCCCGGCCGCGCGGAGCCCAGCCGCATCAGGACGTCCAGGCAGCGCAGGTCCGTCCGGTTGATCCCCAGGTGCTCGGCCGCCGCCTCGTCCATGGCGTCCACCGCCGCCTGGTTCGCCCGGATCTCGTCGGCCAGCTCCGCGCGGAGGGAGTCCAGAGTTTCCCGTGCCATCTCACCACTCGACTTTCGAGATACCTGAATGCCGAGGCAAGGGTAAGCGAAAGCGCAGATGGGAGGTGGTGCCACTCCTCGGCCGCACCCCGGTCGAGCCTGGGTGCGACGCGGCGGCGCCCCTGCGCGCCGGCGGTGGGCCAGCGCGCAGGGGCGCCATCGGTCACCGATCGACGGGTGGCCGGCGATCACTGATCACGACTGCGTGGCACCGAACGGGGTGCGCGGCGCGAGGGGCACGTTGACGCGGTGCACGTTGACGCGCGGTGCACGGCGCGCGGTGGGACCACCCGCACCCTCACCTTCACCCTCGTGCGAGCTGGCGAGCCAGGTAGGGCTCCAGCGCGTCGAGGTCCTCCTCGTCCAACTCGACGTCGGGCAGCAGGTCCACCACGGGCCGCACCAACCAGTACGGGTGCGCCTCGGTGCCGCTCAGCGCGCCGTAGTGCCGCAGGAACTCCTCGGCCCTGTCCTCGCCGTAGTCGACGACCAGGTTCCAGCACATGTGCCCGAGGTCGACGTCCGGGCAGCCCCGCGACGCCGTGGTCCAGTCCACCACGCCGGTGATCTGCCCGTTCCGCCACAACGTGTTGCCCTGGTGGTAGTCGCGGTGGATCAGGCACACCGGCCCCGGCGGTGGCGGCGCCGAGACCATCGCGAAGGCCCGCTCCCACACCTCGGGCCGGGTGCTCGTCGCCGGTGGACGCGGATCGGACAGGTCGTTGTACGGCCGGTAGTCCGGCACACCCGGCCACGGCGGCGCGACGCGGTGCAGGGCGAAGGCGGTGGCGGCCAACTGCGGCAGGAACCGCGGGGACTGCTCGTCGTCCTCGTCGGGGCCGTGACCCGGCAACCGCGTCACCAACAGGGCGGGCGCGTCGCACTCCCGCCCCTCTGGGTCCGCGGCGAGCACGCGGGGCGCGGGGAACCCGGCGCGCTCCAACACGGTCAGCGCCGCCACCTCGCGCTCGACCGTGAAGTCGGGGTCGCTCTCCTCCCACCCCGGGCGGGCCCACCGCCGCAGCACGACCTGTCGCGGCCGGGGGCCGTCGAGAACGAGGGCGTGGTTGGCGTGCGAGACCCCACCGGTCAGGAATTCCGTCGCCAGCACGCGGGAACCGCCGGTCTGGCGGAGCGCCCACGCCAGCGTGGCGGGGGAGGGTTGGGCGGACAGGACGTGCTCGTGGGACATTCGGGAAAGAACCCTTCTTCACGCGGGAACTGCTGCTGCTGCGGAAGAACGGACCCGACGGCGGAGCACGGCCGCGTCCGACGTGCTCACAGTGTCCACTGTGGACAGTGCGGGCGGTGTGGGGGAGGGGCGTGGCGCCCCGGCGTCAATGCACGACGCGACGGTACCAGCTCACCCGAACGCCAGGCCTCAGAGGAGCGAGAGCCGGTAGGAGTGCCGGTTGAGGTGCATCACCATGCGGGACAACAGCGCTCCGCCCTTGTGGAACTCGCTGAGGTTCACGTAGACCACCTCGAAGCCGAGCCGGCTCGCGACGTCCTCCAGGGCTCGGTTCTTGGCGGTCTCGGCGGCGTACTCCTCGGTGCCCGCCCTGAGCTCGTGCAGGTGGGACGCGTTGAGGATCACGTTGTGCAGGCGCACCGAGTTGCACACGCCGCGGTGGGCGGCGGCCACGGGCACGTCGATGATCTCGGTCTGCTCCTCCAGCTCCCGGATCTCGGCTCTCCCGAACACCGCGGCGGCCACCAACGTCTGCTCCCGGGTGAGGGGGAAGACGCCGCGGTCCAGGTGGTGGAGGCGCGGATCGGTCAGCGGGAGCCGGATGACCCGCATGGCGAACTCGCGTTCCATCCAGTCGTAGGTCGCCCGGTCCGTGTGGGGCCCGTGACCGCCGGCGTAGACGTTGTCGTGCAGGTGCTTGAGCTCCGCCTCGCCCTCGAAGCGGGTGGGGGAGAAGGCGGTTCGGCATCCCATGAGCTCGAAGAACCGCGCGCTGACCTCGGCCTCGCCCCGCCGGGCGGCCGGGGGGAACCGGGAGATCACGGCGGTCCGGGGCAGGTGCTCCAGGACGACGCCGAGGTCGGCGGTGAACACGAGGTCCCGCAACCCGCTGCCGGGTGGGGTGGGCAGCACGTACACCAGGGACTCGGCCGACAGCAGTCGGTACAGCTCAAGGAACTGCGTCATCGCCCGGGCGCCGTCGGGCGCGCGCTCCCGGTCCGGGACCTCCTCCCTCCAGGCGATGTTCGCGATTCCGGTCGAGTAGGAGAACGGCGCGTTCACGAGGAACGCCGGGTGCTCCAGCTCGGTGGGGTCGGCCGGGTCGCGCTCCGACGACGCGCGGCGGGTGGCGACGCCGCGACCGGCGGTCACGGCCGACTCCCCGCCCCCGGCCGGACGATGCGGACGAGCGGGTCCACACCGGCCTCGACGTGGCTGTGCTCGGCCTGGAGGAACTCCAGCCCGTACCGTGCGGACAGCGGCACGACCAGGTCGACCTGCGAGCCGTACCGGATCTGGGAGAACCGCTCGCCCTGCCGGCAGGGCCGGTTCTGGCGCAGGTCGAACGGAATCACGCAGCGCACGTCGCGATCGGCGATCTGGAGGACGTGGTACGGCCCGTCGAGCGCGGGCGAGACGAACCGGTTGACCACGCGCTGGTTGCGGAACAGGTACTCGGCGGTGCCGAGGTCGGGCCGTAGCTCCGCGAGCAGGCCGTGCTCCATGTCGAGCATCGGGTGGTTGTGCGTCTCGACCGGCTCCGGAACCCGGTAGGACAACCGCCCCGAGTAGGGCACCCGGTTGACGTGGACGTCGTAGAAGGTCATGAAGATGCCGACGACCAGGCTCTGGCGGTCGTAGTCGGGGTCGCGGAGGGCGTCCTGGAGGGTGTAGCGCCGTCCCTTGAGCTCCACGAGCGGTTCGTCGGGGTTCACCGTCCGCTGGTAGAGGAGCACGCCGTCGGCCGGCGCGAAGAAGATCTCGGGGTCCACGTGCCTCGGCCGGGCGGGGTCGCGGAGGAAGTAGAACTCGGACAGCCAGCGCACCGGCTTGTTCCTGAGTGGTCGCACCTCGCTGTCGAGCCACTCCTCCAGCGTCTTCGCCATGGCTCCCCACCCGCCGCTCGCACGCGTGGCCGCCTGCCCGCCGGCGGTCCCCACCGTGTGGGTTACCGAGGCGCGGGTGACTACGCCGATAACCACTCGTCTGGGTGAAGCGTCCCCGCGTGCGGCGGCGCGCCGGGGCGGCCGTCCCGCCCGGTGTCAGCCGGTGGGCAGGGTCGGCAGGTACCGGGGAGCGCGCCGCACGGGCGCGGCCCGCTCGAACGCCGCGGCGAGCGAGAGGACCTTCGCGTCCGCCCACCGGCCGGCGAAGATCGACAGACCGACGGGGAGCGGGCCGACGAACCCGGCGGGGACGGCGGTGTGCGGGTAGCCGGCCACGGCGGCCGGGGTCGAGGACGGGACGATGTCGTTGTCCCCGCTCGCGCAGTCGGTCCGCCACGCGGGCGGGTTGGTGGGCGCCATGATCGCGTCGAGCCGGTGCTCCGCCAACGTCTCGTCGATCGACCTGCGCGACAGGTCGGTCAACCGGGCCCGGCGCGCCCGGTACTCGGGGTCGTCGGGGCGCGGGGCGGCCTCGGCCATCTCGAACAGCTCCTGGCCGGCGAAACAGGTCCGCTCGGCGGGATCGGCGCGGTTGTGGGCGATCAGGTCGGCCAGGGTGCGGGGTCCGCCCTGCCTGGTCGCCAGGTAGGCGTTGATGTCCCTGCGGAACTCCGTCAGCAGCGCCGGGAACTCGTCGGCCACCAGTTGGTCCTGGTACGGCAGGGTCACGTCGACGACCGTGGCGCCGTTGGCCCGGAGAGCGTCCACAGTGGACGCCATCACGCGGTCGACCTCGGGGCCCAGCCCCGGCAGGCGCCACATGCCGATCCTGGCTCCGCGCAGGGCGTTCGGGTCGAGATGCCGGGCGTAGTCGGTCGGTTGGCCCCGCGGGACCTCCTTCGTTGCCGCGTCGTCGGGATCGCGGGCCTGCAACGCCGACAACGTGATCGCGAGGTCGACGACGTGCCGCGCGATCGGCCCCGTCGTGTCCTGTTCGGACGAGATCGGCACCACACCGGTTCGGCTCACCAACCCCAGGGTGGGCTTGTGTCCGGCGACCCCGTTCATCCCCGCCGGGCAGACGATCGAGCCGTCGGTCTCGCTGCCGATGGCGACCTGGGCCAACGAGGCCGCCACGGCGGCCGCCGATCCGGAGGAGGAGCCGCAGGGGTTGCGGTCCAGCACGTGCGGGTTGCTGGTCTGCCCGCCCACGGCCGACCAGCCGGAAGTGGGCTTGGTGGACCGGAAGTTGGCCCACTCCGACAGGTTCGCCTTGCCCAGCACGACCGCGCCCGCGGAGCGCAGCCGCGTGACCTGGAAGGCGTCGCGCCGAGGACGGGAGTCCTCCAGCGCGCGGGAACCCGCCGTGGTCGGCATCGCCACGGTGTCGATGTTGTCCTTGAGCAGCACGGGAATCCCGTCGAGCGGGCCGAGCGCCCGACCCGCCCGCCGGCGGGCGTCGCTGGCGGCGGCTTCGGCCAGCGTGCGCCGGTTGACCGCGACGACGGACCGCAGCGTGCCGTCGAGGGCGTCGATCCGCCGCAGGTAGGCCGCGGTCAGGCGCAGGGAGGTGAGCGAACCCCGGTCCATGCGCTCCCGCAGGTCGGGGATGGTGGCGGCGTCGAGGTCGAAGCCGACCCCGCCGTGCTCGGGGGGCGCGTCCGCACTGGCGACGGAGGCGGGGGAACCTGCGATCAACGCGGCCACTGCCAACACCGAGGCCGCCAAGCGGAGCTGAGGCACGCGGCTCATTGCACCCGCATCGGTCCACCAGGTCAATGCGCTGGTGGCGCTGAATCGCTGGTGGCGCTGAATCGAGGAGTGGCGGAGGGCAGTCGAGAGCGAGGAGGCGCGGGTTCGGAATCGATCCGATGTCTGTCCGCACGCTGGTCCGTTCTCCTTCCCGTCCCGGACAGGTCGGCGGAGAGCTGGGCGCACGCTCCGCGTTGGATGTGGGGCCTGCCGGGGAAATCGGGACAAATCGCTACGAAAAGTAGTGATCACCGGACGGTCCGTGGATTTGCCTCGTGCGATCACACCCCCTCTGACCAGCGCGAATCAGCGGGTAGGCTCCGCGGCGTGCTGGAGATGCGGGAGATCGAGGCGTTCCTCGCGGTAGCCGAGGAGCTGCACTTCGGTCGCGCTGCCGAACGGTTGCGATTGTCAACTTCCCGGGTGAGCAACCTGGTGCGCATGGTCGAGCGACGGGCCGGCGTGCCGCTGTTCCTCCGGACGAGCCGGGTGGTCACGCCGACGCCGCAGGGCATGCAGCTGTTCGGCGAGCTGCGCTCCGCCTACGTTCAGATCGAGCGCGCGTTGGCCGACGTGCGGCGCACGGCCGACCTCGGTGGCGGCGTGCTGCGGGTCGGGTTCGCCACCACCCTGCCCGAGACCCTCGGCCCGCAGCTGACGGCGTCGTTCGAGCGGCTGTACCCGGAGCACCGGGTGGTGGCCTCGGCGCAGCCGACGACGGACCTGTTCCGGTGGTCGGGCCGGGACTGGCCGGTGGACGTGTTCGTGACGTGGATGCCGGTGGGCGAGGTGCCGGCTGACGTGCCGCTGCGGATCGGCCCGGTCATCGACCAGGTCGAACGCGCGGTCATGCTGGGATCGAGCCATCCGCTCGCCGGTCGGTCGGTGATCGACGTCGAGGACCTCGCCGAGCACGAGGTGATCTACCCGGCGCTGCCGTCGTGGTTCGGCGAGTACTGGACGCCGGCGACGACGCCGGGTGGCCGTGAGATCAAGCGGCGCCGGCTGTCCACGGCCTACGTCGAGGACGTGCTGCGCGTGGTCGCGGCGGGCGACCTGGCCCACCTGACGTTCGCGTCGCTGCTCACCGTGTACCGGCGGCCCGGTGTCGAGCTGGTGCCGCTGACGGGCCTGCCGCCCATGCCGGTCCGGGCGGTGTGGCGCAGCGGCCCGCAGGAGATGTGGGCGCGGATGTTCGCCGAGGCGTCCGCCGTCCACTGCGACGACGCGGACTGACCGGGGATCGTTGCGTGCGGCATCACGGTCGTCCCGCGCTTCGCCGTTGATGGCGGACGCCGCCTCCGTGAGGCTGTACTCATGACAGAGATCAGACGTTTTGAGATCGCGGTGCCGCAGGCCGACCTCGACGACCTGGCCGACCGGTTGGCGCGGACCCGCTGGACGGACCCGGCGCCGGGCGCGGACGACAACGCCTACGGCGTCGGTCTCGACGAGGTCCGGCGGCTGGCCGAGTACTGGCGCGCCGGCTACGACTGGCGGAAGTGGGAGGCGCGGCTCAACCAGTACCCGCAGTTCGTCACCGAGATCGACGGGCAGGACATCCACTTCCTGCACGTGCGCTCCCCGGAGCCGGACGCGTTCCCGCTGGTCCTCACGCACGGCTGGCCGGGCTCGGTGGTGGAGTTCCTCGACCTGATCGGCCCGCTGACCGACCCGGCCGCGCACGGCGGCGACCCGGCGGACGCGTTCCACCTGGTGATCCCGTCGCTGCCCGGCTTCGGCTTCGGCGGCCCGACCACCGACACCGGCTGGGGCACCGCCCGCATCGCGCGGGCCTGGGCCGAGCTGATGCGGCGGCTGGGGTACGAGCGCTACGGCGCGCACGGCAACGACGGCGGGTCGCTGGTCTCGCCGGAGCTGGGCCGCGTCGACAGCGAGCACGTCGCCGGCGTCCACGTCACCCAGATCTTCTCGTTCCCGTCGGGCGACCCCGCCGAGTTCGCCGGACTGTCCGAAGAGGACATGGCCGCGCTGCAGGTCCTGCAGTGGTTCTACGAGAACAAGTTCTCGTTCAACCAGCTCCACTCGCAGCAGCCGCAGACCCTGGCGCACGCGCTGGCTGACTCGCCGGTGGGCCTGCTGGGCTGGAACGCGCAGCTGTTCGCGAGCGACGCCGAGGGCAGCCGGCCCGTCGACGACGACTTCATCCTCACCAACGTCGCCATCTACTGGTTCACCAGGACCGCCGGCTCGTCGATCCGCTTCTACTACGAGAACGCCAAGGCCCAGGGCCAGGCCCCGAGCGAGCCGACCACCGTGCCGATCGGCCTGGCCTCGTTCAACGGCGACTTCAGGTCGATCCGCCGCTTCGCCGAGCGGGACCACAAGAACATCACGCAGTGGCACACCTACGAGGAGCACGGCGGCCACTACGCGGCCCACCTGGAGCCGGAACTGATGATCACCGACCTCCGCGGCTTCTTCCGCGGCCTGCGCTGACGTTCGACCAACTGGGGGAGTTGTCGTGATTCTTGTTGTCGGAGCCACCGCCCACTTCGGCCGGCAGACCGTCGAGGCGCTGCTGGAGAGCGGCCAGAAGGTCCGCGCGCTGACCCGCGACCCGGAGAAGGCCACCCTGCCGGCCGGCGTCGAGGTGGTCGGCGGTGACCTCACCAGGCCGGAGACGCTGGCGCCCGCCCTGGAGGGCGTGACCACGGTGTTCCTCGTGCTGCCGTACGGTCTGGACGCCACGGCGTTCCTGTCGGCCGCGCGCGGCCGGCGCATCGTGTTCCTGTCGTCGGGCGCCATTGTGGACGGTCGCGACACGCAGCCCGACGTGATCGCGGAGTACCACCACCGGGTCGAGCGGGCGATCACCGAGGCCGCGTCCGAGTGGACGTTCCTGCGGCTGTTCTTCCCGGCCATCAACGCGCTGTCGTTCGCCATGCAGCTCAACGGGTCGGACGTCATCCGCGCGCCGTACGCGGAGTTCACGAGCGCGCCGGTGCACGAGCGGGACGTGGCGGAGGTCGCGGCACGGGTGCTGACCGAGGACGGGCACGCCGGCCGGGTCTACGACCTGACCGGCCCCGAGTCCATGACGCAGCGGGAGCAGGTCCAGGTGCTCGGCGAGGCGCTCGGCCGTCCGCTGCGGTTCGAGGAGCTCGACCCGAAGCCGGTTCTGGAGCAGATGCGCCAGTTCATGGACGGCGACTTCATCACCGCGCTGTTCGACCTGATGGGCGCGACCGTCGGCAAGCCCGCCGAGGTGTCGCCGGTGGTGGAGCGGATCACCGGTCACCCCGCGCGCTCCTTCGCGCAGTGGGCCGCCGACCACCGGGCCGACTTCAGCTGAGGCCCCGTTTCGGCCGGGCCCGGTTCCGGCTGAGACTCTGTCCTTTCTGGACGTCCTTTCTGGACGATCGAAGGAGTGTGACCGTGTCCGAGGTGCTCACCACGCGGGCGCTCAACCGCGCGACGTTGCACCGGCAGTTGTTGCTCCGCCGGGTGGCCACGAGCGCCGAGGCGGCGATCGAGCACCTCGTGGGGCTCCAGGCCCAGGTGCCGACCGCTCCGTACGTGGGGCTCTGGACACGGCTCGTCGGGTTCGACCCGGGCGAACTCGCCGCGATGGTCGAGCACCGCCAGGCCGTCCGCATCGCGTTGATGCGGTCGACCATTCACCTGGTCACGGCGCGCGACTGCCTGGCGGTGCGCAAGCTCGTGCAACCCGTGCTGGACCGGGACCTGTTCCGCAACAGCACCCACGGCCCCAGCGTCGCCGGGATCGACCCGGCGACGCTGGGCGCGGCGGGCCGGGCCGCGCTGGCGGCCCGGGCGCTGACACCCAAGGAGCTCGGGGCGTCCCTCGCGGAGCACTGGCCCGATCGGGACCCGAACTCGCTGGCCTACGCGGTCCGCAACCTCGTTCCCCTGGTCCAGGTGCCGCCGCGGGGTGTGTGGGGCCAGTCCGGGGTGACGCGGCACATGACCGCCCAGTCGTGGCTGGCCGGCACCCGCGCCACTCGGTCCACAGTGGAGGACCTGGTTGTTCGGTACCTCGCCGCGTTCGGCCCGGCCACGGTCCGCGATGTGCAGACCTGGTCGGGCCTGACCCGGCTCCGCGAGATCGTCGACCCGATGCGCCCACGGCTGCGCGTCCTGCGCGACGAGCGGGGAAACGAACTGCTGGACCTGCCGGACGCGCCCCGGCCCGACCCGGACACCCCGGCCGAGGCGCGGTTCCTCCCCGAGTACGACAACCTGCTCGCCTCGCACGCCGACCGCACGCGGGTGATCTCCGACGAGCACCGTCGACGCCTCATGACCGGCAACGGCATGCGGGCTGCTTTCCTGCTCGACGGCCGGGTCGCGGGTTGTTGGCGCGTGGTGCGCGAGCGCGGCACGGCGACGCTGCGCGTCGAGCCGTTCCACCGCCTCAACACCACCGACCGCGCCAGCCTGACCCAGGAGGGAGCAGGCCTGCTGAACCTTCTTGCCAGCGCCGACAACCACGACATCCAGTTCGTGGAACCGACGTCCGCCTGACGACGGCCCGTCCGCCCGGCAGGTGCTCGGGCGGGCGGGCTCGCGCGTCGGAATGGTTGCGGGGACAGGGAAACGAGGGGTCAGGCCGCCACGAGGCGGATGATCTCGCGGGGGCGGGACTCGCGCTCGTCGTAGGTGAGGTCGAGTCCCGACGCCCGCACGGCGGCGAAGGACGCGCCGAACGCCGCCTCGGACTCCCACTGCACCGTGGAGATCACCGCGTCGTTGTCGGCTGTCACCCAGCAGTCGGCGGACAGGCAGCCCGGTGTCCGGCGGAAGAACTCGACGACCTGGTGGAGGCGGGCGATGAACTCCTCGCGGTGCTCGGCGTGCGGGTAGTGGTACGCGACCATGCCAACCTTCATGAGATTCTCCTTCTGCGATGCGACGTTCGACGTCGTTCGGCGTGTGTGGCCGACCGGGGTCCGGAACGCGGCGCGGGGTGTGGGGACGGGTCGCCGCGCCGCTCAGCGGCTCACGCCCGCCATTCGCGTCCGATCTTGCGGACCAGCGCCGGGTCCACGACGTGGTGGCGCAACGGCCTGATCGCGGCCATGTAGAGCTTTCCGAACAACCCGTTCGGCTTGACCAGCACGGTCATCTGGCCGCGATGGCCGCCGTCCTCGCTCGGGACCCAGCCGATGTGCATCAGCGTGTGCACGGTCCGGTTGGCCAGCTCCGACACCCACTCGTTGTCGGTCAGGTAGACGGAGGTGAGCGGGACCGCCCGGAGGTCCGGCCCGCGCGGTGCGTCGCGGAGATCAGCGGGCAGCCGGTCGCGGACCGTGCGCACCCGTGCGCCGAGGCCGGAGTCGGGGCCGTCCCAGCCGAGCAGTTTCCCGATCTTCCACCGGAGCGCGAAGAGCGCCTGCGTGGCGCCGGAGAACCGCTCCTCGCCGGACGTCATCTGCCGCACCAGCCGGGGAAGGTCGTCCGGGCCGCCCGGGGTGGGCAGGGCCCACACGTCCTCGATGCGGAAGTCGGACGCGAGGGTGTGGATTCGCCAGGGGTGCGCGGTGTGCGCGGTTCTCGGAAGTCGCACGGAGGAAAGCCCTTCGGATCAGGAGGAACCCGGCCGGCCGCTGGTCAGGCCGGTTCACTGCTGGCGTTGCCTGTCCCATTCGGCCATCAGGCCGAACAGGGCGACCCGGTCGAGGACCGGCTGGTCGGGGTCGATCTCGCGGTACCGCTGGTAGACGTTGACCACGACGCGCTCGGCGTCCAGCCAGTCGCCGTACTCGGCCAGGTCGATCCCGAACGCCGCCTCCCGGAAGTCCAGTCCCCGGGCGAAGGCCGCGTCGGCCTGCTCCACGACGTGCTGGAAGTACCCGCGCACGGCGAGGATTCCGGCCGCGTCGGTCACCGGCCCGTGGCCCGGGACCACTGTGGACACACCGAGGTCGACCATCGTGTCGCAGGCCGTGATCCAGTTGGCGATCGGTCCACTCCAGACGATCGGCGTGCACCCGATGAACAGCAGGTCACCCGCGAAGAGCACGCCCGCGTCGGGAACGTGCACCACCGTGTCGGCTCCGGTGTGGGCGGGCCCGAGGTCGAGCAGGTGCACCTCACGGCCACCCACGTCGAGGACGAGCCGCTGGTCGAAGGTCTGGTCGGGAGTGCGCAGGCGGATGCCGCCGAAGTGGAACGACGCGAAGCGCTCGCGCACGTACGGGGTGAGCACCGGCCCGAGGTCCATGACCTGGAGGGCCGTGGTCATCTCCGGGGGCATCTCGGTGCGCATCTCGTGCGCGGTCCCCTCGGCGGCGATGACCCGCACCGACTCGGGAAGCAGTTGTCCACCATGGGTGTGGTCGCCGTTGGCGTGGGAGAGCACCGCGTGGCTCAACGGATGCCGGTCGGTGATCGGCCGCATCGCGGACAACATCGTGGTGGTGAGCGGAAGGTCGTAGAGCGTGTCGACCAACAGCGACGCGCCGTCGCCCGCGACGAGTCCCGCGTTGCTCCTGCCGTATCCGCCGTCGGGCAGCAGCCACGCCCAGACGCCGTCGCCGATCTGGTGCAGCCCCTCGGTGTAGGGCAGGGCGGACGGGGCCGGGTTGATCCGTGGCCGGCGGGGCCTGGCGTCGGGGTTGGGTCTGGTGGGCAAGGGATGGGGAGCACTGCTGGCGCGCACGGTTTGCCGCACCTCGCCCAGTCCCTCGGCGCGCAGCGTCACCACGTCGCCGTCCTTGAGCCAGCCCCGGAACGCCGCCATGTCACGGGAATCGAGGTACTCGAACAGGCAGCAGCCGGGGACGGTGCCGGAACCGAAGATGTCTCCGGGCTGGAGCTCGACCCCGCGCGAGGCATAGGAGATCACTTCGCCGAAGGTCCAGTCCATGGTGTCGGTGCGGCCCTCGCCGATCAGCTCGCCGTTGACCTCGGCCCGCACGGGCAGCGCGAGCCGGCCGTCCGGGCCGAAGGGCAGCTCGTCCGGCGTGACCAGCCACGGCCCGAGGGTGGTCGCGCCGTCCTTGCCCTTCGCCTGGCCGATCCTGAGCTGGCTCTCCAGGCCCTGGAGGTCGCGGGCGCTCCAGTCGCAGAACAGGGTGTAGCCGGCGATGTGCTCCTCGGCCTGCTCGGGCGTCAGGTCGCGGCCCGGGGCGCCGATCACCGCGCCGATCTCCAACTCGAAGTCGAACCATGCGCTGCCGGGGGAGATGGGCACGTCGTCGTGCGGGCCGATCACGGTGGCGGGGTTGCCGAAGTAGAAGGCGGGGATCTGGTACCAGGTCGGCTCCAGCGTTCCCGTGCCACCCGTGGCTTTGAGGCAGCCGCGCATGTGGTCGAGGAAGCACAGACAGTCCCGAATGGACGGTGGCCGCGGAACGGGCGCTCTGAGCCTGACGTCGGCGAGCGCGACGACCTCGGCGGGTTCGGCGAGCGCGCGCTCGCCCGCCTGCCGCAGCGCGGGGCCGAGCAGGTCGACCAGCGCCGTGCCGGGCGGGAAGGCGTGGACCTGGTCGCCGTTGAGGACCCCGGCGCGGTCGCCGTCACTCGACTCGTAGGTGACGAAACGCAAGGCAACACCTCCTGTGTTGGCCAGCATAGGATATTATGGCTAGCACAGAAGGAGGTGCCGTGACAACACGTCGGGAACAGACCAGCCAGGAGAGCCGCGACCGCATCCTCACGGCGGCCGCGGAGCTGTTCGCGGAGAAGGGCTACCGGCAGACCACGTTCGCCGACGTGGCCGAGCGCTCGGGCATCAGCAGGGGATCGATCCCCTGGCACTTCGGCAGCAAGGAGGGCCTGCTGCTGTCCGTGCTCGAACGCTCGCTGACCCAGATCCGCGCCGGCCTCGCCGACGGCCCGGAGTCGGAGTTCGGGAAGAATGCGGGATTGGACGTGGGGTTCGACCGCCTGATGGAGGGTGCCAGGGCCCTGACCACCCTGCCCACCACGAAGCTCTTCGTCACGCTCCTGGTGGAGGCGCTGGAACCGGGCTCACCCATCCAGGGCCGCTACGTCGAGATCCACAACGCCCTGCGCGACCACTGCCGACGCTGGCTGGAGCGCCTGCCGCTGCCCCCGGAACTCCCGGCCGAGGCCCTGTCCGTGATGATCATCGGCGCCGGCATCGGCATCCACCAACAGTGGCTCCTGGCCCCGAACCAGGTCAACCCCGACCAAGCACTGACCACCCTGCGCACCCTCCTGAAGGCCGCGGTCCCACCCACCCCGAAATAACCCAACCCCAGGCGGCGGGAGCCCACCCTCCCGCCGCCCCGCTTGACTGATCGTCAACCTCGACTTGGACGCGGTGCGCCAGGTGATCGGGAGTGGACGCCCGCTTTCTTCGTGGTGGTCGCGCTCAACGGTCTTGTAGCAACGCAGGTCGCTGATCGATACCGTGCGCACCGGTGCCGGTCTCGCGGCCTCGAGTTCGGGCGTGGGTGTCAGAAGGCTATGCCGAGGCATCCTCGGGTTGTTCGGGCGTGCTGCGGGTGGTTTTCCAAGGCGGATCAGAGCTTTATCAGAAGCGTTTGACGTCGGGCTCTGGTACAGGCGACGTACAACTTGCGATCGGTCTCCTCCGCATAGCTCAGACCAGTCAGGAGCCTGTTCTGCTCGACCTGGGTCAGCGTGACGCCGACGGTGTCCCACTCCCTGCCCTTGGCCTGGTGAGTTGTGAGGCCGAGAACCGGGGGACCGTCGCCGGTGAGCGCGGAGCCGATGTCTCGGAGGCGATTTGTATGCGAATGGTGCGCGCGGCGCAGCGAACGGGACGAGACGCCCTTGACAACATCCGCCAGTAATGCGTACGCGTTGTTGGTCGCCTCCTTTCCGCCTGGCCGGAGGAGGTCGAGGACTCGTTGAAGATCGTCGTGGAGCAGATCGGGGGCGTCGGGATCGCTGATGCCCAGCGCCAGGAGGGCATCGGCGAGGTAAGTGGCCGGCTGGCCGAGGACGGTGCGGGTCACGTGGTTGAGCAGCAGGGTGGCCGCTGCTTCCTCGGCGCCGCCTTTGAACGAGTGGAAGGCCAGGGGCAGAATTCGACCGCTGGTGGTCCAGAGCTGCTTCCACGTGACGGCGAGGACGACATCCGCCCTGCTGGCCGCGGCGTCCGGGGTCGCGGAGTCCAGGCTCACGGGGCGCCCGGCGCGAAGGTCCTCGGCGAGGCGCTGTTGGCCGGAGTCGCGCCACCGGAAGGAATCGGTCAGGACGATTGTCCGGGTGCCGGTACGGCTCAGGAGCTGGGGTATCACTTCGGGGCGTGCGCCGCGGAACACGTAGAGGGCCTGCCAGGGGTCTCCGACCAGCGTCACGGACAGGCCCGCCTGGACGGCCAGCTCGATGACCGCGATGTCGAGATCGTTGGCGTCGAACACCTCGTCGACGATCAACGCACGTGTTGTTTGGGCCCACCGCGTGCGCACGCGGTCGACGACGGAACTGTCTTCCAGCGCGGCCTCGAGCGCGTCCCGAACATCCTGGTGGGTGCAGACACCGCCGACGATAAGCTTCTCGATCACCGGAGGTGGAACGCGCATGGCGCGATCGAGTTCGACCTGCTTGAACCGGACATGACCGTAGTCCACCTGGACTTCGTAAGCGTCTTTGATGTGTTCGCTCTGGCTGAAGGTGTTCCAGCTGTCGACCACGGTGAGCGTCGTGTGCCCGTTGGGCCACCGGAGCAGCCCCGAGCTCAGCAGGTCGTGCAGCAGGTCGCTCATGATCGTGTCGAGGGTGACGATGCGGTGGGGCCAGGTCAGGGCGGCTCGGCCCCAGATGCGCTTGACCCTCTGCTGCAGGTTCCACGTCGCCGCTCGGGTGAAGCTCACCGCGGTGACCGCCCGGTGGTCGCTTCGATCCTCGGGCAGGAATCGGAGCGCGCCGAAGCGTTGAGCCGCAACCGTCGTTTTGCCCGTTCCAGGACCTGCGTTGATGAAAAGCCGCTTCTCGCGGCTTCCACTGGCGACCACCTGTTGGCTGGTGAGGCCAGCAGGCAGCACGTCGCTGCTCTTCGACGGCATCGCTCTGCTCGCTGTTGTGCTCACTCCACCCTCTCCGCCACAGGCTCGTCGGGGGAACCGGTGCCGGACATCTCGGGATCAGGGACGGACTCCCCCGCGTGGAGAAAGTCGAAAACGCGCCTCATGTGACCAGGCAGCGACACGTCGAGGTTGCCCTCGTACCGTTGTTCGGCGAGGTGGGACGCCAGTGCGAGAGCGAACTCGCCCTTGCGCGTTGCCGCTGGACCCGCTGGTGTCTTGTCCCTTTCCTCCGTGGCTCTGCGGGCGCTGCGGAACAGCTCGTGAACCGCTGCCGCGTCGAGCGGGTCGGGGACCTCGATGCCCAGCTCTTCGAGGGCTGCCCTGATGTGGGACTCGTTCCCCGGGGTGATGGACGGCTCGAGCGTGGGGTGGCTGTACTCCACCACGACCACTCGGGGGTCGTGCGCGTCTTCGGTCAACCACGTCGGAGGTGTCGGGCTGTCCTCGAAAGCCTTGTCGCTGTCGCGCAGCACCGCGAGCCGGTCGCACAGCTCATGACCACGAGTGGCCAGCAGGCGTACCGCCCAGGAACCGACCTTGGTGCCCATGGGCACGATGCTCAACGCGTCGATGAACGACTGCTTGTCGACATCTTCTCCGGCCCAGGCCCAGCCGAACTCGCGCACCAGCGCTGCGTCGGTAACTCCCTCGACCAGAAGCAGTCGCTCGGCGAACAGCGCCGCGGATCGGCTCGCGTCCAGGTGAAGTCTGGTCTTGCGCACGACCTCGGCGCGATCGGGGATGTCCAGTCCGGCGACGCTGCGGCAAACAGGCCGACCGTCGCGGTCACGGCGGAGAACGACGATCTGCTCGGGATCGCACGAGGTGATGATGTCGGTCGCGTGGCTGGAGAGGATGATCTGCAACTCCGGTCGCTGGCGGACGATCCGTTGCAGGTAGCGGGCCAGGGAGTGCTGGAGCTGGGGGTGCAGGTGCGCCTCGGGCTCCTCGATGAGCACGGTCACGTGCAGCGGTTGGGACGGGAAGAAGGAGTCCTCCTCGCTCTCGCGCTCGGCCCTGGCTTCGCGCAGCCTGGCCTCTGCTTCGACGACCTCGGCTGGATCGAGCTCGACCGCTTCGCCCGTCGCAGGCGGATCACCTTCCGCCGAATCCCTCGCAGTTGCCTCGGTTCGCGCACGGGCCGCTGCGTTGGCGAGTCGCTGGTCGGGAATCGCAGCCAGGGTTACCGCGATGTGAAGGAGGTTGACGTACCCGAGCCCCGAAACCTCCAGTGGTCGGGCGTGTTGCCGTCCCTCCAGCACGGCGAGCATCAACTCCAACACCCGAGCCAAGTACGCGTCGTCGATGACCTGCCCGCCGACATAGGGCCAGTTGCGAGAAACCCCGGCGGACAACGACTGCAAATGCCCGGCGATGCGCTGCTCCACCGCCTGGATGAGGCCGTCTGCAACCAACTGCTCCAGAAGCGCCGACGCACGAGCTCGGAGGTCCGCCAGGTCCCGGCCGCCCCCTGCGTTCTGCCGCTGAGCTCGCAACAACTCGACCAGGATGCGTGCTTCCCGTCGCGCCAACTCGTCGATCGGGTTTCGCGTCGCAGGCAGGTAGACCAACCGGAACGAGTCAGTTAGATCGTTCGACGGCGATTGTGACCTGGAGACCACTCTGCCCAGGTAGCGGCTCAATTCGCGGACCCAACTTATTGCAGTAGCTCCTGGAGTTGATTGACGGTTCTGGGTCTGCATCCTAATGCCCAGCGGACTCTCGTCGGTGTCTTTGTGCGCATAGGTCCACTCAACCTTCACCGAGCGCTCGCCATCGCCCAGGGCCGCGGCAGTGGGCGAGCTCAACCGCGGGAAGACCTTGGTGTGGACGAGTTGCAGCGCTTCCGCCACAGTGGTCTTCCCCGACCCGTTGGCGCCCACCAGAACGGCGAAACGGCCAGGGAAGCGAACTTCGAGGTCGTGCTCGGCACTCGCCCTCAAGCCGCGTACCAGCAGTCTGCTGAGGTGCACTCTGCGATCGACCTCCGACTCGCGTTGCCCTGCTGCGCCCAGTGGCGCTGCCTTTGGACGAGGAATCGACGCCGGGTCAGGCGGCGTTACACCTGGGACGATCGCGCCTCACTGTGGTTTCAATCCCGAATGAAAGTCTGGATCAGATTTACCCGTCAAATTGCAGCGGGTAGTGCGGTGATGCGGAGAGTTGGCTTCCGATTGTCATACTTGAGTCGATCGAATCGGAGCTGCCTTGCAGTTCGACGGCTCTCTCTTCAGGGATAACGGTCAGAAGTGGCAGGTGAGCCTGTGGGCACCTTGTGTGGTGCGTATGGGAAGCAGCTCGAGCGAATTTATGAGGCGGTCGCCTTCGAGGCGATGTGGTACTAATTTAGTGCGTCTTCGGCCCCTCGTGACCAGGTGCTTCGGGAACATGATGAGCGGAGCCGCCGAGGGTCAATGGCAACCTGAGGTCGTGTGCAGCTACTTAGATCCCGTGAACTCCTAGCATGGTTTGGTGCGAGTCGCCCGCGCTGAGCGAGCCTTTGCTAATCCGGTCTCCGGGTCGCACATTTTCCGGACGGCAGCGCACCTCGCAAACTTGCTGATCTCGGCCTTGCTACTACTACGTGGCAGTCGCGCATCTAACGCCCCGAGGGGGAACGGGTGTCGGAAGTCGACTGGGAGTATTCGGTCGGTGGCAGCAGCACCGAACCGCATTGAACGGGCCAGCCCCGTACCCACGCGACCTGGGATTTCTCTGTTTTCGCTGGGTGGTGGGCAACCTGTTGCCCGACGCTGCGCTGCCGGTTCACGCGTCGGGCGGGAAGGCACAGGGGTCGTGCAGGAGCTGGTGGCAGCGGAATCCGATCCGCCGGGCGCGTCAGCTACGGTCGCCATCCCGCGCGGACACTCGGTCGAGTGGGACGGTGGGAGCGGCTGTGTTTGGGATTCGCGCGATCCCGGCGAGAAGCCGATCAGCGGCCTGCGGGGCGTCCATCCGGAGTGACCACCTTGATGGTGCCGTTCTGCGCCCGCAGGATCACGTCAGCGCGGTACTTGCCCTCACCGAGCGCGGCGAGTTGGCCCAGGCTGACCATCCGCACGATCTCGTCGTCGCGTTGGAAGACGAGGAGGTTGCCGTCCTGGACGTAGTCACCGCCGTGCGTGCCGTCACCCTTGATGTCGGCGGGTCGACCCAGCTCCTTCTCGATCCGCGCGCCGGATGCCGGGCCGGTGAGAACGTGCACGGTGGTCCAGTCGCCAGGGGCCAGCTCCTTCAGTGGCCGGGAACCGCCTGAGCGGGCCAGCTCGGTGATCGCCTTCTCCAGGCCCTCGTCGAATTCCACCTTTGCTCCCGAGGTGTTCACGCCGCATCCCGCCAACAGTGCGAGCAGTGCGAGCAGGGTCAGGGTCAAGCGCATGTCAGTACTGCTCCGGAGTTGCCGACGGTTGTCCGGGGTCGTGGTCGTCGCCGCGGTCCGGGTTGTCCGTCGGCCACGGGTTGTTCCTGGTGTCGCGGGTCTCGCCCGGTTTCACCTCGTTGGACGGCGCCAGAGTGCCGTTGCTGTCGATGACGACCATTCTGCCGTCCTTGACCGCCTGCTCGACCAGATTCGCCAGCTCCTCGGGGCTGGCGTCGGGGTGGGCCCGCGCGATCTCGCGGCCCACTTCGTTGTTGCGCAGGTCCATGGCCACTGGGGTGTGATGGCTGGAGGGGTTCCGCTCGTGCGCGGTGGCGAACTCGCGCGCCCACTGCTCGCCGTACCGCTGCGTCATCAGCGCGTTCCAGTAGGCGTGCCGGAAGGCGTCCGCGTGTCCGTCGGTCAAGCCCTTGCCCTCGAACTTGCCCTCTGCGACATGGAGGGCGTCCTGCCGGATGTCTGCGAACTCCTTGAGCCCCAGGAGGCCCTTGCGCGTCTGCAGGTCGTCGAGCATCTTCGCTTCGGTCGTGGTGATCCGTTCCTTCGAGAAACCCGCCCGCTCCGCGAGCCAACCGGTCAGCCCGCTGGGCCACACCGTCGTGCTGTCGGTCCTGACCTGGTACCTGGCCAGCAGATCGCGATGTCGTTGCTCGTCGACGATGCGGTCCTCGCCCGCCGCCGCGGCCGCCGCCAGCGTCGTCGCTCCCGCGTCGTCGATCTCGCCGGACAGGATGCGGTCGAGCACGGAGTTCAGCTCGGTGTCGATCGTGCCGGCCTGGGCCAGGATGGTCTGCACCTCCACCTGGAGAGTCGCGGCCGTGAGGAACCCACCCGAGCCCCCGGTCTCGACGACTTGGCCGTTCTCGATCCGGTAGCCGTTCCGCCCGGCGTGCTCTTCCATCGCTTCGATGCTGCGGACCAGCGCCCGCACAGACTGCTCGGTGTCGTCGATGATCTTCACCGCCGCGGACAATCGCGCGGCGAGTTCCTCAAGCGCCTGACGACGAGCGCGGAGATCGCTCTCCGCGGCTTCCGCCGCGTCGCCGGTCCACCCAGCCGGCCTGCCACCGTCGAGCTCGGCCTGCAGTCCGATGACCAGCTTGTTCTGCTCGGCGAGGTGGTCACCGACCTGACCGATCACGTCTGGCTGCCAGTTCCTGATCTCGGCCCAGGTGGCCATCAACGGCCTCCGGTCCCGCCGAAGCCGTGCGCGGCGGAATCCTCTCGCGCCTGGTAATCACGGGCGGCAGAGGTCAGCGCGGCCGCGTGGGAGTCCATGCCTTCGGCCCACCTCTTGCTGCTGGCCTCCCAGTGCCGGCCGAGCTGTTCGGCGGTTCCGGCGGACTCCGTCCCCGGCAGGGCGACGGCGAGCTCCGCCACCCGGCCCAACTCCAGCTTGTGCACGACGCTCGCGGCCTGCTGCGCAGCACCGGCCGCAGCGCGCAGCGCTCCAGGATCGACCTCGAACCCCGTCATCTCTCCTCCCCTCATCCTCACCGACCGTAGCAGTGACACTGCTCACTGTGTCCGTGATTGCGGGAGAGACAGCCCCTTCTCCGGAACCGGGACTGGTCGGCCTCATCTGGTGGTCACCGCGCCGCAACGTCCCCTCTACGGGATGACCGTTCGGTGCCTCGACCGCGACGTCGAGTACGACGCCCCGCTTGAAGTCCGCTGAGTGGACCGGTCTGGAATACCCGGACTCGTGTGGATGACGGCCGCGCCGGCGGTGGCCAGGCGGACTCCGGTCCGGATCGGGGAGACGCCGAACAGCACGTCGCGGATGACAAAGACAGACGCAAAGACAAAGGAGACGCACTCCTTGCCACTTCTAACGTATAGCGGTCTGGGGGGCTTGTGGCAAGGCCCGGGGTTTGGCACAGAATCGGCGGCCGCACGCAGCACCGTCGTCGGAGGGAAAGCCAGCCAGACATGAGCACGTGCCCAGCAGAAGGTTCGACACAGCTTGAGGTGCCGGTGGTCGAGCAGTACGTGTTGGATCTTCACGAGGTTAACGAGACGCAGGTCGGGGTTGTTGGGGGGAAGGCCGCGCACCTGGGTGGGCTGGCGCGGATTGAGGGCGTTCGCGTGCCGGCCGGGTTCTGCGTGACGACGGCCGCCTTCCGGCGGGTCATGGCGGAAGTGCCGTCGATCGATGATCGGCTCGATGAGCTGTCGCGCCTGAGGTCGGATGACCGGGAGGCGATTCGGGCGCTCAGCGGGGACATTCGCCGGGCTGTCGAAGGGGTTTCCATCCCGAATGATCTGGCGGCGGCGATCACCCGTGCGCACGCGCAGCTCGGCGAGGAAGCCGCCTACGCCGTGCGTTCCAGCGCGACGGCGGAGGATCTGCCGACGGCGTCCTTCGCCGGGCAGCAGGACACGTACCTGAACGTCGTGGGGCCGGCGGCGATTCTCCAGCACGTCAGCCGGTGTTGGGCTTCGCTGTTCACCGAGCGGGCCGTGATCTACCGCCTGCGGGAAGGGATTGACCACCGTGCGGTTCAGATGGCGGTGGTCGTGCAGCGGATGGTCTTTCCGGATGCGGCCGGCATTCTGTTCACGGCCGATCCCGTCACGGGCAACCGGAAGGTGTCCACTGTGGACGCGAGCTTCGGCCTCGGTGAGGCCCTGGTGTCCGGTCTGGTCAACCCGGACGTCTTCAAGGTGCGCGACGGTGAGGTCGTCGCCAGGACGATCGCGGCCAAACAGCGTGCCGTTCGCGCCCTGCCGGCTGGCGGCACGCAGGAAGTGACGATCGACTCGCGACGGCAGGCGCAGCCGGCGCTGACGGATGCGCAGGTTGTGCGGCTTGTGCGGCTCGGGCGTCGGATCGAAGCGCACTTCGGCCGCCCGCAGGACATTGAGTGGTGTCTGGTCGGGGATGGCTTCCAGATCGTGCAGAGTCGGCCGATCACGACGTTGTTTCCCGTTCCCGAGGCCGGTGACGGGGAGAACCACGTCTACATCTCCGTCGGTCACGGGCAGATGATGACCGACCCCATGAAGCCGCTGGGGTTCTCCATGTGGCAGCTGACGGCCATGGTGCCGATGCACGAGGCCGGCGGGAGGCTGTTCGTCGACGTCACCCGGCGCCTGGCTTCACCCGCGAGTCGCGCGAGTCTTCTGGAGGTCTTCGGGCGAGGTGATCCGCTGATCAGGGACGCTCTGGAGACCGTCCTGGCCCGCGACGACTTCGTCCCGTCGCTGCCGGACGAGGGTCCCGGCGCGCCGCCGGCCAGCGGTGCGCCCGCCCCGGTCGAGGCCGACCCGGCCATCGTCGCCGAGTTGATCGAGCGCAGCCGGCTGTCCATTGCCGCTCTGGAGCGCGATATCCGGGCCAAGACCGGGACCGCGCTGTTCGACTTCCTGTTGGAAGCCTTCGAGGAGCACAAGCGAGTCCTCCGTGATCCGCTGAGCTCTCAGGCGATCAGGGCGGGAATGGAGGCCACCTGGTGGCTCAACGACCGGCTGGGGGAATGGCTGGGTGAGAAGAACGCGGCTGACATCCTCACGCTGTCCGCCCCCGGCAACGTCACGTCGGAGATGGGACTGGCGTTGCTCGACGTCGCCGACGTGATCCGCCCGCATCCGGAGGTGGTGGCGTTCCTGCGGGACGTCGAGGACGATGACTTCCTGGACGAGCTGCCGAAGCTCGCGGGCGGGGCCGAAGCACGCCACGCCATCGAGTCCTATCTGGACCGCTACGGCATGCGCTGCGTCGGCGAGATCGACATCACGAGGCCGCGGTGGCGCGAACGCCCGGCCACGCTCGTGCCCGTGATCCTCGACAACATCAGGAACTTCGAGCCGGGCGCCGCCAAGCGGCGCTTCGAGCAGGGACGGCAGGAGGCGCGGAAGAAGACACAGGAGGTCCTTGATCGCCTGCGGGACCTGCCGGACGGGGAGCACAAGGCCAACGAGACCCAGCGGATGATCGACCAGGTCCGAACCTTCATCGGCTACCGGGAGTACCCGAAGTACGACATCGTCAGCCGCTACTTCATCTACAAGCGGGCCTTGCTGGCAGAGGCCGAGCGCTTGGTGCGGGCCAACGTGATTCCCGAGAAGGAGGACCTCTTCTACCTCACCTTCCAGGAGCTCCACGACGTCGTGCGCTCGAACCAGGTGGATCACCAGCTCGTCCAGCAGCGCAAGGACGCGTTCCGGTCGTACCACGCGCTCACGCCGCCCCGGGTGCTGACCTCGGACGGCGAGGCCATCACCGGGGCGTACCGACGCGACGACGTGCCGGCCGGTGCCCTGATCGGCCTCCCGGTCTCCGCCGGCACGATCGAAGGCCGCGCCCGCGTCATCCTGGACATGGCCCAGGCTGATCTCGAACCGGGCGACATCCTCGTCACGTCCCACACGGACCCGAGCTGGACGCCCCTCTTCGTCGGCATCGCAGGACTGGTGACGGAAGTCGGGGGACTGATGACACACGGCGCGGTGATCGCCCGCGAGTACGGCCTGCCGGCCGTCGTCGGCGTGGTGGACGCCACCCGGCTGATCCCGGACGGCCGGCGAATCCGCGTGCACGGAAGCGACGGTTACGTCGAGATCCTGCCTGACTGACCACTCACAGACAGCTAGTTCAGTTGGTTGCGACGGCGGGTGAGGTAGGCGGTTTCGGCGGTGTTGCCGGACAGGGTGATGGCTTTGTCGTAGGCCGCGCGGGAGTCCTGGGTGCGGCCCAGGCGGCGCAGGAGGTCGGCGCGGGTCGCGTGGTAGGCGTGGTATTCGGCCAGCTCGTCGTTGAGGCGGTCGATGGTTGCCAGGGCTACCTCGGGGCCGTCGAGTTCGGCGACGGCGATGGCTCGGTTGAGGGCGATGACCGGGGAGGGGTCGAGGCGGACGAGCTGGTCGTAGAGGGCGACGACCTGGGACCAGTCGGTGTCGCGGGCGTCGCGGGCGGAGGTGTGCACGGCGTTGATGGCCGCGAGGATCTGGTAGCGGCCCGGGGCCGCGCCGGAGGCCAGGCGTTCGCGCACCAGCCGGTGTCCCTCGGCGATCAGGGACGCGTCCCAGGACCCGCGGTCCTGTTCGGACAGGGTGACGAGTTCGCCGGTGGATGAGACGCGGGCGGGGCGGCGGGCTTCGGTGAGCAGCATGAGTGCCAGGAGGCCGGCCACTTCGCCGTCGTCGGGCAGGAGGGTGCGGATCAGGCGGGTGAGTCGGATCGCTTCGGCGGTCAGGGCGGGACGGACGGGGTCGGTGTCGGGGCCGGTCGCCAGGTAGCCCTCGTTGAAGACGAGGAAGAGGACGGCGAGGACGCCGGAGAGGCGGGTCGGGAGGTCTTCCGCGGAGGGCACGCGGTAGGGGATGCGGGCCGCCTTGATCTTGGCTTTGGCGCGGGTGATCCGCTGGCCCATGGTGGTTTCGCGCACCAGGAAGGCACGGGCGATCTCGGGCACGGTCAGACCGCCGACCATGCGCAGCGTCAGCGCCACGCGGGTCCGCGGCGCGAGCGCGGGGTGACAGCAGGTGAAGATCAGCCGGAGTCGTTCGTCGTCGATGGGGCCGGCAGGCTCGGGTGGGTCGTCGTCGTGCACCAGCAGAGCCTCCTTCTGCTTGTCGTGGCGCTTGTTCTCGCGCCGGAGCCGGTCGATGGCCTTGTGGGTGGCGGTGGTGGTCAGCCACCCGCCGGGGTTGGGAGGCACGCCGTCGGCGGGCCAGCGGGCGACGGCGGTCGCGAACGCCTCGGCCGCCGCCTCCTCGGCGACGTCGAGGTCACCGAATCGTTTGGTCAGGGCGGCGACGACCCGGGCCCACTCCTCGCGGTGGGCCCGGGTGATCGCCTCCTGGACGTCGATCGCGCTCACTCGCTCAGGATCGGTCGCACCTCGACCTTGCGGTTGCAGTGCTTCGACCCCTCGGTGGCGAGCCTGAGCGCCACGTCGAGGTCGGGGGCCTCGATGATCCAGAAGCCCGCCAGGAACTCCTTGGACTCTAGGAAGGGGCCGTCGGTGACCAGCGCCTCGCCGTTCCGGTTGTCGATGACGGTGGCCGTGTCGGGGGCCGCGAGGCCGGCGGCGAAGACCCAGTGGCCCTCGGCCTGGAGCCGCTCGTTGAACGCGTCGACGGCGGCCATCTCGGCCGGGGTGGCCAGGTCGGTCCTGTCGTAGATCACGGAAACCAGGTACTGCACCGGCAGATCATCTCCTGTGGTGTGGGGCGTCCCTCGTGGACGGCCGTTCGCTCCTGCTACGAACACCTCTGCTCCGGTTCGACACCGCAGCCCGGATTTCTCCGTCACGGATCGCGGGTCGTGTGGAGCCGGGTCAGCAGCTCGTCGTGGCTGGCGGTGGTGGCGGTGGCGTACCGGGGTCGCCCGGCGGGCCGGTAGACCTGGATCGTCACGCCATTCGAGGCGCGCGCATCGACCAGGTCCAGCGCTGTGTCCGGGCCGGTGACGGGAAACAGCCGCGTGCCCTGGCCGACGACCACGGGGTAGGTGATCAGAGTGATCTCGTCGACGAGCCGGTTGTCCCACAGCCAGCGGACGAGGTCGCCGCTGCCGTGCACCTGTAGTTCACCGCCCGGCTTGGCCTTCAGCTCGCGGATGGCGGCCGCGACGTCACCGGAGAGGACAGTCGTGCCCGCCCAGCGCGGGTCGGGGAGCGTGGACGACGCCACGTACTTGGGCCTCGCGTGCAACGCCGCCGCGATCGGACTGATGCTCGGGTCCGCCACCGTTCCCCAGGAGCCGGCGAAGATCTCGTAGGTCCGCCGCCCGAACAGGAACGCGTCGGCGCGCTGGTAGACCTGATCGAGGAAGGCCTCGGTCTCGGGGAAGAACGGCAGGGCCCACCCGCCGCGCTCGAACCCGCCCCCGCGGTCCTCGTCCGGCGCGCCGAGTCCCTGCATCACGCCGTCGACGGAGATGTTCGTGATGGTCGACAGTCTCACGGTCGCAGCTGCCTTCCTGTGGGTGGGGACGCCCCTCGTGGGCGGCCGCTCACCCCTGCCACGAACGCCCCTGCCCCGATTCGACACCACCGCCCGGACTTCTTTCGAGCCCCAGCGGCTTGACCTTCGAGCCGACTGGAAGGTTTACCGTCGGGGCATGGCACCGCTTCGGATATCCCAGCTGGCCAGGCGGGTCGGGATGAAGCCGACGACGCTGCGGTTCTACGAGCGGGCCGGGCTGCTGCCGGCACGGCGGTCGGAGTCGGGGTACCGGCTCTACGACGAGGAGGCGGTGGCGCGGTTGGAGTTCATCACCTCGGGCCGGACGCTTGGCCTGCCGCTGGAGGACATCCGCGACCTGTTGCCGGCATGGGAAGACGGGCAGTGCGCCGACGTCCGAGCACGCCTGCGCCCGATGTTGTTGGCCCACATCGCGGATGCCGAACAGCGAGCCGCCGAGCTGGACGCGTTCGCCGACCGGCTCTGGCAGGTGCTCGGGGAGATCGACGGCCCGCCCTGGCCGGGCCGCTGCGCTCCCGGCTGCGGGTTCCCGCACCGGTCGTCCGATCCGGTTCCCGGCACCGCCATTTCACCGCGACCCGACGAGCAGCCGCCGGTCGCGTGCACTCTGACCGAGGGCGAGCAGGCCGAGCGCGTCGAGCGATGGCGGAGACTGCTTGCCGGGGCGCGGAGAGAGGGCGTCGACGGCGGCTTTCTGCTGCGACTGCCCGCCGAGCTGGCGGCTCCGGTGGCAGAACTGGCGGCAGCGGAGAAGAGCTGCTGCCCGTTCTTCGATTTCACGCTGAGACTTACCAGTGCGGGACTGGAACTTGAGGTGACCGCTCCTGCGCTTGCCGCTCCACTGGTCGCGGAACTGTTCGGTGGGGGAGAGACCACGGACACGTGTTCCCACTGGAACGTGTAGCTGGAAGGTGGACTTGTGGCAGGGCCCCGTCGCTGGTTCAGAATGCGGGCCGGTGAGCCCGGCCGGTTCAGGGCCGGGGGAGAGGGCTGTCCAGCGAGGAGTCGCGATGCGTGTGCTGCTGTCGACGAGAGGAACTTCTGGCACGCCGTCGACGGGTCGGTACTGCTGCTGGGCTGTCGCCCGGACGAGTTGGTCAAGCTCCGGGAACGGGCGGTGTTCGAACTGACAGCGCGAGCGCCACCGGCGCCTCCACGTCCATGTTGGACGGTCATTCCGCCGCCGGGGCAAGCCCGCGGACCTGCCCCCACGTCGCCCGCGTGATCGCCGAGGCGGTGACGAGCACGACGACCAGGACCAGCGCGCCGCCGTCGGTGACCAGCGACGGCAGCACCCCGGCAACGCCGAACCGCTCCCGGGCCGCGGTGAACATCTCCGGCGGCACCAGCCAGACCCCGGCCGCCTGGGTGGCGTTGACCACCAGCACGACCCAGAACAACCACCGGCTCGGCTGGCGGCGCAGCGCGAGCACACCCAGCGCGTTGCCCACCAGGTACAGGCATCCGACCACGCGGAACCCGACCAGGAACCCCGGCGCCCGCCCGGGATCGGCCCCGGCCAGCACCATCATCCGTGTCAGCGTCTGCTCGTCCACGACGACGAACGCGTGCAAGGCCGTCCCGACCGCGAAAACCACCGACGCCAACCCGGTCAGGACGAGCAGCGGCGTGGTCCAGCGGCCCGGACGCACCGCGGTCCGGTCACGTAACGACATCGGTCCTCCCCCATCCGACACGGCCCGATCATCGAGCGCGGGGATCCGACGGGAATCCGGGAATGGCCCCGGGATCGAGCCCGGCGGTTCGGGGTGGGGCCGTAGGGGTGCGGAGGGGTGAGGACTGTCGATCCGGGACCGATGGTTGGTCCCCCTCGTCGCGGTGACCGTGCACTGGTCGCGGAACTGTTCGGTGGGGGAGAGGCCACGGAGACGTGTTCCCACTTCAACGTATAGCTGGAAGGTTGACTTGTGGCAAGGCCCCGTCGCTGGTTCAGAATGCGGGCCGGTGAGCCCGGCCGGTTCAGGGCCGAGGGAGAGCGCTGTCCAGCGAGGAGTCGCGATGCGTGTGCTGCTGTCGACGATCGGGTCCCGTGGCGACGTCCAGCCGTTGGTGGCATTGGCGTCGCGGTTGCGGGATCTGGGGCAGGAAGTCCTCTTCTGCGTGCCGCCGGACTTCCGTGACTGGATCGGCGGTTTCGGGTTTCCGATGGTTCCCGTGGGGCCGGAGGTGCGGGGGAAGTCGGGACCGGTCAGGCCGGGGACGTCCTCGCCGGAGCAGCGGCGGCAGCTCATGGCGGACACCGTGGCCACCCAGTTCGCCGCGCTCACGGAGGCCGCCAAGGGCTGCGACCTCGTGCTGGGTTTCGCCGCGCTCCAGTTCGCCGCCCACTCGGTCGCCGAGGCCATGGGCATTCCCCACGTGCACGCCACCTTCTGCCCGATCACCCTGCCGTCCCCGCACCACGCGCCACCTGTGGTGCCGGTATGGCCCCACGACGAGAAGGCCGACAACGACGCGCGGTGGGCACTGGACGCACGCCGGTGGAACGACGACTGGCGCGACGCGCTCAACGAGCAGCGGGCCGCGCTCGGCCTGGACCCGGTTTCCGACGTGCTCGGCCACATCATCACCGACCGGCCCTGGCTCGCCGCCGATCCCGTGCTGGCGCCCTGGCCCGAGCCCTCGGACCGGACGGTGTTCCAGACCGGCGCGTGGTTCCTGCCCGACGACCGTCCACTGTCGACGGAGGTGGAGGAGTTCCTGGACGCCGGCGAGCCGCCCGTCTTCTTCGGCTTCGGCAGCATGGCCGCCCCGGAAGGCGTCAGCCACGAGATGGTGCGGGCGGCCCGCGCGCTGGGCCGTCGCGCGATCATCTCCCGGGGCTGGGCCGATCTGTCGCTCGCGGACGAAGGACCGGACTGCCTCTGCGTCGGAGAAGTCAACGTGCAGGCGCTGTTCCGGCGAGTGGCCGCCGTTGTGCACCACGGTGGTTCGGGCACCACGACCATCGCCACGGCCGCCGGCGCGCCGCAAGTCGTTGTGCCGCAGTGGTACGACCAGCACTACTGGGCACGGCGATGCGAGGAGCTGGGGATCGGCAGCGCGCACGCACCCGGCGCGCCGACCGCCGGTTCGCTGGTCACGGCCCTCAACCAGGTTCTCCAACCTGACGTGGCCGCTCGTGCCCGCTCCATCGCCGCAGCGGTGCGCACCGACGGTGTGATGGTTGCCGCACAGCGTCTTGTGGCCATGGCCTCCTGAGTGTCCAGTAAGCGGTCTTGACCCGCAGCAGCCACAGCTGTGGGTCAAGGCCAATGCGTGTTGGTGTTGAGAGGTCTCCCGTCTTCCGGTCAGCCAGAGCGTGCACGAGCCAGAGGAGTAGGCGGTCGGCGGATAGGTGATCTCCCTGGCTGTCAGCAGGATGTGAGGTGGGTCGGGGCGGTCCGCGACGTGGCCGTCCGCTGGTCTCGTGGGTGGGAGGTCGGTGTGGTGGCGATGCGCGGATCGGGGCGGGCGCACGGACCGGAGACGCCGCCCGACCGGGGCGAGGCCCTGGGGCGCAACGACGTGTCGGCGGACTCCGTGGGCGTGGTGGTGCAGGCCGGCGTGGTGCACGGCGGGCTCCACGTGCAGCCACCGCCCGAGCCGGTGGTGCCGCGCCAACTGCCCGCCGCGCCGGCCCCGTTCACCGGACGGGCCGCGGATCTGGCCGAGCTGGACCGAGCCGTGGAGAGCCTGCCCGGCGCGGGCTCGCCCCCGCGGCCTGACCCGGCGAACGCCGGGACGGGTGCGACGGTGGTGATCTCGGCGATCGGCGGGGCGGGCGGGATCGGCAAGACCTGGTTGGCCCTGACCTGGGCGCACCGCCACGCCGACCGGTTTCCCGACGGGCAGTTGTTTGTTGACCTGCGTGGTTTCAGCCCCGAGGCGGAGCCGATGCCGCCGGCGGTGGCGGTGCGGGGCTTCCTCGACGCCCTCGGGGTCGACCCTGCCCGTGTCCCGGCGGACACGGCGGCCCAGACGGGCCTGTACCGGAGTCTCGTCGCGCGCCGGCGGATGCTGGTCGTGCTGGACAACGCCGCCACGGCCGAGCAGGTGGCGCCGCTGCTGCCGGGCGGTGGGCCCAGCGTGGTCGTGGTGACCAGTCGCAACCGGCTGACCGGGCTGATCACCCGGCACGGCGCCCGCCCCCTGCACCTGGACACCCTCACCGACGACGAGGCCCGTGCCCTGCTGGTCGGGCGGCTGGGCGTGACGCGGGTGGCGACCGAAGCGGACGCGGTGGCCGACCTGATCCGGTGGTGCGGCGGATTTCCCCTCGCGTTGGGGCTGGTCGCCGGCCGAGCCCGCAGCACGCCGCAGGTGCCCCTGGCGGAGTTCGTCGCCGAGCTCCGCGAGTTCGGTGTGGACGCGCTGGACGACGACGATCCCGCCGCGAGCCTGCCGACGGTTCTCTCGCTCTCCCTGCGCGGCCTGACCCCGCGGCAGCGCACGGTGTTCGGGCTGCTGGGTGTCGCTCCCGGCCCGGATATCAGTTTGCCCGCCGTCGCCAGCCTCGCCGACCTTCGTTTGTCCGAGGCGCGCGGCACGGTGCGTGCCCTGGAGGACGCCTCACTGCAGGCTCGGCAGGCGAACGGCCGTTTCTCCCCGCACGACCTGGTTCGCGGCTACGCCACCACCATCGCCCACCGCGATCTGACCAGTGGGACCCGGGAGGCGGCACTGCGACGGGTCCTCGACTTCTACACCCACACCGCTTACCAGGCCGACCGTCTCCTGGAACCGCACCGCACACCGATCCGGCTCGACCCGCCCGCTCGCGGCGTTCACCCGCATCCGATGTCCGACGCCCCGGCGGCGCTCGCCTGGTTCGACGCCGAGCACGCGAACCTGTTGGCCGCGCAGCACACGGCCGCGACGAGAGGGCTGCACCACCTCACGTGGCGCCTGGCCTGGGCGCTGACCACCTTCCACAACCGGCGGGGCCGCCTCCACGATCGGCTCGTCGTGTGGCGGGCCGCGGTGGACGCCGCCGCGCACCTGCCCGACCCGGCCGCCCGCCCGCTCGCGCTCCGCCTCGTCGGGCTCGCCCAGGCGAACCTCGGACGCCACGAGGAAGCGGTCGAGCACCTGCGCCAGGCGCTCGCCCTCGCCGAACGCCAGAACGACCGCACCCACCAGGCCCTCGTCCACCGAATGCTCGCGCGGGCCTGGATGCTCCGGGGGGACGACCGACGGGCCCTGGGCCACGCCAGCCAGGCCCTGGACCTCTACCGCGGCCTCGACCTGCCCGTGTTCGAAGCCGAGGCGCTCAACGCGGTGGGCTGGTGCGCCGCACGCCTCGACGACCACGACACCGCCCGCGCCCACTGCGAAGCGGCCCTCGCCCTGCACCAACGCCACCACCACGTGGAGGGCGAAGCGGGCACTTTGGACAGTCTCGGTTACATCGCCCACCGCACCGGCAACCACCGGGAGGCTGTTCGCCGCTACCGCCAGGCCCTGGCCCTGTTCCGCGCCCTCGGCCACAGCTACCAGTCCGCCGACACGCTCGACCACCTCGGTCGCTCCCATCTCGCCCTCGGCCACCACGAGGCGGCCCGCGTGGTCTGGCGCGAAGCGCTGGGGCTGTACCGACGACAAGAACGTCCTGAGGACGTCCGCCGAGTGCGACAGCAGCTCGACGGCCTCGACTGCGCGGGTCGCGCCGTGCCTGAGCCGTAGGCGGCCGCTTTACCTTCGAGGTAATCGACGGGCTTCTGTTCCGACAGCAGGATGGTGGGCACAAGGCACGGCCCACCGCCCCGAGGAGAGTCCCGATGACCGCCTATGCCATCGCCCACCTGCGCCGCCCCGAGACCGTCCACCCCGAGGTGTTCGAGTACATGGAGCGGATCCAGGCCACCCTCGACCCCTACTCGGGGCGGTTCGTCGTGCACGGCGGCACCGTGGACGTCCGGGAGGGCAGCTGGCCCGGGGACGTGGTGATGATCCGGTTCCCGGACATGGGCCGGGCGCGCGCCTGGTACGACTCGCCGGCCTACCAGGAGATCCTGCCCAAGCGCGCCGACCACCTCGTCGGCGACGTGATCCTGGTGGAGGGCGTGGGCCCGGACCACGACCCGGCGCGGAAGGCCGCCGCCATGCGGACCGCGCTCGGGATGGACGGCTGACACGCGTTCGTCCTCGCCCACGCGTGGTCGTGGCCCGCGAGGTGGTGGGGTCCACATTGGGCGTCCAATGTGGACCCCACGGCTACTCGTCGCGATACCTCAGTAAGGGCGGTGGAGTTCCTTGACCGAGGCGGGCTCCTGCTCGTCAGCCTTCAGCGTCCGCCCCGCCGGGGGAGAACTGGGCTTGCCGGGCTTGAGGACCCACGTCTGGAACAGGTCGCCCAGCTTCCTGCCGGAGATCTTCTCGGCGTGCGCGACGAACTCCTCCGTGGTGGCGTTGCCGTACGCCTTCTGGCTCACCCACGTGTTCAGAATGCGCCGCAACGTCTCGTCACCGACCGCCTCGCCCAACGCCACGAGGGCCATCGCGCCGCGCTCGTGCACCGCCGCGCCGTACTGGTACTGCGGCGTCGGGTCGGCCACGGCCACCTTCCAGATCTCGTGGTCGGCCGGGTACTGCTTGTAGAACCAGTTGGCCAACTGCTGTGGGGTTCCCTTGCCCTTGTAGGCGGACCAGAACCACTGCACGTACGTGGCGAAGCCCTCGTTGAGCCAGATGTCCTTCCAGTACTTCATCGTCACGGAGTTGCCGAGCCACTGGTGCGCCAGCTCGTGCGCGACGACGAAGGAGTTCGGGCCGTTCCGGAAGGACGAGGCGGGGAACGACGGCCGGGTGTGGGTCTCCAGCGGGGTGGACGTGTACGGGGTGACCAGGGCCCCCGTCGCGTCCAGCGGGTACTTCCCGAGCAGCTTCTCCAGGAAGCCCACCATCAGGTGCCTCTCGTCGAGGCTCGCCTTCGCGGCCGCCGCGCGGTCGCCCAGCGCCTCGGAGTAGGCGTCGACGAGGGGCACTCCGTCGAGATAGGACTGGTGCAGCTGGTACTGGCCGATCGCCAGGAACGTCGCGTAGGTGGTCTGCGGCTTGGTGCTCGCCCAGTTCCACGTGGTCTTGCCGTCACCCCGCGGAGTCGTTCCGACGAGCTGACCGTTGGAGATCGCCTCAATGCCGTCCGGCACGGTGACGGAGATGTTGTAGGTGGCCTTGTCGCTGGGGTGGTCGTTGCTGGGGTACCACCACGGCGCGACCGACGGCGCCCCGATCGCCTGCGCGCCGTCCGGCGTGCGCTTCCACTTGCTGGGTGGCAGGTCCGGGTTGGACTGCGACGGCGAGGCGGAGTAGCTGATCTCGACCGTCAGCTCCTGGCCCTTGGCGACGTCTCCACCCGTGCTGACGGTCAACTCGGCGTGGTGCTGCGCGAAGCCGACGTCCCGACCGTTCACCCGCGCCGACCGCACCGGCAGCGCGAAGTCGAAGTTGACCGACGACAGGTCCTGCGTGGTCTTCAGCTTGATCGTGGTGGTGGCCTGCAACCAGTCCTTCGACGGCTCGTAGTCCAGGCGCAGGTCGTAGTGGCTGACGTCGTAGCCGCCGTTGCCCGCCTTGGGGTAATAGGGGTCCCCGAGCCCTTCCGGGCCGGGTCCGGCCGCGTGCGCGGGCGCCGCCGCGCCCACGAGCGCCGCGATGACCAGACCGGTCAGCGTTGCTTTCACGGTGTTTCCTTCCTCGGTGAGGGGCGGGTGTGCCCCTCATCGAGTGAGGACACAGACAACATGATCTTGGTTGCCGCGACTTCCGAAAATTTTTCACTCGCCCGGTCGGCAGTCCGTCAACGGTGCCGTGACCAGGCCCTTCGTCACGACTGCGGCGCCGGCGGCCGCGCTGGTTCCTGGTCGCTGGCCTCGGTCGTGTAGCGGGTGAAGGCGGGGAGGAGCAACCCGATGAGCGCAGCGCCGGCGATCGTGGCGACCCCGCCGCTGATCACGCCGAAGGCGGGGGAGACCAGTGAGCCGACCAGGCCGGCGCGGAAGTTGCCCAGGTAGGGGCAACCCGCGCCGACGACGTACTCGGCGGCGCTGACCCGGCCCCGGTGGCTGTCCGGGGTCGCGCTCTGCGCCATGGCCGTCCGGAACACGACGCTGACCGAGTCCGCCGCCCCGGCGATCGCCAGCAACGCCAGCGCGGTGCCCAGGTGGGTGGCCAACCCGAACCCCACGAGGCCGGCGCCCCACACCGCGCCGGCCACCAGCATGGCCCTGCCCTGACGTCGCACGCGCCCGACCGGACCGGACAACGCCGACCCGAGCAGGCCACCGACGGTCGGGGCGGCGGTCAGGAGCCCGAGTGTCTCGGGGCCACCGCCGAAGTGCTCCGCGTTGATCGCGGGCAGGAGCGCCATGGGCGCGCCGAGGGCCATGGCGCTCATGTCGGCGAGGAACGCGCCCTTGACGACCGCGGTGCGGCGGATGAACCGGAGCCCGTCGACGACGGACCGGAGGCCGGGGCGAGCTGTCCCGGCCTCCGGGGGCATCGCGGGCAGCCGGGCGACGCCGTGGAGCGCGGCGGCGAAGCTCAGGGCGTCGACGAGGTAGCAGATCTTCAGACCCCACACTGCGGTGATGACCCCGGCCAGCGCCGTGCCCGCCGTCATGCTGGCGTGGAAGGTGAACGCGTTGAGCGCCGCCCCCGCCGGAACCAGGTGTGGTGGCAGCAGACGGGAGAGGAAGGTGCCACGCGCCGGCGCGTTCACGGCGTTGAGCAGCGACTGGACCGCGACGAGCCCGTAGAGCAGCCACACCTGGCGCATCCCGGCGAAGGCCTGCGCGGCGAAGACGGCGGACACGACGGTCAGACAGGCACTGGTGATCAGCACCAGCTCGCGCCGGTCGACGGCGTCCGCCACCGCGCCGCCGACCAGGGCGAGGAGAATCGTCGGCAGCGCCATGGAAAGACCGACCGCGCCGACCGCGAGCGACGATCTGGTGATCTCGTAGACCTGGAGCGCTACCGCGAAGCTGGTCATCTGACTGCCGAAGGACGACAGGCCCCACCCGAGCCACAACCGGCGGAACGCCGGTGATTCCCGGAGGGGGCGGAGGTCCATCAGCACACGTCGTCTGGCCATGCCATCCTTCTCACCTCGGCTGGAGCGTCACGGTGGGAACGAGTTCGAGGGCTCGCGGGGCTCACACACGGTACTGAGCACATCCACGCCGGTAGGCCGTCGTGGTCGCGAGCGGGGACGGGTTCTGCCTTGCCGTGACAGGTTTCCGCCGTTTCGCGAGCAAATAACCACGAGGTTCTTTCTTCGGTTGCCGGGCATGCTTCCGGTTGTGGCTGGCGAAGGTCCCGCGCCGCAGGGGGCCTGTGCCGCAGGGGCCTGCCTCGATCCGCGGTGAGGAGCGCATATGACGAAGAATCTCGGCTTACGCCGCTGGATGGTGGTGTTGGTCTCCGCTGTGTCCGTCGCGTTGGCGGTGCCCGCCTCGGCGCAGGCCCGGACAGGGGACGGCCACGCCGACACGCAGGCGTTGCTGGACCGCTACCGGGCGAAGTCCGGGCCGGGCGCCGCGATCTACGCGGGCGGCCGCGCCGGAACATGGCACCTGCACAGTGGAACGGCCAGGATCGGCTGGCCGCACCGTCCTGTTCGGCCGATCGACCAGTTCCGGATCGGTAGCCAGACGAAGACCTTCACGGCCGCGGTGGTGTTGCAGCTGGTCGACGAGAAGCGCGTGGAGCTGGACGCGCCCGTCGAGCGGTACCTGCCCGGCGTGGTCAGGGGCAACGGCCACGACGGGAACAGGATCACGGTGCGCCAGCTCCTCCAGCACACCAGCGGGATCGCGAACCCGCCGGACGAGGCGTACAGCGAGCCGCCGAACCCGGACGGCACCTTCACCCTGCTGGAGTTGGTCCGGATCGGACTGGACTACCGACCTCGGCCCGAACCCGAGCCGGGCTGGTCCTACTCGAACACCAACTACCACCTGGCCGGCCTGTTGATCGAGCGGATCACCGGCACGACCGTCGCCGACGCGATCGCCGACCGGATCGTCAAGCCGCTCGGTCTGACCCGGACCAGGCTCCCGCGCCCGGGGGACAGGACCCTCGACGAGCCGTACGTGCCCGGATACACGCGCAAGACCGCGGGGCCGTTCTCCTACTGGGTCGACACCACGTCCGGCTTTCCCGGCGTGAACATCGACATCGTCTCGATCGCGAGCTCGTCCGGGGGCATGGTGTCGACGCTGGGCGAGCAGACGGTGTTCCTCCAGGCGTTGCTCGACGGCAGGGTGGTGTCCGCGTCCGCCCTGGCCGAGATGCGGCGGACCGTGCCCGTTCCCGGTCACCCTGCGGGCTACGGGTACGGCCTCGGCCTGGTGCGGCAACCGTTGTCCTGCGGTGGGGAGGCGTGGGGGCACCCGGGGAGTCTCGCCACCGGCCACGCGTCGTTCGCCATGGTCACCCACGACGCCCGCCACGCCGCGCTGGTGACCAACACCAAGTCCTCGGCGACCTCACCGTCGGCCGACGACGTCGTCGACTCGGCGTTGTGCGGCAGCCGGTGACCAGAAAACCGGCTTCCGCAACGGAATCCGGCCCTCGGGCGTACGTGGTGCCGAGGTAGTGAGTTCTCCCGGCGATGCGGTCCACGTCAGGAGCGCGCGAGGTGGGCACCGGGATGTCCCGGCGCCCACCTCACTGGTGTCCGTTCCGCGGGATGGCGCTCAGCTCGTGGGCTTCCCGGCCAGCTTCGCCTCGATCTTCTCGAGTCGGGCGACGATGTCGTTGATCCGGTTCTGCTCGTGGTTGAACTGTTCGCCGTTGTGGTTCTCGCCCTCGACGCCGGCGGACATCCGCAGGACGCGGTTGAACACCCTGTCCCACTGCCACTGGGGAACCTCGGCCATGTCTTCCCTCGTTTCGTCTGCTTGCGCGACGATGCGCTCCCAGTGCGGGAGCTTGCTCATCGCGTCCCGGGCGTACGGGGTGTCCCCCGGTTTACCTGTGTTGTAGCGGCTGAAGGCGTCGCGGACGCCGCTGGTTCTCACGTAGTCGGCGAGGATCTCGAAACCGACCCGGATGTTGATGTCGGGTCGCCAGCACCCGCCGAGCTGGTCGGCGCGGTCCTGGATTCCGGGGTAGGTGAGTTGTGCGGGCCCGACGCCCTGCGCGCCGCAGCGCGACCGGTTCCGCAGGTAGTCGCGGTAGTTCTCCTCGGTGACCGATCCGCCCACCGGGCCGCACCTGACCTTGTCGTGGCCGTAGACGTTCCGCCCCCCGCCGGACTCCTTCATCAGCATCACGCACCCGACGGCCAGCGACAGTTGCGCGCGCTTCGCCTCGGCCACGGCGATACCCGCCACCTCCGGCAGAATCCCACCGCCGATGATCGCGGCTTCCTTCGTGGTCATGCGCTTCCCTCACTCAAGCCGGGACTGGATTCGGTCGAGTCGGGCGATGATGTCGTTGATCTGGTTCTGCTCGTGGTTGAACTGCTCGCCGTTGTGGTTCTCGCCCTCGACGCCGGCGGACATCCGCAGAACGCGGTTGAACACCCTGTCCCACTGCCACTGGGGCACGTCTGCCATGTCATCCCTCGGTTTCTGTTTCCACCAGGTGGTCTCCTTGCGGGCGCCCGCCCAGGAGAAGCTGAAGTGAACGTGGTCGGTGTGCGGGGAGGGACCGGGATAGCGCGTCCAGCCCGCACGGGCCGCGTACGCCTCCCAGATCCGGCGGTTCCAGATGATGTACATGATTCCCCACCGCCGGGCGAGGGCGTGCTCGTTGCCGTGCCGGTCGGTGGAAAGCAGCCAGTTCAGCAGATCGTTGGCGATGTGCTCCTGGCCGTTGACGTTCACTCCCCAGTCCCAGGCGCGCCCTTCCTTGTGCTCGCTGTCCCCGCCCACGTCGCAGGCGCGGACGATCCCCAGGTTCTTGGTGTCCCGATAGGTGGCGAGCACGAGGTCGCGAAACTCCGCCACCCCGGGCCGCGCTTTCGGGTCACAGGCCCGATACGGTTGGTTCGGGGCGTAGCCGTCGATCTCCGGCCCGAACTCGGGCGTGGGAGGCGGCATCGGAACTCCCTTCTTCTCGCTGGCGAACCTCTTCGTCGCCGCGCGGCGGCGCAGATCGGTCGCGAACTCGAACAGGGCGCGAATTCGTCGGTCACGCGCGACAACTCGCGCCGGTGGTGGCACGGGTGGACCCCCACCTGGCGGTCCACCCGTGCCAAGTCGTGATGGTCACGAGGACGCTTCACGCGGTAGCACCGCTGATTCCGGCCTCCGGCAGATCTTTCTGGTCACCGGCGTGCGGTCGGTCAGTTCCGCACGTTCATCCGTCTGGTCGCGCATCCAGGCGAGATGCCGGCGCGGTTCGCGCCGGGCCGCGCGGGTTGTGCGGTCACCTCCACCAGTAGACGGAGGAGGCCTGGTCGTTGTCCGGTCCGGAGATGTTGTAGGGCTGGTTTCCGGTCTGCCCCATGGGCCTCTGCGAGCCAGTTCCCCGGGCGTTGTAGTACCAGTACCAGACCCGGTCGGTCTTGTTGATGAACGAGGTCATCTGGTTGTCGAAGGTGCCGCCGCGACAGCCGCGGCACTTGATGGTCGCCAGGTCGTTGACGTGTTGGCCGACTCGGAGTACCAGCATGAAACCCTGGCCGCCCCAGTCCTGGTACAGGCACAGCTCACCGTCGTGGCACGCGAACCCCGCCATGGCCCGAACGGCGGGGTGTCGGGACTTCGCGTAGTCCGGGCCCGCCAGCGCGACGGCGCTCGCGACCACCACCCCGGCGGTTCCGGTCCTGGCTAAGGCGGGCAGGCCTTTCATGTTCTCTCCTCGGACTCGAAGTGACCAGGTCACGCCGCCCGCAGGTGGCGTTGACCGCTCCGGTCAATGTCTTTCCGATGTGTCGCCGTCGTGGGGCTCGCAGCAGCACCGCTGGTTGGCGCGGCGCCCCTCTCCGGCGTTGGGAACGAGCTTGCTGCACGACCCGACTCGGAAGGTCCCTCCGCGGAGGGATTCGTCCCATACCTGCGAACTATTCGCCTGGTCGCGGGAAAACCGCGCTGCCTCAAGGGGTTCGGGTGCGATCGGTGGTCGGTACTCCGTCGAATGCAGTAGGGCGGCGGTGAGGATTCCAGGTGTGCGGCCGGCGTGGCAACGCGGCGCGGTGCCCGGTTTCCTGCGCGGTACTCCAGCAGTCACGACCGAGTGAGCGGAGGCGTTGGTGAACAACCGCGCGCGAGTCGTCCTTCCTCACGCCTCGTGACGTGCGACGATCGGGTCGTGAGCGACTTCCTGACAGAACAGGACATTGCCCGCCGCACCGGCGCCGCGGTCGACGCGGCTGTCGAGGCGGGCCGCGACCTCGGACTCACCGTGACTGACGCCGAGGTGCTGCACGACCTGTTCTCTGTCGTCGTCCACCTCGCGCCCTCACCGGTCGTGGTCCGGGTTCCCACCGTCCTGCCGCACTACGCGACCCCGGACTCCCAGGCGTGCCGCCAGCGGGCGGAATTGGACGTGACGCGCTGGCTCGCGGACCGGGAAGTCCCCGTGATCCCTCCCAGTCCGCTGGTGCCGCCGGAACCCGTGCGGCGCGGCGGTTTTTCCATGACTTTCTGGCAGTTCGTGGCGGAGGACCGGAGCAAGGAGCCCGACTACGCGGCCTGCTCGGAGATGGTTGCCGACCTGCACGCCGCGATGCGCGCATACCCGGGTCAACTGTCGTTCCTGTCCGCGGCCGAGCCCCGGTTCGTCACCGAAAGCCTTGCCCTGCTGGGAAACCGACCCGATCTCGTCGCTCCGTCCGATGTGGACCGAGCGCGCCGCGAGTGGCGGGTCCTGGAACCTCTCGTGCGCTCACGGTCGGCGTTCGAAGAGGCGTTCCCGGGGATCGACCTCCAGCCCATCCACGGCGACTCCCCGCCCGCGAACGTCTTCCCCGGGGTGGAGGGAAACCTCTACTCCGACTTCGAGCTGGTGACGTTGGGCCCCGTCGAGTGGGACATGGCCGCTCTCGGGCCTGACCTCGAATCCGCCTACAACCGTGGTGCGCGGCGCAACGGCATGAGGCCGTTGAACGAGGACGTCATGGCCTTCGTCAACGCCGTGGGGATGCTGCGGGCCATCTCCGTCCTCGCGCTCGCGCCGCAACTTCCCTCGTTGGTCGAGTACATGACGCCGGCCGTCGACCAGTGGCGGGCGATGCCCTTCGCCGGCGGCGTGGCCGACCGACGCTGACACATGCGGTGGCCGCCGCGAGGCAACTCCACGGCGTTCAGGTGGTGGCGAGGCGGAACTCCAGAAGGCAGCGCTGGTCGGTCAGGTCGATGACGGTGTCGAGGACCAGCCCGTGGACCGAGCCGAGGGCGCGGAACTCGTCCACCCGGCGCTCCCGGCCGCCGAAGATCACGAGCATGGCCAGGTCGAACTCGGTTTCGGCGTGTCGTCCGCCGACCGGCTCGATGACCAGAACGCGGCCGGCGGGGTGGACGGCTTCGGCGCAGCGGCCGAGGATTCGGTGCGCGTGCTCGTCGTCCCAGTCGTGCAGGATGTCGCACAGCAGATAGGCGTCCGCTCCGGCCGGAAGAGGGTCGAAGAAGCTGCCGGCGGTCACTCGGGCCCGGTCCTCGACGTGGTGCGCGCCGAAGGTGCGGGCGGCTTCGGTCGCGGTGGGTTCGAGGTCGACCAGGTGGCCCCGGGTTCCCGGGTGGGCAGCCAGGATCGCGGCGAGGAGCGTGCCGCGACCGCCCCCGACGTCGACGATGGTGGAGAAGCGGGCCCAGTCGTAGCCGGAGACGACCTGCGGGATCTGGTCGCGGAACCGGTGCGTCATCTGCTGGTCGAACGAGTCGCGCAGGTGGGGGTGCTGGGCGAGGTCGGCCCAGAAGTCCTGCCCGAAGCGGCGGTCGTAGCCGGCGCGGCCGGTGGTGACGCTGTGCAGGAGCTCGACAAACGCCAGCTCGGCGCGTCCGCCAGCCATGTCCAGGTGCAGGAAGTTGGTCAGGCCGTTGTCGGCGTCGGTGCAGAGGGCTGCTCCGAAGTCCGTGGTCCGGTAGCCGGTGGACGTGCGCTCGACAACCCCGAGGGTCGAGAGATGACCGAGCAGGAGCTCGAGCGCCATCGGTGACACGTTGAGCTCGGCCGCGACCCGCTTGACGGCGGCGCCGTCGCCACGCAGCCGGTCCGGGAGGTCCAGAGTGACCGCGACCCGCAGAGTCATGGGCGTGGCAAGACCCGCCATCGCTCGGAGCGCAGCGGTGTTGTGCTCGTTCACGAAGCTCAACGGTGGCAGCCCTGTCAACCGGAAATCAGCCCCGGCATCGGGGCGTCGAGCCCGCCCCGCGCCGATCACCGCGTGTCTGGCTGGGACACCAGCGTGACGCCCAACCCGGTCTCGATCTGGTCGATGGTGTGGAAAAAGATCGTGGTGCGGTTGTCGCGGTAGAGGCTGCCGATCACCATCCCGACGATGGTGGCCCGCCCGTCCCATTCGGTCCAGTAGACCGGAGAGCCGGAGTCGCCCGGTGCGCCGCCCCTGCCCTCGCGCACCGCGCGCGCGAGGCCGTGGGTGCAGATCTTGTCGTTGTCCGGGTCGCAGGCGGATCCGTCGCGGAGGTTGCCGATGACGCGGAAACCGCAGACCGCCCGGCTGGTTCTGCCGCTGAAGCAGACGATGTCCTGGTCCGGTGTGGGAACCTGTCTCCCGCCCACCCTGAGCACGCCGGGAACGACCGGATCGGTCCAGAGGGACGGCGCGTAGGTCTGCGGTCGCCCCGGAACCCCGGTGATCACCGCCATGTCCCGCGTGCCGGGCACCGTCGGCGTGGCGTCCCGCTTCCGGTCGGTGACCGTGCCGTAGTCGTTGACCGAGCCGTTCGCCTTCCTCCCCGAGGCCAGCCGGGTGTTGGGGGCGAAGCAGTGTCCCGCGGTGAGAATGCCCGCCTGGCCGGTCTTCGTGGTCACGGTGAAGCCGGAGCTGCAGATCGTCCTGCCTGATCCGTGGACGCCGATCGCGGCTCCGCCGAAGTGGGGTTGGGTGTCGTTGTAGCGGTCGACGGGGCCGGCGACGGTCTCCGCGGCGCCACCGGTCGCCATGGGCATCGTGACCAGTGCGACCAGTGCGACCAGTGCGACGACCAGGGTTCTCCTGCCCAGCAACGGCTCTCCTACGGCTCGATGTCGAGGTCGACTTCGATTCCGCCGAACGGGCGGCGTCGCAACGCGACGCGGTCGGCGTGCACCAGCCGCCGCGCGACCGGCACGGGCTGGCCCGCCACGGTCACCGTCTCGGTCGCGGTGTCCACATCGGACTGGTGGAGCTCGTGCTCCTCGACCAGCAGGCGGTACTGGGTCAGCAGGGCCGTGTCCGGCGCGGGAATGTCCGCGGACCAGGCGAAGCCGGCGCCGTCGGCGCGGCAGGACAGCGGGACCGGGTTCCCCACGGGCTGCCAGTCCAGCTCGCCGGCGCCGAGCGACGCCCGGCTCTGCAGGGTGGCCGTGACCCGGCGGCTGCCGGCGACGGCGGCGACACCGCCGCCGACTCGTCGTCCCAGCTCGTTGGACGTGGTCGGCCCGGCGAGCGTGACACGCAGTCCGCCGTCGATCCCGGTCGCGGTCACCGTCCGGTCCGGCAGCAACTGGGCGAACTCAGCGGTGACCACTGTGGACAGTTCGAGACCGGGCAGCGAGTGCGGTTGGTAACGGGCGACGGCCAGCCGCAGGAACGGGAAGTAGGCGGCCCCGGCCGCGCCGAGGTCGACGTCGATGTCGCAGCGCCAGAGCCCGCGCCGTTCGTCGAAGTCCGGCCGGAAGGCCGCGACCGACACCGGTGTCGGCAGACCCTCGGCCAGTGTCAGCGCGTTCGCGGTGCTGGTCGCGTTCGGGAAGTTCGCCGGCGACGGGCCGGCCAGTCGGCTGGCGCCGGACCACACGGGGTCCACGCCCCAGCGGGTCGAGTACCGGTCGGGCACGGTGCCGCCGGGGTCGAGCACGACCGCCAGCAGCTCGTCGTCGCCCGAGGAGTACCACGGCCGCCGGAGGTGGAGCCGCACGCCGGCGTGCCGGCGGGTGCTGGTGACCGTGCCGTGCTCCCGGTCGGCCGTGCGCGACCAGCGGAACGTCGGGACCAGGTGGCTGGGCTCCGGCGGTTCCGGCCGGCGCGAGCTGGGCACGGAGTGGCCGGCCGACACCGGCCCGCCCCTGGTGATCAGCTTCTGGTCGGCCGTGATGGCGGGGTGGAAGTACTCGCGGAACCTGGTCGTCGCGGTCGGCGTGTAGTCGATGTTGCGGTGCCGGGTGTCGCCGAACTCGTGCCGCACGGTGAAACCGAGCATGTCGTTGTTCACCGAGACCTGGACATCTTCGACGTGCGCGTGCCGGGTGAACCGCTGCGGCGCCGGCTGGCTGACGTCGTCCACCCACTCGCCCCACTTCGCGTCCACCGCGACGTGCGCGGTGCTGCGCGAGTGCGCCCGCAACTCGCCGCGGATCTCGGTGAACGTCGCCTCGGGCACCCTCCGGAACACCAGCTCGCGCAGTTCCGGCCGGCGCAACGGTTTCTCCACGGCGTGCACCAGGTTGAGCTCGACCCACGGCGTGAGCATCCAGTTCTCGCCGTCCGCGCTCGCCTCGGCGACGAAGTCCCGATCCCGCTGCGCGAGGCCGCGCCAGAAGTCGGACTCGGTGAGCAGCCGCCACTGGCGCAGCAGCGACAGGTCCGCCCGGTCCAGGTAGCAGCTGAGGAACACCCGCGCCGTCTCGCTCCTGGCCAGGCGCACGGTCAGCTCCCGCACCCACGGGCCGTCCCGCCACTCCGGCTCGCCGTCGCCCTCGGCCAGGGTGAGCAGGAACGGCTTGGCCTGCGGCCACGGCCCGGGGAACGGGTACTTCCGCGCGCCGGTCGTGCCGGGCAGGCCGCGCAGACAGACGCCCCGCGCCAGCGGGTCCGGCAGGTACGGCAGCAGCAGCGGCCGCCTGGCGTCGTGCACGACGAACTCGCCATGCTTGAGCCCCGCGCCGCGGTGCGTCAGGGGGAGCGGGGTCAGCTCCGCCGTGTCGTGCACGTCGTGCTTGGCGATGTGGATTCGGTGCTCCCGCAACAGGTCCGTGGTCGAGCTCGGGTCCTCGGGGTCGCTGACGACCGTGTCCAGGAACGAGCCGGCCTCGCGCGCGGCCGAGGCGAAGTAGCGCGCCCTCGCCCGCTCGGGCCTGTCCGGGCCGAACGCGGCGTCGAACACGCCGTGCTCCTCGGCCATGGCCAGTGCGACCTTCGGCGGCGCGACGTGCCGGTGGTCGACGGCGCGGTAGCGGCGGTCCAGACCGTCCACTCCGGACGGATCGGAGTGGTCGGGCACGTCGGAGCGCAGCGCCTCGTACTCCCGCGCCGAGATCTCCCTGCCCTCCTCGGTGATCGTGCTCCTGATCACCATCCGCTCGGCGGACTCGCCCTCGGAGAACGGCCGGGTCGGCACGACCACCGGCTGCGGCACGGGTTCCCAGCGCAGGTAGGTGATCGCCGGGGCGAGCAGCTCGTGCGGGACGGTGGCGGTGTGGTCGGCGCTGTTGCCGGCGAGGTCGACCACGCGGGCGCGCAGCCGGTAGGTGCGGCCGTAGCGCAGCGCCGGCAGCGAGCCGGGCTCCGGGGTGAACGCGGTGGCCAGCGGCACGTCCGGGGACACCGGCGGGACCACCGCCTCCGGCTGGTTGTCCTTGTTGATCGTCAGACCCGGCCTCGGCGCGACCAGGCTCCAGCCGTCCCAGCCGAACAGGGCCTGGTGGGTGTAGACCTGCGTCGACTCGGGCGCGGTCCTGGTCACCGCGCTGGCCTTCACGTTGCCCTCGTCGGGGCGGACCGGGATCGTGACCGGCGGCTGGCCGGGCCGGCGGATCGTGTAGCTGCCCCGGCGGCGGCACAGCGAGTGCCAGCGGTGGACCGTCCCGTTCACGTCGGCGATGCCCACGTCCACCCGGTAGCCGCGGACCAGGTCCTCGGCGACGAGCGTGGGGTCCACATTGGACTTCTCGCGGGTTCGGTCGGCGCCGATCTGCTGGGCGAGGTGTCCGTCGTCGTCCTCGCGGAAGACGGTGATCCCACCGCCCCGCGCGGCCGGCGTGCCGTTGCCGAGTTGGCGGCGCGCTTCGGTGGTGTCGCGGAAGCTGTCCGGGCCGCGCATTCCGGCGAAAGCCCTGGCGTAGTCGAGGTGCTTCAACGCCGCGCCGTCGACGTCCAGGTCGGTGACCCGGAAGGCGCCCGAGCCGAGGTTGAGCACGCGGGTGCGGATCGTCTTCTCGTCCTTGGCCTTGGGTTCGAACCGCTGACCGGCGGCGTAGGCGATCCTGGTCCTGGGTCGCCGCCCGGGGGCGTTCAGCGCGGCCTGGTCCGGGTGTGCGAAGGCGACCCGGACCGAGTCCGCGCCGGCCAGCCCGTCGGGCGCGGTGAACACCAGGTCGACGACGAGCCCGAACCGCCGCTGGAGTTCCGGGTAGTCGCCGAGAAGCCCGCAGGCCTCGTGGAAGTCGACCCGGTGGGGCTCGACGGGCGCCGGCGGCGCGTCGGACATCGCGAGGGTGTGCTCGTCGGCCCCCGCGGGCGCCGGTCCGCGGTCGTAGAAGCGGTGCGCCTCGGCCAGGCCGTAGAGCTTCGCCTTCTCCTGGTACTTCGGGTTGGCCGTGCGGCGCATGTGCATCGGTTGCTCCGCTGCCCCGCTGTCGGCGAGGTGGATCCCGCCGTTGGGGTCGATCAGCTTGTTGAGCTCCGAGTGCACGGCCCTCGGGTCGTTGGCGAAGTCGATGACCTCGTTGCCGATCATCGGGATGACCACGTGTCCGGACGGGAACCGCCAGCCCTGGTTGTCCTCGGGGTCGGGCCGTTCGCACGGCGTCCGCTCCCCGTCGGCGTCGTTGCGCCGGATCCGTTCCCTCGTCGTGGTCGCCGCCATGTCCCGGAACAGCGCGGTCACCGTCGACTCGACGGCGGCGGCCGGGAACGAGCGGAGCACCCGCGGGGCGCCTGCCTCGGTGCGCGGCTCGGAGTGGTCGTCGACGTGGGTTTCCGCGTGGAACAACGCCTTCCAGACGTTCCGGTCCGCCGCGGGGTACCTGCTGGTGTCGACCTCCTTCGCGGTCACCTTGGCCACCGGGTTCCCCTTGTCGTCGAGGAACTCCAGCGACAGCGCGTTGACGAGGCCGGCCAGCGTGTCCGGCCAGGACTCGAAGGTCGGGAAGTAGTCGCCGAGCCGCTTCGAGCCACGCAGCCGTGGGGTGACCAGAACGGACACCCGGAGGCGGTCCCCGCCGCCCGGGTCCGTGCCGACCACGCCGTCGGGCAGGACGGTCCAGCGCAGGAGGTGTTCGGCGGCCATGTCCTCAGCTCACTTCCGCGAAGGCGGTGCAGTACTCGAGGACCGGGTCCCGGCGTTGCCCGGTCACGGGGTCGGGGTAGGGCGACATGAGCTCGGCGAACGTCGGCGGGCGGACCGCGGCCGGGTCGGCGGCCGGGTCGGCGGCGGCGAGGCCGAGCGACGTCGGGGAGCCGGCGAACCTCTTCTCACAGCTGATCGTCACCGACTTCGAGAAGAACCCGATCTCGATGCTGATCGTCAGGCTGGCGCGGCCGACCGCCTGCCCGGCGTCGTAGCCGATCTCCAGGTACAGCTCGACGGAGGCGGAGACGATCCCGAGCACGTCGACCTCGCCGCGGGCCCGGAAGTAGCCGACCAGCTTCACCGCCTGGCGGTCGCCGAGCCGGAAGTAGATGCCGGCCATCACCGAGAGGCTGCCGCTGGCGACGCCGAAGTTCATGGACACCGCGGCGCCGAACTCCAGTGCCGCGTCCAGCACCACGATCCGGTCGGGGGACAGCACGATGCCGAAGTAGCCGCCCCCGCCGAGCATCGACACGGTGAGCCGGAACGGGGCCTCGCGGCGGCAGAACGCGAACCCGATCTCCATCTCGCTGCCGAGGAACGGCACCTCCAGCGAGGCGTTGAGGGACAGGTTCTCCAGGCTGAACACGCCGACCGCGGCGTTGGGCAGCGGGATCGAGTAGCGGGCGGAGATCCCGGTCGGGGTCACCCGCAGCGCGGGCGGGTCGCTGAACCCGTCCAGCGGGATCAGCCGGCGCAGAGTGTCCACAAAGGACAGTTCCTTGACGAACCGCACGCCGCCGAACCGGACCTCGATGTCGGGCTTGCGACCGACCCGCGTGGTGAACCGGATCCGGTCGAAGCGCAGCTCGATCCCCTGCAGGACGTACGGCACCAGCAACAGGGAGAAGTTCTCCAGGGTGCAGGTGATGTCGGCGCCGGAGGGCACGTCGGGGCGCAGCGAGCCGCGCAGGTCGACCACCAGCGAGCAGTGCCCGGACGGGTTGTCGTCGCCGAGCTTGAAGATCGGGTTGTCCGGCGGCCAGTTCCGCAGGTCCGGCTGCCACTCCAGGCGCGCGTTGACCACGTCCGGCAGCCGCACGCCCCGCGCGGCCAGCGTGACGGCCCGCTTCAGCGCCATGGCGTCGCCGACCGCGTTGTCCCACGTCGCGACCTGTTGGCGAACCCGGTCGAGCAGGGTGCGCACGGCCGGGTCCACCTGCGGCGGCAGCACGGCGATGAGCGCGGCGAGCGCCTCGTCGAACGCGGTGACCGCGTTCTCCACCTCCGCGAACGTCGGCGCGTTCGGGTCGTTGGCGAGTTGCCCGACGATGTGCGCGGTCAGCGTCCGCGCGAGGATCGCCGCCGCGTCGGTCACCCGGACCACTCGCGCGACGATCTCCGGGAACCGCCGTTCGGTGTCGGCCAGGACGTCCCGCAGCCGGCCGAGGTCGCTGAGGAAACCGGTGACCGCGTTCACGGTCTCGGTGACGAAGGCCGGCGCCTTCAGTCTGTCCAGGCCGACCGCGTCCCGCAGCAGGTCGACCAGCCGGAGCACGCCGAACAGCTTGGCCCGGTCGCCGAGGGCCTGGGCGAAGAACGCCGACGGGTCGAACCGGCCGGCGGCCAGCGCGGCCCAGTCGAAGGCGTCCGCCTCGGTGCTCGCGGCCTCCCTCGCCACGTCCACTGTGGACTTCACCGGCCGCGCGGCGACCGGCCCGGTCTTCCGGGACACGCCGGCGACGGTGAAGGTCGGTGAGACCAGCGCGCCGGACCGGTCGCTGCCGTCGTGGAAGTTCATCACCAACGGATGCACCAGCTCGGCGAACAGCTCCCCGGCGTTGCCGGCTTCGAAGCCGTGCTTGGCGTAGGGCTTCGGGTAGCGCACCGCGACAACCCGGTTCCGCTCCTGCGTGCCGCCCGCGCTGAGCTCGCGCACCTGCGGGAGAACCGCGCGGGCCCAACGCACCCTCGGCACGAACCGGGGGTGCGTCGTGTGGTCGCGGGCGAGGGTCGCCGACGGGGCCTCCGCCCCCCACACCAGGTCGGCCACGTCCAGCGCGCCGTCGTCGGCACGGCGGCTCGGCGCCATCGCGACGGTCTGGCCGCGCACCTCGGCGCGCAGGAACCGGACGGAGGCGTCCGACGGGGGTGGCCGCTCGCTCGCCCCGCTGTCGCACGCGTTGTACTTCTTGACCAGTTTCGGCAGCTCGTTGTTGTCCGCGTGCAGGATGTTGTCGACGAACAGCAGCGGGGTGAGGAACTCGACCGCGCGGCCGTCCCGGTCGATCGCCCTGACCTTGAACCGGAACGGCTTCTCGTCGTGCTGCTGCGTTTCCGGGAAGAAGCCGTACCTGTCCGACGGCACCCCGTCCAGGTTCCACGGCGGCGCCAGGTCCGGGGTGACGAGCGTGAGCAGTTCGACGCTGGTGAACGGGAACAGCAGGTCCAGCCGGTCCTTCGGATCGCCGTCGCCGAGCACCTTGTCGGTGAAGGTGAGCACCGGCTCGCGGACCAGGATGTACATCCGCTGGTACAGGTAGGCCGCGTTGTCCTCGCGGTCGCGGTCGAACTTCCGCTCGGTGACCTTGACCAGTGCGGCCCGGTGCCCGAACGGGCAGAGCCGCCCGGCGTACATCACCCGCACGTAGTGGTCGCGCCCGACCGAGGCGCGGTGCCGCCACTCGCTCACGTTGAAGTCGGGCGGCGGCTGCCGCCAGCGGCCGATCGAGTCCAGCCAGCCGCCGAGCGCGGACAGCATCAGGTGGTCCACCCGCACCGGGCCGGTGTCGCCGCCGGTCAGGTTGTGGTTCGAGGTCAGGTGAACGATCTGGGCGCGGTCGTTGGCGTCCAACGCCATCCGGAACGGGTCGTCGCCGTGCGGCGGCAGCCGCACGTGCTCGGGGTCGAAGCCGGGGTCTCGGGTCCAGACCGCGCGGGCGGACGTCGTGTCGGCTCTGGTGTGCCAGAGCTCCACCCGGTCGGTCGGGCCGGTCGCGGGCGGCTCCACCCGGTGTCGCCAGCGGGTGGTCTCCGGCGGGGAGAGCAGCAGCCGGTACGGCAGCTCGATCCCGGTCCGCGGATTGTTGTCCACATCGGACAGCGGATTCTCCGGGCGCGGCTTGGCCGCCGGTTCCACCGCTGTTTCCGCCGATGGCGCCCCTTCCGCGGTCACGGCTGGTTCCGCGGCAGGGGCCGGCCGCACCAGGTCGGTGCCGAGCACGGCGCCCAGCGCGTCCTTCGCGTCGTACCGCCCGGCCAGCTCCGCCAGCGCGCGGACCTTCCGCAACGTCGTCGCCGCGCGGCCGAACGGCTCGCCACCGGTCGCCTGGGCCAACTGCTGCCCGAGTTGCACGGTCACCGGCGGGCCGGCCGGCGCCGGCGCGCGGGCCGCGTCCACCACGCGCAGCTCCAGGGTCTGCATGGCCCCCAGCAGACCGGCCTCGGAGTAGGGGATGGTGGCGCCCGCGCCGACCACGAACACCAGCACGCTGCGGCCGGCGATCCGCGTTGGCACCGGAGGCGGTGTCCTCGGTTCGGTGGCGCTGGGCCCGTCCGGCGCGGGCAGCCCATCGCTCACCTCGAAGAAGGCCCGCTCGGCCACGTGTTGCGGCCCGAACGTGACCACGATCCAGCCCTCCCTCGCCGGATCCGCCCGGACCAGCACCCGCTGGCCGCGCACCCGCTCCAGCGTCAGCCCGGGAAACCCGAACCAGAGATCGAGCAGATCCTCGGTGCGCAGCAACCGAATCGGCGCCGGTCGCACGTCCGCTGAGCCCACCGTGTCCCCCTCCGTGCCGCTGAACATCCCCCGCGTTCGGCACAGTGATTGTGGGGCGGTTCGGAGGAGGGGGACACCACCGAAACTTGGGGATTGACACGGCCGCCGCACCGCCGGCACGGCCGTTGTGCCGATGGCGACGACCGGTCAGCGCGTGAAGGGATTGACGCCGGTGAGTTCGACGCTGGCCGCCCACAGGCGCGCCGCCAGCGCGGTGTCGGCCAGGACTCCCCGCACCGGTTCGGGTCGGGGCGCCCCACGGAGCCCGAACACCCGGGGACCCCACAGTTGTCCGCCCCAAACAGCGGGGTCGAGGACCGCTCGGGCGGCGGGCCAGGCGGCGATGTGCTTGCCCTGGAGGAGGATTCCGGCGGGCAGGGCACCAAGTCGTTGGCCCGTGGTGTGGACGTGGACCGGTGGGCGGGACGGGGTGAGCGAGTCCAGCGCGCCACCGGGGTGGTTCACCACGCTCGCGGCCGTGCTGCCCGCGGCCCGCAGGCGGCGGTCGATCTCGAAGCCGAACAGCATCTGCGCCAGCTTCGACCGGGCGTAGGCGTCCTTCGGTCGGTATCGCGGGTGACCTGGAGTTCGTCGAGGTCCAGTCGCCCCGATCTCGCCACGAAGCTGCCGGTGGTGACGACACGGCCGGCAGGGGCCGCCGACAGCAGGGGCGCCGGCCGGCCGACGAGCGCGAAGTGCCCGAGGTGGTTGGTGGCGAACATCAGTTCGTGGCTGTCCCGGGTTTCGCGCCGTGGCGGGTGGTCGAGCAGGACGCGGGCGTTGCACACGACCGCGTCGAGGCGATCCGGTTCCAGCGCGTCCACTGATGACCTGAGCGAGGCGAGGTCGGCCAGGTCCAGGGGGAGATAGCGCAGCCGGGCGCCGGGGAGCGGGAGCGGATCGCGGTCATGGCGGCGGTGGCTCTGGCGGCGTCGCGGCAGCCCAGGACGATGGTGGGGCCGGCGCTGGCGAGGTGTTCGGCCACGAAGTAGCCGATTCCCGCGTTGCCGCCGGTGACCAGGACGTTCTTGCCCTCGGCTGGTGGGAGTCGGTGGACGTCCCAGTGGTGCCAGGCTGAGTCGCGGACACCGGGACGGCGCGAGCGCAAGAAGGCTGTTACCCGCCGGGCCCTGACCGCCGCGGCCCGGCGGCTGTTCCTGGAGCGGGGGTTCGACGAGGTCACCGTCGCGGAGATCGCCGACGCCGCGGACACCGCTGTCTCCACGCTGTTCGCGCACTTCCCCGGCGGCAAGGAGGCACTGGTCCTCGGCGACGGCGCCGAACGCGAGCGGGCTCTGACCGCCGCGGTGCGGCAACGCCCGGAAGGGGTGTCCGTGCTCCAGGCCCTGCGGGACTTCCTCGCCACGCGAGGCCCCTTCGAGCCCGATCCCGCCCCGGTGGCGCGTCGGATCGCCGCGCTCGTGGTCGCCACACCGGCACTGCGGGCCCACGCCAGGACACTGTGGACCAGTTGCGAAACCTCGCTCGCCGGCGTCATCGCCGAGCAGACCGGTCGTGATGCCGACGACCTGTCGCTGCGCCTGCTCGCCCGCTACGTCCTGGAAATCCCGACATCGCCGGAACGGAACCGAACCCCACCGCCGCCCTGGACACCGCCTTCCGGATCTGTCCTCTGAGGACGTTCACCATCCTCATCTGGTCAGGATGACTGTCCACGCCAGCCACATCGCACCTTCCGCATGTCCCACGTCGAGGCTAATATTCCGGATATGGGAATCTGCGGACCATCTGGCCGCGCACCGCGCCACCCGGTGCCGGCAGATCACCAGGCCGCCGTTCGCCTCGTGACCATCCGCAGAGGCGGCCTGCCGTGCCCGCGCTGACGATCGAACCCGACGACCTCACCCGTCAGCCGGTGCGCGATCTGATCGCCGAACATCTCGCCGACATGCACGCGACCTCTCCCGCCGAGAGCGTGCATGCCCTGTCCCACACAGGATTGCGCGACGCCGAGGTGTCGTTCTGGACCGTGTGGGGCGACGGGACGTTGCTGGGCTGCGGTGCGCTCAAAGAGCTGTCTCCCGTCGAGGGTGAGATCAAGGCGATGCGCACCCGGCAGGAAGCGCGCGGCCGCGGTGTGGCCGCCCACATGCTCACGTTCCTGATCGACGAGTCCCGCAGACGCGGCTACCGCAGCGTCAGCCTGGAGACCGGAAGCCAGGACTTCTTCGCGCCGGCCCGCCGTCTCTACTCCCGGTACGGGTTCGTCACGTGCCCGCCGTTCGCCGACTACACACCGGACCCGAACAGCGTGTTCATGACACTCGACCTCACGGTCCCAACCTCCGCCCAGGTCTGACACTCGTTCTCTGTCCTCAGAGGACGGATTGGTGTGACCAGCGCTGTTCGGGACAGCGCGGCCGAGGGCCTCAGGCCACTCGGTTCCGCACGTAGACCAGGTAGTAGCCGGCCCGCTCGATGTCCTCCGAGACGTCGAAGTGCGTGAAGAACGCGACCGCGCCGACCTTGGTGCGCATGGCGATCTGCTGTCCGGAAGACAACTCGGGATACGGCTCGAACGGGACGTTCGCCTGACGCAGACCTTCGAGGAAGGTCTCCATGCCGACCGGTGCGGTCGGCTCCAGCGCGACCTCGTCCACTCTGCCGTCCGCCACGAACAGGGCCAGGTGGCCCCACCGGTAGGGGTAGCCCGACGCCGACGGGCCCAGCATCTTGATCGCGGGGTGGGGCACACCCGGTCCGAGCGCGTCCTCCGCCTCCGCCAACGGCATTCCGGGTCGCACCCTGCCGAGCCGACCAGTCGCCGCGAGTTCCCACAGCCGGTCCGTCACGTCCTCCATCGACGGGAACCAGAACGCAAGCTATTGAGTCGACGCGGCGGCAACAGTGAAAACTGCGCGGGAGATGCAGAAGCCGCGCTTCTGCGCGCGGACGTGTTGACACCCCTCAGCAGAATCTGGCACCCCTCGCCGACAAACGCGAACATGCTCCCCCGGTTTTTTCGCTTCGACCCCTCGCCTCGCGCCCGTTCCGAACGTTACAGCGCGGTTCACGGCTTGTACAGGGAGTTCCACGGGCGGCGGCGCGAGCTGTCGTGGTTCTTTCAGTCCCGGCCGCGTGGAAGGCAAATAAGAAGATGCGCTCGACGAGGAGGGCGTCCGCCGTCGCCGCAGGGGCGGCCGCGGCTGCCGTCGCTGTCGCCGACGTCGTGACCAGCGGCGGGCCTTCCTCAACCGCCATCCGGGTGGTAGCTGCCCAGCGCAGCACGACGTTGCCATCCGGCCGGCGTATGACCTCCGCGGGAATCGGCCGGACAGCCCGCATCGTCCATATGGTCCATCCGGCTGCGGCAGAAGACTGACTGGTTGCGCTCTCAACGAGGTGAGTTCTGTCTCTCGACCGGATGGCGAGTAGTGCTGCTCGTTATTGTTCGCACGGCGGTGGCGGCCACCACCGCCCAGTGAACTGGCAATGTGTCGGACGGGGTTTCGTTGCCGTTTTGTTGGATATCGATCTGACGCTTCCGGTCGCGGCACGCCCGTGGCACGGTTTCTTCCCCACACCTTTCATCGACCAGGTACTCCGACGAACCCGAGTAGAGGGGACACCCATGACGCGAACACGCTCGACCGCGGTGCGAGTCGCGGTCGCGCTCGCCGCGACGCTGGGAACCGGGTTGCTGGCTTCGACGCCAGCACAGGCGGTCAGCGGGGGGACGCCCGCGCCCGCGGGCGCCTACCAGTACGCGGCCAAGATCGAGTTTCCGGAGCGCGCCTGCTCCGGCGCTCTCGTCGACCCCGAGTGGGTGATCACGGCCAAGAGCTGCGTGCGCGACGTGGCTCCCGACGCCGGCAAGGTCATCGTGGGGCGGACCGACCTGGCCAGTGACACCGGCCAGGTCGTGAAGATCGCGAGCGCTGCCCTCCGCGAGGACCGCGACCTCGCGCTCGTCAAGCTCGCCACCCCGGTCTCCGGCGTCACGCCGATCGCGATCACCAGGACCGCGCCCCGGAGCGGGGAGACGCTCCAGGTCGCCGGGTTCGGTCGCACCGCGACGGAGTGGGTGCCCAACAAACTGCAGGTCGCGCCGTTCCAGGTCGCCAACGTCGGCGCCGTCTCCCTGGAGGCGTCCGCCGTGGCCCCCGCCCGCGCGAGCACGTGCAAGGGAGACGCCGGCGGCCCCGCGGTGCGCGAGGCCAACGGCGGGCACGAACTCGTCGCTGTCGGCCTGGGCTCCTGGCAGGGCGGCTGCCTCGGCGAGACCGAAACCCGGCAGGGCATCAGCGAGACCCGGGTGGACGGTCTGACGACCTGGCTGAACCAGGCCAAGGTCCAGGACATCAGGACCAGGGCCGAGCGCGGCGGCGTCAACCCCGCCCTGGTCGCCGCGGCGACGGCGGCGTTGGCCGGCACCGACGCCGACGTCGAGTACTTCCTCCGCGAGGGGCAGTACAAGGCGCTGCGCCAGTCGATCCGAGCCACCACGCCCTTCGTGGCCGGTTTCTACGTGCGTCACCGCTACGGGCAGGCCTTCCTCGTCGGCGGGGCCGACCTCGACGAGGGCACCAAGCTGGACGCGACCTGGAAGATCGTTCCCGGTCTGGCCGATCCGTCCTGCTTCTCCATCGAGGCGGTGAACTACCCGGGCAGCTACATGCGGCACCAGCACTTCCGCGTGCTCTCGGCCGGCAACGACGGCAGCGAGCTCTTCCGCAGGGACGCCACCTGGTGCGCTCGCAAGCCCCTGGCCGGCACGGGCGTCTCCTTCGAGTCGCTCAACATGCCCGGTCGCTACCTCCGGCACATCCACGGAGAGCTGTGGATCGCCAACAACACCGGCGAGTTCCCCTTCGACAACCCGTCGGCGTTCGCCGAGGACGCCACCTGGTCCATCGCTGACCCCCTGGTCCCCGAGCAGCGCTGACCCGCCCAGGTCAGGTAGCCGAGCGTCGGTCGGAACGGTGACGAGGCCCCGCCACAACGGCGGGGCCTCGTCGCCTGTGCGGAACGCGGTCCCGCCCCGGATCTCCGTTCCGGAAAGCCGGGACCTGTCACGACGCGGCGAGCGTCATCACGTGGGCCGTCGGGACAGCAGCACGTGGGACTTCGCCACCGCTTCGGGCAGCACCGGGTGGGCGGCGATCCCCCGTGGCAGAACCGCGGCCGAAAGGACTGTCCACTTCGGACTGTCCACAGCGCGGAAGTAGGACCGGTTCCCGCCTCAACGCCCTGTTGTGCGGGTTGCCCGCGTTGGCGGGGGATCGCTGAGTTCGCGGGAGTGGCGCGCCGCCTCGGAGGCTTCCTGCTCCGGTTCACGAGCACCTCGGGGTGGTGCCTCGTGAGCTCGACCTCACCGGTCGGGCGGAGTTGCTCGCCGCGCTGAACGCCTGGCTGAAGATCCATCAGATCACCCGAACAGGGGCGTGCGCGTCTGAGTGGTCGTCGATGTCGGCCGCCAGTGCCCCGGCCCTCCAGCACCGCTGTCAGCGCGGTCGCCGGAGCGCCGGGGCTTTCGCGTGGGAGGACGTGCCTCATCGGCTCTGGTCAGGGGTCCCCTGCGCGCCCCGCACCGCGGTGTCGTCGTGCGCCGCTCGGGTCTGCCTCGATCGGACTGCGGTCGCGCTAGTTCGGCGTAGGGCAACTAGGGTCTTGCGCGGATAAAGCGCGTCTGCAACTGTTTACCACGCCCGTCGAGGGCGCATGCGACTCACTGTGAAGGGTTCCCCATGCCACTCGCTCTCCTGGCCCTGGCGATCGGCGCGTTCGGCATCGGCACCACCGAGTTCGTGATCATGGGTCTGCTCCCGGAGGTCGCCACCGACCTGTCGGTGTCCATCCCCACGGCCGGCCTGCTGATCTCCGGTTACGCCCTCGGCGTGGCCATCGGCGCGCCGCCGCTCATCGCGGCGGCCACCCGGATGCGCCGCAAGCACGTGCTGATGGGGCTGATGGTGCTGTTCATCATCGGCAACGCGGTCTCCGCGCTGGCGCCCAACTACGCGATCCTGCTGGTCGGCCGGATCGTCGCCGCCCTGTGCCACGGCGCGTTCTTCGGCGTCGGCTCGGTGGTCGCCGCCACGCTGGTCGCGCCGCACAGGAGGGCCGGCGCCGTGGCGCTGATGTTCAGCGGTCTGACCGTCGCCACGATCATCGGCGTGCCCGCCGGCACCTGGCTGGGGCAGCAGTACGGCTGGCGCTCGGCCTTCTGGGCGGTCACCGCGCTCGGCGTGGCCGGGCTGCTCGCCGTCGCTGCCCTCGTGCCCAGCCAGCCGGTCGACCCCGAGGCGAGCCTGCGTCAGGAACTCGCGGCGTTCCGGCGGCCCCAGGTGTGGCTGGCGTTGGCCATGACCACGCTCGGCTTCAGCGGGCTGTTCGCCTCCTACAGCTACGTCAGCCCGATGATGACCGAGGTCACCGGCTACGGCGCCGGGGCCGTCACGTGGCTGCTGATCCTGTTCGGCGTCGGCTTCTTCACCGGCAACCTGCTGGGGGGCAAGGCCGCCGACCGCGCCCCGATGGCGACGATCCTGGTGCTGTTCACCGCGCTGACCGTGGTGCTGGGGACGTTCACGTTCACCTCCCACTACAAGATCCCGGCAGCCGTCTCGCTGTTCCTCCTCGGCGCCGTCGTCTTCGGCACCGTGCCACCGCTGCAGACCCGGGTCATGCAGGAGGCGCCGGGCGCGGGCACCCTCGCCTCCGCCGCCAACATCGCCGGGTTCAACCTCGGCAACGCGATCGGGGCCTGGGCCGGCGGCCTGGCCATCAGCAGCGGCCTGACCTACGACAACGTCAACTGGGTCGGCGCCCTGCTGAGCGCCAGCGGCCTGGTGCTCGCTGTCATCGCCGCCACCACCTCGCGTCGCGGCACCACCGCCGTCGCCAGTCAGGAGCCGGACACCGCCGACCGCGTCTCGACCCGCGTCTGAGAAGAACCACCCAGGAGCAGCCCGAGGTGCTCGCACGAACCCTCGCGGACCAGCCCTTCACGAGCTGTCGGACACCTGCAGTGCCGCCCCGACCCCCACCGGGGCGGCACCTCTCCATGTGCTGGTCGGCAGTCCACGACCAATCGGACACTGTGGACACACGAGTCGAAGAAGCTGTCGGGACGACCATCCCTTCAACTGCTCTGTCCATAGTGGACCACGCTCGGCCGCGGATCTCCGCCTCGCGGAGGAAACCGTGACTCTCGCCGCAACCAACGCGCACACGGAGCCCATTGCCCGGTCGGCCCCGCTTGTCGACCTACGATCTCCACCGTGTCGGAAAGCATGTGGTCACTTGGTGACTTTCGTTATGACGCGGGGATCGACCCACTATTCCCGAGGCCGTGTCGTCGGCCGAGGAGATGGTTATGGGCCAGCCTCTGGGCTGGCACCCTGGTAAGAATCACGAGTGAGAGCCGCCACGAAGCGGCTCTTCACGAAGTTCAGCAACAGCCGCCCCGTGAGTGGGCGGCTCTCGCTTTCTCGCTAAGGGAAATTTATGGCCGCCCTCTTCGGGGCGGTCACTCTCAGACGAGTAATAAGATCTAGATTGGTAACTTGGAGAATATCGGTATAAATACGCCTGCGCCGCTCACCCAGTAGGCGGCCGGCTGCAGAGAAAACAGGCGCGCGCCCTGGTAGGTACGCAGAGATAGCGAGTAGGCCCACCGGTACGCTACCTTCTGGCCTTCTCGGGCGCAGCGGCAGGTAGAAACCGGACTGGTCTCGCATATGTTTTTGATTACATTCCGCCTCCGCTTGTGATTAGCTGTGTCTCTGCACTCTGAACATGAGTGAGGACCCCCCAGGGGGATTGCCCCCTGGGGGCCTTCTAGATCGGACGGTGTAACGGCCAAGGGGACGTGTGCGGGTTTTAGGGCCGTTTTGGTGTCACGGCAGTAGAACCACGTTCCACTCCAGTTCGTCATCTGGAGACCAAGCCGCACACGTCGGCCGCTGTGTGGTTGATAGGTATTCGGTCAGGCCGGCTCGCACCACATCGAAGGGAACTTCGACCTCGTATGGCGCGGAGAAGGGGTGACCCGGGAAGTAGTACTGGCTCACTCCCTCTTCTGGTTGTTCTGCGCGGGTCCAGAATATTCCCTCGTCGTCAACGTACTGGAGGAAGCCCTGTCCGCTCTTGCCGATGCCGATCACCACCTGGTGTCGCGCGTTCCCCGCCGGTGCTGGGGTGAACCCCAGGGACAGCCCGACTTCGGCGACCTCGGCCTTGCCTGACAGCTCATCGAGCACCTTCATCAGGTCCTCGTGAGTAGTGATGAGGATGTTGGTGTGCTGGTCAAACGCGTGCAATGTCATTGACGTGAAGCTCCTCCGAGGTAGCTGATGCCGCGTGGGTGCCCATGCTCGTCGTAGTCCCACACAGTCAACCGCGAACCGGCCGGGAGGATGACGGGGAGCAGGTCTCCGCACCCGTAGCCGAAGGGAGGCCGGCCCCGGCAGGTCTGGTGGTTGATGACCACGGTGGCCTCCGCGATGCCGTCGCGGACCATCCGGGCGGCTATCTTGGTCTCCGTGTGGTCGACGGCCATTGGCGTGCGCTTTACGCCCCGGTCGGCCAGCAGCTTCGCCGCGTACCTCGCGTCGTCATCCCGGCCACTCACCATCGGCCGCGTGGTGCCATCGGAAGTGATCCACCGTCCGTGTGTTTTGGCTCCAGCGCCGTAGGTGACGCGGGGCGGTAGTTCGTCCCATAACTGACGGGCCTCCGCAAGGCCGATCCGATGATCTGAGAACCGTTGTGGTGGCGATGAATCAGCCGGAGGCAAAGACGATGCCCCGGGTTGCCCGCTACCGAAACCCTCCGCCCTGCATCACCTGTTGAACACGCGCCATGTCCTGGTCTAAGCGGTCTGACATCTGCACACAGGTGCGTAGCGCTGACTCAAATCCAGAGCGCGCCTCAGAAAGTTCAGCGGCGTAGGCGTCCGCGACCCCAGCCTGAGCAAGCTGACCGGCGATGGCGTCAAGTGTGTTCAGGCCCTCCTGTGCGTATCCGGCGGGAAGGGCGTTCTTGGCCTCCGACATGCGCTGTAGAGCTTCCTGCATGTTGCTCATACCGTTCTCCATGATGTGTGTTGACGTTTGTTCTCACGGCACTACCCGCCAGGGCGGCGTTCCTGGCGGGTAGATGGGTTCGCCGAATGGTTCGACGGTCCGCATTTTTGGATCGTGAACTATCTGGGGGCGATGAATGGGCAGGTGCACCGTGTTGGAGCCGGGCGGGTAATCGGCGTGTTCTGGTGGCAGAGCATGGCCTGTCGAGTGCGTAGCAGTTCTGACGCGACTGGCTGTGGCAGATCGACAACGTCGCCCACGTGGCCCCAGGCGTAGTTTCCGTCTGTGGAGTACCCGAAGGCGAGAATCGAACGAAGGCGCACGCGGATGGTCAGATTCGTTTGCTCCGCGCACCCGGCTTCGGCTCCAACCTGAGGGTTACGCGACGTGCCCACATTCCCCTCATTCGCTGTTGGTCCCGCTTCCATTTCCACTCGCGCCACCAACTCGTCAAGGTGCTTTTCGGTGTCGCACATTCAGGCTCTTCCATCCTTGCGCCTCCGATATATGCAGCGGCGGGGAACCAGTGCCTCCCAGATTCCCCGCCGCCGATCTCGTGGCCCCAGGACTCGATATTGTGTTTGGACCCGCCACAACAGGAGACACGTGTGGCCCGAGCTTGGGCGCGGGCGGGACACCCGGACCTCGGGGTCGGGGAGGAGCGTCCAGCCGATGAGAGGGCCGTGAGGAAGAAAGCGACCCTCCCTCTCGTCTTCGCTGCCCTTTCGTCCAGGTGGCCCGCCCGCTGTTAACGACCCTCCCGCTTGGAAGGGCTTGCGACCACGGAGGGCACCAGCAGGTGAAGGGGAGGACAGCGGGAGGCCGTGCCTGCCACCTTGCGTAGTCGACCTGTTGCTGATAGTGGCAGAATGGCCGACCACGTGGCAGGAGGCATGGAGATGCGCGAGGCGAACAACGAGCTGACTCGTGCCCGCGAAGGCGTCACATCTGCCACAACTGGCCTGCCGCTCGCACGTCAGGAACTCGCCGAGTTGGTCAACTCCTGGCTGTACCAGCACCGTGGGCGCGTAGCCGAGTTGGATGAGAACTACATCGGCAAGCTGGAAAGAGGGGTCATCCGCTGGCCTCAAGATGACTACCGGGCCGCTCTGCGCGCCGTCCTGGGCGCTACTGACCGCAGCCTCGGCTTCTACCCTCCCCGCCGGAAGCCACCTACCGTGGCAGACGTGAACCGGAATCAGTTCCTGCGGGTCGCGGCCCTGGGGGTTGGTATGGCCGCCGCTCCCGACTCGCTCAGGTCCTTAGTCGGTTCGGCCCAGCCGACCCCGGTCCCCTCCTCCGCGGGCAGGCGGGAGATTGACGAGGTTCGCACCATCGCGCGGGCGGTCGCAGGATGGGATGCCGTCTACGGCGGTGGGCTCGCTCGGCAAGCCATTGCCGCCCAGCTTGAGTACTCGGTAGAGCTGCTGCACGCACGGTGCGCGATGTCCTTGCGGCCCGAGCTTTTCGCGGCCGTGGGGTACCTCGCTCACACGGCGGCGTTCAGCGCGTTCGATGCCTACGCGCACGACGACGCGCGACGGTGGTTCAGGCTCGCGCTGACGTGTGCCGAGGAGGCGCAGGAGTGGCACCTTCGGGCCAAGGTCCTCTCGTCGATGGCCCGCCAGGAGATCTGGTGTGGCAACTGGGACGCGGGACTCACTCTGCACGATCTTGCGCTCGTTCGAGCGGATCGGCTGACACCGACTGAGCGAGCCATGCTCCACACGGGCCGGGCGCGAGCGCTCGCCAAGCTCGGTCGCGTTCAGGAGACGCTGAGGGCCGTTGGCGCGGCTGATGAGGAGTTCACGGGTCGGTTGCCGACCAATGCCGCCGTGGATGCAGTACTACGACGCCGCGCAACACTCAGGCGACACCGGGCACGCCCTGTGGGACCTCGGAGTACACGGGCACTTCGTGCCGGAAGCGCGTGGGCGTCTCGCCACCGCTGTGGTGAGCCACGGCGTCGCCTACCGTCGATCCCGAGCCATCAGCCAGACGAAACTTGCCTCGCTCGTGATGGTCGCGGGCGATCCGGTCGAAGCAGCGAGCATCGGCATGGCTGCCCTGGACGCCGCAGGCACGATTCGGTCGCGGCGCGCTGCGGATGACCTCTTGGCGTTGCGGGACTTCGCGACGCGTCATCGGCGCACGGTGGAGGTCGAGGAGCTGCGCCACCGCATCCGGACCGTGGTCAGCGCCTGATGGAACGTACGACCGAGGCGCCGTCGCTACTGAGAGAAGCGGCGGCGAAGGCTGGCTTGCGCGCGGCTGGCGCGGAGTTGATACGGCTGGGAGAGAACGCGCTGTACCGGCTTCCTGGCGGTGTGGTCGCACGGATCTCGCGGGCTGGTCAGCAAGCGGCGGCGGCGAAAGAAGTACTCGTATCCCGCTGGCTCGAACGCGCGGGCGTCGATGCTGCGCGGGTGCTGTCCGATGTTGAGCAACCCATAGAGGTTGATGGCCGGGCCGTAACGTTCTGGCACGAGCTCCCACCGCACGTGAGAGGCACGACGCGAGACGTAGCGCGTGTTCTCCGCCACTTTCACGCGCTACCGCCCCCGGACTTCGAGCTTCCCCCGTTGTCGCCATTCGTTCGCCTGCCAGAGCGGATCGAGCGCGCAGACTTCCTCACGTCTGATGATCGAGCGTGGATGTGTGAGCGCCTGGCTGAGCTGCGACACCGGTACGTCGAACTTCCGCCGGGCCGGCCGAGCAGCGTTGTGCACGGTGACGCGTGGGTCGGGAACGTAGCGGTCACCGAGGAGGGGCGCGCCGTGCTGCACGACTTCGAGCGCTGTTCCCTCGGGCCGCCAGAGTGGGACTCGATCCACAGTGCGATCAAGCACAGTTCGTTCGGGTGGGAGCCTCCGGACGAGTATGCGGAGTTCGTCTCGGTCTACGGCCACGACGTCACTGAATGGGAAGGCTTCGCGACGCTCCGGGACATTCGCGAGTTCCGCATGACGTGCATGGCTGTCCAGATCGCGACAGAGGACCCGCGTGCGCGTGACCAAGCGTTCCACCGCCTCGCCTGCATCCGAGGAGAGCGGGGAACCCGCCCGTGGTCGGGGTGGCGTGGTGTGCCCTTCTAGGCCCATGGACTGCCCGCAAAGAAGCCCAGTTCCTTCCCCTGCGGCCCTGTGGCCAAGCTGGGCAGTTGGCCGCTCTGAGAGTCAGCACTGAGTCAGCACGTGGCCGGGAAGACGCGGGAACCCCCTCGGACACAGGGGAAATGTCCAAGGGGGTCCCAACGTCCCTAGCAGCACGGTTGCTGTATCTGACCTGGTGCTGTATGAAGCCCCTTGTGTCTACACAGACGAAGTGGTAGTTCTCCACCGAGACTGACGTGCACATGATGTTGATCAACTGTGCGGGCATGCCAACGCCTCTCTTGGCCCACCTCGTTTCTCCTCACCCTCCTTCCTGCTCGCTCGGTCTTGCCGCTGAGCTTCTGCCCCCAGCGTTCGGTGGTGCCGCTGCCATTGGGGCGTGGAGGACGAGCGCGCCGGTCGGCGGGTTCCTCGGTCAGGAGCCGGTTCGGGGGATGATCAGGATCTGTCGGGTGGTTCCTTCGAGGCGGAGCGTTCTCGCGTCGTGGGGGACAAGCCGCAGCGGTGCGAAGTCCGCGACGGCGTCCGCGGCGCCTTCCTCGGTCAGGTCGGGGGCGCCGATGCCCACGCAGGTGGTGCCCGCCGCGACCGCGGACTGGACGCCGCTGACCGAGTCCTCGAAGACCAACGTGTTCGCCGGGTCGACGTCGAGCAGGCGGCAGCCGGCGAGGTAGGGGGCCGGGTGCGGTTTGCCCTGCTGGACGTCGTCCCGGCTGACGACCACGGTGAAGACGTCCTGGACGTCGAGCGACTTGAGCACGTGCTCGATCTTGGTGGTCCAACTGCTGGTGACCAGGCCCACGGTGACGCCGTGGGTGTGGAGGTCGCGGAGGAAGGACTGGACGTGCGGGATCGCCTGGTAGCTCGCGGTCTCCTCGATGCGGTCGACCTCCGCCCAGATCTTCCTGCGCACCTCGGGCGTGTGGCGGGGAAAGAGGGCGGCGACGGTGTGGCTGCCCTGTCGGCCGTGGACGTGCTCCTCGACCTCCTCGGTGGTGAGGTCCCGGCCCGAGTGGCGGCGCACGACCTCGCGCCAGGCGCTCTCGATGACGAGCCGGGAGTCGACCACGACACCATCCATGTCGAACAGAACTGCCCGCACTGCCAAGGGCTTTGTGGTGTTCACGTCTGGTCCCTTCCCGTCAGTCCTTGCTTTCGTGAGCACGCTACCCGACCTTGAGTTGGCGGGAACCGCCTCGCGGCGGGCGGAGTTCGTGGCCGTGGAGGGTTCGAAACCCTTGCCCACGTCGAAGAAGCGGCCGGACGTCGGCCGAGGTGGCGGGACGGCGAGTGGTCGAACGACCGTCGCGCAACGTGTGCAGCGCGTCCTGCGGCGACCCCACGATGAGTTCCTCGCGTTCACGGCGGAAAAGCGGTGCTGGCCTTCCCGGCGCTTTTTCGCCTCTCCCGGGGTTCTTTCCGGCTTCGCGGGGCGCCTGCGGAGATATTGGCTGGTGAGCGCGTTCGGCGTGCTCTTACGATCCCGTGGCGTCGTCGGGAGGAACGGAACCATGTGGGTGCGCTATCCGCGGACATCGCACCTGCCGTGGTCGCCGGGTGCGACGGCGGACGACGTCCGGCTGGCCGACCTCGGCGGGCTGGCGGGGCGCGAGGTCGTGGTGACCGAGAAGCTCGACGGCGAGAACACCACGCTCTACCGCGACGGGCTGCACGCGCGGTCGCTCGACTCGGCGCACCACCCGTCGCGGGCGTGGGTGAAGGCGTTGCACGGCGCCGTGGCGGCGGGGATTCCGCCGGGTTGGCGCGTGTGCGGGGAGAACCTGTACGCCCGGCACTCGATCGAGTACCGCGACCTGGAGAGCTGGTTCTCCGCCTTCTCGGTGTGGGCCGGGGACCGGTGCCTGGGTTGGGACGAGACCGTGCGGTTCGCCCGGCGGCTCGGTGTTCCGGTGCCCCGGGTGCTGTGGCGGGGTGTGTTCGACGAACGCGCCCTGCGCGCGTTGTGGCTCGACCTCCAGCGCCAGGAGGGGTACGTGGTGCGCACGGTCGACGGGTTCGACCGGGCCGAGTTCGCGCAGCGCGTGGCCAAGTGGGTGCGTCGCGATCACGTGCGCACGGACGAGCACTGGATGCTCGGACCGGTGGTGCCCAATGGCCGGGGAGCGGCCGGGGCGCTGTGGGACGTGCGGGCGGGACTGCCGGTGAATGCGCGGGAGGTGTTGGCCGCAGTCGGATTCACCGACGGCGCGGACGAGGTGTTGGCGCGGCTCGACCTGCTGGACAGGACAGGCGACGCCCGATTGGCCGGGGTCCTCGCCGCTCTGCTGCACGGTGTGCCGAGGCCGCGCGTGTTGGCTCGGTTGAGCGGAACGGTGGGCATGCCCCTGGCGCGACGGGTCGCCGACCTCGTCGGGCTGCACACCGTGCTGCACCGGGCGTTTCCCGACGTTGAGCGCCGCGCCGGTCTGGTGCGGTTGAGCGCGGCGGCCGACCTGGGCGTGCTGCACGCGGTGGCGGCAGCGGCGGCGACCGATGCCGAGGCGCGGGACCAGGTCTCCTGGTCCGCGCTGCACGCCGAGGAGGCCGGGTTGCTGGGCGAGGAACCGTTGGGGCACTTGCGATCCGGACTTCGTGAGGCGTTGCGGGGCCACGATGTCGATGTGGCGGACCGGTGTTGGGCGCAGGCACGGGAGGCGTTCGCCGCCGGCCGGCTGGCCACGCCGGAGGAGGCCGTCGCGCTGACGTGGCGGTGGCGCGCGGGGAACTTCCCCCGGCTGGTCGCGATGTCCGGCCCGGCGGGCGCCGGCAAGAGCACGTTCGTCCGAACCCTCAGGGGTGTCGAGGTGGTCTCGCTGGACGACCTGCGCGAGGCCCGGGGCTCACGGGCGGACCAGCGGGCGAACGGCGACGTGTTGCGGGCCGGGCTGCGGCGGCTCGACGCGGCACTGGCGCGCGGGGGAACGGTGGTGTGGGACGCCACGTCGTTGAACCGGCACCAGCGCCAGGTGGTGCGGGACGTGGCGGACCGGCGCGACGTGCTCGTCACGCACGCGGTGATGGTCGTGGACGAGGAAGAAGTGTTGCGGCGCAACGCCGAACGCGAACACAGGGTGCCGCCGGAGGTCGTCGCCGCGCAACTGGCGCGGTTCGTGCCGCCGTACCCCGGCGAGGCGCACCGGACCTGGTACGTCGGTCCCGACGGGGGCGTCGCCGACGTGGCCGGGTCGTTGGACGAGGAGGCGTGATGCGCACCAGTGAGCAGATCTACCACCGGGTGCGCTGGGACTCCCGGTTCGACCCGGCCCGGTTCGTGTTCGGGATCGCCGTGCGTGGGGCGGAGCCGAAGCGGGTGCCGCTGCCGTCGTTCGTCCCGGGCGGCGACGTGCCGTGGCACCGGGTGTTGTTCGTGGAGGCGGACGGCGAGCTGGTCTGGGACCGGGCGACGGGTGTGGACCGGATCGACTCCTCGGAAGCCGGGCGGGCGCGGGCGCCGCGTCGGCTGCGCGCCCCGTTCTTCACGGAGTCGCAACACTTCTCGTGGGACGGCACAGGTTGGGGTCCGGGCGGTTCCGGTGGGGTCGCCCCGCAGCGCCTGCGGGTGCTGACGTGGAACACCTTGTGGGACCGGTATGACCGCGACCGGATCGACACCGCCAGCCGCCGCCCGCTGCTCCTGGCGGACCTGGCGCGCGCCGACGCGGACGTGATCGCGTTGCAGGAGGTCGAACGCGATCTGCTGGCGATGCTGCTGGCCGAGCCGTGGGTGCGGGAGCGCTACGCGGTCGACGCCCACCCGTCCGGGCGTGAGGTGGACGACTGCGGTCTGCTGCTGCTCAGCCGAGTTCCCGTGCTGGAGGCGGGTCGACACGCGTTCGGGCCGCACAAGGCGGTCACCGCGTTGGTGGTGGAGACCGCGACCGGGCCGGTGATGGTGTCGTGCACGCACCTGACCAGCGACCACACCGAACGCGGGGCGCGCCGATCGGCTGAGCTGGCCGACCTCGCCGAAGGACTGTCCGATGTGGACTGTCCACTGGTCCTGCTCGGCGACTTCAACGACGGCACCGACCTGCCCGGCCGGACGCTCGGCGTGCGGGACGCCTGGACGGAGGTTCACGGCCCGGCGGACGACACGCCGACGTTCGACCCCAGGACGAACCCGCTGGCGGCGATCTCGTCGCTGTCCGGCCAGGCCGCGCGGCTGGACCGGGTGTTCCTGCGCGGCAACGAATTGCGACCGCAGCGGGCGGTGCTGCGTGGCACGTCGGCGCTCGTGTCGGACCACTACGGCGTGGAGGTCGACGTCGAGCTGCGGGAGGCGACGTCGGGCACGGTGCTCGACGTGCCGCCAACCAGCCGCACCGCCGTGGCGTGGTTGCCCCCGACGGAGGTCACCGACGCGGTCGACGGAGTCCGGCGACGGCACGACCCGGCGTTCGACCGGTGGCCCGCGCACGTCAACCTGCTGTTCGGGTTCGTGCCGGAGGCGGAGTTCGACCGCGCGGTCGCGCTGCTGGCGGAGGAGGCCACCGGGCTCCGCCCGTTCACCGCGCGGTTGGACGGGGTGCGGTCGTTCGACCACGGCACCGTGTGGCTCGACCCGGCGGCGGATGGCCCCGAGCCGTGGGCGGCGTTGCGAAACGCGCTGGCGCGGCGGTTCCCGGGCTGCCAGGACCGAGGCCGGAGCTTCACACCGCACCTCACGGTGGGCCGCGCCGTCGACCCCGGCAGGTTGGGCCCCTTCGCCGCCGAGGTCGGTGAGGTGGTGGTGTTGTCGCGTCGGGGAGACGAGCCGATGCGTCCGCGCGCCACGATCGCTCTGGGCAGCGGGGAGGTGCGGTGGCACGCGTCGCCGGGCACGGAGCCGCGTGCTGCCGAGGACGCCGCCGAGAACGTCGCTGAGGTGGTCGAGCTGGTGTCGTCGGCTTTTCCTGACGGTGTCGTGCACGTCGTGGGCTCGCGGCGGATGGGGTGCGCGCTGGCGGGCGCGGACCTGGACCTCGTCGCCGTGGTGCCGGGCGAGGTCGAACTGGACCGAGTCGTGGTGCCGGGGGCGACAGGAGTGCGTCCCGTGGTAGGCGCGCGCGTGCCCGGATTGCGCCTGCGGGTCGGCGAAGTGAACGTCGACCTCGCCGTGGTCGGCAGCGCGGTCGATCCGACCGAGGCCGTGAGCCGGCGCGCGGAGTTGGAGCCCACGGCTGCGGTGGCGTTGAGCGCCGTGAGCGACGCCGAGGCAATCCTGACGTTCGTGGGCGCTCGGCGGGAGGCGTTCACGTGGTTGGCGTCGCGGGTCAAGGCGTGGGCTCGCGCGAGGGGGCTGGACGCCGCGCCACACGGAGGTTTGCCGGGTCTGGCGTGGGCGGTGCTGGCGGCGTTGACGGTCGTGGATGCGCCCCGGCTGGCCGGGCGCGATCTGCTGGCCCACTTCTTCGGCACGTGGGCGGCGTGGGACTGGCGCGACCAGGTCACTCTTTCGTCCACTGTGGACGCTCCGGCGGCGGTGTCGGTCGTGACGCCGTCCGCACCCTTCCGGCTGTGCACCGAGCAGGTCGGCGAGGGCATGCGGGACCTGGTGACGCAGGAGCTGTACGACGCCTGGGAAGTCGTCCAGTACGACGGCGATCCCTGGGCGGCATCCCCACCGCTGCACCGCCGACACGCCGCCTGGGCCGTGGTGGAGGTGCGGGGCGACGACCTCGACGCGATCACGGGGCGGGTGCGCGGCCGGATGCGCGCGCTGCTCACGGCATTGGAAGCCGCCGGAGTGCGCGACGCGCACGCGTGGCCCCGCCCGGCCGTGACCGGTGACGGCTTCGCGCGCTACGCGATCGGCCTCGGTCGGACACCGCCTGACCAGGCACGGCTGCGCGAGCTCGTGCGCGGCTGGGCCACCGGCCTGCCCGGGGTGACCGTCGAGTGGGTGGACGGCGGCGCGGTGCCGACCCTCCGGTGAGACCGCCGGGCCCGCATCTCAGCGCCACCAACACCGCGTCGAGTCACTGTCGCGAACCATCCACGGAATCGAATGCAGGGTCCACAGTGGACGATCTGGGGGCGGCGCGGCGTTTGCCCTGGGATCTCCTCGCGGAACGAGCATCATGTCTCGGGACATCCCGCGCACGAGCAAAGCCGGCGCACCAGCTCGATCTCAGCTGATCTCTCACCGCATTCCGCGCCACCGCAGGACTTCCAGGGCGGCCGCGACGTCGACCACGTTCTCGGCGAGCGGGCGTGGGAGCAGCTCGTCGGCGCGGGCCAGGCGGCGGAGAACGGTGTTGCGGTGGGTGTAGAGCCGTTCGGCGGTGCGGGTGGTGTTGCACTGCTCGCGCACGTAGGTCGCCACGGTTTCCTGGGTGTCGGGGTCGGCGTGGCACAGGTCGCCGAGCGTGGCGGTCAGGAACTCGTCGGCCTGGGAGGGTTCGGCGGTGAGGAGCGCGACGAGCTGGACGTCCTCGTAGCGGGCGACCTGACGCGGGGAGGTGAGTCGGGTGAGCATCCGCTGGGTGGCGGCGGCGTCGAGGTGGCTGCGGCGGAAGCCCTCGACGTTCGGGCCGGGCCGGCCCAGGGCGACCCGGATGTCGGGGAGGGCGGCGAGCGCGTCGGTGAGCTCGTCGACGCCCGGGGCCGTGCCGACGGGGAGCCACACCCACAGGGACGCGGCGCTGGCCACGACGGTGAGGCGGTGGGCGGCGCCGCTCGCCCGCATCACCGCGTCGGCGGCGGCCCCGAGCTGGTCGGACGCCGTGGTCGCGGTGCTCCAGAGGATGAGGGCGGTGTGCGGGCCGGTCAGGCCGTAGCCGAGCTGCGCCTCGGCGCGGGCGCGGGAGATGGGGGCGCCCTCCAGCAGCAACGTGACCACGGCCCGCCGTTCGGCGTGGGTGCCCCGCCTGAGCTCGGCGCGTTCGTCGCGCATCCGCTCGGACACGGCGTTGATGGTGTCCTCGACGAACGTGGCGATGGACAGCGCGGACACGTCCAGGAGCGCGTGCAGCTCCGCGGGGTCCCTGGTCAGGTCGAAGCAGATCTCCATCCACCGCCGCCACGCGACGCTCTGCGCGGTGCGGTAGGCGTCCAACCCGCTCTCGTCGAGGCCCCGGCGCACCAGGTCGCGGGCCGCCTCCAGCACCTCGTTGCTCACGTTCGCCGGCACCCGGCGACCGGGGTTGTGGACGTTGGCCGCGGCCCAGTGCAACAGGTTGGCGAGGTTGGCCCGCCTGGTCGCCGCCTCCAGCACCGGGTCCTCGGTGACCGCGCGCATCCGCTCCCCGCCCAGTGCCGCCGCGTGCAGTCGCTCGATCCACTCGGCGGACGGGTTGAGCGCGATCTCGGCAGCGCGCCGGAACAGCTCGCGGACCCGGGGCGACAGATCGGGCCACCGGACCGGGCTCGCAGCATTCCGCACCATGTCTCGCATCATGATGGTGCACATCGTGATCGCGCAACGGGGTCCGGACCCCGGATGCTGGCCATGCCACACCCCACGGGTCCACGGGAGCGCGCATGGCCAGCAACCAGACACCCGTCGAGCACCTCGACGTCCTGGTCGTCGGCGCCGGCATCTCCGGTATCGGCGCCGGCCGTTACCTGAGATCCGAGTTGCCGTCCAGGAGTTTCGCGATCCTGGAGGCCAGGGCCGCGTGCGGCGGCACGTGGGACCTGTTCCGCTACCCGGGAATCCGGTCGGACTCCGACCTGCACACCTTCGGCTACGAGTTCAAGCCGTGGCGGGACGAGGAGTCGATCGCCTCCGCACCCCGGATTCTGGCCTACCTGCGGGAAACGGTGGCCGAGAACGGTCTCGACGACCGGATCCGCTACCACCACAAGGTCATTCGCGCGTCGTGGTCCTCGCGCGAGGCGCGGTGGACCGTCGACGTCGAACGCACCGACACCGGCGAGCACGTGCGGATGACCGCCTCCTGGCTGTTCTGCGCCAGCGGTTACTACCGCTACGACGAGGGTTTCACCCCGCGCTTCGAGGGCCGCGAGCGCTTCCGCGGCCCGATCATCCACCCGCAGCACTGGCCGGAGGATCTCGACTACGCGGGCAAACGCGTCCTCGTCATCGGCAGCGGCGCGACGGCGGTCACCCTCGTGCCGGCGATGGCCGACACCGCCGAGCACGTCACGATGCTCCAGCGGACGCCGACCTACATCCTTCCGGTGCCGAAGAAGGACGTGATCGCCAACGCCCTCAAGGCGCTCCTGGGGGACCGGCGCGGCTACGCCCTCACCCGGCGCAAGAACATCGCCCAGCAGCGCGTGATCTGGTGGTTCTGCCAGCGGCACCCGGTGGCGGCCCGCCGGCTCATCCGGTGGGTCAACGCCAGGCTGTTGCCCGAGGGCTATCCGGTCGACGAGCACTTCAACCCGCCCTACAACCCCTGGGACCAGCGGTTGTGCGCGGTGCCGGACGGGGACCTGTTCCGCGCCGTGCGCGGCGGCAGGGCCTCGGTCGTCACCGACCGGATCAGCAAGTTCACCGAGAACGGCGTCCTGCTGGAGTCCGGCCGTGAGATCGGGGCCGACGTCGTCGTCACGGCCACCGGCCTGAACGTGCGGGTCTTCGGCGACATCGCCCTCACCGTCGACGGCGACCCGGTGCACCTGCCCGATCGCGTGTCGTACAAGGGAATGATGCTGTCCGGGGTGCCGAACTTCGCCTACGCGATCGGCTACACCAACTCGTCGTGGACGCTGAAGATCGGCCTGCTCTGCGAGCACTTCTGCCGGTTGGTGGCCCACATGGACGCCCACGGCCACGACACCTGCCGTCCCGAGGTGAGCGACCCGGCGATGCCGACCCGCCCGTTCCTCGACTTCGCCGCCGGCTACGTCCAGCGCGTCGTGCACAAGCTGCCCCGGCAGGGCGACCGCATGCCGTGGCTGACCTCGATGAGCTACCACTCCGACGTCCGGCTGCTGCGCGCCGACGACCTGGCCGACCCGGAGCTGCGCTTCACCCGGGCCACCGCCCCCCGCGCCACCGACGACCGGTTCGTCGACCTGCCGGCCGGGCCCAGGATCTGCTACCGGACCGACGGGCCCGCCGACGGCGTCCCGCTGCTGCTCGTCTCCGGGCTGGGGCGGGACCTCACCGCCTGGCCGAGACGTCTGGTCGACGGCCTTGTGGACAACGGCTTCCGCGTGATCCGGTTCGACAACCGGGACGCGGGCCGGTCCAGCCAAATCCCGACCCCGCCGCCGTCCCTGCTCCGGCAACTGCTGGCCCGGCCCCGGCCGGACGCCTACGACCTCGGCGACATGGCCGCCGACGCCCACGGACTGCTCGACCACCTCGGGATCGACCGCGCGCACGTGGTCGGGGTGTCGATGGGCGGCATGATCGCGCAGACGCTCGCGGCGCGGCACCCGGGGCGGGTCGCCTCCCTCACCTCGATCTTCTCGACCACCGGGGCGCGCGGGGTCGGGCAGCCGGCGGTGTCCACGATCGCGCGCCTGGCCCGGCGTCCGGCCGCCACCCGCGAGAAGGCGGTGGAACGCCACCTGGCGCTGCTCGCCCACATCGCCTCGGCCACCTTCCCTCCCGACCACGCCCTGGAGCGGGCCTGGGCCGCGGCCGCGTGGCACCGGGGCGGCGAGGCACGGACCCGAGGGGCTGTCGCCCGCCAGATCGGCGCCGTGCAGGCCTCCGGCGACCGCACCGCGGAGCTGCGCCGCATCACCGCCCCCACGCTCGTCGTCCACGGCGACACCGACCGCGTGGTGCACCCCAGCGGCGGCCGGGCCACGGCCGAGGCGATCCCGGGCGCTCGGCACGTCGAGATCGCCGGGATGGCGCATCACCTCGCGCCCGGGGTGCTCGACCGGCTCGTCGATCTGATCAGTGATCTCGCCCGCGCCAGCGACCCGACTGCGGTGTCCACTGTGGACGCTCAGGTCGCGCGGGCGGGAGGACCCGCATGAGCCGCGTCCGTGGCAGAGCCGCCGACAGGGCCGTCGACAAGGTCGCCGTCATCACCGGCGCGGGCTCCGGCATCGGCCGGCAGCTCGCCTTCGCCCTCGCCCGGCGCGGCGCACGTCTCGCGGTCTCCGACGTCAACGACCCCGGTCTGGCCGAGACCGCCGACAGGCTCAGGGCGCTCGGGGTCGACGCGCACGCCGCCCGTCTCGACGTCAGCGACCGTGCGGCCGTGCGGGCCTACGCGACCCGAGTGGCCGAGCACTTCGGTGTGGTGCACCAGATCTACTGCAACGCCGGTGTCGCCGGCGGCGGCCGTTCCGTGCTCGACGCCGACTGGGCGGCCTACGACCGGACCCTCGCCGTCAACCTCTTCGGCGTCATCCACACCGCGACGGCGTTCCTGCCCCACCTGATCGCCTCCGGTGCCGGGCACGTGGTGACCATCTCCAGCCTCAACGGCATCATGGGACAACCCGCGCTCAGCGACTACTGCGCCGCGAAGTTCGCCGTGCGGGGGTTCACCGAGACCCTGCGCGCCGAGATGGCACTCGCCGGCCACCCGGTCCGGGTGACGGTGGTCCACCCCGGCGGGGTGCGGACCAACATCGCGTCCGCCGCGCTCGACCACGCGGAGCGGCACGGCACCGCCGTCACGGAGGAGGCCCGCAGGCGGGTCCGCACCTACAACGAGAGACTGTTGCGGATGCCGGCCGAGCGGGCCGCGCGCGTCATCGTCGACGGTGTGGAGGAGGGCCGGCCCCGCGTCCTCGTCGGCGCCGACGCCAGGATCGCGGACCTGCTCGTCCGACTGGCCCCGAGTCTGTATCCCGCACTGATCGCCCGGCTCGAACGGCGACTGTTCGGCACCTCCTGACCGGAACGTCGCCGGCGTGGTGGGTTCGCGTCCGGCGACGGCGACGCGCGTGGTGGTCGTGGGCGCGATCCTCGCCTGGTCGTGTTGCCGCGTGGGCCGATCGCGTGCCGGTCCGGGAGAACGGTTCCGGCTTCAGGGACGATCGCCTCCGCTGTGGTTCGAGTCCGCGGTGCGGGGGAGGGCGGGGCGCGGTGGTGAGGTGGTTCCGACCTGGCACCGGCGCGCGAGGCCGCGGCCCACGGCCGGGAGTCGTTCGCCGGGGCAGCCGTGCGGGCCATCGGGTGATGGGAAACCGAAAGCCGGCCAGCCGTTGCCCCACCTGGGACCAGCCATCGTCCCGGCGCGTCCCGGTCGCCGACGGACGTCGTCCGCGTCGTGGACCGGTGGATCACGACGATCCGCCGGGGAGGCGCCGGAGGCGGGGGACGCGTGTCCCCCTGGCCTCCGCCACCCGACGGCCGTGAATCGTGGGGGATGTTCCGGGAAGCTGCCGCCCGGCGGTGCAGCAGACTGTCGTTGATCATCAACTCGCGGGAAACGGAGATCGCGTGGGTATTCGTCTATTCCTCGCTCGTCGGCTGCGCGCCGCCGCCGTCGGCCTCGGCGTCGTGACCGCGTTGTCGTGCCTGGTGTCGCCGGCGTCCGCCGCCGAGGACAGGGCCCTCAACTACGTGGCGCTGGGCGACTCGTCCGCCGCCGGACCGCTGATCCCCCAGCAGATCGACCTGGCCTGCCTGCGGTCGGACCGGAACTGGCCGCACGTGCTCGCCACCCGACTCGGGGCCAGGCTCACCGACGTCAGTTGCAGCGGTGCGACCACCGACCACCTCGCGGGACGCCAGTTCGGGTTCGTGCCGCCCCAGTACGACGCCCTCAGGGCGAACACGGACCTGGTCACGATCGCGATCGGGGCCAACGACATCGGCCTCGGACCGCTGGTGTTGTCCTGCATCCGGCTCACCCCCGACGGCGTCGGACCGTCCTGCAGGGACCTCTTCGGCCAGAACGGTCGTGACGTCCTGGCCGAGCGGATCGCCGCGACCGCCCCCAAGCTGGGCGCCGCTCTGGAGGAGATCCACCGCCGCTCGCCGAGGGCGCAGGTGGCGGTGGTCGGTTACCTGACCTACTTCCAGCCGGGCGGGTGCTGGCCGCGCGACCCGGTCTGGTCGGAGGACGCCGACTACATCCAGGCCGCCTTCGACCGGTTGCACGCCATGCTCGCCGACCAGGCCCGACGCCACGGCAGCCGCTACGTGGACATCCGCACGCCCTCCGCCAAGCACGGCGCCTGCGCGCCGGCGGGGGAGAAGTGGCTGGAGGGGCTCGTTCCGACGTCCGCCGCGGCTCCGTACCACCCGAACGCGGCGGGAATGGCCGCCGCCGGTGGCATCGTCGCGAAGGCGGTGCGGCGCCCGGCGGTAGCGGGGTAACGCCGTCGTCGCCATGGGCGGGAATCCGGCAGCCGCCGCCGTCTCGTCGTGGAGACGCGAGCCGTGCTGCCGGGCTTCCGCCCACGGCTGTCCACTGTGGTCTGGTCGCTCATGTCGGCCGGAGCCACGGTCGACTCGCGACCCAGCGGTGCCGTCGGCCGTGCGTCCGGTTTCTCGTGAACCTCGCCGCGAGACAGGGCCCGCGCCGGTCCCTACGGTGGTCGTCATGACCAACGCGACCGGTGCGGCCGGCGAGACGGCGGAGTTAGTCGCGGATCTGCACGCCTATCTGCTGCCGGTCCGGCTCGCCGGAATGACCGCGCCGACAGCGACCCAGGTGTTGACCCGGCGGGTCGTGCGCTGGGCCCAGTCCCGCGGCTGGACCGTGGACCTGGCGGCGCCGGGCCGAAGCACCCACCCGACCAGCACGGGGGAGCGCCAGGACCGACTGGACCTGGTGTGCGCACGGCCGCTCCGGCCGCCGATCGCCATCGAGATCGACCGGGCCGGCAGGCTCGGGTCGCTGCGGAAGCTGCTGGCCGAGGCCGAGGCCGGCAGCGTGGCGTTGTGGGTGCGCTGGCACGGCCGGACACGGGCCGCGATCCCCTCTCAGGTGGGCCTGGTCGACATCGGTGAGACCGCCGGCTGGACCCCGCCGGGCCGCTGACGGCCCGGGCGGCCCTGCTGCCGAGGGAGCCTGCGCTACCTCGGGTCCGAGGCGAAACCAGCCCGCAAGGGCTGCGCCTTCCGCTTGTCCTGCCGCGTGGGCGTGCAGCAGGAGTAGCTCATCTGAGCGCGCTGACGCTGTCCCAGAACTGGCAGTGGTGTTCCTGGGCGAGATCAACGGGCCCGACGCCGTGCGGGCCGGTGGCCAGTGACTGCGCGGCGGGCGTGTTCGGTCGCAGGCGCGGCCATCGGGGAAGGCCGGGGGCGTTGGGGTTCGCGGTGCGGGCGAAGGCCGTCCAGTAGTCGATCATCAGGTCGCCGAGGCGTCGCTGCTGGGCGTCGAGTTCGGGGCCGACGGCGCCGTCGCGCAGGTCGAACAGGGAGAACAGGTCGGCGGAATGGTAGGCGCCGTACGGATAACCGACGTCGGGCAGGGTGGGTGGCACGGTCCGGTCGGCGAACTCGTACCCGTAGGTCGGCACGTGCCGGGCGAACAGGCGACTGCGGTTCAGCGTGGGGCAGGTGAGCGCGCTGTCGGTGGTGACGGCGGCCCAGGTGCGGCTGGGCGGCTCGTGCGGGCGGAGCGGGTAGCGGGCGGCGACCCGGTCGGCGTCCACGCCGAACGCCTCGTCGAGGTACTGGCGGTATCGCCGCGCGGTGAGGGGGCCGCCGCTCAGGTCGATCACGGCCTGCATGAAGGTCATTTCGTCGCGGGTCGTGCCCGACAGCACCGGCATCCGGTGCATCCGGCCTTCTCGCAGCACGCGGTAGGGGTCCTCGGGCAATGTGCGGCTGCCGTAGGACAGCCCGGCGAACTGACCGAACACCGGCATGAGCTGTTCGGGTGGCAGATCGCGCAGGCAGGTCAGGGCGGTCGCCGGGTCCGGGCAGCGCAGCGCGGTCGCGGTCTGCCGGCCACGGGCGGCCACGCTCTCCACGGTCTCCCACGGGGAGACCGTGGGCAGCCCGGGGGCGAGCGCGTTGGCCGGAATCTTGGTGGTGCACAACGAACTCTGGATGACGGCCCGATGGAACAGGCCCGCCGCTCCCGGTGCGGCGAGCTGCGCGCACACGCTCTGGCCGCCCGCGGACTGTCCGAACAGCGTGACATTGCCGGGGTCGCCGCCGAACGCGACCGCGTTGCGGCGGACCCAGCGCAACGCGGCCTGTTGGTCCTCCAGACCGAACGCCCCGGAACCGTCCAACCCCGGGTGGGCGAAGTTGCTGAAGATCCCCAGTCGGTAGTTGACGGTCACGACGAGCACGTCACCCCGGACGGCGATCCGGTGTGGGTCGTACTCGCTGCCCGCGCCCTCAACGAAACCACCGCCGTGCAACCACACCATCACCGGTTTCGGTCCGCGGCCGACTGGGCGCGGCGCGGTCACGGTGAGGTAGAGGCAATCCTCCGCGTTGCTGGCCGGGGTGCCGGTGACGGAAGCCAGTTGCGCGCACCGCGCGCCGGGCTTGGTCGCGTCTCTGGTTCCGGTCCAGGGCGCGTGCGGCCGCGGCGAGCGCCAGCGCAGCTCGCCCACCGGTGGTGCGGCGAACGGAATCCCGTGGAACTCGCGGTAGTCGGCGTGTTCGACGCCGCGCACGGCACCGCGATCGGTCCGGACGACCGCACTGTCCTGTGTGGTCACACCGGCCCCACTCGCGGGAAGGGGCAGGGCCGTGGTCAACGCCAGGGCGGCGAACGAGAGCGACCATCCGCGTTGTTGGCGGCGCGTCATCACGCTCACCCGCCGCTCTTCGGCCGGGTGCGGCCCTTGCGCCCCAGGACAAGGACCAGCCCGAGCACCAGCAGCAGCGCGTGCCCCGCGAGGTGCGGCACACCCGGGATGTCCAGGTAGTTGAGCAGGAACCAGCTCTTCGAGCCGCCGGACAGGTTGTTGACCAGGCCCCCGCCGCCCTGAACCAGCAGCGCCAACCCGAGGAGCTCGACCACCACGCCTCCCACCTGATCGGTACGATCGTATTGATTTGATGCCGCGACGGTAGCCGGAGGTCGGTCCGTGGTCAAATCAATACGAACGTCTCAGAAAGGGGTCGCACGTGGAACGCCCACGACCGGGAGTGCGGGGTCGCGGCGCCGCGCACGACGAACGGCGCAGCGCGATCCTCGACGCGGTGTTCACGATCGTGGACACCGAAGGGGCCGAACAGGTCAGCATCAGGCGCGTCGCCGAGCGGGCCAGGGTCTCCGTCGGCCGGGTCCAGCACTACTTCCCGACCAAGGACGATCTCCTGACCGCGGCGTTCACCGCCGTCAACGATCTCGGCGCCAGCCGCGTGCACGAGAACCTCCGCACGGCGGACAACGCCGACGATCCGGCGACGGTGCTGCACGCGATGCTGAGCGAGCTGATCCCCGCCACCGACGATGACCGCCGGCTTTTCCGCGTCATGCAGGCATTCGAGACCCACGCCCTGACCCGCCCCCACCTGAACGACCGGATCAAGCGGCGATACGAGGAACTGGCCGGCCTGGTGGCCCTGCTGCTCCACCGGAACGCCGGTACGCGCCCCGACTCGACAGCCTCCGCGTCCCTGTCCAGGGCGCACGAACTCCTCGCGCTGACCATCGGGCTCGCCGGACTGACCCTCACCGGCAGCATCACCCCGCAACAGGCGCAACACATCGCCCGCACCCGACTGGACGCCGTCCTCGCCGAGGCGTCTGGTCGTTGACCGCGGGTTCTCGGTGAGCGCACGCCGAACACGCGGGGCGAGGCCGCCCGGATGGTGTCCACTGTGGACGGTGTGGTCGGGAGTCCCGGCATCACAGTCAGAACCACAGCGGAGGCCCCGATCATCTCTCCGCGTAGTGCGGTGTTGACTGCCAGTGGCAAGACGACAGCGGCTTGACCTTGTCGTTGGCGGCAGGGTTGAACGATGGCCGGCATGAACAGCACCGCGCCGCAGAGCGGCAGGGTCGTCGTCATCACCGGGGCCGGCACCGGGATCGGTCGGGCCACCGCCCGTGCCTTCGCCGCCGAGGGCGCCCGCGTGGTCGCGATCGGCCGGCGCGTCGAACCGCTCAACGAGACCGCTGCCGGGCACGAGCGGATCACCCCGCTGGCCGCCGACATCACCGCCGAGGGCGAGCCCGACCGCATCGTCCACACCGTCCTGGAGACCTGTGGTCGACTGGACGTGCTGGTCAACAACGCCGGCATCGTGCGCGGCGGGCCTCTGGGCACGCTGACGACGGAGATCATCACGTCCCAGTTCGCCACGAACCTCGTCGCCCCCGTCCTGCTGGCCCAGGCCGCGCTGCCGGCCCTGGAGACCTCGCGCGGGGTGATCGTCAACCTGAGCACGTCGGTGGGGCAGCGGGCCTGGCCGGGCAGCGCGGTCTACGCGGCGACCAAGACCGCCGTGGAGCTGCTGACCCGAAGCTGGGCGGTCGAGCTGGCGCCGCGGGGGATCCGGGTGGTGGCGGTGGCCCCCGGCGCGATCGAGACGCCGATCGGGGAGCACCAGGGCCTGACGCCGGAGCGGATGGCCGCGGTGCGGGAGTGGCAGCTCGCGCACACCCCGCTGGGCCGGATCGGCCGGCCCGAGGAGGTGGCCTGGGCGATCACCCAGCTCGCCGCGCCGGCGGCGTCGTTCGTGACCGGCGTGGTGTTCCCGGTCGACGGTGGGGCGGTCGTGGCGTGATACGACTGGTCCCGGGGGTGGGACGGGTGAGGATCGGTGAGCTGGCCACCGCGACCGGGACGACCGCTCGCGCGCTGCGGCACTACGAGCAGGCGGGGTTGATCTCGTCCGAGCGGGCCGCCAACGGCTACCGCGTCTACGACGAGACAGCGGTGGTGCGGGTGCGCAACATCCGCTACCTGCTGGCGGCCGGGCTCACGCTGGAGGATGTGCAGGTGTTCCTGCCGTGCCTGGACGGCGACGTGGCCGCCGCGCCACCGTCGGGCAAGGGGCTGCGGGTGGCGTTGGACCGGTTGGCGGTCCTGAACGAGCGGATCGCCGCCCAGACCGAGGCCCGAGACCGGTTGGCGGCCGCCCTTCGGGAGAGGACCGGGGGACGGGTCCGCCCCGTGGCCTGACCGACTGGCCCACGGGGCGGGACCAGACGGCCCCGGAGCACGACGGGCCCCGCCCACCCGTGGGGCGTCCGTCCCGGCGGGAACCGCGGTTCCCGCCGGGACGTGCGGGGTCACAGCCCAGCGCCGCCGGTGGCGTCGATGACCCGGCCGGTGACCCAGCGGGCGTCGTCGGAGGCGAGGAAGGCGACGATGTCGGCGATGTCCTCGGGCCGCCCGACCCGCCCCAGCGCGGCCAGCGACGCCGCGTGCGCCTCGGCTTCGGCGTTGCCGCGCAGCCACCCGGCGTTGACGTCGGTGTCGACGATGCCGGGGGCCACCGAGTTCGCGGTGATGCCGCGCGAGCCCAGTTCCTTGGCCAGGTTGAGGGTGAAGGTGTCCAGGGCGCCCTTGGTGGAGCCGTAGGCGATGGCGTCGGGCATCGCCAGGCGGGCGGCGCCGCTGGAGATGTTGATGATCCGGCCGCCGTCGCGGAGCCTGGTCAGGCCGTGCTGCACGATGAAGAACGGCGCGCGGACGTTGACCGCGAAGACCTCGTCGAACTCCTCCTCGGTGAGCGCGGCCAGGTTCGCGCTCCGCCCGATCCCGGCGTTGTTGACGATGATGTCGACGCCGTTGTCGGGCGCGTGCCGCGTGATCTCGGCGTCGAAGGCGGCCCAGAGCGCGGCGGCGTCCCCGCGGACGCCGAGTTCGGCCCGCAGCGCGAAGGCGCGTCCGCCGTCCTGGCGGATCTGTGTGACGACCTCGTCCGCGGCGGCCTGGTCGCGGGCGTAGGCGACGGCCACGACGGCGCCGTCCCTGCCCAGGCGCTCGGCGATGCCCCTGCCGATCCCCCGGCTGCCACCGGTGACCAGCGCGACCTTGCCGGCGAGTGCGTTCGCTCCCATGACTGCCCCTCCATTTGTTGAGTGATGGCTCAACAAAGACGGTAGCACGACTTCTTGAGTGATTGCTCTACATTGGGGGCATGGGCAGGACAGGTGGCACCCGAGGACGGCCCCGGAGCTTCGACCGCGACGCCGCCCTCACCACAGCGATGCGGCTGTTCTGGGAGCGCGGCTACGAGGCGACCTCGGTCAACGAGCTGACCGAGGCGATGGGCATCAGACCGGCCAGCCTGTACGCGGCCTTCGGCGACAAGGCGTCGCTGTTCAAGGAGGTGGTGCACGCCTACGCGAGCACACCCGTCGGCGCGTTCGTCGGCGCCGCGCTCCAGGAGGAGCCGACGGCCTACCGGGCCTTCGCCCGCATCCTGCGCGAGGCCGCAGTGATCTTCCCCGACCCGTCCCACCCGGCCGGCTGCCTGACGATCAGCGCGGCGACCAACGTCACGCCCCAGGATGCCGGGGTCGCGGCGTTCCTGCGTGACCTGCGCAACGCCAACCTCGCGGTCCTGCGGGAACGCCTGCGCACCGCACAGCGGGACGGCGAACTGCCCGCCGACGCCGACCCGAACGCACTGGCCGGCTACTTCGCCGCCGTCTTCCAGGGGATGTCACAACGCGCCCGCGACGGAGCTGACGCGACCGAACTGACCCAGGTCGCGGAGCTGGCCATGACCGCATGGCCAGCCCCGCCGAGCTGACCCCGCCGCGCTGCCTGGGCGCTGTCAGTGGACCAGGGCGCGCTCCGTGAGGTGGGAGGTGTCGCCGAGCGCGGACAGTTCCCAGCGCTGCCAGGTGATGGGGACAGTGTCGCGTTCCCGGACGGCGCGCAGGGCCGTGACGCTCGTGGGGCCGACGGCGACCTGGAGGGCGCGCAGGACGGGCGTGCCGATGAGGAGGGTCAGGGCGGACAGGACGGTCTCGCTGTGGCCGACGATGGCGAGGGTGCCGTCGTCGTGGTCCTCCAGAAGCCGGGTGAGGGTGGCGTGGCTCCGCTGGAGGTACTGCGCCCAGGACTCCCCGCAGGCGGGTCTGGGGGGATGGGTGGGGTCGGGGCCGTAGCGCGTGCGCAGGGCGTCCCAGCTGTGGCCTTCGCCCGGGCCGGGATCGGGGACGCGGAGGTCGGGGCACACGCGCGGGGTGAGGCCGACGGCGGCCCCGACGGCGGTGGCGGTCTGCGCGGCGCGCAGCACGGGGCTGGTGATCAGGGTGGTGACCTCGTGTTCGGCGGCGAGCCGGCGGGCGAGGTCGCGGGCCTGTTCCCGGCCGAGGGCGGTGAGGCCCTGGCAGGTGGCGGAGGTGTGGGTGTAGGTGGCCATGGAGTGGGCGTGGCCGTGGCGGATGATCAACACGGTGCGGGGCACGGGGGCGTCTCCTGGTCGAGCCAGCTGTGCGGTGCCGGTCAGGGCGGTGCCGGTCAGGGCGGTGCTGGTCAGGGCGGGGCTGGGCGATCTCGTGGTGGCCGCGAAGCGGCGTCAGGCGTGGGCGTGCCGGGTTGGGCAGACGGGGCCAGGCCACTGACGTGGGCCGAGGTGCTGCGCCGGCGATGGTCACGATGCCCGGCCCGTCCACGTGGTGTGCGAGGAGATCACGGGCGGTGGGTGGCCGAACGTGGTGATTCGCCGGAGCTGGTGGAGAACGGCCTCCACTCGGAGCTCCCCGTTCTCCTCGGTGCTGGTGAGAAGTCGTCGGTCGCGGCGGGACCGACGCGGCGGACGCACGTCTCGTCGGGCCTGCAGCGCGATGACGGGCACACCACCCTGGTGTTGAAGAGCATGGCGCGGCAGCGCGCCCGAGTCGTTCTGCTGGTCACTGTGGGCATGTGCGAGAGCCTGCTTGCGCTGACTCATGCCCTGTCTCCCATCTGTGCGCAAGTGATCGCTGATCCGGTAGGCGGCGCTGGATGATCGGCGAGGATTCGCCGCAGTAGCGCGAAGTTCTCGTCGCAGGTGATGCCACGGCTTCCGGAGACCGCGTGGTACCACATGAGGGTGCGCACCTCCTGACGACGTCTGGAGGATGTCTACTGGGGACAGTTGCCGGTGGACGCCTCGTGTCAGGGAAACAGGGGACACGGGCAGCACGCGCGCTCACGGTTTGCGCTGGACGACGTTGGTGTGGACGGAGGTGGCGTCATGGTGGCAAGTTCTGGGGATTGGGGTCGTGAATGGCGACGCCCGGCAAATCCCCTCACCGATCGTGATCAACCATGCGACCGCCGTCACGAACCCTATGTGCTCGGTGGCCATCACCAGACGCACCGCTGAGGAAATCAATAGTCCTTTCAGGACAGTCAATGTTTCGCTTTGGTGGGTGGTTGGCCCCTGCCCGACGGGGGACAGTCACTTCCCGGCACGGGAACGGTTCGGGCAGGGACCAACCGCTTGGTCAGTGCACGCTCGTCTAGCAGCCTCAGCATGTTGTCGACCGCGGTAGAAGCGCGCTGTGCCTCGTACGCTCACTGGTCTCCTCGGAGCGGGTGAACGTTCCGTCCCGTGGAGCTGGTTGTGTTCGTTGTCGGTGGTCGCGGCCGAGGAGGATGTGGGGGTAGCCGCGGTGGACCTGTGGCCCCAGCTCCACTCCGAGATCGGCGATGGCTTTCTCCAGGCGGGTGGTGGCCTCGTTGACGTCCTTCGCCTCGCCCTTGAACTCGAACTCGACGAAGTCTCCCCAGCCAGCGAGGTGGTCGAGTGCGACCTCCACCTCGGGTAGCCGCCAGGTGGTGCGGGTCTTGTCGACGGTGACCAGCGAGGTGAAGCCCAACGCTTCCACGAGGTGGCGTAGGGCTTCGGCGTCGCCGACGGTGGTCTCGTACTCGTCGGCGTGGGACTTGGTGGTGGTGTCGACGGGGTGCCAGAGCTTGTAGTTGAGCGAGGAGCCGCGGTCTTCGGTGCGGATGCGCAACCACTCGGAGATCACGGTGGGAGCGAGGAAGTCGCGGGCCGGGTGGTTGTAGTAGGCGTCGATCTGGCGGATGGGCGCGGTGGGGGTGGCGCCTCGTGCGGTGAGCGCGGTGATGAGAGCGGAGGAGCTGGGTAGCTCGTACTTCTGCTCGACCTCGATGTAGCGCATCACTGGTCTCCTTCCAGGCTGTGCGGGTGCGGGTGCGGGTGCGGGATCGCGCGGATCTCGGCGATCTCGTCATCGGTGAGGGGGACACCCAGGCACGTGAGCGTGGTGTGGATCTGCTCAGGATCTCGGAACCCGACAAGGACGACCGCGTCGGGGGCGTGTTGCAGGGCGTAGCGCAACGCGACACGAGCCAGGGCCGCCGTGCTGGTGCCATAGCGAGCACGCAGCGGCGCCAACCGCTCGGCCAGTCGACGCAGGGCCTGCTGGGAGAAGCGGGGATCGCCGCAACGGTGGTCGTCGACACTGAACGTCTGCGGCCGCTCGGTTCCGAGCTCGCGGATCAACAGGCCTTGGCCCAACACCTGTTTGATCAGCACGCCCGCCCCGTGCTGGCGAGCGAAGGTGAAGATGTCAGTTTCATCTGGACCGTAGAGCGGGCTGAGCAGGTTGTAGCGGACGGTGAGTACCTCGGGTCGGAACGCGTGGAACAGGCGCAGGAAGCGCCTGGCCTGTCGGGCGCGGTCATCGTCGCCGACGGCCCACTGCTCGGCGAAGAAGTGCGGGGCGCGCATCCCGACAGCGCGGATGACACCCTGCACCCGCCATCGCGCGAACAGCTCGAGGACCTCGGGCAGGTAATGGTCGTTTTCGCCGAAGTCGTCGCTGTGCAGGAAGTAGATGTCCAGGTGGTCGGTGCCCAAGTTGTCCAGCGTCGTGGCGAGCTGGTGGGTGACCTGTCGAGGGTGGTAGGGGTGGGGACCGGTGCCGGCGAAGTACCCGACCTTGCTGGAGATCACCAGGTGATTCCGGTCCACCTGTCGCAGCAGCCGGCCCAGCAGGCGTTCGGAGTGGCCCAGGCCGTAGACGTCGGCGGTGTCGAACAGGGTGATGCCCAGCTCGTGGGCGTGCACGAGCGCGGCGTAGGCGGCCTCGGGGTCGACGTCGTCCCAGCCGATCGATACACCGTTGTTCCGTGCGGGACCACCCAGCGTCCAGCACCCGGCGCCGATCGCGGAGACCTCCCGATCCAGGCCGGGCAGGACCCGGCGTTGCGGGCAGGACATGGCGTTTCCCTTCCGCATCAGGTGCCGCAGGGGTCGCCGGCGTTGATGAGGTCCCAGCGGCGGTTGCCCTTCCAGCGGGCGTATTCCCGGTGCAGCAGGTCGCGGTGGTCGTTCGGCAGGCCGGCCCGCACGGCGGTCACGAGCGGATCCAGCACTTCGCGCAGTTCCCCGATCGTGCTTTCCACAAGCCCGGCGCACGTCTGGTGCAGCCCTTCTCGGTCGCCGATCTCGAGATCGGTGTTGTCCAAGGCGCGCAGCATCGCGCCGAACACCAGGTAGGCGGTGTTCTTCAGCACCCGCCGCAGATTCCGCACCGCGTGATAACTGGGGCCGTCCAGGATCTTCTCCAGCGACTTGAGGGTGTAGTCCAGCGGGAAGTTCCGGTCGATCCAGCGCTGTGCCCACCCGGCCAACACCCCGATCCGCCAGTCCGCGTAGCGAGCCTCGACCCGCCCCATCGACGGATCGATTCGACCGGTGAGCCCGGCAGCCTCAGCCCTGCGCGTGTAGGCCGCGCCGATCAGGCACTCCATTCCCACCAGCATGTAGCTGATGCCGGTGTAGAAGGGCCGCCCGGTGGAGTGGGCGGCGACCCAGTGCTCGTCGCGCACCCCCTCGACGATCTCCTGCACATCCAGATCGGGTTGGGAGCGCAGCAGCAGGTCCGTGCGCCCTTGGAAGGCGTAGGTGGCGCGCAGTTCCTCAGCGCTCATCAGCTGGTCGAAGGTGATGTAGGTGAACCGTGGTGGCACGCCCAACGCGGTGAGGGTGCGGATGGCCAGGGCGTTCTGATCGCCGGTGGTCTCCTTGTTGAACCGTTCCAGGATCGAGGTCACGCCGGACTCCACACCGAAAAGGCAGCGTCGCAGCCCCCGGTCGACCAAAGCACGCCACAGGCGCGCCCGCTCGTGGTGCCAGCCCAGGTCCCGATCGAGCCGAACGACCTGGTCGATCCGGCAGGATGTCTCCCAGGCGAACCCCGCTGCGCGGAGGGCGTCAGCTGCGGCCAGCGCCCGCTCCACAGCGTCCTCGTCGCGACCGATGAACTCCTCGTCCACCAGATACAACGTCCTGCTGGTGCGGGGATGTCGATCGAAGACGTCGCAGATCTCTCGCAGCATCCACGTCATGTCCTCGGGATTCGTCCCAGCCCACTGTCCTTTGTGTCCCCGAGGGCAGAAGCTGCAGAAGTTGGTGCAGCCACGACTGAACTCGAGTTGGGCGACTCCCCTGTGGGCGAAGGTTGACGCCAGCAGGTCCAGCTCGGGTAGGAAATCGGTCTGAGCCCGGTTGGCCACTGTGGCGGTGCGCCGGACTCGCCCGATGCTCATCGTGCCCGCACCGCGGGCGGCTCCGACATAGCCGACGCCCCGAACGTGCTCCAGGGCGAGGTCACCGTGCCAGTGCGCGACGATGTCGGCGATGGTGGGTTCGCCCGCGCCCCGCGCGATGAGCAGGCCCGGGTAGCGTTCCAACAGCACCCGCTCGTTGCGCACGGTGAGGCTGCCCCCAGCCAGCAGCAGTGGCGGGCGCTCCATCGCCGTGACCGCATCGAGCAGGCGGGTCATCAGGTCGTGCTGACCGAAGGTCGCCGAGACACCCAAGATGTTCACCTCGCCCGAACGGGCGCGGTTGATGATGTCGGCCAGGGTGACACCCAGTTGCATGTCCATCAGCTCCACCTGGCCCAGCAGGGTGGAGCGGGCGGCCCGGGCCAGGTCGGAGATGCCCAGTGGGAAGCGGGGAAGCGGAAAGAACTCCGGGTGATACAGCGCCGCCAGCAACACGCGGGGACGTAGCAGACGTCGCCGGCCCTCCTCGCTCAGACGAGCCGTCGACAGCCACGACTCTGGCGTGTGCAACTCCAGGTGCTCTCGCGTCCAGGCGGGCCACTGGCGGGTGCTGTGCGGTTTCCCGGACAGGTCGGCGACGGTCCACACTCCAGATGGGTTCTCAACGAACACCAGGCGCCGGTCCAAGGTGCCACTGACGATGACCGCGTGGTTGTGGCCGAGAAGCTCGACCAGGGAGGCGTGAATCCGGTCCGGTTCGGCCATCGGCGCGGTCCAGATCCTCGAACGCAGTGGGGGAACAGACCCACCGGTGACAGCGGCGACCATGTGCACCAGGCGGTCTCGGGGGGATGACAACAACTCACGCATCGAGGAAAACCTCCCCAAAGGGATGCAATGGCCAGAAGGGGCCGGCGAACGCCCAACGGCTCGCGTGACGCCTGTCGACGCCAGGAGACGGGTGCGGCAAGGGCGTGTCCTCTGGGCCGTGACTGGGGTTGGTGGCCACTTTCCGCGCGGATAGCGGTTTCCTGACCTTGCCGGCCGCGCCGGGCTCACCGAGAGATGCCGGACCGATCGGCATCGCCTTCGGTCGACGTGATCGGCGCGGGCGATCGGTTTGACCGATCACCACGCTGGAACAGACGGAGTCCCCGCTACTGTGGCGCGCACCACAAGACGGAGGACCTCATGAACGTCCTACCTGGTGATCGACCGCTCGACCCTCACCTGTGGGAGCACCCTCAGATGCGTGCGGCCCTGGCTCGACACGACATCGGCCGGGTCTACCGGCTGTTGGGCGCCGCCGGCGTGTCCCAGCGGCGGATCGCGTCGATGACCGGGCAGAACCAGTCCGAGATTTCCGAGGTCGTCAGCGGCCGACAGGTCCAGGCATACGCCGTGTTGGCCCGTATCGCCGACGGCCTGGGAGTCCCCCGTGGGTACATGGGGCTGGCGTACAGCGACACCGCTGCCCGACGCTGGAGCGTGTCACCCGTTCCGCACGGCACGAAGGACGACGACTTGATGGAACGTCGAGGCTTTCTCGGACTGGTCAGCAAGATTGTCATGGGTGCGTCGCTCACCTCATCCGAACTCGACCTGCTCGCCGTGGCGCCCGGCCACACGCCCGCTCCCGACCGGGTCGGTGCCGCTGAGGTCGACCAGGTGAAGTCCCTGACCGCGGCCCTGCGTGCTTACGACGTCGCCCACGGCGGCGGTTCCTGCCGGGATGCGATCCTGGCGCATACCCAGTGGGCCGAATCGCTCCTGCACGCCTGCCCGGACGCTCTTCGACCCCGCCTGCTCTCCGCGGTCGCCGAGACCAAGACCCTGGCCGGGTGGACCGCGCATGATCTCGGTCTGGCTGGTGAGGCCCGCCGCTACCTGGGCCAGGCCGTCCGCGACACCCAGGAGGCCGGCGACCCGGCGCATACCGCGATCGTGCTGCACCACCTGGGCCGGGTCCCGTTGGACAACGGCGATCCCGTCGAGGCGCTGAAGTTCTTTCAGCTCGGGCAGATCGCCGCCCAGGACTCCCGCTCGGGTCTGGCCGTGGCGTTCCTGCTGGCCAACGAAGCTGTGGCCTATGCCCACCAGAACGATGCCCGGCAGGCGGTCACGGCGTTGCGTCGCGCCGAGGACGAGTTCGCCCACACCCGCCACCGAGACGAGCATCCCGGGTTCGCGCGGTTCTTCGACCATGCCGCGTTGCAGACCGCGGCCGCCCGGGTGCACAGCCAGCTCGGGTTGAGCGACGAACAACACCGGGCTGAGGCCATCATTCGCCTTCGGCGGGCCGTTGTTGACATCCCTGCGGATCATGCCCGGCAACGGGCGTTCAACCTGGCGTGGTTGGCCACTTGTCTGATCGCCGAAGGCGAGTATGCGGCTGGAGTCGAGCTGGGGCGTCAGGCGGTGGAGGCGGTGCGTGATGTGGCCTCCACGCGGCTGCGGGAGCAACTGAAACTGTTGCAGGAGCAGGCTCAGCGACACCAGCACGACAGTGATGTTCGGCAGCTCGGTCACGACGTCGCGGTGCTGCGTTCAGCCGCCTAGCAGAAGGCGAGTCGGATCACCGCTGCCTGAGCGACGTCTGTCCGATTGGGACACGTCGAACGAGTTGGCTGGCGCACGTCCTGTCGCCCTTCGAGGAGGGCGACAGGACTCGCGTGGTCCGCGCGCAATGGCTGGTGCAGGTGCGGGTCTTGCTGTGGTTGACCTGGTCAGCGGAAGAGTGGGTGCTGTTCGTACCAGCGTTGTTTGGCGCCGTTCCAGCAGTCCCAGACTTCCGCGGGGGTGCCGTTGGCGTCGCCGCCGGCATCGAGGCAGCGGTTGTTGAGTTCGCTTCGAAGATGCGCGCCGTCCCAGTACCAGCGTTGTTTGGCGCCGTCCCAGCAGTCCCACACCTCTGCTGGGGAGCCGTTGATGCCGCTGCCGGCGTCGAGGCACTTGTTGTCGCGGTCGCTCCGAATGTGCTTCCCGTCCCAGTACCAGCGTTGCTTGGCTCCGTTCCAGCAGTCCCAGACCTCGGCGTTCGCGCCGTTGGCTCCGCTGCCGGCGTCGAGGCAGCGGTTGTTGAGTTCGCTGCGGATCCAGACGCCGCGGAGCTGGTGGTCGGCCGCCATCGTCGGAGTCGCGCCGACAGTGGTCGCGGCCAGCAACGGCAGCACCAACACCAGGGTTCTACTGACGGATCTTCGTCGGGTTCCGGTTCCCGTCACGCCGATCACGCTCCTCATATCTCGCGACATGGTTCGGTGGCTCAGTCGGCGTCGCCAGGCTACAGCGGGGGATCGGGGCGGAGAGTGCGCTGTCAGGCGGAACTGAGTGCGCTGTTGGCCGTGGGTGTGGGGCTCCGGTTGGGCAGGTCTGTCCATTGAGGACGGTGGACCGAGGCGTTCGCCTGGCGCGACGCCTCGGTCCTTTCCGGCGGGTGGAGGTTTCCGGTTCTAACGGGGGAGTTGGTCGTCAGACGGGGGCTGGGGGAGGGCTGTCAGCAGTGGGGGCATGGCTGGCAGGCTCGGACCTTGACGTCGTCGATGACCGGCCCGTGGCCGGTGCCGGGCGTGGTGCTGGCGAAGGCCAGCGTGGTGGAGGGGTTGGTGGCGACGAAGGTGAACTGCCGGGTCACGTAGCCCATCGTCGTGGACGTCTTGCCGGTGATGTCGAAGGAGAAGTCCTGGAAGTTCTGCCCGTCGATGAGCGCTTTGCCCGTCTTGACCGCCGGGGCCCCCGCCGTGTTGCCGGCGAGCGAGTACGTCACCGTGTACGTGGTTCCGGGAACCGTGGTGAAGGTCTGGGACACCGTGCCCGGCCCGCGGCCGTTGAGGTCGACGGACTGGTCGCCCTCCGCCGCCTGCCAGAACCCGGCGCCGATCAGGTCGACGCTGCCGCTCGTGACCTGCCACGGTCCGATGGACTGCCCGCTCGTTAATTCCTGGAAAGTGCCCGCCTTGACCTTGGGCGTTTCGAAGCTGCCGTCGTCGAAGTGGCTGAGGGCCTCGGGCGAGGCGGCGGGTTTGGTCGCGGTGTCGGTCGGCGTGGCGGCGCTGGCCGTGCCCGCGAGAACGATGCCCGCGACGACGGCGGCGGCGACGGAAAAACGAGCGAGTTTCATGAACTGCCCTTCCTGGGGGGTGGCGCTGAGTGCTGCCCGATCAACTGCGGGGGCGACGATACTGACGGCAGACAATTCCGGAACATCCACCAGGAGGGGTGTACCCGATGGGGTGGAGCACGGAGGATTGCGGTCGCTTAGGGCGTTGTCATTAACTCGTGAGGGGGATCTTTTCGCTCACTCACCCACTCGACAGGACGCTTGGGTGAGTGCGAGCCGCCGCTCCTGGTCCACAGTGGACAGCGGGCGCGCGTGGTCTGGACCGCAACCGAGGCGGAACACTCCGCGCGGCCCTGATCGGAGCTGGTCCCACAACTGTCCTCTGTGGACGATGAAGCGAGGTGGGTCGGCCTCCGGGTGGAGGCCGACCCACCGCCCGCTCAGCGGGTGACGTCGTAGACCATCTTCTGGACGCCGTTGGCGTAGGCCTGGCTCTCGACGAGCGTGAGGTTCCGCTTGTCCCGGTCGGCGTCGCTGAACAGCCGCTTGCCCGCGCCGAGCAGGACCGGGAAGACCAGCAGGTGGTAGCGGTCGATCAGGCCCGCGTCGGACAGGGCGCGGTTCAGGGTGGCGCTGCCGTGGATGATGATCGGGCCGCCCTCGGTCTCCCTGAGCGCGGCGACGTCGTCCAGCGAACGCAGGATGGTGATCTCGCCCCAGTTGGTCACCAGGTCCGCGTCCCGCAGCGTGGTCGACACGACGTACTTCGGCATCGCGTTGTAGCCGGGGAACTCGGCGGTCATGCGCGGCCACACCGGCGAGAACGCCTGGTAGCTGACCCGGCCCATCATCATGGCCGTGGCCTCGTCCTGTTCCCGGCCCTTGATCTCGTAGGCGGCCTCGACGAACTCGATGTCGTTGGCGGTCCAGCCCGCGTTGTGGTAGCCGGGCTCTCCTCCTGGGGCCTCGACGACGCCGTCGAGCGAGACGAACGCGGTGGCGATCAGGGTGCGCATGGTTGCTCCTTGGTGGGGTTCTGCTGTGCTACGGGTTTCGCGGACAGTGCACGGCGGTGCCGAGGTTCCGACGCGAACGGCTCGACGCCGAATCGCTCGGGGGCCTCTGCGCACAGGGAGATCACAAGAGGGTTCAGCGGGCGTCGACGCGTTCGTGGCGCAGCAGCACGGCTTGGTTGTCGAACACCCGTGACTCGACCAGGCGCAGTGCGGCGCGGTCCGCCACATCGGCGAACACGGGCTTCCCGCCGCCGAGCAGAACCGGGTGGACGAAGATGTGGTACTCGTCGATCAGGCCGTGGCGCGTCAGGGACGAGGCCAGCTCCGATCCGCCGAACAGCAGGAAGGTGCCGCTCTCGTCGGCCTTCGCGCGGGCCAGGGACTCGACGTCCCGGAACACGCGCGCGTCGAACGGCGCGTCCTGGAGCGTGCGCGAGACGACGGCCTTCGGCTTGGCGCGCCAGATCGGCGCGAACTCGAGATCGTGCGGGTGGTCGGAGAGCTGCTCGGCTCGCGGCCAGTAGTTGGACATGAAGCCCCACACGATCCGGCCGTAGAGGAACGTGTCCGCCGTGGTCGACAGCTCGCGCGAGTAGGCGGCGATCTCGGAGTCCATGACCGGCCAGTCGAACTCGCCCCGGGGCCCCTCGATGTACCCGTCCAGCGACTGGTGGACGAAATGGATGATGCGACCCATCGTTGTGCTTCCCTCTCTCGGGGTGGCCGACCGGGTGAGCCCTCGGCGTCCGGGGGTGTGAGTGCGAGTTGTAAACGACACGGATCGTGTCGCGAGGAGGATGGCAGCGCACCCGGGTCGTGTCAACACGACACGTTCCGTTTCCCTTAGCCTGGGGGCATGGCCAAGGCACCGAACGCGGCGCGCCGCAGTGAGAGCAGTCGGCGGGCGATCCTCACCGCCACCCAGGAGCTGTGCGGTGAGAACGGCTACCGGCGGGTCACCGTCGAGGCCATCGCCGCCCGCGCCGGGGTGAGCAAGAAGACCATCTACCGGTGGTGGCCGTCCAAGGGCGCGGTCGTCCTGGAGATCCTCGACGAGGCCGCGTCCATCACCGCCGACCCGCCCGACACCGGCGATCTCGCCGCCGACCTGCACACCCAGTTGACCGAGGTCATCGGCCTGCTCGCCCCGTCGCACACCTCGCCGGCCGCCGGGCTGATCGCCGAGGCGTTACAGGATCCCGACCTGGGCCGCGAGCTGCGTGAGCGCGTCATCGAACCGCGCATCGCCAAGTTCAGGGAACGGCTGCGCCGAGCGCAACAGCAGGGGCAGCTGTCGCCGGACGCCGACCTCGACGTGGCGCTCGACCTGCTGTACGGCCCGCTCTACCACCGGCTGGCCTTCCACCTCGGCATGCCCGACCCCGACTACCTCGACACCCTCATCGCCCACGCCCTGCGCTCGCTCACCCCGCCGGACTCCACCAACTGACCCGTCCGGGTGCGGCTGGGCCTGGCGCCAGGAAGGGGCGGATGATGGTCCGCCCCTTCTTCGTGCTGGCGACTCGGGTCCGGCGCCGCCGTCAGCGACCACGGGCCCGGGGTGTTGGCGTTCAGCACGCCCTGTCACTCGTCCTCAACGTCCATGGCCACGAGGGTCGCGGTGACAGAAAGCGGCACCACGTCCGGCTCACACGGCGTGATCTCCTCGAACAGCTCCATGGCAGACACCTCCCTTCCGTGCGTGGGTGTCGCACCCCCGCCTTCCCGCCAGCTGTTGAGGGCGAACACGCCATCACTGGACCGGGAGACGCAACGCCACACGAGTGGGTGAGACTCGACTACGGGACGTAAGTGCCACCCCATCCGCGGGGACACCCGGTCACCTGTCGCCGAAGGCGGGATGCGCGCGTCGCACGGACGACCCAGCTTCCTGCCTCTCGTGTGAAACTCCGAGAAGTGGCTTGGCTACGCTCGGTCCATGGCTACTGATCTTGTGGAGGACCGCGGCGACGAGACCTACGTCGCGCGGATCCGGGACATCACCGTGACGCCGTCGTTTCCGGAGCCCGGCAAGCCGCTGCGCTGCGACCTGACCGCCGAGCTCACCGAGCAGGTCGACCTGACCCAGGTCGTGTGCCAGTTCCAGGTCAAGATCGGGATCGTGACGCTGATCCGCAAGACCTTCACGCTTCCCGACCTGTTGAAGCAGTTCGGGGCGGAGCTGACGGGTGATCTTCGCCCGGCCGCCGGGGAGTGGAAGCAGAGCTGGACCTTCAACCTCCCCAGGGAGGTCCCGAAGGGCGACTTCCGCCTCTACCTGCAGTCCTTCACAGAAGATGACAAGGACTTCTGCGACCTCTTCATCCACGCCGACCTCCGGCCGCGTCGGTAACGCGCGCCAGCGACGGAGAAGCACGGGGTGCCCGAGGTGTTCCGGCGGGGGCGTCGCGCAGCGCGACGCCCCCGCGGTGTCGTGGCGGGCTCGCTCACGTCGTCCAGAGTGGATGTTCGGCGGGCGTACACGCGCGGGTAAGCCAACGGACACGATCACTGGGGATGGCTCGCTTACGTTGCGCGGGATCGCGAGGACGTGAGGAGTGTTCGGGTGATGGATCGCAGATCGTTCATGACGGCCGCCGGCGGCGCGGCGGCCGCGGCGGCCGCGTCGGCGCTGACGCCGGGGCAGGCGGAGGCGTTGCCGGACTGGGGTGTGACGGGGCCGGTCGTCCGGTTCAACGTGATCAGTGACATCCAGGGCGACCTCACCGACTTCGGGCACGCGCTGGACGACATCGCCAAGATCAACCCGAACAGCGCCGGGCTCGGCATCGCCGGCGACATTACCCCGCGCGGCTACGACTTCGAGTACGCCCAGGTCCAGCAGACCCTGGACCGGCACCCGCACCCGCGCAAGGTCGCGTGGGCCATCGGCAACCACGAGTTCTACGTGCCGAAGTGGCGCGACCCGAACACGCTCTCCCAGGAGACCTGGCCCAACGGGACGACCGAGGACTCCCTCTTCCGCAGCTTCTACCGCTTCGCGGGCCGCAACACCGTCTACACCGAAACCTCCTTCGGCGGGATTCCGGTGCTGTGCCTGGGAACCGAGCGCTACGCCAAGTACCACGACCCGAAGCTGTGGGACGAGGTGTGGATCAGCGACCAGCAGTTCACCTGGCTTGAGCAGCGGCTCAAGTACTGGGCGGGCTGGCGCAAGCCGGTGATGGTGCTGACCCACCACCCGCTGCCCAACACGGTCTCCGGCACGCACAACAAGCTCTACCGGTCCGACTACCTCCAGCCCGACCGGCTGCTGTCGATCCTGGGCCGCTACCAGGACGTGTTCCTGTTCTCCGGGCACACGCACTGGGACCTCAACCTGTCGGACTGGGTGGTGCGCCGGGTCGTGCCGGGAACCGGCAACCTCGAAGGCTTCACCGTGGTCAACACCGCCGCCGTCCAGGTCGGCTGGGTCGACGACGGCAAGGGCGGCGAGGTGTCCCTCGGCGGCGCGTTCAACCAGGGCCTCCAGGTCGAGGTGTCGCACCGCGCGGTCGTCATCAAGGCCCGCGACTTCACCACCCGCACCTGGCTCAAGCAGATCACCGTTCCCCTGCACAACGCGCTGTGACGCGTGGCGGGGCCTCCTTCCGGCTGGGCGCGCTCTGGAAGGAGGCCCCGCTCACCGTTGCCGTGGATGCGTTGTCCCCGCCGGAAATTCGTGGCTCGGGGCGCTTGTCCGCGGGTACGGTCGCGGGATGCCTGACGCGCTCTTCGCCCACTCCCGTCTCGCGCCCCTCTACGACGTGTTCGACGGGGACCGCGAGGATCTGACGGCCTACCTCGACATCGTCGACGAGTTGGGCGCGAACCACGTCCTCGACGTCGGTTGCGGGACAGGCTGCCTGGCGGTCCTGCTCGCCGAGAGCGGCCGCACCGTCGTGGGCGTCGACCCGGCCGAGGCCTCGCTGGAGGTCGCGCGGGCGAAGGACCCAACCGGAAGGATCACCTGGGCTCACGGCGACGCGACGGCACTGCCCGCGCTGGAGGCCGATCTCGCGGTGATGACGGGGAACGTGGCGACTGTCTTCCTCACCGACGACGACTGGGCGCGGACCCTGCACGGCGTTCGCGGCGCACTGCGCCCCGGTGGTCATCTCGTGTTCGAGACCAGGCGTCCCGAGCGCCGGGTGTGGGAGGACTGGGCCGCCGACACCGCTGCGGACACTCGGGACGTGCCCGGAATCGGGGCTGTGGAACGGAGTCTGGAGGTCACCGACGTCAGTCTTCCGCTGGTCTCCTTCCGCTACACGTACCGGTTCCTGGCCGACGGCACGGTCATCACTTCCGACTCCACCGTCCGGTTCCGCAGTCGCGAGGAGGTGGAAACGAGCTTGGTCGACGCGGGTTACCGCGTGCTGGACGTGCGGGAGGCCCCTGATCGTCCGGGGCGGGAGTTCGTGTTCATCGCGGAGAGCACGAGGTGAGCGCGAGGTGAGAACGCCGGAACCGGCGGAACCGTCGCGGTCGGGTCACGCCGGCTTGCGGGCCAGCAGGTAGGCCTGCGGCGCTTTCTCGTGGGGTGGCTGGGGTTCCCGCACGAGCCGTGCTTCCACCGTCAGGCCCGCGTCCGTGAACAGTTCCGCCACGAAGTCCGGCCGCAGCCGGTACGCGTCGAGTGTGATGTCGTGACCGTAGCCGTGGGTGATGTGTCGCGGTTCGTCGCCGACCTGGAACGCGGTCAGCAGTCGGCCGCCCGGCGCCAGCACCCGCGCCAGTTCCGCCACCAGCGGCGACAACCGCTCGGGCGGGGTGTGGATCAGGGAGTACCACGCCAGCGCGCCCGCGAGAGAGCCGTCGGCGATGTCCAGCGCGGCCAGCGATCCCACTTCGAACCGCAGTCCCGGGTGTGCCCGGCGGGCCACCTCGACCATGCCGGGGGACAGGTCCACACCGAACACGTCCAGTCCCAGCGCGGCGAGGTGACCGGTCAGGCGTCCCGGTCCGCATCCCAGGTCCCCGACAAGTCCTGTCGTGCCAACCAGTTCGGCGAACGCGCTCAGCACCGCCCGATCCCACGGGCTGTCCGTCAGCGCGTCCCGGAGCAGGTCGGCGTAGGACTCGGCGACGGTGTCGTAGGCGGTTCGGGTCTGGGCCAGGTAGGCGGGTTCGGTCACGAGCCAGGACACTAACCCGTCGCGGGCTTGGTGGCGCGGACGATGGCCGAGTGCAGGCCGTCGGCGACCGGGTGGGTGGCGGTGATCTCGATGTCGGCGAACCCCGCGGTTTCCAGGCCCTGGCGGTACTCGGAGAAGGACAGGGCGCCGGCGATGCAGCCCACGTAGTCGCCGCGTGCGGCGCGCTGGGCGGGGGTGAGGTCGTCGTCGGAGACGACGTCGGTGACCCGGATGCGCCCGCCCGGCCGGAGAACGCGGAAGGTCTCGGCGAACACCGCGGGTTTGTCCACGGAGAGGTTGATGACGCAGTTGGAGATCACCACGTCGATGGTGTTGGAAGGCAACGGGATGGCTTCGATGGCGCCCTTGAGGAACTCGACGTTCGCGACGCCCGCCCTGGCGGCGTTGGCCACGGCGAGGGCGAGCATCTCCTCGGTCATGTCCAGCCCGTAGACCCGGCCGGTGGGGCCGACCCGGCGGGCGGAGAGCAGGACGTCGATGCCGCCACCCGAACCCAGGTCCAGGACGCGTTCGCCCGCTCCGAGCTCGGCGACGGCGGTGGGGTTGCCGCATCCGAGGGACGCGGTGACCGCCTCGGCGGGCAGCGCGGCCTGGTCGTCGGCGCTGTAGCGGGCCGCGCCGAAGTTGGGGTCGACCTCGGCCCGCGGCGTGCCACAGCACCCGACGTCGCCGTTCTCGCTCACCCGGACCGCCGCGGCGGCGTAGTGCTGGCGGACCTTCTCCCGCAGCTCGGCAGGCTGCTCGCCCATCACTGACTCCTCGTCTCCACGGTGCCGCGACGCGGCTTCGGTCGAAGTGTGTCGGTGAACTCGGGGAGAGCGTGGCCCGCTGAATCGATGCCTGTCAACATAGACACTTGTCGAATCAAACGATGGGGGCAACGGGCCCGTGCCGCCGGGGGACGTGTCGACGGTCTTCGACCCTGGTGTGCGAGGCGATGGGCGCCCGGTGCGGCTGTTGTCGTTGATCGCCGCGCACGGGTGAAAACGAGGTGGCGTCGAGAGCGGAAATCGTTCTCCCCACCGGGGGAATACCTGGGGCTCGTGGCGTCGCCCGCGGATCGGACGCCCCGATTGACCGTCCACAGTGGAGGAAGAAGTGGTGATCGAGGGAGGACTCTTTTCCTTGCCCCCTTCAATTTATAGCGGACCGGTGGGCTTGCGGCAAGGCCCGGGAGGTGCCCCAGAATTGCCCGCCGAAAGCCAGGACGAGCGAAAACGGAGATCCGGAAGTGCGTGTTCTGTTGACGACGTGGGGATCGCGCGGGGACGTCGAACCGCTGGTGGGGCTCGCGGTGGCGTTGCGGGAGCTCGGCGCGGAGGCGCGGTTGTGCGCGCCGCCGGACGAGGACTTCGCGACACTGCTGGCGCGTGTCGGTGTGCCGCTGGTGCCGCTCGGGCCGACGGTGCGTTCGGTGGTCGCCAATCCGAAGCCACCGACGGCGGAGGACGCGTTCCGGCTCGCTCCCGAGCTGGTGGCCGCGCGGTTCGACACCCTCACCGCGGCGGCCGAGGGATGCGACGCGCTGCTGGCGGCCGGCCTGATGCCGGCCGGCGCCCGGGACGTGGCCGAGAAACTGGGCATCCCCTACGTGTACGGGTGTTTCCACATCTTCGGGCTGCCGTCGCGGCACTTCTCCCCGGGGATGCGGCCGGGCAGGCAGTCCTCGGCGGACGAGGCCGACAACCGGAAGCTGTGGGAGGAGGACGCCCAGCGGGTGAACGGTTTGTACGGCCCGGCGCTGAACAGCCATCGGGCCGCGATCGGTCTGCCGCCGGTGGACAACGTGCGCGACTACGTCTTCACCGACCAGCCGTGGCTGGCGGCGGACGAGGTGTTGTGCCCGTCGCAGGGCATGACGGACCTCGACCTCGTGCGGACCGGGACGTGGGTTCTGCCCGACGACCGCCCGCTGCCGGAAGGTCTGGAGGCGTTCCTGGACGCCGGCGAGCCCCCGGTGTACGTGGGCTTCGGCAGCATGGCCGCGTACGCCCCGAAGGACATCGCCCGGGTGGCCACCGAGGCGGTCCGCGCGCACGGCCGTCGGATCGTCCTCGCGCGCGGCTGGGCCGGCCTGACCCCGATCGACGACGCCGACGACTGCTTCGTCGTGGGCGAGGTCAACCAGCAGGCGCTGTTCCGCAGGGTGGCCGCGGTCGTGCACCACGGCGGCGCGGGCACCACCACGACGGCCGCCAGGGCCGGCGCGCCCCAGGTGGTGGTGCCCCAGATCGCGGACCAGCCGTACTGGGCGGACCGGGTGGCCGAGCTGGGTATCGGGGTGGCGCACGACGGCCCGACCCCGACCACCGACTCGCTGTCCGCCGCGCTCACCACGGCCCTGGCCCCCGAGACCCGAACGCGGGCGACCGCCGTGGCCGGCACGATCCGAGCCGACGGGGCGACGGTGGCCGCGAAACTGCTCCTCGACGTCGTGAACCGGGAAAGCCGGCCCTGACCGCGTGATCACGCGGAATCGCTGAGCTTCGCCACACCGTGCGCCACACGAGCTCGTTCTACCACCGAGTGTGTCCACAATAGACAGTGGGCTGGCGCGCGGCCGGAAAGGCCGTCATTCTGCAATGCCGCGAGGCGGCGTTCGCGAACAGCCCCGCCGGATCGCCACTGTGCACAGCAGTGCGCACAGCAGTGGCGATCCGGCTGGGTCCGATCACTCAGACAGCCGCCGGGTGAATGACGATGTCGTCGAGCCGCGTGCGGGCGTAAACCCTGACCTCGTTGTCGAACTCGCCGGAGGTGTCCTGCGCGGGCAGCGAGCTGCGCACGACTCCCTTCGTGCTCCTGGCGTCGACCGAGGCGACGGCGCCCTCGCTGATGCCGACCTCGATGCCCCCGGAGGCGTTCGTCAGCTCCGCCTGGCCGCGCGTCATGCGGCCGATCCGGATGGGACAGTCGCCCGCGTTGGCGATGACGCTGCCCTCGGCGCGGTCGACGTCGACACTGCCGCGGGCGCTGCCGAACTCGACGTCGGACCAGGCGTGGCCGATCCAGATCTTCCCGGTCGAGCCCTGGTACCTGACCAGACCCGTGACCTCGCCGATCCGCACCCCGGCCGCGCCGCCCTCGATGACGGCGCTCCCGTCGACGTGCCCGATCTCGACCCCACCGGTCGAGAGGTTCGCCCGCAGCGCGGCGATGTGGTCGAGCCGGACCTGACCCGAGGCCGTGTTCAGCTCGCAGTCGCCGAGCAGGCCGTCGGCGCGAACGTCCGTCCACGCCGTGTTCAGGACCAGTCTGGACCCGATGGGCAGTTCGACCGTGATGGCGACCGAACCGGTCTTGTCGCCCGACTTGGTCGTCCTGATCGACAGCTCGCCGGCGGAGAAGTCGACCTCGGTGTTCTCGGCCACCCGCACGTCCGACTTGTCGGCGCTGTTGATGGGCTCGACCAGCACCACGGTGTCTGACCGGTGGCTTGCGGCGACGCGCACCCGGGCGCCCGCGGTGGTCAGCGTGGCGGTGATCGGCTCCGGCGTGGCGAATGCGGGCATGACGAGTCTCCCCATGATGTGTGCGTGGTGTCGCGCAGGTGGTTGCTGGCAGGCGGCTGAACCGCCTCGGCCTCTGGAGTGGCTGTTGTGACCACAATCGCCGACAGGCCTGACATGCCTCTGTCACCGCTCTGACACCCGACCGCACGGGGGCGAGGTCACTTCGTGCGGCCCTCGCCGCCGTGGAAACCCCGTGCCGGTCAGGCGATCTGATCGGCGTCCAGGAAGGGCAGCAGGAGGCGGAGCAGGGCTTCGGGACGGTCCAGCGGGATGATGTGGCCGCAGTCGGGGATCACATGGCCGACGAGGTCATCGGCGACCGGGCGGAGCTGGCGTTCCAGGGCGTCGCCGACGGGGTGGGAGCCGATCGCCATGGTGGGCACGGTGAGCCGGGTCCGCGCCACGACGTCCCGGACCTGTTGGGCGCTGGCGGGCAGGGCGCGGTAGTAGGAGAAGGCGCACCGCAGGGAGTCGGGCTGGGCGTAGGCGGTGACGAAGGCGTCCCGGATGTGGTGGGGGACGCCGCGCCCCCGGGTTCCGGCGTTGAGGAACCAGTCGACGTACTCGGTCTCATGTCCACTGAGGACAGTCTCTCCCAGCCCGGGGACGGCGTGGAAGCCGAACCACCACGGCGGTCCGCCCGCGAGGAACTCCTCGGCGCCGGGCAGCGTCCCCACCAGCGACTCCATGACAACGAGCCGCCGCACGCGGTCGGGACGCCGCATCGCGAGCAGGAACGCCGGCGGGGTGCCGGCGTCGATCCCGACCACGGCGGCGGTGGGTTCGCCGAGGGCGTCGAGGATTCCCTCGACGTCGACCGACAGCGTCCCGGCGTCGTAGCCCTCGGCGGCGCGGGTGCTGCCGCCGAAACCCCGGAGGTCGGGAGCGATGACCCGGTAGCGCGGGGCCAGGCGGCCGACGACCTCGCTCCAGAGTCGCCAGGTGTGGGGAAAACCGTGCAGCAGCACGACGGCGGGGCCGGTGCCGGCGATCGCGACGTTGGCCTGGATGCCGTTGGTGGCGATCCGCCGCACCGTGATGTCAGTGGTGGACACGTCATCTCCGTTGGTTACCTTTGGTGACCAACTCACGCTAGGGAACCTGGCTGGCGTCGCCAAGAAGGCACTTTCCCCTCAGGAGGTCACTTCGAGGTGACCCCGTCCCGCTGGAGCCTGCTCGATGCCGAGCGCCCCGCCTGGCGACCGCGGGCCCGCGACAGGACACAGTGGACAGTGATGGCACAGTGGAAAGCGACGGCGACCACTGTGCGCCGCCAGGAGGGGCCGTCGTTCCGCCAGCTCCCGCACCCAGATCGCCAGCTCCGCGTCGCGGATCTCTGCTGGCCTCGCGACCAGCGAGGGGAGTATTCCTGCGCAGCATCGCCTCAGGGTGCGTCAATGCCCCGGTGCTGTTGGCTGGCTTCGCCAGCGGAAGAGACCTCCAACCGGTCAGGCATGTCTTGGGTCGGTTGGAGGAAGGCTGCCTCCGGCCGACCGGGCTGGAGGAGTTCGTGCCGGGTCTCTGGGCTTTCCTGGTCGAGGTGCTGAAGTCCGGCTACGGCAGGTCGGTCCTCGCCGTCGCCGCGCTGTGGATCACCAAGCCCGTGTGGCTGATGGCTTTGCGGATCGTTCGCGACTGGGTGCGGTCGGCTCCGGCTCGACACCGCGCGGCGCTGGAGAACAAGGTCGTCGACCAGGCGTTGAACGCGGTCAGCAAGGATCCGGGCGACCGAGCGTACGACATGCTCGGGCTTCTCCTGAAGGCATCCCCGCCGCTGGGGGCAGAGTCGCCAGCCGATCTCCCGGGGGAACCGGTCGCGGACCCGCCAGAAGACAGGCCGACCGATGAGCCAGGTGTGCGCTGACGGCCGAGGAATGTCCTTGCGACGCAGTCGAATCAGGTGGACGTGCGGGCGTGTGGGACATCCGGTCAGCCGGCCGGCCAGTCAACCGGTGAGTCCGGCCGCGGTCAGGGTGAGGTGTTGGGCCAGGAGCTCGGCCGCGGTGTCGGCGTCGCGCGCCAGCGCCGCCTCCTCCAGCCGGCGGTGCTCGTCGGCGCCGTCCCGGTCCGGGTTGCGGTGTGCCGACCAGCGGCGAGCCAGCTCGCTCGCGGTCCACATCCGGTCGAAGGTCTCCAGCAGGAAGGGGTTGCCGCAGCCCTCCAGCAAGGTGCGGTGGAAGACCCGGTGGGCCTCGGACCACGCGGCGCTGAGGTACTCGCCCTCCTCCGGCGCGTACACCGGGGTGCGGGCCAGGCGGTGGTGGGCGGCTCGCACCCGGGCCTCCCAGTCGACGTCGCCGCGCTCGACGGACATGCGCAGCATGACCGGTTCGAGGGTTCGGCGGGCCTCCGCGATCTCCTGCCAGCGGCGGTCGGAGAAGGCCGGGACGGCGAAGCCGCGGTTGGGCAGCCGGTCGGCGAGGCCCTCGCCGACCACCCGCACGAGCGCCTCGCGCACCACGGCCAGGCTCACGCCCCGTTCCCTGGCCAGGTCCTGGGGTTTGAGGGCTTCGCCGGGGGCGTAGTCCCCGCGCATGATCGCGTCCCGCAGGTGCGCGTACACCTGCTCGGAGAGCATCCGCTTCCCCGGCGAGGTCGAGGTGGGGGCTGTTCGGGCCATCGCTTCAGCATAGACGATTCGCTAGATAATCGATTATCCATGCTATGGTCGATCTGTTGGTGACGGTGGTGCCGCCACCCGACGCGGGTCCTCCGCCGGTCGCACCACCGCCACTCCGCCGCACGGCCCGAAAGGAACGACGTGATGAGCGCCAACGACCCGTTCGCCCGCCTCCCCGAGGCGGCCTCCTTCACCGTCACCAGCACCACCGTCGCCAACGGCGCCGCCTGGCCGCCCGAGCAGTTCTCCTCCGGCGTCCCCGGCGGGAAGGACGTCTCCCCGCAACTGTCCTGGAGCGGCGCCCCGGAAGGCACCAGGAGCTACGCCGTCACCGTCTACGACCTCGACGCCCCCACCGGGTCCGGGTTCTGGCACTGGGCGGTCGCCGACATCCCCGCCACCGTCACCGAGCTGCCGGAGGGCGCCGGCGACGACACCGGCTCGGGCCTGCCCGACGGCGCCTTCCAACTGCCCAACGACGTCCGTCAGGCCCGCTTCGTCGGCGCCGCCCCGCCGGCAGGGCACGGCGTGCACCGCTACTTCGTCGTGGTGCACGCCCTGGACGTGGAGTCCATCGGCGTCCCGGCCGACGCCACCCCGGCGTTCCTCGGCTTCGCCATGGCCGGCCACACCCTCGGTCGCGCGGTCCTGGTCGCCACGGCGGGAACGCCGGCCACGAGCGAGAGCGCCGAGCGGATCGAGGTCTCCCGGCTCGTGCCCGCCCCCGCCGACGCCGTGTTCGCGGTCCTGACCGACCCGAAGGGCCACGTGGACATCGACGCCTCGGGAATGCTCATGGACGCCGAAGGACACCCGGTCCAGCGGCCCGGCGACCGGTTCCTGGTCCACATGGACCGGGAGGCCCTCGGGGACTTCCCCCTGGGCAGGTACGACGTCGAGGTCGTCATCACCAAGCTCGTCCCTGGCGAGGAGATCGCCTGGACCGTGGAAGGACAGTTCCGTCCCTACGTTCGCCACATCTACGGCTACCGCCTGGAACCAGCCGAGGGTGGCACCCTCGTCACGTCCTACTACGACTGGTCCGAGGTCGACGAGGAGTGGCGGCGGCGCGTCGTCTTCCCGGTGATCTCCGAGTCCGCTCTCAAGGCCACCCTCGGCATCCTGGAGCGCACCGTCCGCCGCAGAGCCGCCGCCTGACCGGACGGCGGAGGACCCGACGGAACGTGGTGGGGCCGATCGTTGACCGGCCCCACCCGTGCGCGTCGATCGGCGGGAACCCCTGCCGGCCAACGGACTTCGTCAGGGCCGCGCGTCGTGGAGCGGACTGGAGTACCAGCCGGTGTGCAGGCCGCAGTTGAGCGATCTCAGGCACCGTTCCTGCACCACGACCACCTGGCCGTCCCGGCTGATGGTGGGGAAGGAGGGAAGCGTCCTGCCGGGGCGCGGGTCGGGGAGGAAGGACGTCCCGCCGGTGGACTGGTCGAGGATGTGGGTGCGGGGCGAGCGGAAGTAGGGGTCGTCGCCGTTGCTGTTCATCACCATGAGGCCGACCAGGTTCCCGGTGCGGCTCACGGAGTTCACGGACACGTGCATCGTTGCCTTCTTGTCCCACCGCCCCAGTGACACCGGGGTGGCGCCCGGTGTGGTGGCGACCTTCTTGAGCTCGAACCGGTCGCTGTCCCCGCTCTGGGTGAAGAAGAGCCACTTGCCGTCGCCGCTCAACTGGTAGCTGCTGCCCGACTGGGCTCCCGACGGCGTGCGGAGTTCGCCAGTGGTGGTGTCGAGGAGTGTCACCAAGGCGGGATCCTGGGGCTTCGCCTGGTACCTGAACACCAGCTTGGTGCCGTCGTCGGACGCGGACACCCCGGGGTGCCAGTAGCAACCGTGGAAGAGGTCCTCGCACTGCAGCAGGACCTTCGTCCCGCCGGAGACGAGGTCGTGGCGGTGGATCCGGTCGCCCGCCCACCTGCCGTTCCACTCGCTCCTGCTGACCCAGGTCAGCCACCGCCCGTCGGCGGACATGGAGATCGACTCGATGGACCAGCGGGGCGGCACGGTCGCGATCTGGCGAACGCCGGAAGCCAGATCGTGGTGGTACAGGGCGATGTCGCTGCTCGACGAGTCGCCGAGTGGCGCGGTGTAGGCGAACGTCGTGCCGTCCAGGCCGATCGCGACGTGGTGCCAGTAGGGGCTGAGCCGGAGCGGCCTGCCGTCCGGCGTCACGCTCACCAGGAGGGTCGCGCCGGTCCGCGTGTCCTTGCGCACCAGGTATTCCCCGGTCGGGGTGGGCGCCCGGTGCGGCTCGGGCACCATGTTGCTGTTGGTCCTCACGGCGAACAGCGCGTACCGGCCGTTGCCGGACAGCCCGGCGAACCTGATCTCCCCGCCCGCGGACTCCGGGTTGCCGGCGGCGTCGGTGTCGATCCTGGTGAGCTTTCGCCCGTCCTCGGCGGCGTGCTGCGCCACCTCGGTCGTGGGCAGCGCCGTCGCGGCCCCGGCCGTCGTGGCGACGCTCGCGGCGGCCACGGCGAACACCACGGTGATTCTTCGCAGGGTGTGCATCTTCCGTCCCTTCGGGAGTCGGAATTCCCTTGCAGAGTAACCACTTCACGTGTGCCCCAGTGGGAGATCTTTCTGGCCCGAAAGGGCACGTGGGTGGCGGAGTGCCGCTCGCCAGGTTGGTTGCGGGCCCCTTGCCGAACCGAGTGCTCCACACGCGCTGCGACGTGGTCATGGCGGACGTCGTCGGCTGGGCAGGTGATGACGCCGTGGGTCCCGGTTCTTACGGGAGAGACCCGACGCGCGGCAATCCCCAGCTCTGGGGATATCCGCTCCCGTCGTGTCGACCCCACAGTGGTGCACGGTTTTGCCTTCGAACACAACGAAACAACGCGGACCGACGCCCAGTGCGTCAACGGGAGAGAGATGCGACTGAGAGGCTTGGCCCTACTGGCGACCACGCTGATGCTGGTCTTCACTGCGGGCGTCACATCGGCCTCGGCGAGTTCTGTCGAGGAAACGCCCACCACGTCGATATCGATGCGGGGATGGACGCCGCCACGGAACTTCGGTGGGGGCAGCGGCGCCGCGCCCGCGCTGGCGTCGTACGGCGGACGTGTGTACGCGGCCTGGAAAGGAGCGGGTGCCGACCAGAGGCTGTTCTTCTCCTCGACAGGAGACGGGGTGAACTGGACGAGCCAGGCGACCTTCGGCGGTGCGAGTAGCACCGGGCCCGCGCTGGCTGTGTTCAACCGACGCCTGTACGCCGCGTGGAAGGGGGCGGGCTCCGACGGGCGGTTGTTCCTCTCCTCGACGGACGATGGGAGGAACTGGTCCCACGAGGTCGCCCTGCCCGGTGCGGCGAGCAGTGTCCGTCCGACGATTACGGCGGCGAAAGGCCGCCTGCACGTCGCGTGGAAGGGTGCTGGGAACGACACACGCCTGCATATCGCGTCCACTGTGGACGGTTCGAGCTGGTCGGCGCCCAGGACCTTCGGCGGGGGCAGCAGCGCGGCACCGAGCCTCGTCGGAGACCACGGGCGGTTGTACGCCGCGTGGAGGGGAGTCGGGGCGGACCAACGGTTGTTCGCCGCCCGGACGAAGAACGGAGTCGACTGGAGCGAGCCGTCCGCCGTCGGTGGAGAATCCAGCACGTCCCCCGGCCTGGCCATGGTCGGCAACGTGGTTCACGCGGTGTGGAAGGGGCCGGGAACCGACCAGAGGCTCTTCCACAGCTCAGCGGTGGGAGGTCTGCACTGGGCGCCCCCGGAGCAGCTCGGTGGCCACAGCAGTGACAGCCCGGCTTTCACGTTGGCCTCGTTCGGCTTCTTCCTCGCCTGGAAGGGCGTTGCCGGAGACGATCGTCTCTTCTACAGCTGGGCGCCGACCTCGCGCTGAGGACAGTCCGGTGGCTGGACCCGAGGCACTGGTCGGGCCGACGACGGGTCCAGGCCCAGCCGCCGGCGATGTCCCGTGTGTTTCTGAGGGGCGGGGCGGCGGTGGGCGGCGGGTCTCCCCGCCGCCCACCGCCGGTCAGCGCGGTCGGTCAGCGCGGCCGGTCAGCGTGATCGATCAGGGCGGTGGTCTCGGCGGCGGGGACCAGTCCGAGCTATCCCGCGAAGTCCGTCACGACAGCGGCTCGTGGTTGGCCCAGACGACCTTGTAGGGGTACCGGGACTGCCAGCGCTGGATGACCTCCCCGAGTCCGGGGACGGTGAACGAGGCGTTGAGCGCGTCGAGGTCGGCGACGCCGAGTCGCACGATCGCGGTGGCGACGAGCACGGGGCTGTGGTCGTCGGCGGGCACGGGGATGTTGCGTCGCGCCGCGAAGGTCTGGACGTGCCCGGAGTCGCGCATCACCTGTTCGATATCGCTCAGGAACTGATCGAGCTCGGCGTCCGGGATGGACTCGGTGAACGAGACAATCATGGTGTGGTGAATCACCACACCATTGAACCCGGGTGTCCACTGTGGAGTCCAAGACCGATCGTGACTCCAGCGATAACCTGGAGGCATGATTGACCTGGAGACGCGCGAGCTCGGGTACTTCGTCGCGGTCGCCGAGGAACTCCACTTCGGCCGAGCCGCCGCGCGCCTGTCGATTGCCCAACCGGCGCTGTCGAAGGCGATCCGACGCATCGAGACGCGGCTCGGCGTCCCGCTACTCGTGCGCACCAGCCGACACGTCTCGCTCACGCCGGCGGGGGAGGCCCTGCTGCACCACGGCCGCCACGCGCTCAACGCCGTCGCCGCCGCGGCCCGGAGCGCGCGCCAGGCCGCCGACGCCCAGGCCCGCCTCCGACTGGTGATCAAGCCCGGCGGTGACGCCAACCTGCTGTCCGGCATCCTCGCCGAGTACTCCCGCCAACCCGATGCCCGCCAGGTGGACATCCTGTTCGGCGGCGCCACCGACCGCGTCGACTACCTCCGCGACGGCCGCGCCGACGTGGCACTGCTGTACGCGCCCTTCGACGACCTCACCGGGCTGGCCCACGAGACGCTCTACGTCGAGGGCCGTGTCGCGATCCTGCCCCGCGACCACCGACTGGCCACACGCGCCGAGCTGCGCCTGGCCGACCTCGACGGCGAGACACTGCCCCGCTGGAAAGGCGTTCCGGGCGGCGGAACCGGACCCGAGATCGTCGACGTGCCCCAGATGATCCAGTTGATCACCCTCAACCGCACCATCGCCGTGCTGCCCCGCTCACTCGCCGAACCCGTCCCCCCAGGACTCGTCCGCGTCCCGGTCACCGACGCGCCGCCCAGCCGCCTGGTCGTCGCCTGGTCCCAGCTCGACCACCGCCCCCTCATCACCTCCTTCGTCCACGCGGCAGTCGCCGCGAGCAGATCGTGACGGTGTAGCCGCCGCCCGGATACAGGCAGCGGGTTGCCGGCTGCACTGAAGGACGAGCGCTGCCCTGGGCCTTCTCACAGCTGTTCCACCGTCGCCCTGGGGTGGAGCTGCTCTGTTCCGATGGCCGTGACGCGTCGTCCCCCTAGGACGATCCGAACGGGCAGTTCCCGCAATGGGCTGAGGTCGACCTCGCACGAGCCATCAATACGGATCAAGCGTAAGCTGCGGCAATTCTCGAGCCCTGACAGGTTGGGATTCCCGCGGCCGTAAAATTGGATCATGCGGAGAGGTAGCCGGGCGAACGCCCACATGTCTCGTGACGCCTCTGTGTCCCGCTTGGAGTGGAAACTGAGTCTTGTGATGTTGGGAAACCTTGCTACGAAGGCTTTCTGGGTGTAGCGGTCAGAAGGGCCGGTGTATGTAGCGTCAGTGAGGCGTTCTGGTACGGCCACCTCGTCCATCCAATTGGTCACCGGGGACGACAAGTTCAGCTTCCTTACGCGCTTGAGTTCCCGCAAGAACGCGAAATCTCGGAGTGACCAGGTGTTGACCAAGCTCAGATCGCGGATGTGGGCGAGGCTGGCGATGAAGTCCACCGAGTCGGGCCACCTCTCTCTGAAGTTCAGGAAGAGCCACTCCAGTCTCTGTAACGTGGACAGCTCCGGCAGCGAGTCGGGAGCGACGTCGCCGAGTACAGTCAATCCACGTAGCTTCGTCAATCTGCTCAGCTGCCGGAGTTCGTTGGTGATATCGCTGATGCCCCAGAGGTTAACGCGACAGCTGTGTAAGTTCTTAATCAGATGCAGGTACGGTACGGCACGGCTATCCACGTCAATGCAGTCCCGTGGATACCTCATGGTCAACGGCGCATCTGCCAGAACCTGGCGAGCGTAGGTCTCCGGATCGAAGTACTGCCACGACCAGGCGAGTTCATGAGTCAACTCCTCGCGTGGATCAGCGGCGTACCCACTCAGTGTGTCGAGTGCTCGCGGGCCATTGACCAACGTCGCCGTGCGCACACAGGCGACGGCCTGCGAGGTGGACAACGTGGAGAGATCGGTGGGCAGGTAGTCCAGCACTGTCTCGCCCACGGTCGCCAGAGATCGGCTCTCTCTCACGCTTCGCGGAGGCACGAGCGTGCGGACGCGCTCGTCCACCTGTGCCAGCACCTCCGGTGGCGCCAGAATCGCCGTTTCCCGGCACGCCGCAGCCAGCAAGTTCAGCTGGCGGGCCTTTTTCGCTGACGCCCGATCCGCAGCACCCAGGAGGCCCTCGAGCAAGCGCCCGCGCTGCTCCGAAGTTCCCTGCGCGCAGGCCATGATCACTGTCTCTCGCCACAGGTCCGACGACGCGTGCCGCACGATCAAGTCGACGCTGTCGCGGTCCATCGCCTCGCGTGCCGCCAGGAACTCCTGGAACGTTCGGTGAATGAAGTCGATGCGGCCCATCGCGGGCGACCGGATGACGCCGCTGCGCTCGATCAGGTGGTCCAGCAGCGTCTCCGCGTCTTCCTGGACGTTGGGCATACCCCGCAACCGCTCTGCTATGCGTGCGAGCGCTTGGTCCCGGCTCATCTCGGTGCGACCGTTCTCGTTGAGCCACCACGCCAGGACTTGGAGAAGTACCCGCTTCTCGCTGGCTGACGCCTGGATTTCCGCGCCCGCCACCACGTTCCGGTCGGCGTCCCTGCGCTCCAACAGCATGTCCAGCGCGGCCGAGTACAGCGCGACGCGGTCGCGTGGCAGCCGAGACCGTCGGTCGAGGTTGAGCGCGCACAGCATCGCGCACAGCAGCGGGTTCCGTGCCAGTGCACGTAGATGTGGGCGGGCTTGTAACTGCGCCAACAAGGTCCGCCTGTGCTCGTCAACCTCTTCGGGACGGCAGGGCAGGACCGCCGGGTTGGTCGCGGAGTCCAGTAGTGCGGAATGCCATCGCCGGAGGAACACCTGGACGTCGCCAGGCGTCATCGGCTCCAGTACGACCGATCGGAACCCCTCATGCGTCAGCCACTTGGCTGTAATCGCGGTCGGGCGCGACGTCACCACCACTCGCAGTTGCGGATAACTGGCCAGCAGCTCCCGTAACCAGGTCCGCACCGCGGGACGGCGTCGGGCGGACAGTTCGTCAATTCCGTCGACCAGCAGCAGTGCCCGGCCCGAGTCGAACTGCCGGTGTGCCCAGCCTTCAGGAATTGGGCCGAGCTGCGGAGAACTGGGCTGGTTGAGCACGTCGTCGCCTCGGGGCAGCGCCCTGGTCGCGAACTCGCGAAGCTTCACCATGAACGGCACACACCCGTTCCACTCGCGCAAGTGCCCGGTGAAGGCGGAGCGGGCGGCGTTGACGGCTAACCAGCGCAGCAGCGTCGACTTGCCGGCGCCCGCCTCGCCGCGCACCACGGTGAGCCTGCTGTCGCCCAGCGCCACCTCGACCCGGAGAGTGGTGGTTGGATCGAGTTCGAGGTCGTTGTCGCGCCAGCCGAAGTGTTCTCTGTCCCTGCGACCTCGCTTCGCGTCGTCTGTCACCGTCAAGCTCAGGTAGGCCACGCTCACCGTGGTCCTCGGCTCGTAGGAGTGAGTGGTGAGACCGATGACTTCGAGCTGGTCGTACGAGCGGGCGACGCTGTTCAGGTACCGGGTGCGGAACTCGTCGTCGAGCAGGCGACCCGATGGCGCCGACAACTCGGGCATGGGCACACGTTCCAGGAGCTGTTCGACGCGCTCGAGCACGGTCCGCAGCCGGCCCAGTGTCTCCACCGCCACCGCGGCCTCGAACTCTGGCAGTTCCCGAACCAGGTGAATCAGGACCACGCACGCCCGCTCCAAAGCGGCGTCGTAGAGCCGTGCGGCCCGCTCGGACAGTCCGGCGCGATCCACCGGCTGCTGCCTGCGGACCGCCGCTGCCAGTGCGCGCGGGTCGCAGTCGACAGCGAACAGCGCACCGTCGGAAAGATCCGAGTCCTCCAACGCGTCCGACACAGCGGCCAACGCCGCTTCCCGCTCGTTGTCCGGCAGGCCATGCGCGGCGCGGGCGAGTTCCGGTTCCAGGCCGCGCGCCACGTCGTCCTCGATCTTCAGGAGCGCTTCCATGACATCGCGTTCCTGCCGGCGGACGGGGAAGCGGGCCCCGATCAACCTGCTCAGGTCACGTCCGCGCCTGCTGTCGGCCTTCTTCTCCGAGAACCACTGCAATGCCAGCTGCTTCGCGACCGACTGACCGATCCGCAGCGCACCCTCAGCTATCACCCACTCATGATCCCGAAGCGAAACAACCCCGAGGCGCCCCCTCTGATCGCCCACTCAGGCAGGCCCCGTTGCGGACCCGTGGGGCAGGGGCGCAAAGCCCTGGCCCCACGGGTTCGGCGGTGGGCCGGCGTCGGGCTACGGCGTCAGGTGGTGGTGGTGAAGGTGGGGAGTTGGAGGGCGGAGTAGGCCGGGTGGTCGGTGTCGGCGGGCAGGGAGGTGAGGTCGCGGAGGGCGGCGTTGCGCTCGGCGAGGGCTTCGTCGGTGTTGGGGAGCATGCTGGCGTTGCCTTCGGTGACCAGGGCCTGGTTCAGCTCCACGAACGGGCGGGTGGTGTTCTCGTAGGCGGCGAACGCCGTCGCGTGGTCGGGGGCGGTGGCCAGGTGGCCCGCGAGCATGTACGCGCCGACGAGGGCGAGACTGGTGCCCTGTCCGGTGAGGAACGACGGGGCGTGGGCGGCGTCGCCGACGAGGGCGGCGCGGCCGGAGGACCAGCGGGGCAGGTGGATCTGGCTGACGACGTCGAAGAAGAGGTCGTCGGCGTCGCGCAGCGCGGTGAGCATGCGGGGGACCTCCCAGCCGTCGTCGGCGAAGACCGAGGCGACCAGGTCGCGTTGGGCGGCCGGGTCGCGGAAGGCGTCGAACGGGGGCTCGGGGCGGGTGAAGCTCAGGAACCCGTGGACGTGGTCGCTGTCGCCCACCGCGTAGAGGACGGCGGCCCGGCCGGGGGTGTTCCAGAGGACGGCCTCGTGGGACAGGCCGAGGTGGTTGCGCAGGGTGAAGCCGGCGAAGCAGTAGCCGAGGTAGCGGTGGAACCGCTCCTCGGGGCCGAGGACGAGGGCCCGGACGGCGGAGTGCAGGCCGTCGGCGCCGAGGACGAGGTCGAAGGTGCGGCGGATGCCGCTGCGGAAGGTCACGTCCACGGCGTGGGCGTGCTCGTCGAGGGCGGCGATGGAGTCGTCGAAGAGGAACTCGACGTCGTCGCGGATGGCGGAGTACAGGATCTCGGTGAGGTCGCCTCGGCGCACCTCCAGGTCGCGGCCGTCGACGCCGCCGGCGACGACGTCCGGGCGGGCCGAGGCGATCACGCTGCCGTCGGGGTTCAGGAAGGTGATCTTCCGGGTGTCGACGTGGGCTGACCGCAGCCGCGGCAGCAGGCCCATCCGCTCGACGACGCCCAGCGCCGTGCCGCGGATGTCGATGGGGTAACCCCCGGCGCGTGGGGCGTTCGCCTTCTCCACGACCGTGATGTCGAAGCCGTGGTGGCGCAGCCAGTAGGCCACCGTGGGACCGGCGATGCTGGCGCCGGAGACCAGGACCGTGCGCATGCGCGCTCCTCACAACTAGATAGCTCACTTTGGTATGCTTTTTCGGCTCGCGCCGGCCCCCGCCGCTCCGCGTGCCCACCCCCAAGATAATAGCTAACTTAGGTAAGTGATGAGTGAGATGGGTAACAGCGCCGACGGCGAGTCAGCCGTGTCGCGGGTGCTGCCGCGCCTGATGCAGCTGGGCACGGTGCTCAACCGCAGCCAGGTGACGGAGCGGGCCATGGACCGGGTCGGCATCCCGCTGGACCGGCCGGCGATCACGGTGCTCGTCACCCTGCGGGTGGCCGGGCAACCGCTGCGCGTCGGGGAGATCGCCGCGCGCATGCAGGTCGTCGGGCCGCACGTCACCCGGCACCTGCACGAACTGGAGCGGCGCGGCCTGGTCCGCCGCGTCACCGACCCGCACGACAAACGAGCCCGCCTGATCGAGCTGACGTCGGACGGTGGCGCGGCGGCGGGCCGCTACCTGGAGACGGTGGTCGGGTGGTTCACCGGCGCTCTGGCCGACTGGCCCGACGAGGACCGCCAGACCTTCGGCCGTCTCCTCACCCGGTTCGTCGACGACCTCACGGCCCACCTCGGCGCCGTCGACGACGAACCGGCCCCCTGACGAACGCACCTCCACCACCTGCCCCGCTGGCATTTCCGGCCGAGGGGCAGCGGCGCCAGGGCGGGTCGGGAGCGGCTGGTCGGCTCGTCTCCCGTTGATCAGGTCGCCGGTGGTCCGGCGGGCGGGCTCGGCTGGACGCTCGTGTCCACTGTGGACCGAGCGCGCTCCGCTTCCAGCCCGGTCAGCAGAACGCGCAGCCCGAAGTCGAAGCGCGCGTCGAAGTCGACGAACAGCGCGAGCGGGGCGGCCGCGAAGTGGGGGTAGCGCTCGCCGGACACCGAGGCGGTGAGCGCTTCGACCTCGCCGCCGGTGGCGCCCTGCTGTTCGAGCACCTCGCCCAGGATGAAGCTGAAGATCGTGGTGCTGGCCCAGAGCGCGATGTCGGCGGGGAAACCGGCCTCGCGCATGCTCGCCTGCATGGTTTCGCCGAGGGTCAGCGTGTGCTGCTTGGTGGTGTAGGCGCCGCCGACGATGCGCGCCCCGTCCCGCTGCGCCAGCAACGTGTCCCGCAACGCCCGCGCGAGGGCGGTGATGCGCTGCGCCCACTCGGCGTCGTCGGCGAGGTGGACCCGGCCCAGCACTCCGGACAGGACCGTCTCGGCCATCTCGTCGAGCAGGGCCTGCTTGTTGTCGAACAGCCGGTAGAGCGTGGGCAGTTGCACGCTCAGGCTCGCGGCGAGCCGGCGCATGGTCAGGGACTCCAGGCCTCCGGAGTCGACCAGCGCGAGCGCCGCGAGCGCCACGGTCTCCGCCCGCAGCGCTGTCCTGCCGCGAGCCCCGCTTCCACCAGCATTCGTTGACACGTTATCGATGTTATCACTACCTTGAGTCTTGTTATTGATAACGCTGTTAACGCAATAGGGGGCGTTATGGCGAGTGTGGCTCCGGCTCGGCCCGGCACCGAGGCGGTGGAGCTGTCGGTGGTGGTGCGCCAGTTGCGGTGGGAGGCCGCCGGCGTGGTCTCGGTCGAGCTGTGCGCGGCGGACGGACGGGAGCTGCCGCCGTGGCGCCCCGGCGCTCACATCGAGCTGGTGCTGCCCACCGGGATCGCGCGGCAGTACTCGCTGTGCGGGTCTCCGGAAGAGCGGTCCTGCTACCGCATCGGGGTGCTGCGCGAGCGGGGCAGCCGTGGCGGATCCGAGTACGTGCACGCCTTCCTGCGCCCAGGCCAACCGGTGCGGGTGCGCGGGCCACGGGACAACTTCGGCTTCGGCCCCGCGAGCGCGTACCTGTTCATCGCGGGCGGAATCGGGATCACCCCGATCCTGCCGATGGTGCGGGAGGCCGCGGACCGGGGTGTGCCGTGGCAACTCGCGTACGGCGGACGCACGGCGGCCTCCATGGCGTTCCTCGACGGCCTGCGGCAGTACCCGGAGCAGGTGTGGCTCTACCCCGAGGACCAGGTGGGCCGGATACCACTGCACGAGTGGCTCGACCAGCCACGACCCGGCACCGTCATCTACGCGTGCGGGCCGGAGCCGTTGCTGAGCGCGGTGGAGGCCGCCGCCGCGCACTGGGAACCCGGCGCCGTGCGCATGGAGAGGTTCAGGGCCTGGCCCAAGCCCGCCCGGCCGAACACCGAGATCGAGGTGGTGTGCGCCAGGTCGAACCGCACCGTGACCGTGCCCGCCGACCGCAGCGTCCTGGCCGCGCTCCAGGACGAGGGCGTGCCGGTGACCGGCTCCTGCCGGGAGGGCGTCTGCGGCACGTGCGAAACCCGGGTGCTCGACGGCGACCCGGAACACCGCGACGACATCCTCTCCGAGGACGACCGCCGCGCCGGCGACCGCATGTTCATCTGCGTGTCCCGTGCCCGCGGCCCCCGACTGGTGCTCGACATCTGACGAAACCCGAGCTGTGGCAAGGAGAAACGAGATGAGCATCGACATCGGCGCTGCCAGGGGCCCGGCCCCGGAGCGGACGGCGGCCGACGACTTCCTGCCGATCGACATGGGCAGGGTGCGGGAGGTCCTTGGCCACCCGCCGCCGTTCATCGCGGACAAGAAGGAGCCCTACCTCGGGGAGTTCGCCACCCGGTTCATCGCGCACAGCACGTTCTTCGTCGTGGCCACCGTCGGCGAGAACGGGCAGCTCGACGCCAGCCCCAAGGGCGACCCGCCGGGGACGGTGCGCGTGCTGGACCCGTGGACGTTGGCCATCCCGGACCGCCCCGGCAACAAGCTCGCCGACACGTTCGAGAACCTCACCCGCAACCCGGCCGTGGGCCTGGCGTTCTTCGTGCCGGGGGTGCGCGAGACCATCCGGGTCAACGGCACCGCGTTCGTCACCGACGACCCCGAACTGCTGGGCCGGCTCAGCGCCGAGGGCAAACCGGCCGTGCTGGCCACGGTCGTGCGCGTGCGCGAGGTGTTCGGCCAGTGCGGCAAGGCCGTCATCCGCGCGAAGCTGTGGGAGCGCGACGAACGCGGTCTCGCCGAAGCGGTCACGCTGGGCAGCGACTTCTACGCCATGTCGGTCGCGGAGAACGCCGGGAAGATGGCCCGCAGCCTGGGTAACCAGGTTCAGGGACTGGGCGCCGCCGTCGAGCAGCACTACGAACGTGAGCTGTACTGACTTGGAGTCGGTGGCGGTGCGCTCGCTGGACCGACCGGCCTGAGTCACCCGCCGTTTGAGGGTTTGCCCTCGCTGTCCTGCCGATATCGCTCGGAAGTTCCAACTGAGTGTTCAACGATACCGTCGATTGCATGACTGCGGCCGGCGAGAACTTGGTGATCGAGCTCAGCATGGCTGAACTGCGTGGGATCGCGGACTTCGCCGTGGCGTGCGCGGAGCCCGCTTTGGCGCTCTTCGAGCGCGACCGCGCGGAGGACCCGCGTCCGCGGGCCGTGCTCGACGAGGCGCGCAGGTTCGCCGCCGGCGGCCGACGGACGAAGGCGCTCCGGGTGACCGCGTTGGACGCGCACCGGGCAGCGCGGGCAGCTCAAGAAGCGGGGAACGACGCCGCGGCCGCCGCGGCGCGCGCCGCCGGTGGCGCGGGATCAGCGGCGTACCTGCACCCCCTGGCGAAAGCCACGCAGGTCCTGCACATCCTGGGAGCGGCCGCTTACGCGGCGCACGCGTTCGAGCTCGACGCCGGCGACGACCGCGCCGTCGGCGCCGAGCACATCGAGAAGGCACGAGGTCTGGCCAGCCCCACCGTGGTGAGCGTCCTGGCGCGTTACCCCGAGCCTCCGAGCGGTCGCCGCCGCATGGGCGAGCTCCTGCGGAGTCTGGACGCGGCGTTGCGGCAGCAGGCGACGACCAGACGTTGACCGACGGCCGCCACGACCGCGCCGATGACGGGAGTTCAGGGTCGGTTGGCGTGCTCGGCGGTCAGGCGCTCCAGCACCGGAACGATGTCGCGGGGGCTGGGGGTGGCCTGTAAGTCGGCGCGGATGCGTTCGGCGCCGCTGACGAAACCCGGCTCCGACAGCAGACGGCCCAGCGCGTCCTTCACCCCGGCGGCGGTCAGCTCCTCGGGGTGGATCGCGAGGCCCGCGCCGCGCCGCGCGACCCGCTCGGCGATGAGTTCCTCGTCCCACAACTGGATGGGCACGATGAGCTGCGGCACCCCGTGCAGGGCGGCGTTGGCGTAGGTGCCGGTGCCGCCGTGGTGGATGATCGCCGCGCAGGTCGGCAGCAGCACGTGCAGCGGCACGTAGTCCACCAGCCGCACGTTGTCGGGCACCGAGGCGGTGGAGGTGAGCTGGTCGGCGGTCAGCGTCGCCACGACCTCCACGTCGTGCTCGGCCACCGCGGCCAGGATGTCGGAGACCAACACCTGGTCCCTGCCCCACACCTCCCGCTGCGACACCCCCAGGGTCACGCACACCCGGGGCCGCTTCGGCTGCTCGCGCAGCCAGTCCGGGACCGCGGCCACCCCGTTGTAGGGGATGTTGCGCACCGGCACGGAGGTGAGGTCCAGCGGGAACCGCATCCAGGACGGCATCGGGTCCACCGTCCACTGGCCCAGCAGGACCTCCTCGTCGAAGGAGCAGCCGAACCGGGCCAGCGCCGCGGCCAGCCAGCCGCCGACGGTGTCCTCGGCGGCGTCGGGCCGCCCGGCCGCGCGCTCGGTGAAGGTGGTGCGCATCCGGGCCACCAGGTCGTGGCCGAACAGCAGTCGGGCGTGGACCGCGCCGCTGGCGCGGGCGGCGACCGCTCCGGCGACGTTGACCGGGTCCCACAGCACCAGGTCCGGCCGCCACTGGCGGGCCGCCGCCACCAGGTCGTCCACCATCGAACGGTGCCCGCCGGTGGGGAAGTCGTCGCAGAAGTACATCGACAACGACCCGAGGACGAGCATGCGCAGCCACTTCTCCACCCGGCTGTCGGTGGTGGTCGCCAGGCCCACGTCGTCGGTGAGGGCGTCCATGAACTCCTCGCCGGGCCACTGGTCGATGGCGTCCTCGATGCCCAGCGGCCGGCCCACCGGCACCGCGGTCAGCCCGCTGGCGGTGATCCGGTCGACGATGTCGGGGTGCGCGGCCACCCGGACCTCGTGCCCGGCGGTGTGCAGGGCCCACGCCAGGGGGACGACGTTGTAGACGTGGGGCGCGGTGGAGAACGGGGTGAACAGGACGCGCATCAGCAGTCTCCAGTTCGCTCGGGCCACCCGGCGGTTCGGGGGACGGACGCGGTGGCCGCGCGGATGCCGTGGGGGCCGGCCGGCGCCGCCGGTCGCGGGGACAACACCGAGGGCAGCGCCGAGGGCAACTCCGTGCGCCGGGAGACGTTGAGCTTGCGGTACACCCGGGTCAGGTGCTGCTCCACGGTGCTGTCGGTGATCTGCAACCGTTGGCCGATCTCGTGGTTGGTGTGGCCCAGCGCCGCCAGCGCGGCCACCCGCTGCTCGGCGGCGGTCAGCACCCGGCCGGCCCGGTCCCGCCCGCACTCGACCGGCCGGTCGCGTTCGAGTTCCCGGCGCAGGTCCTCGGCGTGGCAGGCTCTGGCCCCGGCCGCGGCGCGCCGGGACAGCAGCCGGGCCCGGGAGGGCTCGCCCAGCTCGTGGTGGGCGCGGCTGAGGTCGGCCAGGACGCGGGTCAGCTCCAGTCGGTCCCCCGCACGCCACAGCAGGGTCATCGCGTCGCCGAGCAGCCGGGGCCGGCGGGCCGGCGGCTCGGTCGCGGCCAGCACGCGCAACGCCGTCCCCCGGGCGCGGGGCCGGTCCGGACCGGCGCGGCCGAGTTGCCGGAGCGCCCAGGCGCGGGCCCGGTCGGGCTGCCCGAGCGCGAGGTAGCACTGGGCGAGGTCGACGCGCCACAGCTCGACCGCGGGCTCGTCGACCTGCGCCGCCCCGGCCAGCCGACCGCAGGTGTGGAACTCGGCCATGGCGGCGCGGACGTGGCCGGTGGCGAGGTGGTGGTGGCCGCACGCCCGCAGGTGCAGCAGTCCGGGCACGGTGCCGGTCGCCGTGTCGGGCACGGTGGTGAGCAGCGCCGTCGCCGCCTCCTCGTGCCGGCCGGCCGCGGTGGCCGCCAGCACCAGGGTGGACAGCGGGAACCCGACCGCCGCGCCCCAGCCCGCCGCGCCGAGCGCGGACAGGGCGCGCCGCGCGGCGTCGAGGGCGGCGCGCAGGTCGCCGCAGCGCAGCGCGAGGTCGGCGTGCAGGCTGCCGAACACCGCCTGCCAGGTCGTGGCCCGGCGGTGGCGGGCCTCCGCCAACAGCGCGACGCAGCGGGGCAGGGCGAGGTCCCGGCGGTCGGCGTCGATCAGGACCGCCAGCGCGCGGACCAGGGCGGGGAACGTCGCGTCGTCGAGCCGGTGGGAGTGCACCACGTGCTCGGCCGCCCGCACGCCCCACCGGCCGGGCCCGCCGAGCGCGCCGCGTGCGCGGTGGCGGCCGTAGAGCCACTGGGCGAGCAGTCGCAGATCGCATGGCGCCGGGCGTCGCGCCCGGTCCAGCAGTGCTGCGGCGTGGTCGAGGTGCCCTTCCCAGAGCAGGCAGCGGGCGGCGACCACGGCGGCGTCCTCGCCCGGCGCGCTGCCGGCGCTGCTGGTGCTGGTGCTGCCAGCGTTGTCGGGGTTGTCGGCGGTGACGCGGCGCAGCGCCGCGGTGGGGTTGACCCGCCACTGCGCGCGGGCCAGCGCGGTCGTGATCGCCGCCCGTTCCCGCTCGTCCCGGCAGCCGGTCAGGGCCAGCTCCCACCACCGCACGGCGGTGGGCACCTCGTCGTCGCCCACGGCCCGCGCCGCGGCTTCCCGCAGCATCGCCACCGGCCAGCCGGGCGCCGCGTGCCCGGCCGCGGCCAGGCTCCTGGCCACCTCCCGGGCCGGCGCGCCCGCGCGGTGCAGCAGTTCGGCGGCCCGCCGGTGCAGCCGCGCGCGGTCGGCGGGCTCCAGGTGCTCCAGCACGGCGGTCGCCGCGGTGGGACAGCGGAACCGCAGGCCCCGCACCAGCCCGGCCTCCCGCAGGACCTCCACGGCGTGCCCGACCGCGTCGGGGTCGGTTCCGGCCAGCCGGGCCAGACCGCCGCGCGTGACCCACTCGCCCAGCACGGCCAGGCCGCACGCCACCCGCAGCAGCGGGGATCCGCCCCGGTGCAGGCAGGTCAGCACGGCGCGGGCCACGGCCCGGCCCCGCCGACGCGGGTCGAGGGCGTCCTCGGCGGCGGCCAGGGCCAGTAGTGGATTCCCGCCGCTGAGGCGGTGGCACTCCCGTGCCAGCTCCTCGGCTCGGGCCGCGTTGCCCCAGCGCGCGGCCAACAACGCGGCGACGCCGTCGGGGGACAACGGGTCCAGCCGCAGGTGCAGGAAGTCGGGGTCTCGGCTCAGCTCGGCGCGAAACGGCGCCGGGCGGAGCCGGGGGTGATCCCACTCCGCGCACACCAGCAGCACCGGGCTGTTCCGGAGGCGGCGGTGCAGGGCCAGCACGGCCTCCCGGGAGGTGGTGTCGGCGAAGTGGGTGTCGTCGACGAGCACGACCACCGGGCGGTGCGCGGCCAGCTCCAGCAAGGCGGCGCAGGCGCTCCGGGCCGGGGGCGGGTCTGCCTCCACCACCTCGGAGGTGATGTGCCGGCGCGCGCCGCGCAGCAGCTCGGCCACCACACCTCCCGCCCGGTCCTGCTCGGTGCGGGCACCAGCGGCGGACAGCACCAGCGCGTCCAGCCCGATCTGGTCGGCGAAGGCGTGCAACAGCGCGGTCTTGCCGACCCCGAGCGGCCCGGTGACCAGGACGGTGCGGCCGTGCCCGGCCAGGCAGGCGGCGAAGGCTTGCCGCAGCGCGCGTTCCTCCGGCTCCCGTTCCACCAGCGCCACCGGCACGTCACCTTCCCGAGCCCATCCGGACACGCCGAAAACCCTGGTACACCAAGGAAAGACGTGCCCGTGGGACCTCAGGCTAGTGCTGGCCGACGGCACCGGCCTCGACCACGGCTAACCTCCCGCTCAACCCCCGAGAACCGACCGGGAGGCCAGCCACGTACTGGCCTTGCTGGATGCTGTCCTGTTCCCGCATTTGGCCAATCTGCGTTTATCCCTGACTGGCGAGCACCGCCCTAGCCATGGGGGCGGATATGCCGCCCTGGCTGACACGCGGCGCGATTGACACCACCAGTCGGCTACGCCCAGAAGCGCACACCTACCCGCAACAGATCTTGTGCCACCGTGAAGTCGCGGGAAGGACCAGCACATGACGGCGCTGGGCTGGCGCTACTCGATCAGCGTCGCGCTGGGAACAGGTCGTGGGCCGCGTCGCTGGACGCGGTCCGGCTGCGGCCTGGCGACGAAGCCGCGACCGTGAGTGCCGGTAGGTGCGCGGTGCGGTGGACGAGCTGATCTCCACAGGCGCACCGGGTCAGTCGGGGTTGGGCGGGTGGACCGCCACCCGTCCTCGACCCGGTGCGCTACCTGCGGCGCAATGTGGTGGAGTGCTGTTTCGACCGGCTCAGGCAGTATCGGGCGAACGCGATCCGGTAGGACAAGAAAGCCCTGATCCACCGAGGCGCGTCGGAGTTGGCGCAAGCGCTGATCAGTAGACAGGTCCATTCCGGACATCTCGCTCCGAGGCCGCCGCCCCGGACCCACGCCACCGCAGCAACGCCCGAATCGTCCGGCGGGAACATCCGGTGCGTTAGGTGTCCTTTGTGGACAGAGGGCGGGCGGGATCAGGCGGTCGTCGCTGGGTTTTCCCCTTCGCGTCGGGTGAGCACCAAGGGGGCGTCGTCGGTGATGGCGACCGTGTGCTCGGAGTGGGCCGTGCGCGAGCCGTCGGCTGAGCGGATGGTCCAGCCGTCGGCGTCGTAGACGATCCGGTCGGTCGTGCGGGCGAACCAGGGTTCGAGGGCGAGGGTCAGGCCCGGCCGGAGTGTCAGACCGCGCCCCGCCCGGCCCTTGTTGGGGACGTGGAGGTCCTCGTGCATCGTGCGGCCGATGCCGTGGCCGCCGAACTCGGTGTTGACCGGGTAGCCGTAGTCGCGGGCCACCGCCCCGATCGCGGCGGAGATGTCGCCGAGGCGGTTGCCGGGGCGTGCCATCTCGATCGCCGCTTCCAGCGCTTCCTCGGTGGCGCGGATGATGCGCAGGTCCTCTTCGGCGGGGGTGCCGACGATGACGGTGCGGGCCGAGTCGGCCGCCCAGCCGTCGATGCGGACCGCGATGTCCGCGGTGAGCACGTCCCCGTCGCGCAGCGTGTAGTCGTGGGGCAGGCCGTGCAGGACGGCGTCGTTGACCGACAGGCAGATGACGTTGCGGAACGGGCCCCTGCCGAAGGACGGCGCGTAGTCCCAGTAGCACGACTCCGCCCCGCGCCGTTTGATCATGCCGCGCACGTGGTGCTCCAGGTCCATGAGGTTGACGCCCACGTCGGCGAGCTGGCCGACCTCGGTGAGCACCTCGGCGACGAAACGCCCGGTCACGTGCATGCGTTCGATCTCGGCGGGCGTCTTCAGTTCGATCACGGGTACCTCGCGTGCTCAGCGTGCCGGTATTTCTATACCGGGGGACCCTAACACTGGCCGGTATAGAAATACCACTCGGTCGTCGGGTGCCCGGCCGGAGCGCGGCGGTCATCGCGTGGCTGGCGGTCTGGCCCGCAGTGCTCGCCGCACCGACGGGGCGTGCTCGACGATCCGCCGCAGCAGGGCGCAGACGGCGGAGACCTCCTTGCCTGTCACGGCAGTGCCGGTGGGCAGGGAGATCACCCGCTCGCCCAGCGCCTCGGTGCGCGGGAGCGGCAGCGGGGCGAAGCGCCGGGGTTCCCGGAGATAGGGCTCGGTGCGGTGGCAGCCGGGGTGGAAGTGGGTGCGCACCAGGACGTTCTCGGCCGCCAGGGCCGCGGCCACCGCGTCCCGGTCCAGGCCGCTGGCCTCGGCGTCGACCTCGATGACGACGTACTGGTGGTTGACGCGGTCGGCGGGGCCGGGTTCGCGCAGCCGCACCCCCGGCACGTCGGCGAGCCCTTCCCGGTAGCGCTCGTGGTGCTCCCGGTTCACCGCGAGCAGCGCCGGCATCTCCTCCAGGCAGGTCAGGCCCATCGCCGCGGCGACCTCGGTCATCTTGGCGTTGGTGCCGATCGAGCGGACCCGGGCGCCGTCGCCCCGGCCGTAGTTGTGCACCAGCCGGACCCGCTCGGCCAGCTCGTCGTCGTCGGTGACCACCGCGCCGCCCTCGAAGGAGTTGATGAACTTGGTGGCGTGGAAGCTGAACACCTCCGCGCCGCCGAACCCGCCGACCGCCCGGCCGGCGTGGGCGCTGCCGATGGCGTGCGCGCTGTCGTAGAACAGCGCCAGCTCGTGGTCGGCGGCCAGGCGGGCCAGCTCCTCGGTCGGCGCGGGGTGGCCCCACAGGTGCACGCCGAGCACCGCGCTGGTGCGCTCGGTGACCAGCCGGCGGGCGTGGTCGGGGTCGATGTTGCCGGTGCGCTCGTCGATGTCGCAGAAGACCGGGGTCAGCCCCTCCCACAGCAGGGTGTGCGCGGTGGCGACGAAGGTGAACGAGGGCAGCACCACCTCCCCGTCCAGCTCGGCCGCCCGGGCCAGCACCTGCAGGCCGAGGGTGGCGTTGCAGACCGCCACGCAGTGCCGCACGCCGGCGGTCTCGGCCAGCCGGGCCTCGAACTCCCGCACCAACGGCCCGAAATGCGTCAGCCAGCGCCGGTCCATCGCTTCCCGAATGCGCCGCAGGACGCGTTCGGGACGGGGGATGTTGGGCCGCCCCACGTGCAGCGGTTCGGCGAAGGCGGGATCGCCGCCGAGGACGGCCAGCGCGGGCGCGGGAAATGCGGTGCCGGGCATCGCGCTCACCCCGATCGGTGGTGGGAGGTGATGAAGTCCCGGATCGAGGCCACCATGTAGCCGACCATCTCGACGGTGATTCCCGGGTACACCCCGATCCAGAAGGTGCGTTCGGTGACGACGTCGCTGTTGGTCAGCTCGCCCGAAATGCGGTAGTGCTGCCCGAGGTAGGCCGGGTGCCGGGTGAGGTTGCCCGCGAACAGCAACCGGGTGCCGATGCGCCGGGACTCCAGGAACCGCACGATGTCGGCGCGGCCGAACGGCGCGTCGGGGGCGACGGTGAGGGCGAACCCGAACCAGCTCGGGTCGCTGTCGTGGGTCGCGCGGGGCAGCAGCAGCCACGGCAGGCCGTCCAGCCCCTCCCGCAGCAGTCGCCAGTTGCGGCGGCGCAGCCGCCCGAACTCCGGGAGCCGGGCGAGCTGGCTGTGCGCGAGCGCGGCCTGCAGGTCGGTCGTCTTCAGGTTGTAGCCGACGTGGGAGAAGATGTACTTGTGGTCGTAGCCGTGCGGGAGCTCGCCCATCTGGTAGGTGAACCGCTTGCGGCAGACGTCGTTCTCGCCCGGCTCGCACCAGCAGTCCCGGCCCCAGTCCCGCAGTGACTCCACGATCCGGGCCAGCACGAGGTTGTCGGTGAGCACGCAGCCGCCCTCGCCGCTGGTCAGGTGGTGGGCCGGGTAGAAGCTCACCGTGCTCAGGTCGCCGAACACACCGGTCAGCCGCCCCCGGTAGCGGCTGCCGACCGCGTCGCAGTTGTCCTCCACCAGGTACAGGTCGTGCTCGGTGGCCAGGTCGGCGATCTCGGCGGCCTCGTACGGGTTGCCCAGCGCGTGGGCGATCATGACGGCGCGGGTGCGGTGCCCGATCGCCGCGGCGACCCGCTCGGCGGTCGTGTTGTAGGTGCCCAGCTCGACGTCGACGAACACCGGCGTCATGCCGAGCTGGAGGATCGGGTTGACGGTGGTGGGGAATCCGCTGGCGACCGTGATCACCTCGTCGCCCGGCCGCAGCCGGGCCGAGCCCAGCTGCGGGGAGGCCAACGCCGACAGCGCCAGCAGGTTGGCCGAGGACCCGGAGTTGGTCAGGTGCGCCTTGCGCAGCCCGATGGCGCGGGCGAAGGCGCGTTCGAAGGCGGTGGCGGAGCGGCCGGCCGCGATGCGCAGCTCCAGGGCGGCCTCGACCAGGGCGACCCGGTCGCTGTCGTCCAGCACCGCGCCGGACGGCAGGATCGGGGTGACGCCGGGCCGGAAGACGACCTCCTCGGCCCGGCGCCGGTCGTAGTCCCGCACCAGCTCCAGAATCCGGCTCCTGAGCTCCGCCGCGTCCGCGCCGTCGCTGTCCTGGCTCATCTGCCCTCCACGTCGGGGTCGGTCCGCGGGGCCCGGGCCCGCCTCACCCGGTGGCGCGGATCTGCGGCGCGGACCAGGACACCGCGGCCCGCGCCCGGATCTGGTCGACCAGGGCGGCGGCCCGGGTGGCGGTGTCCAGGTGCTCCCGGTCCACCCCGCCGCCCCGCGCGAGGTGGGCGAAACGCTCGACGCTGGCCCGGAACTGGTCCGCGGCCGGCAGGGTCAGGGTCTCGGTGCGGTCCTGCCGCTCGATCCGCAGCAGCGGCTGCCACGTCGGCGGGGGAGTGAAGGCCCGCTCCAGCACGATCCGCCCGCGCTCGCCCCACAGCTCGTAGGCGGACCGGTAGGCGTGCTGGAAGCCGAAGGTGAGCTGGGCGGTCGCCCCGTCGCCCCCGCACAGCAGCGCGCTGCCCCCGACGTCGACGTCGCGGGCCCGGTCCCGCGCCAGGTGCGCGCCCACCAGCTCCACCGGGGGCGACAGGAACACCAGCGCGGTGTGCAGGGGGTAGAACCCGACGTCCAGCAGCGCGCCGCCGCCCAGCTCCGGCCGGTAGCGGACGTCCTCGTCGGGCAGCGGGGGGATCGCCATGGCGGCGGTGAGCGTCCGCAGGTGGCCGATCGCCCCGTCCGCGAGCAGTCGGTGGACGTGCTGGTGCTGCGGGTGGTGCACGAACATCCGGTTCTCCCGCAGCAGGAGACCCGTGGCGTCGGCCAGCGCACGCAGCTCCGCGACCTGCTCGGCCGTGCTGGCGAGGGGTTTCTCGGTGAGGACGTGCTTGCCGGCGCGCAGCGCCCTGGCCGCCCACTCCGCGTGCAGCCCGGTGGGCAGCGGGAGGTAGACGGCCTCGACGTCGGCCCGCTCCAGCAGCCGCTGGTAGCCGGACACGGCGACGCCGCCGAACCGCTCGGCGAACCGCTCGGCCCTGGCGGTGTCCCTGCTGGCCACGGCGACGATGTCGGTGTGCTCGCTGCCGGCGATCGCGGGCAACGTCCGGCGCCAGGCGATGCTCGCGCAGCCGAGCACCCCGAACCGCAGCGGGGGGAGCGGCCGGGTCGGGCCGCCTGCGGCTGCCGGGTCGGGCCCGGCCGGGCCAGCGCTCACCGGGCTGAGGTTAGGGGGGACCGCTCAACGAATCCTCGACTGCGACTAGACGTTGTGGGAAACAGCGCGTGCGCCGGTCGGCGCGGCTTTTTCGGCACAACCGCCGGCTGCCGGGCCCTCCGTCTCGTTCCCGCGTTCCCGACGGCTGTTGCCGCAGTACGTCGCGGTGTGACGCAGTTCGGCGACGACGCGGTGGCGCGACTTTTCGCCGGGTCGATGGCGGTCTGTTTGCGTGGCTTTTCTGGGCTCTGTTCGCCGGTTTTGACCGACCGTTCTTGGCGTCGTTGGCCAGCCTTCGCGAACCGCTTGTTGTGATGTTTCTTCGAAGCTTGAAAAAGTTTTATGGCGCGCTGGTCGAACTAGTCGAAGGTGGCTTTGGCGGTTTTCCCTGCGCGTTGTTCGGTGTCCGGGTCCAGAGTGGTTGAGCCGGCGCGGGGCGCGGCAGCGGACTGCCGGGAGTGTAGCCTTCACCAGGCAGAACGACGACGCGCGCGCTCGGTGGAGGTGGTGGGAAACGAGTCGGGGGAACGACGCTGCACGGCTGGGATTCGCCCACGCGGGAGCGCGGGGTGCGGCACCGGGTTCGCAAGCCTCAGGTCCGGCGCGCATATCGCGTGCGCGAATACGTGTGAGGGCCGTGTGGTGGTGGCGCGACAGCGCGCCGACGCATCACGGCCAGGCAACGTCGTGCGGCTTTCCCGCACGTTCGCTCGATCGGAGGTAAACCGCTATCGGGCGTCCTTGCTAGTGTTGTCCTGCTGTCGTATCCGAGGCTCCGTCGACTCCGGTATTGGGGGTGGCGGCGACCGTCGGTCCCTCCTCGTCACGGCGGCGGCGAGGCGGTGCGAACGGGGTCGCGAACATTTTCCGAAGGAACCGAAGGCCGAAGTGACCGAGGACCATTGGGGGGCCTGGTGGAACTGGGCGTTCTTGGGCCGCTGCACCTGAGCGGCGGATCTGTGACCAGCGCGCCGAGCGCGCGGAAGCTGCGCACCGTGCTGGCGATGCTGATGGTGCACGAGGGCAGGCCGGTGCAGGCGGCCGCGTTGATGGGGGAGCTGTGGGGGGAGGGGGTGCCCACCAGCGGCGCGACCACCCTGCAGACCTACATCCTGAAACTGCGCAAGCTGCTGGCCCAGGCGACCGGGCTGTCGCCGGCCGAGGTGGCCCGGCGGATGCTGGTCACCCGCGCGGGCGGCTACCTGCTCGACCTGGGCGCGGCGGAGCTGGACATCCGCTCCTACCGGGAGTTGGTGGCCGCCGGCGGCGAGGCGCTCGCGCTGGCCGACGACGGCTCCGGGGTCCGGCGGCTGACCCAGGCGCTGGCGCTGTGGCGCGGGCCGGCCTTCGTCGACGTGCCGGTCGGCCGGGTGCTGGAGTCGCGCCGGTGCGCCTACGAGGAGTCCCGGCTGGTGGTGACCGAGTACCTCATCGACGCGAAGCTGCGGCTGGGCATGAGCCGCGAGCTGGTCAGCGACCTGGCCTCGCTCACCGTCGAGCACCCGTTGCACGAGGGGCTGCACGCGCGGTACATGCACGTCCTGCACGTGTGCGGGCGGCGGGCCTCCGCGTTGGAGGTGTTCCACCGGTTGCGCACCCGGCTCGTCACCGAGCTGGGGTTGGAGCCGGGGGAGGCGGTGCAGCGGGTGCACCAGGCGGTGCTGACCGCCAACGTCGAGCTGGACGTGTCCGCGCGCGGTGACCGGCCGCTGGGCGAGATCCTGCGGACGCCGGCGTGAGCGGGCGCCGGGCGGGCGAACGGGGTGTTCGGTGTCCGGGGTGCGGTCCCGCGACATGAGGGCGAAGTGTATTCCGCGATCGACTTCCGGGGGTCGACATGACAGATGGTCGACCGACGCGTCCGGCTCCGCGCCCGCCCGGCTCGGCCCTGTCTGGTCTGGTCCAACTCGATCCGGTCTGATCTGACCCCGCCTGACCCGGGTCAGGACCGGGCCTGACCCGGCCTGACCGGGCCTGGTCGGGCCTGACCCGGGTCAGCGGGGCCGGACCGCCTCGTAGATCCCGTCGAGCGCGGCCAGGACCCGCTCGGGGGCCTGGTCGGGGTCGGGTTGGCCGGCGTCCAGCCAGGCCATGATCGCCTCGATCACGGTCGAGGTCGCCAGGTGCGCCGCCCACACCGCCCACGCCCGCTCCGGCGTCGCCCGGTCCATGTGCGGCTGGAGCGCGGCGACCATCGCCGAGCGGAGCTTGTCGACGTCGTCGCGGAACCCGGGCTCGCGGGCGGCGTGGTGGAACAGCAGCCGGAAGGCGTCGGGGTCCTGCGCGGCCCAGCGCACCAGCCCCGGCACGCTGTCCTCGCCCAGTCCGCCGGCGCTGGTGGCCGCCTCGTGCAGGCGCGCGCCCGCCCGGTCCAGCACCGCCTGGTACAGGTCGGCCTTGGAGTCGAAGTGGCGGTAGAGGATCATCCGCGAGATCCCGGCCTCCTCGGCGACGTCGTCGAGGTTGGTCGGGGTGAACCCGCCGGCCCTGGCGAAGGCGCGGGTGGCCGCGGCCAGGATCTGCTCCCGCCGCTCGGTCCGGCGCAGCCGCCGGGGCCGCTCGCCCTCCTGGCCGCCCCGCTCCAGCGCGGCTGACCGGGAGCGGGCCGCGGAGGCCGACTTCCTGGTGTGTGTCGCGTGCGCCGCCATCGTCTCCCCCGATCTGCCCCCCGAGCCGGCAGAGTATATCGTCCGGATGTAGATCCCAGGATCTATACACTGGAGTAAACGCCAGCGACCCGAGGAGAGGGTATGACCACGACGGGGCGTCACCCCACGCCCGCCGAGGCGACGGTTGGCCCATTAGGCGGACGGGACCGGGAACCGGTCCTGGACGTGCTGCGCGGCTTCGCCGTGCTGGGCATCCTCCTGGCCAACATCGAGGCCTTCGTCGACCCCGGCTACCTCCACCAGGTGCGCGAGCAGCACGGACTGGACGCCCTGGCCCGGCAGATGGCGATGTTCCTGGTGGAGTCGAAGTTCTACGTCCTGTTCGCCTTCCTGTTCGGCTACGGGATGGCCATGCAGCTGGCCCGGCCCTCCCGGTCGGGCAGCTCGCGAGGAGCGCGGATCAGTCGACGTCTGCTGTTGTTGTTCGCGCTCGGCGCGGTGCACGGCACGCTGCTGTTCTCCGGCGACATCCTCATGATCTACGCGATCGCCGGGTCCCTGCTGTATCTGATGCGCCACATCTCCCCGCGCCGGGCGCTGCAGGTCGCGATCGGCCTGCTCACGATGTTCACCACGATGATGCTGCTGGCCGTGCTCGCCGGCGCCGGCGAGGAGTCCGGCGACGAGCCCTACCTGGCCGCCCGGGTGCTGGCCAACTACCGCGGCGGGGTCGGGACGGTGATCGGCCAACGGGTCGAGGACCTGTCGACGATCATGTCCTCCTGGTGGACGCTGATCCCGATCATCCTGGCCTACTTCCTGATCGGACTGGCCGCCGGCAAGACCGGGCTGCTGCACAAGCGGCGGCTGTCCTCCCGCACCCTGGCCAGGGCGTGCGCGATCGGGCTGGCCGTGGGTCTGCCGCCGGCCGCCGTGTTCGCCTTCGCCTCCGACGGCGGCGGCACCTGGACCCTGGCCATGGACGGCGTCGGCTACCTCACCGCGCCCGCGCTCACCCTGGCCTACGTGTGCGCCCTGCTGCTGCTGGGCCGCACCACCGTGGGCGCCCGCGTCCACACCGTGCTGGCCACGACCGGCCGGATGGCGTTGACGAACTACCTGTCGCAGTCGGTGATCTGCGCCTTGCTGTTCACCGGCTACGGCCTGGCGCTGGCCGGCCAGATCGGGCACGCCACCACCCACGGCATCGCGGTGCTGATCTACCTGACACAGCTGGCGTGGAGCCGGTGGTGGCTGCGCCGGCACAACTTCGGGCCCGTCGAGTGGCTGCTGCGGTCCTTCACCTACCTGCGCTGGCAGCAGTGGCGGCCGGCCACCCCCACCTCTGCCCCCGCGAAGCCGCAATCTCCCTGAAATGTACTTCCGCAAGTACATCCGAGCGTATAACTGGGTGCTCGGTGCGCGAGCGAGGAGGACGCGATGCGGACAGCGGCCGCGACACTGACGGGCGAGATCGCAGCCGGGGAGCGCGAGTGCGCGGTCCTGGCCCGGGGCCTGCGCAAGCGGTATGGCGAGACCACGGCGCTGGACGGGTTCGACCTGGCCGTGCCCTACGGCACCGTGTGCGGCCTGCTGGGCCCCAACGGCGCGGGCAAGTCCACGGCCGTGCGCGTCCTGTCCACCCTGCTGCGCCCGGACGGCGGACGGGCCGAGGTGGGCGGGTTCGACGTGGTCACCCAGGCCAGGCAGGTGCGGTACCGGATCGGGCTGACCGGGCAGAACCCCGCCGTGGACGACGTGCTCACCGGCCGGGGCAACCTGGAGATGTTCGGCCGGCTCTACCACCTGGGCCCGCGCGCCGCGCGGCGGCGGGCCCAGGAGCTGCTGGAGCAGTTCAACCTCACCGACGTGGCCGACACCCCGCCGCGCAGGTACTCCGGTGGGATGCGGCGACGCCTCGACCTGGCGGTCAGCTTCATCATGGCCCCGCCGGTGCTGTTCCTGGACGAGCCCACCACCGGTCTGGACCCCCGGCACCGGCTGGAGGTGTGGAACGGGGTCCGGGACCTGGTCGCCCAGGGCACCACGGTGCTGCTGACCACGCACTACCTGGACGAGGTCGACCAGCTGGCCGACGACATCTCGGTGATCGACCGGGGCCGGGTGATCGCCAGGGGCACGCCGGACGAGCTGAAGTCCACGCTGGGCGGGGACCAGCTCGACGTCGTGCTGGACGACCCGGCCGAGCTGGGGCGCGCCGCCGAGGCGTTGGCCGTGCTCGCCGGCGCGCCACCGCGGGTGCGGCCGGAGGCCTCCCGGCTCACCGTGCCCGTGCGGGAGCGGGTCACCGCGTTGACCGAGGCGCTGCGTGTGCTGGAGGCCGCGGGGATCGCGGTGCGGGACATCGGGATCCGCCGTCCCACCCTGGACGAGGTGTTCGTCCGGCTCACCGGGCACCACCCGGAGTCGGGGGAGACCGACACCCCAGCCGACACCGCGGTCGATCCCGCGGCGGGCGCCGGGGACGAGGACGAGCGCGAGGGCGGGCGGTGAGGACGATGACCCGAGCGCACGATCCCCACGGCGACTTGGTGTCGGGCGGTTCGGGGGTGGGCGTCCTGGCGCCGACCCGGCCCCCGGAGACCCCGCTGGCCCGGCTGCGGTGGGCGGTGGTCGACGGCTGGACCGTCACCCGCCGCGACCTGACCCACTGGATCCGCTCGCCCGAGGAGGTCCTGGGCGGGCTGACGTTCCCCGTGGTGTCGGTGCTGCTGTTCGGCTACGTGCTGGGCAGCGCCATGGTGGTGCCGGGCGGCGGGGACTACCGGGAGTTCCTCATGCCCGGCCTGTTCGGCATGACCATGGTCTTCGGGATGGTCATCACGGCCAGCGCGGTGGTCACCGACACCTCCCGCGGGGTCACCGACCGCTTCCGCTCGATGCCGATGGCGCCCTCGGCGGTGGTGGCGGGGCGCAGCGTGGCGGACATGATCCGCGCGGCGCTGGACCTGACCGCGCTGCTGGGCTGCGGGCTGCTGGTCGGTTGGCGGGCCCACGGCGGCGTGGCGGCGTTCCTGGCGGCGGTGGGGTTGCTCCTGCTGCTGCGCTTCGCGTTGATCTGGGTGGGGATCTACGTGGGGCTGCTGCTGCGCACCCCCGAGAGCGCCACCACCCTGATGACGCTGGTCCTGCCGTTCGCGATGATCGCCAACACGTTCGTCGCGCCCGAGCTGATGCCGTCATGGCTGGGCGTGGTCGCCGAGGTCAACCCGATGTCGGCGACGGTGGCGGCGACCAGGGAGCTGTTCGGCAACCCCGGCCTGGGCGGCGGGTCGTGGCTGGCCCGCAACGCGCTGCTGATGGCCGTGGTGTGGCCGGTGGCGCTGGTCGCGGTCTTCTTCCCGCTGTCGGTGCGGCGGTTCCGCGACATGAGCCGCTGAGATCCCCGACGGCCCTGCGCTCTCCGCCCGGCGCCCGCACCTCGCGGTCGCCGGGCGGAGGCGCTCGACGACTTCCTGGCCCTGCGCCGACAACTGGACCCGGCGGGAGTCTTCCGCGGCGGCTACACCGACCGGGTCCTTGGCCCCGCGGCCTGAACCCCGCGCACCCGGCCCACCCACTCGGGGACAGCCCCCACCCACCCTGGGGGGCGAGCCCTGCTCCAGCCTATCGGCCCAGGCCCCCGCGCCCAACGCCCCAGCACGAGCCTGTGGACAACTCCGACCAACGTATCGCCCAACCGGTGGCTCAGCGGAGTGCTGTGGACAACTACCGGCTCCGACGAGAAAAGCCTTTGACAGCAAGAAGAATTGCCGCTACCGCCAACAGCGGCTCGATCGCTGTCCACCGGTCGTGGTCGACTCCCCGCACCTGCGAGATCAACAGGCCCGGAGCCGTCCCCCATTCGAAGATCATTTCGTGGGGGTTCTCGGCGGGCGCGTCCGGTCAGGAGGTGCGGGGCAGCGCCTCGCCCCTGGTCGTCTCGTCGGCGGAGCCCGGTCGTCGCAGGTAGCCGGTGTCGAAGAAGTACGCCAGGTACAGGTCCAGCAGGCGGGCGTCCACCGGCGGGCAGGACAGGCCGCTGCCGGCCAGGTCGCGTTCCACGTTGTCCCGCCCCAGTTCCGGGAAGGTGTCGGCGAAGTACATCTCCTTCACCGACATCTCCGCCCGGTGCGCGCGGTCCAGGCACAGCGAGACGAACGGGGCCGCCGGGTGCGTGGGCTCCCGCGCCACGAACCGGACCAGCTCGGCCACCCACTCCGGGTAGGAGCGGGTGTCGATGGCGCAGCCGGCCGCCCGCATCCGCCCGACCATGTCGGCCAGCAGCGCCGGCCGGGGGTTGGTCAGGTGGTAGACCCGTCGGGTCGCCTCGCGTCGGGTGGCCAGGTGCACCACGGCGGCCGCCACGAAGTCCACGGGCACGAAGTCCAGCGGCAGCGGCGAGTCCGGCGCCACGCCCATGTCGGCGAAGGCCCGGAACAGCGAGCAGATCGCGGTGTCGGTGTTGCAGATGCCCCGGTGCCGGTCGCCGGTGACCTCGTAGGGCCGGTACACCGCCACCGGCAGCCCCTGCTCGCCGGCATGGCGCACCATCCGCTCGGCCACCCACTTGCTCTCGGCGTAGCCCATGGTCAGCCGGTCGGCGTGGTCCAGCGGCGCGTCCTCGGCCACCCGCCGCACCCCCGCCGTGCCGTACCCGGCCACGACGCCGATGGTGGACAGGAAGTGCACCGGCACCCGGCGGGCCGCGGCCAGCCGCAACACGGTGCGGGTGCCCACGACGTTGGCCTGCCGCAGCGCCGCGTAGGGGTAGAGGAAGTTGACCTCGGCCGCCGAGTGGATCACCAGGTCGGCGGTGCCGGCCAACGCGGCGAAGACACCGTCGGGCAGGCCCAGGTCGGGGGCGGTGATGTCGCCGGGGTGGCACACCAGCCGGTGCGCGGCGGTCGGGCGCAGGCCGAACCGGGCGAGGGTGGCCAGCACCCGGCGGCGGGCGTGGCCGGCGTCGCGCGCCCGCACCGGGCAGTGCACGACCGCGTCGGTGACCTCCAGCAGCCGGGTCAGCAGGTGGGCGCCGACGAACCCGGTGGCCCCGGTCAGCAGGACGTGGGCCGGGGCGTCCCAGCGCGGCGGCGGCCCCGCCGGCGGGGGCAGGGCGAAGCCCAGCTCGGCCTCGCGGTGGAAGTTCGCCGACGTCCCGGTCTCGTCGTCGCCGGCGCGGGCGCGCGCCGCGCGCACGGCCTCGGTGAACTCCGCCAGGGTCGGCCCGGCCAGCAGGGCGCCCACCAGCGCGCTGCCGGCGTGGGCGTCGATCCCCAGCACCGCCACCGTGCGCAGCACCACCTCCGCCGCCAGCATGGAGTCCCCGCCCAGGTCGAAGAAGCTGTCGTGCGAGTCCGGGCGCACCCGCAGCGTCAGCCGCCAGATCTCGGCCACCGTCGACTCCAGACCGGCCCCCACCGCCGGGGCCGGTCCCGTCTGGCCCGACTGGTCGGACTGGCCCGACTGGCCCGACTGGCCTGACCGGGTGGCCGCCAGCCGCCGCCGGTCGACCTTGCCGCTGGCGGTCAGCGGGAACGCCGCCAACGGCACGATCCGGGCCGGGACGGCCTGGGCGGGCAGCCACGCCGCCAGCTCCCGCCGCAACTCGGCCACCCGGATCACCCGGCCCGGCGCGGCCGGCGTGACATGGGCGGTCAGCGACTCCGCCACCCCGAACCGCGCGCTCACCTCCACCACGGCCTCGCCGACGTCGGGGTGTGCGCGCAGCCGCGCCTCCACCTCGTCCAGCTCGATGCGGTGCCCCCGCAGCTTGATCTGCCGGTCGGCGCGGCCCAGGTACTCCAGCAGCCCGTCGGCCCGCCGCCGGACCAGGTCCCCGGTGCGGTAGCGCCGCCCGCCCGCGCGCAGCGGGTCGGGCACGAACCGCTCGGCGGTCAGCTCCGGGTCCCCGAGGTAGCCCAGGGCCAGCCCGTCCCCGCCGACCAGCAGCTCGCCCGCCTCGCCCGGCCCGGCCTCGGCGCCGTCGGCGCGCACCACGTGCGCGGTGGAGTTGGCCAGCGGCCGGCCGATGGGTACGGCCTCGGCCCGCGCGCCCAGCTCCCGCAGGAGGTGCGCGGTGGAGACCACCGAGTTCTCCGTCGGGCCGTAGAAGTTGACCACCGTCGTGTTCGGGCAGGCCCGCAGCACCGCCCGGGTCAGCTCGGGGTCCATCGCCTCCCCGCCGGCCGAGACGAACCGCAGCCGGGCCAACGCCTCCGGCGTCGTGCGCGCCATGTGGTGGAACACGCTGGTGGCCAGGTGCGCGAAGGTGACCTCCTGGGCGCGCAGGTGCTGGGCCAGCGCGGTGGGGGACAGCAGCACCTCCCGCTCCACCAGCACCAGGCAGGCCCCGTTGAGCAGCGCCGACCAGATCTCGTGGGTGGAGCCGTCGGAGGACAGGCTCAACGCGTGCAGCACCCGGTCGGTGGGCCGGGGCGGTTGGAGCTCCCGGTCGGACACGGCCAGCCGCACCACCCCGCGGTGCGGCACCGCCACCGGTTTGGGGCGTCCGCTGGAGCCGGAGGTGAACATGACGTAGGCGCAGTCAGCGGCCGAGATCGCCGTGACGGGCCGGCGCGGCGGCGGCGCGGCACGGGGAGCGGCGTGCGGGGCGGCGTAGTCCACGCGCGCCCGCAGCCGGCGCACGCGGCACACGCTGCCGGGCAGCACCACCGCGACGCCCAGCTCCACCTCCTCGGCCATCGCGCGCAACCGCGCCGGCGGGTAGGTGTCGTCCAGCGGGACGTAGGCGGCCCCGGCCTTGAGGATGCCCAGGATCGCGACCAGCGCCGGCAGCGAGCGCGTCCCGCAGATCCCCACGAACTCGCCCGGGCGCACCCCGGCCGCCGCCAGCCGGGCGGCCAGGGCGTCGGAGCGGGCGCGCAACCGCCCGTAGGTCAGCGCCTCGGCGCCCCGCACGGCCGCCAGCGCGTCGGGTCGGGCCGCGGCCTGGTCGTCGAACACCTCGTGCAGCAGTCGGTCGCGGGGGTAGTCGGTGGACACACCGGTCCACTCCGGCGGCATCCGGGCGGGCCACATGGTCAGCTCACTCCCGTCCCGCGCGGCCCGGGCAGGGCCTGGACCGGCACCTCCAACCGCCGGTCGACGCGGTCCCGGACCCACCCGGCGAGGTCGGGAACCCACCACTGGCGGACGGTGGCCAGGTAGAGCCGGTGGGGCGCGGGCGCCCGGAACGCGGTCGGCGGCAGCGCCCACCGCTGCCGCACCGCCGGATCGGGGAACAGGGTCCCGAAGAACCGGTCGTGGTAGTGGTCCACCTCCGCCGGCGGGACCTCGACGCAGGTGGCGGTGAACTGGGCGCCGTCCTCGGCGGCCGTGGTCTCCACTCCGGCGTCCACAGTGGAGTCCACAGTGGATGGAAGCTCGCCGTCCACTGTGGAGAGTGGGCCGGTGACCACCAGCGACCCGCTCACCGTCGGCCGGGCCGCGATGTCGCGTCCGTGCCGGCTGTCCACGACCGAGGTGAACAGCAGGCGCAGCGGGTCGGGCAGCCACACGTAGTGCAGCGGCGTCGACCACGGCCGCCCGTCGGGAGAGCTGGTGGCCAGGGTGAGGTGGCGCGCTCCGTCCAGGATTCGGCGGCTGCGTTCCAGGAGTGCGTCCAGCGTCATGCTCGCGGTACCTCGCGCTCGTTCCGACAACAGCGAAGGAGAGGCGCGTCGGCCGTGCCGGTGGCTGGTTCCGGCGGCTGGCCCCGGTGACGAGTCCCGGCGGCTAGCCCCGGTGACTAGTCCCGGTGGCCGACGAGGATGCCGTGCGGGGTCCATCCGGGGCAGGGGATTCGGTGGAGGCGGCCGAAGCCGGCCGCGCGCAGGTTGCGCTCGTGCCGGCTCCAGGGGTAGATCATCCCGCCCTCGGCCGGCAGCGCCGCGAAGTAGACGCTGTCCAGCGCCGCCACCACCGGCCCGTCGCCCTCGTCGTGCGACATCGAGTTGAACAGGACGACACGGCCGCCGGGCCGCAACGCCGCGTGTGCCTTGCGCAGCAACGCCGTGCACTCCTCCGGCGTCCAGATCACCATCTGGTGGGCGAACAACACGCAGTCGAAGCCGGTGGGGAAGGGGTCGGTGAACATGTCGCCGACCGCCACCGACACCCGCTCCGTCAGCCCCGCCTCGGCGATCCGGCGCGCGGCGATGGGCGCGGTGGCGGGGATTTCCAGCACCGTGACCCGCATCCGCGGCTGAGCCCGGGCCAGCGCGATGGCGTTGACCGCGTCGCCGCCGCCGCAGTCCAGCACCGCGGCGCAGTCACTCCAGTCCAGTCGCTCCACCAGGTGTCGGTGGGCCAACTCCGACCAGGACCGCATGTACCGGTAGAACACCGACTCCAGGTGCGGGTTCTGGGCCAGCCGCCGGTACAGGTCCACGCCCGTGCCCGGCACCCGCCGCAGCCCCACGTTGGAGTTGGTGCGCAGCGACTCGGTGAAGTCCGCCTGGCCCTCGTAGACCACGTACTGCTCGAACGCCACGATGTCGCGGAAGCGCCGCCAGTCCTCGGTCGCCATCAGCTCCGCCACCACCGCGGCCACCCGGTAGCGGCCCTGGTTCCCGGTCACCAGCCCCAACGCCGTGCAGCCCAGCAGCAGGATGTCGGTGGCCCGTTCCGCCAGGCCCAGTTCGGCTCCGACCTGCTCGGCGTCCAGGTCGGGTTCGGCGCGCAGCAGCTCGAACAGCTCCAGCTCGCACGCCGCGTTGAGGTACTGGAATGCCGCGTGCCCCAACAGGATTCTGGACAGGCCGGCCATGTCCAGGGTGCCGGGGCCGCGCCCGGCGTCGGCGTCCGAGAACGACTCGGCCGACCCTGCCGACCCTGCCGACCCGGACGACTCAGCCGAGTCGGCCGACTCCGTCGACTTCACGTGCCTGGTCCTTTCGTCGTCCGGCACACCGCCCGACTCCACTGACTGTCCACAGTGGATAGTGTGCGGGCGCCCGTCCCCGTGGGCGGAAGAAACGACAACAGCGGCCCGGTGTGCCCGGAACACCACGGTAACGAGACGCACTCGATTCCCTCTGGACTCCCACTGCACTACTCACGGCGCCACGCGCCGCGTCATCACCGGGCAACGCCGAAAACAGCCGCGATCAAGGAGGAATCGAGCAGGGCGCGAGGAAGGCTGGTTAACGTCCGACGACGACAATCGCCCGAAAGACGTGGGGCGGGCGCGCTCCGCGTTCCTCGCCGCCCGGACGGAGTTCCCGCCGATGCGCGTGCTGTTCACGCCCTACTCCGCCAGATCGCACGTCTACAACATGGCGCCGCTGGCCTGGGCGCTGGCCACCGCCGGGCACGAGGTCCGCCTGTCCTGCCACCCCGACGAGACCGAATGGGTCCAGGCCGCCGGCCTCACCGCCGTCCCGGTCGGCCGCGAGCTGCGCGTCGCCGAGCTGATGCGACGCCCCGAGGTGCTCGACGGCATCCACCACGACATCGCCGAGGACCGCCCGGAACGCCTCACCCACGACTACGTCCACGGCGTCTTCCAGTGGTACACCGAGGCGTTGTTCCGCAACGTCACCGACGAGGACACGATGGACGAGCTGGCGGCCTTCGCCCGCTGGTGGCGTCCCGACCTCGTCGTCTGGGACCCCCTCAACCTCTCCGGCCCGGTGGCCGCCCGCGTCGCCGGCGCCGCCCACGCCCGCCTGCTGTTCGGGCTCGACTTCGGCGCCCGGATGCGCCGGGTGTTCCACGACCTGTCGCGCCAACGCCCGCCCAGGGCGCGCCACGACCCGCTGGGCGAGTGGCTGGCCGCGACCCTGGCTCGCCACGGCCACCCCTTCGACGAGGAGATCGTGCTGGGCCAGTGGAGCATCGACCCGATGCCCTCCCGCATGCGCTTCCCCGAGGACCTCACCTACGTCCCGGTGCGCTACGTGCCCTTCAACGGACCCGGCCCGCTCCCGCCCTGGCTGCACCACGACCCCGGCCGCCCCCGCGTCTGCCTCACCCTCGGCCTGTCCGGCCGGGAGCTGTTCGGCGAGGACGGCATCGCCATCACCGACCTGCTCGCCGGCATGGCCGACCTGGACGTCGAGGTCGTGGCCACCCTGGACGCCCGCCAGCTCACCGACGTCCGCGCCCTGCCCGACAACGTCCGCGTCATCGACTTCGTCCCGTTGCGGGCCCTGCTCCCCACCTGCGCCGCGGTGATCCACCACGGCGGCGCCACCACCTACGGCACGGCCGTGGCCGCCGGCGTGCCCCAACTCGTCGTCTACACCAAGGTGTGGGACAAGGCCGCCGTCGCCCAGGACGTCGCCCGGCACGGCGCCGGACTGGCCGTCGACGTCGACGTCGTCACCGTGGCCGACGTCCGCGACGGGGTGCGCCGCCTGGTCACCGAGGACTCCTTCGCCGCCGGCGCCCGCCACCTCCGCCAGCAACTGCTGGCCGCGCCCGCGCCCAGCGACATCGTGCCCACCCTGGAGCGGCTCACCGCCCGCCACCGCCCCACCTGACCGGCGCGCGGGTTCAGCGCCCGGTCTCCAGCCACCGCACCTGCGCGGCGTCCAACTCCACCGCCACGCCCCGCGACGCCAGCCTCAACTCCGCCACGGTTTGCGGCCCCACGATGGGAAACGTGGGAAACGGCTGGTGCAGCACGTAGGCCAGGGCCACGTTGATCGCCCGCACCCCCAGCGTCGCGGCGAGCTGGCGCGCCCGCTCCCGCCGGGCCCGGTTCTCCTCGGTGTCCCAACACCGCCACACGTTGGGGTCCAGTGATTCCCTTGGCACGTCGGCGAAAAATCCCCGGGCCTGGGAGGACCACGGGAACAGCGCGACGTTGTGGGCGGCCAGGTACTCGCGCTGCCGCGCCGAGACCGCCACGCACCCCGGGTACAGCGGCTCCACCGGCTCCGCCAACGAGAAGTGGTTGCTGACGGCCACCATGCCCCGCCCGCCGCGGGCCCGCGCGTAGGCGGTGGCCTCGGCCAACCGCTCCGATTCCCAGTTCGAGCCCCCGTAGACCCGGACCCGGCCCGCGGCCACCTCCCGCTCCAACGCGTCGACGAACTCCCCGACCGGAACCGAGGTGTCGTCCCGGTGCAACAGGTACACGTCGGCGCACTCCACCCCTAACGCCTCCAACGTGCGGGTGAGCTCCACCCCGACCGCCTCAGGCGTGCAGTGCGGCGGGTGCGCGCCTTTGGCCAGCACCACCAACCGTTCCGGGCGTGCCCGCGCGATCCAGGCCCCGACCGCCTCCTCCGAAGCGCCCCCGCCGTAGGCGCGCGCCGTGTCGATACACGTGCCCCCGGCCTCGAAGAAGGCGTCCAACAGCGCGTGCTTCTCGACACCACGAATTCCGGACGTGCCCAGAACACAACGGGACACCGGTGTCGGCACGCCATCGATGTGTGAATACCGCACGGCGCCGCAGCCTACGACGCGATTCGCCCGCCACCGCCGGGAAAAGCGACCGATCCCGCCGACCCCCTACGTTCTCTGTCCGCCTAGGGGTGTCTTTAGGGGGTTGAGGGTCCGACGACCGGCTCGTTACGGTCGCCACGCGCTCCCTGCGCGTCAAGGAAACCGAACGACGCGCCCCGCGGAACCGACGCACAGTTGGCGACGAATCACCAGTGGCCGGGGGAGAAGTGACGACCGCAGACGGCAGGAACCAGCCCACGACCGGACAACTCGCGTTGGACGGAGGACCGCCGGTGCGCGCCACACCCCCGCGCACCACCGCGCCCCCCACTGACGCCGACCTCGACGCCGCCGCGCGAGTCCTGCGTACCACGAGACTGGGCGGACCCGACCACCCCGAGGTCCGGCGCTTCGAGGCACTGCTGGCCCAGACCACCGGCGTGGCCCACGCCGTCGCCGTCAACTCCGGCACCGCCGCCCTGCACTGCGCCCTGCGGGGACTGGGAATCGGCCCCGGCGACGAGGTCATCGTCCCCGCCCACACCTTCATCGCCAGCGCCACGCCCGTCCTGATGAGCGGCGCCACGCCCGTCGTCGTCGACGTCGACGCGGCCACCTACTGCCTGGAGCCCACCGCCGTCGACGAGGCGATCACCCGTCGCACCAGGGCCGTCGTCGCCGTCCACCTCAACGGCCATCCCGCCCCGGTCGACCTGCTGCCCACCGACCTGCCCGTCCTCAGCGACGCCTGCCAGGCCCAGGGCGCCACCCTGCACGGCACATCGGTCGCCGCCCTGGGCGCCGCCGGCGTTTACAGCTTCTGGCAGGACAAACTCCTGACCACGGGCGGCGAGGGTGGCGCCGTGCTCACCGACGACCCCGGCATCGCCGAGATCGCCCGCCTCGTCCGTTCCCACGGCCAGCAACCGATTCCCGGCACGCCCGACTCCCACCACACCGTCCTGGGCTACAACTACCGGCTCACCGGCCCCCAGGCGGCCTTCGGCCACTCCCAACTCACCCGGTTCGCCAACACGGTGCGGGCCCGCCAGGACAACGCCGCCCGACTCCTCGACCTCCTCCAGGACATCCCGGGCATCACCCCGCCGTACACCCGCGACGGCGCCACCCACGTCTACTGGAAGTTCGTCATCGCCATCGACCCCGACCAGTTCCGGGTCGACCTGCGCCACGTCCTGCGCGCCCTGGCCGCCGAGGGCGTGCCCGCCGCGCCCCGCTACCCGATCCCGCTGCACCGCCAACCCGTCCTCACCCGGCACGGCCGCACCACCCCGTGCCCCACCGCCGACGCCCTGTCCCAGCGGCTGCTCACCCTGCCCCTGCCGGCGATGGCCGAGGACGCCGACGACGTCGTCGACATCGCCGAGGCCGTCCGCAAAGTGGCCACCGCGCTGCGTCGATGAGCGATGGGGTCGATGAGCGGTGGGGTCGATGAGCGGTGGGGTCGATGAGCGATGAGCGAAGAGTGATGAGCCGATGACCGGCGACCCCCCACCCCCCGGCCCCGCGCGTCGCGTCCACGACGCCCGGCGGATCGCCCACTCCGCCCTGGCCCGGCACGGCAGCCACACCACCCTCACCCAGTTCCACCACTGGTTCCGCGCCCACCACCGACACCGCCACGCCCGCGTCCGCCCCATCCCGCTCACCGCGCTCCAGGGCTGGCGCGTCGACCCCGACACCGGCGACATCCACCACCACACCGGCCGGTTCTTCTCCCTGCACGGCCTGGAGGTCCGCCTCCCCGGCAGGCCCGTCGCGCACTGGAGCCAGCCGATCATCAACCAGCCCGAGGTCGGCATCCTCGGCATCCTCGCCCGCGAGTTCGACGGCGTCCTGCACTTCCTCATGCAGGCCAAGGTCGAACCCGGCAACTGCAACGGCCTCCAGCTCTCACCGACCGTGCAGGCCACCCGCAGCAACTACACCCGCGTCCACGGCGGGGCCCAGGTGCCCTACCTGGACCACTTCCGCGACCCCGCCGCGCACCACCGCATCGCCGACGTCCGCCAGTCCGAGCAGGGCGCGTGGTTCTACCAGAAGCGCAACCGGAACATGGTCGTCGAGGCCACCGGCGACGTGGAGGTCCGCGACGGTTTCCAGTGGCTCACCCTCGGCCAGATCCACCAGCTCCTCGCCGAGGACGACCTGGTCAACATGGACGTCCGCACCGTCCTGTCCTGCCTGCCCCTGGCCGCCCCGTCCGAAGTCCCCGCCACCGACGACTTCCACGCCGCGCTGCTGCGTTCGGCCGACCCCGCCGCACCCTCCCGCCACGACCTGGACGACCTCCTGCACTGGATCACCGAGGCCCGCTCCGCCACCGAACTCCAGCTCACCCGCGTTCCCCTCAACCGGCTGGCTGACTGGCGGCACCACGACGGCCGGATCATCCATCACAGCGGGCACTTCTTCGAGGTCACCGCGGTGGCCGTCCGGGCGGGCGGCCGCGAGGTCGCCCAGTGGACCCAACCCATGATCAGACCGACCGGCCTCGGCGTCATCGGCCTGCTCGTCGCCCGCATCCACGGCGTGCTGCACGCCCTCCTGCACGCCCACACCGAGCCCGGCTACGCCGACGTCGTCGAACTGGCCCCCACCGTCCAGTGCACCCCCGCCAACTACCAGTACCTGCCCGCCGCCGCCCGTCCCGCGTACCTGGACCAGTTCCTGCGCCCCGACCCCCAGCGCATCCGGTTCGACACCACGCTCTCCGAAGAGGGCGGGCGCTTCTACCACGCCCGCAATCGTTACCTCATCGTGGAAACCGACCCCGCCCACGCCCCCGAGACCCCCGAACACCGCTGGCTGACCCTGCACCAGCTCGGCGAGCTGCTGCGCCACAGCTACTACCTCAACGTCCAGGCCCGCAGCCTCGTCTCCTGCCTGCACAGCCTTTTCGGGGCCACCACGTGAAAGGAGTCATCCTGGCCGGGGGAGCGGGCGCCCCGCTCCACCCCGTCACCCTCGCCGTCCCCCGACAACTCCTGCCCGTCGGCGACAAACCGATGATCTACTACCCGCTGTCGGTCCTCATGCTCGCCGGCGTCCGCGACATCCTGGTCATCACCACCCCCGCCGACGCACCCCGCTTCCGGCACCTCCTCGGCGACGGCGCCCGCCTGGGAATCCACCTCCGCTACGCCGAACAACCCGAACCCCGCGGCATCGCCCACGCCCTGGTCCTCGGCGCCCGCCACATCGCCACCGACCCCGTCGCCCTGATCCTCGGCGACACCGTCCTCCACGGGCACACCCTGCACGCCCTGCTGCGCGAGCACACCCGCGACCTCACCGGGTGCGTCCTGTTCGGCCATCCCGTCAGCGACCCCCAGCGCTACGGGATCGCCGAGACCGACGCGCGCGGCCGCCTGGTCGCCATCCACGAGAAACCCGCCCGCCCGCCGGGCAACCGCGCCATCACCGGCCTCTACCTCTACGACAACCAGGTCGTCGAGATCGCCCGCGAACTCCGGCCCTCCGATCGCGGCGAACTCGAGATCACCGACGTCAACAACGTGTACGTTGGACGCGGCGAGGCCACCCTGGTCGACCTGGGCCGCGGATTCGCCTGGCTGGACACCGGCTCGCCCGACACCCTGCTCCAGGCGAGCCAGTACATCCAGACGCTCCAGCAGCGCCAGGGCGTCCGTGTCGCCTGCCTGGAAGAAGTCGCGCTGCGCATGGGATTCATCGATGCCGACGCCTGCCACGCACTGGGCCGCGAGATGGCGACGTCCGCCTACGGCCAGTACGTGATGGCCACAGCGCGCGAGTTCGGAGCCGCCTGACACAGCACGGGCGGTGCACTGGGGGAAACTGGGGGACTACAAGTGAACACGTGGCGTCGGCGCGCCACAGCCCTCGGGCTGTTGGTCGCGCTGCTCATCTCGTTGCTGGCCGCCGTCTCGGGGGGAGGCGGCCAGCCGGTCCAGCACTACGCCGTTCCCGGGCTCCACCAACCGGTCCACCTCGTCGTCGACCGGTGGGGAGTTCCGCACATCTACGCCCGCGACACCGAGGATCTCTTCCTGGCCCAGGGTTTCAACGCCGCCCGGGCCAGGACCTTCCAGCTCGACCTGTGGCTGCGCCGGGGTCTCGGCCGGCTCGCGGAGGCCTTCGGCCCCGAGTTCGCCGACCAGGACCGGGCGGCGCGGCTGTTCCTCTACCGCGGCGACATGAAGCAGGAATGGGACAGTTACGGTCCTGACGCCCGCGTCGCCGCGACCCGTTTCGCCGACGGCGTCAACGCCTACCTCTCCTGGCTGGAGGACAACCCCAAGTCCCTGCCCGAGGAGTTCCAGCGCCTCGGCCACCGACCCGCCCGTTGGACGGCCGAGGACGTGGTCCGCATCCGCAGCCACGGACCGAGTCGCAACGTCACCTCCGAGGTCGCGCGCGCCCGGATGTCCTGCGTCGCCGACCCCCGCTCGGACAAGGTCCGCGCTCGCCTGGAACCCGACTGGAATCCGGTCGTCCCGGCCGGCCTCGACCCCTGCGCGATCCCCGAGGACGTCCTGCGCGACTACGACCTGGCGGTCGAACTGCCCGAGTTCACCGGAACCGCCATGATGTCGCGTCGCGCCACCAAGTGGCTTCCCGCGCCCCAAGGCAGCAACAACTGGGCTGTCGGGCCCACCCGGACCACCACGGGGCGCCCTCTCGTCGCCAACGACCCACATCGCGAGTTCCTGGCGCCGTCCCTGCGCTACCTCGCCCACCTGTCCGCGCCCGGGATCAACGTGATCGGGGCAGGAGAGCCCTCCGCGCCCGGCATCAGCCTGGGGCACAACGGAAACGTCGCGTTCGGCATCACCATCGCCGGCATCGACCAGGAAGACCTCTACGTCTACGACCTCGATCCCGCCGATCCGACGCGTTACCGCTACGGCACGGGCTGGGAGAAGATGACCCTGCGCGGCGAGCAGGTCGCCGTCGCTGGTCAGGCGCCCCGTGCCGTCACCCTCGCCTTCACCCGGCACGGCCCCGTCATCAAGACCGATCCCGTCCACCACAAGGCCTACGCCGTGCGCACAGTGTGGCTCCAGCCCGGCACCTCGCCCTACTTCGGCAGCATCGCCAACCTCCGCAGCAGCACCGCCGCCGAGTTCGACAGCGCGCTGAACGGCTGGAAATCACCGTCCCTGAACCAGGTTTACGCCGACACCCAGGGCAACATCGGCTGGACGCTGGTCGGCCTCGCTCCGCGCCGGCCGAACCACGACGGCCTGTTACCCGTTCCCGGCGACGGTCGCTACGAGTGGGACGGCTTCCACCCCAGCTCCGACCTGCCCCGCACGGCGAACCCGGCCTCCGGCATCATCGCCACCGCCAACAACTACACCCTGCCCCCGGACTACCCCGCTCGTGAGCGCAAGCTCGGCTTCGAATGGGTCGGCCCCGCCCGTCGCGACCGGATCCAGGAGGTCCTCACCGCCAAACCCCAGACCTCCGTCGAGGACTCCACCCGGCTGCAGAACGACCGGGTCTCGCTGGTGGCCCGCCGAATCACCGCTCTGCTGGCTGCATTGTCCACTGAGGACAGTGTTACCGCGACGGCGCTCCAGGTGATGCGCGGCTGGGACGGCGACGAGAGCACCAGCTCCACCCAGGCCACTCTCTTCGAGGTCTGGTTCACCCGCTACCTCGGCTCGGCCTTCGTTCGGGCCGTGCTCCCACCGAAAGCCGCTGACGCCGTCCCCTTCGGCGTTCCTGATTACACCGTCCTGCTCGAAGCGCTGGAGAACCCGCTGGCCTGGTTCGGCCCCGACGGGATCGCCAAACGCGACCAACTCCTGCTCACCACGCTGGGCCAGGCCTATGTCGACGCCAGCAATCTCCTCGGCCCCGACATGAACCGGTGGCGGTGGGGTGACGTCCACAAGGTCACGTTCGGTCACCCGGCCTCGGCCCGCCTCACCCAGTCCGACCCGCCCGTGGACGTGGGGCCCTTTCCCCAGGGCGGCTCGTGGAACACGGTCAACCTGTCCTTCTTCCACCCGTTCAGCTTCCAGTCCGGCGCCGGGCCGTCGGTCCGCCTGGTCATGGACGTGGGCAACTGGGACGCCTCGCAGGCCATCAACGCACCGGGACAGTCCGGTGACCACCGCGACCCCAACTACCGCGACCTCGCCCCCAAGTGGAACAAGGGCGAGTACTTCCCCCTGCTCTACACCCGCTCCGCGGTTGAGAAGCACGCCCAGTACCGCATCCAACTGAACCCCAAGAAGTAGCCCCGACGCCGCTGGGTTCCGGGCTTGCGATGTCGCCCGGAACCCAGCGGCGTCTCCACATGACCTGTGCCAACACCGGGGGAGAGGCCAGCCCTCGCTCGCCCCCAACGTGCCGACATCCCGCGTGCCGCCATGACGTCTCCGTGTGGTGCGTGCGAAACATGCCGAAACAGTCGCTCACCGGCGGGTGTTGCCCCGGCCGACATCGGCACTGACTGGACGCCCGAGCAGCTCCACGCTCAAGCTAAGGGGCTACCGTCAGTCGATAAGATCCCACCACCGTGTCGGGGATGTCGTCGTTGGGAGTGCCAACAAGTTCCTGGCAGGCGCTGTCGGCGTACACGTCCAACATGATGTAGTCGAACTCACCGACGCCGATGGAACGCGCGACCTCGATCCCCTTGGCCGCCACGGTGTAACAGGTCCGGACACCGATGTCCTCTGCTTCCCGACCTCCCACGAACACTCTGGTTCCGGTGAACGACGGGCCGGAGAACATGCAGTACCGGGCTCCCGAGCACCGATCAACCGACGCGGTGGCGCCAGCAGGTGCCGCGGCCGTCATCAACAGGGCTACGATCACGGGTACCGCGTGCCAGACCCGCATGGCTCCTCCTTGGTTCTTCCAGGGTTCTGCTGTCAACCAGCCAGCACCGCTCACGATGGAGTCCATGTGCGGTGCCGACAAGGTCCGTACAGCCTCTGCGCAGCAGAACGCGCGGGCTATCGAGCATCACCGGAAATGGCGGCAGCCAGAAGCACTGGCCCGGCACAGGTCAGGGAGCGGGGAAGGCTGCCAGCGCTCGGGAACTAAGCCTGAACCGGGAGGCGCGTGCTCTGCCCGAGAGTGGTTGGCCGGGAGCCTTGTGAGCGTGGGTGATGTCTCAGCCGCCGCGCTGATGATGGATCGACACCGTTTCTCGGCTCCCTTGAGGTGCGAGTCACATGCGGTGGCGATGAGGTCGTGCGGTTGCCGAGGAGTTCCCGCACGAGCCGGAAGTGGCGGTAAACGTCCTGAATGGACAGTGCTCGCCCGTTGAGGGCCTGGGCGAGAAGGCTGCCGGCGCGGGTGCGTGGGAGCTGGTTGTGGCGGGTGGCGTGCCGCAGCCACAGCAGCCGGGGAAGCATTGACCGCAGCAGGTTCTCGTCGGGGAGGTCGGGGCCGACGCGGAGGTGGGCCTCCGGCCACCACATCCACTCCCACACCACCACGTCGCGGACGACCCCTCGCGCGGAGAGCGTCGTCAGGTGCGGGAGCAGCGTCATCTCCCGCGGTCGGGTCGTGGCGTGGGCGATCGAGCTGGCGCAGGTGACCGGGGAACCGGCCAGCAGGGACGGTCGTGGCGGTTGGTGCCGGAGCTGGCCGAGATAACGTGCGTAGACCACGGCGAAACGGGCCTCCACCGTGATCTCGCCGGCCGGGATCGCGGTGACGGCGTGGACACCGGGGACGTGCCGTGCGTGTTCGGCGTCGGCCAGCACCCGCCGGGTCCGCAGGAGCAGCACTCGGGTGTTCCCGCGCCAGGTGGTCAACTCCTGGTAGGCGGGGATCGACCGCAGAACGCAGTGGGGTGCGGTCAGGATGAGCAGTCCGGGATGCGGCGCGTAGGGCAGCAGGGGCAGCGCCTCGACGCGGAACACCGGCTCGTCGACCCGGGGCAGGTCAGGCGCGGTGGTCATGAGTGCTCCCGGCTGGTGTTGTCTCGCCGCTGGCGCGTCGGGCGCGCAGGAAGTCGAGGCGTTGGTGGAGGAGCTGCTCCAACTCGGCGATGGATCGGCGCTCCCGCACCATGTCCCAGTGCGTCCGAACCGGTTCGGTGGGTGGGGCGGGTGATGGCACGGGAAGGTCCTCACGCAGAGCGTCAACGCTGTGGTGGGAACATCGCCACCGCGGGGGTGGTGCGGCGTCGGCGGCGAAGAAGATCGCGACAGGGTGTTCGTGGGGGCACCGGTATCGGACCTGGTGGCGGGGCGCGAGTTGGGCGTTGTGGCAGGTCTCGTGGCTGTTGGTGGCGCCACGGCGCCCGGGGATGGCATGGTGCCGCACGGAAATGCACCTCCTGGCAAGTGGCCGAGTCGAGGGACGTCCACAAAGGACGGACCGTGGGGGTCGGTCGTCGTGTGTCGGGAGAGGCTGCGAAACGTGGCGGTGGGCGGAGACAGCGGCGTGCGACGTGCGAGCGTCGCGATAGGGGAGCAGCACGCGGGCGGGAGCCGGCGTGGTGATCAGCAGCAGTGTCGTCCAGGACCGTGGGACGTGTCGCCAGCCCCACGGGTGATTCCCTTACGCGCACTGGGCGATGGCTCCAGCGTCACGAACCTCCACACTGGGCGGTCTCGTCTGGGTGTGGTGTGCGGATAGTCGCGCGCGGATTTGCGCGAGGTGGCGGGGATTGCGCGCCGCCACTGTCCAGCCGGGAGGTTGCGCCCGCCGCTTGCGGTGATCGCCCATCCCGGTCTCTGGTCGCTCGCTGTCGCGGCCGGTCTCGTGGTGTGGGATGCGGTGGGTGACGGGTCGGCCTTCCTCCAGAAGCGTCGGTTGCGTGCCTCACATGGGTTGGTACGTGCGGTTTGCTTGGGGGACAAGGGTTTACGGTGCTGTCCGTGGCACGCGCCGGGGTGGTGTTGGGTGAGTACTTCGCGGTGGTGCGTCGGTTCCTGCAACCGCTGGGGGAGTCCCCTGACCTCGCGCGGCTGTGTGGTTTGGGGCGTGCGGTGTTGGGTGGGGACGGTTCCGAGTTGTTGTCGTTCCTGCACACGACGCGGTGCTGTCTGACGGCTCATCGGGCGCCGGAGGAGGTGTGGGAGTGGCACGAGGCGGCGTTGGCGGTGGTGATCGACCTCGCGGCGGAAGGGGCGACGTTCGAGCGGCTGGATGAGGAGTTCCACCGCGATCTGGTGGACGCCTACGAGGTGTGTTGGAGCTCGGGGGCGCGGGATCGGGGCCGTCGGAGCCGGGGAGGGGGACGCGAGGCGCTCTGAGGACTTCCGTGCCAGGTCCTGGGACAGGTCGGGCGAACAACGCTGTGACGACATCTCCGCCGCACCACGGTCGGGTGAGGGTGCTCGAACGGGTGAACTGCCGGGACGCCGTCGTCATCCCGACGGTCTCGTGGTGTCCTGGAGGCGGACCTGGGCGACCGAGGCGACGGGCGGGACGGAGAGCTGTCATGGGGGATGTTCAGCGGCCGTGGACGGGCCCGGCGCGGCGCCTGCCGGTGGCGGGGAGCGACTACCGGGACGCGTTCACCACCTTCCTGGCGGGCACCGACGAGAAGGAGCTCGCCCACCCCTACTTACTGCGGGTGGTGGCGAACCTGCCCTCTCGCCGGGTCCTCCTCGACGTCGGCGCCGGGGACGGGACGACCACGCGCCTGCTGGGTCCGCACTTCGAGCGGACGCTGTGCGTCGAGCCCAGCGCGCCCATGCGGGAGCTGCTGCGGCGGTCCTGCCCGGACGCCGTCGTCCTGTCGCAGTCGGTGCTCGACGCCGAGGTGGACGTGCCCGTCGACCTGGCCCTGCTGTCCCACGTGCTCTACTACGTGCCCGAGGAGCGGTGGGCGTCGACCGTCCTGCGGATCATGGGCTGGCTTCGACCCGGGGGCCGGCTGGTCATCCTCATGCAGAACCCGGACAACCCCTGCATGCGCATGGTCCAGCGGTTCACCGGGGCGCGCTTCGACCTCTCGTCGCTGCCCGGCCGACTCCGGGCCGCCGCCCCCGAGCTGGTGGGGACGGTGCGGCTCGACACGCTGCCCGCCCGCTACCGGACGGCGAGTCTCCCGGACGCCCTGGCGGTCGCCGAGTTCTTCGTCAGCGTGCCGCAGCGGGACGGCCAGCCCCTGGAGGTCGACCGGGGCGCCCTGTGGGAGTACGTCAGCCGTCACTTCGCCGACGGCGACGGCGGCTACACCGTGCCCCACACGCAGGACGTCCTGCACCTGTGGCGTCCCGGCCCGTCGGAAGGCACGGGCGTGGGGAACCCACGGTTGCCGGAGCAAGCTCAGCTGTAGCGCTGCCGCGCCGCGCCCCGGGCGAGCCTCGCCGCATTTGACAGGCAAGCCGCGACTTGCCTATAACGGTGTCGTGGCCGCGGACTCCGACGTGTTCAAGGCGCTCGGCGACGCGACACGACGCGCCATCCTGGACGAGCTGACCGACAAGGACGGTCAGACCCTGTTCGAGATCTGCGGCCGGCTGACCATGAAGCACGGCCTGGCCTCCTCCCGGCAGGCCATCTCGCAGCACCTCGCGGTGCTCGAACAGGCCGGTCTGGTGCGCACCCGGCGACAGGGCCGGTACAAGTTCCACCACCTCGACACCGAACCGCTGCGCGCGATCGTCGAGCGGTGGCCCATCGACCGAGAGGAACCGAACCCGTGATCCGCATCAACGTCACCAGCGTGCTCGTCGACGACCAGGCCAAGGCGTTGGCCTTCTACACCGAGAAGCTGGGGTTCACCAAGAAGACCGACATTCCCGCCGGCGAGGCCCGGTGGCTCACCGTGGTCTCGCCCGCCAACCCGGACGGCGTCGAGCTGCTGCTGGAGCCGGACGCCCACCCCGCGGCGCGCCCGTTCAAGGAGGCCCTGGTCGCCGACGGCATCCCGTTCACCCAGTTCGAGGTGGACGACGTGTACGCCGAGGTCGAGCGGCTCAAGGGGCTGGGTGTGGAGTTCACCCAGGAGGCGACCGACCTGGGCCCGGTGGTGGTCGCCGTCCTGGACGACACCTGCGGCAACCTGATCCAGATCGCCACCATGAAGTAGTCGAAGTAGTCGCGCCACCCGGCCCGGGTCAGCGCCTCGCGCTCAGGAACGACGCGATCAGCTCGGCCGCGGCGGTGGCACCACCGCCGGCGGTCAGGCGCTCGCCCAGCGTCCTCGCCGCGGCCCGCATCGACTGCCCGGTGAGGGCGCGGTCGACCGCCTCGCGCAGCTCGGCAGGCGGGACGGCGCGGCCCGACAGGTGGTGTCGCAGCACGATGCCGGCGCCTCGCTCGGCCACCGTGCTCCCGATGGCCAGTTGCTCGACGTGTTGGGGGAGCACGACGAGCGGCACGCCGTGGGCCAGTCCCTCCAGCGCGCTGTTCATGCCGCCGTGGGTGACGAACACGCTCGCGCGGGCGAGCACGTCGAGCTGCGGGACGGAGGGCCGGACGAGCGTGTTGGCCGGTGGTGGGCCGAGGCGCGCGGGGTCGACGTGCGCGCCGACCGCGAGCACGACGCGCGCGGGCAGGTCGGCCAGCGCCGTGAAGCAGTCGCGGAAGAAGTCGTCGGTGCCCGTGTGCAGGGTCCCCAACGAGACCAGCACGACCGGCGCGGAGCCGTCGAGGTGGGCGGCCAGCTCCGGGTCGAGGCGGTCCGCCCGGTGGGCGCGGTCGATCGTGGGGCCGACGAAGTGGCAGCGGTCGTCGATCCGCGGGTTCGGCGGCTGGAGCTCGCGCGGGATCGGGAAGATCGTCAGGTCGCCGCGCATCGGCAGGGTCGGCGCGGGCGGGTAGACCCGCTTGCCGAAGCGTCGCAGCAGTCGTTGTTTCGCCGCGACCACGGAGGGCACGTGCGGCAGCATCGGCCGCAGTGAGTGCAGGGTCTCCCGCGTGGTCATGCGCCGGAAGTCCGCCGTGCCGAGCATGCAGGTGGTCATCAGCGAGATCTTGGGCAGGTCGAGGGTGGCCGCGGCCAGGTAGCCCCACAGGGCGTTGGAGTCGAAGGCGACCGCGTCGGGCCGCCGCGCCCGCAGCTCGTCCACCAGGAACGGCGCCAGCGTCTCGGTGGCGGCGAACCCCCGGCGCACCACGAGCACCGGGCCTCCCCGGCTGGTGGCCTCGGCGATGTCCCGCGAGGTGAGGGCGCCCGCCGGATAGGCGCGGAACTCCGCGCCCGTGCGCTCCACCGCGCCGCGGAACTCCTCGTCCGAGTAGTAGGTGACCTCGATGCCGCGCTCCACCAGCGCGCGCACGATCGGCACGCTCGGGTTGACGTGACCAGCGGCGGGCATTCCCGCCACCACGATGCGGCTCACCCGTACCCCCTCCTGTCGTTACGTCCACTACAAACTTACATTCCGATGTAACCATATCCTCCGGTGTAAAGTCATCTCATGGTCGCGGAGTCCCGTCGGGAGCGGAAGAAGCGCCAGGTCAGACAGCAGCTCACGGAGGCGGCGGTCCGGCTGTTCGGCGAACAGGGCTACGAGCGCACCACCGTCGCGCAGATCGCCGCCGCGGCCGACGTGGCCACCAAGACCTTCTTCAACCACTTCCCCAGCAAGGAGGACGTGCTCTTCGCCGACTCCGGCCGGCACGCCGAGATCGCGCTGGGCGTGATCGCCGACCGTCGGCCGGGCGAGGACGCCGCGGACCTGCTGCTGCGGGTCTACGAGGTGATGCGGGAGGACTTCGTCGGGCAGAGCGCCGGTCGCGACCCGGAGCTGATGGGGGCCTACGCCCGGCTGCTGATGTCGGACCCCACGCTCCAGGCCCTCGCCCTGCGCCGGAGCCTGGACGTCCAGCGGCGCATCGCCGACGCCCTGGTCGAGGCCTACCCGGACACCCTCGACCCGGTCAGCGCCTCGGCCGCGGTCGGCGCGCTGGTCGGCGCGGCCCAGAGCGCCGCCCTGCGGAGCATGGAGCTGGGCGAGCCCGAGGAGCAGTTCTGGGCGTCGACGCGTCGCGGCGTGGAGATCGGGCTTCGCGGGCTGCGCTGACCGCGCTGACCGCGCTGACCGCACTGTCTCCGCGCCGCGGCGAGCCCGTGAGCCGCACGGACCCGCCGCGACGCGGAGACGGGCAGGAGGGACAGTCCGGTCAGACCGCCGGGACGGGCAGCAGCCGGTAGGCGTCGCCGTGCCTGGTCACCCGGCCGGCGGTGGGCGGCGCGAAGTGGGTGCCGAGGACGAGGGTGTCGGTGTCGGCGAGGGAGTCGAGCAGCGCGCGGCGCGAGGCCTCGGACCGCCGCGGGTCGATGTCGACGCAGGCGCCGATGCCGGGGTGGGCGAGCTGCACCGGGTGGTGGACGCAGTCGCCGGTGATCAGCGCCGTCTGGCCCTGACTGGTCAGCTCCACGGCGACGTGCCCGGGGGTGTGGCCGGGCGTGGGCAGCAGGCGCAGGCCCGGGGCGAGCTCCAGGCCCTGGGCCGGGACGTCGACGAGGTCGAGCAGGCCCGCCTCCTCGACCGGGACCACGGAGTCGCGGAACATCTGCCGGCGCGCCTCGTCCATGTCGTACCCGGCCCAGAACTCCCGCTCGACGCGCGAGGTGAGGTAGCGGGCGTGGGGGAAGGTCGGCACCCACTCGCCGTGCTCCTCCCGCGTGTTCCACCCGACGTGGTCGGCGTGCAGGTGGGTGAGGATCACCAGGTCGATCGAGTCCGGGGAGAAACCGCCGGCGGTGAGGCGCGCCAGGAAGTCGGTCCGCAGCCGGTGCCAGGCCGGGTTGGCCCGCTCCTTGCCGTTGCCGATGCCGGTGTCCACGAGCACGCGCGCGCCGCCCACGACGAACGCGAAGCTGTGGCTGTCGAGGCGCAGGACGCCCTCGTCGTCGGCGAAGTGGGGCCGCAGCCAGTCCTGGCCGGCCACCACCTCGGGGGTGGCGTCGGGCAGCAGCCACGGTCCGGTGGCCGGCGGCAGGAGGACCTCGTCGACGCGGTGGACGGTGAGGTCGCCCACGGCCCAGGAGGGGAGGGGGCTGGTGGGGGTGCTCGGCATGGTCGTTTCCTTTGCTCTTCTCATCGGAGGTGGTCGTGGCTCGGCCCCCGCCGTGCCGCGGCGAGCGCCGCCAGGGCTGTCGCGGCGAGGAGGGCGGCGGCGATGCCGTAGGCGTGGGCGGTGGTCCCGAGCCCGTAGCGCTGGGTGGCGGCGCCCGCGACGACCGCGGGCAGGCTCATGGCGAGGTAGCTGAGGACGTAGTAGGCGGCCAGGGTGGCGGCGCGGTCCCGCGCGTCGAGCGAGGCGAGGATCATGCGCAGCGCCCCCTGGGAGACAGCGCCGAAGGCGATACCGGCCAGGACCGCGCCGCCGTAGATGGCTGGAAGACCGGGGCCGTGGAGACCGCTCAGGGTCAGGGACGCGGCGGGCAGGACGGCCAGGCATCCGCCGATCGCCGTGGCGAGGGGCGCCGCGCGTCGCAGCGTCCACACGGTGAGCGCGGCGGCGGCGCTGAGGGCGAAGAAGACCATGCCCCGCGCCGCCTGCGGGGCATCGGGGGCGACCAGGCGCACGAGGGCCGGTCCGAGGGAGGAGGAGAAGCCGCCCAGCGCCCAGACGGCGACGACCCCTGCGCCAACGGCCGACAGGGCGCGGCGGACCGTGAGCGGAACGCGGAGCTTCGGGTGCAGCGACCGCAGGGCGCCGGGGCGCCGGCTGGCCGTCTCCGCGGTGAACGCGACCGCGATCGCCTGGACGACGAACAACGCGGCCAGCAGCAGGTAGACGGTGACGGTGGGCGCCGGGGCGAACCGGACGAGGGTGGCGGCGAGGACGCCGGCGGCCATGCCGGCGACCGGGGCGATGCTGTTGGTCAGCGCGGACCGGCCCGGGCGCCGGGGGTGCTCCAGGTCGAGGAGGGCCGCGCCCGCGGCGCTGGTGGCCGTGCCGGTCGCCACGCCCTGTAGCACCCGCGCGGCGATCAGGGACCCCGCGTCGTCCGCCGAGGCCAGGAGAACCATCGCGGCGGCCACCACGACCAGCGCGCCCACCAGGACGGGACGCCGTCCCAGGTGGTCGGAGAGCGCTCCGGTGGTGAGCAGGGCCAGCAGCAGCGCCAGCGCGTAGGCGCTGAAGACGAGCGTGATCGCGAGCGCGGAAAGACCTCGGTGCTCCTGGTAGAGGGGGTACAGCGGGGTCGGGGCGCTGGACGCGGCCATGAGGGCCGCCAGGACCGACGCGTGGAGGACGAAGGAGGCGGTGCGGTTCGCCGTGCGGACGGGGGTGGCCGCGACGGAGCGGTGCGCGGGCGCGTCGGACAGGACGCGGGACATGGGACCCCTTCCGCTTAAAGCAACTGGTTTGCTTTAACGCAGAGTAGGGCGTACGGTTCGGTTAAAGCAAACCGTTAGCTTTTGGCGTGAACGGGACGCCCGTCGCGCCAGCCCCGGTCAGGAGACCCGCCCATGTCCACCGCTGAACTCACCCCGCCGGAGGCGGCCCGCTGGGCCGACCGCGCCGGGCTTCCCCTGCCGGCCGACCGCCACGCCGACGTCGCGGCCGTCGCCAACCACATCCACTCCGTCGTCGCGGTCCTGCGTGAGCTGGACTTCGGGGACACCCCGCCCGCGGCCGCCTACCGCGCCGGAGAGGAGGAGCACGGTGCGGCCGTTTGAGCTGTCCCTCACCGCGGTCGCGGCCGCGATCCGGGCGCGGGACCTGTCGCCCGTCGAACTGGTGGACTCGGTCCTGGACCGCGTCGAGCGGGTGGAGCCGCTCCTCGACGCCTACGTCGCCATCGCCGCGGAGCAGGCGCGCCGGGCGGCGCGCGAAGCGGAGAACGAGCTCGCGGCCGGGCGCGACCGCGGCCCGCTGCACGGCATCCCGATGGGGCTGAAGGACCTGATCGACGTGGCCGGCACGGCCACCACGGCCAGCTCCCGGGTCCGGGCCGAGCACCGCGCGGAGGCCGACAGCACGGTCGCCGCGCGCCTGAGGGCGGCCGGCGCGGTCCTGGTCGGCAAGACGCACACCCACGAGTTCGCCTACGGGTTGACCACCCCGCAGACCCACAACGCCTGGGACCGCGACCGCGTCGCCGGCGGCTCCAGCGGCGGGTCCGCGGTCGCCGTCGCCGCGGGCGCCGCGACCTTCGCCCTGGGCACTGACAGCGGCGGATCGATCCGGGTGCCCGCCGCGCTCAACGGCGTCGTCGGCCTCAAGCCGACCTACGGCCTCGTCCCCCGCCACGGCGTCACGTCCCTGTCCTGGTCGCTGGACCACGTCGGACCCATCACCCGCACCGTGGAGGACGCCGCCCTGGTCCTGTCCGCCCTGGCCGGGCACGACCCCCGCGACCCCGCGTCGCTGCCCGCTCCCGTCCAGGACTACCGCCCGCGCCCGGGGGCTTTGGGCGGACTGCGCGTCGGCGTGCCGCGCAACTACTACTTCGAGCACGTCGACCCGGAGGTGGAGACCGCGGTCCGGCGCGCCGTCGACGAGCTGGAGAACCTCGGCGCCCGGCTCGTCGAGGTCGAGATCCCCATGGCGCGCTACGTCCAGGCGACGCAGTGGGGCCTGATGGCTCCCGAGGCCACCGCCTACCACGAGCGGACCCTGCGCGCGCTCCCCGACCGGTACGAGGCGGACGTCCGCGTCCTCCTGGAAGCCGCCGAACTGATGCCCGCCGGGGACTACCTGCGCGCCCAGCGCGCCAGGACCCTGATGCGACAGGAGTGGGCCCGCATGCTGGCGGAGGTCGACCTCATCGCCGCCCCGACGGTTCCGGCCACCGCGGTGCCGGCCGACCAGCAGACGATCACCTGGCCCGACGGCGCGGTCGAGGGCGTCACCGACGCGTACGTCCGCCTCTCGGCTCCCGCCAACATCACCGGCGTGCCGTCGCTCTCCGTGCCGGTCGGCCACGACCGCGCGGGAATGCCGATCGGCATGCAGTTGCTCGGGCGGCCCTTCGGAGAGGCGACGCTCCTGCGGGTCGGTCACGCGTACGAGCGGTCCGCGCCGGTTCGCGCGCTCGCGCCCGTGGTCTGACGCGCTGGTCGTGGGCTTGGCCGGGGAGGTTCCGGCCAAGCCCACGCCGCGCTAGACGCAACGATTTTGCTTTAGGGTGACGTCGTGAGTCGCAACAAGATGGTGCGTCCCGGCGGGCGCAGCGCGCGCGTCCAGGCGTCGGTGCACGCCGCGGTGCGCGAACTCGAGGCCGAGGTGGGCCGGGACGCCCTGACCGTGCCGCTGGTCGCCCAGCGCGCCGGGGTCACCCCGTCGACGATCTACCGCCGCTGGGGCGACCTGCAGGAACTGCTGTCGGACGTCGCGGTCGAGCGCCTGCGCCCCGAGGCGCCGCCCGAGGACCACGGCGACCTGTCGGCCGACCTGACGGCCTGGGCCGAGCAGTTCCTCGACGAGATGGCGTCCCCCTCGGGCCGCGCCTACATCCGCGACGCCCTGCTCGGCGACCCGGACGGCGGCAACGCCGGCCAGTGCTCGGCCTACGCGGCCGAACAGGTCGACGTCATCCTCGCCCGCGCGATCGACCGCGGGGAGGACGCTCCCGGCGTCGAGGCGGTCATGGACGCCGTCGTCGCCCCCCTGATGTACCGCATTCTCTTCCGCCCGGCAGGGCTCGACGCCGCGTACGCGCGTCGCCTGGTGACCGAGCTCCTCGACTCAGCGGGAGAGACCAGTCGGTGACCAGGCGGCCGCCCGTCGTCGTGTGTCGGCCGCTGCGCTGCCGGGTTCGCAGCACAGTCCACAGAGGACAAAGCCGCGCTGGTTCTCCCTGGTGTTGGCGGACATCGTCGCTGGTGCCCGGCATGGGCCGCGTCTCTCCGGAATGACTACGACCAGACGCGGTCGAGGAAGCCGGCGACGAGCGGCGCGATCTCGGGCAGGTGCTCTTCGAGGGCGAAGTGGCCGGTGTCGAAGAGGTGGAGCTCGGCGTCGGGAAGGTCGCGGAGGTAGGCGCGGGCGCCGGGCTCGGGGAAGAACGGGTCGTTGCGGCCCCAGGTGATCAACGTGGGCGGAGTGTGCTCGCGCAGCCACGCCTGCCACTGGTCGTACCGCTCGACGTTGGTGTGGTAGTCGAGCGCCAGCGCCACCTGGGCCTCCTGGCGGCCCGGCAGGTCGAGGAAGTGCTGGTCGAGGATCCAGCTGTCGGGAGTGAGGAGCTCGGGGGCGGCCACGCCGCTCTCGTACTGGAAACGGGTTCCGGCGAGGGTCATGAGGTCGCGGACGGTGTCCTTCGCGCCGGGGGTGTCCGGCCGCAGGGCGACGAAGGCGCGAGCGGCGTCCGAGAGCCCCTCCTCGTAGGCGTTGCCGTTCTGCACGACCAGGCCGGCGACCCGCTCGGGCCGCTCCTCGGCGAGCCGGAATCCGACCGGCGCGCCGTAGTCGAAGACGTACATGACGAACCGGTCCAGGCCGAGGCGTTCGACGAACCCCCGCACGACCTCGGCGACCCGGTCGAAGGTGTGGACGAAGCCCTCCGGCGCCTCGGTGTGGCCGAAGCCGGGGTAGTCCGGGGCGACGACGCGGTAGCGGCTTCCCACCGCGTCGATGAGACGGCGGAACTGGTGCGAGGCGGACGGAAAGCCGTGCAGGAGCAACAGCACGGGCGCGTCGGCCCGTTCGGGAAGCGACTCCCGGTAGAAGACGCGGACACCGTCGACGTCGACGTGCCGATGTGCGGTGCGGGCGAGCGGGAAAGTCACGGTCAACTCCTCGCGAGGGGGACGGGACGCAAGATCTACCAACACCAGACCTAATGCGTCAACCACGTGATGTACCATTAGGTCATGAGTGACCCCGTTCCCCTGACCGGAGAACCGCTGGCACTGGACCTGGTCAACACCCGCCCGTCGAACGGCGACCTGCTCACCGCGCTCGACGAACTCCGCGCGTGGGTGACCCTGGAAGCCGACCGGCTTCCGGACGTGAGGACACGAACGTCCGAACTCACCGAGGCGGACCTGGTCTCCGTGCGCGCCATCCGGCAACACGCGGCCAACGCACTGGACCACGCCCGGCGGGGCGCCCGCCCCGCCGAAGCCGACCTCCAGGCGCTCAACAAGGCCCAACGCGCAGCGCCCGCCATCCTCGCGCTGTCCTGGAACGGATCGACGACCGCCGCGTCTCGGGCACGCACCGGTCCCGTCGGAGCGCGACTCGTGGCCGCACTCGCCGAAGCCGCGGCCGAACTGCTCTCCGACCCCTCGGTCACCAGGATTCGCCAGTGCGAGGCCGAGGACTGCGTGTTGCTGTTCCTGCCCGCCCACCCGCGTCGCCGTTGGTGCTCGGCCGACCGTTGCGGCAACCGCGTCCGCGTCGCCCGCCACTACCAGCGCCACCGCCAAACCTGAAGCGCCTCGTCTCCTGCTGTGAGGAAGGCGGTCCCGCTCGGGTTTTGTTGCAGTGGACGGTGATCGCTCATGGCCGGCGCGCCCTCGACGCCGTTGAGCGCTGGTGTCACATCTGCGCGATGGCGATCAGCGCGTCCCGACCGTCCATTTGGGACGAGTGTAGATCAAGTCCTCAGCCCGGTACGGGCTCTCTCCGACGGTGACGGCATTGAACTGGGATGGGAAACCGGTGTGGTGCTGGCGCGACCGATGTGGTTCAGAGCTTTGCGTTGGGTCGTAGTGAGTCGGTCCGACCGCACGGTGGCCGCGTAGGCGCCGGACGGGGTTCGCCGCAGTGCCAGCGGATCGGTGAGGTCGGGGTGCCGCTCGATGGTCTGGAGGCCACGGGCGACGCGGTCGGCTGGCCAGTCCAGGGCGGTGGCGAGGTGGTGGGCGGTGAGGGGTTCCGCGGCGTGGACGACGGCGGCGAGCACGGTGCGCGCGTCGTCGCGAGTGGACTCGTCGGGGCTGCCGGTCATGTCGTCGCGGACGCTGGCGAAGAAGCGGCTCATGCGCTGGAGCCGGGCTCCCGCGGGTGTGGTGGTCCCGACCAGGTTCGCGCCCTCCCGCGCGGTTTGGGCCCACATCGCGTTCTTCTGGGCGCTGGCCAGCCAGGCGCGCAGCCAGACGTCGTCGTCGATGACGTAGCGCTCGCGTCGTCCTCGGTCCTCGCGCTCGCGGCCGATGACCTCCAGCCCTTCGAGGTAGCCGACGGCCTTCGACACCGAGGCCGGGCTGACCCGGAGCCGGTGGACCAGCTCCGCGGCTGTCATCGCGCCGGAGTCGGTGGTGACGAGGCAGGCCAGGACCCGGGCGGCCATGCGGGGCAGGCCGGCCCGGACCATCTGCGCCGCGAACCTGTCGACGTAACCGCGCACCGCGGCGGAGTCGCGCCCGTGAGCGCTGTTGTCGGTTGAGGTTTCCGGGATCGGCGTGGGCGCGTTCCTGCGTGCGCGCCAGCCGGCGGCCTGGCCGGCGTAGTCCGCTCGGTAACCGCTGGGCCTGCCGTTGCGACTGACCTCACGGCTGACCGTCGACGTCGGCCGGCCCAACCGTCGGGCGATCTCGGCGTACGGGAGACCGTCGGCCAGACCCGCTTCGATGCGCTTGCGGTCGTCGGGCGTCAGCCTGCCCACCGCCATGTCCGCCCCTCCCGCCCAGATGATCCACCCAGTGTGCGTTCACTCCCAGGCCAACGCAACGCGCTTGGCCGAGCGTTGCGTTAGCTGACAGGGCCAGCGCAACAAAACCCCGAAAAACCCCGTCAAGTTCCGAGTTTCGGGCGTTCTCCTCGTTCCTGCCCCACCAAACGCAACGTAGCGTTCAGGTGTCCCGAAAGATCAAGAGCAGGGAATCCCATGGAGAACGCCGTTCCCACGGCCCCCATCGGCGGTGCGCACGCCGATGCCCAACGCGTCCTCGACCGAGCGGTGACCGACGGCGGGGTGCCCGGCATCCTCGCCGAGATCCGCGCCGGCGACCGGTGCTGGTTCGGCACGGCGGGCGTCGCCGACACCGAGACCCGACAGGCGCGACGACCGCAGGACAGGTTCCGGATCGGAAGCGTCACCAAGACCTTCACCGCCACCGTCGTCCTGCGACTCGCGGCCGAACGCCGGCTGGCCCTCGACGACACGGTGGAGCGCTGGCTCCCCGGCGTGGTCGCCGGCAACGGCCACGACGGCTCCAGGACCACCATTCGCCAACTGCTCAACCACACCAGCGGCATCTTCAGCCACACGCACGACCAGCCCGCGCTGAGCCAGCAGGAAAGCTATACCCCGCACGAACTCGTGCGGATCGCCATGAGTCATCCGGCCGACTTCCCGGCGGGCACCGGCTGGGCCTACTCCAACACCAACTACATCCTCGCCGGCATGATCGTCGAGCGCGTGACCGGCAGGGCGCTCGCCGACGAGATCGCCGAGCGCGTCACCGGCCCACTCGGCCTGACCGGCACCTACCTGCCGCGCGGAGCCGACCCCACGATCCAGGGACCGCACTCCCGCCACTACACCAGGCTGCACTCGCCCGATCCCGACGCCGAAACCTACGACGTCACCGACATGGAGACCTCCGTGTACTGGGCGGCCGGCGGCATGATCTCCACGGCAGGAGATCTCAACCGGTTCTTCGCCGCACTCCTGGGCGGCCAACTCCTCCCACCAGAACAACAACGGGACATGCTCACCACGACCCCGACCCAGAACTGGCTTCCCCACAGCACCTATGGGCTCGGAATCTCCACTGTGACCCTGCCTTCCGGCGCCACCGTCTGGGGCATGGGCGGCGCCATCTTCGGCTCGTGGTCGTACGCCTACGGAACCCGCGACGGAGAACACCTCGTCACCACCAACATCAACGGTGACTGGACGACCGGCGGTTGGGACGATCCCATCGGGATCTTCACCGATCTCCTCGACACGGAGTTCCGCCCCAGCGGCTCCCTGCCGGCCTAGTCAGCCCACGTCGGCCTCCCGCGCCGGATGTCCCACCGGTGCGCTTTCCGGCGCGGGAGCCGAACCGCGCCCCGCTGTTCCCGTCGACCCGCGCAGCACCATTACCAACTCCATGCTGTTCCAGTCGTCTGTTTCTTACGTTGCGGGCACGTGTTGTGGGGCGGCTGACAGCGGGGGAGTGGTTGCTGCGCTCCACAGTTGACCAAAGTGTCCACATAGGACAGTGTTTGGTGGGTTCAGCTCGTGGATTCGACGGCTTCGATTCCGTGTAGTTGCTCGATGGTCTGCTCGATCAGGGCGACGCGGTCGATGAGGGGACCCGCGGGGATCTCGACGAGCTGGAACCCGAGGTCGCGGTACGTCTGTTCGTGAAGGCGCTCGAAGACGAGGGAGTCCTCGAAGCTGATCCGGCGGGCGGCGGTGGCTTGGACGAAGCCCTGGTTGCGGATGAAGAAGACCGTCGTCTCGTAGCCGCCCTCCGCCGTGACTCGATCGACCTCGCGGGTGAGCAGGCGGGACGGGGCGAAGCCCAGGTAGCGGCTCAGTGCCAGCGTGCAGACCGGTGAGCGGTCGAAGAACACGGCGGTGGAGGGGGCCGCTCGAACGGCGTCCTGCCGTCGCCGCTGCAGCGTGACGATCTTGTCGATGAAGGTGTGGTCGCGCCAGGGTTCCTCGTGGCCCAGGGCGTTGTCGAGCGTGATGACGTCCGTCGCCGCTTCCTCGACGACGGCATGTCCGTTGCTCTCCAGGAGGCGGAGGACGGCTGTTTTCCCGGCCCCGGGGGCGCCGGTGAGGATGTATCGGGGCATGGCGGTTCCTCTCGTGTGAGTCAGGTGAGGGATGCGTGGCCAGGACGGCTCACCGGAGGTTGCGGCGGGAGCGTGGCGAGGCCGAGTGATCACGGCTGGACCGCGGGAAGCCGGGGAGCGAGGGCTCAACCCGGCGGCGGTGCCGCGACCAAGCATAGGCGAGTTCGCGCGTTCTGGCTTCACTGACGCACAAGAGAGCGCTCGCGGCGCTGAGCTGCCCAGGTCAGGGACGAAGTCCCCTGGTCACCCTCGCTCAAACCCCGCACCGCGCCGTGGCCCAGCCAGGAGAAGCGGCCGACGGCTGCTGGATCAGTGTCGCGTGTGGACAGCATGAAAGCCGGAATAACTGTGTGCCTCCTGGCTACTGACACGTGGCCACGCCAGAAGAGCGAAGAGCAGGGAGACGCTGGGGCGATCGAGTGCCGATGGGCGCCGGTTCCAGTTCGCCTGGAACCGGCGCCCATGCGGTTCACCTCTCGATCAGCGTCCAGCGCTGGTTGGCGCCAGCGGTGTCCGCCCAGTGCCCGACGGCCGAGCCGTTGTGGGTGCGCTGGCCCAGCACGTCAGCGACCTTGGCGGAGTGGACGCTGCGCAGCGCCACCGTGTTGTCGGCCGCCGTCGTGAACTCCCACTGCTGGGAACCGCGCTGGTGGCAGGCGGCCTGGTCGAGCGGCGTCCCGTTCTTCATGTCGCCGGAGCGGATGTCCAGGCACTTGCCGGAGGCCCGGTTCTTGAGCGCGTACTTGTTGTCGCCCAGGTTGACCAGGTCCCAGGTCTGCTTGTCGGACGAGGAGCAGTCCCAGATCTCGGTTCCGGGCGGGTTGGCGTCGGCGTCCCGGACGGCGCCCGCGACCTGGAGGCAGCGCCCGGACTGGACGCCCTTGAGCGCGACGGCCCGGGACGACACCGCGAGAGTCTTGTAGGCGATCGTCTGGCCTCCGTCGTTGCTCCAGTCGATCCGACCGCCCTGGAAGACGCTGCGGCGTCCCTTGGGCAGCGCGGTCTCGTCCGTCGTCGGATAACCGAGGTAGGACTTCTCCGCGCCGAGCTCGTTCCACTTGGTCCGGATGGCTCCGGCGACGATGTGCGCGCCGGTGTCCGGGTGCCAGTAGATCGCGCCGCCCTTGCTGAAGTTGACGTACCGACCCACGCCGTCTGCCGTGGTGCCGTCCGAGACCGGGTACCCGAGGGGGCCGTTATCGAAGCCGCTCTGCGCGTACTTCACGTAGATGGCCGCCTCGAGCGCGGCCGTTCCGCTTCTGCTGTGGTAGATCGCACCACCGGAGAAGTTCTGGACGCGGCCTGCCTCGTTGCCGAAGCCGGTCTCGTCGTCCACGGGGTGCCCCAGCCGCGAGGCCTGGTATCCCAGGGACGCGAACTTCTTGTGGATCTCGCCCTTGACCGTTCGGATTCCCTTGCCCGGCAGGTAGTAGATCGACCCGCCGGAGAAGTGGTTGAACCGGACTCCGGCGTTGCCGTACCCGGACTCGTCGTTGTGGGGATACCCGAACACGCCTCCCTCCCCGCCAGCCGCGGCCCAGGTCGTCCCGATCATGCCGTAGACCACGTGGGCGCCGGTGGCCGGACTCCACGCGATGTACAGGTGTTCGTTGGCCACTCTGGGGCGCGCGATCGTCAGCACCTGCCCCTTCCGGTCGCGACCCGGCACCTGGTCGGTGAGGACCCCGGGAAGGGCGTACGGCCCTCCCAGTTCCAGGTACTTGTCGAGAACCGGGCCGTTGTAGATCACGTGGACGCCGCCGCTCGTCCCGAGCTGGTGCTGGTCGCGGGTGAGGTAGAGGCGACCCTTCTCGTACTCCCGGTACCCGACGTTGTTCGCGTCGAGGACCGCGTCCCGCACCGGCTTGCCGAGGCTGTCCCGGAGCTTCTGGTCCGAGGCGTAGCGCCGGTCGATCGGCATGGTGGGATGGGGCGGCTCGACGACCCAGGAAGCCCAACTCCGAGTGCTCTCGTCATCCAGGGCACCTTCGACGTAGAGGTACTTGCCCTCCGCGTTGACCGGGTAGAGGACGATGCCGCTCACCATGTCGTTCAAGCACCAGGTCGCCTCGGCCTTGAAGGCCTTGGACCCGTCGAGGGGGTCGACGGCGACAAGCGCGCGGCTGTGGCCCGGCATGTCCTTGCGCCAGCGGAGGTAGTTGTTGGGCCGGGCGACGGACTGGAACGAGAAGCAGGTGGGGTCGCTCAGCCCGGGTTCGATCTTCCACGCCTGTTCCGGGTGGTCGCCCTGCCGCCACTCGGTCAGAACAGCTTTGCCCTTGTCATCGGTGATGTAGAAGTCGGGACCGAGCTGGGTGCTGTTGGCGAGGGATTGGGTCAGGTTCTCGTACTGGCCGACGCGGAGGAAGCGCTCCCGGTCGGTCGGGCTCCCCGCGAGGGCCGCGTCCGCGGCGGCGACCAGAGCGGGGTGCATTCGACGTTTGGCGGCCTGGGTGCGGATCACGGTGATCTGTCGCGCGTTCTCCTCGTCGCGCTTCTTGAGCAAGTTCTCGATGTCGCGGAGGCGCGCCTCCTTGGCGCCCTTGTCGATGAACTGCTTCCAGTCCGCCTCGTTGTGGCTGCGCACGGCGGCCTCGGCGGCGCCGTGGACCTCGGTGCCACGGGGAGCGCGGTTCCAGATCTCGACGACGAAGTCCCGGTCGGTCAGGTTGAGCAGGGCGTCGTCGGCCCTGATCCCCAGGGCGTGCCACGCGGCGTTCGCCTTGGCTTCACGGGACAGCGCCGCGGCCTTCTCGGCCTCGGTCTTGTCCTTGTCCTCCTGGATCAGGCGGTCGACGTCCTTCTTGTGCTCGTCGAAGACGCCGACCGTGAGGAAGGTCCACTGGGCCTCGGCGGTGCCCTTCAACGCCGTGCGCGCCGCTTCCTTGACCGCGGCGTCCTTGTGGTTGTCGGCGTTGAGTTCCAGGTGGACGATGAAGTCGTAGATCGACTTCGACAGCACGCCGTCGTCGACCTTGATGTTCAGCAGGCCAGCGGCCCTGGCTTTCGCCGTGCGGTCCTCCTCCTGCTTCTTGCGGCGCTCGGCGACGATCTGCTGGTCTTCCTTGTTGGCCGCGGCCATGCCGGTCCTGATGAAGGTGGTGCACTCGTCGTCGCTCGCGCCGAGGGCGGCGATGGCCGCCTCCTTCACCTTCTGGTGCTCGGGCTCCAGCGGGTGCGGCTTGTCCAGGTCATCGGCGGCGTAGTACATGGCGGCGGTGAAGTTGCGGTCGTTGAGCACCAACAACTCCGGACCCGCGACGATGCCGAGCTCCGCCGCGGCCTTGCCCTTCTCCACATCGGTGGACTGAGGCGCTGTCGCCCCCGTGCCGGAGGGTTTCGGCTCGGTTGAACCCTCGGGCTTGCCCGGTGGTGTGCCAACCACCAGCTCCAGAGGCTTCTGCTCTGTCTCGGGCTTCGGATCTCCCGTGGTGGGGGGCGGAGCGGGTGCTGTTGGTGTCGCGGTGACGGGTGACGGCTGTGGCGGCGGGTCCGCCGCGGCGGATGCGGGTAAGGGCAGGCCGATGGCCGCGGCGGCCACGACCGTGACCGCGACACCCCGCAGTGTCCGCCGCGGCCGGGAAACCGGCGCCACAGCATGACGGGACGTGTTCAAAGAATTCCCCTCTAGCGGAAAAGAAACACACGGAGAGCGCGTGGCCACAACACGCGTGTCGGAATCCTTGCCCCGTCAAGGAACGAGGATCAACCTCATTATCGGACCGACACCCAGCCGTAACCGTTAAGTAATCGGCCGTTCGGTTGCTGTTGTGTGGTCAAGATCACTAAGCGCTGCTCGCATGACAGGAGTTGTGCGATAGTCCAGCTGCTGCGCAATTGCGCGAATCCGAACAAAACAGGGGGCTGTGGTGAATTTGTTCTCCGCTTTTGCCGGGCTCGCGGTCGCGACGGCGCTCGCCGTTTCCGGCGCCTCTGTCGCCGCGGCGGACCCTGTTTTCGCCGGTGTCGAGACGCGGACCGCTGGTATCGAGCAGTCGCCGTGGTATCCGATGGTTCGGCAGGTCGCGCTGTACCACTCCGAGGCGTTGGTGCGGGTCGCGGCGTGGCAGGCGTTGCGTTCGGATGAGGGCGAGCCCGCGTTGCGGCGGTTCGTGGCCTCGGGGTTCCGGGAGGCTCGGGAGCGGGCGCAGCAGAACGCCGCCCGGAACCGGGATTTCGCGCAGCGGGTGGTCTCCACCTACAGCCCGCAGTTCTCCCCGCGGGTGCACGCCGCCGCGCAACAGGCGCTCAAGGGCACGGATGCGGATCGGGAGCGGTTCGCGCGGACGGGGTTCGCCGAGGCCAGGGCGCTGGATGACGCGGCGCGGGAGGCGGATGAGCAGCATCGGCAGGTGATCGCGCAGGCCGAGCGGGACTTCGTGGGGCTGTTGGCGCGGAGTGATCCGGGTGAGCAGGTGCGGCTGGCCGCCCAGCACGCGATCCGCCCCGGTGCCACGGATGCCGATGTGCGGGCGTTCTACGCGTCGGGGTGGATGGCCGCGGCGGCGGTGGATGTGGAGATCTTCCGTCTGCGGTCGCAGGACGCGGGTGTGCGGTTCCTGGCGGTGATTCCGGGGTTGGTGGCGGACGCGCGGGAGGCGGAGCGGGAGGCGTTGGCCGCGGGTGATGCGGCCGCGGAGCAGGCGCGGGCGGTGGCGGCGCGGGCGTGGGCCACGAGCCGCGAGAAGGCCGAGGCGGCCCGCAAGGCGTGGGAGGACGAGCAGCGGTTGTGCGCCGAGCAGGCCCGGTACTGGCAGACGGTGATCGACCGGGCTACCGCCGAGGTGGGGCCGGTGTGGTCGGCGATCGCTTCGGGTGCGAAGAAGAATCGTGACAACTGGACCGGGGAGAACACCTTCGCCGGTGATCAGTCGCGTCAGTGGGCGGATGTGTGGGGGCAGTCCCAGGCCGGTTACGACCGCATGACCAAACGCCCCTGAGTCGTGGATCTCTCCCCGCTTCGGCTTTTCTGGTCGTTCTTGTTTCTTTCCTTCAAGACCTGAGGCGTGTTGTGGAATGAGAAGGTTAACGCGGAGATCACGGCGTAGGGCGCCGGTTCTCGACTGGTTTCGTCGGGCCGTTGTGCTGATCCTGGCCACGGTGTTCGTGGTGGGCGCGGCCGGTCAGGGAACGGCCGCGACTCTGCCTGTGGGTTTGGCAGGGTTGCGGGGTTATGGGCAGTTACCGGCCCAGCGTGCCGCCAGTGAGAACACGTCGTCGTCCGAGAGTACGTCTTCTTCGTCGCCGGCCGAGGATCCGGATCAGGACGCGGTGTTGCGGCAGTTGCAGCTGGACCTGATCGCGGACATCGCCGCGTTCGACGAGGACGAGGAAGTCCGGGTCGCCGCCCGGGAAACCCTGACGAAGGCCGAGGCCGGGGATGCCGGGGCGATCCAGCAGTTCTTCGACCACGGGCAACAGGACGCCAAGGCCCGAGCCAGGAAACGCAGGGACGAGGCGGATGCCCGTAACCGTGCCCTGATCGAGTCCCTGGCGGGGACGGGTGGTCCGGTGTTCAACGCCGCGGTGGAGCGGGCGTTGAAGGGCAACGCCCATGACCGGGCGGACTTCCTGGCGTTCGGGCGGGACATCGCCGCCGAGCAGGACCGCCGGGACGGCGCCTACGACAAGGAACTCAAGCAGCGCCGGCGCGCGCACGTGCAGCTGGCGGCCGATCGGGGCACCCCGGAGGTTTCCGCCGCCGCGAAGGCCGCGTTGGCGGCGGGCGATGCGGCGATTGAGGAGTTTTTGAAGACCGGCTACCTGGCTGCGGCGCAGCGGGACGCGCAGGCGCGGGACAGGCAGTTGGAGGAGTTGGAGCGTAAGCGTAAGGAGGCCGAGGCGGCCTCGGAGGCGGCGCAGCGGACCGCGCGGGCGATGCGGGCCCGCCAGAACCTCCTTGCCGCGCATGCGGACGGGGTGCGGGCGTTGGAGCGCGCCGCGAACGACATGACCTCGGCGGCGAACGTCTCCCGCGAGACGGCCCGGACGCTGGCCTCCGATCAGGCGGGGGGTTCCTACCATCCGGAGTTGTATCAGCGGGCCAGGGACGAGGTCGCTCGTTTCGTCGGCTACGCCGTGAAGGACGCGCAGGACGCCAGGGCCGCGGCGGCCGGGGCGGGCACGCAGGTGGACATCCTGCTGCAGAACGGGATGCCGCACGGGGCGCAGTGGGCCAAGGTCGTGCAGGGTATGGCCGGTTCGGCCGAGGCCGCCAAGGGTGCGGCGGAGACCGCGGCGCACGCGGTGGACGCGATCGGAGCGGAGGCGGCGGCCACGGATGCCGCGGCCAAGGCCAAGGCGCATGAGGAGAACGCGAAACGGTGGCGGGCCAACGCCGAATCGCACGCCGCTGCCGCCGCCCGACTCGCACAGGCCGCGCAGGAGCAGGCCGAGGCAGCTGCGGATGCCGCGAGGCGGACGAAGTTGATGCGTCTGGAAGCGGAAGCCGCGTTGCGGGGCGCGAAAGCTCATGCGGAGAAGGTGAAGCAGGCTCGCGCCGACGCTGAGCGTGAGCGTGACGTGGCCGCGGAGAAGCGTCGGGAGGCGGAGCGGTGGCGGCAGGAGGCTGCCGTCAAGCGTCAGGAGGCGGAGGCCAAGCAGCGGGAGGCGGCCCAGCAGCGGGAGGCCGCGAAGCGGGAGGCGGAGATCGCCAACCAGAAGCGGCAGGAAGCCGAGGCGCAGCAACGGATCGCCTCGCAGCGGCGGATGGACGCCCAGGCCCAGGAGCAGACCGCGGCGGA
>NZ_FQVN01000023.1 GCF_900129375.1 Streptoalloteichus hindustanus | reverse complement strand
ATCGTCGACGAGTTGGCGCCGGGTGCGGGCGATGTGGTGTTGACGAAGTGGCGGTACTCGGCGTTCGTGCGGACCGATCTGCGGGAGCGGATGCGTCAGTGGGGGCGTGACCAGTTGGTGGTGACCGGGATCTACGGTCACATCGGGGTGTTGATGACGGCGGCGGACGCGTTCATGAACGACTGTCAGTCGTTCGTGGTGGCGGACGCGATCGGGGACTTCTCGGTGGAGCGGCACCGGATGGCGGTGGAGTACGCCGCCCAACGCTGCGCCGTCACGCTGGTCACCGAGCGCGTCACCCAGCAGCTCGCCGCGACCCCGGTGACCACCAGCGGCTGAGACGTATCCACCGCCGCCCCGTCACCCTCCATTGTGGACGAACGCGGTTTCCGCGTCGTCGCGCGGGAACCGGTGACGGGGCGGCGGCACCCCCAGCGGACCACGCCATCCCCGAAGGGAACCAGGAGAACACCATGCCCGACCAGACCATGACCCTCGACAGCGTGCGCGCGGACCTCGCCGAGGTCCTCTACCTGGAGCCGGCGGACATCGCCGTGGACGACGAGCTCGTCGACACCGGCCTGGACTCGGTGCGCATCATGAGCCTCGTCGAGCGGTGGCGGGCCGCCGGCGTCGAGGTCACCTTCGTCGAGCTGGCCGAGCGGCCGTCCCTGGCCGCCTGGTGGGAGCTGCTGTCCACCCGACTGCCGCGCTGAGCGGCCCCGGCGGAACGGAAAGACCCATGCCCCTCCCCAGTGGCGCGCGTCGGCCGGTGACGGCCGCCCAGGCCGGGATCTGGTCCGGCCAGCGGATCGACGAGGACAGCCCCGTCTACAACGCGGCCGAGTACGTCGAGATCTCCGGCCCGGTGGATCCCGCCGTGTTCGAGGCGGCCGTCCGCGCGGCGGTCGCGGAGGCCGAGACCCTGCACGTCCGGTTCGACGCGGACGCCGAGGGGGTGTGGCAGACGCCGGACCCGGTCGCGGACTGGGACTTCCCGCACGTCGACGTGAGCGGCGAGCCCGACCCGGACGCGGCGGCCGACGCGTGGATGCGGGCGGACCTCGCCCGCGTCGTGGACCTCGCCCGGGGCCCGCTGTTCACGCAGGCGTTGCTGCGCACGGGGTCGGACCGGTTCCGCTGGTACCAGCGGGTCCACCACATCGCGCTGGACGGGTTCGGGCACTCACTGCTGGCGCGCAGGGTGGCGGAGCTCTACACCGCCACGGCCGCCGGCGCGGAGGCGCCCGCCGCATCCTTCGGCTCGCTGGAAGCCGTGGTGGCGGAGGACGTCGAGTACCGGTCCTCCGACCGGTTCCGCCGGGACCGCGAGTTCTGGTTGGAGCGGCTCGCCGACCGGCCGGAGGTCGTCGGGCTCGCCGAGCGCGTCGCCCCGATGTCCTGGGAGTCCCTGCGCGAGACCACCGCGATCGACGCGTCCACAATGGACGCTGTCGGCGCGGTGGCCCGCCAGGGGAAGACGTCCTGGCCCGAGGTTCTGCTGGCGGCCGTCGCGGGCTACCTGGCCAGGGCGACGGGGGCGGGGGAGGTCGTCCTCGGCCTGCCGGTGATGGGCCGGATGGGGTCCGCCTCGCTGCGGGTGCCCTGCATGGCGATGAACATCGTGCCGCTTCGGGTGCCGGTCGCCCCTGACGCCAGCCTGCTCGACCTCGTCGCCGTGGTGACCGCCGAGCTGCGGCGCGTCCGGCCGCACCAGCGTTACCGCTACGAGGACCTCAAGCGGGAGCTCAGGCTGATCGGCGGCGACCGGCGGCTGTTCGGCCCGGTGGTCAACATCATGCCGTTCGACTACGACCTGCGGTTCGCCGGACACCGGGGAACGGTGCACAACGTCTCCGCCGGTCCGGTCGAGGACCTGTCGATCGCGGTCTACCACCGGTCGGACGGCATGAGTCCCCGACTCGACTTCGACGCCAACCCCGCGCTCTACACCGCGGAGGACCTCGCCGCGCACCAGCGGTCCTTCCTGTCCCTGTTGGACAGTGCAATCGCGACACCCGACGCTCCACTGTCCGAAATGGACGTTTCGCTTCCTGTTGCCTCGTCCGGGGCAACACCTTCCGTACTCGACGGTGGCCCGCTGCCGACACCGGCGCGCGACGTGACCGACCTGGTCGGCGAGCAGGCGGCCCGCCAGCCGGACGCGGTGGCCGTGGAGCACGGGGACGTGCGGATCACCTACGGCGATCTCGTGGCACGGGCGCGGGATCTGGCCGCGCGCCTCGGGGAGCTGGGCGCGGGACCCGACCTGCCGGTCGCGGTCGTGCTCCCGAGAGGAGTCGACGCGGTCGTCGCGTTCCTCGGTGTCCTGTTCGCCGGCGCCGGCTACCTGCCGCTCGATCCGCACGGCCCGCGCAACCGCACGTCGGCGGTGCTGGCGGACGCCGGGCCGCGCCTGCTGGTCACCACCGCCGAACACGTCGACGCGGTCCCGCAGGACTTCCCCGGCCGGACCGTCCTGCTCGACGAGCGGGCGGGAACCGGGGCGGAGATCCAGGCGGAACCGCCGACGCCACGGCCGGAACACCCGGCCTACGTCATCTACACCTCCGGTTCCACCGGGCAGCCCAACGGCGTGGCCGTCGGCCGGGGCGCGCTCGCGAACTTCGTGGCCGGTGCGACCCACCGGTACGAGTTCCGGGGCGACGACCGCGTGCTCCAGTTCGCGCCCCTGCACTTCGACGCCAGCGTCGAGGAGATCTTCCTGACCCTGTGCGCCGGCGCCACGCTCGTCGTGCGCACCGAGGAGATGCTGGACTCGGTGCCCGGCTTCCTCAATGCCTGCGCGGAACTCGGCATCACCGTGCTCGACCTGCCGACCGCCTTCTGGCACGAGGTCGCCTACGGCGTGTCGACCGGGGCCGCCGCGCTCCCCGCCTCGGTGCGGGCGGTCGTCATCGGCGGGGAGGCCGCGTTGCCCGAGCGGGTGGCGCGGTGGCGCGCGAGCGTCAGCCCCGACGTCCGGCTGCTCAACACCTACGGGCCGACCGAGGCCACGGTCGTGGCGACCGTCGCGACGCTCAGCGGCGACGGAGCGGCCGGCCACGTCGTCGACGAGGTGCCGATCGGCCGGCCGCTGCCGGGTGTCACCGCCGTCGTGGTCGGCCGGAACCGGCGGCCCGTGCCCATGGGGGAGACGGGGGAGCTGTGCCTGCTCGGCGGCGGTCTCGCCAACGGCTATCTGGGCCGGCCCGAGCTGAACGAGGCCCGGTTCGTCGTGCTGTCGGCGATGCCGGGGCGTCCCCGCGCGTACCGGACCGGCGACCTGGCCCGGTGCCGGGCGGACGGCGCGCTGGTGTTCGTGGGCCGGGTGGACGACGAGTTCAAGATCAGCGGGCATCGGGTCGACCCGACCGAGATCGAGACGGTGCTGCTGGCGCACCCCGGGGTGCGGGAGGCGGCCGTCGTCGGCCACGTGCTGGACGGCGGCGTGAAGCGGCTGTCCGCGCACGTCGTGCCGGCTGACATCGGCACCGCTGACACCAACAGCGCCAACGGCACTGGTGTGCCGACCACCGCCGAGCTGCGCGCGCACCTGCGCGCGTCGCTGCCGGCGGCCGTGGTCCCGGCCTCCGTGGTCGTGACCGACCGCCTGCCGAGGACCAGCTCGGGCAAGATCGACCGAAAGGCGTTGCGCGCCAGGGGTTTCCGGCCCGAGGAGGGCCCTGCCGAGTCGACGGCCACCACTGACGCCGAGCGGGCCGTGCTCCGGGTGTGGCACGAGGTCCTCGGCGTGCCCGGTCTGTCCACACAGGACGATTTCTTCGAGCTGGGCGGCCAGTCGCTGCAGGCGATCCAGGTGGCCAACCGGCTCGGGGTCGAGCTGGGGCGCACCGTGCCGGTGGCGACGCTGTTCCGGCACCCCACGGCCGCCGCCCTGGCCGAGGCGCTGGACCAGGAGCACGGGGCGGGGCGGGCCGACGAGGGCCTGCCGCCGCTCGCCGCGGCCGACGCCGTGCTCGGCGAGGACGTCGTGCCGAGCGGTCTCGTGCCCGTCCTCGCGGAGCGCCCGCGTCGGGTGCTGCTCACCGGGGCCACCGGATTCGTCGGCGCCCACCTGCTCAACGAGCTCCTGACCAGCACCGACGCGCAGGTCGTCTGCCTCGTCCGTGCCGAGGACGCGGCGGGCGCGACCCGCCGGGTGCGGGACGCGCTGACCCGGCAGCGCCTGCCGGTCGCCGCGGTCGCCGACCGGGTCGTCGCGCTGCCCGCCGACCTGGCCCGGCCCCGGCTCGGACTCGACCCCGACCGGTTCGCCGAGCTCGCGCGCACCTGCGACGTGATCTACCACAACGCGGCCGTGGTGAGCGTGGTCCGCGAGTACCGGAGCCTGCGGGCCGCGAACGTCGTCGGCACCCGCGAGGTGCTCCGGCTCGCCGCGGCGGAGCGGCCGGTGCCGGTCCACCACGTCTCGACGCTGGCGGTCGGACCGCCGGACGCGGTGAGCCCCGAGGTGCCGGAGGCGTTCGTGCCCGCCCACGCCGGGCTCCGGGACGGCTACCAGCAGAGCAAGTGGGTCGCCGAGCGGCTGGTGGAGCAGGCCGGCGAGCGCGGCCTGCCGGTGACCGTCTACCGGCTCGGCCGGGTCGTGGGCGCGCCGGACACCGGCGTGGTCAACGAGCAGGACCTGGTCTGGCGGCTGCTGCTGCCCGGCATCCGGGCCGGCGCGCTGCCGGCGCTCGCCGTGGCCGAGACCTGGACGCCGGTCGACTACGTCGCCCGCGCCGTGGTCCGGCTCTCGTCGACGCCGCCGCGACCCGGCGAGGCGGGACGGGTGGTCAACGTCGCGCCGGTGCCGGCCGTGCGGCTGACCGACCTCGCGGGGTGGGTGCGCGACTACGGCTATCCGGTGGACCACCTGGACGTCCCGGAGTGGTGCGCGAGGGTCGCCGCGGACACCGGGGGATCGGACGCCGAGAGCACGGCCACCCTGGTGTTCTTCGACCTCCAGGCCGAGGACGCGCCCGCTTTCCGGCTCGGCGCCGTGAGGTCCGAGAACCTGCGGCGGGGACTGGCGGGCACGGGGATCGAGTGCCCGGCGGCCGACCGCGCGCTGCTGCACCGGTACCTCGACCACTGCGTGGAGACCGGGCTGCTGCCCGCGCCCCGACCCAGCAGGGTGTGACGGGTCCGAGCGCGCCGAAGACCGCTCCGGAAAGGCGAAACGCCCCCGACCGGGGGCGTTTCGCCAGGGTGGAGCGGTGTCAGTTGGCGGTCAGTTGGCGCGGTTCCAGGTGACCTTGAGCTCGTCCCTGGCCGCGAAGCGCTCCAGGTGGACGCCGACCACGTGCTCGACCCGCTCCAGCGCCGCGTCGTCCTCGCCGGCGCTGCGCATCACCAGCGCGTCGTCCCCGGCCTCCATCGCGCACGTGCCGAAGCCGAAGTCGACGTGGCCGCGCTCCTCGGTCCACTCGGCGGTGACCTTGTGGCCGAGGTGCTTGCAGAGCTGGACCAGGTAACGGGACGCGCGCTCGGTGGCGACCCGGGCCTCGGAGTTCGGCATGGTGTCCTCCCAGTTGTTCCGTCCGCCCTGGCGAACTTAGGTAAGTCTAACCAAAGAAGAACGGCCCACCTGGGGATGTGACGGGCGTCGTGCGGGCGGCCGGGGCGGTCGGCGCGGGGGTCCTCCTGGACCGATCCTGCGCCTCGGGTGAACCGATCGGGCGAGAGTCGTGGTCTGGATCACGCTGGACGTGCGAGCCGCGCCGTTTCGTGGTTGACTGGCGACGGTCGAAACGTTCCGCGTGAGCGGGGCGAGGTTGTGCGGTTCGTTGCTTTCCTCCAGGTTCTGCCGGAGAAGTTGCGGTCTGACACCGGACCCGGGATACGCAACCGCGGATTCCGACCCCGGCACCTGTAGAGGAGACGCCAATGGCTACTCAGGGCACTGTCAAGTGGTTCAACTCGGAGAAGGGCTTCGGCTTCATCACGCCGGACGGCGGGCAGAAGGACGTCTTCGTGCACTACTCGGAGATTGACGCCCGTGGGTTCCGCACCCTTGAGGAGGGTCAGCGGGTGGAGTTCGAGATCGGCCAGGGCGCCAAGGGCCCGCAGGCCCAGGGCGTCCGCGTGATCTGACGCCCTGCCTGATCCACTCAGGCAACCGGAAGGACCCCCGCGATCACCGCGGGGGTCCTTTCGCCTTTCTGTCCTCCGCGCCGAATCACGGTGGGATCACCGCTCGGCCAATCGGGTGATCTTCGAACAGGAACCCCGCATTGATCGCCCGGCGGAACGACCTCGACGACTGGAGAGGTCGGCGCCGGCTCTCCCCGGAGTGGGCGAGGGGCGCGGCGAGGTGTTGGAAACCGGCGCCACATCCCCTGTGATGTCGGCCACGAGCGCCGGGGTGTTCCGCTGTCACGCCGGCACGGTCGCGGTGCTCGCTCGGTGTGGTCCCGGCGTCGCCGGGCCGACGGAGGTGTCGGGCACGAGCGCACCGCGTGATCGGGCGGCGAGGGCCAACAGCGCGAGGGCCATGAGCACGTAGCTGGCGGCGAGGGGCTGTTGCCACCAGGACAGCGAGCCCCGGTCCTGGGCGGCCAGCGTCTCCCAGTGCGGGCTGGTCGTGACGATCACCAGGACGCCCGCGGCCGTCCACCACGACGCGATGTCGCGCGTCCGGAGGGCGTGCCGGAGCAGGACGAGCGCCAACGGCGCCGTCCAGACCCAGTGGTGCGACCAGGAGATCGGCGAGACGAGCACGGTGGTGGCGCACAGGGTCAGGAAGGCCGTCACGTCGTCACCCGCGGCGCGGGCGCGTCGCACCACGCGCAGCGCGACCAGGCCGACCGCGAGCGAGAGCAGGAGCCAGACGGGTGTCGCCGTCGCGGCCGACAGGCCGAGCCGTTCGAGGACTCCCCTGATCGACTGGTTGCCCACGTACGCGACGGTGCCGACCCGGGACGGGTCGAGCACCGCCCGTGTCCAGTAGTCGAGCGAGCTGGCCGGCGCCATCACCCACCCGACCAGGGTGCACCCGAGGAAGGCCAGCCCGGCCGTGGCGGCGGCCCGCCACTGCCGGTGGGCGAGGAAGAACACCACGAACACCGCCGGGGTCAGCTTGACCGCCGCCGCCACGCCGACCAGCGCGCCCCGGGGCCAGCGCGGGGACCTGGCGAGGCAGTCGGCGGCCACCACGCCCAGGAGCAGCAGGTTCACCTGGCCGAACAGCAGGGTCTCGCTCACCGGCTCGAAGAGCAGGGACGCGCCGACGAGGGCGGCGGCCAGGCCCCTGGCCGTGGGCTCGTCGGGCGTCGTCCGCCGCGCCACGAGCAGGAGCGTGCCCCAGAGCGCCAGCAGGCCGGCCGCCGTCAGCAGCACCACGCCGAGCAGCACCGACGAGGAGAAGAGGGCGACGAAGGGCAGCAGGGCGAAGGGCGGGTAGGTGAACGGCAGGGTGAAGTCCGTGCCCGGCAGGGCGGGGATCGGCACCCGGTACAGCGCCTCGCCCGCGAGCCAGGCCCGCACGCCGCCGGCGTAGACCCTGGCGTCGACGAAGGGGAGCGCGGCCGGCAGCTCCGCCAGGCTCCAGGCGAGGACCGTCGCCGTGATCGCGGGCGCCAGCAGGGGCCAGGGCCGAGCCGGGGGGAACCGCGACGGGAGCTGGCCGAGCACTCGTCACCTCGATCGTCGTCGACGGCGGTTGCGCGCCATGTGTACTCCTGGCCCCTCGGCGTCCCACGCGCGGGGCGGCGGAAATCCGGTTCCGGCACGGGGAAAACGTGACGCGTCGGTGACCGTGTCACCCGGGGGTGGGGTAGACCGGATGATCGTGCACCCCGATCGGGGGTGCTTTGTTGCGTCGCTCTTGAGGGGCTACTGGCTGCAAGCAAGCATTACGTGCCGTAGTTGCGGCGGCGGGACGGCCGCCGTGTCGAGAAGAATGGACGACGAGCGTGGCGACGGCAACGGTCAAGGAGTACAACCCCGACAAGGGCTGGGGATACATCGCACTCACGGACGGCTCGGGCGACGTGTATGTCCACTGTTCCCAGATCCAGGTGGAGGGCAGGCGGATCCTGACGATCGGCCAGCTGGTCGAGTTCGAGGTGTCGCACGGCCCGGTCGGCCGGCAGGCGCGGATGGTCCGTCCGCTCTGAGGGTCCCGTCGTCGGCGTCGCGCCGACCCGTGTCCGCCCCTCCTCGCACGAGGGGCGGACACGTCCCGTTACCGGGCAGGCGGAACCCGGAGCGCGCCGGCGGCCACCGGGACCACCCCGCCCCGCACCCACACCCGCTCCGCCCGTCCGGCCGACGCCCGCACCCGACCGACCAAAGTGGACGGACGGCCCACCTCGGCCCCCTGGTGGACCGCGTACCGCGCCCCGCCCTCGGCCGGGAGGAGACCGCGGTCGACGAGCCAGGCCCCGAGCGCCAGCGCGGCGCTGCCGGTCGCCGCGTCCTCGCCGCCCTCGGCCGTCGCCCGGAACATCCGCACCACGAAGTCGTCCGCGCCCCGCCGCCCGACGACCACCAAACCCCGGCCGGTCACCGCCGCCCGCAACGCGGCCTGGTCCGGCACCGCCCTGGCGACGGCGTCCGGGCGCACCAGCAGGAACGAGAAGTCGACCCCAGCGCCGGCCACCCCGGCCGGCACCCCCGCGTCCACATCGGACTCCCCGAGGCCCGCCGCGGCGGCCAGCGCCCGGGCGGACAGCGCGGGACCGACGACGGGGTTGCCGCCGGCCACCTCCGCGCCCCGCTCGTCGACGGTCACGTCCACGAGGCCGATGCCGCACTCCTGGCGGACCGGGCCCTGCGGGATTATGCCGTCCCTGGCCAGGACCCACGCCGCGCCCACGCTGGGGTGCCCCGCGAACGGCATCTCCACCCGGGGAGTGAAGATCCGCAGCCGGTAGTGCGCGTCGGGACTGGTCGGCCGCATCGGGAAGACGGTCTCCGACAGGTTGAACTCCCGCGCGACGGCCCGCAGCGCCTCGTCGGGAAGCCCGTCCGCGCCGTGCACCACGGCCAACGGGTTCCCGGCGAACGGCCGGTCGGTGAAGACGTCGACGACGTCGTAGCGCAGCGGGAAGAGGTCGGCACCCATAGGGAGTGAATCTACGGACTCGCCCGGCTCCGCCCGGAACATCGCCGGACACTCGGGTCATGGCTGGACGGAGGACACCGGTAGCGCCCGCCCTGGTCATGGCGGGCCTGGCCGCGTTGTGGAGTGCGCCGGTCGCGGAGGCCCGCGCGGTCGAGATGGGCTGCCTGATGCGGGGCGACGTCCGGTTCTCGCCCGGCGTCACCGGCGACCCGCAGCACGTGGAGATGACCGTCACCGGCTCGCTCTTCGAGTGCCAGGGCAGCACGCCGCACGCGGGCGCGGAGTTCCGCGGCGCCACGACCGGGAAGCTGAGCTGCGGCGGTGGGGACGCCAAGGGCGCCATCGAGATCACCTGGGACGGGCGGAACAACAGCGTGGTCGACCTGACCGCCGACAAGGTCGACGACCTGCCGCCGACCTTCCGGGGGAAGGTGGCGCGCGGCGCGATGGAGGGCCGCGCGGTGGAGGTGCGGATCGAGGCGGTCGACGGCGCCGACCCCGCGGACTGCGCGAAGTCCCGGGGGATCACGGCGCTGGGGATCTACGGCTCAGCCGACTTCAGCTCGTAGGCGGCCGGACGATCGTCACCGGCGTGTCGAAAGCGGCCCGGTGGACCGCCCTGCGCAGCGCGGTGAGCACCCGGGAGCCGGCCAGTGCCACCAGGCCCGCGTTGAGCAGGGCGCGCGGCACGTCCCAGCCCAGCGAGGTCGCCAGGTAGAACGCGGCGTAGCGGCGCAGGTTGGCCAGCGCGCCCTCGCCGGCGGCGAAGCCCAGCGGCGAGGCGTGGTCCACGGTGAGCGGCCAGAACCAGAGGTTCATCACGAGGCCGTAGCCGAGGCCGGCGACGACCGCGTAGCCCGCGAGCGCGAGCACCTCCAGCCGGCCGCCGGCGGGTCGGCGGGGCAGGAGTCCCGCGCCCAGCCCGATCCAGGACGCGGTGAGCATCTGGAACGGCAACCACGGGCCGACGCCGGCGGTCAGCAGCGCCGAGGCGAACATCGCGGTGCTGCCGAGTGCGAACCCGGCCGCCGGCCCGAGCACCCGGCCGCCGAGGACGAACACGACGAACATCGGCTCGATCCCGGCCGCCCCCGCGCCGAAGGGGCGCAACGCCGCCCCCACGGCCGACAGCACGCCGAGCAGGGCCACCGTCTTGGCGTCGGCCGCGCCGTCGAGCAGGGCGGCGAGCACCACGGCGAGGACGAGCACGGTGAGCACCGCGAACAGCCACGGGGCGTCCCGCTCGTGCGCGACCGGGGAGTCGGAGCGGGCCACGAACGGCCAGCCGAAACCGACCACCCCGACGACCGAGGCCAGCACGAGGGCGACCGCGGCCCGCGGGCCGATCCTGGGCAGGCTCGGTGTACGTCCACTGTGGACGATGAAGTCCCCGGTCACGCGCCGCCGCCCAGGAGCGAGCGCCGCACGTCGTCAACGGTCAGCAGCGGGGCGGGCGCGAACACCTTCGCCACCTGGGGCGCGAACGCGGGTGACGCGGACAGCGCGGCCGCGGCGGGGGCGTCGGTGATCACCTCGCCCTCCGCGAGGACCACGACCCGGTCGGCCACCTGGGCGGCGAGCTCGACGTCGTGCGTCACGAGCAGGACGCAGCGGTCCGCCGCCGCCAGTCGCCGCAGCACACCGGCGGCGCGGTGCTTGGCGGGGTAGTCCAGGCCGCGCGTCGGCTCGTCGAGCAGCAGGAGGCGGGGCGCGCGGGCCAGGAGCACGGCGAGGGCCATGGCGAGGCGTTGCCCGCAGGACAGGTCCCGGGGATGCGCGGCGCCGGGCACGTCGGGGACGAGTTCGGCGAGGAGGGCGGCGGTGCGGCCGGCCGGGACGCCGGCCTCGCGGTCCGCCGCCGCGCACTCCCGGTCCACCCGGTCGGCCAGGAGCAGGTCGGCCGGTTCGGCGGGGACGAGGCCGACCGACCGCGCGACGTCGCGGCGGCGCTGGCGGGCCGGGTCGCCGCCGTTCACGGTGACGCGGCCGGACCGGGGCCGGTGCAGGCCCGCCAGGCAGGAGAGCAACGTGGACTTGCCGGCGCCGTTGCGGCCCATCAGGGCCACGACCTCCCCGGCGTGCAGGTCGAGATCCACTCCGCGCAGCGCTGGAACGGGACCGTGCCGAGCGGTGAGCCCGCGTGCGCTCGCGACCACGTCGCCTCGTTCTCGCGCTGTCGCGAGGGGCGGTGCGGAGACCGGCACGGGCAGCCGGGCCGCGCGGCGGCGCGCGTCCCGGACGCTGAGCGCGACCGGGTTCCAGTCCAGGAGCCGGGACAGCTCGACCACCGGGGGCGCCACGGGCGCCTCCGCCAGGACGTCTGCCGTCGCGCCGAGGGTCGGGGGCCGACCGGCTCCCGGGACGAGCAGCGCGCTGTCGGCGTACTGCGCGACCCGTTCGAGGCGGTGCTCGGCGAGGAGGACCGTGGTGCCGAGGTCGTGCACGAGGCGTTGCACGGCCCCGAGGACCTCCTCGGCGGCCGGCGGGTCGAGCGCGCTGGTCGGCTCGTCGAGGACGAGGAGCGCGGGCTGGGCGGCGAACGCGGCGGCCAGCGCGACGCGTTGCTGCTGGCCGGCGGAGAGCGCGGTCAGCGGGCGGGCGCGGAGCTCGGCCATGCCGAGCAGGTCGAGCGTCTCCTCGACGCGGCGGCGCATCACCTCGGGGGCGACGCCGAGGCACTCCATCCCGTAGGCGATCTCCTCCTCGACCGTGTCCGCGACGAAGGCGTCGGCCGGTTGCTGGGGCACCACGCCGACGACGTCGGCCAGGTCCCGGGGCCGGTGCGCCGCCGTGTCCCGCCCGGCCGTGCGGACCCGGCCGCGCAGCGTTCCGCCGGTCGCGTGCGGGACGGAGCCGTTGACCGTGCGCAACAACGTGGACTTCCCGCTGCCCGTGCTGCCGATCACCAGGCACAGCTCGCCCTCGGGCACCGCCATGTCCACAGTGGACAGTGTCGGGCGGGTCGCTCCCGGGTAGTGGAACGACACGGACTCCCAGTGGACGACGGGATTCATGTGTCCTCCGGGGTTCCGGCGGGTGGTGGGGGTGGAGTCAGGTGCGCCGGGAGCAGGGCGCAGAGCACGCCCAGCGCGGCCAGGGGCGGGAGCCCGGGTGGTTGCAGCGACCACGGGTCGGGCGCGAGGCCCGAGTCGACGCCGCCGAGCGCGGCCGTGGCGACGAAGAGCCCCGCGCAGGCGGTCCCGGACGCCAGCGCGAGCCACTCGGGGAGCAGGAACCGGTCGGGTCGGTAGCGCGTGCGGACCACTGCCCGCCCACCCATCCGCAGGCCGACGACGCACCCGACCGCGCCCGCCAACACCAGTACGGGGCCGAGCGTGCCGGTCGTGACCGCGCCGAGCGGTCCGATGTGGAGGGTCGTCGAGCCGTCGAGCAGTCCGTACAGCCCGAGCACCACGCTGAGCAGCCCGCCGAGCAGCGCGGTGGCCGTGGCCCTGCGGCGTCCGACGGGCACGATGGCCCGCCGGCCGTACCCCCGGGCGTCGAGGGCGGCGGCCGTGGTCATCGCCCGGTCCAACGCCTCCTCCAACACCGGGCCGATGATCGTCAGCGCGCCCCGGACCCCGCGGTGTGGCAGGGCGCGCAGCCGGCGGGCTCGGCGGACCCGGCCGACCGCGGTCACGAGCTGGGGCGCCGCCGACAACGCCACGACCACCGCGACCCCCAGCTCGTGCAGCGCCCTCGGCAGGGTGCGCAGCAGGCGGGACGGGCTGGCCAGGGCGTTCGCCGCGCCGAAGCAGACCATGACCGCGGCCAGCCGACCGCCGTCGCCCAACGCCGCGAGCACCGCCTCCGCCGTCACCGGTCCACCGACCCGGACGCCGGTCAGCCACGCGGGCAGGGGGAGCTGCGGCAGGACGACCAGCACGGTGGCCCCGCCCGAGCCGACCACCAACGCCTGGAGCGCCACCCGGATCGCCACGATCACGAGGGCGATCCGCAGGAAGACGCGGTAGGCGGACGCCCAGGGGGCCTCCGTCCGCCGCGCCGCGACGACGTAGCCGGCGGCGATCGCGAGCAGGAGCAGCAGCACGAGGTTGGTGGTGCGGCTCGCCGCGACCGCGACACCGGCCGCCCATCCCCACCACGCGACGGGGTGCAGCGTGCGGGGCGAGCCGCTCACCCCGCGACTCCCGACGCGACCGCTTCCGACCCTGGGTGTCCACTGTGGACTGTGAGCCTGCGCTCGATGGCAGTGCGGGGCTGGTGGTCAGGGTTGGTCAAGAACGTCTCCTGCGGATCTGCCAGGAGACGCCGCCGGCCAGGACGAGCGCCGCGACGATCCCGATGGCCAACGGCCACGGGAAGCCGCGCGAAGTGTCCTCTTTGGACATATGGGTGGTGTGGTCGGGAGATGGGGGTTTCGGAGCGCCGCTCCCCGGGCCCGCCGACGTGGTGGGTGTTCCTGTTGGGGTCGAGGTGGCGGAGGCTGGCGCAGAGGAGGATGGGGACGGCGTTTCCGTTGGGGTCCCGCTCGGCTCCTGGGGTGGTCGCTCCTCGTTCTGCGGCGCGGGATCGTTCGGGTGCTGCCCGTCGGGATGGCGCGGGGCGGGATTCGGCCCGTCGCCGCCGGGGTTCCGGTCCGGTGGGCCACCGCCGGGCGGAGGGTTGACCGGCGTGCCGCCCTGGTGGGGCGGGGGAGCGGGAGGTTTCACCGCGCTCCTGGGCTGTGGTGGCTCGTTGTCTCCCTCGTCCTGCCACACCCAGGCCTCGATGCTGCCTTTCGGCGGCGTGCGGTAACTCGCGCCGCTGTTGCTGTACACCCAGGTGTCCGTGTCCGGGAGCATGTACCAGTAGGACCAGTAGGTGTCCCGGTCGACGACGCCGCAGCCCGCGCGGGGCGAGCGGTCGATCGCGCAGGCGAAACCGCCCGCGTAGGCGCCGGTGCCCAGCGTGACGTCGAAACCTGCCTGGCGCAGGGCGTCGAATCCGTCCCGGGGGTCGTTCGCGCAACCGGTTCTGGTGCCGTACCCCGGGTTGTCCGGCACGGCACGTGTTTCGACGACGACCAGAACTCCGCCACAGCCTTCCGCCGCCTCCGCCTGCGGAATCCGCGTCAGCGCTGGTAAGAGCAGCGCGGACGCCAGAAGTGCGGTGACGGTGGGGAAAGCGCGCGGTGAGCAGATCACCGGGCGGCCCTCCGCCGCGTCCTGGCGAGCACCACCAGGGTGAGTCCGGCGAACACCAGGACAGTGCCGAGCACGACGAGGTCCCCGACGTCGGCTCCGGTCCGGGCGAGGGACTCGGTACTGGTCCGCGCCGCCCGCGGGCGAGGCTTGTGGCCGCCGCCGAGATTTCCCTGTGCCGCGGGGATTTTCGTGACAGGTGGTGCGACAGGAGCCGGCACCGCGGTGGTCGGCGCCGTGCTGCTCGTCGGCGTGTTGCCCGCCGTGGTCGTCGGGGGCGCGGTCGGGGAGGTGGGCGACGGGGTGGTGCTGGACGTGGGCGGGCAGATCAGGGTGGGCAGGTCCGGCCGTCCGGTCGCGCCGTCGATCTCGGCGAGGGACTTGCCGGCCAGCGCCGGGATGACCTGAGCGGTGCTGCGCAGCGTCGACCCCGTCACGACGGGGTGTTGGTGGCCCACCGCGCCCCGGTCGACCGCCGGCCCGGAGCAGCCGACCTGGCGACCCAGCAGCCAGGCGAGCCCCCGGTCGGCGGCCTCGGCGCGACCACCCGCGCGCAGCGCCTGCACCGCCAACGCCGTCGAGTTGGAGTTGGCCTGCGCGGTCGGCCCGGCGCCGCCGAAGCCGCCTTCGGCGTTCTGCCGGCCCTGCAACCAGTCCAGGGCCGGGGCAGCGGCGTCGGCCCGGCCGACCGCGAGCAGGGCCTGGACGACGATGCCCGTCCCGTCGGTGTCGCTGCGGCACTCGCTCTGCTCGGTCCAGTAGAAGACCGGGAACCCGCCGTCGGCGCACCGGGTGCGGACGAGGAAGTCGACCGCCTTGGCGGGCACCGCGTCGCGGCCCTGGCGGTACAGCGCCAGCAGGGCGAGGGACTGGGTGAACGTGGTGGCGGCGGGCTTGCCGTAGAGGAGCTGGAAGAACTGGCCGTCGTCCCGCATCTGCTCGTGCAGCGCCAACAGGAGGTCCTGGCCGCCGAAGTCGTTCGGGTCGCGGTGCTGGACCTGGGCGAGGAGCGCCAGCTTGGCGAGACCGCCGGTGTTGATGTCCTTGCCGCTCCCGCCCCGGAAGTAGGCGTCGACGTTGCGGGACAACCAGGTCGTGGCCCTGTCGGCCGCGTCGCGGCCGACGCCGGTGGCGGCGAGGCCGAGCACGACGTCGGCGGTGAGGCCGTAGTCCGCTCCGGCCGGGCTCTCCACCCGCTCGCCGTCCTTCAGCTGGCGGCCGGCCCAGCCCGCCGCTGCCGCCGCGGGGTCGAGGGTGCTCCCGGCCAGCGCGACGCCCTGGGTGGACGGGAGCGCCAGCGCCAGTGCGGCCAGGAGCACGACGAGTAAGGACGCGGCACGGCGGCCGCGATGGCGTGATGGGGCCATGACGTTCTCCTCGGTGCGCTGTCCACGCCCGGACCGCCCGACGAGCCGCGTCCACGGCCGCCACCGGCCCGCCGACGCGTCGCGCCCGCCTTCCCGCTCTCCTGGCAACGCCCGGGAAACGCTGCCAGGGAACGCTGGCCCCGGCGGTGCGCGTGGCGGGAGGAGGGCACGGCGCCCACCAGGCTCCGTCCCGCAGACCTCGACGGTGGTTGGAGCCGTTCGCGCCGCCACGGGTGGTCGGGCTCGCCGCGCGCCTCCCGGGCGCGCGACCCACCGTTGCGGGTCAGCGCCGGACTTCGACCGGTCTTCCCCCGTGCGGCGCGTGTTCAGTTGTCCAGCCCGCCCATGCTCGCCGACCGGGAGATCCGGGGTCAACGGCGAAGCGGGTGTTCCTGTCCGTCCTGCCCGACATCTGTTCTTTCCCGCGACGAAACCACTGGCGACTACGATTGCGGTTCGTGCAATCCGTGGATCTGAACCTGCTGGTGGCCCTGGACGCGCTGCTGGAGGAGGAGAGCGTCACCGGCGCGGCCGAGCGGTTGCACCTCAGCGCGCCGGCGATGAGCCGGACCCTGGCCAGGATCAGGGCGGCGCTGGGCGATCCGATCCTCGTGCGGGCCGGCCGGCGGTTGGTGCCGACGCCCCGCGCCCTCGCCATCCGCCAGCAGGTGCGGTCCGCGCTCCAGGAGGCGCGGGCGGTCCTGCGCCCCGCCGGCGAGGCCGGCATGGAGACGGTGCGGCGCACCTTCGTGATCCGCTCCAACGACGCGATGGCGAACGCGCTCGCCCTGCCGCTGGCCCGGCGCGTCCGCGACCAGGCGCCCCTGGTCACCCTGGGGTTCGCGGCCGAGGGCGAGGAGGACGTGGCCGCGCTGCGGGACGGGCGGATCGACCTGGACGTCGGCCTGTTGGAGCCGCTGGGCCCGGAGGTGTGCAGCGAGAAGTTGTACGTCGACGAGTTCGCCGTCGTGGTGCGCGCGGACCACCCGCTCGCCGACGGGCCGGTGACCGCACAGCGGCTGGTCGAGTTCCCGCACGTCAGCGTCTCCCGTCGGGGGCGGGCGCGCGGCCCGCTGGACGACGCGCTGCACGAGCTCGGGTTGTCCAGGACGGTGTCGCTGGTGGTGCCCGCCTTCTCCACGGCGCTGGCCGTCGTCGCGGAGTCGGACCTGGTGGCCACGATGCTCGCGCGGATCGCGACGTGGAGCCTCGCCCCGGAGCGCTTCGCCGTGCGGCCGCTGCCGGTCGCGTCGACTCCGCTCGTGATCGGTCAGTCGTGGCATCCCCGGATGGACGCAGACCCGGCGCACCGGTGGTTGCGGGAACAGGTTGTCGCGGTGTGCCGGGAGGCCGGGGCCGAGGGTTGAGGGACGGTTGACGGACGGTTGAGGCGGGCGCAAGGAATCATTGCGGAAAAGGAACTGGTTCGGACGGGGAACTCCGCCTAACGTCGAATTCGGTTTCCTGATTCCGAATTCCTGGAGGACCCGTGGTCGACGCCGCGGTTTCGCCCGTCCGCCCGCAGTCCGACGTCCGCGCCCGGTTGACGAGGTCGTTCACCTACCTCGGCGGGTGCGTGGTCTTCGCCGTTGGCGCCTATTTGTTCGTCCACTCCCGGCTCGGCACCGACCCGCTCGACGTGTTCACCCTGGGCCTGCTGCGGCACGTGCCGCTGACGGTCGGCGTCGTGCAGGCCGGGGTCGCGGTGGTCTGCCTCGCGGTCGTCGCGCTGTGGACCCGCCGTCGGCCCGCGCTGTCCCCACTGCTCACCTTCTTCGCCTGCGGCAGCCTCATCGACCTGCTGATCTGGGCTGATCCGGCCCGGGGGCTGGGCGCGTGGCCGGCGTTGGCGCTCGGGGTCGCGCTGTGCGCCGAGGGCTCGGCGCTGATCATCATGAGCGGCTTCGGCGTCCGGGCGATGGACCTGCTGGCCCTGGAGGTCGCCGCGCGCCGGCGGTGGCCGTTCTGGGCGGCCAAGGGCGCGCTGGAGACCCTGCTGCTGCTCGCCGGCTGGGCGCTCGGCGGACCGATCGGCATTGGCACCGTGTGCTTCCTGGCGGGTGTGGACCTGCTGATCCAGCCGTTGGTCCGAATTCAGGTCCGCGCCGGGATGGTCGACCGCTCCGGCGTGGATTGCGCCGGGCGCAACCATTAGTTGACGAACGGGCAATGGATTTCTTCTCCGCCCATTTCTACGGTGGGTGGTGCGATGCGTGAGAGGAAGAAGATGTTGGGACTTTCCGATCCCCGTGTGCGCGCCGTGCTTGACGAGATCGCGGCCGAGCAGGACCGCGTGGACGCGGTGGAGCAGCCGAAGTTGTTGGAGGTGGTGCGGGCCCGGACCACGCCGTGGACGCCGGAGGAGCTGGCCGACGCCTGCGCCAGCGGCTACTACGCCGCGCCGGCGGCCATCGGTCGCATGCTCTACGCCACCGTGCGGGCGATGCGGCCGACCACGGTCGTGGAGTTCGGCACCTCGTACGGCTTCTCGACGATCCACATCGCGGCCGCCCTGCGGGACAACGGGGCCGGCCGGGTGATCACCACCGAGCTGCACGAGGGGAAGGCCGACGCGGCGTGGCGCAACATCCAGCGCGCCGGCGTCGCCGACCACGTCGGCGTGCTGGTGGGCGAGGCGAGCCGGACCCTGGCCGCCGTGCCCGGCCCGGTGGACTTCCTGTACCTGGACGGCTGGACGGAGTTCTACCTCGACGTGCTCCGGGCGGTCGAGCCGAAGCTGCGGCCGGGAGCGCTCGTGCACGCCGACGACACGGTGAAGTTCGCCGCCGGCGCGCGGAGGTACCTGGACCACGTGCGCGATCCGGCCAACGGGTACGTGTCCGTGGCGATCGCCGACGGGCAGGGCCTGGAGCTGTCGAGTTACCTGGGGGCGTCGTGACCCGAGCTCAGGAGCCCCAGACCCGCGCGCCCCAGATCCGGGAGCCGCGGACCCGGGAGCCGCGGACCCGGGAGCCGCGGACCGGGGAACGGGGCGCGGAGCCGGTGGGCGGGGACGCACCGGGCGCCGAAGCCGGGGGCGGGCGTCGCGGGCTCTTCACCTTCGCGGTCGGCCTGTGCGTGGCCATGGTGTTCGGCCTCGGGGCGGCGGTGAACCTCGCGGTCGGCCGGCTGTCGACCAGCGCCCTGCACCCGTCCGCCACGCAGGTGCTCTGGATCGTCGACACCTACCTGGTGGTGTTCGGGTGTCTGCTGATCCCGGCCGGCTCGGTCGGCGACCGCTTCGGCCGCAAGGGCGCGATGCTCACCGGGCTCGCGGTCCTCACGGTCGGCTCGGTGGGGTCGGCGCTCGCACCCACCGTGCCGCTCCTGCTGGTCGCCCGCGCGGTCACCGGCGCCGGCGCCGCCCTGGTGCTGCCGAGCAGCCTTCCGCTGCTGACGCAGGTGTTCCCCGCCGACCAGCGCGGACGGGCGATCGCGACGTGGACCGCGATGAGCAGCGTCGGCGGTGTGGCCGGCAACGTCCTCGGCGGACTGGTCCTGCAGTACTTCGACTGGCAGATGCTGTTCGCCGCCGCCGCGCCGCTGGCCGTCGTGGGGATGGCGCTCGTGGCGGCGACCGCGCCCCGCGTGCCCCGGCACGAGCGACCGCTCGACCCGGTCGGCGTGCTGGTCCTCGTCGGCGGTGTGCTCGCGCTGCTGTTCGGGATCATCGAGGGCCAGCGGGACGGGTGGCTGGCGCCGGTCGTGCTCCTCGCGTTCGGCGCCGCGGCGGTCCTGCTGACGGTGTTCGTGCTCGTCGAGCTGCGGAGGGAACACCCGCTGATCGACCCGCGCGCGTTCCTGCGACCGGGACTGCGCTCCGGGGCGCTCGGCATCGTGGTCTCGTTCGTCGCGATGTACTCGGTCTTCGCCCTCAACGGCCAGTACCTGATGAGCGTCAAGGGTTATCCCGCGGTGCTCGCCGGGTTCGGCACGTTGCCGATGGCGGTGATGATGTTCGTCGCCTCGCGACGGGCCGCCGGCCTCGCCGAGCGGATCGGCGCCAGGGCGGTGGTGGTCGGCGGCCTCCTGGGCGTGGCCGCCGGGCTCGCCCTCTACTCGCTGTGCGGGCCGGACACGCCGTACCCGCTCTACGCGCTCTGCGTGCTCCTGGTCGGCGCCGGAAGCGGCCTGTCGAACCCGTTGCTCTCCACGGCGATCCTGTCCGCGCTGCCGGCCAGCCGGGCGGGCGTGGGCTCGGGGATCAACAGCTTCAGCCGGGAGTTCGGCGGCGCGCTGGGCTTCGCGTTGTTCGGAACCCTCCTCAACGGGGCGTTCGGGCCGGCGCTTCCCGCGTCGCTGCGCGAGTTGCCGGGCGAGGCGGGCGAGGCCGCGCGCAGGGCGGTCGGCTCGGCGCTGGCGCTCGTCCACGAGCGGGGCGGGCCGGAAGCGGCCGCCGTGGACCACGCGGTGCGGGTGGCCTTCTCGGACGCGGCGGGGTTCGCGCTGCGGCTCGTCGCGGCGCTCGTCGCGGTCGCGACCGTGCTGGTGGTCGTCTGGTACCCGGCCCGTCGGCCGGCCGAGCCGTCCTGATCACCCGGGCCGGGACGGAGCGCCCGCCTGGCCCGACACTCCCTCGAACAGCGGAATGTCGGGTCCGGGCGGGGGAGATGGCTGGCAACGGCCGGACATCCGGGCTACTTACGAACGGGGGCGACCACTCGGCGGAGGGATCTGGCTGATGAGGACCGGAACCCCCACACGCCGCCGGCTCGGCACCCGCTGGCTCGGGTTCGGCGTGGGACTGCGCCTGCCGCATCTGGACTACGTCCGGCAGCGATGGCCGGCGCTCGGCTTCTTCGAGGTCGTCACGGAGGACTTCATGGACTCCCACGGCGCCCGGCGCCGGGCGCTGGCCGAGATCGCCGAGCGGTACCCGGTCGTCCTGCACGGGCTGGCGCTGTCCGTCGGCGGCTGCGACCGGCTCGACTACCGCTACCTCGGCCGGCTGCGCGAGCTCGCCGACGAGGTCCGCGCCGAGTGGGTGTCCGACCACGTCGGGTGGACCGGCGTGGACGGCGTCAACACCCACGCCGTGCTGCCGATGCCCCGCACCGAGGAGTCGTTGCGCCACCTCGTGCGGCGCATCCGCACCGTGCAGGACGCGCTGGAACGGCCGCTGGTGCTGAAGAACACCAGCAGCGCCTTCGAGTTCGCCGCCTCCACGCTGTCCGAGTGGGAGTTCCTGGCCCGGATGGCGGACGAGGCCGACTGCGGGCTGCTGCTCGACGTGAGCAACGTGCACGTCTCGGCGGTGAATCACGACTTCGACCCGGTGGAGTACCTGCGCGCGCTGCCCCACCACCGGGTGGTGGAGATGCACCTGTCCGGGCACACCCACCACGGCACGCACGCCGTCGCCAGCCGGGACACCCCCATCTCCGACGCCGTGTGGGAGCTCTACCGGCTGGCGGTCGTGCTCACCGGCGGCGCTCCCACCGTGGTCGAGTGGGACGACCAGCTCCCGGCGTTCCCGGTGCTGCTGGCCGAGCTGGACAAGGCGCGCCGGCACGCGGCGACCGCGTTGTGGGCGGGGGTCTGAGATGTCCGCGGCGCCCGAGCCGGACCTGCTCGCGACGCAGCGGTGGTTGCAGCGGGCGCTGCTGGCCCAGGACGGACCCGGACCCGAGATCAACTCGCTGCTCACCGGCTCGGCCGCGCTCACCCCGCGCCAGCGGTTCGCGGTCCTGCGCAGGAACCACCAGCGACGCCTCGCGGCCCGGATGCGCGAGCTGCACCCCGCGCTGATCCAGCTGCTCGGCAGGGAGGTCTTCGACGCGTTCGTCCTCGACCACGTGAAGGCCAACCCCGCGCGGTCGCACCGGTTGAGCCGGTTCGACGCGGAGTTCGTCGACCACCTCGCCCGCACGCGCCCCGACGCCCAGCTCCCGCCGGAGCGGCGCGATCCCACCGTCGACATGGTGCTCGACCTCGCCCGGTTCGAGCGGCTGTACAACCAGGTGCTCGACGGACCGGGCCGCGAGGACGATCTGCCCGCCACCGAGCTCGCCGACCTGCCCGAGGAGGACTGGCCGTCGGCGCGGCTCGGCCCCGCCCCCTGCCTGCGCCTGTTCCGGGCGGGGTTCACCGTGCACGAGTACCTGGCCGCGGTGCGTCAGGGCGGGGGGCAGGTGCCGCCGAGGGCCCGGCCGGTGTTCCTCGCCCTGACCCGGCACGGCCTCCAGGTGCGGGTGCACGAGCTGACCGCCGACGCCCACCGCGTGCTCACGTCGCTGCTGCGCCGCGCGCCGCTGGGCGAGGCGCTCCGCGACGTGGACCGGGACCTGGCCAGGACCTGGCTCCGGGACTGGGGCGAGCACGGCTTCCTGGTCGCCGCCGCGGGTGACCCCGCCCCCAGACCCCGGGCCGTCGCCGTGTCGGAGTCGTCCTGAGCGCCGTCCTGAGCGCCCGCGGGCGCTGGCGGAACGGGACTCAGAGCCAACCGTCCTCGTCGTCGGTCATCGCGTCGACGATCGCGTAGCCGGCCACACCTCCGGCGACGCCGAGGGCCGCCGCGCCCAGCATGCTGCCCATCCCCGACGACTGGCGGTGCTGCTCGTGGTGGTGGGGGTGCTGGTGCTGCTGCTGGTGGGGGTGCTGTTGGTGGTGGTGCTGCTGGTCGTAGTGCGACGGCGTCGGGTTCGCGTGCTGCGCCGGGGCGGCGTGCGGCTGAGCCGGGTTGGCGGCCTGGGGCGCCGCGGCCGGGGCCGCTGGGGCCGCCGGAGCGGCGGGAGCCGCCGGGGCAGGCTGGGCCGCGTGGCCGCCGCGCGCGAACTCCAGGAGCACGGCGGTCCGCTGCTCCGGGGCCAGCAACGCGAACGTGTCGTTGTGCACCTGCTCCAGCCGCTCGACCGGCGTGCGGCTGAGCAGGGTCCGGTACCGCTCCACGACGGGGTCGCTGGCCTGGCCGGTCGCCGGGCTGGGGTAGGGGTGCGACATGGTTCTCCCTCGGCTGTCGGGTGTCCTCCCGCAGAGCCTGTCCCGGAGCGCGGCGGCCGGGCATCGGCTGCCTGGCCGGGGCAGGGGGCCGAACGGCTGATCAAGGAAGCCCCGCGCTCGGCCGTTGTGCCGAGGGGGAACGTCGTGGCCAGGGCGGGAGCGCCCCGATCGGGCGGCGACGGGTGGGCCCGCCGCACCGGCCCGGAGCCGGAGTCGGTCGCGCACCGTGCCCGGTTAGCCCGTTCGGCCGCGTCCGGTCGGGCGGACCAGCGCTGGACTGACTGCCCACTCTGGGTAGTGTGTTGGCTACCGATCGGGAGTGTGAGGTGCGTGGTGAACGAACGGTCGAGCTGGGTTCCCCAGGGTGTGAACGTCGAGCTGCCCAGCGCCGCTCGCGTCTACGACTACCTGTTGGGCGGAGGCCACAACTTCGCGGCGGACCGGCAGCTCGCGGAGCGGTTCGCGACGGCGTTGCCGGGATCGCGGGACATCGCCCGGCTGAACCGGGCCTTCCTCCGCCGCGCGGTGTTGTTCATGGTCGAGCGCGGCGTCGACCAGTTCCTGGACGTCGGCTCCGGCATCCCCACCGTGGGCAACGTGCACGAGATCGCGCAGGCGGCCAACCCGGAGGCCCGCGTGGTGTACGTGGACAACGAACCGGTCGCCGTGGCGCACAGCCAGCTCATCCTGGACGGCAACGACCGGGCCGGCGCGCTCCAGGAGGACCTGCGCAACCCCGAGGAGATCCTGGACCACGCGGTCACCAGGGGGCTGCTGGACCTCGACCGCCCCGTCGGGCTGCTGATGGTCGGGGTGTTCCACTTCGTGCCGGAGGACTGGGGGCCGCGCGCCCTCGTCGACCGGTACCGCTCGCGGCTCGCCTCCGGCAGCTACCTGGCGCTGTCCCACTTCACCGCCGACAGCCGGCCCGTGGAGATGGCCGCGATGGTCGAGGTGATGAGCCGGAGCAAGGACCCCATCCACCCGCGGACGCGCGCCGAGATCGAGGCGTTGTTCACCGGGTTCGAGCTCGTCGAGCCCGGCGTGGTGAGCACCGCCGACTGGCGGCCCCGCGCGCCCGGCGACGGCGCCGCCGGACCGGAGCGCGACCAGATCTACGCGGGCGTCGCCCGCCTTCCCTGACCGGGTGGACAACCGTGGACCAGCCTGCCCTCCGCCTGCCCGACCTGTGGGACGAGGTGACCCGTGCCGACGAGAACGCGTTGTCCCGCACCGGTTTCCCGCCCACCCGCGCCCGTCGTCGGGCGCGGGCGCCCCGCGGACGTGGGTGGTTGAGACAGGCATGAGGAGGCCTCCGACAGGCGGGCCGGACGGACAGCGGCAGCCGGAGAGCGCCGTCCGCGACCGGCTCGTGCGGGACTGGTCGGTCGCGATGGCCACGAGCGTCTTCGTGCCCGTGCCGCACGAGGAGATCGAGCGCCGGATCGCCGAGCTGGTCGACGCGTTGGTCGGGGTGCTGCGGGCCGAGCCGTTCGTCCCGGACGCGGCCGCGCGGACCGGTGGCGACCTGGTCCGCGCCGGCTTCAGCGGGCAGACGAGCCTCTCCCGCACCCTGGACCTGCTGGCCGACTCCCTGCCCGACCTCGCGGGGCCGACGTCGCCCGAAACCGACGCGCGGGTCCACGCGGTGCTGGGCTGTCTGGTGACCGGCTACGTGCAGGCGACCAGGGAGCTCGTCTTCGAGCAGCAGGAGGGGGTCAAGCGCGCCCTGCTGCGGGCCAAGGAGCAGGCCGAACGCGACCTGTGGCTGAGCGAGGCGCGGTTCCGCGAGGTCTTCGGCACCTCGGCGGTTGGCGTCGCGGTCACCGACCTCGACGGCGGGTTCGTCGAGGTCAACCGGTCGCTCAAGGAGATCGTCGGGTACACCGGCGCCGAGCTGACCGACCGCCGGCTGGCCGACCTCTTCCACCCCGACGACGCCGGCGCGCTGACGGAGATCTACCGGCGGCTGCGCGACGGGAAGTCGGAGCGGGTGCGCGAGCAGTGGCGGCTGCTGCGCAAGGACGGCGACACGGTCTGGTCCTACCTCGCGGTCTGCCTGCTGCGGGACGCCGAGGAGGAGCCGGCCTACCTGGTGACGATGGTCGAGGACATCACCGACCTGCACCTGCTGCAACGCGAGCTGCGCAAGCAGGCGTTGCACGACGCGCTGACCGGGCTGCCGAACCGGCAGGCCCTGGTGCCGGGGCTGGAGCGGATGGTGGCCGGGAGCGACGGGATCACCGTGCTCCAGCTCGACGTGGACGGCCTCGGCGTCGTGAACGAGGGGCTCGGGCACGGCGTGGGCGACGAGGTGTTGCGACGGGTGGCCCGGCAGCTCGGCGCGTTGTTCCCCGCCGACCGGGCCGCGCTGGTGGCCAGGTTGGGCGGCGACCAGTTCGTGGTCGCGGTCGACCACTCGGCGGGCCGCCCGGACGTGGCGGCGCTGGTCGGCCGGATCAACGAGGAGTTGGCTGAGCCGGTCTACCACGGGGAGCACGGGGTCGCGGCGTCGGTGAGCGTCGGCGTCGTGCAGCGGGAGACCCGGGGAGCGAGCGCCGGCGAGCTGCTGCGGGCGGCGGACAACACGCTGCGCCGGGTCAAGGGGCAGGGCAAGCGCCAGTGGGGCCTGTTCGACCCCGAGCGGGACGCGCGGGACCGGGCGTGCTCGGCGCTGGCCGCCGGCATGTCGGGCGCGTGGGAGAACGGCGAGATCCGGGTCGACCACCAGCCGGTCGTGTCGTTGCGGGCCGACGGCGAGGTGCTGGCGGTCGAGGCGGTGCTGCGCTGGGAACACCCGGACGTGGGCGAGGTGTCGCACGAGCGCTGCCTCGCCATGGCGGAGTCGGTGGGGCTCGGCCCGCCGATCGCGAAGTGGCTGTTGCGCGAGGCGGGCGAGCAGGCGCGGGCCTGGGGTGAGCTGGCGCCCGCCGTCGGGGTGGCGCTGGACGTCCACCAGGCGACCGATCCCGACCTGGTCGGGGAGGTGCGCGGCGTGCTGGCCGAGTTCGGGCTGGCACCGGAGCGGCTGCGGCTGGGCTTCCCCACGTCGGTGCTGCGGGAGGAGAACGACGACGCGTGGGACAACCTGCGCGTGCTGACCGGGCTGGGCGTGCGCACCTACGCGCACGGGTTCGGGCTCGGCGCGGTCGACCTGGCCTGCGTGGAGGAGCTGCCGCAACCGGTCGTCGAGTTCACGCCGGAGCTGGGCGCGCGGGTGGCCCGGCGGCCGGACTCGGCACTGGCCCGGATCACCGTCGACGCCGTGTCCGTCCTCGGTGGACTGGGCGTGACCGTGATCGCGGGTGGGGTGGAGAGCGCGGAGGACGCCGACTGGTGGCGGTCGGCGGGAGCCGACGGCGCGTGGGGCGCGCACTTCGCGGCGCGGGGCCTTCCGCAGGGAGTGGACGCCCGGTGACCGGTGACCGCTGACCGTGCCGCCGCGTCGTCCCGTCGAATTCACTCAGCTGGAGAGGCTGCCCGGCAGCCGAATTGTCAGTGTCCCCTGAGACGCTGAAAAAGGGGGTTCCCCTTACTCAGGGCTGGAGTCGCGCGCGAGAGTGGCTCGTCCACAAAGGACAGTCAGGGGCACTTGCCTGGCCCCGGAGAATTCACTCGGTTGGGGAGGCTGTCCGACGGCGGAACTGTCAGTGCTCCCTGCGATGCTGAGAAAGGGGGTTCCCCCATACTTAGGGCTGGAGTCGCGCGCGCGAGGCCGAAGTGTCCATAGAGGACATTTGGGGGACGATTGGGGTGCGCTGACCCAGGAGAGTTTTTCGGTAGCCGCGAGGAAGAAGTTCGGTCGCTTGGTCGAAGACACGACCAATCGCGGGTCGAGTTTCGCCAATGCCCAAGAGCGGGAACCCGGGAGGAGAGGGCGGTGGTGGCCCCGACTCCACCACCGCCCCGGCCGGGGTGGCGCGTCGACCCCGGCTCCCCCGGGGCGATCACCGCCGGGTCCGCCGCCCGAGCAGGAGGGCGATGGGCCGCGCCGGCGGAACCACCCCTTCTCGACGCCCTCAGGGATTCCGCGAGGAAAACCTCAGTGATTCCGGGGAAACCCGAGGTTGACCCCACCGTGCGACGGGTCGAGCCAGCGGCTCGTGACCACCTTGCCGCGCGTGAAGAACTGGACGCCCTCGGGGCCGTAGGCGTGGGTGTCCCCGAACAACGACGCCTTCCACCCGCCGAACGAGTAGTGGGCCACTGGCACCGGGATCGGCACGTTCACCCCGACCATGCCGACCTCCACCTCGTTCTGGAAGCGCCGGGCCGCGCCCCCGTCGTTGGTGAAGATCGCGGCGCCGTTGCCGTACGGGTTGTCGTTGACCAGGCGCAACGCCTCCTCGTACGACGGCGCCCGCACCACCGACAGCACCGGGCCGAAGATCTCGTCGGTGTAGACCGACATCTCCGGCCGCACGTGGTCGAAGACCGTCGGGCCGAGCCAGAAGCCCCGCTCGTCGCCGTCGACGGGGTGCGCGCGCCCGTCGACCGCCAACGTCGCCCCCTCGGCCACCCCGGCGTCGAGGTAGCCGGCCACCCGGTCGCGGTGCGCGCGCGTGACGAGGGGGCCCATCTCGCAGCCGGGGCGCCGCCCGTCGCCCACCCGCACCTCGGCCACCCGGCGGCGGATCCGCTCCACCAGCTCGTCGCCGACCGGGTCCACCGCGACCACGACGGAGACCGCCATGCACCGCTCCCCCGCCGAGCCGAACCCGGCCGACACCGCCGCGTCGGCCGCCAGCTCCAGGTCGGCGTCGGGCAGCACGACCATGTGGTTCTTCGCCCCGCCGAGCGCCTGCACGCGCTTGCCGTGCCGGGTGCCCGTCTCGTACACGTGCCGGGCGACCGGGGTTGACCCCACGAACGACACCGCCCGCACGTCCGGGTGCTCCAGCAGCCGCTCCACGGCGACCCGGTCGCCGTGCACCACGTTGAACACGCCCTCGGGCAACCCGGCCTCGGCCCACCACGCGGCCAGCAGGTTCGCCGCCGACGGGTCCTTCTCGCTGGGCTTGAGCACGACCGTGTCTCCGCACGCGACGGCGAGCGGGGCGAACCACAACGGCACCATGGCCGGGAAGTTGAAGGGGGAGACCACCGCGACGACGCCGAGCGGCTGCCGGATCGAGTACACGTCGACCCTGGTCGAGGCGTTCTCGCTGAACCCACCCCTGAGCAGGTGCGGGACGCCGCAGGCGAACTCCACGACCTCCAGGGCGCGGTGCACCTCGCCCTCGGCGTCGGCGAGCACCTTGCCGTGCTCGGCGGTGACCACCTCGGCCAGCTCGCGGCGCCGGGCGTTGAGCAGCTCGCGGAAGGCGAACAGCACGCTGGCCCGCCTGGCCAGCGAGGCGTCCCGCCACGCGGGGAAGGCCCGCGCCGCCGCGGCGACCGCGAGGTCGACCTCGGCGGGTCCGGCGAAGTCCACTTGCGCGCTCACCGCGCCGGTGGCCGGGTCGAACACCTCGCCGACCCGCTCGGCCACGCCCTCCCAGGGCTTGCCGTCGATCCAGTGCGGGACGCGGTTCACCGGGTCATCTCCTGTCGCGTGCTCTCCAGGGCGGCGGTCAGCGCGGCCAGGCCCTCCTCGGTCTCGTCGTCGGTGAGCGTCATCGGCGGGGCCAACCGGACCACGTTGCCGTGCAACCCGCCCCTGCCTACCAGCAGGCCCCTGGCCCGGGTCTCCTCCAGCACCCTGGCGGCCGCGCGCGGGCTCGGCGCGTCGCCGCCGGGCTCGACCAGCTCGACGCCGATCATCAGGCCGACGCCCCTGACCTCGCCGACGATCTCGTTGCGCTCGGTGGCGGCCCGCAGCCCGGCGAGCAGGCGGGTGCCCTGCTTGGCCGCGTTCGCCTGGAGGTCGTGGTTCTCCAGGTAGTCCAGCATCGCGACGGCGCCCGCGGTGGCGAGCGGGTTGCCGCCGAAGGTCGAGAGCGAGTGGGCGGTGATGGCGTCCATCAGCTCGCCCCTGGCCACCACCCCGCCGATCGCCAGTCCGTTGCCCAGCCCCTTGGCGAAGGTCATCGCGTCCGGCACGACGCCGTGGGCCTGGATGCCCCAGAAGTGGTCGCCGGTGCGGCCCCAGCCGGTCTGCACCTCGTCCGAGACGAGCAGGATGCCGTGCTCGTCGAGGACCTCGCGGAAGGCCGCGAACAGCCCCCTGGGCGGGATGGCGAACCCGCCGACGCCCTGGACCGGCTCGACGACCATGCACGCCACGTCGCCGGCCGTGGCGGTGGCCAGCACGTCCCGCAGGTCGGCGACGCAGGCGTCGACGTAGTCGGCGTCCGAGAGGTGGCGGAACGGGCTGCGGTAGCGGTAGCCGCCGTGCACGTGGCTGACCTGGAGCGGGCTCAACGAGGTCGCCGACCACCCCCGGTTGCCGGTGATCGCCACCGTGCCGAACGCGCGCCCGTGGTACGAGTTGCGCAGCGCCAACACCTGGTTGCTGCGGCGGTGCTGGGTGGCCAGCATCAGCGCCGTCTCGTTGGCCTCGGTGCCGGAGTTGGTGAAGAAGACCTTGGCGTCCGGGATGCCGGACAGCCGGGCGATGCGCTCGGCCAGCTCGACCTGGCTCCGGATCAGGTACAGCGTGGAGGTGTGCAGGACGCCCTTGGCGACCTGCGCGGTGATCGCCTCGTTGATCTCCGCGATGTCGTAGCCGATCGCGTTGGTCAGGATGCCGGCGAAGAAGTCCAGGTAGCTCCGCCCCTCGGCGTCCTCGACCCGGCGTCCGGAGCCGCGCGTGATCTCGATCGGCTCGTCGTAGTACAGGGTGAGCCAGGCCGGCATGACCGCCCGGTGCCGGGCCAGCAGCTCGGCGTGTGCCATCGGTCCTCCCCTGCTGAGCGCTGTGGTGGGTGTCCGGTGATGGGGCGCTGTCGCGGCCCTGCCGTGGTGCCGGTGGTCGTGGCGCCCGCGTTGTGGGGACGGCGGGGGCATCCGGGGCGGGACGGCGGCCGTGCGCGAAAGGGGGCGTCGCGCACAGCCACCGGTCCGTGTGCTCCCCGCGACAACGCGGGGTCAGCGCCGAGTGTCGGGCTTCGAGGCCGCTCGCGGCTATGGACAGAGTGTTCGTGATACCGGTTCGGGCGATACGTTGTGTTCGGTCGGCGCAGTGTTCGACTGGCCCGCTGTTCGGCAGGGGCGGACTCCGGCTGGCGCGGCGTTCGATCAGCGCGGCGTTCGATCAGCGCGGTGCTCGATCGGTGTGGCGTTCGGTTGGTAGGGCATGCGATCGGTGCGGCGGGCCGACTGGCGCGGACCGGGAGGGGGTGGCCGGTGTACCCCACGGTGGGCGAGATCCTGGCCCTGCCCGTCGTGCGGCGTGGCGGGCCGCGCGTGGCCGCGGGTTCGGCGGGGCTGGGAAACCGGGTCCGGTGGGCGCACGTGGCCGAGGTCGCGGACATCGCCCACCTGCTGCGGGGCGGAGAGCTGGTCCTGACCACCGGCATCGCGCTGCCCGGTGATGACGAGGGTCTGTCCCGGTACGTCGCGGACCTGGTGCGCGTGGGCGCGGCCGGGCTGGTCGTCGAGCTGGTCCGCCGCTGGCGCGCGGAGCCGCCGCGGGCGTTGCTGGCCAGCGCCGAACGGCACGGGCTGCCCCTGGTGACCCTGGCCAGGGAGACGCGGTTCGTGGCGGTGACCGAGGCGGTCATCGGGCTGGTGGTGGACCGCCAGGTGGCCGAGCTGCGCGCGGCCGAGCAGGTGCACGAGATCTTCACGGCCCTGACCGTCTCCGGCGCCGGACCCACCGAGATCCTGCGGGAGATCGCCCGGCTGGCCGGCCTGCCGGTGGTCCTGGAGACCTTCCACCACCACGTGCTCGCCTACGACGCGGCCGGGACGGACCCGGCGGAGCTGCTCGCCGACTGGACGGAGCGCTCCCGCGCGGTCACCCCGGCCGGCCGGACCGGCTACGACCCGGACGCCGGCTGGCTGGTCACGGTGGTCGGGGCCAGGGGCGACGACTGGGGCCGGCTCGTGCTGGTCTGCCAGGAGGACCCGCCGCACCGGCACGTCGTGGTGGCCGAGCGGGCGGCGTCCGCGTTGGCGTTGCACCGCCTGGTCACCCGGGACCGGGACACGCTGGAGCGGCAGACGCACCGCGCGCTGCTCGCGGAGCTGGTCGCCGAGGGGCCCCGCTCCGCCGACCTGCCGACGCGCGCCGCCGCGCTGGGCGTGCCGCTGGAGGGCCGGCGGCTGGTCGGGGCGGCGGTGCGGCCCCGCAGCACCGTGCCCACCACGCCGGCCGCCGCGCTGGCCACCCAGGAGGTGGTGCGGGACCTCGCCGAGGCCACCGCCCTGGCGGCCCGCCGGGCGAGGGTGCCCGCGCTGGTCGGCGTGGTCGACGACAGCACCGTGCACGTCCTGCTGGCCCCGGCGGCGCGGGCCGACGTGGAGCCGGCGCTCGACCGGTTCGCGCAGGAGGTGCACCGGGCGGCGGCGGGAACGCCGCGAGCGCTTCCCGTGGTCGTCGGCGTGGGCACCGCCGTGGACTCCTGGCCGGACGCGCGCCGCGCCCTCGGCGAGGCGGCGCACGTGGCCGACGCCGCGTCGCGGTCGCCCCGGACCCGGCCGTACCACCGGCTGGACGACGTGCGGCTGCGCGGCCTGCTGCACCTGCTGCGCGACGACGAGCGGATCTCCGCGTTCGTCGACCGGGAGCTGGGGGCGTTGTTCGCGCGGGAGGACGACCAGGGCGCGCGGTGGGTCGACGTCCTGCGCGCCTACTGCGAGCACGGGGGCAACAAGTCGGCGGCGGCCGCCGCCGTGCACCTCTCCCGCACCGCGTACTACCAGCGGTTGGACCGCGTCGAGCGGCTCCTGGGCGTCTCGCTCGACGACCCGGAGTCGATGCTGTCCCTCTACGTGGCGCTCCTGGCGGCGGAGGTGGCGGCGGGTCCGCCGTAGGCTGGCCCCGCCCTCCCGGCGGCCAGAGCCGGGCGGGGCTGAACACTCTGTTCGGTCGCCGGCCGAAACGCGCACACCCTGCCACTGCCGGTCCCGACCTTGGCGTGACCAGGATTCGCCAATGACCGAGGGAGAGATCGTCCGCGCCGGTCTCGTGCAGCAGCGGTGGACCGGCGACAGGGATTCGATGGTCGACAACGCGGTCGCGGCGATCGGGGCGGCCGCCTCGGCGGGCGCGCGGGTGGTGTGCCTGCAGGAGCTGTTCTCCGGCCCGTACTTCTGCCAGGTCCAGGACATCGACCACTACTCCGCCACCGAGCGGGTCCCCGACGGGCCGACGACGCGGCTCATGCGCGAGGTGGCCGAGCGGCACGGCGTCGTGCTGGTCGTTCCCCTGTACGAGGAGGAGCAGCCGGGCGTCTACTACAACACCGCCGCCGTGATCGACGCCGACGGCTCCTACCTCGGCAAGTACCGGAAGAACCACATCCCGCACCTGAGCGGCTTCTGGGAGAAGTTCTACTTCCGGCCCGGAAACCTCGGCTATCCCGTGTTCGACACCGCGGTGGGGCGCATCGGCGTCTACATCTGCTACGAGCGGCACTTCCCCGAGGGCTGGCGCGCCCTCGGCCTCGCCGGCGCGCGCATCGTCTTCAACCCCTCGGCCACCAGCCGCAGCCTGTCCGAGCACCTGTGGCGGCTGGAGCAGCCCGCGGCGGCGGTGGCCAACCAGTTCTTCGTCGGCGCGATCAACCGGGTCGGGGTGGAACCGTTGGGGGACAACGAGTTCTACGGGCAGTCCTACTTCGTCGACCCGCGCGGCCAGCTCGTCGGCCCGGCCGCGTCCGACACCGAGGAGGAGGTCGCCGTCCGGGACCTGGACATGGGACTGCTCACCGAGGTGCGCGACGTGTGGGCGTTCTACCGGGACCGCCGACCGGACAGCTACGAGCCGTTGGCCCGACCCTGAACGGAGGCCCGCCGTGCGCATCGTGATCCGTGGTGGAACCGTGCTGTCGTCCACCGGGGCGGTGGACGCCGACGTGCTCGTCGAGGGCGAGCGCGTCGCGGCGCTCGCCGTTCCGGGCGGGCTGGCCGAGTCCTGGCTGGCCGGCGCGGACCGTGTGATCGAGGCCGGGGGCAGGTACGTGCTGCCCGGCGGGGTCGACGCCCACACGCACATGGAGATGCCCTTCGGGGGCACGGAGTCCAGCGACACCTTCGAGACCGGGACCCGCGCGGCGGCGTGGGGCGGCACCACGACGATCGTCGACTTCGCGGTGCAGGCCCGAGGCGAGTCGCTTCAGTCCACTTTGGACAAGTGGCGGGCGAAGGCCGACGGGAACTGCGCGGTGGACTACGGGTTCCACCTGATCGTCTCGGACGTCAACGACGCGACGCTGAAGGAGATGGACGCCTGTGTCGCGGCCGGGGTGACCAGCTTCAAGATGTTCATGGCCTATCCCGGGGCCTTCTACGTCACCGACGGCGAGATCGTGCGTGCGATGGACAGGGCGGCCGACAACGGGGCGCTGGTCATGATGCACGCGGAGAACGGCATCGCGATCGACGAACTGGTCGCGCGCGCCCTGGCCGAGGGGCGCGCCGATCCCGTGCAGCACGGCCTCACCCGGCCCCCGGAGCTGGAGGCGGAGGCCGTGCACCGCGCGGTCACCCTCGCCAGGGTGACCAGGGCGCCGCTCTACGTCGTGCACCTGTCCTCGGCTCCCGCGCTGGACGCCGTGACGGCGGCCCGCGACACCGGGCAGAACGTCTTCGCCGAGACCTGCCCGCAGTACCTGTACCTGTCGTTGGACGACCTGGCCCGGCCGGGATTCGAGGGCGCGAAGTACGTGTGCTCACCGCCGTTGCGGCCCGTCGAGCACCAGGCTCCACTGTGGAGGGGACTGCGCACCAACGACCTGTCGCTGGTCTCCACCGACCACTGCCCGTTCTGCTTCGCCGAGCAGAAGGAGTTGGGGCGCGGGGACTTCTCCCGGATCCCGAACGGCCTGCCGGGGGTCGAGCACCGGATGGACCTGATCCACCAGGGCGTGGTGGCCGGCGAGCTGTCGTTGGCGCGGTGGGTGGAGGTGACGTCCACGACGCCGGCCAGGATGTTCGGGCTGTACCCCAGGAAGGGCGTGATCGCGCCCGGCGCGGACGCCGACATCGTCGTCTACGACCCGACCGCGCGGCAGACCCTGTCGGCGAGCACGCACCACATGAACGTGGACTACTCGGTGTACGAGGGCATGGAGATCACCGGCCGCGTGGAGACGGTGCTCTCGCGCGGGCGCGTGGTCGTGGATCGCGGTTCGTACCACGGGAGTCCGGGGCACGGTCGGTTCCTCGACCGGGCGTTGTGCCAGTACCTGAACTGAGGGGGAGGGGCCGTGGAGTTCGGTGTCGTGCTCCAGACCGATCCGCCGGCGCGCGCGGTCGTGGAGCGGATGAGGGTGGCCGAGGCCGGGGGTTTCGGCTACGGGTGGACGTTCGACTCCTGCGTCCTCTGGCAGGAGCCCTTCGTCATCTACTCGCAGATCCTGGCGAACACGTCGTCGTTGGTCGTCGGGCCGATGGTCACCAACCCCAGCACGCGGGACTGGTCGGTGACCGCGTCGCTGTTCGCCACGCTCAACGACATGTTCGGCAACCGCACGGTGTGCGGCATCGGGCGCGGGGACTCGGCGCGGCGGGTCATCGGGCAGCGCCCCGCGTCGCTGGCCACCCTCGCCGAGGCGATGCGGGTCATCAAGGAGCTGGCCGAGGGTCGGGAGGTCGCGCACCACGGGACGGCCGTGCGCATTCCCTGGGTGCGGGGCGGAAAACTGGAGATGTGGATGGCGGCCTACGGGCCGAAGGCGTTGCGGCTGGTGGGAGAGCAGGCCGACGGGTTCATCCTGCAGACCGCCGACCCGGACATCGCCCGGTGGACGATCGGTTCGGTGCGCGAGGCCGCCCGCGCGGCGGGCAGGGACCCCTCGGAGATCACCATGTGCGTGGCGGCTCCGGCCTACGTCGGCAATGACCTGGCGCGCCAACGCGACCAGTTGCGGTGGTTCGGCGGGATGGTCGGCAACCACGTGGCCGACCTCGTGGCGCGGTACGGGGCGGAGGGCCCGGTGCCCAGGGCGTTGACCGACTACGTCGAGGGTCGACAGGGCTACGACTACGCCCACCACGGCCGGGCCGGCAACCCGTCGACCGACTTCGTCCCCGACTCCGTTGTGGACAGGTTCTGCCTGCTCGGGCCGGCCGCCGCCCACGTCGACCGGCTCGCCGAGCTGGCCGAGATCGGCGTCGACCAGTTCGCGCTGTACCTGATGCACGACCAGGCCGACCGGACGCTCGCCAGCTACTCGGACCAGATCATCGGGCGCTTCCGCGCCTGACGCTCTCCGGGGATCGGCGACCTACCGGGTGGATGTGCTGGCCGAGGGGCGGAACGGGTACGCGACGTCGAGGACGTGGTCGTCGTCGGCGGCGCTTTCCCAGTTGGGGTAGTAGATCTCCCTCGCGGACGCGCTGAGGGCGAGCCCCTGTCCGTCCAAATAGGACGCCACCGCGTCGAAGGCGAACACCACGGCCGGATAGCCGCACTGCCGCCTGGTCAACTCCGTGTAGGCCTCCCGGTGCGCGGGCTCCCACCGCACTCCGACGCTTCCGGCGGGCTCCACCGGATCGGTTGTGGGCGCGCAGACCTCGACGACCGCGTCGGCGTCCTCGCTGACCATGCCGTGGTGGACGGCGAACAGAGGACCGGAGAGTGTGGCGTGGGCGGCCGTCAGGTGCGCGAACAGCGACTGGGTCGCCTCGGCCAGGAACGCCGGCAGTTCGCTGGCGGTGACGTGGCGTTGGAGGTGGAGCACCTTCTGCTCCGGCACGTCCCGCTGGTGGACCTCGTAGGTCGTGTCCTCATGTCCGGACAGGACGTGCCGGGCGTACGGCACGAGCGCGCGGCGGGCGGCGTGGTCGGCCTCGGCGCGGTCCCAGTAGGCGGTGACCGCGCGGGCGGCGGCCTCGCCGTCGAGCGCCAGCACCGCGGCGATCTCGGTGAGCGGCATGCCGAGGCCGCGGAGCAGCCCGATCCGCCGCGCCCGCTCCACCTGCTCCGGCCCGTAGCGCCGGGACCCGCTGGTCGGGTCGACGGACGCGGGGACCAACAACCCCCGGGCGTCGTAGAGGCGCAACGCCTTGTGGCTGAGCCCCGACCGGGTCGCGAGGTCGCCGATGCCGATCACGTCGTCCACAGGTCCACTGTGGACCCTGCCCCAGGGGCAGGGGCAAGTGGATCGGCCGGCCGGGGCGCCGCCTCGACACCAGACGCCTCGACACCAGACGTCCCGACGCGGGTCCGGGTGGTCAGCCGACGCGGTAGACCTGGCCGGTCTGGGCGCCCTCGACGGACTTGACGTAGGCCAGGGCCGCGCGGCGCGCGGGCACCGGCTCGAAGCCGGGGAAGAAGTCCCCGTACCTCTCGACCGACTCGGTGAGCACCGTGGGGCTGACGGCGTTGATCCGCCGTCCCTCCGGCAGCTCGATCGCGGCGGCCACGACGAAGGCGTCCAGCGCCCCGTTGACCAGGGAGGCCACCGCGCCGGTGCGGATCGGGTCGTGCGCGAGCACGCCGCTGACCAGCGTGAAGGACCCGCCGGGCGTCACGGCGGCGACGCCCCTGCGCACCAGCTCGACCTGTCCGAGCAGCTTGTCGGCCGTGCCGGCGCGGAAGTCCTCGTGCGTCAGCTCGGTGAGCGGGCGGAACGGCACCGCGCCCGCGGTGCTCACGACCGCGTCGACCCGGCCCACCGCGCGGTAGAGCGCGTCGATCGACGCGACGTCGGTGATGTCGACCGAGTGGTCCGCGCCCGTGCGGGACGCGGTGACGACCTCGTGGCGGTCCCGCAGCGCGGCGTGCACGGCGCTGCCGAGCGTGCCGGAGGCGCCGACCAGCAGAATCCGCATCCTGTCCTCCCCGTCGTGTGTCTCCACAATTTCGTTCGCGACGGTAACTTATGCGTGCGCATGGAGTTGGCGGGGTGTGGGCGACGCGATATTCGGTTTGTCCCGAGTGCTGGACTGGACTCATGGGCCATGTCGAGCTCCAGCGCGTTGGCTTCGCGCTACCCGACGGCAGACCGCTGCTCGACGACGTCTCGCTCCGGGTGGGCGAGGGCGCCAAGACGGCTCTCATCGGCCCCAACGGCGCGGGCAAGACCACGCTGCTGCGGATCGTCGCCGGAGATGTGGAACCGCACGAGGGCGCGGTGACCCGCTCCGGCGGGCTGGGCGTCATGCGGCAGTTCGTCGGCCACTTCCGGGACGACTCGACCGTGCGCGACCTGCTCGTCTCGGTCGCGCCGCCCCGGGTGCGCGTCGCGGTCGCCGCGCTCGACGACGCCGAGCTGGCCATGATCGAGCGGGATGACGAGGCGACCCAGCTCCGCTACGCGCAGGCGCTGGCCGACTACGCCGACGCCGGCGCGTACGAGGCGGAGGTGCTCTGGGACCAGTGCACGACCGCCGCGCTGCACGCGCCGTTCGACCGGGCCCGGTTCCGCGAGGTGCGGACGTTGTCCGGCGGTGAGCAGAAACGCCTGGTGCTGGAGGCGTTGCTGCGGGGCCCGGACGAGGTGCTGCTGCTCGACGAGCCGGACAACTACCTCGACGTGCCGGGCAAGCAGTGGCTGGAGGAGCGGATCCGCGAGACCCCCAAGACGGTGCTGTTCGTCTCGCACGACCGCGAGCTGCTGGCGCGCGCCGCGAACCGGGTCGCCACCCTGGAGCTGGGCGCGGCGGGCAACCGGGTCTGGGTCCACGGCGGCGGCTTCGCCAGCTACGAGCAGGCGCGGCGGGACCGGTTCGACCGGCTCGGGGAGCTGCGCCGACGCTGGGACGAGGAGCACGACAAGATCAGGACGCTGGTCATGACGCTCAAGCAGAAGGCGGCCTACAACGACGGCATGGCCAGTCGGTACCAGGCCGCGCTCACCCGGCTGCGCCGGTTCGAGGAGGCGGGGCCGCCGGAGGAGGTGCCCAGGGAGCAGCAGGTGCGCATGCGCCTGCGCGGCGGGCGCACCGCCAAACGCGCGGTCGTGTGCGCGGACCTGGAGCTGACCGGCCTGGTCGCGCCGTTCGACCTGGAGGTCTGGTACGGCGAGCGGGTCGCCGTGCTCGGGGCCAACGGCTCGGGCAAGTCGCACTTCCTGCGGCTGCTCGCGGCCGGCGGCAGCGACCCGGAGCCGGAGCACCGGCCGGTGGGCGGGATCGAGATCGCCCCGGTGGCGCACGCGGGCTCGGCCCGGCTCGGGGCCAGGGTCCGGCCGGGCTGGTTCGCCCAGACCCACGAGCACCCCGAGTACGCCGGTCGCACCCTGCTGGACATCCTGTTCCACGGCGACGAGCGCCGCGCCGGCATGCCGCGCGAGGAGGCCAGCCGTGCGCTGGCCCGCTACGAGCTCGTGGGCGCGGCCCAGCAGGTGTTCGACAGCCTCTCCGGGGGACAGCAGGCGCGGTTCCAGATCCTGCTGCTCGAACTGGCCGGCGCGAACCTGTTGCTGCTCGACGAGCCCACCGACAACCTGGACCTCGTCTCCGCGCAGGCGCTGGAGGACGGCCTCGCCGCGTTCCAGGGCACCGTGCTGGCCGTGACGCACGACCGGTGGTTCGCCCGGTCGTTCGACCGGTTCCTCGTCTTCGGCGCGGACGCGCGCGTGCGGGAGAGCGACGGCCCGGTGTGGAACGAGGAGCGCGCCGAGCGCCGGTGACCCGGGCCGCCCGGCGCGCCGCGCCGGCTCACCTCGGGTCGAACGGGCCCCGGTCGACGCCGCAGGTGGCGTCCGGTGGGGGCAGGGTCCCGCTGACGAGGTAGTCGCGCCGGACCCGTTCCGAGCAGGTGCTCGGCACGAGCATCGTGCTGTGCCCGGAGCCCTCGACGACGAGCAGCCGCGCTCGCGCGAGCTGGTGGAGCCCGTCCCGCGCGCCCTTGAGCGGGGTGGCGGGGTCGAACCTGCTGTTGACGACCAGGATCGGGTTGGCGGTGTGCCGCTTCCACGGTCCGGGGTAGGGCCGCACGGCGTGGGCCGGCCAGGACGCGCAGCTCATCATGTTGAACACGGCGATCCGACCGAAGCGGGGGACGCGGGCGTCCTCGGTCTCCGCGAGTCGGCTGTAGGTCGCCTCGTCCCTGGGCACGACGCTGTCGGCGCACTGGATCGCGTGGAACGCCTCGGTGCGGTTGTTCAGGTACGGCTCGTCGCCGCCGGCCGGCGCCTTCGGCGGAGCGGTGGGCTGGTCAGGGGCGTCGTGGAGCCGTTGCAGCGTGGTGGCGATGCCCGGCCAGTCGTCCGGTGCGGAGAGGTCGGCCGCCAGGTTGACCAGCCGCGAGTACGTGTAGGTCGTCGCGGTGCCGTCCGGCTCCGTGATGGTGATCGGGGCGCGTCGGGCGCGGTCGGCCAGCGTCCGCCACTTCGCGTGGACGTCCCCGGCGGAGAAAGCGCAGCGGGGGCCGGCCTTGGCGCACTCGCGGAGGAAGGCGTCGAAGGTCTCGGCGATGCCGGTCGCCACGTCCTGGCGCGCGTCCACCGGCTTGGTGGCGCCGTCGGTCCCGTGCCCGGTCGCGTTGCCCCGGAAGTCCATCGACCCGTCGAAGACCAACGCCCGAACGCGACCGGGGAACAGGTTCGCGTAGACGGCGCCGACGTAGGTCCCGTACGAGATGCCGTGGTAGGTCAGCTGCCGTTCGCCGACCGCGCGGCGGAGCAGGTCGAGGTCGCGCGCGGTGTTGACAGTCGTCATGTGGGGCAGCAGGCGCTCCGCCCGTTGCTGGCACCGGTCGACGAGCTCGCGGGACCGCGCGTAGAACGCCGGCTCGCCGGCGGGGTCGCCGGGCATCTCCGGGAACGAGGCGAAGAACGCCTGCTGCTCGGCGCTGGTGGCGAAGCAGCGCACGGGCGAGCTGCGGCTCACCGCGCGGGGGTCCCACGACACGAGGTCGAACCGCGCCCGCAGCTCCTCGGAGAACAGCCAGGGCCAGCGCGCCCGGCCGCGCAGACGGTCCACACCGGACGCTCCCGGGCCGCCGAAGTTGACGAACAACGAGCCCACCCGCCGCCCGGGGTCGGTGGCGGGCAGCCGGATCACGGCCAGCTCGACGTGCTCGGCGGCCGGTCGCCGGTAGTCCAGCGGGACCTTTGCCCGCGAGCACTGGAAGCCGTCGCCGCAGTCGGACCACGACAACGCCGGTGTCGGCGCGGCGTCGGCGAGCGCGTCCACCGCCTCCGTGGAGCCCGCGACGACGCCGGGGGCGAGCCCGAGCGCGCAACTGACAGCGGCGAGGACCGCGCCGACGCGCGCGGCGATCCGCCCGCGCCGGGCCGGCGGATGGGGAGGAACAGGCACGTGAACACCTCCGAGCTCGACGCGCGGCCGGGCGCCGGCCGTCGTCAGGATCATCGCGCGGAGCCGGGACGAACGTGACGAAGAAGTCTCTCCGGCCGCGGACTCTTTTGCGGAGCGCTTCGCTCCGTTATTTTCGTTCCCGTGGCGCACGCGCGGCCGGGCGCGGTGAACGCGCTGGTCCCGCCCTTGATCGACGATCAGGAGCTGGCCGGCCGGGCGGCAGGGCGGCGGCCGGCGAACGGGCCGAGGATCGCCCGGAGCGCGGCGGGTCCGACCCCGGTCCGGACTCCGAACCGACACCGGCCGGCCGGGCGCCACTCCCGGTGCAAGACGTGAACTGACTGTGTGAACCACTGAGGAGAGCCCGAGTGACCACCGATTCGCTTCCCACCACCGCCTCCACCACGCCCGCCCCCGGCCGGTGGGTGGTCGACCCGACGCACTCCAGCGTGGAGTTCGTGGTGCGGCACCTGTTCAGCCGCATGCGGGGACGGTTCAACGACTACGAGGGCGTCGTCGTGATCGACGAGGACCCGAGCCGGTCCACGGTCGAGGCGGTCGTCCGGACCGGCTCGGTCGACACCGCGATCGCCGCGCGCGACGAGCACCTGCGCGGGGAGGAGTTCCTCCAGGCCGACCAGTTCCCGGAGATGCGGTTCCGGAGCACGGGGGTGCGGCTGACCGGCGATGACCGCGGCGAGATCGACGGCGAGCTGGAGATCCGCGGCGTGACCAGGACCGTGACCCTGACCGTCGAGCACCTGGGCACCGCCGGCGACCCGTGGGGCGGCACGAAGGCGTGCCTGTCCGCGTACACCGAGATCGACCGGGAGGAGTTCGGCGTCAGCGGCAACAGCCCGCTGCCGGCTGGTGGGCTGCTGGTCGGGCGCACGGTCCGGATCGAGCTGAACGTGGAGCTGACCCAGGAGGCCTGAGCCCCGCGTCGTCCCCCGCTCGCGGCCGTCGTGACCAGCCATCCTGCGGAAACCCGGAAATTCGGGTCGGGGAAAACCCCGGGTCGGAAAGGGTGTTTTCCGGATGGGCAACCCGCCGGCGCTCCGGCAGGCTGAGCAGGCGAACACCACTAGCCAGCCTGGAGACGACGATGAGCGCGGCCCTGCCCACCCAGTCGACGGCGCCCACAGCGTCGTCGGGGTCGTCGGCGCCGCCCCAGCCACTCGTCGTCGACATCGGCCGCTGGCTCGCCGGCGCGGGAGCGCGTCTGCTGCGGGCCCCGTTCCACCGCCGGGCGGGCGCCGAGTTCCTCTACCTGGTGATCGGCGTCCCGCTCGCGGTGCTCGGGTTCGGCTACGCGCTCCTCACCGTCGGGCTGGGCTTGGTCACCGGGATCACCTCGCTCGGGATGCCGTTGCTCTCGGCGGGCGTGCGGGGCGCCCGCCGCCTCGGCGGTGTCCACCGTGGACTGGCCCGCAGGTTGCTGGGGGTCTCGGTCGCGCCGCCCCGGCCGCTCGTCGGCGGCCGGGGCTTCCTGGGCTGGGTGGGGGCCGGGCTGCGGGACACCGCTGGCTGGCGCGCGATGGCCTACCTGGCGGTCAAGCTGCCGGTGGCGCTGGTGATGATCGCCCTGTCGGTCGTCTTCTGGGGCTACGGCCTGTTCTTCACCAGCTACCTGGGCTGGTGGTGGCTGCTGCCCGACGGACAGCGGCTCGGGCTGCCCTGGGCGAGCACGGAGGTCGACAGCTGGCCCAAGGCGCTGGCGCTCGCCGGCGTCGGGGCGGTCCTGCTCCTGGCCGCGCCCTGGGTCACGCGCGGGGTGCTGGTGCTGGACCGGGTGCCGCTGCGCGGTCTGCTCGGCCCGACAACGCTCAGCGAGCGGGTCCGCGACCTGGAGGAAGCGCGGTCGCACGCGGTCGAGGACGCCGCGGCGAAGCTGCGGCGCATCGAACGCGACCTGCACGACGGGACGCAGGCTCGGCTGGTGGCGCTGGCGATGAAACTGGGCATGGCCAAGGAGGCGCTGGACAGCGCGGCCTCGGACACCGCGGCGCTGGACACCGCGGCACCGGACACGGAGGCACTGGGCACCGCGGCGCCAGGCACCGAGGGCGGGCGGACCGACCTGGCCCAGGCCCGACTGCTGGTCGACCACGCCCACCGGGGCCTCAAGGACGCCCTCACCGAGCTGCGCGACCTGGTGCGGGGCATCCACCCCCCGGTGCTCGACAGCGGTCTGGACGTCGCGCTGGCCACGTTGGCGGCCGACAGCGCCCTCCCGGTCCAGCTCCGCGTCGAAGTGCCGGACCGCCCCTCGGCCGCGATCGAGACCATCGCCTACTTCTGCGTCGCCGAGCTGCTCACCAACGTGGCCAAGCACAGCGGAGCCCGCCGGGCGGCGGTGGACGTGGCGCAGCGCGACGGGCTGCTCCGGGTGCGGGTCGAGGACGACGGGGTCGGCGGCGCGGCCCCGGGCGGCTCGGGCAGCGGGCTCGCGGGGCTGGCCGACCGGGCCCGTACGGTGGACGGGCGAATCCAGGTCGACAGCCCGGTGGGCGGCCCCACGGTGGTCACCGTGGAGCTGCCCTCGCACACCTGAGGGAGGACCGGCAGACCATGCGCATCGTGATCGCGGAGGACTCCGTGGTGCTGCGGGACGGGCTCGTCGAGCTGCTCACCCGGCGGGGGCACGAGGTGGCCGCCTCGGTCAGCGACGGCGACGCGCTGCGCGAGGCGGTGGCCGAGCACCGCCCCGACGTGGTCGTGGTCGACGTCCGGATGCCGCCCACCCACACCGACGAGGGACTGCGGGCGGCGATCGCGCTGCGCGCCGAGCACCCCGGCCTCGGCGTGCTCGTCTTCTCCCAGTACGTGGAGACCCGGTACGCCGCCGAGCTGCTCTCCGCGCGGTCCGAGGGCGTGGGGTACCTGCTCAAGGACCGGGTGGCCGACGTGCGGGACTTCGTCGACGCGCTGACCAGGATCGCGGCGGGGGAGACCGTGCTCGACCCCGAGGTGGTGACCCGGCTGCTGCGCGCCAGCGCGCGGTCGTCGACGGTCGAGACGCTGACCGCGCGGGAGCGGGACGTGCTGGCCCTGATGGCCGAGGGGCGGTCCAACGCGGCGATCGCCAGGGAGCTGTCGCTCAGCGGCGGGTCGGTGGAGAAGCACGTCACCAACATCTTCGCGAAGCTGGGCCTGCCGCCGTCCGAGGACGACCACCGCCGGGTGCTCGCCGTCCTGCGCTACCTCCGGTCCTGACCGGCGTCGGCCGGTCCTCGCCGCCCGTAGCCGACATTCCGGACCGTCCCTGGTCCGGGTCTGGGATGCGAGACGGCAAGTGAGCCACGCCACTTCCGTTCGGGTGTCGCTTGGTCCGGAATGGACCTTCATCCGAGTGAGGGAGGTGCGTCATGGCCGGTGACGTGGCGTGGGAGGTCGAGCGGCGGTCCATCGACCCGGTTCCGGAGTCGGAGCGACACGGACACCCCAGCAGTCTGTTCAGCCTGTGGTTCGCGGCGAACATGCAGATCACCTCCGCGGTCACCGGGGCGTTGACCGTCGTGGTCGGGCTGCACCCGCTGTGGGCGATCGTGGCGGTGGTGCTGGGCAACGCGGCCGGTGGCGTCCCGATGGCGTTGCACGCCGCGCAGGGCCCCCGGCTGGGCGTGCCGCAGATGATCCAGAGCCGGGCGCAGTTCGGCGTCTTCGGGGCGGCGCTGCCGCTGGTCCTGGTCGTCCTGATGTACCTGGGCTTCTTCGCCAGCGGCAGCGTGCTGGGCGGGCAGGCGGTCGCCGGCGTCACCCGGCTGCCGGTCGACCTGAGCATCGTGCTCTACGCCGGGCTCTCCGCGCTGATCGCGATCGTCGGCTACCGGTTGATCCACCGCTTCGGCTGGGTGGCCTCGGCCCTGTCGGTCGTCGTGTTCGTCTACCTGTCCGTGCGGCTGGTGACGACCAGGGACGTCGGCGCGGTGCTCGCCGCGCCGCACCTGGACTTCCCCGCCTTCCTGCTCGCGGTGTCCCTGACCGCCTCCTGGCAGCTGACCTTCGGCCCGTACGTCGCCGACACCTCCCGGTACCTGCCGTCGTCGACCTCGGTGCGGGCGGCGTTCTGGTGGACCTACGGCGGAACCGTGCTGGGCGCCGGATGGGCGATGTCGTTCGGCGCCCTCGCCTACGCCGTGGCGGGCAGCGCGTTCAAGGGGAACGAGGTCGCCTACATCGTCGGCCTCGGGCCGGAGGCGCTGGTCGTGCCGTTGTTGCTGGCCGTCGCCCTGGGCAAGTTCACCGTCAACGTGCTCAACATCTACGGCGGCTCGATGTCGGTGGCCACGACCCTCACGGCGTTCACCCGCCGGGCCGCGCTCTCGCGGCCGGCGCGGATCTCCTACATCGTGTTCGTCGCCGTCCTCGGCTGCGCGGTGGCGATTCTCGGGCGCGGCGACTTCCTGCGGAACTTCGTGTTGTTCCTGGAGTTCCTGCTCTACTTCCTCACCCCGTGGAGCGCCATCAACCTCGTGGACTTCTACGCGGTCCGCAAGGAGCGGTACGACTTCGCGGCGATCTACGACCCGGACGGCGTCTACGGCCGGTGGTGCGTGCCGGCGTTGGCGGCCTACGCGTTGGGCGTGCTCGTCCAGATCCCGTTCGCCAACGTCCCCGGGGTTTTCACCGGTTTCGTCGCGCCAGCGCTGGGCGGAGCCGACGTGGCGTGGCTCCTCGGGCTCGGCGTCTCGGGGTTCGCGTACTGGCTCGCGATGCGCGGGAAGCCGGTGCCCGGCATCGATTCGGCACAGCCGGAAACGGCGCCGGAACGGGCGTGACGCCTCGGGTGCGCGCCTTCACCCCGAAGCCAGGCGAGGGGCCGCGGCGGAATGCGGCGCCGCCGGGAGGAGAGGAGCGCCGAGCCCGCCCCTCGCCCCCCAATCACGAGTAGCCCTGTCGGTGGGCGGGAAAACTGCTCCTACTGTCACATCTCTTTTCGTACGTGTGCAGCAATCGGGACGTTTTTGCGAAGAGAGTGTTCGTCCACCGCGTCGACTTCGTCATCCCAGTCGTTCACTGGGCACCAGCGGTGGATCGGAGCGACGGGGGCGATGTGCGCGCCAGACCCGGTCAGGCCAGCGGTTTCGCCGCCGCCGGCCGGGTTTGCCCATCGCATTCCGTCCAATCGGGTGATCGTGGGGAGGCACCCCCGTTGCGAACACTTGCAGTGAGGAGCTTGATACGGTCAGTGTTGTCGTCCCGCGTCGACATCAAGGGGGAAGTACGCGTGACGTGCCTCGAATCCGGTGACCGGAACGGCCAGAACGACTCGGACTCCCCGCCGGGTCCGGGGCGGACGCTCTGCGTGCGCCGCGACAACGTCCTGCACGCCCGGGCGGTCCTGCTCCGAGAGGCGAACGAGCTCCGGGCGTTCCTGACCGTCATGGCCCGTGGCCTGGAGATCCCGCCGCTGGCCGACGACCTGGTGTCCCGCGACGCCGCGGCCGCCTTCACGCACCGGCTGCGGGACGCCGACGACTCGTACTTCATGCGATGTTGGCAGTACACGGACAACCTCCTCGCCGCGGCGGCCGAACTCGCCACCGTCGCGCGGAAGTACGGCTACACGGAGGCGGAGATCGCCGCGTCGTCCCCGCTGTTCGCCGGGCGGTCCGCGGACGACGGCGCCGAGGCGTTCCTCGCGGCGACCGTCGTGGAGTAGGGGGTCTCGTGGACGGGCCGGAGATTCGGTTCCACCGGTTCGAGGGCTTCTCGTTGCGGGAGAAGCACGACTGGTTCCGCTCGGGGCCGGGAGCGGGAGCTCTGCGCGCGGCCGATCTCGCGTTACGGGAGATCGGCCGGCGGATGGCCGCGTCGGACGCCGTGCTGCGGGCCGCGTTCCGGGAGATCGGCTCGGAGTGGCCGGCACCGGTGGCCGGCGTCCTGGCGTCCGCGCTGTCCGGGGACCCGGCGTGGGCGAGGGACCTGGCGGACGCCGGGGCCGGCGTCGGGAGCGGGGACGCGAGCGGGGCCTCCCGGGCCAGGCTTCGCGATCTCGCTGACCGGTTCGACGAGGTGACCGGCGGCGTGGAGCCCGTCGAGACGGCCGCCTGCCTCCTCGGCGAGAACGGCGCGGCGGGTCTGCGGGGGTTCGCCGCCGTGGCCAGCGGACGCACCGACCTGGGGGAGGCGGCGCGGCGGAACCGCGCCCGCGACAGCGCGGCGAACCTGGCCCTGCAGACGTACGAGAACGCGGTTCGTTCCGATCTCAAGGCCATCCCCTCGGCGCCGGCGGCGCCACCGCTGGTCGTGGTGGCCGTACCCGACGACCAGTCCCACGACCTCGGTGACCAGGGCGCGACGCCGGACCGGGGCGACTGTCCCGTTCGGCGCTCCGCCGCGCTCCGCGAGGTGATCCAGCCGCCCGAGGAGGATGACGCGCCGTCCCGTCCCGGCCTCCCGGATCGTCGGGTCGTGCGCCACCGCGACCAGGCAGACCGCGGCGCGATCCCGACCCCGACCCCGGTCTCGGGCGGCGGCCGGCGGGGCGCCGCACCCGGCGAACCGGGCCCCGGGGAGCCGGCGCCCGCCGTCACCCCGACGACCTCGGGCCGACCCCGCCGGGTGGCCCGGCCGTGACCGGCGTCGGCGGCGCCGCGTCGATGGTGCTGACGGCCGCCGAGATGGACGTGTGCTGGGAGTACCTCCGGCTCGGCGAGTCCCCGCCCCAGCTCGACCTGCCCAGCCCCGGCCGGACCTGGGAGGAGCGACAGCGGGTCAGCACCCACGCCCTGACCGCCCTGCGGGAGCGGGGGCTCGCCGACCACCGGGGCCCGGTCACCGACCTGGACCACGCCCTCGACCTGCTGGCCCACTGGCACTGGTCGGTCGACGCCCACCTGTGGCTCGACCAGCTCGTGCGGGCGGTCGCGGCCGTGCGGGGCGAGGTCGGGGCGCTGGCCGTGCGCGTCGGGAACGACGTGCGCCTGACCATCCTGCGGGACTACCGCGTGGTGGACGAGCTCGTCGCGTTGGCCGGACCGGTTCCGGCCGGCCCCGGCGACGCGCTGTCGGTGCGGGCGGAGGTCTTCGACGCGGCCGTCGACGCCTGCGCGGACGATCCCCGCGCGCTCGCGGAGAAACTCGCCGAGCGGGGCGAGTCCGTGACCACCGCGCGGGCCCTGGTGCGCATGCTGGAGGGGGTCGGCTGGTTCGGGCAGTTCGGCGCGAGCGTGGACGACGCCTACGGGCCGTCGCGCCGCGCCCCCCGGGTGGTCGGGTTCCACGACACGGCCAGGGGGCGCTACGCCCAGGTCCGCCGGCTCCACCGGGATGGCGCCCGGCTGACCGTGGCGCCGGCCGGGCACCGCCGGCTCGTCACCCAGATCCGGGAACTCCTCGACGAGATCGAGTCCGGCGACTGACCGCTCCGTCGCCCATCTGTCTACAGTGGACTGTGGACTGAGGGCTGGGGGTGGCCCCGGCTCCGCCGCCGCGTCGCCAGGACCACCCGCCACCGCCGGCGGTTCAGGCGTCCGGGGGATCGATCTCGCGGAGCGCGCCGTCCCGCAGCTCCAGCCAGCGGGTGACGCCGATCGCCGACAGGAACGCGCGGTCGTGGCTGACCACGAGGAACGCCCCCTCGTAGGCGTTGAGGGCGCTCTCCAACTGCTCGACGCTGACCAGGTCGAGGTTGTTGGTCGGCTCGTCCAGCAGGAGGAGGCGCGGGGCGGGCTCGGCGTTCAGGACGCAGGCCAGCGTTGCCCGCAGGCGTTCCCCGCCGGACAACGCCGCCACCGGGAGCCGCACCCGGTCGCCGGTGAAGAGGAACTGGGCGAGCCGGTGCCGGAGCTGGGTCTCCGACAGCTCCGGGGCGAACCGGCGCAGGCTCTCGTGCACCGTCCACTCCGGACGCAACAGGTCCAGCCGCTGCGACAGGTGCGCCACCCGGCCCTCCGCCCTGCGGATCGTGCCCGAGTCCGGCGTGAGCGTCCCGTGGACGAGCCGGAGCAGCGTGGACTTGCCGGCGCCGTTGGGGCCGACCAGGGCGACGCGCTCGGGACCGCGAACGGACAGGTCGAAGCCGTCCTGACCGAACACGCGGGGCACAGCGCCAAGACCGACGTTGACCGCCTCGCAGGTCAGCACGGTGCTGCCCGCGGGAACCCTGGTGGCGGGCAGGGCGACGGTGATGCGGTCCTCGTCCCTGATCCGCTGGCTGGCGCTGGCCAACCGGGTCCTGGCCTCGGCCACCCGCTGGGCGTGCACGTCCGCCGAGCGCCCGGCGGACTCCTGCGCCCTGCGCTGCAACGTGCCCGCGACGATCTTCGGCAGGCCCATCGACGCCTGGTTCCGCCGCGCGTTGCCCGCCCGGCGCTCGGCGCGCTCCCTGGCCTCGCGCTCCTCCCTGCGCTGGCGCCGCAGGTCGGCCTGCGCGGTGCGCACGGCCTGCTCGGCGGCCTCCTGCTCCCGCTGGACCGCCTCCTGGTAGGCGGTGAAGTTCCCGCCGTGGAGCTGGACGGAGTCCGGGCCGAGCTCGGCCACCCGGTCCATCCGGTCGAGCAGCGCCCGGTCGTGGCTGACGACCAGCAGGCAGCCCCGCCACTCCTCCACCACCGCGTACAGCCGCTCGCGGGCGTCGAGGTCGAGGTTGTTGGTGGGCTCGTCGAGGAGGAGCACGTCGGGCTGCCGGAGCAGTTGCGCCGCAAGGCCGAGCGAAACCGCCTGGCCGCCACTGAGTGTCCCCAGTGGACGGTCCAGGTCGACGTCGGCCATGCCGAGCCTGGCCAGCGCGGCGTGCGCGCGGTCCTCGATGTCCCAGTCCGAGCCGACGATGGAGAAGTGCTCCTCGGCGGTGTCGCCGGACTCGATCGCGCGCAGCGCCGCGAGGACGGGGGCGATCTCCAGGACCTCCGCCACGGTCCGGTCCATGACCAGCGGCAGGGTCTGCGGCAGGTAGGCCAGCTCGCCCTGGACGGCGACCGAGCCGGCGGTCGGGGCGAGCTCGCCGGCCACTAGCCGCAACAATGTGCTCTTGCCGGCGCCGTTGGGCGCGATCAGACCCGTGCGGCCGACGCCGACGGCGAAGGACAGGTCGGTGAACAGCGGGGTGTCGTCGGGCCAGTGGAAGGTGAGGTGGGTGCAGACGATGGCGGGATCTTGCATGGCGTCCTCGCAGTGCGGGCAGGCGCGGGTGGACAGCGCCAGCGGGGGAGGGGCTGGACGGGGGGGGCCATCGCCGACAGCGCCGCACCGGCGCGCGCCTGGACGTCACGAGTGGCGGACGTCAGAGGTCAGGGGCGGAACGGGCAGCGGCGACGACCGGTGCGCGGATGACCGGAACCAACACCGGCGCGTGATCGCGTTCTCGGTGCGGACGCGCGGGGCGTCACGAGTTCCAGGACCGCGGAACTCCCGGAATCACTCCGAGATGTCGTCCTCGCTGATGAGCACGTGCTGCTCCCAGATTCGGCTACAGCCTGACGTTGGAAAACCCTAGCAACGCCCGTCAACCCGTTTTCCCCGGAACGCCGAAGGGCCGCGGCCGGTGTCCCGGCCGCGGCCCTCACGGTCGCGTTCGCCCTGGCGTCAGTCGCCGGCGGTCGCCTCGGCGACCTCGGCCGGCTTCGGGCTCTCCTGGCCGCGCTTGACGGCGGTCAGGAGGAGCTGGGCGACGTCGAGCACCTCGACGCTCTCCGGTGCGGCCTTCTCGTTCTGTCGTGTGGTGAGTCCGTCGGTCATCATGACCCGGCAGAACGGACACCCCGTGGCGATCTTGGACGGCCCGGTGCCCAACGCCTCGTCCACCCGTTCCAGGTTGATGCGTTTGCCGACCCGTTCCTCCATCCACATCCGCGCCCCACCCGCACCACAGCACAG
>NZ_FQVN01000027.1 GCF_900129375.1 Streptoalloteichus hindustanus | reverse complement strand
ACCCGGTGCCCCTTCTGAGAGGGTCGGCCCGGCCGGACGCGCCAGCGGCCCGGCCGGTGCCGCGCCCTCTCAGAACGGGGCCATGGCCGGGCCGCCGCTCTACCGCGCGCCGCCGGCCGGCGGCGCGCCTTGATCCTGTAGAGCGGAATTCGGCAACGGTTCAAGGGCGTGCAACCGCGCGAGTAGTGGCGGGGAAGTGGCGGCTGATGCAAGATGTAGTAGTGAGGGAAACGAAGCGAAACGGCGGACGCCCCGTTCTGGTGCTGTGGGATGTAGACAACACCCTTATTGAGAATGGTGGCATGAGCAAAGCGACGTACGCTAAGGCGTTTCGGAAACTTACCGGTGTTGATCCGACTGTCCCGGCAGAGACTGAGGGGCGAACCGATCCGCTGATTATGGGCGAAATGCTACGCCGGAACGGCATCGAAGATCCTGATCGGTACACTCCTCGGCTCTTCGAAGCGCTGTCCGAGGCAATGAACGAAAACTTTGAAGAGCTTCGAGCGCGTGGGTACGCGCTTCCGGGCTCGGTTGAAGCACTCAAGGCGGTCGGCTCGATCCCTGGCGTCATCCAATCTGTTTTGACCGGAAATATCAAACCGAATGCCTACGCAAAGCTAGCGGCCTTTGGCCTTGAGTCCTATGTAGACTTCGACGCTGGCGGCTTTGGCTCTGACGCGGAAGTGCGCGCTGAGCTGGTCGGGTACGCCAGACGCCGGGCTGCCGACAAATATGAAGTGGACCTCCCAGCGTCTGCTGTCATCTTGATCGGTGACACGCCTCGTGACGTGGAAGCGGGCCTTGGCGGCGGCGCATGGGTGGTTGGTGTGGCAACGGGTAAGACCAGCATGGAAGACCTCGCACGCGCAGGCGCGCACGAGGTCCTTCCGAGTCTTGAGACTACGGATAATGTTTTGGGGGCGTTCCGATCCGTGATGACTAAGATGCGCTAGCCAGCTTTCTTCTTGCGTAGCGCGCTACCGTCAAACGGGTACGAGACTTCCCAGACGCGCTCAAAGCTCTTTGCATAAGTTTCAAAAAGGTCGCCGCCCTCCATCCTTCGGAGATGAAGGATGGGGGCGACGTACCCATACGTCCCATAAACGTGTTGATTAACCAACATTTGGTCGTCAAAACGGAAAATTGAATTGTAGAGTGTCGTGCGGTGAAGATGGAAATGCACGCCCGGTACGTGCAGAAGAGGGCTGTAGTAGGCAAGCGCCATCCTCACGCGAGCGGGAATTGCATCGAAAAGTTGTTCTTCGACTCCACGCAACTCTACTTCTGGGCTGTCTGGATCGCCCAAAACGATGCGTATGTCAGCACCGTCGGCCGCCTTTTGGCGTAGCAATGCGATCGATTCGGGGTTTTCCTCCGGAAGGAAAAGGCTCGCGTACGCCAGAAGCCAGATATTCCGGCTTGCGGACGTGAGGAGTTCTAGCCACAGGTTCTTTGGGACATCTGACCGATGGGGATAAAATGCCACAACCTCTGCTCGGCTATTGCTAGCCTTTCCCTGCTGCAGGTTCGGCCACAACCACCCGACGGGCACATCTAGCAGCTGAGCGGCCCGGTAGGCGGTTGAGCGGTGGGGAGTTCGCGCTGTGGTAATCCATCGCTCAACGGTCTTCGGGTCAACGCCTAGCTCAACCGCGAACGTTTGTGGTGCGTAACCCTTGTCAGCGAGCGTCGCCCGCAAACGATCATTCGCCACTCGGTGTCTCCCAGGACGCCTGCAGGGACGTTTGGGCCTGATCGTAACGTCCCGAAGTGCCCCCTTGACGTGGTGTCACCGTCCGTGCCTGAGCGCTGGACTTGTGACATGGACTACAAGGTCACGAGGCGGCGTCCGGGGGGTGTCCTGTGAGCCTCCACGTCTTCATGCACCCCGGGCCGTGGGACAGCGCCCGGTGCGTCGAAGCTGAACCGCGTCGCCCGGTGCTCCTGGTGGAGATGGGTGGAAGCGGCATGCAGATCCGCGTCCCGCCGCAGGTGGACGGATTCGCGGTCGCGGCAGCCTATGCGGAGAAGCTGGCAAAGGCTGCGGAAGAGTTCGCTGCTCGATGCCGCGAGCTGGCGGACGGCCAGAACGGAGACCGAGCCCGCCTGAGGCGGGCCGTCGAACGTACGTGCTTCGACTCGCACGGGATGATCTTCGGGGGCAGTGATGACTGACCGTGAACGGGAAGATCTTCGGGTGCTGGCGCTTGGGCTGCGTGCCGCCGTTCGTGATCTCAGTGATCGGATTCTCCGGGTTGAACGGCACCTCGGCCTTGTAGGGCCTGCTCAACAGCCTCCATCCGGTCGCGCAGGTCGTCGACGGCGTCCTTGAGCTCGTGAAAGAGCTGCACAAGATCGTCGGGGACGTTGTCGCTCTGCTGAGGAGAGGCGGAGCGCTCCAACACGATCGACCCGTGCCCCTGGCGCGTGACGACCAGGCCGTCCTTCTCCAAGAGCTTGACCGCGTTGCGGGCGGTGTTCACTGCGACGCCGTGGGTTTCCATGAGCCTGGTTAGCGATGGCAGGAGGTCTCCGGGCTTGAGTGCGCCGGAGGTGATCTGCCTGCGGAGGTCGGCGGCCACCTGAACGTAAGCCGGCCGGCGGTCCGCTGGGTCGATCGGCATGGCCCGCACTCTATCGCCAGAGCAGCTATAGCCATAGATCACACGAATGGAGTAACGAAATCAGTTGCAGGACTATTAGCTCTATCAGCTACAGTCGCTTCTGCTGATAGGGCGGGAGGTCGCCCGGAAGACGACGAAGGAGAGACAAGCCATGGCGATGCCGAGGGGTTACCGGTTCGCGGTTCCGTTCGAGGTGGTCTTCCCGAAGGGCCTGGTGCTGGTGGGGGAGCTGGGGCCGGACAACGAGTACCAGTCGCG
>NZ_FQVN01000029.1 GCF_900129375.1 Streptoalloteichus hindustanus | reverse complement strand
GAAGCCGAGGTCGCCGCGGAGAAGGCCCGGGCCGCGGCCAACGAGGCCCAGGCCGCGGCAGCACGCGCGAACGAGGCCGCCACCCGCGCCGAGCGGGAAGCCGCCGCCGTGCACGCCGAAGCCATCAGGGCCAAGGCCGCGGCCGAGGAGGCCACCGCCGCCGAAGCCCGCGCCGCCGAAAACGCCCGCAACGCGGTGAACCTCGCGCAGCAGGCCGCGGTGGAGTCCGCCAAGACCCTGGATTCCGCTCACCGCACGCAGGACGAGGCCAACGCTGCGGCGGTGGAAGCTTCGACGGCCGCCACCCAGGCCGGGATCGCCACCCGGGCGGCCGAGGCCGCGGTGCGGTCCGCCTCCGGGATCGCCGCCCCCGCTGACCAGGCGATCAACCTGGCCAGCCCGTTCGCCCAGTCCGACATCGACGCCGACTTCGTCGTGGCGGTGGCCAACCGCGCCAAGGACGTCGGCGACTCCCAGGTCCAGGCCGCCCAGAAGGCCGCGGCCGACGCCGCCGCCCAGGCGCAGAAGGCCGCCGAGTCAGCCAAGAACGCCTCGGGTGAAGTGGGACCGGCCTTCCAGGCCGCCGCCAACGCGGCGAACTCCGCGGCCGAGGCGGCCAAGTCCGCCGCTGCCGCACAGCGGTCCGCCGCCGAAGCGGCGATCGACGCCGCAGCCGCCCGCCAAGCCGCGGCGGAGGCGCAGGCCGTCGACGCCCAGGCCCAGGCGGACGCGAAGGCCGCCAGGGCCGCCGCTGACCAGGCAGCGGCCGATGCGGCGTTGGCGGGACGGTTCGCCGACCAGGCCGAGGCCGACGCCCGCGCTGCCCGCAGGGCCGCCGACGACGCCACGCGCGCGGCCAACGAGGCCAGCGCCGCAGCCGACCGCGCCGCACAGGACGCGGCCGCCGCGAAGCAGGCCGCCGACCAGGCCCAGCGGGACGCCGACGCGGCGCGCGCCAGCGCCGACCGGGCCGACGCCCACGCCAGGGACGCGAACCAGTCGGCCACCAACGCCGAGAACTACGCCAAGGACACCGAAGCCCGGCTCAAGAACGCCGAGGCCGACGCGAAGGAAATCCAGGCGCAGTTGGCCGACATCCAGGAGCAGCTCCGCCGGGAGGAGGAGGAACGGCAGCGCAAGGCGGTCGAGGAGGCCATCACCGATGAGAGCCAACTCCCCGAGCTGACCGCCGAGGAGGCGGAGGCGCTCCGGGCCGAGCGGGGTCAGGCCGGCGTCGACGAGTACAACCGCGCTCGCGCCCAGGCCAACAAGACCCTGATGTCGTTCATCTCCGAGCAGGGCGGAGACGTCCTCCTGGAGCTGATCGGCTACAACGACGCCAAGCGCTGCTTCACCCAGGGCGACTTCATCTCCTGCGTCATGACCGTCATCAACGCCCTGCCCATCCTCAAACTCGCCTCGGTCC
>NZ_FQVN01000032.1 GCF_900129375.1 Streptoalloteichus hindustanus | reverse complement strand
CCTCGGATGGCTGTGGCGTAGTAGTCCACTTCGGGTTTGGTGTCCATGAAGGACAGTGCTCGGGGTGTTTCCAGGACGACGATGGGTGGGAGGTCCTCGCTTTCGTAGAACGCGAACGCCCCCAGCCGTGGAGCGCTGACTTCGGCCGGGACGATCCGGAACGTCACCGATCGTTTCCGGGTCAGGCGGGCGAGGTGGTGGTACTGGGCGGTCATGATCGGGGTGGGGCCGATCGGGCGGCACAGTGCTTCCTCGCTGACGAACAGAGTCACCTCGGGGGGCCGGTCGCGGGACAGGAGGCTGGCGCGCCCCTGGGCGCAGGCGATGCGGCGTTCGGTGTCGTCGGGGGTGTGGCCGAGGTTGGCGCACAGGTGGCGGGTGTAGTCGGGGGTCTGGAGTGGGGCGGGGATGGTCAGGGCGTCGAACATCGTGTAGCGGGTGGCGTGGGATTCGACGTGTCGGTGTGCCTGGGAAAGGTCGCGGGTGGGTAGGCACCAGCCTCGGCTGGGGGTGTTGGGTCGGCACAGGTCCAGCAGTGCCTCGCGTTCGGAGCTGGTGACGCGGTAGAGGGCCAGGAGTCCGGCGGCGTCGACGAAGTGGAGGGGGCGTCGGCTGTGTTCGAGGCGGGAGATCTTGCTGGGTGAGATGTCCATCATGAGGGCGACGTCGTGGACGGTGTAGCCGGCGGCGTGGCGGCGGTGGCGGAGTTCGGCGGCGACGAGTCGTTGGCCGATGGTGATGGGGACGGGGTCGGCCATCAGTGGCTGCCCACCCTGGGACGAGACGAGAACACAGGTGGCCCTTTCCGAAAGGCATGGTGGTGAGAGGTGGTGGGGGCGGTGGGGCCAGGCACAGTGTGTGGCCCCACCGCTTTTCCCCGGGGGTGGGATGGGACGGTCCGGCCCCCCGGGGGGTGCCTGTCCGCGTGAGCGTGACGAGACAACGCGGACAGGAGATTTAGGGCAGTGCGGTTAGGTGTGGTGGTGGTGGCGGCAGGGTGGGCGGTCGCCGTAGGCGTGGAGGTCGTAGCGGACCTGGGCGGCTGCGGCGGCGCGTCGGTCGGCGACCTGGTCGACCAGGGTTTTGCAGGTGGGGCATTCGGGCCAGAGGCGTTCGGGGGCGCGGGGGTTGTCGTAGGTCGTGG
>NZ_FQVN01000033.1 GCF_900129375.1 Streptoalloteichus hindustanus | reverse complement strand
TGCGGGGGTTGGCGGGGTTGCTGGTGGTGGGGTGTTCGGTGAATGGTGTGGCGTGTGGGCCGGGGTGTTCCGGCCACCACAACCCCTGACACACCGGGGTTCACAGTCTTCCGGTGAGCGCGAGTTGGCGGGACGCCGGCATTCACCGAGCAGAACCGGGACGAGCGCTGCCGGCCGATCGTCGCCATGACTGGCGTCGCGCCGGCCGGCGCCTCGTCCGCGTTCGTGCGGTCGGATGGGCGGGAACGCCGTTTCCCTTGCGCGCGAACCAAAGCACGCGTAGCAGGTCAGCTCGATCCTTACCTCGTAAGGAGAATCTTGTGCGCACTCTCTACGTCGTCACGCACCCGGAGGCAACGCACCACGTCGACGGGGTGGTGGGCGGGTGGCACGACTCGTCCCTGACCCCGGCCGGCGAGCGCGTGGCGGCCGCTGTCGCCGCGTCGCTGCGGGCCAGGGTGCCCGAGGACGCCGACGTCGAGCTGTTCTCGTCGGACCTGCGCCGCACCGCGCAGACGGCCAGAGCGGTGGGCGATCTCCTCGGCGTCGAACCGGTCCTGGACCCCCGGCTGCGCGAGAAGTCCTACGGCGAGGCCGAGGGCAGGCCGCAGGAGTGGTTGGACCGGCGGTTCGTCCCGCCGCCCGCGACGGGCGACCGGATGGGGCACGACGAGGGCTTGCCGGGCGCCGAGACCAGGGGGGTGTTCGCCCGGCGGATCTACGCGGCCGTGGACGCCGTCCTGGAGAGCCGTTGCGAGCACCAGATCGTCGTGACGCACGGCTTCGCCCTCACGTTCGTCGTGGCGTCGTGGATCGGCATGCCGGTCGAGTCCGCCAGCCACGTCAGCTTCCGGGCCGCCTCGGGCAGCATCACCGTGCTCCACGAGGACGACTTCTTCCGCAACCGCCAGGTCGTCAGCCTCGGCGACACGGGCCATCTCGCCCGCTGACCCCGGAATCCCGCGCCCCCAACGCTCTTGAGCGGGCCTGCCGCCGTGGTGCGGCCATCGAGACGCAGGCCACATCCTGGCCTGTCACATCCCGCCTCGCTGTCCCGTCAGACAGGTGTACCCACCGCATCGGCAAGGAGTGCACAGTGGACGCTCGTCTGAACATCTTCGAC